>CAXXDW010000010.1:0-4938 GCA_963665575.2 Gammaproteobacteria bacterium | reverse complement strand
TCGGGTGTGAGAACCGCGCCGAAGGGCGTCCAGATCGCGCTTCCTGACCGCTCAATCCGTCGGGCGATGAAAGCCGTTGTGCAATCGGCATTTAGCCCGAGCGGCGCTTGAGCAGCAGCGCCCGCCGCGCACTTGCGGAGACAGTTCCCGAACCGCCGCGCGGCTTCCGGGCGGCACTATAGGAAGCACGAGGTAACAGATCAATGCATGAAGGTGCTCGCACCGGCAGCATCACTTACTCGGCCCGCAGCGTCGGCGGCGGTGCGGGCGCACGCATTACCGCCGTGCCGCAGCGCCCGTCGCGCATGTTCCCGCAGCGCAGGGTCGAGCCGTGCACACGGTACCGCTCCGCAGCGTCGCCGCCCGTTGCGACGGCACGGCGGGCGATTGCGGCGTGTAACGTGGCGCGCTACGGTGAGTCATGAGGATCAGGCACAAGCCACTGCGGGCGCTGCACGACCGTGACGACGCGGCGCGGCTTCCCGCCGGTCTCGCGCCACGGCTTCGGCGTATCCTGTTCCGTCTGCAAGAAGCGACGCATCCGGGAAGCGCCGACGCGCCGGGCTTCCGGCTGCATCCCCTGAAGGGCGACCGTGCGGGCCAGTGGAGCGTCCGCGTCTCGGGCAACTGGCGCGTGGTGTTCCGCTTCGAGGACGGCGAGGCCGTGGACGTGGACCTGATCGACTACCACTGACCGAAAGGGAGCACTGACCATGAACGACATTGCGAACGATCGCGTCGGCCCGATGCAGAGCCCGCCACATCTAGGCGAACTGATCCGCGAGAGCATGGACGATGTGGGCTGGAACGTAACCGAGACGGCGGAGCGGCTCGGCTGCGAGCGCGGAACGCTGTCGCGGCTGCTGAACGGCAAGGCGGGCGTGTCCGCGAAGATGGCGCTGTCTTTGGAGGATGTCGGCTGGGGAACCGCCGAACACTGGATGCGCATGCAGGCGAGCTACGAGCTTGCACAGGCGCGCCGGGAGAGGATCACCGCCGAACGGCGTACGGGCGCACTGCACGCATGATCGAGCCTCGCGTCAACGCGGACGGACGGGGCACTATGCTGGCGGCTGTCGTTCATCCGTTTTCGGCCAACGGCAGGCCGTCCGGTGCTCGGCGCCGAGGCGGGCGGCGTGGCCTGATGCGCCTGTCGTGGAACGAGGTTCGCGCCCGCGCCGCCGTCTTTGCTGAGGACTGGAAGGACGCGGCCTACGAGAAGGGCGAGACGCAGAGCTTCTACAACGCCTTCTTCCGCGTGTTCGGCGTTCAGCGGCGGAGCGTCGCGCGCTATGAGGCGCATGTCGCGAAGCTGGACAATCGTTCCGGCTTCATCGACCTGTTCTGGCCGGGCGTGCTGATCGTTGAACAGAAGAGCGCAGGGGCGCGACCTGAAGGCGGCCTATGAGCAGGCCGGGGCGTATTTCGACGCGCTGCCCGAGCGCGAGCGCCCGCGCTATATTCTGGTGAGCGACTTCCAGACCTTCGAGCTTCACGATCTCGACGAGCGCGAGGCTGTCGCGTTCTCGCTCGCGGATCTGCCCGCGCATGTCGAGTCCTTCGGTTTCATTCTTGGCGTTCAACGCCGGACGTTCCGCGATCAGGATCCGGCGAACATCGAGGCGGCCGAGCTGGTGGGGCGGCTGCACGACGCGCTCGCCGATGCCGGACACGGGGGCCACGATCTGGAACGGTTCCTCGTGCGCGTCGTGTTCTGCATGTTCGCCGACGACACCGGCGTGTTCGAGCCGCGCGACATCTTCCTCGATTTCCTTGAGACCCGAACCGGCGAGGACGGGGCCGATCTTGGCCCGTGGTTGGCGCAACTGTTCGAGGTGCTGGACACACCCGAGAGCGACCGGCCCGCGACGCTCGATGAGGACCTGGCGCGGTTCCCCTACGTCAACGGCGACCTGTTCAAGCGACACCTGCGGACGTTCTCGTTCGACGCGCCCATGCGTGGGGCGCTGCTGGATGCCTGCCGGTTCGACTGGTCGCGACTCTCGCCCGCGATATTCGGCGCGCTGTTCCAGTCGGTGATGGACCCGGCGGAACGCCGCGCCAAGGGTGCGCACTACACAACCGAGAAGAACATCCTCAAGGTGATCGAGCCGTTGTTCATGGACGACCTGCGGGCCGAGTTCGAGCGGCTGCGGGCGCGTCGGGGCCGGGGACGCCTCGCGGCGCTGCGGCAGTTTCAGACGAAGCTCGGCAGCCTGACGTTCTTCGATCCGGCGTGCGGCTGCGGCAACTTCCTCATCATCGCCTACCGGGAGCTTCGGGAGCTTGAGATTGAGGTGTTGCGGGAGATTTACCCGAAGTCGCAGATGGGGAGGCAGATGGACGCCCTGGCGTCTGACCTGTCGGCGGTGGACGTGGATCAGTTCTACGGGATCGAGCTTGGCGAGTTCCCGGCCCGGATCGCCGAAACCGCCTTGTGGATGATGGACCACATCATGAACAACCGGCTGAGCTTGGAGTTCGGGCAGACGTACGCGCGCATCCCGCTTGAGAAGTCGCCGCACATCGTCCACGGCGACGCGCTGGAAACGGACTGGTCCGGCTTGCTGCTGCCGGACAAGTGCTCGTTCGTGTTCGGCAATCCGCCATTCGTGGGTGCGAAATACCAGACGACGGAGCAGCGCGATCAGGTGCGGGGGACCGCCGCGCTCGGCAAGAGCGGCGGCACGCTCGATTACGTCGCCGCGTGGTTCATCAAGGCGGGGGAGTACGTGAACGGCGGCGATGCCCGGATCGGTTTCGTTGCGACCAACTCGCTCACGCAGGGCGAGCAAGTCGCGCAACTCTGGCCGGTCCTGTTCGGACGTTGCGGGCTCGAGATCGCGTTCGCGCACCGAACTTTTGCGTAGGGGGGCTCGGACGCGCGGGGCAAGGCGCATGTGCACGTCGTCATTCTGGGCCTTGATCGGCGGCAGGCTGCGCGAGCCGAGAAGCGGCTGTTCAGCTATCCCGATATCAACGGCGAGCCGGAGGAAAGCGGCCACGGCGCGCTGTCGCCCTACCTGTTCGACGCGAGCGGGCTGTCGGACCCGCATCTGGTGGTGAGAGAGGAAAGCGCGCCGATCAACGGGATGCCGAAGCTTCTGACTGGCTCACAGCCCATCGAGGGGAGCCATTACATCTTCGACGCGGCGCAACGCACCGCGTTTCTGGAAACGGAGCCGGGGGCCGCACCCTGGCTTCGACCGTTCATCGGTGCGCGGGAATACCTGCACGGCGGCGAGCGGTGGATTCTGGCGCTGCACGACGCTCCGCCCGAAGTGCTGGCGACGTTGCCGCGAGTGCGGGAGCGGATCGCCGCCGTTCGCGCCTTTCGGCAGGTAAGCAAGCGCAAGTCCACGCTCAAGCTGGCCGAAACCCCGACGCTCTGGCAGGTCAATGTACTTCCCACCGCGCCGTTTCTGGTGATTCCAGAGGTCAGTTCGGAGCGGCGCGAATACGCGCCCATCGGCTGGTTGGAGCCGCCGACGATTCCGAGCAACCTCGTGAGGATACTGGCCGATGCGAGCTTAGCCGGTTTCGCGCTGCTGACATCGACGATGCACATGGCGTGGCTGCGCCATATCGGCGGAAGGCTGAAGAGCGACTACCGCTATTCCATCGGCCTCGTATACAACACCTTTCCGCTACCGCCCAAGGAGGCGGACCTGTCGCGGCTGGAGCCACTGGCGCAAGCGGTGCTCGATGCCCGCGCCGCGCATCCGGGCGCGACCCTGGCCAACCTTTACGATCCCGACCTGATGCCGCCGGACCTGCGCCGGGCGCATCAGGCGCTCGACCGGGCGGTAGACCGGCTCTACCGGCGCAACGGGTTCGCTTCCGAGCGCGAGCGCGTCGAGCACCTGTTCATGCTGTATGAGAAGATGCGCGCGCCGCTGGAGTCAGCGACAAACGTGACACTCAGGAAAAGGGGGGTGGGGCGATCCAGTGGAAGACGCCCCCGCCTTGCAGGATATTGATTGGAGTTGATGATGAACGATCCTCACGTGGTAGCTTTGCATTACCGAATCGATCACGGCGATGCGATTGACTACAGCGAGGCGGAGCCCCTTGACCGCGAGGAGTCGAGATTCCGTTTGAGAGTTGAAGATCGGAAGGTGAAGTTTGAACTCAAGGAACACTTCGCGACCGAGGAACAAGCGAGGGAAGCCCTCACGAAATACATTCGTGTGTGGGAGTTCGATGCGACGCTGAAGTACGGGAACTCCGATTCATTCAGATTGGTATTCGAGAAGGCGGAAATCATTGATCGAAATCCGACACCGGGCGAAGTCAGGATAAGTGGGAGGCTTGAAATTAAGGCTGCGGTGGGATCGGCCACACTGACTACTGTGGTTCGCAAGTACCCGTCGCCACCGTCAGACATAGCGCTCAATCCAGATGCCGAGACCATGCATCAGCGATATCTCGGCTATCGTGGCAGGCATGAATTGCTCCCAAGCGTCGCGTACTTCTGTCTGTCTATGTTGGAAGACCCACCAGTACAGCAGAGTTCAGAACGGAGAAAACTTAGTCCTAAGCGCAAAGCCGCTGCCGAAATGTTCGGGATTCGACGAATTGGTACTGAACGAAGTCGGACACCTTTCGACTTTGAGGGGAGAGAGGGGAGGCGAGAGAAAGCGGGGAGGTACGGCTCAACCGTTGACTCCGAAGGAACGCCATTTTCTGGATCGGGCTTTGAAGGCGATAATCCGCCGCGTTGCAGAGCGGGTACACACGCCGGACGGCAATCTTCCTAAGATTTCGTGGTCGGATTTACCGTCGCTCAAGACCGAATCTGATAATGGTTCGGAAGGCAAAGAATAGCGGAGCAGGTCGGAACGAAATGGCTTTCCCATGCCTGTTGAAAAGGACAACTAGGCGATGACTCCAAGCAATTTGTTGATTTGCTTTGGTCTTGGTCTCGACATCGCCGGT
>CAXXDW010000009.1:0-131277 GCA_963665575.2 Gammaproteobacteria bacterium | reverse complement strand
GAACGTCACCATAAACGACCACTTGCGTATCTATCTCGGTGGCAAGGCCGTCGATCTGTATCAATTCGGCCGCGCCCACACGGACGGCGATGTCGTCGTGCACTTTCCCGATCACGGCGTACTTTCGGCTGGCGACATGTTCACGTACGGCGAGAACGTGCCGCAGCTCATCGACTACTCCGGCGGCGGCAGCGCAAGGGCCTGGCCGGGAACGCTTGACGCTGTCCTGCAGCTCGATTTCGACACGGTCGTCCCCGGTCACGGCGATGTGACCACGAAGGAGGAGATGAGCAACTACCGCGGCGAAACTGCGCGGTTGGCGGCGCTCGTGCGGGAAATGAACGGGCAGGGCCGCAGCCGGGACGAAATCGAAGCGATGCTCAGGTCAGAATTCAACTGGGCGGATCTGCATGTGCAGCTTGGCCTCGACGGGCTGATCGCGGAGATGCGCTGAGCCAGTTCCGCGTCGGCGCGCGGCGACCCGGCCGCGCCGCCGTCCGGATATCGGAAAACCGCCTGTCTACCGGGCTTCGCGCAGTTTCCGTTCGAGCACGTCGCCAGCACAATCGTGGATCGCGTCCATCCACTGCTTGAACCCGTCATTGCCTTCGACGAACGGGTGCGGTTCGCCAGCGCTTCGCGATTGCAAAGCCTCGAGCTTGAACAGCGAGCCGTCGACCGGCGGGTGATTGGCCAGCGGGACGTCGACTCGGCCGTCGAGTCGCCCGAAGCGGTCGGCGGAGCCCATGTATTCGACAAGACCCTCCGGCGGCAGAAAGCTCACCGACGACGCTCCCCAATACCCGACGTAGTGCGTGTTGTCGCCGTCTCGTACCGGGAAGATCGACGACAGCGTGCCCGGCGTATGGCCGCTGGTCAGCACGAATTCGACCGCGGTATCGCCGAGTGTGATCGTATAGCCGTCGCTAACGGCCGTGTCGTAGTGTGGAAACGGTGCAAGTGAGCCAAGCTGCGGCCAGGTATGCATGTGTTCCCAGTCCTCGACGGACATGATGATTCGCGCGCCGAAGGCCTGCTGAAGGTAGTACGCGCCGCCGAAGTGGTCGTTGTGAGCGTGGCTGATGACCACGTACCTGATGTCCTGCGGATCGAGCCCGACTTCGCTGAGTGCGTCGGCGACAGTCTCCTCAACGTTGTGATGGAACATCGCATCGAAGAGGATGATTCCCTCCGACGTCGTCAACGCCCATGCGGTCGTGCCCGACTCGCCGAGCATATAGAAGTTGTCGAAGACCTGAGCGGGAGGTGCGAGCGTCGGGGTGATCGCGGGCGGTGCGCTGTCCGGTCCGGGGCACAGCATATTGCGAAGCGATGCGTACTGGGCATCCCGGATTGCGTCGGCGTTCAGCTCCTGTGCAGCAGCGGTACCGAACGACAGCCCACCGGACATTGCGACGGCGCAAACCTGAGAGATGCGCAGAACCTTAAGTATATTAATGTTAATTAACATTTAGTTATCCTTGTTTATTAATGTTATTTATACAACAAAGCGACAGCGCGTACGACGGCTCACCTGGGCCACAGTGCGATGGATTGAAGCAGGAACAGCCTGCGTTCGCAATGAATCGGCCGAGTTCGTGGTCGCCTGCACCAAGGTTGGCTCGTCATTGACTGACCCCGCGCCGTGGCTGACATAATCCGCTGCGCGGGCTTCCCATTGGGCTGAAGGGATTGACACGATGACGAAGAGACAACGCATCTCGGGACCTGGCATTCCGGAACACACGAACCCGTTTCCCGCGTGTGTGAAGATCGACAACATGATCTTCTCGGCGGCAATCGGCGGGGACGATCCGAAGACCCACGACCTCCCGGCGGGTGAGGAAGCACAGGTCGCGAACGCCTTCGCCACAATGCGCAACATGCTGAGCAAGGCCGGTGCCACGCCTGCAAACGTCGCCAAGGTGTCCGTCTACGTCAACGATCGCTCCATCCGGCCGAAGGTGAATCCGTACTGGACCGAGATGTTTCCGGACGAAGACGACTGCCCGGTCAGGCACATGGTGCCGTCGGACATGCCTCCGGGACGGCACATTCAGCTTGAGTTCGTCGCCGTTCTCTGACCCGAATGGCTGACTCCTGGTGGCCTTGCAAACTGTCACGATCGGCAGGACAGGGGTAAGGCCGCTGCCCGCGAATGACGCCCGGTATCCCGGAACTGCTTTGCTAGGGTAGGGTACGGATTGCCGCCATGAAGCAGGGACAACACTTCTTCCGGGTCTTGCTGCTACTTGGCGGACTGTTCGTGCTGCGCGTACTTGCACAGCTGCTTCAGGCGATCCGCCCGGTGAGTGCGCTGCCGCCCTTCGAAGAGTGGCATAGCGGTGTGATGTCCTATCCCGTCCTGCTCTCGGTGCAATTGCTTATCGTTGTATTCGTTGCGGCTGTACTATGGCGCGTCAGGATGCGATCGATGTCGCCGCGACGGTGGAAATACCGCATTTGTTTCGTGGTCGGCGGTGTCTATTTCGCTACCATGGCGTTTCGCTTCGTTGCGGGTATGACGGTCTTGTCTGATGTTGCGTGGTTCTCCAGCAGCATCCCGGCGTTTTTTCACATGGTGCTTGCCACTTTCTTGTTGACGCTCGGTCTATACATTTACCGGCACATGGAGACGGAGAGCCATGGTTGACCATGCCAGGCGGCTTGCAATGATTGGCGCCTACCCGGCGGTGATCGTGACGGGATTCCTGTTGTTCGATGCGTTGGCCGATGCCGGTATGGGAGTATCGCTCGCGGCCTATATCTCGGTGGTAGTGGGTGCTGTCCTTATCACCTGCCATGAAATCTGGCTGCCGTATCGCCCGCAGTGGAAACCGTCGCGGTCCGATGTCGGCTCCGACGCCATGTTCATGCTCGCCGTACAGGGTGCCTTGCCGCAGTTGCTGGCAATCACGCTGGTCATCGAACTCGCCGAACTCCTGCAGGGGCGCGGCATTGCGGTTACGGGCTTGTGGCCCCACGACTGGCCGATAGCGGTGCAGGCGGCGCTGATGCTCGCCGCGGCGGACTTTCCGCGTTACTGGCTGCACCGCGCTTTCCACAAGTTCAAGCCCATGTGGCGGCTTCACGCCGTACATCACTCGCCGCACAAGCTCTACTGGCTGAACGTGGGTCGGTTTCATCCGATCGAGAAGGCGATCCAGTACGCGTTCGACACCCTGCCGTTTGCCTTGCTCGGTGTCGTTCCGGAGGTGCTCGCCGCCTACTACGTCTTCTACGCCTTGAACGGTTTCTTCCAGCACTCCAATTGCAGCGTTCGACTGGGTCCGTTGAACTGGCTCGTCGCCGGCCCCGAATTGCACCGCTGGCATCACTCCGAACTGCCTGCAGAGTCGGACCACAATTTTGGCAATAACCTCATCATCTGGGATGTGCTGTTTGGAACGCGCTTTCTTCCGGACAGGGGCGTGGGACCACTTGGACTCAAGAACCGCAAGTATCCGACAGGATTTCTCGCCCAGATGAAGACTCCGTTCATCCGTGGTCTGGAAGGTGGCTGACGGCGGGTCCTCGCGGCTCGCGCGGGCTGCGGACCGGACCCTGACGAAGGCGGCGCTTGGGATCAAGCACGGCGGGAACCTGCGCAGGCTGCTCGAAGCTGCGAAGCACCCAAAGGATGCGCAAGCGGCCTTGTTGCAAACGATCCTCGCACGCAACGCGGCGACCGGATACGGCGAACGCTACGGATTTTCGCGGCTGAAGGACGTGCACGCCTACCGCACGAACGTGCCGACCCAATCCTATGAAGGCATACGCGAACTCATCGAGCGCCAGGAACAGACTGGCGAGACGTGTCTGACCGCCGAGCGCCCGGTCTACTACAACCGGACCAGCGGCACGCTGGGGGCCCCGAAGAACATACCGGTCACAGAAAATGGGCTTAAGCGCATGCGCCGGCATCAGGGTACCTCCGCCTATAGCCAGTCGGCCGGGACCGCAAACTTCGAAGGCAAGATACTTGCGATCGGCGGTCAGGCGATTGAAGGCCGAATGGCCGGTGGCACGCCCTTCGGGTCGGCTTCAGGCCTGCTGTATCGAAATCAGCCCGTATTCCTCCGGCGAAAGTTCGCATTGCCGCCGACACTGTCCGACATCGACGACTACGATGCCCGCTATCTTGCGATGGCGGTGCACGGACTGGCGGAGGAATCGGTCTCCTGCATGGTTTCCGCCAATCCGTCGACCTTTCTGCGGCTCCTGTCGACGATCGAAAACCACGCGGGGACGATCGTCGATGCGATTGCTTCGGGACGCTTGCCGGGAGCGCTTGGGAAGTTCCGGATCAAGGCGCGGCCGAGGCGCGCCGCAGCGCTTGCGCTCCGGTTCGACCGCTCGACACGTCTGAGCTTCGCCGACCTGTGGCCGAGCCTTCGCGGTGTCGTTTGCTGGACCGGAGGAAGCTGTGCGGTGCCGCTTGAAGCATTGCGGGAACGGTTGCCGCCGGGCGCGAACGTCGTCGAATTCGGCTACCTCGCAAGCGAGGCTCGCGGCACGGTCAATATCGATGCGGCCCGAAACATCTGCCTGCCGGCATTACTCGATACGTATTTCGAATTTGCCGACCGGGACGACCGGGAAGCGGGATCCGAGGACTTCTGTTGCCTGCACGAACTGGAGCCGGGGCGCGAGTACTACGTGTTCGTAACGACGTCGGATGGCCTGTACCGCTACGACATGAATGACATCGTACGCGTGAACGGCAGCGTGCACGCCACGCCGACGCTTGAGTTCGTGCAGAAAGGGAAGGGCGTGACGAACATCACGGGCGAAAAGCTCACTGAAGCGCAGGTACTGACGGCGGTGACCGACGCGCTCAGGGAACGCGCAGTCCGGCCACGCTTCTTCGTCGCGCTCGCGGATCCCGAGGCATCGGGATACACGTTGTTTGTCGAAGCGGATTCGCCCGAAGATCTCACGAGTATCGGCACCGAAGTGGACCGCCGCCTGTGTACCTTGAACATCGAATACGACGGCAAGCGCAAGAGCGGCCGGCTCGTGCCGCTGAACGTGCGCTGGTTGCGCGAGGGTGCCGGCGACGCCTACCGTATGAACTGCGTGGCAGCCGGGCAGCGGGACGCCCAGTTCAAGCACCTCTACCTGCAGTATGCCGACGAGTGCGGGTTCGATTTTGACGCTGTTTCGCAGGAACTGCCGCAAGCACTGTAGCTACAGGTTTGATGCGTCTCGTTGAACTTGAAGTCTTTACTTTTCCCATGCCGTTCCGGGCGGTCTTTCGGCATGCCTCTGCCAGGCGCGACCGAACCCAAAACCTTATCGTCGCGGCACACTCGAGTTGTGGCCGGACGGGCTACGGAGAGGGTTGTCCACGTTCGTACGTATCCGGCGAGTCGGTCGCGAGCGGGCTCGCATTCATTGAGCAGCACCGCGACTCGCTGTTCGGCGATGTCCAAGATGTGCCGAGTCTCAAGCGATGGATGGTTCGGCACCGTGTGGAGATCAACGGCAATCCCGCCGCATTCTGCGCCGTCGAACTCGCAATCCTGGATCTGCTTGGACGGGTCTCCGCTTCCCCTGTCGAGAAATTGCTCGGAGTTCCCGAACTCGCCGGGAATTTCCGCTACTCCGCGGTGCTCGGCGATTCGCCGTATCCCGTCTACCGTTGGCAACTTCACCGCTATCGCAGATTTGGACTTCACGACTTCAAGATCAAGCTCTCGGGCGACCTGCGAAAGGATCGGGGCAAGATGAGAGTGTTCCGCAGGGCCCCCGACCTGTCGCGCGTCAGGCTCGACGCCAACAATCTGTGGGAATCCGCGGACGAATGTACCGCTCACATCGAAGCGCTTGAGCACGACTTCCTGGCCATCGAGGAACCGCTGAATGCCGGCGATCTTGAAGGATTCGGCGCAGTTGCCCGGAACTGCGGTACCCGCGTGATTCTCGACGAAAGCCTGCTTCGGGCCGAGCAACTCGATGCGCTTGGCGACGCCGACCAATGGATCGTCAACATACGCGTATCGAAGATGGGCGGGATCATCCGCTCGCTCGTAGTCGCCGACGCCGCCGCGAAACGCGGTATCGGCGTCATCGTCGGCGCTCAGGTCGGCGAGACGAGCATCCTGACACGGGCAGGGCTCGCGGTAATGAGCGGCATAGGGCGAAACCTCGTCGCGGCGGAGGGCGCATTCGGTACGCGGCTGCTGCGGGAGGATCTGGCCTCACCCTGCCTGATGTTCGGTCCGGGCGGCGTCCTGCGTGCCGAGGACGCCGTCGGACAGCAAAGCTCCGGACTGGGCTTGCGTATCAGGGGCGATGCCCTGGTGGCCGCGCTGTCGAGCGGATAGCGGATACCGATATACTGGCTGACGTTGTCCTGTTTGCGGATCTTCGACCCTCGGGCATTGATGTCCTGAGCGTGTCGGCCTTCGGAGGTGCATGATGCGGGCGATCCACCTGAGCGCGCTGGCGCTGAGTCTTTCCGCTCTGGCCGTTGCGGCGTTCGCTGCGGATGAGCCCGTTTCCGACGTTTGCGCCGTGGCTCAGGCCGAAGGCGCTCTGGCCGTCGATGACGGTGTGTCGCCCCTGGGCGTTGCGATTTGTGCCGCCGACGGAGCCACGGTCGTAACCACCGTCCCGCTGGGTGACATCGCTCAGACCACCGGTCAGGTCGACGGAGAGCCGGTGACGGTCACGTCGGTGGATCTTGGGGGCGTCACCGTTGCCACGGGCCAGGTCGGCGGCAGCACGCTCAGCACGAGCACGATCGAGATCGGCGACTCGACGGTGACCGTGGGCACGGTCGGCGGTCAATCCGTCAACCAGGTGACGAACCAGGTCGGCAATGTCAGACATACCAGCGGGCAGATTGGCAGCGAGTCCGTAAACGCCGTCACGTCGCAGTTCGGCAACACGAGCGTTACCACGGGACAGGTTGGCGGTGAATCGGTATCGGTGACGAGTGTTGAACTCGGCAACGTCACCGTCACGACCGGTCAGGTGGGTGGCAAGACAGTCACTACCAACACGATTCGGATCGGCGACGTCACGCACACGGTTACAGCCCCGGGGAACTGAACAGCGCTGCTCGCGAGCCGGGGGGCTACTCGGTCGCGGCCGGCGCCTCGCCGCGTAACCACGGCGCAAGTGCCTTTCCCGGATCGGCAAGTTCCTCGACCGCCGCATACCAGTAGGCCTCCCAGCGCGTCTCCGGGAGGCCGATGAATGTCATGAGGTTCAACGGGTAGGTTTCGCTGTCCGTGCAGCGGCGAAAGTCGTCCCTGAACAGGAAAACGGGCTTCTCCCAGGCGAAGGCCAGGCCGAGTTCCACCATTACCCCTTCGTCGGGAGGGCAGCCGTTGACCACCGCAAATACGCCGTCCGCGTCGCGAACATCCTGCAGATTGGCCTGCCCGATGCGGTATGCCCAGCCGGGGCTCGTGGGGTCGGTCTCGGTCGTACGCGTGAACGGCTCCCAGACTTCGGCGCCCAGGTCCTCGAGAGCGGCAACCAGGTCGGCGAGCGGCCCCGCGGCCTGTTGAGCCGAGAATCCGTAGGGATTCGCGAGATACAGGACCTTGCGGTCCTGAGCGGGCGCATCGACGGAGCCGGCCTCCTGTGCCATCGCGCCCGTGCCATGAAGGAGCACAAGGAAAAGAGTCGCTGCGGTTGACTTCAGAAACACTCGGTTCACGCTCAGTCTCCCCGTCGCGTCAGTCTGACTTCGTTTCGAGATCCTGTTACCGCCAGCGCGCAGCGAGGGTAGTCGGCGGCGAGCCAGCCGGCAGCAACGCAACCGCGGCCGCACGTGCGCAGCAAGGGTGGGGCGACTATACCCCAATGGATGCGCAGCCAGCATTCGCGTAGCACCGCCTCACGGCCCGTAGGGATCCAGAGGGTTTGCCGCGTCGCCTCACGATCCACACGGATAGAGAGGGTTTGCCGCGCCACCGCGATACGCCTGCCGCAAATGCCATCGGGTCGCCGCGCGATGTGCCGTGCGGCGCTGCGTCGGTTACCCTACGCGGCGACTCGGTTTGGGGCCATGAAGTATGGCTTGGTGGACAACACTCGTCGGCGGCACGCTCGGCTACATGCTCGGCGGGCCGATCGGGGCGCTTATCGGCGCAGCGATGGCCAGCAGCCTCGGCGGCGGGGCGGGCCGGGGACGTGCCGGCCGGGTCGGCGCCGGCAGGCGTACGGGCGGGACCAATGCCGAGCGCGCCCAGCTCGCGTTTTTTGCCGCCACCTTCAGCGTCATGGGACACATTTCCAAGGCCGACGGGCGCGTAACGCCCGACGAAATCCGCTTCGTCAACGAGGTCATGAACCAGTTCGCGCTTACAGGAGAGCAGCGCCGCGCCGCCAAGGCGTTGTTCAACCAGGGCAAAGCGCGTCAGTTCAGCCTCAACGGCGTGCTTGACCAACTGCGCCGGGAGTGCCTGCGGGGATCGAATATCAGGCGCGTCTTCGTGGAGATCCAGTTCCAGGCCGCGTGGGCCGATGGTGCCATCCACCCGACGGAGAGGCGGATCCTGCGCCACGTCACCCAACGTCTGGGACTCTCCGATGCCGACTTCATCGAGATCGAGCGCACGACGCGCGCGATCAACGAGGGCCATCCGCCGAGTGCGTCACTCGACGACGCTTACGCGACGCTCGGCGTCTCTTCCAATGCATCCGACGACGAGGTCAAGCGCGCCTACAGGCGCATGATGAACCGGCATCACCCGGACAAGCTCGCGGCGAAGGGGCTGCCCGACGAGATGATGAAGGCCGCGACCGAGCGTACTCAGCAGATCAAGGCGGCCTGGGATGCGGTAAAGGCCGCGCGCGCCTGATCCGCTAATCTCCCGACGGGTCGCGATGATCGCGCAGGATTGTGCGTACAGGCGTGGCTTGGTGAGATTCGCCGCCTAGTCGCGCAATCCGAAAACGAACAAGCCGTTGCCCGAAGCGACGGCAACGAACTGTGAACCGCTCGCTTCGTACGTCATGGGACCGTTGGCGAACTGTCCGCCAAGGATCGTACGCCAGAGCAGTTCACCGTCGCGCGCATCGAGCGCATGGAAAAAGCCATCGCGGCTTCCCATGAAGAGCAGATCGGTTGCCGTAGTCAGGATGCCGCTGCTGCTCACGTCTGTCATGTCGAACCGCCACCGGTGCTCGTGCGTGCGTGGATCGATCGCAATAACCGCGCCCGTGCCCCGGTCCTCCGTCCAGTTGTTGATCGGCCCGCGTTCGAGGCCCGCGAGACCGGGCGCGCCGGGGTCCGGGTTCGTCGGCCTGCCGCCAAGGAACCGCTGCCCGGGCACGTATTCGACCTCGACGGGCCTGAACACCGAGCCGCAGCCATCCCAGGCCGTAACGTAGAACAACTCCGTGTTGGGGCTGAAGGACGGCGAATACCAGTTCGTTCCACCGGCGACGCAGGGGTAGGTCGTCTCACCGAGGGGCTGAGGGGTCTGGATAGGGCGTCCCGCTTCGTCGAGACCGCTCGCCCAGTTCACGCGCACGAAGGGTTCACCGCTGATGAACTGGCCCGTCTCGCGGTCGAGTACGTAGAAGAAACCGTTGCGGTTCGCCCAGAGCATGAGCTTGCCGCTTGAGAACTCGGGAATGTCGAGGTCGGCAAGCACGGCGATCTGCACGGCATCGTAGTCGTAGGGATCGCCGGGCGTGAACTGGAAATGCCAGACCAGTTCGCCGGTGTCGGCATCGAGCGCGACGACGCTGTCGGAGTAGAGGTTGTCGCCGGGCCGTTGTGCCGCGTTCCAGTCAGGACCGGGATTGCCGATGCCCCAGTAGGTCAGGTTCAGTTCCGGGTCGTAGGAACCGGTGAGCCAGACCGAAGCGCCGCCGTGCATCCAGGCATCGCCGCCGCCTTCCCAGGTCTCGTGACCGGGTTCGCCGGGGCCGGGAATCGTGTAGAAGCGCCAGACTTCCTCGCCCGTGGCCGCGTCGAAGGCCGAGATGTAGCCGCGGATACCGAACTCGCCGCCCGCGACGCCGACGATGACCTTGTCGTCGACGACGAGCGGCGCGAGCGTCATCGCATAACCCAGGCTCGGATCGCCGACGTTCGTCTGCCAGACTGGCTGGCCCGTGACCGTGTCGAGGGCGATGAGTTCGGCGTCGATCGTAGCCATGAACAGCGTCTCGTCGAGGATGGCGACGCCGCGATTGACGCGGCCGCAGCACGGTCGGGACTCCGCCGAGGGCGTGTATTCGTACTTCCAGAAGACCCGGCCGAACGTCGCGTCGAGTGCGACGACGGTATTCGGGGCTTCGGTCAGGTACATGATGCCGTCGACGACGAGCGGGCTCGTTTCGAACTTCTCGAGCGACTGGGCCTGGAACACCCATTTGAGTTCGAGTTCGCCCACGTTGGACGGATCGATCTGGCTGAGCGGGCTGTGGCGCGTGCTTGCGTAACTGCCGGAGTAGGTCAGCCAGTTGTGGGGCTCGTCTGCCGTGTTGCGCAGCCGCTCCAATGTGACCTGAGCGTGAAGTCCGGGCGCCGTCAGGGCGACGGCGAGCAGCACGAAGGCTGTTGATCTTGGCAGCATCGTTACATTCCTTTGAGCGTAAGCAGGTAGGCGAGGACATCGGCACGTTCCTCGTCGCTCAGCGTCTGCGCGTAGGAGGGCATCCCGGTGGTATCGAGCACCGTGAATTCGCGGAGCCGGGCCTTCTCGAGCGACACTAGCCGCTCGTTCTCGTCGACGATTTGAACGGTAAACGTGTCCTGATTGAGTCTGCGGCCGTTGATCACCGTTCCGTCGTCGGTGACGGCGCGGACCGGCCGGTTGATCGGAATCGTTCCCCCCGATGCACCGAGCAGCGAGCGCTCGAGTTGCGCGGCCGTACGCAGCGCACCGATGTTGCTCAGATCCGGCGCCGCGCGCGGTCCCTGGCCGAAGACGCGGTGGCAGGTCGAGCACTCGCCCTTGCCTGCGAAGATGGCCTGGCCGCGGATCGCGTCGCCGACCGCGATCGAGTCGAGATTGATGCTGCCGATGTTGCGCACGTAGGCCACGAGCGCGGTGACTTCAGCGTCGGAGTAGGAGGTCGCAACCATTGCCGTGCCCGGCAGGCCGTTCCTGATGTTCTGGCCGAGAGCCCGATCGCTCGGGGAGTTCGGGAACTGCGTGTTGCGCAGGTTGATTTCCGGCAGCAGGTCGCCGTTTTCCCCGTGGCACGCGATGCAGTGCATGTTGTAGAGCCTGGCGCCGAACTCGATGTCGGTCTGTTCGTACCGTCCGACGTGGTCCTGTGCCAGCGCAAGGCCGGTGGTCGCGAGTCCCGCCGGTAGCAGCAGTACAAGGAAGAGGAATCGTCGTCCGAGCATCTTCATCGTCGTCCCCCCCCGGATGCCTGACGTGTAGCCCGCCGTATCGAAGCGAGACCCGACGAAACTACCAGAAATCGGTCTGGTTCCATAGCTGGAGCCGTCTTCGCCGCCACTTGCGATCAGTGCAATCCTTGGCGACCGGGCGATCGTTCACGCCAGCACTGACATCGTTCGCCAGGGTTCCCCGGCGACGGCTGCCGCTGCCAGGGTCCGCGTATCAGGGTCGTCTGAGGCGGTGCGAGAAGTACAGCGTCTCGCGCTCGACGAAGCGCCGCCAGGCGCGAAAGCCGACGATCCCGCCCCAGTCCTTGTACTCATTCACGAGTTCGGGGTCGGCGAGCGCGTCGAAGAGCTTTTCCTTGCGTTCGTTGTCTCGTTCGAGCGAGCGGATGACGTTTTCGGTGATTTCCAGACGCTCCTCGAGCACGAAGCCCGCCGCACGCAGCTCGTCGCTGCAGTTGTCGTTGGCCCAGTAGCCGTCGGTGTAGCAGAAGTCGCCGCCGGGCCTGAGCACTCGGAACACTTCGGCGAAGAAGGCCTCGCGGTCCGCGTAGAGGTGGGACGCTTCGATGTTGATGACGACGTCGAACGTCGCCGGCTCGAAGTCGAGCGTTTCCGCGGATCCGACCCGAAAGTCCGGCCCGTCGAAGTACTGCCGTGCCATGCGGACGTTTTCGCGGCTTACGTCGATACCCACGTAGCTGCTCGGCGCGAAGTTCCGAAAAAGGAAACCGGCGCCGCCGCCGCGTCCGCAACTTACCTCGAGCATGTCTCTGCCGGTCAGGTCCACGTCGCGGACGGTGTGTTCGTAGAGGCGCAGACAATAGAACTCGGCGTGATCGGCCGGTATGCGGCTGTTCTCCGGATCCGAGCTGAAGCCGTAGTTGAGCACGGTGAACTCCGGCACCATGGCGGCCGCCTTGTCGTAGTAGGCCGCAACGCCGCTGCTCGTGGATTCATTGGCCATGTCAGGCAGTCCGTCGAAAAGCACCGCGTCCAGGTGAAACTGGCGCAGAAGTGTTCCGGCCCATTTGGCGGGGCCTTCGCCGTGGGTTTGCATGGAACAACCCGTTTCCCTGTGCGTCAGCGCTCCGCTCGCCGGGGTGAAAACTGCTAGACATTGCGTATCGTCATCCGCATCCCGTAGCGCGGCCGCATGGTGGTTTCGGCTGACGTGCGGACCTTGTGCCCGGGCGCGAGATCGAGAACGAAACGCTGCGCGATGAGCGCGATGACGAGCTTGAGTTCGACCACCGCCATGGACGCGCCGATGCAATTGCGGTGTCCGGCGGCGAACGGGATGAAAGCGAAGCGCGGCCGCCCGACGGAACGCTCCGGCAGGAACCGCTCCGGATCGAAATCGTCCGGATTCGGCCAGATCTCAGGCAGCCGGTGAATTGCGTAGAGCGAAATGTAGATCATTGCGCCGGCGGGGATCGTGTAACCGCCGAGCGAATCGTCCTCGAGCGCGACCCTCGATATGGAGTGGATCGGTGAGTACATCCGCAGCGTCTCGTTGAGTACGCACTCGGTGAACTTGAGGCGATCGACATCGGCCCCGGTGATTTCGTCGGTGCCGAGCACGGAGTCGACCTCCTGCTTGAGCTTCGTCCTCGCGTCGCCGTGCTGCCAGAGCAGGTAGTGCGCCCATGCAAGCGACATGGCCGATGTCTCGTGCCCGGCAAAGAACAGGCTCATGAACTGGTCGCGCAGCGACTTGGCGTCGTACTCGTCGCCTTGCTCGCGACTCTTGTGAACGAGCAGGCTCAAGACCCCGGCATCCTCGAAATCGGTTTTCTTCTGTGCCTCCAGATACTCGTAGATACAGGCGTCCGCAGCGCGAATCGCAGCATCGAACTCAGTTTGCCGTTTTGTGCCTTTGGGTTTGTAGAGCGCGAGCACGCTGCGCGGAGGGATCGGCCAGTTGTTCTTGATCGCGATTGCGGCGGCGTGGAATCGCTCGTCAATCGCCGCAAAGCCCGGCCCCAGGAGGTAGTGCCCGGCGAGCGTCTGCGTCAACTTCAGGAAGTCGACTTCGACGTCCCGGGTCAGGTGCCCGCTGGACGCCGCTCCCGCCCACTCGTCGAGAAAATTCGTCGTGATGGCCGTCATCGCCGGAACCTGCGAGCGGATGTAGTCGTTCCTGAACGCGGGTTGGGTGTTGAGGCGCTGTCTGTTCCAGCTTTCGCCCTCCGACAACAGCAAGCCTTCGCCGAAGGTATCGATCGCGGCCTGGTAGCGGACATTCTTGCGATAACGGCGCCGCTTCGTGACGAGCAGCTCGTAGAGCAGGTCGGGGTCCGAGACCAGGAAGACCTGCCGGCCCTTGAGCGGCACCTGGGCGATGCCGCCGTACCTGTTCGCGACCGATGACCAGAACAGCATCGGGTCGCGCAACAGCGAGTTCAGACATCCGAAGTAGGGCAGACCTCGCGGACCCGGAGGTTGCTCGCTGAGCTCGATCGCGCGAGCAGCGGACTTGGTAGACACGTAGTCGGACACCCCAATGTTTGACGCGGGTTGTTGTGCTTGTCTTTTAGCCCGCGGTAGGCGGTTCAGTCTAACGTGCGTGCGCTCATCGGACCAACTGCGGTCGGGTCCGATGGCCGGGTCCGGCGCACGACGCTGAACTTGCGGTGTTCGACTGCAAGGCGCGTATCCAGGATCATCGGATTCGCCGGTCGATTTCGGCCTCATTCAAGACGGTCCTGACCGGACGTTTCGTCGAATCTGCCCGCTGGTACACTGACATGCGGCGCGCCATCCCAGGAACGGTTATGGAAAAGCGGTTCACTCCACGAAGCCGCCGGGCGTGGCGGCGATGGCTCGAAACGAACCACGACGCCCGCAAGGATGTCTGGCTCGTGTTCTACAAGCGGCATACCGGCAAGCCCACCGTCACCTACAACGATGCGGTCGAGGAGGCCGTGTGCTTCGGCTGGATCGACGGCGTAAGGCGCTCGATCGACGATGAGCGGTACACGCATCGGTTTTCGCCGCGCAACGAGACGAGCCGCTGGTCGGCGACGAACCGCAAGCGTGCCGAGAAAATGATCGGAACAGGGCTCATGACGGATGCGGGTCGCAAGTCGATTCAGCAAGCGAAGCGGGCGGGGACCTGGGAGGCGCCGGCTGCAACGATCGACCTTTCCGTTCCCCCGGAGCTCGCCGAGTTCCTGCGCGCGAATGAGCAAGCGGCCAGCTTCTTCGAATCGCTCGCGCCGTCCTACCGCACCCAGTTCACAGGCTGGATCAACTCGGCCAAGCGGCCTGAGACCCGGCAACGGCGGCTCGATGAGACGATGGAGCTGCTCGAGCAGAGCCGGAAGCTCGGCATGCGCTGAGGCATCGGACGGCGAGTATCGCGCGGGCGTTCCGGAGACTTCTGTTACAGGGTACTAAAGCTCATGTTCGTCAACTTTCCGATGATGACGAACAGCACGGCTCCCACCTACAGCCGGAACGTTTGCGTGTACTTTATCGACAGCCGCGAGTCGGTGGAACGCAACCTGGAGAATGCGCGCTCCGCGTCGAAGCCGTGATTCAGAACGACGTAGAGATCGCGCCCCGCACGCGGATTCCACCGCAATCGACTGTTGACTCCTGCCGAGTGTGATTCGTTGTCGTACTGGATCAGGTTGACCCAGGACCAACGGACATCGAAAGCATAGTTCGCCTCGACCTGAATCAGCCTCGCGACGAACTCTCCGTGAGACAGCTCAACGTCGTTGTATTCGTAGCCGAAACCGAGGAACAGGTGCTCGTTCGGGCGCCATTCGAGGCCGGCCGTGGCAGAGAGTTTTTCGCCGCCGTAGAAATCGCCGACGACGAGTTCCAACTCCGGGGCAAGAGCCCGTGCTTCAGCACCACCCAATTCGACTCCAACGCTGTCGAACTCGTAGTCGCCGGGAGGAATCACGACGCCGTCGGTGATCTCGAAGGGCTCCAGCAGGATTTCCCGCTCTCGAGAGAGGAACAGGGTCAGGTCGTCGCCGGTGTGTGTTTCCACCTCCAGTAGCTGAAGATAGATTCTGCTGCTTTCCAGACCGCCCGAGATCCTGTCGAAGCGTTCGAAGTTGATGCCCGAACGGTTCGATCGAAGCCAGCGATGATTGTCGGGCCGGAAAGTGTATCCGACCAGCAACTCGGTCCTTTCAATGCCGGATCGATTCACGAAGCCCAGTGCCGGGTTGAAGTTTTCGGAGAAGCTATCGTAGGCCAACACGCCCAGAACGCCTTCGGTGTTCGGTGACGCTATACGAAGTCCCCAGGCGGAGTCGTCGCCGTCGACGCCTTCCGTATCGGATTGCTGAAACCAGAGTTCGCCTTCCAGTGTCCGATCTCCCGGGAGATCGGTATTTCGATAGCGGAAATCCGCGCCGAACAGGGAGTTATCCAGGTCACTATGAGGATCGCCGTTGGTCAGGATCACACCGACGCTCGACTCCTCCAGCACGTTCGCCGAAACTCGACCGACGAAAAGGTCGCTGTCGGCCACGTCGTCGAACCCTTCCTGCTGAATGTTCAGGACGCCGACGTTCCACCGTCCGACGCGTCCCGTGACTTTCGCGCCAACCTCCAGGTCGACGAGCTGGCCGTTGTCGCTCAAGCCGATGCGGCGCGAATGAAACGGAATACCGTTTCTTTCGAGCCCGCCAAAGGAAAAGATGTCAACGTCCTGCAGGAAGAAATCGCGCTTCTCCGGGAAAAACAGCGAGAAGCGAGTGAGGTTGATCTGACGATCGTCGACCTCGGTTGCGGAGAAGTCCGTGTTCAGCGTCAACACCCCCGTCAACGACGGCGTGAAGTTGTAGAACACGTCGAGAGACGGATCTGTCTGAGAGCTCGAGTCATTCGCCTTGAAGTCCCTGGACTGACTGGTCACTATCGACGGCACGATGTCCAGGCCCACGCCCTGCTGGAGCCCTGCCAGACCCGTAATTACGCCCGTCGCGCCAGGATTGACGTCGCGGTTGAACGAAACCCAGGCGATATCCTCTCGCTTTCGCGCAATGCTGCGTTCCACCGTGAATCCCCAGTCGGCATTGTTCGGGTCGAAGTTCAGCGTCTTGAAGGGAATGGAGAATTCAGCCGCCCAGCCTTCATCGTTGATCCGGGCTTCGGCATGCCAGATACCTTCCCAGTCCTGGTTCTGCTCGGTAGGCGTCTCGAAGATCCCGTCACGCCGGTTTCCGACCGGATTGACCTGGAAGCTGTAACCGGTGCGCTTGTTGTTGAACGGGTCGAGCAGGATGGCGAACGAGTCGTCGAACCACATCGGCTGACCCTGCACCATCTGTCGCGCGCGTATCTCATCCGGTTCGCTGTCGAACATGCGGGCCGCAACGTAAAGGTTCTCGTCATCGTAGAGTACGTAGACTTCGGTGCGCTCCGTCGGTTCGCCGTGGTCGACGGGATCGAACTGGTGCAGATCGTGGATTACCGGAGCCTGCGTCCAGACCGAGTCGTCCAGAACGCCGTCTATCACCGGAGCAGTCTCGGTCGGAGCTACTCTTAGCACCTTGTCGGCTTCGGCCGTGTCGCTGGGGGGCGGGGTTTCCTGTCCGAGCGCCGGGCCGAGGTGCAAGGAAAACAACAGCAGGGCGACTCCATAAGGAGCGCGGCCCGTATGCAGCGGGCGAAATTTCCGATCGTTCACCATGGACATTCCATCAATCCGTAGATCGCGTTGCTTGATGCGCTTGTACGAGTAAAGCTACGAGGAGCAGAATTCGATATCGCCATTCAGCGTCCGAACGCGTACGCTCGGCGCATCGTCCGGGCCTTCAACGTGCAACTTGTGTCCCGAGCCGGAACTCAACGGCAGATCTTCATAATCGAAGCAGTTCTCTAGGCGGCCGCTGAACGACTCCAGGTTCAGCGTCAGGTTGCCTGCTTCGCTGACCTGGAGTTCCACGTCGCCATTGATGGTCTCTGCATTCACTTCGGCACCTGCGCTGAAGGTGGCCCGAACCTCGATGTCGCCGTTGCTCGTATCGAGGTAGAGCACTGAAACGTCAACGACGTCGATTTCGATGTCGCCGCTTACGGTCGAAGCGGTCACTTGATCGAACGGGCCACGAGCTTCGATATCGCCGCTCAGGCTGGTGAGTACGGCAATCACGGATTCGTCAGGATCGGGCATCGACTCGTCGGCAGTCCTGGCGAGTCCGGAACGATTGGAGATCGACAGGTCTCCGCTTGCGGACTCCGCTGTAACGGGTCCTGACCAGACCTCCGTTTCGACATCGCCGCTGATGGTACTTAGTGCCTGGCTGCCATGGATGCCGGCGATCTGCGCCTCGGCGTCGGTCGCGGAGAATGTCAGACTGCTTTGCCGCGGCATGCTGACAAAGATGTCCGTTTCGCTGGGAGGGAATACGGGTTCGGAGCCCGCGGGAATGGGGATGACATTGATCAGTGTCTGTCCTTCGTCATGAGACAACTCGACGCGTATCGCGTCTTCGCCGAGTTCTCCCGAGACCTCAACTTCGTCCCGGTCCCATCCCCGGACGATGAATTCGCCCACCGCCATGGAGACGGAGACCTGTCCTGTAGAGGGGGCCGGGATGACGTGCCTGAACGTTTGTACATCGATGATTGTGCGCTCGGCTGTTTGGCTGTTTGCGTGTCCGGTGAACAAGAGCGCGGCAATCGATGCTCCGAGAACTGCATCAACAGGTTTCATATCTGCACCGCATTGACTGGATTGTTCCCAAGTCGATCAAGCTGCTGCTGAACCGACCTCGCCCGTTCCTGAGCAGACATCAGCAGCTCATTAAGCAAGGGGTTGTCAGGCTCCGCCTCCAGGGCTTCTTCGATCCGAAGCCAATCGCGCTCGAATCCAGCCAAATCGGTATCAATGACGGCGCGAGTGTTTACCGGGAGTTGATCGAGGGCCTGTTCGACGTTCTCCATCAGCGCTCCTCGAAGCGGGTTGGGCGCAGTCTCTTGTCCGTTGCGCTCGGTTATCGATATCAACGGAAACCAGATTGCAATCAGGTAGCCCGCGGCGACCGCTACACCGATCGAGGCCCAACCACGGGGCAGCCAGGCTCGCGGCAAGGCTTTAGCGTCTCTATCCCGAGGCTCAAGGCGCGAGGCTATTTCCGGCCAAAGGTCTCTATCGGGCATCAATTCGCGCTTCATATCGGCAATGCGCTCGTCCAGCATCCCGGCACGTGGATCTCTATCGTCGCTCATGTTGCTTCTCCTGACCCAGCACGTTCATCAGTGTCTGACGTGCCTGGTGAAACTGCGCTCTGGAAGTCCCGGAAGAAATGTCCAGAAGGCCGGCGATCTCGTCGTGACTGTAGCCGTAAACGGCCTTGAGTACGAAAACGTGGCGCCGCCGCACGGGTAGATCGGCGACGGCTTGTTCGATATCGATCGCGGCAGCGGGACAGCCGGTCTCTACGGCCATTTCGTCTCGTACTTCGACAAGCTCGAATCGTCGACTTCGTCTTTCCGCCATCAGCGCCTCATTGACGGCTATTCGGTGGAGCCAGGTCCCGAACTCACTACGTCCTTCGAACCGATTCAGTTGAGTCCAGGCTTTCGTGAAGGTCTGCTGGACGCAGTCTTCCGCGTCCGCAGGCGATGCGAGCATTCGCAGGCAGAGGCCGTAAACAAATCCCGCGAAATGCCGATAGAGTCGCTCAAAAGCATCAACATCACCGCGCTGAGCGGCACTTACACAATGCAATACGCTTTTTCCGTCAATCGCATCAGGCTCCGGTTCGGAGCCGGAAACCACCGTCCCGGCTTTGCGCAGTGATGCCGTAGGGCGCTGCATACGCTACTCCTCCCGCGATCCAAAGGGGGCTCATGCGTGCGCCTGGACCCATTGGATATTGTTTAGATGCTCGAAGTAAGCGGTTTGCTTGTCGCGATGAACCGGAACGTTGGGCAGGTGCGCGCGACAGCTTGAAGCTCTCTTGTTGTCCGAGGGTCCCGAAGAGCGGAATTGGTTCAACAGCCAACGGCACCCTACCGGTTTTATGCGGCGAGTGCGTAGTTGCGGTCATTCGCGGATGCGCATCCTCCGGGCTCACCGTATCGCGATCGTCTCGCGGGGATGTCCTGACGGCCGGGTGAGTGTGCGTTACGCTGCCGTCCCGCGCTGTGTTCTGGACGAGGTGTCCAGAACGAAAGTTCCTTATGCGGCGACGATGCGTTCGACCTTGATCTTGTGTTCCAGGTCGCGAGACTGGGCAAGGTCAAAGGCCAACTGCATGCCAAGCCACGTTTCCGGTGTAGAGCCGAATGCCTTTGACAGCCGGTATGCCATCTCGATGGAAACGGACGCCTTCTCATTGACCAGATGGGAGAGAGTCTGACGCCCGACACCGAGCCGCCTTGCACCTTCCGAAACGGACAGGCTCAATGGCTTCAAGCAATCTTCTCGCACGATGGCCCCGGGATGTACCGGGTCTTTCATAGCCATGTCAGGATCTCCTAGTGGTAATCCAGATAGTCGACATCCATTGCGTGTCCGTCCTCGAACCGAAAGGTCACCCGCCAGTTGGCTGAGACAGTAACGGCATGATGCCCCTGTATGCGGCCTTTGAGCGGATGGAGCCGAAAGCCGGGGAGATTCATTCCGATCGGGCTGCTGCTACGGTCCAAGGCCGTCAGGATACGCAGGAGTTTCGCCACGTTTCCCTGCGCGACCCGCGCGGAGTGCCCTTGCTCATATAGTTCCTTGAGGCCGCGATGCCGAAACGACTTGATCACCGGCAAAGTGTATGGTGTCTATCGACATCGGTCAATCATAGTCCCTTGCTTTTTGGGCCAATCAACCATGCGCACGTAATAGCTATAGTCGTGGCCTTCAGCGCCACCGGCCCGAAGCGCAGGTGAATTTGGGCATTCATGGAGGCTGATCGCGCCGCCCTTGGTGCTCCGTTTTGCGGTTGTCCCGCACGTCAACGTCAAACGGGAGAAAACGATCGAACAGCGCGCTCTTGTGCCACTTGATATCGAATAGCTTCGCCATTGCGAGGCGGAACCCGCAGCATTATGATGGCGTTGACTGCGCAGCATTGAAGGCAAATCCAGTGGCACAATTGACCGTACGCAAAGTCAGCGAGGAGGTGGTCAGCGCGCTCAAGCAGCGGGCGGTCGCCAACGGGCGGTCCGCAGAGGCTGAACATCGCGAAATCCTGCGCACGACCCTGTTGGGGCGGGCCGAGGACTTCGCCGCACGGGCAGAGCAGCTAAGGCGAAGGCTTCGATCTTCCGTGGACAGTTCCGACACGATAAGGCGGGACCGCGAACGGGACACTGCCCGGTGATCAGTTACGTGGTCGATGCCAGTGTCCTGATCAAGTGGCTCGTTGACGAAGAATTCTCGACAGAAGCAGCCACGCTTCTCGACCGTGGCTTCACGTTGGTCGCTCCTGGCCTCGTCTTTGCGGAGGCCACAAACGCACTTTGGGCAATGCACCGTCGCGACGACATGTCTGCCGCCGATCTCGCCGACGCGGCGAAGTTGCTGGAAGACGTTCCGGTTTCCGTTCCCGTCTCCATGCTTGAACTGGCCGCCGGCGCCGCCCGTCTGGCCGTCGACCTCGAACACCCCGCCTACGATTGCTTCTATCTGGCTCTGGCCATCCAAAGGCAATATCCGGTGGTGACGGCAGACATTCGGTTCCACGACAGGGTGCGCGCCCATCCGTATCTTGCTGATCGTATCGTTCACGTCGCGCAGGTCGTCGACCGGGCGAATTGACCGGTTCGGATGCGGTGACTTCGGGGCCGCCTCCGTCTGCCGCATCCGCCCGGGGTTGCGGCTGGATTTCCAGCGATCGCTGGCCGCAGAAGGCAGAAGTCGAATGCCACCCGATCGCGCAGTGCGCTAATCGTCAGCGGCCGGGATCTGACGGTAAGCCGAGACGATTCCCACGTATTCGGTGAGTATCTGCCCCTCGGTATAGGGCGAATCGCTGGGTCCGTTGGCCTCCCGACGGTGAATGGCGCGTACCACGTCCATGCCTTCGACAACCCGTCCGAACGCCGCGAATCCCAGTCCATCCGGATTGCGCGTGGCGCCGAAATCCAGCCCGGGTTGATCGCCGATACAAATGAAGAAGGCCGCGCCCGTTGCCGTGCCCGGATCGGTTCGGCCAAGGGAAACCACGCCGTCCTCGTGGAGGATGCCCGTAACCGCAGTGGATTCGTGCTCTACGGTCGGCAACTGCGATTCCCCGCCGATCAAGCCGCCCTGAATGACTTCGATAGTCGGGCTCCCGTTGTCGTTCTCCACGGTGACTGACCGATAGAACGCACCCCCGTCGAGGTCGCCGCCATCGACATGAGCAAGAAAGCTTGCCGACGAAATCGGCGCCTGCTCTTCGTATACCTCGATCGAGATGTCGCCGAGTTCGGTTTCCAGAACAACCATGGTTTGCGCCCAGGCGCCCGTCACGGCGAGCATAGCCACAACGTGCGCCGCTACGGCTTTCCGAACGATGTCCCAAGCCTCAGCCCGCCATCCTGCAATCGTTGCTGAGACCCCCCGCGGCCGTCGGTGGATGGTCGCGCGTTCTCTGTGTGCAGGCCATGCAGTTGCTGCGATCACTGGCATCCTCAATGTCCGTGCCCAGACCGCGTTAACTTACCGCAGTAACGAACCCATTGCTTGGACAGTCTCGGCAGAACCTCGCGAGAGTCATAAGTTCGATGCTCCCGACATGGTCCGAAAGTGTCCACTGCACCGGGGGCACGCCGGGGGGAGTGTGGTGGAGGCGGCGGGAATCGAACCCGCGTCCGCAAGCCCTCTGCCTCAGGCTCTACATGCTTGTCCGGTCGATTGTTTTAGCTGCTGGCTGCCCGACCGACAGGGCCTGCGCAACAGCGATTCCGTAGTGGTTTAACGACGCGGCCCCGGACCTGCCTTATCGCGATCTTGTGAGTTATGACGCCTGAGTGTCCCGAGGGACGCTGGACGCACAAGCACGGCTCCAGTCAGACGGCACCCTACCGGGTATTAAGCGGCGAGTGCGTAGTTGTCGTCGTTGGCAACTATCTGGTTTGCAGAGAGTTTTACGAGGATTTCTGCACCTCGGCATGCACCATGAGGTTTCGCGACCCACGTCGAAGCCATGTCGCCCCCATCGCAGGGGGTGAATTGTACGGCCAAACGGCTGGCTTTCAAGCGGCACGCCCTTGCCCCTCACGCTGACGGCTCGGGAAACGGAGGACGTTGCAACCCAAAGAATCGCCGGCGTACCCATGCCGTGGCCGGTTTCGCGGGTCAGTGTGGCCCGATGGCACAGCAGTTCATCAACCGCGCCCGTGTCTCTTGAGGACCCGTGCCTTGGTCCGTTCCCAGTCGCGATCCTTCTCCGTTGCTCGCTTGTCCTGCTGCTTCTTGCCCTTGGCAAGCCCGACAGCGAGCTTGGCTCGCGACTTTTTCCAGTAAAGCTCAAGCGCAACGAGCGCGTAGCCGCGGCGTTCGACGAGCCCCGCCAAGCGGTCGATCTCCTGCCGGTGCAGCAACAGCCTGCGAGTACGTGTCGGATCCGGCTGAACGTGATCCGAGGCCGTCGGCAGCGGTGTGATGTGCGCCCCGAGGAGCCAGGCCTCCCCGTCGCGGAATGTCACGTAGCTGTCCGTGAGCTGGGCCTTGCCGGCGCGCAGGCTCTTGACTTCCCAGCCCGTCAGCTCGAGCCCCGCCTCAAGGCGTTCCTCGATGAAGTAGTTGAAACGCGCCCGCTTGTTTCTTGCGATCGTGTTCGGCGCCTGCTGCTTTTCCCGCTTCTTGGCCATGACGCTGCAATGATCCTATTATCCCAACCGAAAAAACACGCTGCGGGGAGAAATCGACATGACCGAAACGGGCACCGGTGGCCGGACATCCTTGCATGGCCAGTGGTCGGGGAGACTGGCCTTCATTCTTGCGGTCACCGGATCCGCTGTCGGTCTCGGCAACATCTGGCGCTTCCCGTACATCGCGGGAGAGAACGGCGGCGGCGCGTTTGTCATCGTCTATCTCGTGTGCATCGTGATCGTCGGCCTGCCGATCATGATGGCGGAGGTACTCATCGGCCGGCGCGGCCGGCGAAGTCCCGTGGGAACGATGCGATTGCTCGGCGAGGAGGAATCGGGCTCGGGAAACTGGAAACTCGTAGGTGCCGCGGGCGTGGGCACGGGGTTCCTGATCCTGTCGTTCTACAGCGTAATCGCTGGTTGGGCACTTGCTTATGTATTCGAGTCCGCGAGCAACGCGTTCGCCGGTGCGACTCGTGAGACCGTCGAGGCGACCTTCAATTCGCTCTCATCAAACCCGCTTCGGACCGGGATCTGGCACACGATATTCCTTGCAGCGACGGCATTCGTGATTGCGCGCGGCGTCGAGCGAGGCATCGAGCGTGCCGTGCAGGTCATGATGCCGGCTTTGATCGTTCTGCTGCTCGTCCTGCTCGGTTACAGCGCGGTTGAGGGCAACTTCGCCGAGGGACTTCGGTTCATGTTCGAGCCGCGTTTCGATGAACTGACGCGCGACGGGCTCATGGAGGCCCTAGGGCACGCGTTCTTCACGCTTAGTGTCGGTATGGGTGCGGTGATGGCCTACGGTGCCTATCTGCCGAGCGACACGTCCATCATGAAGATGTCGGTGGCAGTCGTCGCCGCTGACACGGCGATCGCACTGGTCGCTGCGCTCGTCGTGTTCCCGATCGTGTTCGCCAACGGTCTTGCACCGGATGCGGGCCCCGGGCTCGTGTTCCAGTCGCTGCCGCTCGCGTTCGGCCAGATGGCGGGCGGTACCGTCATCGCGACGCTTCTGTTCGTGCTGCTGACATTCGCAGCCTGGACCTCGGCGATCAGCATGATGGAGCCGGGCACGGCCTGGTTCATCGAGAGGTTCGGGTTCAAGCGCGCTCCGGCAGCAGCCCTGGTTGCCGGCATCACCTGGCTCCTGAGCTTGCTGACGGTATTGTCTTTCAGCACGTGGAGCGGTGTGACGTTCCTGCGCGGCACGTTCTTCGACAACATCGACTTTCTGAGCAATAGCATCCTGTTGCCTGTCGGGGGACTTGCGATCGTGATCTTCGCCGGCTGGGTCATGGCGCGTGCGTCAACGGCTGACGAGCTGGACCCGGAAGCCGGCAAGGCGTACCGGGTCTGGCGTTTTACGGTCCGCTACCTCACACCGCTGGCTGTCGTGGCGGCGCTGCTGCGCGGCTTCGGGGTGATCTAGCGACGAACAAAAAGCCCAATGGACATTTCGAACGCTCGACTTATGATCAAACGCATACTCTGCATCAGGGATACCGGGGGAGAAATAATGAGCAGATCGTCCCTTCTTCTTGGAGGACTACTGGCCGCTTGCACCGCTCATGCGCAGCAGACTGGTTTGCCGGCCAGCGACACGCTCGGAGCCGACGACATCGCCGGCAACCCGACATTCATCGGCGGCGTGGCCAATGGCGGAGGCACGAGCCACGGCGTCTGGTGACCCGGCAGTGTGGCCTTGGACAAGGCCAACAATCGACTTTTCATCGGGCACCACGGCAACTCCCGTTACGACATCTATCCTCTGGGCGATGACGGACTGCCCGAGCAGCGTCACGCCGATTACGGCATCGGCCGCAGCCTCATCGGGCGCGGGTTTGCCTTTGCGCCGCTCGGCCGGACCTACCTGAACTTTCCCTTCGGCGGCTCGGTCGACGAGGTCAACCAGCGGCTGTTCGTGACCGACAACGCGAGCCTCGGCCCGCCCGGGTTTCGGATTCTGGTTTTCGACATCAGTCCGGAGAGTCTGGCGGTACTCGGACGCGGGGAACTCCCGGAAGCCATCGGTGTGCTCGGACAGCCCCATTTCGAGACATGGTCGCCGGGCGAAGGCCCCGCCACGATCGGCGGCGGCGGGTTCGGCATCATCGACTCGGAGCGTCAGCTTTACTTCTTCGCCGACAGCGGCAACAACCGCGTGCTGGTCTGGGATGTGCATCCGGATCGGTTCGAGAACGGCATGGACGCGAGGTTCGTCATCGGCCAGCCCGACCTTGCGGCTCGGCAGCGGGGCTTGGGCCGGAACCGCTTCGCGGGCGTCGGCGGAGTCGCCTACGATGACGTGCTTGAGCACCTGTACGTCGCCGACAGCGGCAATCGCCGCATCCTGGTCTTCGACGTCAGCGACGCGAGTCTGGATTCGGGAATCGAAGCCTTTGCGGTGATCGGACAGGACGATTTCGAGTCGCAGATGCCGCGTTCGGACCTCAGGAGGTACGGCTCGGGCAGGATGTCGGTCGACACGCAGAATCACAGGCTCTTCGTCGGCGAGCAGTTCGGCAACCGCATCCTCGTCTTCGACGTCCATCCGGACAAACTGAACGGCGCATTGAACGAAGATGCCATCGCGGTGCTGGGCCAGCCCGATTTCGAGTCGACGGACCCGGCCGTTTCGCAGACCCGCCTGACCATGCCGAGGGTCACCATCGATTCCGAGCGGCAACTGGCCTATGTGCCGGACGGTTACCCGGCCGGCAACCGGATCAACATCTTCGACATTCATCCGGACAGGATGCAGACCACGGCGACCCCGATGCTCGACCAGATCGGTCACATCAACCCCGAGGGCGAGCCGGACTTCCTGGCCCGTTCCGCCAACAATCGAATCTCGCCGCGCTACTGGACCCAGGCCAGGGACGTGTCGCTCGACACGGTGGATCACCGGCTCTTCGTCAGCGACAACTACGGACATCGCGTGCTCATCTACCCGTTGGACCGCATGAACCGGATCCTCGACCGCGGTGCCCGCTGGGCGCTGGGCCAGCCGGACACGCAAACGAGCGTGCTGCGCCCGGGCCAGGACGCGACGAGCATCAAGCTGCCCCTGGCGGTGGAGTACGACGACTCCCACAAGCGGCTGTTCGTGGCCGACACCTGGAGCGATCGCGTGCTGGTTTTCGACATGACGCCGGGTCAGGTCGAAAGCGGCATGGAAGCCTCCTACGTTCTCGGTCAGGCGGACTTCGTCTCGTACGATCCCCGCGCTGCGCGCAACCGGATCTACTTCGGTTCCCGTGCCGGCCGCGGCATCTATCCGAGCGAGGCGCGTGCCGCGGAAATGGTGATGGACCGGGTCAACCAGCGGCTTTTCGTCACCGACGGCGGCAATCATCGAGTGCTCGTCTTTGACGTGCATCCCGAGCGGATCGCAAACGGCGCCGACGCCATCGCCGTGCTCGGCCAGGACGACTTCACCTCGACGGAAACCGGGCTGTCGCGCACGCGCTGGGAATTGCCCGGCGACCTCGAACTGGACGAGGCGAACCAGCGTCTGTTCGTCGGTGTGGCCTGGCAGCATCGGGTGCTGGCGTTCGATGTGCATCCGGAGCAGCTCCGAAACGGGCAACCGGCTTCGTTCGTGATCGGCCAGCAGGACTTCAGGAGCGGCACGCCCGGCCTGTCTCAAAGCCGATTCAGACAGACCGACGGGCTGTCGTACGACACCGTGAACGACAGGCTCTACGTCACCGACAAGTACAACCACCGCATCCTGGTCTACGACATGCCCGCGGGGCATACGGCGAATCTGCCCGCAGCGTCCGCCGTGATCGGCGAACAGACCTTCGACGCCGTCGAGATGGGGCCGGGCGACCCGCGCCACCATCCGGACCGGCTCCACGATCCCCGGGGAAGCGACTTCGACTCCGCCGACCAGCGGCTGTTCCAGAGCGAAGGGCTCAATGGGCGGATGACGGTCTTCACCATGCCTCGCGTCGACTACCGGGTCGATCTGCCCGCGCGCTCGCAACTCGCATACGAATCGCTCGACGCGCAGATGTCGATCGGTCCTGAGCCCCGGTCGATCGGTTACTCCGACATGGAGCTGGACGGCGCCGCCGAGCTTGTCGCGCTCAGTGGACACTTGCTCACCACGGCGACGATGGACGCCGACAGCGAGCGGCAGAGCCGGGTGCTTGAAACCGAGGTCATGCTCGACGTGCCCGACCCTGCGCCGTCCGCATTGTTCTACGTGGACACGCGCGACGGCAGGACCATGGACCTGTCGATCGTGAATGGCAATGACGCCGATGTCGAAGTGGAACTCCAGTTGCGCACGACAGAGGGTGGTGCGGCCACGGAGCGCCGCCAATTGGCCGCGGGCGGGCAATGGATCTTGGATACCGGAGAATTATTTTCAGAAGAGACGCAGGCGGCACTGGCCCTCACGGCGGACGCGCCCGTCAGCGCAAGCGGCGTACTGAGGATTCCTGACGGGCGGGGCGGAACGCTTTTTGCCGCGGCGCCGCGCGCCAGGAATGCCGAAAGCGACCTGCTCATGCAACGACGCGTGTTGCCGTCAGTGACCACCGGAGCCGGCCAACAGATCAGCTACGTGCTGCTGAACCCGACCGATGAAGCGATGAGCGGTGTGCTTGAGGTCGATGGCGGTCTCGTGAACTACGAAATCGCCCCGGGGGGCGTGTTCGTGCAGGAAACGGCGCAGGACACGAGACCGGCGGCAAACGGTGTCGGTATCGTCAGGGCCGTTCAGGGCAGCGCGCCGAGCGCCGCCGCGCTGGTACTGGCCGAGCGCAGGGACGCCACGATCCGCAGCGCCCATGTCGTCAACTCCCACCAGGAAGGTACGCTGATGTGGGCTCCCGCCGTCACCTACCCGAGCCTGCTGCGCCACGGCGACATCGATCTCGCGATGAGCCTGGTCAACGAAGGCCGGGTGCCGGCAACCGTATACCTCGAACTGTTCGATCTTGACGGCAACTCGATCGCGAAACACGAACGCATCGTGCCGCTGGGCCGGCAGGTCGAGTTGTCTCTGGAAGACGTGTTCGGCCGAAGCCCGTTGCGCGGCACCGTCAGGGTGTTTTCGGATTCGGACATCGCCGCCTTGTTGCAGCGCAAGACCAGAAACATCCTCGGCGAACTCGTCGTCACAGACATTCCATTGCAGCAGGCCGGCAACGCCACCGACGCGCTGATCTACCCGCGCTTTGGCAACGGCGAAGGCAGCGCGACCGAGCTGATCGTCATCAACACCAGCCAGGGCACGCGGGAGGGGGCGCTCAGGGTTCGGTCGTCGGCGGGCGAGCCGCAGACTCTCGTGCTTCGCTGAACGACGGGTACGCGCGTCGCGTTTAACGCTCCGGGGAACACGACGGGCCCGCGCAAATCAGGCGCGTGCCGTCCTCGAGTGTTGCTTCGAGGTAGTACATCGTACGCTCACGGTGTCCCGGCCAACCGGTGATCGAGATCAGCTCGCCGGCGACGAAGCGGTCCGTCTCGAAGTCCAGGCGCCGCATCGTGTTGATGGCTCCGAATTCGACGAGCCATTCCGTGCCGCCGATATCCGGTGTGACGACCCTGAGATGGGAGTGCGGATTCCGCCAGGCCACGTCCGTCAACCGGCCCTCGACCGTGATCTCCCTGCTCTGGTCGAAATTGACCGCGAGCGAGTGATGGGCGAGGGCGCTGCCAACGACAAGGACGCCGAGAACCAGCGCCGCAGACTTCATGTTCATGCTCCCTGGTACCGCGTCAGTCGGGTGTGACGATACTCGCTTCCTCCGGCCGGCAGCCGTAGTCGAGCAGTTCGTAGTCCGTGGCGACGTAATGGAACGTGACGACGAACGGCCGCCTGAAGACGACCGGGTCGAGGTGTGTGATTTCGATCGTGAGGCCGTCGGCGCCGCGCGTCAGCCTTTCGATGGTCCGCATTCGGCGGCTTTGCGCCAGCCCCGCCCAGTCGGCCATCGTCGCGACGTAGCCGCGTTCGTAGTCGCTCGTGTCTATGACGAGCGTGTCGCCGTCGTACCACGCCACGGATCGTCCAAGTGTGGGGAATCCGTCGATGCCGAGTGCGTCACGCGGGCCGCCTTCGGTCGCCAGCGGAATCTCGCGATCGAGATCCATGAACTCGTACCTCAGGCGGACATGATCGGCGTCCTGACTGACCTGCACGACGACGTTCGGGTTCCACCAGACGCGGGTCCAGCTCGCCGGGACGCAGCCGTAGACGGGATCGTCGGTCTGGTAGTCGTATTCATCCCGGCGGCGCTGCCCCTCGGTTGTCAGAAGTTCGCCGTCGATGAGCTGACCGATCTCGCCAAGGCCGACGAAGTCCCCGCGAATGTAGTTGCCGGAAAGATCAGGCGCTGTTGGTGTCTGCGCAGCGAGGTTGGACCAGCCGGCTGTCAGGCTGACGAGAAAGGCAACGACCGGCCCCGGCAGTCCCCGGCACCGCGCTCGCCGTCGGGCAGCGACTTCGCTTTCAGGGACGTGCGCGCCGAGCCACACAAGGCAGCGAACCCAAATCGGGCCAGCCTTGCCATGCATGGTCAATCCGTCCACCATGCCGGTGAACATCGTTTTGGGCGGGCGTTCGGGCATCGGAATCGACGCGGATCCTTGGTCGTTGGCCTTCACATTACCACTTCTGTCCGGGGCGTTGCTGACGCCGAACGCGCGCCCGTGACCATTCGGAAACGCTGATGGCGACCGTCAGGCGTACCGAGCGCGTCGCATGCTCCGCCGCACAGATGTTCGCGATCGTCAATGACATCGGAGGCTATCCGGACGTGCTGAAGTGGTGTCACGGTGCGCGGGTCGCGAGGCGGGACGGCAACATCGTCGAAGCCGTTGTCGACGTCGGAATGAGCGGCTTCAACCGCAGCTTTCGCACACGCAACACGCTCGATGAGCCGCATCGCATCGACATCGAACTCATTTCCGGGCCGTTTCGGCGGCTCGAAGGCCATTGGAGCTTCCGTGACCTGCCCGAGGGCGGCTCCGAGGTGGGATTGTCGATGGATATCGAGGTTGCGGGTTCTCTGCTGTCGGCGTTGTTCACCTCCGTATTCGAGGAGATTGCCCATTCGCAGTTGACCGCGTTCATCGCGCAGGCTGAGCGACGCCATGGCCGCTAGCGCGAAAGATGAGTTTGTCGAGGTGGTTCATGCGACGGCCGAACGCCAGCGCATCGCGAAACTCGACTTCGCGCCGGGCATGACGGCGGGCGACGCCGTGTGCCGTTCGGGTCTCCTCGATGGCGATGCCGCGCCGGGCGGCGAGGACGTCGTGCTCGGCATATTCGGTACGCGTGTGGCTGAGGACCAGGTGCTCAAGCCCGGCGACCGCGTCGAAATCTGTCGGCCGCTCAGCCACGATCCGCGCGAGATGCGGCGGGTGCTGCTCGAACAGGGCAGGGTGATGGGCCATGCCGGCCGGGCGCGCGAGCCCGTCAGGTCGGATCGAGAATGAGATCCCGTTCGAGACGCACGACCCGGTCTTCCTCGAAGTGCACTACGATCCAGCGGCGCTCGACATCACGCGATCGGCCTCTCCTGAGAAAATAGGCGTAGTCCCAGCGATCCTGGTGAAAGGCGTCGGCGACCATCGGCGTGCCGAGCAGGAACTGCACCTGGCTGCGGGTCATTCCGACCTCGACCTGCTCTATGGCGTCGGATTCGAGCAGGTTTCCCTGCTGGATATCGACGCGATAGATGCACGCGCTCGTGATGAGCGTGGCGACGGCAATCGCGAAAAATCTGAACAGGTGCTTGACGCGAGGTTGCATCTTCAAGGTGGAGAGCAGCATGGCTCTGCGTCATAATGAAGCGCAGCATCATACCTTATCAGTCACTGCGAGTGGATGGTGGAAAGCAAGGACCTACGCGAGGCGGGACTCAAGGTCACGTCGCCCAGACTGAAGGTTCTGGAGGTCCTCGACACCAGCGAAGAGCGGCATCTGAGCGCTGAGGGAATCTACAGAGCATTGCTCGCAAGCGGCGAGGAACTGGGTCTGGCGACGGTCTATCGTGTGTTGACGCAGTTCGAGCGCGCCGGGCTCGTCACCCGGCACAATTTCGAGGGCGGCATGGCGGTGTTCGAACTGTCTGACGGCACGCACCACGATCACATGGTTTGCCTGGAAAGCGGCGACGTCATCGAGTTTTTCGACGAGCAGATCGAGGATCTGCAGACCGAGATCGCGAGCCGCCACGGCTACGAGATCGTCGATCACAGCCTCGTGCTCTACGTTCGGCCGATAGAAAAGAAAAAATAGCGCCCGGACAGGCAGCGCCCGAGTGGGTATTTGCTCCATCGTCCGCGGCTGGGGCAGGGGGCGCGATATCGAGTTTTCGTTCTTTCAACGCACTACGTTGCTGGCTCCCGCGATGACGAACGCTTCATCATCTCTTCGGCGTGCGCGCGCACCGTCGCCGTGATCTCCAGGCCGCCAAGCATTCGCGACAGTTCCTCCACCCGCGCCTCGCCACTCAGGCGGTGCACGTGCGCGAGGCTCTTGGCGCCGTCGGTTTGTTTGGTCACGCGATAGTGTTCCGTGCCCTGGCTTGCGACCTGCGGGAGATGGGTCACGCAGAGCACCTGCCGGTGCGCGGCGATCTCCCTGAGTCGGCGGCCGACGATCTCCGCAACGCCGCCGCCGATGCCGGCATCGACCTCGTCGAACACGTAGGTCGGTATCGGTGATGCGCCGGTCGCGACGACTTCCAGTGCGAGACCGATTCGCGACAGTTCGCCTCCCGAAGCGACCCGGTTCAACGCGCCGAAGGGCAGGCCGGGGTTGAGCCGCACTTCGAATTCGATGCGGTCGATGCCCGTCGCGTCGCCGTTCCTGATGCCGGTAGCGACTCGGAACCTGCCGTGCGGCAGTCCGAGTTCGCTGAGCTGGGCCGAAACTTCTTCGGCGAGCTTCAGTGCGCCCTGTCTGCGTTCCTCCGACAGGGCCTGGGCAAGTTCACGATAGTCGTCGGCCGCCCGCTCAACGCGTTCGTTGAGTGCCGCCAGCGATTGTTCCGACGCATCGAGGCCGTCGATCTCGCGGCGCAGCCGCTCGGCGGTTGCGGCGAGTTCCGTCTCGTCCACGCCATGCCGACGCGCGAGTGTCCGAATTCGGTTCAGACGCCGGTTGAGATGCTCCAGCCGTTGCGGGTCCGCTTCGAGCCGATCGCGGTAGCGAAGCAGCGTCGTCGCAACCTCGTTGACCTCGATCTCGGCGGCGCCGAGCTGTCCACAAGGTTCGTCGAGCTCCGCATCGTGTTCGACAATCGCCGCCAGCGCCTGATGGGCCCTGACGAGTCCCGTATGGACAGACACCGTTTCGTTCTCGTACAGATGTTCAAGAGCCGTGCTCAGGCCATGCACGAGCCGATCGATATTCGCCAGACGCTCACGTTCGGCGCGCAGCCCTGTGGGTTCGTCGTCGCCGAGCTCCAGCGCATCGATCTCGCCGAGTTCGAAGCGCCGCAGTTCGAGCCGCGAGTTGCGGTCGGCGGCGCTTTCGCGCTGCGTCTGCAGATCGGCTGCCGCGGTTCGCCAGGCCGCAAACGCCGCGGCGGTAGCGCCGGCCCGGCCCTCGAGTCCCGCATATACATCGAGGAGCTGCCGCTGGGTCGCGCTTGCAAGCAGCGATTGGTGGGCATGCTGGCCATGGATGTCGACGAGGCGGCCCCCGAGCGCGCGCAGGTCCTGCAGTGAAACCGGCCGGTTGTTGACGAAGGCGCGCGAGCGGCCTTCAGCGGTGACCGTCCGCCTGAGCGAGCATGAGTCCCCGTCTTCGAGACCGCGTTCGCTGAGCCACTCGATGGCCGGATGCCCGCACCGACAGTCGAACACCGCACTGACCTCGGCTCTGGTGCTGCCGTGGCGCACGGCGCCCGCGTCGGCCCGGTCGCCGAGCGCGAGCCCAAGTGCATCCACGAGGATCGACTTGCCGGCGCCGGTTTCGCCCGTCAGCACGCTGAGTCCGGGACCGAACTCCAGTTCAAGCGCCTCGATCACCGCATAGTTTTCGATGCGGATGAAGCTGAGCACTGCGCAATCCCGACCTGCAGAGCGCGCGACGGTCAGGCGCGTTCGGTCAACGGCTTTTGCCCGGACCGGTTCGGCAGGCCCCAGTGAAGTTTCGAGCGCAGCAGCTCGTAGTAGCTGTAATTGGTCGGATGCAGCAACGTGACAGTCTCCGTTGCCGCAGCGATGCGCAACGTGTCGCCGACGGACAGTTCGCCGAGCGGTTCCCCGTCGCAGGCGATGTTCGGTGGATCGGCGCTGCCGGAGTCGGTCACGAGCTCGATGACGCTCGAGGACTTCAGGACGAGTGGCCGGTCGCTGAGCGAATGTGGGCAGATGGGGACAAGCACGACAGCATCGACGCCCGGCTGAATGATCGGGCCGCCGCAGGCGAGCGCGTAGGCCGTCGAGCCCGTCGGCGTCGCAACGATCAGGCCGTCGCCCGCGTGTGCGCTGACGAAGCTGCCGTCGACCCTGGTCCTGAAGTAGAGCATGTGCCCGGTGCGTTGCAGCACGACGTCGTTGAGCGCAAACATGGCGCTGACGCACTTGCCGCCACGAACGATCCGCGCCTCGAGCAGGAGACGCTCTTCGGCGAGGTATTCGCCGGCGAGTATCGTGTCGATCGCCTCGAGCATGCGATCGGGCGAGACGTCGGTCAGGAAGCCGAGCCTGCCGCGGTTGATCCCGACGAGGGGAACGTTCTTGCCCGCGATCTGCCGGGCCGAGCGCAGCAGGGTGCCGTCGCCGCCCACGGTGATCAGCAGGTCGATGCTCGCACCGAAACTGTCATCGGGGATCTCGGCAACTCCCGGTAATCGTGAACTCGCGCCGGAACTCGATGTCGCGAATACCTCGAAGCCCGCTTTTACCAGGTGGGCGCTGATCTGGCGCGCAGGATCCGCGACGGTCGGCTCCGACAGCCGGCCCCAGAGCCCGATTTTGGAGAATTCACTCGTCATGGAAACGCCGGAAAAAACCGCAGGGAACTCGAGCGCGGCGAGATGCTCAAAAGTGCCGCCAACCGATACGTTGCGGTCGGCGAGGACGTTCTTGACAGTCACCGGATCGCATTGCTAGCGTGCAATCGGATAGGGCGGAAGACCGCCTCGCAAGGCCTGATCGGTAAACACGACGCTAAGTTATCACAGCGCAGGCTGATGGCCACAAGCCAATCGACACCGAATCTCGACGAACGCGCACGGCACCTGTTGCGTGTGCTCGTCGGCCGATATATCCGCGAGGGACAGCCCGTCGGCTCGCGTACGCTGTCGCGCGACTCGGGTCTTGAGGTCAGCCCCGCAACGATTCGCAACATCATGGCGGATCTCGAAGACCTGGGGTTCCTGAACTCGCCGCATACCTCGGCGGGACGCGTGCCGACGATCAAGGGCTACCGCTTCTTCGTCGACACGCTCATCAAGCTGAAGCCGCCGAAAGGCACGGATCTGTTGATGTTCGAGCACGAGTTCAACGATGCGGCCGGGGATCCGAAGGCGCTTGCGCTGTCCGCGTCGACGCTGCTGTCGGACATCACGAAACTCGCAGGCGTCGTCACGGTACCGAGGCACTCGCATCCGTCGCTGCGCCAGATCGAGTTTCTGCCGTTGTCCGGAAAGCGCGTGCTGGCGATCCTGGTCGTCAACGATGCCGAAGTGCACAACAAGGTTCTCGAGGTCAAGCGCGACTACACGCAGGACGAACTCAGGGAGGCTGCGAATTACCTGACGGAGCAGTTCCGCGGGCGTGACATCTACCAGGTCCGAAACCGCCTGCTCAGTGATCTGAAGCAAACGCGCGAGTCGATGAACAGATTGATGGCGAGGGCCATCGAAATGGCCGAGGCGGTCTTTCCGGATACGATGCCCGACTCGCAATACGTGCTCGCCGGAGAAACGAACCTCATGGGCCTCGAGGAACTGGCCGACCTCGAAAAGCTCAGGGGTCTTTTCGAGGCATTCAATAGCCGGCGCGACATCCTGCACCTGCTCGACAGAAGCCTCCATGCCGACGGGGTGAGGATCTTCATCGGCCAGGAATCAGGCTATGAGCTGCTCGACTCCTGCAGCATCGTTGCAGCACCCTACGCCACCGACGACGATGCGATCGGTGTGCTTGGCGTGATCGGCCCGACCCGAATGGCCTACGAACGCGTCATCCCGATCGTGGACGTCACCGCCAAACTGCTTGGCCGAGCCTTGAAGTCCCACAAGCTGCCCACATAACGGACTCCACAACGGGTTGAATTTTTGCCTCGGCCAGGGTTGAGGAAGGTGTTTTCATGAGTGACAAGTCTGACGGTTCCGCTGCGGGGGATGCAGCGGAACCCGCCGGGCCGGCGCCTGAAGCCGGCGATACGGCAAATTCCGACAACGTGAGCGAGGCGCCTGGCAGCGCTCCGGCCGACGCGTCCGCTGCGGGCTCCGAAGTCGCCGAAGTCGCCGAAGGCGCCGATGCTCCGGAATCCGACGAAATTTCCGAGGCGGACCTCGACGAGTTGCGGCAGAAGGCCGAGGAAAGCTGGAGCCGCTATCTGCGGATCGCCGCAGAACTTGAGAATCTGCGCCGGCGCAGCGCCCGGGAGCTCGAAAACGCCCACAAGTTTGGCGTCGAACGCCTTGTCCAGGCTGTTTTGCCCGTTCGAGACAGCATCGAGGCGGCGCTTGCCAGCGGCGACAACGCAGATGCCGCGACTTTGCTCGAAGGCGAGCGGGCGACCCTGCGACTGCTTGACCAGGCACTTGAGAGCGTGAGCGTCAGCGAAATCGACCCTCTCGGAGAGCCGTTCGATCCGACCAGACACGAAGCAATGAGTGTGATGCCGTCAGCCGAAGCGGAGCCTGACAGCGTGATCGAGGTCATCCAGAAGGGCTACGAAATGCACGACCGGCTGATTCGCCCGGCGCGCGTGATCGTCGCGAAGGATGCGTGACAACGGCGGCGATGGCAGCTGATCGGCAACGCGCTCAGCATGCGCCGCGGCGCCGGCGGCTTGAATTGCGCGACAGGACACCCCATTTAGGCCGGTAGGTATTGAACACCATCGAACGCGGAGATTTGCAGGTATGGGACGAGTAATCGGCATCGACCTTGGAACGACGAATTCGTGCGTCGCCGTGATGGACGGCGGTACGCCCAGGGTCATCGAGAACAGCGAGGGTGATCGCACCACGCCTTCTATCGTCGCCCTGACGAAGGATGGCGAGGTTCTGGTCGGCCAGACCGCAAAGCGCCAGGCCGTGACGAATCCGACCAACACGCTCTTTGCGATCAAGCGCCTGATCGGGCGCAGGTTCGACGATCCGGTCGTTCAGAAGGATGTCGACATGGTGCCGTACTCGATCGCGGCGGCCGACAACGGCGACGCCTGGGTCAAGGCCCAAGACAAGCTCATGGCGCCGCCCGAAGTCGCCGCGCGGATCCTCAACAAGATGAAGCAGACGGCCGAGGACTACCTCGGCGAGACAGTGACCGAGGCGGTCATCACCGTGCCCGCCTATTTCAACGACTCGCAACGGCAGGCGACCAAGGACGCCGGCAGGATCGCGGGGCTCGAGGTCAGGCGGATCATCAACGAGCCGACTGCCGCGGCGCTCGCCTACGGGCTCGACAAGCAGCGCGGCGATCAGAAGGTCGCAGTCTACGATCTCGGCGGTGGAACCTTCGACATCTCGATCATCGAGATCGCCGAAATCGATGGCGAGCACCAGTTCGAGGTGCTGTCGACGAACGGCGACACCTTCCTGGGCGGTGAGGACTTCGACAACCGCGTCATCGACTACCTGTCCGGCGAGTTCCTGAAGGAGACCGGCATCGACATCCGCAAGGATCCGCTTGCCGTGCAGCGCCTCAAGGAAGCATCGGAGAAGGCGAAGATCGAACTCTCGACCCGCCAGCAGACCGAGATCAATCTTCCCTACATCACCGCCGACTCGAGCGGACCGAAGCACCTGGCGCTGAACCTGACGCGCGCGAAATTCGAATCGCTCGTCGGGAATCTCGTCGAACGCACGCTCGCTCCGTGCAAGACGGCGCTCGACGATGCCGGGCTTACAGTTTCGGACATCGATGAGGTCATCCTCGTCGGTGGCCAGACCCGCATGCCGAAGGTCCAGGAAAGGGTTCAGGATCTGTTCGGCAAGGAGCCGCGCAAGGACGTCAATCCCGACGAGGCCGTGGCCATCGGCGCCGCGATCCAGGCCGGCGTGCTTGCGGGCGACGTCAAGGATGTCCTGTTGCTCGACGTTACGCCGCTTTCGCTCGGCATCGAGACGCTGGGCGGAGTGATGACCAAGCTCATAGACAAGAATACGACCATCCCGACGAAGGCGGAACAGATTTTCTCGACGGCCGAGAACAACCAGACCGCGGTCACGATTCACGTTTTGCAGGGCGAACGCGGGCGGGCCGGCGACAACAAGTCGCTCGGCCGGTTCGACCTGACTGACCTTCCGCCGGCACCGCGTGGAATGCCGCAGATCGAGGTGGCTTTCGACATCGACGCCAACGGCATCCTGAACGTGTCGGCGACGGACAAGGCAACGGGCAAGGAACAGAAGATCGTGATCAAGGCCTCGTCCGGGCTCAACGAAGGCGAGATCGACCGCATGGTCAAGGACGCCGAAGCACACGCGGCGGAGGATCAGAAGTTTCGGGAGCTGGCGGAGATTCGCAATCAGGGCGACGCGTTGGCGTACGCTGCCGAGAAGTCCCTGTCCGATCTTGGCGACAAGGTTACGCCGGAGGAACGGGCCCGGATCGAGTCCGCCGTGGCCGAGCTCAAGGAGGCGACGAAGGGTGACAACAAGGACGTCATCGAGGCGAAGCTCAAGGCTCTCGGCGAAGCCTCGGCCACACTTGCCGAAAAGGCCTATGCCAGCGAGCAAGCGGCTGACGGCGCGGATGCCGACAGTGCGGCCGCGGATGGCGACGAAAATGTCGTCGACGCGGAATTCGAGGAAGTCAGCGACGACGAACAGAAAAGCGCGTAACCCGGTTGCAGGCTGCCGCGGCCGGTTCGGGGCGACGCGAACTGGAGCACGCGCTTGTGCGCGTGCTCGCCCTGTGTGACTGGAACCGCATGTATGGCGAAACGCGACTATTACGAGGTGCTGGGTGTCGGTCGCGATGCCGATGAACGCGCACTCAAGGGGGCCTATCGCCGTCTGGCGATGAAGTACCACCCCGACCGGAACCCCGACGATCCTGAAGCCGAAGCGAGTTTCAAGGAAGCCAAGGAGGCGCACGACGTCCTGAGCGACAGCCGCAAGCGCGCCGCGTACGATCAGTTCGGCCACGCGGGCGTGCAGGCCGGCAACAGCGCAGACGGCGGCTTCGGCGGCGCAGAAGCGTTCAGCGACATTTTCGGTGACGTTTTCGGCGACATCTTCGGCGGCGCCCGCCGCGGGGGCGGGGCGCGCAACGACGTCTATCGCGGCGCCGATCTGCGCTACGAGCTCGATCTTTCTCTCGAGCAGGCGGTTCGCGGCGATTCCGTCAAGATCGACATCCCGACGAACGTCGCGTGCGAGCGCTGCTCGAACACGGGCGCCGAGCCCGGCTCGAAGCCTGTCGACTGCCGGTCCTGCGGCGGCTCCGGTCGGGTTCGCGTCCAGCAGGGCGTTTTCACGATCCAGCAGACCTGTCCGAGCTGTCGCGGCGGCGGCACGACCATCGACAAGCCGTGTCGGAATTGCCGCGGCCGGGGCAGGGTGCGGCAGCAGCGGACCTTGTCGGTCAAGATCCCGCCCGGCGTCGACAACGGCGACCGCATCCGTTTGCCGGGCAACGGCGAAGCCGGACGCAACGGCGGACCGCCAGGCGACCTGTATGTCGATGTCAACGTGCACGACCACCCGATCTTCAAGCGCGAAGGCCGGGATCTGCGTTGCGAAGTGCCGATCAGTTTCGCCACGGCCGTGCTTGGCGGTGCGATCGAAGTGCCGACGCTCGACGGGCAGATCGTGCTCAAGGTGCCGCCGGAGACCCAGTCCGGCAAGCTCCTTCGACTGCGCGGGAAGGGTGTACGCTCCGTTCGGGCCGCGGGCGTGGGCGATCTGTATTGCCGGGTGCAGGTGGAAACCCCCGTCAACCTGACTGATGAGCAGAAGGCGAAGCTCGAGGTTTTCGACGCTGCCGTGCAGCAGGGTGGCAGCGGTCATAGCCCGCGCGCGACATCCTGGCTTGACGGCGTCAAGCGTTTCTTCGACCGGTTGGGAGCGTGAGCATGTTGAAGCTGGCAGTACTGGGCGCCGCGGGCCGCATGGGGAACGCGGTACTCGCTTGTCTTGCGGAATCCGCCGGAATGCGCCTCGTTGGCGCCGTGACGGAGCCCGGCGACCCGCTGCTCGGCGGCGATGCCGGCGACGCGGCGCGCCTCGGGGCGCCGGGAGTTGCGTTGAGCGCCGATCCCGACGCTGCGCTTGCCGAGGCCGACGTCGCAGTCGATTTCACGCTGCCGGCTGCACTGGAGGCCAACCTCGCGGCTGCCGAGGCGACCGGTACTGCACTGGTCATCGGCACGACGGGCCTCAGCGACGCGCAGATGGAGTCGCTGCAGGAGGCCGCGCAGCGCATACCGATCGTCTATGCGCGCAACATGAGCGTCGGCGTCAACGTATTCATGGATCTCGTGGCGCGCGCAGCGGCCGCGCTCGGCGACAGCTACGATGTCGAGATCGCCGAAGCGCACCATCGCTTCAAGGTCGATGCACCGTCCGGGACGGCACTTGCACTCGGCGACCGGATTGCCGCGGCGACCGGGCGCCGCCTCGATGACGTTGCCGTAAAGGCGCGCGTCGGGAAAACGGGCCCCAGGAACGCAGGCGAGATCGGGTTCTCCGTCATTCGCGGCGGCAATATCGTCGGCGAGCACACGGTGATGTTCGTCGGACCCGAGGAACAACTCCAACTCACTCACGAGGCCGCGGACCGCAAGACGTTCGCGCGCGGTGCGCTGCTCGCGGCGCGTTGGGTGGCGGGCAGGACGCCGGGCCTGTACTCGATGGCGGACGTTCTCGGCCTCGCGGGCGACGACGCCTCCTGAGGGCCGCCGCGACGCCGCGAACCACTGCGGCAAGCGTGCATCGCGACGACAGCGCCGCCGGCTGTCGAAAAGCCGCCCGGAACCATCCCGAAGTCCATTTGGAACGGTTGATCAACATGGCTACCGCATGTTTTCGCCAAGATCGCAAGAACTGGCAATTTCATGCCAAGACTTGTGCCTGTTTAGCAGACGGTGCTGACGACACACATTTTGGGAGGACCCTGCAAAAGACATCGTTGCGTGTCCCATTTTCCCGGCGTAGCGGCTACAATTGCGTCCTGAGCTTCCCATGTCGAGAGTTGCTCGGCAGGTCAGCTTGCACGCCCTGCAGACCGCCCGCCCGGTTTACGCAAGGCAACTGGTTCAGGAGTCCCAGGAGCTCAGATTGACGGAACCCGCGTTGCTCGTGCTCGAAGACGGAACGCAGTTCCATGGGATGTCCGTTGGCGCCACCGGGCAAACCGTCGGCGAAGTGGTGTTCAACACCGCGATGACCGGCTACCAGGAGATCCTGACCGATCCGTCGTACTTCCGTCAGATCGTCACCCTGACCTACCCGCATATCGGCAACGTCGGTACGAACATTCCGGACTTCGAGTCGCCACGGATCTTTGCAGCGGGCCTCGTGATCCGCGACCTGTCGGCCATCGTCAGCAGTTGGCGCGCGGAAACGGGCCTGGCGGAGTTTCTCAAGCGTGGCAACGCGGTCGCGATCGCGGACATCGACACGCGCAAGCTGACCCGAATCATTCGCGAGAAGGGAGCGCAGGCCGGTTGCATCGTGGCCGGCGAAGCTCCGAGCGCCGAGGACGCGCTCGCGGCTGCGCGGGCGTTTCCGGGTCTCGAGGGCATGGATCTGGCCCGCGACGTGTCGACCGCCGAACCGTATCCCTGGGGCGACGGCACCGTCTGGCCGGAACGCGAAAGCGGCCGCGACCCGCGCGTGACGGATTTCCACGTCGTCGCATTCGATTTCGGCATCAAGCGCAACATTCTGCGGCTTCTCGCCGATCAGGGCTGCCGCATCACGGTCGTGCCGGCAACGACGAACGCGGGCGAGGTCATGGCGTTCGCGCCCGACGGCGTGTTCCTGTCGAACGGTCCAGGCGACCCCGAGCCCTGCGATTACGCGATCGACTCGATCCGTGCGCTGCTCGACATCGGCGTGCCGATCTTCGGCATCTGTCTGGGTCACCAGTTGCTCGCGCTCGCAAGCGGCGCGGATACACAGAAGATGAAGTTCGGCCACCACGGCGCGAATCATCCGGTGGTCGATATCGACACGGGCCGCGTGCTGATCACGAGTCAGAACCACGGTTTCGCGGTCGCCGAAGCGAGCCTGCCGGACAACGTGAGAGCGACCCACCGGTCGCTCTTCGACGGCACGCTGCAGGGCATCGAGCGCCGCGACCGGCCGGCGTTCTCGTTTCAGGGCCATCCCGAAGCGAGTCCCGGGCCACATGACCTCAGCGAGCTTTTCGATCGCTTCGTCGCATCGATGCACGCGAATCGCGCGTCGGCCGAGGCCGTCGTGAAGTAGGTCGGGGACGATCTCAGGCAATGAGCAAAGCGTCAAGAGGCCTCTGGAGGCACTTGTTCTCGAAAGTCCAACGTGAAGTAAAACAATGAGTTGTGGACTGAGGAATCGTGGAGGATCGAATTGTTCAGAACATTCCTGAATCTGCGGGTCGAGTAACGGCATGCCGCGACGCGACGATCTTGACAGCGTACTGATCATCGGCGCGGGCCCGATCGTGATCGGTCAGGCCTGCGAGTTCGACTACTCCGGTACCCAGGCCTGCAAGGCGCTCAAGGAGGAGGGTTACCGGGTCATCCTCGTCAACTCCAATCCGGCGACGATCATGACGGATCCGGCGAGCGCGGATGCGATCTACGTCGAGCCGATTGACTGGCGCGCGATCGAGCGGGTCATCGAGAAGGAACGCCCGTCGGCCCTGCTGCCGACGATGGGTGGGCAGACGGCGTTGAACTGCGCGCTCGATCTCGTCCGCCACGGCGTGCTCGAGCAGTATGGCGTCGAGCTCATCGCAGCGTCGCGCGCCGCGATCGACATGGCCGAGGACAGGGAGCAGTTCCGCAACGCGATGCGTGAAATCGGCCTGGCCGTGCCCGATGCCGGCATCGCTCACTCTCTGCAGGAAGCCTGGGAAGTTCAGCGCATGGTGGGCTTTCCGACGATCGTGCGGCCGTCGTTCACGCTCGGCGGCACCGGCGGCGGGATCGCCTACAACCGCGAGGAGTTCGAGGCTATCGTCAGCCGCGGTCTCGACCAGTCGCCGACGACCGAGGTGCTGCTCGAGGAGTCCGTGCTCGGCTGGAAAGAGTTCGAGATGGAGGTCGTGCGCGACAGGAACGACAACTGCATCATCGTGTGCTCGATCGAGAACGTTGACCCGATGGGCATACACACGGGCGATTCGATCACCGTCGCGCCCGCACAGACGCTGACCGACAAGGAATACCAGCAGATGCGCGACGCATCCATCGCGGTGCTGCGCAAGATCGGCGTCGACACGGGCGGCTCGAACGTCCAGTTCGCGACGAATCCCGAAGATGGCCGCCTCGTCGTCATCGAAATGAACCCGCGCGTTTCACGGTCGTCCGCGCTCGCGTCGAAAGCCACCGGGTTTCCGATCGCCAAGGTCGCGACGAAGCTCGCGATCGGCTACACGCTCGACGAGCTGCGCAACGAGATCACCGGAGGCGCGACACCCGCATCGTTCGAGCCGACGATCGACTACGTCGTCACCAAGGTGCCCCGATTCACGTTCGAGAAGTTTCCGCGGGCCGAAGACCGCCTGACGACCCAGATGAAGTCGGTCGGCGAGGTCATGGCGATCGGGCGAACGTTTCAGGAGTCCCTGCAAAAGGCGTTACGGGGGCTCGAGACCGGAGTCGACGGCCTGACGCCGAGCTTCGGTCCCGTGGAGACCGCCGAAGATCGCGCCAGGCTCACGCACGAATTGCGCATGGCCGGGAGCCAACGGCTGTGGTACGTGGCCGATGCATTCCGCCTGGGCATGACGCGTGACGAACTCGCGGACGTGACAGCGATCGATGCGTGGTTTCTCGCCCAGATCGAGGACCTGATCAAGGCTGAGCAGGCCGTGGCTGCCGCCGGCTCCGAAGCCCTGGACGAACAACGTCTGCGAGCGCTCAAGCGCAAGGGATTCAGCGACAGCCGGCTCGCGTCGCTGATCGGGCTTGAGGAGGCTGCCGTCAGGCAGGCGCGTCACGGTCACGGGATCCGGCCGGTGTACAAGCGCGTCGACAGTTGCGCGGCCGAGTTCGCAAGCCACACCGCTTACATGTACTCGACCTACGAGGAAGAATGCGAAGCCGACCCGACGGACGCCGACAAGATCATGATTCTCGGCGGCGGGCCGAACCGGATCGGCCAGGGCATCGAGTTCGACTACTGCTGCGTGCACGCCGCGTTCGCGCTCAGCGAGGCCGGGTTCGAGACCATCATGGTCAACTGCAATCCGGAAACCGTCTCGACCGACTACGACACCTCCGACCGGCTCTACTTCGAACCGTTGACGCTCGAGGACGTCCTCGAGATCGTGCACCGGGAGCAGCCGGGTGGGGTCATCGTGCAGTACGGTGGACAAACGCCGCTCAAGCTCGCGCGCGCGCTCGAAGCCGCAGGTGTGCCGATCATCGGGACTTCGCCCGATTCGATCGACCTTGCGGAGGATCGAGAGCGCTTCCAGGATCTCGTCGACCGGCTGGGCCTCAGGCAGCCGCCCAATCGCACCGCGAGCACACCCGAGGAGGCGGTAGCGCTCGCCGGCGAGGTGGGGTATCCGCTCGTCGTCAGGCCGTCGTACGTGCTGGGCGGCCGGGCCATGGAGATCGTCTACGGGGAAGACGACCTTACCGACTACGTGACCCAGGCCGTCGAGGTGTCCAACGAGAGCCCCATATTGCTCGACCGCTTTCTCGACGTCGCGGTCGAGGTCGATGTCGACTGCATCACCGACGGCCGCGAAGTCATCATCGGCGGGATCATGGAGCACATCGAGCAGGCGGGCGTGCACTCCGGCGACTCCGGTTGTGCGCTGCCGCCGTACAGCCTGAGCGAGGAGCTGCAGCAGACCCTGAGCGAGCAGGTACACCAGCTTGCCAACGCGCTCGGCGTCGTCGGGATCATGAATGCCCAGTTTGCGATTCAGAATGGTGTCGTCTACGTCCTCGAGGTCAACCCACGGGCATCGCGCACGATTCCGTTCGTCTCGAAAGCCATCGGGCTGCCGCTTGCGAAAATCGCAGCGAAGGCCATGGCGGGCATCGACTTCAGGCAGCAGCAGGTGTCCGCGCCGGGCCGGCGGCCGTATTTCTCGGTCAAGGAATCCGTGTTTCCGTTCGTCAAGTTCCCGGACGCGGATCCCATACTCGGGCCCGAGATGAAGTCGACCGGTGAAGTCATGGGCACGGGCCGCACGTTCGGCGAGGCGTACGCGAAGGCGCAACTGGCATCGGGCGTCGTCATTCCGAGCCGCGGAGTCGCCTTCATCAGCGTACGGGATCCGGACAAGCCGGCCGCGGTGGAACTCGGCCACATGCTGCTCAAGCGCGGCTTTGCGATCGTGGCGACCGGGGGTACTGCGAAGGCGCTGACCGAGGGTGGCGTATCATGCCGCCGGGTCAACAAGGTTCTCGAAGGCCGACCGCACATCGTTGACATGATCAAGAACCGCGAAATCAGCCTCATCGTCAATACGACCGAAGGCAAACAGGCGATCCGTCAGTCACACTCGATCCGCGGCGAAGCCGTGCACTGCAAGGTCACGTACTACACGACCATCGCCGCCGCCATGGCGACCTGCGATGCGCTCGATCACCTGGACAACGTTGTCGTGAACCGCTTGCAGGACCTTCAGGCCGAGGCCGCGGCATGAGCAAGGTCCCGCTGACCGTGCGCGGCGCGGAGCAGTTGCGATCGGAGCTCAAGCGCCTCAAGACCCGGGAGCGTCCGAGGATCGTCGAGGCGATTGCCGCGGCCCGGGCGCACGGCGACCTGCGCGAGAACGCCGAATATCACGCGGCCAAGGAACAACAGGGCCTTGTCGAAGCGCGCGTTCGCGATATCGAGGGCAAGCTCTCGAACGCGCAGATCGTCGACGTGACCCAGTTGACGCCGAACAGCCGCGTCGTTTTCGGCTCCACCGTCCACCTGGTCGCGCTCGATGACGACAGCGAAGTCTGCTACCGGATCGTTGGGGAAGACGAGGCCGACATCAGGAACGGCCTGCTGTCCATCGGTTCGCCGCTCGCACGAGCGCTGGTCGCTCGGGAGGAAGGCGACACCGTCGAGGTGACGACGCCCGGCGGCCGGCGCAGCTACGAGATCGCCGAGGTGGAGTACATCTGACCGACACCGGCGGCGCGGCCGTTCGCGCCCGCGTTCGAGCGTCGCCACGGCGGGTGCGCTTCGGGTTTCGCGTGTTCTGCAACGAGCAGCTTACGGCAGGATTGAGTTTCGATGACTGCGCGCGGCGGGTCCGGCAATCGATGGCGCATGCGCCAGGACAGGGATCCGTACGTCGACGAGGCGCTGCGGCGCGGATTTCGGTCGCGCGCCGTGTTCAAGCTCGAGCAGATCCAGAAAAAGGAGCGGATCCTCCAACGGGGCATGGTCTGCATCGACCTCGGTGCGAGCCCGGGTAGCTGGAGTCAGTTCGCCGCGCGGGCCGTCGGGGAGGGCGGCGCCGTGCTTGCCGTTGACCTGTTGCCAATGGATCCGGTTTCCAACGTCAACGTCGTGCAGGGAGACTTCACGAAGCCGGAGACCGTGGCGGAACTTGCGGCACTTCTCGGCGGGCGTCGGGCGGACCTTGTAATGTCCGATATGGCGCCCAATATGAGTGGTAACAGGACCATCGATCAACCGCGCAGCATGGAGTTGGCCGAGGCAGCATCGGAATTCGCCGAACATGTTCTGGCAGGCGGCGGCAGCCTTCTCGTCAAGCTTTTCCAGGGCGCCGGTCTTGACGCTTACGTGCATGACATCGAAGGGCGATTTGGAAAGGTCCGCCGGATCAAGCCGAGGGCCTCAAGGGCCCAAAGCCGCGAGATTTATTTGCTGGCACGGGACTATGGGATGTAGTAGGGTCACAGCGTGGTTCGCGCTGCGAACTCGCTTGCGAGGTGGGCTTTGAACGACTTGGTGAAAAACGTCATCCTGTGGATCGTCATCGCGGTCGTGCTGTTGTCCGTGTTCCAGAGCTTCGGGACCAATGACAACCGCGTCCAGCCGATCCCCTATTCGACGTTTCTGAGCTATATCGAGGACGGTTCGGTCGAGGAAGTCGCGTTCGACAACGAGACCAGCCAGATCACCGGCCGCCGCAACGGCGAAGAGTTCGTCACCTACAACCCCGAGACCGACAATACCGCGCTCATCGGCACGCTCGACGAGAACAACGTCCTCATCGAGGCGACACCGCCGAGAGAGCGTTCCTTCCTGCTGGATCTCTTCATTTCATCTTTCCCGATCCTGCTCTTCATCGCGATCTGGATCTACTTCATGCGTCAGATCCAGGGCGCGGGCGGCGGGCGCGGCACGATGTCCTTCGGCAAGAGCCGGGCACGGCTGCTGGGCGAGGATCAGGTCACTGTAACGTTCGCTGACGTTGCGGGCGTCGAGGAGGCCAAGGAGGAGGTCGTCGAGATCGTCGATTTCCTCAAGGATCCGGGCAAGTTCCAGCGGCTCGGCGGCAAGATTCCCAAGGGCGTGCTCATGGTCGGCTCGCCGGGCACCGGCAAGACGCTGTTGGCCAGAGCGATCGCCGGCGAGGCCAAGGTGCCGTTCTTCACGATCTCCGGTTCCGATTTCGTCGAGATGTTCGTCGGCGTCGGTGCGTCCCGCGTCAGGGATATGTTCGATCAGGCAAAAAAGCATGCGCCGTGCATCATCTTCATCGATGAGATCGATGCGGTGGGCAGGCACCGGGGCGCGGGTCTCGGCGGCGGCCACGACGAGCGCGAGCAGACGCTCAACCAGTTGCTCGTGGAGATGGATGGTTTCGAGGGCAACGAAGGCGTCATCGTCATCGCCGCAACGAACCGCCCGGACGTTCTCGATCCGGCGCTGTTGCGCCCGGGACGCTTCGACCGGCAGGTCGTCGTGCCCGTGCCCGACGTTCGCGGCCGCGAACAGATTCTCAAGGTGCACATGCGCAAGGTGCCGATCGACAACGACGTGAGGCCCTCGATCATCGCCCGCGGCACACCGGGATTTTCGGGCGCCGATCTCGCCAATCTCGTCAACGAGGCGGCGCTTCTGGCCGCGCGCGCGAACAAGCGCACGGTCACGATGGAGGAGTTCGACAAGGCCAAGGACAAGATCATGATGGGCACGGAGCGCCGCTCCATGGTCATGAGCGAGGACGAGCGCAAGCTCACCGCCTACCACGAATCGGGCCACGCGATCGTCGGGCTGCTCGTGCCCGATCACGACCCGGTCTACAAGGTCACGATTATTCCGCGCGGCCGGGCGCTCGGTGTGACGATGTTCCTGCCCGAGGAAGACCGCTACAGCTATTCCAAGCAGCGGCTCATGAGCCAGATGAAGAGCCTGTTCGGGGGGCGCATCGCGGAAGAACTGATCTTCGGGCCGGCCTATGTGACCACGGGCGCCTCCAACGACATCGAGCGGGCGACCGACATCGCCCGCAACATGGTGACGAAGTGGGGCCTGTCGGACCGACTGGGACCGCTCACCTACAGCGAGGACGACGGCGAGATCTTTCTTGGCCGCAGCGTCACGCGGCACAAGCAGGTATCCGACGGCACGGCGCACGCGATCGACAAGGAAGTGCGCGAACTCGTGGACGTCTGCTACAAGGATGCCCGCGAGATCCTCAGGGCCAACGAACCCAAGCTGCACGTCATGGCCGATGCCCTGATGAAGTACGAGACGATCGACGAGGGGCAGATCAAGGACGTCATGGAAGGTCGTGAGCCCAAACCGCCGGAAGACTGGGACGAGCCGCCCGAGTCCGGCAAGCCTGTCGAGTCCGACGACAAGCGCGCAACACCGTTGGGCGGACCGGCGAGCCAGCACTAGCAGCCCGTGGTGAAAGTCCCACTGCATGGGGCGGAAGACCGCCTGGCCGAAGACGGCCGATCAAGCGCCGATGCATCCCGCCCGGCTTCGTTGCTCGTCGGTCAAATATTCCCCATATTCTCCCTCCTCGCGCCTTGCCGGGCGGGCGCCTCGCCGGTCTCGGTGCGACGCGGGACTTTCACCACGGGCTGCTAGCCCGCCGCCGCGGCAACCAGGGCAGCACACGAGGAAGGCGTTCATGGCGAGGCGCTATTTCGGCACGGACGGAATCCGTGGCCGCGTCGGCACCAGTCCGATGACCGTCGACTTTGCGCTGCACCTCGCGGGCGCGGCCGCGCGGGTGCTCACACCGAAGGGCGGCCAGGTCATGATCGGGAAGGACACGCGCGTGTCCGGCTACATGTTCGAGTCGGCGCTCGAGGCCGGCTTCGTCGCTTCCGGAGTCGATGTGCTGCTGACCGGCCCGCTGCCGACGCCGGCGGTGGCCTACGTGACGAGTATCACCGACACCGACTTCGGCATCGTGATCAGCGCTTCACACAATCCCTACTACGACAACGGCATCAAGTTTTTCGACGTTGAGGGCGAGAAGCTTTCCGAAGACGTGGAGGAAGAGATCGAGCGCGAACTCCAGGCGCCTCCCCGAACCGGCGATTCGAAATCGCTGGGGCGCGCCACGATCGCCTCGTTCGCTCGTGAGGAATACACGAAGTTCTGCAAGCGGACGATCCCGGATGGCATGGATTTCAGCGGACTCAAGATCGTCGTGGACGCATCGCATGGCGCAGGCTACAAGGTCGCTCCACAGGTCATCGCGGACCTTGGCGCCGAGGTGATACCGGTCGGCTGTTCGCCGAACGGCCTCAACATCAACGACGGTTGCGGCTCGACCCGGCCCGACCTGCTCACGCTCAACGTCGTGGGCGTTCGCGCCGATGTGGGCGTTGCTCTTGACGGCGACGGCGACCGGCTCGTCATGGTCGACGAGCGCGGCAATCTCGTCGACGGCGACAAGCTGCTCTACGTTCTGGCCTGCGACCGGCACGAAACGAACAGCCTGAAGGGTCCGGTCGTCGGCACGCTCATGAGCAACCTTGGGCTCGAGCGCGCACTCGGCGCCCGGGGGATCGAGTTCCTGCGTACGCGGATCGGTGATCGCAATGTGCGAGCGACGCTCAAGGAACACGGCGGAATTCTCGGCGGCGAGCCTTCGGGCCATGTGCTGTGCCTGGACAAGATCAATACCGGCGACGGGCTGATCACGGCGCTGCAGGTGCTTGCGATCATGCGCCGAACGGGCCGTGCGCTCAGTGAACTCGTTGCCGGTATGCCGCAGTTGCCGCAGACGCTCGTGAACGTCGAGATCGGCGAACCGGTCGAGATCGGCTCCAAGTCGGCAATCTCGGATGCCGTCGAGGCGGCGGAAACGGAACTGGGGCAGGAGGGCCGAGTCGTGCTTCGCGCTTCAGGTACGGAACCGGTGATCCGGGTCATGGTGGAAGGCGAGGACCAGGCGACCGTTCGGGCGTTGGCGTCCCGTCTTGCCGACTCCGTGCGCGAGGCCTGCGGGTGACCGGAATGGGCGTTGACGCACGTACACCGATCGTCGCGGGGAACTGGAAGATGAATGGCGCGCTGGGCGCGAGCGGCGACCTCGTCGCCGCGCTTGTCGCGGGCGTCGGTGAGGGCGGCAATGCCGAAATGTTGCTCTGTCCGCCGTTCGTGTATCTCGATGCCGCTGCGCGGTGGATCGAATCGACGCCAATCGCTCTCGGAGCACAGGATATTGCAAGTGAGGTGGAGCCCGGCGCATACACGGGCGAAGTCGCAGGCGCGATGCTCGCGGACGTCGGCTGCACCCATGTCATCGTCGGACACTCCGAGCGCAGGACGCTCTACGGCGAAACGGACGACCAGGTCGTTGCGAAGTTTCGCGCCGCTCAGTCTGCAGGCCTGGTGCCGATCCTCTGTGTCGGCGAGACGCTCGCCGAGCGCGAGGATGCAGACACCGCCGCGGTCGTCACGCGACAGGTCGGTGCAGTGCTCGATGCGCTTGGCGTCGCCGCGCTAGGCGAGGCTGTCGTCGCCTACGAACCGGTCTGGGCCATCGGTACCGGACGCACGGCAACGCCCGATCAGGCACAGGAGGTTCACGCGCTGATCCGGGCACTGATTCGGGCGCAAAGTGCTACAATCGCGGGCGCCTTGAGGATCCTCTACGGCGGCAGCGTCAAGGGCGCCAACGCCGCGGAACTGTTCGCCAGAGAAGATATCGACGGCGGCCTCATAGGCGGCGCATCGCTCGACGCATCGGAGTTTCTGACCATTTTTCACGCCGCAACCGGCTAGCTCCGGGCGGGAATCAGGCGGAAAGTAACGAAATGCTTCTCACGGTCACATTGTTGGCTCACCTTGCAGTGGCCGTGCTGATCATCGTGCTCGTCCTGCTGCAGCGGGGCAAGGGCGCGGATGCCGGCACGGGCTTCGGCGCGGGTGCGTCAGGGACGGTGTTCGGTTCGCGAGGCTCCTCGAATTTCTTCTCGCGTACGACGGCCGTCCTCGCCGCGATGTTCTTCGCGACGAGCCTGGCGCTCGCGTACTTCTCCACGCAGCGTACCGCACCTGAGAGTCTGCTCGAGGGCTCCGTGTTCGACGACCCCGCGGCAACGCTGCCCGCGATCGACCCGGCCACGGAGGGTATTGCGCTGCCCGTGGACGATGCGGCACTCCCCGCAGATGGCGCGGAACTTCCCGAATTGCCCGAACTCGATCCCGGGCCAGCCGATAACTGATTGCGGATGTGGTGGAATTGGTAGACACGCTGTCTTGAGGGGGCAGTGGCGCAAGCCGTGCCGGTTCGAGTCCGGCCATCCGCACCAATCCAATAGCACGTCGGCTGCCCCATTTTCGCGGGCAGACTGGTACAATGCGCGCCGACCGATCGGCTGGTGAGAGATGCTCGCGAACTACGCCCCCGTGCTGATTTTCCTGCTTGTCGCTGCAGGCTTGGGCGTGGTGCTGCTGGCGTTGGGTCTTGCGCTCGGCAGAGGCTCGAAGGACTCGCGGAAGCTGTCTCCCTACGAGTGCGGTTTCGAGGCATTCGAAGACTCGCGCATGCGCTTCGATGTTCGCTACTACCTGGTCGCGATCCTGTTCATCATCTTCGATCTCGAGATCGCGTTCCTGTTTCCCTGGGCCGTGTCGCTCGACCGCATCGGCCTCTTCGGGCTGATCGCCATGGGCATTTTCCTGGCCGTGCTCGTCGTCGGTTTCATCTATGAATGGCGCAAAGGGGCACTGGAATGGGATTGACTCAGGAAGCGCCCTTTGACGTACCGGAGGTCATGAACCGCGGGTTCGTCGTCACGAAGATCGATGCCCTCATGAACTGGGCCAGGACAGGCTCGATGTGGCCCGTCACCTTCGGTCTCGCCTGTTGCGCGGTCGAGATGATGCATGCCGGCGCCTCGCGCTACGACCTCGATCGCTTCGGGGTGATGTTTCGGCCGAGCCCGCGGCAATCGGACGTCATGATCGTGGCCGGTACGCTCGTGAACAAGATGGCGCCGGCGCTCAGGAAGGTCTACGACCAGATGGCCGAGCCGCGCTGGGTCATCTCCATGGGTTCGTGCGCCAACGGCGGCGGCTACTATCACTACTCCTACGCGGTCGTGCGCGGTTGCGACAGGATCGTGCCGGTTGACGTTTACGTTCCGGGTTGCCCGCCGACGGCGGAGGCCCTGCTGTTCGGCATCATCCAGTTACAGCAGAAAATCAGGCGCACGCATACGATCGCCCGGTAGCGAGAGGCTGCGCACGGCAGGGATTGCGGACCACACCGTTGGAACGCGCGAGCATTTGATCGAATGGCAACAACTGAGCTGACGGAACGTTATCTGCGCCTCGCCGAGACGATCGCATCCCGGTTCGGGAGCCGCCTTGTCCGTCTGACGGACAGCCCCGGGGAACTGAGCTACACGGTCGCGCCGGCTTCACTGCTCGAGTGTTGCGATGAGCTGCGCGACACCGAAGCGCTTGGCTTCGAGATGCTCGTGGATCTGTGCGCTGTCGACTATTTCGTCTACGGGCGCGACGAATGGCGCACCGATGGGGCCACGGCAACCGGGTTCAGCCGCGGTGTGTTCGCGTCCTCCGACGATGCCGCGGAACCGCTCGACATCGCGAATGCTGAGTACCATCCGCCCGCACGTTTCGCCGTGGTTTACCACCTGCTCTCGATCACGCACAACCACCGCTTGCGGCTCAAGGTCTTCTGCGAGGACGACGAGCATCCCATGCTCGATTCGGTTACGGGCATCTGGGCTTCGGCGGACTGGTACGAACGCGAAGCCTTCGACCTATTCGGCATCCTGTTTCGCGGCCATCCCGATCTCAGGCGCATCCTGACCGACTACGGGTTCATCGGGCACCCCTTCCGCAAGGACTTTCCGCTGATCGGCAATGTCGAGATGCGGTACGACCCCGAGAAGGGCAGGGTCGTCTACGAGCCGGTCAGCATCGAGCCGCGCACGCTCGTTCCCAAGGTCATCCGCGACGACGCGCGTTACGAAAGCGGGCTCAAGGACGGCGGCGATGCCTGAGATTCAGAATTTCACGATGAATTTCGGGCCGCAGCATCCGGCCGCACACGGCGTGCTGCGCCTCGTGCTCGAAATGGACGGCGAGGTCATTCAGAAGGCCGATCCGCATATCGGTCTCCTCCACCGAGCGACCGAGAAGCTGGCAGAGAGCAAGCCGTTCAACCAGTCGATCGGCTACATGGACCGGCTCGACTACGTCTCGATGATGTGCAACGAGCACGGTTACGTTCTCGCGATCGAGAAGTTGCTCGGTATCGCTCCTCCGATTCGCGCTCAGTACATCCGCGTGATGTTCGATGAAATCACGCGAATCCTTAACCATCTCCTGTGGCTCGGGACGCATGGACTGGACATCGGGGCGATGACGATGTTCCTGTATTGCTTTCGCGAGCGCGAAGACCTCATGGACTGCTACGAGGCCGTTTCCGGCACTCGAATGCATGCGACATACTATCGTCCCGGCGGCGTCTACCGCGATCTGCCCGAGCGAATGCCGAAGTACCAGAAGTTCGGCGGCCGCAGCGAGAAGGAACTGAAGAGCCTCAACGAGGCGCGTGAAGGCTCGCTGCTCGACTTCATCGAAGCGTTCCTCGACCGTTTTCCCGCCCGCGTTGACGAATACGAGACGCTGTTTACGGACAACCGGATCTGGAAGCAGCGCACGGTCAACATCGGCGTCGTGTCGCCCGAACGGGCGATGCAACTGGGCTTCTCAGGGCCGATGCTGCGCGGTTCGGGCGTCGCCTGGGACCTGCGCAAGACGCAGCCGTACGAAGTCTACGATCGGATGGACTTCGACATCCCGGTCGGCGTCAACGGCGATTGCTACGACCGTTATCTGGTCAGGATCGAGGAAATGCGCGAGTCGACGAAGATCGTCAGGCAGTGCGTGGCCTGGCTCAGGGACAATCCCGGATCCGTGATGCACGAGGATCGCAAGATCACGCCGCCGACACGCATCGAGATGAAGGACGACATGGAATCGTTGATCCATCACTTCAAACTCTTCACCGAGGGCTACTGCGTTCCGGAAGGCGAGGTTTACACCGCGATCGAGCACCCGAAGGGGGAGTTCGGCGTCTACCTTGTCTCGGACGGCTCGAACAAGCCGTATCGGCTCAAGGTGCGTGCGCCCGGATTCGCGCACCTGGCGTCGATGAACGAAATGGTGCAGGGCCACATGCTGGCCGACGTCGTAGCCGTCATCGGCACGCAGGACATTGTCTTCGGCGAGATCGATCGATGAACGCGGCAATGCAAATCACTGTCGTAAATGCGGTCACGAACCGGTTCGGCGGCGCCCGTGGGATCCAGCGATGAGTGCCGCAGGCGAAACCGCGGTCCTGTCGGATCAGCTATGCGCGGAAATCGACCGCTGGGTCGGGAAGTTTCCCGAAGGCCGGCAACGCTCGGCGGTACTCGCGGCCCTGCATGCCGTGCAGCACGAGACGGGCGGTTACCTGACGCCGGACCTCATGAACGCCGTGGCCGATTATCTGGGCATGCCGCCGATCCAGGTCTACGAGATCGCGACGTTCTATTCGATGTTCGAGACGAAGCCGGTCGGCCGGCACAGCATCTCCGTGTGCACGAACATCTCTTGCATGCTGCGCGGCGCGGACGACATCGTCGCGCACATCGAGAACAGGCTCGGCATCCGGACCGGCGAATCGACGTCCGACGGCAGGTTTTATCTCAAGCAGGAGGAGGAATGCCTCGCCGCGTGCTGTGGTGCGCCGATGATGATGGTCGATCACCGCTACTACGAGAACCTGACCCCGGCGGCGGTCGATGAAGTGCTTGACGGGCTCGAACAGGAATCGGTCGTGGACGGGATAACGGACAGATTGATGACGGGTGCAGATCCATCCGGCGGGTGGAAATAGGGGTTCGAACGTGCCGGAACACGATCTCGTCTGCTTTGCAACGCGCAGGTTCGAAAGCGAGCCGTGGTCGCTTTCGAACTATCTCGAAGTCGGCGGCTACCAGGCCTGGCAAAAGGTGCTGGACGGCGAACTCGACCGCGCGGCGATCATCGAGCAGGTCAAGGCTTCGGGTCTGCGCGGCCGCGGCGGAGCGGGGTTTCCGACGGGACTCAAGCACAGTTTCATGCCGCGCGAAGCGCCGATGCAGAAATTTCTCGTGTGCAATTCCGACGAGAGCGAGCCCGGCACCTGCCATGATCGGGAGATTCTGCGGCTCAACCCGCATTCGCTGATCGAGGGAATGGCGATTTCTGCCTATGCGATGGGTGCGACGGTTGCCTACAACTACATCCGCGGCGAATTCATCGACGAGCCGGTGCCGATTTTCGAGGCGGCCCTGCAGGAAGCCTACGACGCCGGTTGGCTTGGCAGGGATATCAGGGGCTCCGGGATCGACGTTGACATTCATACCTTCGTCGGCGCCGGCGCCTACATCTGCGGGGAGGAAACCGGGCTTCTCGAGTCGCTCGAGGGCAAACCCGGCAAGCCGCGCTTCAAGCCGCCGTTTCCCGCGCAGCATGGGCTCTACGGAGCGCCGACAACGATCAACAACACTCAGAGCCTCGCCTCGATACCGACGATTATCCGCAAGGGGCCGCAGTGGTTCGTCGACATCGGGGTCGAGGGCTCGAGCGGTACGGCCATCTTCTCGGTCTCGGGCCATGTGGAGAAGCCGGGCAACTACGAGTTGCCGCTTGGGATACCGTTCCGGGAGCTGCTGGAGATCGCCGGCGGCATGCAGGGCGGCAGGAAACTCAAGGCGGTAATCCCCGGCGGTTCCTCGGTCCCGGTGATGCCGGCCGCGAACATCGTGGATCTCACGATGGATTTCGACGCGATCAAGGCGGCGGGTTCGAGCCTCGGCACGGCTGCGGTCGTCGTCATGGACGAAACGACCTGCATGGTGGGTATGCTCAGGCGCATCTCGCGCTTCTACTACGCGGAGTCCTGCGGGCAATGCACGCCTTGCCGGGAAGGGACGGGCTGGCTCTACCGCGTGCTGACGCGGATCATGGAGGGCTCGGGGACCCACGCCGACCTCGACATGCTCGTCGACGTCGCCAACAAGATCGAAGGTCACACGATATGCGCGCTCGGCGATGCCGCGGCGTGGCCCGTGCAGAGTTTCCTCAAGCACTTCCGGCACGAATTCGAGTACATGATCGACCACGGCGGGCGCAGCATCGTTTCGGCGCCCGACGCAGTCGCGGCCTGAGCGCACGCCGAATCGGACGAAGCGGGACATGCAACAGAACAAAGTCAACATCGAGATCGACGGCAAACAGGTCGAGGCCGTTGCCGGCCAGATGTTGATCGAGGTGACCGACCGGTCCGGCGCTTATGTGCCGAGGTTCTGCTATCACGGCAAGCTTTCGGTCGCTGCGAACTGCCGCATGTGCCTCGTCGATGTCGAGCGCGCGCCGAAGCCGCTGCCGGCGTGTGCGACCCCGGTCACCGACGGCATGAAGGTGTTTACGCGCTCCGATCGCGCGATCTCGGCCCAGAAGGCCACGATGGAGTTCCTGCTGATCAACCATCCGCTTGACTGCCCGATCTGCGATCAGGGCGGCGAGTGCGAATTGCAGGACCTCGCGCTCGGTTTCGGCCGCGGGGTTTCGCGTTACACGGAGAAAAAGCGCGTCGTCGCCGACAAGAACCTCGGGCCGCTCGTCTCGACCGACATGACGCGCTGTATCCACTGCACACGTTGTGTGCGCTTCGGCGAGGAAATCACAGGAATTCAGGAGCTTGGCGCCGTCGGCCGCAGCGAGCACATGGAGATCGGCACGTACATCGAAAACAGCGTCGACCACGAACTCTCGGGCAACATCATCGATCTTTGCCCGGTTGGCGCGCTCAACAACAAGCCCTACCGTTTCAGCGCGAGGGCCTGGGAGATGGAGGTCAGGCCGCTGGTCTCGCCGCACGACTGCGCGGGTTCGAACCTCTACGGGCACGTGTTGCGCGGTACCCTGAAACGCGTCGTGCCGCGCGAGAACGAGGCGATCAACGAGACTTGGATTTCCGATCGGGACCGCTTCTCCTGCTACGGCATCTACACCGATGACCGGCTTGACGTCCCGATGATCAAGCGCAATCAGGAGTGGATCGAGGCGACCTGGCAGGAGGCGCTGCAGAGCGCGGCCGACGCGATTTCAGGCGCCGTGGCCGACGAAGGCGACGGGCTCGGAGTTCTGGCGTCGCCCGCGTCCACGCTCGAGGAGCTTTACCTGCTGCGCCGGATCACCGCGCACCTGGGCAGTGCACACCTCGATCACCGCTTGCGGCGGATCGATTTTCGCGACCAGCAGGCGGATCCGGCGTGGCCGTGGCTTGGCTCCTCGATTGCCGGGCTCGAGCAACTCGACGGCGTGCTGGTCGTCGGCTCGAACCTGCGCATGGAGGTTCCGATCATCGCGCATCGTATCCGCAGGGCCGCGCTCGGCGGCGCGCAGATCGGCTTCGTCAACCCGATCGATTACGAATACCTGTTCGATTCGACATTCGTCGAGGCGCCGCTCGCCGATTTCGCGCGATCGCTTGCGGGCGTGCTTGGAGCCGCTGCCGAGGCACTGGACCGGCCGCTGCCCGAGGGCGTGGCCGATGCCGTGTCCGGCGTTGCGGTCGGCGACGAGCATCGCACGGCCGCCCAGGTCCTCCTCGGGAAGAAACGGGCGCTCGTGCTGCTCGGACACCTGGCTCAGCGGCACACGCACTTCTCCGACATCCGCGTGCTCGCGGCGGCGCTCGGGGAACTCACGGGCGCGCAACTCGGCTATCTCGCGGAAGGTGCCAACGGGGTCGGCGCGGCGCTCGCCGGTTGCCTGCCGCACCGTGGCGTCGGCGGCCGCACCCCGCAGACGGCAGGCTTCGATGTCCACGGCATGTTGAGTTCGCCTCGCCGCGGCTACGTGCTTTTCGGTCTGGAACCGGACAGCGACATGGCCGAGAGCGCCCTTGCCGAGGCGGCGCTCATGTCCGCCGATGCCGTGGTCTGTTTCACTTCATATGTCAACGACGCGCTTCTGCGGTGCGCAGACGTGCTGCTGCCGATCGGCACGTTCGCAGAAACAGCAGGTACTTACGTCAACGCCGAGGGCACATGGCAGAGCTTCGACGCCGCGGCCGACCCGGTCGGCGATGCGCGGCCGGGCTGGCGCGTACTGCGCGTGCTTGGCAATGCGCTCGGCGTGCCGGACTTCGACTATCGGGATGCCGGGGACGTTCGCGATGCGCTGCGCGGCGAACTCGGCGAGCCCGCGCCGCCTGACAACGGCTATCGCGGCAGCTTCGCTCTCAGCCTCGATCCGGCAGACACCGACCCCGCCGGCATCGACGTGCCGACCTACGCGGTCGATGCGCTCGTGCGTCGCTCCGAGCCTTTGCAGCAAACGGTTCTCGGGGGCGCTACTGACGAATCTGCCGAGCCTCTGGCAGCGAGCTCAACGTGATGGATTGGCTCGTAAGCATGGTCGCCGACTTCGAGCTTTGGCTCACGGCCGCCTGGGTGGCCTTGCCCGAGACCGTTCGCTTCGTACTCGTCGCGCTCTTGAAGATCCTGGTCGTCATCATTCCCCTGATCATCGCCGTTGCCTACTTCACCTACTGGGAACGCAGGATTGTCGGTTGGATTCAGAACCGTATCGGTCCCAATCGCGTCGGTTGGCAGGGCGTTCTGCAGCCGTTCGCAGACGTGCTCAAGATGCAGATCAAGGAAGTCGTGATCCCCGCCAACTCGAACCGCTTCCTGTTTCTGGCGGCGCCGGTCGTGGCACTTGTACCCGCTCTGGCGGTCTGGGCGGCCGTGCCGATGAGCGACGGGTTCGTGATCGCCGACATCAATGCGGGACTCCTCTACATCCTCGCGCTGACATCGATGGGCGTCTACGGCGTGATTCTCGCCGGCTGGTCTTCAAACTCGAAATACGCCTTTCTCGGCGCAATGCGATGCGCGGCGCAGATCGTCGCGTACGAGATCGCGATGGGATTTGCGCTCGTCGGCGTGCTCATGGCCGGCGGCAGCCTCAATCTCGGCGACATCGTGCGAGCCCAGGAAGGCACGAGCGTGCTCTCGTGGTTCGTGTGGCCGCTGTTCCCGCTGTTTCTCGTCTATTTCATCTCCGGCGTCGCCGAAACCAATCGCTCGCCGTTCGATGTCGCGGAAGGCGAATCGGAAATCGTCGCGGGATTTCATGTGGAGTATGGCGGCATCGGCTTCGGGCTGTTCTTCCTCGCCGAATACGCAAACATGATCCTGATCACGGCGCTGACAGCGACGTTTTTCCTCGGCGGCTGGCTGTCGCCGTTCGCGGGCGTGCCGGGGCTCGCCGACACCTGGCTCGCCCTGCCAAGCTTCGGCTGGCTTGCGCTGAAGATGGCGTTCTTCTGTTTCTGTTTCCTGTGGTTCAGGGCGACCTTCCCGCGCTACCGCTACGACCAGATCATGCGGCTGGGCTGGAAGGTCTTCATACCGATCACGATCGTCTGGATTGCCGTGGAAGGCGTCATGGCGGCGCTCGAGATCGGGCCGTGGGCGGCAGGGGTCTAGGAGGTCCATGTGCTGAATCCGGTCAAGACATTCCTTATGACGGAACTGGCCAAGGGCCTTGGCCTGACGTTCAGAAACCTGTTCGCGAAGAAAGTCACGGTCCAATATCCGGAAGAAAAGACGCCGCAGTCTCCGAGATTTCGCGGGCTGCACGCCTTGCGCCGCTATCCGAACGGGCAGGAGAGGTGCATCGCCTGCAAGCTCTGCGAGGCCGTATGCCCCGCGCTCGCGATCACGATCGAGTCGGAGGTCGGCCCCGACGGTACGCGGCGCACATCGCGCTACGACATCGATCTTTTCAAGTGCATCTACTGCGGGTTCTGCGAGGAGGCCTGCCCGGTCGATGCGATCGTCGAGACGCGCATTCACGAGTACCACATGGAAGCTCGCGGCGAAAACATCATGACGAAGGACAAGCTGCTCGCCGTCGGCGAGAAGTACGAGGCGATGATCGCCGCGGACAAGTCGGCCGACGCCGATTACCGCTGAGCCGCCACCATTGCGACGAAAGTGACGGGATCTTGATTTCGACGGTACTTTTTTACTCCTTTGCCGCAATCCTGCTGGTTGCGGCGCTCGGCGTCATCACGTCGCGCAACCCCGTGCATGCGGCGTTGTTCCTCGTGCTCGCGTTCGTGCAGAGCGCCGCGCTGTGGCTCCTCATGGAGGCGGAGTTCCTCGCGATCGTTCTCGTGCTGGTCTATGTCGGCGCCGTCATGGTGCTGTTGCTCTTTGTGGTCATGATGCTCGACATCAACGTGGAGTCGATGCGCGAAGGCTTCACGCGGTACGTCTGGATCGGCGCGGTCGTCGCGCTGCTCGTGGCCGTGGAGATCGGCCACGTCGTCTGGTTCCGAAGCACGGGCTTGCAGTTCCTCTCAACGCCGACGCCGTTCCCGGCGGACTACAGCAACACCCGCGAACTCGGCAGCGTGCTCTACACCGAGCACGTCTACGCGTTTGAGCTTGCGGCCATCATACTGCTGCTCGCGATCGTCGCCGCCATCACGCTCACGATGCGCCGCCGCCCCGGTCTGAAGGCTCAAAACGTAGCGAAGCAGGTCGCCGTGCGCCGAGAAGATCGCGTGCGCCTCGTCAAGATGGATCCGAGCAAGGACTGATCCGGTGGTCACCGTCGCCCATTATCTCGTTCTCGCCGCCGTGCTCTTCAGCGTGAGCGTGGCCGGGATCTTCATCAACCGCAGGAACGTGATCGTCCTGCTCATGTGCATTGAGCTCATGTTGCTCGCCGTAAACTTCAACTTCATCGCGTTCTCCCGCCTGCTTGGCGATACGGTCGGACAGGTGTTCGTGTTCTTCATCCTGACGGTCGCCGCGGCCGAGGCCGCCATTGGGCTTGCGATCCTCGTGGTGCTCTTCCGCAACACGCGCAGCATCAATGTAGACGAGATGGACACGCTGAAGGGATAGGTCCGGAGCTAACGGCGTGGAATCGATCTATCTTGGCATCGTCATCGCCCCGCTCGCGGCGGCCATCGTCGCGGGGCTCCTCGGCGGCAGGATCGGGCGGGCCGGTGCACACCGGGTCACGATCGCGGGCGTCGCAATTTCGTTCCTGCTGTCGCTGGTCGTGCTCAAGGACGTCGTCATCGACGGCGCGGCAGTCTTCAACGGGGCCGTCTATACCTGGGCTGCCATCGGCGACATTCGCATGGAGATCGGCTTTCTCGTCGATCACCTGACCGCACTCATGATCACGGTCGTCACGTTCGTGTCGCTGGCCGTGCACGTGTACACGATCGGCTATATGGCCGACGACCCGGGATACCAGCGGTTCTTCAGCTACATCTCGCTCTTCACCTTCGCGATGCTCATGCTCGTGATGTCGAACAACTTCCTGCAGCTGTTCTTCGGCTGGGAAGCCGTGGGCGTCGTCTCGTACCTGCTGATCGGGTTCTGGTTCAAGCGCCCGACGGCTATCTTCGCGAACCTCAAGGCGTTTCTCGTCAACCGTGTTGGAGACTTCGGCTTCCTGCTCGGCATCGCAGCGATCGTCGTGCACACCGGATCGCTCGACTACGCCACGGCGTTCGCCGGCGCGCAACTGCTCGATGCGGAGTCGATCGAGGTGCTCTCGGGTACGCAGTGGTCGGTGCTGACGCTTGCCTGCATCTGCCTGTTCATTGGCGCGATGGGCAAGTCGGCGCAGGTCCCGCTGCACGTCTGGCTGCCCGATTCGATGGAGGGCCCAACGCCGATTTCAGCGTTGATTCATGCGGCGACGATGGTCACGGCCGGCATCTTCATGGTCGCGCGCATGTCGCCGCTCTTCGAATACTCGGAGATTGCCTTGAGCGTCGTGCTCATTGTCGGTGCGACGACCGCGATCCTCACGGGGCTGCTCGGCATCGTGCAGAACGACATCAAGCGGGTGGTGGCCTATTCGACGCTGTCGCAGCTCGGGTACATGACGGTCGCACTCGGTGCTTCGGCCTATGCGGCCGGAATCTTCCACCTGATGACGCACGCGTTCTTCAAGGCACTGCTGTTCCTGGCCGCGGGCTCGGTCATCATTGCGCTGCACCACGAACAGGACATGCGCAGGATGGGCGGGCTGCGCAAGTACATGCCCATCACCTACTGGACGGCGCTGATCGGGACGCTCGCGCTCGTCGGCTTCCCCGGGTTCTCGGGTTTCTTCTCGAAGGACGCGCTGATCGAGGCCGTGCATGCGTCGACCACCTTCGGCGCGAGCTTCGCCTACTGGTGCGTGCTGCTCGGCGTCTTCGTCACGGCGCTTTACAGTTTCAGGCTGCTGTTCCTCGTCTTCCACGGCGAGGAGAGGATCGACGCCGAGGCGAAGGCGCACCTGCACGAGTCGCCGGCGGTGGTCTGGGTACCGCTGGTTGCGCTTGCGATTCCGTCCGTCGTCATCGGCTGGTTGACGATCGAACCGCTGCTGTTCGGCGGGTTCTTCACCGACTCGCTGGTCGTGCTCGGGGAGCACGACGTGCTGCACGAGGTCGGCGAGGAGTTCGAGAGTCCCGCGGCGTTCGTGCTGCACGCGTTCAGTGCTTCGCCGGCAATCTACCTGGCCTTTGCCGGCGCGATCGTCGCCTGGGTCCTGTACCTGCTTCGTCCGGAACTGCCGGGCCGGATTGCGCAGCGATTTGCACCCGTGCACCGGCTGCTCGTCAACAAGTACTACTTCGACTGGTTCAACGAGAACGTGCTTGCCGGCGCCACGCGAGGGTTCGGCCGGCTGCTGTGGGGCGTCGGCGACCGGACGGTCATCGACGGTGCGCTGGTCAACGGCAGTGCCCGCGGCGTAGCGGTACTCGCGGCGATCGTTCGCCGCGTCCAGTCGGGTTATCTCTACCACTATGCCTTTGCGATGGTCATCGGGCTGGCCGCGCTGATCGGCTGGCTCGTCATCGGAAGCTAGCCCATGTACGTGCCGCTGCTCAGCATATGCATCTGGCTCCCGATTGCGGGTGCGATCGCGGTCTTGTTGCTCGGTTCTGGGGAACGGGTTGAACTCGCCAGGCGCGTCGCGCTCGGAGTCTCGGTCGCGACATTCGTCGTCGCCGTTCATCTTTACATCGGCTTTTATCCTGAATATGTCGGCATGCACTTCGTCGAACGCGTGCCCTGGATCGAAGCGTTCAACGCGTTCTACGCGCTTGGCGTCGATGGCATCTCCATGCCGCTGATCCTGCTGACCGCGTTCCTGACCCCGCTCGTCATCATCGCCGGCTGGGAGGTCATCAAGACCCGGCCCGCCCAGTACTTTGCCGCCTTCCTGTTGCTCGAAGGCCTGATGATCGGTGTCTTCGCCGCGCTCGATGCGTTGCTGTTCTACGTGTTCTGGGAAGCGATGCTCGTGCCGATGTTCATCATCATCGGGGTGTGGGGCGGGGAACGGCGCGTCTACGCGACCGTGAAGTTCTTCCTGTTCACCTTCCTCGGCTCGGTCTTCATGCTCGTGGCGCTGATCTACCTCTACCTGCAGTCGGGCAGCTACTCGATTCAGGCGTTTCACGAATTGCCGCTCGACATGAACGAGCAGATCCTGATCTTCCTGGCCTTCCTGATCGCCTTCGCGGTGAAGGTGCCGATGTGGCCGGTGCACACCTGGCTGCCCGATGCGCACGTCGAGGCGCCTACGGGCGGCTCCGTGATCCTCGCGGCCGTGCTGCTCAAGATGGGCGGTTACGGTTTCATCCGTTTCAGTTTGCCGATCACGCCGGATGCGAGCCAGTCGCTCGCCTGGCTCATGATCGGGCTGTCGTTGGTCGCGATCGTCTACATCGCCTTCGTCGCGCTCGTACAGAAGGACATGAAAAAGCTCATCGCGTATTCGTCGATCGCCCACATGGGCTTCGTCACGCTCGGCTTCTTCGTGATCTTCGCGACGATCGCCAATTCCCAGGACGAGGCCGGCGCGATGCTGGCGCTGCAGGGCGGCATGGTGCAGATGATCTCGCACGGGCTGATCTCGGGCGCGCTGTTCCTGTGCGTCGGCGTCATGTACGACCGCCTGCACAGCCGGGAGATCAGCGCGTACGGCGGGGTTGCGAACACGATGCCGAAGTTCGCCGCGTTCGTCGTGCTGTTCGCGCTCGCGAACGCCGGTCTGCCGGGCACATCGGGCTTCGTCGGCGAGTTTTTCGTCATTCTCGGCAGTTTTCACGCGAGTTTCTGGCTCGCGTTCACGGCCGCGACGATCCTCGTGTTCGGTGCGGCCTACACCTTGTGGATGGTGAAGCGCGTCATCTTCGGCGAGGTCGGCAACGACGGCGTGGCTGCGCTCGAGGATGTCGGGCGGCGCGAGTTCCTGGTCCTCGGCATTCTGGCGGCGTCGGTGCTGGTGCTCGGCGTCTGGCCCGATCCGCTCGTAGAGGCGATGGACGAGACGTTGCGCCAGCTTCTCGTTCACGTCATGCAGTCGAAGTTGTAGCGGTGGGCGCCTGATGATCGAGTATTACCCGGCAGCAGCGGAGATCTTCCTGGCCACGGCGATCTGCGTCGTGTTGCTCGTTGACGTCTTCCTGCGCGACGAGCAGCGCATGATCACCTATTGGCTGTCGCTGGTCGCTCTGCTCGGCACGGCCGCCTGCACGGGCCTGTTCTTCGCGGACCAGACCGTCATCACCTTCTACGGCAGTTTCGTTGCCGACAGTGCGTCCGGGGTGCTCAAGCTCGTCGCCAACGTGGCCGTCGCGCTCGTATTCGTGTATTCGCGTGACTACCTCGCCGCGCGAAATCTCTTCAAGGGCGAGTTCTTCATCCTCGGGCTTTTCGGGCTGCTCGGGATCATGGTCATGATCTCGGCGCACAGCCTGCTGACGATGTATCTCGGGCTTGAGTTGTTGTCGCTGGCGCTTTACGCGCTCGTGGCGTTCAATCGCGAGTCAGCTACCGCGGCCGAGTCCGCGATGAAGTACTTCGTGCTGGGAGCGATCGCTTCGGGCACGCTGCTGTATGGCATCTCATTGCTCTATGGCGTGACCGGGACGCTGGAGATCACCGAACTTGCCGAGCGCCTGTCGGGGCCGGACGGCATCGGTATTACGGCACTCGTCGGGCTTGCGTTCATCGTCGTTGGCGTGGCCTTCAAGTTCGGCGCCGTGCCGTTTCACATGTGGGTGCCCGACGTCTACCAGGGCGCGCCGACCCCGGTCACGCTCTACATCGGTTCGGCGCCGAAGATCGCCGCTTTCGCACTGGCCTGGCGCGTGCTCGTCGAAGGCCTTGGCGACGCTCATTCGAGCTGGCAGGGCATGTTGATCGTGCTGTCGATCCTGTCGCTCGCAATCGGCAACGTGGTTGCGATCGCGCAGATGAATCTCAAGCGCATGCTCGCCTATTCGACGATTTCGCACGTCGGCTTCATTCTGATGGGGTTCATCGCCGGGACCGACGACGCACTGAGTGCCGCGCTGTTCTACACGGTGAGCTACGTGATCATGGCCGCCGCAGCATTCGGCATGATCCTGCTCCTGAGCCGGGAAGGCTTCGAAGCTGAGCGGCTTGAGGATTTCAAGGGCCTCAACGCGCGCAGCCCCTGGTTCGCTTTCGTGATGCTAATGATCATGTTCAGCATGGCGGGCGTGCCGCCCTTCATCGGTTTCTACGCCAAGCTGCTCGTGCTTGGCGGACTCATCGAGGCGGGACTGCTGTGGTTGGCCGTACTGGGAGTGATCCTGGCCGTCGTCGGCGCGTTCTACTACCTGCGCGTCGTCTGGTACATGTATTTCGCCGATCCCGTGGACGAGGAGCCGATCGTCGCGCCCGGAAGCATGCGCGTCGTGATCAGCGTGAACGGTCTGGGTCTGCTCGCGCTCGGCGTGTTTCCGGGCTTCCTGCTCGATCTGTGCGTGCGGGTGCTGTAGCAGGCTCTCGAAAGGTACCCTTCAAACGCTGGCGTCATGTCATCGCGACGGCGGCGGCCTGAAGTTCCCGCGATTGCCGCTGTCTTGCGGCTACAGCGGTGTTGCACCTGTCTTGCGCCGACAGCGGTGTCGCATGAGGCGCTCATTCGATCAGGTAAGATGAAGGTCTGAAGAGACCCAAGATTCTGTTGCCGCGGAGGCGTCATGTTCAGAAACCGCGCAGGGGCGTGCATTTTCGTTTCGCTGAGCTTGGTCATGCCGAGTCTCGCGCATTCTCATCATGCTGCGAGCATCCACTACGATATGACGGATATTGCCGAGGTCGCCGGCCGAGTGACCGGCGTCGAGTGGGCGAATCCCCATACGGTCATCACGATTGACGGCAGTGAGGACGGAGGAGCTGAGGCCGAGTGGCGGATCGAAGCGGCGGCCGCCGCGATGATCCTGCGCACAGGTGTCGAACGCGACTCGGTTGCCATTGGCGACACGGTTCGCGCTGCAGGGTATCGGGGCCGCAGAAACACAAATGCAATCTTCATGCAGAACTTTCTGCTCGCTGACGGCCGTGAATGGCGATCGTCTCGAGCGATCGAACCGCGCTGGACGGAAAATCTTGTCGGGACGTCGTGGACAAATCCGCTATCGGGAAAATCGAGCAATGGCCCTGGAATCTTCAAGGTGTGGAGTCTCGACGAGTCGACGCTGCCTGAAACGGGACCGCCGCGTCCGCTCTGGAACGACAGCTATCCGCTTACCGAATTTGCGAAGGAGATGCAGCGTACCTGGGGCAACGGCGCCGAGAATCCTTACGTCAACTGCGCCAATGGCATGCCTGCGATCATGGATACGCCGATACCGATGGAATTCGTCAGGGACGGCGAAAACGTCGTGCTTCGCTTCGAGGAACTCGATGCGCGGCGCCTGATCGTCATGGGAGATTCGAATCGGTCTCCGACTCCTGGCCCGTACGGCTATTCCACCGGCCGTTGGGAGGGTGAGTCGCTGGTCGTTCGGACGGTCGCGATCGACTGGCCCTGGTTCGACCAGGACGGCATTCCCTTGACACAGAATACGGTTATCTCGGAGCGATTCACGCCGAGCGTGGATGGTCAATTCCTGAATTACATTGCGAGCGTGGTTGACGAAGCGGTGTTCACCGAAGCGGTTGTTCTTGACCGGCGATTTGCCGACCTCCCCGGTGAAGAAGTCCAGGCTTACGAGTGTCAGTGGGATGAGTCGACGCTATGAAAACAACGATGACCGTGCTTGGTGTTCTGTTTTTCACGGCTGTATTTGCCGCGCCGCCTGACCCGACGATCGTCAGCTCAAGCGATCTCCAGTGGAGCGAAGGCAGTCTGGAGGGCGTCACGATCAAGCAGTTTCCCGGCGAACTTGGACGTATGAACATCGTACGTTACGCGTCGGGAACGCTTTTTCCGGCTCACAGTCACGTCAATGAGCAGATTCTCATGGTGCGGTCCGGCCGCTATCGAATCGCGGTTGAGGGCACAGACCACGTGCTGGAGGTCGGTGACGTCATCGTCATACCGTCGTATTCGGTGCATGAAGTCGAAGCACTTGTGGACTCTTCTCATATCGAGTTCTTTGCGCCGGCAGACTTGAAACCAAGACCTGCAGAGTAGGTCTCACGACTCGAGCTGGATCCGTTGGTCGAACACGAGTTGCACCGTCGGCGCCAAGCTAGCTGCCGGAATGGATCGAGGTTCGTGTTCCGTCTGTGTTCCGTCTTGCGACGGTATTACGGCATCGGTATGATTCGCCCCTTCCGGTGCGGGGTGGAGCAGTCAGGCAGCTCGTCGGGCTCATAACCCGAAGGTCGCAGGTTCGAATCCTGCCCCCGCTACCACGATTTCCGGGGACCTTCCCGGAGATAACGTTTACCGGTCCGCCAGATACGACGCGAGCGCGTCGAGTTCGTCGTCCGTTATCTCCGTCTTTCTGAACGGCGCCATCGAGAGCACGCCCTGACGCACGAATGTCTTGACTAGCTCCGGCGTAAGGTCGGTACGTTCCACGAGCACAGCCGGTATTTCGGTGCCGCTGTACCTGAACTCCAGACTCTGGGTACCCGGATGTCCCGGTCCCGGGTTGTGACAGGGTGCGCACCAGTATTCGTAGACCTGCTCGCCGTGTTGAACTGCGCTTTCCTGAGCCTGTGCCAGGGTTGTAACGAACCCTAACGCGAGGGCGCCGGTGATGAGACTGACAGCGCCAAGCGACCCCAAGGCGTTCACCGACCTCATCAGACGTCTCTGAGGTGCTTCGGCCACACGCCATAACGCCCTGCAGCGATGATGCCGTTGGGGTCGACGGCATCCTTGATCTTTTCGTGCATCCTTGTCAGCGCGTGATTGTTGTACGAGTAGGTTTTCGCGACGAGGTCCTGGTAGACCGTCGGGGCACGGTATTCGACCCAACCCTCAACCCGGGCAAGTTCGACCCAGCGCTCGAACGCGGCGCGGACCCTGCGGTTGTACTCGGGGTCTTTCGCGACCGGGAACATGATGAGCCCGACGAGTGAGCGTTCCCAGTTGGTCATGAAGACCGGACCGATGATGCCGAGATCCTCGCCACCGCTGGCCTCGGCCTCGTTGGCCCGGTACCAGTCGCGAAAGCGGACCAGGTCCTCGCCTCGCCGCGGCAGGATCGGCGAGAAACCGATGTGTCCGCCGGCAGGATTGGGCTGGAAGGGACTTCGCCCGAGCAGTGAAAATGTGGAGAGGTTCGGTACCCCGAAGTTGACGAGCCTGACTCCGGGAGGCGCTTCCTGTCCCGGACCCTGGGTCATGATGAGTTCCGACTCGGTGAATGTGCAGCCGTCGATTTGCTCGAACTTCGAACGCGCATAGGCCAGTTGCTCGCGAATGACGTTGGCGGGACCGTAGATCGGCACATCCAGCGACCAGCCCGGGCTGCCGAATCCGCCGGCGCCGCCGCTGTTCAATTGCGTGGAACCGTTGACCATCTGCTGGTTCTCGAGCAGGTTGAGCGTGTCGATGAGTCCGACCGCGCCCTCGTCGTTGGCAACTCTCGCGGTTCCCGAAATGTATGCCTCGGGCCTCGGCATGAGCCAAAAGCCCATCTTGGTCACGACGCCCATGTTGCCCTGACGGAACAGCCCGTCGACCCACGGGCCGTAACCCCACTTGTTCTCCTGCCAGGTTTTCGTACCCGGAGCGGCGCCCATGCCCGTGCGGACGATGTCGCCGTCGCCGAGCACGACTTCCATGCCGCAGTGAGCGCCGAAGTGGTCACGGAAGGGGTAGGCCGTCCAGCCGCCGCCGCCGTCGAGCGCGTTGCCGATGACGCTGCCCCAGCCGGGATCGGGTGGATCGATCCAGAGATCCAGTCCCCGCTCCTGAATGTGGTTGTAGAGATCGAAATAGCTCACGCCGGGCTCGACGAGCGCCCAGGCGTTGCGCTCGTCGATCTCGAGCACGCGGTTCAGGCGCTTCAGATCAAGCACGACGCTGCCCGAATGCACGGGAGCCGAACCTCCGTAAGCCAGATTGCGTCCCGTCGAAATGGGGTAGAGAGGAATGCGCAACTCGTTTGCCGCGCGAACCACCGCCTGCACTTCCTCGACCGTCTCCGGTGCGACGGCCGCCGAGGCGACGCGTTCCTCGGGCTCGCCCCAGTAGATCGAATAGGCATCGCGATAGAGTGCGACATCCTCGTCCGAGCTGAACACCCATTCGTCACCGACCGCGGCACGGAATCGGGCGAGTGCGTTAGTGAAGTCTGTTTCGCTTACGCCGTGGGGGAGAGCCATGGTGAAAATCCTCTATCTTGTTTGTGCGTTACGCCGTAGAGCGCGGCGCAATGATCCAGGAGTGGAGCTTTGTCGGTTCCCGAAGATATGATGCCATTGCGGTTCCCGACGGTGTGTAGTCGTTGGACGTGACTTCTCCCGTATCCGTCAGGATCTGTCCGGCGAGCGCGTGGGGCCACATCGCGCCAGCAGCATCCAGTTCGCGCTTTAGGCCCGGACGGGCCGAGCGGATGATACGGTGCTCGGCGTCGTTGCCTGTGTTCAAGCCGTGCTCCGCCTGGTAGACGACGCGCAGGCCATGGTCCCAGCCGAGCTGTTCAAGAAGAAACAGCGCCGGACGCTCCGTCAGACCCGCGACGGTGACCGGCGCCTGCTTCCAGAGTGCCCTGAGTTTGGTTTGCCAAAGGTCGGTAATGTCGCCTTCGATCGCGTGAGTCGGCAAGTTCAGAATGCTGGCGCGCTCGCCGAACGACCGGGATTCGCCGTGGCGCGAGTCGTAGATGACACCCATGCGCCCCGACCGGACGGCATCGGTAGCGAAGATGACCCGGGGTGCGACGGATGTGGCCGACAATACGGCGGCGGATTGAATGATGCTTCTTCGGGTAGGCACGAGCGGGTTTCCGTATGCGCTTGTCGTGGATAGCTTATCGCGCGCGCCTGATATTGCCTACCTGCGGGTTCTCACCGTTCCCTGGGGTCGCGTCTGATGATCGCAGGATCCACAGTGCGGCCCAGCGCGTTACGTTTGTGGCGAAATCTCCTGCTCGTCGTGTTCGGACTGCTGCTGGACGGTTTCCGGCAATTGCTGGCGGACGAGTTCCGGTTGGCGGATGAGTTCGGATTCGGCCATGTCCGTGTATTCTGCGGGGAGGTCCTTCTTGACCGAAACGCCGAGTTTCTTGAATTCGGTAGCGTGATTGATGAGGCTGCCGCGACCATCGACAAGTTGTCCTTTTGCCTTGCGGAAGCTTTGCTGGGCACTTTCCAGGGACTTGCCGATGCTCTCGAAGCTCTCGAGGAAGGTGCGTAGCTTGTCGTAGATGCTGCCAGCCCGGGTCGCAATCTCCCGAGTGTTCTTGTTCTGGTCTTCAAAGCGCCAGAGCTGGCGCACGATGTTGAGGCTGGTGAGCAATGTCGTGGGAGTGGCGACGAGCACACGCTTCTCGATGGCCTTTTGGAAAATGCTCTCGTCGCCCTTCATGGCTTCGACGAACGCGGACTCGATGGGGACGAACATGAACACGACCTCCGGCGAGTTGAGGCCAACGAGCTTGTCGTAGTCGCGTCCTGCCAGTTCCTCGATGTGGTTCTTGATCGCCTGGGTGTGTTCCTGCAAGGCTAGCTTGCGTTCGCTCTCATCCTCTGAATTGACGTAGCGGGAATAGGCGTTCAGCGACACCTTGGCATCGATGACAAGGTGCTTTTTGCCAGGCAGGAATACCACTACATCCGGCCTCCGCCTGCCATCTTCGGTGCTGACGGACATCTCGCGGCGATAGCTCTTGCCCTCGAGCAATCCGGAACGGTCGAGGACGTTTTCGAGAATCATCTCGCCCCAGTTGCCTTGCGTCTTCTTCTGGCCCTGTAAGGCAGTGGTCAAATTCTGCGCGTCCTGGGTGATTTGCTGGTTCATTTCCTGCAGGCGGGCAAGTTCGGCTTTCAAACTCGCCTGCTGCGCGGTTTCCTGCGTATGTATGTCGTTGACCCTCTTGCGAAAGTCATCGATCTGCTTCTTGAACGGATTCAGCATCTCATCGAGGCTGGCCTTGCTACGCTCGGCAAAATCCTTGCCTCTTGCCTCAAAGATACGATTGGAAAGGTTTTCGAATTCGGTCTTGAGTTGCTTCTTTTGTTCTTCGAAACCGGCGCGTTGCTCGGCAAAGTTCTTCTCGCGTTCCTCCTGTCGGGCGAGGATTTGCGCGTTCTCTGTCTTGGCCCGGCCAAGTTCCTCGTGCGCGGCCTCGAGTTTGCCTCGCACGGATTCCTTTTCGCCAGCGAGCGCCTCCATCCTCTCGGCCTGTGCCTTCCGTGTGCCCTCGCTCGTTGCCAGTTGATTGCTCAGATGGTTGACGCGCCGACTGCCAAGCACGAAGCCGACAACTCCTCCGAGCGCGACAAGGGCGACCGCCAAAATGATTTCGAGTGACATGTATGCTCCTGTTTCGGTGAGCGATCCCCGCTAGAGTCCGATGTTGCCATCCAAGTAAGCCTTGGCGCACTCGTATTGCCGGTTGGTCCTGGTTCGTGATTCAAACTTGATCGGTTCTCAGCCGGGCGCCGCCGACCTTGCGCTCCAGAGCGTCGAGCAGCGCGTAGCAGCGTCCCAAGTCTTGTGCCCTACTGTCAGTCATCATTGCATCCCGGCGCTTGGCTGTCTCGCGCTCGCAGTCCTGATTGGCGGCGCTGTCGCGGGGCTGGATGAACTGCTACGCAGGAACGACACCTTCCACGTCTGTCCGGGAAAAATTCGTGCCAACATATAGCAAGCGACAGCCGTGCGCCTTTGCCGCCGCGTAGGCAAAGCAATCGCCGAAATTGAGTCCCGCAGGGTCAATTCCCTTGCCCCATTGTGCATAAGCATTGGCAGTTTGCCGTGCTGTGGCGAGCGTGACGTCAAGTACTTCGAGCCCGAGGCCTTCGATCAGCATGGTCATTTCGGCACCAAGCCCGCGGCGTTCGGCCACGATCAGCGCCTCGGCCACGGTGCCGGCCGACATGATGATTCGATCGCCTGTCGAAAGTGCTTCCGCGCAGTCTGCCGCTTCCGGTTCGTCGAGAAGAATTGCCATCAGCGCCGACGTATCGACGGCGATCATTCGGGCAAGCCGCGGTCATCGTACAGAAAGTCCTGGCTGCGAGCGGCTCCGGGACCTTGGCTGCGCTTGTTTGCGGCGGCGCTGCGCGCTGCGGCTATCGCAGTTCGCCGCTTGTCGGCGTCAGCCTGTTGCGTTGCCGGGGTCAACCGCACAGCCGGTTGGCCGTGACGGGTCAACAGGACCTCTTCGCCGGCTTCGGCCCGACGTACGAGTTCCGTGAGGCGTGCCTTTGCATCGGTAACGGAAAGTTCCATCAGTTTGCTGCTGCGGTGCGGTTACGATAAACGTGAATATGGACTAATACATGGTCCAATTCAATGTGTTGCCGTTGCAGAAATTGGAGTGAGCGTGAAGAGCTGTTGACGGTGGCACGTTACGAGGCGAGCTTGGTCGGAGCGCCCAAGTATCGCGGCCAGGCATACGCCCGTGCGCTTGTGTTTCGCTGATAGGCGATCCTGTTCCGTTTGGACAGGGCACTCGCGTAGTGTAATCATCGACCCGCCCGCAAGCGTTGCCGACACGCCCGACCGATCCCTTCAATTTTGACACGCAATGCCACAGACGGAGTAATGGCTTCGGTTTTACGTTCCTGGCGTTGTGAAAGCCGTCGCGCGCGATATCGCCGATCAGTTGCAATGGCCCCAGATCCTGGTAGAGCGCTCGTCCACTCATAAGCAATGCCCGATTTCCCGAAAAACCCAGCGGTGTGTGCCATTGACAGGCGGCGCTTGTGCTCACTCTCGTTCCCGCTGTTCGCGAGCCTCGTGCTCGGCGGTTGCGGCAGCAGCCGTCCGGACATCAGCCCGTCGGATCTGGCTCCGAGCTTGCGCAATGCCGAGGTCGAGGCACAGTTCTACGTTCGCGACGCAGTCATCGCCGATCTGGAGCTTCCCGAGGCTGCGAGCGGCGATGGGCTGCGAACGTATTCGCTGACGCCCGAGCTGCCGGCCGGCATTTCGTTCAACTCCGCAGCCCGTGTGTTGTCGGGTACACCGACGGAACCGTTCGACGAAACAACGTTTACGTATACCGTGAGCGATACCGACGGCGATACCGATAGCCTGACGTTCGCGATCAGTGTCAGCTCGCTCAGCGTTGAGGCGGACAGGACGGAAATAGCTGAGCGGAACGACCCGGGCGCCGAAATCACCGTCAGCCTCTCCACGCCCGCGCCGAGGAGAGTTATCGTTCGGTTCGCGACGACCGGGACGGCGACTGACAGTGGCGACTATGAGCTGACGCAGGCCGACGGTTCCGATTCTGCCCCGGTGGCCGTCAGCGGCGCCGAGATGGCCATCGACGCCGGGGCGGACAGCGCAACGATTTCGCTGCGCGCCATCCCCGACTTTGACGGTGAAGGTATGGAATCGATCCGGATCGCCGTCGAATCGGTCGACAGCAACCGCTTCGACGATTCCGGTCCGGCCGTCGAACTCGATCTGCTCGATGCGGGCGCGCTGTTCGCCGACGCCAAGCAGCGCCTGACCTCGGCGATACTGGTGTTTTTCGAGCGGATGCGTCAGACGGAGACCGGCTACGAGTTCGGTTTCGCCCTCCTGAACCTCGGTGCCGCGACCAGTGCGCCCACGACGCTCATGATGCGCGTCGACTTCGAGGACTTCGCCCCGGGGCACCTCATAGGCGCACCACTGGTCTCGGAGAGAGTCGATGTTCCGGCGCTCGCGCCACAAGGTTTCGCCAGTGCGACGTTGAAGCTGCCAAACGAAGTCGTCGTGGATTGGGGTCCCGGCATCTACACTGCGACGGCGTTGATCACGGCGCCGCCGGACGACTTCTTCACACCGGTAGGCGGCTATGCCGATCAATCTTCGATTCTGATACCGGCAGGGGGGAGGAGTCCTTTCGAGTGCGAGGAATTCAACCGTCCCGTGTCGCCGGGGACGGAGGATCCGTTGCTGAGCCAACAGTGGAACCTGAACAATACGGGTCAGACGGCGTTTGCGTTGGCAGGGGGCGTCGCGGGTGAAGACCTGCGCATGACCGGTACACTGCTCGATGGCCCCACCGGCTCGGGGATCGAGATCGCTGTCGTCGACACGGGCCTTGAAATCTGCCACCCGGATCTCAAGGATAACGTGGCCGCCGGCGCCTCCTACAACTTCAATACGGTCACGTGGCGGGGTTCGATCGCAACCGACCCGTTCAACCCGAGCGCCAGCGGCGATCACGGTACCAATGTCGCCGGACTGATAGCCGCGACGGCCGATAACGGTATCGGCATGCGCGGCGTGGCGCCGGGCGCTCGCCTGCGCGGCTACAACCTGCTCAGCGCCATTGCTACCGGCGACGACGCGACCCTCGAGTACGATGCGCTCGGGGCGAGCACGAGCAACCCGGATTCTAGCAGCGCACACATTTTCAACATGAGCTACGGCCTGGTCGACGCACCACAATCGAACGCGTCTGCGCAAGCCGTTGCCGTGTTCAGAAACGGCGTGGACAAGCTGCGTGGCGGCCGTGGCGCACTCTACGTCAAGGCCGCCGGAAACTTCTTTGATCTGTGCCTCTCACTTGTGCGCGAGCACCGCTTCGAGGACCCGGACGAGGTGTACAGCCCCAACCATGCGCTCGGCTGCGCCTCGGCCAATATCGATGCCTACAACAACCTTCCGTACCTGATTACGGTCGGTGCCTTCAACGCGCACGGCGAGCATGCAAGCTATTCGAGCGTGGGCTCCAATCTCTGGGTGAGCGCGCCGGCCGGCGAAGGCGGATTTTTTTCGCCGGCCATGGTCACAACCGATCAGGCGGGTCCGCATCGCGGCGAGGCCGGACTTGGGTTCGGGCGTGACCCGTTCGCGGACCCCGTGGAAGAGGAGGGCGATTACACGAGCGCCTTCAGCGGCACCTCGTCGGCCGCGCCTAACACGGCAGGTGCCATCGCGCTGATGCTCGAGGTGGAGCCGCACCTCACCTGGCGGGACGTCAAGCATATCCTCGCACGTACGGCCCGCATGATCGACCCGGACGTGGAGCCGGTACGTATTGCCTTCGGCGGCAAGCCGGCCGTGTTGCAGCATGGCTGGATCAGGAACGCCGCCGGTTACAACTTCCATAACTGGTATGGATTCGGAGCCGTGAACGTCGATGCGGCGCTCGAACTGACCCGCGGCTATATTGCAGACAAGCTCGGCGAGTTCACGCGGCTGAGATTCGAGCATGCCGCAAGCGAGACCATTCCTGACAACGACGGCGCCGGCGTCGAGCAAATCGTTACGGTCAGCGGCTTCAGCGACACGGCCAACGTCGAAGCGGCCGAACTCGAGATTCGGGCGGCGCATCCGTTTCCGCACGATCTCGGCGTCACACTCGTTTCTCCGGCGGGAACCGAGAGCATTCTCAACCCGGTCTACAACGATCCCATGGCCACTGAGCCACAGGGACTGCAGGACTGGTCACTACTCAGCAACGCCTTCTACGGCGAATCGCCGAACGGGGATTGGACGCTCAGGGTCATCGACGTGGCGCCGGGCGATGTTGGCAGCCTCGATACGTGGGCGCTGACGCTGTCCGTCGGGGAGCATCCCTGACGGTCGGCTGAGCCGTCTGAAGCGCGTCGAACCGGTCCGAATTGGTAGCGCAGCCAGCGCCGCGCGCAGTGAATGGCTACAACGGCACGCGAATCGGTCCTGCGAGTTGCACGCGGACGGCACCGACCGCCGGGTGTGCCTGCAACGCCCGTGCCGCTTCGGCCGGGTTGGCTGATCCGGGCAACTGAACGACAGCGAAGCCGAGATCCGGATAGGCTTTGCCGGCGAGCCCGCCGGCCGATTCGACGACCTCGTCGAGGCGGCCGAAGCTGTCGAGTTCGACAACCAGGCTTGGCAGCACTTCGCGAAACCGCCGCTGTTGCCTGTCGAAAGCCATGTGCCGTTGTGGTCCGTCAACTGCGACGTGGGCGGAGTGCGTCTGGCCACCCACGAACGCTCGATAAACACGGAAGCTGCCCTCGATTGACACGCTGAGATTCACGCCGTCCACAACCGCGTTTTGGGGCGTCGATACGTCGGCGGGAATAACGAGCACGTCGCCTTCGTTGGAGACGGCAGACAGTACCTGAGCGTATGCGGATGTCGCAGGAATACTGACCAGCAGGATCGCTAGCTGGATCATGCAGCTGCGTAGCGTTGGGCTCGCAGGGGCCGCCAACTTGTTCATGCCTTGCACCTCAACGCCATCTGCTCGGAGCATCGCTTCGGGTAAGGATACACGATACCGGATTCACAATCGCATGGAAGTCCTAGTATATTATTGTTATATATCATAATGATATGACTTATATGTAATAAATTACATTAATCATGACAGGTCGGATGCTTCAGTCCTGCCGCCCACGGTTGTGTGACTCGAGGGCGGCGTGGAGCGCTTCCAGGTTGCTCCGCATGAGTTCCAGGTAGCTTCCAGGCATCAGACGCCCATCCTCCACGATCCCGCCTTCGAGTGTGTCGAGGACGGCAAGGCGTGCGCCGGCAGATTCGATCGCGCCACGGATTCGTTCGTCGGGTTCCCATTTGTGAACGACCACGCCGATCCCGTTGTCGCGCAGATAGGCGTTGAACTCCGTGAGATCCGTTTCCGTCCACTCGATGTCCTGCTTGACGAACCACGCGTCGACGTAGAGGGCCCCATGTCGTTCGTCAGGTAAACGAACTCCGACGCAAGAGCGAACAGCGTCACATCGGCAAGTTCCGCGAACTTGAGTTCGTACTCGACCTTGAGGCCGAGTAACTCTCGCCTGAGCGCGGCGAGGTTTGCTTCGATCGCGGCCTGGTCCTCCGGCGACAGTCGCAGCAGATCGGCTGCGATGATCTCGGCCATGCGCGCGCCGTTGGCGGGACTGAGCCAGTAATGCACGGAAGGCTCGCGCGTGCCGGCATCGCTCTCGGCCCACGGCGCGGATTGCCGCGGTTCGAGCGCCACGGAGATGCCTTCGAGCGTGGTCGACCAGGGCTTTGTGGCGTCGATGTCAATCACTCGTATGTTGAAGCGGCGCGCGGCGATGAATAGCGGATCCTCCCGCCAGAGCTTGCCGATCGTCACCACGGCATCGGCCCGCGACAGCGTGTCGGCGTAGCGGTCGGCAGACTGGTTCAGGAGATTCGGGAGGGCGCTCATGCGCCTGCCGCGTTCCGGCAGGTTCTCAACGACGATTCCCGTACCGTCGGCGAGCCCGTGGGCGACCGAATAGGTGGCCGGTAATGCGGTCAGCACGACAACTCCGTCGTCGTCCTGTGCGTGCGTGCTTGAAGCGCCAAGCAGCCCGGCTGCAAGCAGCAGCCATGCGATTCCGACGCGGCGGTTGGTTTTTGTTGCGGTCTTGCCGGACGGCCCGGGAATCATCGTGCAGCCCCGTGCGACACGCCGACAGCGATTTGTGCGCATGTCTGCGCTTTCCGGACATCCTGCCATTGTGCGACCGTCTGCTGTTCGGACACTTCGAGCGCCGTTCATGCTTACGCGTCCCTGAATCGCGGGATCGTAACGCGTATCAGCAGCGTTACGACGAAAAAACCGGCCGCAATCATGATGATGGCGCCGCCCGAGGGCAGCGGCAGGTCGAGTTGCATCGGCAGCAGCACGCCGCCGATGCAACTGAGCGTGGAAATCGCGATGCTCAGAAAAACGAAGCCCTTCATTGATCGTATGACGTTGCGCGCGGCGGCGGCCGGAATCAGCAACAGTGCCTCGACGAGCACGGCGCCGACGATCTTGAGGCAGGCGACCGTCAGGACGGTGATCATGAGCACGAACACATATTCGAGGGCTCGTACCGGCACGCCGCGGACATCCGCCAGGCTCGGATTGAGACTCGCGAGCAGCAGGCGGTTGAACAGCGGAATGCCGATGAGGAGGGTCGCGACGGTCACGACGAGCAGCACGTTGATGTCCGTATCGCTGACCGTGAGCACCGAGCCGAAGAGCACCGCCTCGAGAATGTGCGTGTTCACGCGAGCGGAAACGAAAAGCAGCAGGGACGCGCCTACCGCCAGCGAGATCGAGAGAAACACGCCGATCAGCGTGTCGGCGGACAGCGCCGTCCGGCCCTTCGTGTAGTTCAGTACCAGTCCGAACAGGATGCAGAACGAGAACGTGGAGATATAGGGCTCCGTATAGGACTCGCCGAGAAGCACGCCGATCGCCACCCCGGTCATGGCGGCATTGCCGACGGCCTGGGAGAAGAAAGCCATGCGCTTGGTCACGACCATCGTCCCGACGCCGCCGAGCACCGGCCCGATGAGGAGCGCGCAGAGCAGGGCGTTGATGACGAAGCCGTACTGGAAGGCGAGCGGCAGCGTGCCTTCAAACGCCAGGTTCATGAGCGTCTCGCGAATCCAGTCGTACATCGCGGTCATGACGCGGCATCCTCGGTTGCTACTTCAGCCGCACGTTCACCGGCACGCGCGAAGAGGACTTCGGCCTCGTGTCCGACCAGCACCTGCGCGGGCGGTCCGCTGAACAGCACCGAACGGTTGACGCAGGTCGCCGCGTCAGCCATCGCCTCGACCTGGCGCAGGTCGTGGGCGACCCAGAGGATCGTGACGCCGTCGGCTGCGAGTTCCCGGATGATGCGCTCGAAGTATTCGGCGCCAACCTCGTCCATGCCGCTCATGGGCTCGTCCAGCACGAGGAGCGCGGGCTCCGGGATCAGGGCTTGTGCGAACAGCACGCGCTGACGTTCGCCGCCGGACAGGCTGCCGAGCGTGGACTCGCGCTTGCCGTTGAGCCCGACCCGTGCCAGCGCGGCGTCCGTGAGATCGCGATTGCGCTTGCTGAGTCCGACGAAGGCCGGGCGGCGTTTCTGGCAGACGAGGCCGAAGAAATCGTTCACGGACACGGGCAGGCTCTTGTCGAAGTCGAGAAACTGCGGCACGTAGCCGATGACCTTTGTGTCCTGCCAGTCGACCGAAATCGTGCCCGTATGCGGCATCTGGCCGAGCAGGCAGCGCAGGAGCGAGGTCTTGCCGCCGCCGTTGGGACCGATCAGGCAGTGAATCTCGCCGGGTCTGACGTCGAAATCGATGCCGCTCAGGATTTCGGTGCCGCCAAGCTCAAGCGCGACGGAATCGAAACGAATGCCCGGGCCGCGCATCGTTCAGTCCCGCTGCGGCCCGATTACCGTTTGCGCGCGAGTGCCGAAGCGGATGCCGGGTCCGCGCATCGTTCAGTCGGCTTCGACGGCTGAACGGACCGCGGCCACCAGCGTTTCGAGGTTCGTGAGCATCTCTCGCTCGTAGAGTTCCGGCACGAACTCCCCGTCGGACATGTGCGAGAACGAATACATGCTCACGCCCGTCGCGTCGCGGATGGTCTCCGAAAGGCGGCTCGTGAAATACTTTTCGGCGAACAGCACGTTGACGTCGGCGGCCTGGATTTTCTCGATCGTATCGGCCAGTTGCCGCGCGGTCGGTTCCACGCCATGGCGCGGTTCGATGACGGCGCTGACCTGCAGGCCGAATTCCTGCATGAGGTAGCCGTAGGCCCCGTGCATGGTCGCGCAACGGAAGCCGGACAGGTCGAACTCGAGCAAGTCCGACATGAAATCGGCCTTGAGCCGCCGAATGCTTGCGGCGTAGGCGCGCGCGTTGTCGCGATAGAAATCCGCGTTCTCCGGATCGAGAGCGCCGAGTTCCTGGGCGATCGTGTAGATCTGCTGGATGGCGGCCGTGGTCGACACGAAGGTATGGGGATTAACGACCCGGGCGTCGCCCTCGTCAGCCGCGATCGGGATCAGCGCCACGCCGTCGTTGGCGTATATCAGTGGCAGCTCATCGCTTCGACCGGCCGCGGCGACGATCTCGAAGGCCCATTCGTCGTGACCGATGCCGTTGACGATCAGCGCGTCGAGTTCCAGAACGCGCCGCATGTCGTCCGGCCGCGGCGTGTAGTTGTGCGGATTGCTGCCGGAGTCGATCAGCGGCACGATTTCGGCGCGGTCGCCGACGATATTGGCGGCGAAGCTGTAGTAGGGATGCAGCGTGATCCCGATGCGCAGCGGCTGGGCAGCGGCAGCGCCGGCGCAGGCGATGCTCAACAGGCCCATGAGCGGGATCAATCGACGCGCGCGCTTGCCGGTCACGATGGACATGTTTCAGTTCTCAGGGTCTTGCGAGCTGTCGGGGCGGTGCGCACGACCGTTGATGTTGGGCGATATCCATGCACGGACCTCAAGCCCTTGCGCAGTGGAAAATGGACTCTGCGGCACGAGCTTGCCGGTCGCCGTTCGCATGCTTCAGGCTCCCTGCAGGCGTTCCACTTCCATGGCGCCGGTATACGGCACCACTTCCTTCCAGCCGTTGACGATCAATGAGTCGCGCTTGATCGTTTGCGGCGCCGCTGCGTCGGGGTCCGGATGGATCCAGATCGTGGCGCCGTCGGTGTAGCTCGCGCCCTTGTGCACATGCGACAGCATGAGCAGCCAGGCGCTTTGTCCGGGGAGTTTGCCGCCGTTGCCGTGGTAGACCGTGGATCCCTCGAACGAGAACGATGCGACTCGCTGCCAGATCACCTCGCCATGCTGGCGCCACGCAACGTCTCGAACGAAGGGCGGCATCGCATAGTCTTCGTGGAGTTCCTCGACGTAAGGCCAGGGATCCTGGGCGCGCTCCTCGCCGGCGAAGTAGAGCAGGTCGCCGTGGATCCACCACAACTCGACCGAGGCAGTCGAAAGGGCATTGTAGATGGCCTGATCCGCGTCCGTCATGTCGTTAAAAGCGCTGATCTGCCAGTCGAACAGTCTGGATTCCGTGGCTTCGACCTGGCGCTGGCTCACGGCATAGCCGCCGATGGAAACGATCGCGGCAACGACGCCGGCGACTGCGAGCGTTTCGCGGCGCGCACCTGCAGGTTCGATGATCTCGCGTCTTGCGCTCATTGCATGTCCTTGACCTGGATCCAGAGTACCGCGTCCTGCGACAGCGGTTTGCCATCGTGCTCGGTGTCCGACCCAATCTCCAGCGCGCAGATACCCCACCAGCCGGCCCGCGGCAGGCCGATGGTAAACTCGCCCTGCGAGTTCGCGCGGATGGACAGCGTGCCGAAGGCATCCTGAGGGTACTCGACCTCCGGGTCGGCAGAGAAGCGGTGCTGCTCGAGGTCAGGTGCGTGGTTGACGTACTCGACCTCGAGTTCCGCGTACGGCACCGGCTCGCCGCCAGCGACGACGATGCCCCGGAACACGCCGCCCGTCCAGTTGGCATAGGGCTTGTCGAGCGGCACGATTTCTGCGGGCAGTCCAACCGGTTCCGCCCAGTTTCCCGGAACCCCTGCAATGTTCATGACCGTTTTGGTGAACTGCTGGATGTACTTGTCTTCCTGCGGTTCGTAGTACGGGCTCGGCTCGAGCACGAAGACGTAGTCGCCGAGCGACCGCGTGAGTGTGCGTGGCAGGCTTGCCTGAAAGGCATCCACCGATCCATCCTCCGAATGCCACGAGATGGGCTCCACGTACTCTTGCAGATCGGTGGTGACAGGCTCCGCAGCTTCACCGCGCTGGCTGATCAGGTACAGAGCCTCGGGCTCGCCCATCGTCATGTTCGGGCCGCCGTGTGCCGGGTGTGTGAACAGCATCAGCAATTGCGTTGCCTGGCCGGAGGTCAGCGCCGTCTCGGCCGTGTACAGCATCTGGAAGTGCGCCAGGGCCGGCGCCGTGCCAAATATGCACAGGGTTGCCGCGAGCACACTCGCGCTGTGCATGGCTGCTACGCGTGAAGGCATTTGCCTACTCGATATCGTCACTGAAGATCGTCACGATGTGACTCATGCCGGCATCGAAGATGACGTGAAACTCACCGTCGGGCATGTCGAAGGTGTACGTGCTTCGGGCATCCATCTCACCGACCTGGAGAACGCGGTCGCTTTCGTCGACGATGCGCATCGCGACGCCTTCCGCGGACGCGCCGTCGGAGAAGCCGCCTTCGCAGGTCACGGTGCCGTCGCCGTTGTCATAGCACGCGCATATCGGGCTGTGTGCCATCGCGGCGTTCGCCAGTGCGAGCACGGATATGCTGAGCGCGGTTGATAGTTGTCGGAGAAGTTTCATCTGGAGGCTCCCCAGGTTCGCTCAAGGCGATCCGAACGCGTTCCTTTCGTGCACCGCTGCCGGCGGTCACGCCGCGGCAAAATATACTGACCCCGCACATTCGAGTGAAGAGTTGCGTGACCATCGTTCGCGAGCCTATCGCTGTGCGCACTCCAGGCCTAGGTTAAACGTGTTAAGAACTCTTCATTAACGGTTAAGCCCCCGGCGTACCCGACGATGAAGCGGTTTGATCGTCCGCCTGCAGTCTCAACGCATCGGGATTCGCAACGTTGCCTTGCGTACGGGATGCGGGTTCGAAATCGTGCCGTGGAAGACCCGCAGCAGCGGCCCGGTACTCACGCGCGAGGCGGGAAAGCTCTGCTACGGCAGCTAGAAACCTACCTCAATGCCCAGCCACGCCGCCCTGGGGGCCGCCGGCGACAGGAAGCGGCTGTCTTCGAAGCCATCGCCGAGCACTTCGTCGGGTTCGCCGAAGAGGCCAAACGTCTCGTATTCCTCGTCGAGCACGTTGTCGACGTTCAGAAACAGCCGGACGTTGTCGCTGACGCGGTAATCTCCGCGCAAATTCAGCACGGCATACTCGCCAATGCGGTCGATGTCGTTGCCTTCGTCGCCGCGCATGTGGAAGTCGCCGCCGACGACGATGCCGCCGCCGACCGTCATGCGCTCGCCGACTGCCGCCTGGAATCCACCCTTGAAAAGGTGCCGGGGAACAAGCGGCAGGCGGTCGCCCGGGGCAACCATCACCTCGGCGTCGATCGCGGCGGGATTGTTCGGGCTCGGGAACGCAAGCGTTTCGAGAAACGTGGCGTCGAGCAATGTGTAGTTGAGGAACCACGTCGTGCGGCCCGCGGACCGGCCGTTGAAATTGACTTCGATGCCGTCCCGCCGGGTTCTGCCCACGTTGTCGAAGAAGCCTTCACTGGTGAGCGCGCCCGCACTGATGAAGAGAATGTCGTCGTCGTTGGTCGTACGGAAGACGCCGGCATGCCAGTCGCCGCCGGCCCATTCGCCCTTGAGCCCGCCCTCGATAGTCGTGGCGACGACCTGCTCGAGCGGCGGGTCGGCAAGGAACGCGTTCGGCAAACGGCAGGGGTCGTCCTCGTCGGCACAGGTAAGTTCGACGGGGGAAGGCGTGCGATTCGATTCGCTGTAGCTCGCGTAGAACGTCATTCCGTCGCGCAGGTTCGCCGTAACGCCCACGGCCGGATTGAATCGGTTGAAGCCGTGATTGCCGTTGAGTTCCGTACCCAGCAAATCGCGCAGTACGACGCTCGTGTTGTTGTAACGACCCGAAAGCGTTACAGCCACTGTCTCTGAAACCAGGAAGTTGTGTGACAGATAGACGCCCGTCGTCGATGTATCGGCGTTGATCCGGGTGAACGACTCGCCGACGAAGTAGCCGCCCGGAATCGCGAGCCTCGTCGCATCGAGTTCGCCGAGTTCTGTGCTCGCGGCAAAGTCGATGTCGCTGTCGTCATGCGCGATTCCGAGCACGAAGACGTTCTCGCGGCCGCCGAACTCGCCGGTCCAGGTCGCCTGCAGGCCGAAGCCCATGCCGTCCTGCTCAGTGTTCGTTCGATTTACCGTCGCACCCTCAACTGCATCGATTGCGGGAATCGGGTTGCCGTTGGCGTCCAGAAGGACTTGTTCCTCTTCGTCGCCATGGTCGTCATCGTCCGCGTGCTCGTCGTCCCCGTGCTCGTGTTCGTCATCTTCTTCGCCTTCCGCTTCCTCGCAGATAAAGCCGACGTGAAAATCGCATTCCTCGAAATCGGAGTCATCGCCGTTGTAGGTGTTGATATCGCTGCGACGCATGTAGACGTTGCCGGTCAGAATCAATGAGCCGGAAACTTCGTGTTCGACGATCAGATTGATCAGTGTCAGCTCGTTTTCGGTCTGATCGGGACGCGTGAAGATCGCTCCGCGGTCCATCTCGAGCAATTCGACGGGCGCCGCGCCGTTGCCGATGAGATTTGTATCGGCGAGCGTTACGTTCAGATCCACACTCGTCGTGTCGAGTTGCCAGCCAAGATTGCCGAAGAGTTGCGTAGCCTCGGTCGGTGAATAGTCGCGCCAGCCGTCTTCCTCGAGATACGAGCCGGTCAGAAAGTAGCTGAAACGGTCGTCCGACGAGCCGCCTGTTTCGGCCTGCAGACCGAGTCGCCCGAACGAGCCGCCGTGAACTTCCGCCCGAGTTCCGGGACTCGAGAAACCGGTCTTGGTTTCGATGGCGATCGCTCCGCCGAGCGCGTTGAGACCGAACAGGGGATCGGATCCCGGCATGAGATAGACAGTCTCAATGGCAGAATCGGGAATGAGCGCCCAGTTGACGGTATCGCCGAAGGGTTCATTGATGCGCACGCCGTCCTGATACACGGCAATGCCCTGCGGCAGCCCGAGCAGCGGCGAACCGACAAATCCGCGGTACTGAACGTCAGGCTGCAGCGGATTGTTCTGCGCCTCGTTGACAAAGACACTCGCGAGGTTCCGCTTCATGAAGTCCGCGAGATCGAGTGCGCGCTGATCGCGAAGTTCTTCGGCGGTCGCCGACTGCACGTTGGAAGCGACCCGATCCGTGTCGACGCCAGCACCGAGTGGCGTCTGGCCGACGACTTCGACGACCTCCGGTACCTGCTGGGCGTAGCTGTGGCCGGCGATCAGCAGCGAAACGGCCGCACTCAGGCAAGACGCGCGCATCGGTTCATGTATTGAGAGATGGTCGTCGCGTTCAAGGCAAGGGTTCATCGTGGAGTATGACAGATTGGCGATTTACCCTGCAGCCGGACGCACTGCCTGTCCAGGCAAGCTGATGCCGCGAAGCGCCGCCGTGCAGTCGAAACCGGTCTGCCATCGGGACAGCACGGCGGATCGTCGCATCAAGCGCGCAACGGCCCGGCAGCCCGTCGCATGAGATTCCGAACGGCAGCGCGAGACGTCTCCGCTACGATTGTGGCGGCGATGGCTTGTGCCTATACTCACGGCGTGAACAGGAGTTGGTTCAGAAGTTCCCGTCCCCGGCGCGCACTGTTCGCGGCGGTGGCGGCAGTGGCCCTGATCGGCGCGCAAGCAATCGTTCTGGGTCACGACCTCGCCGGCGAAAGTCACACCCCCGACAGCGTCTGCGAATACTGCATCGCCGGTGCGAGTCTCGCCGGCGCCAATGTCGATGCCGTAAAGGCTGTTGCTCCGCGCACGGTTTCCGTGCGGGTACCGGATTCGGCCATCGACGGTGCGGCGCCGGACGCCTTCCGCAACTCACGATTCGCACGCGCCCCACCGTCTGCTTCCTGAACCTCGTTGCATCCCCGCAGCACCAGGCGATACCTGGCCTGCGGGGTACACGTCATATGAGTTTCCGGAGCAGCCAATGCAATTCTCTAGACATTTTCGAACGCTGGTGAAAGCCATTTCGCTGGCCTTTCCCTGTGTCGTCGCGGCACAGGACGAACAGGCCGATTCCGTCCATCCACTGGAGGAGGTGCATGTGACGGGCGTCCTGCGCGAGCGGTCCGCCAATGAACTCGCCCAGTCGATCACCGTCATTCGCGAACAGACACTCGAGCGAATCACCCGCGCGACCCTCGGCGAAACACTCGGCGACCAGCTCGGCGTCAATGCATCCTTTTTCAGTGCCGGTGCGTCGCGACCGATCATTCGCGGTCTCGCCGGTGCACGGGTCAGGATGATGGAGGACGGTCTGGACTCCATGGATGTGTCGACCGTAAGTGTGGACCACGCCGTAAGCATCGATCCGCTCGTGGCCGAGCAGATCGAGATTTTCCGCGGGCCGACGACCCTGCTCTACGGCAGCGGCGCGGTTGGCGGGGTGGTCAATACAGTTACAACCCGCATCCCCGAATACGCTCCGGACGACGGATTCGAGGGCGTGTTCGAACTCAAGGGAGATTCGGTGGCTGACTCGCGCAGCGGCCTGGTTTCGCTTGACGGTGGCGGCGAGAATTTCGCGTGGCATTTCGACGCCGTCAGCCGGACGTCGGAAAACTACGAGATTCCGGGTTACGCGAATCTGGCGGCGGCCGAGGAAGAACACGACGAACATGAGGAGGAGGAACACGGGGACGAAGACGACCATGAGGATGAGGACGAGCACGAGGATGAACACGAGGAAGCAGTGCTCGGCATCGTGGAAAACAGCGATCTCGACGGCGAGGCGTTTTCGCTTGGAGGAAGCTGGCTGCGCGACAATGGCTTCTTCGGCGTGTCCGTCAGCGGATTCGACACAAACTACGGGATTCCCGGTCATCATCACCACGAGGAAGAAGCGGTTCATGAGGACGAGGAGCATGAGGACGAGCACGAAGACGATGACGACCACGAGGACGAGGATGAGCACGGCCACGAAGGCGAGGAAGAAGCCGTTCGCGTTGACCTGAAGCAGACACGCATCGATCTCAAGGGTGGCTGGGTCGGCCTGTCGGGCGTCATCGAGGCGATCAACCTCAGGTTCGGCGTCAATGACTACGAGCATCTGGAACTCGAAGGCGAGGAGATCGGCACGCGGATCCAGAACGATTCCTGGGACGGACGACTTGAATTCATGCATTCGCCATGGGGCGATTGGGACGGCGCTTTCGGAGTACAGTTCAGCCACCGTGAGTTCTCGGCGCTTGGCGCGGAAGCGTTCGTGCCTCCGGTCGATACCTCGACTTACGGCATCTTCATCATCGAGCAGCGAGATTACGAAAACTGGCATCTATCGGTCGGAGGCCGCCTCGAGTACCAGGACCAGGAGCCTTCAGGCGGTTTGCCGTCGGTGAACGATACGGCCACGAGCCTGTCGCTGGCGGGCATCCGCGATTTCGCCGACGGGTATTCCTTAGCGATCAACGCGGCGCTCTCGGAACGATTGCCGGTCGCGGAGGAACTCTTTGCAGACGGACCGCACCTGGCGACCCAGACGATCGAGATCGGCGACCCCGACATCGGTGCGGAAACTTCACGGCACGTGGACATCGGGATTCGCAGAATGCAAGGCGAAATGAGCTGGAGTGTTACTGTATTTCTCAGCGACTATGCCGACTTCATTTATCTTGAGAACTCCGGCGAGTTCGACGAACACGACGAGTTGCCGATCTTCAATTTCAGGCAGCGGGATGCGGAGTTCACCGGGGTCGAAGCCGAGTTTTTCGCGCCTGTCTTCGTGCGAGGGGAAGCGGAAGTTGACCTGCGCCTGTTTGCCGACTATGTCGACGGCGAACTCAGCGATGGGGAATATCTGCCGAGAATGCCCCCGCTGCGTTACGGCTCGCGCATCCAGTTCCACAACGAGCGCTTCATCGCGGGTCTGGAAGTCACGGTCTATTCCGACCAGGACAACATAGCGGCGATCGAAACCGCCACGGAGGGCTACACGATGATCAACGCGGACTTCAACTGGACCGTCGAGACTCCAGGTGGAACCGCGTTCGAGGTGTTCGTCCATGGGCATAACCTCGCCGACGAAGATGCCCGCAGGCACACCTCGTTCGTGAAGGATACGGTTCCATTGCCGGGCCGAAACGTTTCCGTGGGATTCCGCTCGCACTTCTGAGCCGGGACGGCGCCAGCCCGGAATTGCGGGGCATTCGAGAAGGGCGCCGTCGACGCTACGTGCTGCCCCGCCTGGCGCGGCGGGTCCGGACGTCGAGGAACGCCGGACCAGCTACCGTTTCTGTGCTTACCAGTTCAGACGTAGCTGAACGAAGACGTTTGTGCCGGGCCCCGGCAAATGGGCGCCGAGCGGTACATCGGAGTTGGACACACGGTTGAAGCCGGCCAGGTGATTCGTGTAGTGCCTGTCGAGCAGGTTCTCGATGCCGGCCCGAACGTGAATGCTGTCGCGCACTTCCCAAAGGCCGTACACGTTCAGGAGCGCGTAGCCTGGTGTCGGTGCATCGCTGGACCGCGGTTCGTTACGGACGATGACCGTCGAGATCCGGTCCTGTTCCGCGACGAACACGCCTTCGGCGGTGACGGACCAGTCGCCTTGCTCCATCGTGAGCGCCACACGCGCATTCGGCGGGGCGATGCGATACAGATCGTCGTCGATGTCGGTGCGCTTGCCGCGGACGTAGTTCAGCGTCGCGTCAAGGCGCATACGCTCAAGGAAGCGGTAGCGCGCAACCACGTCGAGCCCGTAGAGCTCCGCCTCGACGTTTGCGAACTGAAGGGGTGTGGGATCGCCGTTCGCATTGCCGCTCACCGCAATGACGATCGGGTCCATACTTGCAACGCCCTGGACAAAGTCATCGACTGATCGGTAGAAGATTCGCGGTGCGACGTAGCCCCGGTCGAACGTCCAGTCGAGACTCAGTTCGATCTGGTCGGAGACTTCCGGGGCCAGATCGACATTGCCGACGTAGTTGTTGAGATCGCCGAGGCCCGAATTGATCTCCAGCGGAATCCAGAGGTAACGCTCGACATACATCGGCGTTCGGGTCTTGCGGGCGTAACCGATGCCCACACGCAGCGCATCGCTCAACTCACGATCGAACTTGAGCACGAGATCGATGTTGTCGTCGGTCACCTCGCGGTCGGTGGCGTTGAATCGGTCCCTGAGGACCTTGACCGCGAAGGGCGGCGTCCCGCGTCCGAACGCGGTTGGATTCATCTGGGCAAGTCGTGCGGGGAATGCATCCACCGCGCCGGTCGAGGATACGATTTGCATGTATCGCACGCCCGTTTCCATGGACCAGCGAGTTGCGAGCTCGCCGAACCATTCCGCAAAAACTCCAAGCTGGTCCTGTTCGGAATCATTGAAGTTTTCGACGAAGAACGGCGCGAAATCGGGATCGAGCACTGCGGCCGTGTGAGTCTCGAAGTTTCCGTCGATGCCGAAAATGAGCTGACCGCTTTGCATTCCGCGTGATGCCGACGCGCTGAATCCCGTCGCGTCGGCGACGACATCGACGTGTCGGCGGTCCGCGCCCTGAAAGGGCGGCAGGGGAAGTTGCGAGAAGTCGGGCGCGCTGCGTAGCCGGTAGTTGTTCATGCCGTGACTGACATCGGTATGAAACACCCGCACGGCTATTTCGGTGTCCCCGAGCCGCTGCCTGAACATTGCATTGACGCGGTCCGTGTCGAAGTAGTCGATGTCGAGCGGCAGGGCCGGCGTTCCGGTGAGGTCGGTATTGGTATGCGACAGGTCGACCCCGATTTCACCATTGGGCCAATTGACGCCGTAACCTGCGCCGTAGGTCGAGCGGCCGTAGTCGGTGGCCGCGATGGTCCCGTCGCCCGACTCGATCGAGTCGCCTTGCTCTCTGCTGGCAACGACGTGAAAGCGGTGCTCGGAATTGGCCATACCCAGAAAAGCGGCCACGGCGCTGCCGTCGTTGCTCATGGTCGAGAACTCGGCGTCGCCCATGCGCTCGAAGTCGCGCGCGGCGGCGAACCGACTGCGCCTGGACTCCGCCTGAATCAGGCCGCCGATACCCGGACCTGCGCTGACCGGAGCGATGCCGCGCGTCATCGTGACGCGATCGGTCAGGGCCGCCGGCATGTAGTGCAGCGGCGCATCCATCCAGTTGGGTCCGCCCGGGGTGACGCGCATCCCGTCCACGGTGACGGTCATTCGCGGGCCGAACAGTCCCCGGTACTGGGCCTGCCCGCTCAATGCCCCGTTGCGATTGACGTTGGCGCCGGGCATGCGCGTCAGTATCTCCATGGCATCGGGCACCGGCGCCGCACTCGTGCCCGGCGTGATGTCGATGGTCTGCTGGCGATCGGTCGATCCGATCGCGACGATCTCGGGAAGCGGCGAGTTTGTGCCTGTCGGGGCGTTCTGAGCCTGTGCGACTACCGAAGCCGCCACGACGCTGCACGTGAATGCGAAGCGCTCGAACATTCGAGGTACTCCTTGATCGAAGGAAAAGCAGGAATGGCCGCCGGGCGAAGCGGGGCTTCGGATACGGCTGCCGAAAGGTCAGATCAAGGAAGTTCGGGGCGGTGCCCTGGCATTGAACGGAGTGCGGGCTCCGATGGCTGAGATTCGCCTGTACGCGGTCCATGCGGATTGCGCGAATCCATACGGAATCGCAAGCCCGTACTCGATGTCGATGGCGTCAACCGACAGCAGTACGCCGAACGGACAGTGTTCCCAGGCCAGCTCGTGACTGCCATCCGGGTCGTGGCTGCCGTCGTGATCGTGATGATCGCCCTGACCGGAACCGCCCGGCAGGACGCTGCTCGGCAAGCCGGAGCTGCAAAGCTGGATCGGCCCGCCTTCATCGAGCGCTGCGGGCATGTACCCTGCGGGAATGAGCAAGCGGCAAGCCAGCGCCGCAAGCACGAAGAGCGGCAACAGACGCCTGGCTTTTCTGACGGGTCCGAGGGCCATGGTCGAATTATATTCGTGCCTGGCATCCGACGGCACTCCGCGCAGTCATTGCCGGTCTCAAGTGGAAAGGGAAAGCGTTCCATGCCCGCGTCGTACGCGCAGCGAAACACGCACAATGGCGCTTGTCGAAATGGTGTGCCGGGTAATCGGCCATCTTCGGCGAAGCGGTCTTTTGGAAAATGCAGCAGGTTTTTTCCACGGGCTGTTACGGACGGAGCCGAAACATGAGCTTGATTCGAGGATTTTTCTGCGCGGTGCCTGCGTTGATCGCTACAACGATACCCGCACTTGCCCAACAGGAGGCCGGTGGCGCTGTGGACGACCGGGGGCGTCCCGCGATCGGCCTGGTTCTCTCCGGCGGAGCGGCGCGCGGCGGCGCTCACATCGGGGCGATCAGGGCGCTCGAGGAGTTGCGTATTCCGGTCGACTACATCGCCGGCACGAGCATCGGCGCCGCGATCGGCGGCTTGTACGCGAGCGGCATGACGGTCGATGAACTCGAGGCTTTCGTGCAGGAGATCGATTGGGAGGCCGCGTTTCTGAACACGACCCCGCGTGAGCTGCGTTCCTTTCGCCGCAAACGCGATGACGACCTGTTTCTCGTCTCGCAGAGCCCCGGGCTCAACGACGGGGAGTTCGAGTTGCCGACCGGCGTCGTGCAGGGCCAGGTCATCGACCTGATCCTGTCGCGTGCGACGCTGCCCGTTGCGCGGCTCTCAAGTTTCGACGATCTGGCGATCCCGTTCCGTGCGGTTGCGGGCGACATCGCGACGGGCGACGCCGTCGTCCTCGCCGAGGGCGACCTTGGCCGCGCGGTTCGCGCGAGCATGGCCGTGCCTGCCGTGCTTACCCCGATCGAGATCGATGGCCGCCTGCTCGTCGATGGCGGGATCGTCATGAACCTGCCCGTGGAGGTCGCGCACTCGATGGGCGCCGACGCGATCGTTGCGATCGACGTCACCGACACGTTGAGCACTCGCGAGGAACTGCGGTCCGTGCTCGACATCACGCAGCAGCTCACGAATCTACTGACGCGCTTCGGCACCGAGGACCAGCGCGCCAGACTGGGGCCCGGCGATGTGCTCGTCAGGCCCGAGTTCGAGGATGAATTCACGGCGGTCAGTTTCGCGCGCATGAGCGCAACGGTGCAGGCTGGCTACGATGCCGTCATGGAGCATCGCGATGGGCTCGAAGCACTCGCACTTGATCCTGCCGAGTACCGGTCCTACCGCGAGGGCTTGCGCGATCCGCGCGACTTCGAACCGCCGCAGATCGACTTTCTTCGGCTCGACAACGAGTCGCTGCTGGCCGACAGCATAATCGACCGCCGGTTGCGGGAGATTGAGATCGGCGAGCCACTCGATATTGACGTCCTGGAGCGGGCCCTCAGCCGCGTCTACGGTCTCGAGCTTTACCAGAACGTCCGTTACTCGATCGTCGAGGAGGCCGGCGGCACCGGCCTCGAGGTGGGTCTCAGAGAGCGAAGCTGGGGCCCGAACTATCTGCAGCTCGGCCTCCAGTTCAGTTCGTCTTCGGACGAGGATGCCCTGTTCGGCCTGGCGGCAAGCTACCTGAGGACGGCCATCAACGCGCAGGGCGGCGAGTTTCGAGCCACCCTGAACGTCGGCGACGAACCCGAGTTCCTCGCCGGCCTGCACCAGCCCCTGGGCGCCAGAGGCATGTTCTTCGTCTCGCCGTCGGTCGATTTCAAGTCGAGATCGCTGCACACGTTCATCGAAGACGATCTCGTGTCCGAAGTATTGTTGCGCGAAGGCATCCTGGAGGTCGCTGCCGGTCGGGAACTTGCTGACTGGGGGGAGATTCGCGCAGGACTGCGCGGCGGGTTCGGCGAAGCGAACCTGAGGGTCGGCGACCCCACGATATTCCCGCTCGAGGATTTCCGGCGCGGTGAGTTTTTCGCGAGATTCTCCATAGACACGCTCGACAGTGTCTCGTTTCCGCGTTCCGGAGCGCTCGCAACCGCCGAGTGGCGTGGTTCGCGGGCCGCGGCGCTCGCGGCCGACGCGGACTACGATCAACTGCTCCTGAAGGCCACGTGGGCCAAGGCCTGGGGGCAATACACGCTCGCGACCACGGTGCGCTACGACAGGACGTTCAGGGGCACGGCGCCGGTCAATGCCGCGCACCGCTTCGGAGGTTTTTTCGATCTCTCCGGATTGAATCGGAATCAACTCTGGGGTCAGCATGCGGCCAGGCTGGGTGCAAGCTGGTATCGCAGGATCGGAGATTTCGCACTGTTTCCGGCCTTCGCCGGCATCAGCATGGAAGTCGGGAATACCTGGAACGACGAGTTCGGAAGCGGGCTCGATACAGCGATTTTCGGCACGTCGATCTGGGCTGGCGTGGACACGCCCGTCGGACCAATCTACGCGGCATACGGACGCGCCGATAACGGGCAGGATGCGTTCTACGTCTTTCTCGGCCGGGTGTTCTAGCAGTGCGTCCGGAGGTCAGTCGAAATCTGACGCCGCGCGGGCAGGAGAGCAGGCTTGCTTCACGCGAACCTTCGGCGTAGCGTGCATCGCCGAACCCTGAAACAGCGGAAGGCGGCGACTTGATTGCGTTGACGAAGATTCTCGTGCCGACGAATCGCGGGGAGCCGTCGAAGGCGGCGGTCAGGTATGGCGTTGCTTTCGCGCGCCAGTTCGGCGCCAGGCTCTTTCTGGTACGTGTACTCAGCCCGGAGGACTACGAGGCAGCCATCGAGACCGAGCGCGTAATCGAGACGCTGTTGCCGGCGGGGGTAGAGCAGAATTCGCCCCCGGACGCGCCCAGCCCCGAGGAAGTGGCGCGAAATGCGGCACGCGAGCACCTGGGCGAGATGCTCGATCCCGATGCCGAACGCGACACGCAAGCGCAGTATCTGTTGCGTTCCGTGGGGCGGCAGACACCGGGCGATGCACTTGTCGCGTGCGCGAAGGAACTCGACGTGGAACTCATCGTCATGGGCAAGCACCGTATCGGCTTTGTCGAGCACCTGCTTGCCGGCAGTGTGACGGAGAAAGTGGTGCGGCAAGCGCCGTGCCCGGTGTTGATCGTGCAGCACCCCGAGCATGAATTCCTGCTGCCAGACGAACAATCGCCAGACTGAGTTACTCGAGAATGGCACGGTTTCGGCGTCGAACTCCACCTCTGCCCGGGTGCGCTCCTGAACCATCGTGGACAGCAAGGTGTCGAACATCTCCTGGAGCTGTTCGGGCGACAGCTCGTCCGCGTCCGGGAAGCGGACGGTTCGCATACAATGGTGCGCGGCTCATTCAGGCACCTTGTCGCAGCGGTTTGGTTCGGTTCACGCAAACCCCGACAGCGGCTCGCCCGGCGATGGACGACGGTCGTTTGAGCGGAGGATTCGATCGATGAAGCAGGTCCCGTGGAGTCTGGCCGGCCGTCTGCTTGCCAGGGACTGGCGTTCCGGCGAGGTCATCGTGCTCGTGGCCGCACTCATCGTCGCCGTCGCCGCGATGAGCGCCGTGTCGTTCTTTACGGATCGCGTGAGGCAGGCCGTGTCGCAGCAGGCCGGCGAGGCTCTCGCAGCCGACGTCAGGATCGAATCGGTCAACCCGCTGCCGGAATCGTTCGTCGGGATCGCCGCGGCCAACGGCATTGAGACCGCGGATCTCGTTCACTTTCGCAGCGTGGTCGTTGCCGGCAACTCGACCTCGCTCGCCGACATACGCGGTGTATCCGTCGGTTATCCACTGCGGGGCGAGGTGCGAATCGCGGACGAGTTGTCGGCTACGCCCTATGCGGCGGTGGGCATTCCGCAGCCCGGCGAAGTCTGGGCGGAGCCGAGCATCCTCGCTCGCCTTGGCCTTGAGGTCGGCGACCGGATCGACATCGGCGCCCTGAACCTGCTCGTCAGCCAGACGCTCGAGTTTCGTCCCGACGAAGGCTGGCGTTTCATGGAAATTGCGCCGACCGTGCTGCTCAACATCGAAGACGTCTACGCATCGGAACTCCTGCAGCCGGGCAGCGTGGCCGAGTACGAGTTGCTGTTTGCGGGCACGGAATCGCGAATTGCGGCTTTTCGCGCTGAGCTCGAACCGCAGCTCGCGGCCGAGCACGAGCTCGAGGATTTTCGAGACGGTCGTCCGGAGGTCCGTTCCTCGGTGCGCCGAGCAGAGCAGTTCCTCGTACTCGCGGCACTCGTCGGCGTCCTGCTCGGCGGTGTCGCCGTCGCGATGGCGGCACGCCGTTTCGTTGTGCGCAGGCTCGACGGCGTCGCCATGATGAAGTGCCTCGGTGCGCGCCACCGCGACGTACTCAGGCTCAACCTGACCCAGTTGATGATTCTTGTGCTCGCCGCCGGCGTGATCGGCAGCATCATCGGGTTTTTCGCCCAGTTCGGCCTGACGGCGCTGCTGGCCGACTTTGTCGAGGCCGATCTGCCGCCGCCAAATCTCAGGGGCGTGGTACTCGGCCCGCTGACGGCGATAACGGTTGCCGTCGGTTTCGCGCTCCCGCCGCTGCTGCAGCTCGGGGGCGTGCCGCCGGCCCGCGTTCTGCGGCAGGATATCGATCCGCCACCGTTGCGCTACATGACGGTCTACGGCATCGCCGGCGCCGCGGTGACCGGCATGCTGGCGCTGATCTTTCGCGATTTCGAACTGATCGCCTATGTCGTCGGCGGCACGATCGGAACCTTTGCCGTGCTCTATTTCGCCGGGCTCGGTCTCGTCTGGTGCCTGCAGCACCTGCGCGGCAGCGTCGGCATCGCATGGCGCTACGGCATCGCCAACGTCGCGCGCCGGGGGCGCGAGAGCAGCGTGCAGGTTGTGGCCTTCGGGCTCGGAATCATGGTGCTGCTGTTGCTGACGGTGGTACGCAGCGAACTCATGGAGGAGTGGCAGGGCCTGCTGCCCGAGCAGTCGCCGAATCAATTCGTGATCAATATCCAGCCCGATGAGCTTGACGAGGTGACGGGTGTGCTCGCGAACTACGGCCTCGATGACGCGCAATTCACGCCGCTTGCCCGGGCCCGGATCAGTCACGTCAACGGACAGCCTGTCGCCGAGTATCCGGCCAGGGACCGGCGGGCGCGGCGGGAGCTCAACGACGAAATCAACCTGACCTGGGCGGCGGATCTCAAGGCCGACAATACCGTCGTCGCGGGCCAGTGGTGGGCGTCCGGCGATACCGAGCCGCAGTTGTCTATCGAGGAAACGCTGTTGCAGGAAATCGGGCTCGCGCTCGGCGACGAACTGACCTACAGCATCGGAGGGGAGGAACTGACCGTTCGCATTTCCAGCGTGCGCAGCGTGCAGTGGGATACCTTCGAGCCAAACTTCTTCATGGTCGTGAATCCGGGCATGCTCGACGACTTCGCGCACACCTACATCACGAGCTTCCACGTGGAACCGGAGCAGCGGCCCGTGACGATCGACCTCGTGCGACAGTTTCCGAGCGTGTCGATCATCGACATCGAAGCGGTGCTCGATCAGGTGCGCCGCGCAATGACCCAGGCCGCACTCGCGGTGCAATACGTCTTCATGTTCACACTGGCCGCGGGTTTGACGGTGTTGTTTGCGGCGATTCAGGCGACGCGCGACGAGCGGATGTTCGAAAGTGCCGTGTTGCGCACGCTCGGAGCCAGGCGGCGGGTCGTGCTGCAGGGCGTCGCGGCTGAATTCACGGCGCTGGGCCTGCTTGCCGGAACGCTCGCCGCGGTCGGCGCGAGCACGATCGGTTACCTGCTCGCCACGCAGATATTCGAGCTCGACTACGCGCCGGGCCTCTGGGTTCTGGTCGCCGGGATTGTCGCGGGCATCGCGATCGTGGGCGTGAGCGGCACGCTTGCCGTGCGGTCGGTGGTCAACGAATCGCCGGTCGCGACGCTGCGAGGAGTTTGACGCGCCATGTTCGCATAGCTCGGGGCCTGCCCGGAGCAACAATCGCCAGCGCTGTCCGACGGCAAGTGGGCGTTGCCCGCTCGCCTCGCAATCCGGCCCCAATTTGGGCTATCTGAGTCTTTCCGGCCACGTGCGCAGCCGGTTTCGCAGCTTCGCGGGAGTTGCGTCACGGGCTGCTAGAATACGCGCCCACCACTTGAGTCATGAGCGTTCGAAGCCGAGCGCCGGGAGCCGTCGATGATCGAGTTGTTCACTTCGCCCACGCCCAATGGATGGAAGGCCTCCATCACGCTCGAGGAACTCGGGATCGGGTACAGCGTGCGCCACATCGAGATGGACAAGTTGCAGCAGAAGGAGCCGTGGTTCCTGAAGCTCAATCCGAACGGGCGCATTCCGACCATCGTCGACCACGGCAACGGCGGTTTCCCGGTATTCGAGTCGGGCGCGATCATGATCTACCTGGCCGAGCAGGCTGGCGCACTGCTGCCGACCGACGCCAGGGGACGGTCGCTCGTCATCCAGTGGCTCATGTTCCAGATGGGCGGCATCGGGCCGATGATGGGGCAGGCGAACGTGTTCTACCGCTATGCGCCGGAGCGGATCCCTTACGCCATCGAACGCTACCAGCGCGAGGTCAGGCGGCTGCTCGAAGTGCTGAACACGCGACTCTCCGATCACGAGTATCTCGCCGGAGACTACTCGATCGCCGATATCGCGAACTGGTCCTGGGTGCGCGGCTACAAGTGGGCCGGGGTGGAAATCGATGGTCTTGAGCACCTCGAGCGTTGGCTCGCCACAATCGGCGACCGGCCGGCCGTGAAGCGCGGGCAGGACGTCCCCGTGCCGACGGATCTCGAGGAGATGCTGCGCAAAGCCGACGAAGCGAGGGACAATGCTCAGGCCATCCTCGCCTAGTCCGTTGCCTCCGATGGATATCGACGCCCTCGTCGCGATTGACGTGCACACGCACGCGGAGGTTTCCGCGCGCGACCCTGAGCCGCCGACCGCGTTTCAGGAAGCCGCGAAGAAGTACTTCAGGCACGATCATGCACGGCCGACGATCCCCGAGGTCGCGGCCTACTATCGCGAACGCAAGATCGCTTGCGTGATCTTCCCGGTCGACGGCGAACGTGCGCGCGGCGAGCGGCCCGTTCCGAACGAGGAAGTCGCCGAGCTCGCGCACGAGAACGGCGACATCATGATTCCGTTCGCGAGCATCGATCCGGCCCGGGGCAGGGAAGGCATCCGGGAAGCGCGGCGCCTCATCGACGAGTTCGGCATCCGCGGCTTCAAATTCCATCCCCAGTACCAGGAATACCATGCGAACGACCCGAGCGCGTATCCGCTGTACGAGGTCATCGCCGAAGCCGGCTTGCCGGCGCTGTTTCACACCGGGCATTCGGGCATGGGCACCGGCATGCCGGGCGGCGGCGGCATCCGGCTCAAGTACGGCAATCCGATGGACGTCGACGACGTGGCCGTGGACTTTCCCGACATGCCGATCATCCTCGCGCACCCTTCGTGGCCCTGGCAGGACGAGGCCCTGTCGATCTGCCTGCACAAACCGCAGGTCTATATCGATCTCTCGGGCTGGTCGCCGAAATACTTTCCGCCGCAACTGGTTCAGTACGCCAATACGCAACTGAAGCACAAGATCCTTTTCGGCACGGACTACCCGCTGATCACGCCCGACCGGTGGCTCGCGGACTTCGCAAAGATCGACATCCGCGACGAGGTCAGACCGCTGATTCTCAAGGAGAATGCGAAGGCGCTGCTCAAGCTCGGCTGACAGCGCGCGGGGTGCTTGTACAGCGACCGCCGTTCGAGTCGCCGCAGCAGGCAGACTCGCGCTCTCTTGTCGCGCCCGCATCCCGGTTCTACACTCCCGTTCTTCGCGTTCGCGCCGCAAGGTCGACGGATGCTTGCCGTCACGGCTTCGCCCATCGCGATACGCGTCGGGTGAAGGCACGTCGGTATGCACGCACCAGCAATTCCAGGAACCATCGAGAGAACATCATGAGCGTCGCCATCACAGCACAACCCGCGCCGTCCGTCGGCGCAGTGTCGTTTCTTGAACGCCCCGCACGCCTGTTGATCGGCGGAGAGTGGGTCCAGTCGGAATCCGCCACGACGATCCCTGTCGTGGATCCCGCGACCGGCGAGTCAATCGCGACGGTCGCCGACGCGGACCGGATCGATGTTGATCGCGCCGTCGCCGCCGCCAGAGAAGCATTCGAGCAGGGGCCTTGGCCGCGCATGCGGCCCGCCGAGCGTCAGGCGCTGATCTGGCGCCTCGCAGACCTCATCGAGCAGCATGCCGACGAACTCTGCGAACTGGAGAGCATCGACAACGGCAAGACGAAGTTCATGGCGAGTGTCATCGACGTCCCGGCCACGCGCGAATACTTCCGATACATGGCCGGATGGGCGACCAAGATCGAGGGCTCGACATTCGACATTTCCGTCGGTGCGCCTCCCGGAGCCAGTTTCGAGACCTCGACGCGACGCCGTCCCGCAGGTGTCGTCGCGCAGATCATTCCCTGGAATTTTCCGCTGCTCATGGCCGCCTGGAAGCTCGGTCCCGCGCTCGCGGTCGGCTGTACCTGCATCCTGAAACCGGCCGAGCAGACACCGCTGTCGGCGCTGCGTCTCGGCGAACTGATCATGGAAGCGGGGTTCCCGCCCGGTGTCGTGAACATCCTCACGGGATACGGCGAAACGACCGGCGCGGCACTCGTCAGTCATCCCGGCGTCGACAAGGTCGCGTTTACGGGCTCCGGCGAAGTGGGCAAGATCATCAACAAGTCCGCGACGAACACACTCAAGCGGGTTTCGCTCGAACTCGGCGGCAAATCTCCCGTCATCGTCCTGCCGGATGCCGATGTCGATACCGTCATCGGCGGAGCAGCACAGGCGATCTTCTTCAACGCCGGCCAGGTGTGCGCGGCTGGGTCCCGGCTCTATGCGCACCGCAAGATTTACGATCAGCTCGTTGAGGGCGTCGGCGCCGCTGCCGATTCGATCCGGCTTGGACCCGGTCTCGACCCCGACACCGAAATGGGTCCTCTCGTCTCGCGCGAGCAGCAGGAGCGGGTCATGGGCTATATCGATTCGGGGCGCGAGGAAGGCGCCGAGCTGGTCACGGGCGGCGAGACGCTCGAGCACCCGGGCTGCTTCGTCAAGCCGACCGTACTTGCCAACGTGAACGACAACATGCGCGTCGTGCAGGAAGAGATCTTCGGCCCGGTGCTCGTTGCGCAACCGTTCGACGACCTCGACGAAGTGGCAGCGCTCGCGAACGCGACGCCCTATGGCCTGAGCGCAAGCATCTGGTCGAACGACCTCAGCGCCGTGCATCGGTTCGTCCCGAAGATCAAGGCCGGGACGGTCTGGGTCAACTGCCACGGTTTCCTCGATCCCAACATGCCTTTCGGCGGATTCAGGCAATCGGGATTTGGCCGCGAACACGGGCGCGCGGGGATCGAGATGTACACGGAACTGCAGTCGGTCTGCATGCTCGTTTGATTGCTCCTGCGCGCAAGCGGGGTATACGGGGGCAAGGACGGTCGAAGGGAGAGGGGAGAATCAGGCCCAACAGGTGCGAACATGACAAGGCACGGCGGCGGCGTATCGATCGGTAGACGTGACTTCATCGGCGGAGCCGTGGCCGCGGGCGCACTCGGCGCCGGCGGCTGGCGTCTCGCAAGCGCGCAGGACAGCGACAACGGGGGCCGCGCCATGCCGGCAAGCAACGAGTACCTGATCCGGGGCGGCTACGTCCTCACGATGGACCCGGCTCTCGGCGACCTCGCGGGAGCCGATGTCCACGTCAGGGACGGGCAGATCGCGGCGGTCGGCGAGTCAATCGAGGCTCCGGACGCCACGTTGATCGACGCCGGCGGGATGCTGGTTCTGCCGGGCCTCGTCGAGACGCACTGGCACATGTGGACGACGATGCTGCGCAGCATGGCCGGCGATGTACCCGAGCACGGCTATTTCCCGACCTCCCGCGGCATCGGAGTGCACTACGTCGCCGACGACATGTACGCGAGCACGCGCCTGTCGGCCGCAGAGGCTATCCATTCGGGCATCACCTTCGTTCACGACTGGTGCCACAACGTGCGCGGTCCGGAATACGCCGAGGCCGACCTGCGCGCCCTGAGCGATACCGGCATTCGCGCGCGTTTCGCGTATGGATCGCCGACGGGCGCATCGAACGATACGCCGCTCGACATGGCCGATGTCGCTCGCCTCGCCGCTGACTGGAACGACTACTCGAACAATGGTCTCTTGACGCTCGGTCTGGCCTGGCGCGGAGCGGGCACTGAAGCGTCCCGGCAGGACTACATGGCGGCCCGCGAACTCGATCTGCCGGTGTCCGTGCACGTCAACAACTTCCCGACCAGCCGCGGCGGCATACAGGCGATCGAGGACGCCGGCATGCTCGGACCGCACGTGCAGCTCATACACGCGATCTGGACGAGCCCCGAGGAAATCGAGGCGCTCGCGCGGCGCGGCGCGTCGGTGAGCCTGGCGCCCTATACCGAATTGCGTATCGGCTTTGGCTTCCCGATCACCGGTGACTTCCTCGGTGCGGGCATTCCGGTCGGCCTGTCCGTGGACACGCCGACGCTGGCAGGGAACGCCGACATGTTTGCGATCATGAAAGCGATCCAGAATGTCGAGAACTCGCGCACGCAGGATGAGTTCAGGTTGCCGGCGCGCCGAGTCCTCGAGCTTGCAACCATCGAGGGCGCGCGTTCAATGGGTCTCGGCGACAGCATCGGCTCGCTGACGCCTGGCAAGCGCGCCGACCTGATCATGGTCGACACGCGCGCACTCAACCTCGGCGTATTCACCGAGCCCGCGCATATGCTCGTCGAGGCCGCCCAGCCCGCGAACGTCGATACCGTGATGATCGACGGGAGGATTCTCAAGCGCGACGGGCGGCTGACCGATATCGATGTCGACGAGGTCATCGACGACGCGCAGCGCGCACAGGCCGCAGTGCGCGAGCGCGCAGACTGGTGGTAACTGCTTGCACCCTGCGCTGCCCTGATCCTGCGGCCACACCAGGAGTCCCGGTGGGGGAATAATGCCTTGGGGCGGACTGTGTCACTGAATACCGCAAGCGCGCTGGGCAGGCGCCGAACGCGTCGACTCACCGTCGCAGGTTTTTCACAAGATGTTGTTTTATATAGCTTTCGATTATCTAAGATCGGTTGTGCGGACGGGCGTCAGATGTAGCGAGTGAACCCGCCGCAGACCTCGACGGTTGTCCCCGTCATGTAGCTGGCCTTCTCCGAGACGAGAAAGGCCGCGACATTGCCGATTTCCTCGGGATCGGCCCAACGTCCGAGCAGCGTCTGGCCCGCGATCGCCGCGCGCACGTCGTCTGCCGTCACACCGCGGACCTTGGCCATGGCTTCGGCGCGTGGTCCCCACGACTCCGTGCTCGTCAGGCCCGGACAGATGTTGTTGACCGTGATGCCGGCCGGACCGAGTTCGCCGGCCATCACCTTCGAGAACCCGATGATGCCGGCATTCGGGATCGTCGTTGTCAACGCACCCGGCAGAAGCTGTGTGCCCGAGACTCCGGACACGTTGAGGATTCGCGGTGCGCTGCCGTCACGCAGATGGGGCAGGGCGTATTTGGTCAGGTAGACGGCCGCCATGAGGTTGACGTTGAGAACGCGTTCCCAGACTTCCGGGGTCAGGCCGTCAAGCGTGCCGGGAATCATGCCGCCGACGTTATTGACGAGGATGTCGAGCCCGCCAAGCTGCTCGGCCGCGCCTTCGGCGAACGCCTTGCAGCCGTCCTCGCTCGAGAGGTCGGCGACGATACCCACTGCCGTGACGCCATGCGCCTGCATGTCGGCGACCGCCTGGTCCAGACGGTCCTCGCCACGCGCTGCGAGCGCGACGTTACAGCCTTCCTGAGCCAGCGCGTTTGCGATCGCATAGCCGATGCCCTGGCTTGCGCCGCTAATTGCCGCGTTCTTGCCCTTGAGTCCAAGATCCATTGACTTCTCCAGATTTTCCAGCGTGTCCTAATTGAGTGCGCGTGCCGCCGGGCTGACTTCGACGTCGCCGGGGTTACGCAGCATCTTGTCGATTTCGTCGATGTGCGATTCTTCCGTGAGGATCAGATTGCGCGCGTATTCCTCGAGCGGTACGTGCTTGCCCTCGACCATTGCGAGAAGTTCGTAGTAGAGCTTGAGCGCGGCGTGCTCGGCCTCGAGCGTTTCGGCGAGGATCGGACGCACTTCGTGCTGGTGCGTTTCCAACAGCGGGCCTATGCCCAGTGACGGGTGCCCGCCGAGCCGCGTGATCATCTCGCCCGCCTGCTGCGCGTGACCCAGCGACTCCTGCGCTTCCTGCTGGAAGAGCGCAACGATGGGAATCCGGTTGTAACCGAAGATCATCATCGCGTAGTGCGTGTAGCGGACGACGCCCGCGAGTTCGTATTCGAGAATCTTGTTGAGCTGGTCGATGACCTGCTCCCGGTCGATAGCCATGCCTTCCCCTTTCGCTCTTTTAACCGCGTGCGGTGTCGGCCGACCGCCGCACAGGGGCGTGGAGTTTGGCACGGGTTCGTCGGGAAATAAACCCGTAAGCTGCTTCGCATTCGATGTCGCGTGCGTGCACGTGCTTTATGATTCCGGCAGCGAGGTTCTTTCGGAAACACATGCACGAGAAACAGCTCGAGCGCTGGCAACACGCGCATACATTCGGCCAGGATCTCAGGAGGCCTGGCGAAACGAAGACCCTGATCGTCATCGCCATTACCGCAACGATGATGGTCGTCGAGATCATCGCCGGTGTCGTTTACGGGTCCATGGCGCTGCTCGCCGACGGCCTGCACATGGCCTCGCACGCGGCGGCGCTCAGCATCAACGCGTTCGCCTATGTCTACGCGCGGCGGCATGCGCACGACGCGCGCTTCAGCTTCGGTACCGGCAAGGTCAACGTGCTCGGAGGATTCACGGGCGCCGTGCTGCTTGCGGGGTTCGCGCTCGCGATGGCGATGGAGAGCGTGGGGCGCTTCATCGCGCCGGTGCCTATCGCCTTCAACCAGGCGATTCTCGTCGCGGTTCTCGGCCTCGTCGTCAACGGTGTCTCGGTGCTGATCCTCGAGCAGAAGAGACCTGCCGAAGAGGGCGAGGAGGATGGTCATCACGTCCACGGCCACGCGCATCACCACGGACACGGCCATGCGCATGTCCACCATCATGGCCACGGACATCATCAGCACCACGCCCGGGACCACAATCTCGTGTCGGCCTATCTGCATGTGCTTGCCGATGCGTTGACGTCGCTGCTGGCGATCTTTGCGCTGCTGAGCGCGAAGTACTTCGGCTTCGTCTGGATGGATCCGGCCATGGGCATCATCGGCGCGATTCTCGTTGCACGCTGGTCGATCGGCCTGCTGCGCTCGACGAGCACGATCCTGCTCGACGGCGCGGCGCCCAGGGAGGTGTCCGATGCCGTACGCAGCAGCATCGAGGGCGCCGACGACAGCCGGATCGCCGATCTGCATGTCTGGGCCGTCGGGCCGGACATCTATTCGGCCATCGTCTCGGTCGTAACGCACGAGCCGAAACCGCCCGACTACTACAGGAAGCTGATCCCGGCGGATGCCGGTATCGTCCACGTTTCCGTGGAGGTCAACTGCTGCGACGATTGAGCGTTTGCGGCGTTGCGGGGCGGTGTTCGTTCAACCGCTCGGCGGACGCAGCGGACACGGCGGGCAAAGTGTCGTTCCTGCCAGCTCGTTGTGGGTGTCGTAACGGGCCGGTCTCGCGCCCGAATCCACCAAAGCTATTTCGCGTAAGGACTGTCGACGCGCTGCGACTCGGCCTCGTCGGCATCGATCGGCGGCGCAGGTACGTAGTGCGCCGGGCGCGGCTCGCCCCGCGCGATTCGTGCCCGTGCTTCGTCCGGAGTCTCGACGACATCTCGTGAGGCCACCGCCGTCTTGCGGTCGACTCTGACGGGTCCCGGAGAGTCGGGCGCCGGCATCGCGTCTGCGTGGTAATAGGCGATTTTCTGCGTGGCCGGATCGATGTTGCGGGACGGATCGATGTCGCGTTTGTTGGTCGCGCGCGGCGCGACGGTCACGCCATTGACGATCTCGTGGTCGAACCACCACTTCTTGGCCAGGTTGCGCTTGCCGTTGCCGATGAAATCGTCGAGCCACGCGGCGAACGGCACCATGAGCGGCTTCAGCCAGAACGCGTGAATGCCGAGCCAGCTCGCGATGCGCGTGACGATCGGACCGTCGGCGTCGACGACCTTGTTGAGCGGGCAGGTCTTCATGCAGCGCCCGCAAGCCGCGCCGCGCGAATTGGTCAGCCGGTACCGCGTGCAGCGCTCGACGTCGAGTTTCCACATCTCGTAGCCATTGAACATCACGCTGTTGCCCCACGAGATCGCATCGCAGGGACACTCGCGCGCGCACTTCAGACAGTTGTTGCAGAAGTACTGAAGCCCGAAATCGATCGGTTTGTCGACGGCAAGCGGCATATCGGTCGTGAATACGACTGACTTGAAGCGTGGCCCGACAAACGGGTTGAGCACGAGTTCGCCGATTCGGCTGAGTTCGCCGAGGCCGGCCCAGAGTATCAGCGGGATGTGCAGAACGTCGCTGTCGGCGTTCGTCTGCGATCGCGCCGAAAAACCGAGACTCCTGAGGTGTGCGGCCATGACGCCGGCGATCTCCGCGCCGCGCAGGTAGCCGCGCATCGACTGCGTGCCCGAGATCCAGTCGTCGCCGCTTGCGCCTTCCATCGTATCGAAGCCCTGGTCGATGAGCATGACGACCGCGTAGCGGTGGTACATCTCGATCGGACGGCCGTCCTCCTTGTGGGAGTACCAGGCGTAGCGAGGCACCTCGCAGATTCCGGTCAGGTCGGAGCCCAGGAAGTAGGACAGCGACTTGATGGCTGCGGCGTTGGCTTCGGGGTCACCGTATCGGTCGATATCCGCCTCGGCGACCGGGCCGTCCTGAAACGGGACGAGCGAGCGAATCGTCGTAAGCAAGCTTTTCGATGTGGGGTGCTTGAACGAAAAATTGCCGCGCTCGCGCTGCGCCTTGGCGCCGAGATCGCCCTGCAGCGCCCGTTCGAAGAATGCGGCCCGCTTTGGCACGCGCGGCACCTCGTCGTCGATGATCAGGGTGGTCGGGCGGTCGACCCGGCGCACCTGTTCCATCGGGTAGCGGCTCAGATGGCTCGGCCGCCGAGCCCGGCGGTTGCGTTCCCGGCCCGACTGCGCGCCATTCACGCCCCACCAGTGGCGCAGGCCGCGAGCCTGCCGATCGGCGCCGGCGGCAAGCGGCACGTCGTGTTCGAGTTCGTAATCCGTCGTTACGACCGCGAGTGAATAGTCGGTGCCAAGAAAGGGACTGATCGTTGTGTCGGCCGAGCGCAAAGCGATACCGGCGATAACTGCAAGCCGCTGCATGTCGACGCCGCTGTGGCCGGCAATGTGACAGCGCGCGTTGAAGCCCATGTGGCGGATGTGTCCTGCGACGACAACCGCGACCTCGGCCGCGCGCATGTCCCCGACGGTCCGGCGGGCAGGCGCCGTCCAGTCGTATGCAAGGTTGTTTGTCTCGGGGAGCCGGCCGTGCTCTATCAGCAGGACGATCGCGTTGCGATGTCCCGCATTCTTGGAGCCATTCAGCCATGCGTCGACGGGAACCGCGCAGATCCCGACATGGGCGGCATCCAGGAAGTAGGCGAGACCCTTGATGTCCGCGGCGCGCCGATCGAGGTCATCAGGCACGGGCGCCTTTGCGGCAGCCGGGTCGCCGTCGATGCTGCCGGCGAAGACCTCGAGATATTGCCGTGCCACCGTGCCCAGCGCGTCGCCGGCTTCGGCGGCGGGCGCCGCCACATCCCGTGGTTGCGCCGACTCGACCCCTGCCGCGGCGGAGTCATGGGGAAGGGCCTCGAGCGCGAACTGGCCGAGGTGTACCGGTCGATCTTTCGTTCTTGAGTGCAGAAACATGGTGGCCTGACAATGATCCTTGATTGTTGATCGGGAGTATCCTGATGCATGTTAGTGCCGCGCATCCATCTATCCAAGTTCGCGTTGTACGCAGACCGCTTTCACCGGGAGCGCAGGGCACAGGATGAGTGTGGCGGCGGATCGTGGAATAATCGCCCGCATGAACGATTTCTGGATCGCGCCGTCGATACTTTCCGCGGACTTTGCCCGGCTTGGCGAGGAAGTCGAAGCCGTGGCCGCGGGCGGCGCGGATCTCATCCATTTCGACGTGATGGACAACCACTACGTGCCGGCACTGACGATCGGCCCGCCCGTGTGCGAGAAGCTGCACGAGCACCTGCGGGCCAGGGACATCGATGCGCCCATCGATGTCCACCTGATGGTCAAGCCGGTTGACAGCATCGTGCCGGAGTTTGCGCGTGCGGGCGCGAGCTACATCAGCTTTCACCCCGAGGCGAGCGACCACGTTGATCGGACGCTGCAGCTCATCAGGGACTCAGGCTGCAAGGCCGGTCTCGTATTCAATCCTGCAACGCCGCTGAGCTGGCTCGATCACCTGACGGAAAAGGTCGATCTTGTGTTGCTGATGTCCGTGAATCCCGGCTTTGGAGGTCAGAAATTCATCGAGTCGACGATCGACAAGCTGGCCGCGGCACGTGAGATCATCGCGAATTCCGGGCGCGACATTCGCCTTGAAGTCGACGGCGGCGTCAAGATCGACAATATCGGTCGGATCGCAAACGCGGGCGCGGATACCTTCGTGGCCGGCACGGCGATCTTCGGAACCGACGACTACGCTGCGACGATCGCGGCGATGCGCGGGGAAATCGCGAACGCGACGGCGGGTTCGCCGAACTTCCCGTAGCTTGCGGCCTCCGGCGACGGCACAGGCGCCTGACTGCTCATAGCCGGCGCCCGTGACGATCGTCCTGCCGTTTTCGAACGGCGCTGCGTTGCGTTGTGGCCACGTGCTCACGGCGCGCTCGCCGGGCGCCGCCGTGCGGGTCGCAGCGCAACGCTGCACGTCGGCGCTGCCGGTCTGTTTGCCCTCCTGATTCTGGTATGCTCGCGTCCGCCGCAATGGCGGCACGCCGGGCCGGCAGCGGCCGAGCCGAGTTAACGAGACACCCATGGGCTGGATAGTTCACAAATTCGGCGGTACGAGTCTGGCCGACGCCGAATGCTATCGCCGTGTCGCCCGGATCGTCGGTGCTCCGTGCGACGCCAACGTCGCGGTCGTCGTTTCGGCGATGGGAGGCGTCACGGACCAGCTTCTCGGGCTCATCGGCAAGGCGGTGTCGGACGAGCGCCTGACCGATTCCCTCGATGCGCTGCGCGCGCGCTATTCGGCGGTGGCCGGGGAACTGCTGCCCACCGAGAACGCCGCAGCGCTGGTCAAAAACTTCGAACGCGACCTCGACGACATCCGGCAAGTGCTCAAGGCCCTGTCGCTCGTGCGTTCGGCATCGTACCGCAGCCGTGACCTCGTGTCGGGATTCGGGGAGCTTTGGTCTGCGCGCCTCATGGCCGAGGTCCTCGGGACCAGCCAGGACGAGCGCGACGTCGAATTCGTGAACGCTCGTGACGTGCTCGTCACCGAACGCGGCGAGATGGGGCCCGTCGTCGACTGGGAAGCATCGCGCGCCAGGCGCGCTGAAGTCATTCCTTCGGACTTCGCGGGCATCGTCGTCGTCACGGGCTACATCGCGTCGAGCAGGGACGGTTTGCCGACGACGCTCGGCCGCAACGGCAGCGACTACTCGGCGTCGATCTTCGCCGCGCTTCTCGGTGCGAGTGAAATCAATATCTGGACGGACGTCGACGGGGTCATGAGCGGCGATCCGCGCCTTGTGCCCGAAGCGACTGTCATCGACGAGATCTCGTACAGCGAGGCGATGGAACTGGCCTATTTCGGGGCCAGGGTGTTGCATCCGCTGACCATGGCGCCGGCGGTCGCCGACGGGATTCCGATCCGGATACGCAATACCTTCAATTCCGGACGCCCGGGGACCACGATCTCGTCCGCGTCCACGCCGCGCGACGAGGTCGTCAAGGGCGTGAGCGGCATAGATGGCGTCACGCTTGTCAATCTCGAGGGCGCCGGAATGATCGGGGTTCCGGGTACGGCGGACCGCCTGTTCGGTGCGTTACGCGAGGTCGGTGTGTCGGTCATGCTGATTTCGCAGGGCAGCTCCGAACATTCGATCTGCTTCGCGGTCGCCGAGGACGCGACGGAGACGGTCAGGCGCGTCGTCGAACGCGCGTTCGCCGTCGAACTCGGTCAGGGACTCGTGCAGCGCATCCAGGTGACTCCCGGTTGCGCGATCCTCGCGGTAGTCGGCGACGGCATGGCCGGACTGCCGGGCAGCGCCGGCCGCTTCTTCCGCACCCTGGGCGGCGCGGGCATCAATGTGCGTGCGATCGCGCAGGGCGCCTCCGAACGGAACATTTCCGCAGTGATCGCTTCGAAGGATCTCACGCGCGCGCTGCGGGCCGTGCACAGCAACTTCTACCTGTCGGCAAAGACCGTCTCGATCGGTCTGATCGGGCCGGGCGCGGTGGGTGGCGTTTTGCTCGACCAGCTTGCGGCCGCGGGCGGCAGCCTGCGCGAGCAGTTCGGTCTGGATCTGCGCGTACGCGCGCTCGGCGGTTCCAGGCGCATGTGCCTGGATCAATCGAGGGTCGGCCTCGACGACTGGCGCGCGGCGCTCGACAACGGCGAGTCGATGGACATCGAGCGTTTCGTCGAGCACGTGCACGCCGATTATCTGCCCCATGCCGTGCTTATCGACTGCACCGCGAGCCAGGAGATCGCCGATCGCTACACCGAATGGCTGACGCGCGGAATCCACGTCATCACGCCCAACAAGCGTGCACACAGCGGCCCGATGGCGTATTACACGCAACTCGAGCGACGCGACCGCGATGCGAACACCCATTTTCTCTACGAGGCGACGGTCGGTGCCGGGTTGCCCGTGATCAACACGCTCAAGGATCTCGTCGAGACCGGCGATGACATTCACAGCATCAGCGGGATCTTTTCCGGAACGTTGGCCTATCTCTTCAACGTCTTCGACGGCAGCCGGGCTTTTTCCAGGATAGTGCGCGATGCCCGGGCTCGAGGTTATACGGAGCCCGATCCGCGCGACGATCTGTCCGGTATGGATGTCGCTCGCAAGGCCGTGATTCTGGCGCGCGAGTCCGGCCTCGATCTCGAACTGGCCGACATCGAGGTCGAGAGCCTGGTCCCATCGGCGCTGGCGGGCGCTTCCGTGGACGAGTTCCTGGACCGACTGGCGGACTTCGACGCGCCGATGGCCGCGCGGGTTGAGGCGGCGGCAAGCGACGGGCGGGTACTACGCTATGTCGCCGACGTGAACGTCAGCCAGGCCAAAGCCAGCGTGTGCCTGCAGGGCTTCGATGCCGAGCATCCGTTTGCGAACATCAGTCTGACCGACAACATCGTGCGGTTCGAAACGCGCCGCTACAGCGAAAATCCTCTGATCGTGCGCGGCCCCGGTGCGGGGCCCGACGTCACGGCCGCGGGGATCTTTGCGGACTTGCTGCGGCTTTGCAGCATGCTGAGCGGCAGCAACGACTGAGGGTAGCCGGGCAATGCGCTATCGAAGCACGCGAAGCGGCCGCGAAACGGAGCTTCTCACGGCCGTCATGCGCGGACTCGCCGAAGATGGCGGTCTCTTCGTGCCGGTCGAGTTGCCGCATTTCGATCCCGAGTCGATCGCGGGCGATACGCTGGCGGAGATTGCGGCCGAACTCCTGCAGCCGTTTTTCGACGGCTCGCCGCTTGAATCCGATCTTTGCGCCATATGCGACGATGCGCTCGACTTCGCCGTGCCGCTGGAGCGACTTCGGGGCGCGCCGGATCCGCTTGCCGTACTTGAACTCTTCCATGGCCCGACAGCCGCCTTCAAGGATATCGGCGCGCGATTTCTCGCGGCCGTCATGGAACGCGCGTTGCCGTTGCCTGGCGACGATGAGCGGCCGGTCACCATACTCGTGGCGACATCCGGCGATACCGGCGGCGCCGTGGCAGCGGCCTTTCACGGTCGCTCCCGGCTGCGCGTTGGCGTGCTGTTCCCGAAAGGGCAGGTGTCGGCACGTCAGCAGCATCAACTGACCTGCTGGGGGGGGAATGTCCGCTCGTTCGAGGTCGAGGGCAGTTTCGACGACTGTCAGGCTGTCGCCAAGGCGGCACTGACGGACCCGGTCCTGAGCCGCAGGTACCGGTTCAGTTCCGCCAACAGCATCAACCTTGGCCGCCTCCTGCCGCAGGTCGCCTACCATGCCGCGAGCAGCCTGTGGCACTGGCGCGAAGCGGGCACGGCGGCCGGGCACATCGTTCCGACCGGTAATCTCGGCAACGGGCTGGCCTGCGTCTGGGCTCGCGCGATGGGCATGCCGATCCGCGAGATCGTGTTGGCAGTCAACAGCAATCTCACGATCCCGGAGTATCTTGCGACCGGGCAGTGGGGGCCGCGCCCGAGCGTACGAACACTGGCCTCGGCCATGGATGTCGGCGATCCGAGCAACATGGAGCGCCTGTTCGACATGCTGCCTGACTTCGCGGAGTTGCGTGCCACCGTGCAAGCCTATCCGGTTGACGATGACGCGATTCGTGCCCAGATCAGGCAGGACGACGAGCGCTTTGGTCAGGTCTGGTGTCCTCATACGGCAACGGGGTTTCGGGTTTACGATCAGCTTGCCGAGGCCCAGCGCGCCGGCCGGCCCTGGATCGTCTGCGCGACTGCGCACCCGGCCAAATTCGAGTCGATCACGGAATCCGTGACGGGTCACTCCGTGCCGGTGCCCGATTCGTTGCAGGCGTTACTTGCGAGGCCCAGCGAGCACGTTTCGATACGAGCCGACGTCGATGCCCTGGGGGTGGAACTCGATCGATGGAATGCCGAGTTTGCGTAGAAATGAAAATATAAAATCATTTCATTTCAATAAGTAATACAAGATATATAAGGTGATGTCTTCCACATGGATGGGCTTGGCGGCAGGCCTTGCTGCGCTCATGGTGCTGGGTGCCGGCGTCGTGTTGCTGCGTCGCAAGCGCGCACTCACGGTCACGAAACTGCTCGACATCGTGGCCATCGACAGGTTGCAGGATGTCGTGATTCCCAATGGTCTGGATGGGGATATTCAGCTTGAGTACGTGTTGCTGACCGTCAAGGGAATCGTGGTCATCGACGTCAAGAGTTTCGCCGGCGTGGTTTTCGCCGGTGAGCAGATTGACGAGTGGACTGTCGCAGGCAAGCAGCGGCGTTTCAAATTCCGCAATCCCCTCGGGGCTCTGCGTGACCGGGTGACTGCTGTCAGCCAGGTCATCCCCGGGGCGTCGGTGTCCGGACATGTTCTATTCGCGGCGGCGCAGTTCGGCAAGGATCGACCCGCTGCGGTCTTGTTGCCGGATGAACTCGTGGAACGCTATGCAAAGTATGAACCGCGCGACACGGAGCGCCTGACCGAAGCATACTGGCCGCATTGGGAACGCGTGCGAGCAGCCGCAACGCAGGCCGAAAGCGCATCCGGCGGGCGGATCTGAATCGCATCCGAGCCGGTCCTCGAAACCGGCGGCCTCGGGAGTCTCAGGCAACGCTGGCGAGCGGCGCCAGGCCGAACAACCGTTCGGTATTCGATGTTGCGGCTTCGGCGACAATTTCGGCAGGCTGCCCCAATTCGGCTGCAACACGGGCAAGCACATGTGCGAGATGGCAAGGCTCGTTGCGCCGCGATTTCGGACGGGGCTTGAGATCGCGCGGCAGCAGGTAGGGCGCATCGGTCTCAAGCAGAAGACGGTCGAGCGGAATGGAGGGCAAGGCGGCACGCAATGCGCCGCCGCGGCGCTCGTCACACACCCAGCCCGTCACGCCGACGTAAAGGTCGAGGTCGAGACAGTCACGCAACTCGTCAGGGCCGCCCGTAAAGCAATGAGCGATTCCGCCGCGGAGCCGGTCGCGAACCTGCCTCAGCATCGCGATGAACATCGTGTGCGCGTCGCGCTGGTGCAGGAACACGGGCAGGCCGGTCTCGGCGGCCAATTCCAGTTGTGCCGCGAAAGCGCGTTGCTGCGCATCTCGCGGGGAGAAGTCGCGAAAGAAGTCGAGCCCGCATTCGCCGACCGCGACGGCGCGCGGATCGTCGAGCAACGGTCTGAGCGCATCAATGCTGTGTTGGTCGAATTCGCTCGCGTGGTGCGGGTGAATGCCTGCTGTCGCGAAGAGCCGGCCCGGCTCCGGTTCGGGCAGCGACAACGCCTGTACGCTCGCGGTCACGGATGTTCCGGTCACGATCATCCTGGTGACGCCGGCGGTGGCCGCGCGTTGCATGACTGCGCCGCGGTCGTGGTCGAAGCTGTCGTGGGTCAGATTGACGCCGATGTCGATGAGGTCCGGCACAATGTCAGCAACAGCCGCAACGCCCCGGACCATGACCCTCGGTCAGGACCCGTCCGTCGCCTGACGCGATCGAAACCGTGAGGCTGCGCCCGTCCTCGAGCCGCAATCTGAGCTCGCGTCCGGCCATTTCGGGTGCTTCGGGGATCCCTGCGATGTCGACCGAGCCTTCGATGCGGTGCAGACCGGGAACCGGCAGCCCGCCAGGCGCCATGCCCTGGTAGCGGCTGATGCGATAGCGAATCCGGGGGAACACGCGGCCCCGCCATTGCAATTCGCCGACGCCGTCAAACTGCTCGACGAGTTTCAAATGGGCCTGGTCGACGGGGTGAAAGGCCATGCGTCGCCTCAGCAAACGGATGCGTCCGATTCGGAACGCGGATGATACCTGCAGGGTCCCGGGTTTTATGTAGATTGAGGGAATTGCGTTCAGGGTTGACGCGTTGAAACGTGATGGAGACCACGATGAGAGTAGGCGTACCCAGGGAGATCAAGGACAACGAGAATCGCGTTGCGATGACGCCCGACGGAGCACGTGCGCTCGTCGAAGCGGGCCATGAGGTTACGGTCGAACTTGACGCCGGTTCGGGTTCGGGCTTTTCGGATGCGGACTACCTCGCCTCGGGCGCCGCGATCGGGGACGTTGCCGCCGCGTGGGGCACGGAACTGGTGGTCAAGGTCAAGGAACCGGAGCCGGCCGAGTACCGTTACCTCGGCGGTCAGATCGTCTTTACCTATTTTCATCTGGCAGGCGTCGATCCCGGGCTCACCGAGGCGCTGCTCGCAAGCCGCACAATGGCGGTGGCTTACGAGACAGTCGAAGACGAACAGGGACGGTTGCCGTTGCTCGCACCGATGAGCGCCGTAGCGGGCAGCATGGCGCCGCTCGTGGGCGCCTGGTATCTGGCAAGGTTCAACGGTGGCCGTGGCACGCTGCCGGCCGAGATTCTTGGCCAGGGGCATGGCGAGGTCGTGATCGTCGGCGACGGCGTCGTGGGTCGCCACGCGGCGAGGGTCGCAGCTGCCATGGGTGCGCGCGTCGTGGTTTTCGGCCAACAGGCGGAGCGCGCGGCGGAAGTCGAAAGCATCGCTACCGGCATCGAGTATGTGGTGTCGGATAACGCGCAACTGGAGAAACGCCTGGTGCGCGCCGACATGCTGATCGGTGCCACGCTCGTCAAGGGCGCTCGTGCGCAGCATGTCGTCTCCGAAGCGATGGTCGAACGGATGCCCGCTGGCGCTGTGATCGTCGACGTCAGTATCGATCAGGGCGGATGCGTCGAGACGTCGCGGCCCACATCGCATGCGGATCCGGTATTCACGAAACACGGCGTGACGCACTATTGCGTCACGAACATGCCGGGGGCGTACCCGCGTTCCTCGACGCTGAGCCTGACGCAGTCGACGCTGCCTTACCTGCTGCGCATCGCCAACGGCGGGCGCGCGGCAGTACTTTCGGACCCCCTTTTCGCCAGGGGCGTCAATACCTGCGAGGGCGCGGTGACGTACCGGCCGGTTGCCGAAGCGCTGGGTCTCCTTGAGAACTTTCGCGCCGTTGCGTAACGTCGAGGCTGTGCCGCGCCTCCATCGGCAGGTCTGAACGCCGCCACCGGCGCGACCCGGCCGAAGCCGGAACCCCGAGCCGCTCAGGTTTCGGCGCTGCCGCCCTCCGTCACAAGCTGGCGCAACACATACTGCAGAATGCCGCCGTGGACGAAATACTCCTGCTCCTTCGGCGTGTCGATACGGACTCTCGCGCTGAAGCGAACGTGGCTGCCGTCGGCCCGCGTCGCGGTCACCTCGACCTCGCTTGCGCGGTCGAGGCCGAGTCCCTCGATATCGAAGCGCTCGGTGCCGGTCAGGCCAAGCGTGGCGGCATCCTCGCCGTCCTGAAACTGCAGCGGGACGACGCCCATGCCGATCAGGTTCGAACGGTGAATGCGCTCGTAGCTCACGGCAATCACGGCCCTGACTCCGAGGAGTGCGGTGCCCTTGGCAGCCCAGTCGCGCGATGATCCGGCGCCGTATTCCCGGCCGGCGAGGATGACGAGCGGCACGGCTTCGCGCGCATAGCGCATGGCGGCGGCATAGATCGAAGTTTGCTCGCCGCTCGGCTGGTGCACGGTCCAGCCGCCTTCGGTGCCCGGTGCGAGCTGGTTGCGCAACCGGATGTTCGCGAACGTGCCGCGTACCATGACTTCGTGGTTGCCGCGCCTTGAGCCGTAGGAATTGAAGTCCTTGAGTTCCACGCCGAGTTCGCGGAGATATTCGCCAGCGGGACTGGCGCGTGCGATGTTGCCGGCCGGCGAAATGTGGTCGGTCGTGACCATGTCGCCGAGGCTCGCAAGTACGCGTGCGCCGACAATGTCCTCGGGTGTGTCGGTGTCGAGCGTCATGCCTTCGAAGTAGGGCGGGTGCTTGACGTAGGTCGAGTCCGCGTCCCATGCGTAGGTCTGACCATCCGGTATCTGGAGGCTGTTCCAGTTTTCGTCGCCGTCAAATACACCAGCGTAGCTCGACCGGAACATTTCCGAGTCGACATTGGCCTGGATCAGGTCGTGAATCTCGCGTGATGTCGGCCATATCTCCCGCAGATACACGGGCCGCCCCTCCGCATCGTTGCCGAGAGGCTCCCTGTAGAGATCGGCCTTGAGATTGCCCGCGAGCGCATAGGCAACGACGAGCGGCGGCGACGCCAGGAAGTTCATTTTCACGAGCGGGTGGATGCGGCCCTCGAAATTCCGGTTGCCCGACAACACCGAGCAGGCAAGGATGTCGGCGGACCTGGCGGCGACTGCGATCTCGTCGGGCAAGGGCCCCGAGTTGCCGATGCACGTCGTGCAGCCGTAACCGACGATGTCGAAACCGAGTGCAGCGAGATCGTCCAGCAGGCCGCATTTGGCAAGGTATTCGGTAACGACCTTCGATCCCGGAGCCAGGCTGGTCTTGACCCACGGCCTTGACTTGAGTCCCCTGAGAACGGCGTTGCGGGCGAGCAGGCCCGCCCCGACCATGACGGCCGGGTTCGATGTGTTCGTACAGCTCGTGATCGCAGCGATGACCACTGCGCCATCTTCGAGCCTGAATCGCTCCCTGGCGCGCTCGACGGGAACGCTTGCGGGCTTGCGGACCAGAAGTTCTTTTGCGGTGGCTGCGGCCTCGCGAAGCGCAATGCGTTGCTGGGGCCTGTGCGGCCCGGAAATGCACGGTTCCACGCTGCCGAGGTCCAGTGACAGCGTATCCGTGTAGCGCGCTCTCGCGCCGCGCCAGAGCCCCTGGGACTTGGCGTAGCCTTCGACGAGTTTGATTCTCGCGCGCGGTCGGCCGGATAGCTCGAGATAGCGTAGCGTTTCCATGTCGATCGGAAACACCGCGCAGGTGCTGCCGAACTCCGGTGACATATTGCCGAGCGTCGCCCTGTCGGCAAGCGGAAGATCATAGAGACCGTCGCCAAAGAACTCGACGAACTTGCCGACGACGCCTTTCGCCCGAAGCATTTCCGTCACCGTGAGCACGAGGTCGGTGGCTGTGGCCCCTTCGGCCAGCCGGCCGGTGAGCTCGAAGCCAATGACCTGCGGAATGAGCATTGTGATCGGCTGGCCAAGCATCGCGGCCTCCGCCTCGATGCCACCGACGCCCCAACCCAGAATCCCGAGCCCGTTGATCATCGTCGTGTGCGAGTCCGTGCCGACGAGCGTGTCGGGGTAGGCCAGGCGACTGCCCGACTGCTCGACATCGAAGACGACGCGGCTCAGGCACTCGAGATTGACCTGGTGGACGATGCCCGTGTTGGGCGGCACGACGCGGAAGTTCTCGAAGGCATTCTGGCCCCAGCGCAGAAATGCGTAGCGTTCCGTGTTCCGTTGGAATTCGATCGCATTGTTCGCCGCAAGTGCTCCGGCGCTGCCGAACTCGTCCACCTGAACGGAGTGGTCAATGACGAGTTCGGCCGGAGACAGCGGATTGATCACGGACGGGTCCCCGCCAAGCGTTACGACCGCGTCGCGCATCGCGGCCAGATCGACGACGGCCGGTACGCCGGTGAAATCCTGAAGGATCACGCGCGACGGCGTGAAAGCGATCTCCTGACTCGGCTCGGCCGCCGGGTCCCAGTTGGCGAGCGCCTCGATGTCATCAGCCGTGACGTTCTCACCGTCCTCGTGACGCAGCAGGTTCTCCAGCAGGATCTTCAGCGTATACGGCAGATCCCGCACGCCGTCGCCGACCGCGTCCAGGCGGTAGATGTCATAGTCCGTTTCGCCCACGCGCAGGGATTGGCGGGCGCCAAAACTGTCCGACATGAAGGGAACCTCAAGGGTCGCGATGGAAGGTGCGCGATTATAGCAAGGCGCCGACCGGCCGGAGCTGCGCGGGACACTGGCTGCACGCGGCGCAAAACGGGTCTCGCGGGCGGTACGATCTGCGTTGCCGAGCAGGAAGCTGCGCCCCAGGAGGGCGCGAAAGCGAAAATTCGCTCCCGCCGTCCCTTCGGTCGATCGATTGAGGAGAATATCGAGCCATGATTGACGAAATCGATTGGTCGAAGGGCGGGTGAGAGTGGATCTGCAGCCGTGAATTCCTACGGCGCAGGCTCCCGGGCAAGCCGTTCGGTGGTCGAGATCGTGGCGCCGCCGAGGCAGCGATCCGCCGAGTAGAACACGATGTATTGACCCGGAGTGATCGCGCGTCCCGGTTCATCGAACTGGACATCGACCCGGCCGTCGCCGGCGTTCTTCACCGTGCAGGTCTGGTCAGCTTGTCGGTAGCGGGTTTTCGCCGCGCAGCGCAGCTCGCCGCCGGATCGCAGCGCCAACGGCGCTGAATTGAGCCAGTGCACGCGGGCTGCGCGCACGTAATCGTGCGCGAGTCGCCGATGATCGTGATCCTGGACCACGACGAGTTCGTTGCAGTCGTGCCGCTTCCCGGCCACGTACCAGGGCTTTTCGTCGTGGCCCCTGACGCCGCCGATGCCGAGGCCGTGCCGCTGTCCGAGCGTATAAAAGGCGAGCCCGTCGTGTTCGCCGAGCAGCTCACCGTCGAGTGTCCTGATCGGGCCCGGCGACGTGGGCAGGTAGCGTTTCAGAAACTCACCGAAGGGACGCTCGCCGATGAAGCAGATCCCCGTGCTGTCCTTTTTGTCCGCGACGGGCAATCGCGCTGTCCGGGCGAGTTCGCGAACCTCGCTCTTGACGAGGTCGCCGAGCGGAAACACGACGTCATCGAAGTCGGCGCCATCAACAGCGTGCAGAAAATAGGTCTGATCCTTGTTTGCGTCGCGCGCCTTGAGAAGGTGCGTCTCGCTGCCATTGCGGGCCAGGCGCGCATAGTGGCCGGTCGCGAGCAACTCGCCTCCGAGGCGCCGCGCCCAGGACCGAAGCAAGCCGAACTTGATCTCGCGGTTGCACAGCACATCGGGATTCGGCGTCAGCCCGCGTTCGAGTTCCGCGAGAAATCGCGCAAAGACTCGTTCGGAATACTCCCGCGTGAAATTGACGCGGTGCAGCGGAACACCGAGCTGGCGGCAGACTCGCCGCGCGTCCTGGTAATCCTGGGCCGCGTTGCAATAGCCGTCGTCCTCCCAGTTCGTCATGTGCACGCACTGCACGTCGTGGCCCCGCTCGCTGAGCAGCAGCGCGGCAACGGCCGAGTCGACCCCACCGGAGAGCGCGACGATGACTGAAGGCCTGGTGCTCATGACCCTGAAATTATAGGAAACTTCGTTGCGCTGGCCCCAGCGCGCGTGCCGGCGGGAACGGACCGCCTCGACGAACTGCACGCCGGCGCGTGGCGTGATTCAGACTCGCTTGGCGAGATTTCTCGCGAGGCCCGTATAGTCTGCCGGCGTCAGCGCCTTGAGCCGTTCACGAGTCTCCGCCGGCAGGTCGACCGCATCGATGAAATCGTGCAGTACTTCGCGGGTCATGCGCCGCCCACGCGTCAATTGCTTGAGCTGTTCATAGGCGTCGGTCACGCCGTGGCGGCGCATGACGGTCTGAACCGCCTCGGCCAGCACTTCCCAGGCCGGATCGAGATCCCTGGCGATGGCTGTCCTGTCGACATCGAGCTTGCCGACGCCGCGCCGGCACGACTCGACTGCGAGCAGACTGTGGCCAAGGCCGACTCCCAGATTCCTGAGCGTCGTGGAGTCCGTCAGATCCCGTTGCCAGCGGGAAATCGGCAGCTTCTCCGCCAGGAAGCCGAGCACGGCATTGGCGAGTCCCGCATTGCCTTCGGCATTCTCCAGATCGATCGGATTGACCTTGTGCGGCATTGTGGAGGAGCCTGTTTCGTGTTCGAGCGCACGTTGCCGGAAGTAGTCGAGGCTGACGTAGCCCCAGAGGTCGCGGCAAAGATCGATCGCAATCGTATTCAGGCGCATCAGGCATTGGCAGTACTCGGCAATCCAGTCGTGGGGCTCAATCTGCGTTGTGTAGCGGGTGTGCTGAAGCTCCAGAGAAGCGAGGAATCGCTCGCTCACGGCCTCCCAGTCCGCCTCGGGATAGGCCGCCAGATGGGCGTTGTAATTGCCGACGGCGCCGTTGAACTTGCCGAAGATGGGCGTATCGGCAAATTGCGCGCGTTGCCGGTCGAACCTGGCCGCGAAGTTGGCGATTTCCTTGCCCAGAGTCGTCGGGGTAGCCGCCTGACCGTGGGTTCGAGCGAGCATCGGCACATCGGCGCACTTCAGGGCAAGGGTTCTCAAGTCCGAGATCAGGGCTTCGATCGTGGGCACGATCACGTTCATCCGCGTGTCTCGCAGCATGAGTGCGTAGGCGACGTTGTTGATGTCCTCGGAGGTGCAAGCGAAGTGTATGAAGGCCGGGACGTTGTGCTTGATGGCCAAATGGTCGCCGAGCTTCTCCCGCAGAAGGTACTCGACAGCCTTGACGTCATGGTTGGTCGTCGCCTCGAGCGCCTTGACCCGGCTTGCATCGTCCCGGCTGAACCCGTCGACAAGCGCGTTCAAGGCGTCATTGACTGCGGGCTCGAACGGTTCAAGTTCGACGATGCTTTTTTCTGCGGCCAGGTGCTGCAGCCAGCGAACCTCGACGGTTGTCCGGTAGCGGATCAGGGCGTATTCGGACAGATAATCGCGAAGTGGATCGGCCTTGGCCGCGTACCGTCCGTCGAGCGGGGAGAGGGCGGTCAGGGTCGTCGGGTCCACGGCGCTGCGCGGCCTATACAAGCGATAGCGGAGTGCGCATCATACACGCTCGATCAGTTCAGGAGCACCGGATGGCCAGCGAGCACCGCATCGAGCGCGACAGCATGGGGGAACTGGAAGTGCCCGCCGACGCCTTGTGGGGCGCGCAGACGCAAAGGGCCGTAAATAACTTCAGGATCAGTGGCCTGGCGATGCCGCGAAGCTTCATCCGTGGTCTCGGGCTGATCAAGTGGGCGGCTGCAGGGACCAACCGGGAACTTGGCCTGTTGCCCGATGAAATCGCCGGGGCGATCCGGGCGGCAGCACTTGAGGTTGCCGACGGCCGACACTACGAGCATTTTCCCGTCGACGTGTTTCAAACCGGTTCCGGCACGAGTTCAAACATGAACGCCAACGAGGTGATCGCCCGGCTGGCTTCCCGCTCGCTCCGACGCACTGTTCATCCCAACGATCACGTCAACATGTCCCAGAGCAGCAACGACGTGATTCCGACGGCGATCCACCTGAGCGCCGCGCTCGAACTCACGGAGCACCTGCTGCCGGCGCTCAAGCACCTTGGCGACATCATCGAGTCGAAAGCCGAGGCGTTGCGCGAGGTCGTCAAGACGGGCCGTACGCACCTCATGGACGCGATGCCTGTACGGTTCGATCAGGAACTCGGCGGCTGGGCCACCCAGATTCGCACCGATTACCATCGAATCGCGAGCGTGCTGCCAAGGCTTTCCGCGATTGCGCAAGGCGGCACGGCAGTCGGTACCGGGATCAACGCGCATCCGGAATTCGGCGTAAGGTTCTCGGCGGAACTTGCATCGCGCACGGGGATCGCCTTTCGGCCGGCAGACAGCTACTTCGAAGCGCTCGCCAGCCAGGACACGGCCGTGGAACTGTCGGGACAACTGAAGACGACCGCCGTGAGCCTCATGAAGATCGCCAACGATCTGCGCTGGATGAACAGCGGTCCGCTGGCCGGTCTCGGCGAGATTGCGTTGCCGGCACTGCAACCGGGTAGCAGCATCATGCCGGGCAAGGTCAATCCCGTGATACCCGAAGCGTGCGCCATGGTTGCCGCCCAGGTGATCGGCAACGACGCGGCGATCACGGTCGCGGGCCAGTCGGGCAACTTCCAGTTGAACGTGATGCTGCCGCTCGTCGCGCACAAGCTGCTGCAGAGCATCGAACTGCTCGCGAACGCATCCCGCTCGCTCGCCGACACGGCGATCGAGGGGTTCACGGTCAATGAGGGCCGGCTGACGGATGCGCTCCAGCGCAATCCGATCCTCGTGACCGCGCTCAACCCGATCATCGGTTACGAGAAGGGCGCTGCCATCGCGAAGCAGGCGTACGCGCAAGGCCGGTCCATCCGGGAGGTTGCGGCCGAGAAAACGGATCTCGATGACGAGCAGCTCGACAGGCTGCTCGATCCGGCCGGGTTGACGCGGGGCGGCATCAAGGAATGACGGCGCCTGCGAAGCGGCGAATCATGGTTTGGCGCGCATTGTCCGGTCTAACGCGGGGCGGCATCGAGGAATGACGGCGTCCACGTGCGCGCCCTGATCGAACAGCGTCTGGCCGGCCGGCAGCCGCTGGATACCTCGCGTGAACGAATGCTCGCCAATGTCGTCGGCGAGGTCTCCGCCGAACTGCTTGCGCTCATGGATCAAACGACCCGGCAGGCTGCCGTGCTGCTCGGTCTGATCGAGCGGCGCGAGGGTCTGCAGGTTCTGTTTACCGAACGCGCGACGCATCTGACCCACCATCCCGGCCAGATCAGTTTTCCCGGAGGACGAATCGCGGACTCCGGCGAAAGCCCCGTGGATGCGGCATTGCGCGAGGCCTGGGAAGAGGTTCGCCTCGATCCGCGCGATGTTGCGGTGGCGGGGTGTCTCGATCTGCACGCGACCGGTACGGGCTTCAGTGTGACGCCCGTGGTCGGGTTCATTGCGGGCGACTTCCAGCCGCAGGCTGATCCGTCCGAAGTCAGCGAAACATTCGAGGTGCCGCTGGTCTACGTGCTCGACGGCGCGAATTTCGAGGTCAGTTACAGGCAACGATTCGGCAGCTGCTTCAGGGTCTATGAACTCAACTACGGCAGGCACCGGATCTGGGGCGCGACCGCCTCGATGCTGGTGACCTTCAGGGAAACGATTTGTGAAGATGAATCAATTGGATAAGCACACAATGGAGAGATTGCTCGAGATCATGGCGGCGCTACGGAACCCCGACGGCGGTTGTCCCTGGGATCTCGAGCAGACATTCGAGACGATCGCGCCGTACACGATCGAGGAGGCCTACGAGGTTGCCGATGCGATCGAACGCAAGGCGTTGGACGAATTGCGCGACGAGCTTGGCGACCTGTTGCTGCAGGTCGTCTACCATGCCCGACTGGCCTCAGAGGCCGGCGCCTTCGATTTCGCCGATGTTGTTGACGGGATCTGCGACAAGATGGTCCGCCGCCACCCGCATGTGTTTGCTGACGAAACCGTGGACGGAAGCCGCGAGCAGACCGAAGCGTGGGAGACGCTCAAGCGGCAGGAGAAGGGTGCGGGGCGTGGCGATGACCGTGTACTCGAAGGCGTCCCCGTCGGCCTGCCGGGGCTGACGCGTGCGGTCAAGCTCACGCGCCGCGCCGCCCGGGTCGGATTCGACTGGCCTTCGCTCGCGGGCGTCCGGGCCAAGGTCGGGGAAGAACTCAGCGAACTCGATGACGCTGTCGCGGACGGTGACGGGGAAGCCAGCGCGCGGGAGATGGGCGACCTGTTGCTCGCGGTCGCCAACCTCTGCCGGCACCTCGAACTCGATCCCGAGAGCTGTCTGCGGCAGGCCAATCTGCGGTTCGAAGGCCGATTCGCTCACGTGGAGAATCGCGTGCGTGAAGCGGGGGGCGACTGGGAGGCGTTCGATCTCGATACGCTCGACAGGTTCTGGGTGGCCGCAAAGCGCGGAGAAAAGCCGCCCGGCGCACAATAGCGCAACAGGTCAGCAAGGTTCCCGCTGCGTAGCCCTATCGTCAAACAGGGACCGCCAGGAAGGCTTCCTTCGAGCGAATACGCACGCGCAGCGCGGGTGCCGTGCAGTATGTGCCGCTACGCCAGCCAGCGCAGCCAGATATAGAGCAGGGCCACGACGCTCATGATGACGATGCCGAGCAGGCTCCACAGCCTGAGCACGGGCGTGGGCCTGTGCTCGTCCGGCACCTCCGGGCTGAACATCGCCCGGTGGTTGAGCCCGGCGTAAAGCGGAGCGAGCAGGAAGGTCAGGGCTCCGGCGAAGTCGATGAAGGCCGTGAACGAGCGCATGAACGCGCCGATGACGGCGACCGCCGACACCACGATGATGACGACGGAGATCTCGTAACGCCGCTCGATCCTGACCGGTATGGCTATATCGGCAAGCGTCGCGAGATTGCGGGCGAAGCCGTCGAGCACGGTCAGCAGCGTCGAGTACATGACGAGCAGCGCCATCAGTCCGATCAGCGGAAACGACCAGCTGCCGATGATGCCGGAGAAAAGTCCGATCACCTGCGTCGCGAACGCTCCGCTGGCCGCGGGAACTTCGATTCCCGAGCCATACAGCACGCCGGCGCCCATGATCAGGAAGCAGAGCGCGAGTACTAGGCTCACCGCATAACCCAGGTTGAAATCGAAGCGCGACTCCGCCGGTTCGAACCGCCGGCCAAGCTGTTCGGACTTGGCCGTGGTCCAGAGCGATTGCAGCACCGAGCCGTCCATGGGCGTCAGCAACCAGCCCGCGAGCTGGACGACGTACATGATCAGCACGGCGTTGAGGACCGGCAGTGCAAAATTGACGGTGTTCCACTCGATCTGCGCCACAAGCACGACCGTCGTGACGACGATCAGAAGTGTGAACGCGGGCACGACGAACTTGGTGAGGCCCTCGAGCGCACGATACTTGCCGCTGAACAGCAGCAGTCCCGTTACACCAAGCAGCACGGCCGCGATGCTGAGGTCCGAAGCGCTGAAGCCGAGCACGGATTGCGCCAGGCCGTTGACGACCAGCACGATGGCCGCGGACACGAACGCCATCGTCAACAGGATGATGGCCGCGTAGATCACGGTGACCCATGCGCCGATGGAGGCGTAGCTGTGGATCAGCGTCCTGCCGGTCGCTGCGGCGTAGTCGCCGCCGAAGCGGATGCCGGGGTACTTGATCAACGCGATCACGATGATGATCGGGATCATCGCGAAGCCATAGTCCCCGCCCGCGCGCGTCGACTGCACGAGATGCGAGACACCGACAGCGGCGGCTGCATACAGCAAACCGGGGCCAATACGCTGTCCGATGGTTCGTATGTTCATGCGCCGCATGAGTCCGGGTCAGTGAGACGACCGGTAAAAGAATCTAAATTAAGTAATCTATATAACTAGCTGAAATACTTTCAATCGTCATGAGCAATGCTCTTGAAGAGCGGCTTGACCAGATCGAGTGGCATCGGGAACACGATCGTCTGGGTATTCCTTTCGTTCGCGATTTCGGTGAGCGTTTGCAGATAACGCAACTGCAGAGCTTGCGGTTGAGCGGACAGCACCTCGGCCGCCTCGGCCAGACGCTGCGATGCCTGGAACTCGCCTTCGGCATGGATGACCTTGGCTCGTCTGGCACGCTCGGCTTCCGCCTGCGCTGCGATCGCCCGGATCATGCTCTCGTCGAGATCGACATGCTTGATTTCGACGTTCGTGACCTTGATGCCCCAGGTCTCCGTCGCCTGATCGAGAATCGACTGAACGTCGGCGTTGAGCTTTTCGCGTTCGGCAAGCATGTCGTCGAGTTCGTGCTGGCCGAGCACGGAGCGCAGCGTCGTCTGGGCAAGCTGACTCGTGGCCTCGACGCGATTCTCGACCTGGATGATCGACTTTTCTGGATCCATGACACGGAAGTAGATTACCGCGCTGACCTTGACGGACACGTTATCGCGCGAGATCACGTCCTGTTGCGGCACATCCATGACGATCGTTCTCAGATCGACGCGGACCATGCGCTGAATTCCGGGAATCACGATGATGATGCCCGGTCCCTTGACCTTCCAGAAGCGGCCAAGCAGAAAGATCACCGCACGCTCGTACTCGTTGAGAATCTTGATCGCGCTGAATACGAACAGCGCGACAATGACGATTGCAAACAGGGGCAGTTCAATTCCGAACATTGCGGTTCCTCAAATGAAGGATTTCAGTTCTGATCGGCGGGTTCCACGTGCAGCAGCAAGCCGTCGACACGGGTGACTCGCAGCGTCTGACCCTTCGTGACGGGCTCCGATGTCCGTGCCTGCCAGCGCTCGCCATGCACCCAGACGCGCCCGTCCGTCTCGAAGTCCTCGAGCGCCGAAGCGATCATGAGCGTCATTTCCTCCGCGCCGCTGACGACCGGTTGGATGCGCGACTTCATCGCGAACCAGATGATACCGAGCAGGACGGCACCTCCCGTTGTCGCGATCGCCGCGATCAGCGACGTCGAGACAGCGAACCCCGGAACGTCGGTGTCGATGAGGATGACCGATCCGATCACGAAAGCCACGATGCCTCCAATACCCAGCGCGCCGAAGCTCGGCACAAGGAACTCTGCGATCATGAGAATCAGACCGAGCAGCATCAGCGCGAGCCCGGCGTAGTTTACCGGCAGAATCTGAAAGGCGAACAGCGCCAGAAGCAGTGAAATGGCACCGACGACGCCGGGGATGATCGCCCCCGGGTTGTAGCCCTCGAACAGGAGTCCGTAGAGACCGAGCAGCATGAGTCCGTAGGCGACGGTGGGATTCGTGATCACGGCGAGAAACTGCGTGCGCCAGTCGGGCTCGAACAGGTCCGTTAGCAGGCCCTCCGTCTCGAGCACCATCTCCTCGCCGTCGACGTTGACGGTCAGGCCGTCGATCTGCGACAGCAGATCCGCCAGGTCCTCGGCGACCACGTCGATGACGTTGTTTTCCAGTGCCGCCTGCGCACTGATGCTCTCGCCCGAGCGGACCGCACGCTCGGCCCATTCGGCGTTACGGCCGCGTTGTTCGGCGAGGCTCAGGATATAGGCGACCGCGTCGTTGACGGCCTTGCGTTCGGTCGCCGTTGCAGGCTGCGGGAAGGATTCGGTAGCCGGGGCGGCTTCTACGTCGTCGGCATCGCTCGTTGGATCGTCGCCGATGGCGGCAGTATCGTCGTCTTGCGCCTCGCCGTCCTGCGCTGCTTCGTCGGCTTGCCCGACGTCCTCGGCATCCTCGGCCTCATCGGCGGCCTCGGGCGTTTCGGGCAGCGGTATCGGTGAACTTCCGCCGATGGCCACGGGCGTCGCCGCTCCGGTGTTGGTTGCGGGCGCCATCGCCGCGATGTGGCTTGCGTACAGAATGTAGGTGCCGGCGCTCGCGGCACGCGCACCCTGGGGGTAGACGTAGGTCGCGACCGGTACGGACGATCCGAGTATCGCCTGGATGATGTCGCGCATGGCCGTGTCGAGCCCGCCGGGCGTATCCAGTTCGATGACGACGAGTTCGGAGCCGCGTTCTTCAGCGTGCTCGATACCCTTGGCGATGTAGTCGCTCGTTGCCGGACCGATCGCGTCCTGAACGGTGAGCAGAGTGACCTCGCGGCCCGGGTCGGGAGCTTGCTCCTGGGCCGCCAGCCAGGCGCAACCGAGGGCCAGCAGGACGAACCCGGATACCTGTCGCTTCATCCGATTCCTGCGAGCCATGGCGAAATCAATCATAACAGCAAACGGTTGATGGCCCTGTAACCGTGCAGAATCGTGCCGGGCACTGCTTTGCAGTGTCGCGGGGGCGTTTGTATAGTGCGCGCCATGACTCAAGCGCACACGAATTCGGACTGGCATCCCGCGAGTTGGCAGGCTCGCGATGCCGCCCAGCAGCCAACCTACCCCGACAGGGATCGGTTCGAGGCGGTGGTGGGCGAGCTCGGCAGGTTGCCGCCGCTCGTGACGAGTTGGGAGGTCGAGGCGCTCAAGGAACACCTCGCAGCCGCCCAACGCGGCGAGGCGTTCCTGCTGCAGGGCGGCGATTGCGCCGAGAACCTCGACGAGGTCACTTCGGAAAACATCGTCCAGAAGCTCAAGATCCTGCTGCAGATGTCGCTCGTCATGCTCATGGGGTTGCGCAAGCCGATCATCCGTGTCGGGCGCATGGCCGGACAGTACGCGAAGCCCCGCAGCGCCGATTACGAGACACGGGACGGGGAGTCGCTGCCGAGCTACCGCGGCGATCTCATCAACCGGACCGGGTTCACGGCCGCCGATCGCGAACCGGACCCTCAGATCATGCTGAGCGCCTATGGGCGCTCGGCGTTGACACTCAATTTCATCCGGTCGTTGATCGACGGCGGTTTTGCCGACCTGCATCACCCGGAGAACTGGGATCTGGATTTCGTGCACGAATCGTCGACCGCCGCGGAATACCACGAACTCGTCAAGTCCGTTTCAAATTCGCTCGATTTCCTGGCGGCGATCACCGGTGAACCGATCCACCGCACTCGCCGCGTGGAGTTCTATGCATCCCATGAGGGCCTGCACCTGCCGTACGAGCAGGCGCAAACGCGCTTGCTGCCGCATCGCCTGCGCTGGTACAACCTGACGACGCACTTCCCGTGGATCGGCATGCGGACCGCGGATCTGGACGGAGCACATGTCGAGTATTTTCGCGGAATCGCGAACCCGATCGCAGTCAAGATCGGGGCCGGGATGTCTGACGGGCATCTTCAAGGCCTGGTACGGCTGCTCAACCCGGACGACGAGCCCGGCCGTCTCACGCTGATTACGCGCTTCGGTGCGAAGCACGTCGACGAACACCTGCCGCGCGTGATCCGGGCCGTACGCTCGACGGGTGCGAGCGTTCTCTGGGTCTGCGATCCGATGCACGGCAACACCGAGACGACGGCGGCGGGCTACAAGACGAGGCGGTTCGACAATATCCTGGCGGAACTGCGCGCGGCGGCCCGCATCCACCAGGAACACGACAGTAATCTGGGCGGGGTGCATCTTGAGCTTACGGGCGAGAACGTGACCGAGTGCGTCGGCGGCGCCAGAGGCCTGAAGGAGTCGGACCTCGCGCGTGCCTACAAGTCCCAGGTCGATCCACGGCTGAACTATGAACAGGCCATGGAAATCGCGATGCTCATCGCCGGCCGGCTCGGAGTCGATGCCTGAGGCGGCTCGCCGGAGCCCCGATCTGCCCGCGGTTCCGATCTGCCGCATAACGACTCGATCCGCCGTCGATGCCTGAGCTCGCCTCCGGGAGCTTCGATCCGGCCTGTCGACGCTGCACGAGGCTTGCCGCGCACCTGGCGACGATGCGCGCACGTTACCCCGCCTACCACAACGCTCCGGTTGCCCCGTTCGGCGACCCGGGTGCACGGTTGCTGATCGTCGGGCTCGCGCCCGGCGCGCACGGCGCCAACAGGACCGGACGACCGTTCACGGGCGATGCGGCCGGTAAACTGCTGTATCGGGCGCTGTACGAAACCGGTCTTGCGACACGGCCCGTGTCGATGTCGGCGGACGATGGCCTGAAACTGCTCGGTTGCCGGATCAGCAATGCAGTCAAATGCCTGCCTCCCGCCAACAAGCCGACGACGCGCGAGGTCGACCGCTGCAACGGTTTCCTGGCGTTGGAACTCGGCGCGCTCGGTCCGGGTACGGTCGTGCTGGCACTCGGCGCGATTGCTCATCGGGCAGTGCTGGTGGCTTTCGGACTCAAGCTCAGCGCACATCGATTCGGCCACGATGAGTTGCATGCACTGCCGAACGGCCGGATTCTGCTCGACTCCTATCACTGCAGCCGGTACAACACACAGACGGGACGCCTGACGGAGGAAATGTTCACTGCCGTAATCGCCCGTGCGAAAGCGCTCGCCTGCGACGACTGAGCTGCCACAGATGAAACCGGAAACCACAGCGACGTTCGACCCCGCCGAATTGCTGCGGCACCTGACGCATCGCCCTGGTGTCTATTGCATGCTCGACTCGAAGGATCGGGTCATCTACGTCGGCAAGGCGCGTGACCTTCGGCGCCGCGTGGCGAGCTATTTCCAGGGTCGGGCACACGACGCCAAGACCACCGCGATGCTCCGCGCCGTGGCCGGCGTCGAGGTCACCGTGACGCGAACGGAGGCCGAGGCGCTGATGCTCGAGTACAACCTGATCAAGCGCCACAAGCCGCGCTACAACGTCGTGCTCAGGGACGACAAGAGTTATCCCTACATTCACGTCAGCACGGACCACGAATTCCCGCGGCTTGCGTTCTACCGCGGAACGAAGCGGAAGAAGGGGAGGCTGTTCGGACCGTGGCCGAGCGCGGGTTCCGTACGGGAGACCCTGAACCAGCTCCAGAAGCTGTTTCAGGTCAGGCAGTGCGAGGACAGCTATTTTTCCAATCGCAGCCGGCCCTGCCTGCAATATCAGATCGAGCGGTGCACGGCGCCATGCGTCGGTCTGATCTCCAGGGAGGAGTACCGGCGCGACATCGACCATGCGATGCTGTTTCTCAGGGGTGACAGCGATGCGGTAACGCAGAAGCTCGTCGAGCGCATGGAAGACGCGGCTAGCGGCCTGCGCTACGAACGGGCTGCCCAGTACCGCGATCAGCTCGCACAGCTCAGGCACATCCAGTCGAGCCAGCTCATGTCGCGGACAAAGGGCGATTTCGACGTGGTCGGCATCGCGGCCGAGGGAGGCACTCATTGCGTCGCCGTCATGTTCTTTCGCGGGGGGCGATCGCTCGGCAGCCGCAACTACTTTCCGCGTCACACGAAAAACGCGGGTGAGCAGGAAATCATCCGGGCCTTTCTGCTGCAATACTACGGCGGCCGCGAAGCGCCGAAGGAGATTCTCGTGAGCCGCTCCGTGCCTGAAGCCGAAACGCTCGCCGCCATGCTCGGTGAGCGCGCCGGACGCAAGGTCGCGATCCGGTGGCGGTTGCGCGGCGACCGGGCGCGCTGGGTCGAAATCGCGCTGACAAATGCGCGGCACGGCGCCGGAGTGAAGCGGCGATCGAGCGCAACCCGGCAGAAGCAAGTGGCAGCCGTCGCACAACTGCTCGATCTCTCCAGGCTCCCGACGCGTCTGGAGTGCTTCGACATCAGTCACACGGGCGGCGAATCCACCGTGGCCTCCTGCGTTGTTTTCGGTGTCGACGGACCATTGAAATCCGACTACCGGCGCTTCAACATCGACAATGTGACGGCAGGTGACGACTACGCTGCGTTGAGGCAGGCGCTCTCGCGCCGCTACGCCCGCGTGAAGGCCGGCGAAGCGCCGCTGCCCGATGTCGTTTTCATTGACGGCGGGCGCGGTCAGTTGAGCCAGGCGATAGATGTGTTGCAGGAACTTCAATTGGAAGGATTACGGCTCGTCGCGGTCGCGAAAGGGGAGGGGCGCAGGCCCGGCCGCGAACGTCTCTATGTTCCCGAACGTGGCACGCCGCTTGCTGTGGGGACGGACTCGCCGGCGCTGCACCTGATCCAGCAGATTCGCGACGAAGCCCATCGGTTTGCGATCGCCGGACACCGGGCGCAACGGCGAAAGCGGCGCAAGGTCTCACCGCTGGAGAACATCGCGGGGTCTCGGTCCGAAGCGGCGCCGCAATCTGCTCAGCCAGTTTGGCGGCCTGCAGGCCGTGGCGCGCGCGGGCGTCGACGACCTTGCACGCGTCAAGGGGATTTCCCGTCGAATGGCGACCTCGATATACGAACGCTTCCACAGCGACCAGGCATGAAGATCAACTGGCCCAATACGCTGACCTGGATTCGAATCGTGGCGATTCCGTTGATCGTTGTCGTGTTCTACCTGCCGGTCGCATGGGCCCGGCCGGCGGCCGGACTGCTGTTCGCCCTCGCCGGAGTTACCGACTGGCTCGACGGCTACCTTGCACGCAGGCTCCGCCAGACATCGAGCTTCGGCGCCTTTCTCGATCCCGTTGCCGACAAGCTCGCGGTCGCAACGGCACTCGTATTGCTCGTACAGCAGGATCCGGAGCCCTATCTCACGATCGTCGCCGCCATAATCATCGGTCGCGAAATCACCGTCTCGGCGTTGCGGG
>CAXXDW010000008.1:0-29067 GCA_963665575.2 Gammaproteobacteria bacterium | reverse complement strand
CTGACGTCCCAAAGCTCGTAGCTCAACTGGCCGTTGGTACGCACGAGGTAGGTCATGGCCGGATCGCCGTTGGGCAGATCGGCGCCGGCGCAGACCTGCACATGCTGCGTGCCGTTCGCGTCGAGCCCCGAGGGTGGCACGTGGGCGAGCAGTTCCGGTGCCGCGGGGTCGGTGACATCGAGGATCGACATGCCGTTGCGCTCGGTCACGCCGGCAACGGGATCGACCGCCTCGCCGGCGTGGTGGCCGACGAACAGGATGTAGCGGCCGGCGTAGTTGTGCACGACCGGCTGGTAGGCCGAACGACCCTGCAGGTCGTGCACACCGACCAGCCGCATGTTCAGCGCTTCGGCTGCTTCGGCGGCACCGGCGGAGGTCTCGCCGCCGGGGTCCGCGCCGCAGGCTGCAAGGGTCGCGGCCAGCCCTGCGCCAAGCAGCTGCGTCCGGAGACTGCGGAAGGAATCGGATGACACTTTCATCGGCCGCTCCTGTAACGCGCCGAGCGCGGACGGTTTCGGTGAGAATGTAGCACTTTTGCCGCTCCTCGAGATGGTCATGCTCCGGCCCTCCAGGACTTCAAGGCTGCGAATCCGCATCGAATTTTCGCTGTGTCGAATCTCTGCGCCGCAGGCTGCTCGCTTGTGGCCGCCGCCAGTGGACGGCTGCTTCGATATGGCGCATTCTTTGCATGTTCGCTGGCTGGAATCCCGGGGGAGAAAGGCATGAAACAATCGCTGATTCAGGCACGTATCGGAATCGCAACATTGGGATGCGTCGCCTTGGTACTGGTTTTCGCCCATTTCGTCTCGAACCGGGCTGACGCCCAGGAGCAGGCGAACTCACCTGCGCCGTGCGGCCCGGCCGGGGACCTGCCGGATGAACTCGGCGGCAACGTCGCGGCCGATTCGCGCTGTTTCGAGTTGCGCATGTACACCGTGGACATCGAGCGGGTCGGCGTCGGCGACTTCAACGGCGGCATCGATGAGTTGCATCAACGCTTCCGCGAGAAAGAGGTCGAGATCTTCGAGAAGCACGGCGCCGAAATCATCGGCTCATGGCGGAACCTCGGGAACTCCAACATGATGATCTGGATGCTGGCTTATCGGGACCGGGCGCACCGCGAACAGGTCTGGGCGGACTTCGCGGCGGACCCGGAGTGGACGGAGCTGCGCGCGAAGTACTTCGTACCGCTCGAGCCGCCGAACGTCTTCATGATGAGCGCCACGGACTGGTCGGCGCTCAGGTAGCGCGTCGAGAAAGCGGGCTGGCGTGCGTCGCGGACGATTTGCCCGTCGAGCGGAGTCAGCAGCACCCTCCTGTCGCCGGTCTCGCTGGCGGGAACAGCGAACCCCGCTCGGGAGTACGCGGAACCGTTCGGCTCCCCGGCGTTCGTTGCTGCACAGCTCGCCGGTGTATGGCGCCACACATTGACGAACCCGGCTATTCGGACGTTTCCCGCTCCGTCGCCGACCAGACCACCGAACCGCCGACGACGGTCATCACCGCGCCGAGATCCTTGATCTCGTCCTCCGGCACGCTCATGTAGTCGCGGTCGAGCACCACGAAATCGGCGAGCTTGCCGGCTTCGATGCTGCCGAGGTCGTCTTCGCGGAAGAGCAGCCAGGCGTTGGTTCGCGTGTGGGCCGTCAGCGCGGCCTCGCGCGGCACGGTTTCGCTGAGGATGGGTGCGCCGGCCGGCGACAGGCCGCTCACGACCCAGCCGATGTTGTGAAACGGATTCGGGCTTGCCACGGTCGTTGCGTCGGAGCCGAGTCCCCAGGTGCCGCCGGACTCGTGGATGGCCCGGAACGGCGGCGTGCTCGCGCCGTTGGCGATGGCCGCGGGCGTTGCGAGCCGGCTCGAGCTGTGCGTCGCGAAGACTACGCCGAGCGCGTTGGCGCGCTCGATGGACTCCAGCGACATGCCGTTCGTGTGGGCGATCGTCCAGCGCAGATCGCCGATCGGGCGGACCGCGTCCACGGCCTCGAAGACATCGAGCAAAGCGCGGACCTTCACATCCCGAAGCGAATGCTCGTGCAACTGCCAGCCGTGCTCGGCGGCGGTCAATGCGATGTGCCGGTAGTTCGCAAGCTCCTCGGCGGAGATCTGCCAGGGTGTGGCGCGCATCGGCGGGTAGGTCGTCTCGCCCCAGCCGAACTGCGCGAAGCGAAGCCCCGTCGGGTCCGGCGTGCGCGTGCTGAGCGCCGCGACGATCTCGTCCGCGGACGAGCCGACGCCGTGCTGGCCGTTGAAGCTGTAGAAGACGCGCATCGTAAGCTCGCCGGCGTCGGCCGCACGCCCGAGCGCGTCGTAGTGCTGCGGAGTCACGCCGTTGCCGCCGACGTCGTAGACGCTCGTGAGCCCCATGCCGTGCATGTCGGCGATGGCCGCGTCGAGGCTCGCGTTGCGGACTTCGGCGGGCACGTCGGGAATGGCGGCCGTGACGAGGTTCATTGCGGGGCCGACGAGTTCGCCGGTCGGGTTCCCCGCGGCGTCCCTGACGAGCGTGCCGGGGCCGTCGTAGCTCGATCCGGCGCCGATGCCGCCCGAGCGAAGCGCCGCGGAGTTCGCGAAGCCGCGCCGATAGCTTTCCTGAATATAAACAGGACGGTCCGGTAGCGTACGGTCGAGCTCGGCGAGCGTGAACGGCAGAGCGTCCGCTCCGAACTGGGCGAAGTTCCAGCCGCCGATCACGAGGACCCACTCGCCGTCGGGGAGCACGCTCGCCCGCTCGGCGATGAGCGCAAGCGCGGCATCGCGCGATGTGACTGCGTCGAGTCGTACATGCCGGTACCAGTCGCGCGCCGCGCGCGCGAAGTGCATGTGATTGTCGATGAGGCCCGGCACGACGGTCCGGCCGGCGAGGTCGATCGTTTCGGTCGCCGGTCCGGCGAGTGCGAGAACGTCGCTGACGCCTCCGACCGCGAGCACGCGCTCCCCGGCAACCGCGATCGCCTCGGCCACGCTGAACTCCTCGTCCACGGTCAGCACCTTGCCGTTCGTGAAGATGCGGTCGGGCACCGCCGCGCTTGCAGCTCCCGCAGCCTGTGCCGCCGCATCGTTGCCGCGCCCGGCAAACGGACCGGACACCACGCAAGAAATGGCCGCCAGAATTGGCAGGGCAGGGGAGCGATGGGCTTTCACGACAGGATCTCCACTTGCAGGGGCACTCGGGTCCGGAAGCGCTCGCGCGCCGTCCCGCAAGCCTACCGAGCCCGCTGCTCCGGCGCCAATTCAGCGCTTGACCGAAGATGTCGCGCGCCGGGCTGCCGGACCGGACTTCGCCTGTGCATGAGCGTCAACCCGCGCCGGGATCGTTGCGTCGCGTCATACCGCAGCGGTTGGCAGGGGTGCGGTTCCCGGCTACCCTTGGCGAGGCATGGCGCAGGCGCGGGACAACCCGGCGTCGGCCTTGAGCGCCAGGGAACACACGGGAGAACGAAATGCGTCCAGTCACGAGTCTTGCAACGATCGCCGTATGCGCGCTCGGCCTGTCACAGGCCGGGGCACAGGATTCCGGCGACTACATGATCCCCGCCGACACGCCGGCCAACATCCGCGCCGCCGTCGAGTCGAGCGCCCGCACGGACGAGCAACGTGCGCGCGATGCCGGCCGCAAACCCGCCGAAGTCATGACGCTCGCCGGCATCGGCGAGGGCGACACCGTCGTCGAGCTTGCCGCTTTCGGCCACTACTACACCACGATGCTCGTCGAGGCCGTGGGTCCCGAGGGTCACGTCCACATGGTCGACATGCCCTGGACCGGCCCGTTCGGCGGCGAGTCCGGGATGGCCGTGGATGCCGCGAACGACAACGCGACCTACCACCAGGTGCACTACAACGAAATGGAGCTGCCGGGCGATGTCGACACGGTGCTCTGCGTACTGTTCTATCACGACCTGCAGCGTGACAACGAAGCGGACAGCGTCGACACGGCCGACATGAACGCCCGCATCTTCGCCGCGCTCAGTTCCGGCGGCACGTACCTGATCGTCGATCACAAGGCGGAGGACGGCTCGGGCTGGCGCGACGGAACCACGCTGCATCGCATCGACCCCGCGACGATTCGCGAGGAGGTCGAGGCGGCCGGTTTCGAACTCGTCGAGGACAGCGACGTGCTTGCGAATCCCGACGACGACCGCACGCTCGGCATGCGCGACCCGGCCATCCGCGGCAGTACGGATCGCGCGGTTTTCGTGTTCCGCAAGCCCTGATCGACAGGGCGTGCGCCGGGGTGCGGGCGCGTACCGCCCGTTCGCCCGCAATCTCGCCGCGCCGTCCATGGTGCGGCTCGAATCGGCGGCGCGGTCGCTTCCGGCCATCCATGGCCCGCTCCGCGCCGACGACGCTCGAACGGGCGGTACGCGCCCGCATCCTGCCATTCGCATCACAGGTACCGACCCGGATCCGCGACAAGCCAGGGGGAGGTGCACAGCCGGTTGCCTGAGACGGGCGGTGAATACGTCCGTGCAGGCTCGGTGTGCGCGTCGTCTCGGTGTTGCGGGGAGGCGCACTGCGGGCCGCTTGAAACACGCCGTGAATACATCCCTGTAGGCTCCACGCGCGCGTCCCTGCGCGCGAGGGTTTCAAGCGGCCCGCAGTGCGCCTCCCCTTGGGTGGTCACGAGTTCGGATTCGCGTCGATGCCGCTGGCGGCGGGGTACGGCAACTATCAGACGTTGAACCGGAAGTGGATCACGTCGCCTTCCCTGACGACGTAGGACTTGCCTTCCAGGCGTACCTCGCCGGCTTCGCGAGCCGCTTGTTCGCCGCCGTGCCGGACGAAGTCCTCGCAGTCGACGACCTCGGCGCGGATGAATCCACGCTGGAAGTCGGTGTGGATCGCGCCGGCCGCATCGTACGCGTTCGCGCCCCGGGGCAGCGTCCACGCCCTGAGCTCCTTTTTGCCGGTCGTCGTATAGAAGGTACATAGGTCGAGTAACCGGTACGCGGCGCCGATCACGCGCTCAAGACCGGGCTCGACAAGCCCGAGTTCAGCCAGGAACTCCACGGCCTCATCCTTCGCAAGCTCGGCGAGTTCGGCTTCGATTGCGGCGGAAACGACGACCGCTTCGGCGCCGTTGCGGCGCGCGTGTTCGAGGACCCGCTCGGCAAACGTGTTGCCGTGCGGTTCATCGTCGGCGACGTTGGCGACGAAGAGCACGGGCTTTGCCGTGATCAGGTGCAGCTCGCGCAGCATTTCGCTCTCGGGGGCCGTGAGGGCGAGATCGCGCACCGCCTTCCCGGCGCCGAGAGCTTTGGCGATCGTTTGCAGCAGATCGCGGCGCGCCACGTCTTCCCTGAGGTTGGTCCTCGCATTTCGTTCGGCCTTCTCGAGACTCTTCTCGACCGTCTGCAGGTCCGCGAGCAGAAGTTCGGTGTCGATGAGCTCGATGTCAGCGATCGGGTCGATGTGCCCGGAAACGTGGGCGACGTCGTCGTTCTCGAAGCAGCGCACGAGATGCACGATGGCGTCTGTCTCGCGCACATGAGCGAGGAACCTGTTGCCGAGGCCTTCACCGTGCGATGCGCCCCGGACGAGTCCGGCGACGTCGACGAACTCGATCGCGCTCGGTACGACCCGGTCGGGCCGGACGATCCCGGCAAGCGCCTCGAGCTTCGCATCCGGAACAGCCACGACGCCGACGTTCGGATCGATCGTGCAGAACGGGTAGTTCTCGGCCGGGACCTTCGCGGCGGTCAGCGCATTGAAAAGCGTGGACTTGCCGACGTTGGGCAGGCCGATGATGCCGCACTTGATGCCCATGGCGCCGGATCAGCCGGCAGGATCGCCGCCGCCATCGGCTTCGTCCTCGCCGTTCGGTTCCGGCCGCGGCGCGTGCAGGCGGTTTCGGGCGATTTGCGCGCCGCTTTCGATGAGCACGGGCAGCACGTGGAGCGCATCGCGGATGCTGTCGATGATCAGTTGTTCCTCATCCCCGGTCGCGCGCCGCAGGACGTGGCCGACCACGCGCTCGCGGCGACCCGGTCCCGGGTGACCCACGCCCAGGCGCAGCCGCCAGAACTCGCGACCGACATGCTCGATGATGCTGCGCATGCCGTTGTGCCCGGCGTGGCCGCCGCCAAACTTGAGTTTCGCGCGTCCGGGCGGCAGATCGAGCTCATCGTAGGCGACGAGGACGTGCTCGGCCGGAATCCTGTAATAGTGCATGGCCGCGGACACGGCACGGCCGCTGTCGTTCATCCAGGTCTGCGGTTTGACGAGCCGTATTCGTTGCCCGGAAATCTCGACAGTGGCGGTGTCGGAGTGCAGTTTCTTCTCGCGCGCGAACGCGGCGCCGTGCTGCGCGGCCAAGAGGTCGGCGAACCAGAATCCGGCATTGTGACGCGTGGTCAGATATTCCGGCGCCGGATTGCCGAGCCCGACAATGAGGTCGATTTGCTGTCCCATCGCAGCACCAGGCTCAGTAGGGCATTGCCGGCAAGGTCCGCGGGAGGCCGCGGTCGCCGGTTGGACCGATCGTCAGCCGTCGTCGGCTGCGTCGGCGCCGGTCTCGCCTTCGTCTGCGGACTCGGCATCCTCGGTCGGGATTTCTTCGCCCTCGAGCTCGTCATCGACCTCGATTTCGTCGATTTCTTCGCGACGCGGCGTGGTGATCCCCACGACCGGCTGATCCTGTCCATGTTCGAGCGCCGTGCAGGTGACCCCTTCCGGCAGAACGATATCGGACAGGTGCAGGAGCTGATTCATCTCGAGTGCCGAGATGTCGATCTCGAGATACTCCGGCAGGTGGCGCGGCAGGCACGAGATCTCGATGTCGGTCAGTATGCGCTGTACGACCCCGCCTTCCTTGATGCCGGCAGCCTCTTCCTCACCGACGAAGTTGATCGGTACGTTCAGGGTGATCGCCTGGTCCGCAACGATACGTTGAAAGTCGAGATGCAGGATCTGCGGTCTGGACGGATGCCGCTGTACGGCCTTGACGACGACCGACTGGCTCGCCTTGCCGAGTTTGAGCGTCAGGATGCTGGTGTGGAAGCCGTCGCGGTCCATCTCGTGGAGCAACTCGTTGTGCCCGAGCGAAACGGTCACGGGTTCCTTGCCGCCGCCGTAGACGATCGCCGGTACGCGCCCGCTTCTGCGCAGCCGCCGGCTGCCGCCTCGGCCCAGGTCGCTGCGCGCTTCACCTTTGAGTTCGAATTCCACGGCCGTTGCCCTCCTGAGGGGCGCGCATCATAGCAGGGCGGTCGGCATATTTCATCACGCGTGCGGACCCCTCCGGCTAGTCGATATAGAGCGAGCTGACCGAATCGCCCTGACTGATTCTGCGCAGCGTTTCGGCAAGCAATTCCGTGACGCTGAGTTGCCGGATTTGCGTGCAGGCCGCAGCCTCGGGGCTCAGGGGGATCGTGTTAGATACCACGATCTCGTCGAGTTCGGAGGCCTCGATGCGCCCGATCGCGGGGCCGGAGAGCACCGGATGGGTGATGTAAGCGACAACCTTTTCGGCTCCGCGCTCCTTGAGGGCGACCGCGGCCTGGCACAGGGTGCCCGCCGTATCGACGAGGTCGTCGACCAGGATGCAGGTCTTGCCCCGGACCTCGCCGATGATGTTCATGACCTCCGACATGTTCGCCTGCGGCCGGCGCTTGTCGATGATCGCGAGGTCCGTGTTGTCGAGCCGCCGCGCGAACGCGCGGGCACGAACCACACCGCCGACATCCGGGGACACCACGACCACGTCGGGATACTCCTGCTTCCAGATGTCGCCGAGCAACACGGGCGAGGAATAGACATTGTCGAAGGGCATGTTGAAGAAGCCCTGGATCTGCTCCGCATGGACATCGACGGTGATGACGCGGTTGATCCCGGCCGTGCCCATGAGGTCCGCGACGAGCTTCGACGTGATCGGAACGCGGGCCGCGCGCGGCCGCCGATCCTGCCGCGCGTAGCCGAGATAGGGCACCAGCGCCGTGATCAGGTTCGCCGACGCGCGCTTGCAGGCGTCCGCCATGACGAGCAATTCCATGAGATTGTCGTTGGTTGGCGCGCTCGTCGGCTGGACGAGGATCACTTCGCGGCCGCGCACGTTTTCCATGATTTCCACGCTGATCTCCCCGTCGCTGAACCGGCCGATGGTGAGGCGGCCCATGGGCACGGACAGGTGGCGGGCAATGCCGTGGGCGAGCTCCGGATGGGCGTTGCCGGAGAAGATCGTCGTCGTGTTGGCGTCCAAGGCGATTCCTTTGCGATACGGGCGGGCGTTGGCTGGGGTGGCAGGATTCGAACCTGCGTATCACGGGATCAAAACCCGTTGCCTTACCGCTTGGCTACACCCCATATGCAGCGCAAACGATATTTTGCGGTTCCAGCCCGGCTCACTTCAAGGCGTCGCCCGCCGAGGCAAGCGGATTCCAGGCATCGACGGTCAGGCTCAGTGTGAGCGCGTCGTGGCTCAATTGGATACTGCGCGGGACGAGCACGCCGTCGGCAAGCTGCCAGGCGCCGTAATCGAGCCGCCACAGGCGTTGTTCGAGCGAAACGAGCTGTCCGCCGGCGTCGAACTCCGGCCGGGCATCGAACAGGCGGTCGGGCACACCGATGAGCCAGGCCCCGAGACTCGCGACCGGGACCCACCAGCCGACGATGTCCGAAAGCTCCGTTTCCGGATCTTCGAGCGTGAAACTCTCGCCGCGCGCGCGCAGCGTCATCGCGGCGGGCGAGCCTGCGACCTCGAAACTGCCGGCCCCGAACGGCCCGCGTACGGACAGCGCAAGCTGCTCATGATCCTGGCGCCAGGCGAAGCGCCCCTGAAACGCGCGCTCGCCCGTATCGACGGCGAGCCTGCCGCGCATCTCCCAGCCGGGCAGCAATTCCAGCAGTTCACGGCGCTCGTCGTATCCGAGCCCGTCATCGATGACCGGGAGTTGCACGCAAGCGGCAAGCGAGATGGCCGCGCCCAGCAGGAGCGGCAGTCCGGGCTTCATCGCTCGAGCCGGCGGCTTACGTCCTTGAGATGCGTATCGTCCGGGTGCTCCTCGAGCGAACTCTCGAGAAACTCCAGTGCCGCTTCGCGCTCGCCGAGCGCCCAGCGCACGTCGACGAGATGTGCGGCGATCTCCGGATCCTGCTCGAGCCGCCAGGCCCGCTCGAGGTACTCGAGCGCCCCGGCGTAGTCGCCGAGCTTGAACAGCACCCAGCCCATGCTGTCGATGATGGCGGCGCTCTCGGGATTCATCGCAAGCGCGCGTTGAATGTAACCGCGGGCCTCTTCGTGCCGCTGGTCGAACTGGTCGGTCAGCAAATAGCCGAGCGCGTTGAGCAAGGAGGCGTCGTTGGGATTCTCGGCGACCAGCGCTTCGAGCACACTGACGGACCTGCGGTGGCGCCCCTGTTCCTGTAGCAGCAGCGCGCGCGAATAGCGCAGCGAGATGTTGTCGGGATAGCGGTCGAGCCCTTCGTCGATCGTCGCGTCGGCCGCGTCGTAATCCGCCTGTTCCATGGCGTCCTGGGCGAGGATGACGTACAGCCGAACGTGCGCGGCGTGCAGGGCCGGGTCCGCAGAGTTCTCGGCGAGCGCGTCTTCAAAGAGCCTCACCGCCTGATCCGGAGCGCGCATCTGCAGGAGCATCTGCGCGCGGGCGAGCAACATCTCGGAGCTGAAACGCGGATTCGCGTTGCCGAATTCCTCCAGATGCCTGAGCGCGCCTTCGGGGTCGGCCATCTCGAGCCTCAGGATCGACGCGACGCGCACCTGCGCCTCGACCACGTGGCTGCCGTCGATCACTCGCGAATACGAGCGCGTGGCGCGCAGGTATTCTTCCTGTTGTTCGGCGATCCGCCCCAGATAGAAGAACGATTCGTTCTGGTAGCGGGGGTCGGAGCGCAGCTCGTTGAAGCGCTCGGTCGCCCCGTCGAAGTCTTCGCTCGTCAGCGCGTGAAAGGCCAGTGCCCGGACGGCCTCGGGCATGCCGGGATTGTCGGCGAGGATCTCGTTGAGGATGACCGCGGCGTCCTCGCCCCGGCCGGCCGACAACAGCAGCTCCGCGTATTGCAGGCGGACCTCCGGATCGTCGTGCTCGGCGGCGAGTTCGGCCGCGAGCGCGAGGCCCTCGTCCGTCCGGCCGGCGCCGAGCAGCGTTCGCGCATACAGAAGCTGGATCTCGAGCCAGTCCGGCGCGAGTTCGCTGGCCACGGCCGCGTTTTCGAGCGCCAGGTCGAAGTTGCCCGAGCGCAGCGCGAGCGTCGCCACCCCGTAGTGCCCCTCCGCCGTACCCGGGAACGCCTCGTTGAGCGCGGAGATGATCACCGTTCCCGCCGCGCTGTCCGGTTCGGCGGTCAGCGCGTCGATCACCAGCGCAAGCCCTGCGCCGGGATCTTCAAGCCGGTCGATGAGCGTGGTGAAGTCCTCGATGGCCCGGCCGAGCCGTCTGGAGCGCGTCTCGAAGATCGCGGAGAACCAGTAGCTGCGCTCGTCGTCGGGCGCGATCTCGCGCCAGCGTTCGACGGCGGCGAGTCCGAGCTCGGTCAGGCCGAGGCGGTGGGCCATGCGCGTGGCGCGTTCGGCCACCGCAGGGTCGTCAGACGCAAGCGCGGCGTTGAGGTAGTGCGCGGTGGCCTCCTCGGGCTGCTGCTGTTCGAGCGCGACCTGCCCGAGCAGCACGTACGAGTCGACGGCGACGCGGCGGTCCTCGGGCGCCGTCGTCGGGGTCGCAACGCAGCCGGCCAGGAAGACCGGCAGAAGGAGTCGAACGCGCCTGATCGCAACGGTCGTGAACATGGCTCGGCACTATAACCCACAACGCGGCGAGCCCGCTTGCTGCGCGCCTGTCCCGGCGGTCGTTCAGGTTGACGGTTGCGCGCTGCGCACAGACCGTCCGCCACTTGTCGTTGACGGTCGATTTGCCGACAATCACGGCGGTACATTCAAACGCCTGCTCTGGAGCCTGCACCACCGGAGTTCACGGATGCAGGCAACGGCGCGATGCCCGCACGTTGTCCGCGAGGCGGGAGGTCGACGAAGCCGTGAAGGAATCCATCCGCGAAAAACTCGAGCTCCTGACCGAGCGTCACGGGGACATCGAACAGCTTCTGAGCGATCCGGCAACGATCGCCGATCAGGCGCGCTTCCGTGAGCTGTCGCGCGAGTACGCACGCCTCGGCGCCGTGACCCGTGACTTCGAAGCCTGGCGGGCGATCGAGCAGGACATCGGCGAGGCAGAGGAACTCAAGGCGAGCAGCGATCCGGAACTCAGTGCGCTCGGCGAAGAGGAGCTCGACGCGCTGACCGGGCAGCAGCAGGCACTCGAGCATGCCCTGTCGAAGCACCTGATCCCCGACGATCCCGACGACGAAGGCAATCTGTATCTGGAGATTCGCGCAGGCACCGGGGGCGACGAGGCGGCCCTCTTCGCCGGCGACCTGTTTCGGATGTACTGCCGATACGCCGAGCGGCACCGTTGGCAGGTCGAGATGTTGAGCTCGAACGAGGGCGAGCACGGCGGTTACCGGGAAGTCATCAGCCGCGTGGAAGGCCGTGGCGCCTATGCGATGCTCAAGTTCGAGTCGGGCGCGCACCGCGTGCAGCGCGTGCCCGAAACCGAGGCGCAGGGCCGGATCCACACGTCGGCATGTACGGTCGCCGTGCTGCCCGAGCCCGCCGAGGTCGACGAGATCGAAATCAGCGCCAAGGACCTCAGGATCGACACCTATCGCGCCTCCGGTGCGGGCGGCCAGCACGTCAACAAGACCGACAGCGCGGTGCGCGTCACGCACCTGCCGAGCGGGATCGTCGTCGAATGCCAGGACGAACGCTCGCAACTGAAGAACCGGACGCGGGCCATCGGCTTGCTGCGCGCGCGCCTCAAGGACGCGGAGATCGCCCGCCGCGATTCCGAACGGGCCGCGAAGCGCCGGAGCCTGGTCGGTACGGGCGATCGTTCCGAACGCATCCGAACCTACAACTTCCCCCAGGGACGGGTCACCGATCACCGCATCAACCTGACGCTCTACCGGCTCGACGAGATACTCGCCGGCGATCTCGACGGGGTCGTCGGGCCGTTGAGCGACGAGTTCCAGGCCGAGCAGCTTGCGGCGCTCGGCATGGCGGAATGAGGCAGCCGGCATGTTGGGCCGAGTCGCCGGGCGGAATACTGGCCTCATGAATATCAATCAGGTTCACACACAAGCTCCGCGACCCGACAAGACACGCCGGTTGGGCAGCCTGGTCGCCGACGCCGCGCGGGCGCTTGCAGCGGTCAGCGCGACACCGCGGCTCGACGCGGAACTGCTGCTCGCTCATGCCGCGGGCGTCAGCCGCAGCCGCATTGTCGCTTTTCCCGAGCGCGACCCTCCAGCCGGAGTCGAGGCGCGGTTTCGCGCCGTGCTCGCGCGGCGACTCGACGGCGAGCCGCTCGCCTACATTCGGGGCAGCAAGGACTTCCACGCCATCTCGCTGCGAGTGACGCCTGACGTGTTGGTCCCGCGTCCCGAGACCGAATGCCTCGTCGACGAGGCGCTTGCGACGATCGACGCGCGCCCGGACTGCCGCGTCCTCGATCTCGGCACGGGCAGCGGTGCGATCGCGCTCGCGATCAAGCGGGCGCGTCCGTCAGCATCCGTCACGGCCGTCGATGCGAGTGCCGGAGCACTCGCCGTGGCGAGCGCCAACGCCCGGACGCTCGGTCTGGACATCCGCTGCCTCGAATCGGACTGGTTCGCGGGGCTCGGCGCGGAGCGATTCGATCTCGTCGCCTGCAATCCGCCGTACGTTCGAAGCAGCGACGCCTGCCTCGACGGCGACCTGCGCCACGAGCCGCGGCGGGCGCTCGACGGAGGCCGCGACGGTCTCGACGCGATCCGCCTCGTTATGACCGAGGCGCCGGCGCACCTGGCGGCCGGTGGCGCATTGCTGATCGAACACGGGCACGATCAACAGGCCGACGTCGTGGCGCTTGCGAGCAGGTTCGGTTTCCGGATCGTCACGGCGCGGCGCGATCTGGGTGGGCTGCCGCGCTTCGTGGTGTTGCAGGTCCACGAGCCGGGGCCGCAGTAGGCTCGCACAGACGCCCGGAGGAGGTGCCTACCGGTAGCATGAGACCCTCACCCCAGCACTCGGGTCACAGGTACCGCCCCCCAATCTCTGAAAAGCCAAGGGGATGTGCACTTCGGCCCGCTTGAAACCCTCGCGCGCAGGGATGCGCGCGCGGAGCCTACATGGATGTATTCACGGCGTGTTTCAAGCGGGCCGAAGTGCGCATCCCCGCCACTCCGAGGTGACGCCCGGGCGCGGAGCCTACATGGATGTATTTACGGCGTGTTTCAAGCGGGCCGAAGTGCGCATCCCCGCAACTCCGAGGTGACCCGCGCGCTTCAGCCGTCGAGCTTCGCCCTGAGGATCTCATTGACCTGCCTGGGATTCGCCCGGCCCTGCGAAGCCTTCATGACCTGACCGACGAAGAACCCGAGCACCTGCGTCTTGCCGTCCTGGTACTGCTGAACCTGGGCCGGGTTCGCGGCGACGACTTCGTCGACGAGCGCTTCGAGGCTCGCGCTGTCGGAGATCTGCTCAAGCCCCCGGCGCTCGATGATCTCGTCGACGCCGCCCTCGCCGTTCCAGACCGCTTCGAAGACGTCCTTGGCGATCTTCCCGGAGATCGTGCCGCTGTCGATACGGTCGAGCAGTGTGCCCAGTTCCGCCGCGCCGACGCGCGACTCGCCAATCTCAAGACCCGCGCGGTTGAGCGCTGCCGTCAGGTCGCCGATGACCCAGTTGGCCGCAAGCTTCGGCTTGGCGCGGGTGTGGCCGACGCAGTCCTCGTAGTAGTCGGCGAGCGCGCGGCTCGCGGTCAGGATGTCGGCGTCGTAGGCAGACAGACCGTACTCGCTCATGAAGCGCTCGCGCTTGTCGGCCGGCAGTTCCGGCAGTGCGGCGCGTTGTTCCTCGACCATCGCGCTGTCGATCGTCACCGGCAGCAGGTCGGGATCCGGAAAGTAGCGGTAGTCCTCGGCTTCCTCCTTGCCGCGCATCGAGCGGGTCTCGTCGCGGTCGGCGTCGTAGAGCCGGGTCTCCTGAACGACGGTGCCGCCGCTCTGCACGACGTCGATCTGGCGTTCGATCTCGATCTCGATCGCCTTCTCGACGAAACGGAAGGAGTTGAGGTTTTTCAGTTCGGTGCGCGTGCCGAGTTCCTTCGCGCCGCGCGGCCGGATCGAGACGTTGGCGTCGCAGCGGTACGAGCCTTCCTGCATGTTGCCGTCGGAGATGCCGAGATAGCGGACCAGCGTGTGGATCGTGCGCATGTATGCTCCGGCCTCGGCGGCCGAGCGCATGTCCGGTTCGGAGACGATCTCGAGCAGCGGCGTGCCGGCCCGGTTCAGGTCGATGCCGGACATGCCCTGGAAGTCCTCGTGCAGCGACTTGCCGGCATCCTCCTCGAGGTGCGCGCGGGTGATGCCAATGCGCTTGACGGCATCCTCACAGAGGATGTCGATGTAACCGCCGTGGACGACCGGCAGTTCGTACTGGCTGATCTGGTAGCCCTTCGGCAGATCCGGGTAGAAGTAGTTCTTGCGCGCGAACACCGAGCGTTCGGCGATCCGGCAATGCGTCGCGAGGCCGAAGCGGATCGCCATGAGCACCGCTTCGCGGTTGAGCACGGGCAACACACCCGGGTAACCGAGGTCGACGAGGCAGGCCTGGGTGTTGGCGGGCGCGCCGTATCGCGTCGCCGCGCCCGAGAAGATCTTGCTCTCGGTCGCGAGCTGCGTGTGGATCTCAAGTCCGATGACCGCTTCGAATTCCATCGCTGCCGAGTCAGTCGTAGCCGGGCGGCACGCGCACGTGCCAGTCGGTTGCCCGTTGAAAGTGATGCGCCGTCTGCAACAGGCGCGCTTCGCTGAGGTGCGGCCCGATGAGCTGCAGGCCGACGGGCAGACCGCCGCTGAAGCCGCACGGAACACTCATCGCAGGCAGGCCCGCGAGGTTCGCGCCGATCGTGTAGATGTCGTTGAGATACATCTGCACCGGATCCCCGGTCTTCTGCCCGAGCCCGAACGCCGGCGTCGGCGTCGTGGGTCCGGCTACGATGTCGACCTCCTCGAATGCGCTTGTGAAATCGCGGCTGATCAACTGGCGGACCTTCTGGGCCTTCAGGTAATAGGCATCGTAGTAGCCGGTCGAAAGGACCCAGGCGCCGATCAGGATGCGCCGCCTGACCTCGGCCCCGAAGCCTTCGCCCCGGTTCAGCTTGTAGAACGCGTTCAGATCGTCGTTCATCGCTTCGGGCGAACGGTAGCCGTAACGCACGCCGTCGTAGCGTGAGAGATTCGACGACGCCTCGGCGGGGGCCACGACGTAGTAGGCGGGCACGGACAGGTGCACGTTGTCCAGCCGTATGCGCTTGAGCGTCGCGCCGAGCTTCTCCAGTTCGCCGAGCGCCGCGGTCACGGCCGCAGCGTTCCCGGCATCGAGACCCTCGTCGAAAAAGTTCTCCGGCACACCGATCGTGAGCGCCTCCAGGGGCTCTTCGATCGCCTGCGAGTAGGCGGGTACGGGCTCGTCGAGCGATGTCGAATCGCGGCTGTCGAACCCCGCCATGGCCTCGAGCAGCAGCGCCGCATCCTCGGCGGTCCGGGTCAGCGTGCCGGCCTGATCGAGGCTCGAAGCGAACGCGATCATGCCGTAGCGGGAGACCCGGCCGTAGGTCGGCTTGAGTCCGGTGATGCCCGAGAGCGCGGCGGGCTGGCGTATGGAGCCGCCCGTGTCGGTCCCCGTCGCACCGGGAACGAGCCGCGCCGCGACGGCGGCCGCGGAGCCGCCCGAGGAGCCGCCCGGTACGGCGTCGTGGTCCCAGGGATTGAGCACCGCGCCGTAGAAGCTCGTCTCGTTCGACGAACCCATGGCGAACTCGTCCATGTTCGTCTTGCCGAGCGTTATGGCGCCCGCCGCATCGAGCCGCTCGACGACGGTCGCATCGTACGGGGCGATGAAGTTGTCGAGCATGCGCGAACCGCACGATGTCCTGACTCCAGCCGTACAGAAGATGTCCTTGTGGGCGATCGGGACGCCGGTGAGCGCCGTGGCGTCGCCCGCCGCGATGCGCCTGTCCGCTGCGGCTGCCTGCGCGAGCGCGCGGTCGTCGGTGACGCTGACGAAGGCGTTGAGCGCCCCGTCGAAGCGGCCGATCCGCTCAAGGCAGTGCTTCGTGAGCTCGAGCGACGAGAAGTCGCCTGCCCGCAGTGCCCGTGCGGTCAATGCGAGCGTATTGTCGTGCATGGCCGGTAAATATCAGGGAGTGCGAAACCGACCGGGGTCGGCCGCCGCCGGGGCGGGACGACGCCAGTCAATCGATCACCTTCGGAACGAGATACAGGCCGCGCTCGACGAGCGGCGCGTTCTCCTGGAAGAGCTCGCGCTCATCGGCCTCGGCCACGACATCCGCACGCAGTCGCTGGGACCGGTCGAGCGGGTGGGCCATCGGCGGTACGCCGTCGGTGTCTGCGCTCTGGAGCTGATCGACGAGCGCGACGATGTCGGAGAGCTTTGCCGAGACGTCGGCGACCTCGTCGGCGCGGATCGCGAGCCTCGCGAGCTCGCAGAGCTTGTCGATGTCTTTGGTATTCAGGGACACGATTCGGGCAGCGGAGAAGTCGCAAGGATACTGAAACTGAATTGTTACACAGACGCGATGGTCTGAAGAAACGGCCGCAATATATTTGCAGGGGAAGCCGGTTTTTCGTTTGAGGCTTGCTGTTTATCTAGTAGAATCCGTGCAGGCACTCCACTGGTTTTTCAGCTTGCATGTATCGCCCGGGCGCAAGAGCGTTGGCCGTATCGGCACGCTTCGAGCCGGCCAGTCGCGTGTCCGGGCACGCCGATCACCTTGCTTGCCGAGTGTCCCCCCCGTTGCTACAGTCTAAAATTTGGCCACTTTTCAGGGGCCATGGCCTCTAATGTTCAAGAACTTTCTCCCAAGTTTCTCCAACGATCTTTCGATGGATCTTGGCACGGCGAACACGCTGATTTTCATGCGTGGTCACGGTATCGTTCTGGACGAGCCGTCGGTGGTCGCGATTCGCGAGGATCCGGGCCGCGGGGGCAAGGTGCTCGAGGCCGTCGGGCTTCACGCGAAAAGCATGCTCGGGCGAACGCCCGGCAACATTACGGCGATACGGCCGCTCAAGGATGGCGTCATTGCCGATTTCAACGTCACCGAGCGGATGCTGCAGTTCTTCATCAAGAAGGCGCACGACACGGCCAACCGCTCCCGCTTCTTTCGCCGCAGCCCGCGGCTGCTCGTCTGCGTGCCGTATGGCGCCACGCAGGTCGAGCGGCGGGCGATTCGCGAATCGGCGGAGGGCGCCGGCGCCCGCAAGGTCTATCTGATCGAGGAACCGTTTGCCGCCGCGGTCGGCGCCGGGATGCCGGTGCACGAGGCGCGCGGTTCGATGGTCATCGACATCGGCGGCGGGACGACCGAGGTCGCCGTGATCTCGCTGAACGGCATCGTCTACGCGGCCTCGGTGCGCATCGGCGGCGACCGCTTCGACGACGCGATCGTCAACTACGTGCGGCGCAATTACGGCGTCCTGATCGGCGAAGCGACGGCCGAGATGGTCAAGAAGGAGGTCGGCACGGCATATCCGGGGCAGCACCTGCGCGAGATATCGGTCAAGGGCAGGAACCTGTCGGAGGGCGTGCCGCGAAGCTTTACACTGAACAGCAACGAAGTTCTCGAGGCTTTGCAGGAACCGTTGCAGGGCATTATCGGCGCGGTCAGGACGGCGCTTGAGCAAACGCCGCCCGAACTTGGTGCGGACGTGGCCGAGCGCGGTATAGTTCTCACTGGAGGCGGCGCGCTGCTGACCAACATCGACCTGCTGTTGACCGAGGAAACCGGGTTGAACGTTTTTGTCGCCGAAGAACCGTTGAGTTGTGTCGCCAGAGGAGGCGGCCGGCTGCTCGAACTCGTGGACGAGTACGGGCCTTCGGCATTTTCTGTCGAGTAAACCCCATAAAGAGGAGTATCGGCGTACCGGAGATCGCAAGAAATAACAGGCTGAAAGTGAGTGCTCCAGGACAAGCGGGGGGCGGTACGGAACGCAACGAGGTTGCGTTGGGTATCGTTTTCGCCGTGCTCGCCATGGCCTGTATTGCGCTGATGGTCGTCGACCATCGCGAGAGCCACCTGGAACGCGTCCGCCAGGTGCTGTCCGTTGCCGTCCATCCGATCCGCGTGGCCGTCGACCTGCCGTTTGCTGCCTGGCAATCCGCGAGCCACTCATTGACCGCCCAGCGCGAGCTGCTCGAGGAAAACGAGCGGCTGCGCCGCGATCGGCTCAACGCGAACTTCCAATTGCAGCGGCTGGCCGCGCTCGAGATGGAAAACGCGCGGCTGCGCGACTTGCTCGATTCGCCTGCCGCGCACGACCATCGCGTGCTCGTTGCCGAGATTCTCGCTGTCGACCTCGATCCCTACCGGCAACGGTTCAACGTCAACCGTGGCCTTGCCAACGGAGTCTTCGTCGGGCAGGCCCTGCTCGATGCCAACGGTGTCGTCGGACAGGTCGTCGATGTCGGGCCGTTCACGGCCGAGGCCATGGCGATCACCGACGCCGATCATGCGCTGCCGGTGCGCGTGAACCGCAATGGCCTGAGGACCGTCGCTCTGGGCACGGGCGACAACAACCGCTTGCGCTTGCCGTATGTGACCAACAGCGCCGATATCGAAGTCGGCGATCTGCTCGTCTCATCGGGCCTTGGCGGTGTGTTCCCGCTCGGTTTTCCCGTTGCGCACGTTCTCGAAGTCCGCATGCGGCCGGGTCAATCGTTTGCCGAAGTGATCGCCGAGCCGGTTTCCGCGCTCGATCGGGACCGGGAGGTTCTGCTCGTGTGGAATGCCGCGACGGAGACCTCGGCGGTCGACGATGCGTCGCGCGTGTCGGAGCTTCAGTGATGGCGCTCGGCGTGGGCAACCGCATCTGGCCGGCACTGAGCCTGCTGGCCGCACTGATGCTGGCGGCCGCGCCCGTGCCCGGATGGTTCACCGCGTTCCGGCCCGAGTGGGTCGCGGTCGTGCTGCTGTTCTGGTCGCTCGTCGCGCCCGAGCGGTTCGGAATGCTGACCGCGGTGGGGATGGGACTTGCGCTCGATGTCCTGACCGGCGCGCTGCTCGGTCAGCACGCGCTCGCGCTTCTGCTGGTCGTCTACCTCTGTCAACGGTTCCAGCCACGGATTCGCGTGATTCCCCTTGCCCAGCTCACGCTCATGATCGTCATGCTGCTCGCGCTCTACGAGTTCGTGCTGTTCTGGGTCGACGGCATCGCGGACCGGACGGTTCCGTTCGTCGAACGTTGGGCGCCCATCCTGAGCAGTACGGTCGTCTGGTTAGTGGCGCTGACCGTACTTGATCGCTGGCGCCGCGTGGCGCACGCGCGCATCTGAGCGGGTCATGGAAAACACCGAGCGACCGTTCAAGGACCAGATGAGAGAGCAGAAGCTCTTTCAGTCGCGGGTGATCGTGTGCGCGGTCGGCGTGCTGCTGCTGACCGCCATGCTCGTCGGCCGTCTCGTTCAACTGCAGGTTGTCGATACCCAGCATTTCACAGAGCTCTCCGAGGGCAACCGCATCAGGACCGCACCGCTGTCGCCGACGCGCGGCCTGATCTTCGACCGCAATGGCCTCCTCGTCGCCGAGAACCGACCGATGTGGCAACTGGTTGCCGTGCCGGAGGAGATCGACGATCTTGACGGCGTTCTGAACACACTCAAACGGCTCGACCTGCTCTCCGTCGTCGATCTCGAGGAGCTTGCGAACAACGTCCGCTCCAGGCGCGGCTTCGAACGCTTTACGCTCGGCAACCTCAGCGAGTCGCAGGCTGCGCGGTTTGCCGTGCGGCGGCACCGTTTCGCGGGCATTGACCTCCAGGAAGGGCTCGTTCGCCACTATCCCTACGCGGGTGCCGGCGTGCACGCCGTGGGGTACGTCGGAAGCATCAGCAGCGACGATCTCGAGTCGATCGATCGCGGCGAGTACGCAGCGACGTCGCAGATCGGCAAGACCGGCGTGGAGCGCAGTTACGAGACGATTCTGCACGGTCAGGTGGGCTACCGGCAGCAGGAGGTCAACGCCCAGGGACGCGTTCTCCTTGACCCGGCAAGCACCGAGGGCGGCGAAGGTCAGCCGGGCCTGCTCACGCGCTGGCCGACACCGGGCAAGCATGTGGTCCTGTCCATCGACATGCGACTGCAGCTTGCCGGCGCCAGGGCCATGGGGGTCCAGCGAGGCGCCGTGGTCGCGATCGATCCGCGCAACGGGGATCTGCTCGCTCTGATCAGCACGCCGGGATTCGACCCGAACCGGTTCGCCGCCGGGCTCAGTCGCAACGACTATGTGGCGCTCACCACCGATCCGGACAATCCGCTGTTCAACCGGGCGCTGGCCGGGCGCTATCCGCCAGGGTCCACGATCAAGCCGATACTCGGGCTTGCGGCGCTCGACCACGGGGCCGTGGACCCTCACGAGGACCACTACTGCGGCGGCTACTTCAGGCTGCCCGGCAGCACGCACCGCTACCGGGACTGGCGCCCGCAGGGCCACGGCGCGATGAACCTGCACTCGGCGATCGTGGAATCGTGCGACGTCTACTTCTACCGGCTCGCTGTCGAACTCGGTATCGACAGCCTTGGATCGTCGCTCGTGGCGTTCGGCTTTGGCGCGCCCACAGGCATAGATATAAGCGGCGAGGCCGCCGGGATCGTGCCCTCGCGCGAGTGGAAGCAGCAACAGTTCGCCAACCCCGCCGACCAGGTCTGGTTTCCCGGCGAGACGGTGATTGCCGGAATCGGCCAGGGATACATGCAGGCAACCCCGCTGCAGCTCGCCCATGCGGCGGCGGCGATCGCCGCCAGTGGCCGGCGTTTCAAACCGAGACTCCTGATCGGCACGGAAGATGCCGTCAGCGGCGTCTTCGAAGAGGCCGAACCGGTCGAGATCGATGGCGTAGCTGTCGCTGACGAAGCGCGCTGGCAGAGGGTCCGCGACGCGATGCTCGGTGTCACGAGCGAACCGGGCGGTACCGGGCGGACCGCGATGCTCGGCACGCCGTACACGGTCGCCGGCAAGACGGGCACCGCGCAGGTGTTCTCGGTCGGCCAGGATGAGGAATACGACGAGGAAAACGTCGACGAGCGCTTGCGCGACCATGGCCTTTACGTGGCCTTCGCGCCGTTCGACGCGCCCGAGATCGCCGTGGCCGTAGTCGTCGAGAACGGCGGCGGTGGCAGCACCGCCGCGGCGCCGGTGGCGCGTGCGATTCTCGATGCCCACTTCGGAATTGAGGACCATGGCGACAGCTACGATTGATTGGGGCGCCAATCAGCAACGCGCGCTCCGCTCGGTGCTGCCGGGCGGCATCGGCCTGAATGTCGATGTGCCGCTGTTGCTGACGATGCTCGCGATCACGGGCTTCGGCTTCATCGTGCTCTACAGCGCCGTAGGTGAGAACGGGAGCCTGCTGTTGCGCCAGGCCGTGAGGTGCGGGGTCGGGTTCTGTGCGTTCCTTGTGCTCGCCCAGGTTCCGCCGAAATACTTCAGGGTCTGGGCGCCGTGGGTGTTTTGCGGCGTATTCGGCCTGCTCCTGCTGGTCATGATCGACGGGCAGGTCGGCAAGGGTGCGCAACGCTGGCTCAGCCTCGGCGTCGTGAGCATTCAGCCGTCGGAGTTCATGAAGCTGGCCGTACCGCTCATGGTCGCGTGGTTCATGCACGATCGCTCGTTGCCGCCCACGCTGCCGCAGGTGACCGTGCTCGCGTTGATCGTACTGGTTCCGGCGCTGCTCATCGCCCGCCAGCCGGACCTCGGCACGGCGTTGCTCGTAGTTGCGGCCGGCGGCCTGACGATACTACTGACCGGCGTCAGCAAGCGCATAATCGCCGCTGTTGGAGTCGTCGGGCTCGTGTCGGCGCCGATCGCCTGGCAATTCATGCTCGATTACCAGCGGGCGCGCGTTTTCACGTTCCTGAATCCCGAGTCCGACCCGCTTGGCGCCGGCTACAACATCATCCAGTCGACGATCGCAATCGGCTCAGGCGGCATTTTCGGCAAGGGTTGGCTGAATGGCACGCAGGCGCACCTGGAGTTCCTGCCCGAGCGCTCTACCGACTTCATTTTCGCGGTCATGGCCGAAGAGTTCGGCCTGATGGGGCTTTTGCTGCTGCTCGCGCTCTACCTCGTTCTCGTCGGCCGGGGCCTCTATATCGCGTTTGCCGCGCAGGACACGTTCACGCGCCTTGTTGCCGGGAGTCTGACCCTGACGTTCTTCGTGTACGTCTTCGTGAACGCGGGCATGGTATGCGGCCTGCTGCCGATCGTCGGCGTGCCGCTGCCGCTGGTCAGCGCGGGCGGCACCTCGATGGTGACCTTGATGGCCGGTTTCGGTATGCTCGCCGCGATTTCCGGCCAGAAGAAGCGGTTGGCGGCATGATTGCGACGGTTGCGAGACGGGCGATCCGGGCCGCGTTCCTGGGGTTGGCGGCCACGGCGGTTTTCGCCCAGATCGATGTCGACGAGGAACGCGTGGCCGAGGCGCGCGAGGCGTTCATTGACAACGTCGTTGCGGAACACGGCTTCGAGCGCTCCGAGGTCACCGGGGTGCTCGAAGGCGCAACGATCAGCGCGCGCGTCCTCGAACTGATCTCGCGGCCGGCCGAACGAGTGGTGCCGTGGTACGAGTACCGCGACATCTTCCTGAACCAAAGCCGCATCGAGGCCGGTGTCGACTTCTGGCAGGACAACGCCGTGGCGCTTGAAGTCATGGCGGAAAACCACGGCGTCGACCCGCACATCATCGTTGCGACGATCGGGATCGAGACGCTCTTCGGTCAGCGCATGGGCGCTATTCCCGTGCTCGACGCGCTGAGCACCCTCGCGTTCGCCTATCCGCCGCGGTCCGCGTTCTTCAGCGGCGAACTCGAATCGCTGCTGCTGCTGAGCCGGGAGGAGGGCGCCGACGTGCTCGAGGCTTCCGGTTCCTACGCCGGCGCGATGGGCGCGGGGCAGTTCATCCCGTCGAGTTACCGGGCCTATGCCGTGGACGGCAACGGCGACGGGCGCCGCGACCTGTGGAACGACTGGGACGACATCCTCGCCAGCGTCGCGAACTACTACGGGGTGCACGGCTGGCAAACCGGCGAGCCGGTCGCGGTCGAGGCCACGCGGCCGTCGGACTGGTCGGGCCCGGAGCCCGGCGGCGGCCTCGATCTCGATGCGACCGTCGGCTCGCTGAAGGCCCTCGGATACGAGTTCGAAGTTGACCTTCCCGACGACGCGCCGGCACGGGTATTCGCGATGGAGCGCGACGCGGACTCGCTCGAGTACTGGGTCGGATTCCAGAATTTCTACGTCATCACGCGCTACAACAGAAGCTCCAAGTACGCGCTTGCCGCGCACCAACTGGGTCAGGCCATTCTGGGCGCATACGAGGCCTCGGCGGAGAGCGGGCAGTAATGCCGGCGGCGGGGTTCTTCCGGTCGCGCTGCATCGGCGTCATGGGCGGTCTCTGCCTGCTGCTGTTGTCCGCGTGCAGTACGACCCGCGTTGATACGTCGGCCGTGCCGGGACCCGCCGTGCCGGGTCCCACGGCGAGCCGGCCCGCCGCGACCGTTCCGGCCGCCCGGCCGGTCGAGGTGTTTGCGGACGACGGCAGCGGCGCGCCGCTCATTCCGGGGCCCGACGCCGAGCGCGGCAATCCGCCGTTCTACGATGTCTTCGGCGAACGTTATTTCGTCATGGACTCCGGATACGGCTACGTGGAACAGGGCGTCGCGTCCTGGTACGGCGAGGCCTTTCACGGCCTGCCGACGTCCGGCGGCGAACCCTATGACATGTACGCCATGACGGCCGCGCACCGGACGCTTCCCATACCGCTGTGGGTCGAAGTCACGAATCTCGAGAACGGCAAGCGCGTCGTCGTCGAGATCAACGATCGCGGCCCGTTCGTCGACGACCGCATCATCGATCTGAGCTTTCGAGCTGCCGAATACCTCGGGATGGTCGAGGAAGGCACGGCCCCGGTCGAGGTGAGGGCGCTCGGCGTGCCTGGCGTCGGTCCCGTGGCGCTCGCGGCGCCTGCCACCGCGGACGCAAACGCGGCAGAGGGCGGCGGCGGAGTTTCGATCGTCGGTGAGGCGCTCGCCGACTCACCCGGACCGGATGCTCGCACGGTCCCGCAGATTTTTATGCAGGTGGGCGCATTTTCCGAGCGTGAGAATGCCGACGCGCTGACAGAACGGCTCAGGCTCAACGGTTTCGAGGACAGCTTCCTCGTTTCCGCCAGCGAGGGCGGCGATTCGATGCACCGCGTGCTCATCGGCCCGCTCGAAGACGCCGCGCACACGGACGAGGTCAACGCGGGACTGCGATCCATCGGGATCAACGACAGTCAGTTGATTTTCGACTACTGACACCGCACGCCAGCGCGTGACGTGCCGATGTTCGACGACGAACTGCTGAGCTTTCCCTGCGAGATCGATATCAAGGTCATCGGACACAGGACCGAACCCCTTCGCACGGCGGTCCTCGCCATCGTTCGCAGGCATTGCGGGGCAATCGGCGATGCCGCGGTCACCGAGCGGCTGAGCAGCGCGGGCAAGTATCTGAGCCTGACGGTTACGGTGGTTGCCGAAACCCGCGAGCAGATCGATGCCGTGTACCGGGATCTGACCGCAAGCGATCACGTTCTCATGGCATTGTGAACGAGATCCGCGTACGTGACCTTGGCCGTCGTCCCCTGGCGGCGGTCTGGGCCGACATGCAGGGCTTTACGGACCGCAGGGACGGCGAAACCGGCGACGAGATCTGGTTCGTCGAACACCCTCCGGTCTACACACTCGGCCTCAACGCGGACACCGGGCACCTGCCGGAGAACACCGACATCGAGGTCGTGCGGATCGACCGGGGCGGACAGGTGACCTACCACGGACCCGGTCAACTCGTGTGCTACGTGCTCCTGAACATCAAGCGGCGCGGGCTCGGCGTGCGGACGCTGGTCGAGACGCTCGAGACCGCGGTCATCGATACCGTGGCCTCTTACGGCGTGCAAGCCCGCGCGCGCCGCGACGCGCCGGGCGTCTACGTCAGCGGCCGGAAGCTTGCCGCTGTCGGGCTCAGAATCCGGCGCGGCTGCTCGTACCACGGTATTGCGGTCAACCTCGAAATGGATCTTGCGCCGTTCAAGCGGATCAGGCCCTGCGGTCTCGACGATGTCGAGGTCACGCAGCTCGCGGACCTTTGCGACATCGCTGGTCCGGCCCGGTTCCGCGCGGACTTCGAGCAGCGACTGCTGGACCGCCTGGCCGCCGGACCGCCTGACCGAGGGAACGCCGTTGCCGCCGCCGCGCACCGAGGCTGACGCCCTGCTCGCACCGGGCGCGCCGGCTGTCCTAGCCGCGAACCTGCGCTCGAAGCTCATCAAGCCCATCGCGTCGAACCTTGTCGAGCGGCCGTGGGGCGGCACGATGATCCGTGACTACAAGGGGCTCGGCCCGCTGCCGGTGCAGGCCGGGCGGACCGCGCCAGCTCCTGGCGAAGCGTTCGAAATCTCGGCCTGCGACGCCGACCGCGAAGCGCGCGAGTACCCGAGCCGCCTGCGGCTGGCCGACGGTTCGGTGATCTCGCTTGCAGATCTGCTCGCCGCTCACGGCGAAACGCTGCTCGGCGCCGGATTCGTCGCACGCCACGGCGCCGGTTTCCCGCTGCTGCCGAAAACGCTCGACATCAGGGAACTTCTTTCCGTTCAGGCGCACCCGCCCGGACACACCGAGGTCTACGTCATCATCGCGGCCGAGCCCGGGGCGACGATCCGTGTCGGGTTCAGTCGCGACATCGACGCGCGCTCGATGAAGGCGCGACTACGGCAAGGGCTCGAGAACCAGCAGCGCCTGCTCGATCTGTTGCGAACGGGCGTGGCTCCGGAGGGGCTGCAGGCGGTCGCGGCGGACTGGTTCGCCCGGCGCTCGGCGGGCCTCAAGGAACTGAAGTCGGCGCTCGTCCCGGCGTTTGTGCCCGCGGGCCGCTGGTCTCGGGCGGCGGAACTGTCTGTGAACCTCAAGGCGCTCTACAGTGAAGTGCTCGGCGCGCTGAACGCGATTCCGGTAACGCCCGGCCAGGTTGTCCACAACGCGACGCCGCAGCGTTTGCTCGAAGGTTCCGAACGCATCGCCTCGGCCGAGGTCCACGCGCTCGGCAATCCCGAGCGGCGCGAAATTCTCGCGCTCGAGATCCGCCGCCCGGGACCGACGCTCAGGGCCTGGGACAACGTCCGGTTTCCCGTCCGTCGCGTCGACGTCGATGCGGCGTTGGATGCGATGAACCTGTCGAGAACGGAGCCCGCGGAGTTTCTCGTGACGCCGACGCCCGTAGCCGGTCGTCCAGGTACCCTTGTTTCGGTTGACTCGGAGTCTTATCGCGTCGAGCATCTGCGGCCGACGCCGGCGCTGACCGTCGACGTTCCGGCCGAACCCCCGCACTGCCTGCATGCGCTCGGCGGCCGAGTTGTCGTGCAGCGCGCCGACGGTGTTGAGATCGGCAGGCTCGCCCGCGGCGAGTCGGCGCTCGTGCCGATCGGAGTCGGGGCGTACAGCATCCGGACAGACACTGAAACCGTCGAGATCGTCAAGGCCAGCCCGGCAGCAACCGCCTGATATGCACAGGGAGGAGGATGCAGTGAGCGACCGCGACAAATTCAGGAGCATGGCAAACGTCAACGGCGCGATCGCGCCGACCGACGAAGCCCGCATCCCGGTCATGGACCGCGGGTTTCTCTACGGGGATTCGATCTACGAGGTGTTCCGCAGCTATCGCGGCATCCCGCTCTTCGGCGACGAACACTGGGTGCGCTTCGAGAATTCCGCGGCCCTGATTCACCTTGAGATCGGGCTCACGAAGGACGAGATGACCGAGCAGATTCGAAGGACCGTGCATGCGTCGGGCGCACCGGCCGCCAACCGGGACGTCTACGTGCGCTACATCGTCACGCGCGGCGAGGGCCCGCTCGATCTGCATCCGCCGGAGGATCTGCCGACGAGTTTCGTCATTATCGTGCGCGCCGTGCCGGAGTGGAATCCCGAGTTCTACGCGAAGGGTCTCCGGGTTGCGGTGGCGCAGACGCGACGAAACCCCACCGCCTCGCTCGATCCCAACATCAAGGGCGGCAACTATCTGAACAACGTCCTCGGTGTCATTGAGGCCCGCAATTCCGGCGCCGACGACAGCCTCATGCTCAACGACGCCGGACTCGTCACCGAGGCGTCCAACAGCAACGTGTTCTTCGTGATCGACGGCGACCTCGTGACGCCTTCCCAGATTGCGGCGAACCTGCGCGGCCTGACGAAGGCCGCGGTGCACGAGGTCTGCCGTTCGCACGGCCTGCCGACCTGGGAACGCGAGATCCCGATCGACGCGGTACTTCAGGCCAGCGAATGCTTCTTCACGAGCGCGACCCGCGAGATCATGCCCGTGCGCAAACTCATCGTCGGGGAGGGCGTCGAGCGCTCATTCCCGGTAGGCGGCGGACCCGTCACCCGCAGGGTTACGCAGCTGTATCGCGCTCACGTCGAAGACTACCTCGCCGCGCATGAGGATCGCTGCCTTTTCTGAGCGCGTGGATGTGCGGCGTCCCAAATGGCCGGAAGGCGCCAGCGCATATTGTTCGCCTCCCCCGAGCAAGCTCGAATGAGTAAGGGGGGAGACAATGCGATCGGTCGTTGCGCCATGCCTGCGATGCGCATGCTCACAGCGTGGCCCCCATTTCTCGAGCAGGCTGCAGGGGTCTGAGGGCAATGACGCGATTTGTCGGCCGGGTCGCCGGGTGGGGTACAATCCCGCGCGAGGTCCGTCCGGAAGCCGTTCGATCGGCAGCCCCGGGGCCGGTCCACAACCACAACGGGCGCCCGTAGTTCAGCTGGATAGAACGCCGGCCTACGAAGCCGGAAGTCGGGAGTTCGAATCTCTCCGGGCGCGCCATCCCGCCAACGTTGTCGGTCCGCTTTCCACGATCGGCCATGCCGCCTGACGGCGGCCTGCGACGGCCCGCCGGGGCGGTTCGGGTGACTTCGGACTCGGCTATAATCAGCCGTCCTGTCGCAAGCAGATCATGGGTACAGCCGATGAGCACCGCCGAGCGCGCGATCATTCCCGACACCGAAATCCAGGACCTCGTGGCGCGAGCCCGCGCGGCCCAGGCCGTGTACGAAGCGATGAGCCAGGACGAGGTCGACGCCATCGTCAAGGGCGTGGGGCAATACGTCTTCGACAATGCCGAGCCGCTCGCGCGGATGGCGGTGGACGAATCGGGCATTGGCCTCTACGAGGACAAGATCCTCAAGAACAAGGGCAAGGCGCGCACCATCTGGAACAACCTCAAGGACAAGAAGTCGCGCGGCGTGATCGGCGAGGATCCCGACTCGAACCTCGTGCTCGTGGCCAAGCCCATGGGCGTCGTCGGCGCCGTGACGCCGGTCACGAATCCGATCGTGACTCCGATGTGCAACGGCATGTTCGCGCTGAAGGCCGGCAACGCCGTGATCTTCGCGCCGCATCCGAAGGCGCAGATGTGCACCGAGCACCTGACCGACGAATTCATGAAGGTCGTCAAGGCGAACGGCGGACCCGACGACCTCGTGCAGGTCGTGAGAAACGGCTCGATCGACAAGACCAAGGAGCTCATGGAGAGCGTCGATGTCGTCGTCGCCACGGGGCGGGGCCGGCGATGGTCAAGTCCGCATATTCGTCCGGCAAGCCGTCCTACGGCGTCGGCGCCGGCAACGTGCCCGTGATCATCGACCGGGACATCGACACGAAGGCCGCGATCGACAAGATCGTCACCGGCGCATCGTTCGACAACGGCATCATCTGCTCGCATGAGCAGTTCGTGTTCGCGCCCGAGGAGGAGTACGAGCAAACGCTGAAGCTCTTCGAGGAGACGGGCAAGGTCTGGGTCACTGAGGACGAGACCGAGATACAGAAACTGCGAGAACTCGTGTTTCCGGACGGGCACCTCAACAAGGATGTCGTCGGCCAGTCGCCGCGCGAGATCGGTGCGATGGCC
>CAXXDW010000007.1:0-30926 GCA_963665575.2 Gammaproteobacteria bacterium | reverse complement strand
CGGGGCGGCATGGCGCAGTGCGCTCCGGCGCGCCCCCGTGCGAGCGAGACCGCGCCAGGTCGAGGGGCCCGTCCGGGCGCATGGGTCGTCCACGGTGCCGGTCGGATGCGGCACGAGGGCCCCGCGCGGGTCGGCGCCCGACGGATGCGTCGTCACGAGCATCGGAGGTCCTGGTCGGGCTCGCGTTCTTCTTTCCACGCTACACCATCCAGCACGGTGTGGATCGCCTCGGAGCCTTCTGTATGTAGAATCACTTCGAACTGTATATACCGAGGGCGTGGGGCACGCCATAATCTTCCTCGTGACGCCATGGCGAACGGACAACCGGGGCAGCGCCGCCGGTGCGCAAAAGAGCCGGCAGTGTTCGCGGGGGCGGGAGTGCGCAGCGACGTTCGATTTCCCGGAATGGAACCCGTTTTCGCCGGATCAATGAAGAAAATCAGAAATGCCGAGCGGCTCCTGTCTCATGGCGACCGCGCTTGCCGGCGAATCGTGCTGGAAGTCGCTGACAGGACACTCGTGCGCCTGGACAGCTACGAGCGCATCAAGAGCATCGCAAGCATGGATGGCAGCGTCCTGCACATCGGCACCCGATCATGGGATCTGTCGAAGAAGCGCAATGTCTACCTTCTCGGCGCGGGCAAGGCGTGCAACCACATGGCAATGGCGGTCGATGAAGTTCTCGGAGGCCACCTGAGCGAGGGGATCGCAATCGTGAAGATATCCGAGGACACGGACGTGTTTCGCAACACCGACGTATTCGTCGGCGGGCATCCGCTTCCCAACGAGGAGGGATACAGGGCGTCGAAGAAGATTGTCGAGCTTGTCGGCCGGGCGGGTCCGGACGATCTGTTCATCGTGGTCATCAGTGGAGGCAGCTCCGCCCTGATGTCCTGTCCCCTGGACGGCATCACGCTTCAGGACGAGATCGACGCAACCGACGTACTCCTCGGGAGCGGGGCCGGAATCTACGAGATCAACGCGGTACGCCGGCACATTTCCGCCCTGAACGGCGGAATGCTGGCAAAGAGGATCCAGGACGTCGGCGCCGAGCTGATCGGCATCGGAATCAGCGATGCGGTGGGGTCGCCGGCAACCGGCGATATCGCCGAGCCCTACGAGTCGTACAGGAGCACTCCGATTGGACCTGACATGACGACGCTGCACGACGCCCGCAGTACAATCGTCAATCGCAACATCGCACACCGGCTTCCCGGGCGGGTCGTCGACCATCTCATGAACGCGGGTCCGGAAGCCGAGACGCCAAAGGCGTTTCCCCACAACACTTACTACCTGCTGAATACGCTCCCCGATTCGTGCATCTACGCAAGGCAAGCGTGCGCAGGCATGGGGATTCCGGCCATGATCGTTTCCTCGTTCCTCGAGGGAGAAGCCAGGGATGCCGGGACCTTCTTCGCCTCGATGGCCAGAGAGATCCAGACCTACGGGAACCCGATTGAACCGCCGTGCGTTGTGCTGAGCTCCGGAGAAGTCACGACGCGCATCGCGGATGGCGGCGAGGTCAGGGGACATGGCGGACCGGGCCAGGAGATGACCGCCAGCTTCGCCATGACCGCCTCCAGGACACAGGGTGCGTGCCTGTTGTCCATCGATACCGAGGGCACCGACGGCACAACCCCGGTCGCCGGTGGCCTTACGGACTCGACGAGCCTCGCGGCCGCCGCCGAGCGGGGCATCAATTTGCATCAGGCACTTCGCGAGCACTCGTGTTTCGAAGCGCTCGATGCAATCGGCGACACGGTATTCACGGGAAACACCGGCACGAACCTGTGTGACCTCAACATCATGTATGTGCCTCCCGTCGGGCAAGCCTGAGATGGAAGACGGAATCGTCGCGGTCGGCGCGCAGCAGTTGATCGACTGCAAGTGCCGACCCATGGTGGAAGTCGTCATCGAGACCGCCAGTGGAGGCTCGGGTCGAGGCTGTGCGCCCACGGGTTCCTCGGTCGGGATGCACGAAGCATTCATCCTCAGGGACGGCGACCCCGCGAACTACGACGGCCTGAGCGTTCACAAGGCGGTCGAGACTGCGAGACACGTCATCGGACCCGCTCTTGTCGGCATGAACGTGTTCGATCAACGCGCCATCGACATGAAGATGATCGAGCTCGACGGCACGCCGAACAAGAGAAACCTGGGGGGGAACACCATCTATTCGGCATCGATTGCCGCACTCAGGGCAGCGGCGGATTCTCTGAGGACGCCGGTTTTCAAGCACATCGCCGGCGAGGACATCAAGACCGTCCCCGTACCCTGCTTCAACGTCATCAACGGCGGGAACTACGGGGATTTCACCCAATCGTTCAACGAATTCATACTGGTGCCCCATGGCGCCGATACCGTCGACGAGGCGGTTCGAATCGGGGTGTCGGTGTTCCGCATGCTCGCCGAGGTGCTCGAGGAGCACCTCGGCGAATCCCCACGAGTCGCGAGCTCCTACGGCTACGCAGCGCCGTCGGACGACCCCGAGCTGGTCCTGGCCCTGATGGAACGCGCCGTCGACCGGTGCGGTTACCGAGAGAAGATGGCGTTCGCCCTGGACTGCGCTTCGAGCGGCATGCATGACCGCGAGTCCGGGACATACCTTCTCAAGGGCAGGCGCGTGCGCGGCGACGAGCTGATTGCCTACGCCGGAACGCTGACCCGGAAATGGCCCATCGTCTTCATCGAGGACCTGCTCGACGAGAACGACTGGGAGGGATACCGCAAGGCGGTGAGCGAGCTCGACAGAACGATCGTTCTCGGTGATGACCTGACGGTCACGAACGTCGAATTTCTGAGGAAGGCTCATGCGCTGCGTGCGATAGAAGGGTTCGTTCTCAAGCCGAACCAGGTGGGCACGATTTCCGAAGCCCTCGACGCCTGGCGATTCGCTCGGGAGCACGGGATGATTGCCGTTCCTTCCGGGCGGTCCGGCGGTGTCGTCGATGACGTGGTGATGGACCTTTCGGTCGGCCTCCAGGTGCCGTTCCAGAAGAATGGCGCACCTCGATCCGGAGAGCGAATCGAGAAGCTGAACTTTCTCATGCGGGCAAGCGCGTCGAGCCCCGGGTGCAAGCTCCATGACATCTCCGGACTGCTGAAGTTCTGAGACCGCGACCACGCGTGCGTGAGCTTGCTGCGCCAGGACGGGCAATCGAAACCGCACCGGCAGGCGGGCCCCACCAAGACAGGAGGTGTGCGGAATGTTCCCCACGATCGATTTTCTCTACCTCTCCGAGCCCGACATGATCGAGGCCGGAGTTCTGGATGCTTCGAGGTGCGTTGAAGTCTGTGAAGAGACATTCAGGCTTCTGGGCGACGGGGACTACCTCATGGGGGGTGCCAATCACAACAATCACGGTATGAACATCGTGTTTCCGAAGGAAACGAAGTTTCCCAACATGCCTGTCGCCGGTCCCGACCGTCGCTTCGCCGCCATGCCGGGGTACCTGGGTGGTCGGTTCGACGTCTGCGGCAACAAGTGGTACGGGTCGAACCACGAGAACGTGTCCAAGGGCCTGCCCCGGTCAATCCTCACCCTCATGCTGAACGACAGGGATACCGGTGCACCGCTTGCCTTGATGTCGGCGAATCTGCTGAGCGCGGCGCGCACGGGGGCCGTTCCCGGCGTCGGTGCGAAGCACCTGGCACGGGAGGATTCGAGGGTCGTGTCGGTAGTGGGCTGCGGTCCGATCAACAAGGCCTGCCTTGGCGCAATCATGACGCAGTTGAAAGCGGTGGAACGGGTTGTGTGTTTCGATCTCTTCCGCGACAAGGCGGATGAAATGGCTGCATGGGTAGCGGCAAGGTACGGGATTTCGAGCGTTAGCGTGGACACTCCCGAGGCAGGTTTCTGCGGCGCCGATGTCATCACCGTTGCCGCATCCCGTCTCAGGCCCCTCAAGTTCGACGATGCATGGATCAAGGACGGGGCGACGATCCTGGTATCCGGTCCCGTGCATTCCGAAGAATCCTTCTGGACGGACTGCAAGATCGTCTACGACCACACACCTCTGCAGGAGGCGTACGTCGAAGACGCGATCGCATCGGGTGACAGGCAGGCGTACTACGACAGTGTCATCGGCGGACCGCTCTACCGACTGATCGACGCCGGCAAGCTGCCTCGACTCGAGGACGCCACCGGACTGGGAGAGGTCGTGAACGGGCGGAAACCGGGACGTGAGGACGGGAAGGAACGTATCGTCTTCGTTGCCTGCGGCATGGCGGTCTTCGACATCAGTTGGGGATACGAAATGTACGAGAACGCTCGACGGGCGAAGATCGGCCAGAAGTTGAGTTTGTGGGAAAGACCTCACATCGGTTGACGGGAGCCGAGTGGACGGTCGAGCACGGGTGCAAGCGGAGTACCGTCTCCAACCCGAGCGCGCGGCACCGGCGGCGTGACCCAGCTAGACTCCTTGAGGCGCCGTCATCATTACAAACGGCGCCCCGCGCAGAGCGTGCGGCCTGTTGAGCCAAGTGTTTCGCGACGCGCTCCTGGGAGCGCGGGCGTCCCGCCCGCAGCGGGCCGCAGGCCCGCGATGTTCAAGCGGGCAAGATGCCCGCGCTCCCAGGAACGGCACCACATGCCTTGTCGGTCGGAGGCGGCAGCCTCGCTAGCCCGACTTCCGCAACTCGCGCGCGATTTTGGCGAATTTCAGGACAATCGCGACCACAACTATTTGTTTTCATTGCAGCCTCATTCTATATCTCTCTGTAGTGCCGACCTTGCCTATTGATTTCGTTTGGGAATCTTGCATGCTATGGCTCCATGTACTTGCGAGCGAAGAAGCGAAACAAAGACGGCAAGGAGCACCGGTACTGGAGCATCGTCGAAAGTTGTCGCAACCTCGATGGGCGTGTCGTGCAACGCCAAGTGCTCTATCTCGGCGAAATCAACGACAGCCAGAAAGCCGCGTGGTGCCGCACCATCGAGGTCCTGCAAACGGACTCCAGTGCAAAGCAGGTGGCCCTGTTTCCTACCGATAGACAAGCCCCGGAACTCGATTGTGAAGTGGTCCAGGTCAAGCTCAACGAGCTACGGCTGCATCATCCGAGACAGTGGGGGGCGTGCTGGTTGGCGCTCAAGCTCTGGGAGCAGTTGGACCTCGACCGATTCTGGCACGAACGTCTGCCGATGAGCCGGCAAGGAACAAAGTGGCTCGAGGTGCTGAAGACGCAAGTGTGCTATCAACTCATCGACCCCGGCAGTGAGTGGCGTCTGCATCGTCACTGGTACGCACACAGCGCCATGTGCGACCTGCTGGGCAGTACGATGCGGGTCGTGCCCGATGACACCTTGTACCGATGTCTGGACAAGCTGCTGGCCCACAAGCGCGCCTTCTTCTCGTTTCTTCGTCAGCGCTGGGAAGTCTTGTTCCAGGCGCGCTTCGATATTTTGCTTTATGACCTGACCTCCACCTACTTCGAGAGTGACCCCCCGTTCGCCGGAAAGCGTCAGTTCGGCTACAGCCGAGACAAGCGCTCGGACTGCGTCCAAGTGGTCATCGCCTTGGTGGTCACCCCGCAAGGCTTTCCCCTCGCCTACGAGGTGATGCCCGGCAACACCAGCGACAAGACCACCCTGAAAGACTTTCTCAGCACGATCGAAGCGCAGTACGGGCGCTGCGACCGAGTCTGGATCATGGACCGCGGCATCCCCACCGAAGAGACGTTGGAGCAGATGCGCACCGCCGAGCCACCCGTGCATTACTTGGTCGGCACGCCCAAGGGACGGCTATCGAAGTTCGAGAGAAAGTTCCTGACTCTGCCCTGGCAAGCCGTACGTCCGTCGGTCGACGTCAAGCTCCTGGCTCAGGACAATGAACTCTACGTCCTCGCTCGCAGCCATCCCCGAACACTCAAAGAACGCGCGATGCGACGCCGGCGCCTGAAAAAGCTCTGGCGACGCCTGCACGAGTTGCAACAACAAACCCCGACTCGCGACCAGCTCCTGCTCAAGCTCGGCGCCGCCAAGAAAGAAGCCGGGCGTGCTTACTCTCTGGTCGAGATTCAGATCCCCGACTCCGAGCAGCCCGTCACCCCTCAGACCTTCACCTTCGCCCTGCGCCGCGACAAGCTGCGCACCGTGCGCCGGCGCGAAGGCCGCTATCTGTTGCGCTCCAACCTGCCCAACGAAGACCCCGCCACCTTGTGGCAATACTACATCCGCCTCACCGAGATCGAGCAAGCATTCAAAGAACTCAAGCACGACCTCGCCATCCGCCCCGTCTATCATCAGCTCGACGAGCGCATCGAGGCCCACATCTTCGTCGCCTTCATCGCGTATTGCCTGCACGTGACGTTGAAGCAACGCACGCGTTCGTGCGCGCCGGGACTCACCCCGCGGGCGGTGCTGGAGAAGTTCGCCACCGTGCAAATGGTCGACGTGCACTTGCCGACCACCGATGGGCGTCAATTGATCTTGCCGCGCTACACCCAGCCCGACCCCGACCACCAACTCCTCCTCCAACAACTCAAGCTGAATCTGCCGGCTCAACCGCCTCCGCGCATCTGCGTCTGACCCCTCGTCCTCCTCCCTGCTCGGGGCCTTGTAGTGCCGACCTTGGGCTTGTGTGGACGAGAGATCAACGCGTTACACGCGTTTTGGCCGCGAGTTGCGGAAGTCGGGCTAGGATTCGCTCCGGAAAATCCGGCACGGTTCGCCGCGCGGCAGCCGTGAAACGCCGCTGTCCTTGCCTGTACATCCATTCCTCCGCTTCTGTACTTAAATTGATTCCGGTTTGTATGTAGGACCTGCTGCGCCTGCGCGGTAGCGTGTCGCCTGCCGGACGTTGTCGGAAACAGGCGACACGCCGGGCCGACCCGACGGGTATCGGCTCGACGCAGGAGCGCAGATGCGTAGCCACGAACAGTGTCTTGGTACCGCTCCCTCGCCGCAGCGTGCGAATGCGAAGGGTCGTGCCATGGACGCTTCCACCGGTGTCACCATCCGGGCTCTCGACGACAGCGGACTTGCGCCCGAGCCCCGCTCGCCGCCTCGCTCCAATGGCGCGGACAGCCCCGTCACCCATACCCCGCGAAAGGTCGTCACCAACGCCGCCTCGACCGGAATCCGGATCGACCGCAAGCGTCTGAAGTCGCTCGCGCGCCGCAGCGACGTCCCCGGTCTGACCTATCTCGCCGTGTGGGTCGCCGCCATGGGAGCGACCGGATCCCTGGTCTGGCTCGCGTTGGGGACGCTCTACGTTTGGCCGGCAATGTTCGTCTACGGGGTGGTCATGTCGGTTCCGGCCTATTCGCTCAGCCACGAGACGGCGCACGGAACCGCCTTCCGCACCCGCTGGCTCAATGAAGCGGTCTTCTGGGTCACGTCGCTCCTCTACGGCGAGGAGCCGCTGCATCGGCGCTACACGCACACCAACCACCACACCCACACCTGGTACGTCGGCCTCGACAGCCAGATGCCGTTCGACACGCCGCTCGACTTCAAGGGCTGGCTCTACGACGTGAGCGGACTGTCGGTCCACCGGTTCCAGATCCGGGTCCTGTGGCAGCTCGCGACCAGACGCTACACGACGCTGATGCGCGAGGTCTCGCCGCAAGCGGAGCTGCCGAAGATGACGCGCAACGCGCGCATCTTCTGCCTCGTCTACCTCGGCATGGCCGCGTCGATCGCGGCCGGCTACGCGTGGCTCCTCTGGTTCTACGTTCTGCCCCGGCTCCTCGGCGGTCCGATCACGTTGATGTTCAACATCATCCAGCACGCGGAGATGCAGGAGAACTCGCCCTCGATCGTCGAGAGCACGCGAACCTTCCGGACCAACTGGGTGGGACGGTTCCTTTATCTCAACATGAACAACCACATCGAGCACCATCTGTATCCGCAGGTGCCGTTCTACTCCCTCCCCCGGCTTCACGAGGCCGTCGCCGAGCAGACCCCGAAGCCGGATCCGGGCTTCTTGCGCACGAACATCGATCTGCTCTCGGTCGTCGTCCGGCGCTCGCTTGGGCACCGCACCAGGGCCGCGTGGATCCGCCAGGCGCCGCACATGATTACCGACGGCGGCGCCTACTCGAAGATCGCCAAGGCGACGATGCAGTGAAACCCACACGCATCTACACCTACGGCGGGAGGCCGGCCCGGCGCAATCTGACCGTTGCCCGGCTGATCGCCCTCAAGGGCAAGACGCGCCTTTGCCAGACCTGTCCGGCGACGGAGGAAGAGGCGGCGGCCTGCGAGGCGGTCGGCATCGACGTGCTGAACACGTCGGACGCGGATCTTCGGGCGGTGCGTGCCGGCGCGCCGGAGACGTTCACCATCGCGGACCTGCCGATGACCGCCCACAAGACGCGGGACGACATCCTGCGGGCCGCCGTCAGCGCGGCCGAAGCGGGTGCCGACGCCGTCTACACGCCGCGAAGCCTGGCAACGGTCGAAACGCTCTCGCGCGAGGGGCTGGCCGTGCAGGGCCATCTCGGACTGGTGCCGAGGCTTTCGACGCAGCGCGGTGGCTTGCGCATCGTCGGCAAGACGGCGGCCGAAGCGCTGGAGCTTGCCGACGACTTTCGCCGGCTCGAGGACGCCGGCGCGTATGCGGCGGAGGTCGAGTGCGTCGCATCCGAGGCGCTCGCCGCGATTGGCCCCCGATCGCCGCTGGTCACGCATTCGATTGGCGCGGGCTCCGCGGGCGACGTCATCTTCATGTTCCTGGTGGATATCTGCGGTGAATCGGAGCGGCCTCCCGGACACGCCCGGGCATTCGCCGACCTGCCGTCCATCCGCCGCCAGCTTGCCGACGAGCGCCGGCGCGGCCTGCGTGACTTTCGAACCGCGGTGATGAACGGCCACTACCCCGACACCGAGACCTCGGTGTCGATGCCACGCGACGAGCACGAGAAGCTTCTCGAGGCACTCGTGGCGCGCGCGAGATTTCATTCCTGAGAGACCGACCATGACCGACTGGACTCGCGCGTGCGCCTGCGACGACATCGACGACGAGGACCTCGTGCGTTGGGACCACGAGGGCCGCAGCTACGCGATCTACAAGGCCGCGGACGGCTTCTACTGCACCGATGGATTCTGCACGCACGAAGACGAGCATCTCGAGGCGGGGCTTCTGACCGGCCACGTCATCGAGTGCCCCCTTCACCAGGGCCGGTTCGACATCCGCACGGGCGAGGTCGTCTCGCCACCACCCTACGTCGACCTCAACACCTATCCGGTGAAGACGGAGAACGGGCAGGTCTACGTGAAGGTCTAGGCCCCGATTTCTCACCGGGTCGCGAAGCGAGGGCGCGGAGATGGCAGTAGCGGCAAGGCGAACGCGAGTCAGGGCGCGCAGGCGTACCCGTAGGTACGTCGAGCACCCTGGCCGCGTTCAACGCGGCCGATGCTGCCAGATCCGCGTCCGCAGCCGTGAACCGGTGAGAAATCGGGGCCAAGCCCCTCGGGCCACCCGCTCCTGGGGATTGTGCCGACAACCCATGTAACAACTGAGGAGAAAGAGCCATGCAGAACCCACTTCGGAAATCGTTCCTGCAGGGTCTGGCCGCGGCGGCACTCGCAGTCGGTGTCGCGGCCATGCCGGCGAAGGCGGAGGAGAAGTTCATCTTCGCCCACGCCATGAACGTCGATCACGTGTTCCACGCCATCTCGGAACGCTTCATGGGCGAGCTCGGTGACGACAGCGGCGTCTCGATCGCCTATCACCCGGGCGGCGATCTGGGCGACTGGGTGTCGCTGTTCGAGCAGTCCATGCAGGGCGTCGTCCCGATGACCCTGACCTGGGCGTCGTCGGACTTCGACAAGCGCCTCGACCTCATCTATCTCGGCTACATCGTCTCGAACTGGGAGGAGGCGAAGAACCTCTACGGCCCTGGCGCCGGCATGCTCGACGTCTACAACGACATGCTGGGTGACCTCGGCCTTCACGCCGTGGGCATCATCCCGACCGATTTCGGCTCGGTGGTGATCCGCAAGGGCGTCGGCAAGCTTCCGATGAGCTTCCCGGACGAGCCGGCGGGCATGAAGATTCGCGTGCCGGGGCTTTCGATCGCGGTCGACCGCTTCAACAACCTGGGCTTCGCGGCGGTGCCCATTCCGCTTGCTGAGGTGCACACCGCGCTCCAGCTCGGAACCGTGGACGCGCGTTCGTTCTCGACCGCGGTCGAGACCTACACGCTGCGCGACGTGCTGGAGGCCAACATCCTGACCAACGACTACTTCGAGGTCGCGTTCTGGCTCGTGAACAAGCAGTGGTGGGACGGTCTGCCCGACGACGTGCGCGGAGCGCTGCAGGCCGCGGCCGACTCGACCATCGCGTGGTCCTGGGCGGAAGCCGAGCGCAAGAGCGAGGAGTTCCTCCAGAAGGCGCGCGATGCCGGCATCAACGTCGTCGAGCTGAGCGACGAGCAGATGAGCGCCGCCAAGCAGATCGTGTACGACAACGAGTGGCCGGCGATGGAAGCCGTCGTCGGAAAGGAGACCATGGACAAGATTCGAATGGTCGTGGGCATCCAGTAGCGCAGCCCGAGGACCGTTTCGACGTGGTTGCGTCCGGGCGCCTCGGCGCCCGGACAGTCCTCTGAGCGGGAGCCGGCAATGGAACGACAGTCGGAGCAGCGTCCGCGCCCGCCCGTGGGCGCGGATTCGTTCATCTACGATGCCGAGCTTGCGGCGCCCGAGCCGCCTCCGCACCTGACCGCCATCCCGGAAGGCGAGCTGGGGCCCGGAATGCGGCGGCTGGTCGCGGTCGAAGCGGTCTTCGAACGCATCCTCTATGTCTTCATCATCGCGTTCGGCCTCTGTCTGGCAGTCCTGATGTTCACCCAGGTCTTGCTGCGATACGTCTTTGCCTCACCGTTCGTGGGCATCGAGGAGCTGTCGCTGCTGTTCGGCGCCTGGTTCTACTTCCTCGGCGTCGCCTACGTCACTCGCAACGGCGAGCACATTCACGGCGGCATCCTGACGATGGTGGTGAAGAAGCGGAACACGGTGCGCTTCGTGCGCCTGCTCATGACCGTGCTGAGCATCGCGGCATGCGCGGTCTTCGGGTACTACGCCATCCGATACGCCCTGTTTGAAATCAACACCGGGCGGCTGAGTTCGTACATGCGCTGGCCGAAGGGCTGGTGGTCGGCTTCTCTCATCTTCGGCTTCGTCGGCACCGTGGCGTACATGGTGCTCCAGGGGCTCAACCAGTTCCTGGACCTGAAGACTCATCTCCGCATGGCGGACGAGGAATAGAATAGCCATGCTCGTCTTCATCAGCTCCCTGGCGCTTGTCGTCCTCCTGCTCCTGGCGGAGATGCCCATCGCGTTCGCCTTCGGCATCGGGGCGCTGGTGTTTGGCACCGTCTCCGGCTCGGACGTCTCGTTCCTCATCCCCTTCGGCTATCAGACGACCTCGAGCTTCGCGCTGCTCGCGCTGCCGCTGTTCGTGATGGCCGGGACCCTGATGGCCGAAGGCGGGATCTCGGACCGCCTGCTCAACTTCGTGAACGCGTTCGTCGGCCGGCTCAAGGGCGGGCTCGGCGCCGTGACCATCGTGACCTGCGCCCTGTTCGGAGCGATCTCCGGCTCGTCCTCCGCGGCCATCGCCGCCATTGGGCAGATCATGATTCCCCGCATGATCAGGGAGGGCTACCCGGCTGGCCACGCGACCGCGCTGGTGGCGTGCTCCTCGGTGCTCGCACTGATGATCCCTCCGTCGATTCCGATGATCGTGTTCGCGGTGACCGGGGGGCTGTCGGTCGGCGCGGCGTTCCTCTCCACCGTGATTCCGGGCGCAATCCTGGCCGTCGTCTACGTCTGCCTGAACTTCCTGTTCCTGAGAAACGTGGACACCATCACCGTCGAGGAGCAGCTCCCGCTCGGAGACGCGGTGCGGCGAGTCGGACAGACCGGCAAGGAGGCGTTCTGGGCGCTGCTGATGCCGATCATCATCCTCGGCACCATCTACTCCGGCATCGCCACGCCGACCGAAGCGGCCGCCATCGCGCTGGTCTACGCGGTGGTGGTCGGGTTCCTGTTCTACCGGGGACTCACCCTCCGGAACTTCCCGTCGACCATCGCGCGTGCCGCGATCACCACGGGGTCCATCGTCGCGGTTCTGTTCTTCCTGTTCGTGATGAGCCGCGCCATGATCTTGCAGCAGGTGCCGAAGGAGGTGGCGGAGGCATTGGTCGCGCTCACCGAGAATCGGGTCCTCGTGCTCCTGATCATCAACGTCATCCTGCTGCTGATCGGAATGATCGTGGACGACGTGTCCGGCAGCGTGCTCGCCGCCATCGTCCTGCTGCCGGTGGCCACCGAAGTCGGCGTTCATCCCATCCACTTCGCCGCGATCGTCGGCACCAACCTCGGTCTGGGAAACGTCTCTCCGCCGTGCGCGCCCATGCTCTACATGGCGGCGGGAGTCAGCAAGCTCACGCTCGACCAGTACGTGGTGCCGACGATGAAGCTCCTCACGCTGGGGCACCTGCCGATGGTGCTGATCGTCACCTTCATTCCCGATCTGTCGTTGTACCTGCCGAGGCTGGTGCTCGGAATCGAATAGACGGCGACTGCAATTCCGGGCAAGCACGCAGGTGAGGATTCGTAGCGGCGGCGCGAGTCACGTCGTGGATGGCTTGCCGCAGTCCGCCGGCGCGTCCACCACCTTCATTGGCGACGCCGTCAAGGGCGGAGTTGGAAGGAATCTGTACTTGCTCGACGTGCGCACATGCGTCGTCGGCTCGACTTCCGTCCGGCTCGTGCCTCGTCGGTCCGGGGCGTAGCCGCGTCAGTCGTCAGCCGGATCGACTCCGGCGACGATCGCCATTCGCACCAGGTGGGACAGGCTCCGTGCGCCCATCTTCGTCATGACGTTCTTGCGATAGACCTCGATCGTGCGGTGACTGATGCCCAGGTGACGGGCCGCGACCTTGTTGGGCTGGCCGATGACCAACTGCCCGAGGACATCACGCTCGCGCGCCGTGAGATGGTCCATTCGCGCCACGACTTCGGATTTCTCCTCGCACGCGCGACGAACGTTTCTGCCCGCATCGATCGCTCGCGCGACGCTCCCGAGCAGGCGATCGCGGCCGATCGGTTTCTCGATAAAATCGATCGCACCGGCCTTCATTGCCTGTACCGCCATCGCCACGTCGCCGTGTCCCGTGACAAGAATCACGGGAAGCAGCGCGCCCGAGTCGCTCAGGCGCCGCTGAACCTCCAGACCGTCCATCTCGGTCGTCTTGATGTCGAGCACAACACAGGCACCGGCGGCCGACCCCAGCGAGTCGAGGAAGGCGGTGCCCGACGCGAACGCCGCGGTTCGATAGCCGGCGGTCTCGAGCAACGCTTCGATCGACTCGCGCGCGGCGTCGTCATCCTCGACACAAGCGTCCTGATCGGTCTTCAATTTGATGCCCCGACCGGGTTACCGGCAACCGCGTGCGTGCGGCACGCGCAAGCCGCGGCGACGCCCGAATTCTGAGCCTCGACACGAACGCGGGGTTCCAGGCGCGGACACCGGGACCTGTAGAGACCGATGCCGGTGTGGTCGCATGCGGGCAAGAGTGGGGCGCTCAGCCTCGGCCGGCGGCTGAAACCTGGGCGGGCGTCGGAGTGACGCCTCAAAGGTGCGTTCGGCGGCTACGGGCGCGCCTGGACCGCCGGCCGCCGTCACCAACTCCTGGGCAATCCCGTGCTCAGCCCCAATCCGGAGCGCTTCAGCGCCACGTGGAGCTCGTGTCGACTGGAGGGGGGCGCACGCAGTCGAGCCCCATCGTTCGCCCTCGTACGCCTGGCGTCGAGACGCAGGAAGTCCCCTAACCGTTCTTGTAGGTCATGGCTGATGTTTCGTCTACGTTCCGCGGCGACTCCGCAAGTCGCGGTCCTCGACGCCGGTGAGATCGGCAATGGCTAAAGGGACACATGCGAAGTCCCGGCATCGATGCCGCGTCCGCCCACGCGCCATCCGCGGGACATCGTCGCGGCCGTTGGAGCGTCCCCCACGAGGTTCGCGAACGCGCAACGCGAGCTGCCACATCGGCGGTGCATTTTGCATCGGGGTCACCGGTGGCAAGTCGAGCTCTTCTTCAAGTGGATCAAGCAGCACTTGCGTATCAAGTCATTCTTCGGCACGTCGGAGAACGCGGTCAGGACTCAGATATGGATTGCGGTGACGGTGTATGTGCTCGTGGCGGTGCTGAGAAAGCGGCTGGGGATCTCGGCCGACCTCTACACAATTTCTTGCAGGTTTTGAGCCTGACCCTGTTCGAGAAAATGCCTATTTTCAAGCTGTTTTCCGACACCGATTACAATGTATCGAATCTCGAAAATCACAACCAGTTGATTTTTTTTGAATAATTGTTGGGACACTAGTGCGATCACTTATCTAGCCGTCGGATCATCGACAGGCTTTCTCCGAGCGCCAGCGCCCGGGACACGTAGGGGCGGCTGAGGTTGTGAATTCGCACGTCCTCCAGCCGGGTGCGCGCGGATGCGTCGCCAGGGCCTTTGCAGGTCGGTGATGTGGGAGGCCGGTAGCTTGGAGGCGATAACCGAGGGTGTCTGCCAGAGGATGTCCGCGGCCCGGACGGCTTCATGGAGTTTCCGAAGGCAGTCCTCGACCCGCGGGCACGAGCAAGATACGGACATGATCCACTGGTACAGAGGTCCGTTCGACACGACCGGCCTGGACGAGGAACCGGCGCGTTCGGTTTGGGGAACATGGTCCGGCGGCGTCGCGGCCCTCTGGTCAGCCACAGTAGCGGTTCGCCGCATGGGAATCAATGAGCGAGGCGGCTCGATTGGCAGAGCGGATCGACGCGGGCGTCTTGTTGCGGAATCGCCACGCAAAACCCTTTCCCTGTCCCATTGGCGCTGACGTCAGACACGGCAGCTTAGCCATGTCCTTCTCCAGATGCGTGGCCTCGTCGGTTTCGGCTGGCTAGTATTTCGTCCTTAAGAATATACCGATCGTGCCATAGCATTCGTAGCCAGACCGCTTATCTTTGTGCTTGGTAACTACTCGGGCAAGTTATCGACGGCGCGCCCGGCGAGAGCGATCTGAATGGCCACCAGCGGGTTGTAACCCTGGTTGGCCATGGACTGGAGATAGCTCGAGATTCGGCAGTAGGCGTCGGCGTACTTTCGGGTGCGGAAGCATCCGGAGACTTTCTGCTTGACCTTGCTCATGCGTAAGTCGCGCTCGGCCCGATTGTTGGTAAACGCGACGTCGGGATGCTTGGCGAAGCGCAGCACGGCGGTCTCGTGCTTTTTCATTCGCTCCCACAGATTGTGTGCATCGGACTTGGCCACTTTGCCACGCTGACCCTTTTGTCGAGGGGGAATCGGTGGAAGCTCGCGTTCCCCCTGGGTGAGGATGGTGCGGTAGCGTTTCTGCACGGCCTTGTACTCGTCCTCGCTCAGCGTCTTGCCGTCGCGCCGGGCGACGTCGTGGCAGGTATGGACGAGGAGGCGTTTCATTCGCTTGGCCCAGGCGTAGTCGTGGGCGTCGACGATGAAGGTGAGTTCGCGCAACAGGTGCGCGCCACACAGCGCGTGGTCGCAATGCGCGTAGCTCAAGTACGAGGCCCAGCAGTCGTGGACCGCGACGCCGGCGTAGCGCGGGATGATGCCGATGGCCTCGATGGCTTCGCACCCGCGCTTGGGGTGGAGGCGTTTGACGGTGAGTGCTCCGGCGGAATAGACATGAATCCAGTGATTGTTTCGGTCCACGCGCAACGAGGTCTCGTCGACGTGCATTGCCGGTGCGAGGAGCAGGCGCTCGATGGCGTGGCGCTCCCACTCGGCGAGGGCTCGATGGAGCTGGGCGATGTAGCCGAGCAGTGTGGCCTCGGACAGGAGCTGTCCGATGAGGGCGTGCATCGATTGGGCGACGCGTTTGAGCGAGAGCATCTGGGCGACGAGCAGGTGCACGGCATAGGCCTTGATGCCGGGGCCGTACTGCAGCGGGCCTGGCATCTCGGCGGGGAAGCGCGCCCGGGTCTCGGTGCGGCAGCGCGGGCAGTGCTTGATGTCGGCGTCGGCGTGACGCACCACCTTCTCGAACACGATGTCGATGAGGGTGCGCCGCTCGTGGCCTGTGCAGGCGGTGTCGGCGAGGTCTTCGGCGCAGCGCGCGCAAGATTCGACGCGCAACTCGGTGACGTAGGTCCGGGTGCGCGTGTTTGCAGCGCGCGCCTCGTTCGATGCGGGCCCCTTGCCCTTGGCGCCCGCACGGGTGCGGGCGGTGGCGTCGTTGGGGCTCTGCGAGGCGGGGAGGCTGGAGTTGGCGCTGCTCTTTGGCGTGTGCTTTTCCATGAACACCGCCATCAGCAGCTCGAACAGCATCAGCAGGGCGTCGAACAGGGTGCGGCTCTCGGGGCTCATCTTGCCCGCGGCGCACAGCGACTCGAACCGTGCCTTGAGTGCGTCGAACTCGGTGCGCAGCGACGCCTTGTTCACCGTGGCCATCGCCGGCTACCGCTCGGCCTCGACCGCCATCATCGCCCCCAGCACCGCGAGGCGCTCAGCGAGCGGCAGCGCCGCGTAGCGCCGGCCCCAGTTCTCGGCCTTGCGCTTGATGCGCTGGCGGTCGGTGAAGTTCCTCCCCGCGTAGCGTGCCCAGTGCAGCCGGTCGGGGGCGAAGTTCATCCACACGCACTCGGTGCGAACGCCCGCGTGGTTCATCACCTGAAGCTCCACGCGCCGCCACCCCCGAAGGCGCGCCTCGTACAGCGCCGAAGCGTACCCCGAGACCATCACCTGACACGGCACCTGAGCGAGAAGCGTAAGCAGCTCCTCGTGGTCGGATTCCTCGTAGTCGAACCGATACCGCCGCTTCGAGCGGCGAGTGCGCTTCAGATACGGCGGGTCGCAGTAGACGAGCTCCGTGCCTTCGAACGTGAACTCGCCGAGGAACCGGTGGGCACAGCCGTGAACGGTCTCGACCGGGTACGCGCACTCGAACGCATCGAGCGCGCGAGCGTCGCGGTCGATGCCGATGTTGCGCAGCGCCGGGGGCTTGCGCTTCATAATCGCACCCCCACCGAGATGGGTCTCGATGTAGGTGGAGTGCGGCGGCATCATCGCAATCAGGGGCTGGCACAACCCCGAGGTCGCCTTCGACCCGAAATAGCCCACTCGCGTCGCTCCCACCGCCGGTATGGGAGCCGCACCATAGCGACGCGGCGCTATGATGTCAACGCCGCCGAAACACTGCCGTTTCGCGCCTCTCGAGTACGAGCCGACCGCGGCGCGATCAATGAATCCTCTATCCGGCTGCCAAGACCGGGTGAGCAGTTACTGTGCTTGTTCAATTTCGCATCGTAACTTTTCCTATTGAAGGCCTTCCCACAGACGGTGCATTTGAAGACGTAGGTTGGACCACTTGCTGCCCCGAAACTCGTGCTTCGGGTAGATCTGCGTGCAGGTGAGCGCCGAATGGTCGGTGTGCGGCCCGCTCCGAATGTGCTTCCGGAGCTGGACCTGGCTAACCTCGGAATGCTTTGAGAACCCGATGGCGTTAGTTCGATTGGGTACTGCGGCGTGAATGACTTTTGGGTGGCTTTGACTCCAAGAATGCTGTCGACCAAGTAGCTGCGTGGCTCGCCGCTGTCCGCGCGTACGGCCATGAGCAACACGTCTCCGGCCTGCGAGCGACGGAGCGAGTAGGCTTCGATCGCGCGCGTGGAACGATTGCCCTGCTTGTCGCGGTAGTCGATCTGTACAAGAAGGTGATTGGCGGCAGCGAAGCGGATCATGTCGATAGGACCCTGTCCTCGGCTGCCTGCGGGCAGATCGACTACGCGCTCGCGGATGAGCGTAGTGCCGGCGCCGACAGGCATCGCCGCAAGGGGCTGCGCGACAGCGCCTCGGAGCCAATTGAAGATTTCCGGGAGGGCGTCCCAAAACGTCCTGACCGGGAGCAGCGCAGGGAGTTGGTGCTCCAGCATATGAATCCAACCAGCCTCAAGGTCCGCACGGTGCGGCTCAAGGTCGGCTAGGCGTGGAATGCTGATGCCCTTGAATTCACACTTGGCGCGCAGGACTTCTATGAAGCGCTGGGGTTCCGGACGTGCTTCGGCATTCCGGTAGAGATGTACGACGTCATAGAGATCACGTGGGCGCGTCCGTTCCGCGAGCGCTCTGAATTTTTCCGCGAATGCCTCGATGTAATCGTAGGCCAGGATTTCGATTCCATCTTCCGGAGCATCGCTGTATGGATGGAAAATCTGCGTGCGGACCGGCGGCAGAACGACCCGCTCGTCGGCGGTCAAGTCAAGCTTGATGCGTGGGAGGGCGTGGGTCGATGAGACGGGACCTTTGTAGCTGATCTTGCCCTGGCACGAGATTTGGCCGCGGGGGTTTTGGTAGATATCGAATTCCTGTTTGTCGGTCGGAATCTCAATGCCGGTTTGATCGTAGATCCATTCACCAATTTCAGAAAATGCGCCCTGCAAGAAGTCAGCGTCGAGATGCTCTGGTTGGCGGAGCGTGAAGTCGAGGTCCTCGGAAAACCGATAGGTCTCGAAGAAGCATTTCTTCAGGCACGTGCCGCCTTTGAATATCCAACTCTCCGCGAGATCCTCGTGCCCATAGATACCGGCGAGCATCCAGCCGAGAACATAATCCTTCTCCACGACGTGCGGCGTGAGCGATGTCTGCTGGGCTGTCGCGAGGATTTCGCGTTTACCGATCATGGAGTTTCCTCGCGAGCCCAGCGCTCCGGCACGCGCAGCCGCCATTTTGTCACGACGTGTGGCCCATCCTGAGCAGGATCGAGCTTCGCATGACCCCCGCTAAGATGCTGCTCGCAAAGACGGCCCAGTTCAGCACCGCTAGGAAAGCGCTCGGCCAGAAACCCGAGGCGCTTGAAGACAGCACCGTTGCCGAGGTTCACCGCGTAATCGACGAGCTTCTCGTCGTCGCGATCGTCGCGTCGCAGATAGGCCGCAAGGCAGTCGGTTACATGCTGGATGCCACCACCGATCGCCGGTTCGTCGAGCATGTCGATGATCGTACGGTGCACATCGGAGACGGGCGCTCGCGTCTGATGGCGCCAGACATTCTTCGTGCCGAAGATCTTCCGCTCATCGATGTGCTTCAGCGAAAAGAGCGTGCCGTGGCGCTCTTGGCGTTTCTGACGCACGGGCTGTGCGGTCATCACGAAGATATCTTTGAAGATCTGTTCGGTCAGGTCCCAGTGCTCGGCTGCTGTGCGGCCTGCGATGTAGGCTGGTGCGAAGAGTGCGGGAACGAGCACCCATGGGTCATCGAGGACGCGATCTAACCCCATGGTGTCGATAGAAGCCGGGACATAGGCTCCACGGCCCACTCGTCTCAGCCATCCCTGTTCAGCCCAGCGGGACAAACGTTGTGCGGCGCCGGTACGGTCGAGTTGGAGGGCACTCACCACGTCATCGACGTGAATCACGTCGCCAGCCGTGGACAGCACCCGGACAAGCTGCGCGCGGCCTCGTGGGAGGCGTGTTGTTCTTTCTTTCATATCTCTTACTTAGCACAAAGTGCGAATTCGGACAAGCGGAGTAAAATATGTCGAAAATTAGTGAAACATCGATACTTCGCAGTAATCGCGAATTACAGCATTCGAAAAATACGAATGGGGGGCTCACCCATCATGGCTCGACAGGCGCGATGTGCGTACCACTGCTGTCTCCGACTCGAGAACCGGACGGCTTCACGGATTCGTTCGCAAGGTGCGCATAGCGAGCGGTAGTTTGCGGCTGGCGGTGGCCGAGGAGCCTGCCAATCATGGTCAGGCTGTGGCCCCGGGCGAGCGCCCGCGAGGCGAAGCTGTGACGTAAATCGTGGATGCGCACGTCCTTGAGGCCGGCCTTCTCGCGGACGATCTCCCAAGACGGGTTGAGATTGCCCAGGCGCCGGCCGAGTGCGCTCCCCGGAATGACCCAGGGGTTGCCGGGGTGCGGGGCAGCGCGACAAGAATTTTCGGACGGCCGGCGACAGCGGGACCTCCCGCGCCCCGGTCTTCGAGTCGCGCAAGCGGAGCTCGTCATGTTCGAGGTCGACGTCCTCCCATTTGAGCGTGAGGATCTCGCTGCGGCGGCATCCGGTCATCATCAGCAGGCGGATCGCCGTCCGCGCGCTCGCCGATATCCGACCGGCGTCGGCGAGCTCGTCCAGCACCGCGCCCAGGCGCACGAACTCCTGCTCGGTGAGGAAGCGCTCGCGGCTACGCGAGGGATACTTCTAGATGAAGCGGCAGGGATTGCCGGTGGCCGGCGGATCGTCGGACGCCACGGCCCGGTTGTAGAGCCGCGACAGCAGGTCGACGGCCTGGTTCGCCATGATCGGCGTCTCGTGCAGCCGGTAGTGCAGCGCCGCGACGCGGTCGGGCGTGATCTCGCCGAGGCGCAGCCTGCCGAACTCCGGCAGCACGTGCTTGTCGAGGATATTGCGGACGCCTCGCGCGGTGCCGGGCTTGCAGTGCACGGCGACGTGGCCGGTCATGTAGTCCTCCGCCAGCTCGGCGATCGTGGGGCCGTTGACGGAGGCCGCGTCCGCGCCGGGGCGGATCGGGGCACCGAAAAATGCTCGCGGGTGTTGATCTCGACCTTGAGACGCAGTCGCATCGCGGGCGCGTCCTCGGACAGAAACCGGTAGCCGAACGTGACCCGACCTTGCGACTGCTTCCACCGCGCCTTGCCCAGCCAGGGATCGAGCGCGCTTCGCAAGCGGTCCATCAGCGGACCGGCAGGCCCGGGCTCGACCTGGACCAGGTCGATATCCTCGGAATAGCGCGCGGGCGGCGTCAGGTAGAGCTTGTAGAGCGCCGTGCCTCCCCGAAACGCGAGCGCCCGCGCGAGAGCCGGATCGGAGTACACCGCGACCAGGGCGCGGCTGATGACCAGGTCCTGCTCGACCTGGAAATCCTCGCTCCACGGCGCCCGCTTCCGCCACTCGCTGATGTAGTCCCGCGGAATCACGCTTCCGTCTCGATCCTTGTGTTCACCAGCAGCCGCCAGTCCTTCGACCGCCGCGCGCCCTCGGCATCCGCGCCGGGCAGGAGCCTGGTGAAGTTGCGCGCGTGCGCCCGTACATGCTCCTTGAGCAGCTCGGCCCGGTTTCCGGCTCCGACATGCTCCAGGAGGTAGCCCAGACGTTGGGCCCACAGGATGGACGCGGACTGCGACGCCTCGACGAGGCGCTTCGGATCGATGTCGTCACCGAGTTCGAGAAGCACGCCCGCCACCCGATCCACGCCCCCGGCACGATGCATGTATCCGACGAGATCGACCGCCGTCGCCTCCACGGTCGAAACCAGGATCGTTCCACGAGGATTGTTGACGCTCTCGACCGGAACGCCATCGAGGTCTCGGCGCGCGATAAAGGCGACCCGGACCATGCCGCACACGATCGCCGGCCGGTTCCTCTGCAGCACCACCTGGAATTCCTGCGGGCGATGATGGGCCGCGCCGTGGTACTGCGCGGCCGAGAGCAGCCCCACGTAGTACCGGGCGCTTCGGTGCTCCATCAGGGCCGGAATGAACTGATCGGCCGGCAGGCAGCCGAGCCGCCTGTACTCGGGCGGAACGATGACGTAGAACCCCCGCGCGGGGCTCGCGATCTCTCCCTTGGCCGCGAGGCGGCTCAGCGCCTGGCGTGCGGCCGCCTCGGAAACACCGAGCACCGAGCGGAGCTCGGACGAAGTAAAGTGATAGCGGCCGCGGGCGGCAAGATCTGCGATGACGTTGCGGGCGCGCGGGGCGGAGGGTTCAAACATGGCTACGACAAAGTAGCACTATTCGTCACGTTATGAAAATGTAATTGCAGGTCACGCAGCCCCTCTATCGGTCGACGAGACCGCCTCACATCCCGAAATGGCGGTCGACGGTTCTCGGTTTCGGCGATCTCTCCGCTGCGAGGTCTATGCGCATATATGATTGCGCATAAGACTGATATTTGCGTCTAAATCACCTATCTTGCGCGTATAACGAAGCGGCCATTCGGTGTGCAGACGTGGCACGACGCATCGAAGAACACAGCCTTCAGGCAATTGAAGAAGTGGTGGGATCGAGTGTTTCTCACGTCTGGCTGCAGAAAATTGACTCGGGCGGTATGCATCCCCCTGGGTCTCGGCAGCTCCGGCACGGTCTCATCGGCGTTCCGTCGTGACTTCGGAGCCGAGACGGTCGGCGCTACTCGCGGCGCGCAAAATGCTCTTCAACCCAGTCGATGAAGGTTCGCGACGCCGGCGTCTCTTCATGGTTGGCCGGCGGGAGCAGGAAGTAGCCTTCGGGCATCGCCACGCTGTGATCGCAGATGCGTTGGAGTCGGCCATCAGTGAGCAATTCGCTTGCCAGCGTGCCGTGCGCCATCGAGAGGCCGGCCCCGTTCATGGCCGCCGTCATCACGGCCACGTATGTGGACGCGAAGTTGACGCTCCGGTCCGGCGGCCGCAACGAACGCATCATTATTCCTAATGACCAGCCTGAAAATCTATCGCTTGTCAATTCCAGGCCGGGTGCGCAACCTACCACACGAAAGAGGGATTCTTCGCCACCGACGCCTACTGCACCCATCAGCAGGCCCATCTTGCGGACGGGGTCGTCATCGGCACCGTCATCGAATGCCCGCTGCATCAGGGGCGGTTTGACATCGGCACGGGCAAGGCGCTGCGCGCGCCCGCACGCATCGACCTGTGCACCTATCCCGTCAAGGTCGAAGACGACATCGTTTACATCAAGGTCTGAAGGTGCTGCCTGAGGATTCGACGCCAATCACATGGGCTGGTGGAGCAACCTTCGGTGGTCAGGCCGGACGGATGGATGATCGCAACGCCATCGCAGCGACGTCTCGACCGACGCCTCCCCTGTATGGATTCGATGCGCCGGCGCCACCCAATCTTGCGCCGAAGAATTGGCGGTTACTCCGGAATCGGAGTAACCGCCACACATACGCGACAGAATTCGGTTCGCCCGGCATTCTGTCGCGCATCCGAACAGGAGGTCTTGTCCGCCGGACGCGCCAGTGACCCACTGGACCACACGGGAAATAGAACGCGACCGCTTCCGGACTGCTGACGGTGCGCGTCGACCGTTCAGTGATGGTGATGGCCAGGACCTCTCGCCGCACAGCCGCGCCGACTGATGCTCCGGATTCCTCGCCACATTCGGGGCCGGAACGATCATTTGTGTCCGGGAGGGCTACGTTCCTGCGCGACTCGGACATTACCGTCTCCGGAATCCCGGAGCGGTTCAGTCACATGATTGGTTCTGGTGCCGGCGGCGCTGGCGCGCGACGGTGGCCTCGATCCAGTGTCGGGGCTTGTCGGTGGCTTTCAGGTCGGTGTTTCGGAGCCGTTCGGCCAGTGTTTCGGAGTCGAGCATGGCGTGCTCCCACAGGTGCCCGGTGTAGTGCAGGTCTTTTGTGCGCTAGCTATCAGGATCGTCCGGAGCGAATGTTCATCACCATCGACACGATCCGGGCGATGTTCGGCGACCCCACGATGATGTAGTCGTACTCCCCGGCAGTCATGGCGTGACCGTGTCTCCGGTCGTCAGTTCTTCACGGCGAGCGCAATCGAACCTCTCCGCGCCCGTCAGACAGTCGTGCGTATCACCGGCAGATCCCCCGACGGGCCCAGCGCCAGCCCACGCCGCACGACGCGGACCGTGTGGTTGGGGTCCGGCCGCAGGTTCATGCGCGCCAACACCCGGGCCAGCACGATCTTCGCCTCGAAGGCCGCGAACGCGGCGCCCAGGCAGTGGCGCACCCCGCCGCCGAACGGGAAGAAGGAGTAGGGGTCCGCGCGCCTGCCCACGAACCGGCGGGGGACGAACGACTCCGGCACGGGCCACAGATCGGGCCGGCGGTGCGCGAGGTAGATGCACGGCGCGGCAATGCAGCCGGCCGGCACCGTCACGGAGCCCACGGTCCGGTCCGACTCGAGCTGGCGCACGACGATGGGAATGACCGGATGCAGGCGCGCCGTCTCCTTGATGACCGCGTCCAGGTAGGCGAGCCGACCGATATGCTCCGCGCAAGGCGGGGGCGGTCCGCTCCCCACGACCGACTCGATCTCCGCGCGGGCATCCCTCTGGACGTCCGGGTGCACGGTCAGGCGGTGAATCACCCACGCCAGCAGCTTGGCCGTCGTCTCGTTGCCGGCCGCCAGCATGGTGAACATCTCGTCCCGGACCTCCTCGTCGCTCATGGGCGAGCCGTCCTCGTCGCGCGCGGCGACCAGCATGCTCAGGATGTCGGTGCGCTCGCCGGGCCCCGCCGCCCGGCGGCGCCGCACCTCGTCGAGCAGCAACGCGTCGATCTCGCGGCGAACGCGCCCGAAGCGCCACCAGGCCCTGATCGGCCGGAGCGGGTTTCCCACGTCCCAGAGGCCGAGCGCTTCGACGATGGCCGCGCGCAGGCGAACCAGGCGCGATTCGTCGTCCACGCCGAAGACGACGCGCAGCATGACCTCCAGGGTGATGTCGCGCAGGCGCGCGTAGACCGGAAACGAGGTGTCGACCGGCCACCCGTCGATCGACCGGTCGGCGATCTCGCACATCATCTCGCCGTACAGCCGCATGCGCTCGCCGTGAAACGGCGGCATGAGCAGCCTGCGCTCGCGCCGGTGTCGGGCGCCGTCGAGCAGCAGCAGGGAGTTGGGTCCGAAGATCGGCTCGAACGCGGTGAAGGCACGGCCGGACCGGAACTGGTCGGCGTCGCCGGTGAAGATCTGCCTGATGGCTCCGGGATCGCTGAAGAAGACCATCGGCGGGAGGCCGACCAGCCGCACCGTGAACGTGTCGCCATACCGGTCCGCGCAGGCCTGCATGAACGGCAGCGGCGCGTACACCCACTTGAGCAATTGCAGAGCCGACGGGAGGCGAGGCCCGGGCGGCAGCTTCGATGTCGCAAAGCCCATCGGTCCCTCCATCCCGATCCGGACCGGAGGGTTGCCGGTGCACGACCGGCGCTGCCCCGCGCGTTCCCATTGCAGCCCGGGGCATCGGTCACCGGTTCCCGATACGGTCATTCCGCCGCACCGGCGGCCCGGAACCGCTCCACCGGCGACCCGGCCGGGCGGCGAGGCCGCCTCCGAAAGCGGTGTCACGGAACAACTCTGTCTTGTGGATCGGGTTGCGACGAATAATAACTGCTTATGGGTGACTGTCACCCCGGTCAAGCCGCCGACGTCGCCGTCCCCGCACACACGGCACCGGCCGCACCGGGTGCGAGGCCGGCGTCAGGGATTGCGCGTCTTGCGCAACACCGCAACGAGCACCCGATAGAGCTTGTGCACGGCATCGTCGAGCTCGGCGAAATCCCTGGCATGCAGAGTCGACGGCCGATTGCTCGGTTCGCCCCTGGCCACGCCCTGCACGAACGCGGTAATCGCGGCGATGTCGGTGGTCCAGCGCCGCGAAAGGACCAGGCACATCACGAGCGCGGTCGCGACCACGAACACCGAGACCACGGCAAGGCCGGTGCCGAGCAGCGAAGGCCACGAAGTCACCTCGCCGGCGAGGGTCGCGAGCGGCTTGAGCGGAGCGAGCACGCCCCGGAGCGGACGCTGGATGATGACCAGCCAGTCGAATCCGGTGAAGCGCGGAACCACCGACGAGTACAGGTCGGCGCCCGCGGTGCGGGCGTGTGCGGTGAGAAACACCGCACCCCCGTCGGAGGAACCCGAGCGCTCGGCCCCGAAGGTCGCCTGGAGTGCGGGATCGCCGTGCTCGCGCACGTTGGAGAGCTTGCTCATGATGCGCTCGCGCGCATGGCGCGAGACCGTCTCGGCGATGAGCAGACCGTCACCGGTGGCGACCACGACGCGCGCACCCGACAGGCTATGCGCGTTGCGATCCGCGATACGCTGCACCGGCGCGATCGAGAGCACGCTCTTCAGGACCCCGAGCGGGGTCCGATCGTCCGGATCGTCGATGCGGATGGCGATGTCGAGCGACCACACGCCGGCCGATTCGTCGTACTCGATGCCCCCGACCGAAAGGTGGTGCCGCCACGCGTTCAGCCACCAGTCCTCGTCGGACTGGATGAAGTCGCTCGTCGGATTGGTGAGCGCGACGTTGTAGCCCTGCCGGTCGGTGAAGAACGCCTCCGCAAAGTCGGGCGAGGCGGCAATCTGCTCGCGCAGGTAGCTGTCGGCCTGCGGGAAGTCTCCGAGGCTCTTGGAGATGGGGAACCGACCCTCGATCTGCTCGGGAGAGAGGGCGTCGAAGCCCGCATCGAGATGGCGCTGATGCGCCTCGCGGGCGGCGAAGACAACGATGTCGGAAGAGGCCCAGGCGGTGGCCTCGAAGATGCGCGCGACCAGGTACTCGTCGAGCTGGCGCGCGACGTTCTCCGCCTGCGCAGCCAGGTCGGGACCGGCGAGATCCCGCACGACGGCGCGGCGCGTGTCATCGAGCACGGATACGGTCGCCTCGAGCCGGGACGCCAGAGCAAGGAAGAGGACGATCCCGCCGAGCAGCAGCGGGAGGAGGACGCTGGCAAGCACGAGAAGCACGAGCTGGAAGCGAAAGCTGGAGGAGCGTACGGCGGCATTCATGGCAGATCCCTCCGGTGGTGAGACGTGCGCTGCACAAGACGACTGAAGCGACCGGCAGGCGCGGGGGGATGCAACGTGGGAAATACCCGCGATGCCAATGTCAATGATAGCGCGCGCGACAAGTTTTTATTGATATCTATTTTGTATATTGTTGATGATATATAAGATAAATAATGACAAGAATGTCAGTTAATTTTGTGCAGAAACATGTTGTTGGGAATGCCATCGATCCAGGAGTCGAAATTGCAAGATACAAAATCGTATTCTCTCTGTTTCCAATCGAATATCGACGGGATACCATCCATCTTAAGACTATAGATGCACGCTTGGCGTTTCGGGACAACATTCCGTACCGGTCGGTGATTCCGTTGATTCGAAACAGTACCTCCAGGTGGGACGGAGCACAGGGCAATGCGCGCAGAGGTGGGTGGTGCTTCACTTGCGAACGATCCTCTGACCCGCGCCGGCGATTGTCTGGCGGGAGACGGTGCCGGGCACCACAAGTTCCTTCCCGCGTTCGTCCACTCCCTTCCTGAACATCTGCCGTACACCGCTTCCCGTGCAGGCATGTGCTTGCTGGTGATCGTGTCTGGTCTGGGTTTGCTGCCCGGGCACGCGGTCCATTGCGCGGAACCCCTCGAGCCGGTGCCGCAACAGGTCGACGTCGACCCTGCAAAGGTTGCGCTCGGAAAGCTGCTCTTTCATGACCCGCGACTGTCCAGGGACGACACCATCTCCTGTGCGACCTGTCATGACCTGGCGAATGGAGGTGACGACGGAAGGGTCGTTTCGCAGGGTGTGGCCGGAAGGAAGGGGTTGGTGAATTCGCCCACGGTCTTCAATGCGGCATTCAACATCGCGCAATTCTGGGACGGACGGGCCGAGACGCTCGAAGATCAGATAGACGGCCCGATCCAGAACGAGCTGGAGATGGCGACGCTCTGGCCCGACGTCGTCGTCAAGCTCGAAGAAGACGCGAAGTATCCGGGCCTGTTCGCTGCGGTCTATCCCGGCGAGGCAATCTCGAGGCGGATCATCAAGAACGCGATCGCCGAATTCATGACGTCACTGATTACGCCGGACAGCCGGTTCGACCAGTGGCTGCGTGGAGATGAACAGGCGCTGAATGCACAGGAGAAGAGGGGCTACGAGCTGTTCAAGCGCTATGGATGCTCCTCGTGCCACCAGGGAAGGAACGTCGGCGGCAACATGTTCCAGGTCTTCGGTGTCATCAACGACTACTTCCGCAAGCGCGGCGGCATCACGAAGGCCGACATGGGCCGGTTCAACGTAACCGGCAACGAGGAGGACCGTCACGCCTTCAAGGTTCCGAGCCTGCGGATGGCCGCCCATACCGCCCCCTATCTGCACGACGGCAGCGCCGCGACGTTGCGCGACGCGGTCGACGCCATGTTCGAGTTCCAGCTCGGACGCACGGCCCCCGACGCGGACAAGGACGCCATCGTGGCGTTCATCAGGACGCTGGCCGGCGAGACAGGAGGGCCCAACTGATGAAGTCGACGTCGATCGTCTTCGGTGCAGTGTCGTCGTTTCTGCTGGTCGGTGCCGGTATCGCACTCTACCTCGTGACTCCGCCCGCCTTCGACGAACGCTTCCGCACCGCCATCGGTTCCGTTCAGGCGATGCAGCAGCTCGGGGCGGAGTGGAGCGTCGAAACGGCCCGCGTACGGGCCGACCCGACCGCCAACTTCGACGGCCTGGCGGCATTCGTTCCGAGGATGAAGCATCTGAAGGACGACCTGTCGGAGAGCCTCGCCCACATCCCCGATCTGCCGGAGCGCCTGACCGCGGACTCCCGGGCCTATCTTGCGGCGATGGAGTCCTTGCGCGAGCGGGTCGAACGGTTCAAGACCGCCTACGCGGTGATACGCAACTCCGAGCGCTACTTTCCCCTCGCGAGCGCCGACCTGATCCTGCGGGCCGAGCAGGGCGGCAACAAGCGTCTGGCCCGGGACATCGCCGACGTCACGGTGGAGATGGATGCCTACCTGTCGTCCCCGAGCGAGAGCGCAAGGGAAGGGCTGAGGGCGCGGCTCCAGGCGCTGACGGAAGGGAGCACCGACGAGCCGGAAGACGTCGCCTCCTCGCTCGGGAACTTCGCGGCGCACGCGCTCGTCCTGCTCGACAAGCGATCGCGGACCCACGAGCTCTTCAGGGGAATCACCTCGACCACCCTGTCCGAACGGACCCGGCCGCTCACCGACGTCCTGGAGGCCGAGCTCGAGGAGCGTCGGCGGGCCACGGCGCTGGGGCAACAGGCAGTCGTCGGACTCGGCGCCGGCGTGGCCCTCATATGGGTCGTCATCGGATTCATGCGGCGTTCGCAGTCGACGAGAATCGGGTCGTCGCGCGAGGCCGCGCCCGACATCGATTCGATGTCGGAGTCCTTGCTCGCGGACGACGACGACGGCGAGGATGCGCGAGACGAGGACGTCGCCGTCGTGACGGAAGCGCTGCAGACCATGGACGCGGCGGCCGGGACGGTGGGGCCCGACGATGTGTCCCGGTCGGCATTCCCGTTCGCGGCCAGGGACGCCCGATCCGGCATGGATACGGGACGCGATGCGGGCATGGACATCATGGAGGCGCTGCTGACCACGGGCGCGGTCGTCGGGCTCATGGGCCAGAGCATGGGCGCCTACGCCCGCAGGATGGGCGACGATCTGAGCGCGCTGGACCGCGATCCGGATGCCGTGCAGACCGATTCGGACGCGGCGCAGGCCGCGCAACGATTGCGGCGCCTGCGGGCCGACGCGCGCCGGCTCGGATTCTTCGCTCATCGCATGGTCGGTCTGGGCAGGCACCTCGCGCCGAAGGACCGGGAAAGCATCGACGTGAACCAGTGCCTCGATGAAGTCCTGAGCCGGGTCGGGGTCGAGACGTCCTGCGTCGTCGAACGATACTTCGAGACGGTTCCGGACGTATGGGCGTCGAGAACGGAGGTCCGTCTCCTTCTTGCCATGTGCATCGACCATGTGCTGCGGTCGTTCCAGGACATGACCAGCTTCGAGGCCCGGGTCCAGGTCCGGACCGCGAGCGCCACGGACAGCGTCACGATCTCCTTCATCCACAACGGCGAATGGGTCCCGCCGGAGCAGCGCATGAACCAGTTCATTCCGTTCTACGGGTCCCAGGATCGGCCGGCCGCGCTCGAGCTCCCGGCCGCCCGGCATCTCGCCCGGAAGTACGGCGGGACGGTGAACCTCGATTCCCTGCCCGACGAGCGCAGCGTGCTGAGCGTCGAGCTGTCGGTGCACGCCGACCATGCAACGATGCACCGGTGACCGCGCAGGGGCATCTCACGCTTGCGAGGTGTAAAGCCCCTCTCCCATCGGGAGAGGGGTTTGGGGTGAGGGGAGGGCGGGTGTCGGCCCGCCGGTGGGGGGAATTCCTCGCGTTCGGCCCCTCACCCCCGGCCCCTCTCCCGGCGGGAGAGGGGAGGATGCCGACAAGCACCTCCTCCCCGGACAGCATGAATACGCCTTTGTCATCCGCCGAAGGTGGATAAAGGGCCCTGGGTGATCGCAGGGCATGCCCCGCAACGAGCCGGCAATGCAGTGATCCCGGCCGCCGCACGCGGCGCCGCTGCACGAGCGCGGCACCTCCGACCGCACCCGGGGCGGCACCGGGCGCCGGCGATCAGGGAGACAGCTCCGGGTGCTCGCCCGGCAGGGTCCTGATGAACGCGACGATCGCATCCTTGTCTTCATCGGGAGCCTCGCGCCCCAACTGGAACTCGAACATCGCGTCGACCGCATCGCGCAGCGTCGCGGCGCTGCCGTCGTGCAGATAGGGGGCGGTCAGGGCGGCCATGCGCAGGCTCGGGACCTTGAAGGAGTGGCGGTCGGCGGGAATGCCGGTGACGTTGTATCGCCCGAGGTCGGCATCCGAGACGTCACCCCGCTTCTCGAAAAAGTCGTTGTGCACGCCGAAGACCTGGAACATGTTGCCGCCGACGTTCGCGCCCTGGTGGCAGGAGACGCAGCCGTAGCGCTTGAACAGGGTGTAGCCGTGCTCCTCCACTGCGCTCAGGGCGTCGTCGTCGCCCCCGAGCCACCGGTCGAAGCGGCTGTTCGGGGTAACGAGGGACTTCATGAACTCGACGAGCGCGTTCTTGACGTTTCTCCGATTGATGCCGTCCGGGTAGACGGCCCTGAATTGCCCGGGGTAGCTCTCGTGCGCGTGGAGTCTGGCGATGACCTCCGGCCACAGGCTGCCCATCTCCACCGGCGACTGCACCGGGCCGTCGATCTGCTCGTCGAGGGTTTCGGCCCGGCCGTCCCAGAACTGCTTGAAGTTCAGCGCCGCGTTGAACACCGTGGGCGCGTTGACCGACCCCGGTTGTCCGCCGATCCCCACGGACACCACCTTCCCGTCGTCGCCTCCGTTCGCCAGATC
>CAXXDW010000006.1:1142500-1367401 GCA_963665575.2 Gammaproteobacteria bacterium | reverse complement strand
GCCATTGAGTTCGGCGACGATTCGTTCCTCGTTGCGCCGAAGCTCCCGGGCGATCGGCCCGAAGCGCTCGCGCAAGGCCGCGTCCCCGGTCTGTTCGGCCAGCGCCTCGGCCCAGTAGAGCGCGAGATAGAAGTGGCTGCCGCGGTTGTCCAGTTCCATGACCTTTCGCGAGGGCGACCTGTTGTTCTGGAGGAACCTGCCATTGGCTCGGTCGAGCGCGCGCGCGACAACGGCTGCGCCCGGGTTGTCCGTCTGCCTGGCCAGGTCCTCGATGGAGACCGCGAGTGCGAGGAACTCGCCGAGCGAGTCCCAGCGCAGGTGACCCTCGGCGACGAACTGCTGCACGTGCTTCGGGGCCGAACCGCCGGCGCCCGTCTCGTAGAGCCCGCCGCCGGCGAGAAGCGGCACGATCGACAGCATCTTCGCGCTCGTGCCGAGTTCGAGAATCGGAAAGAGATCGGTCAGGTAGTCGCGCAGCACGTTGCCGGTGACCGAAATCGTGTCGCTGCCGCCGCGAACCCGCTCGAGCGTCGCTCGCATCGCCTCGACCGGCGCCAGAATGCGGATGTCGAGTCCGGAAGTATCGTGATCGCCGAGGTAGTTCTCGACCTTGTCGATGAGGCTGCGGTCGTGGGCACGCCCGGCGTCGAGCCAGAATATCGCCGCGGCCCCCGTCGTGCGTGCGCGCTCGACCGCGAGCCTGACCCAGTCCCCTGACCGGCAGATCCCTCGTCTGGCACATGCGCCAGATGTCCCCGGCCTCGATCTCGTGCTCGAGCAGTGTACGGCCGTCGGCATCGGTCACGCGCACGGTCCCGCTTGCGGGCAGTCTGAACGTCTTGTCGTGCGAGCCGTACTCCTCGGCCTTCTGCGCCATGAGGCCGACGTTGCAGACGTTGCCCATCGTCGGCACGTCGAACGCGCCGTGCCGCTTGCAGTCCGCGACGACCTGCGCGTAGATGCCCGCATAACAGCGGTCGGGAATCATCGCCCGGGTGTCATCGAGCCTGCCGTCCGGTCCCCACATCTTTCCGGAAGCGCGGATCGCCGCCGGCATCGATGCGTCGATGATCACGTTGCTCGGCACGTGCAGGTTGGTGATGCCGCGGTCGGAATCGACCATCGCGAGCCTCGGGCGCGTCGCATAGACCGCGTCGATATCCGCCTCGATCCCGGCGCGCACGCCGTCGGGCAGCGCCGCGATCTTCGCGTACACGTCGCCGATGCCGTTGTCGGCATCGACGCCGAGTTGCTCGAACACGGCAGCATGCTTTTCGAATACGTCGGCGTAGTACACCCTCACGGCATGCCCGAAAATGATGGGATCGGAGACCTTCATCATCGTGGCCTTGACGTGCAGCGAAAGGAGAACATCCTGTTCGCGCGCGGCCGCGGTTTCCGCCTCGAAGAACTTCCGGAGCGCCTGGCAACTCATCACGGCAGCGTCGACGACCTCGCCTTCGAGCACCTCGACGGACTCTCTGAGCACCCGTGTCGTACCGTCGGTTTCGACGAGTTCGATCCTCAGGCTGCCGGCCCGGTTCACCACGCACGACTGCTCGCTCGCGAAGAAATCGCCCTCGCTCATGTGCACGACGTCGGTCTTCGACTCCGAACTCCAGGCGCCCATCGAGTGCGGGTGTGCCTTCGCGTACGCCTTGACGGGCGCGGCGACGCGGCGGTCGGAGTTGCCTTCGCGCAGCACCGGGTTGACGGCGCTGCCGAGGACCTTCGCGTAGCGGGCGCGGATTTCCGTTTCGGCGTCGTCGCGCGGCTCCTCCGGGTAGTCCGGGACCGCGTAGCCCTTGCCCTGAAGTTCCGCGATCGCGGCCGTGAGTTGCGGTATGGACGCGCTGATGTTCGGCAGCTTGATGATGTTGGCTGCGGGCGTCGTGACGAGGTCGCCGAGTTCGGCGAGGTCGTCAGCCTGCCTTTGAGCGGGCGCCAGGCGGTCCGGAAACGCGGCGAGAATCCGCCCGGCGAGCGAGATGTCCCGCGTCTCGACCGCGATGCCGGCAGGCCGCGTGAACGCTTCGATGATCGGCAGGAGGGAGTACGTCGCAAGCAGCGGCGCCTCGTCGGTCAGCGTGTATACGATCCTGGCCTTGCTCATGTGTTTCCCTACGCAGCGCGTTCCCTGAGTTCAGCCCGAGCCGGCGCGATACCCCTGACTGTCTCTCAAATTCCTGAAACTCATGCGCAATGTTCCATGGTGAAGCGCGGCTTGGCGAGATCTGCGCGCTAGCGCCAGTCGTCCACCTTCACGGTTACGCGGCGCGGTCCGCCGCCGAGCATTTTCCACACCGCGCCCGTCTCGCCCCCGACCACGACAACGTGGATGTCCTCGGGCCGAAATATGCGGATCTCCTCGTCGGGGTCCGCCGCGAGCATCGTCGCGTAAGGCTCGATTCCGGCGACGGCGCGCGGGTGCAGCAGCGTCTGCACCCATTGATTGTCCCAGAACTCCCGCGCCGGCAGACGGGCATGCTCGACGCACCAGTCGATGAGTTTCTGCTTCCTGTCGAATCCGAGCTTGACGAAGTCTTTCGCGACGATCGGGTCGAGCGCAATGATCGGCCCGGTGTACGGGTCGCAGGCCTGCAGCGAGCGCTTGAACTTCTGCTCCCAGGTTTCGCGCGGCCCGCCGCCGAACACCGTGTACCAGCCGCCGAGAAACAGGCTCACCGCGCTCTCGTCGGGCGAGTGGCCGTGCTGGACGTGAAACGGTTCCCAGGGGCTCGCCGCTTCGTTCTCGGCGAAGGTCGCGTTGTAGCTCAGGAAATTGCCCTGCGATCCCATGTAGGACTCGTGCGGCACCGAGCCGCCCTGCAGGTTCTGCGACAACAAGCCGTAGGCGCGGCCAATTGACGCGTTGGCGTGGCTGTAGGGGCCCATGGCGCCGACACCGTAGTTCATGCCGATCTCGTCGCGAATCGGACCGTTGACGAGCGCCACGGTCGCCTGCGATGTCGTGGAACTCGAGCGGCCCGACTGGCCGCTTGCGGCCATCGCGAGTATCACGGGCAGATACTCCGGCCGCGCGCCGGCCATGACCGCGTTGACCGCCACCTTCTCGACGGTGAACTCCCAGGATTCGCGATAGAAGGTCGGCCGGAGGCGCCCGACGGTCTCGTCGGGCGCACGGCTCGTGCGGGCGAGCATCGCCGCGACACGTTCTTCCGTCGGCAGCACGATCGGCAGATGGTCGGTCCAGCCGCTTTCGGCGAAAAGCGCGTGCAGGCGATCTTCGCTGTCAGGTTCGAGCAGGCGCGGTGTGGACCGCTCGAAGGAGAGGCCCGTCATGTCCGCATCGTCGAGCGGGTCCGTGAGCCCGGAGATGAGCTCCTGCGCGAACGGCCGCCCGTGCACCGGGTCGTCGCCGTCGATGTAGGCGCGCAGCTCGGCCGCGGACTTGCCGACGACCGGCTGAGGCACGAAAGCCTGCCGCGTCGTCGGCATGCCGTTCGCGCGCGCGACCGATTGCGCGAGCCGCGCGAAGACGTTCGTGTGCACGGCGACGGTCGGAACGCCGCCCTGCTCCAGTGCCATCGCAAGCCCGACGACCGTCGGGCTGCAGGTGCTTCAAAGCCCGACGCCGAGGATCGCGGCGTCGCCGTCGGCCTCGATGCGCGCGCGCATGTCCGGGTCGTCGACCCAGCTCTCGCGCGGCTTGATGAGCCTGAGATCGGCCGATGCGAAGCGTTCGCCGAGCCAGTCCCTGAGCTGCCCGACGAACACGTCGGAGTTGTCGAAGAGGCAGTCGACGAGGTAGACGACCTTGCCACTCAGGCTTTCAAGGCGCGGCGCGAGGCGCTTGCCAGTGACCCTTGGCGGGTAGCCGCGCGGGTCGTGAACGGCGAGCTTACGGTTCATGGTGCTGTTTTCCTTCGGTCGCGAGCCGGGAGATCGGTGCTGCGGAGGCGGAAGGATAGCGAAAACCGGCCCCCGGCCGCGAGCGCCGAAGGTCCGCCGACCGTCCGCAGGCAAGCGTGATAAGGTTACGCGCCGTTTGGAACCGGCGACGCCGCAGTGCGGCGTGAACGGCTGGCGCGCAAGCCCGTGCAACGACGGGGCGAAATCAGCCGAAACGGGGGAGAGATGCAAGGCAAGATTGCGTTCGAAGAACACTTTGCGATCGAGGAGACACTCGAGGATACGCGCGCCTTCGCCGGCGACTCCGGCCAGTGGGACGATTTCATGCGACGGATCCTCGACCTTGGCACCGAACGCCTCGAGCAGATGGACCGGTCCGGTATCGAGCTTGCAATCCTGTCGCTCAACGCCCCCGGCGTGCAAAAAATCCTTGACGCGCACGAGGCCATGGCCGTCGCGCGAAAGGGCAACGACCGCATGGCCGAAGCGGTCACCGCGCATCCTGAGCGCTACGCCGCACTCGCCGCACTGCCCATGCACGACCCCGACGCCGCTGCCGGAGAACTCACCCGCTGCGTCAGGGAACTCGGCTTCAAGGGCTGCATGGTCAACGGATTTCAACAGGTCGGCGATGCCGGCAACGTCAGGTATTTCGATCTGCCGGAGTACCGGAGCTTCTGGGCGACGGTCGCGGCGCTCGACGTACCGTTCTACCTGCACCCGCGCATGCAGATCCCCTCGCGGGCGCCGATCTACGAAGGGCATCCCTGGCTCATGAGCTCGCCCTGGGGCTTCGCCGTGGAAACCTCGATCCACGCGCTTCGCCTGTGCGGGTCGGGCATGTTCGACGACTACCCGAATCTGCGCGTCTGCGTCGGTCACCTCGGCGAGAACATCCCGTTCGGCCTGTGGCGGATCGACGCCCGCATGGCCTTCTCGCGCCGCGGCTACCGCGGCGAGCGACCGCTCGGCGACTGTTTCCGCGAGCACTTTCACCTGACGACGAGCGGCAACTTCGACGATGCGGCGTTTCGCTGCACGCTCGACACGATCGACCACGACAAGATCTACTTCAGCGCCGACTACCCGTTCGAAACCATGGACGACGCCGCAGACTGGTACGACTCGACCGAGGTGATCACCGAGGAAAAGCGCCTGAGAATCGGCCGAAGGAACGCGATCCGGCTGTTCGGACTCGACCTGGAGTAGCGTTTCCCGGCGCCATCACGCGTAGTACATCCCCAACTTCGGGCACGACAGGTTTGTCGCGACCGCATTCGAGCTCGGCCCCGCCGAGCGGCCGGCCACAGCGTGCGGAGTCGTCCGAAGCTGCCGTGGTCGCGTCCCCAAGTGCGTCATGAGCAATGTGGACCACCACCTGGTAGTGATCCGACCCAGCGCCGGCAGACGCCGACCGATGCGCGAGAAACTGTTCGGCCATGTGTCTGAGCCCGTCGACCGCGACGATTCCACTGTTCCGTTCCGGCGGTCTCATCGACCTCCCATGGCCTCAACGACCCGCGCCCTCCATGAACGCGCCTTCGCGAACCTGTCGCGCGCCTCGGCGGCCCAGCTTGATGGTGTGGCTTGCGTCAATGGTTTCGTTGTCCGCGAATGGCGCATTGCCTTTTGCCCCGGCAACCTTTGCGACGCTTGAAATCATCTTGAACTTCTCGGCGCCGGCCACGGCCCCGGCATCGCCGCCGTAGTACTCGAACCACGGGAGTCCCATGTCGGTGTACGTCCTGGCCGTGGGTGGACTGAGCGGCGGCGGTTCCCCGGTCATGGCCATCCACTGCATGGAATTCGCGACGGCGATGAAACAGCGGCTGGAGTGCCGTTGGTCCCAGGCGTCCAGACTGTAAGGATCGTCATAGATCTCCTGTCTCATTCGGCCGCCGGGTGCGAGTCCCATATCCGCGCGGGGCGCCTCCACACGATCGAAGTCGTGCATGGACGATTGCTCTTGCAATAGCGCTTCATATCGTTCGGCCTTCATCGGGTAAGCCAGGATCTGCAAGCCCCCGTGTGCCGCCGCGCCGGTAAGTTGCTCCTCTACCGTGTAGCCCTCGCCGAGGGGCATGGCGACGAACTGGCGAATGACACCCCGCTCGACACAGTAGCCGTCAAGCCACGGCTGTTCCGGGAGCACGACGTAGTCCTGCGGGTCGCGGTTCAGGTGATTGACCCAGGTGTCGCCGGTCAGCGCACAGATCTTTCCGGTCGCGATCTTCACCGCAAACGGGTAGCCGCACTCTGAACCGAAGTCGATCCACATGGCTTCGGCCTGGTGCATCGGCACGATCACACCGCCGCGGCGACGCCAGGCGTCGGGAAGACGCGCTGCATGGTCGTCCAGGTGTCGCAGCGGGAACGGGCTCAGGCCCGGAGGCAGCGGATAGTCCGTATCGTCGTCGGGAATGCGCAAGGTGCGCTGAAACCCGATCGAGCAGCGTGCGTCTGCGTGAACGTCCGGAAACCGGAAGTCGAGCGTGTCGTTTTCAAGGATGATCATTGCCGTGCTCCCTACCACTCTCCGTCGCGCACCTCGCGAACGACTCGGAGAATGGCGTCGTCCGGTGCCTGCCTGAGTTGCCTGATCAGATCGGCGAAAAGTCTGGGCCGCTTCCGGATGATCTGCTGCAGATCTCCAGAGACCTTGCCGGCCATGGCCAGCAGCACATCCGGATCCTCGCCCAGTTCCCGAGCGAGCCTGACGGTGGTGGCCTCGGAAGGCGGGGCGACGTCGCCTCGCTCGACCTTGCTCAGGTAGGCGGGTTCGACCCCGACGCGAAAAGCGACCTGGCGCAAGGAAAACCTGCGGTCATCCCGACGCAGCTCCTCCCGGATTGCGCGTACATTATTGCCGAAATGAGTCATGTGTCATATATAGTACACACTCTGCGGTCTGTCAACTCCGCCGAGACTTCATCCGTTTCGAATCGATGCCGTCTTTCGCGGAACCTTCGACGCATCGAAAACGCGACTGCACGCGGCGGCGTCGATCCGGTTTGCAGATCGCTGTTCCAGTCGCAGTCGCAGTCGCAGTCGCAGTCGCAGTCGCAGTCGCAGTCGCAAACACACTGACAGCCTGCAATTTCCGGCACCCCAATGTACAGTTACGGCGTGAAACGGGAGTCGTCCATTCGCTTACCTTCCGCTGCCCGGCGCGCGGGTTCCCGGCGCTTCGCCGCGATCGTCACGCTGGCCGCCATCGCGGGCCTGCTCGCCAGTACGGTGTACGGCCAGTTCGGCGGCCGTGGCGGCAGGTTCCGGCAGGCGCAGCCGAATCCCGTCAGCCTGCCCGAGGCCGAGTTCCATATGGCCCGGCTCGCCTACAACACGCGCGGCTGCGCGGGCTCGCGCGGCTTTTGCAATACCTGGTGGGCCATCGACTATCCGTACGCGGAGATCCACTTCCTGCCGGCCGTGACGCGCATGACGCGCATCGAGACGTCCGAGGACAGCGCGCACGTGCAGGCTTTCGACGACAGCATCTTCGATTACCCCTGGCTCTTCGTGCAGCAGATCGGCCAGGGCAACTGGAACCCGTCGATCGAGGAAACCGGGCGGTTGCGCGAGTACCTGCTGCGCGGCGGCTTTCTCGTCGTCGACGACTTCCATGGCGAGTACGACTGGGGCGTGCTGCAGGCGGTGATGGCGAACGTGTTGCCGGGCCGGGCGATCGTCGACATCCCCGAGAACGACATGCTGCTGCGCATCCTGTTCGAACTCGACGAGCGCACCCAGATTCCGGGCGAGCGCCACCTCGGCTGGCAGCGCATGGAAGGCCCGCCGCACTGGCGCGGTATCTACGACGATCATGGGCGCCTCATGGTCGCGATCAATCACAACATCGACATGGGCGACGCCTGGGAGCACGCCGACGATGCGCACTACCCCGCGCCGATGACCGCGACCGCCTATCGCTTCGGCATCAACTATGTCATCTATGCGATGACGCATTGACCGGCTCGGCGCTCGGCAGCCCGTGGCAAGAGTCGCGCGAGCACCGAGACCGGCGCGGCGCCCGGCTGGCAAGGCGCGAGGAAAGAGAATATCGGGAATGTGAGGCGAACTGCCTGCCGGCAGTCGCGATGCCGCCCGGAGCCGCATCGCAGCCGTGCGGACCATCCCGCCGGCGAAAACAGAGTATATTTGGCCGCTCGCCGGATTACGGTGTTCCGGCGTTCTGAGCTCAGGCGCCTGCAAGGAGGGGGAAAGAGATGTACACAGAGCGGTTCCACAAGCGACCGGAAATGAACCGGCGCGCCTTTCTCGAGACCGGGGGACTGGCGACCGCCGGACTTCTCGTCGGCAGCGCGGCAACGCGCGCCCTCGCCCAGGACATGCGCCTCACCACGGTCGGCGACGTCGCACTGACGCGCTACGGCCGGGTTCGCGGGCTCATCAAGGACGGCGTGCAGCAGTTCTGGGGCGTGCCCTACGGCGCATCGACGGCCGGCGCGAACCGCTTCATGCCGCCGCAGCCTCCGGAGTCCTGGAGCGGCGTACAAGACCACTTCCAGATCAGCAACAACACCGTCATCGCACCGGGCGCCGAGGAGCCGGCGCCGGTCGTCACGGCGCTCAACCGGCTGAGCGCGCAGGGCGAGGACAGCCTCACGGTCAATGTGTTCACGCCTGCCCTCGACAATGCCGCGCGGCCCGTCATGGTCTGGATGCACGGCGGCGGGTTCTCGGCCGGTTCCGGCAACTACCTGCTCTACGACGGCACGAATCTGGCCAAAAAGGAAGATGTGGTCGTCGTCGCAGTCAACCATCGGCTGAACATCTTCGGCTTCCTGCACCTGGCGGACATCGGCGGCGAGAAGTGGGCGCAGTCGACGAACGTCGGCGTCCAGGATCTCGTGGCGACGCTCGAATGGGTTCGCGACAACATCGAGAACTTCGGCGGCGACCCCGACCGCGTGACGATATTCGGCCAGTCCGGCGGCGGCGGCAAGACGACATCGCTCATGGCCATGCCGTCCGCCGAAGGCCTGTTCCACCGCTCGATCGCACAGAGCGGCTGGCGCTTCCGGGGCATGTCGGGATCCGACGCGAGCGAAGCCACCGAACGCTTCCTCGGCAAGCTCGGTCTCGGCAACGACGAACTCGACCGCCTGCAGACGATGTCGATCGAACAGATCCAGAACGCCTATTACAGCGAACCCGGGATCGCCGGGCTCGGCAACGGCCCCGTCGTCGACGGCACCATCCTGCCGCGCAACCAGTGGGATCCGACCGCCCCGGCCCACTCGGCGAACGTCCCGTTCATGATGGGCTCCACGGAAACCGAGGACGGCTGGGTCGGCCCGCCGCCCTACGAGCTGTCCGACGAGGACATGCTGCGGAACTTCGTCGTCGAACTCGCAAACAACGACGAGGACGAAGGCCGCAGACTGCTCGATCTGTACAAGCGGCTGCACCCGGAAAAGCGCAACCAGATGCTCTGGCTCACGGCCGAATCGGACAACAGCCGGCGCTGGGACGCACAGACACTCGGCCGGCTCAAGTACGAACAGGGCGGTGCGCCGAGCTACCTGTACTTCTTCGACTGGCACTCCCCCGTGCACAACAAGCGGATGGGCGCATACCACACGCTCGATATTCCGTTCGTGTTCTACAACCTGGACATCGGCGCCTCGATGACGGGCTCGTCACAGGCGCGTTACGAACTCGGTCACGTCATGAGCGCGGCCTGGGCCGCGTTCGCACGCAACGGAAACCCGGATCACCCGGACATGCCGCACTGGCCGGCATTCAACCCGGCCGAGCTTCCGACCATGATGTTCGGTGACGAGATCAGGGTCGCGAACGACCCGAACCGGGAGGCGCGCCTTGCGCTCGCGGCGCTTCGCAGCGCGGCGACCTGAATCGGGAGGTTCTACAGGGAAATCGCTGGCGCTGGCGCCAATGACCGCTAAAATACAACTATGGCGACTCTGGAAGGAGACTTGAGACCATGAAACGATCGATTGCCGCAACGACTGCAGGTGCCGGGGCTGCGCTGGCCGCCGCGCTGCTACTGACGCCCGCGCTCGCCCACCATTCGGCCGCGATGTTCGACGACCAGGTCGAACTCACGCTGACCGGCCTGGTGACACGCTTCGACTACCTGAATCCGCACTCCTGGCTCTACGTCAATGTCGCGAACGACGACGGCACGAACACGGAGTGGGGATTTGAACTCGGGGCGCCGCCCCGGCTGCGCCGCGAGGGCATCTCGCCGAACTTCTGGCAGCCTGGCGACGCCGTGACGATCAAGACCAATCCTCTGAAGGACGGCAGGCCCGCCGGCAATCTGCGCGGCGCGATCAACGCCGAGGGCACGACCTTCGGTAACGCGTCGGGATTGACCGCTCCCGCAGCCGACTAGCCAACGCTCCGACGCCCGCGCTCGACACCCCGAGCGCGGGTGCGCAATTCCCGATCGAGCGTCGTCGGCGCGAAACGTGCCTCCGACGGCGCAGAGCGACGCGATGGCGATTCGAGCGGCGCCAGGACGGCGCGGCGAGTCAAGGCCGAACGGGCACTACGCTCCCGCGGTCCCAGGCTATGCGATGACCTGAGCCAGCCGGCCGGTAATTTCCAGCCAGGCGTCGGTCTCCCGGATGAAGCGCCGTGTGGGCGTCCCCTCGAGCGCGATCGCGATGAGGCCCACAACGTAGACCGGGTGCAGCATCCTGCGGCTGAAGAAATCGCGGAGCATCGCGATCCATATCGGGGAAACCCATATCAGGTAGACGGCCAGCAGGTCGCCGCCCAGGAAGCGCATCCTCGCAACCGCGGCGACCAGCAGCACCGTCGTCGCAACGATCATCAGGCGCTTGTGCACATCCGGCACGCGGCGGAAATGGACGGCCGCGGCGAAGAACGGCGTGAACACGATCATGTCGAGCAGCGGGCTGATCAGCCCCGCCTGCGCTTCGGCGACGGCGCCGGCGCGCACCCGGAGCCAGAACATGCCGAATGTCGCCAGGAGCCCGACCAGGATTACGACGACGCCATAGCCGATCAGGAAGTTGCCGACCCGCATGTGCTGGCGAAGTCTGCCCTTTGCCGCCAGCGCCGCCTGGGTGACGAAAAGCCCGAGCCAGCCGACATACACAACCGCATGAAAGTGGATGAACCAGGGCCGGTCGACGTCACCCGTGGTCAATGCGCCGAAATAGCTCGGCCAGAAACCGACCGCGACGATGAGCACGAAGAGCAGGCTCAGTCCGAGATACAGCGACCAGCCGCTGCGGGCTCTCGGCAGGACTCCCGTGACCATCTCACGCCTCCTTCTCGGTTCTCCCGATTCTAGCGCGAAGAGCCGGGAACGATACGTCGGGCCTGCGCACAACGAGGTTCCCGGTTCGCTCGGTGGATCAGATTCCCGATGCGCGCCGCGTTTTTCGGGCGCGGACGCTGCGCTCGCCGCTCTTCTATCTCTTCATGACGATGCTGATGTCGTCGGGGTCGATGAGATCGGGCACCGTCCAGCCGTCGAGGTTGTACTCGTCCATGCACTGTTCGGCGAAACCCTTGTACTTGTCCGCCTGTCCCATGGCCTCGGCGAGCATGACGACCTCGGTACGGATGTTCTCGTGGTTGCCGAAGTAATTTCGCTCGTATAGCGCATGGCGGCTGCCGAACTCCGTGCCGAGCGCATCCCAGACGAGCTTCATGAGCTTGATGCGCTCCTCGGCGCCGTAGTTGTTCGAACCGCGCACGTAGGGGTCGAGGAACTTGCGCACTTCGGGGACCTTCAGGTCGTTGCTGTGCGAGGGCAGATAGATCAGCGCGCTCGCCAGCACGTTTTCGGCGATCTCCCGGATCTTCGTCCAGACGATGTTCGACATCACGCGGTACGCGAGCCCGTACTCGATGTTCGGCGAAACGTGGCCTTCGGTCCACGGCGTGACCGTGCGGGCCATTGCGTCGGTCAGGCCCCAGAACAGGTTGCGGTAGGCAAGCACCTCGCCGACCTGCGCCTTGACGCCGCGAAAGTCCTTCACCCCCGTGGCTTCGGTGCTCTTGAGCATGAGCCCCGCGATGAAGTCGAGCTTCACGGCGAAGCGCGTGCAGCCGTGGAACATGAAGCGCGGCAGGAAACCCGATCGCGGGAAGAAGTTGTTGACCTTGTCGATGTCGCCGTAGGCGAACACGTTCTCGTACGGCACGAACACCTTGTCGAAGACGATGATCGAGTCGTTCTCGTCGAGCCGGCTCGACAGCGGATAGTCGTAGGGACTGCCCATCGCGGACGCCGTCATTTCGTATGAAGGCCGGCAGTAGAGCTTGACGCCCGGCGAGTTGGTGGGAACGATGCAGACGAAGGCGAAGTCCTTCGTCTTGATCGGCAACAGGCCGTTGTTCGCGATGAAGTTGTAGTGCGTCAGCGTCGATGTCGTCGCAACGACCTTGGCGCCGCTCACGATCAGGCCGCCGTCGGTCTCCTTCTCCACGTGCATGAACACGTCGCGCACTTCCGCCAGTTCCTTGTCGCGATCCACCGGCGGGTTGACGATGGCATGGTTGACGAAAGTGACCTCGTTGTTGACCTTCTCATACCAGTAGCGCGCATTGGCGTCGAAGGGCTCGTAGAAGCTCTCGTTCGCGCCGAGCGTTGCGAGAAATGCGGCCTTGTAGTCGGGCGACCTCCCCATCCAGCCATAGGTCACGCGCGCCCATTCGGCGATCGCGTCACGCCCGCCGACCATGTCCTCGGCGCTCGTCGGCGCCTTGAAGAACTTGTGAGTGTAGCCGCCGTTGCCCGTGTCGGTCTCGGTGCACAGGATCTCCTTGCGTTCGTCGTGCAACGCATCGTAGAGCCTGGCGAGCATCCTTACGGTGTTTCTGAAGGCCGGATGCGTCGTGACGTCCTTGACGCGTTCGCCGTAGATCCAGATCTCGCGGCCGTCACGAAGGCTCTCGAGGTATTCGTCGGAAGTGAAGGGCTTGCTGCGCGTGGTGTGGTCTGTGGTCTGGGCGACTTCCCGGGTGGTTGACATTGGTTCTCTCTTTCTCCTTGAAAAAACAGCCCTGTCGCAAGATGTTACAGGGCCGAAACTCGGCCTTCGGCCACGGCAAGCGACGGCAAAAACCATCGGTACTGCGGCGACCAGGCGATGAGGAACGGCGAATATACCGCAAAACTCCGGGGCGGGTACCCCTCGGCCAACAAACGGGCAGACACATCGTCCATCGATCGCAGGGGCACCGGCTCCGCACGCGCATACCTCTTCGCGATCTTGAGCAATGCACGCGCAATGGCCCATACTGCGGCCGCCATGAACGCGCCCTGCGACGATTCGCCATCCTGCGCCGCGCCGGTTTCAGCGGGCTGCAACGCGCCGCACGCGAGCACTCCGGCATCGACTGAACGCAGGCGCGCCGACCGTCCGTGAACCAGCTCCAGTTCATCGACTGGGCCGTCATCGCACTTTACTTTTGCGCGACCTACGCGGTCGTCTTCTGGCACGGGAAGACCAACAGGGCCAACTCGACCGAGTTCTTCCTGGCCGGGCGAAATGCGGGCTGGTTCATCGTCGGGGCGTCGATCTTCGCCTCGAACATCGGCTCCGAACACCTGATCGGCCTCGCCGGCAGCGGCGCGGCAGGGGCCTTCCCCGCGGCCCAATTCGAACTGCTCGCGGCGTTCGCGCTGTTGCTGCTCGGCTGGCTCTTCGTGCCGTTCTACATCCGCTCGGGCGTGTTCACGATGCCGGAGTTCCTCGAACGGCGCTACTCGGCCGGCGCCCGCTACTATCTCGCCGGGATTTCGATCCTCGCCTACGTTCTCACGAAGATCTCCGTGACGATCGCCGCCGGCGGACTCGTGTTCGAGGCGTTGATGGGGATCGACTTCTGGACCGGCGCGGTGATCATCGTCGTTGCGACCGGCGTCTACACCGTGATCGGCGGCATGCGGGCGGTGCTCTACGCCGACATGATGCAGTTCGTCGTCATGATCGGCGGCGCGGCCGCGGTGACGCTGATCGGGATCGACCGGGCCGGCGGCTGGGAGAGCGTGCGTTCGACGGCGGGCCCGGAATTCCTCGATCTATGGCGCGCAAGCTCGGACCCGGACTTCCCGTGGACCGGCATCATCTTCGGCGCGCCGATTCTCGCGGTCTGGTACTGGTGCACCGACCAGTTCATCGTGCAACGGACCCTGTCCGCCGCGTCGATCGCGGCGGCGCGGCGCGCGACGATATTCGCCGCGTTTCTCAAGCAATTGCCGCTGTTCGTATTTGTGCTGCCGGGCGTCATCGCCTACACGCTCGCCGAGCAGGGCGCGCTGGAGCTCAGCGACACGGACCAGGCGCTGCCGGCATTGATCGGGGCGCTGCTGCCGGCCGGCGTCAAGGGGCTCGTCGTCGCGGGGCTGCTCGCGGCGCTCATGAGTTCGTTGTCATCCGTATTCAACTCCTGCGCGACGCTGATCACGATGGACGTCTACAAGAAGTTCGCACCAGAGCAGTCGGAGCGTCGCCTCGTCCTCGTCGGGCAGGTTGCGACACTCGGCATGGTCGGGTTCGGCCTCGCCTGGATCCCGTTCATGGACGTGATATCGAGCCAGCTCTACGTGTACCTGCAAAGCGTGCAGTCGTATATTTCCCCGCCCATCGCGGCAGTCTTTCTCGCCGGGATCATTTGGCCACGCGCCAATTCGAGGGGCGCGCTCGCGGCGCTCGGCGCGGGACTCGTGGTCGGCCTCGCGCGGCTCGTCGCCGAACTCAACCGGACTTCGCTGAGCGGCTGGCTCGAGACATTCGCGACGATGAACTTTCTGCACTTCGCGATCGTGCTGTTCGTCGCCTCGATCGCGATCCTCGTGCTTGCGAGCCTGTGGACTGAAGCGCCGGATCGGGACCGGATCGCCCCGCTTACGCTCGGCGGCGACCGCCCGGACCGGCAGGCCGAAGTCAACCGCGGCGCCGATATCGCCCTGAGCGCGCTCGTGCTTGTGCTCGTTGCGGCAGCCTGGATCTACTTTTCCTGAAGCGTCGCGCGCGCCGCACGGCCGGCGTCGCGCACGCGGCGGGTCGTTTTGTAAAAGCTCCCGTCCGGGCTACGTTACGGGCGCCTACTCGACCGTTGCGGGATGGACGCCGAGGTGTTCCGTGCTCTCGAGCCAACCGTTTGTCTGCCAGCGCTCGATAACCTGGGGCGCATTGCAGATGCCGTCGTTCGGCTGCACGATGGTCTGATCTTCCTTGACGACGAAGCACATGACTCCGGCCGGCCTCCCGTCGCGAAGCGGGCTCATGACGACCCGGACCTGCTCACCCTGAGTGAAGGTGTTGCCATTGACGCCCTGGCGTATGGCGTGCACGCGGGCGGCGCCCTCGAAGCCCCACTGCTGAACTTCGCCGTTCTCGCCGGCGGCCTCGATGTACAGCCAGCTATGGGGATTGTTGAAGTGCCAGTCGGTGATCGTGCCTTCGACGAGGATGTGCTGTGACGTATCGAACATGGCGAAGGAATGGTGGGCCAGCGCGGATCCCGCGACGAGCGCAACACCGCCTGAAATCGTTGCTGCCAATACTGCAATCGTTCTCTTCATTGGATATTTTCCCGTTCCTGTTACCCTGCCGGGCCGCGCGAGCGACCCGTGTTCCCGCAAATGTTGTTCCGCAATGTTGCGACCGGTTTCGAAAGCATACATTCAGGTTCGCATGATCTGCACGGGTATGCCTTCCGGATCGCGAACGTAAAAGCCGTAGTCGAGGTTCTGCTGCGCCGTCAGGCCGTGTTCCTCGAGCAGCGTCCGGGTGACGGCCTCCTGATCGAAATTCTCGATCGAGATCGCGAAGTGATCGACGATGCCGGTCGGTTCCTTCGCGTGCAGCGAGACGAGAACGCTCGTCGCGCCCATGCGGACGATCCGGTTCTCCACGTCCTCATTCAGTATTTCCAGACCGAAGACGTCGCGATAGAAGGCGATCGAGCGTGGCAGGTCGGTGACCTGAATGCTGACGTGATCGATCCGGGTCGAACTGAACGGGGTTTGCTGGGCGCCGGCACGCGTCGCAGCAGCCGTGCCGGCAAGAGCCGTGAGGCCGCCGATCAGTTGCCGGCGTGAGAGCTTGCCTCGCTCGAAGCGTTCAACGAGGTCGGAAATGACTGCTTCCATGGCACTTACCGGGACCGATCCGGTTCGAGAGTCTACAGTCACGATGCTGCGGCTCACAACAACCGGGATCCTCCGGCTGCAGGATTACTCCGCGCCGGGCGCCCGCGATCCCGTCGCGCGCTGCTCTGCGAAACACACAACGGGCAATTGCAGCTCGCTCGGCACGAGCCTGCGCCGCAGGCTTGCATGGAAGTATTCTCTTCCCTCAGCGTCAGTGCGCGGTTTGCCGGGGCGACAACGCCTAGAACCGCCAGGTGTAGTTGAACTTGACGGCGAGGTCGGCGCCCGTGGAATGGAAGGAGTCGTTCTTGTCCCGGTCGGCGACGCTGTGATTCAGGACGATGAACCCTTCCCGACCGGCTTCGGGAATCCAGTGCAGGCGGCTGTTGAAGCCGATGGTTTCGGAGAAGTTGTCGTACTGGATCAGGTTGACCCAGGACAGCGTCGACGAGAACACGTATTGAAGCGTCATCGAGGACAGCCGCACGACGAAGTCGCCGCCGGGCAGCGAAACGTCGTTGACCTGGTAGCCGACGTTCAGACTGAAGTTCGGCGACGGGCGCCACGTCGCGTTTGCCCTGACCAGCGTATTGTCTCCGTCGTAGTACTCACCGGTGCTCGCGCCCAGGAAGAGCGCCACCGGACGATGCTCGCCCGTGCGCAGGCCGACGAACGCGTCGGTCCAGGTGTAGTCTCCGGCCGGGACGATGATGGGCGGTGAGCCGTCAGACGGCCGATAGATCGGGAAGTCGAAGGGGATGATCTCCCGGTTCATGTTGACACGGGAAAAAAGTCGGTCCGCGGTGTTGTTGCTCATCTCGATTCCGGCCGAGATGTCCTCGCGGTCGAGCTCACCGGTGTCGAGGCGCTCGACGCGAAAGGCTCGCACGCTCCCGCCGAATTGCCTGAGGTAGCGATCGCGAAATCGATGCCGATAACCGACTTCTCCGCTGTAGCCGCGGATTCCGGTCTCGTTTACGAAGCCCATGGCCGGATCGAAATCCTCCTCGATATGGCGCGTGCTGAAGCTGCCGCGCAGACCCGTGGAATTTGGCGAGGAAAGTCCGAAGCCATACGACGCGTTGTTCGTGGCGCCAATGCCCTGGGTATCGCTTTGCTGATACCAGGCTTCGCCCTCGAGGATCCTGCCGCCCGGCAATCGCGTGTTCCGATACCTGAAGTCCGCACCCACGGTCGAGCTGTTGAGGTTCGAGTGCGGGTCGCCGTCAGTCAGGATGAATCCGACGGTCGATTCGGCGAGCACGTTTGCGGTCGCCCGGCCGACAAAAAGGTCCGTCTCTCCGACATCCCCGAATTCCGCCTGCCGTACCGCCATTGCGCCGAGGTTGAAACGTCCGGCGCGGCCGCTGAGCTTGCCGCCGTAGTCGATGTCGACCGGTTGCCCGGTGCGGCTCAGACCCATCGTCCGCGAGAAGAACGGCCGGCCGTTCTGCCCGAAGCCGCCGCCGAAGCCACCGCCACCGCCGCCGCCGCCACCGCCGCCGCCGCCACCGCCACCCCCGCCGATACGGCCGAACTCGAAGATGTCGGCATCCTGCAGGAAGAAATCGCGTTTCTCGGGGAAGAACAGGCCAAACCGGGTGAGATTGACCTGGCGGTCATCGACCTCGGTCGCGGAGAAATCGGTGTTGAGGGTCAGTGCGGCATTGAGCAGCGGCGTGATCTTGTAGAAGACGTCGAGCGACGGTTCCCACTCGACCGCGCTGCCGCCCGCGATTCCGTAGGTCTTTCGCTCCGTGACGGCGACCGAAGGCACGATGTCCAGGCCCCGGCCCTGCTCGAGGCCCTCGAAGCCCGAAATCGTGCCCGCGACGCCCGGGTTGAGCTGGCGGTTGCGGGAAACCCAGCCCAGCGACTCGTCGTTGCGCTGAATCGTGCGCTCGAAGTTCACGCCCCAGGTGTCGTTGGCCGGATTGAACGACAGCGTCTTGAAGGGGATCGCCATTTCGGCGGTCCAGCCGCCGTCGTCGCGCGTCGACGCCCCCTGCCAGATCCCTTCCCAGTTCGATTCGATGTCGGAGGTGTCCTGGTAGAGCGCATCCCAGCGCACGCCGTTCGGATTGACCTGGAAGCGGTAACCGCTGCGCCTGTCGAGATACGGGTCGAGAATGATCGCGAACCGGTCTTCGTCACTGAGCCCCTCGCCCTGGCGCAGGACCTGCGCCGTGATCCCTTCCGCGTCGCTGTCGTAAAGCCTTGCGGAAACGTAGAGCGCGTTCTCGTCATAGGCGAGGCGGATCTCCGTCGGCTGGGAGGGTTCGGCGTATTCGACGGGATTGAGCTGATGCAGGTCTTCGATCAAGGTCGCCCGCGACCAGATCTCGTCGTCGAGCACGCCGTCGATCTCGGGTTCGGCATCGACACGGGCGATCTCGGCGGTCTTGTCGCCGTTGGCGGCCACGCTCGCGTCCTGCGCCCGGACGCCGGTTGCGGCGTAGAGCGAACAGACGACCGCGACAAGCGGAGCTACGCTACGGCTCAAATCGATTCTCCCCCGGCGTTGCCAGTGATCGCGGCTACACGGCGCCCCGATTCCGGAGCCCCGAATCCGCCTTATGTACCTGACTTAGTCCGCCAACTGTCCGCATAGTTCTCGCGCGCTTCCCTCGAATAGGGTGTCGGCGCCACCTTGACCCGGATCTCCGCCTGCCTGTGGGGCTCGGTCGAGGTCTTGCCGGAGGTCTCGGGCTCGCCCCAGACAAGCGTGAGCTGGTCGCCGATCTCGACGTCGCTGTCGACGACGCCGAGTGACAGCATGCAGCGCTCATTGAACGAATAGCCGCTGAACATCGAAATGCCCGCCATCCGGTCGCCGTCCATGAGCCTGTCCGCGCTGGTCGAGGCGTAGTTCGGTTGTGGAAAGTCGATCCACTTGTACGGTGTGCCATCCTCGAACGATGATGCTATGACCTTCAGAACATCGTCCCGGTTCCATTCGAGCGTGACTTTCCTGCGGTTGTCGCGCTCCTTCAGTTCAGCCAGCGCGTTCTTGCCGATGAATTCGGTCTTCCAGCCGATGTAGAAGCCGTAACCGAGCTCGAATGGATTGACGTAGTAGTCCTCGATGTCGTCGCTGACGAAACTGCCGCCGATCGAGCCCACGGCCTCGTAGCTGTCCGCGGCAAGCCAGTCGCGGTATTCGGCGAGCATGCCGCCGCCCGTGTAGATGCCCGGCAGCGGCGACGGTATCCAGCCCGATTCGAGCGTATTCGTCGAGTAGGCGCGGCTGCCGACGAGATGCAGGTCGACGCCGACGTCGCGGGCCGCCTCGATGATCGTGGTCTGAATGTAGTGCTTGTCGGCGTACGGGCCCCAGATTTCAAGGCCCGGTGCGCCGGCCATGCCGTGCCTGAGCGCCTGCACGCGCCGCGAGCCGACGTTGATCCGGTCGACGTGGAAGAACTTGACCTGAGGTATCGGGCCGCCGTTGATCCTGTCGAAAATCTTCGCCGCATCGGGCCCCTGGATCTGGAAGCGGTAATGGCTGCGGTAGATGGCCTTGCCGTCGGGGCGGCCGTCGGAACGCGGGTCGTGGACCAGGCGGACCTTGCTGTTGCCGACGGCCTGGTGGAACTTGACCCAGTTGGCCGTCGGCGCCCGGCCGACGAGAATGAACTTGTCCGCACGCGCGCGGAAAATGATCATGTCGCCGATGACGTGCCCGGCGGGCGTGACCGGCACGAAGTGCTTGGCGCGGTTCAGGTCGAAGTTCGCGAAGCTGTTGATACCGATATTCTCGAGGAACGCCGCCGCGTCCGGCCCCTCGACGATGAGCTCGTCCATGTGATGCGTCTGGTCGAACAGCACGGCCGAGTCGCGCCAGGCCGCCTGCTCGCTTCGCCAGTTCGTGAACTCGGCCGCGACGACCGGGTAGATGTACATTCCGATTTTGGAATTGCGCAACAGCTTTACGGCGCTGCCGTGCGCCTCGAGCATGGCACTCAGGTTATTTGCGGTCATTTTTCCTCCAGACGCGACCGAATTGCTTGGTACGGACATACAGGTCAGCCGACTATGATCGCACAATTCACCGTTCTCACTCATCGCAGGCAAGAGCCGTCCTGATACGCGACAAGCACACTTCGCCAGCGCAACCGAGCACCGGCTTGCTGCGATCGATTCCTACGGTTCAGGCTCCTCGCGCCGCTCCGCCCGCCAGGCAGCAACGCCGCTGACGCCCTCGCGCTCGACCTGCACGTAGCCCTGCATGACATCGTCCTCGATGCGTCCGTCGAAGTTGTAGCTCAAAGTACTCGACTCGACGCCGAACCGGATTCGCTCCCCCCTGAGCGTCGCGGCGGCACTCGCCAGTCTCGGTGCGGAACCGGCAAACTGCAGCTCGATCTCCTGAAACTGCTGGTTGATGGAGAACGACAGGCGTTCGCCTCCATCGACCTCGAGCGACCACTCGCCGTCGATCCGCGCCGGCACGATCCAGAGCAGGACGCCGCCGCTCGAGCGCGCGCTCGTGTCGTGCACATCCGGTTGCCATTCCCCCATGTGGAAGCTGTTGGAAACGACGCGCGTGCCGGGCCGAAGCTCCGCCAGCAGTTTCGGCCGCAGCATGAGGTTCGCGTCCGGAAAGAGATACAACGTCACGACCGTGGCGCGGCCAATGTTCGCCTCGAATATGTCGCCGTGCAGAAACGCCACACGCTCGGACACGCCGGACTCGGCGGCACTGGCGCGTGCCAGTTCCACGAGTTCGGCGTCGAGTTCGACGCCGTGAGCCAGTGCGCCGCGGCGCGCCGCGGCGATGGCAATCCGTCCGTCGCCCGAGCCGAGATCGATGACATAGTCGTCGGGACGGACGCCCGCGACATCGAGCATGAGCTCGACATCCTCCTCCACGGTCGGCACGTACGGGGCGACGAAGCCGTCGGTCTGTGCCTGGGCGAGCGACTGAAGCAGCAGACCGGCTGCGACAAACGGCCGCGCGGCAAAGTCGAACCCGCGTAGCGCGGCGTCCCGCCCCGGCCGCTGCACGCGGACGTGGTCGGTCACGTTCGTCAGGACGACCTGAGCGCGAACTCGATCCCGTCCGGATCGAGAACTCTCAGGGCGTTGCCGTCGTCGTCGGCAGGCCCGGCCTCGCCCCCCATCGCCGCGATCCTGTCGGCGACTTCAGCGGCGTCGAACGGCGCCGTTCGGACTGCGTAGCTCGCGATGCCGGGAACTTCGCCATCGCGCGTCTCGCGAAACGCAAGCCTCAGATCGCCGTCGCTGATCCAGTACCGCTCGGATTCGCGGTCGGAGACCTCAAACCCGAACATGCGCTCGTGAAATGCCGCGGTCGCATCGAGGTTGGAGACGCCGAGCACGAGATGGTCGAAGCCGCGCGGCGCTACGAGCGGCTCACCCGTGTAGAGCGGATCGAGTGCGGTGATCGATCCTGCGGCCAGGCTCTCGCCGCCCCGGCCTCCGGCGACCTGAATCGCGATACCGTCCGGGTCGGCGAAGACACCCTGGCCACGGTAGGCGAGATTCTCCGCCTCAAGCCGCCGCTGCCAGGCGACGGCATCGAACGGCGCCGCGGTGACGCAATAGTGATCGATGTGCGGCACGGTCAGACTGCTTGCCGGAAACGTGCCGATCGGACCGATGGCGACGCTGCCGGGGTTGAGCCTGATGAAGTAGCGCAGGAAGGGCTCCCGCTCGCCTCGCGGATTCGTGCCGCCGAAGAGTCGTCCGTGAAAGGTGGCGGACGCGACCACGTCCGGCACCGAGACGCCGATGTGGTTGATGAGCGACGCGATCGCGAGCGGCAGATCCAGCGGCGCGGATTCGGCTGCCTGCGCAAACGCCCGCGAAACCAGCCACGGAGTTGCCGCGAGCGCCGCGAGACCGCCGACCGCGCGGCGGCGGTTCACTCCGGCAAGCGGTATTGTTGAGGTTTCGGCATCGGGCATGGTCAACACCTCCCCTGAGGCTGTTCCGGCGTGGTCGCGCGTTCTGAAATTCTACGGCGAAACCAGTATGCTTGTTGCCAAGTACCCGCAGCGTGCGGCGGTTGCGCCGTGAGCGCTGCTCTTTAGCTTTCTGACTCGTATCCAAACGAACGGGAGAAGACGTCATGAGTGCGAGGCGCATCGAAAGCCAACGGGGGAGCCACATGAGCATGAAGAAGCTGGGTTGGTGGACCGTTGCGGCGCTCGCCGCGGGCGCCTGGCAGGCAGCGGGGGCGGCGAGTCCCGTTGCTGATGCCGCGAGCGTGGGCGACCTCGATCAGGTGCACGCGCTGATCGGCGGCGGCCACGATGTCAACACGTCGCAGCCGGACGGCTCGACGGCGCTTCTGTGGGCCGCCTACGAGTCCCATCCGGAGATGGTAGCCGCCCTCGTGGCGGCCGGCGCCGACCCCAACGCCGCCAATGAATTCGGCGTGATGCCGTTGCTGCAGGCGAGCCGTATCGGCGACGCAACCGTCATCCGGACACTGCTCGAAGCCGGCGCCGACATCGCGGCGACCTCGCCGAATGGCGAAACCGCCCTGATGGCGGCGGCACGCACGGGCAGCGTCGACGCAGTTTCCCTGCTGCTCGAACACGGCAGCGACCTGAACGCCGTGGAGTCGTTGTGGGAGCAGACCGCACTCATGTGGGCCGCCGTCGAAGGTCACGTCGACGTCGTCGATGTCCTGTTGCGCGCCGGCGCCGACCCCAACATGCACGCGCGTACGTCGGAGCTTGAGCAGCGCACGACGCGGACCGATTTTCCGAGCGGCGGATTCACGGCCCTGATGTTTGCCGCGCGCAATGCCGACGAGGCAGTCGTTCGCCGGCTTCTCGAAGGCGGCGCGGACATCGACCTGAGCAACGCCGACGGCGCAACTGCGATGATGATCGCGGTCGTCAACGACCGCTTCGATTTCGCCGCAATGCTGCTCGAACTCGGCGCCGACGCGAACGACGGCTCGCTCTACCAGGCCGTGCTCATGCGCGACGCGACGCACGACTGGCTCGCCAAGGACGGGACCCAGTGGCGGGCCGATCATCCGAACGAACGTACGGCGCTCGACGTCACGCGCCTGCTCCTTGAAGCGGGCGCAGATCCCAACAAGCCATTCGTCGGTCAGTTGCACTCGACTTCCATGTGCTGCGACACGAAGGAAAACGCGACGCCGATGTATCGTGCGGCCGTGGCCGCCGACGTTGCGGCAATCGAACTGCTCATCGAACACGGCGGCGACATCGAGTGGGCGCCCGAAGCGCCGGAAGGCGAATCGGGCGGGGGCGGCCCGTTCGGCCCAGGAAACATCGGCAAGACGCCGCTCATGGTTGCGATGAACGGCGGGCGCGGCGTCGGCATGGCCGGCGGCCCCGGCGACATCCGCGAGGGGCGCGCGCCGCCGTTCCGCGAGGAAGCCAATCGCGAACCGCTCGATGCGGTCAACCTCCTGCTCGCCGCGGGCGCCGACCCCGATGCGGTGACTCCCGACGGGGAAGCCGCGCTGCACCAGGCCGCGAAAGCCGGCAAGCTCGACATCGTTCGCGCGCTCTCCGAAAGCGGCGCGACGCTCGACCTGCCCGACGGCGAGGGCAAGACGGCGCTCGAGATCGTCGAGGCGATGGAGCCCAGAGAACCGCCGCCGCTCACGGGCGCACAGGCCGGCCGTCCCCAGGGCGCACAGCCGGCCGAGGTCGCGGTGCTCCTGCGCGAGCTCATGGGGCTTGAGCCCATGCCCGAGGAGGTCGCGCAACTGTGAGGATCCGGTATTACGCTGCCGGCGCTGTCGTCATCGCCGGCGCGCTCGCAGCCTACACCTGGACCAGCCGCCATCCGGAGGCCGTACTCGCGCGCAACTGGCAGATGCTCGACGCCTACTGCGTCGAGTGCCACAACGACACCGAGTTCACGGGCGGCATGTCGCTCGAAGGCATTTCGCTCGATGACGTTCATGCCAACGCTGCGTTGTTCGAGGAAATACGCCGCAGGCTCATGCTCGGCGTCATGCCGCCGCGAGACGGGCCCCAGCCGGATCACGAGGTCCGGGTCGAGTTCGTCAACGCGCTCACCGAAACGCTCGACGCGGCGGCCTTTGCCGAGCCCCATGCAAGTTCGACGAAGGTCCATCGTCTCAACCGCGCCGAATACGCGAACGCGATTCGCGATCTGTTCGGTATCGAGGCCGATCTCACGCAACTGCTGCCAAGCGACGGCGGCGACTTCGGTTTCGACAATATCGCGGACCTGCTGACCACCTCGCCGCTGCTGCTCGAGCGGTACCTGGCGGTGTCCCTGCAGGTGACCGACATGGCCATGGGCAACCCGACCGCGCTGCCGGCCCGCTCCACCTACAACATTCCCTTTGACACGACCCAGGACTACCACCTCGAAGGCCTGCCGCTCGGCACGCGCGGGGGCATCGAGGTCACGCACTACTTCCCGGCGGACGGCAAGTACGTGTTCGGCGGCCGGCTTCTGCGCGGCGTCGAGGAAGGGCTGTTCGGCGTCGAGGGCCACGACCGGCCGCATGAATTCATCGTGCTGCTCGACGACGAGGTCGTCTACACGGTGGAAATCGGCGGCCCCGACGATCACCAACTCGCGCTCGACGAAGGTTTCAACGCCCTGCAGTTCGACATTGACCCGAGACTCACTTCGTCGCCGATCCCCGTTACCGCCGGTCCGCACACGATTGCCCTGACCTGGCGCGAGCGAACGGGCGTCGACCAGAGCGTCTGGGAACGGGTCGAACGGGCATCGCTGGAGATTCACAATCCGTCCGGCATGCCGCGGCTCGAGCTTGCCTATGTCGAAGGGCCGTTCGATGTCACGGGTGTCAGCGACACACCGACCCGGGATCGAATCTTCGTCTGCGAGCCCGCATCGGCAGCCGAGGAAGCGGTCTGTGCCGAGGAGATCGTCGCAACGCTGGCCCGCCGCGCCTTCAGGCGGCCGGTCACCGCCGATGACATCGCCTCGCCGCTCGCTTTCTACGAGGACGAACGCGCGCTTGGCGGCGACTTCGACGCCGGCATCCATGCCGCCGTATCACGCGTTCTCGTCAGCCCCTGGTTCCTGTTCCGCTCCGAGAGCGAATCGCCCGACGTGCCGCCGGGCTCCGCGCACTCGATCAGCGATGTCGAGCTCGCATCCCGGCTTTCGTTCTTCCTCTGGTCGAGCATCCCGGACGAGGAGTTGCTCGCGGTCGCCGAACAGGGTCGGCTCAGGGAACCGGCCGTGCTCGAGACGCAGGTCAGGCGCATGATCGCCGACAGCCGCTCGGATGCGCTCGTCGACAACTTCACGGGCCAGTGGCTGCAGCTCAGGAATCTCGACTCGCGCGTCCGGCCCGACCTGCTGCTGTTCCCGGATTTCGACGACAATCTCAGACAGGCGATGCGCCGCGAGACCGAATCGCTGTTCGCCCATGTACTGCGGGAACACCTGCCCGTGCACGAACTCATGTCCGCAAGCTACACGTTCCTCAACGAGCGGCTGGCGCGACACTACGGCATCGACGGCGTCTACGGCCAGCGTTACCGCCGGGTCGAGCTCGAGGACCGGAATCGCTGGGGCCTGTTCGGTCACGGCAGCCTGCTCTCGTTGACGTCGCAGGGTACGCGTACCTCGCCGATCGTTCGCGGCAAGTTTCTCGTCTCGGAGTTCTGGAACAACCCGCCGCCCGCGCCGCCGGATGAGGTGCCGGATCTCGAGGAGAGCGCACCCGAAGGCCGGCCGAGCACGGTGCGCGAGCAGCTCGAGCTGCATCGTGCGAATCCCGCCTGCGCCGCGTGCCACGACAACATCGACCCGGTGGGTTTTGCGCTTGAGCATTTCAACGCCGTCGGGCAGTGGCGCGAGGTCGACCGGCAGGGACTGGCCATCGACTCCGCCGGCACGCTCGCCGACGGCACCGTCGTCAACGGTCCGGCCGAACTTCGCGAAGCGCTTCTCGCGGATCCGGAGCTCTTCGCGAGCACGGTCACCGAAAAGCTCCTGATTTATGCGCTCGGAAGGGGTCTGGAGCCGGCTGACCTGGCGATCGTAAGGCAGATTGTCAGGAATTCGGCCGTGCAAAATTACAGTCTGGAAGCTATACTTTTGGGAATCGTTGACAGTTACCCGTTCCAGATGCGCCGCAACCTTCCTGAGGGCGACGGAACTGTCACAATCGCTGCAAGCGGGGAGTAACCCATGTTCATCACCAAGAAGCATTTGGACCGTCGCATGTTCCTGCGAGGAGCTGGCGTTGCCGTCGCACTGCCGCTGCTCGATTCGATGGTACCGGCCGCAACCGCCCAGAGCCTGACTGCCGCCGGAGAGCGGCTGCGGTTCGGCGCGGTCTACGTGCCCAACGGCATCTATCCGCAGATGTGGCATCCGGAGCAGGTCGGCAAGGACTTCCAGTTCAACCAGATCATGAAGCCGCTGGAGCCGTTCCGTCAGTACCTGACGACGATCAGCCAGATGAAGGCCCCGGACGGCAGCAAGAACATGGGCGGCATCCACATGGGCGCCAGCGCCGCGTTCCTGAACGGCGTCGGGCCGCTCAGCAACAACGGCGATTTCAACATCGTCCGCTCCAAGCGAACCGTCGACCAGTACATTGCCGACGTGATCGCAGACGATACTCCGCTGCGTTCGCTCGAACTCGGCACCGAAGACATGGGTACGTCGGCGGGCGCCTGCGACGGCTACCCCTGCGTGTTCTTCAACACGCTGTCCTGGCTCGACGACGAAAGCCCGTCGCCGGTCTCGATCAACCCGCAGGTCACGTTCGAGCGCATGTACGGCGAGCCCGGCACGCCCGAGCAGCGGCTTGCGAGGATGCGTCGCAAGCAGAGCATGCTTGACTCGGTGCTGGACGAGACGAAGCGTCTGCAGCACGTCATCGGTGCAAGCGACAACGCGATACTTGACGAATACCTGACCAACATCCGCCGCGTCGAGGAGCAGCTCCAGAAGATGGAAATGCGCTCCGATGTCGTGGCCAGCGCGCCGGAAGGCCCCGTCGGCATCCCCGAGGACTTCGACACGCACATGACGGTCACGTACGACCTGCTGCACCTGGCGTACCAGGGCGACATTTCGCGCGTGTTCACCTTCATGACGGGTCACGAGGCAAGCGGCCGAAGCTACGCCTTCCTCGGCGTCAAGGAGCCGCACCACACGACCTCGCACCACAAGGACACCGAGGAGACGCTCGACCAGTACGCAAGGATCAACTCCTACCAGATGGTCAAGCTCGCGGAGTTCCTGGGCAAGCTCGAGTCGACGCCCGACGGCGACGGCAGCCTGCTCGATTCCTCGCTGATCTACTTCGGTTCGGGCATGAGCAACGGTCCGGTGCACGATCGCCACAACGTCCCGGCGGTGCTGCTCGGACACGCCGGCGGCCGCCTCGAGGGCAACCGCCACATCCAGTCCGAGAAGGATCTGCCGACGGCCAATCTACTGCTCGCGATGGCCGACATGATGGGATCTGAGATCGAGTCGGTCGGCCACAGCACTGGCCGCTTCGAGATCTAGCAGCGCTTCGCGCCGCTACAACGGCACCAATCACGGCGGGGGCGAAAGCCCCCGCTTTTCGTTTATGACGCCGTTTCGGTCGCGGCTACTCGACGATGCGCACGCGCACCCGGAGCCGGGGACCCAGACGCAGGAAGTTGGAACCCAGCGCACCGTCCTCGAGCGTCGCCTGGAACGGTACATCGGGAAAGGTCCGGTAGTTGCTGCCACCGCTCGTCTGCACGAACACTCGACCGTCATCGCTAACGAACCGTGCAGCGCCCGGCATTCGGGTATTGAACTGCACGATCATGAAAGCGGACGGTTCGGCCCTCTCAGCGCGGGTCGCTGCCGCGGCTTGCGTTCGGACCGATGCTGCGCGGTCCTCGCTCGCGCCCAGGCCCTCGGCGGGACGGGATCGGGCCGCACTCGCCGTTTGAACCTCGCTAGCCTCTTCGCGCGGCGCACTTGCGACTTGAGCCGGTGCCAGCTCCGCAGGAGGATCGATCGGCGGCTGTTCCTCGGTCGGTTCGCTCGGCGGCTCGGTCGCGGCGGCAGCGTCCGCAGGTTCTGGCCGCGGTGTGATCGGCGCAGGAATGTCGGCAGGCTCCGGTTCCGGCTCGGTCGCGACCCGCACGTCCTCCTCAGGTTCGGCTGCCGCTACAGGCGCCTCCGGCTCGGCGGGCTGCGTGACCGGTGCGGATTCATCGTTTTCGTCGACGCCGCCGCCTGTGCGGTCGGCCGCGAGCACGCCGTCGAAGCAGGCCAGGCGGGCACTGTCGCGCTGCAGTGCACCGCAAGCGCGGAAATCCGCGAGCGTCGCGACGTCATTGGTCTGGGAGCGGACGGACTGCGGCACAAGGAATGTGAGCGCGGCTCCCACCGCAGCCGCAAGTTGGGGCAACTCCATTACCTGATGCTGTGCTCTCTTCATTGTTGTCTTCCCCTCGAACGCGCCCCGCACTGCGTCAGATCGACACACTTTCCAAGTGTTGTTCAAGCATACAACAGCGCAACCGTGCGACGCCGTGCCGCTGTCAACACAAGATCGAGTCGTTGTCGTTTACAGTAATTTTCCGGTCCCACGGCTACCCGGCCCCGCTGCTAGAATGTCCCGCCGGGAAACCACCCGCACCGATCCACAACCCGAGGTTCATCATGAATGTAGGCTTCATCGGTCTTGGCCGAATGGGGCAAGGCATGGCCGGCCGAATACTCGCTGCCGGACATGATCTCGCCGTATACGATGTCGTCGCCGCGCAGGCGGACGCGCTGACCGCCGCCGGCGCCGTGGCCGCTTCGTCGATCGCCGAGGTCGGGGCAGCCGGCGAGGTCGTCGTGACGATGCTCGTGGCGGATACCGCCGTCCGCGAAGTCGCGCTCGGACCGGGAGGTCTATGCGAGACCCTCGGTGCCGGGGGGATTCACCTCGTCATGGGCACGCACGGCGTTGCGACGATCCGCGAGCTTGAAGCCGGGCACGCCTCGGCCGGACAGACACTCGTCGCGGCGCCCGTGCTCGGCCGGCCGGACCTCGCGGCCACGGGACAGCTCGGTATCGTCGTCGCGGGCCCCGATGAGGCGATCCGCCGCTGCGGCGGGCTGCTGGACGCGATGGGTCGGCGGGCCTTTCTGGCCGGAGAGAAGCCGGAATCCGCGACGGCCATCAAGCTCGCCAATAACGCCGTGCTCGGCTGCGCGATGATCGCGATGGCGGAAGGCTTCTCGCTCGTGCGCAAGTACGGTGTGCAGCCGCAGGTCTTTCAGGACGTCATGACCGAGGGGCTGTTTGCGGCCCCCGCCTACAAGATCTACGGCCAGAAAATGGTCGACGAGAGCTTCGATGAGGTCGGTTCGCCGATCACGGTCGGGCTCAAGGACGCGAACCTCATCGCGGCGACGGCCGATCTCGCGAGCGTGCCGATGCCGAGCCACAACGTCTATCGCGACCGCCTGATCGAAGCGGTCGCCCATGGCGACGGCGACCGCGACCAGGCCGTGCTCGCACTCGAACAGGCGCGCGCCGCCGGGCTCGAGTGAACCGTCTGTCGCCGCGCCCCGACCCTCGCGAGCGGCAGCGCAACGCATCATGAAGCGGGATGCTGGCCCAGGGTAGCCGTCTGCGGCACAGGCTTCCGGAAGCAGGAATCTCGTGCCGGTCCGGGCAACGGTGCCGGGTCGGCCGCCAGCGTCAGCGCTATCTGCGCCGGCTCGACTCGTAGAGCCTGATAAGGAGCTCGCGAATCGTCGCCTCGGCCTCCTCGTGCGTCATGAGCTTCTGCTGATCGAACACCGCAACAATGTCGTTGAGCGACCGGCGCCCGTCGATCAGCGACAGGATGAAGGCGCGAACGCGCGTCGACTCGGCCGTCAGGCGGAAGGAATCGAGCAGCGGCACCGGATCCTTGCCGAGCACGAGCCAGTCGGGCAGCGCCTTGTGACGCGGCGCCTTCGGCACATCGCGCTGCTTGACCGCGGTCCAGCCGAGCACCTGCTCGTGACGCCCGTGGCGGCTGACTGGCGAGCACAGGTAGGGCATCGAGGTTTCCGAGAACGCAGGCGCTTCGAAACCCGATTCGGCGATGATCTCTGCGCACTCCTCTTTCGAGTACTGCAGGGCCGGATCCCCTGAGTGAAAGCTCAGCGAGCCGAAATTGATCCAACGGCCGCCGTCAGGGAGCAACGCGTTGATGCGCTTGCACAGCGTCGTGAAGCGTTCGGGGAGGATGTCGACGAGCCAGGGCGTGAGCACGGTATCGAAGCCGCCCTTGACGAACGGCGGCCGGTGCGCGTCGGCCAGCACGAAATACAGGCCGTCCCGGCAGGGCTGTTCCGCCTCGAGCTTGCGCAGCACCGCATGGTCGTCGATGGATTTCGGCGCGAGCGGAAACTCGTAGAGTTCGACCGTCTCCCCCGCTGTGACGCGTCGCGCGAGAAACAGCAGGAAGGGATTGAAGTCGAGCACGACCGTGGCTTCGGAGTCCGTGCGCATGTGCACGTCGTAGGCAAGCCGCCCGGCGCCCGCCCCGAGCACGAGCGTCCTGCCCGGCGATGCACCGGCAAGCGCTTCGCGCACGATGGCGAACGAGGCTTCGTTCTCCTCCTGGCCCCACGACCAGTCGCGATGGATGTTGTAGGCGTACTTCATGAGGCCCTGATCCGACGGCAGGCGCGTTCTGAATGCGAGGTTGGTCGAGTAACTCGCCGTCAGCGGTTCGAGTTTGAGCGGCGCGAGCAGCGTTCCGAGGTGTTCGGTATGCGACCGGGTTGCCTCGGCGTGCTTCGTGAGCCTCTGGCGCGTGAGCTCGCTCAGGTCGCCCGCGGACGCGGCCGCTTGCAGGCGCCGCTGCTCGTGCGCAAGGGTCTGCAGGGTGAAATCGGCCCGATTGCGCCACTCGCCGAGCGAAGCGGCGGGCTCGGCGAAGAGCCAGGGGATCCCGTCCACGGTCGGGAAATCGATCCGGCAGGCGTCGCAACGATAGTGGCCTTCCGCCAGGTTCAGCGGCGCATGGTCGCAGCGCGGGCAGGCAAGCACGCTGGTCAGATCGAAGCGTCCGCTCATTCCCTCAACGCTGCGTGAAACGGGCTGACAAGATGAAGAGTCGGGGCTGGCATGTCAAACGATTGGACCATCCGGCTCCCGGCCGACACCCGGCGCCTCCCGCTGGACTGTATCCCGGCGTGGTTCTATGCTTGATCGGATGCCCGCAAACAAGCGAACCCAAAGGCTATTGGCCACCATTGGCGCGACCGGCGCAATTGTCGCAGCCGCGGTGATCGCCTTTGACGTCGCCCCGTTTACGGACCGCAGCACACAACACTGGAGCGTGCTCGAGACCTACTGCACCGAGTGCCACAACGCCAGCGAATTCGCCGGCGGCATCGTGTTCGAGGGGCTGGCGCCGGAATCCGTGCCGGAGCATGCGGAAACCTTCGAAGCGGCCGTACGCAAGCTCCGCGGGCGCCTCATGCCGCCGCCCGGTAATCCGCGGCCGGACGAGTCGGACATCGACAGCTTCATCGCCTGGCTCGAGACATCGATCGACGCGGGCAGCACGGCGCCGGTGGCGGGCCACGTACCCGTCCAGCGGCTGAACCGCACAGAGTACGCAACGGCGGTCAGGGACCTCCTCGGCGTCGAGATCGACGCCACTGAGTATCTGCCGACGGACATCGAGGTCGACGGCTTCAGCAATATCGCCGCTGCGCTGAGCGTCTCGCCCGCCTTCCTCGAGCAATACGTCAGGACCGCGAGAACCGTGGCTCGCCTGGCCGTCGGCGAGACCCGACCCAAGCTCGCAAGCGTCTACTTCCCGCCACCCGGAGGCGATCAGGACGGCCATGTCGACGGCATGCCGCTCGGCACGCGCGGCGGCACGATGTTCACGCATGTGTTTCCCGCCGACGGCGAATACCGCTTCAACATCACCGACCTCGATGTCGGTCTCTACCCGCGATCGCTCGAGACCGAACACACGCTCATCGTCCTCGTCGATCGAACCGAGGTGTTCCGCGCCCGGCTCGGCGGCAGGGAGGACCTCGAATTCGTCAATCGCTTCGGTGCGCCGGCCCGGGCGGAACTCATGCAGCGCTTCGCCAATATCCCGGTGCGCGTGACGGCCGGCACACACGAGGTCGTCGTCACCTTCATCGAGCGCTCGCAAGCGGCGACCGACGGCACGATCTATGGGTTCACGCCCTACGGGGGCTTCAGTTTCTCGGGCCAGATGCGCGTGCCGCGGGTGATCGGCGGCATCGAGATCGTCGGCCCGTTCGAGCCGACGGGCGTCTCGCGCACGGCGAGCCGGGAGAAGGTCTTCATTTGCGAGCCCGAGGTCAATGACCGGGAACGGGCCTGCGCCGAGCGCATCGCCGCCAACCTGGCCCGGCGAGCGTTCCGCCGGCCGGTCGATCGGGACGACATCGGCAGGCTCATGCCGTTCTACGAATCCGGCCGCGAGTCCGCCGGCGGCGGCGAGGGCGCATTCGACACGGGTGTCGAGCAACTCGTGACGGCCATTCTCGCAAGCCCCGAATTCCTGTACCGTGCAATCGCACCGCCGCAGGACCACGACGGCGCGGGCCACCACGCGCTCAGCGACCTCGAGTTCGCCACGCGGCTGTCGTTCTTCCTGTGGAGCCAGGGTCCCGACGACGAGCTGCTCGAACTTGCAGATTCCGGGGCCCTTGCAGACCCCGGCGTCGTCGAAACGCAGGTGAGCCGCATGCTCGCCGACCCGCGCGCCGCAGCGCTCGTCACGGGCTTCGCGCTGCGCTGGCTCAATCTCGACGAACTGGAGGCCGTCGAACCCGACGAACGCCTGTTCCCGGATTTCAGCGACGAGCTCCGCGCGGACTTCGCGACCGAGCTCGAACTTTTCATCGGCAGCGTGCTGCTTGAGGACCGTAACGTCAGGACGCTGCTCAGCGCCGATCACAGCTTCCTCAATGAACGGCTTGCGGAGCACTACGGCATCGACTCGGTGCGCGGCCCGCAGTTCCGCCGCGTCGTGCTCGAGGACGACTACCGCCGCGGCTTGCTCGGCAAGGCGGCCGTGCTGCTGCGCACGTCCTACGGCGACCGCACCTCGCCCGTGCTGCGCGGCGCGTGGGTGCTGGAAAAGCTCATGGGCACGCCGCCCGCGCCACCGCCGCCGAACGTCGAGACCGACCTCACGACGCCCGAAGGCGAGCAGCCGAAGACGATCCGCGTTCGCCTCGAACAGCACCGCGAGGCGCCGAACTGTGGCGGCTGCCACGGCGTGATCGATCCCTATGGCCTTGCGCTTGAGAATTTCACCGTGACCGGCCAGTGGCGCGATTTCGACGAGCTCGCCGATGCGCCGATCGACGCGAGCACGGATCTGCCCGGCGGCCTTGCCGTTGACGGACCTGTCGAACTGCGCCGAGCCCTGCTCGCCCGGTCCGACCAGTTCGTGCAGGCGCTGACCGAGAAACTCATGATGTACGCGCTCGGCCGTGAGCTTGAGTATCATGACATGCCACAGATCCGTGCCGTCGTGCGTGCCGCCGCCGGGCAGGATTACCGCCTGTCGGCGATCGTGACGGGAATCGTGAACAGCGACGCATTCCGCATGCAGGCGCCTGCCCACGAAGCCGGAGCGAACGACGTGCGTACTGCCGCCGCGCCACCGGGCGGCGTCGCACGGCTCGACTGACAGGGGGAAGGTTCATGTATCTCACGAAGAAGCACCTGTCCCGAAGAACTCTGCTCAAGGGCGCCGGCGTATCGGTCGGGCTGCCGCTGCTCGATGCGATGATCCCGGCAGCGACCGCCCTTGCCCAGACCGCCGCCGCGCCGAAGCTGCGCGCCGGCTTCTTCTACATCCCGCATGGCGCAATCATGTGGAACACGGCTCACGGCGCCGAGCTCGATCACTGGACGCCGAGCGGCTCCGGCGCCGACTTCACACTGAGCCCGATCCTCGAGCCGCTCGAGGACTACAAGCACAAGCTGACATCGTTCGGCTACCTCGAGAACAAGGCCGCTCGAAACACCGTACATACCACGACACCGGCGACCTGGCTCAGCGGCATCGCACCGGATCAGGGCCAGCGCGGCGCGAGCATGGCGCCGACCATCGACCAGATCATCGCCGGGCACATCGGCCAAAGTACCGCGCTGCCCTCGCTCGAGGTCGCGTCCGAAACCACGATCCAGGTTGCGGCCTGCTCGGGCGGCGGCGCCTGCTACTACAGCTCGACGCTGTCGTTTCGCAATGGCTCGACGCCCTTGCCGATGGAATTCAATCCGCGCAAGGTGTTCGCGCAGCTCTTCGGCGAAGGCGACACGCCCGAGGAACGCGAGGCGATCGCGCGGCAGACCCGGAGCATCCTCGACCTGATCTCCGAGCGCACCCATGCCTTGCAGCGGCGGCTCAGCGCGAGCGACCGCGCATTGCTCGGCGACTACCTCGATACCGTGCGCGAGATCGAGCGGCGCGTCGAGCTTGCCGAACAGCGCGACCTGTCCGCCATCGAAGTGCCCGAGGCGCCGATCGGCGAGCTCGACTCCTTCGACGAGCAGGTCAGGCTCATGTTCGATCTCATCGCACTCGCCTACCAGGCGGACCTCACGCGCGTCGCGTCGTACATCATGGTGGCCGAAGGCACAAACCGGACGTACAACCACATTGGCGTCTCCGATGCGTTCCATCCGCTTTCGCACCATGCGAACAACGTCGACCGGCTGCTGAAGCTCGCCCGGATCCAGCGCTACCACGTCGAGCGTTTCGCGGACTTCGTCGCGAAGCTCGATTCCATCCCCGACGGCGAGGGCTCGCTGTTCGACAACTCGCTGCTCATGTACGGCTCGAACATGAGCAACAGCGACCGGCACAACAACTACCCGTTGCCGACGATCCTCGTCGGCGGCGGCGCGGGCACGCTCGCGGGCGGCCGGCACATCGATCTGCCGGAGCGTACGACGCTTTCGAACCTGCATCTCACGGTGCTCAACAAGGTCGGGCTCGAAATGCAGAGCTTCGCCGACAGCACGGGCGAGATCGCGGGCGTGTAGGGCCTGGCGGGACGGCGCCGCCGGGCACCGGGTGAGCGACCGGCAGCGTTAGCGGCAATCCGACGGGAGCAGGATGAGACGATGGCGATCCGAACCGGAATCCCGGCAATCTGGATGAGCGGACTCCTGCTCGCCGCAGGTCCCGCCTCGGCCGACGACGCGCTCGCGCAACTGATCCGGAGCGGCGACCGCGACGCGGCGATCGAGGCGATCCGGGACGGCGCCGAGGTCAACGCGGCTCAGGGCGACGGCACGACGCCGCTGCACTGGGCCGTCTACCGGCTCGATCCCGAACTCGTGCAGGCGCTGCTCGCCAACGGGGCGCAGCCGGACGTCACGAACCGTTACGGCTCAAGCCCGCTCGGCGAGGCCGTCAAGACCGCGAATATCGAACTCGTCGAAATGCTGCTCGATGCCGGGGCCGACGTCGAGGCGCCGAACGAGGACGGGCAGACGGCGCTGATGCTGAGCGCTCGCGCGGGCTCGCTCGAGGTCGCCGAACTGCTCCTGCGGCACGGCGCCGATGTCAATGCACGCGAAACCTGGCGTGGCCAGACGGCGCTCATGTGGGCGGCGGATGCACAGGCAGCGGATGTCGTCGGGTTCCTCATCGACAACGGCGCCGAGGTCAACGTCCAGGCGCTCGCGCATGACTGGTCGACGCAGATCACCTCCGAACCGCGCGCGCAGTACCGGCCGACCGGCGGGCTGACCGCGTTGCTGTACGCCGCGCGTTCGCGCTGCACGGCCTGCGCGGCAGCCATCGTTGCGGCCGGCGCCGACGTGAACCAGCCGAACCCCGACGGGGTGACGCCGGTGCTCGTGGCCTTCGACAACTTCAGCTACGACACGGCGAGGCTGCTGCTCGAGAACGGCGCGAACCCGCATGTCTGGGACTGGTGGGGACGCACACCGCTCTATGCGGCGGTCGACATGAGTTCCTACAGCGGCGCGAACACGGGCCCCGCCATGCCCGTGATCGCCGACGGGACGACACCGCGGGACATCGTCCGCATGCTGCTGGACGCGGGCGTGGACCCGAACCCCCAGCTCAACATGCTGCGCCCGGGCCGCGGCGGCAACAGCAGCCGCTTTCGGGACAATCTCCTGACGACGGGTGCGACGCCGCTGCTGCGCGCCGCCATCGGCCACGACACCGAAACCGTGCGCGCGCTGCTCGATCACGGCGCGCTCGTGGACCTGCCGAACGTCATGGGCGTCACGCCGCTCATGGGCGCGGCCGGCATGGGCGTCTCGCGCAGCGACCGGCGGATCAACTTCCGCGGCGATGTCGAGTCGCGCGTAATCGCGATGCTCGAAGTCCTGCTGGCGGAGGGCGCCGACATCAACGCCAGGGTCACCGACATTCACAGTCGAACGGCGCGCATCGCCCGCAGAAACTCGATGACGGACCGCGAAGGGCAAACAGCACTCTACGGCGCCATTCGCTTGGGCTGGCCGCGCGTTGTCGATTTCCTGATCGACAACGGCGCCGAGGTCGATGTCGTCGACGCACTCGGGAGATCGCCGCTCGACGCCGCGCTGGACGGGATCGACGGCCGGGTCGACGAGGTGTCAGACGCGGTCGTGGAGCTTCTCAGGTGAACCGCGCTCCCTTCCTGATACCGGCCGTCGCGGCCCATTCTCCGGCGCCGACCTTGCCGCTACCGGACGGTCGAACCTTGAGCAGCCGAAGCTGACCGTCGGCCGTGGCCACGGTCACGGAATCATCGTCCACGGCCGTCACCTGGCCGGGCTGCACGCTCAGGGCCTCGGGCGCCTTGACTGAATCGTAGATGCTGACGGGCTCGCCCTCGAACGTCGACCAGGCGCCGGGCTGCGGATTCGCACCGCGTATCAGGTTCCAGACCGTCTGCTGCGGCATGTGCCAGTTGATCCGGACGAGGTCGCGGCGACACCAGCCTTCGTAGGTCGCCTGACCGTGGTCCTGCTCGATGCGCGGCGCACCGCCGGCTCGCACGAGATCGACGCCCTCGAGCATCGCTGCAACGCCCATCGGATACAGGTGATTGAAATACAGCGAGCCGAGCGTGTCGTCGTCGCCGATCGCCACGGTCTTCTGCAGCAGGATCGGCCCCTCGTCGAGACCGTCGTCGGGCCAGAAGATCGTAAGCCCCGTCTCGGCCTCGCCCCAGATGATCGGCCAGTTGATCGAGCTCGGCCCGCGGTGCCGGGGCAGCAGCGACGGGTGGTACTGGATCGTGCCGTGAGTCGGGATGTCGAGCGCCTGCTGCGGCACGAAAAGCGTCACATAGGCCATGACGCAGAGATCGGGCTCGAGCGATGCCATCTGTTCCCAGACCTCTTCGCCGCGGTAGGACGCGGGCTGCAGCACGGGCAGACCGTGCTCGAGCGCCGTCTCCTTGAGCGGGTCCGGGCGCGCGCCGGGCTTGTCGGGCGCACAGTACACGCCCACGACCTCCTCGGAGCGATTGAGAAGCCCTTCGAGCACGCTCTTGCCGAAAGCCTGCTGGCCGTTCACGATCAGGCGCATTGACCCCGTCCTCCCTGTTGCGGCACCAAATGGCGCGCCAGTTTAGCAGTCCATGGCCGCGCGCTCGATTCGGTACCCATAAGGGACTACTATCGCGAGACGGGAGACCGGCACAGGAGAGAAGAGGATGCGTGTGATTCGAATCGCTGCCTTTCTGGCGACGCTTGTCCCAATGGCCGCCGGCGCGCCGTCCGCGCTCGCGCACCATGGTTTCGGCACGTTCGTGATGGACGAGGATATTGAACTGACGGGCACGGTCACCGACCTTGCCTTCGTCAACCCGCATTCCTGGCTCTACCTCGATGTGGTGCAGGACGACGGCGAAGTCGTGGCCTTCCGCTGCGAGATGCGTTCGGCCAATACGCTGCGCCGTTCCGGCTGGACGCCGGATCTCTTTCCGGTCGGCGAGGAGGTCACGATCACCGGCTCTCCGGATCGCGACGACCCATATTCCTGCTATGTGAGCACGGTCATCTTCGACGACGGCAGCAGCCTCGATCGCTACGGGCAGATCTTGCCGCCCGCGCCCGCCGAGGAAGGCGAACGGCCGCTCAGGCTCGCCAACGGCGAACCGAACATTTCAGGCGACTGGGCGACCGAGCAGCGCGTGATGACGGATCCGCGCGGTCAACTCGGCACGCTCGTGCCGTTGAGCCAGGCCGACGAATTCGGCGTGGGCGGAGTCCCCGACGGTCAACGCGCGATTCCCGGGGCGCGCGGCACCCCCGAAGCACAGGCACGTGCCGCCGGCACCGAGGAAGAACGCGGGCGCTTCAATTTCCCCACACCGGATTGGCTGACCGAAGCCGGTCTCGATGCGCTCGAGGCCCTGGCCGACGAGGATCGCTATGCGCGCTCGTGCGTGACGACGAGCATCATTGCCGACTGGTCCGGCGAACCGATCAACCGGATCACCCAGCGCGTGGACACGATCCTGCTGCAGTACGGCCGTCTCGGGCTCGAACGCACGATCGACATGAACATGGACGAGCATCCGGCCGACATCGTACCGAGCCGCACAGGCCACTCGATCGGCCGCTGGGACGACGACGTGCTCGTCGTCGACACGGTCGGATTCGAGGAGGGACTTTTTCGGCGGCGCACGCCTCACAGCGGGCAGCTTCACGTCGTCGAACGGTTCCGCTTCGATCCGGAAACGACTGAGTTGCGGCGCGAATACACGGCCGAGGACGCGCTCTACTGGACCGAGCCCCTGACGGGCATGGACGCGCTCGACGTCGCCGAACTCGGCTACAACCCGGAGCTTTGCCAGGACCTCACGCTCGAGGACGACACCGAACTCGGGCCGCGTGGCTGACATCCGGCGCACTTGCGCGCGCGCCTCGTAACCGTCAGGATTCACGCTGGCCGTGAGGTCACTTGCAAAAACCACACAACGATGGGCAAAACGATGAAGAAAACGCTATTTGCTGTCCTTGGCTCTGCCGCACTTGCCGTTCCGGCACTTGCCGCACTCAACGCCGGCGACGAAGCGCCGCTCTTCGAGGCGAGAGCCTCCCTGGCCGGAGAGGCCTTCGACTTCTCGCTGCGAGAAGCGCTCGACGCGGGGCCGGTCGTGGTCTATTTCTATCCTTCCGCCTACACGCAAGGCTGCAATATCCAGGCGCGCGAGTTCGCCGAAAACATCGAACAGTTCCAGGCCGCGGGCGCCAGCATCATCGGCGTTTCGCTCGATAGCATCGAGCGGCTCAACGACTTCTCCGCCGATCCGGAATATTGCGCCGGCAAGCTTCCGGTCGCATCCGACGCGACGGGCGACATCGCGCGTTCCTACGACCTCATGGTCCGCGAAGGCCGCCCGGGAATGACCGATACGCGCGGCGTCGAGATCGACCACGACTTCGCCGAGCGCACGACCTTCATCGTGACGTCGGACGGGCAGATCGCCGAAACGATCGGCGGCGTATCCCCGATCGAAAACGTCCAACTGTCGCTCGAGAGCGTGCAGGGACTGTAAAGGCCGCATATTCGGCCTGAATCCGGCCTCTGGAGCAGGGGGCTTTCGCCCCCCTGGCTACTGACCGGTTGCTTGTGCGTCCAGATTGGACGTGAAGCCCTGCTCGAGCCACCCCTTCCAGCGCTCGATGTTCTCGTCGTTGCCGTTGCAACCGCCGTCGCTCGGATTGATGAAGCTGCCGTCCGCAAGCTGAACCCAGCCCAGGTGACCGCCGTTGCGCCCGTCGACCATCGGGCAGTACATGAACGTCAGCGTGTCGCCGGGCTCGAAGGTGCTGCCGGTTATTCCGCGATTGATCAGCGAAACCGGGCCGGAACCCTCGAAGCTCCAGAGCGTCTCGTTGCCCTGTTCATCGGCGATGTTGAGATAGAGCCAGGAGTGCGGGTTGTTGAACGCCCAGCGAACGACCGTACCGGTCTGCAGATACTCCCTGCTGCGATCGAACTGGGTGAACGAATGGTGAGCGTTGACCGCGGTCACCGTGAGGATACCGGCGGTCAGCACAAGCGGAAGCGAGTTGTTCAGTCGTCTCATCGTGCTCTCCTTCAATCGACCGGCAGCGTCGTGTTGTAGATCGGGTCGCGCGACTGGCCGGGCAGCTCCGGAAAGAGCGTATAGCCCCGCGGGTCCACAAACCCTTCCTCGCCTGGCAGGCGGTAGGTCGTCGAGCCCTGCGCGTCCATGAGCGCGTTGTTGGTCAGTTCGCATTCCCAGTGCACGACGCGGTAGCCGGCAGCTTCCAGATCGCCGGCTCGCCGGTATGCGTATACGGCATGCACCGGTTTCACGAACGCATTGGAATCGTAGAACGTCACCTGGACCTCGAGCCGTTCCACGCCGTCCGGATAGGACTTCAGTTCCCAGACCTCCACGGACTCGAACTGGTTGCTCGTCATCGGCGCCCAGCGCGTAAAGTCGGCAGGCAGGAGATCGACAGTGTGGGTGACGAGCCTGTCGCCGTCCCAGAATCCCACGATGTCACCGTACCATGAGTGCGTGCCCATGATGTTCGTGTGCTCCTGGCCGATATGGATCCGCCGTACGGAGCTTGCGAAGTCGTTGATGAAGTACGACTGCTGCGGCAGGTTGATGAATTCGTGCGTGTAGGGTTCGAGCAGGATGCGCGGATAGCCCTGTGGCTCGCAGTGGGTGAGCCGGTCGTACTGGACCTCGCCGAGCTCGATTTGCTCGCGCCAGCGCTCCTTGTAGGCCGCTTCGTATTCGGGGGTGAGCACGCCTTCGCGTACCTGGCCCTCGAAACGCGGCGCATCGACGAAGCTGTCCATGGCCGTGTTGCCGGCGGTCTGCCACAGCCCGTCCCAGCGTGGCAGGGTCTCGAAGGTATGTCGGGTGCCGCCGTTGGCTTGCTCGCGCAGCCAGGCGTAGTGCTCAGCGGAAGCTTCGAACTGCATGGGCGGCGGGATGGTCTCCAGTGGCGGCCCGTAACCGGCCCCGAATTGCGCGCCGGCTGCAAGCGGCAAGGCGCCAAGCAGCAGTGCGCCGAAGCCAAGTCCTGTCCGGCGTCTATTGTGAGTCATGTGCAACTCCGTTGTTGTTTTGGCCACGGGCCGTGTCGGGTGCGGTGCGGTGCTTTGGTGCGCTTGTCGTATCCAGGCTCCCCGCCGAACTCTCTCACTTTTCGTGTTTCTTGCGTTCCATGGTATGGAAGCGCGTCAACGGCGGTCAACACGGAACCGCAGACGCCAACTCAATGTCCCATGCAGCGAGCACAGGAGGAAGTCGGATTTGCCGCCGGCGGTGCGAACGGCTCATCCGACCCGCCCGCAGATGAACGATTTGCGTTGCGGCAACGGGACTGCATTCGCGGCGCAGGCTCTCGGCCGCTCGTTTATAATCGCGTGCCTCGTGGTGATGTAGCTCAGCCGGTTAGAGCGGCGGATTCATAACCCGCAGGTCGGTGGTTCAAGTCCACCCATCACCACCACTTCAGGGACTGTTAACGCTAGTCGAGACGGCTCGGACGAGTGGCACGGCCACAGGTCGGGCCAACAGTGCCATCCCGGTTAGCCTTGACAGGCCCTAATGCGGCGCGTCGCGCAATCCTTCCGCGCAGGCAAACTCGCGCAGTTCGTCGTTGGGGTACGCCGCCTTCCGGTAGGTCCGCACAATCTCCCAGGGTTCGACAAGGGCGATCGGGTCGTTGACCGTGATCCGATCCTCGAGAACGTCGGGCGCGATGAAGCGGATGCGCTCGTGGACCGTCATCTGATCGCTGTGCGGCGACGAACTGTCGATGAAGGACTTGGTCGTCAGTGCAACGGTATCGACGACGAGCGTATCGCCGTCCCAATAGCCGGTCGAATAGCCGGCATAGGTCGGATCGTTGAGGTGGCGTTCGGTCGGCTCGCGGCCGTCGAGGTAGACGCGCCGCAACGCATCCTGATGCTCACTGAAAAATGTGATCCTCTCCTCGGTCTGCATGATCTCCATGCCGTAGGCCATGCCCATCATCGCCGGCATTCCCGGCGGCAGACAGTTTGCGATGTTGTCGTATTCGTACGAGCCGGCCGTGCGCGAAGCGGCGATGATGTCCCACTGCGCCAGATATTCCGGAGTGAGCTTCGGTGCGTTCGGACTGCGCCCCGTCGAACCGTCGCTTGTGGGCCCGGTGCGCGTCGGCGGCGGCAGGGGCCCGGACTGGGGTTGTTGCGGCCGCGGGGCGGCATTGGGATTCCATGGATAGTAGACGCCCGTGAAATCCGGGCGCTCGACGGTTTCCGCGTCCGCGGAGTCCTGCGCTACCGCCGCTCCGGCGAGCAGCACGCTCATGGCGAGTACGGTTACGCCCGATGCGATTCGAGTGGTGTTCATGGTTCGGCGTCCTTCGACGGCTTCGATCGCCGCCGTCCTGTCGAATGTAACTGCGAGCCCCGGCGGAACCTACTCCCCGCCGAAGAAATCCGGCCGGTTGCTGAGAATCGTCCCGTCCGCCTTGGTTACGCGGGAAATGATGCCGACGGCGCTGCCGTCCTTGGATGGACTCGCATGGACGGTGACCTCCTCGCCAGCCTGCAGGACCGTCGGGTGCCAGCCGGCTCTCCCGAGTATGCCCGGCGCGCGGCCTTCAACGGCCCATTCACGTTCGTTGCCGTCCTCGTCGGCGACGGTCATGAACAACCAGGTGTGCGGATTGGACCAGCGCCATTCCGTCACCGTGCCGACCAGCGTGATGATCTCATCGACCTGGTAGGAGGAATTGCTGTGATGCGCCAATGCCGGAATCACCGGAACGGCGAGCGCGGCCAGAGCCGCCAGAACCGTCAGTCGCTTATGCATGCCTTGGACCTCGTTGCGCGGAGTTTGCGCCGACCTCGTCAGACCACATGTATAACTGTCGGCCACCTGTACGGTCAATCGGGAGCGCCGATTCGCCGCAACGAACCTGTTTCAGGGCGGATAGATCGGCGCCTGACCCTCCGGGCGATTCTTGTAGCGCCGGTGCGACCAGAGGTACTGCTGCGGGTTCTGCAGGATCATCCGTTCGAGAAGCTCATTGACGGCTCTCGCATCGCGGTACGCATCGCCGGTAGGAAAGTCCTCGAGCGGCGGCAGGATCGTGAGTTTGTAACCCCGTCCGCGCGCCTTGCGGCGAATGAAATAGGGCACGACGGGAGCGCCGGAGATCTGGGCGATGCGGGCCGGCGCCGTAAGCGCCGTGGCCTCGACGCCGAAGAACGGTACAAAGATGGTGTCCTTGCTGCCGAAGTCGTGATCCGGCGCGTACCAGGCCGCGTAGCCCTTCCCGAGCCCCCTGATCAGTGCGATCGGCCGATGATGATCGACGGCGGCACCCCCATACTCCGAGCGGTGGTAGCGCATGAAGGCATCGAAGAGTCTGTTGTGCGCGCGCTTGTACATGACCTGAAACGGGACGTGCTGACCGAGTGCGGGACCGCCTATCTCAAGGCAAGAGAAATGAGCCGTGAGCAGGATCGCGCCCCGGCCCCGCTCGAGCGCGAGACGCAGGTGCTCCAGCCCCTCGAACTCGCACATCGCCCGGATTCTCTCCTTTTCCCACCAGGAGAGACCCAGTTCGAACGCGGCAATGCCGAGATTGCGAAAGCAGATCGTCGTCATCCGGCGGATCTCGCGCTCCGACGCATCCGGAAAGGCGATCCGGAGATTGATTTCGGTGACGCTGCGGCGGCGCCGCGAAAGCAGGCGGACCGACTCTCCGAGCGCCGATCCGAGCGCGACGATCACGGACAACGGCAGCAGGGCCACAAGACGCATCGCGGCCAGGATGGCCCAGGTCAACCAGTAGCGCGGCGCAAGCCACTCGCTCGCATTGACGGCACTGATCAATCTCATGACGCAGCCAACACCCGGCAGTTGGCCAGGCGCGTAACCGACAACCACCAGCGCAATCGCGCGCCGGGGCTGATCAGCCGGCTTCGGCGGGGCGGTTGTCCGCGCCTTGGCACGGTGCGTTTGTCGCCCCGGGCTGCTGCAATCGTATTCATCATTCGTAATGGTAGAATGCCGCGCCTTGGCGCGGACTCGGGCTTGAGTTCACTGACCCGGGGAGTCAACAGCGAGCATGAACGAACAAAGTCTGGAGGATCTGTTACAAGCGGCCCCCAGTCCAGTTGAAATGCTGCGCAACTCACAGATCGGGCCCTACGCGTTTCCCGTGGTGCCCCCCGAATTCACGAACTGGAGAGACGAGCAGCGCGCCTGGCAGGAGACTGCCGTGCTGTTCGACCAGTCGCACCACATGACCGACATGTACATCGAGGGTCCCGAGGCGCTCAAGCTGCTGTCGGACCTCGGCATCAACAGCGTCCGGAACTTTGCCGTCGACAAGGCCAAGCAATTCGTCGCCTGCAACCACGACGGCCACGTGATCGGAGATGCCATCCTTTTTCATCTTGCAGAGAATACCTTCAATCTCGTCGGGCGGCCTTCCGCGCACAACTGGGTTCAATATCATGGTGAGACGGGCGGATACGGCGTATCGATCGAACGCGACGAGCGTTCCGCGGCCCGCGCCGGGCCACTTCTGCGCAAGGCCTACCGCTACCAGATCCAGGGTCCGCTCGCGCAGGAAGTCATGCGCAAGCTCACTGACGCGCCGGTTCCCGACATAAGGTTCTTCAATATGGAGACGTTGCGGATCGCCGGGCGGGCGGTTCGAGCGCTGCGTCACGGCATGGTCGGGCAGCCCGGCTGGGAACTGTTCGGCCGCTGGAAGGACCGCAGCGTGGTCCGGGACGCCATCGTCGAGGCCGGGCAGGAATTCGGACTGCGGCTGGTCGGCGCCAAGGCCTACTCGACGAGCGCGCTCGAATCGGGCTGGATTCCCTCGCCGGTGCCGGCGATCTACAGCGGCGACGACTTGAGTGACTACCGCCGCTGGCTGCCGGCGCAAGGCTACGAAGGCACGGCCTCGCTCGGCGGCAGCTTCGAGTCCGACGACATCTCCGATTACTACCTGACCCCGTACGACCTGGGCTACGGCCCGATGGTGAGCTTCGATCACGACTTCATCGGCCGCGACGCGCTCGAGGCCATCGCCGGCGACCCGCCGCGCAGGAAGGTGTCGCTGGCCTGGAAGGCCGAAGACGCCACTCGCGCGTTCGGCTCGCTGTTCAGCGACAGCGACTGCGCGAAGTTCATCGACCTGCCGCTTGCGAACTACGCCACCCTCCCCTACGACAAGGTAGTCTGCGATGGCGCGACGGTAGGTCTGTCAACCTATACAGGCTATACGCACAACGGCCGCACGATGCTGTCGCTCGGCATCGTCGATGTCCGCTACAGCGCGCCCGGTACCGCAGTCACCGTCGTCTGGGGCGAGGCGGGCGGGGGATCGTCGAAACCGACGGTCGAACGTCACGCACAGACGGAGATCCGGGCAATCGTGAGTCCCGTGCCGTACTCTCGCGTCGCGCGTGAGGAGTACGCGGTGGGGTGGCGAACCCGTATGCACTGACACAATGATGGAACGCGGGCGTGCAGCCGACACGGCGGCCCCCGATCACGCGTTTTTCGATTTCCGAGCAGCAATTGAGGAGGAACCGGCAATCATGAGTGAACGAAGCCTGGAAGACATCCTGCAGACGACAAAGCCCGTGGATCTCTTGCGCGATTCGCAGATCGGCGCCTACGTCTATCCGGTCGTGCCGTCCGAATACACGAACTGGCGCGACGAGCAGCGCGCCTGGCGCGATAGCTGTGTCCTTTTCGACCAGTCCCATCACATGGTCGACATCTACATCGAAGGCCCCGATGCGCTGAAGCTCGTGTCCGACACCGCGATCAACACGTTTTCGAACTTTGCCGTGAACCGGGCCAAGCAATATGTGCCGTGCAGTTACGACGGCCATGTGATCGGCGACGGCATCCTTTTTCACCTCGAACAGAACAGGCTCGTCTTTGTCGGCCGGGCGCCGTGCGCCAACTGGATCCAGTTTCATGGCGAAACCGGCGGTTATGACGTCGCGATCACCAAGGACGACCGTTCGCCGGGCAACCCGAAGGGCAAGGCCGTCAACCGCATCAGCTACCGCTTCCAGATCCAGGGTCCGAACGCCTGGGAACTCATCGAGAAGCTCAACGGCGGACCGGTCGACAAGCTCAGAATGTTTCACATGGCCGCGATGAACATCGGCGGGCGCCAGGTCCGCACGCTGCGCCACGGCATGGCCGGGGCGCCGGGACTCGAGATCTGGGGGCCTTACGAAGAGCGCGAGGAGATTCGCGAGATCATCGTCGAGGCCGGCCGCGAGTTCGGCCTGGCCCAGGTCGGCGCGAGAGCTTACGCGACCAACACGCTCGAATCCGGTTGGATCCCGTCGCCGCTGCCGGCCGTTTACACCGGCGAGCGCATGAAGCCGTACCGCGAATGGCTCACCGAATCGAGCTACGAAGCCTCGGGTTCTCTCGGCGGCAGCTTCTATTCGGACCACATCGAGGACTACTACGTCACGCCCTACGAGATCGGTTACGGATCGTTCGTGAACTTCGATCACGACTTCATAGGCAGGGAAGCGCTCCGGAAGATCGCCGATCAGCCCCACCGCCGAAAGGTGACGTACGCCTGGAACGCCGACGACGTGGGCGCGATATTCAGATCGATGCTCAATCCCGGCGAACCGCATTACAAGTATGTAGATCTGCCGCTGTCGAACTACGCCTCGGCATCGTTCGACAAGATCGTCCACAACGGCAGGATCGTCGGCGCGTCGATGTTCGCAGGCTACAGCTACAACGAGCGCGCGGTGCTGTCGCTCGGCATCGCCGACCCCGACATTGCCATCGGCGACGAGGTCACGCTGGTCTGGGGCGAGGAAGACGGCGGGTCGGCCAAGACCACCGTCGAGCGGCACGAGCAAATCGAGGTGCGTGCCGTCGTGAGTCCGACGCCCTACTCGAAGGTCGCACGCGAGACCTACGCCCAGGGCTGGAGGAGCCGCGAGGCGCGCTGAGCACGGCTGCGGCGCAGGCAGCGCGAAGGAGCAGGAGCTCTTGCATCGAACGGCTTCGCTTGCAAGCAGGTTCAGCCGACGGCCGCGACCGTCGAGGCACCCGCCCGCACGGCGCTTGCGTCGAACGGCCTCGCATGGATGCCGCTTCAACGCGGGACGGTTCATTTCGGCTCTGGCGGTCGTTGCCTTGACGGCCTGCAGCGTGCCTGAACCGGAGATCGTCCCGGGCGTCTCACGAGAACTCGCCCGGCAGCGCGCCGCGACGATCTCGGGGCTCAACTACGTGCTTGACCTCGATATTCCGGAGCAGGCGGACTCGGTTATCGACGGGCGCGTCGTCATCGCGTTCGACCTCTCCGACGCCGTCACGCCGCTTCAGATCGACTTCACCGGCGGCGCCGACCGGATCCGCCGCGTCGCGAGCAACGGCGAGTCCGCTGACTGGCGCATCGAAAACGAGCACATCGTCATCCCCGCGACAGCGCTCGCGCGAGGACGCAACGAAATCGAGATCGAATTCGCCGCGGGATCCTCGGCGCTGAACCGCAACCCGGACTACCTCTACAGCCTCTTCGTCCCCGATCGGGCGCGCACGGCGTTGCCGCTCTTCGATCAGCCCGACCTCAAGGCCACGTTCGAACTGTCGTTGACCGTGCCCTCCGGATGGCGCGTCCTGTCGAACGCTTCCATCGAATCCATCTCGCCGAACGGTTCGAGCACGACGCATCGTTTCCGACGGTCCGCCCTGATCAGCCCGTATGTCTTCGCCTTCGTCGCGGGCGAGTTCGAGTCGGTCACGGGCGAGCGAAACGGACGCTCGATGACGATGCTGCACCGGGAAACGGACGCCGTGACCGTCGAACGCAACATCGAGGCCATATTCGAACTGCACGCCGCCGCCGTCGACTGGCTGGAGGACTACACCGGCATCGACTACCCGTTCGAGAAGCTCGACTTCGCGCTGATCCCGTCTTTTCAGTATGGCGGCATGGAGCACGCCGGGGCGATCCTCTACCGCGCCCGCAATCTGCTGCTCGACGAAGCGCCGTCGGACATGGAACTGCTCGGCCGCGCGAACCTCATCGCGCACGAGACCGCGCACATGTGGTTCGGCAACCTCGTGACTATGGAATGGTTCGACGACGTATGGCTCAAGGAAGTGTTCGCGAACTTCATGGCCGCAAGAATCGTCAACCCGAGTTTCCCGGCGATCAACCATGAACTGAACTTCCTCGTTCGGCACACGCCCGCAGCACATTCGGTCGACCGCACGGCCGGCGCAAACGCGATCCGTCAACCGCTGCCGAACCTCAACGAAGCCGGGCAGCTTTACGGGCCGATCATCTACGACAAGGCGCCCATCATGATGCGCCAGCTCGAGTCGCTCGTCGGCGAAGCGCAATTTCAGGCCGGACTGCGCGAATACCTCGACCGCTACGCCTTTGCCAATGCCACGTGGTCTGACCTCATCGCAATCCTCGATGCGGCGACTGAAGACGATCTCGACGGCTGGAGCGAAGTCTGGGTCAATACGCCCGGGCGCCCGGCCCTGCTGCTGCGACCCAGCGAAACCGTGTCTGGAGGCGACGGCCGCAACGTACTCGTTCAAGACGACCCGTCCGGCGCCGGGCGGGTCTGGCCGCAACGATTTGAAATCGCGGCCATGGCCGATACAACCGTTTCGGGGACGGATCCCGGCTTGTCGGCGAACGACCTCGACGCATCCGGAGCGGCCGTTGCTGGCGCCGCGGCACTTCGCACATCGGTCGTTTCCGCGTCGCGGGCAACGCCGCTCGACGAGCTTTCGAGCGACGGCAGCGAACGCCTCGTCTTCAATTCCGACGGGCGCGGCTACGGGCTGTTTCCGGCAGACTCGGGCAATCTTCTCGCCTGGGACACGCTTGGCGAGGTCGAGAGAGCCGCCGAGCTCATCAACCACTACGAGAATATGCTCGCCCGCGGCGAACCGCGGCCCAGCGACTACTTCGCGGCATTGCTCGGCATCGCCGAACGTGAGAGGAACCAGTTGCTGCTTGGGCTTGAGCTCTACCAGCTCACGACGATCTACTGGAAGCTGCTGCCGGCCGACGCGCGCCAGGACGCGGCCGCGCAGCTCGAAAGCACGCTCTGGCAGTCGATGCTCGATCAGACCGAGGAAAGCTCGCGAAAAGTCCGCTTCGATGCGTTTGCCGACATCGCGATCACGCCGCAAGCACTGCGCAAGCTGCGTGACATCTGGTCTGGAAACATGTCGATCGAGGGTCTGGCCCTGTCGGAGAACGACCTCATCGCGCTGGCGCAGTCGCTCGCCATACGCTTGCCGGCGGACGCCGAAACGATCCTTGCCGCCCAGCTCGAGCGAACGGAGAATCCGGACAATCGGCGCAAGCTCCAGTTCATCGCACCCTCCCTGTCTGCGGACGAATCCGTCAGGGACGCGTTCTTCGCCTCGCTCGCAGACGCCGGACAACGCGAAGTCGAGCCGTGGGTGCTCGAGGCGCTCGAGAATCTCCACCATCCGCTCAGGATCGCTCAGTCGGAGAAGTACGTGCTCGCGAGCCTGGAACTCCTCGAGGAAATCCAGGCGACCGGCGACATCTTCTTCCCGTCGCGCTGGCTCGACGCGACGCTCGCCAACCACCGCTCCTCGAGCGCGGTCTCGACGGTCAACGACTTTCTCGCCGCACGGCCGGACTACAGCGCGCAACTCCGGGCGAAGATCCTGCAGGCGGCCGATCCCCTGTTCCGGGCGAATGAGCTGATCGCGGCCGGCAGCGAAGCCGTCCCGCGTCGGTAGCGAATTTCGACCGCTGTTGCCGGCTCGGTCGGACCGCAATGCGCTCGCGGCGGTTACGGTGACCCGCGATCCGGCTTGCGTGGTCCTGGCCGAGCCTGCCTCGAATCAAACGGCGTACACCAGGAATCCGCCGAACGCGACGCCGACAAGCAACCAGGTCCGAATGGCCAGCGGCGGCCAGGCCGCCGCCCTGGCGAGCAGGCTATTGATGTAGTTTCTGCCCAGCACGGGCAGGGCGATCGCCGCCGCGATCGCGACCCAGCCAAGTACACTGAACACGGTAGGAAACATCGATTCGGGTGCCGCAACGAGCAGGGCGAAACCGAGCAGGAACCGGGCACCGACAGCGATGCGCATCCCCGCCGGCCGGGCCATGACGCCCGTGACCATCCCGACGAGTCGCTCGGGAACGACGATTCCCCAGATCGAGAGCGCGGCGATGACGATGCCGAACGCGCCAACGATGAACTGGGAGACAATGTAGGCGGCCGCAAACACGCCGATGATGAACTCGCTATCGCTCACGACTCGCCTCCCGACGCCCCATCAAATCCTGCGCGATTATACGCACCGTTCCGTAGCCGCAGCGGTAGAAGCCGCCGTACAGTTGCCCTCGACGCGCAATTGCGTAATTCTGTCCTGTTACCGGGGGAGGAACCGTGACGATCGCCGATCACCGCAAAGCGCAACGTGCGCCGGTCGAACAGCCACAAGACCCGGACCGCGCGCGCGATCGAGTCGGACCGAAACATTGGAGTTTCTGGGCCGGCGCGCTCTCGGTCGTGCTGCATTGCGCGCTGATCGTGGCATTGCTGACCGTCAGGCTCGATCCGGCCATCCCGGTCATCACCCCGTCGGTCATCAACGTCGAACTCTGGCAGCTTGCCGACGGCCTCGACTTCGAATCGAGGGAGGCCAGCGTCGACACCGGCGGCGAAGCAACGCAAACCTCCGGAGCGAACGAAATCACGGAGCTTCCCGATCCCGACACACGGCCGGTCGAGACCGAGACCATCGTCCCGGAGCCGAGGACCGAGGCGTCGGTGGCCTCCGAGAGCGCGCCCGTGACGCTGCCGGTCGAAGACGAGCAGGCCGACGTGAGCTTCGAAGGCCGGGAGGAAGCGCCGCTTGAGCCCGCTGCACCGCCCGTCATTGCCGCCGAGATTCCACCGACGAGCAGCGACGACACGATCGCGGTGGAGGCGGAGGAAGACCAGGGCAACACCGGCACCGTTTCCACGGCCGAGCCCGTAGCAGCGACGCTTCCGGAGGCCGTCACCGTCGCCGACAGCGGCCAGCCGCAGCTGTCCGAGGACGGTCCGGTGTCCGAAACTCCCGCACCGCTGCGCATCCCCGTGCCGGAAGCCGAGCAGCGCATGCTCGAAAACCGGCTCGAACGCCTGGCGCGCAACTTCGATCGCGCGGCGCAGATGCAGTCGCCGCAAAGCTGGGAACACGACGGGGTCGTGTACTCGGCCGAGGTCACGCAATTGCCGGTCGAGGGCGACATGGGCATCGAGCGGGTCGCGATCAAGGTCAGCACCGAGGTCGACGGCGACCGTTTCTCGACGGAACTCCGCATGATGCGGATGGCCTTCTCCAGTTTCGCGCACTTCATCGACCGCTGGGACCCCAATGTGCAGATGCACGACGACGTGATCGAAGGCCGCTTTCATTCGAATTCGGAAATCGCCCTGAGCTCGAGCGGCAATGCCACGCCCCAATTTCTCGGCAAGGTCACGACCGCCTCGCGCAGCATCAACACGAGCAACTCCAGACGCCGCGTCCGGCGCGATGAAGTGTTCCTCGGTGGACTGGAAACGGGCGCCGGCCGAATCGCGCTTGCGAAAGGCTTCGAAACCATGCTCGAGGATGCGGCCCTGAGCGACCGCGCCCACCGTTTCGAGGACGACACGCGGATCACGTTCTACGCCGACGGCAGCTACGGCTGGACCGCGGTCGATTCCGACGAGCCCGAGCAAAGGCGTTCCCTCCCGCAGGGTTCGGCCTATCTCCTCGCCGAGCGCAAGGCAGAGCTGCATGTGAAGGGCGTGGTGAACGGGGCCGTGCTCGTCTATTCGCCGGAACGGATCGTCATCGAAGGCGATCTCATCTATGCGCTCAACGCGGACATGACGACCGACCCCAGCGATTTTCTCGGACTCGTTTCCGAGAAGTCGGTCGAGATCGCGCCGCCGGACATCACCGGCCCCGGAAACCTGACCGTCAACGCCTCTATCTACGCCAAGCGCCGCTTCGTCGTCAGCCGATACCGGTCACGGCAGGACGCAACGCTGCTGATCCATGGCAGCCTCGCGGCCGGTTCCGTTTCGGCGAGCGAGCCGCGCTTCGCGATGCAGATCCGCTACGACCCGCGACTCAGGACCGTGCGGCCGCCGAGCTTCCCGACAACGGATCGATACGAACTGGAGCCCTGGGACGCTCAATGGGAGCTTGAAACGCTCTGATCCGCACCGACTGCGTTTTCAGTGCGCAAACGCGCATCAACCCAGCCGCAACGTAAGGGGAGGTGCACTACCGCTTGCTTGAGACCCTCGCGCGCAGGGATGCGCGCGCGGAGCGTACAGGGATGTATTTACCGCGTGTCTCAAGCAAGCGGTAGTGCGCCTCCCCGCAACATCGAGAAGACGCGCGGCGAAGCCTGCATGGCTGCATTCACGGCGTGCTTCAAGCGGCCCGTAGTACGGCTCCCCGCAACATCGAGAGGACGCGCGGCGAAGCCTGCATGGATGTATTCACGGCGTGTTTCAAGCGGCCCGTAGTGCGCCTCCCCGCAACATCGAGAGGACGCGCGGCGAAGCCTGCATGGATGCATTCGCGGCGTGTTTCAAGCGGCCGGCAGTGCGCGCGCATCACCGGCGCTATTGCTCTTCGGTCGGCGGCCACGCGAGGATGAAGCCGTCGCGGTTCGGCATCTCGACGCGCGGCAGTGACTCGGCGTCGATGACCTCATCCTCGCCGATGATGCCGTTCAACTGGAGCACGTAGGCCGTAAGCGCGTACGTCTCGTCGTCCGTCAGCGACTGCGGCAACGCATACGGCATGGCGCGTCGGATGTAGTCGAATACGGTCGTCGCATACGGCCAGAAACTTCCGACGGTCCTGACCGGTTCCGGGCTGTTCAGGCTGCCGTGGCCGCCGACGAGCGGATCGTTGAGCCCGCCCTCCCCGTCGGTGCTGTGGCAGGCGATGCACTTGACGGCAAAGACCTCCGCGCCCTGGCGCGCATTGCCGGATCCCGGCGGCAGACCCGCACCGTTGGCAGCGATGTTGATGTCCCAGGCCGCGATCTGCTCTGCCGTGAGTTCGACGCCGAGGCCGGGCCCTTCCTGAGCGGTGAGCGTGCCCGGCCATGCCAAGCAAAGTGCCGCAACGCCGTGCGCTGCGACGGCGCCGAGCATTCGGGTCACAAATCCCTTGTCGCGCCGCGAAGTGCAGTGCGACACGCGCTGCGGGCTTGCATCGAAATAACCGCATTCGCGTATTTCAGCGCAACGGTCGGCGGGGCGAGAACAGCTACGAGGCATAGACATTGCTGACCGTGCCTGCAGCGGACACGAGCCAGCTCTGGATCGCATTGTGGTGGTAGTTGAAGTGGGTGCCGAGTTCGGCGTGCAGTGCCGTGCGGGTCGGTTGCACGGCGCCTGTCTCGTCGGTCGCGCGGCTTTGCAGCACCGCCGGACCGCCGTCCCAGCGCCACGGCATGCGAAAGCGCGTCAGCGAAAGCGGCAGCACCGGATCGGTCAGCGCAGCTTCCGCCCAACTTTGACCACCGTCCGCGGAGACTTCGACGCGGCGGACCCGGCCGGCACCCGACCACGCGATGCCCGAGATCTGGTAGAGACCCGGACCCTGCATTTCGAGTCCGCCCGACGGCGACGTGATCACGGACTTCACGCCCATCTGGAAGGTGAACTGCAACGCCCGGCCGTCCGGCAGCAGGTCCGTGTATTTCGACGTTTCCTCGCGTGTCATCATCGGCGCGGCCGTGACCTCGATGCGCCTGAGCCACTTGATGCTCATGTTGCCTTCGTAACCCGGCAGGAACAGCCGCATCGGGTAGCCGTTGCCCGGCCGCAGCCGTTCGCCGTTCTGGTACAGCGCAATGATCGCGTCGTCGAGCGCCTTGGCCATCGGCACGCTACGCGTCATTGCCGCGGAGTCGGCGCCTTCGGCGACGATCCAGCGGGCTTCGGGCCCGATTCCCGCTTCGTCGAGCAGCACCGACAGCGGCACGCCGGTCCAGTCGCTGCACGACACGAGCCCATGGATCTCGCTGACTGCGACCTGCGGCGGCTCCGGCGCGTCGTTCGCCCTGCCGTTGCCGGAGCACTCGAGAAACTGGATCCGCGACACGAACGGGTAGCGCGACAGGCTTTCGAGGTCGAACATCAACGGTCGCGCGACGAGGCCGTGGATGACGAGCCGATGCCGATCGGGGTCGATGTCCGGAATGCCGTTGTGGTGGCGCTCGAAGTGCAGCCCGCTCGGCGTGATGATGCCCTCGAGATGCTCGAGCGGAGTTTGCGAGGCGCCGGATCCGACAGTGCCGGGACGGGAGAAGAACCGTCGCTGCACCGGCTCCTCGTGCGATGAAGGGGAGCCGTAGCCGCTCATGGGCGCGCCCGGCACCTTCATCCACTCCGGCACCTCGAGCGGCGCCTGTGCCGCGGCGGGCCGCGCCGTCATGAAGCCGAGACCGGCGGCGCCCGTCACTGCGGCGCCCGTCGTGAGAAACAGTCGACGGTGCAACAGACCATTGCCGGCGACCTGTTCAGGCTGTCGACCCGGGTAGCGTGGCTCAGTCATTCTGTTTCTCCGGGAAATCGCCGGAATGTGTCGCGGGACTACTCTGCAAAACTCGGTTCGCCGCAGTTTGACAGTTCATGAGCAGTGGGTTTCTAGCACTGCCCGTTTTTCCGAACGGAATTGCCCGGAGCTTCCGTGGCGTATCGCGGCCGGCTATTCGACACGGATCGTCGGCGCCGGACCGATGCCCTTGATCTCGACGATGACTTCCTCGTCCTTCGCCCCGTCGTAATGCACGGCGCCGGCCGGATGCATCATGTAGCTTCCGGGGCCGAGCGGAACCATTGCATCCGTGTCGAACTCCGCCCCCGTACCCGTGTACCAGGTACCGGAGATAACCGTGACGTGGCGGTCGCTCGGATGGTAGTGCGGCGACGACAACACTCCGGGAGGAAACTTGGCGCGAATCACGTAGAAGCCTTCCGCCTGCGGGTCGCCGGCCAGCACCACAAAGCCGATGCTGTTGGGGTCGGACTCGCCCCAATCGAGTTCGTCCGGCGCAAGCCGGATGAAACCTTCCTCGTCAGCCTGGCCGAATACCACTAACGTGACGGGCACGAGCGCAAGGACCAGCCAACCCAACCGAAATCGCTTCATTGCATGTTCCTCCGGAGCGAAACTGCGAACACGGCGGCGCGCGGTGTTCGACAGCGACAAGCCAACCAAGAACCTAACGCCATTGCCGCGTCGAGGCAAGGCGTTCCGGGAGCGTTCAGGACCGAACAGGATCTCGCTCGACTGCACGCATGTGGCGACTCCGGGCCGGGCGGGCGGACCTCCCGCGACCGCACCGTCCGGCGGCTGCCATTGCGGGCATGACGTCGGACAGCCCCAACAGGGCCGCGTGGTTCACTCGCCATTCTGCCCGCGCGGCCGCGCCGCGCGCAGCCGGTCGAGCGCGCCGGCAATCGGACCGGGATTGTCGCGCGGGCTCTCGCCGCTGACAGCCTCGGACAGGCGCGACGCCAGCCGCTTGCCAAGCTCCACGCCCCACTGGTCGAACGAGTTCACGTCCCAGATCACGCCCTGGACGAAGGTCTTGTGCTCGTAGAGCGCGATGAGCTTGCCGAGCGTCGCGGGATCGAGTCGTTCGAACAGCAGCAGCGAACTCGGCCGGCTGCCCGGATAGTCGCGATGCGGGCTTTCCTTCGATGCTTGCCGGTCGCCCACGGCGAGCGCCAGCGTCTGTGCAAGGCAGTTCGCCGCGGCAAGGTCCTGCTGCCCCTGGCGACCGACACCGCTGGCCGCCGGCAGCAGAAAGTCAATCGAGATCGGGTCGGTCCCCTGGTGCAGTAGCTGGTAGAACGAGTGCTGGGCGTTGGATCCGGACTCGCCCCAGACGATCGGACAGGTCCGGCACTCGACAGGCTGGCCGTTGCGCCGCACCGACTTGCCGTTGCTTTCCATTTCGAGCTGCTGCAGGAAGGCCGGCAGGCGGCTCAGGTGATCGTCATAGGGCAGCACCGCATGGCTGCCGGCGCCGAGGAAGTTGCGGTTCCAGATGCCGATGAGCGCGAGCATGACGGGCAGGTTCCGCTCGAAAGGCGTATGCCGGAAGTGCTCGTCCATGGCGTGGCCGCCGGCGAGCATCGCCTCGAAGTTCCGCCAGCCGATTGCGAGCGCAAGCGCGAGACCGACGGCCGACCACAGCGAAAACCGTCCGCCGACCCAGTCCCAGATCGCGAAACGGCGCTCGGGCGCGATTCCGAACGCGTCCATCGCTTCCTGGTTCGTCGACACGGCCACGCATTGCGAGGCGATCGCCGCATCGCCGCCGTGCGCCAGGAGCCAGGCCCGCACCTCGCGCGCATTCGTCAGCGTTTCGAGCGTCGTGAAGCTCTTCGAACAGATCACGAACAGGGTTGTCGCCGGCGCCACGCGCTCGAGCACATGAGACAGCTCCACACCGTCGATGTTGGAGACAAGGTGGATGCCGAGAACCGGGTTGCGGTACTCGCCGAGCGCCTTCACGGCCATGACGGCGCCAAGGTCGGAGCCGCCTATGCCGATATTGACGACATCGGTGATCGGTTCTCCCGTGTAGCCCCTGAGCGCGCCCGACTCGAGCGCCTCGGCCAGGCTGCGCATCTTCTTGCGCTCGGTTTCGACGAGGGACATCACGTTTGTGCCTGCCACCGCCAAGGGCCGGTCGGCGGGACGGCGCAAGGCGACATGCAGGGCAGCGCGGTCTTCGGTGTTGTTGATGGGCTCCCCACCGAACATTTGTCCGATCCGCTCGGCGACTCCGGTCTGTGCCGCAAGCTCGAGCAACAGGGACACCGCCCGCCGATCGAGGCGCTGTCTGCTGAAATCGAGCAGCAACCCGGGACCGTCGACAGAAAAAGCGCCGAACCGCTCCGGATCGGCTTCGAACAGCGCTTCGATGGTCACGTCGGACAACGCGCCGGCACGTTCGCCGAGCGCCCGCCAGGCGGCCGTGCGCGGTGCGTATTCTGCGTCGCTCATGGTCGGATTATTGCAAACGTGTGCGGTTCAGGGACGCGCCCCGGACTGCCGCGGTGCAGCCGCTCCCGGCGGCCGGGCGGCGCAGCGCGAACCGACTTGTTTCGACCTGGCCTAAGGCTCGACATCGTAAAATTCGACATACCAGTCGACGAAGCGCCGAACCCCTTCCTCGAGCGATGTGCCCGGCCGAAAGTCGAAGTCCGCGGCGAGACTCCCGACATCGGCCCAGGTCTCCTCGAGGTCGCCCGGCTGCTTCGGCAGCAGCCGCTTGTCTGCCTTGCGCCCGAGGCACTGTTCGAGCGTCTCGATGAGCTCGATGAGTTGCACGGGCTGCTGGTTGCCGATGTTGTAGAGCCGGTATGGCGCGGCGCTCGATCCCGGATCAGGCAGAGCGCCGCTCCAGCGGGCGTCGGGCTCAGGAACCCGGTCGACGACGCGCAGGACCGCATTGACGATGTCGTCGATGTAGGTGAAATCGCGCCGATGCCTGCCGTAGTTGAATACATCGATCGGAACGCCTGCAAGGATGCGCTTCGTGAACCGGAACAGCGCCATGTCCGGGCGGCCGAACGGCCCATAGACGGTAAAGAACCGCAGACCCGTGACCGCAAGACCAAAGAGGCTCGCGTAGGAGTGCGCCATGAGTTCGTTGGACTTCTTGGTCGCGGCGTACAGCGACAGGGGGTGATCGACATTGTCGTGAATCGAGAACGGCAGTTTCGTGTTTGCGCCGTATACGGAACTCGTCGACGCGAAGACCAGGTGCTCGACGCCGCTGTGCCGGCAGCCCTCGAGTACGGTCAGGGTTCCGTGGACGTTGCTGTCGATGTAGGCGAACGGGTTCTCGATACCGTAACGCACACCTGGCTGCGCGCCGAGATGAATTACGCGGTCGAAACTTTCGGCCGCAAAGAGCGCCGCCATTCCGTCGCAGTCGGCCAGGTCGAGCCTCACGAAACGAAAGGCGTCGTGCGACTCGAGCAGTGCCAGGCGCGCCCGCTTCAGGGCAACGTCGTAGTACTCGCTCAGATTGTCGAGGCCCACGACTTCGTCGCCGCGGCGCGCCAGTGCGCCGGCCGTGTGAAATCCGATAAAGCCCGCGGCGCCCGTGACCAGCACCTTCATCGCCAATGCTCCGCACTGTGTAGCGCCGGGCGGATACTATAATGCCGTCCGCGGCGCCACAACGCGGCGCGCGGCTGTACCGTTCCGGCACCACGCCGCTCCCGTCCCTCGCTCCCGGATGGGCGACACGACGTCTCCCGAACGGCCAATACCCTGGAGTCCGCAAATGAAGACATGGAAGAAATCCGCTGCCCTGACTGGAATCGCAGCGGGCTGCGTCTGGCTCGCGAGCACGGCGTTCGCGCAGGCTGAAGCCGCGCCCGGCCTCTCGCAGCACTGGGCCGGTTTCCTCGCGCTCGCGATTTTCGTTGTCGCCTACTCACTGGTGATATTCGAGGAGACGATCCACCTAAGGAAGTCCAAACCCGTCATGGTCGCTGCAGGCGTGATCTGGGTGCTCGCTGCGATCGCACTGTCGCAGGCCGGGATGCCGGAGGGCGCCGAGGAAGCCGTCCGCCACGGCCTGCTTGAATTCGCGGAACTTTTTCTGTTCCTGCTGGCGGCGATGACCTACATCAACACGCTCGACGAGCGCGGCGTATTCGACGTGCTCCGGGTGCGTCTCGTTTCACAGGGCTACTCGCTCAGGCAGATCTTCTGGATCACTGGCGCGATCTCGTTCGTGATGTCGCCGATCGCCGACAACCTCACGACGGCGCTGTTGATGGCGACGGTCGTCATGGCCATCGGCGGCGACAATCGCCGTTTCGTCGTTCTGGCCTGCATCAATATCGTCGTTGCGGCCAACGCCGGCGGCGCGTTCAGCCCGTTCGGCGACATCACGACCCTGATGGTCTGGCAACGCGGTTTCGTCGAGTTTCAGCAGTTCTTCGCGCTCGTCGTACCGTCGCTCGTCAACTGGCTCGTGACGGCGGCAATCCTGAGTATCGCGCTCCCGAGCGGGAAACCCGCCGAGGTCACCGAACAAGCCCAACTTCGGAAAGGTGCCTTCGTCGTGATGGCGCTCTTCGCACTCACCATCACGATGGCCGTACTCGGCCACAGCGTGCTGCACCTGCCGCCCGTGGTCGGCATGATGACAGGGCTTGGCCTGCTCAAGCTCTATGGTTACTACCTGCAGAAAAGCGGCACGCGTTTCGTCGATTCGGGGGACCCGGCAGCCGACGACAGCGCCTTTGCGCTCGAGCACGATCACCACGCCTCAGGCTCGGGCCAATACGACATCTACCGCAACCTGCAACGTGCGGAGTGGGACACGCTGATGTTCTTCTACGGCATCATGCTGTGCGTTGCCGGACTCGGAACCTTCGGCTATCTCGCGATCGTATCGGACTTCATGTACGGCGAACTCGGCGCGACAACAGCCAACATCTGGGTCGGCGTCCTCTCGGCGATCCTCGACAACATCCCGGTCATGTTCGCGGTGCTCGAGATGGCACCTGAAATGAACCTCGACCAGTGGCTGCTCGTCACGCTGACGGCAGGCGTCGGCGGCTCCATGCTGTCCGTCGGGTCGGCCGCCGGTGTCGCGGTCATGGGCCAGGCGCGCGGCATCTACACGTTCTTCGCGCACTTCAAGTGGACGTGGGCGATCGCGCTGGGCTACGCGGCGAGCATCGCTACCCATCTGATGCTGAGCGACATCGGGTTCTGAGCGCGGCACCGGTGACCGGGCGCGAAGCGGCGCGTCAGCCTCGAGGCTGACACGCTGCCGGAAGGACTGTTCGGGACGGTGTTCTTACTCGGGCAGAGGGGTCTCGAACCAGCCCCAGAACACGTACATCAGGATCGTCGCGATCACGAGCGTGCCCAACATGACGGGCGAGCCCTTGCGGAACCAGAGTCCCGGCGTGATCAGGTAACTCGGGTCGTTCTCCTCCCGTGCGAGTCGCTCGGAGATCGTCACGATAAAGACGTTGGCCGTCGAGCCGATGTGCGTGCCGTTGCCGCCGAGACCGACACCCATCGCGAGCCCCCACCACAGCGGCGTCACGTTGATGCCCTGCGTCTCGAGGCCCAGGATGATCGGGATCATGGCCGCCGTGAACGGGATATTGTCTATCGCGGCGGAAAGGACCGCACCGACCCACATCAGCACGATCGTCGCCATGAGCAGATCGGACTGGACGAACGGCGTGATGAAACTGCCGACCCAGATCAGGAATTGGCTGTGCTCGACGCCGCCGACGATCATGAAGAGCCCGATAAAGAACATCAGCAGCGGGAGCTCAACATGTTCGACCGCGATGTCCATGATCAACTTGCGCGATGTCAGCACGAGCGCCGCCATGCCGAGCACGGCGACGAACCAGGCCTCCCAATGCAGGGCCCGGTGCAGCATGAAGAGTATGACCATGGCGCCCAGAATGATCAGCGACGCGTTCCAGGTCCACTTGTCCTTGATCTCGACGACCTCGGTGAACTCGCCTTCGGGCTTCTCGGCCAACTGCTTGGCGAACAGGAACCTCAGCATGACGAGCACGCCGATCCAGCAGATGAGGACGGGCCAGCCCATGCGGATCACGAAGGTGTTGAAGTCGATGTCGGCCGCCGAGCCGATCATGATGTTCGGCGGATCGCCGACGAGCGTGCCGATTCCGCCGGTGTCCGACAGGAGCGCCGCCGCGAGCAGATAGGGAATCGGGTTGATCTTCTGCGCCCGGGCGATGAGGATGATCAGCGGGCCGAAGATCACGACGGTCGTGACGTTGTCGAGCAGGAGCGACAGGAAGGTCACCGCGCTGCCGATCAGCACCATCATGAGATAAAGCCGGCCCTTGCTCATCCGGGCAAGCTTGTACGCGAGCGCGTTGAACCCGCCGGTCGGGATCATGATCGAGACGATCGTCATCATGGCCGCGAGCAGGAAGATCACATTCCAGTCGACGGCCTCGACCGCGTCCTCCGGCGAATAGAACCCGTAGACCTGGCCGACGACGACCATCGCAACGGCGCCCGCCGCGGCGACCTTCGACCGTTCGAAGCCATGCAGGTACTCGGTGAAAATACCGATGAAGGTGACGGTGAGCACGATCGCGGATGCGAGCATCGCATCGTTGAATACGAGGTCTTCCATGTGCGGGTTCCCCAGGTTCTGATTCTGTGATGTCAGCGGATGGCAGTTTCCGCTGCGGGGGCAAGCTTAGCGGCAACCGCGCGCCGCTGCAAAGGATTTCGTCAGGACTCGTCGCGCCGATCCGGCATCGCGTCCCAGAGCGCGGAACCGCCGCTTTGGCTTCGAATACGCTTGAGCAGAGCCTCGTGCGCGGCCGCCTCCTCGTGCGACGCGCCGGGCACCGTGAGCGTGAGCCCCTCGCGCTCGACGGACACGAACTCGCCGGCGTGGTCCTGGTCGGCCGCATCGCCTGTGTCGAGCGACAGGCTGACCTGCGCACCGGTCATGATCAGGTAGACCTCGGCCAGGATTCGGGCGTCGAGCAACGCCCCATGCAGCTCGCGCCGGGAAACGTCCACCCCGTGGCGCCTGGCGAGCGAATCGAGGTCGTTCGCCTTGCCCGGGTGCATGCGCCTGGCGAGCGCGAGCGTGTCGAGAACCTCGCAGCAGTCGCGGATGTCGCGCGGCGCATCGGAAACGCGCCGCAGTTCGTGGTTGATGAACTCCACGTCGAACTCTGCGTTGTGGATGACGAGTTCGGCATCGTGTACGAACTCGAGAAACTCTCTGGCGATGTCGGCGAAGAACGGCTGCGTCGCCAGGAACTCGTCATCGATGCCGTGCACTGCCAGCGCGCCGGCATCGACGGTCCGGCCCGGATTGATGTAGCGGTGAAAGGTGCCGCTCGTGACGCGACGGTTGAAGAGCTCGACGCAGCCGAGTTCTATGATCCGGTGTCCCGAAGCCGGTTCAAGGCCCGTCGTTTCCGTATCAAGTACGATCTGCCGCATTGTCCAGTCCCTGATTTGCGAGCCGGTCGGCACGCTCGTTGCCGGGGTGTCCGGCATGCCCCTTGACCCAATGCCAGGAGACCTCGTGCCGGTCGGTCAGCGACGCAAGATCCTGCCACAGATCCTGGTTCTTGACGGGCTTGCGGCCGGCCGTGCGCCAGCCGCGCCGGCGCCAGTTCGGCAGCCACTCGGTAATTCCGTTCTTGACATAAGTCGAATCGGTAAAGACGCGGACCCGGCAGCGCTCCCTGAGCGCTTCCAGCGCGCGGATCGCTGCCGTGATCTCCATGCGGTTGTTGGTCGTGTCCGCTTCGCCGCCGCAAAGCTCCCTGACATGGCCGTTGTAGCTCAGCACGACTCCCCAGCCGCCCGGGCCCGGATTGCCGCGGCAGGCGCCGTCGGTGAACGCCTCGACTTCCTTCATCGCTGACTCGCGTCCTGTCCCGCTCACATGGATTGTGAGGTCACTTGCCGGACACGACCCCGGGCGTCGGCGAGGCGCGCGTCGTGGGCTCGACCAGGCCGCCGACGGCCCTGAGCCGCGGGCGTTTCCAGCCCGGCCGTATCGGCGTCATTCCCTGCACGCGCTTTTGCGCTGAGAGCATGTAGCTGCCGGCCAGAAACGGCAACCAGCGCTCCGCCCAGCGCTCGCGCGGCAAGGACCCAAATCGCCTGATCCGCTCGAATGGAAGGGTGTGGCAACACGGCGTCACCGACTCGACATCGAAGCTCAGCAGCGTGAGCCAGTCGCGGAGGCGCCCTTCGCGAATCATGCGCCGATGGCCGGGCGGATAGCCGTCACGCGCGAGCAGGTGACGCAGCCCCCAGGGACCGCTCGGAACGAAACCGAGCACGATCAGGTGCCCGTCGGCTCGCAGGACCCGGTCGGCTTCGCGAAGCAGGGCATGTGGGGACCGGGTGAGTTCCAGAGTGTGCGGCAGGAGCACCGCATCGATCGCATCCGTCGCAACCGGAAGCTCTTGCGCCGCTGCGATGAAGTCCGCGTCGCGGTCCTCAGTCCGCAAGCCGACCAGACTCTCGTGCTGTGTCCTCGCGTAACGCAGAAAGGCCTCACGGCCACCCCAGCAACCGATCTGCAGCAACTGCTCCCCGAACACGCGGTCGAGCGCCTGCCGGACAAGGCGCTGCTCGTTGGCAAGACAGCGCCGCCCGAGCGCCGTCTCAAGCCAGGCTGTCGCGATTTCGTCTGTCGGCACTGCGTGCTCCGTCCCACAACTCCTGGCGCACTCCGATGCCCCGTTCGCGGCAGGTGAAGCGCATCGGAGTCCGTTACGATACGCAACAAATATCGACCAATTCCGGTACGAGTGCAACGGCGCGACGGCTCGCGGCCGCGACCCGCCGATACGCGATTGTCGGCCCCTTGGCCGCACCTTGGCTCGCGCGTGATCGCGATGAGGTTGTGGACGCCCCCACACCGAGCGCCTAAGCTAGCGTCCGCGTTCAGGCGACAATATCCGCACGCGGCGTCGCCGAAATCAGACTCGATCCCGTACGGGACAACAAGGCACCCAGGGAGCAGGCACATGGGTTTTCTCGCAGGCAAGCGGGCGGTCGTGATCGGGCTCGCAAGCAACCGCTCCATCGCGTGGGGCATCGCACAGGCCATGCATCGCGAAGGCGCGGAACTCGCCTTCAACTACCAGAGCGACAAGCTCGCCGCGCGCGTCGGCAAGTTCGCAGCGCAACTCGGCAGCGACATCGCGCTGCCGCTCGACGTGAGCGAGGACCAACAGATCGACGGGTTCTTCGAGCAGCTCGCGGCGCACTGGGACGGCTTCGACATCCTCGTACACTCCGTCGCCTACGCGCCCGCCGACCAGCTCGACGGCCGCTACATCGACTCGGTCAGCCGCGAGGGTTTTCGGATCGCTCACGACATCTCGAGCTACAGCTTCGCTGCGCTCGCCCGGCGAGCGGAACCGATGATGGCGGGCCGCGCCGGCGCGTTACTGACGCTGAGTTACCTCGGCGCGATGCGCGCGCTGCCGAATTACAACGTCATGGGTCTTGCCAAGGCGAGCCTCGAAGCCAATGTCCGCTTCCTCGCGCTCGACCTCGGCGCAGGCAACATTCGCGTGAACGCCGTGTCGGCGGGACCGATCCGCACGCTCGCCGCATCGGGGATCAAGGGCTTCAGGAGCATGCTGTCGCGCGTCGGCGCCGACGCACCGCTGAAGAAAAACGTCAGCATCGACGACGTCGGCAATGCGGCGGCGTTCCTGTGTTCGGATCTCGCGGCAGGGATTACCGGCCAGGTGGTCTACGTCGATGCCGGATACAGCATCGTCGGATTGAGTTCGGGGAGCCACGGAGCGTAGCGCGCGGCGCTCGGCCCCTGACAACCCGGCCCAGGCTCCTAGAAAAACTGGGGGTTCAGGACTTCGTCGGGAATGCGCACGGTTGCATTGTCTACGACGCCTTCGACGTAGCCCGCAAGCTCGATTCCCGCGGCCTGCTCGGCCAGCTCGCGTTGCCGCTCGTCGCGCAGCTCGCGCGGTATGTCCTCGGGCTCGCCCTGCTGTACGCCGGACAGCAGCAACACGGCGCGGTCGCCGTTGACCAGCGGTACGAGTTCGCGGATCGGGTTGCCGGCCTCGGGCCTGCCGAGCCCGAACGCGGTGGCGAGTACTTCCGTCGGCACCTCCGGGCTCGCGCGCTCTGCCCACATCGGCGCGTTCCAGCGGCCGCCGTGCTCTTCCGTGGCGGCCTGATTTTCGGCGCCGAGCTCGATTGCCGCAACGAATGCGTCCGCAGCTTCGGTCACGAGAACTTCGGCGGCCCGGCGCGCAAGCTCCTCGCGGATCTCCCCGGCCACGGCTTCAAGCGGTTGCGGCGCCGGAAGCTCGTGCGCTGTCACGCGCAGTACGACGACATGATCGTCGGCGAGCTCGATCAGTTCGCTGTTCGTGCCGCTTTCGAGCGTATCCAGGTTAAACGCGGCCTGCACGATCGGCGCGCTGTTCGCAAACAGCGAGGAGTCGCCGTTGCGCGGGAAACCTGACGCCGTCTGTAGCGGCAAGCCTATCTCGCCCGCCACGGTCGCAAGTTCGTCAAAAGCGTCAAAAGCGAGATCGGCAAGCTGGTTCGCGCGTTCGAAAAAGAGCGCGTCCGCGCCCTCGTCCTGGAACTGGGCGCGCAACTCGTCCTGAACCTCTTCGAAGGTCTGCAGGTCGCCGGCCCTGACTTCGTCCAGACGCAGCACGTGGTAGCCAAAATCGGATTCGACGACATCGGAAATCTCATCGACCTGCATGGCGAAGAGCGCGTCCTCGAATGTGCCGCCGATCGTGCCGCGTGCGATCCAGCCGAGATCCCCGCCCTGCCCGCTCGTTCCGGCGTCGTCGGAAAGTTCCCCGGCCAGCGCCGCGAAATCCTCGCCGGCCCGCGCGCGTTGCAGCGCCGCATTGGCCCTGGCCAGCGCTTCTTCGGCCCCCCCTTCGCCGACTGTCATGAGAATATGCCGGGTGCGCCGCTCCTCGCTTGTCGCGAACAGTTCCTGCTGCTCCTCGTAGTAGCGCCTGAGCGCCTCTTCGCTCGTGTCGATCTCCGCGGCGACCGTCGCACTGCTGAGTTCGAGGTATTCGAGGTCGACGGTCTCCTCGCTCATGTACAAGGCGCCGTTGGCCGCATGGTGAGCAGCGACGGCCGCCTCATCGATCTCGACCTGATCGAGGAAGTCGTCGACCGGGAACAGCGCATAGGCCAGCTCGCGCCGTTCATTGACGAGACCGATGTAGCGGCGAAACTCGGCGGGCGTGAGAAACGTTGTGTCGACGATGCCGTCCTGCAGCGCGCCAAGGCCGAGCTGCCTGCGCTGCAGGGCTTCAAAGCCGGTTGGCGTCAGGCCCTGGCTGCTCAGCACGGCCCGGTACACCTCGACCGAGAACACTCCGCCGACCTGAAACGCGGTCAGGCTGCGAATGCTCTCGCCGACACGTTGATCGGAAACGCGGTAGCCCGCATCGGCCGCGCGCTGTGTGAGGGCTTCGGTGCGCACGAGTTGGTCGAGGACGTTGCGCCGGAGTTCGAGCCTGAGATCGTCGCTGAGCTCGATGCGAAACAACTGTTGGTATTCGCTCTGCTGGCGCTGCAGTTCCTGCTCAAACTCGAAGAGCGGAATGTCGGTACCGTTGACCTTCGCCGCAAATGTCGTGCCGGTCAGCGAGAAGTCGATGCCGAAAAACACGAACGTGACCGCGATCAGGGCGAGTATCGCGATGGCTACCCAGCGTCCGATCGATTCCCGAAAGCTCTGCAACATGATTTGCTCACAAAAACCGAAGGGACAGATTTGCGCGCGCTCTTACGCAGCAGCAAACCTGTCCCAATCAGTCAATCTGGCGGAGTGGACGGGACTCGAACCCGCGACCCCCGGCGTGACAGGCCGGTATTCTAACCAGCTGAACTACCACTCCGGCATTTGCTGTGGTGGGTGCTGAGGGGATCGAACCCCCGACCTTCGCCTTGTAAGGGCGACGCTCTCCCAGCTGAGCTAAGCACCCCCGGGATCGAACCGGCTAATTTACGGCATCCCTCAATGCCTTGCCAGCCTTGAACCCCGGTACGTTACTTGCCGCGATCTGGATCGTCTCCCCGGTTCTCGGATTGCGTCCGCTTCTGGCAGCCCTGTGCTTGACGCTGAACGTGCCGAAACCCACCACCGAAACCTGTTCTCCATCACTCAACGCCGACGCAACGCTGGCTACGACGGCATCCACCGCACGACCGGCATCAGCCCTGGACAGGTTTGCGGCACTTGCTACGGCATCAATCAACTTGGCTTTGTTCATTCCAATCCCTTACGCGCTTTCGCGACTCGTTAATTACCCCAAAACGCCTGACGACGTCTCCCTAAGTACTTCTCTTGGTCCTCCGGAGGCGGACACCGTCTCCGCCTACCGGTTGCGCGTGCGGGGACTTCAAGAAAGCTGATCTTATACCAAGGCGGATTTTGACGTGTCAACCGGCCCGATGACGTCACGCTAGTGAGGCAAATGGGCCTCGTTCGGGTCGCCGTCCTGCGCTGCGGATTCGCGTTCGGCGGCAGCCGGCTCGGTGGGCTTCGGATGCGGCCGATGCTGCAACGCGAGGTCGAACACCTCGTCAATCCACTTGACCGGAATGATCTCCAACTTGTCCTTGATATTCCTGGGGATTTCCACGAGATCCTTTTCGTTGTCCGAGGGAATCAGCACCTTGTCGATGCCTCCGCGGTTGGCCGCAAGCAGCTTCTCTTTCAGGCCGCCGATCGGCAGCACCTCCCCGCGCAGCGTGATTTCTCCGGTCATTGCGCAATTGGAACGCGCAGGAATTTTCGTCAGCGACGACACGAGCGCCACACACATTCCGATGCCGGCGGACGGTCCGTCCTTCGGAGTCGCGCCCTCCGGGACATGAACATGGACGTCGAGCTTCTGCGGAAATTCCTCGTCAATGCCGAGCACAGCTGCCCGGCTGCGAACGACCGTCATCGCGGCCTGGACGGATTCCTGCATTACGTTGCCGAGCTGCCCGGTAAGGATGAGCTTCCCCTTGCCGGACACGGTTGCCGCCTCGATGGTCAGCAGCTCGCCGCCGACCTCCGTCCAGGCGAGCCCGGTTACCTGACCGATCTGGTCGTTCTCCTCGGCACGCCCGTAGCGGAACCGGCGCACGCCCAGATACTTGCCGACATTGCGATGATTGACGCGCAGGGCCTTCTTGCGCGGCCTGAGCAACAGTTGCTTGACCACCTTGCGGCAGATTTTCGCGACCTCGCGCTCGAGATTCCTGACCCCGGCCTCGCGCGTGTAATAGCGGATGATGTCGATGATCGCCGTGTCGGAAATCGCGATCTCGCTCTTCTCAAGCCCGTTCTGGCTCATCTGCTTCGGATTCAGGTATCGCTTGGCGATATTGAGCTTCTCGTCCTCGGTGTAACCGGGCAAGCGGATGACTTCCATGCGATCAAGCAGCGGCGGAGGGATGTTCAGGCTGTTGGCCGTGCAGACGAACATCACTTCAGAGAGATCGAAGTCGACCTCCAGATAGTGATCGTTGAAGGTCGAATTCTGCTCCGGATCCAGGACCTCGAGCAGGGCCGAGGACGGATCGCCGCGGAAATCCATCGACATCTTGTCGACTTCATCGAGCAGGAACAGGGGATTGCGCACCTTGGCCTTGCCGAGGTTCTGGAGAATCTTGCCGGGCATCGAGCCGATGTAGGTCCTGCGGTGACCGCGAATCTCCGCTTCGTCCCGGACACCGCCGAGCGACATGCGCACGAACTTGCGGTTCGTGGCGCGCGCGATGCTCTGTCCGAGCGAGGTCTTGCCGACGCCCGGAGGCCCGACCAGACAGAGGATCGGCCCCTTGAGCTCCCTGACGCGTTGCTGGACCGCCAGAAACTCGAGAATCCGCTCCTTGACCTTCTCAAGACCGTAGTGATCTTCCTCGAGCACCTGCTCGGCTTGCAGAAGGTTGTCGTGCACCTTCGTGCGCTTCTTCCAGGGCACCTTGACCAGCCAATCGACGTAGTTCCTGACGACCGTCGCTTCCGCCGACATCGGCGACATGAGCTTGAGCTTGTTGAGTTCGGACGTGGCCTTCTCGCGGCCTTCCTTTGACATGCCGGCGGACTTGATCTTCTTCTCGAGTTCGGCAAGCTCGTTCGGCGCCTCGTCCATGTCGCCGAGTTCCTTCTGAATGGCCTTCATCTGTTCATTCAGGTAGTACTCGCGCTGGCTCTTCTCCATCTGCTGCTTGACGCGACCGCGAATCCGCTTCTCGATACCGAGCATGTCGATCTCGCTGTCGATCAGGCCGAGCACGTGCTCGAGGCGCGGCCGGATGGAGATGAGTTCCAGAATCTTCTGCTTCTCGGAAAGCTTCAGCGCCATGTGCGCGGCTACGGTATCGGCCAGCCGGCTGTTCGAATCGATGCCGGCCAGCGAAGTGAGAATCTCGGGCGGGATCTTCTTGTTGAGCTTCACGTACTGCTCGAATCGTGTCACGACCGAGCGGGACAGGACATCCATCTCGCGTTCGTCGCCTTCCTCGTCCTCGACCAGCGTCTCGGCCTCCGCCGTAAAGCACTCGTCGATCTCAAGATCGTGCATCCGGGCGCGCGTCGCGCCCTCGACGAGCACCTTGACCGTGCCGTCGGGCAACTTGAGCAGTTGCAGGATCTTGGCGAGGGTCCCGATCCGGTAAAGGTCCGACTCTGCGGGCTCGTCGACGTCCGCCTGAGTCTGTGCGACGAGGAAGATTTCCTTCCCGGACGCCATGGCCTGATCGAGCGCGACGATGGACCTGGCCCGCCCGACGAAGAGCGGAATCACCATGTGCGGATAGACGACGACATCCCTGAGCGGCAATATCGGTACGCGCCCGCGGCTTGCGACTTCGGAGCTGACAGTTTCCATGCGTTATTCCAGAATGCTTGCCCGCGCGAAAGAACGCCTGCGGGCGTTGTGACTACAGCTTGGGGCGGTCCGCCCGGAAATCAACCGTCGTCAGGAGCCCGAGGCGCAGGAATTCACGGCTCTGAATCCGCTTTCGCGACTTCCTGCGGCGCAGGCTCCTAGTCTCCGACGGCCGCCCGCTCCTCGGTCTCGTAGATGACGTAGGGCTTCGTGTCGCCGGTAACCACGGCGTCGTCGACGACGACCTTGGTTGCGCTCGTCATCGACGGCAGGTCGTACATCGTGTCGAGCAATACGTTTTCGAGAATCGTCCGAAGTCCGCGTGCGCCGGTCTTGCGCCGCATGGCCCTGTACGCGATGGCTCGCAGGGCGTCCTCGCGGAACTCGAGCTGCGCCCCTTCCATCTCGAACAGGCGTTGGTACTGCTTGGTCAGCGCGTTCTTCGGCTGGACCAGAATCTCCACGAGCGCGTCCTCGTCAAGTTCCTCGAGCGTCGCGACGACGGGCAGACGACCGACGAACTCGGGAATCAACCCATACCTGATCAGATCCTCCGGCTCCACGTCGCCGAGCACCTCGCCGATGTTCTGCCTGGAGTCGGCGCCTCGCACGTCGGCCACGAAGCCGATACCGCTGCGCCTGGAGCGATTGAGGATGATCTTGTCGAGGCCGGAAAACGCGCCGCCACAGACGAACAGGATGTTCGAGGTGTCGATCTGCAGGAATTCCTGCTGCGGGTGCTTGCGACCGCCCTGCGGCGGCACCGACGCAACCGTACCCTCGATGAGCTTGAGAAGTGCCTGCTGGACGCCTTCCCCGGACACGTCCCGCGTGATCGAGGGGTTGTCGGACTTGCGTGAAATCTTGTCGATCTCGTCGATATAGACGATGCCCGTCTGTGCCTTCTCGACGTCGTAGTCGCACTTCTGCAGCAACTTCTGAATGATGTTCTCGACGTCCTCGCCGACGTAACCCGCCTCGGTCAGTGTCGTGGCATCGGCGATCGTGAACGGCACATTGAGCAGGCGCGCCAGCGTCTCGGCAAGCAGCGTCTTGCCGCAACCGGTCGGGCCGATCAGCAGGATGTTGCTCTTGGCGAGTTCCACATCCTGCTTGCCCTTGTCCTTGAAGCGCGTCTGCAGCCGCTTGTAATGATTGTAGACCGCGACGGAAAGGACCTTCTTGGCGATCTGCTGGCCGATCACGTACTCGTCGAGGACGGCCTTGATTTCCTGCGGCTTGGGCAGATCGTCCCGGCCGCGCTCGGCACGATCGTCGAGTTCCTCACGGATGATGTCGTTGCACAGTTCAACGCACTCATCGCATATGAATACGGAGGGGCCTGCGATCAATTTGCGGACTTCGTGCTGGCTCTTCCCGCAAAACGAGCAGTAAAGCAACTTACCGTCGTCGGGTTTGCTGCGAGAGTCGTCAGTCATGTGCAGTCCTTCCGCCCGTCCAGGATGCGTGTTCTGGCGTTATAGCATTAGTGCCGAACGTCTGCAAAGCCGGGATTCGCATTTGGCAGACACGAAACTTGAACCCTAAGCCATTGACTTGTCAGCGATTACTACCGTCGTCCGTTCGCTTTTTGAGCACGGCGTCGATCAGCCCGTACTCGACGGCCGCCGCGGCGTCCATGAAGTTGTCCCGATCGCTGTCCAGGGCGATCTGCTCGACCGTCTGGGCCGTGTGCCTTGCCAGGATAACGTTGAGTTGCTCGCGCAACTTGAGGACTTCGCGGGCATGGATGTCGATGTCCGACGCCTGCCCCTGAAACCCGCCGCTCGGCTGATGGATCATGACGCGCGAATGCGGCAGACAGAAGCGCTTGCCCTGCTCGCCGCCGGCCAGCAGCAGCGCGCCCATGCTCGCGGCCTGACCGACGCAGATCGTGCTGACATCGCACTTGATGAACTGCATCGTGTCGTAAATGGACAGCCCCGCGCTGACGATGCCGCCAGGCGAGTTGATGTACAGATGAATGTCCTTGTCGGAGTTCTCCGACTCCAGGAACAGCAACTGCGCCACGACAACGTTCGCGACGTGGTCGTCGACGCCGCCGACAACGAAAACGATCCGATCCTTGAGCAGCCGCGAGTAGATATCGTACGCGCGCTCGCCACGGGCCGTCTGCTCAACGACCATCGGGACGAGATTAAGTCCTTTCGTGCTCACTATTCGTTCCTCAACCGGTGACTGCCGAATCTATGCGGATTCCGCGGCGTCGGCGCTACCCATGAATTTGTCGAAACCGATTTTCTTGCCGGTAACCCGGGCCCGCTCGGTCAGCAGTTCCACAACCTGGTCCTGAACCACGGCCGACTCCACCTGAGCCATGAGATCGCTGTTGCTCCGGTAGATCTGTGCGGCTTCCTGCGGGTCCTCGTACGGCGCAGTGAGACTCTCTATGCGCTCGTCCACGCGCGAGCGGTCGAGTGCGAGTCCCTGCCGGGCGATGAATTCCTGAACGAGCAGCGAGATCTTGACGCGCCTGGCCGCCCCGGCGGCAAAGGCGTCTCTGGCCGGAGCCTGCTCGGGATCGTCGGTCCCAAGCCTGCGCATCGCTTCGGCCTGCAGGAAACTGATCTCCTGCTCGACGAGCGAGTTCGGCACCTCGACATCGTTGGCCTTGAGAAACGCTTCGAGTACGGTGTTGTTCATCGTCGACCTCAACCGCTCGTCGAGCTCGCGCTGCATGTTGTCACGTACCTGGGTCCTGAGCTGCTCCACGCCGCCGTCCTCGATGCCGAACCCGGCCAGGAATTCCTCGTCGATCTCGGGCAGCACCTGTGCTTCGACGCCATGCACGCTGATCTCGAACGTCGCGCGCTTCCCCCCAAGTTCCTCCACCGGGTAGTCCTTCGGAAACTTGACCCGGGCGCGCTTCTCGTCGCCGACCGTGGCGCCCTGGAGCGCCTTGTCGAAGTCGTCGATCACCTGCCCGGAACCGATAACGATCCGGACATCCTTGCCCTCGCCGCCCTCGAACGCCTTCTTGCGAATCTTGCCGACAAAGTCGACGGTCACGCGGTCGCCGGTCGCCGCGGCGCGTTCCACGGGTTCCCAGGTCGCGATACCCGCGCGCAGCTTGTCGATCATGGCGTCGACATCGCTGTCCTCGATCTCGACCTCGGGCCGTTCGACCGCGAGGCCCTCGACACCCTTGAGGTCGATCTCCGGATAGACCTCGAAGACAGCGCGGTAGCTGAAACGGCCATCCTGTTGACTGGTCAGGGGCTCGATGGACGGATTGCCGGCCGGGTTGAGCTGCTCCTGGGTAATCGCGCGCGTGAAGCTCGTGCGGATGACATCGGACATCACTTCCTGGCGCACCTGGCCGCCGAACCGCTTGCGCACGACCTTGGGCGGGACCTTGCCGGGCCGAAAACCCTTGAGCCGCGCAGTCTTGCCCACGCTCTTGAGCCGAGCGGCGACCTCGCGCTCGATTTCGACCGACGGCACATGCACCGTCATCTGCCGCTGCAAAGTCCCGGATGACTCGACCGAAACGTCGAGGTTTGCCGTGCTTGCCATGTGCCTCCGTTCTCCGGCGCCACCGCGCCAATGCACCGGGCGAACAATTGTACTGGTGCGAAAGGGGAGACTCGAACTCCCACGGGTTGCCCCACTGGATCCTAAATCCAGCGCGTCTACCAATTCCGCCACTTTCGCGCAAAGAGCCTGCGCCGTACCAATTCACTGCGCGCTGTCGCGAATTCCTACGGCGCAGGCTCCCGGCCTGCCGCGGCTCCGCCATTATAACGGAGTCGTACGCAACGCCGCCCCGGACCGCAGCGCCACTTGACAATCGTCAAACCGGATAGCCAGAATCGACAAAGCCCCAAATCGTCCGGGTATTCCCATGCAAAAACTCATATCGGCGCTCGCGATAGTCTGGAGCGTACTGCCGGCGACCGTCACCGCGGCGCCCAACATTCTCGTGATCATCGCGGACGATCTCGGCACGGAATCCGTGGCAAGTTACGGGATCGGAGAAGCCACGGCAGTAACTCCGACACTCGATCGGCTGGCCTCGGAGGGGGTGCGTTTCGAACGTTTCTGGTCGCAGCATGTGTGCTCGCCGACGCGCGCGGCGGTGCTGACCGGGCGTTATGCGTTTCGTACGGGCGTACGCTCGGCCATCCCGTCGCAATGGGCAGCGATGGATGCGCCGACTCCGACGCCGCCTGCCCACGCGACCACGGAACTCGTCTATACGCCTTTGGGTCTCGTCGGGGCCGGCAACGGGGCACTGTCATCCATGCCGCCTGTACCGCCGAACCTGCGGCCCCGCGGCCCTTCCACGGGCGAACTCATGTTGCCGCAACTGTTGAAAGCCGCGCCCGAACCGTACGCGACCGCGGCGGTCGGCAAATGGCACCTGTCCGATCTCATGAACGGCCAACTGCAACACCCGAACGATTCCGGCTTCGACCATTACTCGGGCGTACTTTTCGGCGGTCCGTCGAGCTACTTCGCGTGGCGGCACCTGGAGAATGGTCGGCTCTCGGCAGAGTCGGGCTACTACGACACGCACATCACCGAAGATGCCATCCGCTGGATCGACGGGCAGGGCGACAACCCGTGGTTTCTGTGGATGTCCTACTCCAATCCCCACACCCCGGTACACCTGCCGCCGCGCGAACTGCTGCGAAGCGCGGCCCGCGAACTGCCGCCGAACTTCGAGACCGAGGAGAACAACCGCGCCTATTTCTTTGCGCAGGTCGAAGCCATGGACACGCTGATCGGCCGCCTGCTCGACAGCATTCCGGACGAAACCATGCAGAACACCTACGTGATCTTCTTCGGCGACAACGGCACGGTGGAATGGGACGATCCCCCCGCGCCCCGGGACCGGGACCGCGTCAAGGGAACCGTTTATCAGGGCGGGATCGAAGTGCCGCTGATCGTCACGGGTCCGGGCATCGCGGCTGGCAAGGTCGAGCGCCCGCTCGCTCACGCCGTCGATCTATTCGCGACGATACTTGAACTTGGGGAAGTCGACCCGGACGATGTGCTGCCCGAGGACCTCGCAATCGACTCCGTGAGCATCGCGGATCACCTGTTTCAGGAGAACCTGCCGAGCCGGCGATCCTGGGTGCTGAGCGAGGGCACGTTGGGCAGCGTGGTCGGGACCGCGATCCGCGACGAACGCTACAAGCTCGTGGTCATCAACGAGCGCGAGGAGTTCTATGATCTCGAGAACGACCCGAACGAGTTGAGCCCCTTGTCCCTTGAGGGTCTCTCGGGCGCCGCGCACACCGCATACGCGGCGCTGACGGAGCAACTAGGGGATCTCGCACGCCGGTGACAACACGGGCCTGAAGTCTCCAACGATCACTCCGGGTTGTTGCGCGTCAGGTACGCATTGAGTGCCCGCATGTCATCCTCGCTGATTTCGGTCAGCCGAAACGGCGGCATGCGATAAAGGCCTTCGCGCAAGTACGTGGTGACAAGTTCAGGGCTGAGATCGGTGCGTTCGCGCAGGTCCGCCGGCAGTTCGCCCTGGTACTTGGCCTGCAACGCCATCGTGCCGCCGCCCGACCACGGCCGATCATCGTCATGGCAGTGCACGCACCACGTGTTGTAGACCTGCTCGCCGGCTGCAATCGCCTCGTCGTCCTGAGCCGCGGCGATGCCCGCCACGCCGAGACCCAGCAGACAAAGGACTATCCTCGTCGGTGCCATGGTGCTTTCTCCTCGCGCAGATGCGCAGGCCAGATGCCGTAGCGCCCCGCCGACAGGATGCCGTTCGGATCGACGGAATCCTTCAGCGTCTCGAAGAAACGCATGAGCGCGTGATCGTTGAACCCGGCGGTCATGTCCATGACCTCGGTCTGAAAGAACGACGGCGTGCGGTACTCCTGCCAGCCCTCGTCGGCCGCGACCTGGACGAGGTACAGGAAGTCCTCGCGCGCCTTCCGGTTGGCCTCACGGTCCCGGCCTACCGACAGCGAAGCCAGGAAGACCCCGACGCGCGCATGCCAGAACATCGGGATCCTTGCGAAATAGGTCACCCCCGCATCGATACCCCGTTCACGGTAGGCTCGATCGAAGACCTCCTGGGCCCGGAAGATGTCCTGGGCGCGCTTCGGGATCAGCGGCGCGAACCACAGGTGGCCCCAATCGGGATCCGGGTTCCTCGGATTGCGGTTGCCGCCGCGGAAGCGGGACAGGCTCGGCATCCCCAGGTGCACCATTTCCGGATTTCCAGGGGTGTTCAGTCGCGACTTCTCCTCTTCGCTGAGCGGAAACTCGAGCGCCACCTCCTCCTCGAACCAGCACCCGGGAATGGCGGCGGAGTAGACATCCCGGCAATGCTCCCACTGCGCGGCGCTGACCTTCAGCGGTGCATTGAAGTCGAGCTTCGCCCACCAGAACCCGGTATCGCGCTCCCGCCTGAGCCGATCGATGGCCGCGAGGTCGAGCGGACCGCTGGCCGGCAACTGGGCGCGGATCTCGGGATCCTGTGCGAATGGCGACATGACGTCGCTGCCGAAGAATGTCATGCCGTTGTTGATGCCGGAGTTGCTGAGTTCGCACTCCACGTCGATGAGCGCCTCGAGGTCCTCGTAGTTCGGTACGTGCACGTAACAGGTCCGAAATCCCCGGTGGCGCGGGCGAATCCAGAAGCCCATCTTGGTCACGACGCCGAAGTTCGACTGGCTGAAGATGCCGTCGACGTACGGGCCGACGCCGTAACGGTAGTGCTGCCACATCGTGGAGCTTTCCAGCGCGCCAGTGCCGGTGCGCACGAGATCGCCGTTCGCGAGCACCACCTCCATGCCGCAACCCGTGCTGAAGCGGTCCCGGCCGAAATCGGTATAGGTGTGGGCAACGCCGCGGTCGAGCGCGTGGCCGATCAGGCTGCCCCAGGCCGGATCGGGTATGTCGAGGTCCAGTTCGAGGTTGTTGTCCCTGAAATGCTGGATTATCTGGAAGAAGGTGACGCCCGGCTCGACGAGCACGGTGTGATTGCGCGTGTCGACCTCGAGAATGCGGTCCATGCGCTTCAGATCGAGCACCATGCTGCCCGAATACGCCGGCGCCGCGCTGCCGTAGCCGAGATTCTTGCCGGTCGAGATCGGGTAGATCGGGATCCGGTAGCGGTTGCAGACCCGCATGATGGCCTGCACCTGCTCCGTGGTATCCGGGGCGACGGCGGCCGACGTCAGCCGTTCCCCCTCGTCGTCGTAGAACGGCGAGTACGTGTCGCGATACAGGGCGACGGCTTCCGGAGACGTGAACACCCACTCGGGCCCGACGATGTTCTCGAACTCCTGCAACGCCTGGTTGAAATCGCTTTCGCTTACTCCTGGTGGAATCGCCATTGAATTTCCCCTGTCATCCGTGTTCCTCTCCGTTCGCCCTCGTGCAATCTATGCCTGGCGCACGCGCTCCCGGACCGGTGTAAGCAGCCATGAAACCGGACCCTGCCCGGCCGGAGCCGCGGTCGTCTCCAACTCGAGTTGCTCGTGGAAGGCGTCGCGCGCGAGCATGCCGATCTGGAAGGCATTCTCTTCGGTGGTCATGCCGAGCACGGTTTTCGGTGTCGCGAGCAACGAGCGATACAGTTCGAGGCGCTCGGTGACAGCGATGTCGCCTGCAAGCGCAATGACTGCGTCGCCCTCAGTCAACGCCTCACGAGCGAAACTCCAGCACTCCGCGTACTCCGAATTGAAGACGATTACCCGGTCCGCCGCTCTGCCGCTCAAGCCCGCGGCCAGGGCCGACAGCCCAGTCGCAGGCAGCAAGAGCGCGCCGCCGCTCAACCGGAGGAAGTGTCTTCGGTCGATCATCGTCTGAACCCTCTATTCGCCCCGACCGCAAACCGCAAATCCTAGCACGCAGCTGTCGGTAGTCTACCGCGATTACTCGACAGATTCCCAAGCCCCTGACCGTTGGCCCCGGGCACTCTTCGGCAAGTCATCGGTCAGCTCGTAATAGTCGCCCTTGTCGACCGCATGGATGTGTTCAACTGCCTTCAGCCCCCTGGAATCGTCCAGCGTCCCGGCCATGATGCTGAGGTAGTCCCTGGCCCTGGAACGCCAGAACAGGCTCGAACCGCAACGCCTGCAGAACCCGCGCGACGCCTCTTCGGAGGACGCGAACCATCCAAGACTTTCGCCGGCGACGACCGCCAGCGCGTTATTGGGCACGGCCGTGGCAGCGACGAAGTGGCCGCTGGTCCGCCGACACTGGCTGCAATGGCAATAGACGACGGGCCGCAAGGATCCCGAAACACGGTAGCGCACGCCGCCGCACAGGCAACCGCCGGTGGTATCGGGCCTGTCGTCAGATAGTTTTTCGTCTGGCATCGGGTCGCTCCTTGCGCGGTTCTCGTCGGGGGTTGACAGGTCCGGAGCCTACCAGCGCAAGTGCAAGTGCAACTGCGTCGCCCATTGTCGCGTTGAGAGATTTCAACGTCGCCATGAGGCGGGCGCCCGGGAACGGCTCAGTCGGACGGACGAGCAACGTCGCACAGGGACGTCACGAGCTGCATCAGCTCCACCTGGCGGGAAAGGCCATGCTTGGAATAGATTTGCCGCATGTGCCACTTCACCGTAGTTCGGCTCCGCCCCGTCTCGGCCGCAACGGCATCGATGTTTCTACCCTGCGCAAGCAGCGCCGCGATACGACTTTCGGCCGGCGTCAGGCCAAGGCTCGTCTGAAGCCGCTCGGGATCGATGCCCGTGCGCGTCACCGGGTCGTCCACGAACACCAGTGCGCCGAGAATGCTGCCGCGCGGTTCATCGCCATCCTCGCCCACCGGATGCACAAGCACAGAGAGCTGCGGCATCGTCGGTTCCCCGCTCACCAGCAGGGAACCGCCTGCACCGGTTCCGCCGTGGAACGGCAGCGCCTGAGCCAGGAGGACCTGCAACCTCGCGTCCTGTGCAGGCGTCGACGCCCTCAGGTCGCTATTTTCGTCCCGCAAGCCACCACCGCCGCGCAGTAGCGCGTGCGCGCGGTCGTTCACCGCCACCACCCGTCCGCGCCGGTCGAGCTGGATGACGCCCAGCCGATTGTTGTCGAACAACGCGAGCGCCGACGCGCCGAGAGCGCGAGCGTCGACCAGCGCCTGCCTCACCGCCAGATACTGGCGCAGATGCGCTCGCAGCCCCTTGACTGCCTTCACCCGGGAAGACGACCAGGCGTCGCCATCCACAGGATCCGCAAGTGCCCAGACGATACGCGATCCCCCCGGTCCATCGAGGCGCACATTGAGGCCTTCTCGCGCATGCGCCAACGGCAGGGCCTCGTTGTAGGTCGTCGAGGTTTTCCTCTCCACCTCGCTGTAAAGCGACGCAACGTGGGTCACCTTGCCGTCCGGCAGCCCGCGCAGGCGCGGCAACCGCTCGTCGACGGCGTGGTAGGTCTCGAAGTAGCCCCGTTCCATGTCCGTGCGCCGCTCCGTTCCGATGTGGAACCGCGCGAAAAAGACATCAATGTCGTCGCGCGCGGCCCCGTCGCCCGCGATCAGGAAGCTGCCTTTGGTCCCGCAGAACTCGTGGATAAGCGCAGATGTCGTCGACCAGAGTGCGTCATCGAACACCGCGGCGTTCAATGAACCGAGGACGCGTTCGTACTGGACCCGAGTCCTCATGGCTGCGAGCCTTCGCCGGGACGCCACCCACGCGATCGAGCTAACAGCAGGCAATTGGCACCGGAGCCGGATCTTCCGGTGACGCAGTTCGGACACAGCCGATCAATTCTCCTGGTCGGGCAGTTCCGAGTGTTGTGAGCCTTCATCCGCATGACTCGTCGGACAATGCTAGGACTTCTATTAGAAATAGTCCCCCACCTGTGGTAGGGAGTTCCCCAAGAAAGGGGAAAAAGGTGCCGGATGTGCGGCTGAACGAGTGCCGCGGCTCCTACGCCCTCGGAGGCGGGAGGCTCGCGAGCGCGAGCACGAGTTGCGCCACCTCAAGCTGCCGTGAGACTCCGAGTCTTGCGAATGTGTGTTTTGGAGTGCCCCGGGAATGATGGATACCGCCGAGCCTCAAAATGAGGCTTGTCCGCAGGCCTCGGACCGGGTGAATGGCTCAATGCCGCTTCGTACCGTCGGCGCACAGATCGTACAATCACGTTCTGTGCAACGGGCAAGGTGGCGCGCTTTCGCGATGAGCATGACGTGACCCGCGATACCAAACCAACCCCACTCATCCAGTGGGACGGCACTACCTGGTTCGTCCGCTTGCCCGTGCAGGACGGAAACAGCCTTGAAGCGAAATGGAGACCCGGGACCACCTATGTCGTGCGAATTCGGGAAGCCGGCGCGGCGCAGTGGAGTTTCGGGTTCGAGAGCCCGCTCACGCACTTCTCTCTCGTCGACCTGAAGCCCGACACCGAATACGAGATGCAGGTTCGCGCCAGGAATGCCGCGGGCGACGGCGAGCCCAAACTGATCCGCTTACGAACGAACCGGACCGGAAATACGGATAACGTCATCCCATTTCCCAGGCGGTAAAGCCCGGCTGCTACACGTTGGGGTCGAACCGGAGTCGGTCCCGAACGCTGCCGCGGTGGTTCCATACCGCCTCGACCGCGCGGAGTCCGTTCACATTTCAGCAGGTACCGGAACGAGCCCGGATCGAGCCGGGCGTGCTCCGGGGGGGGTTACCCACCACGCGTAGACCGACCGGCGCCCGCCGAACGTCTCGTCGACGCCCGGCGCCCAGGGACTCAGCGGATTCTAGTGACGATATTGCGTAGCGATGTCGTCGAGCACGATCTGCTGGCAGTTGCCGCGCTCCGTGCCAACCAGTCCGTTGCTATTGAGGCCGCCGCGACCGGTGGTCATCAGCATCGGATTCTGTTCCCAGGGATGCAGTAGCACCTCGGGATCCTCGACGGTCACCTCGTAGAGCATCTGGTCGCCCTGCCGCGTGAAGCGTTCGGTGACCTTCATGTCCTCGGAGTGAAAAAAGCCGCCGCGCGCAAGCCAGGTCAACGGCGTGAAGCCCATCGACTCGATCACGAGCGTGTCGCCGTCCCAGTGGCCGACCGAGTGACCGGTGTACTTGGTCTGGATGAGCCGCCTTTCATCCACCTCGCTACCGTCGGTTGCGATCACACGGAAGTCCGAATAACCGCCACCGCCATCGCCGCCGCGACCATAGAGCAATGTGATGTCATTGTCGGTATGAAAGATGCGCCCGGGTGCGCCCTGCCGCGGAATCCCCATCGGCTGGCAGGTCATGATCGGATCGTAAAGGTTTGTCCACATATCCAGATAAATGACCTCGTCCCAGTGCTCGGGCCGGTAGATCGGGCGATTCGGCCCGAATCGTGAAGCGGCTTCGAATGTGAAATCGATATTCTGATTCCACATCGTGCTGCAGCCTTCGAGTTGGGTCGGTGCGCAGCGGCGGCTGCCATAGCGCCAGATAAAAAACTTGCCGGGGTTGCTCCAGTTTCCGGTCAGGTCGGGCTTGCCGTCGGCCAGCCGCGGGGTCGGCACGGTGGAGTCGAGCGCCGGCGCTTGCTGGTCTGTCCCGTACATCGCCACCGCCTCGGTGGCGGTGCCCACGCTCGACGGCACGGGCAGGACAACGTACACGCTGCCCGTTTCCGTCTGGATCGTGTTGAGATCGCGCAGGACTTCGCCGTTCTTGCTCTCGGTCATACTGCCGGCCGTATAGACTTCGATCCGATGCAGCGGATTGTTGTGGTCGTCGTAGTCGCTGTACGTGAATTCATGGGTATCGCGACCGTTCGTGACGACAACGGACTCGGCCATGAAGCGATCGTCGAGCCGGGCAACGGCCGTGGCGCCGTCGACGCCCGGAATCGGGAACGAGACGACCGGGGTATCGCCGTCCCAGGTCACCGACGTCTCGCCGATGCTCGAGGGGCCGTCCTCGAGCAGCCCACCGGGATTGCGCCACACTTTGCGCAGCGGAATGCCGGCGCCCGCCAACGCGGCCTTGGGTGCGCCCAATGGGCTCGCCCAGAAACGAATCAGGCGATCGTTGAGGGCATCCGGATTCGGCGTGGCCGTACCTTCGCCCGGCACGAGACCGGCGCCCGGGCTGTCTTCGTCCCAGGCGTATTCGCCGCTGACGACCTCGATGTTGGAATACGTCTGACCGTTCGGCAGCGTGCATTGAATCTGCGTGCGGTAGCCGGGCTCCTGATAGTTGGCACTGATGCGGTATCCCGACGTGCCGAGTTCGCCCGCCCGTGCAGCGTCCTCGAACGGCGCAATCGCACAGGCCTGACCGTCGACCTGGATCGTGCCTTCAGCCCGATACTCGAGCGAGACCAGGAGCTCGTGCTCCTCGATGCCGCGCAGCATACCCATGTGCCAGGGCCAGTTGACCAGCACGGACTTCAAGTCTCTGGCGCCGGGCTCCGGCGTGTAGAGTTCCGGAGGTTCGCCGCCAAACTGGGCGCTTGCCGAGATCGATACGCCGATGGCAAGCGCCACCGAAGCGGCGATCCGTTTCCCGATGATCCCCTTGTCCAAGGCCATGATCATTTCCCCTGTGAATTGCTGGAAGTAAGTCCTATTCAACCTCGAACTCGATCGTGCGCTCGTCCGCCAATGTGATCGACCGAATGAAGCCCAAAGGAGTGCCGTTGCGGGCGGGGAAATACGTGATGGTGACGACATCGCCGGCAATGACCGTATTCGGGCCGTCGCCGCCGAATCCGAGGCTCGACAGTGTGTTGGCCGAACCCGTCGTCAATTGCCATTCGGTCGACTCGCCGTCGTCATTCGGCACTTCGACCGTCATCACCCCATGAGGGTTGACGAACTCGACCTTTTTGACGACGCCCGTCACTTCCCCCTGGCCGCGGATGTCGTAAACCGCTGACAGAGAGTGATGCGCCAACAATGCGCCGCTGGCCAGAAACCACCCGGCAAGAAAGATTGTTCCAAATGTCCGCTTGATCATTTCATTTATCCTCAATGATGCGAGTAACCGACAACAGTCAGCCCACCGTGCCGTTGCGTTCAGACGATTTTATTGTCTTGCTAGGCTAACATCGTACCCATTGCGTCACAATCGGCTCGGACGCATATAGGCGGCCACAGGAAATGTTGACCACCCGGGGCCGACAATATCAAATATGACCGGCATTGAAGCCATTGGAGCCGGCAATCGACCATGCTAGCGAGAGTTTCATTCGCTGTAATCGCGCTGGGATGGCCCCTGCTGATGTGGCCGCAAGACGGCCCGACGCAGTCAGACCGGAACTTTGTGTTCACGGACGAGGACGGCCACCTGGTGATCAGATTCGCCGGGTCCGGTGCCACCGGCCTCGACTCGTCACAAGTCGACGAAATTCTCAATGCCGAGCTCTCGACAATGGTTCACGACCGCCTGCGTGCCGACGTGCTCTTCGCGCAAGAACCTCGCGACCCCGATTGGGCTCAGTCGATGCAGCCGCAGATCGAGGCGCACGTCAAGCACGCCGGTCCCGAGTTCTCCGACCTGTTTGTCGAGTGCCGCGCAACCTCGTGCCGCGTCATCATGGAGCAGCCCGGGCACCCGAGCGTGCCGGCGCATCAAGCCGTGCTCGAGACCGTCCAGGAATCTCTCGACGCCTTCATCGCAGTCCATCGGCAGCACTTCGAACCGGTCTTCATGATTACGGCTTATTACCAGGCGTTCGAGACATCGCATATCAAGGCGTTCCTGCGTAGAACCGATCACGCACCAGCGGACCGGCCAGCCGGCGGATGAACCCGAATCCGGGAACTACACCGTTCGGGTGAAGTCGGCCTGTGGGGCAGGCCAGGCTGTTGAGTTTTGGTGGGCCGTGCAGGAATCGAACCTGCAAGCAATGGATCAAGAGTCCCGCCAAAATATATATAACCTATTGATTTATAAGACTTTTAACTTCACAGCGCCCTACGTTGAAACACCCAAGAAACCTGAAAAACAATGACTTAACGTCAGCACTCTTGAGCAAATGCACAGTCACACTGAAATGTCTTTTATTATCAATGTTTTACACTCCAGTACACGAGAGTTGAGTCGCGGCACTGTACCGCTACTGTACCTTTTCCCACGAGGCCGAGATCGGCGAATGCTTCCCGCAAACCGGTGCTTGGGGTTGCAGGTGTGACCTGGTCTCCGATACTTCGGGCACCCACTGTTTCCGGTCCAAATGATGTGCCGCGGACATTGTTGCCGATCACATCGGGCCGGCGTTCGCACCGGCGTGGGGACTGCCCGGCGGGGCCTCCTGGCTTCGGGGCACGCTCAGCCGCCGACGTTGCGCTTCATGCGGTAGCCCACGCCGCGCACGGTCACGATGTAGGCGGGATTCTTCGCATCGTCGCCGAGCTTGCGGCGTAGGCGCTTCACGTACGCGCGCACCAGCTTGACGTTGGCGTGCTCGTGGTCCTTCCAGACCGAATGCAGCAGCGCCTCGTAGGTCATGGCCCGCCCCGCGTTGAGCGCCAACGCGCACAGCACCTCGTGCTCGGTGGCCGTGAGTTCCAGTTCCCGCCCCGCCAGGTGCACCCGGCGGCGGTCGAAGTCGATGGACAGCGCACCCAGCGCAAACGGTTCGGGGTGCTCTGCGCGGCGCAGCGCCGCGCGGATGCGCGCGGTGAGTTCCGTCGGTGAGAACGGCTTGACGAGATAGTCCGCCGCACCGCTCTCCAGCGCACGGGCGATGGTCTCGTCGCGCCCGTAGCCGGAAATGAAGATCACCGGCAGGTCGGACAACTCCGGCACGCTTCGCATCAGCTCGATGCCGTCGGTGTCCGGCAGCACCAGGTCCAGCAGCACCAATCGGGGCCGCTCGGCGCGAATGATCTGCCCAAGCTCCCGGTGCGCTCCGGTGACGATGGCGCGGTAGCCCGACTCCGTCAGCGCGTCGCGCACGTAACGTAGCGCCCGCGGATCGTCGTCGAGTACCAGCACCGCGGGCGCATCGACAGCTTGCGCGGACGGAGCCGCTCGGCTCGACCCAGGTGCGGCCGTGACCGCGGCCGAGGCGACCGGCACGGTGAACGTGAACCGCGCGCCTTGGCCCGGCCCCGGGCTCTGCGCCCAGATACGACCGCCGTGCGCCTCCACCAGGCCCCGGCAGATCGAAAGCCCCAGCCCGCCGCCGATCCCGACCTCGCCGTCCTCCGGCCGGCTGTGCTTGCGAAAAAGCTGCGTGAGGCGCTCCGGGGTCATCCCGCGGCCCTCGTCGGCCACCGAGACGGCCACGTGCGTGCCGTCGCGTTCGGCCGCGATCCGGATGGGCGTGGCGCCCGGACAATGGCGCGCGGCGTTGGACAAGAGGTTGCCTAGCACCTGAACGATGCGACGCGGCTCGGCCATCACCTGCGGCAGCTCCTCCGGCAGGTCGATGAGCACGGTGTGGGGGCTGCCGCCGCTCAGAAACGTGGTCCTCGCCCGATCCACCAGCCCCGCCACATCGGCCGGTTCGGGCGACACGCTCAGGGTGCCCGCCTCGATCCGCCCCGCATCCAGCAGGTCGCCGATGAGCCCGCGCATGTGTTCGGCCTGCTCGTCGATGATGCGGAAGTACTCGCGCATCTCCGCCGGGTCCAGCGCCGAAGCGCTGCGCAACAGCGTCCCCGCCGAACCCTGGATGGAGGTCAGCGGCGCGCGCAGCTCGTGGCTCACCAGACCGATGAACTCCGAGCGCATCCGCTCGAGCTCCTGCAGCGGCCCCAGGTCCTGTAGCGTCACCACCATCGACACCACGTCGCCGGCCTCGTTGTGGATCGGCGTGGCGTTGACGAGCGTGGCGATGCTGCGCCCGTCGGGCACGGCGAGCACGATTTCCTCGGCGCGCACCGCGGGCGGGTTGTCGTTCAGTTGCCGGGCGATGGGATACTCCCGCAGCGAAATCTCCCGCCCGTCGCCGCGCCGGGAGACGATTTGGTCAAGCAACTGCTCGGCCGGCTGCCCCGGCGTGCGCAGCGGCTCCACGATGCGTACCGCCTCACGGTTGTACGACACCGGCGAGCCGGTAGCCGCGTTGAACACCACCACACCGACCGGGGAGGTTTCCACCAGCGCTTCCAGGTCCGCCCGCGCGCGCCGCTCCTTGCGGTAGGTGCGCGCGTTGGCCACGGCCGCGGCCGCCTGGCCGGCGAAAAGCAACAGCATCTCCTCGTCCGCCTCCGTGAACGACTCGCCGTGCGCCTTGCCCGCGACGAAGAAACTGCCCACGTGCGCGCCGCGGTGATGCATCGGCGTACCCTGGAACGTGGTGCCCGGCGCCCAGAGTTCGGAAAAGCCCAGCCCGACGACGTAGGCGGACATGTCGTCCTGGCGCAACGGTCCCGGCAGGTCGCGCAGGTGCGCCCACAGCTCTTCCCCGTGCGGCCAGGCATCCATCCGCTGAAGCTCCTCGTCCGTGAGACCGGAGCTGACGAATTCCTCGACCCCGCCGCCGCCAGCGATGGTGGCGATCACCCCGCAGCGCGCGTCGGTCAACGCACGTGCGGCCTCCAGGACTTCCCCAAGCACAGTGCGCAGGTCCAGACTCGCATTGATGCGCAGGCTGGCGTCGATCAACCGGTCCAGGCGCTCGCGCAGAGCGGCGTTCTCCTGTGTCAGTCTGTCTCGATCGGCCATGTGTCGCCTCCGTCGCTGACGCGAAACTGTGCGCAACCGGAATCGGATTGTCCAGCCGTATTGTCTTTCCGGGACGGTGAGCGCCCGCCGGTTGGGAGGTTTGGCGGCTGCCGCCGGATCAGGGCGGGAGGCCCGGTTCGAGCCGCGGCTCGGCCAAGTCGCAGGCGGCGCCGGGAGAGATGGAGCGGAACGACAGTTTCAACCCCGTGTCGGCGGGGCAGTAAAGCCCGGCGGCGGCATGCCGCACCTGGACGGCGGGAGTCCGTCCGGATCCGGGGGCACGGGAGCGCGGCGGTTTCGAAGCGCCCCACCAACGGGTCAGCGAGATCAGCGGACCGGCGGGGGCAGTTCGCGGGTGACCATTTCCACCGCCGCCTTCCAGTACCACCGGCGAAGATGGTTCGCCGGTTCACGCGCGGCAACTGGAACGTTTCGCACGATGCGCTGGAGTTCGCAACGCCGCGGCACGGCTGTGCCGTCTTCAGCCATAACGTCGAAACAGATGTAACCGGGGGAGTATTCTCCCGAGCCCGACGTTGACGATCCTCCTCGAAGACGAGTCGTATATGTAGTTGCGAATACTCGAACACCGTCAACACGCCGGTTCGCTCCGTTAGTGCAGACGCAGGGCTCCGAGTCACCGGGTCTGTCGGAACCAATTCCCGTTCGATTGATCCAAATACGCAACGGCACAGGTAACGTGCCAAACCGAGAAAGTATATAGAGCATCTGTATACACTCGTTATCGTCGGATCCAACTTGCGCATTATCAATCAACAAGGCCCGGCAATCCGTTCCCAACTCTTCAGCCGCAATTTGGCGATCCTGCTGTTCGCGCAGGCAGTGTCGATCACCGGCTGGTTCGCTGTCGTTACGGCTGGCGGCATCCTTGGCCGTAGCCTGGAGGCAAACCCGGCCCTGGCGACCTTGCCGGTGTCACTGCTCATCGTGGGCGCGGCCGTTTCCACGATCCTTGCTTCGTGGACCATGGCGCGCGTGGGCCGCGCCCGTGGCTTCGCGATTGGCGCCACGGTGGGCGCCTTGGGATCGGCCTGTGTTTTCGTTGCAACCCTGACTCATAACCTCGCGCTGCTTTGTGGCGCCTCGATCATGATCGGCTGCGCGTCCGCGTTTTCTGCGCAATATCGCTTTGCCGCCACTGAATGTGTCGATGCGGCGACCGGACCAAGAGCGATCTCAATCGTGCACCTGGGCTCCGTCTTTGGCGCTTTCCTCGGCCCGGGACTGATATCGTGGGGCGAGGCCTGGGTCGCAGGCGCACCGTTTGGTGGCTCATTCGTCGCTATTGCGGGGTGCTATGTGCTTGCCGCTACTGTCCTCCTTGCCTTCCGGCCGATTACTTTCTCGAACGAGGAAGAAATAACCGGGGGCGCTCGTCCTCTACGCGTCATAGCTCGCGGCCGCTTCTTTATCGCGGCCGTCACGGGGGCCGCGGTCGGGTGGGGCGTCATGACCGTCGTGATGACCGCCGCACCGCTGGCCATGCATGTTGTCGACGGGTTTTCCCTGGCGGCAACGGCGGCGGTCATCCAGGCCCATGTGCTGGCGATGTACCTTCCTTCATTGATCAGTGGTGTTCTCATCGGGCGCTTCGGCGCCGGGCAGGTGATGATTTGGGGAGCGGCGCTGCTTGGCGCCACCCTGATTGCGGGTCTGGCGGGCCGCCACATGCTGCACTACAGCCTGGCCTTGGTGGCGCTCGGCGTCGGCTGGAATTTCCTCTATGTTGGAGGAACGTCGCTACTGGTCCGAGCCCATCGTCCAGCCGAACGCTTCCGTGTCCAGGCGCTGAACGATTTCAGTATTATGGGTATCTCGGCCGTTGCCTCCTTGAGTGCCGGGGCAGTCATTCAGGTGCTTGGCTGGAACGGGGTGCTTTACGGCTCGATTCCCGCCATCCTCGTTGGGGCGATGGTTCTTCTCTGGAAGGGATCGGGACATGGCCACGAAGAATCCACCTCATCCATGTCGTTGGATTCGCCACGATCGTCTTGCGCCCTTGGGACTCAGCGTGTCCGAGGCGGTGCGCAAGCTCGGAGTCATCCCACGTCAATCGGTGCTCCCGAATCGTGATGATTTCGAGCGGCCTCGGTGCGCTTCGCTCGTGCCAGACTGAACGGGACCCCGCAACCGCCCGGCCGTTATTCACGCCGTTGTCGTCGAGAGGTTTTACCTCCACGACGCCCCGCTCTGGAATTTTTCCCTGCCCAGGCCTGGGAACGCCCCTACTGCACTGCTTCCTACTGTAAAGCCCAAAGTCAGGGTGACCGGAACCTTGATTGTTTACCTGACCGTTGCAGACGACGTGAGTTCAGAAGTGGCCCCCGATTTTCGGACAGCGCTGTAAGGTGGATGGAGTGCCCCCGGTTTGGTAGACACTTCCGGGACACTCCACCCGTTCGGAGCCTACAGGAAACCCGGTACGGTTCAGGGCCGTTCAGTTCCCTCCAGGGCGGCTTTGACCTGCGGCTCACGCCCCATCCGACGGCTCCATCCGGTACCCCACCCCCCGATGCGTGTGAATCAGCGCCGGCTCGTTCGCGTCGTCGCCGAGCTTGGCCCGCAGTCGCTGAATGAACGTGCGAACCAGTCGCCGGTTGGCCCGGCCGTGCCAGACCTGTCGGCGCAGCGAGTCGTAGCTCATTACTCGACCGGCGTTGAGCGATAAAGCGCGTGCGAGCTCGTACTCCGTTGCGGTCAGTTCCACGTCCTTGCCGTCCACGGTGAGCCCGCGGCGGGCGTAGTCGATCGTCAACGCACCCAGTCGGAAAGGCGGACGTTCGCCCCGACCGCGCAGCGCCGCCTCCACGCGGGCGGCCAGCTCCGTCGCGGAGAAGGGCTTGACGATGTAGTCCGCCGCACCGCTCTTGAGCGCCTTGGCCACCGTCTCGTCGCGTCCGTACGCGGATATGAATATGACCGGCACTTCCGAAAGTTCCGGTACCGTCTGCATCAGCCGGATGCCGTCGGTGCCGGGCAGCATCAGGTCCAGCAATACCAGTCGCGGCGCCTGCGCGCGGATCACTTCCCCCAGGCCGTCGTACTCGCCGGTCACCACCACGCGGTAGCCTTCGGCATTCAGTGCATTGCGCACCTCCCGCAACGTCTGCGGATCGTCGTCAACCACGAGCACCGGCGCCGGCGCCGTTGCCTTTCGCGCCCCCTCCGCCGGGCGCTCGTCGCGTTTCCTGGCTGCCACCGGAAGCGTGAACGTGAACCGCGCGCCCAGCCCGGCGCCGCGGCTCTCTGCCCAGATGCGCCCGCCGTGCGCTTCCACCAGCGCCCTGCATATCACCAGCCCCAGGCTGCCCGCGAGCCCGTTGCCGTTCTCGCCGTGTTTGTCGAACAGACGCCCCAGCCGCTCCGGCGCGATGCCCCGACCCTGGTCGGTGACCGAAACGGCCACTTTCTGCCGCTCATGCGTCGCGGACACGCGGATGGGCAAATCCGCCGGGGAATGGCGCGCGGCGTTGTCGAACAGGTTGCTCAGCACCTGCACGATGCGGCGGCGCTCGGCCATCACCCAGGGCAGGTCCGGCGGGAGGTCCAGGTGCACCGGATGCAGGCTGCCGCCGCTGAGAAACGTGCTTCTGGCCCGGTCCAGCAGCTCGACGACCTCCGTCGGTTCGGGCCGCACCGACAGCGTACCCGCTTCGATGTGTCCCACGTCCAGCAGATCGCTGATCAGGCCCCGCATCTGCGCCGCCTGCTCGTCGATGATCCGCGCGTACTCGCGCACTTCCCCTGGGGGCACCGTCTGCCACGTATCGCGCAGCGAGATCGCCGACCCCTGGATCGCCATCAGCGGTGCGCGCAATTCGTGGCTCACCAGGCTTACGAACTGCGACCGCATGCGTTCGAGTTCTTCCAGCGGCGCCAGATCCTGCAACGTCGCCACCACGGACACGACCCGGTCATCGTCATCGCTGATCGGCGAGATATTGACCAGCGTCCTGACGCTGCGCCCATCCGGTACCGAAAAGATCAGCTCCTCCGAGCACATCGACTCGGCCATGCTCAGCGCCCGGGCAAACGGCCAGTCCTGTAGCTCGGTCTCCCGGCGATTGGCGAAGCGGCACGTCACCAGGTCCATCATCTCCTCGAGCGAGCGCCCCGGCATGCGCAGTGCGGAGACGATTCTCTTGGCCTCTCCATTGAGAGATTCCACACGACCGGACCTGCAGTCGAATACAAGGACACCGACAGGCGAGGTCTCCACGAGCGTCGCCAGGCGCGCCCGCAGCCGCCGTTCGCTGCCAAAGGCGCGGGCATTGGCGATGGCCACCGCCGCAACGGCGGCGAACAGCGTCAGCAGCTCCTTGTCCTGCTCGCCAAAGGCTCGTCCCCCGGGCTTACCGGCCAGATAGAAGTTGCCTACGTGCCGGTCGCCGTGGCGCATCGGCATGCCCAGGAATGTTTTTGCGGGCACGACTTCGGCGGAGAAGCCCAGCGCCCGGACGTGGGCGGGCATGTCCCGCACGGCCAGCGGCCCGTCCAGATTGCGCAGGTGCTCGAACAACTTCGGTCCGTCGGTCCACGACGCCATCCGACGGTGCTCGCTGCGCGTCAATCCGCACGAGTGAAAGTCCAGCACCCGACCGTCCTCGTCGAGGGTGACGACGACGCCGCAGCGCGCCTCGGTCAAGGTCTTCGCCGCCTCCAACACCTCCTGCAGCACGGTTTCCGGTTCCAGGCTCGCGTTGATGCGCACGCATGCGTCGGCCAGCCACGAAATAAACGTGCGCTCCGGACTGTCGCCCAATTCTGCGTGCGGCCTGTCTGTCAATGTCCGTCCAGAAAAGTCGCGAAAGCTTTACGTATTTCAATGATTTTTTATGAACCGCTGATGATCGTTTGTGGCACATTATATATGTTCGTCGGCGAACTCCGTCGACCCGCGGCCAAGCGTCGAGGCGGCTGCCGACGCAGCCAGCTCATGACACTTCGATACGCTTTTTCCCCGCACGAGACATGTCCGCCTTTCGGGCGACCATGGTGCCTGGACGGCCGCGCTGAACGCGCAGAGATTTTCTCGGGCACCGCGTGGTGAAGCGATCAATGTCGCCGCGAAGACTCCGTTCGAAAGCGCTTGGCGGCACGAAGCTGAAGGCGCTGCTCAGCAAGGCTCAATGCGGCGTCATCCAACTGGACAAGAGCGGCCGTATCGCGGCGGCCAACGACCGCGCCCAAGCGCTACTGCGGACCCGTAAGGTGATCTCCAACAAGAGCGGATACCCGAGCGCGGTGCGTCGGACCGACAATGACGCCCTGCAGGCCTTGCTGAGCCGTGCGCTGCCAGACAAAGGCGACGGGGAACACGCGCCCCGGCGCGGCTCCATCACAGTGCACCACCCGAGGGGCGATCCGTGTTTGTCCCTGCACGTCATTCCTGTGATTGAGCTCGCCAAGGAAGACGCCAACGTCGCCGCTTTCGTGCTCGTGGTCGAGCTGCCAAGGCGGGCGCGCGTCGATGCGAATCTCATCGCCGACGCCCTCGGACTCTCGCCCGCGGAGGCCCGTGTGGCGACGATGCTGGCGAAAGGGCACAAGCTGCGCGAAATCGCGGTGCTGACCGGGCCGAGCTACGGAACGCTGCGGTGGCACCTGCAGAACATCTTCGCCAAATGCAGTGTGTCCAATCAGATGGACCTGGTGCACCTGGTGCTTTCGGTTTCCACCGATGCCGGCGACCAGCGCTGAAGTCTGCCGTTCGCGCTGATCTGAGGAAGCACGTTCCACCCGAGCGATCCGATGGGTGGTCGTTGTTCGAATCCTTCGGACACCCGAACCTCTCCAAGAAACACTCGAGCCGGGATCCAGGCTGGCACATGCCGGCGCCCGCCCGTGCCAGGTAACACACCTTGACGAGCCGACGGATTTTCATGTTGCTGTAGGCCTTTCAATTGACAGGGCAATGGCGCCACTACGGGTGCCGATCACTCGGTTCACGCCGAGCGAGTCATGGAGAGGACGACGCCGGACACCAAATGTCGGCACGGCTCCTTGACCCCTTTCACTTGACAGGTAACGGGCGATCCGCATCACAAGTGAAGCGACTACCCATGTTGCACATGCCCACGTGCCGCCAGTTGAGGATTGACAGACTCGTTTGAGTGACCGATGCTGCCCGGATTCAAACTTGGCAACCCCCGATAAACTACGAAAAGACACTAGGCAAATGGCTGAAAAAACAAACGAAACAAGAACGCGCGGTACCGAGGAACTGGTGCACGTCGAGGCATTCGATCCCGCCGACGTGCGCCCCTGGCGGTTTCACAACCGGCGCGGATCCGGCATGGACGACGAATCGCTGAATTCACTGGCGTCGTCGATCGTGCGCGACGGGCAACAGCAGCTCGGGCTGGCACGCCGCTTGCCTCCGGGAGACACGCATGCCGTCGAGGCGATTTTCGGCGTTCGCCGGCTCGACGCCTGCCGGCGTGCCCGCGTGCCGTGGCGGGCGCGGGTGCAAGAGGCGTCGTTCACCGATGCCGAGTGCGCAGCCCTCATGCACGGGGAGAACGAGTGGACCGAGGGCGTCTCGCCGCTGGAGAACGCGGAGCAGTGGATCGCGCTGCTGGACGCCGGCGTCTTCGTCAACCAGTCGGCGCTGGCGGCCGCACTCGGTTGCCATCGCGGTACGGTGTCCAGGGGTGTGCGGACCGCGAAGGCGCTCCTGGGAGAGCCCTGGATCGAGCGCCTCGTACGCCCGGTCATGCACGAGTTCACGGGGCGCTCGGCGGACCGCCTGGCCGACAGCTGTGCGGACGCAACGAGACGCAAGGCGGCGAAGCGGCGGGCGCGTGCGCTGCAACCCGGCGTAGCGGCCGGCAGCCTCTACACGCGTTTGTTCGGAGATGGCGCCGAGCCCGCGGAGCGGGAAACGGTGTTCGTGCGGCGCAAGGGCCGCGCGGGCGGCGGCGTGGTCGCGGCAAAGATCGAGCGCGACGGGGAAGGCGGCTTCAGCGTGAGCGTTCGCGCCCACGAGCAGTCGCCGGCCGAGCAGGCGGAACTGGCCGAACGGATCGAGGCGTTGGTGGCCGAAGAGACCGCCGGGGGCGCGGACGTCCGCCTGGGGCGGCGGCTGGCCGAATCGTTGACGGCGGAGCAGGCGAAGGACGTTCACCGGTCCTGGCTCGAAGGCTGCATCTGGGCGGCGGCACGCGCCAGCGGCCTGGAGTGGAATCAGTGGCGTTGCGCGGTGGCCGCCGAAGTGCTGCGCACGCAGCAGGACGGCTGGGAGCTGGCCATGGTCCGCGCCATCGATTCGGCAAAGGCGGATGAGGGCGGCAGCCCGATGGACCCGTGAAACTGCGGTGATCGGTGTGTCGTGCGTGCACGACACACCGGGGGCTCACTCGTCCTCTCACGCTTGTCGTGCATGCACGACAAACCGGTGCGGGTCGACTTCATTCGCGAAGTGCGTAAAGCCTCCGATGCTGCCGTTTTGCATGCCAAAGGGATCGAGGCCGTTCTCCTTTAGGTACTCGGTCAACTCGGGATAATTGATTCTGGCCGTTTCGGCTTCCGCTACGGCCACAACAGTGTCTCCGTCACCGCGAGCCCTCCGCCGTGCCTTCGAAGATAAAGTCATTCAGAAAGATGCGCTGGCCGAACAGCTTGCGCTCGACTTCGGTCAATTCGGCTTCCTCGCAAATGTCGACCCATCCGTCCCGGATGGTGCCGATCTGTCGGGCGATGATGTCCTTCGCCGCTTTCTCGCTGAGCTGGAAATTGGGCGCGGCCTCAAGGCAGGTCGCAAGTGTGCTCATCCGCTTGTCGCCGACGATCAACATCGCCTGACTGGCGACATTGCCGGTACGGCTTTGCGGGCAGATGTCGTAGGCGGGCGTCAGGGTCAGGTGTTCGCCGTCCCAGAAGCCCGCATGGTTGCGGGCATGATCGTCGGTGTTGCCGCACAGGATGTTGAACACGAGCCGTCCGTACAGCTCGTGCAACGTCGCCTTCGGCGCGGTGAAGCGGTGCCGAATGATTTCCGCGAGGTCTTCATAGCTGGCGTAACGCGCCATCATTTCGTCGAGACCGAACAGCGTCAGTGCCGAGACCATCGCCTTGCGCGTCCAGCCGTCTTTCGTCCTTGCGCGGTCGAAACGCTCGACCAGCAGCACGTCCTTGCCGGCGACATGCTCAAGATTCACTGGGGCGACGTTGAGCCCCGCCCTGGCCGCAAGGCGCATGGCGACATATTCCGCCTTCACCACGTTGTAGGTGTCGGTCGAAGACGAGAACTTGGCTATCTTCCTTGTGTCGCCGTCCTGGATCATCGCCTTCGGGCGCGCGCCGCCGAGTGACGTAGCGTGGAACAGCGCCCAGTTGAGATCGGGCGCCAGCGGTACGCCTTTCTCGACTTTCTCGGCGGCGTTCAGCAGCTCTTTGAGCGTCGCAGCTTGAAGGGCGCGCGGCACGTATTCCGACGGGGAGTGCTGGAAGTCCAGAGCGCCGATGCGGTCGGAGCCGGACTGCAACAGATACGTCAGCTCGTCGAGCGCAGCGACATCGGCATCCTTGCCCGTGCTTCCGAAGATCCGGTTCAGAATGACGCGACGGCCCCAGGCATCGGGCGCGGCGTCGCGCAGGCACCCGGCCACGCTCAGCCCTGCGTCGGGCACAATCGCGCCTCTGCCCAGCGGCAGTTCCGGCGCGTAGATCGGAATGCGGTCATTCGCATCCAGATAGCTCTGACCGTAGTTGAAGATCAGCCGCTCGCCATCCCGCGCGATGCGGCCGGCGACGACCGGTGCCGTCGCGCCGGGCCGCCATATCCAGACATAGGCTTCCCCTGGTGCTTTCATGTCGCGGTGATCAGAAGTCATCCTTCACCCTCGTCGTTCCCGTGCGAACGGACTGCGGCAGCAGGGCGAGCTTGCTGCGTTCGATCGACAGATGGCGCGTCAGCGTTGTCGGATCGGCTTCGAACAAGCGCAGCCCGACAATGGCGGCCGCCTCGAAGGCTGCTCCGATGGAGGAGCCCATTTCGCCTTTCTCGATGCGGTGAACGAGGCCGCGCGAAATCCCCGCGCGTTCGGCGAGATCGGCGACCGTAATGCCGCGTTCGATGCGCGCGTTACGGATCATCAGCCCGAGAAGCTCTGCGGCTTCGCGAGCATAGCGGGAATAGCTTCTGTGTGTGGGCTTCGCCATCGCTCTATTGTTCCATAAATAGATTTCCAAGAAACTCTATGCATTATTTATGGATCATTCTAGCAGATACCAAGCGAGCTGGAAAGCTTATGCTCCTTAAATAGGTCGTATAATGTATTAGTGATCCGTTTATAGAACAAATATGTTGGATAGAGCCACCACACAAGATCTGTGTGTTGGTTCAAATCCAAACAGCGCTTTGCTTCCGGCGGCAAGTGAAAAACTTGCACCGACAGCCCTTGGCTCACACTTGGCAGGTCACGAACGCGACGGTGTAAGCATCGACCTCCGCTCGCACTCATCAAGCGGAGTTACTCCAGGGTCAAGCTTGAATCATAACCAGTTGAATGTTGGTGGGCCGTGTAGGAATCGAACCTACAACCAATGGATTAAGAGTCCACTGCTCTGCCTGATTGAGCTAACGGCCCGTGCGGTGCTGCGTGTGGAATGGGGTGGACGATGGGATTCGAACCCACGACGACCGGATCCACAATCCGGGGCTCTACCAACTGAGCTACGCCCACCATCGTTGTCGGGATGCGATTGTAATCAATTTGTGGCGCGCCCGGCAGGACTCGAACCTGCAACCCTCGGCTTAGAAGGCCGATGCTCTATCCGGTTGAGCTACGAGCGCTATTGTCTTGTCGAATATCTCCTCCTGAACTCGTCGAAACTGGTCGGGGCAGACGGATTCGAACCGCCGACCCTCTGCTCCCAAAGCAGATGCGCTACCAGACTGCGCCATGCCCCGACTCGCACCGCCGAGCGGCGCAACTAGGGATGGTAGGGGCCGCGGAGCACCGAATCAATCAGGAACGCTGCTTGAGAGACGCCGGAGCGCCGTGCGAGAATCCGCGCTCCTTCGCCCACGGGATCGAGCAAATGCCGGCCAGAATCATCGACGGGAAGGCCATTGCGCAGCAAATCAGGGACGACCTCGCAGAGCGCATCACAGCCGTGCGAGACGCGCTCGGACGCCCGCCGGGACTGGCGATCGTTCTCGTCGGCGACGATCCCGCATCCCACGTCTATGTGCGTAACAAGCTCAGGACGGCCGAGGACTCCGGCATGAGCGTCACGCTCGAGACGCTGCCGGGCAACGCGACACTCGATGAGACATTGGCCGTCGTCGATCGGTTCAATTCGAGCGCGGAAACCGACGGCATCCTGGTTCAATCGCCGCTGCCCGCCACAATGGGCTCGAACGCGGCGCAGCGGGTCTTCGACACCATCGATCCCGGCAAGGACGTCGACGGCTTCAGCCCGATCTCGGCCGGGCATCTCTCGCAGAAGCGCACCGGCTTCGCGCCGTGCACACCGGCCGGGATCATCGAGATGCTCGATCGCTGCGGCATCGCCATCGAAGGCGCGCGCGCCGTCGTGATCGGCCGCTCCGACATCGTCGGCAAGCCGATGGCGATGCTGTTGCTGCACCGCAATGCAACTGTGACCGTTTGCCACTCAAGGACACGCGATCTGCCGGGCGTGGCCCGCGAGGCCGACATCCTGGTCGCGGCGATCGGTCGCGCCGGCCTCGTCACCCAGGAATTCGTCAAGCCCGGCGCCGTCGTGATCGACGTCGGCATGAATCGGGTCAGCGATGCTGACGAAGCCCGCCAACTCCTCGCCTCCCAGCCGAAGCGGCTCGAACTCTTCGAGCGGCGCGGCTCGGTGCTCGTCGGCGACGTACACCCGAACGTCGCCGCGACGGCAGGCGCGCTCACGCCCGTGCCGGGCGGCGTCGGCCCACTGACGATCGCGATGCTTATGGCAAACACGGTCCGCGCCGCAGAACTGCGCCTGAGCGCATGAGGCAAACCGGCCAGCGATTTTCAATATGCCCGGCCGCATCCTGCACGGGACGGATCTGGCGGTCGATTCGGCCCGGATTGAGGCAGAAAATTGGGGTGTGTTGCGCTCGGCCGTGAAGTCGGACGCCGTAACGAGAATTGCCGCAAACCGGCGCGCGCCAGTGCAACGTTGAGGGAGACTTGGCTATTATCGGAAGTCCGCATCAAGCAAGGCACGGTATCGAGTCATGAAGTCAGCGATCGTATTGCTTGGCCTGGTGTTGCCCGCGGCACAGGTATTTGCCCAGGAACTCTCAACCATTTCGACGGACCCGCGCGTTCGTGTCGAGACGAGCGTCGGCGATTTCGTGATCGAACTGGACCCGGGTCGGGCGCCGTTGACCACCGAAGCTTTTCTGACGAACGTCACGACCGGCTTCTATGCGGACACCGTGTTCCACCGCGTCGTCAGCGGCTTCATCGCCCAGGGCGGAGGCTATACGACCGATTTGCAGCTCAAGCCGACCGAAAATTCGGTCATCAACGAATCGGGCAACGGCCTCAGCAACCTGCGCGGCACCGTCGGAATGGCCCGCACTGCCGATCCGCACTCTGCGACGACGCAGTTTTACGTCAATCTCGCCGACAACCTCGATCTGAACCCTCGCCCGACACGCTGGGGATACACGGTTTTCGGCACGGTCGTCGAAGGCATGGATGTCGTCGACGAGATCGGCCACGCACCGACCGGTGCGGGCGGCGAGTTCGAGCGCAGCGTGCCCGTGAATCCGATCCTGATCGAGAACGTCACCCTGCTGATCGAGTAACCGCTGCGTGGCGGTCCTTTTCATTTCCGACCTTCACCTGGAGTCGGCGCGGCCCGAGGGCATAGAGCGCTTCGTCGACTTTGTCGGGCGCGAAGGCCCTGCGGCGGATCGCCTGTACATTCTCGGCGATCTGTTCGAGGCATGGATCGGCGACGACGACCCGGACCCGGGACTTCGACCGGTGCACGCGGCGCTGAGGCGACTGACCCGGTCCGGCACACCGTGCCAGGTCATGCACGGCAACCGGGATTTCCTGATCGGCGAGCGTTTTGCCGGGGAAACCGGCTGCACGCTGCTTGGCGATTACGAAACGACAGAGATCGGCGGCACTACGGTACTGCTTACCCACGGCGACCTGCTGTGCACCGACGACAAGCGCTACATGACCTTGCGAGGGACGGTGCGCGATCCGGCGTGGCAGTCTGAGTTCCTGGCCAAACCGCTGGCGGAGCGGCGCACGATCGCCGACGGCCTGCGGCAGCTCAGCCGCACGGAAATCGCCGCCAAACCCGAAGACATCATGGACGTGAACCAGTCGAGCGTCGAAGCGACGATGCGCCGCTTCGGCGTCAGGACGCTGCTGCACGGACACACGCACCGACCGGCCGTGCACGAATTCGCGCTCGACTCAGATGCGGCGGTGCGGATCGTGCTCGGCGCATGGCATGACCGCGCAAGCATCGTACGCTGGGACGAACGGGGTTTCGAGCTTGTCGAAATCTGAACGGCGCAAACCGGCGACCGGCACATTCATCGGCTCGGAAAATCCCTGAATTGCGCCGCCGCTCCACGGTCGGCGTCAGCGAAAACGCCCGCTGTTCGTCTAAAGGCCCGCCGCAGCCTGGATCGATTCGTCGTCGAGTTCGTCCTGGCGCACCTGCTTGTCGCGCCTGGCCTTGGCCAGATTGGACCGGGCAACCTCCAGCTCGTTCAGATATTCGCGGCTCACGTCGCCCGTGACGTATTCGCCGGAGAAACATGAAGTATCGAACGAAACGATGTCGGACTCTTCGTGGGCGACGGCGTGGACGAGATCGTCGAGATCCTGGTAGACGAGCCAGTCGGCGCCGATGAACTGCTGCACCTGTTCCTCGCTGCGGCTCGCGGCGATGAGTTCATGGGCGGCGGGCATGTCGATGCCGTAGACGTTCGGGTGGCGCACCGGCGGGGACGCCGAAGCGAAATAGACCTCTTTCGCACCCGCCTCTCTCGCCATTTCGACGATTTGCTGTGACGTCGTGCCCCGGACGATCGAGTCGTCGACGAGCAGCACGTTCTTGCCCGCGAACTCAAGATCGATCGCGTTGAGCTTGCGCCGCACCGAGGCCTGCCGCGCCGCCTGTTCGGGCATGATGAAGGTCCGCCCGATGTAGCGGTTCTTGATGAAGCCTTCGCGATACTTGAGCCCGAGCCGGTATGCGACCTGCATGGCGGCCGTCCTCGAGGTGTCGGGAATCGGGATGACGACGTCGATGTCGTGATGCGGCCGGGTCCGCTGGATCTTCGCGGCGAGCGTTTCGCCCATGCGCAGGCGTGCCTTGTAGACCGAGAGATTGTCAATGATCGAATCGGGACGCGCGAAATAGACGAACTCGAAGATGCACGGCGAATAGACGGGCTCGCCGTCGTACGTCCTGCTGTGCAGCGTACCGTCCTTGTCGATGAACACCGCTTCACCCGGCAGGATATCGCGATCGATCTCGAAACCCAGCGCATCGAGCGCGACGCTTTCCGACGCGACCATGCGCTCGATGCCGAACGGCGTTTCGCGAACGCCCAGGATGATGGGCCGGATGCCGTAGGGGTCGCGGAATGCGACGATGCCGTGACCGCAAATCATCGCGACGACGGCATAGCCGCCCGAGCAACGGCCGTGCAGGGCCTGCACGGCATCGAGAATCTCGTCCGGACGCAGACCGTTGCTCGCTTTTCGGCTGAGTTCGTGGGCGAGCACGTTCAGCAGAATCTCCGAGTCGGAGTTGGTGTTCAGGTGCCGCCGGTCGTGCTTCTCGACGAGCTGCTTGAGGTCGTCGGCGTTGACGAGATTGCCATTGTGCGCCAGACAGACCCCATAGGGGGAGTTGACGTAGAACGGTTGGGCTTCGTACTGGCTCGCGCTGCCGGCCGTCGGGTAGCGCACGTGCCCGATTCCGACATTGCCCCGCAACCTGAGCATGTGACGCTCCTCGAACACGTCGCGCACGAGTCCGTTGCCCTTCCTGATCTGCAGCAGTCCGTCGATCTCCGTGATGATCCCGGCGGCGTCCTGCCCGCGGTGCTGAAGCACGGTGAGCGCGTTGTAGAGCGGCTGATTGACCGCTTCGCGTCCAACGATTCCGACTATTCCGCACATCGTCAGCAGCCCGTGGTGAAAGTCCCGCGTCGCACCGAGATCGGCGAGGCGCCCGACCGGCAAGGCGCGAGGAGGGAGAATATCGGGAATATGCGACCGACGAGCAACGCCGCCGGGCGGGATGCATCGTCGGTCGAATGCAGTGGGACTTTTTCCACGGGCTGCTAGATGAGCTCTTGCTGTTCGAGATAACGGCCGCCGAGTTCGGCATAGTAACGGATCGCATCGGCGACCTGGTTGCTCGTCGGCCGGAGCTTCGAACTCTGCCACCAGGGATCCTGATCGAGCCCGGCGAACTGCATGCCGATGACAGCAAGGCCGACGATGATGACGCCGCGCGCCACGCCGAAGAGCGCGCCGAGGCTCCTGTCTGTCCCCGTCAGGCCGGTATGCCGGACAAAGCCCCGGATCAGCCACGCCAAGAGACCGCCGAGAACCAGCACGATTATGAAGACCACGAGGCGGGCAGCCCAGACCCTGAGCTCCGGCGCCGCCTCCCATATACCGAGCAGCGGTTCCACGAACGTGCCGAAACGCCACGCGAGCCAGATCGCGGCGAGCCAGGTTGCAAGCGAAACGACCTCATTGGCGAATCCGCGCCAGAATCCGTATGCCCCCGACATCAGGCAAACGCCAATGATCAACCAGTCGGCCCAGGACATGTTGTCTCGTACATCGGCAAATCAGTTTGCAACGACCTGTGCCACAAAACCGTTCGCGGAGAGCGTCGACGCCGTCTCGTCGGCACGGCCGCGCGAATCGTAGGGCCCGACGCGGACCCGGTACATCGACTGCCCGCCGGCCGTGAAAACCGAAACGGCGGGCTCGAAGCCGTACGTCGTCACCCGTGCCGCCTGCCGGTCGGCATTGTCCCTGTCGCGGAAGCTGCCAAGCTGCACGACCCAACCGCCGGCATCGTTCTGGACGTTGGCCGCGGCTGCGGGGCGAGCCGGCGGATCGGGCGGCGCACTGTCCGCCTCCGCGGTGGGGGCAGACTGCTCATCGATGGGTCGAGCGGCAATCGGCTCCGTCACTTGCGGGATTGACTGCGCACCGCCTGCAACGGTGGCCGGGTCGTCGACGATTTCGTCGGGCGCCGCCGCTACCGCCACCGTATCGTCAGCGGCTTGTGCCGCCACGGGCTGAGCAACCGCGCCGCCGGGACGACGCTCGAGGTCGACGGTCCGCGTTCTGACCTGGACGGACTCGTCGGCGTCGACCGGCAACTGCGCCGCGCTTTCCGTTGCGGGCTGCGCGGGCTGCGGATCGCGGCCGTCGAGGATCCAGGGAATCAGCCATACCCCCAGCGCCACCAGCACGGCCGCCCCGATGAGTCGTTCCTTCAACCGCGGATCCATCTCGAGGATCACCCAACTGAACGTGCTTCGCAGTATAGCCCAAGCGCCGCTGTCGCGGGACCGACCGTATAGAACGAGCCGAAGACCAGGACCCGGTCACCGGGCTTGACGCGAGCGCCGGCCGCCAGCGTGGCGGTTGCGATATCGCCATGGATTTCGACGCTTCCCGCACCGATCAAGAGCAGCAGATCGCGCAATGCCTCGGGCGTCGCGCTGCGCTCGGAGTCGACCGGCGCGACGTGCCATTGCTCGACCTCGGCCGCGAACGGCTCGAGCAGGCATGCGAGCTCCTTGTCGCGCATGGCCGCAAAGACGGCCACGGTGCGGCGCGGCCGCGGCAAGGCGTCGAGTTCGCGCCGCAAGCAGGTCGCGGCGGCCGGATTGTGCGCCACGTCGAATATCCATTCCACGCAGCCGATTTCGAGACGTTGCCACCGGCCCGGCACGCGTGCGGCGCGCAAACCGTCGGCGATCGCCTCATGTTTCACGGGCAATACCGCTTTGAGCGCCGCCACGGTCGCGGCGCATGCGGCCGCATTGGCCACCTGGATCGCACCGCCAAAGCCGGGCGCAGGCAGCGGCACGGCCGGTAGTCCCTTGCGAATCAGTTCGAATTGGCCGCCCTCGGCAACGAAATCGAAGTCGCGGCCGCGCAGAACGCCGATCGCGCCGCTGTCCTCAATGGCGGAAGCCAGGCTTGCGGGAGGGTCCGTATCCCCGACGACCACGGGCCGATCGGCGCGCACGATGCCGGCCTTCTCGCGCCCGATCGCGTCGCGGTCCTCACCGAGCCATTCGCGGTGATCAAGGTCGATACTGACGATCAGGGCAGCGTCGGCGTCGATCGCGTTGACCGCATCGAGCCGTCCGCCCATACCGACTTCGAGCAAGGCGACATCGACCCGTTCGCGCGCATAGAAGAGTATGGCGGCGACGGCCGACCATTCGAAGTACGACAACGATACCGAGCCTCGCCCTTCGTCGATGATCCCGAACAACTCCATGAGTTCTGCGTCGCTGGCTTGCCTGCCGTCGCGGCGCAAGCGTTCGTTGAACTGCCAAAGGTGCGGCGAAGTAAAAGCGCCGACCGAATATCCGGCCGCGAGATAGATGCTCTCGAGCAGGGCCACGCAGGAACCCTTGCCGTTCGTTCCGCCGATTGCGATCACGCGATACGGCGGCGGGTTCAGATCGAGCGAATCGAGCACCGAGCGAACGCGATCGAGCCCGAAGTCGATCTTCTTCGGATGCTGCGTCTCGAGCCAGGCGAGCCACTCGTCAAGCGTGTCGAAACGCGCGGACTCTGCCAAGATGGTTTGGTCCCGTCTCAGGAGACCGCAGGGCGGTCGGTCAGCTTGGCGAGCAGCGACGCGATCTCGTCACGGACCTTGCGACGGTCGACGATCATGTCAAGTGCGCCTTTTTCCAGCAGCAGTTCGGCGCGCTGGAAGCCTTCCGGCAAGGTCTCGCCGACGGTTTGCTGAATGACCCGCGGTCCGGCGAAACCGATCAACGAGCCGGGCTCGGCCAGGTTGATGTCGCCGAGCGAGGCGAGGCTCGCCGAGACACCGCCCATCGTCGGGTCGGTCATGACCGAGACGTACGGCAGGCCGGACTCGCTCAACGCTGCGAGCGCCGCGCTGGTCTTGCCCATCTGGAACAGCGAAAACAACGCCTCCTGCATGCGGGCGCCGCCGCTCGCCGAAAAACATACGAACGGCCTGTGGTGCTCGATACAGTAGCGGATGCCCCGAACAAAACGCTCCCCGACGACCGAGCCCATGGACCCCCCCATGAACCGAAACTCGAAGGCCGCGGCGACGAGCGGAATCGCCTTGAGCGTCCCGGCCATGACGACGAGCGCGTCCGTTTCCTCGGTTTCCTTCTGCGCGGTAGATAACCGCTCCCGATAGCGCCTGCTGTCCTTGAACCGCAACGGGTCCTGCGGTTCGAGCTTCGGCGCAATCTCGAATTCGGAGTTGGCATCGAGGAACATTTCGAGGCGTTCGCGCGCACCGATCCGCAAGTGATGCTCGCACTTCGGACAGACGTAGAGATTGCGCGTGAGTTCCGCCCGGTAGAGCTGCGCAGAACATGCGATGCATTTGACCCAAAGTCCTTCCGGCACCGAGCGGCTCGGTCGCTGCGTGCGGATACGCGACGGCATCAGTTTGTCGAACCAGCTCATGGTCTGACCGTAAACTCCCGTTACCGCATGATACACGCGCGTTCGGCGTCCACGGGCAAGCCGCAGGCGTCCGGATAGCTCACGGCCAGGAGCGTCAGGCCGCGGGCGGGCGCTGTCGCGGGCGCAAGCGTGCGGTCCCGGCTCGCGAGCAGTTCGCCGGCCCACTGCTGCGGCGCCTGGCCGCGTCCGATGTGAACGAGCGTTCCGACGAGGTTGCGCACCATGTGGTACAGGAATGCGTTGGCGGTGAAATCCAGCAGAATCTCGGGTCCGTCTCGCGTGATTTCGAGCGCACTCAGACAACGCATGGGCGTGCTCGACTGGCATCGCGCAGCGCGAAAGGTCGAGAAGTCGCGTTCACCGAGCCATTGGACGGCGGCAGCGGTCATTTCGGCCGGATCGAGCGCATCGCGAACCCACCAGGCGCCGCGGCGCGCGAGGACGGGCCGGGTCGGACTCGAAACGACGCGGTAGCGGTAGGTTCGCGACAGCGCCGAGCGGCGCGCATCGAAGTCCGCGCTTACAGGCCTGACCCAGCGCACGGCCATGTCGTCGGGCAGATTCGCGTTGATCCCGAGCAGCCATTGGCGCGTCGTCCTGTTTGCCGCCGTATCGAAATGCGCGGCCTGTCGCCACGCGTGAACGCCCGCGTCCGTTCGCCCGGCGCCATGGACATCCACGGGCTCGTCCGCAACCGCCGAGATGGCAGCAGCGAGGGTCGATTGCACGCTGCGCCCGGAACGCTGCGTCTGCCAACCGACGAAATCGGTCCCGTCGTATTCGATACCGGCTGCGAATCTCGGCATGTGCTCGTGTTCCGTCCCGCTCCGGACCCCTTCACAGCGTCCGCGAAACGACCCGACGCAGCGTGAGCGCTACTCGTCGAGCGCGTCGAGCAGCGTCTGCGCTTCCTCGCGCTGGTCGGTATTGCCGTCTTCGAGCACTTCTGCGAGCACTTTTCTTGCGCGGTCGGCGTTACCCATGTCGATGTACGCGCGCGCGAGATCGAGTCGCGTCCCGATGTCGCCGAGCGTCGTCGGATCCGAAGGGCTCTCGTCGTCCGCGTCGGAGGTATCGAGCTCAGCCTGAAGATCGTCGAGGTCGACCTCGAAGACGCTCGCCTTCCGGAGTCCGCGCCTGAAGAAGAGAAACGCCGTCAGCAGGACAAGGGCCGCCCCACCCACGACCCAGGTCACGGCACTGGCAAGGATCGCCTGCACCGCGGAAACCGGCGTGGTGTCGTCACCGGACTGCGATGCTGCAGGCTCGGTCTCCTCCGTAAAGAGCTGTTCGGCATCGGCCTCGGGGGCGGCGCCAGGCTCCGCGCCGACTTGCTCCTGCAACTCGCGCAGTTCCTGGTCCCTGATGTCGAGCAGACGCCGGCTTTCGGCAAGCTCCGAACGCAGGACCGCCACCTCGTCGCGCAATTCGCCGACTTCAGCGTCATCGCCCGTGGCGCCGCCCGCCCCGCCGGGCTGCGACTCCGGTGTCGGCGGCACCAGGCGCAAGCGGGCTTGCTGCCGGGTGCGTTGCTGCCACTCGTCGGTCTGGCGCACGAACTCTGCTCGCGCGTTCTCCGTTGCGATCGAACCGATCTCGCCACGCTCGGGAATTCGCAAGATCGCACCGGCGTAAAGGTGGTTCATGTTCCCCGCGAAGGCTTCGGGATTGGCTTCGTAGAGCGCGAGCAACATCTGAAACAGCGAGACATCGTCCGGCCGATATTGCGAGGCTATCGCCCAGAGCGTGTCGCCGCGTTGCACCGGCCCATAGCTTGCGCCGGGATCGCTCGCAGACACCGGCGCCGCTTCGCCGGAAATGCCCGGCGCAGCTTGCGGCTCGGGAGCAACGTCGGGAACGGGCGGCGGGGCAAGCGGCGGCGAAGTCGCGCCTTCGCGCACGTTCGCCTGCGGCGCGCGCGCCTCGGCGGGCTCGACCGGGATGACCGCGGCAGGCTCGGGTACCAGCAGCGGAGGATCGAGCAATACGGTGTACTCGCGCATGATCCGGCCGCTCGGCCAGGTCGCCTCGACGAGCATCGTGACGAACGGCTCGGCGATCGGCTGCGTGGAACGGATCAGCACGACGTCGGCGCCATCGGCATCGCGGCCGACACTGAACTGAAGTGCGGACAGGAACTCGGGGCGATCGAGTCCGTAGCGCGCAAAGGTTTCCTGGCTCGCAAGCGCGACCGTCAGCGCCTCAAGTTCGCCCGGCGCCACCTCCTCAAGCGCGATTTGCGCCTCGAACGGCTGGTTCAGCGCCGACTGGATCTGGATATCGCCCAGGCCGAGCGCCCATGCGCCAGATGGCGCGGCCAGCAGCGGCAGAGCGAACCAACGTGCCGATACTCTCATGGAACCTCCGTCGCTGCGCGTCTCATCCGAAGAATCGCGTCTCGCAGCCCCGAATCCGTTGCCAACCATACCGCAGGAGCCTGCACGACAGGAAGTGGCGGCCACGAAAACCCGTAACCGCCCTTTCCTGGATCGATCGCGGCAAACGTCGCGCCGCCGTCGCCGGGACCCTTCGGCCCCGGCGGCAGATCAGAGCGAGCTTGCCGCCGCGATGCCCTGCGAAACGGCCTCCGCGAGAAAGCGGCTCGTCAGGATCTCGGCAATCTGCACGCTGTTGAGAGCCGCGCCCTTGCGTATGTTGTCGGCAACGACCCATAGATTGAGCCCGCGCGGATGCGACAGATCCTCGCGTATGCGCCCCACATAGACCGGGTCACGGTGCGCGGCATCGGTCGCAGCCGTCGGATAGCCGCCGAATTCAAGGCTGTCGATGACGGAGATTCCGGGTGCCTTTCGCAGCAACTCCCTGGCTTCGGACGGCGCGATTCTCTCGCGGGTCTCGATGTGAACCGCCTCGGAATGGCCAAAGAGGACGGGTACTCGCACCGCCGTGGGATTGACGCGAATATCGGGGTCTTCGAGGATCTTGCGGGTCTCCCAGACCATCTTCATTTCTTCCGTCGTGAAACCGTTGTCGTGGAAATCCGCGATATGCGGGACGGCGTTGAACGCGACGTGCTTTTCGTTGCCGCGCGGCTGCGCCTGTCCGCCCGCCACCATGCGGCTGGCATCCTCGTTCATCGCTTCGAGCGCGGCGCGTCCCGCACCTGAAACGGCCTGGTACGTCGCAACGTTGATGCGCTCGATGCCCACCGCGTCGTGGATCGGCTTCAGCGCCACTACGAGCTGAATCGTGGAGCAGTTCGGATTCGCGATGATTCCTCGCTTCGCGTAATCGGCGACGCGGTCCGGATTCACCTCGGGGACGACGAGCGGAACGTCGTCGTGCATACGAAAGTACGACGTGTTGTCGATCGCCACGGCGCCGGCGCTTGCCGCGCGCGGAGCGAATTGTGCCGATACGGATCCGCCGGCGGAAAAGAGCGCGATTTCCACCTGGCCGAAATCGAACTCGTCGAGGACGCCGACCGAAATGGCTTCGTCGCGAAACGTGACCGTGCGCCCGGCAGAACGCGGGCTCGCCAGTGGATACAGCCTCCCGACCGGGAAACTGCGTTCCTCGAGCGTTCGGATCATGGTTTCGCCGACGAGGCCCGTGGCACCGACGACGGCAACGTCAAAGGTCCTGGTCATGATGGCAACTCAAGTGGTTCATCGTGGTAACCCGGTTCGTCGCGGCGCTCGGGGGTGTCCTTCCCGAACGACCGGCCGACATTCTATGCGGATCCGGTCAATGCCGGTTCGGTCTCGCGCACGTCGGCATTCTGCGCCCGGTTGCGCAGGTAATGATCCATGAGGGTCAGCGCGACCATGGCCTCGGCGATCGGCGTCGCGCGCAGGCCCACACAGGGATCGTGCCGGCCCGTCGTCACGATCTCGGCCGCCTTGCCTTCGGTATCGATGGTGCGTCCCGGCACCTGGATGCTCGAGGTCGGTTTGAGCGCGATGCTCGCGAGGATGTCCTGACCGCTCGAGATGCCCCCGAGCGTGCCGCCCGAAGAGTTCTTCGCGAAACCGTCCGGCGTGATTTCGTCGCGGTGCTCGCTGCCGCGTTGCTGTACGCAGCGGAACCCGTCGCCGAACTCGACGCCCTTGACGGCGTTGATGCTCATCAGTGCGTGGGCGAGGTCAGCCTCGAGCTTGTCGAATACGGGCTCGCCGAGTCCGACCGGTACATTCGAAGCGATCACGTTGATCCGCGCGCCGATGGAATCGCCCGCGCGCCTGAGCCTGTCCATGAACCCGTCAAGCGCATGGAGTTTGGACGGGTCGGCGCAGAAAAACGGGTTCTCGTTGACCGCGTCCAGATCGAGAGGCTTCAACTCAAACGGCCCGAGTTCGGCGAGATAGCCGCTGATCCTGATGCCGGCGCGCTCGGCGAGATACTTGCGCGCGATGGCGCCGGCGGCGACGCGCATGACGGTTTCGCGCGCCGATGCCCGCCCGCCGCCGCGGTAGTCGCGAATGCCGTACTTCTTCTGATAGCTGAAATCGGCGTGGCCCGGCCTGAACTTGTCCTTGATCTTGCTGTAGTCGCGCGTGCGCTGATCGACGTTTTGCACGATGAGACCGATCGCCGTACCCGTGGTCAGCCCCTCGAAAACTCCGGAGAGGATCGTGACCTGGTCGGGCTCCTTGCGCTGGGTGACGTGGCGCGAGCGCCCGGGACGGCGGCGGTCGAGATCGTGCTGGATGTCGCTCTCGACGAGCGCGAGCCCGGGCGGACAGCCGTCGACGACACAGCCCATCGCCGGACCGTGGCTCTCGCCGAAGGTCGTGACCGTAAACAGCCTTCCGAAGGTATCGCCCGCCATCGCTCAAATCGTCCTGTCGCCTGCCTGGTTCCGCCGGCCCCGAGTGTCAGCCGCCATCGTTCAAATCGCCCTGTCGCCCGGCCGGTTCCGCCGGCTCCGAGTGTCGCCCACCGTCGCTCAAATCGTCCCGTCGCCTGGCCGGTTCCGCCGGCCCTGAACTGTGTGCTCGCGCCGGCGCAGATCATCCGCCTCAAGCACAAAGACGCCACGTCCGCCACGTCCGAACTCGACCCAGACGAAGGGCAATCGCGGCCGAGCCTTCATGAGCGCCTCGGCCCCGTCGCCAACCTCGACGATCACGACGCCATCGGGCGCGAGATGCTCGGGCGCGCGATCGAGCAATCTCAGCGTGGGCCCCAGGCCTTCGGCGTCACCCCGCAATGCGAGTTCGGGCTCGTGTGCGTACTCCGGCGGCAGAGACCCGATCTCGGCCGCGGGCACGTACGGCGGATTCGACATGATAACGCGATAGCGCTCGGCCGTATCCGGAAAGAGGTCCGAGCGGTGCAGCCTGACGCGCTCCTGCAAGCCGTGCCGCGCGACATTATCGGCGGCGACGGCGAGCGCATCGGCCGCGATGTCCGTCGCATCGACGAGCGTCCCGGGACAATGAACCGCGACGGCAATGGCAAGGCAGCCGCTGCCCGTTCCGACGTCGAGTATCCGATCGCCGGGTTTGAGCGCACACCATGGCGCGAGCCCGCGCTCGATCAGTTCGGCCAGCGGCGAGCGCGGCACGAGCACGCGTTCGTCGACCGTGAATCGCAAGCCCGCAAACCGGGCCTCGCCGAGCAGGTAGGCGAGCGGCTTGCGTTCGCGCACGCGCCTGACGGCGAGGTCGACGACAGGACCGATCAGCGAGCGGTCCGGCGGGGCATTCCAGAGTTCGTCGCGCCAGCCTTGCTGGTGGCGCAGCAGCCAGAACGCTTCGTCCGCGGAGTTCTCGGTGCCGTGGCCGAAGACGAGTTCGTGGCTGTCGAAGTACGCGGCCAGCGCCGCGACCCAATCGTCGTGGCTCCCGGCGCGTTGGAGCCGCTCGCGAAGTTCGGCGTGGTTCATGGGACGGCGATGATATGCGTTACACGATTGCCGGCAACTTGAGCCTGGGATGCAAGGGGCTTGCCTCGCGCCGGGTTACAGCGCAGGGCGTTGCGGCGCGCGCGGCTGCGGCGCAAGCGGCTGCAGTGCAAGGGGCTGCAACGCGAGGGGTTACAGCGCAAGGGGCTTGCTGAGATAATTACTGTGTGACCGGCAAAGCAGTCCGCAACCTTACCGTTACGCTCCTGGTCGCCGCGGGGCTCGCGGTCGGCATCGCGATGCTGTTTGCGCTCATGGCGCGCGAGCGGGTTCCCGAACCGGAACTCGCCACGGTGCTGACGCCCCCGCTCGAGCTCCCCGAGGCCACGCTCGTCGATCACGCCGGCAACACCTTCACGACCGCCGATCTCGAAGGCAGATTCAGCCTGATGTTTTTCGGATTCACGTATTGTCCGGACATCTGTCCGCTGACGCTGCAGGTGCTCGCCCGCGCGCGCGCCGAAGTGGAAATGCTCGCGCCGGAACTCGTGCCTGACGTCGTCTTCGTGAGCGTCGACCCGTATCGCGACACGCCCGAGCGCATCCGCGAATACATCGGCAACTTCGATACCGACTTTACCGGAATCACCGGGTCGGACGAGGCGCTCGCGCCGCTGCTCGGGAGGCTCGGCGTCACGGTGCAAAAGAACGAGCGCGACGGCGAGTACTACAACGTGATCCACAACGGCACGGTCTACGTGATTGGTCCCGAGGCCGAGCTCGTGGCCGTGTTCACCGGTTCGTCGCACGACGCCGGCGCGATCGCAACGGACGTGGTCCGAATCCGCAGACGCCTGGGGACGCGGCCGCGTTCATGATTGCGGCGCGACTGCGCGTATGACGCACGCGTGTGCCGGTCAGACAGCGTCGGCCAGCGCTCATCATTGTTCTTCCCGCGCCCTGCACGGGTTCCGAAGTTAGGCAATGTCGCAACGGTGTTGGCAGAGAAGGCTATTCGTGGCGCTGCAGTTGCTGCTGCCGCAGCGCTTGTCGTGTGCGCTCATTTACCGAATCGCGCGCTCCGAGAACCGCCTCGTCAAGAACGCGCTGATCCGCTGGTTCAGCAGGCGTTACGCGATCGATGTGAGCGAGGCCGCGCTTGCCGGCAGCGACGCCTACCCGACCTTCAACGCTTTCTTCACGCGCGAGCTGCGGGAAGGCGTGCGACCGGTTGCCGCCGGCGAGCACTCGATCGTTGCGCCGGCCGACGGCAGGCTCACGGAATTCGGCACGATCGCCGACGGAACCCTCCTGCAGGCCAAGGGGATGCGCTACCCGATCGCCGAACTGCTCGGCGAGGACGGTGCCGCTGTCGCGCCGTTCATGGGCGGGACGTTTGCGACCGTGTATCTCGCGCCGCGCGATTACCACCGCGTGCACGCCCCGGTGGCGGGCCGCCTTGCGTCGACACGCTATATCCCGGGACGGCGGTTCGCGGTCAACGAGGCCACCGCCAGCGTCGTCGATCGACTGTTTTGCCGCAACGAGCGCGTCGCATGCCGGTTCGAGGGCGAGTTCGGCCACGCGGCGGTCGTACTCGTTGGCGCGCTCAACGTTTCGAGCATCAGCACGGCCAGACTCGGCGAGATTGCAAGCGGCCCTGGCAGACATTGGAAGGAGTCTGAACCGGTCGCCTACGCCCGAGGCGAGGAGATCGGGCGATTCAATCTGGGGTCCACGGTGATCGTCGTGTTCGCACGTGGCGCCGCGGTCTGGGACGAAGCGCTCGTACGCGGCCAGACACTCAGGATGGGTGTGCGGATCGGCACCTTGACGCCGACCGCCGGAACCTGAACTGTTCGCGTGTCGTACGTGCTGTGCGCATCGCCGCGAGATCGGCGCACGACGCCACAATGGTGCAGTCGGCAACCGACAATCGACCGTCGCCATCGCGCCGAGAGCCGCGAGTTCAACGGACGGCGAGATAGATCCGTTGCCGTGACTTCCGCCGGGAACCGAGCAAGTAAAGTGACGTTACCACTGTCTGCGACGCACTGTGGAAACTGAGCAGCCGTGACCTGTTCGCTGTCCGCAACACCCGCTTTGCTGCGCGCACGCGCCGCCCTGCTCGCCCGCATCCGCGAGTTCTTCACCGGGCGCGGCGTGCTCGAAGTCGAAACGCCGGCGCTGTCGACCGCGGGGATCAGCGACCCGGCCCTCGAAAGCATCACTGCAAGCCTCGGCGGACGCCGTTACTGGCTGCACACCTCGCCCGAATACGCCATGAAGCGCCTGCTGGCTGCCGGCGTCGGCGACTGTTACCAGATCTGCCGAGTCTTTCGCGACGGCGAACTCGGCCGCTGGCACCAGCCGGAGTTCACCATGCTCGAGTGGTACCGCGTGGACTGGGACGAGACCGTTCTGATGGACGAGGTGAACGAACTCATCAAACGTGCGGTGGGGGAATCGGTGCTCGCCGGGCCCTGCTCGCGCCTGAGCTACGCGGACGCGTTTGAACGCCGCCTCGGCATCGATCTGCACGGGAATCTGTCAGGACTGCCCGGATGTCTGGCAAGCCTCGGCATCGACGTGCCCGAGGGGCTCGACCGCGACGGCCTGCTCGACCTCGCTTTCAGTGAGGCTGTCGCCGCCCGGTTCGATCCCGGCGCGCTGACTTTCGTCTACGACTTTCCGGCAAGCCAGGCCGCGCTTGCCGCAATCAAGCCGCAGACGCCTCCGGTGGCCGCACGGTTCGAAGCGTTCGCTGGCGGCATCGAACTCGCCAACGGCTTCCGCGAGTTGACCGACGCAGCCGAGCAACGCGCCAGGTTCGTTCGGGAAATCGAAACGCGGCGCGCACGAGGCCAGCCGGTCGCGCCGCTCGACGACGCGTTCCTCGATGCTCTCAAGCACGGACTCCCGCCCTGCGCAGGGGTCGCGGTCGGCGTCGACCGGCTCGTTGCGCTTGCCGCGGGGCTCGACAACGTCGCCGCGACAATGAGTTTCGCCCACCGATAAAGCGTATGCGAATCGAAGCCGTCGCGGACTACGGTCAGTCCTTCACTCGTGAGACATACTCACCCGTGCGCGTATCGACCCGGACGATCTCCCCCTGCTCCACGAACAACGGCACACGTACCACGGCTCCGGTGTCGAGCCGCGCCGGCTTGACGCCGCCTTGCGCCGTATCGCCGCGCACGCCGGGATCGGTCTCCACGATTTCGAGTTCCACGAAGTTTGGCGGCGCGACGAGCAACGGCGAACCGTTCCAGAGCGTCACGAGGCAAACGCCCTGCTCCTTGAGCCATTGCTCGCCATCGCCAATGGCGGACCTGTCCGCGGCGAACTGCTCGTAGGTATCGGCGACCATGAAGTGCCAGAGATCGCCGTCCGTATACAGGTATTCCATCTCCTGCTCGACCACATCGGCGGCCTCGACGGACTCGCCCGACTTGAACGTGCGGTCGACGACCCGGCCCGTCTTGAGATTGCGGATCTTGACGCGGTTGAAGGCCTGCCCCTTGCCGGGCTTGACGAACTCATTCTCGATGATCACGCAGGGGTCGGAGTCGATGATGATCTTCAGGCCACCGCGAAACTCGTTGGTGTTGTAACTGGCCATGGGCGGGTCGAAATCCGTAGCAGGGGTCGGAGCGGTATCGTGGTCGCCTGACAGCGCGTCGTGCCGGCGGGGCCGGCCGCGCCCGGCGCAACGCCGGATGATACCTGCAACGATGAACGAAACGAACCTGTCGACGGCCTCCGCGGCAATTCCAACTTTGACGTCGGACTTCACTGCCTGGCGCAAGACACTCCACCTGTCCAAGTCAATCCGGGCCAGATCGACCGCCGGATCCGTCCCGTGCACGGAGCTGACGGGCATAATGGGAATTGCTGCAGCCTCCCGGCAAGGCCACCCCCCATGCGCGAAGCGCAGACGGAGAATCAAGTACGTTACTGAATGGACGCTGCTACCTTGCGAGACCTGCTTCCAGAGCGACATAAGGCTGCGTCAAGTGACAACTTTGCACATGTTTGAGCGACCTTCGAACGACCCTGCGGCCACCGGCGCCATTGACCTGCGCGGGCACGACCACCTGTCCTGGCAACGCGTGCTGCAGGACGCCGTGCGGGACATCGACGAACTGGCCGGGCTGCTCGAGATCGAGGCCGCAAGTCTGCGCGCCGTGGCCTGCGAGAGCGGCTTTGCGCTGCTCGTGCCGCGTGGCTTCGTGGCGCGAATGAAGAAACGCGACATCGACGATCCGCTGCTGCTGCAGGTTCTGCCCCGGGCCGAGGAAGAGGTTCCTGCCGCCGGATACAGCGCGGATCCGCTCAGCGAACGGGCCATCGCCGACGATGGCGTCATCCGCAAGTACCGGGGGCGCACGCTCCTGATCGCGAGCGGCGCCTGCCCCGTCCATTGCCGCTATTGCTTCAGGCGCGAGTTCCCCTATGCGCAGCAGCTCGCGTCCCGCCATGGTTGGGAGAACGCAATCGGCAGGCTGCGAGCTGTGGGCGATATCGGCGAGGTCATACTGAGCGGAGGCGATCCGCTCAGCGTCTCGAACCGGAATCTCGAAACGCTGTTCGACGCGCTTCAGACGATCGAGTCGGTACGCAGCATCCGCATCCACACGCGCTTCCCGATCACGATCCCGGAGCGAGTCGATGCCGGACTGCTCGCGCTACTCCGGCGCAGTTCCGCGAAACTCGTCGTCGTCGTTCACTGCAACCACGCCAACGAACTCGACGGCAGCGTCGAGGCCGCGCTTCGGAACCTGGCGGAGCCTGCGGATCTGCTGCTCAACCAGTCAGTGCTTCTTCGCGGCATCAACGACGATGTGGCAACGCTCGCGAGCCTGAGCCACCGCCTCTTCGACTGCGGCGTGCTGCCCTACTACCTGAACATGCTCGACCCGGTCACGGGCACGGCGCATTTCGAGGTCGGCGACGAGCGTGCGCGCTCATTGCTGGGCGACCTGAGGGCGGAACTTCCCGGCTACCTCGTGCCGAAGCTGGTACGCGAGGTTCCCGGTGCGTCCAGCAAGATGCCACTCTGAAGCGCGCGTCATACCGCGCGGCGCAGGCATACCGCGAACTCGCCGCCGGCCTGGTGTCGAAACTGAACCCCGGAGGACAGGACGCGCGCAGCCGTCACCCGGTGGCCACGCGCTCGACCTTCTGCCAGCCGCGCGGCAACAGCAGGCCGCGGCGGCCCCGGTTGCCGCGGTAGCGGTCGAGATCCTTGAATTTGAGCGTCATCCAGCGGTCCAGGGCCTTGATCCTGACACGCCCGCGCTCGCCGAAGGCGCACACGCCTGCAAGCGTCGCGCCCGAGGCCGGCGGCAAGCCCATGATCCTGACTCCCTTGCCCTTGCCGAGTTCGGGCAACTCCTCGAGATCGAATGCCAGCAGGCGCCCGTCGGTCGATGCCGCGGCGATCCATCTGGCCTTCTCTTCGACAGGCGCCGCCGCGATGACGGTATGCCCCTTGGGCACGCGCAGCACCGCCTTGCCGGCCTTGGTGCGCGAATGCAGATCCGAAAGCCTGACGACGAACCCGTAGCCGGCCGACGAAGCGAGAATCCAGCGGTCCTCTGGGGCGCCGATCAGGACCGTGCGGAAGCTCGCCCCGTCCGGCGGATTGACATGGCCCGACAGCGGCTCGCCCTGACCGCGGGCCGACGGCAGCGTGTGCGCCGGCAGGCTGTAGGCGCGTCCCGTACTGTCGATGAATACCGCAAACTGGTTGCTGCGGCCGGGCGCGGCAGCCAGGAACTCGTCCCCCGACCGGTAGGAGAGCGCTTCGGCATCGATCTCATGCCCCTTGGCGGCCCGCGCCCAACCGCGCTCGGACAGGATTACGGTCACGGGGTCGCTCGTGACCAGTTCGGACTCCGCGATCGCCTGCGCCGGCGCATCCTCCTCGATCACGGTGCGCCGCTCGTCCCCATGCGTTTCGGCAAGCTCCGCGATCTCTTGCTTGATGAGGCCGTTTAGCTTCTGTTGCGATTGCAGCGTCGCCTCAAGCTCCTCCCGTTCGGTCTGCAGTCCGGACTGCTCGGTCCGCAGCTTCATCTCCTCGAGCTTCGCCAGATGCCGCAGCTTCAGTTCGAGGATCGATTCCGCCTGCGCATCGGTGAGACGGAACCGTTGCATCAGGACCGGCTTGGGCTTGTCCTCCTCGCGGATGATCGCGATGACCTCGTCGATGTTGAGGTAGGCGATCAGGAGGCCGTCGAGGACGTGCAGGCGCGCCGACACGCGGTCGAGTCGATGCTCGAGCCGGCGCCGCACGGTCGCCTTGCGGAAGCCGAGCCATTCCTCGAGCAGGGCCTTGAGCCCGTAGACGCGCGGCAGACCGTCGACACCGATGACGTTGCAGTTGACGCGCACCGTGCGCTCCAGATCGGTCGTCGCGAACAGGTGGCTCATGAGCCTTTCAACGTCAACGCGGTTCGAACGCGGCGTCAGCACCAGGCGCGTCGGACACTCGTGGTCGGATTCGTCGCGCAGGTCGTCCATCATCGGCAGCTTCTTCGCGCGCATCTGCGTTGCGATCTGTTCCAGCACCTTGGCGCCGGAAGTCTGGAAGGGAAGCTGCGTGACGACGATCTCGCCGTTCTCTTTCTCCCAGCGCGCACGCAGGCGCAGCGATCCCGTTCCCGTCGCGTAAACCTGCTCGATGTCGCTCGCGCTCGATACGAGCATGCCGCCGGTCGGAAAGTCCGGGCCCCGAATGTGTTCCATGAGGTCCGCCAGCGTGCTGCGCGGCCGTTCCAGCAGCCGGATCAGCGCAGCGGCGACTTCGCGAATGTTGTGCGGCGGGACATCGGTCGACATGCCGACGGCGATCCCGCTCGTGCCGTTGAGCAGCAGGTTCGGCAGCGCCGCGGGCAGCAGCGTCGGTTCCTTGAGCGTGCCATCGAAGTTCGCCACCCAGTCGACGGTGCCCTGACCGAGTTCGGCGAGCAGCACGCGCGCGTAGGCGGTCAGCCGCGCCTCGGTGTAGCGCATCGCGGCGAAGGACTTCGGATCGTCCTGCGAGCCCCAGTTGCCATGCCCGTCGACGATCGGGTAGCGGTAGCTGAACGGCTGCGCCATGTGCACCATGGCCTCGTAGCACGCCGAATCGCCGTGCGGGTGAAACTTGCCGAGCACGTCGCCGACCGTGCGCGCCGCCTTCTTGGGTTTTGAGCCCGACGACAGCCCGAGGTCGCTCATCGCGTAGACGATGCGCCGCTGCACGGGCTTCAGACCGTCGCCGATGTGCGGCAGCGCGCGGTCGAGAATGACGTACATCGAATAGTCGAGGTAGGCCTTCTCGGTAAACCTCGCCATCGGTACGCGCTCGATGCCGTCGAAGTTGAGCTCCTGCACCTTCATGTTCGCTGCCTCAGTTGTGTTGTGCCGCAGCCCGTCCCACGGGCTTGCGCGCATGGGACGGGCGACCGCCTCGCCGCGGACGGCCGATCGGCTGCCGTGCTTGCTTGTGCGGCGGATGGCGCGACGCCGTCGGCGCCGCGCGGACGCCCTGCCGCATCAGATTTCCGCGAGATTGCCCTTCTCCTGCAGCCACTCGCGCCGGTCCGGGGCGCGCTTCTTCGCGAGCAGCATGTCCATGAGCTGCACCGGATCGTCGTCGCCCTCGAGGGTAAGCTGCACGAGCCGCCGCGTCTCCGCGGCCATCGTGGTCTCGCGAAGCTGGGTCGGGTCCATCTCTCCAAGCCCCTTGAAGCGTGTGACGGTCACGGCGGCGCGTTTCCTCTCAGCCTCGATCCTGCCGACGATCATGTCGCGCTCGGCGTCGTCGAGGGCGTAGTGGACGTCCCTGCCGGCATCGATCCGATACAGCGGCGGCATGGCCACGAACACGTGGCCCGCCTCGACGAGCGATCGGAAATGCCGCAGGAACAACGCACACAGCAGCGTCGCGATGTGCAGGCCGTCGGAATCGGCATCGGCCAGGATGCAGATCTTGTGGTAGCGCAAGCCGTCGAGCCGACCCGTTGCCGGGTCCACGCCGAGTGCGACGCTGATGTTGTGGACTTCCTGGGAGGCGAGCAATTCCGCCGTATCGACTTCCCAGGTGTTGAGGATCTTGCCGCGCAGGGGCATCACGGCCTGGCGCTCGCGATCGCGGGCCTGTTTCGCGGACCCGCCCGCGGAATCGCCCTCAACCAGAAAGAGCTCCGTCAGGGCGGGCTCCTGCAGCGTGCAGTCGGCGAGCTTGCCGGGCAGCGCGGGACCGGAAACGACGCGCTTGCGCACGACCTTTTTTGCCGCCTTGACGCGCTGCTGCGCCCTTGCGATCGCCCCGGCAGCGATCTCGTCGCCGGTTTCCGGGTGCTGGTTCAGCCAGATCGCGAAGTTGTCCTTGATGACGCCCGCGACGAAAGTCGCACATTGGCGCGAGCCGAGCCGCTCCTTGGTCTGACCCGCGAACTGCGGATCCTCCATCTTGACCGACAGGATGAAGCTCACGCCGTCCCAGACATCTTCGGGCGCGAGCTTCAGGCCACGCGGCAGCAGGCCGCGAAAGTCGCAAAACTCGCGCAGCGCTTCGGTGAGCCCCGAGCGCAAGCCGTTGACGTGGGTGCCGCCCTGGGGTGTGGGAATCAGGTTGACGTAGCTCTCAGTGACGCCGGGCTCCTCGTCGAGCCGCCAGACGAGTGCCCAGTCGAGCGCCTCGCGCTTGCCCTGCAGATGCCCGGAGAACGCGTCCTCGGGCAGCCACTGGCCCGCCGCGAGGCTCTCCTTCAGGTACTGCTCGAGGCCCCCGTCGTAGAGCCAGGTCTCGATGGATCCGGTTTTCTCGTTGTCGAGCGAGACCTCGAGACCCGGACAAAGTACGGCCTTGGCCTTGAGCATGTGCCTGAGCCGGGAAAGCGAAAATGACGGCGAATCGAAGTACTGCGGATCGGGCCAGAAACGGATCGTGGTCCCCGTGTTGGCCCTGCCGACCTTGCCCACCGTCTCGAGCGCGCCCTGGCGGCGGCCGTTGACGAAGCTCATGTTGTATTCGGCGCCGTCGCGCTTGATCCAGACTTCGAGGTTTTTCGAAAGCGCGTTGACGACCGACACGCCCACACCATGCAAACCGCCCGAGAACCGGTAGTTCTTGTTCGAGAACTTGCCGCCGGAATGCAGCTTCGTAAGGATCAGCTCGACCCCGGGCATTTTTTCTTTCGGGTGCATGTCGACGGGCATGCCGCGCCCGTCGTCCTCGACCTCGAGCGAGCCGTCGCTGAAAAGGCGCACGGCAATCTTCTTCGCGTAGCCTTCGATGGCTTCGTCGACGCTGTTGTCGACGACTTCGTGGACCAGGTGATTCGGCCGCGACGTGTCGGTGTACATACCGGGTCGCCGGCGCACGGGCTCCAGCCCGCTAAGGACTTCGATGTCTGCAGCGCGGTAACTCTTGCTCATCGATGACACTCCGCGTTCCGGCGGCCGCAAGCCGGATCCCGTCGGAGTACGACGATTGTAACTGTTTTGGGCGGGAGTTCGGCCGGGCGAAACCCGAAAGAATGCTTCAATCGAAATCGGCGCGGAGCGGCTCTTTGTTTGCGGGGGCCCGCCGATACAATCGGACGCTATTGACCAACTCGATGCAGCATCATATAAACGTCCCCCCACAGCGTCCCGGGGTGTCTTCGCGAGAGAGACATCCGCGCGGGCTGACGCGAACGCGCGAAGAGCGGGAATGTATGCCCGCGCTCGAGGGACCCAAGCCAACCATAGTGAAAAAACACAGATCACGATCGGAGCGAATATGAACGCCGCAAGCAAATGCCCGGTGATGAGCAGCACGCATCAGGCCGTTGGCGCAACAGCGAACCAGCATTGGTGGCCGAACCAGTTGAACCTGCGGATCCTCCGCCAGAACAACCCCAAGGCCGATCCCAACGGTGAGGACTTCAACTACGCCGAGGAATTCAACAGCCTCGACTTCGAAGCCCTTGCAAGCGATGTCGATGCGCTGATGACCGACTCGCAGGACTGGTGGCCGGCCGATTACGGTCACTACGGACCGCTTTTCATCCGGATGACGTGGCACGCTGCGGGTACCTACCGCATCGACGACGGCCGCGGCGGCGGCGGCAGCGGCGACCAGCGCTTCGCGCCGCTCAACAGTTGGCCCGACAACGTCAACCTCGACAAGGCGCGCCAGTTGCTCTGGCCGATCAAGCAGAAATACGGCCGCAAGATCTCCTGGGCCGACCTGCTGATCTTCGCCGGAAACCGCGCCCTGGAGACGATGGGCTTGAAGACCTTCGGCTTCGGCGGAGGCCGCGAGGACATCTGGGCGCCGGAAGACGATGTCTACTGGGGCCCGGAGCGGATATGGCTCGACGACGAACGCTACAGCGGCGACCGCGAGCTCGCCAATCCGCTCGGCGCAGTTCAGATGGGCCTGATCTACGTCAACCCGGAAGGGCCGAACGGCAACCCGGATCCGCTCGCGGCAGCCCGGGATATCCGCGAGACGTTCCGCCGCATGGCAATGAACGACGAGGAAACGGTTGCGCTCATCGCCGGCGGACATACCTTCGGCAAGGCCCATGGCGCAGCCGAAGAGAAGTACAAGGGCCCGGAACCCGAGGGGGCCAGCATCGAGGAGCAGGGTCGTGGCTGGAAGAGCAGCTACGGCAGCGGCAAGGCCGGCGACCAGATCGGCAGCGGGCTCGAGGGCGCCTGGACGAAGGACCCGGTCGCCTGGGACAACGGCTACTTCGAGAACCTCTACCGCTACGAGTGGGAGCTGACGAAGAGCCCCGCCGGCGCGAACCAGTGGACGCCCAGGAACGCGGAAGCCCGGGATTCCGTGCCGGATGCCCACGACCCATCGAAGCGGCATGCTCCGATGATGTTGACGACCGACCTCGCACTGATCGTCGACCCGGTCTACAAGGAGATCTCCAGGCGCTTCTACGAGAACCCCGACGAGCTTGCCGACGCCTTCGCCCGCGCGTGGTACAAGCTGCTGCACCGGGACATGGGACCCGTCTCCCGCTACCTCGGCCCGTGGGTTGCCGACGAGCAGTTGCCGTTCCAGGACCCGCTACCGGCAGTGACGCACTCGCTGATCGACGCTGCGGACATCGATGCGCTCAAGGGCAGGATCCTCGGCTCCGGTCTGTCCGTCTCCGAACTCGTCTCCACGGCCTGGGCGTCGGCGTCGACCTACCGCAACACCGACAAGCGCGGCGGTGCGAACGGGGCGCGCATCCGCCTGGCGCCCCAGGCAGGATGGGATGTCAATGTGAGCTCCGGCGTAGCGTCGGTTCTCGAGACCCTGGAGGGAATCCAGCAGGAGTTCAACAGCGCGCAGGGGAACGGGAAAACGGTCTCGCTCGCCGACCTGATCGTCCTCGGCGGCTGTGCTGCCGTTGAGGAGGCAGCGAAGAAGGCCGGACACGACGTGCAGGTTCCGTTCGCGCCGGGACGCGCCGACGCCACCGAGGAGATGACCGACGCCGAGTCGTTCGACGTGCTCGAGCCGACCGCCGACGGGTTCCGCAACTATCTGCAGAACGGCCACGCGGCCACCTCGGAGCACCTGCTCGTGGACAAGGCGTTCATGCTGACGCTGTCGGCCCCGGAGATGACGGCGCTCGTCGGCGGCATGCGTGCCCTGAACGCAAACGCCGGAACGTCCGGGCGCGGCGTCTTCACGGACCGGCCGGGCACCCTGAGCAACGACTTCTTCGTGAACCTGCTCGATCTGGGCACGGAATGGACCGCAACTTCGGACGAAGGCGAAGAGTTCGAGGGCCGCGATCGCGCCAGCGGTGCACTGAGGTGGACCGCGAGCCGCGTCGACCTCGTCTTCGGTTCGAATTCCGAACTGCGGGCGCTCGCCGAGGTTTACGGGAGCAACGACGCCGAACCGAAGTTCGTGCGCGATTTCGTCGCCGCCTGGGACAAGGTCATGAATCTCGATCGCTTCGACCTTGCCTGATCCGTACCGAACGGTTTCGGAGCCTTTCGACAAGACATGCGCGGCTGAGCGCCGGTCGTTACCTTATAGTTGACGCTACTGCCATGTTGCGCAATTCAAATGGCCGAGCAGACCGACAATCTATCGCAACTTGAGAAGTCGCTCGAACAGCTCGAGGCCGTGGTCGCGAGCCTCGAGAGCGGCGAACTTTCGCTTGAGCAGGCGCTCAAGGAGTTCGAGCGCGGCGTGAAGCTGACACGGCAATGCCAGACGACGCTCAAGGAAGCCGAACAGAAGGTCGAGATCCTGCTCAAGGCGAGTGCGGACGCGGAACCCGAACCCTTCGAGGCGGCGGCCGGCGAGGACTGAGCGCGCTTACAGAACGAGCTGGATGGCGGCGAGGCAGATCGCGGCGAAGAGTGCCGCGAGCACGTCATCGAGCATGATGCCCAATCCTCCCGGAACTTTCCGGTCGACGGCGCGGATCGGCCAGGGCTTGGCGATGTCGAACAGCCGGAACAGCGCCAGGGCCGCCAACAGCCACGGGACACTTGCCTCGAGCAGCAGCGAAAGCAGCAGCATCGCCGCGATTTCGTCGAGCACGATCGCCGGATGATCGTGCACCGCGAGACGGCGCGCGCTTTCCCCGCACAGCCACACGCCCGCTACGACCACGGCCAGCGCCACCGCAACGCGCCAGGGCAGCGGCAGATCGAACATGAGCCAGGCCGGCGCGAGCGCGAGTATGCTGCCCGCGGTACCGGGCGCCCACGGCACGAGGCCGACGCCGAAGCCCGTCGCGAGCAGGTGCACGGGGTCGCGGAGCAGTCCGGGGCCAAGGCGCATGGCTCACTCGGCCGCAGGGAACGGCACAAGCCATGCCGTCAACGGACCCTTGGGGCAGCTCATGGGGTACTGACGCCGCATCAGAAGTGGGCGTAGCCGCGAGCCTGGGCCTCGAACGGTTCGCCGCCCCGACGCAATTCGACACCGCTGCCGGCAACCAGTCTGCCGATTCGCGTGAGCTTTGTGCCGGTCGGGCGCAGCGCAGCCTGTATCGCCTCCGACCGATCCTCCGGCGCCGTGAAACACAGCTCGTGGTCGTCGCCGCCGCCAAGCGCATGCGCCAGAGCCTGGTCGGGCGTGCATGCGGCGCGCAGTTCCGCCGACAGCGGCACCTTGTCGACATCGACGATCGCCCCGCAATCGCTGCGCGCGCAGATGTGCCCGAGGTCGGCAACGAGCCCGTCAGAGACATCGATCGCGGCGTAGGCGAGTGGCGCAAGCGCAAGCCCCTCGGCGACGCGCACGTCGGGACGTGCGAATCGGCGCTCGAGCCTTGCGTGCATGGCGTCATCGCAACTGGCGAAACGATCCTTGAGCCCGACGCGAGGACCACTGTCCGAAGGCGACGACCGGCGACGAAAGGAATCGAGTCCCGCCGCCGCGTCGCCGAGCGTGCCGGTCACATAAACGGCGTCGTCGCAGCGGCCGCCGCTGCGAGTCAGCATGGCGGCGCAGTCGACGCTGCCAACGATCTGCACCGTCGCCGCGAGCGGGCCGCGAGTCAGGTCGCCGCCCACAAGCTCAACACCATACCGATTCGCAAGTTCGAAGAAGCCCCGCGAAAAACTCTCGAGCCAGACGTGATCGACGTGCGGCAAGGTCAGGGCCAGCGTCACCCAGCGGGGTCGTGCGCCCATCGCCGCGAGATCGCTGAGGTTGACCGCGAGCACCCGGTAACCGACCCAGTCGCCCGGAAAGCTGTCCGGAAAGTGTGTACCGGCGACCAGCGTATCGGTCGCAATGGCCAATGGCCCGCTGGCGTCGATGACCGCCGCATCGTCGCCGATACCGATCAGTACGCGGTCGGTACCCGTTGTGCGGCCGGGACGCGGCGCCGCGCCGCCGGCATCTGCTCCCCCGGCACGTCGCAGGCGTGACGAATCCCGGACGAAATACCGTTCGATGAGCTCGAACTCGCCCAATGTTCCGGCTTCATCCCGTGGGCCTGCCATCACGCTCTCCAAGTTCCGCGGCAGCCTTGTCGAGCAGCGCGTTGACGAAGCGGTAGCTGTCGGTACCGCCGTAGCGCTTCGCGAGTTCGACGGCCTCGTTGATGATCGCATTTGTCGGAACGTCGGGGCGATTGTTGAGTTCCGCGAGCGCGAGCAGCAGGATCGCGCGGACGACGGCGTCGAGCTGTGCCATGGACCGCACGGCAAACCGGGCGATGATCGCGTCGAGCGTCTCGACATCGTCGAGCACGATCTCGAGCAAGGCCCGAAAATAGGCCTGGTCGACTGCGGCGAAGTCGGCCTCGAGCTCGAACTGGGCGACGAGTTCGCTGAGGTCGTGATCGGCGAGCTGCCACTGGTAGAGCGCCTGCACGAGAAAATCCCGGGCGCCGCGCCGAGTACCGATCCCGGCCAAACGCTAGCGCTCCAGTTCGCGCAGCACGGTGGCCGTGCGAATCGCCGCAAGTGCCGCGTCCACGCCCTTGTTGCCGGCCTTCGTACCCGCACGTTCGATCGCCTGTTCGACGGTGTCGACCGTGAGGATGCCGAAGCCGATCGCGATGCCGTGCTCGAGGCTCGCGCTCGCAACCCCGCTGCTGGCTTCGCCCGCGACGTAGTCGAAATGCGGGGTGGCACCGCGGATCACACAGCCGAGCGCGACGAGCGCGTCATAGCCGCCACTGGCGGCCATCTTGCGGATCGCCAAGGGAGTTTCAAACGCGCCCGGCACGCGCACGACCGTGATGTCGGCCGCGTCCGCTCCATGATCGAGCAGCGTGGCAACAGCCGCGTCGAGCAATCGGTCGACGATGAAGTCGTTGAACCGCGAAGCGACGATTCCGAAACGCAATCCCCGCGCGTTGAGGCCGCCTTCGATCGTCCGGATATTGTCAGCCATGCCCATCGTCACCGCAGTCTTCCGGTGCCACGTACTCGATGACCTCCAGACCGAAGCCCGACAGCGCATGCATATGTTTCGGCGCGCTGAGCACCCGCATCTTGGTGATCCCGAGCGCGCGCAGCACTTGTGCGCCCGTGCCGAAGGTACGCAGGTCCATGCTGCGTTCGCGCCGCGCAGCCAGCGAGTCGTCCGTTTCGCTCAGCGAACGCAGCGCCGCCATGAGGTCCCGGACCGACTCGTTGTGCCTGAGAATCACGATCACGCCGCTGCCCTCGCGGGCGATTTGCCGCATCGCGCCCTCCAGGGGCCACCCGAGGCGTGGATTCCGGATGTTGACCACATCGCCCAGGGTGTCCTGGCGGTGCACGCGCACGAGCACGGGGCGACTGGTATCGATCGTTCCACGCACGAGCGCGAGGTGCACGTCGCGGTTGATGTGATCGTCGAAGCAAATGAGCCTGAACGGGCCGAACGGCGTCTCGACGTCGAGCTCGGCGATCGCTTCGACCGTTTCCTCGTGTGCGAGGCGGTATTCGATGAGGTCCGCGATCGTGCCGATCTTGAGCTTGTGGTGCCGGGCGAAGGCGATGAGGTCGTCGCGGCGCGCCATCGTGCCGTCGTCGTTGAGAATTTCGACGATCACCGAGGCGGGCTCGTGGCCCGCCAGCCGCGCGAGGTCGCAGCCCGCTTCGGTATGCCCGGCTCGCGTCAGCACGCCGCCGGGCTGAGCCATGAGCGGAAAGACGTGGCCGGGTTGGTGCAGGTCGTCGGGCTGCGCATCGGGCGCGACCGCAGTACGAACCGTACGGGCCCGGTCGTGCGCGGAGATGCCCGTGGTCACGCCCTCGGTTGCTTCGATCGACACCGTGAAGTTCGTGGTCTTGCGCCGGTCCGTACCGCTGACCATGAGCGGCAGGCGCAACTGCTCGCAGCGAGAGCGCGTCAGTGTGAGACAGATCAGGCCGCGGCCGTAGCGCGCCATGAAGTTGATGTGCTCGCTGCGGACCTTGCTCGCAGCCATGATCAGATCGCCTTCGTTCTCGCGATCCTCGTCATCGAGGATCACGGCCATCTCGCCCTTGCGCAGCGCGGCGATGATGTCCTCGATCGGGTCGAGCCCCGACCATGCCTTGCCGGTTGTCACTTGAGTAATCATGGCTTCTCTTAAGCTCCATGCTCACTGCGCCGCGGAGCTTCGCCCCGGACTGGTCCACGAGGTCCCCCGAGCCTGCGCGGCAGGAATTCACGGCTGCAAATCGCGTTCGCGACTCCCTACGGCGCCGCTTCCTGGCCGCGAAGACGCTCCAGGTAGCGAGCGACGACATCCACTTCAATGTTAACAGCCGAGCCGGGCTCGTACCCGGAAATGACTGTCGCCGCGCGCGTGTGCGGCACGATGTTGACTTCGAAGCGGCAGCCCTCCACGACGTTCACGGTCAGGCTCACGCCGTCCACTGCAACCGAACCCTTGCGCGCGACGTAGCGACTCAATTCTGCGGGCAACTCGATCGCGAGAAAGGTCGAACGGCCGGCCTGAGCGATCTCCACGACCCGGCCGACACCGTCGACGTGACCGGTCACGAAGTGCCCGTCGACCGGGTCGCCGACTTTCAGCGACGGTTCGAGATTGAGCCTGCTGCCGACCCCGACCGATGCAAGCGTCGTCACCGCGAGCGTCTCGGCGGATGCGTCGACTTCGAAACGGCCGGGACTGCAGGCTGTTGCGGTCAGGCAGGCCCCGTTGACGGCGATGCTCGATCCCGGCGCGAGCGCACCGAGTTCGCCGGTCTCGTAACCGATCGCGAGCTTCGCGTCGGCTCCCGTGTCGGTCCGCTCGAGAACCCGGCCGACGCATTTGACTATTCCGGAAAACACCTCGACTCGCCTTCTAGTCGCTCGCCGCCAGGCAACCCGCTGCGAAAGCCTCGCCGTGTCGAGCTGTGGCGTGGCGTTCCGTCACGGCCTGGCAGGAAAGCTCCGAACAATTCCATTCTCCGGCGTTCGCCGATCCGGGAATGACCGGTTTCGGCAATGTTGAATCTGGACGACCGAAGTCCTCAGGGGGCCAGCACCGTACCGGGACGCGCCAGTATGCGCAAGTCGGGACCGACCCTGCGTACCTCATCGATCGAAAGTTCAGGGCTTTCGGCAAGGCTTGCGAGCGGAGCCAGCGAAAACATGCCGCGCGCATCGTCACCGAGCAGTCGTGGCGCGAGATAGAGCACCAACTCGTCGATGAGGCCGCGCTCGAGCAGCGCCCCGTTGAGCGTCGCGCCGGCCTCGACCCAGACGTCGTTGACCTCGAGCTCTCCGAGGCGCTCGAGCACCTGAGCGAGATCGCAGCGCGGTCTGCCTTCGACCGGCTCGATTCGCGCGCCGGCGGCCTCGAGCGGCGCGCGCCGGACGGCGGCATCGGCTGCCGTGAAAATGACGACTTCGCCCGGCAGCGACAGCGTGTGCGCGGACGGCGGGGTCCGCAGCGCGGAATCCACGATCGCGCGCAGCGGCTGGACGAGCCCGTCGGTTTCGTCGTCAGGCCGCGCGTTCAGCGAAGGATCGTCAGCGAGCACGGTCCCGACACCGCACAGCACAGCGCTCGAGCGCGCCCGCCAGCGGTGCACGTCGCGTCGGGCACCGGCTCCCGTGATCCACTTGCTTTCGCCGCTCGCAAGCGCGGTCCTCCCGTCGAGACTCGCGGCGATCTTGCTCCTGACCCAGGGCCGGCCGCGGGTCATGCGCGCGATGTATCCCCTGTTGATCTCGCGTGCGCTTTGCGCCATGAGGCCCTGCTCCACGGCGACGCCCGCTTCGCCGAGCGCACGCAGTCCCGCGCCGTTGACGAGCGGATTCGGGTCCCCGGTCGCACAAACCACGCGCGCGACTCCGGCGTCGAGAAGCGCGACCGTGCATGGTCCGGTGCGCCCCTGGTGACAACAGGGCTCGAGCGTCACGTAAGCGGTCGAGCCGCGAGCGGCGGCGCCGGCCGCGGCCACTGCGGCGCGCTCCGCGTGCGGCCCGCCGACCGGCGCGGTCCAGCCTTCGCCGACGACTTCGCCGTCCCTGACGAGCACGCAGCCCACGGTCGGGTTCGGGTCGGTCGAGGTGAGTCCCCTGCGGGCCAGCCTGAGCGCCCGCGCCATGAACTGGTGGTCGGTCCCGGGACTCACCGTTTCGACCGCGCGGCGTCGTCGTCATCGTCCGGAAGCAGCGGCAACTGGCGACGCTCCTCGGCTGCGTCCGTGCGCGCTTTCAGCCGCCGGATCTCCTCTTCGAACTGGGTCACGTCCTGAAAGCTCCGGTAGACCGATGCGAACCTGACGTAGGCGACTTCGTCGAGCCGCCGTAGCTGGTCCATGACCAGAGAGCCGATGAAACTGCTGTGTACGTCGCGCTCGCCGGTAACCCGTATGCGATGCGCGATCTGCTCGACCGCCCGTTCCAGCGCTTCGCTGCCGACGGGACGCTTGCGCAGCGCCGCTTCGATACCGCTGCGCAGTTTGGCCAGGTCGAATGGCTCGCGCCGGTCATCGCGCTTTCTGACGTGTGGCATCACGAGTTCTGCCGACTCGAAGGTCGTGAACCGCTCGGCGCATGCGACGCATTCGCGGCGACGGCGGACCTGACGGCCTTCCGCGGTGAGCCTGGAATCGATGACCTTCGTATCGACGTGGCTGCAGAACGGGCAATACATGCTCGGCTACCCGGCCTTGCGGCGGCCATAAACGGGAAACGCCTCGCACATTGCGAGCACCGACGCACGAATGCCGGCGATCGCGCGCTCGTTGTCGAGGTCCTCGAGCACATCGGCGACCCAGCCGGCGAGAATGTCGATCTCCTCGGCGCCGACACCGCGCGTCGTGACCGCGGGCGTGCCGATCCTGAGGCCCCGCGGCGCTTCGCCAGGCACGCGACAGGGCAAGTGCACCGCATTGACGGCGATGTGAGCCGCTTCGAGCACATGTTCGGCGCGCGCGGCATCGACCTGGCGCGCCGAGAGGTCCGCCAGCAGCATGTGGTTGTCCGTGCCGCCCGTGACGATCGCGAGCCCCCGCTGCGCCAGTGCGCGCGCGGCGCGGCGGGCATTGGCGAGAACCTGCCGCTGGTAGTCGCGGAATTGCGGCTGTGAAGCTTCCGCGAGCGCGACGGCCTTCGCCGCGATCACGTGCATGAGCGGACCGCCCTGAGTACATGGATAGACCGCATCGTCGAGCCGTCGCCCGAGTTCGCCATTCATGCGTGCGAGGATCATGCCGCCGCGAGGCCCGCGCAGCGTCTTGTGCGTCGTCGTCGTCGTGACGTCGGCGATCGGGACCGGGTTCGGGTAGAGCCCGGCCGCCACGAGTCCTGCGACGTGCGCCATGTCGGCGAGCAGAAACGCCCCCGCGGCGTCGGCGATTTCCCTGAAGCGCTGCCAGTCCACGATCCGCGAGTACGCGGAAAACCCTGCGACGATGACCTTCGGCCGGTGGCGCAGGGCAAGCTCGGCGACTTCGTCATAGTCGATCTCGCCGTCGGCGCGCAAACCGTAGGTCACCGCATTGAACAAGCTGCCGGCAAAACTGCTCGAATCGCCGTGAGTGATGTGTCCGCCGTGGCTCGCGGCGAGTCCGAGCAACGTGTCTCCGGGTTCCATCAAGGCAAAGTAGGCGGCCGCATTGGCCTGGGAGCCCGAGTACGGCTGCACGTTTGCGTACTCTGCGCCGAACAGGCTCCTGGCGCGCTCGATGGCGAGTTGCTCGGCGTCGTCGACGAACCGGCAGCCACTGTAGCGGCGTGCGCCCGGGTAGCCGTCGGCGTACTTGTTGGTCAGTGGCGAGCCCTGCGCCTCAAGCACCCTGGGACTGACGTAATTCTCCGACGCGATCAGTTCCATGAACTCTTCCTGGCGCTGCCGCTCGCCCGCGAGCGCCGCAGCAAGCGGCGCGTCGAACCCGGCTATGCGATCGTCGGCACTGAACATGGTCGCGGGTCGGGATGCTGCAATACTCGGCTGGGAGCCTGCGGCACGGGCTCCTATGTCAGTTCTTCGACAACGCGCGTCCAGGCGCGCGCGAGGTTGAACAGGTCGTAGCCGCCGCCGCCCATGGCGAGGATCCGTCCCTCGCAGTGGCGATCGGCGAGCACCCGGAGCCTGCGCGCGGCGTGCGCATGGGCTTCCTCCGTGTAAGCCAGGTGCGTTATGGGATCGCCGCCGAGCGAATCCGCACCGCACTGCAGGAGGATCAGGTCGAATGTGTGGTCCTCCAGGAAACCTTCGACCTCTTCCCATGCGGTGAGGAAATGTTGATCCCCGGCCCCCGGCATCATCGGCACGTTGAGCTTCGTTCCTGCCGCGGCGCCCTTGCCGGTCTCTTCGCGCAAACCTGTGCCCGGGTAGAGAAAGCGGCCCGTCCTCGTGCAGGTCGGCAAAGATCACGTCCGGATCGTCCTCGAAACCGTAGAAGACGCCGTCACCGTGGTGCGCATCGATGTCGACGTAGGCAACGCGCCCGAGGCCGTGGCGGCGCCTGGCCGCCTCGATGGCGACACTGCAGTCGTTGAAGACGCAAAAACCGGCCGCCGAGTCGCGCGCCGCGTGGTGAAGCCCGCCGATCGGGATGAACGCGCGCGGGATCGGGCCCGTCACGATCGACTCCAGCGCATTGAGCGTGCCGCCGACCACGAACGCCGCATTCTCGAAGACGCCCGGGTAGGCCGGCGTGTCGCCGAGGTCGAGGAAACCGCTGCCGATGCGCGACATTTCGATCACGCGATCGACATAGCGCGGCGTATGAAAGTACTCAAGTTCCTCGCGCGTGGCCTGCCGCGCCGAAATGCGTTGAAGCCGGTCCCGGGAGTCGGACTGCTCGATCTCGTCCATGAACGCGTCGTGGCGCGAGCTGCCGAAGGGATGGCCATCGGGAAAACCGTACGAAGCGATCTCCTGACCGCAAACCAGAACGGCTGTCGCTGACATCAATGTTGCTCTGAAGAGTTTGCCGGATTATTGCTCGGCCGGACCGTTCGCGGATAATCCGATCGCCCTTCGCCGACCCGCTCCGAGAATTGGACCATGGCCCAGTACATCTATACCACGAACAGACTCGAAAAAGTCGTGCCGCCGAAACGCCATATCCTGCGCGACATCAGCCTGAGCTTCTTCCCCGGCGCGAAGATCGGCGTGCTGGGCCTGAACGGTTCGGGCAAGTCGACGCTGCTCAGGATCATGGCCGGCGTCGATCGGGATTTCAACGGCGAAGCGCGGCCGCAATCGGGCATCAGGATCGGCTACCTCGCGCAGGAACCGGAGCTCGATACCGGCAAATCCGTACGCGGCGTGATCGAGGAAGGCATCGCCGGGATTCTCGCCCTCGTCGCGCGTTTCAACGAGATCAGCGAACGATTCGCCGAACCGCTTGCGGACGAGGAGATGGCGCAACTGCTCACCGAGCAGGGCGAGCTGCAGGATGCGATCGAAGCGGCCGACGGCTGGGAAATCGAACGCAAACTCGAGATCGCGGCCCAGGCACTACGGCTGCCGCCCTGGAGTGCGTCGATCGGAACGCTGTCCGGTGGCGAACGGCGCCGTGTCGCGCTTTGCCGCGTGCTTCTGTCCAACCCGGACATGCTGCTGCTCGACGAACCGACGAACCATCTCGATGCCGAATCCGTCGCCTGGCTCGAGCGATTCCTGGACGAGTATCCGGGCACGGTCATGGCCGTGACCCACGACCGCTACTTTCTCGACAACGTGGCGGGCTGGATTCTCGAACTCGATCGCGGCCACGGCATTCCCTGGAAGGGCAACTACAGCTCGTGGCTCGACCAGAAGGCTGAGCGGCTCGCCGTGGAGCAGCAGCGCGAAGCGGCCCGGCAGCGCGCGATCAGGTCCGAGCTCGAGTGGGTCCGCTCCAATCCGCGCGCGCGCCGGGCCAAGGCCAGGGCGCGCCTGGAACGCTTCGAGGAACTCACGTCCAGAGACTTTCAGACCCGCAACGAAACCAACGAGATCTACATCCCGCCCGGCCCCAGGCTCGGTGACCTCGTGATCGAAGCGGACTGCGTAGGCAAGTCCTTCGGCAGCCGCAGCCTTTTCGAGAACCTCTCGTTCGAACTGCCGCCCGGCGGGATCGTCGGCGTCATCGGCCCGAACGGCGCCGGCAAGACGACCTTGTTCAGGATGCTCGTGGGCGCCGAATCGCCGGACACGGGCGCCATCCGCATCGGCGATTCCGTCGAACTCGCCTACGTGGACCAGTCACGCGACGTGCTCGACGGTGCCAGGACCGTTTGGGAGGAGATCAGCGACGGCCGGGAGAATCTCCTCGTCGGCAACTACGAGACGCAGTCGCGCGCCTACGTCGGCCGGTTCAATTTCCGCGGTGCCGAGCAGCAGAAAAGAGTGGGCCTGCTGTCAGGCGGCGAGCGCAACCGCGTACACCTGGCGAAGCTCCTGTGCTCGGGAGGCAACGTGCTGCTGCTCGACGAACCCACCAACGATCTGGACGTCGAGACGCTCAGGGCGCTCGAGGATGCCCTGCTGAGCTTTCCGGGTTGTGCCGTCGTCATATCGCACGATCGCTGGTTCCTGGACCGGATCGCAACGCACATGCTCGCGTTCGAGGGCGGCGGGGAGGTCGTCTGGTTCCGCGGCAACTACGCGGAGTACGCGGCCGACCTCCAGCGGCGCAAGGGCAAGGACGCAGCCCGGCCAAAGCCCAGCCGCTACACGCGGCTGGACCTGTAAGGGGCGAGGGTGCCAGGAGCCTGCGTCGCAGGAATTCACGGCTGCAAATCCGCTTTCGCGACTTCCTGCGGCACAGGCTCCTAGAAGGCGCTGCGCACCAGGCCGGTGCGGGTGTCGAGCGTCAGACCGAGGATCGCCTGCCAGTCGCGTGTGAGATCCGTCGAATCCGCCGACAGCGGCGTCTCGGCGGGCCGGGTCAGGCCAAGGTTCACAAACGCGGCGCGCCCGGTTTCCGGCCCGCCCACCAGCCGCACCGTTTCCGCCTGCGTGCCGCCGAGCACGGCATCGGCGTTCAGGCCCCCGGGCAGCAAGCGCGTATCGACGACCGTGAGGTCCTCGCCGATCAGCTCCAGCCGATGCATCCAGTGCGCGCTGCGCGCAAGCACGAAGCGGCTGTCCGGGCTGAAATCGAGCCACTCGACAGCGTGCGGAAAGCCACGCGGATCGCCGAACGGCGCCGCCGCAGCGGTGTCCCAGAGCTGCAGATTGCCGGCGCTGTCGCCGCTCGCAAAGAGGTTCCCGTCAGGCGAGAACGCGATCGACCGGACGGCGGACTGCGCGCGGGTCGAGAGCAACGGTTCCGATCCCATGGGGGCACCAAAGAAGATGTTGCCGGCGCTGTCGCCGACCGCGACGAGTTCGCCCCGGGGCGAGAACGCGACCGCAAGCGCGGAGCCATTGACGGGAATCTCTCCGACCAGTTCGCCGTCCTGCGCGGACCAGATCCTGGCCGAGTACTCCGCCGCGCTGACGATCCGGCGCCCATCGGCGCTGATCTCGACCGCATGTATCGGGCCTGCCGGGTGGCGCATGAATGCCGGGTCCGGCGCGACGCTGCCTGCGTCCCATACGCGCACGACGCCGTCGGCCCCACCGCTCGCAACGAGGCGGCTTGCCGCGTTCAGGGCGAGGCTCGTGACCGCGCCCCGGTGGCCGATGAAGTCGACGCTGTCGGGCGCGGCGCCCGCGTCCTGCAGTTCCTCGACGCGTCGAACCCGCACGTGGCCGCCGCGATACCCGAGCGCCACAGACTGATCCGTGGAGTCGAGCGCGAGCGCCGACAGCTCCGGATCGGAGCCGGGTGCGGACTCGCGCGGATCGAGCCGCCAGAGCCGAAACACCGTGCTGCCGGTGACCGTCAGCAATTCGCGGCCGTCCGCGGAGACCCGGGTCACGACGCCCGGGTCAAGTCGAAAGCTGCCCGCACTCGCCCGACCGTCGAGGTTGCGAAGCTGAATGAGACCGGGCGCCGCCTCAAACGCGAGCACTGCGGCATCCGCGGCGACACTGACGCTCGCCGGATCGATCGTTCTGCCGAGCAGTATCGGCTCCGGTACGCTGAAGTCCGTTGCACCGGGATCCACTCTGGACATCAAGGGCAAGACAGCCCCCCTGCTGCCGGTCTCGGGGAGACCGTCCTCGGGCACGATCACAGCCTCAATCGTCCACGCCAGCAGATCGCCCGCGCTGTCGATCGCGAGGAGCGTGTCCGTACCCGGCACGGCGATGAGCCGCTCGATAGCCAGGGCGTGACGCAAGTCGGCGAGCCGCCGCCCGTTGCGCGGATCGACGACGCGCACGCGCCCGGCGGGGTCGACCAAAGCCAGGTAACGCGCAGCGTAACCGAGCACCCAGTCCGCCGCGTCTGCGAGATCGTAGCCGGCGCCGACTGTCGTTCCGTCGTCGACTCGTTTGACAATGAACTCCAGCGAGTCGGAGTCCCCTCGAAAGGCGACTGCAAAATAGCCGCCGTCGGTACTGAGCACCGGCGGCAGCGGGAAGTCGATTGACGTCAGGAAGCTCGAAATGCCTGGCGGCGCAAGCACCCGACCGGCATCCCAGGCCGTCAGCTCAAGCGCGTCGGCCGTCGTGACGATCGCGCGCGAGTACTCCGAACTGTAAAGCACATGCTCGATGGGCGACTCCATCGGCAGGTCGCCGACAAGCTCGCCGCGCAACAGATCCCAGATGGCCAGCGCCCCGCCGAAGCGCGACGGTCGAGCCAGCGCGAAGCGGCCGCTCGCGTCGAGATCGATCTCGACTTCGTCGGTCCTCACGGGGTCCGGAAGCGCAACGCCCTGCTCGGGCGTGTCCGTGTACACCGTAGCGTCACCGGCAAACTGCAAGCCCCAGCTCATGAGCACGCCCACCTCGTCGGAGCGGCGGTCGACGGCGGTCAGACGCCACGAACCGCGACTGTCCTCGTCCGCCAGCGCGAACAACGGCGAGCCCGGCCGGGCGCTAAAGCGCAGCGCCTGCTGATCCGCACGCGGCTGCGGCACGGCCAGCGTCGCCTGACCGCCGCCAGGCGCAGTCAGCGTCACGAGCAGGTCGCTCGCCCGGGTATGCCGCAACGTCAGAAGCAGATCGAACCCCCCGGCCACCCGGCGCTCGTCCACGACGAGTTCGCGCTCGACCGGCACATGCTGCAGCGCCGTCAACCTGCCCTGGATGCGCTCGACCCGCCCGACGTCCGGCGCAGCCGGTGGCTGCGGCGGCTCGCGCAACGCCAGATGCTGCACGCGATGAGCCCGGTCGATGACGACGAGCTCGCCGCGCTGCCAATCGACTCGCCAGTCGAGCGGCGGTTCGGTGAGGCGAAAGCTGCGCTCAAGCTGTCGATAGTCCGAACCGATCAGTTCGGCGGCCGTTGCCTGTACGGCTTCGCGCTGGCCCGACAAGGCCTGAACCGCAAGCAACAGGGCTTCGTCACGCTGCTCGCGGCGCATCGCTTCGCGCGAGCGCCGCAACCAATAGGCGCCCACGAGTTCGTCGGCAAGTCCGGCACGATCCGGCAGGTTTCTGAGGACGGCATCGGCGGCCAGCACCTCGTCGAGCGTGCCCGCGGAGCGGCTGCGGCGCGTCATCGCCTCCCCAAGCAGTCGGTCGGCACGACCGGCGAAACCCGGTATTCGATGCAGCGCCTGGTATGCGTCCTCGGCGACCGCGTAGTCCTCCGTCACCACGGACAGGATGTCGATATAGGGCCGAGGCAGGACTTGCAGATACCAGTACGGCAAGAGCAGCGCCACGGCCGCGGCCGCGGCGAACGCAAGCGGCCGTCGCCAGTCGATCGGACGCGCCGACGACGCCCACTCGCCATCGAAGACGCGCTCGTAAATCCTGTTCCTGTAGTGCAGCCGACCCGTGTCGTCGTGGCTCACGACGCCGGAGAGGTTCAGGAACTCAAGCGCGTGGCGGGCGGCGGCGGGGACGATCTCGCCGCCTCTTCCCATTTTCTCGAGCACCGACAACGCTTGCCGCCTGACCTGCGACTTGCGCGTGAGCAGGGTCCTCATCTGGCTCAGCAACGGCTCCTCGCGACCCGCGCGCGGCGCGAGAAACAGCTCCTGGACACAGCGATCGACGTCCGCGAGCTTCCCGCCCCTGCGCGCTACGGCTCGAGCGAGCTTCTGCGTGAGGTACGGTTGTCCCCGCGTCCAGCCGTAAATCCTGTCCATGAGCGCGCGACCGGACTCCTCGTCGAACCCGAAACCTGCCGCGAAGCGGTGGCATTGGGCAGCGCTGAAGTCGGGCAGTTCGGTCTCGCGACCGTCGCTGAACGGCGACCAGCTTTCGTCCGGGCAAAGCCTGGCCGGCGTCGTGACGCCGAGAACGACAAAGTTGAGCCGATTGAAGTCCGGTTCCGAGACGCGCCGCGCGTAACAGGTGCGGATGGCCGAAAAGAGCTCCCTCGCGAACGGCAGCTCCTCGGCGCGCTCGATCTCATCGAAAAAGATCGTCACGGGCTCAAACGTATGCGCGAGCACCACCTCGGAGAAGAACTCGACGAGCCGCTGCTCGTTGAGCAGGGCGCCCGTGCCCTGCCACCACGCTTGCAGGTCGACCTTGAGCCTGAGTTCGCGCAGCACGCGGTACGCGATGCTGTAATACCAGCGTCCGGCATCGTCGCTGTCGCTGCGAGCGCCGATCTGGGTCAGATCGACAACGGCGGCGAGCTGGCGCCGTTCGCGCAGCGCGGTAATCGCGCGTGCCATGAGGCTCGATTTTCCCGACGCCCTCGGGCTCAGGACATACGAGAACTGCTGATCTGCGATGCTCTGGAGCAGGGCCTCGTCGGCGCCTCGCTCGATGTAGCAGGCACGGCCGGGCTGGACGGCACCGCCGACGACAAAGAAATCACCTGCATGGGTTACTCTTGACACGGCTCGTAGTGTAGCAATGAGCGTTGGACGAATCCTGAAGCGCGACCGGCGCGAAGCAAGCGATTCCGTTCCGGCCACGACACTCGCGACGAGCCGTCGGCGAACCTTGAAGCGCGACGCGCGCCAATTGGTGACGATCTCAAGAAGGAGCGCTGCAACAATGACGCTTCGGCGAACCCTGAAGCGAGACAGTCTCGGCACCGTGGAAGTAGCCACCGGGAACTGTGCGAGCGTGGTCATCCGGGACACGCGGCCGGCTGGCCGCCGGGTACGATTCCTCGCCGCACGCCTGGCGCGCCGCGAAGCCGACGCGCTTTCGGTACTGGATGGGCTCGCGGGAACGCCGAAGCTGATCGGTTTCGATGGCCAAACGCTCAGGCGGACCTGGCTGCCGGGGCTGCCGATGCACCTCGGCCAGCCGCCGTCGAGGCAGTATTTCCGCCGCGCTCAAAAGCTCCTGTTCCGGATGCGCCGGCGCGGCATCGCGCACAACGACCTCGCCAAGGAAGCCAACTGGATCTGCATGCCGGGCGAGCGTCCCGGCATCGTGGACTTTCAACTCGCGGTCGTCTCGAAGAATCGAGGAAGGTGGTTTCGGCTGCTCGCGCGCGAGGATCTGCGCCACCTGCTCAAGCACAAGCGGCACTATCTCCCCGAAACGCTCACGGCAAGGGAGCGCACGCTGCTCGCACGACCCTCGCTCCCGGCACAGCTCTGGCGGCTGTTGTTCAAGCCGCCGTATCACTTCGTGACGCGGCGTATCCTTGGCTGGCCGGAACGCGCCGGCGCCGAGGAACGGCAACTGGGCTGAGCCCGGCGCCGCGCTTGCCGCCCAGGCAGGGCTGGCAGCGGGCGAGCGCGACGGCCCGGCGTGCGCTGCGCCCGTTCGGCGTGCGGTCGCTCCACCTGGCGCGACGGCTCGATCGGCTCGCATGTCGGCGCCAACGCATTCGGCTATGATTGCCGAAGCGCGCCTCCGAAGCCGACGATGGAAATCTGCCACTCACACAATCTCAGTCGCGGGCCTTCCGCAGCAAGGCCCTACGGCATCCGCGTGAGCCTGCCGCGCGGCGAATCCTTCGCACGCCTGCTGGGTGCGGACTGGGAGTGTTATCACTGGTATGCCTCGGCCGAGGAACGCGATGCCGCACTTGAGGACATGGCCGGCGAGCACCGCTATTCCAGGCGCGGCGACCGGCCGACGCTGCGGTTTGAGGCCGTCGACGCGGCCTGAGCTCGTTCCGGCAATCCTTCCGGCGCCAATCCACGGACCGGACTTCAGTGCAAAGCTAACTTGCCCAATCTTGAGGTATCTACAGAGACGGCGTGGCGCCGCACCGCACACAATTGCCCTGCATTCCGGATAAACGGACTCACACAGGGAGCAAGGCAATGAACGCACAACGCAATATTTTCTCGGCAATCGTCCTTCTGGCCGGATCGGGCATGGCCCACGCCGCGGGCGCCGCCGCCACGGCGCAAGTGGACGGTCTGAGCGAAGCACCGGCGTATCCGGGCGTTGCCGTCATGGAAGAAGTGATCGTCACGGCCAATGCTGACGACTTCCCGACCATGAACTTCCTCATGGCCAGGCTGCGCGAGCTCCCGCCCATCGAGATCGTGACGGTAACCGCAAAGTATCCCGAAGGTCTGCAGACGGACGATGTCGCGGTGTCGGAACGGCCTCGACCAGAGCGCCTGCCCCCGGCGATCCGCGTCTACCAGGCGAGCCCGCCGAGCCTCGAATTTGCAGGGCCCGTCGAATTCGCGCTTGCTGACAACGCTGCCGTGAGCGCCGCCTGGGAACTCGACGCCGGCCTGATCGAGATCGCCGGGCAGGATTTCCTGCCGACGTTGCCGGATCTCGATGCCGACTCCGATGAGGCGCGCATCCTGCGGTTCTGAACGGCTACCGGCGAATCCGACTCCGACAACGACAATCGACGCCAGCGGCCCGCCTCCCGGTTCCGGGGGGCGGGCCGCGGCACGTTCAAGGGTCGTCGGAGCCCTGCCTCGCATGCGCTGCTGCGGCAGGAATCGATGTTGGCGTGGCGTCGCTGCAGGCGCTCAGGGCCGCGTCTGGCCCGAGCCGTGCACCACGTACTTGTAGCTTGTCAGTTCCGCCGCGCCGACGGGTCCGCGCGCATGGATGCGTCCCGTCGCGATGCCGATCTCCGCGCCCATGCCGAACTCGCCGCCGTCGGCGAACTGGGTCGAGGCGTTGTGCATGACGATCGCGCTGTCCAGTTCCCGCGCGAACCGTTCGGCCGCCGCGGCATCTTCCGTAACGATGGCATCGGTGTGGCCGGAACCGTGCGTCCTGACATGCTCGAGCGCGGCGTCGATACCGTCTATGACCCTGACGGCGACGATCGCGTCGAGGTATTCCTTGCCCCAGTCGGAGCGCTCCGCGGTCCTGACATGTGAATTGACGTCCACTGTCGCCGGATCGCCGCGAACCTCGCAGCCGGCCTCAAGCAGGTCGGCGACGATCGGCGCGAGGTGGGTCGCGGCGCAGGCGCGGTCGACGAGCACGGCCTCGGTGGCCCCGCAGATGCCGGTTCGCCGCATCTTCGCGTTGACCACGAGGCGCCGCGCCATGTCGAGGTCAGCCGCCGCATGCACGTAGGTATGGCAGATGCCCTCCAGGTGTCCCATGACGGGCACGCGCGCGTCCTGCTGGACACGCGAGATCAGGCCCTTGCCGCCGCGCGGAACGATGACGTCGACGAATTGCCCCATGTCGCGCAACAGGATACCGACGGCCTCGCGGTCCTGCGTCGGCACCATCTGAATCGCGGACTCGGGCAGACCGCGAGACACGAGCGCTCGCGCGAGGCAGGCGTGAATCGCGGCGCTCGAGCGCGCGCTTTCCGAACCGCCGCGCAGGATGACCGCGTTGCCGCTCTTCAGGCACAAGGCGCCGGCATCCGCGGTAACGTTCGGCCGGCTCTCGTAGATGATGCCGATGACGCCGAGCGGCACGCGCACGCGCTCGATCCTGAGACCGTTCGGCCGATTCCATTCGGCGATGACCTGCCCGACCGGGTCGTCGAGATCGGCGATCGACTCGACGCCCACGGCCATGGCCTCGATCCGGGAGTCGTCCAGTGCGAGCCGGTCGATCATCGCGGCCGACAGCCCAATCCGATGTCCGTCGGCACAGTCGCGCTCGTTCGCCTCGAGAATCGCCGCAGCAGACTCCCGGATCTCGCTTCCCGCGCTCTGAAGCACGGCATTCCTCGTCTCGCCCGGGGCTCTCGCGAGCACGTCTGCCGCGTCCCGCGCGGCGCGCCCGAGACCCATCATCTGCTCGTGAAGGCCGGGTTCAAGTTCGCGGTTGGCGATATTCATCGTACTCGTCTCTCAATGCATCAACACCAGGTCGTCGCGGTGGATCATCTCATCCCGACCGCGATAACCCAATACGCTCGCTATGAATTCCGATTGCTTGCCTGCGATCGCGCGAGCCTCGTCGGAGGAATAGCCGATGAGCCCACGGCCCAACTCGACGCCCAGTCCGCTCAGCACGCGCACCGCGTCGCCGCGCTCGAAATCCCCCGCGACTTCGGTCACGCCGGCCGGAAGCAGGCTCCGGCCCGCCGCCAGCGCACGCTCGGCGCCGGCGTCGACACTAACGCTGCCTTTGGGTTTCAGCGTACCCGCGATCCATTGCTTGCGGGCCGCCGCGGGCGTCGCCGTCGACAGGAACCACGTCGCCCGGCCACCCTCGCTCAGCGCCTTGAGCGGCCGCCGCACGCGGCCGTTCGTGATCGCTACCCGGCAGCCGGCCCCCGTGGCGATCCGCGCCGCGTCGAGCTTGGTATGCATGCCGCCTGAACCGTGTGCCGAACCCGGGCCGCCTGCCATCGCGCGGATCCGCTCGTCGATGCCGGTGACCTCCGGCACGTGCTCGGCATCGTCATTACGCTGCGGATCGCAGGTGTAAAGACCGTCCACATCGGACAGCAGGACCATGCAGTCGGCGCTGACCATCTGTGCGACCCGCGCTGCGAGACGATCATTGTCCCCGTAGCGAAGCTCCTGTGTCGCGACGGTATCGTTCTCGTTCACCACCGGAACCGCACCGCGGGCGAGAAGCGTCAACAGCGTCTTGCATGCATTGAGGTAGCGGCGCCTGCTCTCGCTGTCGTCGAGCGTCAACAGGACCTGTGCTGTCGTCAGTTCGACCGCGCGCAACGCGTCATGGTACGCGTGGGCGAGCAGGATCTGGCCGGCCGCCGCGGCGGCCTGGTTGTCTTCAAGACGTGCGCGGCGCGGGTCGATCCCGAGTTCGCGCGCGCCAAGCGCGACGGCGCCCGAAGATACAAGCACGACCTGACCGCCCGATTCATGAAGCCACACGACATCCTCGCAAAGCGCCGTGAGCCAGTCTTCGTCGAGCGCGCCCGTATCCTGATCGATGAACAGGGCGGAGCCGATCTTGACGACCAGGCGGCGCGCACCGAGAAGTCGGTCGGCGTTTGTGGATCCATCGCTCATTGGTCTGGCCATCGGCAAAAGTCGTGCGGCCGCGCGCCCTCAGCCCCTGGCGAACACCGGCGCCCCGCGGGCAACGGCCATCGCACCGCTGCGCACGACCGTGGAAAGGTCCGACACACTCCTGATCCGGTCGAGAAACCGGTCGATCTCGTGGCTGCCGCCGATGAGTTCGATCGTGTAGTGGCCCTCGTGGTCGTCGAGCACGCGGGCGTTGGAGGTCTCGAGCAGCGTTCTGAGCTGCCGTGTCTTGCCGTCGACGAGATGCAGCTTGAAGAGCGCGAGCTCGCGCTCGACATGGTCGGCGCTGGTCATGTCCGTGATGTCGACGACGTCGACGAGCTTGCCGAGCTGCTTGCCGATCTGGTCGATCACCTCGTCGGAACCCGTCGTCACGAGCGTGAGTCGCGAGACCGTTGCATCGGCGGTCGGCGCAACATTGAGACTCTCAATGTTGTATCCGCGCGACGAAAACAGATTGGACACGCGCGACAAGGCACCCGCTTCGTTCTGAAGAAGAATCGAAATGATATGTCTCATGGCATTGCCGCCTGCCTATACGCCAAGCCGGGCAATGCTGGCTCAGAACAACAGCTATTGCAATGCTGTAACTTTTCGTCAACACTCGACTCGCATGTACCGGGCTGATGGGCCGGGCTCGACGGAATAGACGACCGTGAATACGCAGACCCGAACGCGCATCCCGACCGCACATCCGCTTGCCGGTCAGCGAATGACCGGAGCCGATACGATCGTGCAGGTGCTGGCAGACGAAGGCGTCGACACGATCTTCGGTTACAGCGGCGGCGCGATTCTGCCGACCTACGACGCGGTGTTTCGCTACAACACGACGCACGGCAGCTCCAGCGAGGAGCCGATGCCGTTGATCGTCCCGGCGAACGAACAGGGTGCGGGGTTCATGGCGGCGGGCTTCGCGCGCGCGAGCGGCCGGGTCGGCGTCGTCATGGTGACCTCCGGACCCGGCGCCACGAACTGCGTCACGCCCGTGCGCGATTCCATGGCCGACTCGACGCCGATCGTGGTCATCTGCGGTCAGGTGCCGACGGGCTCGGTCGGCACAGATGCCTTTCAGGAAGCGCCGGTCACCGCGGTCATGGGATCCGTCGCCAAACACGTGTTTCTCGTCACCGACGCGACCAAGCTCGAAGCGACCGTACGCACAGCGTTCGAGATCGCGCGAACCGGGCGGCCCGGACCCGTCGTCATCGACGTGCCCAAGGACGTACAGAACTGGGAAGGCGCTTTCGGCGGCTACGGCAGCCTGCCGATCCCGGGCTACCGGCGCCGCCTTGCGGAAGTCGAGCAGAACGCAATCAGCGAAGCCGGCTGCGAAGAATTCCTGTCGATGCTCGCCGAGAGCAAGCGCCCGCTGCTCTATGTCGGTGGCGGTGTCATCAACGGCAATGCCGCAGCAGCACTCAAGGCGTTCGCGCTGCAGTTCGAGATCCCGATCGTGACGACGCTCATGGGGCTCGGCAGCTTCGACACCACGCACCCGCTCGCGATGCACATGCTCGGCATGCATGGCCTTGCGAGCGCGAACTACGCGGTCGACGACTGCGACCTGCTGATCGCAGTCGGGGCCCGCTTCGACGATCGCGTGGCCGGCATACCGGATCAGTTCGCCAGGCGCGCACGCCGAATCCTGCACCTGGACATCGACGCTTCGGAAATTCACAAGGTCAGGTCCGCCGACTGGCACCACGTCGGATTGCTGCCCGAGGTGCTCGAGGCACTCGTCGCCTGCGCGCGCCGTTCGGGTTTCTCGGCCGAATTCTCGCAGTGGCACGCGGAGACAGCCGAGCTCAAGGCGAAGTACGGACTCAACTACGACCGCGAGAGCCCGCTGATCCAGCCGAACTACCTCGTCGAGACGATGAACGAGATCACACGCGGGGAAGCGATCATCTCGACGGGCGTCGGCCAGCACCAGATGTGGGCGGCGCAATACTTCGATTTCCGCGAACCGAGGCTCTGGCTCACGTCCGGCAGCATGGGCACGATGGGCTACGGGCTGCCGGCGGCGATCGGGGCGCAGTTCGCGCGGCCGGACAAGCTCGTGATCGACGTTGACGGCGACGCGAGCATCCGCATGAATCTCGGCGAACTGGAGACCGTCACGACCTACAATCTGCCGATCAAGATCATTGTGCTCAACAACTTCGGCGACGGCATGGTCATGCAGTGGCAGCGGCTCTTCTTCAAGGGCCGGCTCTCGGCCAGCGACAAATCGCTGCGCAAGAAAGACTTCGTAAAGACGGCGCAGGCCGACGGCTTCTCGTACGCGAAACGGCTTGACGACAAGAAAGACGTGCCGCAGGTGCTCGAGGAATTCCTGAACCACGACGGTCCCGCCTTCCTCGAGGCCATCATCGATCCCGAAGCCGGCGTCTACCCGATGGTCGGCCCGGGCCTGAGCTACCGCGACATGGTCACCGGCGACTTCATCCCGAACCGCTACGATCAGGAGGGCCGCGCCGAGCCCGACGCCTCGGAGCTGTTCTAGGAACCTCTGCCCCGAGTTATAGGCCGGTCTCGGCAACGACCGTACTGACGGCACGGATCAGCTCGTCGAGTTCCGCCGTGCCGATCGTGAACGCCGGCATCAGGTAGACGACCTTGCCGAACGGCCGCACCCACACGCCTTGCTCGACGAAACGCACCCGGAGTCGCTCGAGATCCGCTTGCTTCTCGAGTTCGACGACTCCGATCGCGCCCTTGACACGGACGTCGGCGACGCCGCGGCAGTCCCGCAGCGGCTCGAGACCGGCGCTCAGGCGGGCTTCGATGGCCGCGACCTGTTCGAGACGGGGCTCGCGCTCGAAGAGGTCGAGCGAGGCGTTGGCCGCGGCGCAGCCGAGGGGATTGCCGGCGTAGGTCGGCCCGTGCATCAGCGCCCGCTGCGGGTCATCCGACAGAAACGCCTCGTAGACCTGCCGGCGCGCCACCGTCGCCGCCAAAGGCAGCGTCCCGCCCGTAAGCGCCTTGGAAAGCGTAATGATGTCCGGCACGAGACTGGCCTTTTCGCAGGCGAACATCGTGCCCGTGCGGCCGAAGCCCGTGGCGATCTCGTCGAAGATGACGAGCAGACCGTGCGAACGGGCGAGCTCGACCACGCGCGCGAGCACGTCGGGCGAATGGAACCTCATGCCGCCGGCGGCCTGCACGAGCGGTTCGACGATGAGCGCCGCAAGTTGCGTCGCATGTTGCGTGAGCGCGTGTTCGAACGCGGCCGTGTCGCGCGGGTCGGCAGGGAGATCGAGGAGCAGTTGCTCGGGCAACGCACCGCGAAACATCGCGTGCATGCCTTCTTCGGGATCGCAAACCGACATCGCGGCGAAAGTGTCGCCGAAATAGGCGTTGCTGAAGCTGAGGAAGCGGCGGCGCCCGGGTTCGCCCCGGTTGATCCAGTACTGCAGCGCCATTTTCATCGCGACCTCGACCGACACGGACCCCGATTCGGAGAAGAAGACGTGTTCGAGATCGCCCGGCAGCATGGCGGCGAGCCGCCGCGCAAGCGACAGCGCCGGCGCGTTCACGAGGCCGCCGAGCATGACGTGCGGCATGGCGGCGAGCTGGGCCTCGACCGCCGCGCGGATGTGCGGATGGTTGTAGCCGTGGCAGGCCGTCCACCAGGACGCGGTGCCGTCGATGAGCCGGCGCCCGTCGGCGAGCGTGATCCACACGCCCTCGGTCCGCAGCGCCTCGAACGGCGGCGGCGCGGTCTGCATCTGTCTGTACGGCAACCAGAGCGTGGACAACGGCAGGTCGGTCACGGCGAGCGTACGCCGATACTACGACAATCTCGTGCCCGGCAGCGCGTGGCAGAAGTCGCGCGAAGCACCGAGTCCTGCGAGGCGCCCGTCCGGCGAGGCGCGCGCAGGAAGAATATGGAGCTTGCCGCTATACTGGCCTGCCTTCGGCTGCGGCAACCGCGGGCTGTGGATTCGGATGGGAAAAGGTCTGCCATTGCCGACGGCGATGCCGGGAGGCGCGCGATCCACGCTTGTGCTCTGACGCGTAACGGGACGTCTGAAGTGAAGGGAATCGACTGTTTCAAGGCCTACGATGTCAGAGGCCGCGTTCCCGAGGATCTCGACGAGGACATCGCCTGGCGCATCGGCCGCGCCTATGCGGCCCACGTCGCTCCGGCGACCGTCGCCGTGGGGCGCGATGTGCGACTGTCGAGTCCGGTGCTTGCCGCCGCCTTGACTCGCGGACTGACCGATTCCGGCGTCGACGTCATCGACATCGGTATCTGCGGTACTGAGCTCGTCTACTTCGCGACGTTCCACGAAGGGCTCGACGGCGGGATCATGGTCACGGCGAGCCACAACCCCCGCGATCACAACGGCATGAAGATGGTCAGGTCCGGCGCGCGTCCCATCAGCGCCGACACGGGTCTTCAGGACATCCGCCGGATTGCCGAGTCCGGCGAGTTTCCGCAAACCCCGCGGCAGGGCAGCGTGGGCCGCCGTGACCTCACCGGCGACTACATCGATCACCTGCTCGGCTACGTCGACACGAGTGCGCTCAAGCCGCTGCGAATCGTCGTCAACGCCGGCAACGGCTGCGCGGGACCCTTCGTCGATCTGCTCGAGCCGCAGCTGCCGTTCGAGCTCGTCAAATTGCAGCACGAGTCGGACGGCCACTTCCCGAACGGCGTGCCGAACCCGATGCTCCAGAAGAATCGCGGCACGACATCGGCAGCCGTGCTCGAGTCCGGCGCTGACCTCGGCATCGCCTGGGACGGCGACTTCGACCGCTGCTTCTTCTTTGACGAGCGCGGCGAGTTCATTGAAGGCTACTACCTTGTCGGCCTGCTCGCGCTCGCGTTTCTCGAGAAGACGCCGCGTGAACGGATCGTCCACGACCCACGATTGACCTGGAGCACGATCGACGCGGTGGCGCAGGCCGGCGGCAAAGCGGTGCAGAGCAAGTCGGGGCACGCGTTCATCAAGCAGACGATGCGCGAAGTCGATGCCGTCTACGGCGGCGAAATGAGCGCGCACCACTACTTCCGCGATTTTTCCTATGCCGACAGCGGCATGATCCCCTGGCTCATGGTTGCCGAGATCATGAGCCGCCGCGATGCGCCGCTGTCGGAGCTAGTCGCCGACCGCGTCGCAAGGTTTCCGACGAGCGGCGAGATCAACAGGCGCGTCGACGACGCGGCTGTGACCATCTCCAGACTCGAGGACGCATACGCATCGCGGGCCGCGCACGTCGAGCATGTCGACGGCCTTGGCGTCGAGTTCCCGGACTGGCGCTTCAATGTCCGCGCATCGAATACCGAGCCGCTGCTGCGCCTCAACGTCGAAAGCCGCGCCGACTCCGAACTCCTGCGTTCGGTGACCGGAGAACTGCTTGAGATCATCGGCGGCGACCCCGGCTGAAGTGCGCACGAGCGGGTCGTCCGTTTCGCAGGCCGACCGGCGGTTCGGCGCTTACATGGAAGCCAACGCCTGTTTTCGGGACAATCCGAGCGTCCCTGCCGCGGAGAACAGGTTTGTCTGACCGATCGCTCGACGGGTTTGCGACACGCAAGCTGCAGGCGCTCGAGCGCCGCGAACTCAGGCGGTCGCTCGCAAGCACCGAGAAGGTCGACGGCCGCCGTGTTCGAAGCCAGGGGCGCGACCTCCTGTCCTTCGCAAGCAACGACTATCTCGGCCTGTCGCATCGTGCGGAGGTCGTGGAGGCAAGTCTGGCAGCGACACGCCGCTACGGCACGGGCGCCGGCGCCTCGCGGCTGGTCACCGGCAATCACCCGCTTTACGCCGCGCTTGAAGCGCGGCTCGCCACGCTCAAGGACACCGAGGACGCGGTCGTCTTCGGCAGCGGCTACCTCACGAACGTCGGCGTCATTCCGCTGCTCGCGGGCGAAGTGGATCTCATCGTCATGGACGAGTTCTGCCACGCCTGCCTGCTCGGCGGCGCGGCGCTGAGCGGCGCGAAGGTCGTGCATTTCAACCATAACGACCCCGCCGCTGCGGCCGCCGCACTTGCCGCGGAGCGCAGCCGCCACCGCCATTGCCTGCTGCTCACTGAAGGCGTCTTCAGCATGGAGGGCGACCTCGCCCCGCTGCCGGAGCTTTGCGAACTTGCCGGGCGTTTCGATGCCTGGCTCATGACGGACGATGCGCACGGTCTCGGCGTCGTCGGCGCCGGCCGCGGCTCATCGTTCGCGTTCGACGAGCCCGTCGCCGTGCACCTGCAGATGGGCACACTGTCAAAAGCCGCCGGCGGCTATGGCGGCTATATCTGTGCGAGCCATGCAGTCTGCGAACTCATCCGCAATCGTGCGCGCAGCTTCGGGTTCTCGACGGGACTGCCGCCTGGAACCGTCGCAGCCGCCGCAACCGCGCTCGAGATTATCGCGACGGAGAAAGACCTCGTCGGTCTCCCTGTCAAGCGGGCGCGTTCGTTCGCGGCCGCGCTCGGACTCGAACCCGCGCAGTCGGCGATCGTACCGCTCGTTCTCGGCCCCGCGGCCCGCGCAGTCGAAGCGGGAAGCGCGTTGCGGGAAGCCGGTTTCCTCGTGGCCGCGATCAGGCCGCCGACGGTACCTGCCGGCACGTCGCGGCTGCGGTTTGCGTTCTCGGCCGAGCACTGCGAACGCGACGTGCAAGAGCTGACCGAAGCCGCCCGGTCGATCCTGGACGGAACATGACAAAGGGACCGATGAGCCATCGGAGAGATGCCGGTCGGGGCGCACGGTCCTCCGAATCCGGCCGAATGAAGAATACGGTCTTTGTGACGGCTTCGGGCACCGGCGTAGGCAAGACCTTCGTCATGTGCGCGCTGCTCGAGGAACTCAGCCGCACATCGCTCGGCGTGCGCACCCTCAAACCGGTCGCGACAGGCTTCGACGCCGCCGAACTCGAGGCAAGCGACTCCGGCCTTCTGCTCGCCGCACAAGGGCTTGAACCCGCGACCGCTGAGCTCGACGCGGTGTCGCCGTGGAGGTTCGCCGCGCCGCTCTCGCCCGACATGGCGGCCGCGCGCGAAGGCATACACATTGCGTTCGACGAATTGCTGAGCTTCTGCCGTGCATCCGACGGTTACGACCTGACGCTCATCGAAGGGATCGGCGGCGTCATGGTGCCGCTCGACGGGCGGCATACGGTCGTCGACTGGATCGCGGCGCTCGGCGCACCCGCGCTGCTCGTCACGGGCAGCTACCTCGGCGCCCTGAGCCATACGCTGACAGCGGCCGGGGCCCTCCGGGCGCAGAGCGTCGAACTCGCTGGCGTCATCGTCAGCGAGTCGCTCGAGCAGCCGGTTCCGCTCGATGAGACTCGCGAGGTTCTCGAGCGTTTCCTCGCTCCAACGCCGATCATCGCCCTGCCCCGTCGGCGCGGCGATGATGCTGCGTATCCAGAACTCTTGCCGCTTGTCGCAGCGTACCTCGACGCGACCCGTGAATGAGAAAGGGCCGCGCCATCCCTGACGCGGCCCGGCCCTGATTCCGCCTCGGCGACCGGCCCGTCCGGAGCCGGTCGAACCCTGGGCGCCTACTGCTGCGCGATGCGGTCCGCAGCGCTCCGGTCCACGATGCTCAGATTCACGCGCCGGTCGAGCGCCATGGCATCGAGGTCCTTCTCATCGGACGTCGAATGACGCTCGCCCTCGGCGACCCAGAAGATCCGGCCCGGCGAGACGCCGGCCCGCACGAGGGCGTCGCGTACGGCCTGTGCCCGAGCAGTCGACAACTGCTCGTTGTAGTCCGCCGCGCCGCGCGCATCGGCATGGCCTTCGACGACGACGGTCAGATCGGCGAGTTCGCCGATCAGTCCGGCTATTCGGCTCAGGCGTTCGCCAGTTCCGTCCTCGAGTTCGGCCTCGCCGGTGCGAAAGTAGATCTGCGTATCGAGCGCCTGCTGCAACGCGTTGCGGTAGTTCACCTGCGCGGCGCGCCACTCGGACCTGAGCTGGCCGAGATCGGCGTTACTCTCCTCAAGCCTCGCGAGCAGTTCATCGGCCTCGAGCTGCGCCCGCTCCCATTCGAGTCGCGCCTGTTCGGACTGGCGCTCGAACTCGAGCTTGGCCGAGCGCTCGCGGTGGAACTTGTCGCCGAGCCAACCGCCCATTGCGGCGCCAACGATGGCGCCGACCGGCCCGCCTGCGAGCGCACCGACGACCACGCCGCTGCCGACGCCGATGCTCTCCTCCTTCGGTGCGGCATTGTTCTCGGCGGTCCAGGCAGGGCTCGCAAGCCCGGCTGCCAACGCCAGTATCAGTATGTTTCTCGTCATGGTTCGCTCCTTTGTGTCCAGGTGTCTGCTGACACCTGCCATTGAAGCGCCGCGGCAAGGCAATTCCGGGCCGAATCCGGGCCGGACCATGCCCGAATGATGATCAATTCTGACCAGTGGCGGGATCGACTGTCGGGAGGCAACCTCGCACTGCAGGCAGCCCGCCGGATTGCGCACCAAAACAAGGCACGAGAAGCAAAACGCGGGGTGTACCCAAGCGCCGCGCGATGCAACTCGGACTCAAGGTAACGCCCGTTGACCGGCCGCTGTCGGCGAGGGCGTTTCACATGCCATGCCGCAGGACTCTTGCTTGCCGGCTGCCGACTGTTCATGGCAGAAACCCGCTCGGCACTGCGACCGCTGACGCGGCCACTCACCGGCGGAAGGTTCGGCCGTTCAGATGTCGCGGCGCGAGGGCAGCGCGACGAAGGTTCCGCCGTTGCGCTGACAGAGCACCCGCATGAGCGTGGCGTAGCGCGCGGACGAGACGAGGTCGCCCATGACGTCCCAGTAGACCGGGAAGGCGACCGCGTGAATCCTGACCCGGCGATTGCCATCCTCGTCGCGCCTGTTGCGCCGGTCGACTTCGCGCACGACCTGGCGAATCGTCGATGTCGGCGCGAAGTCATCGCTGTACACATACAGCGAGATCTTCTTTTCGGGATCGTAGAACCTCTCGATCGCCTCGAGAATGCCCTCCCGCGGACTCGAATCGGAGAACGCGTTCCAGTTCGGCAGGGAATCGATGATTGCCCGCCGGCGGGCCGGCGTATCCGGTATCCACTGGCCCCGATAGCTTCTGAAGAGATACGTCCCCTCGTCGTTGATGATCTGCATGCCCTTGACGGTGGGATACACGTCGAGCGTCTCGCTGATCTGCCGCTGGACCCGGTCCCAGGCGTAACTGCGCATGCTGCCGGAGGTGTCGATGATGAAGATGATGTACTCGCTGTCGACGGGAACGCCGCCGATCGCGTAGTCCTCGACATTGGGCACCTGGTTGGCGAGCAGGCGCTCCATTTCCTCTGTCAGCGACTGCTTGGCGGCCGCGAGTCGGCCTGCGAGTTCGTCAGCGACCGTCTCGTCGTCCTCCCGGTCAAGCAGAATCGAACGGATGCGCGTGAGTTCCTGCTGCAACTCGAGGACCTGGACCTGGTCTTCCTCGACGGTCTCGGCGGTCGTGACGCGTTCGCGTTGCACCGTCTCGGTCTCGCCGAGTATCTCCGTGAGTTCCTGTTCGTAACGTGCGAGCAGTCCCTCCAGTTCCTGATTGCTCTCCTCGAGCCGGATCGGCTCGAAGAGCTTCGTGATCACGAGCAGCAGGATGATCGCCCCGAAACCACAGGAAATGCTGTCGAGGAACGACAGGCTCAGCGTCTCTATGCCGCGGCGTTTCTTTTTTTTCACGGCCAGTCCTCCGCCGGTGCCATCATCGAGCCGCCGCTCTCGAGCGCGAGCTGCCAGTAGGCGGGCGCTGCGAGCGGGTCGCCCTCCATTGCCAGCAGTATGACGTTGACGGGAGTGCCGATCGGCCGCTCGCGCGTCGCGCGCTCGAAATGCCCGAGCCGCTCCCTGCTCGTGACGCCGTTACGGGTCGGCTGGACGCCGCCCATGGTCGGCAGGCCGTCGACGAGCAGGTAGATGTTGTCGGGTCGGGGTTGCAGGCGCCTTGCCGCCTGAAACGCAACGTGCAGGCTCGTCGGGCCTTCGGCGACCGTCTCCTCGCGCAACCGGCGCACGGCTTCGTCGAGCTGACTTGCGTCGCTGGCCGTAAGCCACTGCCCGTCGGTCCCTTCAACGAGCGACCAGGCTTCATTGTTGAACGCGATCACCTGGAACTGCGTACCCGGCGGGATCTGCGCCGTGAGCCAATCCACGGTGTTGACGAGTTGCTGCCACTTCGGCGCCTGGCGCTTTTGCACGTCAGGCAGGTTGCGGCGGCGGATGATATTGACGAGCGTACGGTCGAGCATGCTCGCAGAGACGTCGACGAGAATGACGATCCGCTGTCCGCCCATGCGCAGCCCCGTCAGGTATTGGCGGTAACCTTCGCCCTGTACGCTGCGGATCGAGGCGCCCGCCTCTTCGGCCGTGTCGTCGGTCATCGCGAGTTGCTCGGTCTCCTCTTCCAGGGCCGCGAGATCCGCCCGCAGTTGCTCGATGAGATCGTCGCGCATGTCGGCGGCTTCGGCCTGCGTGACCAGGTCCTCGCGCGTTGTGTCGATCTCCGCCATGATCTGTTGCTTGACGCCGCGTGTCGTGTACCGCTCCTCGAGGAGGCGCGCGAGATCCTCCCTGAGCTGCACGAGGTTCCTGCGCCCGGCCACGACCCTGATTTCCATGCGGTCGACCTCGGCGGCCACATCGTCGAGCACGGTATCGCGCCTCAGATCGATGTTGGCCGTGATGATCATGAAAAACAGGATCACGGCGCCGAAACCGCAGGTCATCGCGTCGAGAAACGACATCGAGATGACGCTGAATTCCCTACGGCGTGCCATGTGACCGCTCCGGGGCCTTGACCGTTACGACCTGAAGCTCCGCGCCCGGAGTGCCGATCCGGATGATGTCCGCCGGCTGCAGCGTAGCCTCTCCGGAGACGCGCTTTTCGTTCACGAAAGTACCATAGCTCGACAGGTCGCGCAGCTTGAGTTCGCCGTTGCTGAGCCTGAGTTCACAGTGCGACCGGGACACGCCGCCGGGCTGATCGTCCACGACGATGACCTGCCGATCCTCGGCGCCGGACCGGCCGATCACGAGACCCGCCCCGTCGACCGGATGCGCCACGCCGCGATAGACGACATGGGTCGGAACGGGCGTGTCCGACACGGCGATCGCTGTGTCAGCGATTTCCGCCACGGACCCCACAGCCGACACGGGCTCGGCGCGCCAGGACATGCGTCGGAGCAGCTTCACGCCTTTACGCGTGTCCATTGCAGCGAAGCCCTCGAGCGCGGCAATGGCCGCGTGCCCCGGCGCGAGACCGACCACCTCGGAATCGTCCAGGCGCGCCAACTCACCCATGACTCCCGGCAACCGAGCCAACCGGTCCGACAATTGCACGACCAGTCCCGATCGGGCCTCGCGCGTTTGTGCGATGAGCTGCAACAGCGCCTTGTAAAAGCCGAGCGCCACCTTCAGCAGTTGTCCCCGCTCGATCTGAACCTCGACTTCATCGGCGCCGTGCGGCAGCGCAAGCACCGCCGAGCCCTGCTCGTGCAGCGACGCAAGCCATTCGGGCAAGCGGTCATAGAGGAGCTGCTCGCTGGCGGCATCGTGAAACGGATCGAAGCGGCTCGCAAACACGAACATCTCGGCGACCCGCCGGGCAAGCAGATCATTGAGACCGGCGAGTCCGGTGCTGTCCAGGCGCTGTTCGGACCGCACGCTCACGTCGTCGCCCTGCGCGAGCGCCGTGACGGACACCCGATGCAGTCCCGCATCGACGTAGACAAGTTCGCGGCCGGGATACGGCCGGTGGCTTGCCGCGACCGCAGCATCGACCATGGCACGTACCGGCACCGCGCACTCCTCGGCGAGACCGAGCAGCAGTCCGAGCTGGGCCTGACCGTAATGGCCCGGCACGATGAGCACGACGTCGTCGGTCGAGGCGGCGAACCTGCTCCACAGGGCGCCAAGCTGTTTGTAGGCAAGTTCCGCGGAGTTTGGCGCGCCCTCAACGCCCGCACTGCCCTTCTCCAGACTGAGATTTGACCAGAAGCTGTTGCTGACCTGGCGCGGTTTCAGACGCGCCTGCCCGTATGCCTGCAATCCCGTCGTGATCGCGCCCTTCTCGACCAGCGCATAGCCCGGCTCGACGGCCAGGATGCCCGACGCATCGGCGACGACAAGGCCGGCATCGTTGATTTCGATCGCGCGTGCAGGCATCTCCCCTCGCTCGGCTAGGTGGCGCCGCGGCTTCGCATGTGGCGTATGAGGTTGTGGTCGACGTAGGTCTGCGTATCGAACACGAGACGCTCCTGAAACAACTGCAACTGGTGGACCAGGAACATGACGACGATCGAAATCAAAAGCGCTATGAACGTCGAGTTGAATGCCACCCCGAGGTTCTCGGTAACGCCCGCGATGTCCCCTTCGACGGCGCGCTGCGCTTCGCCGAGCGCCTGGCCGATACCCCGTACGGTGCCGATGAACCCCACGGAAGGTATGGCCCAGGCGATGTAGCGGATCATCGACAGCTCCGACTCCAGCCGCTCGCCCTCGGCCTCGCACAGTGAATTCGCCACCGACGACACATCCTGAACGTTGCGCGTCGACCCGAAACGCTCGAGCGACGACAAGAGCACGCGGGGCAGCAGCATGGCCCTGACCCGTTCGGGCAGCGACTCGATCGCGCGACCGTACTCGCGCGTGTCTTCGGGAAGTATTCGAACGCCGTCGGGCACCGGCAGGAACTCCCGCTGCAACAAGGTTCGCTCGTTGTACATGAAGACGGCCTTGTAACCCATGATCGCGAACGCCCAGAACATGAGGATGAAACAGGCTTCCTGCTCGAAGTCCCTGATGAGCACCCAGAACGAGCGTTCCGGCGTGTAGTTCTCCTCCTGCTGAATCCTGAGCGCCTGCTCCTCGAGAATCGACGTCGCATTGGGCCGCACACTCGTCACGTAGAACGCATGCACGAGAATGACCATGACGATCAGCGCAAATGCCTGAAAGAGAAATTCGCCGAAAAAAGTACGTCTCATCTTGCAAGGGTCCTCAAGGTATGGTGTCCGCCGTCAGTTTCCCGGCCGAGCGCCAAGCGGCACCCCCGGGCAAGAGAGAAGCGAAGGCTTGGTGAGATTTGCGCGCTAGATGTCCACCGGAAACACGACTTCCTCGTCCGCCTGGACCTCGACGGTCGGAATGAACACTTCATCGGAAGTGCCTCGCGGAGCTTCCCCGGCAGGCTCCACGGTGGGCTCTGCCTCAGACTCCCCGGCGGCCGGAGGCGGGCTCTCGGGCTCGCCCTCGGCTTCCTGGCCGATCGTCGCGAGCGCGACCAGGCTCAGGCCGAGTACCGCGAAAAGTATCCGGATCGTATTCATCGCTCTTCCTCGCACCGGGTGCGAACACTCACGTTAGACCGCGCCAATGGCAGATCATTCCAGATTCCGCGCGATACGGAAACCGAGATCTTCGCGAGGCTGGGATCCGTAGTTGCGGTAGGCGAGCCTGAGGTCCGTCACGGTGGCGCTGCGCCAGCTCGCGCCCCGAATCATGTTGAACCGGCCGGTTTCCGGCCCCAGGGGATCGATCTCGAGGGTCTCCGGCGCGATGACCCTGACCTCGTAGAAGTCCTGCAGCCACTCCGACACATTGCCGCCCAGATCGAAAATGCCGAGCACGTTCGGCTCGAAGCTGCCCGCGGGCGCGGTCACCGCGAACCCGTCGTTGTAGGTCACGAGGGTCGTCGGCAGGATCGCGGCTGCCGACAGGTCGGCGTAGTTGCCCGAGCGATCCGGCGGCGGCGGTTGCGGACCCCAGGGATAGACCAGCGGCTCGTCGCGTTCCGCGGCGCGCGCCGCCCAGGCCCACTCCGCCTCGGTCGGCAAACGGTAGCCGTTCCTGATCGGCCGGATCGGCGCCCACGAGGTCGTCGTCGGCGCGTAGACAGGTTGCAGCCCGTCGCGCGCGCTGAGCCAATTGAGGAACATTGCGGCGTCTTCCCAGGTCACCCGAACCACGGGCTGCTCGTCGCCGTCGAGCGACGTGTTAGCGAACTCGCCCGAATAGTGCTCCTGACGGAACATCCGAAACTCGGCGTTGCTGACTTCGCGCACACCGAGATAGAAGGCGCGGCTGATCTGCACGTCGCGCAGTGTCTCGTTGGAACGGCGTCCCTGCTCGCGCCGCGACGAGCCCATCGAAAACGTACCCGCGGGTACGAGCCTGAGTTCCTGCCCGATCGCCGTTTGCACGATGCGCGGATAGCCGCTGCCGGAGGCGTCGTCGAGCACCTCGAGATCGAAATCGAGCGTCTGGGTAAACCCGGGCCGCGGAGTCACTTCGGCGCCCTGCGGCACGTAACCGATCTGACGAATCTCGATGTCGTGACTGATCGCAAGCAGATTGAGCGTTGCGGGCGTGGAGGCCTCGCGGTTGCCGTCGACCCAGATCTCGGCACCGGGCGGCGTGCTTTGCACGACGATCTCGCCCAATTGAGCCTCGAGTTCGAGCTCCACGACGCGTCCGCTGTCGGCGGCGACCGACAACTCGAGAGTTCGTGAAACATAGCCCGGCCGGCTCAGCACGATCTCGTGCGTACGTGACGGGCTAAGGCGAAGTTCGAGCGGCGTCCGGCCGCGGTACTCGCCGTTGACGCTCACGGCCGCCTCGCTCGGGACGCTGACGAGTTCGATGCGCCCGTCGGCCGGATCCAGGGTGATGAGCGGCAGACTTTGTGCGCTGTCGGCGACGACATTGAGCAGCATGCCCCAGGCGTTGTAGCCGCCGAGCCGGACCTCGATGCGCCGCTCGCCGGCGGTGATCTCGACTTCGGTCGGCGTGACGCCCACGGTTTCACCGTCGACGACGATGTCGGCGCCCGGCGGGACGCTGCTGATCGTCACCGGCGCCCAGTCCGGCGTAAGCTCCGCCGTCAGCGACTGGCGCTCGCGGCCGCCCTCGACCGTGAGCTCGCGAACCTCCGGCAAATATCGGTCTGCCGCAAACTCGATGCGGTGCACCCCGGGTTCCAGCTCGAAATCGACGAGCGGCGTCTGGCCGAGCAGCTCGCCCTCAATGCTTGCTTCGGCGCCCGCCTCGGGCTCGGTTCGAAGCGTGATCAGGCCCGGCAACTTCGTGAACGGGAGTTCGAAGGACTGATCGGGCAACGGGCCGACCTCGACGGTGGTATCGAGGGGATAGTAGCCCTCGACTTGCGCGGCCAGCTGGTGCGTTCCCGAACGCAGCAACATCCGGTCGCCGAGCTGAAACTTGAACAAGGTTGACGGCAGGCTGAACTCGTCGGCGGCCGGCTCGAAGACGAGCTGTACGGACTTCGCGGTGAACGCGAACCAACCGAGCACGGCGAGCACGGCGAATGCGGCCGCGACGACCATCGTCGCCACCCTCGGGCGCCTGGGACGCGACGGTTGAGCCGAGCTCGCCCCGGAGCGAAACGCGACGGGCGCGATCGCGATCTCGTCGCCGCCTTCGTCGCCGGCACGCGCGAGTTCCTCGAGATCGGGCGGTGCGGTGTCGCCCGCGGTGACCCTGGCTTCGATCGACACCGTCAGCTTTCCGGCGGCGATGGCACAGTTCAGGCGAGCGCTGTCCAGTGCGATGACGTCGCCGTCGGCGAGCCGGCGCGAACTTCTGAGCAGCTCGCCGCCGATCCGCACGTTGGTCGTGGTCCGGCCCGCCTGTACGAAGAAGACGCCGTCGAGCACACCGATCTGCGCCGAGCCTGAAATGCCGCCGAGCCTGATATCGTCGCCGCCGCTCCCGCCGATCGAGACCGGCAGCGACTCCGCTTCGAAATACCGCGTGTACCCCGACTCGCTCGTCGCCAGGATCCACTCGTTCGATTTGCTCATCCGCTCCCGGCCTCCGCAGCTCAGATCGGCTCTACGCACATGACGCTGATCGGCGGCATCTCGCGGCCCGGCAGAACAGTGAAAGTCTTGCGAACGTCCCTGTAGCCCCTGCGGCTGCCAACCACCGTGTAGCTGCCCGGCCGGACTTCGATCTGCGTCGCCAGGAACGTACCGAGCTGGCCGACGCGATAGACGGTGACCTCGGTGAGCTCATCGGACTGAAGCTGCACAGGCAACGGCGTCGTCGCGGCCAGGATGAGCTCATCGAGGCGGACGAGTTGCCCGTCGAGCCTCGCGCCGGGGTCGGCAATCGTATGCGCCTGTTCTGCTAGCGCTTCGGCTTCCGCAAGGACAGTATCGCTCAACAACAATTCGGGGTTCTCGATCAGGTTCACAAGCTTCGCGTCGAGGTCGCTGCGCTCGCGCGAGCGCGCAAGACCCGCGAGCGCGAACTCGAGTGTCGCGTCGGCCGCAAGCGCCGACTCGTACTGCGCAATCGCACGATCCCACAGTTCGCGTCGTTCGAAGGCAAGCGCCCTGGCTTCGGCCATCTCGATCTGCTGAAGTTCCAGGCCCTGCTCGGCCAGCGTCAATCCGTCACGCGCATCCCTGGAGTCCGCCCGCATGGCCAGCGCCGCGGTGAAGCGTGACTGCGCTTCGTCGAAATCCTCGTCCGCCAACGCCGCAAAGCCTTCCGAGAGCAGCGCATCGAAGCTCGAGCGCGCGATGTCGGCCATTACGGCAGTCAGGGCCGCGCGTGCCGGGTCCCAGCGTCCGTCGATCGCGAGCGCCGCGCGGTAGGCATCGGCGGCGGCCTCCAGTTGCTGCCCCTGGCGCAGCTCGTCGCCCTCGCGCACCAGCTCGATGACTTCGGGCAGACGCCCGGCACGCGCGCGACCGGCTTGAGCCGCTGCGTTGCCGGGTTCGATGCTGAGCACCAGGTCGAACTGTTCGATCGCGAGCTCGGAATTGCCAGCCTCAAGCGCCTGTCGGCCGCTGTCCAGTGCCGCACGGATGATCTCGTAGGAACGCTCGAGCAAGCCTTCGCCGACGGCAAGCGCTGCCTCATACGCCGTCGCGGCTTCGGCGAAGGCATCGGCCAACAGCGCGTCATCGGCGCCGCGCGCCGTTTCCTCGTAGCGCTCCCATTGCGTACCGCCCCAAACGGACGCCGACAACTCCTCGAGCCGCGCCTGCTGCGGCAACAGCGCGGCCAACAGCGACTCTGCCCGAGCTTCAAGTGCAGCGAGTTCTTCTTCGGACAGGACCGGACCGGCGGGCTCGGGCGCCGCGACGGCGGCCGGCGCCTCTACGGGCGTGTTCGCCGACTGTTCCTCGACCCAGTTCGGCAGCACGAAGAACACGGCCAGAGCGAGCAAAACAAGGCCCGCGGCTGAAAGAGCGAGCCACGGCAGCCGCCGTTTCGCCTGACTCGGCTTGGCGGACCCTCGCTTTGCGGCGCCGAACCCCGGCTTGACCGCGACGATGGTCTGTTCGTGTTGCGGGCTCGGGTCTCGTTCGGTCACGGCTGTTCGGACTCGCTGGCGAACACTGATTCTATGACATTGGAGAACTGCGATACGCTGCCGACTCCAGGCCCGCCGCCGGGAGCAAGCACCGCAAGCACGAGTTGCCCGAGCGCGTCGAGTTCCGGGCTGTCCTTGCATTGGGCCGCGGGTTCGAGGCTGCCGTTGGTTTCGAACGTCAGCCACGGCGTATCCGCCCCGGCGTCGGCGCCGGGCTCCTCCGCGAATGGCAGCCGCCCCGACAGGAGTTCACAAAGCAGCACGGCGAATGCGTAGAGGTCCTGCTCCGCGCCCACGCGGCCTGACCGCGGCTGCGCGGGCCGATGTGCCGCGGTTGTGCCGTGCTGCGTCCATGCCGTGCCGATGCGGGCCGCGGAGCCCAGATCGATCAGGCGCGCCCGGCCTTCGCCGTCGAACATCACGTTGCGCGCCTTGACGTCGCGATGCGCCAAACCGCGGTCATGCAGGTACTCGATCGCAGCGAGCACATCGCGCACGGCGGCGATCCAGTGGCGCGGGGGAGCGCCCGCGAGGCTCACGAGGTCGCCGCCGCCAAGATACTCGCAAACGATCGCCGCGCAATCCGGTTCGTCAATAAACGCTTGCGCGCCGACGATGTGCGGATGCCGCAGGCTCCGAAGCAATTCGTACTCGCGCTGCAGTTTTGCCCGGGCGCCGGGCTTCGCAAGCCAGACGGGCTTGAGCGTCTTGATCGCGCGTGGATGCCCGCCGCCAGCGCAACCGAACCAGACTTCGGTCATGCGGCCGGTAGCGAGGCGTCGTTCGAGATGAACCTCCAGACCGCCAAAAGGATTCCCGGTCGATCGAGACGCCGGTTTTGGAAACGTTCGCAGCAGTCTGGCCGAATTCACCCGCCGATCCACCTCGGCCGGACCGGACTGCGCATCAGTCGCAGATGCAGATTCTGCAAGGCGGGTGCATCCGGACGATCGGGCGACGCACCGACCCGGTTGCGCCGCCGCGTTCTGCCGCGGGCTCCCGGGACCCTGCGCCGCAGGCGCCTAGACTCCGCTGGCCGCGCCCCCGTCCGCATCGGTCACGCCTTCCTCGGCGTCCGCGTCAGCGCCGGGAGCTACGTCGATTTCGAGCAACTGTACTTCTTCGGCCGGTTCCGTCTCGGCTTCCATGTAGACGTCGAGATTTTCCGGTGCGAAACCCGTCTCGCTGACGAAAAGTTCCTTGAGCAGTTCGCGCCACTCCGCGTACTGTGTCTGGACGGTACCGGTCAGGCGGTGCTGCGTGCCCTGGATGTCGACCACGAGCGGCTCGACGGATTCGTCGAAACTCAGCGACAACTCCTCGAGCGTTTCGGTGTGCAGGCGTCTCTCCTGGCGCCTGATCGCACCGGAACGGATCATCTCCATGCCGATGTAGGTGACGCCCTGCTGGATCAGGTAGTCCGAATAGGCGTCGTTGGAAGAGTTCGAACCGTAGGCGATGGCCGCCAGGATCGTTGCGATGCCAAGGCCCGTTTGCCAGCGGGACTGGCGCGTGATCTCGCGGATCGCGATCGCCTCTTCGCGCGCGTACTCCCGCCAACTGTCGTAGGACTCCCCGGCGTCGGCGGAAAAACTCGCATAGTGCTGGTTCAGCGTGTCGAAGAACAATTGCTCTCGCTGCCGGATCTGCTGCGTGCGATCGAACATCGGATCGCCGGCGGCAGGCAGGCGAACGGGCTCGAATTCGCCGCCGCGGTTCACGACGACGTAGCCGTCGAAGGCGTCGGGGCTCAGTTCGGACGCATAGCGCAGATCGGCGACTGTGCGGATTTCGCTCGCCTCGTCGGCGGACAGTTCAGCGCGCAACTCGGCGAGATCGTTGGCGATCGAGTTGAAGAGGTCCTGATACGGGTCCTTGTCCGGATAACGTCCACGGTTGTAAACGCCTGCCGCAGTTTCAAGCTCGTAGGGCTCGTTGAGCCAGACGCGGCCCAAAGCGTCCCTGGCCTCGACCTGCAGGCGCACGGTCGCGCCGTCGGACTGCATGATCTCGGCGGTCACGTTGAGGTCAGACGCCGTCGACTCTTCGGGTGTGACCCAGACGCCGCCCCAATGACCGCTCTGCTGCAGCGTGTCGCGCAGTTCCACGGCCATGTACAGGGCTTCCGCACGGCGCACCTGCGGGAAACTGCCCTCGGCCATCAATTGCTCGACTTCCGCCTCGGGAATCTCGCCCGCGGGCACGCCGGGGTCGAAAACCACGATTCCGACATCGAGCAACTGCGCCTCGGGAATCGCCTGCACGCTCGACTCGAGATCGACCGAGTGAGCCACAAGCACTTCCGATGTGGTGCAGGCTGACAGCGCATACAGCCCGATCAAAATTATGAAAATTCGGTGCATAAGTCCTTCTCCCACCTACTGTCGCGCAACGATCTTGAGGTACTCGTTGTATTCCTCCCAGAGCTGCTCGCGAAGAATCGGATCTTCCTCGTCGGTAGCAAGCTCACACAGTTGCCGCGCGACCGTGTCTTCATCGTTGCAGCCTTCGATTGCCGCAGCGGGTTCGTCTCCAACAAAGTCGGGGGGGCGCCGCTCGGCCGTGCGCGCGCCCGACGATACAGTGGCGCCGACGCTGCCGCCCGTCGCCTCCTCGTCCTGCTGATCGCTGCCGGGTGCGAGACCCTCGATGCCGCCGACTACGCCGCCGATCCCGGCAGCATCGGAGAACACCTGATCAGCGGCCGTGCCCGTGCCCGTACGGGCGAGCACTTCCTGTTCCGCACCGAGGATCGCATCGAAATCCTCGAGCGAGCGGTCGAACGCATCCTCGCCGCCGGCACCCGTCGACGCCTGGCTGCCGTCGCCGAAAACGCCTTCCTCGACGCCGGAACCGTCGCCCTCAGCGCCGCCGGGAACGCCTTCCTCGCCGCCGGCCGAAGCGACGCGCGAGTCGCCGCCGGCGCCGTCGCCTTCTTCCTGTCCGCCGGCTCCGGCAAGCTCTTCCTCGCCGCCGGATCCACCGGATTCCTCATCGCCGCCGGCACCCGAGGCATCGTCCTCGCCGCCAGCTCCGGCGAGCTGCTCGTCGCCACCAGCCCCGGCAGCGTCGTCCTCGCCGCCGGATCCGGCAATCTGTTCCTCGCCCCCGGCGCCCGCCCGATCCTGCTGTCCGCCGGCACCGTCCTGATCCTGCTGTCCGCCGGTCCGGGCCTGTTGACCATCGGCACTGTCGCCGCCCTGCTGATCCGGACCGCCGCTCCGAGCCTGCCGGCCGTCTGCCGAATCGCCATCAGTCGAAGCGCGCTGCGAGTCCGATCCCGACTGACCGCTCTGACCCTGCGAACTCGGCGGGGACGGGATCCCCGCGGACGGCGATGGGATGCCGGACGAGGGAGACGGGATGCCTGACGAGGGAGAAGGGATACCCGACGACGGCGGGGACGGAATACCCGACGAGGGAGACGGGGTCGAACTTTGCGGACCCGGTTGTCCGCCCGAGGGGGAACTCTGGCCACCGGCGGGCGAACTCTGGCCACCGGCGGGCGAACTCTGACCGCCCGAGGGGGAACTTTGACCGCCGGACGGGGAACTCGGCCCGCTGCTCGACGGGCTCGGCTGGCTCGGCGAACCCTGCGAACCCTGCTGGCTCTGCTGCGGCATCGAACTGCAAGCGGCAATACCGGCTGCGAGACCGAACACAAGGATAATCCGAAGCATTCCGAGTTCCACTTTTTCACCTCCTTCGGTCTCGGCCGAAGGTCGAACGCGATGCAGCCCTCACGCAAGCTTATGTTATGTTAGTGACCGCTTCGCGAGCATTAGTTCAACGGACCCATTCGAGGAATCTTGAGGAATCTCAATGAATCTATTGATGAGAACAATAACACTGTTCGCCTGCCTGCTTCTATGCGTAACTCCGGGTCTTGCAGGTGCTCAGGATGCACCTGAGGAAAGCGAAGCGGTCGAGCTGCCGAGAACGCCGTCGCCCGAGGGTGCGATGGTCTATTTCCTCGAACCTCAGGACGGAGCGACCGTCTCGTCGCCGTTCACCGTGAGCTTCGGCCTTCGCGGCATGGGCGTCGCGCCCGCGGGCATCACGTTTGCCGACTCCGGTCACCATCACCTGCTCGTCAGTGTCGAAGAGGCGCCTCCCGAGGGCCTGCCGCTACCGACGACCGAGCAGATCCTCCACTTCGGAGGCGGCCAGACCGAAACCGAACTCGAGTTACCGCCCGGCGAACACACGCTGCAGCTCGTGCTCGGCGACCCGCTGCACATTCCGCATGACCCGCCGGTACGGTCCGAGGTCATCACGATCACGGTCGCCGCTCCCTAGGAGCCTGCACCGTAGGAATTCGCGGCTGCAAATCCGCTCTCATCCGCCCCTTCGGCCGATCGATTTCGTCAAATATGGCTCGATATTCTCCTCAATCGATCAACCGAAGGGACGGCGATAGCGGATTTTCGCTTGGGGCGAAACGCCTCGCCGAAGACGGCGATTCGCGACCTCCTACGGCGCAGGCTCCTGGCCGACCGCGTTCACTTCACAACCCGCTACCGTTTACGGACGCACGATCCGATGGATACTCGTGACGACTTCGTCGACTCGGTCGGCAATACCCCGCTCATCCACCTTCGCAAGGCCTCCGAGCTCACCGGCTGCACGATACTCGGCAAGGCCGAGTTCCTGAACCCGGGCGGCTCGGTCAAGGACCGGGCCGCGAAATACATCGTGCTCGAGGCCGAGCGGCACGGCGTCATTGAACCGGGCGGCCTGATCGTCGAAGGTACGGCCGGCAACACGGGCATCGGCCTCGCGCTCGTCGGCAACTCGCGCGGCTACCGTACGCTGATCCTCATGCCCGACACCCAGACCCAGGAGAAAAAGGACGCGTTGCGGCTGTGCGGCGCCGAACTCAGGGAAGTTCCCGCGGTGCCCTACCGCAATCCGAACAACTACGTGCACATCGCCGAGCGTACTGCGAAGGAACTCGCCGAGAGCGAGCCGCATGGCGTCCTTTACGCCAACCAATGGGACAACGAAGCCAATCGCGACGGCCACACGGCGAGCACGGCGCCGGAGATCTGGGAGCAGGCCGGCGGCAGCGTCGACGGGTTTATCTGCGCGGTCGGTACCGGAGGCACCCTTGCGGGCGTCAGCGCATTTCTGAAGGAGCGCAACCCCGGCATCGTCGTTGCAGCCGCCGACCCGATGGGCGCGGCAATCCATAGCTGGATCAAGACCGGCGAACTCGCGTCGAGCGGCAGTTCGATCACCGAGGGCATCGGCCAGGGCCGCGTGACCGGCAATCTAGACGGTGCGCGTATCGACGACTCCTACCAGATTCCGGATTCCGAAATGCTGCCCATGGTCTACGATCTGCTGCAGGAGGAAGGTCTGCTGCTCGGCGGGTCGAGCGGCATCAATGTCGCGGGCGCCATCAGGCTCGCCCGCGATCTTGGGCCCGGCAAGACGATCGTGACCGTGCTTTGCGATTCCGGACAGCGGTATCAATCCAAGCTGTTCAACCCGCAGTTCCTGCGCTCGAAGGACCTGCCGCCGCCGCCCTGGCTCAGCCGTCAGCCTGCGCCGTAACGGTTCGCGGCGCCGTTTTGCGGAGGCACGGGGCAAGCACCCCGCTCACCGGCTGGAAGTACGCCTCGCCGAAGACGGCTCATCGACGGCCCTCGATCTCTCGAGGACGGCGCGCGCTTCAGCCGCCGCGCGTTCACAGGAAGGCGCGCCGCGCGCGGCACTTGACTCACGCATCCGGCCGGGGTTTCGCCCGTCACGGCGCAGCGCCGCGACATCGTTGAGTTGCTCGCATGCCACGAGCAACGAATCCTCGGCGGTTTCCAGGGCAATGCGGTCGATGTCGCTCACGTCCTCCCCGTCGAGTGCGAAGGCGATCTCCGTCAACAGTTCGTTCTGCTCCCGGAACACCGTTTCCAGGTAGCTGCGAAACGCGTCACTCGTAAGCGCGAGCCGCTGTCCGTCGGCGGTCGTGACAGCGGTGCAGGCGGCAAGGGCCGGAGCGAGCATCAGGGTCAGCGTGCGACAGACGACCATGGGCGGGATAATCGGCAATTGCGTTGGAATCGAGGATGCTCCGCGATCGGCCCGCGACCCGCAACCCGGACAACCGACGTATGCGATAATCCGCCGCCGCCATGCACACTCACTACGCCGACATCGACAGCTCCGCGCCGACCGCACCGGAATCGTCGCTCGAGCGGTCGATCGCGAAAGCAATGGCGTGGCTCGACCGCGAACAGAACGAGGACGGCTTCTGGGTCGGCATGCTCGAATCGAGCTACTGCATGGAAGCAGAATGGCTGCTCGCCATGCACTTTCTCGGCTACGAACACCCGCGCCAGGCCGCCCTCGTCGCAACACTGCTCGCCGCGCAACGGCCCGACGGTGCCTGGGAAAGCTACTACGACGCGCCAAGCGGCGACATCAACAGCACCGTCGAGTGCTATGCGGCGCTCAGGTCGACCGGCATGCCTGCCGATGCCGAGCCGCTCGTGCATGCCAGGCGCTGGATCCAGGCCAATGGCGGGCTGCGCCAGATACGCGTTTTCACCCGCTACTGGCTCGCATTGATCGGCGAGTGGCCCTGGGACCGGACGCCGAACCTGCCGCCGGAGGTCATCGTCTACCCGAAGTGGTTGCCGTTTCACCTCTACAATTTCTCGAGCTGGGCGCGGGCGACGCTCCTGCCGCTCACCGTGCTTTCCGCGCGCCGGGCCGTCCGGCCGCTGCCCGAGGACCGGCGGCTCGATGAACTCTTCCCCGAGGGACGCGACCGCGCAGATTACCGGCTGCCGCACGACCAGCCGCTCGTTTCGCTAAAACGGCTGTTTCTGGCGACCGACCGGCTGCTGCACGCCTACCAGAAGGTCGGTCTCACGCCGGGCAGAGAGTTGACGCTCAAGGCGTGTATCGAGTGGATCGTGCGCCACCAGGATGCCGACGGCGCATGGGGCGGAATCCAGCCGCCATGGATCTACAGTCTCATGGCACTGAACGTCGAAGGGTACGACCTCGGCCATCCCGTGCTTGCCAAAGGCCTGGCCGCGCTCGACGCGCACTGGTCTTACGAGCGAAACGGCACCCTGCACATTCAGGCCAGCGAATCGCCGGTCTGGGATACCTGGCTCACGCTGCTCGCGATGCAGGACTGCGAGCACGGCGTAACACCCGCCATGGAGCGCGCGCTCGACTGGCTGCTCGACAGGGAAATACTCCACCGCGGCGACTGGGCCGAACAGAACGGGCAGCTCGAGCCCGGCGGCTGGGCCTTCGAGCGCGCCAATCTGCACTATCCGGACATCGACGACACGGCGATCGCGCTCTGCGTGCTCGCCCGCCTGCCGCTCAGGCTGCGCAACCGGCCGCGCGTGCGTGCGGCGCTCGAGCGAGCGCTGGCATGGACGCTCGGCATGCAGTCGAGCAACGGCGGTTGGGCCGCGTTCGACCGCGACAACGACAAGCTCATACTGACGACGATCCCGTTCAGCGACTTCGGCGAAGCGCTCGATCCGCCGTCCGCGGACGTCACCGCGCACATGGTCGAGGCGCTCGCCCTGCTCGGCTACACGCGCGCCGACCCCGAGATCGAGAAGGCCTACCGCTTTCTGCGCGACGAGCAGGAGCCCGACGGACCCTGGTTCGGCCGCTGGGGCGTCAACTACATCTACGGCACGGCGGCCGTGCTGCCGGCGCTCGCCGCGATCGGCGAAGACATGAACGCCCCGTACGTCCGGCGTGCCGCCGAGTGGCTCGTCGGCCGCCAGAACGCCGACGGCGGCTGGGGCGAAACCTGCGCCTCCTACATGGATGAATCCCTGCGCGGTCGCGGACCGAGCACGGCTTCACAGACGGCATGGAGTCTCATGGCGCTGCTCGCGACGGGCAATCGCGCCTGCGACACGGCGGTAAGGCACGGGCTTGCGTGGCTGGCCGAGACGCAACGCGAGGACGGAACCTGGGACGAGCCGTACTACACGGGCACCGGTTTTCCGGGCTACGGTTTCGGTGCGCGTCTGGACTTTCGCGACGAGCGAACACGGCGCCGAGTCGCACAGGGCACCGAACTGCAGCGCGGCTTCATGCTCAACTACAACATGTACCGCCACTATTTTCCGCTCATGGCCATGGGGCGGGCGCGCAGCCACTTTCGCGAACCCGTGAGTTGAGCCGATATCGAACGCGCAACCGATTGACGGCCGCGGACAGGCGCTGCCCGCACGGTGAGCAACCGGGAGAACGATTCAGATGAGTGAAGCGACTGCAGTGGTCGTCGGTGTCGGACCCGGTCTCGGCTCGGCTCTAGTCGACGCCTTCGCCGACGAGGGCTACGCCGTTTTCGCCGCGGCGCGGCGCGCGACAAGGCTCGCCGGCCTCGGCAAATCGCGCGAGCAGGGCCAGGTTATCGCCTACGACTGCGACGCCACGGACCCCGAGCAGGTCGATGCGCTGTTTGGCGCCGTCGCAAGTCACGGACCCCTGCGCCTGGCCGTATTCAACGCCGGAGCGTTCGCACGCGGCGATGTCGTCGGCAGCGATCCCGCCGAGTTCGAGCGCTGCTGGCGCGTCGGCTGCTTCGCCGGGTTTCTCGTCGGGCAGGCCGCGGCAGGCGCGATGCTCGAACACGGCGAAGGCACGATCATCTTCACCGGTGCGACGGCATCGCTGCGCGGCGGCGCGGGTTTCGTCAACCTCGCTGCACCGAAGTTCGCGCTCAGAGCCGTCGCGCAGAGCATGGCAAGGGAACTCGGACCGAAGGGCATTCACGTCGCGCACGCGATCATCGACGGCCAGATTCATTCCGAGCGCTACGCGCACCTGCTCGACGAACGGGGCCCTGACTCGCTGCTCGAGCCCGGCGCGATCGCCGCCGCCTACGTGAGTCTGCACCGCCAGCCGCGCAACGCCTGGACGCAGGAACTGGATCTGCGTCCGTTCAGGGAGAAGTTCTGACGCCGGCGGACCTGCAGCTCCGGGCGCGCCTCGGCGCGCGGTCTCAGGGGCGCATCGGCAGTGCCGACGAAGGCGACGACGCGCGGCGGGGCTGCGCGCGAGGACGACGGGGCGCGGCTCAGCCGAAGACCTTCAGCAACGCCTGCTCGAGGTCGGCGATCAGATCGTCGACATGCTCGATGCCGACCGCAAGGCGCACCGTGCTCTCCCTGATGCCGGCCCCTACGGCTTCCTCGGCGCTCAGGTCGCCGGCCTGGTACAGGTCCACGGGCGATACGAGCGAGTCGGTGGCGCCGAGGCTCGCGCTCGTCGCGAAGAGTTCGAGCGCGTCGATGAAGGCCCAGGTCCGTGCCTTGTCGGCGCGAAGATCGACGCTCAACACGCCCCCGAAGTCGTCCATCTGGCTCGCCGCGATCGCGTGATACGGATCATCGGGCAGGCCGGGATAGCAGACCCGTTCGACTTCCTCCCGTCCGACCAGGAACTCCGCGATCGCCTGCGCGTTCTCCGAATGCCTCCGGTAGCGCAGGTAATAGGTCTTGAGGCCCCTGAGAGTGAGGTACGAGACGCCGGGGTCCATCGTCGAACCCATGTTCACGGCCAGCCGCCGCAACGCGCCGATGCGCTCATTGCTGCCGATGACCATTCCGCCCAGCGTGTCGCCATGACCGCCGCCGTACTTGGTCATGCTGTGGACGAAGTAGTCGATGTCGTAACGGCCGTGGCTGTGCAGCCCGCCGAAGGTGTTGTCGAGAACGGTCGTTACGCCGTGCCGCTTCGCAAGCTCGACGAACGCGGCGATGTCGGGCACGAGCATCATGGGATTGGTCGGCGACTCGAACAGCACGAGCTTCGTGTCGTCGCGCGCGAACTCCCGCTCGATGGCCGCCCGGTCCTCGATGCCGATCATCGTGAACTCGATGCCGAAGCGCGGCAGCAGTTCCCGGACCGCCACGCGTGTCGGCCGGTAGGTTTCGGTGAAGATGACGATGCGGTCCCCGGTACCGAGGTTGCCGAGCAGCGCCAGCCAGATTGCGGCCATGCCGGAAGCGACCGCGATGGCGTCGTCGCGGTCCTGCAGTTCCGCGGCGAGAAGCTCCAACTGGCGCGTCGTCGGGTTCGAATCGCGCGAGTAATCGAAGCCGCGGGCTTTCGCGTCGGCGCCGAGCGAAGCCTCGATCGTCGGATAAGTGAACTTGACCGAGCGGTAGATCGGACTCACGACGGGAACATTGCCTTCCGGCAAGGTGACTTCGGGCTGATGGGTCACGCGAGTTTCTTTTTTCATGATCCTGGTTTCGAGCTCCCTGCTTCCTTTCAATTTGCGGGCGATTGCCTGCTTCGCGGTCCGCGTGCGCGATCCTGCTACTCAGGTGTTGCCATTCATGCCTCGCGCCAGCGGAGGACTTCGACCTCATCCCCGATCCGGACCTTGCCGAACTTCCGCGGCAGGAGATTCTGACCGAACATCACGGGACCGTTGACCCGCCGATAGGTCTTGAGTGTCCCGATCGGCTCGCCGCGCTCGTCGCGCTCGCCGGTGTCCGGGTCGACGGTCGTCAGGATACATCGCGAACACGGCCAGGCCACGTCGAACTCCGCTTTCCCGACGCGAATCCGGCCCCAGCCGTCCTCGGCAAAGGCCGCGTCGGCCGTCACGACGAGGTTGGGCCTGAAACGCCGCATCGCCACGGGCCTGGCGAGCCGGGCATTGAGATCGTCGAGCGAAGCCTCGGAGATCAGCAGCAGCGGCGCGCCGTCGGCGAAGCTGACCTCGTCGTCGAATTCCGCGCTCGCGTGGCGGACCGCGCGATGCTGATGTGCGGCCATGTAGACGAGTCCGCAGTCCATGTCCATGAAGCGCGTGAACCAGCGGTTGACTCCGGGGTCGGCGAGCTTCGCGTCGAGCGTGTCGCGGTGAACGCGGACGCGGCATTCGCGCGCGCCGTCCAGCTCGCGCGGCAGTTCAAGCGCATCCTGGTCCGGCGCCTCGACGAGATACCCGCCATCGGTTTCGCTCACGCGGATCAATGCCATTCGCGGTTGTTCGCGCTGGGTGATGAAACGCCCCCTGGCGTCGACGAGCATGAACCTTCGGTCGCGGACCAGACCGCGCGGCTCGACGACGGCGCTCGGCAGCGAGATGCCGCGGCAGGATTTGATCGGGTATATCGAGATTTCGCTGACCCGAGGCATTGGGCGCTCAGATCCGCTGCAATGCGCTGCTCAGGTCGTCGATGAGGTCCTCGGCATCCTCGAGACCGACGGAGAGCCGGACAAGGCCGTCCGTGATTCCCACCCGATGGCGCTCGGCCTCTTCCACATCGGCATGCGTCATCGTCACGGGATGGGTGATCAGGGTCTCCACCGAGCCCAGGTTCTCCGCAAGCGTACACAGCCGCACTGAATCCATGAGCTTCTTGCCCGCGGCGACGCCGCCTTCGACTTCGAACCACAGCATGGCCCCGAAGCCGCTCGCCTGACTTGCGGCGAGTTCATGCTGCGGGAACGAGGCAAGCCCCGGATAGAACGCGCGCGTCACCTTCGGATGCGCTTCGAGAAACTCCGCGATCGCCCGGGCGTTTGCCGACTGGCGATCCATCCGGATCGAGAGCGTCTTGACTCCCTGCAGGGTCAGCCAGGCCACCCACGGCGACATGATGACGCCGCCGGCGTTCTGGACGAACCGTATCTTCTCGTCGAGTTCCTCGCTGTCGGTGATCGTGGCGCCGCCGACCGTGGCGTTGTGGCCGTCGAAGTACTTCGTCGTGCTGTGGATCGAGATGTTGGCGCCAAGTTCGAGCGGACGCTGGTAGAACGGCGTGAGAAAGGTATTGTCGACCGCGTGCGGAATGCCGTGCTCGCTGGCGATCCCGGAAACCGCAGCGATGTCGGTGAGCTTCAGCGTCGGGTTCGCAGGCGTCTCGGTCAGGATCAGGCGCGTGTTGTCCCGGACCGCGGCGCGCACCTCATCCGGGTCGGCGGTGTTGACGAACGAGAACTCGACGCCGTAGCGCTGGTACACGGTCGTGCACAGGCGGTACGTGCCGCCATAGGCGACATCGGAGACGATCGCATGGTCGCCGCCACTGAGAATGGCCTGGATCACGGCCTGTATCGCCGCCATTCCGGTCGCATAGCAGGTGCAGGCGGCGCCGTTCTCGAGCACGGCGAGCTTGCGCTCGAGCGCCTGCACGGTCGGATTGCCGCTGCGCGAATACGAATAGCCCTTCGACAGATAGTCGTCGACCGAGTCCTGCACGAATGTCGTCGTCTGATAGACGGGCGTGAGGATCGCACCCGTTACGGGGTCTGGCTCGACGCCTGCGTGGATTTGCTTGGTCGAAAAGCCCATCGGCTCTCTCCGGGAACGCGGTGAGGCCGGGATGATACCGGAAAAGCATCGCCGTCCCTGCGTCGCTAACGAGCGCGGCCCGACGATGTCATTGTCGCCGGCGGCAAGCACCCGCACCCCTCGCTGCACCCCGGAGTGAACAGGAGGTGCGCGCTACAATGGCGGCCATTGCGGCAGAAGAGGTTCGGCGATGCGACTTGAAGGTTCCTGTCAGTGCGGCGAGGTGCGGTTCCGGCTCGAGTCCGCGCACCCGTACCCGTTCAATGTCTGCTATTGCGGGATCTGCCGAAAGACCGCCGGCGCCGGCGGTTTCGCGATCAACCTGAGCGGCGACTCGGGCACGCTCGAGGTCGAGGGCCGCGAACACATCACGATCTACCGCGCGAAGGTTCGCGACGCCGAATCCGGCGAGACGCGCACGAGCAGCGGCGAACGCAACTTCTGCTCGATCTGCGGGAGCATGCTGTGGCTGTGGGCACCGGACTGGCCCGAACTCATTCACCCGTTCGCATCCGCCGTCGACACGGCGTTGCCCGTGCCGCCGGAACGGACCCACCTCATGCTCGGCTCGAAGCCCGGCTGGGTCGGCGTGCGCGCCGATCCGCAGGACAGGTTCTTCGAGCGCTATCCGTCCGAATCGATTGCGGCCTGGCATAAGCGTCTGGGCCTCGAGCGGCCCGATTGACGGGAGGTTCGCCATGGCTCGCAGCACCACCCTGCGTCCGGACACCGTGCGGCTGACCACGCGCCGGATTCTGGCCTTTGCACTCGCGGTACAGGGCTCCGTCGCCCTGGCACAGCTCTCGGCGCCGAACGACGCCGGCGTCGCCATGGGTCACCTGCACTACGAAGTTCGCGACATGGCCGCGAATGCGGAATTCTGGATCGCGCTCGGCGGCGAGGTCGTCGAATCCGGCGGCACGACCGTCATCGCATTCCCGGACGTGCTCGTCGTGCTCGACCGCGGCGAACCGTCCGGCGGCACGGAAGGATCGGTCGTCAATCACGTGGCCTTCAGGGTCCGCTCGATCGCGCAGATCGAAGCCGCGGGATTCGACGTCCACCACACCGAAGGGTTCCCCGGCGTCGCCTCGGTCGTCACGCCGGGAGGCGAGCGCATCGAGCTCTTCGACGATCGGCTTGCGACCAACCTCTGGTTCGCCGTCGAGGACGGCGAGATCGACCCGGTCGCGGATCGTCACAACCGCCCGATCGCGGTACCCATCATCGCCCACCATATTCACCTGTACGTCCCCGAGGGCCAGGTGCTCGAGGCACGCGACTGGTACGCCAGGCATTTCGGCGCAGTCCCGGGCAAGCGCTGGCGCTACGACGCCGTCGACCTGCCGGGAATCAACCTGAACTTCTCGGAGGTCCCGGAGGAACAGGCTCCGACGCGGGGACGGATGCTCGATCACATCGGCTTTGAAGTCGAGAACCTCGAGGCGTTTTGCGCCGCGCTCCAGGCGCAGGGCGTGGCCTTCCATCAACCGTACTCGGTGCTGCCGTCAGGGATCGCAGCCGCCGCGCTGACGGACCCCTGGGGCACGTCGATCGAACTCACCGAAGGGCTGCGCAGGCGCCCGTAGCGGCGCCCCGGCCTGCCTCCCCGGATTCTCGAGGTGACACAGGCGCTACGCCGGTCGCGCGCGCGCCTTGAGGATGGTGTGCGTCGCGGTTGCGCACAGGATGATCCCGCAGCCGACAAGCGCGAAGCCCGGCGGCGCCTCGGCCAGCACGATCCAGGCCCACAGCACCGATAGCGCGGGCTCAAAGAGCAGCAGCAATGACGATTCGAACGCGGAGACCCGCCTTACGCCGCGCGTGATGAAGATGTAGGCGACGGCGATCTGAATCACGCCGAGATAGAGCACGACGCCCCAGTCGAGCAGCGGCATCGAGGCGACCGGGAACGCGGCCGGGGCGCAGACGACGAATGCAAACACGCAGCCGATGGCGACGATCGCCAACGGATCCTCCCGCGAATGCCCGGTGCGCCGCGCGACCCAGCGCAGGCCCGTCAACGCGAGCGCCCAGGTCAGGCCCGAAGCCAGCCCGTAGGTATTCCCGAGCGTCGGCCGCGGCGCCGTCGCAAGCGGTTCGGAAGTCGTGGTAAACAGCAGGACCGCGCCCAGGATCAACGCGGCGAGGAACGCGAGGTCCGATCTTGCGATGCGCTCACCGAGCAGCCAGGGCGCGAGAATCAACAGGTAGAACGGCGCCGTGTCCTGCAGGAATATTGCGTTGGCCGCCGTCGTCTCCTTGTTCGCGAGCGTGTAGAGCACGAGCGTCGCGGACCACGGAACTGCAACGACGGCGCTGCGCCAGCTCACATTGCGCCGTACGGTCGGCAACAGCAGCACCATGAACACCGCGGCCGCGGCCGCGCGAAAGCCCGCGACCTGCCAGCCGCTCAGCGACGACAGCTTGATTGCGACCCCGCCCGTCGAGAAGAGCGCCGCGCCGAGCAGAATCTGCACCCTGGCCAGCATCGAAGAATGCATCGCAGCGGGAACGTGCCGGCGGCGGACTGGATGCGCCACCGCCGACAGTCAATCGCCCTGGCGGGACGTTACTCGGGCTGGGGCCTCAAGTAGTAGTTGTACGGTGTGCCCATGCCGCGCGCGTTGGCCCAGATGACCAGCATGCCTTCCAGCACGTACGCGTAATCGAGGGGCCCGACATCCATCGCGTGCAGCCCCATGCCCTCGACGAGCGCCGCGACGAAGGGGCCTTGGCTGCGGCATCGTCGCCGGCGAGCGGGATCGTCAGCGCTCCGCCCGAAGTCTCCGGATCGATCATCTGCAAATAATTGAGCGTGTTGAATGCCTTGACGACGCGCGAACCGGGCGCTGCGGCCTGGATCAGCGCCGCGTTCGAACCCTTGCCTTCGACACCGTGCATGGGATAGTCCCCGCCGCGGGCAATGCGGTTCGTCGGGTCGAGGATGATCCTGCCCGACAGGTCTCCGAGGTCGCGTGTGATTTCCTCGGCCGCTGTGCCCGGTACCGCGAGGACCACCATGTCGGCGCCGACGACGGCTTCGGCGGGCGTTGTCGCCGACGCGCCGTTGCCTGTGCGCTCGACGAGCGCGACGACATCGTCCCGTCCAGGTTCCCGCGAGCCGTAAACGATCGTGTGGCCGAGCGCGGCGAACTCGGGGCCGAGCGCTCCGCCGACGTTGCCCGTACCGATCACGGCGATCGTTTCCGCAGCCGCCGGCAGTTGCAGGGCAAACGCCATGAGCGCCGTGGACAGGAGGCTGGCAAGGAATCTTGTGTTCTTGATCATGGGCGTCGTCCTCTTTGACCGTTTCCCGACTGGTTTGTGTGCTGTCGCCCGAATCATAACCATGCGCCGCGTTGCGCGCGACAGGACGGCGGGGCGCCGCTCGCCTGCAAGCGTCCCCGTAGCTGTTTCAGGCGATCGGAAACGAATGCGAATGGGACGTTTCTGCTTCGGGTCGATGCGGGGCCGTGCAGCCGAGATGCAACTTCGGCGTGGCAAGCCCGGTTGCGCGCCGCGCCGTCGAGCGAGCTACTCGGCAGGTTCGAGGCCGATCTGCTCGGGAAACCGGTTCGCCTCCTGGCAGATGTGCTCGATCAGGTCGGTATCGGGCAGATAGTGCATCGTCTGGCGAACCGTCCAGGGCGCCGTGTACGCGCCCGGATCGTCGACCGTGATCTCGACCTCGAGACGGCCGAAGCTCGGCCGAGAAAATCGTTCTATAACCCGAAGCTGCTCCGTGGACGGGCGCCCCTGCGTATCGAGCCAGAACCGGTCGTTGTAGCCCATCGATTCGACGACGAGGGTATCTTCTTCCCAGTGGCCGACCGAGTATCCGTACCAGGCCGGTTGCGGGTCCTCGGGAAACGGGCGGGCATCGGTGAAGATCTGCCGGAAGATCGTGCGCGACTCGTACAGGAGCACGAGAAGGTTCGGATCCTGGACGATCTTGAACGGCGCCGGTATCGCATGTTTCATGACCGTGCCGCTCGGCATGCAGAAATTGTTGGGATCGTCGGCGCCGCGCCGTGCCATGCGCTGCTCGAAGACCTCCCGCGCCCACGGCTGGAATGGCACATCGTCTTGGAGATCGGACGCGATGTTGAACAGGTAGCCGAGCGGGTCGTCGTGCTCCCAGAGTCCTGCCAGCGATGGTTTGCCATTGGCCAGCATCGGCACCGGACCGTCGAGGTCGACCGAGCCGTCCGCAAGCCGCGGTATGTCCGGTTCCTGATGGTAGAACCACTGCGCCCGAGCCTCGGCAACGGCCAGGACGACGCCCGCCAGCGCCAATGCGCCGATCAGCCGATGGCACGCCCACCGTCTCACAGGAGCCCACCCTGCTGGCCGTCGCCGGAGAACATCTCGGTGCCGTCCGCAAGGGTCACGGAGCGCGTATTCGCGCGCGGCGAGCCGTCGCGCGCCCGCAGACCGACAACCGTGACCTCGTCACCGGGCTTGAGCGAGTCGCGCCGCCAGCCGAGCCGCATGAGGCCGTTGGGGCTCGCGAGTTCGAAATCCCAGTTCTCCACGGCGCCGTCGTCGGTCTCGACATCGACGAAGAAGTGCGCGTGCGGGTTGAGCCACTCGACGTTCGTGACGACGCCGCTCAGGGTCACGCTGCGCTCGGTGTCGTAGATCGCCGCGAAGGAGTGATGCGCAAGCGCGCTGCCGCCCGCTGCAATCGATCCGATCGACGCGAGCATGACGAGCGAATTTCGGGTCCATGTCATTGGATGAGCTCCTGTTGTGTCGCTGTGTCGCTGCGGCGCAGGCCGATTGTTGCAGTGTCAGGACACCGCCGGCAAGCCGTGACGATACACGGACAGGCTGGCGGTTCAGTAGCCGTCGAGACTCGTGTCGGCGCCGGCCTCGATCAGCATCTCGGCCGCGACCGGGAACTCCTTCTTGGCGTTTGCGAGAAATATGCCCTGCGCAATCATGTACGGCGTCCAGCCAAGCTCGTTCGTCACGTTGACCTGCGCGTCCTCCTCGATGAGGTAGGCGAGGATCGACGGCTGGTTGGAGATCACCGCACCATGAATGGCCCGCATGCCGTCGAAACGAAAGTCGCCGACGCCAAGGTGCACGAGCTCGTCGAAGTTCTCCGGATAGGTCAGCAGGGTGAACGCGGCACCGCCGACCATCTCGTAGTCGCCGAAGTCCGTTTGCGCCTCGATGTCGTTGCCGAGTTCGTGCGCGAGCTTGACGGCCTGCAGCCTCTCGGCCTCGGGCACGCCGACGTACGGTCCCGGAGTCTCGCCCTCGTAGTAGTCGAGCCCGGCCGCGGCCATGAGCGGCGTGACGCCGGCGAGTGTCGGCATCGTTGCGTCGGCACCGAACTGCGCGAGGAGCTCCATGAGCCGGTAATCGCCGTTGCGCGCCGCGACGTAAAAAGGCGTCGCACCGCGGTAGCTGAGGTAGTGGCGCCCGAGCATGAGGCCCGGCAGGTTGCGCGTAGTACCGAGACCCTTGGTGAAGGTCTGCTCCTCGAAATCGACGCGCAAGTCGGGATTCGCACCATGCTCGAGAAGCTTGCGGCCGATATCAAGCGCAGTCAGGCGGCCGAGCGGCCGGGGCGCGGTTTCCGGTTCGCTCGAGAGCGCTGCGGCGTCCCAGGTGGAGCCCGGCTTGTGAAGCCAGGCGAGCGTGTGAAGCGCGGAACCACGCGGGTCCCTGGCATTCGGGTCGGCGTCGTGGTCGAGCAACAGTGCAGCGAGGTCGTAGTAGGCATTTACCATGGCGACGTTGAGCGCACTCGTACCGTCGGGCGCCCGGTCCTCCACGTTGGCGCCGAGCTCAAGCAGCCTGCGGGCGGCTTCGATCCGGTTTTCGCGCACCGCGAAGAGGAACGCCGTGAACCCCGCGGACGACTCCGCCGAGATGTCGGCGCCTGCCTGCACGAGCGCCGTGACCGCCGGCGTGTTGCCTTTGGCCGCCGCCCACATGAGCGCCGTCTGGCCGCGAAACTGCTCCGCGGCGTTCACGTTCGCTCCGTGGCTCAGCAACGCTTCGATCGTCGCGGGCGCGCCATTCAGCGCAGCGTTCATGAGCACCGTCTGACCTTCGCGCGAGGTCGCGTCCGGATCGGCGCCGGCCTCGATCAGCCGCATCACGAGTTGCGGACTGCCGCTCGCCGCCGCAAGCGCAAGCGGCGTGACGCCATAGCGCGTCCGCGCATCGACTTCGGCACCCGCAGCGAGCAGCAGCTCCGCGACCTCGAGCGCGCCAATCCGTGCGGCATGGTGCAAAGCCGTGGTACCGTCGGCGGCGCGGTCGTTGACATCGGCGCCTTCGGCGAGCGCTACGCGCACCGCGGCGCTGTCGTCAAGAAGGACCGTTTCGAGCAACGGTGTGGCGGCTGCGGATGATGCCGACCCCAGCGCGAGGCAAATTGCCGCAAGGAGGCGCGTTGGACCGGGTATTGTGGTTCTTGTGTCCATCCGTCGTGCCCCAATGTGCCGTTTCAGGCACTATAGCAATGTTTGAAAACGGATCGAACCCGGCGTCGCCAGCTTTGGGCAACGTCCCTGGGGGAGTATCGCGATGCGCCCGATGCCCGGCACCAAACCGCTCTACGCCGCGGTGCTCGCGTGCGCGGCAGCGCTTGCAGGCGCCTGGCTTGCCGAGCGGTACGGGCTATTTGAACAGAACCTGGCCGCGGCACAATCCGCGATCGGCGCAAACTGCCTCGACTGTCACGACGAGATTGGCCGCTCGGGCGATCTTGTGCTCGATCCCGCGACGCTGGCCGATGTCGGCGGGCATGCGGAAGTCTGGGAAAAGGTCCTGCGAAAGATCACCGACCGCGCGATGCCGCCGCCGGACGAACCGCGGCCGCCCGAGGAGGACTACCTCACGGTCGAGCGCTTCCTGGTCGCCGAACTCGACGCGGTGGCTGCGGCACGGCCGAACGCGGGTGACCTTCCGCAACTGCACCGGCTGACGCGCACCGAGTACCGCAACGCCATACGCGATCTGCTCGCGCTCGAAGGCCTTCCGGCCGAACTCGACTTCGAGCTGCTGCTACCCGCCGACAACAGGTCGAGCGGCTTCGACAACATCGCCGAACTGCTGTTCATTGCCCCGAGCAACATGGAGCGGTACATCGACACGGCGAGAAGGATCAGCCGCCTTGCCGTCGGCGACATGAACACGCCGCCGCTCGTCAACCGGCATCGCATGGCACTGCAGTTGCCGCAGGACACGCATCTGCCTGGACTGCCGCTCGGCACGCGCGGCGGGCTCCTTGTCGAGAGCTTCCTGCCGCTCGACGGCGAATACGTCATTCGCGTGGAGTTTGCGGGCGGTTCGCACGAGCTGCACGAGCTCGAGGTCCTCGTGAACGGCGAACGCGTCGCGGCGGCAACGGTCGTGACCGGGAACCGCGGGTTCCCGCGACGCCCGCCGCCGTTTCAATTCCGATTGCCGCTCCCGGCGGGTCCGGCACAATTCGGCGTGACCTTCGTCGAACGCAGCGAGGCCTTCGACGAGTCGACGCTGAGGGTCCGGCGCAGGAGCCGCGGCGCGCTGCCCGACATCGAACTCGTCACGATCTCCGGTCCTTTCAACCCGACCGGTCCTGGCGACACGCCCAGCCGCGCGCGAATCTTCACCTGCACGCCGGACGGCGAACTCGGCGAGCGCGCCTGCGCAAGCGAAGTGCTCACTGCACTCGCGCACCGCGCATACCGGCGGCCCGTGTCCGACATCGAGCTTGACGAGATCTGGCCGTTCTACGAGACGGGCTTCGCCGAAGGCGGTTTCGAACGCGGCATCCAGTACGCACTCGAGCGCATCCTGGTCAGCCCGCAGTTCCTGTATCGCGTGGAGATCGATCCGCCCGGCGCTGAGCCCGGCAAGGCTTACGCGATCGGTTCGTTCGAACTCGCGTCTCGACTGTCCTTTTTCCTCTGGAGCAGCATTCCCGACGACGAACTTCTCGAGCTTGCCGCCGCGGGACGGCTGCAGGATCCCGGAACGCTCCAGGCGCAGGTCGAACGCATGCTCGCCGACCCGCGCTCGACCTCGCTCGTGAGCAACTTCGCCTCCCAGTGGCTGTTTCTTGGCGACATCGAGAGCAAGGACCCGGATCTCTATCTCTTCCGAGACTACGACGAAACGCTGCGCGACGCCTTCGCGATCGAGACTGAACTTTTCATCGACAGCGTACTGCGCGGCGGCGGCAGCATCCTCGAACTCATCACGGCGAACCACACTTTCGTCAACGAGCGCCTTGCCGAACATTATGGGCTTGCAAACATCGAAGGGAGCCACTTCCGGCGGGTCGAACTGCCGGAAGACAGTCCGCGGGCCGGGCTGCTGGGCAAGGGCGGCATCCTGACCCTGACCTCGTATTCGACGCGAACCTCGCCGGTGTTGCGCGGCAAGTACGTGCTCGAGAACCTGCTCGCGGCGCCGCCGCCGCCACCGCCACGCGACGTGCCGAGCCTCGTCACCGAACAGGATGGAGCGGTGCTGACCCTGCGCGAGGCGCTCGAACGGCACCGCGAAGACCCGGCATGTGCAGGCTGCCACTACGAGATGGATGCGATCGGCTTTGCGCTTGAGAATTTCGATGCCGTCGGCCAATGGCGGGACCGCTCCGCGGGCGTTGAGGTGGACGCTCGGAGCGAGTTGCCGGACGGCACCCCCATCGACGGCATCACGGGCCTGAGGAACCACCTTGCGCAACGTCCGGATCGTTTCGCACGTGCGTTTTCGGAGAAACTGCTAATGTATGCGCTCGGGCGCAACATCCAGTACTACGACGCGCCGGCAGTGCGAGCCATCGTTCGAGATGCCGCGAACGATGGCTACAGTTTCGCGTCGATCGTCGAAGGCATCGTGTTGAGCGTACCGTTTCGGATGCGCAACCCGCGCGACGGCACCGCAGCGAACGCGGCCGCTGCGGTCACGGAGGCAAACCGATGAGATACGTCACAGGCAAGTCCATCGCGCGACGTACCTTCCTGCGCGGCGCGGGCGCCGCAGTCGCGCTGCCCATGCTCGACGCGATGGTGCCGGCTTTTGGACAGGCGCCTGCGCCGGTCCCGAGGCTCGGTTTCGTTTACGTCGGCAACGGCATAATCCACGACGACTGGAAACCGGCGACAACCGGCAGGGACTTCACGCTCCCTCCGAATCTGCTGCCGCTCGCAGGCGTCCGCGAGCACATGAATGTGCTGACGGGGCTGTCCCACCTCGAAGCCGACTCCAGGGGCGACGGCTCCGGCGACCATACGCGCGCCTGTGCGGCCTGGCTCACGGGCGTACACGTCTACGACCGAACGCGTCCGGGTGTGGAGGTCAGGGTCGCCACGAGCGCCGACCAACTCGCGGCGCGGCAGATCGGCAGCGACTCGCCGATCCAGTCGCTTGAGCTGACCGTGGAGACTCCGCAGCAGGGCGCCTGCGATTCCGGCGACTGCTTCTATGTCAACACGGTCTCGTGGCGCAACGAGTCGACGCCGAACATGACCGAGATCCACCCGCGAGTGGTCTTCGAGCGGCTCTTCGGCGACGGCGGCTCCAGTGCCGAGCGCCTTGCGCGCGTCAGGCGCACCGGCAGCCTGCTCGATTCGGTCGACGCGGAGGCCAGGCGGCTTGCGGGCAAGCTCGGCGGCGGCGACCGGTCGAAGATCAACGAATACCTCGACACGGTCCGCGAGATCGAGCGCCGCATCCAGAACACCGAAGCGCGCGGCGAGCAGTCGCTCGAACTGCCAGAACGGCCGACCTCGATCCCCGAGACCTTCGAGGCGCACACGCAGCTCATGCTCGATCTGCAACACCTCGCCTTTCAGACCGACGCCACCCGCGTCTTCTCCATGATCTATGCGCGCGAGTTGAGCGGGCGCAGCTACGCGCAGATCGGCGTCGGCGGCAACCACCACGGCGTCTCCCATCATCGTGACGACCCCACGCTCATGGCACTGAAGTCGCGAATCGACACCCACAACCTGCGAGTCTTCGCGCCGTTCATCGAGAAGCTCGCGGCCACGCCCGACGGCGACGGGTCGCTGCTCGACCAGAGCCTGATCGTCTATGGCGGCGGCATGGGCAACGGCAACCTGCACCGGCACTCCGATATCCCCTGCCTGACCTTCGGGTCGCTCGGCGGACGCATCCCGACCGGCACCCATCTGGCCTACGAGATGGATACGCCGATGTGCAATCTGCTCGTGACGATGCTGCAGCAGCTCGACGTCGAGATCGAACTGTTCGGCGACAGCTCGGGAGCCCTCGATCTCGATGCCTGAATGACGGGGAGCGACGCGATGGACAGGCGCGAACTGCTGAAGGGCGCCGCCGCACTCACCGCGGCCTCAGCGCTCAGGACTGCGGCGGCTCAATCGAATGAGGCCGACGCGATTCTGTTTCCCGGTTTTCGCACCGAGCGCGTCGCGACGAGCGGCGCCGAGATCAATTGCGTCATCGGCGGCAACGGTCCGCCGCTCCTGCTGTTGCACGGCGCACCGCAATCGCACGCGTCATGGTTTGCCTGTGCGCCTGAATTGGCTCGGCGCTACACGGTGGTAGCCGCGGACCTGCGCGGCTACGGCGACAGCAGCAAGCCCGAAGACGGCGAGAACCATTACAACCACTCAAAGCGTGCGATGGCGCTCGATCAGGTCGAGGTCATGCAGCACTTCGGCTTCGAGACCTTTCTCGCAGTCGGTCACGACCGGGGCGGGCGCGTCATGCGGCGCATGGCGCTGGATCATCCGCAGCGCGTGGAGAAGCTCGCAGTGCTCGACATCGTACCGGCGCATTATCTCTACAACGAGGGGCTGACGAAGGAGTTTGTGAACGCCTATTTTCACTGGTTCCTCTATATCCGCCCCGCGCCCTTTCCCGAGAACATCATTGCCGAGCAGATGGCGAACCGGCAGCGCAGCGGCCCGCACCCGGTCGTTGCCGCCGAGTATGCGCGCACCTTCTCGAACCCCGCGACGATCCACGCGATGTGCGAGGACTACCGCGCCTCGGCGTCGATCGATCTCGAATTTGACGAGGCCGACATGCACCTGAAGATCGAGTGCCCGGTGCTCGCGCTGTGGGCCGGGCGGGGCGCGATGGGCAGGCTGTACGACGTGCTCGCGACCTGGCGCATGCGCGCGACGAATGTGACGGGCAAGGCGATGCCCGGCGGGCATTCCTTCCACGAGACGCATCCGGACGAGACGCTCGCGGAATTGCTGCCGTTCCTTCGTGGCTGAGCCCGTTCCCGCACAAGCCAACGCAAAGTCGCAGGCTGCGCCGCTGTAACGCAAGCCGGTTCGCGCCCGCGCGTGACACCCGGAGCGTCAGTCGCGGCCCTGGACGCGATATCCAGTCCGGATCGCCGTTATCCGGCCTTCGGCCGCTCGCCAACCAGCGCCACTGACGCAGGCATGCAGCCGCTTGCACACAGGCGGCCCTGGCAGCCCGTATCGGCGGGTGAGCGGGCGCCGTTCAGCGCGGCGGCATCAGCGCCGGCCGGTCGGGCGGCAGGTGCTGATCGATTGCGTGCAGAACGAGTCCGGCCATGACGTAGTCCCCCATGACCGTCGCAAGCTCGACGACGCCCTGCTCGCCGAAGTACTCCACGGCCTCGGCGTACAGCTCCGAATCGAGCCGGTGCTCGCGAAAGATCTGCCGGCCGAAGTTGATGATCAGCGTCTCTTCGGGACTCAGACCTTCCGGTTCGCGATCGTACTTGATCGTGTCGATCACGGCCTGCGGAGCGCCGTAGCGCAGCGCCGCCGGCTCATGCGCCGAATACTCGTACTGCTGCTCGATCTCCCAGGCCGCGACGAGGATCGCGACCTCGGTGTGCCTCGGGCTCAGCACGCCGTTGTAGCGCAGGTAGGAGTTGATGAGGTGATAGCCCTCGGCAAGCCTCGGGCTGTAAAGGGAGAAGTTGACGGGGCCCGTGGTCGGCGGCGGGCCGTTGCCTACGACCATGTCGTAGACTCGCTGGCCCTCTTCGTCGAGATCGTCGCGGCTGATCGGCGCAAGACGCGAAAACGACACGGGATCGACGTCGCTTGGCAGGGCTTCGCCGCTTTGCGACTGGGCGAAAAGCGCCGGTGAAGCTGTGAGCAACGCACCCGTGGTCAATACGGCAAAGATTCGGTTCGGCATCGTCGTTTCCCCCCATGTGATACGCCACCTGCGCGCAGAAGCGTAAGTGGCAGGAACTCGCGAAACAGTCCGGCCGGGAACACGCAAGGCGCAGGCGCCTGCAACGGCTCACGCTCAGCGTGTCACGGCGCGTCGCGATCGGCAACAGGCCAGAAGATCTCCGTGCGCCAGTCGGCAGGATCCGAGTGCTCCCCGGGGTCGGTCAGATACGACTCCCAGCACGGTCCGTTGAACTGCTCGCCATTCGTCTCGACCCACTGTTCCAGGGCCTTGTAACTGCCCTCAAGTTCAGCGTAATCGCCTTCGTGCAGGCAGCAGGCCGCGCGCCCGGCCTGCAGGAATCCGGCCTCGATCTCTCCCGCGCCTTCTGCGGGCGCTGCAAGCGGGATACCGGACTCGACGGTGATCCCTTCCGGACCGAACGCCGTGTACCGCGCGAATGGCGGACCGGCGAACTGGTGGCCCGCCGCCTGACAGTGCTGAAAGACCGCGCCGAGCGACTTGCCGATCGCGTCGGCGATCTCATCCCGGCGGGCAAGTTCGCGGCGGACGAAGAGGACCGGTTGCGCGTCGAGCGTTCGTATCGAGAGGTTCGTGGTCGGCATGGTAGTGGTACCGGCTATGGGGCGGTTGCAGGCGGGGCGGCGGCGAGCGGCTCGGCCTCGCGGAACTTGCGCAGGATCCGATCCTCGACCCACTGCGCGCTCCACCAGTCGATCGGCGTGATGGCGTTGCCGTTGAGCAGCATCGTGAAGTGCAGGTGGTCGCCGCCGGCCAGTCCCGTTGCCCCGCTCCGGCCGAGTTGGGCATCGAGTTCGACGAGGTCTCCGTCGATGACATCGATTGACGACAGGTGCGCATAGAGCGAGTGCAGGCCCATGCCGTGGTCGAGGATGACGCAGTTGCCGTAGATGCCGAGCCAGCCGGCGTGCACGACTCGGCCGCGATTCGCGGCGAGCACGGGGGCGGCGGCCGTCGATGCGAGGTCGAAACCGAGGTGCGTCTGCTCATCGACGACCTCGTCGTTGTAGTAGTAGTCACGCTGGTCCGCAAATCCCGATTGCACGGCGGTGTTGATGAGTTGCCTGAACGGACCCTGCCAGAGAACCTCCGGGGAGGTTCCCTCCGCCAGCGACGCGATGTAGGCGTCGTTCTCGCTGCGCATGTCGCCGTTGATGCTGAGATACGACGCGAGCAGATCGCTCGGATCGTCGACCTGGAAATTCGGGGAATTCTGCAGTATTGCCGGCACCACGCTCCTGAAGAACCCGTCGCTGAGGTTGATCCGGCTCTCGCGGAACTGCTGCGCGAAGGTTCGGTAGGCGAAGGTCGCGGTGCCCTCGTTGCCGAGTGCGTCGCGCGCGAAGACGCTGATGGGCGTCTCGAGCGGCTGGTTCCAGAGCAGCGCGAAAAACGCGACGTGCAGCGACGGATCGGCCCCTTCGATTCCGGCGCCCGCGGCCGGGAATCCCGGATATTCCTGATCGCCCACGCGCACGCCCGACACCGCATCGGGCGGCGTGACGCGGTAAACAACGACTTCCGACCCGCCGTGATTGATGTAGTGGAACTGCGATTGCACGCCGAGCAGCGGCGGCCGCAGATTCACCTCGAACTCGTGCTCGAGCGTCGTTTCGGTTTCGCGGTAACCAAAGAGCACCGGGCGCACACCCGTCGCCACGATGGTGGCCGTACCGTGGTTCAGCGATTCGAACCGGTCGCGGCCCAGCGGCTGTCGGAGCACGAGCCGATTCGCGCTCTCGCGTTCGAGCGCCGACGGGTCGCCGTCGGCGAGGTTGAAGACAGGCAGGCTCGCACCGTTCTGCTCGACCGTGACTTCGAGCGCGTTGAGTTCGCCGCGCGGCGTCTCCACAATCAGGACGAGTTCGCCGATCCGCCCGACCGTGCCGGGCTCGGAGACTTCGATGGTGGGGCCCGGGGCGCGGCCGGCCTGATCCCAGATCACGCCCACACCGGCGGCGGCAGCGATCAGAACGACCGGAATGACGATCAGAATGAATTTGCGCATGGCGGGCAATTTTATCAGCCCGAGCAGTGTAGGTGGCCAAAAAATGCCGCTTTGGCGATCGTCGACGCGCGCACTCGGGGACGGCGGCGCCGGAGACCTTGACATCGGGACATCCTTGACGCGAAGTGAAGTTTCCGCGCGGCCTGCCCTGCAATACACGCGACGTCCATGTACAGCTACGAATACCCGCACCCGGCCGTGACGACTGACGTCGTCGTCTTCGCGATCCGCGACGACGAGCTTGCCGTGCTACTGATCGAGCGCGGTTCGGAACCCGAACGCGGCCGCTGGGCGATCCCGGGCGGCTTCATCGACATCGACGAGGACCTTCAGACCGCGGCGCGGCGCGAACTGCGCGAGGAAACCGGCGTCGATGCCGGCGATCTTGAGCAACTGCACGCGTTCGGCCGGCCCGACCGCGACCCCCGCGAGCGCGTGATCACGGTCGCCTACACAGCGATCGTGCGGGCGGACGAAGTTTCGGTCCGAGCGGCCTCGGACGCGGCCGATGCGGCCTGGTTTCCGATGCGGGACCTGCCGGAACTCGCCTTCGATCATCGCGATATTCTCGCGATGGCGCACGAGCGGCTGTGCGCACGGCTCGACGACTCCGCGACGCTGCGCCGATTCCTGCCGGCTGAGTTCACGCAAGCACAACTCCAAGCCGTGCGCTCGACCGTACTCGGAGCCCTCGCCTGACCGTGGCCCCTCGCCACCGCACCCGGAGCGTCGCCCGCCCACGGCCGTCGTGTCGGCTTGCGTACGCTCGTTTATACTCCGTCTCCCTTCAGAAGGTCAGCCAATCATGAAAAACAGAAGCGCTACGCGGGGCGCCGCCCTGCTCGGAGTCCCGGCTCTGCTCGCGGCAATCCTGCTTGCTCCGGCGGCCCTCGCTCAGCAGGACGTTCAGTTCGATGCCTTCAACATTCCGGTCGCGCCGCTCGGGCTTGCGAACCAGCCGCTGCCGGACGGGCCGTTCACGTTCAAGACGGGCGAGGACATGGACATCCGCGTCGTCGTCGTCACGAACGAGATCGAGTTCCCGTGGAGCCTGGCCATCCTGCCGAACCTCGACATGCTCGTTACGACGCGTGCGGGCGAGGTTCGTGTCATACGCGACGGCGTGCTGGACCCGGAGCCCGTGGCGGGCGGTCCCGACTCGTTCTGGACCGGAATTTCCGGGCTGCCCGGCGCCGTGCACGGCTACCAGGACATCGTGCTGCACCCGGAATTCGCCGACAACGGCATAGTCTATCTGACCTACACGAAGCCCGTCGGCGACCAGGTCACCGCGCTCGGACTCGGCCGCGCCCGCTGGGACGGCGAGGCGCTCGCCGGATTCGAGGACATCTACGTCGGCCACGACGGCAGCGCGGGCCCCTCGCGCATGGCTTTCGGTCACGACGGCATGCTGTATTTCACGGCCAGCGGCGGCAATGCGCAGGGTCTGGACAATCTCGGCGGCAAGGTCCTGCGCATCAACGACGACGGCAGCATCCCCGACGACAACCCGTTCGCAGGCAAGGAAGGCGCCTTGCCCGAGATCTACACGATCGGGCACCGCAATTCGCTCGGACTCGCCGTGCAGCCGGGCACGGGCGACGTCTGGCAGCACGAAAACGGCCCCAACGGCGGCGACGAGATCAACGTGCTCGCGCCGGGCGCGAACTATGGCTGGCCGATGGTGAGTCTCGGCCGTACGTATCCGGGCCCCTGGCAGGACGAAAAGGGTCCGGGCCACGAAGGTTACGTGCCGCCGATCGTCTACTGGATGCCTGCGATCGCCGCTTCAGGCATGGCATTTTACACCGGCGACGCGCTGTCGAGGTGGACGGGCGACGTGTTCGTCGGCGGCCTGCGCTACGGCGAGATTCCAGGTACCGGTCAACTGCAGCGCATCCTGTTCAACCCGGACATGGAAGAGCTGCGGCGCGAAGTGCTGCTCGCGGACTTGAGGCAACGCATCCGCGACGTGAGACAAGGTCCGGACGAGTTGCTCTACGTGATCACCGACGAGCAGGCCGGAGCGGTGCTCAGGATCGAGCCTGCGAACTAGATCTTGAGCCCCATGAGCGGCGGCTCGCCCTCCGAGCCGTCGGCGACGAGCGCAGGCTCCGCACCGGGTTCCCAGGCCGGTACCGCGAACCTCACCCGGCGTCTGACGGGCGGACCCGCTTCGCCGAAGTCCCGGTCCGGTTGCGCGATCGTCACGAACTCCGCTTCCGCCTGCTCGGCAGTAAATCGGATAATGGCGTAGCCGAGCGCATCCGTGTCGGCGTAGCTCAAATGCGGGTTCACGGCCGGGTCGGCGGCGCTTCGCGCGGCCTCGGTATCTCCCGTTTCCGAGAGCGTCGCGGCAGCCTCGTGCCCGAACAGCAGCCAGGCGTTGAGCGCCGGCAGCATCGCGCCTGGAAGCCCGACCTCGCGGCCGTCGAACACGGTCAGGCGATCGACCTCGGGATCGCCGCCGGAGAAGGTCATCTGGTTCTTGAGCCTCGGGCCGGCCGTGATGGCCGTGCAGGCGAACTCCGCTACGGCCGCAGACGGCGCATCGCCGTCGAAGTCGTCGTAGACGAGGCCGGCGAAGTGCGCATGACGGTCGCCCGTCAGCGAAACGACATTGGCCAGGCCGTTGTCGCGAACGAAGCTCATGAGTTCGCGGCGCTCCACGGGATAGCCGTCCCAACTGTCCGTCCACCACAGGTCGTTCAGATTGCCGTGCTCGCGAAAGCTCATGTCGAAGCCGAAGCGCAGCAGCGGCACGTCGTTGCAGATCGCCTTCCAGCGCGCGTCGCTGGCCGTGAGCGTGTCCTTGAGCCAGGCCTTCTGCGCAGCACCGAGCAGCGAACCGCGCGGCGCATCCCGACGCGTGTTCGGCAGCGCCTCGCCGTTGAGTTCGACCGTCTCGGGCGGGTTGCCTTCGTTGGCGGTGCGCCCGGCATTCTGGATCTCAATCAGCCGCGCAGGCATCGGCACGTTCGGGTACGCGACCGTTGCCGAGCCCAGGATCGCGTTATCGAGCCCGCGTGGACCGCGGTAGCTTCGTCCGTCGACGACGACCAGTTCCACCATCTGCCCCCAGCGCAGCGTGCGGTGGATCGCGAGCGTGCCGATCGCGGCCAGATTGTTCGGCTCGTGGCTCAGGTAGTCGTCGTCGAAGTCGCCGGGCGCAACATCCTCGACCGCGCCCGGAATGAAGTCGCGGGCCGGATTCGTGCCGGTCGGCCCGCTCTGCGCGAAACTCAGCGCCGCCGGTATGTACTCGAACCAGGCCTGGTTGGCATCGACCTTGCGCCTCTGCATGGGCCCGGACGGATGAAAGCTCTGCCAGTAGTCGTTGTAGAGTTCATGGTCGTCCCAGGTATGGACGAACGGAAAGGTCGCGCGCGCCTCCTGCAGATCTGGGTCGGAAAGGTAGGTCCGGTAGAGCTCCCGATAGTCGTCGAGGCTCACCGCCTCGGGTACGTCGGCGACGCGACGTGGCGAGCCGTCGCGGTTGACGATCTCGATCGGCTGGCCGTCCGCGTCGGTCTGGCGCCTGTTGTTGCCTTCGTAGATGTAGTCGCCGGTGTGGATCACCAGATCGATCCTGCGGTCGGCCGGGGCTTCGGCATCGTCGAGCACGAGCCTGCGATACGCGCTGAAGAGCCCCTCCTCGTAATGCTGGCAGGCGCACAAGCCCGCCGTGAGCGTTGCATTCGCGTCGGGCGCGGGCGCCGTGCGCGTGCGACCCGTTCGGCTCGTCCCGCCGTCGGGCGCGATGAAGCGGTAGAACCAGGTCCTCGCCGGCTCGAGACCGTCGACGAAGCAGCGCAAGGTGTAGTCGAGTTCGCGCTCGGCGGTAAACGCGTCTTCGAGAATGATTTCGGCGAAGTCCTCGTCACGCGCGAGCTGCACCTGCAGCGGCACGGACTCCTCAACGTCGGGCACTTCCGGGACGACTCTCGTCCACAGCACGATCGCGTCGGGCTGGGGATCGGCCGAGGCGACGCCCTGCGGAAAACCGTAGGCGGTAGCCCCCGGCCGCGGCGTGGAGCAGCCGACGAGCGCGTTGACGGATGCCGTCGCGACGACACAACCCGCAGTGCGGGAGAAGAGTTCAAGAAACTCACGGCGCGTCTGTTGCATTGAAATCGCCCCCGTCGTGGGCCATCGTCTGTCGGCATCGCCTGCGCTCAAGGAGCCTGCGCCGGCCAGGGCCGATCGCGTCCAACTTGTCTGCGGCATACCGGAACGGGCAATGGTACACATTACGGCGGACGCGTTCCGCTGTGTAAGCTTCCGCCGTGCATGCCGCAGCTTGCAATGGTCAGCGAGGCCGTGGCGGCCAGCCGTATCCGCGCGACGCTCGCCGCAGACGCCGGCACCGCGGTTCCGCAGCGACCATGCGGACTGTAGACTTGGCAGTCTGCGCCGCAGGCTCCCGGCAGTGCCGCCCGGCAAGCCGCTTTGAATCGGGCAGAAGGCTGCCGCGGTTTGCCGAGCCGCTCGCAAAGCGGATTCCGGCGCAAACCGGTCACGTCCGTAGGGGGAAACAGGGCCATGAGAATCGCAACAGGCTTCATCGCGGCCACCGCCGTCCTCACGCTGGCGGGCACCGCGAAGACGCTCGCCCATCACGCCTTCAGCACCGAGTTCGACGCCAGTCTCGAAGGCGAGCTCGAGGGGGTGGTGACGCGCGTGTGGTGGGCGAATCCTCATATCCGCTACATCATCGACGCCCGGATGCCGGACGGCACCATCGAGGAGTGGTCGCTGCAGCCGCCCGGCAACCTGCCGACCTACCGACGCGAGGGCTGGACGCGCGAGTCCATTCAGGTCGGCGACATGGTCACGGCGAACGGCAACCTCGGCCGCGACAGCGCGAAGAAGATGTATCCGCTTTGTATCGTCCACGAAAACGGCGAACGATTCGGCCGCTGCGCAAACGCCGGAAGCATCGCGGAAGTCACCGCGGACCCGGACATCGATTACACCTATTCGACCAACGACTACGAGGTCGATATTTCAGGTTTCTGGGACAACCGCTACCGGTTCCGTACCACCGTCGACGACTTCGAACCCGATCCCATGCCGCTCACGGCCGAAAGCCGGGCAATCTACGAAGCGCGGGAATTCGGCGACGATCACGTGTTGCGCTGCCTGCCTGCCGGCTTGCCGCGCATTTTCGGCTCCCCGTATCCGATGGAGATTGTCGACGCCGGCACGCACTACGTCATGATCTTTCTGCAGGACAACACGCCGCGCTGGATCTGGATGGACGGGCGCGGCGAACCCGAGGACAGGCCGCTGTCGTCAATGGGCTTCTCGGTCGGCCGCTGGGAAGACCGCACGCTCGTCATGGAGACGACACTGCTCGAACCCGGCTGGCTCGACGGTTCCGGCTATCCCATGTCGGGCGGCGACGACACCCGCATCGTCGAGCGCTGGGAGATCGCCGAGGACGGCCTTACGATCGACCGCACGATGACGATCCACGACCCGCTCTACGCGGCGCCGCTCGTGAGGACCCGCGGTTCGCAGCGCGGGGATGCGCGCAATCTCTTCGAGAGCCCGCCCTGCGACCCGACCCAGCACTACATCGACATGATCGAACGCGGCAGGCTCGAGGAGTTGCTTGTGCAGTAGCCGCTCGGGCGACAGCCCGTTTGTCCGGGATCCGGCCGGCAGGTTTGCCTGCATCCCGGCGCCATGGGTCAGGACGACGCCGAGAATCGTCGTGATCAACGCCATGGCGGCAATCATCACTCCGACTGCGATCAGGAGTACGCGCAACGGACATCGTGCGCGGCGCCACGACTCGCGCCGCTACCGATACGGATTCCCGTACTCCTGCGGCCTGCGCTTGAACTTCTTGTAGAGCCACAGGTACTGCTCGGGCGCGCGGCGGATGAAGGCTTCGAGAAGTGCGACGAACTGGCGCGTGTCGGCATGCGGGTCGTCGCTCGGGAAGCCCGGCATCGGCGGCCCGATCTCCACGACATAGCCGGAGTCGTCCGGCAAGCGGCGGAAGAAGTAGGGCAGCGCCGTGGCCCCGCTGATCCGCGCGAGCTTGCTCGTCACGACGTTGGTGAGCGCCGGTTCGCCGAAGAACGGCAGCATGGCGCTCTGGTTGCCGAGATAGGTCTGGTCGGGCATGTAGGCGACAACATCGTTCGCCTTGAGCCGCCTGAGCAGCGCACGGACATTGTCGCGCGGGATCTGCACGCTCGCGAAGCGGCTGCGGCCGCGCCGGATCAGCACGTCCATCATCCGGTTGCGCTGCGTCCGGTACATGGTGGTCACGCGCGGGCACAGCGCCTCGAGGATGGCGACGCCGACCTCGAGCGTCGTGAAATGCGCGCTGATCAGCAGCACGCCCTTACCCCTGGCCAGCGCCGCATCGAGGTGCTCGCGCCCTTCGACCCGGATAATGCGGCGCAGGCGCTCGAGCGGCGAGAACCAGCCGAGCGCCATCTCGACGAGCGACAGACCAATGGACTCGAAATGGCGCTCCAGCAGCCGCTCGCGTTCTTCCGCCGACAACTCCCCGAAGCAGATTTCGAGGTTGCGCCGGGCCACGGCGCGGTCACGCTTGCGGACACGGCGCAGAATCGGGCCGAGACGCCTGCCGAGCACCATCTGGACGGACAGCGGTAACCGCGCGACAGCGTGCAGGAAGAACCACAGCAGCCACGTCGGCCAGTAGCGCGGCGCGCGGAACGGCGCAAGCGACAGGTTCTCAGGCGCGTCCTGGCGCGCGGCCCGGTTGTCAGCGCGGGAAGTGGACGTCATCGTGAACGGCAGCAGGATCGATGCGGTGCATGTTAACAGCGCGCGGCCGCGACCCCGCCGTCCCTACGCCGGCCGGGCAGCGGTCGGACCGGGGCCGGCCGAAGGGTAACCGGCGGGCGGTCGACCCGGCGCCGAATCGACTGAGCCGGCGGCATTGCGAATTCCGGAGACGATGCTTTAGAGTTCCGTCCGATGGCCACGATCCGCCTTCTTCTCCCGACAGCGATACTCGCCTCCCTTGCGGCGGCCGGCCTCACGCATGCGCAAAGCGGATCCGTACCGCCGCTCGAGACGGCCGACACGATCCTCGTCGAGAAGTCCGAGCGCAAGCTGTACCTGCTCAAGGCCGGCCGGGTGCTCAGGGCGTTCGACATTGCGCTCGGCCTGGCTCCGCGTGGCCACAAGCAACGCTCGGGCGACTACAAGACGCCCGAGGGTCTCTACTACATCGAGGCCAGGAACACCGCCAGCGACTATTTCCTGTCGCTGAAGATTTCCTACCCGAACGAGCAGGACCGCGAGCGCGCCAGTGCTCTCGACGTCAGCCCCGGCGGCCAGATCATGATTCACGGCCAGCCCAACAATCCCAGCTATGACGAGAACTGGTACAAGTACGGCGACTGGACCGACGGCTGTATCGCGGTTTCAAACTCCGACATGATCGATATCTGGCTCATGACCGAAGTGCCGACGCCGATCGAGATTCGGCCCTGACGGACCCTCCGCTGCTCGCGAAGCCACCTGACAACCACGCAACGCGAGGTTTTTGCGGAGAGCCCTGAACCATGGACGCGCGAATCGCCCTGGAAGGCGGCATCGGGAATCTCACCGGCGCGAGTTTCGAGCGTCTGCGCGACGCTTTCGGCGGCAATCGGTACGAGACCTGGCGCCGCTGCGCGCTGGCCGCGCTCTACTCGGGATCGGAACACGATGACGTCACCGGGATTCTGAGACGTAACCGGGACTTTCGGATCTCGATCGTCGAACACGACGGCCTGATTGCGCTCGACCTCGAAAACGCCCCCGCGGCCGCTTTTTCCGACGGGCGACTCATTCGCAACGTTCGGCAAAACCTCTTCGCCGTGCTACGGGATCTGGCGTACGCACACGCGGCCGGCCTCTGGGGCAACGGTCGCCGCCTGAAGTCCTCCACCGCGACAACCGAGGCCGTGTTCCGGATGCTGCACAACGCGCGGCTCGTCGATAACGATCCGGCGCCGGACCTCGCGGTGTGCTGGGGCGGTCATGCGCTTGACCGCGCCGAGTACGAGTACGCGCGCGACGTCGGCCATTCGCTGGGTATGCGGGAACTGGACGTGTGCACGGGGGGCGGCTCCGGCGCGATGCAGGGCGCAACGCAAGGCGCCCGGCTCGGACATGCCAGACTGCGCATGGCGGGCGCGCGCCTTGTCGGAGTGGTGGAACCGACAATCATGGTGGCCGATGCACCGAACCCGTACGTCCGGGAACTTGTGATCATGCCCGACGTGGAAAAGCGTCTGGAGGCCTTCGTCAGGCTCGCGCAGGGCATCGTCGTATTTCCCGGCGGCGTCGGCACGGCGGAGGAATTGCTGTACATACTGGGCATCCTCCTGCATCCCGGCAACGAGGCTGTCGAGCTGCCGTTGATCGTGACCGGGCCTGCCAACAGCGAGGCCTGGTTGCGCCGCATGCATGCCTTCATCGGCACAACCCTCGGCCCCGCCGCCCAGCAACGCTACAGCGTCGTCATCGACGATCCGCAAGCCGTGGCCGAACGGCTTGCAAGCCCGACGGCGCGCGCCGGGCAGACGGGCGCCGCTGCCGACGCCAGACCCGCGTTCAACCGCCGGATCGAGATTCCCTTCGAACTGCAGCAGCCGTTCGAGGCGACGCACGAGTCGATGGCCGCGCTCGAACTGCACCGCGACCAGCCCGTCGAACGACTCGCCATCGAATTGCGGCGCGTATTCTCGGGAATCGGTACGGGCAACGTCCGCGAAGCGGGCCTGCGCCGAATCCGCGCCAGGGGTCCGTTCGTACTGCATGGCGAGCGCGAAATGCTCGTCGCACTCGACGGCCTGCTTGCCGATTTCGCGAACCAACGGCGCATGGCGTCGTTCGACTCGGCGGGCTACGTGCCCTGTTACAAATTCGACGTTTGAGCCGGCAAACCGTCGGGCACAACGCGCGTCAGGCACGCGATCGCAGAACGGCACCGCGCAAGCCGACTTGAAAAGCCGCGATCCGACCCCATCGTAGGCGTCAAACCACCGTGTCGTGAGGGTCCCCCATGTCGGAGTCTGCGTCTCCCGAGACCTTCGGCTTTCAGGCCGAAGTCAGACAACTGCTGCACCTCATGGTGCATTCGCTCTACAGCGACAGGGAAATCTTCCTGCGCGAGCTGATCTCAAACGCGTCAGACGCGGCCGACCGGCTGCGCTTCGAGGCGCTCGCCAACCCCGATCTCGTCGGCGAAACCGAGCTTGCCGTCGACATCGCCATCGATCGCGACGCGGGCACGCTCACGATCTGCGACAACGGCATCGGCATGAGCCGCGAGGAGATCATCGAGCAGTTGGGCACGATCGCCCACTCGGGCACCGCACGCTATCTGGAGAACCTTACGGGGGATCAGCAGAAGGACTCCCAGCTCATCGGCCAGTTCGGGGTCGGCTTCTACTCGGCGTTCATCGTCGCCGACGACGTCGAGGTCGCAAGCCGCCGGGCGGACCGGCCGGCGGATGACGGCGTGCTCTGGCGTTCCGACGGACAGGGCGAGTACAGCCTGCAGGCTATCGAGAAGGCGGACCGCGGCACGACGGTCAAGCTCAAGCTCAAGGCCGACGCGAGCGAGTTTCTCGAGGAGGCGCGGATTCGTACGCTGATCAGGAAATACTCCGATCACATCAGCTTCCCGGTACGCATGAGCGGCGCCGGGGCCAGCGACGGCGAAGGCGACAGCGACAGCGACGAGCAAACCGTCAACCGCGCGAAGGCGCTTTGGACCCGCCCGCGCAAGGAAGTCGACGACGACGAGTACGTCGAGTTCTACCGGCACATCGCCCACGACTTCAGCGACCCGTTGACCTGGAGTCACAACCGGGTCGAAGGCAAACGCGAATACACGAGCCTGCTCTACATTCCGTCTGTCGCGCCGTTCGACCTTTGGAACCGGGAATCGCCGAAGGGCGTCAAGCTCTACGTGCAGCGCGTCTTCATCACCGACCGCGCGACGGAGTTCCTGCCGCTTTACCTGCGCTTCGTCCGGGGCGTCGTCGACTGCGGCGATCTGTCCCTGAACGTGTCCCGCGAAATGATCCAGCAGGACCCGGCCGTCGGGGCGATGAAGAGCGCCTTGACGAAGCGCGTGCTCGACCTGCTCGGCAGGCTGTCGAAGGAGGATGCGAACAAGTACGCGACCTTCTGGGAGCAATTCGGAACAACGCTCAAGGAGGGCCTGGCCGAGGATTCGTCCAACCGCGACAGGATCGCGGGGCTGCTGAGGTTCAACTCGACCGCGTCCGAGGACATCGCGCCCGACCGCAGCCTCGACGCCTACCTCGGCAACGCCGCGGACGACCAGGAATCCATCTACTACCTGCTCGCGGACTCGCCGCTCGCGGCTCGATCCAGTCCGCATCTGGAAGCCTTCAGGGAGCGCGGCATCGAGGTGCTGCTGCTGTCGGACCGGATCGACGAGTGGGCCATGCAGTTCCTCGACGAATTCAACGGCAAGTCGTTCAGGGACGTCGGCCGCGGCGAGCTCGACCTCGACGAAGGCGACGAAGCCAAGCCCGTCGATGCCGGCGAGGACAAGGAACGCAAGCACCTCGTCAAGCGCATCAAGCGCGTCCTGCGCGAGCGCGTCGACGAAGTCCGGGTCAGCACCAGGCTCAAGGAATCGGCAGCCTGTCTCGTGCTCAACGAACACGATCTCGGCCACCAGATGCGCGAGCTGCTCAAGGCCTCCGGTCAGCAAGCCCCGGCTGCGCTGCCCAATCTCGAGATCAATCCGACGCACCCGCTGATCGGCAAGCTCGCCGACGAGGCCGATGACGACCGGTTCGCGCTGCTCTCTACGGTGATTCTCGACCAGGCCATGCTCGCCGAAGGCCGCCAGCTCGACGATCCGGCCGCGTTCGTCCGGCGCGTCAACGACCTGCTGCTGGCAACCCGTGGCGACGGTCGCGCGAGCAGCGAGACCGGCGCAAGCTGACCCGGCCGTCCCCGGCAACTCAGCTTGGCAGCCGGGACGCCATCATGTGGGCCGGCACGAGCCGGCGTTCGATCAGTTCGAAGCCGAGTTCGGCCGCAAGCGCAAGACCGGCCGCGGGGATCGCGCCCTGCAGGATCAGCGTCGTATCGTTGAGCGCGAGTCCCGTAACGATCGGCTCGCCGAGACCGCCCGCGCCGATGAACGCCGCGAGCGTCGCCGTGCCGATGCTGATGACGGCCGCAATGCGCAGCCCGGCGAGCAGATGCGGCAGCGCCAGGGGCAAATGCACGTGCCTGAGCTGCTCGGACTGCGAGAGCCCCATGCCGGCCGCGACGCGCTTGAGCAGCGGGTCGACGGTGATGAGCGCCGTGATGGTATTGCGCACGATCGGCAGCAGCGAGTACAGGAATAACGCGATGATCGCCGGCACCTGGCCGATTCCGAACAGCGGGATCATGAGCGCAAGCAGGGCGATCGAAGGAATCGTCTGCAGGAGGCCCGTCGCGTAGAGCACGCCGCGCGACAGCGGCCGGGACCGGTGGACCGCGAGCGCAAGCCCCACCCCGAGCACGCAAGCGGCGGCGACCGCGATGCCCGTGAGTTTCAGGTGCACGATGGTGTTGTCGATGAGATCCGCCACGAGCGTACTCGTCGGCCGTGGGTCGGCGGCGTCGGCGACAAGGCCTCGCTCGCGAAGGAACTCCGCCGCGACATCGGCAAACGTGCGCCGCTCGATCGAGACCTCGGCATTGAGTTCGCGCATCCTTGCATCGCTGAGCGTGCCACCGAGCCGGTTCAGGATCGCCTTGACCCGCGGTTGCATCGTTTGCCGAACCAGCGGCAGTGCGAAGTAGCTCGGGAAAAAGCTCAGGTCATCTTCAAGGATCACGAAGTCGTAGCGGATCAGGTCGCCGTCCGTCGAGTAGGCATCGGTAACGTCAAGGTCCCCCTCGAGCATGGCGCGGTAGGCGAGCCCGTGCTCGATGCCGAAGCTCGTCTGCGGCAGGCCGTAGGCCCCGCTGATGCCGGGCCAGCCGTCAGAGCGTTCGTGGAACTCGTGGCTTACGCCGAACCTGAGCTCCGGGTGATCGACGAGGTCGGTGATGGTGGCGAGCCCGAGTCGCTGCGCTGTATTGCCCGTGACAGTCAGCGCGTAGGTATTGTTGAAACCGAACGTTTGGAGCGTGTCGAGTCCCAGCGATTCGACCTCGGCCGCGAACGCTTCGCTCCCGAAATCCGCACCCGAGCTCAGTATGGTGTGCTGCATCGTGCCGCTGTACTCGGGATAGACGTCGATCGCACCGGCCTGTAGCGCCTCGAAGGTCACCAGCGTGCCCCCGAACCCGAACCGGCGGTCGACCTCGTAGCCTTCGGCTTCGAGTAGCTGCGCCATGATCTCCGCGAGAATGTAGCTCTCGGCGAACGTCTTGCTGCCGACGACGAGAGGCTGCTGCGCCGAGGCGAGCGGCCCGAGCAGCGCGGCGCACAGACCCGCAATCGCGGCCCCGGCAAGCCCGTGGCGCACGCCTGGCCGCAATCGAGCGGCAAGGCGCCGGGCGCGAGAGCTCCGGCGAGGTTGGAGCGAGCGACAGCAGCGGCGGCCGTGTCCCAGGGCCAGGCGATCACCCGTCTTGGGCGCGGCGGTCTTCCGCCTGATATAGCGCGATTCCCGCCGCGGGCCGCCAGACATCATTGCAAGCGCTCAAAGAGGCGTGCCACGCCTTCGGTGGCCGGCCGCTCGACGACTTCCTGCACGGCGTCGGCCTGCAGCACGCGCCCGCCATCGAGAACCACGAGCTCCGACGCCAGCCGCATCGCTTCGTGCAGATCGTGCGTAACGAGCACGACCGTGACCGGTTCCGCACGCATGAGTTCGGCGAAACGCTCGTGAATTTCATCGCGGGTCAGCGGGTCGACTCCCGAGAACGGCTCGTCGAGGAGCAGAATTTCCGGGCGCAGCAGCATCGCGCGGCAGATACCGACGCGTTGTTGCTGACCGCCGGAGAGTTCGTGCGGATAGCGGCGCGTGAGTTCGGGCGCAAGGCCCATCAACTCGGTGAGTTCGACGATACGGTCGGCGAGTTTCGCATCCGACCAGCCCTCGAGCTTGCCGAGCAGGCCGATGTTGGCGTCGATTCGAAGGTGCGGAAACAGTCCGGTGCCCTGGACCGCGTAGCCGATCCGGCGGCGAAACGCCGCCAGGCGACTCTCCGGCAAGGGGCTGCCGAAAACTTCGACGCGCCCGTCGTCGGGCACGAGCACGCCGTTGATCATCTGCAGGAGCGTCGACTTGCCGCTGCCGCTCGCCCCGACAAGCGCCGTCGTCCTTCCCGTGCTGATGGCGAGATCGAGACGGTCGAAGACGCTAACGCTTCCGAACCGCTTGGAGACCCCGAGAAACTCAATGATCTCGTGCACAACCGCGATACGATAACATCTCGGCGTTTCCCCTCCGCGGCGCGGCGGCCGGCGAAACGCCCGTGCGATGGTTTCGAGGAACAACTGGATGGCGGACAAGACAGGGCAAGTCAATGACGGAAACTTGCGCGAGCGTTTGAGCGAGCAGCAATACCACGTGACACAGGAAGGCGGGACGGAAGCGCCCTTCACGGGTGCGTATTACGCCAACAGGGACACCGGCGAATACCTGTGCGTGTGCTGCGGCAATCGCCTGTTTTCCTCGGAACAGAAATACGATTCGGGCACGGGTTGGCCAAGCTTCTGGGCGCCAGGCTCGGACTCCGCCGTTGAATCGCGGCGGGACAGGAGTCACGGCATGGTTCGCGAGGAAATCTGCTGCGCAGGGTGCGGCGCGCACCTTGGGCATGTATTTGCCGACGGGCCCCAACCGACCGGCCAGCGCTATTGCATCAACTCCGCCGCCCTGGACTTCAAACCGCCCGAGGCCGACTAGCCGATCCGGCCAACCGCCGCGAGAGTCGCGCCGTATACGCGTCAAGCCATGTTGAAAGCCCTGACCGAAATCTTTGACACGGCCCTGAGCAAGAAGGCCGACGACATCCCCGAATCGCGCGAGCATGGCATTCAGCTTGCGACGGCGCTGCTGCTCGTGGAGGTTGCGCGCGCCGACTACGAGACGGACTTGACCGAGGACGAGGAGATCGTGGCGCTGTTGCGAACCTCATTCTCGCTCGATGACGAGGAGCTTGCACTGCTCGTCGAGGACGCGCGTGCCGAATCCGACTACGCCGCGTCGCTGCAGGCGTTCACGAGAACGCTGCACGAGCAGCTCAGCGTCACCGAGAAACACCGCGTGATCGAGATGCTGTGGCGCGTCGCGTTTGCCGACCTGCATCTGGACAGGCACGAGGATCACCTCGTCAGAAAGGTCGCGGGCTTGCTCTACGTCTCCCACGGCGACCTGATCCGGATCCGCAACAAGGTCCGGCAGAGCGTTCCCGGGATGCAGGCGGGCTAGAGTCGATTGCCGGGGTCCCCGGCGCCGCTGCGGGCGAACCGGCCAGACCCTTGGCCGAGGCCGCTAATCGACGAAGAACTGCTTCTGGAATCTGACCGTGAAGGGATCAGGCTCGTCCGTGGGCGTGGCACTCACCGTGAAGATCAGGGTTTCGGAGTCGGCAACCGTCGTCTCGCCGATGTAATAGATCGCATCGCCCTCATCGATCTCCCGGACCGGGATGTTCTTGAGCTGGCCCGTCAGGTTGATTGCCGATGCCGCGACACTGCCCGACACGGCGGAAGCGAGACCATCGCCGCTCGTGTCCAGGATGCTGAGCGTGAGCATGACGCGGTTCGGGTTCCTGACGATGCCGTACTCCTGGGCGATCTCCGGCGTGAGCTGATTCGTCCCGAGCGCGTTGAAGTGCAGTTCGTAATCGCCGAAGGCCTGCGACGACTCGGTGCTTGACAGGATCTCGACATCGTCGCCCGCCGATGTCGCGGTGTTGCCCGCCTGATCGCATCCGGCGACCAGAAGCAGTGCGCCGAGCAGTGCCGCAAGCAATTGTGAATGACCGAACATGCGCGCCCCCAGTATCTTGTCGCGCTCGAATATAAACCATTTGCCGGGCGGCGACATTGCCGCAGGACGCCGTTGCGCCAGCCACGCGATCCCTCCGGGTGCGAAGCCGGCGCGCGGCTGTCCGCTTCCCCGGCAGCGTCTGACCCGGTATTGCCGCTAGCGCAGGAACACGGGCAGCGGCAGGGCGATCTCGATCGCCTGAATCAGGATGAAGACCGGGATCGGCGAGAGGTCGAGGCCGCCGAGCGTCGGCAGGATGCGCCGGACGGGACGCAGAACCGGTGCGACGATCTCGTCGATCGCGCCGAGCAGCGATCGCAGTGAGCTGTTGTACTGGATCGCCATGATCCAGCTCAAGACGATGTAACCGATCAGACAGATCGAATAGAGCCAGAGCGTCAGGTTGATCAGGCGAAAGAACACGTATTGGGCGAAAACGGGCCCGGTGAAGTTCACGTTCGCGAGCGCGAGCAGCAGCCACGTCACGACGCACTGCAACACGATCAGGGAGGCAAGCGTCGGCAGGTCGATGGCGCCAACGCTCGGCAAGATGCGTCCTGCACGAATGACGACCGGATGGGTGACGCGCAGGACGAATTGCGACACGGGGTTGTAGAAGTCGGCGCCGACGCGCTGCAGTATGAGCCTCAGGACGAACGTCACGAGGTAAAGATCCGACAGCGTCTTGACGAGGAAGAGTAGCGAGTTCTGCATGCAGGGACGGCGGCATCGAAACGGACGGCGCAAGATATCACGAGTGAGTGAGCCCGGAGCGAAGACCCCGGTGCGATCCACCGGCGTACGGGCGAGTCGATCAGGCCGCCGTCAGCCTCCACCGGAGGGCCGGGCGCCGAAGATCGCGGTGCCGATGCGCACACAGGTCGAACCGCACGCGATCGCGGTCTCGAAGTCGGCCGACATTCCCATCGAAAGCGCGTCCGTCGCGATGCCGCGGGCAAGCAAACGGTCCCTGAGCTCGCTGAGCTCCTGGAAATACGCGGCATTGCTCTGGGGAGGCTCCGCCACCGGCGGTATCGTCATCAATCCGGCGAGCCTGAGGTGCGGCTGCTGAACGATGAGTCTCGCGAGCGCCTCGACGCCCGACGGGGCAACGCCGGCCTTTTGCGTCTCGCCGGCCTGGTTGACCTGGATCAGGACGTTGAGCGGCGGCAGCGACGCCGGTCTGTGTTCATTGAGTCGCAGCGCGATCCGAGCCCGATCGACGGTATGCACCCAGCCGAAGCGCTCTGCGATCGGCCGTGTCTTGTTCGACTGGATGCGGCCGATGAAATGCCATTCGATGTCGAGACTGCCAAGCCGGTCCAGCTTGGCGAGCGCCTCCTGGAGGTAGTTCTCGGCGAAGTGCCTTTGCCCAGCCCGCCAGGCCGCCTCGACGGCGTCGGCCGACTGCTGCTTGCTGACCGCGAGTATCACGACCTCGTCGCCCGCCCGCGAGGCATTGACAAGCGAATTCGCGACGCGCGCGCGAATTTCGGCCAGATTCTCCCGGATTCGACTCACGACCCCACGGCGGCCCGCACCTAAACTGCCGTCAGCCCGAAGCCTGGCGGCGGCGCGCCGGTGTCTGCAAAAGGAGAGTCATGACGAGGATCGATCTCGCTGGGTTGCTCGAGGTTGCCGTTGCGCGCAACGCCTCCGACCTGCACCTTTCGGCCGGCGTCGCGCCGATGATCCGCGTCGACGGCGAGATCACGCGCATCGATCGGCCGCGTCTCGCGCACGACGATGTACACAGTATGGTTGACGCCATAATGAACGACAAACAGCGCAGCGACTTCGAGGCGCTGCTGCAGACCGATTTCTCGTTCGAGATCCCCGAACTCGCACGTTTCAGGGTCAACGCGTTCAGGCAGAGTCGCGGCTGCGCCGCCGTCTTTCGAACGATCCCGTCCGGGATTCCGTCGCTCGACGAACTCGGTGCGCCGCCCATCTTCAGGGAAGTCTCGACGCACGCCCGCGGCCTCGTGCTGGTGACCGGACCCACGGGATCCGGCAAATCGACGACGCTGGCTGCGATGATCGACTTCATCAACGACACCCGCGCGAATCACATCATCACGATCGAGGACCCGATCGAGTTCCTGCACGAAAGCAGGCAGTGCCTCGTCAACCAGCGAGAGTTGCACCGCGACACCACCGGTTTCGACGCGGCGCTCAGAGCGGCGCTGCGCGAGGACCCGGACATCGTGCTCGTCGGGGAGATGCGGGACCTCGAAACGATCAGGCTCGCGCTCACTGCCGCGGAAACGGGCCACCTCGTGTTCGCGACGCTGCACACGAGCTCCGCCGCAAAGACGATCGACCGCATCGTTGACGTGTTCCCGGCGAGCGAGAAGGAGATGGTGCGCGGCATGCTGTCGGAGTCGCTGCGCGCAGTGATATCGCAGACGCTCGTCAGAAAGACGGGCGGCGGCCGTGTGGCCGCGCACGAGATCATGCTCGGCACGCCTGCCATCCGGAACCTCATCCGCGAAGGCAAGCTGGCGCAGATGTATTCGGCCATTCAGACGGGTCAGGCGCATGGCATGCGCACGCTCGACCAATGTCTGGCCGAACTCGTGAAGAAGGGCCTCGTGAGCCGCGAGGAAGCACGCTTTCGCGCTGTGGACAAGCGCGGTTTCTAGCAGCGGTCGGGAGCACGCAAGGTAGCACCGCTCGAACGCGGTGCGGCTTACGCGGCCGGCGGCTAATGACTGCTTGATGGTGCCGGGTAGACGCCGCGCGCATCGAAGACCGGTCCGTCGACACAGACGCGTTTCATCGCCGCGCCGTTGGCGCCGTGAATGGTGAGCGTGCAACCGGCGCAGCCGCCGACGCCGCAGGCCATGTATTCCTCGACCGCGATCTGGCACGGCAGATCGTGCGCGTATGCGAGGTCTGCGGTTGCGCGCAGCATCGGCTCCGGGCCGCAGGCGAGGATCTGAGTCCGTGCGAGTTCCCGCGGCGCGCTTGCCCGCAGCCACTTGTCCGCGAGTTCCGGGACGAATCCGGCGAAACAGCCCGGGAGCCCGGCACGGCTTGCAAGCCGCGACCCGATGCCCCAGCGCTCGAGCAGCGCGATCGACTGCGACGCGCTCTCGGGAATGCCCGGGAGCTCTCGCGAGGGCGTGGCGAGGTCAAACGGGAACGGCACTTCGGAGCCCATCATCACGAACAGCTCGAATTCGGTCCGCTCACGCAGTTCCTGAGCCAGAAACACGATCGGCGGAATGCCGACGCCGCCGCCGAGCGCGAGGATGCGCGGTCTGGCCGGGTCCGGCATGAACCCCACACCAATCGGGGCAAGGATGCTGAGGCGCTCGCCGGGCTCACGACGCGCGAGCGCGGCCAGCCCCGCGCCGACGGGCTTGTAAAGGAACTCGAGCCAGCCCGCCGAACGCTCGGCCCGCATGATCGAGAGCGGGCGTCTGAGCGGTATGGACGCGTCGCAGCGGATGTGCGCGAAGCTGCCGGGGTCCGCGCGCAGCGCGGCTTGCGGCGCGTTCACGCGAACGATGTACTGATCGGCGGAATACGCGCGATGCTCGAGGATCTCGCCCTCCTCGAGGAAGATTGTGCCTCGGGTCGTCAGGGGTGCTCTCCGCGTGCGCGGCGGACATGGTCGTGAACAACCTCGAGCACCGCCATTCTGATCGCAAGACCGTTGGTCACCTGCTCGCGGATGACGGACCGGGACCCATCGGCGACCGAACTCGCGATCTCGACGCCGCGATTCATCGGCCCCGGGTGCATGACGATGGCGTCGGCCTGCGCCGCGCCGAGCGTGGCCTCGGTCAGCCCGTAGCGGCGGAAATACTCCTGCGGATCCGGAATCTCGCTGAGCTCGGCGAACCGTTCCTTCTGCAGGCGCAATGCCATGACCACGTCGGCGCCCGCGATGCCTTCAGCGAGGTCGGTCGTCCTCACGGCCCCCGGAAACTCGTCGTCTTCGGGCAGCAACTCGGCCGGTCCAACGAGCCGGAACTCACCGACCTCGTAGGTACTCAGTGCCTGCCAGGCAGAACGTGCGACGCGCGAGTGGCGAATGTCGCCCACGATGGCAACCGTGAGGTTGGCCGGATCTCCCTTGTGCAGCATGATCGTCATGAGATCGAGCAGCCCCTGGGTCGGATGCGAGAGGTCCGCTTCGCCGGCGTTGAGCACGCAGATGTGCGGCGCGACCTGACGGGCGATCCTTGCCGGGATGCCGGGGCCGGCGTCGCGCACGACGAAGATGTCGACCTGCATCGCCTCGATTGTGAAGATCGTGTCGATGATGCTCTCGCCCTTGGCGCGCGAGGACATGTTGACATCGAGGTTCAGCACATCGGCGCTGAGTCTCTTCGCGGCGAGTTCGAACGAGGCCCGGGTTCGTGTGCTCGCCTCGAAGAACAGGTTGGCCACGGTCTGACCGCGCAAGGTGCCCGCGCGCGGCGGCGGCGAGCCGACGGCCGTCAGGTAACGGCGAGCCCGCTCGAGAATAAGTTCGAGCTGGCTCTTCGGCAGCCCATCGAGCGTGATCAGGTGCCTGAGCTTGCCGAAGCTATTGATCTGCTCGAAGCTCATGATCCGGTGCACCCAGCCACTGTTCGGCGATCAGGCACGCGGCGTGGCGGTCGAGCCTTTCCTTGCCGATGCGTCCTTTGCCGGTTCCCGTACGGCGATGTTCGGTGAGCGTCGCGTAAGCGGCGCGCGAAGTCAGCGACTCGTCGACCGTGTCGACCTCGAGCGCGTAGCGCATGCGAAGCTGCGTGACGAATGAGCGTACGCGCGTGGCCACACTTGACGCGCCGTCGTGCGGCGGTATGCCGACGACGAGCCGGCCCGGGCGCCACTCGTCGATCAGTCGGTCGATTTCTGCCCAGGGGAGTTCCCGGCCGACGCCGAGCGTCACCAGCGGCGAAGCCGTACGGGTCAACAGATTGCCGGATGCAACGCCGATCCGGCTGAGGCCGAAGTCAAACGCCAAGAGCACCTGGCCGTTGCCCGTGCCCCATGCCGTTCGCGCGCCCATCAGGCATGTCCGGCATAGTTGGCGATCTGGTGAATGTCGATGCCGAGCAGGCCCGCCGCTGCGCTCCAGCGTTGTTCGATCGGTGTGTTGAAGATGATCGCGGGATCGGCCGGCGTACTGAGCCACGCATTTGCGGCAAGCTCCGATTCGAGTTGCCCCGCACCCCAACCCGCGTAGCCGAGCGCCACGACAGCCGGCGCCGGGCCTTCGCCGCGCGCCATCGACGCAAGTATGTCGAGCGAAACCGTGACCTTGACGAGCGCTTGCGGATCGAACGTCGATTCGAAACCGTCGTCCCCTGATGCAGCACGAAACCGCGATCGGGCTGAACGGGTCCGCCTCGCAGCACCGGTTGCGTCGCTTGTTCAGTATTCAGCTTGTCGAGCGAAAGCTGCTCGAAAACGTCGCCAAGGGCCATGTCCGTCGGCCGGTTGATCACGATCCCGAGTGCACCGTCGTCATCGTGCCTGCAGATGTAGGACACGGTCTCGTTGAAATTGGGGTCTCCCATCGCAGGCATGGCGATCAGGAAGTGATCCTGCAATGACCGCATTTCGTCCAAGTACCCAGGCGACTCCCGGTGAACCCCACCGTCATTCTATCGCACCGCGAACCTCAGCGTGGGTACTGCGCGCATCGAATACCGCTGTCACTGTTGCGGAACAAGACCGTCTGGCGCGGCCACCCTGCCCGGCGAAAACTCCCAGTCGTAGGCGAACCTGAGCACGTCGTATTCGGCGCGGATGCTACCCGGCAAGGGGTCGAACGGCGCGGCACGACGCAGGATCGCAACGGCCGCCTGATCGATTTCCGCGTTACCGGAGGACCGCCTGACCCGGACCCGCTCGAGTTGACCGTCCGCGGCCAGTGTGACTTCGAGCGTCGGTTTGGCGAGTGCACTGCCCTCTTCGAGCAGACGTCGCGGGAAGTTTCCGGTACCGATCCGCTCGACGCGCCTGCGCCAGTCGACGAGATACGCCGCCAGCGCGGACTCACGCGTACTCGGGCTCGCGATACCTTCGTCGGCAACGCTGCGCGGAACCCTGGCCTCGACGTCGACCTCGGCCGCCAAACTGCGTTGCTCGGACTGCAGGATCAGCGCAGGCACCTGAGTCGGCGTGCTCACGGACTCCCCGCTGAGCTCCGGCGGAGCGCGCGTAGCCGCGTTGGTTCGGCCCCGGGCCACAAGCTGCTCGACCTGTTCGGTCGGCGTTCCCGGCACTGCGTCACGCTGATCCATCGCCAGCGGTTCGCCAAGGCGCATGGTGGAATCGTCGGCCGCCAGTGTCGTCGTGACGCGCTGGCCTTCCTCCACCGGGCCGCCGCCGCGCTGGTCGGCATCGGCGAGAAACTCGGAGTCGTCGGGGTCGCGCTCGATTTCACGGCTGTCGTTGAGCAGCGTCACGCGCAGCGACGGCAAGGTTTCGCTGTCCGGATGGGGATCTGCCGTGAACGTGACGCCCAGGATCACGATTCCATGGGCAAGTGCAGCAAGGAACAGCATCGAACCGAGCCGGTCGGCGACGCTCGGCACGGCCGGGACACTGCGCGGCGCCAACAACGTCATTTTCAGCCCTCCGAACTCACGACGATTATATCGGCGGCCGATCCTTCGCCAAGTTCGAGGCGATCGCGCATTTCTTCCGTGGCTTCGATACGGCCCGAAGCGTCCACGCGCAGCACATGGCGCACGCCCATGGCGCGGGCGACCTCCGGCCAACGGTCCGGACCCGCGACGAAGAGCGCCGTCGCCGCGGCATCGGCGGTGACGCCGTCGGCGGCGATGACAGTGATCGCCCGGGTGTGGTCCGCCGGATAACCGTTCGTCGGATCGAGAATGTGGTGGTGGCGCTCGCCCTCGTGGTCGAAGTAACGCTCGTAGTCCCCGGACGTGAATGCGGCTTCGCCATCGCCGAGTTCGACCACGCCGAGGATGCCGGCGCCGCGCGGCGACTCTACGCCGATGCGCCAGGCGCGCACGCCGCGGGACCCGAGCGCGCGCAGGTCGCCGCCCGCATTGACGATCGCGTTTTCGATGCCGTATCGCGTCAGTATGCGGATCGTTCGATCCACGGCGTCACCCTTGGCGATACCGCCGAGATCGATCAGCAGGCCGCTCGCGTTCGTGCTGATGCGCGAATCGGCGATCGAGAGATCTTCGATGCCCGCTCCGGCGGCGAGCCAGGCGGCGATGCCGGCCGAATCCGGCGGGCGCGGCTCGGTGCGGGAATCGCTGTGAAATCCCCACAGCTCGACGAGCGCACCGACACCCGGATCGAAAACGCCGCCGCTTTGCTCGGAGAGGCGGCGTGCGGCTGCGAGAAGCCCGGCGAGTTCGGCGCTGACGTCGACCGGGCGCCCGTCGCGAAGACCGGCATTCAGGCGCGCGAGTTCGCCGTCGCCCCACGCGTAGTAGTCGCGCTCGTATCGAAGCAGCATCTGCTCGATCTCCGCGAGCGCGTCGCGCGCGGCGATCGGATCGGCAGCGTGCAGCGTGATGTCGACCGAGGTGGCCATCGCGAGCAGCCGCCGCTCGACGGTGCGGTCCTCGTCCGCCGCGCAGGCCGCGAGCAGCGCGGCGGCCGTGGCGGCAAGCAAGCGTAGCGCCACGCGCTGCTAGCTCACGAGTTTGTTCCGGATCGCCATCATGAGCTGGCCCGCGATATCGATGCCGTATTCGCGGTCGAGCTCGCGGATACCGGTCGGGCTCGTGACATTGATCTCGGTCAGGTAGTCGCCGATCACGTCGATGCCGGCGAACGTGACTCCGTGCTCGACCAAGGTCGGCCCGATCTCGGCGCAGATCCAGCGGTCGCGCTCGGTCAGCGCGCGGCCCTCCCCGGTCGCCCCCAGGACGAGGTTGCCGCGGCTCTCGCCGGGGGCCGGAATCCGCGCGAGCGCATAGTCGATCGGAATCCCGTCGATCAGCAGGATGCGCTTGTCGCCTTGCGCGATTTCCGGAATGTGACGCTGGGCGAGAATGAACCGCGTGCCGTATTCCGTCAGCGTCTCGATGATCACGCTCGCATTGATGTCGTTACAGTCCACGACAAAGATCGAGCGCCCGCCCATGCCGTCAAGCGGCTTGAACACAACCTTGCCGTGTTCCACGAGAAACGCCCGCAGCTCCGCTTCGGAGCGCGCGATCAGGCTCGGCGGCGTGCAGTGCGGGAACCACGACGTACTGGCCTTCTCGTTGATCTCGCGCAGGCTCGACGGCGTGTTGACGACCAGGGCGCCGCGCCGCTCGGCGAGCCCGAGAATGTAGGTCGTGTAGATGTACTCCATGTCGAACGGCGGATCCTTGCGCATGAGTATGACGTCGAGCCCGCCGAGTTCCCCGCTCCAGGGTTCGCCGAGTTCGAACCAGCGCTCCGGGTGGTCTGCAACGCCGAGATACCGCCCGTCCCCGTGCGCCACGCCGTCGCGCACGATGAGATCCCGCTGCAGGAAATAGACGATCTCCCAGTCGACCCGCTGTGCGGCGAGCAGCATGGCGAACGTCGAGTCCTTCTTCGGCTGGATCGATTCGATCGGATCCATGACGACGCCAAGCCGGTAGCGAGGACCGTTCAAGTGAAATCTCCCCAGACGCTCTGCGCGAGAGTGCAGGCGGCGATAGCGGCCGTATCCGCCCTGAGCACGCGCGGACCGAGCGCGACATGCGAAAAACCGGCGGCATCGATGGTCGCGAGATCCGTTGCGCTGAAACCGCCCTCGGGACCGACGAGCACGCTGACGCTCTCCGCCTCGCGATCGAGTCCGGCGACCGGGGATTTCGAACCGGGCTGACAGACGATCCGGATGCCGCGCTGCGGAAGACCGTCGAGGCCCTTTGCCAGCGACTTCGCAACGCCGATCTCGGGCGGCCGGTGGCGGCCGGACTGCTCGCAGGCGCTCTGCGCAACCTTGTTCCAGTGCGCGACGCGCCGCGCGGCACGCTCGTCGTTGAGCTTGATCACGCTGAAATCCGTCTTCACGGCGACGAGCTTGCACACGCCGAGTTCCGCAGCCTTCTGCACGATGGCGTCCATCGCCTCGGACTTGACGAGCGCCTGGATCAGGACCAGATCGAGGCTGGGTTCCGCCAGAGGCTCGAGATCCGCAACGATCGCAAGTTCCGGGCGCCGCCGCGCCAGGCTCGAGATGGCCGCGAGACGCTCGTCGCCACGGCCGTTGAAAACCACAACCCGGTCGCCGCGTTTGAGGCGCAGGACGTGACCGAGATAATGTGCCTCGCGGTCACCGATATCGACGACGTTTCTGCTAAGGTCAGCGTCGACGAACAGACGTGAGACAGTGTGAGTCGAGTTGCGCATGAGTGTTGACGGCGGCGCTTGCGGGCATTGGGGCAGGATCGCCTCGCCAATGATCAGGCGTCGTCGGCGAGGCGATCCTGCGGGCAATCAGCCGTCTTCGGCGAGCGGTCCTCCGCCCAATCGTGGTGGACGGTCCGCAGTTTATCAGCTAGAGAGCCCTTGATCATCGATGCGGAAAGCGGCTGGATCGAGGACGCGAGGCGCGTCGCCTCGCCGAATTTTGACGCCCGCCCGAAGGGCTGCGGGCTCGAACTCATCGTCGTGCACGGCATCAGCCTGCCGCCGGGCGAGTTCGGCGGTCCCTGGATCGACCGCTTGTTCGCAAACGAATTGCCGGCCGGGCGGCATCCCTACTTCGCAACGGTGTGCAAGCTCAGAGTGTCCGCGCATGTACTCATTTCGCGCGACGGCGCCCTGACCCAATACGTCGCGTTTACCGACCGAGCCTGGCATGCGGGCGAGTCGTCGCACCGCGGGCGCGAGTGGTGCAACGATTTCTCTGTCGGCATCGAGCTTGAAGGCACCGACGACATCCCCTACGCGCGCGCCCAATATCGTGTGCTTGCCGCGCTCATCGGCGCGCTCGCAGATACGTGGCCGAGCCTGCGCGACGCCGACATCGTCGGGCACTGCGACATCGCACCCGACCGGAAGACCGACCCGGGTCCGTCGTTCGACTGGACTCGCCTCAATGGGCTATTGAGCGATCGCGCCGACTGACGGCGCACTTTGTATTCGGCAAAAAAGAAACCCGGCGGTGGGAACACCGGGTCAGGCACTTCACTTGTTTTTATTGGAGTTTACGGTTTCAAGTATGCGGCCTGGCTGCTACTCGCTGCGCTTTCACGCAGCAAGCGACTGTCTTTTTGTTGGTGCAGCCGGTTTCCTTTCTGCTTCTTTTTCTCTCTTGTTCTTCTGCTCGTTACCAAATCTACCAGAACCATGCACCAATGCGCATCATTTTCCGCCTACGGGCGTTGCGTGGCCCCTGCTTCGCGGCAGTCCCAACCGAGCCATTTCCTGAACAAAACCGTGTTTTATTTTATAAATCAATTGCTTACGTTTATCGGACCGCAATCTTCGGCGAAACCCGCGTCGTTCCGGGCTCAAGCTTGCCGTGCTGGCGGTTATGGGATTTTTCTTAGATTGTCTGTCGAAAAACATAACTATCTTATTGATTTTAAAGGCTGCGCAAACTCTACGCGCTGCGGCGCCGCGGCCGGACGAGCCGAGGTTCGGCGCGGGCATCGATCTAGGGCCGTTCGAGCAGCTCGCTTCGCGTGTACCACACGCCACCCTTGACGATCGCCACTATCGATCGGATATCGGCGATCTGCGCCAGGGGATTGCCATCGATGACGACGAAGTCGGCGAGTTTGCCTTCCTCGAGCGTCCCGAGCTGCTGGTCCAGGCCGAGCGCCAGGGCGCCCTCGGCGGTGGCAAGTCGCAGCACCTGGGCCGGTTCGATGCCGGCATCGGCAAGCATCTCGATTTCCATGTGCATTCCATGGCCATAGGGCACGACAGGTGCTTCGCTGCCGGTCGGCACGCGGCCGCCATTGCGCACGATCCGGGCCGTGGTGTTCTGCAGTGCGCGAACGCGTGCTCCGGTGGCGCCGCCGGCGGTGCTCGTCCAGCGGCGAAGCTCAGCCGCGCTGTAGAGTCGCTCGAGCGCACGTCCGGATGCACCGTTGAGCGCCATCGAGGTGCCGGAGGCCGCGGCCAGCGTCGTGCTTGCGAACGTTCCGGACTCGAGCACAGTACCAAGCGAATCCTGATAGCTGCGATTCAGCGGCGACAAGGTCATGTCGTGCGCTGCGCGCACAAGGCGGGCATGGTGGAGCGTCTCGAGCAAGGCGATCCGGGGACCCGCGGGCGGTGCGGCGATGCCGAGCTGTTGCCGCTGTCTGAGCAGGCCGTGCGTGTTGCCGTCGGCCAGGCTGGTGTACGACCTGACGACGAGCGGCGACGGCAACTGCGGTGCCGCATCGCCCGGCTCATGATCGAGTTCCGGTGTCACGACCAGGCGCGGGCCGGGCCGGCGGCCGCTGGCCCACGACTCGGCGCGCTCGAGCGCATCTGCGACATCGTCCGTGAGTTCGCGGACCGTTGTCACACCGTGAGCGAGCCAGATACGCCCGAGGCGCTCACCCGCCAGTGAAGACTGATGCACGTGTACGTCGACGAGACCGGGGATGATCGTCAAATCGCGCGCGTCGATGACTCTGGCGGGAAGCGGTTCGAGGCCCTGCGTGACCATGGCACTGATCCTCTGTCCGTCGACATGGATATCCATGCTGTAGCGATAGTCGTTGCGGATGCCATCGAATACCCTGCCCGCCCGGACGACAAACGGAGCGTCCGGAGCGCCCGGCGACCATCGGAGCGACCGGCCCGCGAGCCGCGGCGGATCGCCGCCCGCCGATTCCCGGCGCTCTGCGACTGGACCGCCGCGGATACCGGTATCGAAATACGCAACCCGCGGCGCTTCGGTCGAGCGGACTGGCCGCGTGCTTGCCGTGATTCGCCAACCTTCCTCGGCCTGAACCCAATCGAGATCCGAGATGTCATGAAGCCCCTCTGCGAGCGTGCGCGTCTCACCGCTCGCGTCGAGCGCCACGAGCTTCAGCGCGCTCGCCGCCCAGGGACCGAATCCTTCCGTATTGAGATATGCCGTGTAGCGGCCGGTCGGATCGATCGAGGGCAGCCAGGCCTTGCCCGGCTCGCGCGTCAGCTGGGACAACGTTCCGTCGGACAGATCCACACGCCATAGCGCCATCGTTCCGCCGCGGTCGCTTGCGAACACGACCGTCTCGCCATCGGGCGTGAAATCCGGATCGATGTCGACCCACGGATCGTCTGTGAGCCGGCGGACGTTCAGCCGCTCGGCAAGCCACAGGTCGCCGAGCGCCGTGAACGCCGAACGCCGACCGTCCGCCGCAGTCACCAGGCCTGCAAGCCCCGCGGCCCGATGCGGACCTCGCCGGTCAAGAACGTTGGCAACCGGTGTGGGCGTGGTCTCGACCAGTGTGACGGCCGCGAACATCAGCACCGGCTCACGCGCGATCTGAGCGATGCCGCGGCGCCAGATCCGTCCGTCAGCCGTGTAAAGGTAGTCGGCGGGCGAGATCCATGCGGCACGGGTCGCAAAGATGTCCTCGTCGCGCACCAGCGTCTTGCTGACGAGTTCTTCGGCGATTACCAGGAGCTTCAGAGCGCTCTGGCCACCGCGGTCGCGCTCGTTGTAGACAAGCACGCTGCCGCCGGGTCGCCAGCTTGGCGCGCTCAGGGCATTGGCGCTCAGCGCGACCGCGGCGCCGCCGCCGACGCGGCGGTGAAGCCGCAGCGCCCACTCCCCGTCGCTGTGATTGATGTAGGCGATCTCGCCGCGGTCGGAAACAACTGGAAACGAGCTGTCTCCAGGTTCATCCGTGAGCCGCGTGAGGGCGCCGGTCGCGAGCGTCAACGACCACAGGCTGAAGCGTCCGTCCGGGTTGGCCGCAAACACGACGGAACGGCCATCGGCGCTGAAGTCCGGTTCGCGCTCGTCGTAGGGCGTCGATGTCAACTGCGACTGAACGCCCGAAGCGACATCGAACGTCCACAGGTCCCACTGGCCGTCGACGAGCTTCTGGAAGACGATCGTGCCGCCGCCCGGGTCGAAGCGCGGATGGTGCACGCCGTCGCGTGCCGGTATCAGCGGCGCGGCGGCGCCACCGCTGACCGGCAGCCGCCAGAGTCCGCCGAGGAGATCCGCGACGAGCATCTCGCCGTCGGGCGAGAGCGCGAGCGCCATGTTCGTGCCCTCGCGAATCTCGGCGACGCGCATCTGTGCCTTGGCGGTCGCCAGTGGCAAGGCGCAGGCGAGCACCGCCGCGAGGACACGCCGCATCGTCACGAGATGTGGGGCGCGGTTGCGCCAATGGCCGGGGAGGTATCTCGCTGGCCGGCAACGATTGGCAAGAAGGCTCGCTCAAACCGCCGGCACCGTGACACAGGAGATTCTCCGGGCCGCTTCACGGTTGCAGGCGATGGCTTTGCCACGGCCCGCCGCTGAACGTCCACTCATCGGCACGCGACAGCGAGCGCTCGTAGCGGACCCGTTCGTGACAGCGGTCGGTCCCTGCGAGCCACAGTTCCACGCCGTCAAGCCACAGGCGATAGCCGCCCCAGTATGGCGGCCGCACGACTACCGCTTCGCCCGCTGCAGGGTCGGCCGCACCCGCTGCGCCGCCAGGCCCGGCCGATTTCTCGCGCATCGTGCTGAGGAAAGCATCAAAGTCCTCGAGCGGCGCGCTCTGTTCGCTGACGAGCGCATTGATCTGACTGCCTCTTGGCCGCGTGGCGAAATACGCGTCGCTCTCATCATCGGGGGAGCGGGCCACCGGGCCTTCGAGCCGCACCTGGACGCCGAGTTCTTCCCAGTAGAGCGCACCGGCGGCGCGGGCGTTGACATCGAGTTCGCGCCCCTTGCGCGAGCCGTAATGGGTGTAGAAGACCGCGAACCCCGCCGTGACCGACAGGTGCTTGAGCAGCACCATTCGAACGGCCGGACGGCCTTGCTCGTCGGCCGTCGCCAGCGCCATCGCGGTCGGATTGCGCAGCCGGCCGCTGGCGGCCACCGCGGCGAGCCACTGCTCCACAAGCGGCAGCGGATCGACAGGCAGCGGCCGCGGCAGCGTCGTCATGGCAGCGGTGCCGGCACGCTCAGGCCAGCGCCTCGGCGTGGAAGCGCAGATGCTCTTCGATGAACGTGCCGACGAAGAAGTAGCCGTGATCGTAGCCCGGACGTTCGCGGAAGTTGAGCTTCTGCCCGGCACTCTCGCAAGCCTGTTGCAGGTCCTGCGGGCGCAGATCGTCGAGAAACGGATCGGCGCCGCCCTGGTCCACGAGGAGTTCATGGTGGCTCGGCGCCGAACGAATGACCGCGCAGGCATCGTAGTCGAGCCAGGCCGATTCGTCGGTACCCAGGTAGGCGGCCAGCGCCTGGCGGCCCCAGTCCGACCGGCTGGCCGAGGAAATCGGCGAAAAGGCCGAGATCGACCGGTATGCCTCGGCGTTGCGGATGCCGACGGTCAGCGCGCCGTGACCGCCCATCGAGTGCCCGCTGATGGACTTGCGAGCCGGGTCCACGGGGAGGCTGCCGTTTACCGCAGCGATCAGTTCGTGCGCCACGTAGTCGTACATTCGGTAGTGTGCGGCCCAGGGCGCCTGCGTGGCGTTGACGTAGAAACCCGCGCCGGTTCCGACATTCATGAATTCGTCTTCACCGGCGATGTCCACGCCGCGCGGGCTCGTATCCGGAATGACAATCGCAATTCCAAGCTCTGCGGCATGACGTTGCGCGCCCGACTTGACGCTGAAATTCTCCTCGCTGCAGGTCAGCCCCGACAACCAGTAAAGTGCCGGTACCGGCCGCGACTCGGCCGCTGGCGGCAGAAACGCCGCGTACTGCATGTCGCATTTGCAGACTTCGGAACGGTGCCGCCAGGTCTGCTGCCGTCCTGCGAAGCAGCGCGCTTCGCCGATCAATTCAGGTTGCATGTTCATGACTCCTTCGCCCTGCCGTTTCGCCTGTCCGCCGCCGTACGGCGCCCGTCTGCGCGTACGGCCGTCTTGCACTGTCGTGGCCAGGCGAGTACAACCCGCTTCCACGGAGAAAGACCATGACACTCGACCAGCTACGCCTGCGCCTGACCGGCATAGACCGCCAACTGATCGCGCTCGTTGCGGACCGCCAGCGCGTGGTCGCCGAAATCGGCGCGCACAAGATCGAGAACACCGTACCGACGCGCGATTATGAGCGCGAGCGCGAAGTGTTGAAAGGTGCACGCGACCAGGCGGTCGAGTTGGGTCTCGAACCCGAACTCGCCGAGGACATCATGCGGGAGCTTATCCGCTCGTCGCTGACTGAGCAGGAGCGGACGCGGGTCGCCTCCCAGACCCGCGGCGCCGGCAAGCGTGCGCTGATCATCGGCGGCGCCGGCAAGATGGGCCGATGGTTCGTCGGGTTTCTGGGTTCGCAGGGTTACGCCGTTGAAGTCGCCGACCCCGCAACCGCCGGCTCCGGCGCGCGCAACGTCGGTGACTGGCAGAGCATCGAACTCGGCCACGAACTCGTTATCGTCGCGACGCCGATCAAGGTCGCGGCAGAAGTGCTCGGCGCACTCGCCGAACGCCGCCCGCCGGGGCTCATAGTCGACATCGGCTCGTTGAAGACGCCGCTCAGGGAGAGCCTTGCCCGGCTCGTCGACGCCGGTTGCCGGGTCACATCGATCCATCCGATGTTCGGCCCGGAGACGCGCCTGCTCTCGGGGCGCCACGTGGTATTTGTCGATGTAGGCATCGCCGAAGCCACGGCCGAGGCGCGCATGCTTTTCGAGTCGACAATGGCCGAACTCATCGACATGACGCTCGAGGAGCACGACCGACTGATCGCTTACGTGCTCGGCCCTGTCGCACGCGCTGAACCTGGCGTTCTTCACGGCGCTCGCCGAAAGCGGCGAACTGGTCCCGCGGCTCAGAACGTTGTCGAGCACGACGTTCGATGCGCAACTGGAGGTCGCAAGCCTCGTCGCAAGCGATAACCCGCACCTGTACTTCGAGATCCAGGCGCTCAACGACTATGGCAGCGATGCGCTCGAGGCGCTCGGGGAAGCGACCGAACGCATCCGGAGACTGGTCGCAGAACGCGATTCGGACGGTTTCGCCGCGTTGATGAAGGCGGGCCGCCGCTATCTCGAGAGCCGGTCGTAATTGCGCCGAGACGCGCGCAGGCAACGAATCGCTTATGATCGTGTGATGGATGGTCGGCCGGCGACGCGGCCGAAACATCACCGACAACGACATGGATTTCATCGACGAACAAGGGTATCGGGCCAATGTCGGAATGATCATCACCGACGGGCGCGGGCAGGTGCTGATTGCCGGGCGGCGAGGCCAGAGCGGCTGGCAGTTTCCCCAGGGCGGCGTGCGCCCGGACGAGCCCATCGAGAACGCGATGTACCGGGAACTGCGTGAGGAAGTCGGCCTTGCACCGGAAGATGTCGATGTCGTCGGCACAACCTGCGACTGGCTGCGTTACCGGCTGCCCAGGCGCTACATTCGCCGTGGCAGCGGTCCGCGATGCATCGGGCAAAAGCAGCGCTGGTTCCTGCTCAGGCTCCTGAGCGAGCCGGCGGCGCTGCGGTTCGACCTCAGCGAGCAGCCGGAATTCGACCGCTGCCGCTGGGTGGACTACTGGCAGCCGGTCAAGGAAGTCATCTACTTCAAGCGGCACGTTTACGAGCAGGCACTGACCGAACTCAGCCCGCTCGCGTTCCCCGACGGCCAGGCCAGCGTTGCGCCGAAACCTGCCGGCGAGCACGCGAGCCGCTGACGATCCGATGAGTTCGAGTCGACCGACCGTCGCATGGATGCTGTTTCCGGCCATCGGGATCGTACTGATCGGCGGCATTGCCTGGCTGAGTTACGAACTCGGGCGGCTGCACTCGGGCTATTCGATACTCGATCATCGTCGCGAGGTCGCCGCGTTCGAGCAGCGGGCCGTCGAGCTTGACGTGACCATCGAGGACCTCAGGCGCGAGGTCGCCATCCTCGAGACATCGCGCGAGATCGACCGGGCGACGTACGCGCAGGTCGGGGCCGACCTCGGCCAATTGCAGGCACAACTGCAGTCGAGCGAAGCGGAGTTGGCGTTCTATCGGGGCATCGTGTCCCCGCAGGACGGTGTGGCGGGACTGCGCATCCAGAGTCTGGAGGTGCGATCGGCCGGTTCCGAACGCCAGCACGTGCTCAGTCTGATGCTGATCCAGGCGATCGTCCACAACGAGCAGACTGCGGGCACCGCCGAGGTCACAATGACCGGCGCGATCGGCGGCGAGCGCGTCGTGCTGGGTCTCGGAGAACTTGCCGGCGAGGGCGGCACCGATTTCCTTGCATATGACTTTCTTTACTTTCAACATTTCGAGGAGCGCGTAGTCTTGCCAGCGGGATTCGAACCTGACATGGTGGAAGTCTCAATCCGGCCGACGAGACCGCCCGGCGAGCCGGTGACACAGCGCTTTGAATGGTCCGTCGTCAGCGGTTAGCGCATCCTGTATGAAGCGGAGTTCAGTTCATGCTCGGTAAGGACAAACGCCCATCCTCGTCGATCAACACGCTCGTCGGCGCCGACACGCGGGTAGAAGGCAACGTCGAGTTCAGCGGCGGCTTTCACGTGGACGGCCATGTCAAGGGCGACGTCAAGGCCATGGGCGCCAAAAAGGCGGTGTTGAGCATCAGCGAACGCGGCAGCGTGGAGGGCCAGGTTTCCGCGCCACACGTGGTGCTCAACGGTGCGGTCAAGGGCAATGTCTACGCTTCGGAGCGTCTCGAACTCGGACCAAAGGCGCGTGTCGACGGCAACGTCGAATACAAGCTGATCCGGATCGAAGTCGGCGGTGAGGTGAACGGCAACCTCGTTCATACGGGCACCGCCCAGGCTACGAAGCCGCAGCCCCGGAAGAAGGCTTCCGCCTCGCGCGGCGCCAGGAAAAGCAAGGATGCATCGAGCGACGCCCGGCAGCAAGAAGCCGAACCCGAACAGGCGACCGCGCAAAAGGGCAAACGCTTGTGGCAGGTCAACGTAGTCGGAGAGTAGCCAAATGACGGAACCAGTATGGGCGGATCGTGAGCAGGCGCTGAACTTTACGAACTCCGCTGCACACAAGGTCGGCGAACTCATCGAGCAGGAGGGCAACCCCGAGCTCAAGCTGCGCGTCTACATCCAGGGCGGCGGCTGCTCGGGATTTCAGTACGGCTTCACGTTCGACGAGCAGACCCAGGACGGCGACACCGAGATCGAAAACGGCGGCGTGACGCTGCTGGTCGACCCGCTGAGCGTTCAGTACCTGATGGGTGCGGAGATCGACTATCGGGAAGATCTGTCCGGCGCCCAGTTCATCATCCGCAACCCCAACGCGACGACGACCTGCGGTTGCGGATCGTCCTTCTCCGTCTGAGCGGGGCCTGCATTCGCCGTGCGAGACAGGCCCGGGTACTGACCGCCAACTGAATTGTTACCGACGGTCCCAACGCCCTCGGACAGGCCCGCCGAAGTCATGGCGGCAGTCGATCTCGGTTCCAACAGTTTTCACATGGTCGTGGCCCGCCTGCACCATGGCCAGTTCATCATCCTCGACCGCCTGCGCGAAATGGTTCGCTTCGCGTCCGGGCTCAGCAGCGACGGCTATCTGGACAACCAGTCCCAGGACAAGGCGCTCGGTTGCCTGCGCAGATTCGGGCAGCGGCTGCACGACATGCATGCGGGCAATGTACGCGTCGTCGGCACGAACACATTGCGCAAGGCCCGCAACGCCTACAGTTTCCTCGCCGCCGCCGAAGCGGTGCTCGGTCATCCTGTCGAAGTGGTTTCCGGCATGGAGGAGGCGCGGCTCATCTATCTCGGCGTCACCTACCACATCGGCAGCGAACCGACCTCCAACCTCGTCGTCGACATCGGCGGCGGCAGCACGGAACTCATCATAGGCGAGGGCCGCGAGCCCCGGCGTCTGGGAAGTCTGTCGCTCGGTTGCGTGCGTCTCAGCAACAAGTTCTTCGGGACGGGCCGTCTCAGCAGGAAGCGGTTCGAACGTGCAAGGATGGCCGCCCAGCTCGAGCTGCGCCCGATCTGCGCGACGTTCCGGCGGCTGGGCTGGGATCGGGCGATCGGCTCGTCAGGCACCGTCAGGGCGGCTGCCGAAGTCGCCCAGCAGATGGGGCTGGCCGAGCGCGGTGTGTCGCTTGCCGCCGCCGAAGCGCTCATCGACGCGATGATCGATGCGCGGCACGTCGAGGAGCTCGATCTGCCCGGCCTGTCGGCGGACCGCGCCCCGGTCTTTCCGGGCGGCGTCGCAATCCTCGTCGAGATCATGAACAGCCTGTCGATCGACCGCATGGACGTGACCGACGGGTCGTTGCGTGAAGGCCTGCTCTACGACATGTTCGGCCGGATGCATCATCGCGATCCGCGCGAACGTACCGTTGAGGCGATGCAGCAGCGCTATCACATCGACGAGAAGCAGGCGCGGCGCGTGGAAACGACGGCGCTTGCCCTGCTCGACAAGGTGGAGCGGCAATGGCAACTCGACGGCGAGCAGGTCCGCCCGCTGCTTCGCTGGACGGCAATGCTGCACGAGATCGGACTGGATATCGCCCACGCCCGCTATCATCAGCATGGCGGCTACCTGCTCGCCAATGCGGACATGCCCGGATTCGCACATCTCGAACAGCGGCTACTCGCGACGATCGTCGCCCGCCACCGCCGCAAGCTCGACGACATGTCGCTTGAGGAATTGCCGGAAGGCTGGCGCATGCCGGTGTTCAGGCTCATCGTCCTGCTCAGGCTTGCCGTCCTGCTCAACCGTACGCGCAGCCGCGTCAGACTGCCTGACGTCGGGATGATCTGCGGGAGCGACAGCCTGAAACTGCTGCTGCCGCGCACGTGGTACGCAGAGAACCCGCTGACCCAGGCCGATCTTGGACAGGAGCAGGCCTGGCTGCAGACGCGGGGATTCGAGCTGAGTCTCGGGACCCTGGCAGCGGTTCAGGAGGCCTCGGCAAGCTGAGTGAGCAGGCGCGTTTGCGCCGATACCGCTTCCTCGTCATTCGAGCGGGCAATTCGCCTGTAACTGCCGTTTGCCTCGAGTTCCCACGACTGGGTGTTGTCCGCGAGGTAGGTCTGAAGGTCGCCGATGAGCCGCGCCTGCAGGGCTTCATCGCGAATCGGAAAAGCGACCTCGATGCGGCGGAACAGGTTGCGGTCCATCCAGTCCGCGCTTGCGCAATACACCTCGGCCTCTCCGCCGTTATGAAAGTAGTAGCAGCGCGTGTGCTCGAGAAAGCGGCCGATGATCGAGCGGACACGGATATTGTCCGAGATGCGCGGTATGCCGGCCCTGAGGCAGCAGACGCCGCGCACGATGAGATCGATGCTGACGCCTGCCCTTGACGCCTTGTAGAGCGCCCTGATGAGGCCCGGTTCGACGAGCGCGTTGATCTTCGCCACGATGCGTCCGCTGCCACCGGCCGAGGCAAGCTCCGTTTCCCGGTCGATCAGGGCAAGCAGTTTCTCTTCCAGGGCGAACGGGGACTGGGTCAGGAGTTTAAGTTCGGAGGCCCTCGTCAGACTCGTGAGCTGCATGAAGACCTGGTGCACGTCCTCACCGAATTCCTCGTCCGCCGACAACAGGCCATAGTCTGAGTACACGCGCGCCGTCTGCGGGTGGTAGTTGCCCGTTCCGAGGTGTACGTAGCGCTTCAGGCGCCCCGCTTCCCTGCGCACGACGAGAATCATCTTGCAGTGCGTCTTGTAGCCCACAACGCCGTAGACGACATGCGCGCCTGCTTCCTGAAGCTTGGTGGCAAGCTCGATGTTCGCCGCCTCGTCGAATCGCGCGCGAAGCTCGATCAGCACGGTGACTTCCTTGCCGGCCTTCGCCGCCGACACGAGGCTGGCGACGATCGGTGAGTCGGGCGTCGTTCGATACAGCGTCTGCTTGATGGCCACGACGTCGGGGTCGTTGGCTGCCCGATGCACGAAGTCCATGACCGGAACGAAGGACTCGAACGGGTGATGCAGCAGGATGTCGCCCTTTTTCGTCGCGTCGAAGGGGCTGACGTTGACGAGCGACTTCGGCATTCCCGGGGTAAAAGGCGGGTACTTGAGGTCCTGGCGGTCGACGAGATCGCAAACTGCGAACAGCCGATTGAGATTGACGGGGCCCGGAACGCGATAGAGATCCTCCTGGGTCAGGTGGAAATGTTCCAGCAGATACTCGGCTGATTCGTCCGGGCAGTCGTGCGCGAGTTCAAGTCTCACCTCGTCGCCGTAGCGGCTCTCGAAAAGCTCGCCTTCGAGCGCTCGAATGAGGTCGTCGACATCCTCGTCGTCGACGTAAAGTTCGCTGTTGCGCGTGACGCGGAACTGGTAGCAGCCCGTGATCCTGATGTCGGCGAAGAGTTGATCGACGAAGGCATGGATGATGGAGGAGAGGAAGACGAAGTCCGTGCCGCCCGTCCCGGTGAGTTCGCGCGGGAGCTGGATCAGGCGCGGAAGCGAGCGCGGCGCCTGGACGATCGCGCGGCGGCATTGTCGGCCGAACGCGTCACGGCCGTCGAGGCCGACGATGAAGTTCAGGCTCTTGTTGAGGATGCGCGGAAAAGGCCTGGTCGGATCGAGCGTCGTCGGGCTCAGCACCGGAACGATCTCCGATCGAAAGTACTGCTCAAGCCACAGTCGCTGATCGTCCGTCCAGTCGTCGCGCCGCACGAAGCGAATGCCCTCCTCGCGCATCTCGGGAATCAGCACGTCGTTCAACAGGCGATACTGCTCCGTGACCATCTTCGCCGTGACTTGGTGAATCGTGCGCAAGACCTCCCCGGGACTCGTCTGTTCCGGCCCTCTCGGGGCGGAACTGACTTCCTCGCGCTGCTTGAGCCCTGCGACCCGAATCTCGAAGAATTCGTCCTGATTCGTCGAGGTAATGCACAGGAACTTGAGCCGCTCAAGCAACGGCACCGTCGTGTCCCGCGCTTGCGCGAGTACACGCTTGTTGAACTCGAGCTGGGAGAGCTCGCGGTTGATATAGAAGTCGGGCGACTTGAGGTTGGGAGTGTCCACGATCGACGGATGCCGCGCAGGCGACTCGGGCCGAAAGCGCACAGTATACGTTTCGTGCCGGTGTTATGCGCCTGGATAAAGTCCGCCGAGGACAAGTTTGCGGTCCGCACCGGTTGCCGTCGGCACGTTGCCGGGCTTGCCGGTAATCCGGGCGCGGGCGAGCCAGGCGAATGCAGCCGCTTCAACCCAGTCCGGCCCGATACCGAATGCGTCGCTCGATTCGACGGGACACTCGGCGCGGCGGGCCAGGCGACCCACCAGGTCGCCGTTGTGGGCGCCGCCGCCGCAGACGATCAGGCGGCCGGGTTGCAGTGAGTGCAAGGCGCCGACGATCGTCGCCGCGGTCAACTCGGCCAGGGTCGCCTGCACGTCGGCCTGATCGGGCACGTCGGACAGATCCTCAAGATGGCGGTCGACCCAGCCGAGGTTGAAAAGCTCGCGGCCGGTCGACTTCGGCGAACCAAGCGAAAAATACGGCTCCGCGCGCAATCGATCGAGCAAGGCAGCATCGACCGTGCCCGATGCCGCCCAGCGGCCGTCCTCGTCGTAGTCCCGCCTCCGGCAGCGTCGGATCCAGCCGTCGAGCAGCGTATTGCCGGGCCCGGTATCGAAGCCGGACGTCGGGCGGCCGGGATCGAGCACCGTCACGTTCCCGATTCCGCCGATGTTGACCGCGACGCGCAGTTCCTCGTGCGAACCGAACAGCCACTCGTGAAACGCCGGCACGAGCGGCGCACCCTGACCGCCGCAGGCCATATCCAGTCGGCGAAAGTCGGCGACCGTCGCAAGCCCGGTCCGCGCGGCCAGGCTGTTCGGATCTCCGAGCTGCAGCGTGAACGGCTCCGCACCGCCCGGTCGATGGAAGATCGTCTGGCCATGGTGGCCGATCGCGCGCACCTGCGCCCGGTCGACTCCGGCCGCATCGATAAGCTCGTTGGCGCAACGGGCGAAGAACCTCCCGAGAGCAACGTCGAGGGCGCCGAGTTCTGCAAGCGTCGTTTTCGGGTCGTCGATCAGGGTGCGCACGCGCTCATGGAGCTTTGCGGGATAAGGCGTTGTGCACGAGTGCACGAGGGCGCACTCGCGATTGCCGAACTCGACGAGCGCGGCGTCGACACCGTCGATGCTGGTCCCGGAAATCAGTCCCGCGTATAGCTCGCTCATGCGGCAAGCCTACCGCTTATCGGGATCGTTTGGTCAATTCGACGCGTTGGCAAACGCGGTGGTTTCGCTGTGATCGAGCCGGCGCCACAGTGCCGCGGCCGTCGCTTCGAAATCCTCTCTATGCTCGGCGAAAATCGGATCGGCCGGCGGTAGCGGCACGGTACGCGGATTTCTGTGTACGCCGGAGATTCTGTACTCGTAGTGCAGATGGGGTCCGGTAGCAAGCCCCGTGCTCCCCACATAGCCGATGATGTCGCCCTGACGGACACGGCTGCCGACCTTCCGAGTGCCGAAGCGCGACAGGTGAGCATAGAGCGTCGTGACATTGCCGCCGTGGCTGAGAACCACCGTGTTGCCGTAGCCGCCGTTTCGGCCGCGCATTTCGATCGTGCCGTCGCCGGCGGCCATGACGGGCGTTCCGGTCGGCGCCGCGTAATCCACGCCGCGGTGAGCGCGGATCGTGTTGAGCACGGGATGCCTGCGGTTCGGGTTGAAATTCGAGCTGATGCGCGTGAATTCCAGCGGCGCGCGCATGAACGCCTTGCGCACGCTCAGACCCTCCGGCGTGAAATAGCCGCTCTTGCCGGAAGCGTCGGTGTAACGCGCTGCCCGGTATCGCATTCCCTGGTTGACGAACTGCGCTGCAAGGATCTCGCCATTGCCGAGTTTCTCCCCGTCGCGCCACAACTCCTCGTAAATCACCGTAAACCGGTCGCCACTGCGAACGTCGTTGATGAAATCGACGTCCCACTGGAAGATCCCGGCCATTTCCATCGTCAGGGCATCGGATACGCCGGCCTTGAGCGCCGCCTCGAACAACGATGTGCGGATCTCCCCATGAGCGTCGACCGTGCGCGTGTCGAAATCGCGTTCGGTCGTGACGGCCTCGAACCCGCCTTCACCGCGCCGGATCTGAAGCAGCTCGATCGAGTCGATTTCACGGACCAGTTCCAGGACCGAGCCGTCTCGGTGCGTGACCCGGATCTCGTTGCCGGGCTTGAGCACACGCAAGTGCTCGGCGGCATCGGGCAGCACGGCCATCGCGGCGAGATCGGCGAGCTTCAGGCCGTTGCGCCGGAACAGGATCTCCAGAGTATCGCCGCGGTCGACGAGCAGATCGATGGTCGCAGCGTCCGCAAACTCGACCGCGGCAAGCTGCGCAAGCTCCGGGCCGATAAACGGCGGCGCGGCGGCTTGCGGTTGCGAAGCGGGCAGCTCAACGGCTACGTCGGCAATTGCCGCTTGGGGAGCCAGACTCTCCGGGGCAGGCAGTTTCGACAGGTTGGATTCGCTGACGAGCAACAGCGCGACGGCCGCAAGCGGGGGCACGATTCCCACGGCGAACCAGGACCAGCGACGGCCGCGCGGTCGCATGCGGGCACTGAGCCAAGGGTCCCGAAAGTCGTGGCGGATTCCGCCAGTGTACGGTTTCATCAGATCTCTGGCTGTGAAGCCGCGTGTAATCTACCTGCAAGGATTCGGTCACGCAAATCGTGCGGCGTGGAACCCGGCCCGCAAAGCGGGCTCGAAAGCTAACCGCCACAAGGCGGAACGGACGCGGTTCGGGGAGCGACAATCGACCGTCTTGCCGGGTTGTTCTATGCTTCGCCCCGCCCCGGTGCGTTTGAGCGCCGGATCCCGGGGGACAGATCTTGGTCTCGATCGCCGAACAACTTGCCGAACTGGTGCGCGGCGCCGAAGAGATCGTGCTGGAGTCCGAACTCAGGGACCGGCTCGAGCAGCAACGGCCGCTGACGGTCAAGGCCGGATTCGATCCCACGGCTCCGGATCTTCATCTCGGGCACACCGTACTGCTGAACAAGATGCGGCAGTTCCAGCAGTTCGGCCACGAAGTCGTCTTTCTGATCGGCGACTTCACGGGGTTGATCGGCGATCCCTCGGGACGCAGCGCCACGCGGCCCGCGCTCACGCGCGAGGAGATCGATGCCAATGCGAAGACCTATGAAAAGCAGGTCTTCAAGGTCCTCGATCCCGACAGGACCCGGCTCGAATTCAATTCGAAGTGGATGGCGCCAATGGATGCCACGGGACTGGTGAGGCTCGCCGCGAAGCATACCGTGGCGCGCATGCTCGAGCGCGACGACTTCAAGAAGCGTTACCAGGGCGGACAGGCGATCGCGATTCA
>CAXXDW010000006.1:0-1137500 GCA_963665575.2 Gammaproteobacteria bacterium | reverse complement strand
CTCTGCAAACTCGTAAGAGGAAGTATAGGGTGTGACGCCTGCCCGGTGCCGGAAGGTTAATTGATGGGGTTAGTCCTTCGGGGCGAAGCTCTTGATCGAAGCCCCGGTAAACGGCGGCCGTAACTATAACGGTCCTAAGGTAGCGAAATTCCTTGTCGGGTAAGTTCCGACCTGCACGAATGGCGTAACGATGGCCACACTGTCTCCACCCGGGACTCAGTGAAATTGAAATCGCTGTGAAGATGCAGTGTACCCGCGGCTAGACGGAAAGACCCCGTGAACCTTTACTACAGCTTTACACTGAATCTTGAACCTGCTTGTGTAGGATAGGTGGGAGGCTTTGAAGCGGAGACGCCAGTCTTCGTGGAGCCAACCTTGAAATACCACCCTGGCATGTTTGGGGTTCTAACCCAGGCCCGTAATCCGGGTCGGGAACAGTGTATGGTGGGTAGTTTGACTGGGGCGGTCTCCTCCCAAAGAGTAACGGAGGAGCACAAAGGTACCCTCAGCGCGGTCGGCTATCGCGCATAGAGTGCAAAGGCACAAGGGTGCTTGACTGCGAGACAGACAAGTCGAGCAGGGACGAAAGTCGGTCTTAGTGATCCGGTGGTTCTGTATGGAAGGGCCATCGCTCAACGGATAAAAGGTACTCCGGGGATAACAGGCTGATTCCTCCCAAGAGTCCACATCGACGGAGGAGTTTGGCACCTCGATGTCGGCTCATCACATCCTGGGGCTGTAGCAGGTCCCAAGGGTATGGCTGTTCGCCATTTAAAGTGGTACGCGAGCTGGGTTTAGAACGTCGTGAGACAGTTCGGTCCCTATCTGCCGTGGGCGCTGGAAACTTGAAGGGAGCTGCTCCTAGTACGAGAGGACCGGAGTGGACGTACCTCTGGTGTTCCGGTTGTCACGCCAGTGGCACTGCCGGGTAGCTATGTACGGAAGGGATAACCGCTGAAAGCATCTAAGCGGGAAGCCCCCCCTGAGATTAGGTTTCCCCGGGGACTCGATCCCCCTGAAGGGCCCTCGAAGACGACGAGGTTGATAGGCTGGGTGTGGAAGTGCAGTAATGCATGAAGCTAACCAGTACTAATTGCCCGTGAGGCTTGACCATATAACACCCAAGGAGCCTGTCCAGGACTTCGGGTGTTGCGTTCGACAGGACATACGGTGTGAGATCGGCGAACCCCACGGGGTCGCCGGACGGATCGTTTCGTTTTTTGGGCGTCGCTCCGCCAGGAGCACGCCAAACCGGTTTGCCTGGCGGCCATAGCGGACGGGAACCACCCGATCCCATCCCGAACTCGGAAGTGAAAACGTCCAGCGCCGATGGTAGTGTGGCGTATGCCACGCGAGAGTAGGTCATCGCCAGGCTCTTGATATGAAACCCCGGCCACGTGCCGGGGTTTTTTTTTCAGTAGCCTGCGAGTTCCAGGTAGCCGTTTCCGCCGACCGGAATGCCGCCGGCACTGCCGCTGACACTGACGGCGCCTTCCCAGTACCGCACCGACAGATCGACTTCCTGATTCGAAATGTAGGGCGTGATCGAAAGATCGAGCTCTTCGCCGGGCACCGCGAGCCGCCATTGCACCGGATAGCGCACCTTGCTGAGCGGGCTCGTCCAGTAGTCGAGCACCTCGAGCACGACATCGGATCGTTCAAGCCTCCGCACTTCACCGCCGGCGGCGACAAGCGTTCCTCCGCTTTCCGCGCTCGCCTGCCCATCGTCGCCGCGCAGCCGGTAGTACATGAGATCGCGGCCGTCGGACAACTGCAGCGCAAACCAGTCCCAACCCGCAATCCCTTCGCTCAATGCACTCGTCGCCCATTCGCGGTCCATCCAGGCGAGGCCTTCGACTTCGTCCGCCTCCGCATCGTCCTCACCGACCCGCACCGAGCCGCTGACAGCGAGCCGCGGCAGCGAATAGTAAAACGATGCGTTGCCGGGTTCCGGCCCCTTCGCGTCGAGGCCACGGTCGCCCTGGGCGACTGCAGGCTTGAGGCTCTCGAGCTGCAGATCGATCTCCGCCTCCTCGCCCCGAGCCCGCAGCCTGAACGATTCGGCGCCCGCTTCGGCGCGGCCTTCGATCTCCCAGTCCTCGACCCAGACCCGAAACGGCGCGTGGCTTGCGCCGGCGAGTCCCAGTGCGCCGCGCGTGAGTCGTTCCGCCGCATGGAACCGGCCGCTCATCGTGTCGGTCAGGGCAAAATGTGCCATCCAGAACTGGTTCGTGGCCCAGGCCGAACTGCTCTCCGGCGCCGTCGGGGCGAGCGCGACTCGAAAGAACGTAACCTCGAAACCGTAGTGTCGCCGGCTGCTGCCAAACACATTGCCGGTGAAATACCACCACTCGGTGCGAAATTCCGGGTGGCTGCCATGATCCTCGGGAAATTCGAAAACGCGCGGCTCCAGTGCTCGCGCGTATCCGCTGCCGTCGTCATCACCGTCGGAGAGGTAGCGCACGGCCATTGCGGCCGGCGAGGCCGAGTCGTCCGTCGGCTCCTGCACGCATCCGGCGCAGCCAATCGCGATCAACGGCGCGACGAGCGGCAGGCGGCTATTCATCGCGCAAGGCTCCGTCGAGCCCCGTGCGGCTGCCGCGCAGCGCCGGATAGATTCCGGCGAAAAACGCCGCGACCAGGGCCAGCACCACGCCGAGCAACACGGGCGCCGGCGTAATGAAGAGGTCCATCGTCCAGCCGAAGGAGCGTCTGTTAATGACGTGCACCAGCAAGCCGGCCAGAGCAATACCGAGCGGGATGGCGCACATGCCCGCCGCAACGCCGAGTAGCCCGGTTCGCGTCAGTATCTGTGTTGCGAGCTCGCGCGGGGAGAATCCGAGTGCGCGCAGGATCGCGACTTCGCGCGCACGCTCCAGTTCAATGGCGAGCACGGCGCTCAAGATCCCGAGAAATGCGATCGAGCCCGCGAGCCAGCGTAATACCTCGGTGATCCGAAAGGTGCGATCGAACACGGCGAGCGTGATTTCCTCAATGGCTTCGGTCGTTCGAAATTGCACGCCGGTGCGGTCCGCGAGCGTCGCCCGAATTGCTTGCGCCGCCTCCGGCGCATCGTAACCGGACGCCAGGTGAACTCCGACTCCGGTAACACCGTCGTCGCGCCAGTAGCGGCGGTAGGTCTCAAGCGGCAGCAGGAACGCATTGTTGCCGGTCGAATAGTCCCTGAAGACGCCGGTGATCGTGAACGGCCGTTCACCGGAGTCCGTCGGCAGCCTTACGGCATCGCCGACGCCGAGACCGAAACGGTACGAAATCGGCTCCGTGACGAGGATCGCATCGCGGACCTCAAGCGCCGCCGTCGCGCCACCCTCCTCGCCTGCAACCATATCGACCCCCCAACCCCGGGGCCCGGGTTCGGCCGCACGCACGCCAAGCTCGCCGAAGGCGGTCCGGACGCGAAAGTACCGAGTCGGCGCGACGCTGCCGACCTCCGGCAGGGCGCTCAGCTCCGCAAGCAGATCCGACCCGAACGGCCGCCCGGCACGCGGCTGGTCGAGCGTGAGATAAATGTCGGCGGTCAATGTCGTGTCGAGCCAGCTCACGACGCTCGCGCGAAAGCTCGAGATCATTACGCCGACGCCGATCACCGTCGCGACCGCCACGGCAAGTGCAGCCGTCGCGACGCCGGTGCGACTCAGCGATGCGCCGACTCCGCGCACCGCCATGAGACCCGCCAACCCGAAGCCGCGCCGAGCGACCGGTTCAGCCGCTTTCATGAGCAGCAGTGTTGCAAACGGCGTCAGCATTGCGCCGACGCAAAGCACGAAGAACAGGCCCGCAAACGCCATGACGAGGCTGCGTGACCCGATCAGCAGGAGTGAAACCGCGAGCACGAGCACAGGCACTGCAAGCAAGGCCGCGAAGTTCGCGCGGGACCGCGTGCTCTGCTCGAGCGCCGCCCGCCGCAACGCCGCATCCGGCGCGGCGCGCGACGCGTCGACCGCAGGTCCGAGCGCTGCGACGAGCGTCGCGCCGAGTCCGAGTGCCGCGCCTCTGGCATAGATCCAGTTCGATGGATCAGCGGCGCTCACGGCATTGCCGAAATAGAGATCGCCGATCGTTCGCAGCACCATGTCGACCAGGCCGCGCGCGAGCACTTCGCCAAGCACGAGGCCGATCGCACTTCCCGCGGCACCAAGCACCAGTGCTTCTGAAAGCACGCTGCCGAGCAACTGCCGCCGGTCGACGCCGATCGCACGCAGCACGCCGATGACCGGACGGCGCTGCACGATCGAAAATGCCATAGTCGAATAGATCAGAAACATACCCACGACGAGCGCAAGCAAGCCGAGCGCCGTCAGATTCGTCCGGAAAGCCCGGGTCATCTCGGTCAGCGCGTCGGACTGCCCGGCCGCGGCGACGAGTATCGTGCCTGACGGCGGATCCTCGCCGAGGCTGCGCGCCTGCTCGGGACTCAGCGCCAGATCGATCCTGCTCAGCGAACCCGCACTTCCCACGAGTTGCTGAGCCGTGCTGATGTCCGTGACAAGCGGGGGCTCCGTATCGGCACTGGCTGCGACGCTGCGCATCGTACCGACGACCTCGACCGACACGAGCCGGCCGTCGAGCCAGATTTCGATGTCCGAGCCCGTTTCCAGCGAGAACTCCTCGGCCAGCGCGTCCGGAACCATGACGGTGCCGGGCTCCGTGATGAGTCGCGTGAAGTCCGCGCCGCGCCCCGGCACGAAACCCGAGTAGTCCCTGAAGCCCGCTTCCTTGATCGGGTCGACTCCGAGCAGCGTCCGGCGCGGCCCGCCGTTGCCGCCGATCCGAACCGGCATCTCGACGATCGGCGCCGCCCGCGTCACGCGCCCGTCGCGCAGAAGCTCGCCGAAATACCGTTCCGGCAAGGAGCCGCCGACAGGCAACAGCCGATGTGTCGTTTGACCGCGGATGACTTCCGTCGAGAGCTCAAACGCCCTTCTCGCGCTGTCGTTGGCGAGATCGACACCGACGTAGACGGCGACTCCGAGGCTGATGCCTGCAACGGCCAGGGCCAGTTGCCAGGGATGGCGCAGGTAGAACCGGCCCGCCGCGAGCGCCAGCAGTCCGCTCATGGCGCGGCCACCTCGAGCCGGCCGCCGCGGATGCGCAGGGTCCGGTCGGCGAGCGCCGCGACCTCACGGCTGTGCGTTGCGACGATCAGCGTCGTGCGGCGCTGCCGGCAACTCAGGCTCAGGGTCTCGAGCACGCGCTCCGCAGTCTCGATATCGAGATTGCCCGTCGGTTCGTCGGCGATGATGAGTTCAGGCTCGTGGACGAGCGCACGGGCAATCGCAGCGCGCTGCTGCTCGCCGCCCGAAAGCTCCTCGGGAAACCGGTGCGCGCAACCGTCGATTTCAAGTTCCGTGAGTATCTCGGAACTCCTGCGTGCGGTTTCCTCCGCACGCGTCCCGTTTAGATCGAGCGGCAGGCAAACGTTTTCCGTGACCGTCAACGTCGGGATCAGATTGAAAAACTGGAACACGAAGCCAAGCGAGGCGCGCCGGAAGTGCGTGCGCTCGTGCTCGTTCATGCCATTCAGGCTTCGCCCGCGGTGAATGACGGTACCGTCATCCGGCGTGTCGAGGCCGCCGACGAGCTTGAGCAGGGTCGACTTGCCCGAACCGCTTCGGCCCATGACGGCGAGAAACTCCGCATCCGCGATCGCAAGGTCGATGCCGTCGAGCACGACCTGCTCGCCATAGGCCTTGGTCACGCCCGCAAGTTCAATCTGTATGCCGTTTGGCTGGTGCATCGTCCGGTGCATGCTACCAACGTCCGCGACGAGGCTCACTTCGCCGCCGGGCGCGGCTCTGCAATGGCCGAGTGTGCGAGAATTGCCGCGGCCACAAGACACGGAGGATCTGACGCTGATTCGATATCGAGTGCGCCTGGCGGATCTCGACCGCCATCACTTTGAGGTCGCCTGCACGGTAGACGATCCGGAATCTCCGCAGGAGTTCTGGATGCCGTCATGGATACCCGGCAGCTACCTGCTCCGCGAGTTTGCCCGGCACGTCGTCGGTATCGAAGCAACCAGCGGCGGCCGCGCCGTCGCCATACAGAAGGTGGCAAGCAGTCGCTGGCGCTGCAGCGAGCCGGCCGCTGAGCTGACCGTTACCGCAACGATCTACGGGCTCGAGCAATCGGTCCGCGACAACTATATCGATCGCCGCCGCGCCTTCTTCAACGGGCCTGCCACGTTTCTGCTCCCGGAAGGCCGGGACGACGAACCGGTCGAACTCCTGCTCGAACCGCCCGGCGATCCGGGCTGCGCGAACTGGCGCGTGGCGACTGCAATGACGCCGGTCGATGTGGACGAGCGCGGTTTCGGCGTCTACCGGGCCGGGAACTACGATGAACTCGTCGACCATCCTTTCGAAATCAGCGACTTCGCGAGCGTGTCGTTCATAGTCTGCGGCGTGCCGCATCGCCTGGTCGTCGCCGGACGCTTCCATTCGGACCTCGATCGCGTCGCGGCCGACCTGGCCCGGATTTGCGAAGCACATATCGAGTTTTTCGGCCAACCCGCTCCTTTCGACGAGTACCTCTTTCTCGGGCTCGCCGTCGGCGACGGCTACGGCGGTCTCGAACACCGGGCATCGTCGAGTCTGATCTTCAGCCGCGACGACCTGCCGAAGCCCGGCGAAACCGGCGTATCGAAGAACTATGGCCGCTTTCTGGGTCTTGCCAGCCACGAGTACTTCCATAGCTGGCACGTCAAACGAACGAAACCCGAGGCGTTTACGCCCTACCGGCTCGACCGGCGCAACCATACGCGCCAGTTGTGGGTCTTCGAAGGCATCACGAGCTACTACCAGGAATTGCTGGTGCTGCGCAGCGGACTGATCGGTGCGAAGTTCTGGATGCAACGCGTCGGCGAACAGCTCTCGCGCGTCTACCAGGCGCCCGGCCGCTTCCGACAGAGCATTTCCGATTCGAGTTTCGACGCCTGGGACGTACTCTACAAGCCCGAAGCGAACACGCCGAACACGAGCATCAGCTACTACAGCAAGGGTGCGCTGACGGCGCTCGCGCTCGATCTCACCCTGCGCCGCTCGACGGATGGCGCCGTTTCGCTTGACGATGTGGTTCGGGAACTCTGGCGGCGCTACGGCGCCCGCGACATCGGCGTGCCCGAAGACGGCTTCGAGGCGCTCGCGATCGAACTTGGCGGCGTCGAGTTCGCCGACTTCTTTGAGCGCGCCGTGCGCGGAACCGGGGATCTCGAGCTGGGCGCGCTGCTTGCCGACTTCGGAGTCTCGCTCAAGTTCCACAGCGCCGTTGACACCGGCTACAGGAGCCGTGCCGGGGACTCGCCTGCCGAAGTGCCGCTGCGGCTCGGCGTAGCGTATCGTCCGGCGGCCGAAGATCTTTCGCTCGTTACGGTTTACGACGGCGGACCGGCGCAACGCGGCGGCCTCAATCCCGGCGACCGCGTCATCGCCGTGAATGGTCTGAAGGTCAACGACCAAAATCTCAAGTCGCGGCTCGCCCGGTTCAACGCTGGCGACCGGATCGCCGTAACTGCATTTCGCGGCGACGAACTGCTCGAATATTCCGTCGAGCTTGAGCCTGCGCCGGCGGACAGCTGCTCGCTCGAGTTCGACACGGACGCCGACCCCGCAGCGCTCGCCAGGCGCCGGGCATGGCTCGGCGAATAACGGCTCGATAAACTCGCGGAGATGCTCGAACTCGGACTGAAATTCGCCCTCGCCTACGGCCTGGGATCGATCCTCGGCAGTCTCGCGATCGGCCGTTTCCACAGCGGAACGGATCTTCGCCAGGTCGGGAGCCGCAACCCGGGTGCGACGAATGCATTGCGCACGCACGGGAAGTTGTATGCACTGTGCGTGATGATCATCGACGTCGGCAAGGGTGTGCTGGCCGTCCTCGTGCTCCCGGAACTTGCGATCCCGGGCGTCGGGCCCGACCCGGACATCGGCCGGGCACTTGTCACCTATTGCGTCGCTTTCGCCGCGATTCTGGGCCACGTCTTTCCGCTCTGGCATGGGTTTCGCGGCGGCAAGGGCGGCGCAACCGCGGCCGGGATCGTCTGCTGCCTGGCACCGCTCCTCGCAGGCCCCGTCATTGGCCTGTGGGTGCTCGTGATCCTGCTGACCGGACTCGTCGGGCTTGCGACGGTGCTCGCGACAATCGGCGCGGCCGCACTGATCGGCGTGACGCGATTGCCCGAGGCGCCCGGACTGTTCGTGTTCGCCTGCCTCGTCGCGGTATTGATCACCTACACGCACAGGGGCAACATCCGCCGCATGCTCACCGGCACCGAAGCGATCGTCGGCAGGCCGCTCCTGCGTCGCAAGTAGCCGCGCGTGGATGCCATGGCCCTGTTGCAGCGGCTCGCCGACGGACAAGCGCATTCGGGCGAGGACCTCGCGCGGCGCTTCGGCGTTACGCGGGCGGCCATCTGGAAGCAGGTCGGCAAGCTCGAACAGTGGGGTCTCCACGTGCACGGCGTACCCGGTTCCGGGTATCGCCTGAGCGAGCCCATCGATCTGCTCGATCGGGAAGCTCTGGCTGCGTATGCGAGTACCCGCTCGGGCACGCGGCTTGAAGTATTCACCGAACTGGAGTCGACCAACCGCCAACTGCTCGATGGCCCCGCGCCCGATCCCGGCATGCTGGCCGCCTGTGTCGTCGAGTACCAGAGCGCAGGCCGCGGCCGGCGCGGGCGAAGCTGGCAGGCGCCCCTTGGTATGGGACTGTGCGTTTCCGCTGCGTGGAGCTTTGGCGAGACACCGCCGGAACTCGCCGCGCTGAGCCTGGCAGTCGGCCTGGCTGCGCGGCGCGTTGTGCAGCGAGAGGCCGGCATCAAAATCGGTCTCAAGTGGCCGAACGATCTCGTCTGGGACGACCGCAAGCTCGGCGGGATTCTCGTCGAATTCAGGGCCGAGGCCCAAGGCCGCTGTCATGTCGTCGCGGGTCTCGGTATCAACGTTGCGATGCCGCCGGAACTCCTCAGGCGGATCAGCGACTGGCCGACCGGCGCCGTCGACCTCAGGCAGGCTACGGATGGCTGTCAGCCCCGGCGCACGGTGCTCGCGACCGGACTCCTGGATGCACTCGGGGCACTTCTCGCCGATTACGAACAAAACGGCTTCGCGCCGTATCGGGACGAATGGCTGAGCGCCGACTACCTCGTCGGCAGGCCCGTTCGCGTTGACGACGCATCGCAGCCGATCCTCGGCACGGCCCGCGGGATCGACCCCGACGGTGCCCTGCTTGTCGAGACGGCAACCCAGGGCCGGCGACGCGTCATCTCCGGCGACGTGAGCGTGCGAACCACGTGACGATCGTAATCGACATCGGCAATACACGGGTCAAGTGGGGTCTCGCGCAGTCGGGACGACTCGGCTCCACCGGCAGTGAGATGCACATCGATTCGATGGACCGTGCCCTTGACGCGCTCGCGGCGGCGTTGCCCGAGAGCGTGGACGACGTGCTGGTTTCCAACGTCATGGGCGAGACCGTGGCTTCGCGGCTCGCCGACAGGCTGCGTGAGGGTTACGGCGTCAAGCCGCGATTCGTCACGACGGCGGCGGAGGGATTCGGAGTTCACTGCGGCTACACCGAGCCTGCACAACTCGGCGTCGATCGCTGGGTTGCGATGATCGCCGCCCGTCAACTCGCCGCCGGACCCGTCTGCGTCATCGACGCCGGCACGGCCGTGACGTTCGACGCGGTCGACGCGGGCGGCCGGCACGCCGGCGGACTCATATTCGCCGGACCGCGGATCATCGCTAATGCGCTCGACCGCGGCACGGAGCAGATCGGCTCGACTGCCGCGGCGTCCGCGAGACCGCAAGGGCTTGAGCTACTGGGAACGGAAACGGACGCCGCTGTCGGGCGAGGCGCGATGCTCGGTCTCGCGGCGGCGCTTGACGCCGCGGTGACCGCAGTCGCGGCAGAGTTCGGCGAGGCGCCGATGGTACTGTTGACGGGCGGTGACACCGAGCTGGTTGGAGCCTGGCTCGAAACGAATGCAGAGCCCCGGCCGGATCTGGTACTCGAAGGCCTCGCATACATGGCCAGTCGGGGAGCGTAGGAACCCATGCGCAATCTTTTCCTGGCACTCGTACTCGCGAACCTTGCGTTCGCGGCATGGCATTTCTGGTTCGCCGAGCCGGATGCGCCGGCCAGCCGCGCCGCGACCGGCACCGCGACGATCACGCTCGTTGACGAACTCGACGACACCGACATCGATGAAGCGAGCGCGGAGACCTGCATCAGCATTGGTACGTTCGCGGAGCGTTCGCAGGCGGACGCCGCCGCCGCCAGTCTGCGTATGTTGGGATTCGAGGCGTCAGTCGCCGAGCGCGCGGACACGGACGTGGACGCGGCCAGCGCAGAATCGGCGGACACGGATGTGACCGGCGTGGAGCCGGAGGATCCGGCGGACTCGGCAGATTCGGCGCCAGCGGACTCGGCGGACCCGGACGCGCCCTTCTGGATCGATGTCATGATGGACTTGCGGGCGATTGAAGAGGCGGGACAGCCGCAGCCGCTCGGGCTAGGCCTGGTACCACCTGCCGACGACGCTTCGGACGCCCCGGCATCCGTCACGAGCCTCACGCTACGAGCTTGCGACAGCGCGACGGACTGACCGTCGTCGTCGGTTCCCCAGGTAGCGCAGATCAAGACATCCGCGCAGGATCACCGACGCCCTGGCTGCCCAAAAAAGACGAGGCGCCCGTATTGCACGGGCGCCTCTTTGGATCGGCAAGTCACGCGAGCCGGGGGAAAGCTCCTGCCATGAGATGCCGCTTCGAGAACCGATTCGCAACCGGCCGCACACCGCTCCCCTGGCCGGCGCATTGAGGTCAGCACCGCGGGGAGTCCCAACTCTGTGACCGCGTCGAGTACATCTGTATGCGCGGCCGTCCATGGCTCGCATTGTCGCGCCCGAATCTGGCAATGCGCCGGCTCAATTACGGCGAAAAATGGCAGGGCCCGCCGCTATAATGGCCGCCCGTGCCGGCATAGCTCAGTTGGTAGAGCAGGGGTTTTGTAAACCTCAGGTCGGGAGTTCGAATCTCTCTGCCGGCACCATAAAATCAAAAAGTTATGAGATCTTTGGAGTCGTGAGCTAGTGCTGTGTCAGCACTATGTCAGCAGCGGATGAGACCAGCCCATGTGCGACAAGCCGGACCTTGACCCAATAGACCTTAGTGAACTCGCGCGTATTGTGCGGTCAGGCGACGGTCGTGGATACGACAGCTATTTCCACGCCCCTAGAGAATATAAAGACGACATGGAGTGTGACGAGGCGCACGCCTTGGCGAACACGCTGAACGAGCGAGGATTCGCGATCGATGTCTCGACCATCGACAAAAACGCTCAGCCATTTCCAGACTGTGTTGCCATGATGGACGGAGTCTTGGTCGGAATAGAAGTGACCGAATTTACCGTAGACGAGAACGAACGCCGGCAATTCAAACGCGCAATGCAAGCAGGCGAGATCAGGGTGCCGGAAGGCTACAACAGGTCGACGGTTCAACGGAGGCGAAACCTGGGGAATCGGTTAGCGACTCCGGTTCCCAATGCAGCCGACTGGCCGTTCGACAAATTTCGGAGGAAGCTGGAAGTCATCGTACAGACGAAAGAGACGAAGGCAAGGGACCATAAGGCACGTAACACTTTTGCTTCATTGGACAAAGTGTTTCTTTTGATCGTAACGGATGAACGAGATCTCAGCGAGAAGAGATTGGACGACTACCTTGCCAGAATCGAACTACCCGCATCCGAGCAATTCGACGCAATCTACGTGATGATGTCGCCTCAGCCAGGGGGTCGCAATTCGAGTTCACAGCGTCCAGTATTCGAGGTTTGTCAACGCCCGTCGACCCCGTAGAGGTAATACCCTCAGGACTCGCCTTCCGGCTCCATCAAGCCCGCAACGCCCGCGCTCTCGGCCAGAATTCTGATCTATTGCTCAGCGCTCTCCGGGCGGTCGGTGTCCCCGAAGCGTCAATCTAGACAGCGTGGCGAGATTAGCGGGCGGCTGGATCGTGGAAAATGATGCCCGGGTCGGCCGCGCCGGGATCGACCACGGGACGCGATGCCTTGGTCGCGCGACGGTACGCGCCGGAGACGCCGAACCGGCGCGCCATCGGGTCATCGTCAGCGGCAACCATCGTTGCCCGGCCGGAGCCCATAACCTCGGCCACCGCACGGCAATCCTCTGTCGCGGGCAGGGGACCAAACATTCGCAGGCGCGTGTTCATATTGCTTCCGTCCAAACGAGCTTTGCAACCAGGCCAGCGCCGCGAATCCACACCATAACCCGGAAACGGCTCATTGTTAATTATTCTGTTTCCAGGTTTCCATATATGAATGAGTCACTTAAGACACGGCTGCGCTGGGCGGCTCCCGAAGTACGACATGACACTCTGCGACGGGATGTTCCAATTCGACGGAATCGCAGCGGCTGAGAAAAGTCGCGTGTGTTTTCATCGTTTCCCGATACAACGATTGCGGTTGGACCGACCATGCTCGCAGTACAATGCCCGCCTCGCCCAGGCGCAGGGAGGCACTGAATGACGGTCGCGCAAGAGGACATTGTCTGGACCGATCCGTCCGACGGCTACACGATCGGCGTCGTGAGGTACCCGTACAGCGTCGTACCGGAGGGCGGTGGACTGCTGATGGGGTTCAGTTTCCACACCGGCGAGCTTTGGACCGAGTTTCACGGAAGGGACATTCGCGACGATCAGCCCACGCAGATCCACATCGGACCACTCGTCGAGACCCATATGCGATTCCCCGCAGCTCTAATGGAACGCGGATACGGTCCCGATACACATTTCCTCATCGGACGCAGGCAAGGGGGCTTCCCTCTGCGGCTCGGTAGCCGGCCAGCCGTTGACGCGCTCCTGGCCGAACTGAAATCGCAGTGGCGGGAATACCGGCGCGCCAGCGACCCCGAGTACCGCATTCCGGGTCTGCGCACCATACGCCGAGCCCGCAAGGCCCGAAACCGGAAGCGTCTCGCGGCCCTCAAGAAGCGGTATCCGACGGCCGCGGAGTTCGATCGTAGCGAGACCGGGACCCGGACCCTGCGAATGGCCTCGTCAGTGTTGGAATCCGTGAAGGCGGCTCCCGCAAAGTCCTCAAGAACTATCGGGGCGGCCGCCGGCAAAGTGGCCGACAGATCCAGAAGGGCGGTTGAGTCTGCCTCCACCCATGCTAGCGGAGCGCTTGCCACGACTCAGGGGCTGTTGGCCAGCGCGCTGTCCGCGGACCTGAATGCGTTGCTACAGGACATAGTAAGCGGCTCCACGACTCTCTACGACAAGGCCATGGACGCCGTGTACCTCGAGACTCGCATCGGCGGGGGCAACCACAGGCTCTTCGATGGCGGTCACACCATAGCCGGCGCCCTTGAGGCGGTACGCCACGCATCGCCCGACGACACCGTCCTCCAGGAAGCAATGGCATCTCTCGACTCGATGTTCAAGGACATGACCACGGCCAAGGGTCTGCCGTTGGCGAACTGGGATCCGGCAACGTATGAGCAGGTGGCGTCATACCTCCAATCGAATTTCGGTCTATCCAAGGACTGGTTCTACGACATCAACAGCTACGATGCCGCCGAGCTGCTTGGAGGCGTCGTCGGCGTCGTCGCGACCGCGATGTCCTGGAACCGGGCCGACACCGAGGCGTTCGGCAAACTCGTTGGCGGGATGGGCTTGTCCGCTGCATTGAGCGCGAATCCGTTGTTGCTGACAGTCACGGTCGTCGCCCTGGCCAAGGCCTTCCACAAGGCGCATGTCGCGGGAGAGTACGCGGAGTTCGTTGACGGTCACCTCAAGGGAGGCATTGCCTCGGGCGCCTCACTCGCCGCTGTCGCGCAGGTTTCTGTCCTCGGCGGCCCGGCGGGTCTGGCGATGTTGGCCGGACTCTCGGCGGGCGTGCTCGCGCACAAGGCGACGAAGACCGTCAGCGTCAGGCACATCGGAGAATTCGTTAAGAAGAGTGGGGTGGCCGCGGCGCGAGAACCCAGGATGCTTGTGGACAGTTAACGTCGACCCTCCCCGCCCAGATTCTGGCGTACATGATGTCCCGGCAACTCAGCCGTTCCGAGTTTCCCCGTCGCTCGCAACACTGGGCCAAGTTCCGATACAGCGGCCGAGTAGCCTGATCGGTGACCACTTGAAGATTCCCGTCGTGGGCCGCTAAACGAAACTGATCATCGACTAAAATAGACTCACCGGAACGGATTTCTCCAAGGGTTGGCACTCTAGGCGAACGACGTGCAGGAGAGCAGTACCCAATGTTGACGAAGATCACCATTCGCAACTTCAAACGATTCGAAGAGGCGGAGATTGAGCTTGGGAGCCCGGTGGTCTTCATCGGCCCAAACAACTCCGGCAAGACTTCCGCACTGCAGGCCCTGGCGCTATGGGACATCGGGCTCAAGTGCTGGAACGAGCGTCGATCGGGCAAGCGCACACCAGAGAAAAGACCCGGCGTCACGGTGAACCGTCGTGATCTGGTTTCGCTTCCAGTCCCGAACGCGAACTTGCTATGGCGTGCACTGCATGTTCGTGACGTCCGCAAGGTCGATGGCAGGCAACAGACCGACAACGTGCGTATCGAAATCGTCGTTGAAGGCGTAACAAACGATACCGAGTGGGCTTGTGGGCTGGAGTTCGATTACGCGAATGAGGAATCGTTCTATTGCCGACCGTTACGCCTGTCTGCCGGCAAGACCCCGGAACGTATGCCTGTGCCCGAGGAAGCGGGGCTGATTCAGATTGCCTTCCTGCCGGCGATGTCGGGGCTTGCTGCGACGGAGACGCGCCTGGATCAGGGCGCCATCAACGTCAGGGTCGGAGAAGGCCGAACAGCAGAAGTACTGCGCAATCTTTGCTACCGTATCCACGAAGACCATCCTGACAAGTGGCGGATCCTGTCCGAGCAAATCACAAGCTTGTTCGGAGCCGAACTCGACGCACCCCGCTACATCGCTGAACGCGGCGAGATAGCGATGACGTACCGCGAACTCGGAGTCCCGCTTGATCTTTCCTCTTCCGGGCGAGGGCTTCAACAGACTCTTCTTCTTCTCGCCTACATGTACGCCAATCCCGGTGCGGTGTTACTCCTGGACGAACCCGATGCTCATCTCGAGATTCTGCGCCAACGCCAGATATATCAGCTTCTAACCGATGTAGGGCGCGACAGCGGCAGCCAGGTCATCGCCGCTAGCCACTCGGAGGTGCTATTGAACGAAGCTGCGGATCGCGATCTTGTCGTGGCTTTCGTTGGCCAGCCGCACCGGATCGACACCCGCCACAATCAGGTTCTCAAGGCACTCCGCGACATCGGGTTCGAACAGTACTACCAAGCCGAACAGACGGGCTGGGTCCTTTATCTCGAGGGTTCCACCGATCTATCTGTTCTACAAGCTTTCGCCCGCAAGCTTGGACACTCCGAAGCGCTTGCCGCCCTCGAGCGCCCGTTCGTGCATTACGTCGGTAACCAGCCGGCGGCCGTCCAACGCCATTACCATGGGATACGAGAGGCACTTCCGAGTCTGACGGGAGTTGCAATTTTTGATCGCCTTGAGGCCGGTGTGCCGGACATCACTCCAGTCGAGTGTCTGATGTGGGAGCGGCGCGAGATCGAAAACTACCTTTGCTCTCAGTCGACCTTGGAAGCCTATGCAGTCCAGTCCGCGTCCGACGACATGTCTGGCCCCCTGTTCACTGCGGCCGAAGCCGGCAGACGGGTTGGCGCAATGCAAGAGGCAATCCTGGAAATTAGCGCCGCGCTGGAGAGGCTCGGACGAGGTTCGCCTTGGGATCACGACACCAAGGTAAGCGACGACTTCCTTGACCCCCTGTTTCGCCTGTACTTCAACAAGCTCCAACTCCCGAACCTCATGGCGAAAAAGAATTTCTACGAGCTCGCTCAATTCGTTCCGGAAAACGAGATCGATGGGGAAATCCGCGAAAAACTAGACGTCATAGCGGAGGTTGGCTCAAGCGCTAGCCCATGAAGGTCGTGCGGCTGTGTTTCCTCGTTCGCAGCTTGCACGTTCCATGTGAATTCGGCTGCTCCGTGGCGAATCCTCCACCTGTTCGATGGATCTGATCCTGGTAGGTACTGTAGCGGGTGCTGCGATTGGTACCACACAAGTTACACGCGTGTGGGTAAACTCGTGGGGAAACTCAGGATTGTGATTATTTTATTATTTCAAAAACAAGAGCTTATGATTTAGTTTCGAGTCCGTGTGCCGACACCACAAAATCAATAAGTTATGAGTTTTTTGGAGTCGTGAGCTAGTGCTATGTCAGCACTATGTCAGCAGCGAAACAACGGTCACCACGTGAACTGCCGAACTTACTTTGCGCAGCACCGACTTGGCGATAGGACAATGCAATGGGCATAGATTGGAGCACAGTCGCGGCGATTGCAGGGCCGATAGTTGGCGCGTTCATTGGCGTTGCGCTCAACAACGTGACCCATACGGATCCGTTCATATCCGAAAACGCCTTTCCGGCCACCCCGCGCGGACGGATGATCTTCTTCGGAGGGACGTATAGCCTGTAGGCGCTACGAAAAAATTTCCGGTCAGGTTTCCTGCCAGTGACTCGCGATCAGGCGACCGGTTCGCCGTCCGATCGCGCATGAGCACCCGGTCCCGGCGCCGCTCAGGTAGTCGCCCACGTAGTAGATGTTCTTCGGACCGGCTTCCTGGGTCGCCAGAAATTCCCGAACCCTCCGAACCTGTCCAGTCCGGAATTCCGGAGTGATGTAGCCGTCGTACTGCACGACGGTCTCGCGGATCTGCTCGTCTATTTTCGGAAAAAACTCGCGGATACAGTCTGTGGCAAACGCCTGCAGATTCTCACCGTCGTTCGCAACGTAGTGCTGCAATCGCTCCACGCCGATACTAACCCACAAGCGAGGCGGCCTGCCGTCCCTGGTGGGGTCTCCCGGATAGAATTTGTAGAAGTTCAACGGCGTTCGGGAACTTCGCGTGAAGTAAAGTCCGTGGGGCTTTTCGATATCGTCCTTGAGCACATAGGTGACCATGCCGAACTGGCAATACAGTACGCCGGAATCAAAAAACCGTCGCTCCCACCTTGTCTTGTCTTCGACAATCTGCGCGACTCGATTTCCGGGAGCAGCCACCACGGTGATATCCGCCTTGATCGATTCGGGGCCATCGGGCGTGTCGTATTGGATCAGCCGGCCCTGGTAACCGTCCGATCGCACGATCCTGCTCACACGAGCATTCAGACGCACATCAAGCATGCTGGCGAGCAGTCGCGTCAAAAAACCAATTCCGTCCTTGAAACAGTAGCCGTTTTTCTCCTCGATGTGTGCCACCCGGGCGAGAAATATCGCCTTCGACAGTTGCTCCATGTTGTACGCGAGCGCGACGTTGAACAGGGGAGACACCACGTACTCCAGAAAATCCGTTCCCACCTTGCGCGTCAGGTATTCCGACAGGCTTTCATCGTCGAAATCCGCAGCCGTGTGTATCAGGCACGGGTCCACTCGACGTCGGGCCCTGCCGATGTCCGGTAGCAGCGATGCCAGGCGCAGCTTCGAACGCAGACTCAACACCGGAGAGGTCAGCAACTCGTATCGCGAAGGCGCGTTGCTCATCGGGTAGTGGACGGTGCCATCCGTGGCCGTGCCGGTGCCGAAGTTCGCAAGCTTCTCAATGCTGTCGCCGTGACCGAGTTCATCGCACAGGTCGAACATCTCCCTGTACCAGGAATTCAGGCCGCTGGCGCCGGTGATGTTCATGAAGGAACCGACTCTCTCCTCCGCCATCCGTCCGCCGGGCAAGTGCTTTTCCTCCAGCACGGTGACTTTGAAGCCGGACTGTTGAAGTTCGTAGGCAGCCGAGAGTCCGGCGATTCCACCGCCGACAACAACCGCACTCTTTGCCGAGGTCTGCAGCATGCAATGCCCCTGTCTCGATGTCCTGCGGATTCTGGGTTATCTTGTAGCTGTCGGTTCTTTCGTCCCGCCACATGAATCCATCGTTGACAGCCCCGGGAATCTCGCGATCGTTTTACATTGAGCAAGCCAATCAGGCTATGGCAGAGACGGATGATTTGCAACGTGAAAATGAGCTGTTGATGCCCCTCACGCAGAGTTGAATCAAGAGTGCTCGATAGTCTCGAACGTGTTATCCGAATCTACGTCGTGCCGGGAGCGGTCTTCCAATCCGTCGTTGTTGCCGGCGGTTACGGTACCGGGCGTGAAGTCGTCGAGTACCTGACCCGTTTCGGTCCCAGAGGGGGGCTGCAGGCGATAGCGGTGGCTGCCCTTGTTTTTTCCATCGTCTTCGCCCTGTCTTATGAATTCGCGCGTCGCTTTTCCGTTTACGACTACAGGAGATTTTTCAAGACTCTGCTGGGAAGAGCCTGGATCTCCTACGAGATGATATTCGTCATCACGATAATACCGGTGATGGCGGTCATGACCGCAGCATCCGGCGAAGTGCTGGAAAACAGTTTTGGCGTTCCTCCATTCGTGGGAATCGGCATCATGTTCGCACTGATCGTCACCCTGAACTATTTCGGTACGGAGGTTGTCACGAAGTCATTGACCGTGGGTGCGCTGCTTGTCATGGTGACCCTGCTTGCGTTTTGCATGAGCACGATCAACCTGCATTTCGATGCCATTTCCGCTCGATTCCAAAGCGCCGAAGCGACCACCGGCTGGGCGTTGAGCGGCAGCAAGTTTGCCGTGTACAACATGGTATCGGTGCCGGCATTGCTCTACGCCGTCACCGCGATTGAGACACGCCGGCAGGCGATGCTGGCGGGCCTGGTTGCAGGGCTCATGGCTGTCGTACCGGCGTTGTTGTTTCATGTGGCGTTCATGTCGCACTACCCGGAAGTGGTGTCGCAAAACCTGCCGACATATTGGGTTCTGCAAGAGTTGGGCATGTCCGGACTGACGGCAATCTATGTCGTCGTCCTGTTTCTGACGATCGTGCAAACCGGTGTGGGCATCCTGCGCGGACTGAGCACCAGGCTGGACGCCTCTGCCATGGAAATACGAGGCAAACAGTTGAGTGGAGCGACTCACGCGGCGATTGCCGCGGCTCTGATCATTGCCGCCAGTCTGCTGTCGAGTGTCGGCATTGTCACTCTCGTCGCCAGGGGCTATTCGTTCATCGCGTGGGCATTGCTGTTTGTATTTGTCCTGCCACTGCTCACAATTGGCCTGCTGAAACTACTCAAGGCTCCTCCGCCCCGGCTCGAAACCCGTTCTGAAGTACTATGATCAAGAGCCAGCATTGCAACCTGTCCTTGGTGACAGCGCACAGTGCTTTCGGAAATCTTGAACCAGGGAGACCTGCAACGGCTTCTGCCGGCCAACCGGATCGGCTGGAACCACAGCACACCTACAGTGAGTAAGAAAATCACCCGAAGGGATTTCGCCCAGGCTACGTTGCTGGGGGCGGGAGCGGCGTTGCTTGACATGCAAGGTCCTATCGCCTTCGCAGACGACGTCGTGCAAGCCCGCGTTGGGCCGGACTGGTACGGGTACGGGGGCGTGGGTGACTATGCAACGTCTCACGGGAATACGCCGGACCTCGTCAATGCTGCGCACAGCATCCGCGATGACTATCCGGCTGCCGATCCCGGCGACACGATCGACACGGGCGAAGAGTACGATCTCGTCATTGTCGGAGCCGGTATGGCCGGACTCGGCGCGGCATACGAATATTCGAAACGCGCGCAGTCGGGCGATCGATGTCTGATCATCGACAACCATCCCGTGTTTGGCGGTGAGTCAAAGCGAAACGAGTTCGACGTCGACGGCGAAAGGCTGATCGGTCCTCAGGGGGCAAACGGGTTTTCCGTACCCAGAACCGATGAAGACCGGGAAATATACAAGGACATTCCCGATCTCAGGTACATGCGCGAGTTGAGCATTCCGCTGGACTTCGACTATGGCGCGCTGCAACAGGACAACGAGCGTATCCGCCTGGCCAGAGACAACTACGGCTATCAGTATTGGCAGGAGGAAATCACCACGGTTGCGCATTACTTCCGCGCTGCTGGCCAGGACGGCAGATGGGTACTCGACCCGATAGCGAACGGTTACCGCGATCTGCCCTGGAGCGAGAGGTCAAGGCAAGATCTGTCCCAGTGGCGCGCGCACGAATTCGAAACGCCCTCAGCGCTCGATGACGAGCGTTGGCTTGACACGATGACCTACAAGCAATTCCTGGAAGATGTGCTGGAACTCTCGCCGGAAGTCACTCGCTGGGCCGATCGAATCGTCACAGGCAGCGCCGGCTTCGGCTGCGACGTGATTTCGGCTTACGCTGCAATGAGACTGGGTTTGCCCGTGAGGGGAGAAAGGCGCCAGTACGATAATTGGACTCGGCACTCATTCCCAGGCGGCAACGACGGATTTTCCCGGTACTTCATGAAGAAGATCATGCCGCGCGCAATCCGGGGAAGCGAAGACTTCGACGGCATCATGAATGGCGGCATTGATTTTGCCGCACTCGACCAACCGGGTGAGGCGATACGAATGCGACTCGGTGCTACCGTGAGTCAGGTGCGTCACGACGGTCCGACGGAAACGGCAAGTCATGTGATCGTGAGCTACATTCAGAATGGGACCAGCCATCGGCTCAGGGCGAAACGAGTGGTCATGGCTTGCGGTGGGTGGATCAACAAGTACGTCGTGCACGACCTGCCCGATCAGCATCGCAATGCCTACGAGAGTTTTGTACACGCGCCGTTTCTGGTCGCGAATGTTGCCGTCAGGAACTGGCGTTTCGCCGATCGACTCGGAACGGGCGCCTGCATGTGGAGCGATGGCGAATTCGGGAATTCCTGCAACATCCGTTTGCCGATGCATACGGGTAGTTACCGCCCGCAGATACACCCCGACCGACCTGCGCTGGTCACGTTTTATGTGCCGTTCTACTATCCGGGGGAGCCGGCAGCGGCGCAGGGTATCGTCGGGCGCTGGGAGTTGTTTTCGACCAGCTATGCCGAGTTCGAACGGCGGATTCGACAGCAGATGAACGAATTGTTTGCCGCAACCGGTTTCGATTGGCAATCCGATGTAGCCGGTATCGTACTGAATCGCTGGGGCCATGCTTACATGACGCCGCAACCCGGGTTCTTCTTTTCCCGCGATTCACAACCGACGGCGGCAGAGATCGTCGCGCGGCCATTCGGCCGTGTTGCAATCGCGCATTCAGAGCTTGACGGGCTTCAACACTGGGGACCCGCTGCCGACAGTGGGAAACGCGCCATCGAAGCGCTTTTCTCGTAGCGCCAGTCCATTGAACAAGTACTCTCCGGTATACGCCTGGTACGTCATTTTCATGCTGTGAACCGTCCCGTGTTTCCCGGAGGCTCCAATCACGACCTGGCACGATCGCCGGATAGGACCGGGCGAGGAACTGCACGGCCAGATCGACGAACAGCTAGCATCCGTGTGCGGCACCACAGAATCTACGGCATCTCGCGCCCGGTGTACTCGCGCCCGACTTCGGCGCCGCCCGTGCAGATCATGACGCCCTCGTCGATCATCTGCGTCACGTTTCCGTCGTTGCAACTGTTCAGGAAGTACAGACCGGCATCGCGGCTTGCCTGGAAGATCCGCTCGCGCGCGGCCGCCATCTCCGGTTGCGCCTGGCTGTTGACGCCGGGTTCGGGTATCCCGCGCAGCCAGAACTGCATGTCGGACGGTCCCCATTCGGCAAACCCGAGCCCGGGGACTTGCGTCGTCTGCTCGGCGTTCTCGAGCGCGTAGCTGTCCTCGATTTTCACGCCGAAAAAGAGCTCGCCGTCCGGGTTGAGCGGCCAGGGATCGGCCCGCCGCAGGTACTCGTTCCCGCTGACACCCCAGATGCGCGCGGCGAAACCCTGGCTGCCGGCACCGCGCAGGCCGTGATCGAGCCCGTCGACCTCGGGCGCAAAGGGATAGCGGCTGGCCTCGATCATCGCTCGGGCAGCTTCCGGGTCGCGCGCGTGGCAGAGCAGGATTCCGTGGACGCCCGCCGCCAGAACCTGCTGGACGACCCAGGCGTTGGCGCGCATGGTGGCCTCGTCAAGTCCCGTCACAGGCAACGTCACGATAACCGGTGGAGTTCGGTGTCCGGTCGGTGTCGGTCCTCCATCCAGGAGACCCTGCATGAAGGCACGCAATTCGGTCATGTCGAAAGGGCCGTGCTCCATGTCGTAGGTGATGTAGTCGGCGCCGGTCTGCGAGAGGCGCAAACCTTCGTCGTAACCTCCCCCGGCGGTCTGGGTGTAATAGATGGGCTGCCCGTCCTTGAGCAACTCGATGGCGCGGTTGATGCGCGGCTCGGCGTCAGATTCCGATTGCGCCGCCGAACGGACCGAAACCAGCGCCGCGGCCAATGCGACGATCAGAAAGAGATTCTTCATTGCGCCCGCCTCCCGGGAACACCCTAGCGCGTAAGTGATTACGCATTATGCACCGGTCGGCAGACCGCGGACCGCAGGCGGCAGACCGCGGACGGCGGACGCGGACAGCGGACAGCGGACAGCGGACAGCGAAGCATGCCGCCGTGCACCAACGGATGGGCCGAGCTTGTCAGTGGAGGGCGATGTGCCCTCCACCATGAGGATCGAGATTCGGCTAGGCAGCAGCCTTGGGCTGTTCGGCGGGCACCTGCCAGTTTTCGGGCATATGAGTGAAGTCGAAGAACGGTTCGGTATCGCCCTGGTCGATGGCGCTCTGAACCTGCCGATAGAACTCGCCACCGGCCTTTTTCGAAAACGTGATCGCGACATCCCCTTTAGCATCGCCGGTTCTCGGGCGTTGACAGTATTCAGGAAAGGTCGCTTCGCCGGCGTGCCCCGTGGCGTATCCCTTGGCGAACATCTGACGCAGCACGCCGAAACCATCGTCCTGTACCAGCACTTCACCGCGGGGGTGTCCGCCCATTGTTTTCATGTGCTCGACAAAACTGTCGAGGTCATGGCAGTCGTAGGCGACATGCTGGCAGGAGTGGTCTCCATGTTTCTCGACGAAACTGCTTACCTGCGACTTTGCTGCCCGGTCGATGCCCTCGATAAGCGCGATTCCGAAGTCACCGAAATCGATGCACCAGATCTTCATGCTGCTGTTGGGATCGCCAGGCCGTGCGTCGTCGATTCGCTTGATCAGCGTGCCTCCTTCCACTTCGACGTGGAACCAGGCCCATTTCTCGATGTTCCCTGCGGCAACCGCATAGGTCACATGGTCGATTTTCTTCAGATAGGACATGTCAATTCTCTCGCAGTGGCTGCTTCTGCAACCAGTTTACTCCTGCGAGCGTCTGAAATTACTGCAAAGTACTGCGTGATTTGCACTGTTTGAGCATGTAATAGTACCTTATTCACCTTAATACGTAGGAATCATGCGCTATGGACAAATTCGACGCAGCAATACTCGCCGCCCTTCAAGCGAACGGACGCTTGAGTTGGGTGCGGCTCGCTGAACGGATCAACCTGTCGACCAGCGCCTGTCAACGACGCGTCGAGGCCCTTCAGAGGCAGGGCGTGATTGAAGGCTTTACGGTACGTCTGAACGAGAAGGCGCTGGGACACGACGTCAAGGCGTTCGTAGCGGTAACCGTCGATCGCCAGAACCCGGAGCTCGCTCACGAGTTTCGTCGTTGGGTGAATGGTCAAACACTGGTCAAGACCTGCCACATGACTTCCGGAACGAGCGACTACATGCTTGAAGTGGTGGCAACCGACCTTGAAGCATTCGGGCAGTTTCTCGACTCCGAACTCCTGGCACTTGCGTCCGTCAAGGACGCCACTTCATCCATTGTGCTCGGCCGAGTCAAATAGCAAAAGTCGCGCTTCACGACTCTCCCAAGTTGAAATCTCCAGTCAGAGGTGAATATAATTTTTTGACGCTCCCAAAACCCACATGAGGAGATAAGCGATCATGTCAGTGCTCGACGAACTTGCGCGGTCACGCGTAAAAGCCAAGGCCGCCGCCAACAAACTCGAAATTTCCGTGCTCAAGAAGCTTATCGAGTCCTTGAACATAGCATTGGAAGCGCAGGAAAAACGCGCGAAAGAAAAGGCGGAGCGTGAAAAACAAAACAAGATAAGCAAAATCAATCAATTGCTGGCCGAGAGCGGTCTTTCCCTTGCCGACCTCCAGCAGCCCGCGCCGAAACGCAGACGCCGCAGGACGAAGCAGCGTCGCGCAGGCAAGCGCCGCAAGGTTGCGCCGAAATACAGGTTGGTCGTCGACGGCAAGGAACACCTCTGGAGCGGCCGCGGCCGCGCACCGCTCGTGTTCGCCGATCATTTTGCCCAGGGCGGAAGCCGGGAAAGCGTGGAGATTGCCAAGGACTCCTAGGAGCCTGCGCCGCAGAAGTTCACCGGCCAAACTGATTCGATCGGTTCGCCGCGCACCCGCCGGGAGCTACTCTCCTCTGCTCGAGCCCGCGAGCATTCTCTGGCCGGTTGCGGTCATTATGATCGTTTCTGCATTGGCGAGCGGGCTGCCGTCTCGCGCAAGACTGCCTTCGACGGAAATCTCGTCGCCAGGCTTCAGCGAATCGCGTTTCCAGCCCAGGCGCAGCAGGGAATTCGGCCCGCCCATCTCGAGCGCCCAGTTCACCACTTCACCGCTTTCTTCGTCCGCGACATCGATGTAGATGAAAATGTGCGGATTGGTCCATTCGACCCTCGTAACCGTGCCCATCAATTCGACCGGCTGCGTTTCGTCATATTGAGCCGGAAACGAATGATGTGCATACGTGGGCAGCGCGGCCGCGAGCACGCTCGCAATTGACGCAACGAGGGCGGCGCGGATGGCGGTTCCTGCGGTGATCGTCTTCATTTTGGCGTCCTCGGGCTATATTGATTTTACGGCCAAGACTCTCAAGTCGGTGTGTGGCAGCAGGCAGGCTGTTGAAATTCGATTCACCGAGCCACATGTAGAGCCAGACTTACTCGTAACGCGTTGATTTCCGGTTGGCGAATTCTCCGACATGGCGCTTGAATTGCGGACGGCGAGTGATTTTCAACAGCCTGCTAGAACGGCAATCCCATGCGCTCGACGAACTGCTCGTTTTCCAGGCAGACTTCGTCGATCAATTCCGCGTCGATAACGATGCGCTGCCTTAGCGTGACCGACCAGGGTTCCGTGTAGGCCCTCGGATCATCGACGGTTATCCTGATATCAAGGTGACCGAAGTCCGGCCGGCTGATTTCCTCCCTGACCCTGGCCGTCTCGGTCACCACGCTTCCGTTCCAGTCAATCCAGGTATCGTCCCGAATGCCGATCGTATCGATCACCAGAGTATCTGCGTCCCACTGAGCCGATGAAAATCCCTGCCACGATGGCGTCGGGTCGTCGGGCAAGTCCCGCCCGTCGACGAATACCTGTCGGTAGCCGGCGTTCATTTCGTTGAGTACGACGAGAAGCCCCGGCGTGTGCACGAACTTCAGCATATGCGGAAGCCCGTAGGCGCGAATGAAATTATCGGGCAGGCAGCGAATGTGCGGATCGTCAATCGCCTTGTTGTTGGTGCGCTCCTCGACGATGGGCAATTGCCAGTCCTGGTAGGGCAAACCGCTCGGCATGTCCACGCCCATGTCCGCCATGAAGCGAGAGGACCCCAGGTTGAACCCGTCGCTCGGCGATTCCTCACCCTCGGGCGTGTTATCGGAAATCCAGATTCCGGACAAATCGGGCCTGCCATCCGGCATGCGCGGCGCCGGAGCCGTCATGTCCACGGAGCCATCGGCCCGGCGCGGAACATCGGCGGTGGGATAACCGATCCATTGCGCCGCAGAAGTCGCCGCGAGCAGCGCGGCTGCAAGCGCGACCGTCGACACAATGACAAATGGTAAATGGCGCCGGTCCGATCGAGGCAACCCGGATTGAAATCGGTACGGATTCAACATAGGCGCTCCTTTGCAGGGTCGCTCAATCGACGACAACAGTGACAAGCGACTATCGCAGGAGGTTAGATCGCGGTACTTTGACCCGTCAAGGCGAGCCTGTCGACAGACGAAGGCGGACTGCCGGGCAGGTAGCCGGCCGCAGCGAATTGAAAAACCAGGCGGAGGTATCGCCAATGACCAAAAGAACAAAATGGGTGTTTTCATCGCTGCTCGGCGCGGCGTTGGCTGCCTGGACGCCCGCAGTGCCGGCGCAGAGCGAGTTCAGCGATCCGGACATGCCGCCGACCAACGGGCTGCCGAACCCTTATTCCGACAGACAGATCATGCCTCTGCCCGACGGGCGAAGCTGGGGCTCCACGGCCGGCGTCGATGCCGCGAAATGCCGCGACGACATCTGGGCCATCGACCGCTGCGGGAGCAATGGCTGCGTGGGTTCCGATGTCGATTCCCTGCTGCACTACGACGCCGACGGCAACCTCATCGGCCGGATGGGCGCGGGCCTCTTCGCGTTTCCGCACGGCATCCATGTTGACCAGCAAGGCAACGTCTGGGTGACCGACCCGCTGCCGCCGGACGGACGGGGCGCCGGCGGAGACGTCGGCCAGCAGGTCACGAAGCTCAGCCCGAACGGCGAGATCCTGCTTCAGCTTGGCACGCTCAAGGTGACCGGCGACGGCCCGAACGAATTCAGCTCCCCGTCCGACGTCGTCGTCGGCGACAACGGCGCCATCTTCGTCGCCGACGGCCACGGCGAGGGTACCAACGAGCGCATCATGAAGTTCGACAGGGACGGAAACTTCATCACGGCGTGGGGCGAGCCCGGTAACGGCCCGTGCGGCGCCGGCGAATTCTCGAGCCTGCATGCGCTCGCGATCGATTCTGCCGGAAGGCTCTTCATCGGCGACCGCGACAACAACCGGATCCAGATCTACGACCAGGACGGCAACTACCTCGATTGCTGGTACCAGTTCAGCCGCCCGAGCGGCATCTACATCGACGCCGACGACAACCTGTTCGTCGCAGACTCCGAATCCAGGGACGGCACCGACAACGGCATGGATCTCGCCCACCCCGGTTGGCAGCGCGGCATCCGCATCGGCAGCGCCCGTGACGGCGTCGTGAGCTATTTCATTCCCGACCCGGAACCCGCCGGCGGAAGCAGCGCCGCCGAGGGCGTGGCGGCCGTCAACGGCGGAGCCGTCGTCTATGGCGCCGAGGTGGGACCGCGAGCCTTCGTCCGATACGACCGACGCTAGATCGGCAAGTGCGCGGAGCCAACCCTGTCGGCGGCCTGGCGACCGGACGCGACAGCGCCCTGGCTCCGTGGCATCAGCCGCAAGGTGTAGACTTGCGGCAATAACCTTCTGTCGAGGGAGATGAAGATGAAACAGTTGATGCTCGGCCTTGCGGCGACGCTGCTCGCAGCGCAACTGCAGGCACAGACGGACGACCCTGTCGAAGTGCCGCCAAACAGGACGCTGCTCGGCAACGATGTGATTGAAGTGCAGGCGCTCGGACCCGGTGACACACCGCCGGACTGGAACGGCCGGGATTTCTCGGGCCAGTCGCTCGACTACCCCGAGCTTCTGGCCGACAAACCTGCTGTCGTCGTGTTCTGGGCAACCTGGTGCGGCTACTGTCGCGCCTTCATGCCCTACCTCAAGGACATTTCGGCCGACTACGCCGAGCATGGCTTCAGCGTCGTCGCCGTCAACGCCAAGGAGGACGGCGAGGGCAACCCCGAGGAATACGTTCGCGGTCTCGGCTTCGATCCCATCGCGGTGGCCGACGGCGACGCCATCGCCGACGCCTGGGGCATCCGCTTTATCCCGGGCCTGCTGATCGTGAACGGCGACGGCACGGTGGCATGGCAGCGCGACTGGACCGAATTGCCGGCCGGCCGCACCGTTGCCGAACTCTGGGACGGACAGGTGCGCGAACAACTCGATCGACTGCTGCTCTGAGACTCGGCAGCCGGTGGCGCAAGCCGCACTGCATGCGACCGACCGTTTATCCCGCCTGTCCGCGTACCCGGTCGCTCAAATGCACCTGCCATTGCCTCACTCGGCGCGGCGGCTCGCCGCGCCTCAGGGTCTCGACCCGCCGCGATAAGCCTGTTCGAGTACTCCCCAGCCTTCGCCGTCGAAGCGTCCGCCTCGTTCGCGTGCGACTTTCCTGAGCGAACGCTCAAGTCTCGCCATTCCGGCCTGCGACCAGGCGCCCGGCGCCCTGAGTCTCGCATTGTCAAAATCCACGAGAAATACGCCGCCGGCCGTGGCGATCAGGATATTGTGCGCGTTGAGGTCGCGATGCTCGACGCCCGTGTCGTGGAATCGCCGCAGCGTGGCGCCGATCGCCGCCCAGCATTCGGAATCCGGCCCATCGTCGCTGAGGTGCGCCGCGAGCGTGCGCGTATCCGGCAGGTATTCGGTCACGATGTCCGCCCGGTAGACGGGACCCTCGCGGATGGCTCGCGCGGCAAGCGGCCGCGGCACGGGCAGGCCGGCGCCGTGCAGGCGTTCCAGCAAGCGCCACTCGCGCACCGAGCGTGTCCGTTCCCAACCGGTCCAGACATAGCGGTCGTCGACGAAGCGCGCGACGAAGCCCCCGCGGTGATAGTGGCGCAGCACCCAGCTTTCCGGCCCGCGGTCGAGCCTGAGCACCGCGCCGCGCTCCTGCGTGCTGTCGAGTGGCGCCCCGTGCTGTCGCCAGTGCTCGCGGTCGAACCACAGCGGATCGTAGTCCGGCCCGATTCGGGCGTCGTGGAGCGCGACAAGCCCGGATGCCTGGTGGATCACGGCGTCAACCATCGGCCGCAACGCGTGACTGACCTCCGCCGGAATCGCCGTCGCCGCCGGCCGCAACGCGCGACTGACCCGGGCCGAGATCGCCGCCGTCGGCCGCGACGGCGTTCATCGCCGCCTCGAAAACCGCGTCGACCGCGATCCCCCGCAGGCAGTTCAAATGCTTGAGCGGACACTGCCGCTCGAAGCACGGACTGCATTCGAGGTTCAGGTAGCAGACGGTCTTCGCATCGGTCAGCGGCGGCGTGAAATCGGGCGACGTCGACCCGTAGATCGCGACCACGTGCGCGCCAACCGCTGCGGCGATGTGCATGAGCCCGGAATCGTTGCTGACGGCGGCCACGGCGGCGCCGAGCAGATCGACCGCATCCACGAGCGTCGTCGCGCCGCAGAGATTGTGCACGTTCGGATCCGGCGCCAGCTCCCCGATCTGCTCGCCGAGCGGCTTTTCGGCCGCGGAACCCAGCACCCAGACCGCCGCTCCAGCCTGGGCAAACCGTTGCGCCAATGCGCCAAAGTTTTCGATCGGCCAGCGCTTGGCGGGACCGTATTCAGCGCCGGGCAAGAGCGCGACGACGGGCCGGTCCGAGACAAGCTCGAGACGCTCTGCAAGCGCACGCCGGTTCCTGGCGTCGACGGCGAGCTTCGGCGGCAGCGCGCGCGGCCGCTCGCCCGTATCCGGCGAACCGAGCGCGACATACCGTAAAACCGTCGCGTGGAGCCGGTCAGGATCGAGTTTCCGCATGTCGTTGATGAGCCCGAACCGCCATTCGCCGCGGAATCCCGTGCGTACGGGTACACGGGCAAAGTACGGCACGAGTGCCGCCTTGAGCGATCGCGGCAGCACGATCGCCTCGTCGTAGCGCTCCGCGCGCAGGCACAGGCCAAGCGCGCGCCGCTTGGCAAACCCGAGTTCGCCATGCGCGACATCGATCTCGATGGCGCGAGCCACCTCCGGCATGCGTTCGACCAGCGGCAGCGACCAGCCTGGAGCAAGCACATGAATCTCGACGTCCGGGCGGCGCGCCGCCAGATCCCGGTAGAGCGACTGTGCCATGACCATGTCGCCGACCCAGGCGGGGCCGACGACCAGCAGCTTGCTTGCCGCGCTCACGACCCGCCGTGGATCGCGTCCAGATACGCGGCGACCCCGGTTTCGACGTCAAGGAAGGGTTCCTTGTAACCGACCGAGCGCAGCGCGCCGATATCAGCCTCGGTAAAGCTCTGATAGGCGGACTGAAGCTCCTCCGGAAACGCGATGTAGCGGATGGACCCGCTGCCGTGCCACGCGACCACGGCCCGGGCCACGTCGTTGAAGCTCGCGCTGCGTCCTGTCCCCACATTGAAGACGCCGCTGACTTCCGGGTGATCGAGCAGCCAGAGGTTGACCTTGACGACGTCGTCGACGTGGACGAAATCCCTGCGCTGCTCGCCCGCCTCGTAGCCGCCGCTGCCCTTGAACAGGCGAAGTTCGCCGGTCTGCGCAAGCTGCCGGTCCCAGTGCTGCGCCACGCTCGCCATCGGGCCCTTGTGCGCCTCGCCCGGACCGTAGACGTTGAAGTAGCGCAGTCCTGCGACCTGCGATCCCGCCCCCGCCAATCGCTGGCGAACGTAGCGGTCGAACAGCAGCTTCGAATAGCCGTAGACGTTAACCGGACGCTCCGCGGCGGCGTTGTCCTCGGCGAACTCGCCGCTCGTACCGTAGACCGCGGCGGAGGAGGCGTAGATCAGCGGCACGCGCTCGGCGAGGCAATACTCGAGGAGATCGACGGAGTAGCGGTAGTTCGTCTCCATCATGAAGCGCCCGTCCCACTCCGTCGTCACCGAGCAGGCGCCCTGATGGAACACGGCGTCGGGACGCGTCGCCAGGCCGCGGCGCAGGCGTTCGGCGAATTCGTCCTTGTCCTGGTAGTCGCTGATTCGGCAATCGACGAGATTGGCGAATTTGTGGCCGTCCGTGAGATCGTCGACGCAAACGACATCGTCGATGCCGCGGCGGTTGAGACCGCGTATCAAGTTGCAGCCGATGAAACCTGCGCCCCCGGTAACGACGATCACTGAACCCTGCCCTGCCGCCACTGCCACGCGTCGACTTCATTGTAGAGTTCGAGGGAACTCTCGGCCATGACACCGGCGTGTCCGAGGAGAAACCGGCCCGAACGGCGGTGACGCGGAAGACGGGCCGACAACTCGCGAATCAGCAGCTCCGTGTGGTGTTCGCCGCCGCGAAAACCGCGAGCGAGCCTGACGTGGCAAAGCACGGTTCGGCTGGCGAACGCCGCACGAGCGAACACATTACTCGTCGTCTTCGGCAACCAACTCGAAGCTCGCGCTGCAGTAGGGGCACTTGGCCTCGCCGCTGGCCTCGATGGGCAGATAGACCTTCGGGTGCGAATTCCACAGGTACATTTCGGGCATCGGGCAATGCAGCGGCAGATCGGCGCGCGTCACGCGATAGACGCGCTCGGCGTTCGGCGAATCGAGATTCTCCCGCGCTGTTCCTGGACGTTCGCGCACAGCCTTTGGTCTCCATTTGGCGCGATCCGGAGCCGGACCGGCCGGCGCTCATTATAGAGAGAGCCGCAAGCGTAATCAGCCCGCGAAGACCTCATTCCAGATCGATATGATCCAGTCGCGCAATTCGCGAAACTCCGTTGCCGGAACGACTCTCCCCGCATCATCGAGCGCAAGCTCGTGGGTGCGCTGCCTGAGCGCGAGATAGCCCTCGGTGAGCGCCTCGCAACGACCGGGATCCACAAGCCCGGTCCGATCGAGCGCTTCGAGCTGGCGGACGTTGTCGGGAAACTCCACGAGTTCAGGGTGCTCGCGCGAATTCGCAAGCACCCAGTAGTCGACGAGAAACTCGATGTCGGCAAGCCCTCCGGCATCCTGCTTCAGATCGAAGGAATCGCCGTCGCTGCGGGAAAGCTCCTTGCGCATGCGCTTGCGCATCGCTTCGACCTCCGACTTCAGGCGCTCGCGGTCGACGTGGTTGACGAGCACGTCGAGGCGCTCGCGCTCGAAGGCCTCGCTCACTGCAGCGGAACCCGCGACTGCGCGGCTGCGCAGCAGCGCCTGGTGTTCCCAGATCCAGGCATGCTTCCTCTGGTAGCGGTGGAAACTGTCGAGACTCGTCACCAGCAGCCCCGCGCCGCCGTCGGGCCGCAAGCGCGTATCGATCTCGTACAAGCGTCCCGTACCTGTCTGCACCGACAGAATATGCACGAGACGTTGCACGAGCCTCGCGAAAAATCTTGAATTGTCGAGCGGTTTCGGCCCGTTCGTTTCCTGGTTCGGCCCGCTGCAATCGTGAATGAACACCAGATCGAGGTCCGAGCCGTAGCCGAGTTCGAGGCCGCCGAGCTTGCCGTAACCCACGATGCTCAAACCCGAGGCGCGCGGCGGTTCCCCGTGCATCGGCACGCCGTGCCGCGCCACGAGTTCGCGCCAGACCGTGTCAAGCGCAAAGTCGAGCAGGATTTCCGCGGTATCGGTGAGCCGGTCGCTGACCTTCATGAGCGGCAGATGCCCGAAGCGGTCGGCGACCGCAATCCGGAACATCGCAGCTCGTTGGAACTGGCGCATGGCTTCAAGCGCGGCTTCGATGTCCTCGGTGTCGACCCGGCGGACCTGTTCGGCCATGAGCCCGACCAGTTCCAGGCGCGTCGGCGGCGACTCGAACATTCTCGCATCGAGCAACTCGTCAAGCAGCAAGGGGTATTCGGCGATCTGCCGGCTCAGCAGCGCGCTCGAGCTCGCGAGATTCAGCAGTTGCCCGAGCGCAGCGGGATTCTCCCTGAGCAGCGCCAGATAGGCGCTGCGTCGGCAGACCGAGCGCAGGATGGGCAACAGCCTGCCCAGCGTTCGCGTGGGATGGGGGTCCGCGTCGAGCCTCGGCACGAGATCCGCAATGACATCGGCGAGACGCTGCCTGCCGGGCTCATCCATGCGGCGATACAGCCCGCTCGTGCGGAATTCGTCGAGCAGTTTGAGTAACGCCGGATCGGCGCCGAGCGGCGTGTGCTCAAGCGCATCGGCGAGCGTGCCCGCTTCCCACGCGGCCTTGATCGCCGCGGTACCCGCGGCTTCCGCGGCCTCGGTGTCCGTGGTCCAGGTCAGCCGATCGAATTCTGCCTGAACGTGCTCGCGGTGCCGTTGGACGCGTTCTGCCAGATCGGGCCAGCCCGGCTCGCCGAGTGCATACGCCAGGCGTTCGCGCTGCTCGGGGTCCAACGGCAACTCCTGGGTCTGGCGGTCATCCATGGCCTGCAGCCGATTCTCCACCGTGCGCAGGAACCGGTAATCCTCGGCGAGCGATTGCGTGGTCGCCTCCTCGTAGCCGGCGTGGCTGGCAAGCAGCGGCAGGACGGTGAGCAGGGACCGCGCTCTGAGCAGGGGTTCCGGGCCACCGCGCAGGATCTGAATGGTCTGGGCGATGAACTCGATCTCCCGGATACCGCCCGGGCCGAGCTTGATGTTGTGCGCGATGTCCTTGCGCTCGACGCGCGCGCGAAAGGCGCTCTTCATCTCCCTGAGCGCCTCGATCACCCCGAAATCGATATAGCGCCGGTACACGAACGGCGACAGGATTTCGTCGAACAACTCCGAACCGCGGTCGCCGCCCGTGATGAGCCGCGCCTTGACGTAGGCGTAACGTTCCCAGTCACGGCCGTGCCGCGCGAGATAGGACTCGAGCGCCGGCACGCTGACGACGAGCGGGCCGCTCGACCCGAAAGGCCGAAGCCGGGTGTCGACCCGAAACACGAAACCGTCCGCGGTGACCTGGTCGAGCAGCCGGATCAGCGTCTGGACGATCCGCCGGAAGTACTCCTCGACTTCGCTGTTCCTCGGTCCGGTGAGCCTGAGCCCGTCCGGATACAGGAACACGAGATCGATATCCGAGGAAAAGTTCAGTTCGTTGCCGCCGAGCTTGCCCATGCCGAGCACGAGCAGTTCGCCGGGCTGCCCGTCGCCATCCACGGCCCGGCCGTAGCGCGGTTCGAGAGCCTTCGCCGCATGGCGCACGGCCGTGTCGACCATCGCGTCAGCGAGCGTCGACAGATCCCGGACGCATTCCTCGAAGCTCGCCCAGCCGGCGATGTCACGCCAGGCGAGCCGCGCCAGTTCGACGTTGCGGCGGCGCCTGAGCACGGCCATCGCGTCGGGCTCCGGCAAACCCTCGATGTCGACCGTGGCACGCAAGGCATCGTGTGCAAGAGCTGCGTCGTCTTCGAGCCTTGCGAGGAGTTCTGCCGGGTGCCTGACAAGGACGCCGAACACGAAGTCGCTGACGACGGCGACGCGGCCGGCGGTCGCCGCGACCCTGGCGCCCGGCGCGAAATCCAGTTCCGCGAGGCGTTCCTCGACAAAGCGATAGCGGTGCTCGAGAGCGGGAGGCAATCCCGGGGGCGGCGGCAACTTCACGGCAGGAGGGGGTCCACATCGAGCGCAGGAACGAACCGTAACGATAAACGCGGGCGCGCGGCCGACGCAAAAAAAGCCCCGCACAAGGCGGGGCTTTCCTGGGTCGATGCGATCGGACGACTTTACATCATGCCGCCCATGTCGTGGTGCCCCATCGGCGGCGCCGGGGGATCATCCTTGGGTTGCTCGGCGATCATCGCCTCGGTCGTGAGCAGCAGCCCCGCGACCGATGTCGCATTTTGCAGCGCGAGCCGCGTGACCTTGGTCGGATCGATGATGCCGGCGGCCACGAGATCGCCGTACTCGCTGGTTGCCGCATTGAAACCGTAGTTGCCCTCGCCGTCGGCCACGGCGTTCAGGATCACCGAAGCATCCTCGCCGGAGTTGGCGACGATCTGGCGCAGCGGTTCCTCGATCGCCTTCTTGAGGATGTTGATGCCGACATCTTGGTCGTCGTTGGCGCCCTTGAGATCCTTGATCCCGACGCAAGCCCGGATCAGCGCAACGCCGCCACCGGGCACCACGCCTTCCTCGACTGCCGCGCGAGTCGCGTGCAGCGCGTCCTCGACGCGCGCCTTCTTCTCCTTCATCTCGACTTCCGTCGCGGCGCCGACCTTGATTACCGCAACGCCGCCGGCGAGCTTGGCCACGCGCTCCTGGAGCTTCTCGCGATCGTAGTCGGAGGTCGATTCCTCGATTTCCTTGTTGATCTGCTCCACGCGTCCCTTGATCTCGTCGGCGCGTCCGGCGCCGTCGATGACGGTCGTGTTCTCCTTCGTGACCTGGATCTTCTTCGCTTCGCCGAGATCCTCAAGATTCGCTTTCTCGAGCGACAGGCCGACCTCCTCGGAGATGACCTGCCCGCCGGTCAGGACGGCGATGTCCTGCAGCATGGCCTTGCGCCGATCGCCGAAGCCCGGGGCCTTCACGGCCGCGACCTTGACGATGCCGCGAATGTTGTTCACGACGAGCGTCGCGAGCGCCTCGCCTTCGACATCCTCGGCGATGATCAACAGCGGCCGGCTCGACTTGGCGACGCCTTCGAGCAGCGGCAGCAAGTCCCTGATGTTGGAGATCTTCTTGTCGTGAATGAGGATGAACGGATCCTCGAGCGACACGGACTGGCTCTGCTGATCGTTGATGAAGTAAGGCGAGAGGTAACCGCGGTCGAACTGCATGCCCTCGACGACATCGAGTTCGTTGTCCAGACCGGATCCCTCCTCGACCGTGATCACGCCTTCCTTGCCGACCTTGCCCATCGCCTCGGCGATGATCTGACCGATCTCCTCGTCGGAGTTCGCCGAGATCGTGCCGACCTGCGCGATCGAGGTGTCGTCTTCACAGGGTTGGGAAAGCGCCTGGAGCTCCGCCGTCAGCGCAGCCGAGCCCTTGTCGATGCCGCGCTTGAGGTCCATCGGGTTGAACCCGGCAGCCACGGCCTTGAGGCCTTCGCGAAGCACCGCCTGGGCCAGCACGGTCGCCGTGGTCGTGCCGTCGCCGGCGGCGTCGGAGGTCTGGGAAGCAACTTCCTTGACCATCTGCACGCCCATGTTCTCGAACTTGTCCTCGAGCTCGATCTCCTTCGCGACCGATACACCGTCCTTGGTCATGGTCGGTGCGCCGAAGGACTTCTCGAGGACGACGTTGCGGCCCTTCGGACCGAGCGTGACCTTGACCGCCTCGGCCAGGACGTTGACGCCCCTCATCATCCGCTGCCGGGCATCGTCTGCGAATCTGACTTCTTTGGGAGTAGCCATTAATCTGTCTCCATACGATTAGATTGAAATTCTCTGGATGCGGGTGACGCTCAGCCTTCGATCACGGCCATGACGTCATCCTCGCGCATGACGAGCAGATCCTCGCCTTCGACCTTGACCTCGGTTCCCGAGTACTTGCCGAAAAGCACCTGGTCGCCGACCTTCAGGTCGAGCGCGCGAATCTCACCGCTGTCGAGAATCTTGCCGTTGCCGACGGCAACAACTTCGCCGCGAATGGGTTTTTCGGCCGCCGTGTCGGGAATCACGATGCCGCCTGGGGACGTTCGCTCTTCCTCGGTGCGCCGGATCACGACGCGATCATGCAAGGGACGAATGTTCATGGATGGGGCTCCCTTTCCAAACCTTTGATTTAACTAGTACGATCACTTTCAGGCCGAATAATTGCTAGCACTCGGCCGAAGCGAGTGCTAATGATAGGGCCGGCGTTGAGGATTTCAAGGGGGTGCGAGCCCGTGGCAAGATCGGGAGTCGGCGCCGATCAGCCGTCTTCGGCAATGAGGTCTTGCGCCGCATGAGGCGAGGCTTTCACCGCGGGCCGTCGGCCAGCCAATCATGACACCGGCGGCATGCGGGCGGTATGCTATCGGTTTGGGTTCACCGAGGGTGCCTGGCAACGTGAGTTCCGAGCCGCTATTGGTGCTGACAACCTGCGAAAGCTCGAGCCAGGCGCAGGAACTCGCCGACGCGCTCGTCTCGAGCCGGCTCGCCGCATGCGTCAATACCGTTGACAGCGTATCGTCCACCTACCGCTGGGCCGGCAGGGTCGAGCGCGGCAAGGAGTTCCTGTTGCTGATCAAGACGACGGAAGAACGCCTCGACGCCATCGAGCAACGGATCAAGACCCTCTCCGCTTATGACCTGCCCGAGGTCGTGGCGGTCAGGATCCAGGCGGGTTCCAGCGACTACCTGGACTGGCTCGGCTCGGCCGTTCGCGACTGAGGAACAAGCCATGCAGCCGCGCATATCGCCGTTCGCGCTTCTGATTGCCATAATCGCCGGCGCCATGCCCTTGGCCGTTGCTGCCCAGGATCAGGAGGTCCTGCACCCGCGCGACGCGTTCCCCTACAGCGTGCAGGCCGACGCGGATCGCGTGTTGCTGAGCTTCGACGTCCCCGACGGGTACTACCTGTATCGGGAACGGTTCGGTTTCGAGAGCGCCACGAGCGTCGTGAGCTTCGGCTCCGCCGAGTTTCCGCCGGGCGCTATCTACGAAGACGAGTTCTTCGGCGTACAGGAGATCTATCGCGGCGAGTTCGACATTGCCGTGCCGTACACCCGAAGCGGTTCGGTACGGCAACTGGAACTCGAACTCAGACTGCAGGGCTGCGCCGACATCGGCTTGTGCTATCCGCCGCAGCGCTGGACGAGCCTCGTCGAGCTGCCGCCGGGGACGCCCGCCCAGGGCGGTCCCACGAGCCTGATCTTCGGCGAAGCGGACGACGAACTTCTGCCGGTCGACGAAGCCTTCGTCATGAACGCCCGATTCGACGGCGCCAACGAACTCGTCGTCGGCTGGCAAATCGCACCGGGCTACTATCTTTACAGCGACAAGCTCGGCTTCGAGGTCGACGGAGGCCTCGGCCTCGGCAACGCACGCCTGCCTGAAGGAGAACCGCACTACGACGAGAACTTCGGTGACGTCGAAGTCTTCTACGACTACGTCGAAGCGACGATCCCGTTCTCGCGCGCGAGCCCCGACGAGATCCCGGTCACCGTCCGTGCCGGGTTCCAGGGTTGTCGGGAAAACAGCATCTGCTACCCGCCCGGCGAACAGACCATGGCTCTCGTACTGCCGGCCGCGAGCGAGTTCGCGGTGCCCGCGGGTGGCGGCGCAATCATGGTCTCCGAACAGGACCGGCTCGCGGCCCTCGTGCTCAGCGACTCCTGGCTCATCGTGCTCGGCACCTTCTACGGGCTTGGCCTGCTGCTTGCGTTCACACCGTGCGTGCTGCCCATGGTGCCGATCCTGTCGGGCATCATCGCCGGACAGGAAAAGGTTACGGCCGCGCGCGGTTTCGCGCTTTCCTCCAGCTACGTGATGGGCATGGCGGTCACCTATACCGCTGCCGGTGCGCTCGCGGCGCTCGCCGGCGAGCAGATCCAGGCAATCTTCCAGAGACCGTGGATCATCACGCTTTTCGCGGGGCTCTTCGTGATCCTCGCGCTCGGCATGTTCGGCCTTTACGAACTGCAGGTGCCGGCCGCCATCCAGACGCGCATTGACAAGCTCGCGAGCCGCCAGAAGGGCGGCACGTTCGCCGGCGTTGCGGTCATGGGGGCGTTGTCGGCCCTGATCGTCACGACCTGTGTCGCCCCGCCGCTCGTCGCGACGCTCGCCGTGATCGGGCAAAGCGGCGATGTCGTACGCGGCGCCGGAGCGCTCTTCGCGCTGAGTCTCGGCATGGGCTCGCCGCTGCTGCTGGTTGGCGCATCCGCGGGCAAGCTGCTGCCGCATGCGGGTGCGTGGATGAACGTCGTCAAGGCCGGCTTCGGGGTCATGATGCTGGGCCTTGCGATCTGGATGATGGAGCGCATCCTGCCGGGCAGCGTGACACTCACGCTCTGGGCCCTGCTCGTCTTCCTCACGGGCGTCTTCCTCGGCGCGTTCGAGCCGTTGCCGCAGGAACCCGCGGCAACCCGGCGGCTGGCCAAGGGACTGGGCGTACTCGCCTGCCTCTACGGCGCGCTCATGCTCATCGGCGCCACGCTCGGCGGCGAGAATCCGCTCAGGCCGCTGCCGCGTGGCGCGCTGCTGGCCCTCAACGGCCTTCCGGCACAGACGGAGCAACTCGACTTTCAGGACGTCGAGACGGTTACGGCGCTCGACGGCCTGCTCGCGGAGGCGCGCGCGGCCGGGCAACCCGTCATGGTCGATTTCACGGCCGAGTGGTGCGTGTCCTGCAAGGAAATGGAGGAGTACACGTTTCCGGACCCCGGCGTCGTCGCGGCGCTCGAGCCGTTCGTGCTGCTGCGTGCCGACGTCACGGCGAACGACGACAACGATCAGGAACTGCTCGATCGCTTCAACAGCTTCGGCCCGCCGACCATCGCATTCTTCGATCGGCAGGGGCTCGAACGCGATCCGTTCAAGCTTGTCGGATACGTGCCGGCGGACGAGTTCGCCGCGCACGTCGAACAGCTCTCGGCGCTGTAGGGCAACGGTTCGACGATGGCAAGGTTTGCAACACCCACCGGCGTGACCCTGGCGCTGAGCGTCGCGGCGTTGCTCGCCTACACCGGTTTCAGGCTGATTGCGACCGGACCCGTGGAAGAAGCTCCGCCGGTACTCGCAGCGGCCGAAGAAGCGCTCGCTGACAGTTTGCCGGACTTCGCACTCGAAGACCTCGCCGGCGACATGCGTTCGATTGGAAGCTGGGCCGGCAAGCCCATGCTGGTGAACTTCTGGGCCACCTGGTGCGCGCCATGCCGTCGCGAAATACCCATGCTCAAGGTATTTCAGACCGACAATTCCTCACTTCAGGTGGTCGGCATCGCCATCGATCGCCGCGAGCCCGTACTTGCGTTCGCCGAGGAGATCGGATTCAACTATCCCGTGCTCATGGGCGAAGCCGAGGCGATGGCGGCCGCCTCCGCATTCGGGGTGCAGTTTCTCGCGCTGCCGTTCACGGTCTTCACGGGCGCCGACGGCGCCGTGCTTGGCGTGCATACGGGCGAGGTTCACGCCGAACATCTCGAGCGCTTCGTCACGGTACTCGACGAGCTCGCGGCAGGGCATATCGACAACGCGGCCGCGCGGATGCGGCTCGCCCTACCCATCTAGCAACCCCGGAACGGTTGCCCCGGGCTCCCGGCAGGAAGCCGAAAACTCGCGCAGCCTGCCGGCCGCCGAAGCTGAATTCACGAAAGTGCACGAAAATGCTGCTATATGCAGAGAAATGCAGTAATCTTGCATCGAAATAACCGAATCTTGTGCAAATGGCAAATCTACTGCTTCTCAATGGACCGAATCTCGGCCTGCTCGGACGGCGCGAGCCCGAGGTCTACGGTACGACGACGCTCGCAGATATCGAAGCGCAGCTTCGGGAGCAGGCGGCCGATCTCGGCCACTCGCTCGACGCGTATCAGAGCAACGCCGAGCATGAACTCATCGAGCGCGTCCACCAGGCGCGCGGTTCGGTCGATTTCATACTGTTCAACCCGGCGGCGTTCACGCACACGAGCGTGGCGCTGCGCGATGCGCTGCTGGCGGTGGAAATCCCCTTCGTGGAGGTTCACCTGTCGAACGTCGCTTCGCGAGAGGATTTCCGTCAGCGGTCCTTCTTTGCCGACATTGCGCTCGGCACGGTCGCAGGCTTCGGCGTCGCAAGCTACGAGCTCGCGCTAACGGCGGCCCATCGTTACCTCGGCCACCGGGCGCAGTAGCAGTAGCAACAGTGGACATTCGCAAACTCAAGAAGCTCATCGAACTCGTCGAGACGTCGGGAATCGCCGAGCTTGAAATCACCGAAGGCGACGAGTCCGTCCGGATCAGCCGGCACTCGTCCACTGCACCGGCGGTCGTTGCTCCGCAACCGCCTGCAGCGACCGCCGAGCCCGGGCAGGAAGCTGAATCCCGGGCCGGTTCGCCAACTCTCGAACCGGCGCCGCGCGGCCACGAAATCACGGCGCCCATGGTCGGGATCTTCTACGCCGCGCCGAGTCCCGGAGCCGACCCGTTCGTCGAGACGGGCAGTATCGTCGCGCCAGGCGACACGCTGTGCATCATCGAAGCGATGAAGATGATGAATCAGATCGAAGCCGACACCGCCGGCCGCGTCTCGAAGGTCCTCGTCGAAAACGGCAGTCCCGTCGAGTACGGGCAGGCGCTGTTCGTCATCGAGGAATAGCCGCCCGTGCTCGACAAGGTGCTGATCGCCAATCGCGGCGAGATTGCGTTGCGCGTCCTGCGCGCCTGCCGCGAACTCGGCATCAAGTCCGTTGCCGCGTATTCCGCGGCCGACGCCAACCTCAAGCACGTGTTGCTCGCCGACGAAACGGTCTGCATCGGACCGGCCCCCTCCCAGGACAGCTATCTGAACATGCCGTCGATCATCGCCGCGGCCGAGGTCACCGACGCCGTCGCCATCCACCCGGGCTACGGCTTTCTCTCCGAGAACGCCGACTTCGCCGAGCAGGTCGAGGAGAGCGGGTTCGTGTTCATCGGCCCGAAAGCCGAAACGATCAGGCTCATGGGCGACAAGGTCTCGGCGATCGAGGCGATGCGCAAGGCCGGCGTGCCCTGCGTTCCCGGTACCGGGGCACTCAAGCTCGAAGACTCCGACGAGAACATGCGCATCGCGCGCGACCTCGGCTACCCCGTCATCATCAAGGCCGCCGGCGGCGGAGGCGGGCGGGGCATGCGCGTCGTGCACAGTGAGGCGGCGCTGCTCAACGCCATCACGATCACGCAGAGCGAAGCGCTCGCGGCCTTCGGCAAAGACCAGGTCTACATGGAGAAGTACCTGGAACGGCCGCGGCACATCGAATTCCAGGTCCTCGCGGACGGACACGGCAGTGCCATCCACCTCGGCGAGCGCGACTGTTCCATGCAGAGGCGTCACCAGAAGGTCGTCGAGGAAGCGCCCGCGCCCGGCATCACGGCCGAGGTCCGGGCCCGGATCGGCAGGCGCTGCGTGGACGCCTGCCGGCAGATCGGCTACCGGGGCGCCGGCACCTTCGAGTTTCTCTACGAAGATGGCGAGTTCTATTTCATCGAGATGAACACGCGCATTCAGGTCGAGCACCCGGTGACCGAGATGGTCACGGGCATCGACCTCATCAAGGCGCAGCTTGCGATCGCGGCAGGCGATCCTCTCCCCTGGTCGCAGGATGACATCGTCGTCAGCGGCCATGCGATCGAGTGCCGCATCAATGCCGAGCATCCGACGACCTTCATGCCCTCGCCCGGCACAGTGTCGCTATGGCATCCGCCGGGCGGGCCCGGAATCCGCGTGGACAGCCATGTGTATACCGGGTACAAGGTGCCGCCGCACTACGACTCGCTGCTCGCCAAGGTCATCGCCCACGGCGAGGAGCGCCCGTCGGCGATCGCGAGAATGACATCGGCGCTCGGCGAGATCGTCCTCGACGGTATCCACACGAACGTGCCGCTGCACCAGGAGATCTTCCAGCATTCGGCCTTCAAGAGCGGCGGCACGAACATCCACTACCTCGAAAAGAGGCTCGGACTGAAGTAGCGCCGTGGCCTGGCAACGGTTGAGGCTCAGGCTCGGCGCCGACGCCGTGCCCGCGACCGAAGCGCTGCTCGAGCTTGCGGGCGCCGAAGCCGTGTCGCTCGCGGATGCCGCGGACAGTGCAATTCTCGAACCGGCCGTCGGCGAAACGCCGCTGTGGCCGGAAGTTGAACTCAGCGCCCTGTTTCCCGCCGATGCGGACTTGCACCGGCTTGCGCAGACGCTCCGGGAGGCGCTCGCCGGCGAGGGCGGGATCGAGATCAGCCGCATCGAGGACGAGGACTGGCAGCGCGGTGCTACCCAACAGGTCAGGGCCGCGCCGCTTCGGCAACTTGTGGCTCACGTCAGCCGACGAACCGGCACGCTCCCGCGGCGCCACTCACCTCAGGCTGCACATGGGACTCGCGTTCGGAACGGGTCGTCACCCGACGACGGCGCTCTGTCTACAATGGCTCGACGCGCATCCGCCGCACGGTCGGCGAGTGCTCGACCATGGCTGCGGCTCGGGCGTTCTGGCGCTCGCGGCACTGACCCTTGGCGCGGTGCGCTGCTGGGCGACAGACAACGACCCCCAGGCGCTGACGGCCACGGCCGACAATGCGCGGCTGAACGCCCTGGAACGGGCGTTGTGGATCGGAGCGCCGGACGCGCTGCCCGACATCGAGGTCGAAATCGTCATGGCGAACATACTGGCCGGCCCGCTCGAAGCACTGGCCGGGCGGTTTGCCGACTGCCTCGTGCCGGCGGGAACGGTGGTATTGAGCGGAATACTCGCGACGCAGCGTGAACGCGTCGAGGCCAGCTATGCGCCATACTTTCGGGACTTCGAGTGTGTAGCCCACGGCGAGTGGATCCGCCTGGTGGGCACACGCCGCGGTTCGCACTAGAATTTTGTTGCTCACGGCTCTCGGGACCCCCATGCTCTATACGCGCTGCCCAGCCTGCACAACGACGTTTCGGATCACGGCCGACGCGCTTGGCGAAGCCGGCGGCCAGGTCCGTTGCGGCCGCTGTGCGACAGTCTTCAACGCCCATGACTCCAAGCCGGACGCCACAGCGCCGGGCGCCGAAACCGGACAGCCGGCCGAACCCGGACAGCGGCTCGCCCACGAGACACGCGGCGAAGCGTTCGCGACCATGGTCGGCAAGCAGGGTGCATCGGGCTCCGACGCCGCGGCGTCGGAGCCGAGTTGGTCGCAGGAAGCGGTTTCCCGACGGCGCCGGCTCTGGCCTTTCGCTACCGGTCTGGCTGTGCTCGCACTCGCGGCTCAGGGTGTGCACCACTATCGCGGTGAACTCGCCGTGCACGAAGCGATCGGGCCAACTCTTGCACGTATCTACGCCTACATCGGCATGCCGCTGACGCCGAACTGGGATCTGGGCCAGTACGCGGTCATCGACTCGTCCGCACGCACCGGGCCACGCTCGGCACGCCGGGGCAGTCTCGTGATCGCCGCCCGCATCTTCAACGGCGGTCCCCGCGCGCAGCCCTGGCCGCACGTTAATCTGAGGCTCAACGATCGGTGGGATTCAGCCGTCGGTTCGCGCACGTTCGCGCCGGGAGAGTACCTCGCAAGTGACGTCGCTGCCGATGCACTCATGGCCGCCGGCGAGACGGCGCACCTGGAGCTTACCGTCGTCGATCCGGGCCCCGATGTTTCCGGTTTTGAACTCGACCTCTGCATCGAGCGGGAACCCGGCCAACTGAGCTGCCAGAGGGACGCAATTTTTCGCTGAGCGGAGGCATCCGGACCGGAAGAATTGCCGTTGGAGCGCGTGCTATCATCCGCCGTCGTTCTCTGCGGCCGCAGCGTGGCCACGAGGATTCCGACCACATCCGCGGGACGCTCGAAGAAAGTTGAATACTCGTAGTTTTCCGGGCAGTTCGGCCACACCATGAGCATTTCCCGCCGAGCCCTGCTGAGCGTATCGGACAAGCGTGACGTGGCGGATTTCGCCCGGCAGCTTGCCGATCTGTCGTTCGAACTGGTTTCGACCGGCGGCACCGCGCGCGCACTGCGCGAGGCGGCCCTGAACGTCACCGAAGTCTCCGAACTGACGGGCTTTCCCGAACTCATGGACGGGCGCGTCAAGACCCTGCATCCGGCTATCCATGGCGGCCTGCTTGCCCGTCGCGGAGTCGATGAGGAGACGCTCGACCGGCACGGCATCGGGACGATCGACCTGCTCGTCGTCAACCTGTACCCGTTCGAACAGATCGTCGCAGACCCGCATTCGAGCGTCGCTGACGCGATCGAGAACATCGATATCGGCGGCCCCGCAATGCTGCGTGCCGCGGCAAAGAATCACGACCGCGTCGCCGTGGTCGTCGATGCCAGGGACTACGGGAACGTCATCGAGAGCTATCGCAACGGCGAACCGGATGCCGAACTCAGGCGACGTCTGGCCGTCAAGGCATACGCCCACACCGCACGCTACGACACGGCGATAAGCCGCTACCTTGACGGGCTGTCGGAACCTGCCGACGAGCCGCCCGACCCCCTGCTGTTATCGCTGGCCAAGACCGACGAGCTGCGTTACGGGGAGAACCCGCACCAATACGCGGCCCTTTACGTCGATCCCGCCGCACCGAAGGGGACGGTCGCGGGGGCGCGCCAGCACCAGGGCAAGCCGTTGTCGTTCAACAATCTCGCGGATGCCGACACGGCGCTTGAATGTGCGCTCGCGTTCGAGGAGCCCGCCTGCGTGATCGTCAAGCATGCCAACCCCTGCGGCGTGGCGATCGCCGAGGCCCAGATCTCCGCGTACGACCTGGCCTACCACGGCGATCCTACGTCCGCCTTCGGCGGCGTGATCGCCTTCAATCGGGCGCTCGATGCCGACACGGCAAGCGCGATTATCGAGCGCCAGTACGCCGAGGTCATCGTTGCACCGCAGATCGAAGACCAGGCGCTGACCGCACTCGCCGCCAAGCCCGCAATTCGCGTCCTCGCCTGCGGTGCGCCGTCGGCGCGCGCCGATACGCCGGACATCAGGACGATCGCCGGTGGCGTGCTCGTGCAGTCGCGCGACCGCGGCGATCCCGATTCGACGGTCCCGAGAACGGTGACCGACCGGCAGCCCGGCGATACGGAGCTGCGTGACCTCATGTTCGCCTGGCGCGTCGCGCGGTTCGTGAAGTCGAACGCGATCGTGTTCGCGCACGGCGGCAGGACCGTGGGCGTCGGCGCCGGCCAGATGAGCCGCGTCGTCAGCGCACGGATTGCGGCCCTCAAGGCCGAAGAGGAAGGGTTGCCGCTCGCCGGCGCCGTGATGGCGTCCGATGCCTTCTTTCCCTTTCGCGACGGCATCGACAGCGCCGCCGAACACGGCATCCGCGCCGTGATCCAGCCGGGAGGCTCGATCCGGGATGAGGAGGTCATCGCGGCGGCGAACGAGCACGACATCGCGATGGTATTCACCGGTGTGCGCCACTTCCGGCACTAGCAGCCCGTGGCGCAACGCCGCGTGGCGCCGAGTCCGGCGAGACGGTCTTCCGCCTCATGCAAGGGGGCTTTCGCCGCGGGCCGCTGAACAGTCGTTCGCGGGTGGCGAGTCGATCATGCACAGTGGCGAGGCGTGTCAATGAAGGTTCTGATCGCCGGCGGCGGCGGGCGTGAGCACGCGCTTGCCTGGAAGGCGGCCCGCTCGCCGCTCGTCACCGAGGTGCTCTGCGCGCCCGGGAACGCCGGCACGGCACTCGAGCCCAGGGTCCGCAATGTGGCAGTCGGTGCCGGGGACATCGACGGGCTCGTCCGACTCGCGAAGGACGAATCGGTCGAGCTCAGCATCGTCGGACCCGAACAGCCGCTCGTCGACGGCATCGCCGATCGCTTCGAGGCCGAGGGCCTGAAGTGCTTCGGACCGAGCGCGAGCGCGGCACGCCTGGAAGGCTCGAAGTCGTTTGCCAAGGACTTTTTCGCCCGCCACCGGATCCCGACGGCCGACTACGAGACCTTCGACGACCTCGAAGCCGCGCGCCGCCATCTCGCCGGACGACCGCTGCCCACGGTCATCAAGGCCGACGGGCTTGCCGCCGGCAAGGGCGTCATCATCGCGCACACCGCCGAGGACGCCGACCGGGCGGTGCGCGGCATGCTCGAGCAGCATGATTTCGGCGCTGCCGGCAAGACCGTCGTAATCGAGGACTTCCTGCGCGGCGAGGAAGCAAGCTTCATCGCGCTCGTGGACGGCACGCGCATCCTGCCGCTTGCCAGTTCCCAGGACCACAAGGCCCGCGACGACGACGACCGCGGGCCGAATACCGGCGGCATGGGCGCCTATTCCCCGGCTCCGGTAGTCACCGATGAAGTCAACGACCGGATCATGAACGAGGTCATGCGGCCGGCCGTCGAAGGGCTTGCCGCGGACGGCATCCACTATCGCGGATTCCTCTACGCGGGACTCATGATCGACGAGCACGGCGCGCCCGGAGTGCTCGAGTTCAACTGCCGGTTCGGCGATCCCGAAACCCAGCCGATATTGTTTCGGCTCCGCTCGGACCTCGTCGCGGTGTGCCTTGAGAGCTTTGGCGGTGCGCTCGATGCGGTCGAGCTTGACTGGGATCCTCGCGCCTGCGTCGGAGTCGTCATGGCGGCCGGCGGATATCCCGCAGGCTACGAGAAGAACAAACCCGTCACCGGGCTCGACGGTCTGGACAGCGACACGGTCAAGGTATTCCATGCAGGCACGCGTCTGGATGAAGGGCGGGTCGTCACGAGCGGCGGCCGCGTCCTGTGTGCGGCTGCACTCGGCGACAACGTCAGCAAGGCGCGTGAGCGCGCCTACGCAGCAATCGGGAAGATCGATTGGGAGGGGGCATTCTGCCGCAGCGACATCGGCTACCGCGCCGTCGCCCGGGAAGAGCGCGGCACGAACTAGCGCTTTCTAGCGTTTCATCGCCTCAAAGAACCGGGCGTTCGTCTTCGTGTCCTGAAGCTTGCCCAGCAGGAACTCGACCGCGGCCAGTTCGTCCATCGGGTGCAGGACCTTGCGCAGGATCCACATCTTCTGCAGTTCGTCGGCCTGCGTCAGATACTCTTCCTTGCGGGTCCCCGACCGGTTGATGTTGATGGCCGGGAAGACGCGCTTTTCGGCGATCCGGCGGTCGAGATGGATCTCCATGTTGCCGGTGCCCTTGAACTCCTCGTAGATGATGTCGTCCATCTTCGAGCCCGTGTCGATGAGCGCCGTGGCGATGATCGTGAGGCTGCCGCCTTCCTCGATGTTTCGGGCCGCACCGAAGAAGCGTTTCGGCCGCTGCAGCGCGTTCGTGTCGAGACCGCCCGTCTGCACCTTGCCCGATGAAGGCACCACCGTGTTGTAGGCACGCGCCAGGCGCGTGATCGAGTCGAGCAGTATCACGACATCCTGCTTGTGTTCGGTCAGGCGCTTGGCCTTTTCGATGACCATGTCGGCCACCTGGACGTGACGGGTCGCGGGCTCGTCGAACGTGCTCGAGACGACCTCGCCGCGCACGGTGCGTTCCATCTCGGTCACTTCCTCGGGCCGCTCGTCGATGAGCAGCACGATCAAGGTACATTCGGGTTGGTTCGCGGCAATGGACGCAGCGATGTTCTGCAGCAGCATCGTCTTGCCGGCCTTGGGCGGCGACACGATCAGACCGCGCTGACCCTTGCCGATCGGTGCGACCATGTCGACGATGCGCGCCGTGAGATCCTCGGTGCTGCCGTTGCCCTGCTCGAGTTTCAGACGACTCTTGGGGAAGAGCGGCGTCAGGTTCTCGAACAGGACCTTGCTCCTGGCGTTCTCGGGAGCGTCGTTGTTGATCTGCCCGACCTTGAGCAACGCGAAGTAGCGTTCGCCGTCCTTGGGCGGGCGAATCATGCCCGATACGCTGTCGCCGGTTCTGAGATTGAACCGGCGGATCTGGCTCGGCGACACGTAGATGTCGTCGGGACCGGCCAGATAGGAACTGTCTGCGGACCTCAGGAAACCGAACCCGTCCTGCAGGATCTCGAGCACGCCCGCGCCGAAGATGTTCTCGCCGTTCCTCGCGTGCGCCTTGAGAATCGAGAAGATGATGTCCTGCTTGCGCGAGCGGGCAAGGTTCTGCAGGCCCATGCTCTCGGCAAGCTCGACCAGTTGCGAAGCCGGCCGGGTCTTGAGCTCGGACAGATTCATGGCATCGCGACTGAGCTCGAGTTCGGCCGCCGGAATCACGTCGAAATCCTCATCGTCCGGAAATTCCTCCCGAACGTGCTTCTTGCGGCGCGGACCCCGCTTGCCGTTTCCATCGCGCCCCGGGCGCGAGCCGCCCTTGGAGCGGGTGCGTGCTGAATTACCCAAGTATCCCCTCACGAACGTTTGCCAGGGCTGTCGATCATTGGCCATCGCTCCCCTGTCCATCGAGATGCGGCTCAAGGAAGGCTTCGAGCCGTGCCTTGGGAACGGCTCCGACGACCTGGTCCACGACCGAACCGCTGCGGAACAGCAGCAACATCGGAATGCTGCGTACGTTGAATTGCATCGGCGTGCGCGGATTCTCGTCGATGTTGATCTTTACGACCCGGAGCCGGCCTTCCTGCTCGGCCGCGATGGTGTCGAGAATCGGCGCGATCATCCTGCACGGTCCGCACCATTCGGCCCAGAAGTCGAGCAGCACGGGCTGCTCTGACTGAAGGACGTCTGCCGCAAAATCGGCATCGGTCGTATGTACGATCTGATCACTCACTATTCTGGCTGCCTCCGGTCGTGCAAATGTGCCGGCGAGACCCGCTGCGCGTCAGGTGAGTACGCTTCGCGCTACTGAATGGACAGAAAGTGACGGACCCGGCCGGCAAGGCGCAAAAGTCAGCTGGTCGCTTTCTACGAGACTCGCGGGAGTGTTGTTGGGTGTCTGAGAGAGCGAGTGTCCTCGCCTGCAAACGTATTGTGAACCGCCGACGCGGCAATTTGCAAGTACCCCGCCCGGCAGACTGCCACGGGAGACCGCAGCCGCCGACTGCGGCGATTACCCGTCCACTCCGACGCACCTTCGCCGCGCGGTAACCCCGGATTCGGTGTGATATGCTCAGGGCTCGCGCGGACTCGACCCTCGCGGTCTCGCGTCCGACGCGGGGGCGTATACCAATAACAAGTAATGGGGGAACTCCAATGAGCTTAGCCAGGATTTCGCGTATCGTTGCGCTGATCGTTGTGCTCGTCGTCGCACTGGTGCCGGGTCTTCCGGAGTTGGTCGGTGTCGTTGTGGCTCTCGCCGGCCTGTGGGTCGGCTACCATGTGAGCGCAGAAAACCGCGGACTGCTGTTTCTGGTCGCGATCGCATTGGCTACCGGCGTAGCCGAAGCGCTCAGCGGGATACCGGCCATCGGCATGTATCTCACCGACATTCTCAGCACGTACGGTGACCTCGTGGCCGCCGCGGCCGTAACCGTCGCCGTGATGATCGCGTACGAAAGGCTGATGGAATCGGGCTGATCGTCAGCAAACTCGGATACGCAATGCGGCGACAGGGTTCGCTAGCGACAGACTGAGCTCGCACCGCCTCCGAGTCAGCCCCAATAGGGCGAAGCCGCGCCGCCAGGCGCGGCTTCGCCGCTTCTCTCCCCGATGCGCAATCGAAGCTGCAGGCGCGCGGGGCAAACCTGTTCCGGCAAGGCCTCGCAAGCCGGGCTCCATTGACGCAATGTTTTTGGTCGGGCGAACGTTGAAGTCGCGCCGGCCCTGCTGCCGACTTTCGACCGAAGGGGTCTGCTGCCGGACGCAGCAGGCCCCTTTTGATCTCGCCATCCCCGGAATGTCGACCGGGCTTGTCTCTCAACCCTAGAAGCTGAATCGCGCCCCAAGCGTGTACCTACGGCCGATCAGATCGTAGAACGTGTTCGTCTGGCTCGCGTTGGCAAAGAAGTAGCCGAAGTTCGCCGAGACCGGCGGGTCCTCGTCCAACAGGTTCTGCACGTTGCCGTATAACTCCAGCGTCCCTTCTCCTACAGCAAGGTCATAGCGCAGGTTCAAGTCGACATAGGTCACCGACTCGATCGTGTTGTTGTCGATGTGTACGCCTTCGGTCTCGAGCACGTCACGTACGCCCCCGTCGATCCAGCGTGCCTGGACAAACGCCCTGAACGGCCCTCTTTGGTAGTTGAACTGCGTCGTGATCTTGTCGGTCGGCAGGTCGAAGCCACCAAAGATCTGGCCTGCGCGGTCGATCTTGGGCGAGTCGAAACCCTGGAACGAATTTTCGGCCAGGTGAGTCGCGAGCAGGCGAATGCCCAGTTGCTCGCCGCCCCCGAACCAGTCAACGTCCGTGCGGTAGCTGACCTCGAAATCGGCGCCCTCGACGGTCGCATTGGCAACGTTGAGGAAGTTGGCCGAGACGACGTTGATCGCACCCGGCGTGCCGTCGGGCAGGTCCGGCTGGCGGGTGATCAACGGGCAAAGCGACACGTCGCCGATGTGACATTGGTCGACGATCTGCTGCGGCGTCAACTCCGCGATCGCGTCGACGAGATCGACCTGGAACCAGTCGATGGACACGGACAATCCGGGAGTCCCGGTCGGCTGAATCACGAGCCCCACGGTGACCGTATCGGCTTCCTCGGGGCGAATGTTCGGGTTGCCGCCGGTCGTGCGGAAGATCTGGAAGCGCTCGTTGTTCCTTTGCGGGTCCTGCACCGAACTTGCGCCGCCCGTCTGGTCGAAACGCTCCGACAGCGTCCCGGCCCTGACGTCGCGCGAGCGCGTGGCTCTCAGACGCAGCGCATCCGTGAGCTGCGAGTCGATGCCGGCCTTCCATACCCAGATGCCGCCGGAACCCGAGTAGTCCGCCCAGCGCGCGGCAAGCGGGATGTTGAGCCTGTTGTCCGCAAGCACCGGCACGAAGACCTCGCCGAAGACTTCGGAGACATCTCTTGCGCCGGTCACGTTCGGAATCTTCGAATACTGGATGACGACCGAGTTATTCAGGTCGCCGCGAGGCATCCCCCGTATGCCGGCCGGGGCGTAGTTCATCGGCACCGGCCGCCCGGAATCGTGGTTGCCGTCGACAATCCCCAGGCTCAACTGTGTGCCGTCGGGCGCGAAATAGGGCCCGGCAGGCGTGCGCGCGATCTGATTCATCGACTCTTCACGCCAGCCGGCGCCGAACGCGACTCCGATGGCTCCAACCTCGCGGTTGTCGAAGATCTCGCCGGTCATCGAGAACTCGATGACATCCTGTTCGATCCACGAGCGGGTGATCCTGCCCTCCTCGGTGACGTAAGTGTCCGTCACGCCGAGATCGAAACCCTGCTGGGCGTAGTAAATGGGCGTCGTGACTGTCTCACCCGGGTCGAAACCCGTGACCCAGTTGATCGCCGCATCTGACGCATTGCCGCGACCGAACAGGTTCAACGGCACGCAGTCCGGGAACATTTCCCCTTGGGTGACGAGCGTGACATTACAGACGATCTGCCCGGTCGCGGGGTCAACCACGGCATCGTGAGCCAGATGGATGCGGTCCAGGCGGATGCCGCCGGTTTGCCTGGCCAGCGTCGTGGTCTCGCCCTGCTGTACAAAAGCGTCGACGCTCCAACCGTCGAAGAAGCCGCCACCGGAGAGCTCCGCTTCAAGACCGAGCGTCGTCGATTCGAACTCGACGTCGAGCGCGAGCGTAGCGCCGCCACGCTTGAGGTCGGACGAATGGCCGATGCGATTGAGGTTGAAGCACGGGACCGCGTCGGGTGCGCCTGACGGCGAGCCGTTGACGCCGCATCGCCTGGAGTAGCTCGGGTCGTCCAGGGCCGCTTGAATCCCGGGCGGCAGGAACGCATTCCCGCTGTAGATCACCGCGGGCGAGAACGGCCCCTGGAACTGACCCGCCCAATTCAGTTGCGTTCTGAACGACTCGCCACGCACTGCTTGCGCGAAGAGCGTGACATTGTCGCGGGCGTCGTAGCTCAGACGCAGGAACTGGTTCTCCCGGTCGTAATCTGTCGCCAGGTTCGGCGTATCCGCGCCGAAGTCATCGCCCCCACCGACACCGCCGGCAATCGACTGGGACAGCCCCGGTTGTCCCGGGACAAGGCCGAACGGAGAGACAGCCGTGCCCGCGGAATTGAAATTGTGATTGTGCAGCGGCGTGCCGGGCGCGAAGATCAAGCCGTCGAAGGTCGCCGTCCTCGACACGACGTTGGGACGTACCAGCTCTCTTGGCCCGTTCGGGTCCGGATTCGTGATGATGCCCCAGTTCTGGTACCAATCCCGCCCTTCATACGTATGGATGCCGTCCTGAGTGTAGGTATCGACCGAAAAGAGCAGGTGCATGCGCTCGCCGATCGCGAAGCCGCCCGCGAAGGAGGCTTCCCAGTTATCGCCATCGCCCTGGCCGGACCTGCCCGATTGAGCGTGTCCCCTGAGCCCCTCCAGGTCGGTATCAAGGATGAAGTTCACGACGCCCGTGACTGCGTCCGTGCCGTAGGCGGCCGATGCCCCGCCCGTTACGGTTTCGACCGAGCGAAGCAACGCTTCCGGAAATGCGCTGATGTCAGTGCCGCCGAATCGCGTCGAGGACACGACCCGCCGTCCGTCGAGCAGCACGAGCGTCCGCTTCGTACCGATGCCGCGCAGGTTCAGGTTTCCCGACCCGGGGCTCGAGAAGAAACTGCCGGGATCGTTCGGCGTTCTATTGTTATAGAACAACGGCAACTGGCTCAGCGCCTCGATCACGTTGCCGGGCGCCATGAGATCGATGTCCTCGCGGCCGACGACGGTTACCGGCGTCGGCGTGTTCATGCCCGAGGTCTGTTGGATGCGCGAACCCGTTACCGTGACTTCCTCGAGCTGCGCGTCCTGCGCGAAGCCGGTCGCGTGGCCGAGCCCGAGCGCCGTCAGGCAGGCATAGGCGAGAGGTTTGAGAGCCGGCGAGAATTGAATCGGTACGGTCCTTCCGAAACGTGAATATTGAATCCTGAATGTCATGATTTACTCCCCCGAAATGTTGCGGCTTCGATGCAGCATCCCTTATTGCCGCCCGAAGCTTCTTTTTTATCCTGCGCTGTAGCGCGGTTCATGTTGTTGCATCGAGCATACACTCTTGGCCATGCCAGTCAAGTTCGAGAGCCGCCCGCGGTGTGTTGGTGGCCATGTTTCCGGAGCCTGCCGGAGAGTACAATCTGAGATTTCCCGAACGAACTGCCGTTACGAAAAAACACCAACTGAAGTGCGTTCGCGGCAAGGGACAGCGGCCCGTCATTTGCGCACGGGGGCGTGCGGCGATGGCGCCGCGTACCAGGCAACATGGAAACACCGCGAATCGGCTCATAGGCCGGTGAGCAGGAGACACCGATGACTCGACTCGCAACCGCCTTCGCAAGCGCCCTGCTGTGTCTTACGGCCATGCAGGGCTCGACAGCGCCGTCCGTCTTTCCGACCGGCACGACGATCTACGACCCCGAGCGTGCCTGGAACGGCTATACGGTGCTCTCGCCACTCTCGTCGGGAACCGCGGTCGTCATCGACATGAACGGCAACGTCGTCAAGCGGTGGGACGATTACAACAACGCGGCCGGGGGGCCGGCGCGGATACTGCCGGGTGGCGGGGTCATCGCGGCCGCGGGCACGAGGCCGCCGCACCAGGAATCGCTCGAACTCGTGCAACGCGATTTCGAAGGCAACACGGTCTGGAGCTTTCGCGGGAACGAGCAGGTCCAGACCAGCGACGGCGAGACGATCTGGTCGTCCCGCCAGCATCATGACTGGCAGCGTGCGGACTTTCCGGCTGGCTATTACTCGCCGGAGGCCGACCCGGCAACGACGGGAGCCAACACGCTCCTGCTGACCCATACCAACCGCGTCGAGCCGAAGGTGTCAGACGTGCTGCTCGAGGACGATCGAATCATCGAAGTGTCGCCGGAGGGTGAAATCGTCTGGGAATGGATCGCGAGCGAGCACATCGACGAACTGGGATTCGACGCCGTGGCACGCGCCACGATCGCCTCGGCGCCGGGCTTAAGCGAGGCTCGAGGCTCGTTCGACTGGCTGCACATCAATTCCGCGACCTACGTCGGGCCCAACCGCTGGTTCGATGCGGGCGATCAACGGTTTGCGCCCGACAACGTGATCATCAGCGGCCGGGAAGGAAACCTGATTGCCGTCATCGCCCGCGACGGGTCGATCGTCTGGCGCCTCGGCCCGGAATTCGACGAATCCGAAGAGCTGCTCGCGATCGGCCAGATCATCGGCCAGCACCAGCCCCATTTCATCCCGAAGGGTCTGCCCGGCGCCGGCAACGTGCTCGTCTTCGACAACGGCGGCGCGTCCGGCTACGGCACTGCGAGTCCGGTCGCTCCGGACGGCGACAATATCTATGCGCGCACTTCGTCGCGCGTGGTCGAAATCGATCCGGTAACGCTCGAACTCGTCTGGTCCTATGCGTCAGCCAACTTCCTGAGCTGGAACATAAGCAGCGCGCAACGGCTCGCAAACGGCAACACGCTCATTACCGAAGGCGCGAGCGGGCGCGTTTTCGAGGTGACAAGCGACGGTGAAATCGTTTGGGAGTATATGTATCCGCTCAATGAAGGAGGACGCAACGACGTGTATCGGGGCTATCGATTGCCGTACGAGTGGATACCGCAGCTCGAGCAGCCCGAAGAGATTGCCGTGACACCACCGCCGCCTGGTGAGTTCCGGCTGCCGTAGCTTGACGTTCGTTTGCGCTCAGGGACGGGTGAACCGTGGTCGAAGGGGCATGCCCGACAATTGCAGCTAGCCGCGCACATGCTCCGGGCACTATAGACTCGCTATGGTTCCGGTCGCGAGCACGCGCCTGTACGCCCCAGATACATATGATCGGGCCGGCGCGATCACCGCGGCCCTTGATGCAATTTTCGGGTTAGGGCCCGAACGCTTGTTCGGTAGTATTGGGGTGACGTGACCTACGACCTCAAATCCTTCCGCGGCGATCTCTTCGGCGGCCTGACCTCCACCGTAGTGGCGCTGCCCGTGGCGCTGGCATTCGGCATCGCATCCGGCCTCGGGGCCGCGGCCGGCTTGTACGGAGCGATCGCGGTCGGCTTCTTCGCCTCGGCCTTCGGCGGCACGAAGTCGCAGATATCAGGGCCCACGCCGTCGATGACCGTCGCCATGGCGGTCATCGTGACGTCCCATGCATCGACGCTCGGCGAAGCGCTGACCGTCGTGGTCATGGGCGGGCTTCTGCAGGTCCTGCTCGGCCTTTGCAGGTTCGGCCGCTATGTCGTCTACACGCCCCACGTGGTGATCTCCGGATTCATGTCCGGCATCGGCATCATCATCATGCTCATTCAGGTGTTGCCGTTCATCGGCGCGCCGACCTCACCCGAAGGACCTCTGGGCGCCGTTCGGGACCTGCCGGCGGCACTCGGCAGCATCAACGCGAGCGCGCTGGCGATCGCCCTCGTGACGCTCGGGATCGGCATCGTCTGGCCGACACGCCTTGCACGCCTCATGCCTTCGCCGATCGTGGGACTCATCGCCGGTACGCTGCTCGGCGTACTGTGGCTCAGCGATGCACCGGTGATCGGCCAGATCCCGACCGGACTGCCCGGACTGCAGTTCGAGCTGCCCACGTTCGGTTTTCTGATCGGAGCGATCCAACCGGCGATCATTCTTGCGCTCCTCGGCTCGGTGGACAGCCTGCTCACCTCGCTGATCGCCGATTCGCTGACCGGAACCCGCCACAATCCGGATCGCGAACTCGTAGGCCAGGGTCTCGGCAACATGGTGGCCGGGCTTATCGGAGGGCTGCCCGGCGCCGGCGCGACCATGGGCACGGTCACCAACATCCGTGCCGGCGGCAAGACTCAGGTCTCGGGGATCCTCAGAGCCGTCCTTCTGCTTGCGCTGGTGCTCGGGCTCGGCCGGCTCGTCGAACCGATCCCGCATGCCGCACTCGCGGGCATCCTCATGAAGATCGGCTGGGACGTCATCGACTGGCGGATGCTGCGCCGCATCCACCGAATTCAGGGGCATCACCTTTTCGTCATGCTCATGACGCTGTCGCTGACGGTGTTCGTGGACCTCGTGACCGCCGTCGCCATCGGCCTGATCGCCGCGGGACTCGCCCATGCGCGCCAGTTGGAAGGTCTCGAACTCGACAGCGTGGTCTCCGTGCCGGTGCTCGATCAGAAGTTCTTCGAGGGCATCGAGCGTGTGGCCATCGCGGATCCACTGTCGGCGCGCGTCGGTCTCGTGGCGCTGCGCGGCAGCTTTACCGTGGCCTCCTCGCACAAGCTGGTAACTGTTGTTAGTGCCGACATCCGCGATCACGACGTGGTCATATTCGATTTTTCGGGGGCCACGCACCTTGACGACAGCGCCGCCATGGTCATCGAACAACTCATCGACGTCGCCGGCCGGGCCGAAACGGAGATCATCGTCATCGGTCTCTCTGGGCCGGTCGCCCGCACGCTGCATACGCTCAACGCCCTCAGAAAGGTGCCCCGCGAGCGTGTGCTGCACACGCTCGACGAGGCGCGGGAGATCGCTGCAGATCTGCTCGATGAAAGCGCGTGATCGAACGCCCTGCTTTCCTGGACGCGGCTGATCCCTGCTACTGCCGGTCGGCCGGAAGCTCGCAGTTGAACGGCATGACCTGTTGGCCCGGTATCCAGGTCCAGCGGACTTCCATGGGGACGGGTTCGGTGAAGTTCACCGGATCGACGACTTCCGCTTCCCAATCCAGATCCGTGCCGTCCTCGCTCAGGATGAAACGTTCGTTGATGAGGACATCCTCGCTTTGCGGCGTACCGATGTCGTCAATGTAGCGCCAATCGATATCCCGGGTTTCCACATGAAGCGTATTGCCCTCCCAACGACCGACAGAGCGCCCCATCCTCGGCTGTGACGGCTCCCCTTCGCCGTCCACATAAATGATGCGTTCGCCGTCCCATTCCTCGAGCCGCATGACGATGGCCCCGCCCCGGTCTTCGAAGGACACGGGATACGGATTGGCCATGGCGGTCGGCATCCCGGGCGGGATGCACTGCAGGGCCGGGTCCTCCTCCGGATCCCACAGGGCCTGAACCGCCTGCCCGGCCTCGGTCAGCGGATAGGCGGACCCGCCGGCCATGGCCAGGGCATTCCTGAACGTCACGGGCACCCAGACCCGGAAGATGTCCGCACGCAGGGTCGCGTCGGCATCGTCGGCCTCTTGCTGCGCGTTCTCCGTGATGTTGTAGCGACGGTCGGTCTCCGCCTGCAGGGCTACTTCGCGTCCGTCGGGCAGGACGATCGCGGTCGCGAACATGGCCGTCACACCGTTGCGTCCCATGCTCCCGTGAACGGCCACGCGATCGCCGACAGCCAACAGGTCCCTGGAGACCCCGAGGCGCACGACCGTATTGACCGAGCCGAACTCGATCTCCCACTCCTCCTCCTGCCCGCCTTCGCCGGTGCGGCTCAGGAGCACGCGCACATGGGGATTTCGCCAGAAGACGTCGGTGATCTCGCCTTCTATCGTTCCCTGGTCGTTGGGATCGTACCGCCCGATCTCCGCATGATGCGCCGTTGCCGAGATGGCCACCAAAGACGCCGCCGAAAGCAATCCGATTTGAATGATGCGCATACCTTTTTCCTGCTGTACCTGGCTATCTCCGATGCTGTCGTCGATTGGACCGGCGGGCACGCCCCCGCCGCGGTGCGTAGCTATCTCGCCGGGACAACCATGCGAGTGACGGGCATCGCGTGCCCGGAAATGTCTACCGGGTGAGCCGCGATTCCTGCACCGTGACCTGCTGCGTGTTTCTCCACGTCGATTCCGTGCCACTCGACGGCTTTCATGAGGTCATCAAACCATAAACTGAATTGCAACGGGCGGTTCGGGGAGAACAGGTCTGCGTTGAACAGAAGTTTCTCGTCGGGGACGTATGCCGCGATCATCCCGTCGGCATGTTCGGTGTAGACATCGTAAACGTGAATCTCCCGGCCGATCTCGTCGAGGGCCAGGAACTGATCCACCTCGATCATCCTCACACTCCGGGTCATCGTCGCCTCGAAGATCTCCCGGAAATAGTCGGCGTTTCTTGCGCTGGTCACGACAGCGGCACCGGCATCTATCACCGGACGCATGCCGCCCGTGTGGTCGATGTGATGATGGGTGAGGATCAGGTAGGTGATTTGCTTGTCGGGCCATCGCTCGGCCGCCCGGTCGAGCAACGTCGCTGAACGCTCCGGATACCAGCTTGCATCCACCAGCGCCAGGCCTTCCGGACCCTCGATGATGAGGTTGTTGTGCGTCCCCGGCACCAGGAAGATACCCGGCGCGATCTCCTCAAAGGCGACATTGTCGATTTGCGGAAAGTTGCCGATGTTTCCGCCGCCGGCACGCTTCAGGATGATGTGCGACATCTCCCAGCCCCAGCGACGCATGGCCGGATCGCCGGGCGCCAACTCGCTTGCATCCAGAGCCAGGAGGGAATCGGCGTTCTCGGGATTGACGTATACCGCCGATCTCAGTTCACGGCGCGCCAACTGGTCCCCGGTAAACTGTTCCAGGCGAAACGGAAACGGAATGCCGTCGACCTCGCGCCAGTCGCTGAACTCGATACGGTTCTCGATGCGCCCGCTATGCGGATCGTTTTCCATGGTGCTTGCCGCGACCGGGAGGCCACTGCCATCAACGTCCACCAGCCATTCGGTGTCTTCCAGTACGAGTTCAATCCGCTCGACGGCCCGCTCGTCGCCGTCAATGCGGCTGCTTGCCCGTTCCTCTGCATGAGCTAACAGGATTATCGGATTGGATAACCAGAGGTCCTTGAAGTTCGCGCCGATCCGCGAGCTTTCCATCGGGCCATCGGCTGCGCCAAGCAAGCCACCGACTTGTGTGCGTATCCCCACCGTTTCGTTGTTGGTAAAGGCAATCTGCATCGAGCCCGGAACCGGGTAAATCAGCGACATGTCCCACGCTTCATGAGCCCGCTCGCCGGCCGGGTCCCAGACTGCAACGACGTCGTGATTCGACGTATGCATCGGGAAACCGCCGGCCACCACACTTTGTCGCGGTTCAAATCGCTGTGCGGTGGCTTCGATCCTGATGGTGTCGACTTCATCGCGGACCCTGGCGTAGTCGGTTTGTGCCGTGGCGACGGTCGCTATGCAGCAAGCGCACAGCAAGACGGCTACCGATGGTGTTTTGTTGGGAAAAGACATCCGCTTATATCTCCAGGAGTCGCTGGCTGATCAAACTATCCACGGGGCGCCCAGGCGGTTCCCTCCGCCGCGTTCTCGACGCCGTTCAACGAGACGATGCGGGTGTAGTTGCCGGCACTTCGTCCGTCCCGCAGCGGGTTGATCGTAACCACGATTTCATCGCCGACACCGATCGTGTCAGCTTGTACCCCACGGTTCGTCATATCGCCGATACTCCCCATCCTGACGGACCAGGTGTCGGTTTCGCCGTTGCGGACTGCTGCCTGGACCGACAGGTTGACATGGGGATGTGCGAAGTTCACTCCCGTCACAGTTCCGGAAACGACAATCTCGAGGGAGTCGTCGTACATCGCCCACGAATGGTGAGCATGCGCTTGCATGCCTGACGTTGCGAAAACGGCCAGCGCGCCTGCGGCTGCCGTCACGAGCGTCGTTCTGAGTTGCTTCCTTTTCATGGCGTATTGGCCTCCGGGAACTCGAGTTGGATCGCCCAGTGTCATGGATCCGGGAAAACGTTACCCGATGTTAGAATGGGACGTTAACCTTGTTCCACATCTTGCCCCGATTTCGGCCGAAACGGGGAGTTCCGAGGAACCGGATCATGCATAAATTCGTCGCCGTTTCGCCAGTTTTCGCTCTGCTCTTCAGCATCGCCGCGCAGGCGCAATCACTGCCACGCCTCTATGTCTTCGACTGCGGCATGTTGAGCTTCGAGGACGTCGCAGCCTTCGGTTTGACGAACGACGAGACGGATGTGCGCGAAATGATCGTGCCGTGTTACATGATCGAGCATGAGCAGGGGCGCTTGCTCTGGGACGGCGGATTGCCGTCTGCGGCGGCCGAGCAGGAGGGTTGGGTCTATAACGATGGCGGGACCGGCCAGAAGCTCGACAGGACGTTGTCAGAGCAGTTGGCCGACTTGGGGCTCGGTATGGCTTCCTTCGACTATGCGGCGTTCTCACATATGCACTTTGATCATATTGGCGTGGCCAATGAAGTCCAGGGCGCGACGCTGCTCATCCAACAGGCCGAATACGACGATGCGTTCGGCGATGAGATCAGGGAAATCTACCAGCCGGATCTCTACAGCGATCTATCGGATCTGGAAACGATCCTGCTCGACGGCGATCACGATGTATTCGGCGACGGCAGCGTCCGCATCATCTCGACCCCGGGCCACACTTCCGGGCATCAGTCGCTGTTCGTGGACCTGCAGAACTCGGGACCCGTTGTACTTTCAGGCGACCTGTATCACTTCCGGTTCAGTCGCCGGGAACAGCGCGTTCCGTCGTTCAACGTTGATCGCGATACCACCCTCGCATCGATGGCGCGCGTTGAACAATTGCTCACGGAGACGGGCGCGCAATTGTGGATCGAGCACGATCTGGCACTGTTTGGCGAGCTGCCACACGCGCCTCAGTACATCGACTGAGTCTCTGAAGCCGAGCGAGCGCCGAGGGGGATCCTGCACCCTGCCGCCGCGCCTACGCGCTCATGGCGCTTCCCAGGCGCCGTTTCACTGCTCAGCCTGCTCGCCTCTCAGGTACTGATCCAGAAAACTGACGTAAGCGTCGGAAGCCGCAATCCGGTTTTCGCGTTTTCTGAACCCGTGGCCCTCGTCGGAAAACACCAGATAGTCCACCGGCACGCCGTTGGTCCGCACCGCGGCTACCAGCTCGTCACTTTCCACCTGCAGAACGCGTGGATCGTTGGCGCCCTGCACAACGAGCATGGGTCTTGCAATTTGATTGGCATGAAACAGCGGCGAGATGCGTCGATGGCGTTCGGCGTCGGTCGCAGGGTCTCCCAACTCATCGTAGAGCGCTTCCCTGAGTGACTCCCACCACGGCGGGATGCTCTGAAGAGTTCGCACCCAGTTCGTGACACCGAAAATATCGATGCCGACATCGAAGGCCTGCGGTTCGAACGCGAGCGCCGCCGTTGCCAGGAAGCCGCCGTACGACTGGCCGATAACGCCGACTCGAGTGCCGTCGATCCAGTCCTGCGACGCGAGATACGTTCTCGCGTGGACGATGTCGCCGAGGTCTTCCTCGCCGTGACGCCTGTCGTCCAGGTGAAAGAAGGTCTTGCCGTAACCCGAAGAGCCGCGGTTGTTTGCGGCGAGGACCGCATAGCCGTGGTTCACCAGGTGCTGGATCACCGCGCGGTAGCCGGTGCGGCTCTGGCCACCCGGTCCCCCGTGCACCCACACCATCGCCGGCACTTGACGCTGCGCGCTCGCGCCGTGGGGTCGATACAGGATCGATGGGATCTCAAGACCGTCGAAACTGCGGTAACGAATGACCTCGCCGCGAACCAGGTGAGAGGCGTCGATCTCGGGATTGAGCGCCTGCGTGAGCTGTCGCGAAGTGCCTCTGACAATATCGACAAAATGAATGTCCGGGGGCGAGTCACCCGCATCCACGATAAGGGCGAACGCTGTCTCGTCGGCGGAGAAACGCACGCTGCGCTGATCGCCCTGCGGCAGTGGCGGCAGGTCCATGTCGGTTCCGGCGTCCGTGTCGTGGAGCGTGAGCCGGGTTGTCGCATCCGCGTTGATCGCCGACACCCGGTAGCGGCCTGACGACGAGTAGCCGACGTAGCTGACATCCCAGGGTGCCTCGATCAGCCGCGACCGCGCGCCATCCTGAAGATCGTACCGCCACGCCTGCATGAACTCGCCGTGTTCATCCGTCCCGTACACCAGGTATCGGCTGTCCGGTGTGAAGCCGTACGTCGCATGTGCGATGTTCCCGGCGTGTTCGGTAATCAGAACCGGGGTTTGCTGTTCACTGCCGAGATCGACGAGGTAGATGTCGGAATCGGCGCTCGTGCGCGGCCTGTCCAACGCGAGCCAACGCCCGTCGGGGCTGAGGTCCGCGATCTCGAAACCGGTGTTCTCGTAGAGCAACTCGCGTTCGTAGTTGGCCGCCGCGTAGCGGTACAGATCGAAGTTTTGCTGATCGCGTTCGGTGGAAAGGATGAAAAAGTTCGCTCCGTCCGCGCTCCATTTGAAGAACGACGCCTTCAACGCGTCACCCGGTGTCAGGTCGCGAACACGACCATCGGCCTCGCGGACGAACACGTGATTGAGTTCGTCGCCGCCATTGTCAGCCGTGTAGAGGATTCGGTCGTCGTCGGGGAACCAGCTCAGCGCGAAGACCGCGTCGTCGCCGGACTGCGTCAACGGCTGCGGCGGCGCCCCGTCGAGCGCCAGCTCCCAGGCGTTGTAGACACCGGTCTCGTCCGAAGAAATGAGCAGCGAACGGCCGTCGGCGGAAAATGCCCGGCCTGCGGGCGGCACGAGGTCGTAGCTCGTGGTTTCGAAAAAGGCCCGGGCACTGTACGTCGGGACGGGTACCGAATCCGCAGACTGCGGCGACTCGGCCGGCGATTGCGCTGTCGACTCGGCTGCGGACTCGGATGGGGACCCGGCTGGGGAGCCAGATGAAGACTCGGCTGCCGACCCGGTTGGCGACTCAGCCATGCGTTCGTCGCAAGCGGCAAGGCACAGGCTGCCGAGTAGACAAAGGACGGTCGCTGCGCTGCGACCCGGCCTGATATGCCGGTTCCGCAGGCGCAGTATTGACGACGGCAGGCGTGGAGGGTCTTCGGGCGTCGTCGGCGCGACGTTGAGTGACGGCAGAGCGAGCTTGGCGTTTTCCATGAGCCTGGAGGGTCCTCCGGAGCTTGTCGTTCCGGGATTCTAGCCGGGAACACAGACTGGTTTGTAGCGAGACGGGCACGGGCGCGGTCATCGGTTTGACGTGCGACGGGCAAGGGCGCGGATCGGTTTGTAGCGCGGCGGGCAAGGGCGCGGTTATCAGTTTCCCGCGGCTTCGGCCTCGTCGGCGGCCTCGTTGGCGGATCTCTGGCGAATCTCGTTGTGGATGAGCGTGTACACCCCGTCGTTGGTGAAGGCGCTCAGGACAGCTTCGAGCGAGCCATCCCGGGCCGGCCAGACGACGACATCCAGCACATCTCCTTCCTTGATGGCGTCGGTGGGAATCTCCTGCCGCTCCCATCGTCTGGTGGCGACTTCGATGCGCCAGGTACGCCCCTCTGCGCCTTCCTCTCTCAGCTCCAGAATCGGATGGGGCCGGACAAACTGCCAACTCTCCACGACACCCGACAACTCGATCTTCGTTCGAATGTCATAGGGAGCGAAGGAGTGGTGCGCCTGACCGCACAGAGGAAACACAAGAGCAGCAGACAGGATGATCAGGTTGGTTCGCATCATCGTTCTCATGATTATTCGCCCTGTAACGCGCCCGCAGCGGCCGGCGCCATCAACAACGATCTCCGAGACGCGAGTGCTGGCGCAATAATCCAGTGCCAATAACGCGTATCCATACTAGGTATCATGGCAGACTATCGGAAGCTTGCTGTGTTGCAAGGCTGACTCTTCACTCCTCGAGTAGCCGTAGTCATGCGCCCAAGCCCTCGCGGAACCTGGCGCCGTCGCGGCGTCCGAGTTCGAAGGTCTCGACGACCTTGTCAGGAGACGAGAAGTCCCAGGTCGACACCGGGACCGATTTCGACGGGCAAGCGTAGACCTCGCGACCACCGACAGGCAGACCCCGCACCGGCCGCGACAACAGGACCAACGGCCGCCGACACTCCGCAACTGCGGACAGCGGCACGTTGTCGACCAGACCTCCATCAAGCGCCAGGTTGCCGTTGTGGCGCGTGACCGGAAAGATTGGCGGCGCGGTTGACGACTGCAGAACAGCATGAACCAACGCGTCTGGCGTGTCGCATTCACGCGCCCTGACGACGCTCGATCCAAAGCCCAGGCCCCGGACCCAGCGCGAACTCAACCGCCCCGTCAGGCGCTTTTCGATCTGACCGGTGGCGACAGCAAGAATTGCCCCAAGGCGAGCGCCGAGCAATCGCGGCGGGTGGGAAATGACGATGCGAAAGTCGGGTCCGGCTCGCAACGCCTGTAGTGCCGACGCGGATACCGCGTACAGAAACGATTGGCGCGAAATTGCCGGGTGCGGGAACAACGAGCGGCGCTGCAGGAAATTGCCAATACGGAAGTTGCGCTCACTGCTCCCCGCGAGTTCGAGAAACTTCTCGTAGAACCGCGACCAGCCGCCGGCAAACAGGATTGCCGCCACGGCCGCACCGCCGCTAACGGCGCTGACCGCAGTCGGGACCGGCAGCGCGGATCGGACGGCTTCCCAGAAGCCTGCTTGCCAGAAGCAGCGGGCGCCGCCGCCGGAGAAGACGAGGGAGTCAATGTCAGGTTGTTCGGGCATGCTCTCTCAATACTGCAACGTAGAAACCGGTCGGATTCGCCTCGGTGGCAATTGTAGCGAGGTTTCCGGGGCGCTGACCCGTTAGGCCGTCGAACGTAGACGCCCTTAATCGCCCGATCTGGGCGAGGTGAAGGCTTGAGATGGCAGTCCGCAGCAGATGAACCGCTGGCATGTGAGGTGAGGGTCTGACAGGTTAAAGCGAGGCCAGCCGCTCAAACGTGTCAGGGTACTTCTGCGCCATAAGGATCAGGGCAGTGGCAGCGTGAGGCGGACGGGACCTGCCCTGTTCCCAGCGCTCCACGGTCCGCACGGGGACGCGGATCATGTGCGCGAAGACCGCCCGCGAGACGTCAAGGCGGTTGCGGATACCACGAATGGCATCAGGCGTGAGTTCGGGGAGCGGTTGTGGTTCGACGTGCACGGTGCGCAGCGTACGCCTGCCGGCGCGGTGCTCGCCGACTTCGCGCAGGCCGTCGAGAACCTCTGCTGCGATGTTGCGTTCAGTCATAGTCGATTGCCTCCACGGCCTTGCGCCATGCCTCGCGTTCGGCAGCCGTCAAATCGTCCTTGACGCCCTTGGCATACACAGTGAGCAGGTAAATAGAGTCCTGCTCGCCCAGCCAGTAATAGATCACCCGGCTGCCGCCGCGCTTGCCGCGCCCTGGCATGGCCCAGCGGATCTTGCGGATGCCGCCCGTGCCGCGTATGACGTCTCCCGCTTCTGGATGGACGGCCAGGAACGCTTGCAGCGCGGCGTAGCTGTCGTCGTCGAGATGACTTGGTAACTGCTTCGTGAATGTCGATGTCTCGATGAAGACCACGACTTCAAGGATACGCTATGCGCGTACCTACTCGAAGTCAAGAATGCGGTCGAACAGCCCGAAAACAGTGTGTTGAACGAGGGCCGAACAGACCAAGAATGGCGGTCTTCGGCAAGGATGGGTGCCGTCTCCGCCCGGAGCCACTCGATGTTCCGGGCGTCGAGGATCAGTTGCCGCCCAAGGGCATCACGCTTGATGGCGCATGGATTGAGGAATTGACCTGATGACCGGTCAGGCATAATCGGTGGCATGACCCGCTATCGAGAACGTCGCAAGGTCCAGCGATGCTGAAACGTCGAAATCCGGCAGCACGCTCGCCGGTCATGCGCAAGGGCGGCGCGCATCGAACATCGCGAAGCGGCGAACGTTCGACCAAGCGCCGCACGACTCGCGACGAGGCCGATCAGGCCCTGGATGATCGTGCCACGAACGAGCGTACGGGCGACGCCAGCGACAATTCGGACGAGCCGCACTCAGGGCGGCGTCAGGACGATCGATCCACGCCATAGCAGAGGCAACCCCTTATCATGCACACACCACCGGATGGAACGAAGTCAGCGGGGGCCACATGTACGAATGCCGTGCCAGCCGTGCGCGCTGAATCGCGTTCCCGCCGGACTCTTGCGCGAAGCTCAGTCGATGCCGTTTCAGAGATTCCTAAATAACATCATGTCCAACAATCACGGCCTTGTTATCGCAGGATTTGCGGTCCCCGCCAGCTTCGCCTACCGCAACGTCGAGAACCTCAGAAAACGGATACGCCGAACGTTGAGGAACGCCAGCGCCAAGCACGACGACGCCGTCAAGGCGATCCAGGCTCACGTGCGAGCCGGCTGCGCCAGCGGCAAGCCTATGTGCACCGCGCGCAAGCCGTGGAAAACGATGTCGGTGCGTACCGCCGAGTTCAAGAAAGACATGCACCAGGTTCCCATCGATCTCTGCGACGTTCTCCAGGTTGACGAAAAGCGTCGAATCGTCCGCGCTGAGCCGATGGTCACCATGGGCGACATCACTGCCTTTCTCGTCCCCAGGGGTTTCGCGCTCGCTGTACAGGCGGAGATGGACGATCTCACCCTTGGCGGTTTGTGCATGGGTATCGGGATCGCGACCAGCAGCCATCGGGAAGGCTGCCTGTTCGAGACGGTCGAGGCCTTCGAGATCGTGACCGCCGATGGCGAGCGCGTCCGTGCTACGCGCGACAGCAACGTCGACCTTTTCCGCGCCCTGCCGTGCTCGCATGGCACCCTGGGCTTCCTCGTGAGCGTCGAACTGCGCATCGTCCCGGTCCAGTCACATGTCAAGCTCGACTACCAACCGTTCCACTCGATCGACGCATTCTGCGCGCGCCTCAAGGAACTGACTGCATCCCCCGACGCCCCGCGCTTCATCGAAGGGCTCATCTTCTCAAGGGATTCAGCCGTCATGCTCACCGGCGACTACGCGACGCCCCCGCGCGGCGCCCGCGTCAATCGCATCAACGATTACTACAAGCCGTGGTTTTACAGTCATGTCGCCCAAAGCCTGAAGACTGGGGCCACCACTGAGTACATCCCCGCCCGCCATTATTTCCACCGCCACACGCCGTCGGTGTACTTCCAGCTCAGGGACCTCATTCCCTTTGCCAACACCCCTTGGTACAGGTATCTGTGGGCCTGGATGGGGGCGCCGAAGGTCTCTTTGTTGAAGCTGACGACGAACCGGCAACTTCGCCAAATGGCTTTCGAAAACCGCGTCGTGCAGGACATCATGGTGCCAATTGAGGATCTCGCCGAGTCGATCCGGGTTAGCGACGAACTGTTTGCCATCTACCCGCTCTGGGTCGGTCCGGTGCGTGTGTTCGATCACGGCGCCAACGAGGGCTTGCTGCGAAACCCGGCCAACGGCGCCGCCAGCCAGATGTACGTCGACCTCGGCATTTTCGGTATCCCGCCCAGCGCCAAAGCCGGTGGCTACGATCGGGTTCCTGCCGCGCGGCGACTGGAAGAGTTCGTCCGCGAGCGCGGTGGCTATCAGATGCTTTACGCCGATATATCCATGACCCGCGCCGAATTCGAGCGCATGTTCGAGCATCGGCTCTACCGCGACATGCGTAGCAAGTACGCTGCCGAAAGGGCCTTCCCGGAGGTGTACGACAAGGTCATTCCAGAGAGTTGGCTCAAGTAAAGCATGTACGATACATCGTTCAGATCTGGTACGGCTGCATCAAATCTACTTTTCCGGTCATGTAGAAGCACATGCATGGAATGAGCGAAGATTCACCGGGGATCGGACTGGATCCGCACGGCGAGCCCCAACGCCGTTGGCGCATGCAAATTCAGGTTGGTGTGCGCAAAATCCTCGGGACATTGCTGGCGCTCAACTTTGCGGCCATCTGGGCCGCGCCGGTGCTGATTCAAGGCCAGTTTTTCAGGCGTGGATTCCACCGAATTGTTCGTCCCGTGTACGGGCTTTTCGATGGCTCAGCCGCATTGCGGCGATTCGCTGCCCGGTTTGTTTACCGTCGGCCCGTGCATGTGGACTATTTTGCTGCGGCAGTCTTCCTGATCAGCAGCACATGCGTGGTTCTCTGTGCGCTCTTCGCATGGCAGATCGCGTTCGGATCGCTGCCATGGTGGCTGGTTGTACTCTATTACTTTATTTGGGTGGGTCCGGGCGGACGAAGCATGGGCACCGCGTGGACATTCGCGCACCGCGAGGGCCACCTGTCGGGCGGCAGGATGTACCGGCCGTGGCTGGGCGACCGGATCGGGAACTTCTTCGAAAACTGGCTGGGAGTCTTCTACGGAACCGTGCCTTACAACTTCTCGATCGCCCACACGCTGTTGCACCACAGGTTGGACAGCGGGAAAGGTGACCCCGTGTATCTGTGGGACATCGACCGGACCCGTTTCGGCGACCTGATGCTCTTCCAGTGGCGGTTCTTGCGGCACATGTCAGGGATCGCGAGCCTGGTTGAGTTTCGGCGGGAGTCGGGCGTCCACCCCTCGGTGGATCGCGCACGGGCAAGGCTGCGCCGCGGGATGGCGATCTACTGGATCTGGGTGCCGTCCGGCATTCTCGCGCTATTGATCGGCACGGGATCCAGTGTGGCTTCAGCGCTGCTGTTTCTATTCCTTGTTTATCTGCAACCTCTCTTTGCGATGTCGACTTTCCTCTCGATCATCAGTATCGGGCAACATGGATTCCTGGAATTTGACGAAGCGGGGCAGCACCTGAAGCACGTTACTACGACGACAATCCTCGATGGGATCGACGATTCGTTTGGTGAGGACTATCCCTTGCGCACCATTTCTTTCCTGGTTTGGCGCACGACAGGTTGCCGGAACATGTGGCTCGCGAGCGTTCGGAATGGGCGCGCTGCGATGGTGCCGTCTTCAAGAATACGACGTTCATTGAGATCGCAGTCATGATTCATCTGGGCCAGTTCGACCGGCTGATCCGCGACCACTATGTCGACTTCAGCGGCGAAGGCACCGTTGAGGAACTATCGACGCTGTTCGAACGCCGCGCGAAACGAAAAGAGATGACATACGAGCACTACGAGTTCCATTACCTGCCGGGGTTACGGGATCGCGTTCGCGACCTGGTCAAGCGCGGCGTCTGCAAGGATGAGAACCAGGCATACATCTATCAGTCGCACCACAACATTGCGTGACAGGGAGGCATTCTCTGCGGAATAGACTTTACTCTTGAAGAACGACACATCAACAGTCTCGAGTAGCCCGACACGACCAGCATGGCGTGATGTCGGCCCCACGGCAATGCAAGCGTGCCGAAGTCCTCCTGGCCCTGATGCCCCGCCGGCGTCTCGATCCTCACCACCGCATCGGCCGGTTCCCGCGGGCGCACCGCCCGAACGTAGTCCCTGACCCGGCTGAATCTGCCCGGGTCAGCCGCCGTGCGGACCTCGTCTGGCACCCGTGGATCGCGGGGTTCGCTCGCGCGATGCGGTTGCGCCCCGGGGCTTGGCGCGCATCGAGACCAGCAACGAACTGGACGTGATCGAGGCCGTCCAGGTAGTTCAGACGCTGTACGCGGCGGCGAACGGCACGAGCGCACTAGCCAAGGAGCGTCGGGACCTGCTGGACAGCCTGGCGCTGATGCTGGTCGGGGGCATCATGCGCGATCTGAACACGAGCACAAGACGGCAAGGTGAGGGCGTGGGCACACGTGGTAAAGATTGGTATGTATAGGTCAGACTTTCTAACGAGTTTGTCGGTTCGAGCAAGTGGATAAGGTCAATCAATGACGAAAATTTCCGATAGGCTCGATCTTCAGTCTGATCCACTCGTGGAAGAACTGCGCCGACTGGCCCCGGAGCTCTTGATTTATGGTGGTTCCTTTGCGCACTGTTTGCCGCACCCTGGAAAGGTCTCTGCGCAGAATCGACCGATGATGCTGCAGGGAGTGAAAGAGAGAGCCACTACACGGTGTCTGGAGAATCTACTCGCGAGCGCGGGGCTTGGACGTGTTGAACCGGAAAGGTTGGCGTCTGGCTCGCGAGACTGGCCAGCAGGGTACATTGGTAGCGTCAGCCGAAAGGGGACGAAGATCGTCGCGGCGCTCATGCGGAGGGGCCGTTGGGCGGCCATCGGCATTGACATTGAATCAAGGAGCGGATCGAGAGAGCTTGATGGCGTTAAAGGGCTCTGTGCAGCGAAGGAGTTGCCACCTGGCATGGAAGGCCGGGATTCAGTCATCGTGTTGTCGGTAAAGGAGGCCATTTTCAAGGCGTTACATCCCGTTTCGGGGCAGCGGATGGGCTTTGACGACGTAACAGTGTTGTGGGATGAGGTGGGGCACCGGGATCTATACGGTCATGCCAACTACGGTGGCAGAACGGTGAATGTACGCTGCTCCATGGTCATCCCTTCGTGGGTCGTGTCGCTAGCGCTGACGCGGGCATAGGTGTTGCAGTATCCGGCTTGACTGTTTGACTTCGAAACAGTATGGTGTGATTTGTTTGAATATCGCACACCCGAGAAGTGATGTCATGTCCACTGTCGCGCTTGACCTTCTACAAGCGAGCATCGCCGAGATTCCCCGATCACGGAAAGAGGCGATCAGGGAGGAGCTGTCCCGGGACCTGGTTGACTGGTGGCGCCTAGAGGGCGCAGATTGGGATGCACAGGTAGAAGGAAATTCGGGCGAGCCGTTCGAAGCAACAGACGATACGGACCTGTGGGATTCCATGCCAACAGTGGATTCCAAGACAGTCGCTCGCGCCTCGCCGATCTTTGAACGTCATCTGGGTCGCCCGTTGAGGATCGAACTGATTCGACCTGGAGGTTACGCCAGCATTGATGAAGTGGTTCGCCATCTCGTTCCCGCGATGATGGATGAATCTGCAGCCCGATGTGGGATTCGGGCGGTGACGTAGGAGCCGAACCAATGAGAGCCGAGCATGTTGACCAATCCGTCCTTGGTGGGCGTCTAAAGGACGCGCGCGAATATCGAGGGTTTTCGCAGGAGGAAGTGGCGCTGCATTTGGATGTACCACGCACCGCGATCTCACTTATGGAGAGCGGTTCGCGGCGAGTTGGGGCGCTGGAGCTAAATCGACTCGCCAAGCTCTACCAAACCACGATGGAGTACTTGACTGGCGACTTTCAGGAATCTACTCAGCCTGGGTCTATCCAATTGGTCGCTCGTGCCGCCGCCGATTTGTCCACAGCCGACCATGAGGAAGTGCTGCGTTTCGTCGAGTTTCTACGCTCCAGGAAATCTGATGAGCCGGCGTAGCGAGATTCTTCGCGCCACATCCGAGGCGGCAAGAATTCTCGCGAGATTTCCGATAGGCAAGCGTACCAGTTTCGACATCGTGGGGGCGGTGACGGAGTTGGATATTCCGTTGTTGTTCCGTCCGTTGGATGGCTTGCTGGGCACGGTAGTGTCCACCGGCGGAGTTCGCGGCATCATGATTACGACCTGCCGGGACCTGCATGTGCAGCGCTTTACGTTGGCTCATGAACTCGGGCACATCTTGCTGGGACACGATTTCAGCCTGGACAGAACCGTGGACTTCCACGGTCGCAATGCACCGGCGTCTCGACCGGTAGAAGAGGTAGGCGCCGACACCTTTGCGTCCGAATTGCTCGGTTCCAAGCAGCTGGTGCTCGATTCGGCTCGACGGCAAGGATGGACAAGAGAGAAACTCCACCAGGCCGACAAAATCTATCAACTTTCTTTGAGGCTCGGGATTAGCTTCGAAGCGACATGCTGGACATTGGTTTCGTCGAATGTGCTCTCTCGCGCCGAAGCGAGGAAATTGCAATCGCAGCCAGTGAAGAACATGAAGCTCGCTTTGGCCTCGAAGGAGCTGATCACGGATTCGTGGGCGAACGTGTGGGTGCTCAGGAGCAATGACGGGGGAACGTTTCTGGAGGCCGGACCGAATGACTTGTTTGCCGTGCATCTTCAGGATCAGGCGTCTGCCGGGTACCTGTGGCAGCTTGTGGATGAAGGTAGACGTGCGGAGATTGTAGGGGAGCAGCGCCCTGAGTTTCACGAAGAATTTGGAGAGAGGTCATCCCGTATTGTGTACATCCGATTTACCGCCCCCGGCACGCACCGACTCGCGTTCGAGCACGTCAGGCCTTGGAACCGGGTCACTCTCGAGCATATCAAGATCGATATCGATGCATACGGTAAGGAACGCGGCGGATTCGCGAGGCGAACGAAGTCCGAGGCATTAGCTGCTGCGTGAGTATCGTCATTGATTTGGATTATCGCACCGAATTGGGCGCGATTCGCGATCAGGGTGCGAGGCCCACCTGTCTATCGGTTGCAGCGACGACGGCGCACGAGTATTCGCGGGGAACTACGGAGGCGTTGTCGCCGGAGTACCTGCACTACTTCGCGGCCGGTGTAGGTTCGACCGGTGGGACCCATATTGCCAATATTGTCCGGGCGCTCAATGCTCACGGACAAGCAGCGGAACTGGACTGTCCATACTGCACAGAAGGGCGACCCCCCGATTGGCGGCCTCCGGCTGGTGTCAGGCTCTTTCGGCGGAACAGTGAACTGAAGCGTGCGACGGCGGATTCGGTTGAGGTCCAGTTAAAGGGCCATCGGGTTCCTGTCTTGGGCATGGAAATTCCGGAATCGTTTTTTTCCCCGATTGCGCCATGGATTATTTCTTCGGTCGGACCGGTACGGGGGCTCCATGCAGTTGTTGCGGTGGGGATGGGCACCGCGCAATCGGAGCGGTGTTTTCTTATTCGTAATAGCTGGGGCGAGGATTGGGGAGAAGATGGGTACGCGTGGTTGGGTGAGTCATTTATAACCCAACACTTGAATCGTTTGTTGGTACTGACCGACGAGGTAACGTAATGACAACGCTCATTGAGGCAGAAACGCGTGTTGAGGCGTGGATTGCTGCCACGGAATTTCTTTTGTCGCGCAAGCAGATGTTGAACCTGGTACTGACAGTCCATTCGCCTGCAAGCAACGGAGCCTTTCACGGTGCCGATCCTCGTATCGACGAATTTTATGTTCGGGAAAACCAACTACCACTACATTCCGTTGCGGAGACCATATTCCCAGGCTACGAATACCGCAGACGCGGGTTAAATGGCGTATTCGAAGTCTATCCGGAAGAATTGTACCCGGCGATCAAGAAATACAACAGGATTTCTTGGGGAACGTACGCGTACCGATTGGTTCGGCGGCGCAAGGCGAATGGAGAGGAAATGAATCCCCTGCAGGAAATGATGAACAAGATGCGAGACGAAATTCCGCTAAGAGGTACCAAGAGATCCTGTTACGAAGTCGGTGTTGCAGAAGGAGAATATGACTTGCCTCTCTATAACACGGCTGACGACGGAGGGCGACGAATGGGAGGTCCATGTCTCTCTCACCTGTCGTTCAAACTGTTCGGTGGCGCAGTGCACTTGACAGCAGTGTATAGAAGTCACGATTATCGGCACAAGGTGCCGGGAAACCTGCTTGGGTTGGCGCGCCTTCAATCTTGCGTCGCGAGGGAAACGAAGCAAGGCATCGGTAGTCTTGTTGTTCACTCCACGTATGCGTTCTTGAACGGTTCAAAGGGACCGGTTCGAACGCTGATCGAGGATATACGAACGGGCACTGGCGGAAGTAGGGGTAACGATGCAGTGGTTCGATGAGTATTGCGATGCTGCGGCGCGCACGGATCAGCTCACGCACAGACCGAATCATGTTGAGCTTCTCGCGTGCGGACTATTCGGAGAGGTCGGAAGTCTGCTAACGGAGCTAAAGAAGGAAAGACGTGAATCCGAGGCATATCCATCGTACCGAAATCGCGTGAGAGAGGAGGCCGGAGATCTTTTGTGGTATCTGGCGAGACTTCTGAAGATTCTTGCGCCAAGAGACTATCTGAATTCAACCTCGCCATCAGCTCTGAAGGTTAAAGGAAACGACGGTGTTTTGGCGGCAGCCTTCTCGTTAGGTAAGTCGGCGGGCTGTGTGTTGGAGACTATCCATGAACAATCTAGAGATAACACGGTTGCGCATTTGCAGGCCATATGGGAAAGGTTGCAGGAAATTGTGAACCTCTTGGGATTGGATCTAGGGGAGATTGCTCAAGAGAATATCAACAAAGTGCTGAATCGATGGCCGAATGAAAAGACTCTGACGCCGTTTTTTGACGATAACTTTTCCGAAGAGGAACAACTACCGCGTAAACTGCTTGTGGAATTTAGACCAACGACAATCGGTGAGAAGGAGTTGATATTACTTCGATGCAACGGATTGAACTTCGGAGACCGGCTTACCGATAACATCGATGATCCTGATTTCTATCGGTTCCACGATGTTTTTCATTTTGCCTACGTTGTGTTCCTCGGGTGGTCGCCCGTTACCCGGCACCTCTTGCGGTGCAAACGCAAGAGCAACCCATCATTGGATGAGAACGAGGACGGTGCGCGGGCACGTATAGTGGAGGAGGCTGTTTCGGCGATTGTATTCAGTCGAGCGAAAGAAATGCACTACTACGAGGGCATCGAGGTCGTGGACTACGACTTGCTCAAAACGATCGAAGAGATTGTGAATGGATATGAGGTGGAACGGGTAGCGCTATGGCAGTGGGAGACTGCGATATTGCAGGGTTACCGTATTTTCAGGCAATTGAGAAATGTCAATGGAGGCAAAGTGCGCCTGGATATGGTTAATCGTGAACTTGCTTTTGAGGCTTTGAGCTATCGAAAACCAGATTCTCCTGCTGGAGGGTTGGCGGTGCGGTGCCAGCCTTAGGACCGAGCTCTAGCCATGTATCTATTGCCGAGTTCAAGTCCCACTTGGGCGGGAAAACGGGTTCGGGGAGAGCGCCGTTCATGTGGAATTTTTGCTTTATTCGTGTCCGCCCGGAGATGCCTCTGACCATTGGATGGGTAATGCGTGTGTATTTTGAAACCTCACAAAGTATATTTTGTATATCGATGGGTTGAAGGGGCCGACCCCACAGGCCATCGAACGAATGCCCGAATCTGGAAAACTCATTCTCTTGTATGTCCGTCAACCAAAGGATTGTTTGCTCTGGAGTATAGTCCCCAAGTGTCTCAAAACATTTCGAAAGTCCATCGAGTGCGCCTGGACCTGCAACGACGAATTCTTCCTCGGAGTGGTTGATCAACGTCGTGTAATTTAGATCAATCGTATACTGATACGACAAGAAGGGACCGAACGTCGGATATCGAAGGAAGCGCTCATAGACTTGGGACAAGTATCTTGTTGCAGAAAGCTTTTCAGGTAACCGATCCCGAATCATTCTACGAATAAGGTGCAGGTGCATCCGGTGCTTGGGAACGCCTGCAAGACGACCCGTAGGCATAATATAGGCACCGGAGTAGAGCCGACCCGACGATGCACGAATCGTCTCGAAAAGGTGATCGCATGCGTCAAAGTCGAATGTACGAACGTCTGGTAATCCAAAATGGTCGACGAGCGTTTCCCATGTTTCGATCCTGTTGAAGATCTTGAATAGAATTGTGCGTAGAAACAACGTTCCGATATCCTTGGCCGGAAGCGTATACGTTTTCTTAATGAGATACTGACTAACCCTATCGGATGCGCGAAAGCTGTTGGTGAACTTGTAGGCGCGAAGTATGGGATCTTCTGTCCATGGTGGAGGAAGTCCACGTAGGCGCTTTAAGTAGATTCGTTGGCGCTCCGACGCAAAATACCAAAGAATTGGATATAGCGCTGAAGGTTTGGGCATTGATCGCATATGCGCAATAGCAGAATAATCTTCTCTGTTGATAGGCTGGTTAGTCGGTCGATTGCGGGTTCTTTCCGGCGGTAGCTCCTTTTGTACCATGACGAGACACCCTAGCGTGTATGTGGATTTACTCTTGAGTGAATCGCGCCGGGAATCCCGGAGACTCATTCGTGTGTGTTGGAGTGCCTCGGGTTAGTAAACATTTGCTGGCCGCAATCCGAGCATAGGACGGGGATCGCGGCGCAGTGCCAGCGGACATTTGGCTTCATGCCTTGGCTTGCGGGCCCCAAATTCCAGTTCATCCCCCGGCGCCGGAACGGTTACCGCGGACCGGACTCAACGAGGGCGATTGTCGCTGAAAGGCGCGTGCCGTGTCTGGCAGTGTTTCAAGGTATGTTGGAACGTGCGTGGTAACGTCGCGTCACATTCCTAACAATGTTATTAGTATCAATATCTTATATAAGATAGGTGGCGGAGAGGGAGGGATTCGAACCCTCGAAGGGCTATCAACCCTTACTCCCTTAGCAGGGGAGCGCTTTCAGCCACTCAGCCACCTCTCCGCTAGGAGGCCTGCCAACCGCAAGCCACCGGCAGCAGGCCGCCGGCAGCGCGATTCTAGCAGCCTGAGACGGAGTCGGCTCGGCAATCGACTGACAGGCTCTCCCTATGAGTCTGGCGCCATCACGTGTTGATGGCTGGCAGGTCGGTCGGGATGATTCGCCGCCTGCGGCGGCTCACCCCTTACGGGGCCGCTCGGCGGCTTCGCCGCCTGCGCGTTCCCTCGCCGCTACGCGGCTCGGGTCGAACCCTCGAAGGGCTATCAACCCTTACTCCCTTAGCAGGGGAGCGCTTTCAGCCACTCAGCCACCTCTCCGCTAGGAGGCCTGCCAACCGCAAGCCGCCGGCAGCAGGCTACCGGCAGCGTGATTCTAGCCGCTGCGGGAGCAAATGGGGACAGGCAGACTCAGACCGTGTGTGCGACGCTATTGGCTCGCGTCGGCGACGCGTTGCGGTCGCTCTGACTCTTCTTCGGTCTGCTCGCGCCTGATCCGCTCGTAGATTTCCTCGCGGTGCACCGCCACATCGCGTGGCGCGTTGATGCCGAGACGGACTTGATTGCCCTTTACGCCCAGCACGGTCACCGTGACGTCATCGCCTATGACCACCGTCTCCCCGACCCTGCGGGTCAAGATCAGCATAGCCAAACTCCTTCTTGGTCTACGGGTTGTCCTTGGCAAGGCCGGCCGCCGTTTTCGTTTTATGAATTGGCCGGTCCCCCCTGTGAAGCGCACTGGCGAGAGCGCACTTCACTGAAACCAGTGTAAAGCATTTCCGTGCTGGCTGGCCGGTTTCCCGGCTTGTGCGGTCCGCTGGGGTGTAGCGGCGAGGCGCCGCGGGTGGCTCAGAGCGAGGTCTTGACGAGTGCGAGCGCGTCGTCGAGCTTATCCGGCAGGGTCCCGCCAGCCTGGGCGAAGTCCGGGCGGCCGCCGCCGCTGCCACCGACGCGCTCGGCAACGGGCTTGATGAGCTTGCCGGCGTGGAGCCGGTCGGTCAGGTCCTTGGTTACGCCGGCTACGAGGTAGACCTTGCTCCCCTCGACGCTGCCGAGCACGACGACGCCGGAACCGAGCTTGTCCTTGAGCCGGTCGGCGGCACTTCGCAGCGCCTTGACGTCGGCGCCGTCGAGCCGTGCCACGAGCAGTTGCACGCCGTTGACGTTCTCGGTCTCGTCGAGCAGGTCCCTGCCGCCGCCGGTAGCGAGCCGGCTCTTGAGCTTCGCGACCTCGCGTTCGAGTTTCCTTGCGCGTTCGATGATCTGGGCCACCTTGTCCCGGACATCGTCGCGGCCGCCCTTGACGAGTCCGGCCACGTCCCGGAGCACGGTCTCGCCCGCGTGGACCCAAGCGAGCGCTCCGCGTCCGGTGACGGCTTCGATACGCCGCTGGCCCGCGGCGATCCCCGATTCCGACGTGATCTTGAAGAGCCCAATGTCGCCAGCGCGGCTCACGTGCGTGCCGCCGCAGAGTTCCGTCGAGAACTCGCCGAGGGTCAGCACCCTCACGTCGTCGCCGTACTTGTCGCCGAAGAACGCGATCGCGCCGGCAGCGATCGCTTCGTCGAAAGGCAAAACGCGCGTATCGGCTGCGGTGTTGAGGCGGATCTGCTCGTTGACGAGCGCCTCGATCTGCTCGAGTTCGTCGCCGCTGACGGGTTCGTAATGCGAGAAATCGAAGCGCAACCGGTCCGGCGCGACCAGCGAACCCTTCTGTTGCACGTGCGAGCCCAGGACCTCGCGCAGTGCGGCATGCAACAGGTGCGTCGCCGAATGGTTCAGGACGGTGGCCGCGCGCCGCACGGAATCGACCGTTGCGCTGACGCTGGCGCCGACCGCAAGCTCGCCCGAGGCAAGCGAGCCGATGTGTCCGTGCGCCGCGTCGAGCTTGCGTGTGTCCGAGACGCGAAACTCGGCCGCCACGCCGGACTGGCGGTCGGCGTCGCCGGACAGGTTGCCAGTGTCGCCGACCAAACGATCGGCATCGCCCGACAAACCTCCAGCGCCGCCCGACAAACGACCAGTATCGCCAACCTGCCCGCCACTCTCCGCATAGAACGGCGTACGGTCGAGTACGACGATGCCGGTGTCGCCCGCGCTGAGCCGCTCGACCGGATTCGCCTCACCATCGAAGAGCGCGACGATCTCACCGTCCGCCTCAAGACACTCGTAGCCCAGAAACTCAGTCTCCTCGCTCAGCGACGGCAAGTCATTGGCGAGCGCCTCAAAACGGCTCGCGCGCCTCGACCGCGTGCGCTGCCCCTTCATCGCGTGCTCGAACCCTTCGCGGTCCACGCTAAGCCCCCGCTCCCGCGCAATGTCGGCCGTCAGGTCCTCGGGGAATCCATAGGTGTCGTAGAGCCTGAAGACCGTCTCGCCGGGCAGCGCCGCGCCGCCCGGCAGATCGGCGATGACGCCCTCGAGCAGACGCATGCCCTTGGCGAGCGTCTCCGCGAACCGCTCCTCCTCCTGCAACAGCACTCGCTCGACGTGCGCGCGATGTTCCGTGAGTTCGGGATACGCCTGCCCCATCTCGGCATCGAGGCTCGCCACGAGCGAATGGAAGAACGGCTCCTCGACGCCGAGCTTGTGCCCGTGCCGCAGGGCACGGCGGATGATCCGGCGCAGCACGTAGCCGCGGCCCTCGTTGCCGGGCAGTACGCCGTCGACGATCAGAAACGAGCAGGCGCGGATGTGATCGACGATGACTCTGAGGGAGTTACTCGCGAGGTCCCTGGTGTCGGTTGCCGCGGCCGCCGCTTCGATGAGATTCCGGAAGAGATCCGTGTCGTAGACGGAAGTCACGCCCTGCATGACGGCCGAAAGCCGTTCGAGCCCCATTCCCGTGTCGACCGACGGCTTCGGCAGCGGCGTGAGTTTGCCCTCGGCATTGCGGTCGAACTGCATGAAGACGAGGTTCCAGACCTCGACGTAGCGGTCGCCCTCGGCATCCGGCGAACCCGGCGGCCCGCCCGGCACGCCCTCGCCGTGATCGTAGAAGATCTCCGAACACGGCCCGCAAGGCCCCGTGTCGCCCATGGACCAGAAGTTCTCGTCCGCGCCGATGCGGGCGAAGCGGCGTTTGTCGATACCGATGTCGTCGAGCCAGAGGGATGCGGCTTCGTCGTCGTCGAGATAGACCGTGCACCAGAGGCGCTCGGGCGGCAGACCGAGCACGCCGGTCATGAACTCCCAGGCGAAACGGATCGCGTCGCGCTTGAAGTAATCGCCGAAGCTGAAGTTGCCGAGCATCTCGAAGAACGTGAGATGCCTGTCGGTGTAGCCGACGTTTTCGAGGTCGTTGTGCTTGCCTCCGGCCCGCAAGCAGCGCTGTGAGGTCACTGCCCGCTGCGAGGCGCGCGATTCGCGGCCGAGGAACACGTCCTTGAACTGGACCATTCCGGAGTTCGTAAACAGCAGCGTCGGGTCGTTCGCCGGGACCAGCGGCGAACTCGGCACGATTTCATGACCGCGCTCCGCGAAGTAGTGGAGGAACGCCGTGCGCAGTTCTTTGCTTGAGTGACTCATATCGACAACACACACGGACCTCGTGGCCCGTTGCACAGATTACATCGCAATCCGAGAGTGCGGCACGCTAATCCGAATCGCCGTCAATATCCAGTGCCGCGTTGATCTGGTCCATGTCGAAGCCGCGGTATTGCAGGAAGCGGGCCTGCCTTGCGCGCCCGGCGTAATCAGCCGGCGCGTCGCGGCCGAAACGTTTGGCTCTGGCCCTGCGCGCGATCGCAGACCAATCGATCGACCCGTCGTGCAACAGGTCCTCAAAGTCGCTCGCAGCAACGCCGCGCTTTGACAGGTCGGCGCGAATGCGAAGGGGGCCGTGCCCCTTGCCCGCCCGTGCGGTGACGAAGCTCTCGGCGAATCGCCGCGAGGAAAGCGCGCCGGTCCCTTCGAGCTCATCGAGCGTTTCGTCGATCAGGCTGCCGGGAAAACCGCGTTTGTCGAGCTTTCGCTCAAGTTCGCGGCGGCTGTGCTCGCGGCGAGCGAGCAGGTCGAGGGAGAGCTTTCTGCAAGCGGGCCTGTCGAGCGCCATCTAATCCTTGCGTGTGCGAAGCGGGGCCTGCCAGGGACCGCTAGGCTTGCTTGCGCTTCGCGTCCTCTTCGGTCGACGGTACTTCGGTCAGGACGGTTCCGGGCAGGAGCCTGTTCCTGATCTGCGCTTCGATTTCAGCAGCGACGTCGGGATGCTCGATGAGAAACTCGCGCGCGTTTTCCTTGCCCTGGCCGACCCGGTCGCCGTTGTAGCTGTACCAGGACCCGGACTTGTCGACGATGCCCTGCTGGACGCCGTGGTCGATGATTTCGCCTTCGCGAGAGATGCCGTGGCCGTACAGGATCTCGAACTCGGCCTTCCTGAACGGCGGCGCCACCTTGTTCTTGACGACCTTGACGCGCGTTTCGTTGCCGAGGATCTCGTCGCCCTTCTTGATCGCGCCGATACGGCGGATGTCGAGCCTTACGGACGAGTAGAACTTGAGCGCGTTGCCGCCCGTCGTCGTTTCCGGGCTGCCGAACATCACGCCGATCTTCATGCGTATCTGGTTGATGAAGATTACGAGGCAATTGGAGCGCTTGATGTTCGCCGTAAGCTTGCGCAGGGCCTGCGACATCAGCCGCGCCTGCAGCCCCACGTGCGAATCGCCCATTTCGCCCTCGATCTCGGCCTTCGGCGTCAGCGCCGCGACCGAATCGACGACGACGGTGTCGACGGCCCCCGACCGGACCAGCATGTCGGTGATCTCAAGCGCCTGCTCGCCCGTATCCGGCTGTGAGATCAGCAGATCGTCGACGTTGACGCCGACATTTTCGGCGTAGCCCGGGTCGAGGGCGTGCTCGGCGTCGACGAACGCCGCCGTGCCGCCCAGGCGCTGGATTTCCGCGACGACTTGCAGCGTCAGCGTCGTCTTGCCCGACGCCTCGGGCCCGTAAATCTCGACCACTCGGCCGCGCGGCAATCCGCCGATACCGAGCGCGACGTCCAGACCCAGCGAGCCCGTCGAGACGACCTCGAACTCGCGTGTCGCGATCGAGTCGCCGAGACGCATGACCGAACCCTTGCCGAACTGTTTTTCGATCTGCCCGAGCGCGGCAGCAAGTGCCCGTTTGCGGTTGTCGTCCATAGTATTTGGTCCGGTTCGTATCGGCGGTGAAGGGAAACCCGAGCACTGTGATTATTTCACAGATAGGGCCCGCATTCAGCCGGAAATTCACCGCGAAACGCCATGATTCGAGCTGCGGGAACTTTAGCCGCCGGAACGCCCTCAACACGTGGCGCGCGCCTTCAAAGCGGCCAGTCTTCGACCGGTTCGTAGCGCACGCCGCGCTCGACGGGTACGGACTCGAGAAGCGTCAGCCGTTCGGCCCGCCAGTGCACGGGCTTGACCGCTTCGGCGACCGCTCGAGCGCGCCGGCAGAGCGTCACGTGCGGCGTGAAAACCTTCTTTTCCCGTTTGAAACCGCGCGCGACGAGTCCCTCCCACAAGGACCGCTCGAGCGTCATGAGTGCGTCGGGCCTCACAGACGCCGCGAGCCACAGGATCCGTGGCCGGGCCCAGTGCCCGAGCGTGTCGAGGGTGAGTTCGAAGGGGCCGGTCCCGATGGGCGGAACATCGCGGGCCCTGTCGAGTTCGACCGGTGTCAGTCCACCGAGAAACGCCATGGTGATGTGAAGGTTTTCCGGACGCGTCGCCCGGCCGCCCGCCGCACGCACGGCGCGCCGCGTGGCTCTGGCGAGAGCGGAGCGAGTCGCTTCGTCCGGCCAGAGCGCGAAGAACACGCGGCGCCGTCGCGGACTGCCTCGGCCGTCCTCGGCGCGTGACGCGCTACTCATCGTCCCGCTGCAGCGATGAGCAGCCCGCCATGCCGATGAATCGCAAGCCCGGGAACCTGGGTTGCAGGAACTGGCCGAAGGGGCGAACGAGAGCGGTCTTGCAGCGGCGAATTTCGACGGCGCAGCCTCCCGGATCAGGCATCGGCCCCGGTTTCGATGAGCAGTCCCTTGAGCGCGCATTCGACCGCGAGCCTGCGAATCCGCTCGCGATCGCCCGGCAATTGCCGCCGCTCGGCACGCGTGCGATCCGGACCGGCCCAGGCGAACCAGACCGTACCGACGGGCTTCTCGGCCGTGCCGCCGTCCGGTCCGGCAACGCCGCTGACCGCAACGGCCAGATCCGCGCCGGTTTGCGAACGCGCCGCTTCCGCCATCGCGACGACGACCGGCTCGCTGACCGCGCCGTGCGCCTCGAGCACGTCAGCCGGCACCTCCAACAGACCCATCTTGGCGTCGTTCGCGTAGGTCACGAACCCGGTCCCGAACCAGGCGCTGCTGCCCGGCACGTCCGTCATGACCTTGGCGATCCAGCCACCCGTGCACGATTCCGCGGTGCACGCGGTCCAGTTTCGGGCGACGAGCGTGCGGCCGAGTCGGGCCGCGAGTTCGGCGAGTTCGGGGTCAGTCGGTCGCATGAGGATCGGCACGCGGTTGGATCCGCGGATTCGGCAGCGGCACTCGACCGTCAGACAGTTGCATGCGCGCCCGCGAGCACGTCGCGGTAGAGATCGAGATAACGCTCGGTCATGAGTCCGACAGAAAACTCCCGCTGCACGCGGGTCCTGCCGGCAATGCCCATGCGCTTGCGCAAGCGCGCGTCGCCGATGATCCGCTCGAGTGCTGCGCGGAGTTCCGGCGCGTCATCAGGCGGAACGAGCAGCCCTTCGACCCCGGGCTCCACGACATCGACGATGCCCCCGACGGCTGAAGCGACGACCGGTACGCCCGAGCTCATCGCTTCGAGCAATGCGACGCCAAGCCCTTCGCGCCGCGCCGGATGCACGAGCACGTCAACGCCGGGCAGAAGCGAGGGCAGATCGCGGCGGAACCCCGTAAGCTGCACATGACGGCCAAGCGCCAGCGCGTCGATCCTGTGCCGCAGGCGCCGCTTGAGCGGCCCGTCGCCGAAACACACGACCCTGAGTTCCGAGTGCCGTCGTACAAGCTCCGGCAGGCAGGCCAGCAACACATCGTGTCCCTTGCGCTTGATGAGCTGTGCCGAGACCGCCGCAACGAACGCATCGTCCGGCAACGCGAACTCGGCGAGCAGCCGGGCACGTGCGGTCCGGTCCGGAAGAAACTCGTGCGGATTCACGGCACTTGGAATTTTCCTGACTCGCGTCGGCTCGAGTCCGGCCCTGCCCGTCAATTGCGCCTCGACGGCGCGCGAGATCGCGACGATCGAGCGGTAGGGCCGGTACTTGAAGCGCGCCCAGAACGCAGGCTCCGGGTTGTCGACCCGGCGCGTCAGGACCGCCGGCAGCCCCTCGGCGAGACAGGCGAGACCCGCAAAGAGATCGGCGCCGCGCCGCGAGTGCACGTGCACGATATCCGGTCTGACGCCGTTCAACACCGCCCGGAGCCGCCGCACGAGCCCGAAGTCGAGGTCGCCGCTCATCGGCAGCACGATCGTCTGGTCACGGCCAGGCCGCAGCCACGCAATTTCGCCATGACCTGCGAATCCAGCCGAAGAACTCGTCCCGCGAATCCGCAGCCCCGCGATGTCCCCCGGCGGACACACGAGCACGCTGGCCACGCCCCTCTCGCGCAGTCCGCGCACCAGGCGGCAGACCTGATTCGCGCCGCCCAACATGTGCCGGCCAGCTTCGACATGAAGGATTTTCACACCGCGATCATAGCCCCTAACGCATCGCGGATGGCGCGGTGCCCACTGGCGCGCGGGCGCGCCGTATCCTCTACAGCCCTGCCTGCTCCAGTGCCAGCGAGGAGCGCGCCCACACGCACCCGTCGCATCCCTTATGGCCCCCTGACGCAGCGACTAGAATGGTGCCCCCCGGCACGGCGCCGCACAGACCATGTCCCGATCCCACACGCCCGTAATGCAGCAGTACCTGGCCATCAAGGCCGAGCATCCGGATGCGCTGCTGTTCTTCCGCATGGGCGACTTCTACGAGCTTTTCTACGAGGATGCGCGGCGCGTCGCCGGGCTCATCGACATCGTGCTGACCACGCGCGGGAAGTCTGCCGGCGACCCGATCCCGATGGCGGGTGTGCCGTATCACGCCGTCGACAGCTACCTCGCGAGGCTCGTCAAGCTCGGCGAATCGGTTGCGATCTGCGAGCAGATCGGCGACCCGGCGAAGAGCAAGGGTCCCGTGGAACGGCGCGTAGTCAGGGTCGTCACGCCCGGCACGCTGACCGACGAAGCGTTGCTCGGGGCCGCGGAGACGCGCCACGTCGCGGCGCTCGACCCGGGCACGCCGGGCACGTCGGGTTCGTCGGGATCGCCGGCCGGGCTCGCCTGGCTCGATCTCGCGGGCGGACGGCTCGCCGTGACCGAACTCACCGACGACGAGGCGCTCGCCGGCGAACTCGAGCGTCTCGCTCCGGCGGAGCTCCTGCTGCCCGAGGACGCCGCGGCTCCGAACGGGCTTGCGAGCCACGCGCAGGTCCGTCACCGACCGCCGTGGCACTTCGACGTCGAGACCGGCAAGCGGCTGCTCTGCGCCCAGTTCAACACGATCGATCTCAAGGGATTCGACGCCGAGAACCTGTCTTCGGCCATCGGCGCGGCGGGCTGCCTGATCCAGTACGTCAGGGAAACGCAGCGTTCGGAACTGCCGCACGTGCGCACGCTCACGCGCGAGCGCCACGACGATGCCGTGATCCTCGACGCGCAGACCCGGCGCAACCTCGAGATCGAGTCGAGCCTCGGTTCGGCACAGGAATTCACGCTCGCCGGAATCATGGACCGCTGCGCGACGCCGATGGGCAGCCGGCTCATCCGGGCATGGCTCAGTCGGCCGATCCGGGCACGCGAGCCGCTCAAGAAACGCCAACAGGCGATCGAGACGCTCTGCGAGCGAGGTCTGGCTAGCACCGTCGCCGCCGCGCTCAAGGAGATCGGCGATCTCGAGCGCATCCTGACGCGTGTCGCCTTGCGGTCCGCCCGCCCGCGGGACCTCGCGCAGCTCAGGGACGGCCTCGCGATGGTCCCGGGAATCAAGGTGCTGCTCGACGGCATCGATTCGCCGCGACTCGAAGAACTCGACGCGTCCTGCTCCGAGCACGTCGAAGAGCGCAGCCTGCTCGAACGCGCGCTCGTCGAGACGCCCCCCGCACTCGTGCGCGACGGCGGCGTCATCGCCGACGGCTACGATGCCGCGCTCGACGAACTGCGCGCGGCCAGCACCAGCGCAGGCGAGTTCCTCGACCGCTTCGAAACGGAGCAACGCGAGCGCACGGGCCTGCCGAAACTCAAGGTCGGCTACAACCGGGTGCACGGCTACTACATCGAGATCAGCAAGGCCCAGGCCGCTTCAGCGCCGGCAGACTACATCCGCCGACAGACGCTCAAGGGCGCCGAGCGCTACATCACGCCCGAACTCAAGGAATTTGAGGACCGGATCCTCGGCGCGCGGGAACGCGCGCTCGCCCGCGAACGACTGCTCTACGATGGGCTGCTCGACCTGCTCGCGCAGAGCCTTGAAGGCCTGCAGCAAACGGTCGCAAGCCTCGCGGAGATCGACACGCTGACGAATCTCGCCGAGCGCGCTGCGACACTCGGGCTCGTGCGCCCGGAACTCGTCGAGGACCCGCAGATCGACTACCGCGCCGGCCGGCATCTCGGCGTCGAGCAATCGTCCGGGGCGCCGTTCGTTCCGAACGATGTCAGGCTCGACGAGCAACAGCGCATGCTGATCATCACGGGCCCGAACATGGGCGGCAAGTCGACCTACATGCGCCAGACGGCGCTCATCGTGATCCTCGCGCACATCGGCAGCTTCGTGCCGGCCGAGGCCGCGGTCATCGGCACCGTCGACAGGATTTTCACGCGAATTGGCGCCGCCGACGACCTCACGGGCGGGCGCTCGACCTTCATGGTCGAGATGACGGAAACCGCGCGGATCCTCAACAACGCCACACGCTCAAGCCTCGTGCTCATGGACGAGGTCGGGCGCGGCACGAGCACCTTCGACGGCCTGTCGCTGGCCTGGGCCGCGGCCCGCCACATTGGCCGCGAGCTCGATGCGTTTACGCTCTTCGCAACGCATTACTTCGAGCTCACGAGCCTGCCCGACGACCTGCCCGGCTGCGCAAATGTCCATCTCGATGCAACCGAGCACGGCCGCGAACTCGTCTTCCTGCACAGCGTGAAACCCGGTCCCGCGAACCAGAGCTACGGCCTGAACGTGGCCGAACTCGCGGGTGTGCCGCGTCGCGTCATCGACGACGCCAGGGGCTATCTCAAACTGCTCGAGCGCGAACAGCAGGCGCTCGCGAGGTCGAACCCGCAGCAGGAACTGGGCTTCGAGGCGCCCCCCGCCGAACCCGACCGGCTGCGGCAGCGGCTCGAGGCGCTCGACGCCGACAGCCTGTCGCCGCGCGAGGCACTCGAACTGCTTTACGAACTCGTCAAGCTCGCCAGGGGCTGACGCGGGCTGCCAATCGTTCGAGGCCTTCGCGGTTCGTCCACGACCAGACGCGTTCGATTGCGTCGGCGACCGGCAGCCAGCAGTAGCGGCGATGCTCAAGCGAGCTGAGTTCGATCTCGACAGCGGCCGGGACCTCCAGGTACCAGAGATGCTCCAGGTTCTCGCGGACCCCGGGCGCGAACCGCGCGCGCCATTCGGGCCGGATCGGGAACGATTTCTGCACGCCCGCGTCGTGCAGTCCTGCCGGATCCAGACCCGTCTCCTCGCGAACCTCGCGGGCGGCCGCCGCGGAAACGGATTCCCCCCACTCGAGGCTGCCGGTGACCGATTGCCAGAACCCGGCCGGGCTCACACGTTCAAGCAGCAGGCACTCGAGCTCGGGCGTGTGGATCACCACGAGAACGGATTCCGGGCGCTTGAACGTGCGCTCGACGGGCGTGTCGCCGCGATCTACCGGCACCTGCCTGCCCTCGACAGCGGCCTCTCGACGGGTGGAGCGCGGCCGATCACGACGCCCCCGCGGACCCTCACGCGCCCCGGCGGGTACGCAGTCCGATGCCAAGCTCCCTGAGCTGCGGGGGATCGACGGGGCTCGGTGCCCCCGTCAGCAGGCAATTCGCGGTCTGCGTCTTCGGAAACGCGATGACCTCGCGAATGCTTTGGGCACCCGCCATCCACATTATGAGCCGGTCGAGCCCGAACGCGATCCCGCCATGCGGCGGACAGCCGTAGTCGAGCGCCGTCAGGAGGAACCCGAACTTGGCCTGGGCCTCTTCAGCGGAGATGCCGAGCAGCTCGAACACGGCCGACTGCATCTCGGGCGAGTGGATACGCATCGAACCGCCGCCGATCTCCGAACCGTTCAGGACCAGGTCGTAGGCGCAGGACACCGAACCGCCCGGATCCTCGATCAGCGCCTCCGGGGAAGGATCGCGCGGCGCCGTGAACGGGTGATGGAGCGAACTCCAGCCGCCCTTGTCATCACGCTCGAACATCGGGAAGTCGACGACCCAGAGCGGCGCCCAGCCTTCCGCGGTCAGGCCGAGGTCACGGCCGAGCGCGTCGCGCAGCGCGCTCAGCGAATCGTTGACAACGGCATTCCTGTCCGCACCGAAGAAGATCAGGTCGCCGTCCTCGGCCTGGACACGCGCGAGCACGCCGGCGATGGCCTCGTCCGGCAGAAACTTGAGAATCGGCGACTGCAGGCCGTCGCGCCCGCCTGCGGCGTCGTTGACCTTGATGTAGGCCAGGCCTTTCGCGCCGTAGCGGCCGACCAGCGCCGTGTAGTCGTCGATCTCCTTGCGCGTGAGTCTGCCTCCGCCCGGCACCCTGAGCGCCGCGATGCGACTCGCGGGATCCTCGGCCGGCCGCGCGAACACCTTGAATTCGACGCCCCGGAAGAGATCGCCGACCTCGACGAGTTCGAGCGGGTTGCGCAGGTCCGGCTTGTCCGAACCGAACCGGTGCATGGCTTGCGCGTAGCTCAGCCGCGGGAACGGGTCGGGCAGTTCGACGTCGAGCACGGCACGAAACGTGTGCCGGGTCAGCGCTTCCATGAGTTCGATGATGCCGTTCTCGTCGAGGAACGAGGTCTCGACGTCGAGTTGCGTGAACTCCGGCTGGCGGTCGGCGCGCAAATCCTCGTCGCGGAAACAGCGCACGACCTGGTAGTAGCGTTCGATGCCCGACATCATGAGCAACTGCTTCATGAGCTGCGGCGATTGCGGCAAGGCGAAGAACGCGCCGGGCTGCGTGCGGCTCGGCACGAGATAGTCGCGGGCGCCCTCGGGCGTCGTCTTCGTCAGCATCGGCGTTTCGACATCCACGAAGCCCGCCTCGTCGAGAAACGCGCGCAGGGTCCGTATCACGTCGTGGCGCAGACGCAGGTTGCGGTACATCGGTTCGCGCCTGAGATCCAGATAGCGGTAACGGAGCCTGAGCTCCTCGCTGGCGGGTTCGTCGTGATGAAACGGCGGCGTCTTCGCCTGGTTGAGCACGGTCAGCCGGGTCGCGACGATCTCGACTTCGCCGGTCGCCATGTTCGGGTTGGCGGTGCCCTCAGGCCGCTCGCGAACGCGTCCCTCGACCGACAGCACGTACTCCCCGCGCAGCCGCTCGGCGACCGCGAAGATTTCGGGGCTGTCCGGGTCGAAGACGATCTGGACGAGCCCCTCGCGGTCGCGCAGGTCCACGAAGATCACGCCGCCGTGGTCACGGCGGCGATGGACCCAGCCGGCGACAGCAATTTCGCGGCCTATAGCTGAGCGGTCGACATGACCGCAGTAGTGACTGCGCATGGGGTCTTGCTTTGTGAAAGGACCCGCGACGCGGGAAGCCGGCGATGTTAAGGCGGCGGCTCCGAACTCGCAAGCGGAGCCGGCGCCGGCTGCGCGCTTGGCGCCGGATGCAACGGATGCCACGGCGGCACGACGACGCCGAGCGAGATGATCATCTTGAGCGCTTCCTCGACCGACATGTCGAGCTCCTTGATGTGGTCGCGCGGCACGAACAGCATGAAGCCCGAAGTCGGGTTCGGCGTCGTCGGCAGGAACACGGTCACGAGCGACACGCCCGTGCGGTACTCCACCTCTTCGGGTTCCTCGGAGGTCTGAAATGCGATGCTGTAAAGCCCCTTGCGCGGGTACTCGATCAGCAACACTTTCTTGAAGGAGCTCCCGGTGTCGCTGAACACCAGCTCGGCGAAATTCTTGACCGCGCTGTAGACGGAGCGCACGAGCGGGATCCGGCCGAGGAGGCTCTCGTAGAGATTGACGAGCCTGCGGCCGACGAGATTCGCAACGAAACTGCCCGTGACGATCAGCACGAGCAACGCGAGAATCGCGCCGAGACCGGGAATGCGAAACCCGAGCAAGGCTTCGGGACGCAAGGCCTCGGGCAGGAACAGCAGGACCTGGTCCGCGAGGTCGAGCAGCAGCGTGAAGACGAGGATGGTCGCCCCGACCGGCAACCACACCAAGAGCCCCGCTACCACGTAGCGGCGCAGGCGGATCATTGCCTTACCGGCCAATCAGGCGGCCTCTGTACTGGCTTCGATGCGCTCGTCGATGTCGATCCGGCAGGCACAAGTGCTCGGGCATCGCGCGGTAGCCTCGGTACCGGCTTTGACTAGCTTGTGGACGATCTCGTGCATGGCCCGGGCCGCCAATCAGGCAGCCTCCGTACCGGGCCGTGAGCCCGAGGACGCCGTCTCCTCGCCGCTCGACGATCCGGCGGACCGCCCATCCGCCGCAGGCTTCTTGCTGTCGGCCGCGGGCTTGTCGCCGCCGGACGCCGGCTTCCCGTCGGCTTTCTTGTCGGATTTCGCGTCCTTGGACTGGTCGGGCTTGGCTTCGCCGTCCGCACGGTCGGCCAGGTTGCGCTTCGTCTCCTTGTCGGACTTGAAATCGGTCTCGTACCAGCCCTTGCCCTTGAGCCGGAAAACCGGCGCCGAGATCAGCCGCTTGAGCGCGGCCTCGTCGCAGCTCGGGCAGTCCGCCAGCGGTGCGTCGGCGATCTTCTGCAACGCATCGAGCGTATGACCGCAGGACTCGCAACGGTATTCGTAAATGGGCATGAGCCCGCCTCGCGTGGCCACGGAACGGGCATATGTTTTGGGCAAGCCGCCCGGATTTCAAGGGGCGCGGCGGTTTACCTGCCGGTTCGAACCCGGCAGCGCTGCTTCGTGCGCTCAGGCAGCCTCCGCCGCATCGCCGTGCGTGAACGCCAGTTTGCCCGCCTCCACAGCAATGCGAATCGTGTCGCCCGGCCCGAAGTCCCCGTTCAGGATCCGCTGCGCGAGCGGGTTCTCAAGCTGCTGCTGAATCGTACGCTTCAGTGGCCGGGCGCCGTAGACGGGGTCGAAACCCGCTTCGGCCAGCCGGTCGCACGCTTCGGGGTCGAGCACGAGCCCGATGTCGCGCTCGCGAAGCCTGAGGTGCAGATGCCCGAGCTGGATGTCGACGATCCTGCGGATGTGCTCGGCTTCCAGTGGATGGAACACGACGAGGTCGTCGACGCGATTGAGAAACTCCGGCCTGAAGTGCTGGCCGACGATCCCGAGCACGTCCTCCTTCATGCGCGCGTAGTTCTCCTCCCCGGCCAGCTCCTGCACGCGCTGGCTGCCGAGATTCGACGTCATGACGATCACGGTGTTGCGAAAGTCGACGGTGCGTCCGTGTCCGTCGGTCAGGCGGCCGTCGTCGAGCACCTGCAGCAACACGTTGAAGACGTCCGGATGGGCCTTCTCGACCTCGTCGAGCAGCACGACCGAATAGGGCTTGCGCCGCACGGCCTCGGTCAGGTAGCCCCCCTCCTCGTAACCGATGTAGCCAGGCGGCGCGCCGACGAGCCGCGCGACCGAGTGCTTCTCCATGAACTCCGACATGTCGATGCGCACCATGGCTTCCTCGGTGTCGAAGAGAAACGCGGCGAGCGCCTTCGTGAGTTCCGTCTTGCCGACGCCGGTCGGGCCGAGAAACAGGAACGAGCCGTTCGGCCGGTTCGGGTCCGACAGGCCCGCTCGCGAGCGGCGGATCGCGTTCGACACGGCTTCGAGCGCCTCGGTCTGGCCGACGACGCGCTGTTCGAGAAAGCTCTCCATGCGGACGAGCTTGTCCTTCTCGCTCTCGAGCATCTTGGACACCGGAATCCCGGTCCATTTCGAGACGATCTCGGCGACTTCCTCCTCCGTCACCTTGTTGCGCACGAGCCGCCGTGCAGACTCGTCGGCGCCGAGCGCCTGCTCGAGCTGCCGCTGCAACTCCGGAATTCGGCCGTACTGCAGTTCCGACAGGCGGGCGAGGTCGCCGGCCCGCTGCGCCTTCTCCATTTCCTGCTCGGCGCGCACGAGCTCTTCCTTGATGTGCGCCTCGCCCTGCACGGTCGCCTTCTCGGCCTTCCAGATTTCCTCGAGATCCGCGAACTCGGCCTCGCGCCTGTCGATTTGCGCTTCGAGATCGCCGAGCCGCTTCTTCGAAGCGTCGTCGGACTCCTTCTTGAGCGCCTCGCGCTCGATCTTGAGCTGGATCAGGCGCCGCTCGAGCCGGTCCATCTCCTCGGGCTTGGAATCGATCTCCATGCGGATGCGCGATGCCGCCTCGTCGACGAGATCGATCGCCTTGTCCGGCAACTGCCGGTCGCTGATGTAGCGGTGCGAGAGCACGGCCGCACCAACGATCGCAGGGTCGGTGATCTGCACCTTGTGGTGGACCTCGTAGCGTTCCTTGAGGCCGCGCAGGATCGCGATCGTGTCCTCGACCGACGGCTCGGCGACGAGCACCTTCTGGAAGCGCCGCTCGAGTGCTGCGTCCTTCTCCACGTACTTGCGGTACTCGTCGAGGGTGGTCGCGCCCACGCAATGCAGCTCGCCGCGCGCGAGCGCGGGCTTGAGCATGTTGCCGGCGTCCATGGCGCCCTCGGCCTTGCCGGCGCCGACCATCGTGTGCAGTTCGTCGACGAAAAGGATGATTTGCCCTTCCTGCTTGGCGAGGTCGTTGAGCACGGCCTTCAGGCGCTCCTCGAACTCGCCGCGAAACTTGGCGCCGGCGATGAGTGCGCCGAGATCGAGCGCGAGGATGCGCTTGGACTTGATGCCCTCGGGGACCTCGCCGTTGACGATGCGCTGGGCGAGGCCCTCGACGATCGCGGTCTTGCCGACGCCGGGCTCGCCGATGAGCACGGGGTTGTTCTTGGTGCGGCGCTGCAGCACCTGCACGGTCCGGCGAATCTCGTCGTCGCGCCCGATCACGGGATCGAGCTTGCCCTGCTCGGCCCGATCGGTCAGGTCGATGGTGTATCGGTCGAGCGCCTGGCGCGTGTCCTCGGCGTTCGGGTCCTCGACCGTCGCGCCGCCGCGCAGCTCGTCGATGGCCTTCTCGACCGCGCCCTTGACGGCGCCTGCTTCCTCGAGCAGCCCCGCGAGCGGGCCTCGCGACTGCAGGGCCGCGAGGATGAACAGCTCGCTCGAGATATAGGCATCGCCGCGCTTCTGCGCGAGCTTGTCGGTGAGATTGAGAAGCTTGCCGAGGTCGTTGGAGATGTGCAGCTCGCCGCCTGCCCCTTCGACGGCGGGCAGCCGTTCGAGCGCCTCGCCGAGCCGCGAGCGCAGCATGTTCAGGTTGACGCCGGCCTTGGTGAGCAACCCCGACGCCGTGCCGCCATCCTGCTCGAGCAGCGCCGCCATGAGGTGAATCGGCTCGATGAACTGGTGATCGCGGCCGACCGCGAGCGACTGCGCGTCGGCAAGCGCAAGCTGAAACTTGCTTGTCAGTTTGTCCATGCGCATGAGCGCAGCCTCTGAACGTTATCGGGTCGTTTATTAAATGAGGCCAGCCGTGGCGATTATCAACCGGAGAGCCAGATCAGGCTTACCATGCGGCCGCAGGGCGCTACGCGCCGATGCGAGAAGAAGCGTTCGGGTTCGCTGTAGGTGCACGATCCGCCGCCGTGGATCGAGGTGACGCCGAGCTGCTGCAGGCGCATGCGCGCGAGCGCGTAGAGGTCGGCCTGCCAGCGGCCGCGCGCATTCGGGCGAAACGCCATGGCCGCATCCGCGTCGTCGCCGGCATCGGCGACAGCGTTGGCATCGGCGTCGGCGTCGGCGTCGGCATCGGCGTCGGCGTCGGCATCCGCGACAGCGTCGGCATCCGCGTTGGCGTTGGCATCGACGTCGACGAACGCCGCGCGCACATCGTCGCCGACCTCGTAGGCGTCCGGACCGATCGCAGGCCCGAGCCACACCAGAAGCTCCCCCGGCGGCGTTTTCATCGCTGCGACGGCGGCCTCGACAACGCCCGAGGCAAGGCCGCGCCAGCCTGCGTGTGCGATGCCCACCCGGCTGCCGTTGCTGTCGGCGAGCAGCACGGGCAGGCAATCCGCGGTGAGCACTGCGCAGACGACGCCGGTCCGGCCGGTCACCGCGCCGTCGGCCGGACCGGTCCACGACTCGTCAAGATCGACGACCCGGCACCCGTGTACCTGCGTCAGCCAGTTCGGTTCCGCCCGCAGCCCGAGCGCCGCAGAGAGCCGGCGGCGATTTTCGGCCACGGCATCCGGTTCGTCGCCGACGTGCGTGCCGAGATTCAGCGTCGAGTACGGCGCGCGACTGATTCCGCCGTCGCGGGTACTGACCCACGCCTTGACGCGCGCGGGCGCCGGCCAGTCCGCCTTGTGTGCGAGCGCGCTCATCGGAACCGTGCCTGGCGCCTTCGCCCGGCCGTGACGATCAGGTCCATTTTCACTCGACGCGCGCCCATTCAAGTCCGTCTCCACTGCCATCGCACTCATCGGACTTTCGCTGGGAATTCATTTTAATGGGGCTCTCGCGGCCTCCTCGTCCTCGCGCAGCGCCGCAAGCAGTTCCTTGAAATCGTCCGGCAACTTGCTCTCGAACGAAAGCGGCCTGCCATCGACGGGATGCTCGAGGTCGAGACGCGCGGCGTGCAGCGCCTGCCGCGGGAACGCTTCGAGCGCCGCGCGCAGCGATTCGCCCGGTGCGCGCGGAAAGCGCGGCCTGCCCCCGTAGCTGCGATCGCCGACGAGCGGTGCGCGGATGTGCGCCATGTGGACGCGAATCTGGTGGGTGCGGCCGGTATCGAGCTTCGCCTCGACGTGGGTGTGGGCACGGAAGCGCTCGAGCACTCGATAGCTCGTGCGCGCCGGCCGGCCGCGCTCGCGCACGGCCATCTTCGTGCGTTCGCGAGGATGCCGGTCGATCGGCGCATCGATCGTGCCGCCGCCGCTGAGTACGCCCTGGCAGAGCGCCTCGTAGACCCTCCCCATGCGGCGCGTTTCGAGCTGCTCGACGAGCGCCGCGTGAGCCGCGAGCGTGCGTGCGACGACGAGCAAGCCGCTCGTGTCCTTGTCGAGCCGGTGCACGATACCGGCGCGCGGCACGGCCGCAAGCGCAGAGTCCAGGTTCAGGAGCGCATTCTGAAGCGTTCCGGAGGCATTGCCCGCGCCGGGGTGCACGACGAGGCCGGCGGGCTTGTCGACGACGAAAAGCTGCGCGTCCTGCCAGACGATCGTGAGCGGAATCGGTTCGGCGCCGACCTCGGCGAGCGGCTCGAGCTCCGTCTCGAGCGCGAGACATTCGCCCCCGGCCAGCCGCGATTTCGGTTGCGCACTCGTGCCGTCAACCGTCAGGCGACCGTCGTCGATCCACGTCTTGAGCCGGCTGCGCGAGAATTCCGACATGAGCGCCGCGGCCGCCTGATCGAGCCGTTTACCCGCGAAATCCGCCGGCACCACCACCTTTCTCGAAATCCGTTCCATATTGAAAGCGCCGGTCCCCAGGAAACTTTTCGCTATACTTCGCCGTCGAAGGAGCTGTGGACACGCACGTGTTGAAGACTATCAAATGCCTGGCGCTGGCCGCCTGTGCGGTGAGCCTCCTTGCCGGTTGCGGACGGCGCGACGACGTCATCCAGGACTTCGGCGCGGAGGGGTTCTACGACCGGGGCTTCGAAGCCATGGAGTCCGGCAACTTCGCCGGCGCGATCGCCATGTTTCAACAGCTCGAAGCGCGCTATCCCTTCAGCAACCTCACGCGCCAGGCCCAGCTCGATCTGATCTACCTCTACGACCGCAGTCAGCAACCGGAAGCTGCGATCGAGGCGGCCGAGGAGTTCGAACGCGAGAACCCGACTCACCCGCGCGTGGACTATTGCCTCTACATGAAGGGGCGCGTCTTCTTCGACCAGGCGCCGAACATTCTTGAGCGGATGTTCAACGTCGACATGTCCATTCGGCCGCCGAAGGACACACTCGCTTCGTTCGCGGCCTTCCAGGAGTTGCTCAGGCGCTTCCCCGACAGCCGCTACGCCGACGACGCCCGCCAGCGCATGGTGTATCTGAGAAACCGGCTCACCGCGTACGAGAATCACGTCGCCCGCTACTACCTCGAACGTGGCGCTCACGTCGCGGCCGTCAATCGTACGATGTTCGCGCTCGAGCACTACCCGGGCTCGCCGGAACTCGAAGACACGCTCGCGCTCATGATCGAGGCCTACGACCGGCTCGGGATGACGGATCTCGCCGTCGACGCCGAGCGCGTGCTCATGGAAACGTTCGGCGAGCCCGCGCAACCGCTCAGACTCGAATAGCCTGGGCGCCTGCGACGATCAATAGCCCGAGGTGATCGGGTAACGCCAATCCCGGCCGAAGGCGCGGCCGCTGATCCTCACGCCCGGAGGCGCCTGACGGCGCTTGTACTCGTTGCGCCTGACCATCTGCAACACCTCAACGACCGTCGCCCGGTCGAAGCCGAGCGCGGCGATCTGGTCGACCGACTGGTCCTCTTCGATGAACGACTCGAGGATCGGGTCGAGCACCTCGTAGGGCGGCAGCGAGTCGCTGTCCTTCTGGTCCGGGGCAAGCTCGGCGCTCGGCGCGCGTTCGATGATTCGCTCGGGTATTGCGGCGGACCTGGAGTTGCGGTAACGGGCGAGCGCGTAAACCATCATCTTGCTGCAGTCCTTGAGCGGCGCAAAACCTCCGGCCATGTCGCCGTAGAGCGTCGCGTAGCCAACCGCCATCTCGCTCTTGTTCCCGGTGGTCAGCAACATCTCGTCGAGCTTGTTCGAGATCGCCATGAGCAACAGCCCCCTCGAGCGCGCCTGGATGTTTTCCTCGGTCGTGTCGGGAGCGCGGCCGGCGAACACCTCCCCGAGCGTGTCCACGGCAGCATCGACGAGCGGTTCGATCGGCAGGATGTCGTAGCGTACGCCGCAAAGTTCCGCCTGCTCGGCCGAGTCCTCGAGACTCATGGTCGAGGTGAAGCTCGACGGCATCATCACGGCGTGGACCCGCTCCGGGCCGAGCGCGTCCACGGCGACGCAGAGCGTCAGTGCCGAGTCGATTCCGCCCGAGAGCCCCAGCACGACGCCCGGAAAGCCGTTCTTCTCGACGTAATCGCGCGTGCCGAGAACGAGCGCCGTATAGACGCTCTCGACGGTCGGCAATCGCGGCGCGATAGCCTGCGGTTCGATGACGGGTGCGCCGTCGCCGGTAGCGACTTCGACGACATGGATACCCGCCTCGAAACCCGGTGCGCGAAAGACAACCGTACCGCCCGCATCGACGGCGAACGAGCCGCCATCGAACACGAGTTCGTCCTGGCCGCCGACGAGGTTCAGATAGATCAGTGGAACGCCGTTCTCCCTGGCACGCTCGCCGAGCACGCGCTCGCGCTCGTCGGCCTGGTTGAGATGGAATGGCGAGCCGTTGATCACGAGGATGATCTCGGCGCCGGCCTGCCGGCAGTCGCGGCAAGGTTCAGGCGTCCAGGCATCCTCGCAGACGATCACGCCGAAGCGGCAACCGTCGACTTCGGTCACCGTGGGATCAGTGCCTGCATCGAAGTAGCGCTTTTCGTCGAATACGGCGTAATTCGGCAGGGCGCTCTTGCGGTGGTTCGCGAGAAGCTCGCCGTCGCGGAGCATTGCGGCACTGTTGTAGATGGCGTCGCCTTCGTACTCGGGGTAGCCCAGACACAACGCGATCCCCGTGACCTCATCGCGCACGCGAGCGAACGCCGCCTCGACGCGGTCGCGCAAACCTCGGTGAAACAGCAGGTCCTCGGGCGGATAGCCGCTCAGTGTGAGCTCCGGAAAAAGCACGAGCTCGCAGCGAAGCTCGTCGCGGGCCCTCGACGGCCGCATCGAGCACGCTTTGGGTATTGGCGTCGATCGCGCCGACACGGGTGTTGATCTGGGCGAGCGCGATCCTCACGGTCGCGTCATGTTGCTGGGAGCTCAGCCACGGGCTGCCAGCGCACTGGTCATCGCTTCGCCGAGATCGGCGAGCGAGCGCACCGTCGCAACGCCCGCTGCCTCGAGCGCCGCGTACTTCGCCTCCGCCGTACCCATGCCGCCCGCGACGATCGCGCCGGCGTGACCCATGCGTTTGCCCGGCGGCGCGGTGACGCCGGCGATATAGGCGACCACGGGCTTGGAGACGCTTTCGGCGATGTATTTCGCCGCGGCCTCCTCGTCCGTACCGCCGATCTCGCCGACCATGATGATCCCGCGGGTTTCGGGATCCGCTTCGAACAGTTCCAGGCAATCGACAAAGTTCATGCCGCGAACCGGATCGCCGCCGATGCCGACGCAGGTCGTCTGGCCGAGCCCGCGGCCGGTGGTCTGGTGCACGGCCTCGTAGGTCAGCGTTCCCGACCGCGACACGATGCCGATGCTGCCCGGCTCGTGGATCGCGCCCGGCATGATGCCGATCTTGCAGGCGCCCGGCGTGATGATGCCGGGACAGTTCGGGCCGATCAGCCGGCAATCGTAGTCGCCGAGCACGGCCTTCACGCGCACCATGTCGAGAACCGGCACGCCTTCCGTAATGCAAACGACGATCTCGATGCCGGCATCGGCTGCCTCGAGAATCGCGTCGGCGGCGAACGGCGCCGGAACGTACACCATGCTGACGGTGGCCCCGGTCTCCCGCTTCGCGTCGGCAACCGTATCGTAGACGGGCAGGCCGAGCTCGGTCTCGCCGCCCCGGCCCGGGGTGACCCCGGCGACGACCCGCGTTCCGTAGGCCAGGCAGCGGGCCGTGTGAAAGCTGCCCTGCCGCCCGGTCAGGCCCTGGCAGACGACCTTCGTATCGGCGTCGACCAGTATGCTCATGCGGCCCGCTCCGCCGCCTCGATCGCCTTGGCCGCGGCATCCGTCAAGCCGGATGCAACGACGATGTCGAATCCGCTGTTGGCGAGGAGTTCCATGCCCTCCGTCGCGTTGGTGCCCTCGAGCCGCACGATGACCGGCAACTTGACGCCGGTGTTGCGGACCGCGGCGATGACGCCCTCGGCAATGAGGTCGCAGCGCACGATTCCACCGAAGATGTTGACGAGCAGCGTCCTGACGCGTTCATTGGTCAGGATGATGTTGAAAGCCTCCTCGACGTTCTCGGCCGTGGCGCCGCCGCCGACATCGAGAAAGTTCGCCGGCTCCCCGCCGTGCAGCTTGATGAGGTCCATCGTCGCCATCGCGAGCCCCGCGCCGTTAACGAGACAGGCAATATTCCCGTCGAGCGACACATAGCTCAGATCGTGCTCGCGCGCGCGGCGTTCGCGCTCGTCCTCCTGCGCCGGGTCGCGCATCGCGGCGAGCTGCTGTTGCCGAAAGAGCGCGTTGTCCTCGACGTTGATCTTGGCATCGAGCGCGACGATCCTGCCCGCGGTCGTCACGATCAGGGGATTGATTTCGACGAGGCTCGCGTCGCACTCATGCACGAGCCGGACGAGATTCGTGAGGACTCGACCGAGCGAAACGCTCCCGGCCGCATCGAATCCAAGTGCGAAACCGATCCGGCGCGACTGATGGTCGAGCAGACCTGCCGCCGGGTTCAGCGTCACCGTGTGAATCCTGTCCGGAGACGTTCTTGCGACTTCCTCGATATCCATGCCGCCGGCAGCCGAAGCGACAATCGCGACCCGTTCGCTGCCGCGGTCGACAAGCAGGCTCAGATAGAGCTCTCGCTCGATGTCGGAGCCGCTTTCGACGTAGACCCGGTCGATCGGCAGACCCTCGGGACCGCTCTGGTGAGTCACGAGACGCTGCCCGAGCATCCCGGCCGCAAACTCTTCGACCTCGTCGAGCGACCGCGCAAGTTTCACTCCGCCCGCCTTGCCCCTGCCGCCCGCATGCACCTGTGCCTTGACGACCCAGAACTCCCCGCCAAGCGCTTCGGCGGCATGCAGCGCCTGGGTCGGCGTCGCCGCGACCCGGCCCTCGGGCACGGGAATACCGTATTCGCGGAACAACACCTTCGATTGAAACTCGTGGAGGTTCAAAGCCGATCCCTTGGCCTGAAACGCGGACTTGCAACGGGTCCCGACGCGGGGCGCACTATTCTCCACGAAACGGATCGGTTTCGTAAAGGAAAGCGCCGGGCCAGAGCCATTTCCCCCGGAATGTCCGGCAAATGCGACTTCGGGCCGCCCGGCGCTTTGCGGCAATATGCTGACGGTTGTTGCAAGGAGGCTCGCACCGAAATGAAGCAGATCCATACGGGTTTCACGCTGCTCGAAATGATGATCGTGATCGCGATCATCGGAATCGTCGCGGCGGTCGCCATCCCTTCGTATCAGGACTACACGGTCCGTGCCCAGGTTGCCGAGGGCATCAACCTTGCGTCGGCTGCCCAGGCCGCGATCGCCGAAACCTATCTCTATCGGGGCACGGCGCCGGCCAACCGCGAGGCCGCCGGGCTCAGCGCCGCCGCCACCAACACGCAAGGCAGATATGTCGCGCAACTGGAGGTCGTCGACGGCGAAGTCATCATCACCTACGGCAATGACGCCAACGCCTCGAACCTTGCCGGTCAGATTCTGGTGCTGACTCCGCACCTGACCGCTGAAGACAGCATCATCTGGCAGTGCGGCCTCGCGGCGCCGACGATCGCCAACCCCATGGGCGCCAATACGAACCCGGGCGCCACGACCATCGCCCCGCAACACCTGCCTGGCGCCTGCCGGCCGTGACACCGCTGTCCGCCGGGTCCGACTCGGGCAGTTTTCGCAGAACCGCAGTTGCGGCCGGCCGCAAGTTCGGCGTCCCGGTGTTCGACCTCGATGCGATGGAACTCGATCTCGAGGTCGTCAGGCTGGTCGATGAAGAACTGCTCGCAAGGCATCGCGTGCTGCCGCTCAAGCAACGCGGCAATCGCCTCTACGTCGGCATCGCTGACCCGACCGACGTCAAGGCGCTCGATGACATCAGGTTTCAGACATCGCTGCGCGTCGAACCCGTCGTCGTCGAAGAGGACAAGCTCGAAGCCCGCGTCGCGCGCGCCATTGAAGCGGTCGACACGACGCTTGCGAGTTTCGATGAGGCACAGTTCGACGACGCCGACATCGACGCCGCCACGTCCGATGAGGGCGCGGCCACGGCCACGGCCGGCGCCGATGTGGAGGAAGCCCCCATCGTGCGTTTCGTGAACCGGATCATGCACGACGCGATCCGGCGTTCTGCGTCCGACATTCACTTTGAGCCCTACGAGAAGTACTGCCGCGTCCGCCTGCGAATGGACGGCGTGCTCGAGGAAATCGCCCGGCCGCCGGCGTCGCTCGCGATGAAGGTCGCGGCGCGGCTGAAGGTCATGGCGCGGCTGGACATCGCCGAACGACGGATCCCGCAGGACGGCCGCATCAGGATGCGGCTGTCGGGCACTCGCAGCGTCGACTTTCGCGTGAATACCTGTCCGACGCTCTTCGGAGAGAAGATCGTCTGCCGCCTGCTCGATCCGGCGAGCGTCCGTCTCGGGATCGATTCGCTCGGTTACGACGCCGCCCAGAAACGCGCCTATGTCGACAACCTCATGAAGCCCTACGGCATGATCCTCGTCACCGGGCCGACGGGCAGCGGCAAAACGGTTTCGCTCTACGCGGGGCTCAACGTCCTGAACACCGTGGACCGGAATATTTCGACCGCGGAAGACCCGGCGGAGATCAACGTGCCCGGCATCAACCAGGTCAACGTCAGTCCCAGAGTCGGGCTGACGTTCGCTTCGGCGCTGCGCGCATTTCTGCGTCAGGACCCCGATGTCATCATGGTCGGCGAGATACGCGACCTCGAAACTGCCGAGATCGCGATCAAGGCGGCGCAGACCGGGCACCTGGTCCTGTCGACGCTGCATACGAACGATGGGCCGCGAACGCTGACCCGCCTGGTCGACATGGGTGTCAAGCCCTACGCGATCGCAAGCTCGGTGAGCCTGATCATCGCGCAGCGTCTCGCGCGCCGCCTGTGCAACAACTGCAAGAAAACCGTCGACCTGCCGGCCGAAGCGCTGCTCGGCGAAGGCTTCGCACCGGCCGATGTCCAGGCAATGACGAGCGTGTTCCAGGCCACGGGCTGCAACCGCTGCAACGGCGGTTACTCCGGGAGGATCGGCATCTACCAGGTCATGCCCGTGACCGAACCGATCGGCCGGATCATCATGCAGGGAGGTAATGCCATGCAGATCGCCGAGCAGGCCGCCGCAGACGGCGTGGCCGATCTCAGGATGTCGGGCCTTAGAACGGTCAGGGAAGGCATCACCAGTCTCGAGGAGATCAACCGGATCACGGTCGATTGACCTCGCGGACGTTTCAGCCCGGACGCCGACTCACGCCTCGACTCGCCAGGCGCAAGCGGATTCGCGTGTCGTCGTGCCCGGCGATCCCGCGCCCGGACTGACGCATGGCTCGATCCACCAGGCATAGGCAGCTCCCGTTCCGCTGGGAAGGAACCGACCGCACGGGTCGGTCGGTCCGGGGCAGGACCGTCGCGGTCAACGCCGCCGCGGTGCGTCGGGCGCTTCGCCGGCAGGGGGTCGCGCCGAGGCGCGTACGCAGGCAGTCGCGATTTCACGGGGCGACGCGGCGCATCACCGCGAGCGATATCGCCATCTTCTCGCGGCAACTGGCAACAATGATGAACGCCGGCATTCCGCTCGTACAGGCGTTCGACATCATCGGCAGCGGGCACGACAAGCCGGCGATGCAGAAGCTCCTCCTCGCGATCAAGTCCGACATCGAGGGCGGCACGGCGCTCGCCGATGCGCTCGCGGGGCATCCGAAGCACTTCGACGATCTCTACGTGAAGCTCGTTGCCGCAGGGGAGCGCGCCGGAGCGCTCGACACCTTGCTCGAGAGGATCGCGTCGTACAAGGAGAAGTCGGAATCCATCCGCAAGAAGGTTCAGCACGCCCTGTTCTACCCGGCTGCCGTGGTGGCGGTCGCCGTGCTGGTCACCGCGATCCTGCTGATCTACGTGATTCCGGAGTTCGAGTCCCTGTTTCAGGGGTTCGGCGCCGCCTTGCCCGCGTTTACGCGAGTCGTAATTTCAATCTCCGAATTCGTGCGCGACGCGGGCTGGATCATAGCGGTTGCGGTCGTCGTGGCCGTCGCCGGATATCTGCAGGCAAAGCGCCGCTATCGAGGCGTACGCCGCTTTACCGACCGGGTGGCGCTACGAGCGCCGGTTGTCGGTTCCATCCTGACCAAGTCGGCCATCGCCCGTTACGCGCGTACGCTCGCCACGACCTTTGCGGCCGGCGTGCCGCTCGTCGAGGCACTGGAGTCTGTCGCCGGTGCGACCGGCAACTGCGTTTACGAAACCGCGGTGCTCCGGCTGCGCGACGATGTCGCGGCCGGGCAGCGGCTGCAGCAGGCGATGCAGAGCACGGATCTATTTCCCAATCTGGTCAATCAGATGGTCGCGGTCGGCGAGGAATCGGGGTCGCTCGACGAAATGGCGGCAAAGGTCGCGGAGTTCTACGAAGAAGAGGTCGACCACGCCGTCGACAGCATGTCCAGCCTGATCGAGCCGCTCGTCATGGCCGTGCTCGGCGTCCTCGTCGGCGGACTCGTCATCGCGATGTATCTGCCGATCTTCAGGATGGGCGCCGTCATCTAGCCCGAATATGAAGCAACACACCTGAAATTGAGAACAACCATTGTTTTTCAAATACTTGAATGACGATTCAGGAGTTACGCGGGTGACCGTTTGCGCTGGCGGATCATACGAACCTATGGAAACCCGCTTCCCGCCCGGCGACAATAGCGGCCGTATGCGCCCGGTGAGCACAGCGACGCCGCGTCCTGCGGGCCGTCGTCGGTGAACAGGGTCGACCATGACGTCGGTTCCCGAACCGGGCACCGGGCTGGCGCGGTAAGCACACTTGGAAGTCTTCGAGATCTGGCCGGCGGCACTTTTCCTCGCCTGTGGCGTGCTGGGCCTGGTGGCCGGCAGCTTCCTGAATGTCGTCGTCTGGCGGCTCCCGATCATGATGGAGATCGCCTGGCGGCGGCAGTGCAGTGAAGCCGGGGACCAACCGTTCACACCGCCTCCCCACGCCCGGGGCCCCACGTTCAACCTCCGCTGGCCTCCGTCCGCGTGCCCGAATTGCGGCCAGAGAGTTGCCGCACGGCACAACATCCCGGTCCTGAGTTACCTATGGCTCAAGGGTCGGTGCGCACACTGCGCAAAGACAGTTTCGCTTCGCTATCCCTCCGTGGAAATCTTCGCGGCCGTCGCGAGCCTGACCGTCGCCTGGGTCTTCGGTCCGAGCTGGCAGACCGTGGCCGCGCTCGCGTTCACCTGGACGCTCGTGGCGCTCGCCGTGATCGACAGTGAACACAAGCTGCTGCCGGACAGCCTGACGTTGCCGCTGCTGTGGGCCGGGTTGCTGCTTGCGCTCGTCGCGGTCGACGGCGCGCCGCTGTTCGCGACGCTGCGCGACAGCGTGATCGGGGCCGCGGCGGGATACCTGAGCCTGTGGATCGTGTACCAACTTTTCAAGCTCGTGACCGGCAAGGAAGGTATGGGCTACGGTGACTTCAAGCTGCTCGCGGCGCTTGGCGCATGGCTCGGCTGGCAACTCCTGCCCCTTGTCATCGTCCTGTCCGCGGCGGCGGGTTCGATCGTCGGGATCTTTCTGATTGCGTCAGGCCGGAGATCACGGGGCGCGGCGCTGCCGTTCGGCCCGTATCTCGCAGCCGCCGGCTGGATCGCCCTGCTGTGGGGAACCGATCTCATGAACGTGTACCGGCACCTTCCGCTCTAGCGCGGGCAAGGGGAAATTCGGGATGGACGGGAAGGCTCAATAGCGTGTTGCGCATCGGACTCACGGGCGGCATCGCGAGCGGCAAGTCAACGGTCGCGGACATGTTCGTGAGCCTCGGCGCCGCATTGGTCGACACGGATGCGGTCGCCCGCGAGGTCGTGGCGCCGGGGCAAGCTGCGCTCGAGGAAGTGCGCCGCGCTTTCGGCGCAGGCGTAATTGACCCGAGCGGCGAGCTCGATCGGCGAGCGCTGCGCGAACTCATTTTCACGGACGCGGACCGGCGTCGTGAACTGGAAGCGATCCTGCACCCCCGGATTCGCGAACGAACTCTGGCGCTGCTCGATCAGGCCCAGGGTCCCTACACCATAGCCGCAGTCCCCTTGCTCGTGGAGACCGGGTTCGCCGAACATGTTTCGCGCGTCCTGGTGGTAGACTGCCCGGTTGAAACTCAGATTGAGCGGCTGATGCAACGCGACCACATCGACCGAATCGCGGCCGAAGCAGCCATCGGCGCACAGACCGACCGGGCTGCACGGCTTGCGGCCGCCGACGATGTGATCAGCGCCGGGGGCCGGCGGGCTTCGACCCGACGGCAGGTCGAGAAACTGCACAAACGCTATCTTGGTCTCGCCCGCGTTTGCCGAGCAGGGCAACGTCGCGCAGAATAGTCCGATGGTGAGCACTGTGCAGAATCTTCCGGAAGCGGTTCCCAGCGAGGAATTCGTACAGTTCGAGCAGCCGCTGTCCGAACGGATCCGAACGTTTCTGCGGATAGAGTTGCTGTACCGGCAGGCGCTGTTTCATACGAACAGCGAAACCGATCTGGGTTCGCGCGAAGCGGTGAACAGCCTGCTCGGCATTCTTTCGATCCTCGCGCACGGCGATGTGCGGGCGGAGGCGCTCAAGGAACTCGATCGCATCGACGGTATGCTGAACCGGTTTCGGCAGACTCCCGAGGTCGATTCCGACCGTCTCGACTCGATCATCGAAGGCATCGGCAATCTCAAGAGCGAACTTGCATCCTACGGCCCACACCTCGTCGGTCCACTGAAGAACAATGAGTTTCTGAGCGCGATCAAGCACCGTAGCTGGATTCCCGGCGGGACTTGCGGTTTCGACCTGCCCGAATACGGCTATTGGCTGAACCTTCCCTACGCCGAACGCGCCGATCAGCTCCTGGTGTGGGCCAACTATCTCAAGCCGCTATGCAATGCGGTCGATGAAGTGCTCACGCTGCTTCGCGAAACGAGCGATCCGGTCGAACGCATCGCGTATGACGGCCATTACATCCACAAGCTCGATCGCAGGACGCACTACAATCTGATCCGCGTCATGCTGCCGGCCGGCAACGGCATCTACCCGGAATTCAGTGCAGGCAAGCACCAGTTCACGATCCGGTTCGTTGAATGGCAGGGCGTCGACCGCCGTCCGCTACAGGTTTCCGGGGAACTTCAGTTTCTGCTCACCTTGTGCTGACCGGTAGCCCGCACGGGCTCCTGACTCTTCAACGCATCAAGAATCGGTCGGTCGGCACTCAACAGGCCTGACGCGGCAAGCTCGTCGACGGGCACCCAGCGCAGGCGCTGGCCCTCGCGAGCCTGCGGCTCGCCGCGATAGCGATGCACGAGCCAGACGTCGAGCCTCACGCGACGATCGGGATAGTCGTAAACGTAGTCGAGCAACGGTTCGGCGTGCTCGACGGCGATCCCGAGTTCCTCGTCGAGTTCACGGCACAGCGCATCCCGCGCCAGCTCGCCCGGCGCGCACTTGCCGCCGGGAAACTCCCACGCACCACCCATGTGCGTGGCGGCATGCCGTTGGCCGATCAGCACACGGCCGTGTTCGTCGCCGATCAACCCTACAACAACGTGAATCGGATCGATTCCGGGTCCCTCAATTCAGACGGCCGTGACAGTGCTTGAATTTCTTGCCCGAACCGCAGCTACAGGGCTGGTTGCGGCCGATCTTCGGCTTCTCGCGAACGTATGGCGAAGCAGGTTCCTGGGGCGGTGGAGGCGGCGGCCGCAAGCCTGGCGACGGCGGCAGCGGTCGACCCGCGGGTGGCGGCCGGGCCGGCGGCAGGCCCTGACCCGGGGGTAGCGCCTGTCCCGCCGGGGCTCCCTGCGGCAGCGGCGGCGGTGCGGCCGCGGCCAGCGACGGCGCCGCGGCATGCTGAAAGCGCAGTTTGCTCTGATCGGCGGCCGGCCGCTCAACCGCTTTCACATCCTCGGGACGCCGGATCTGGATCTTGGCGAGGATGCTGATGGTGTTGTGCTTGACGCGATCGAGCATGTTGCTGAACAACTCGAACGCCTCGCGCTTGTATTCCTGTTTGGGGTTGCGCTGTGCATAGCCGCGCAGATGTATGCCCTGGCGCAGGTAGTCCAGTGCGCCGATATGCTCCTTCCACAGCATGTCGAGCTGCCGCAGCATGATCTCCTTTTCGAGCCTGCGCATCAGGGGGGCACCGATGGACTGCTCCTTCGCCTCGTAGTTATCGGCGGCTACCTTGACCAGAAGTTTCCTGAGCTCCTTCTCGCCGATCGAGTCATCCTCGTCGAGCATCTTGTCGATGTCGACGCGCAGCCCGAAGTCGCGCTCCATGGCCATGCGCAGGCCGTCCTTGTCCCACAGGTCCTCGACGCTCTCGGGCGGGATGTACTCCTCGACGGTCAGATCGACGACTTCGCGGCGGATGCCCTCGATCGCCGCGCTGATGTCCTCCTCTTCCATGAGCTCGGTGCGCTGGTGATAGACCACCTTGCGCTGGTCGTTCGCGACATCGTCATATTCGAGCAACTGCTTGCGGATATCGAAGTTGTGCGCTTCGACCTTGCGTTGCGCGCGCTCGATCTGCCTGGACAGCATCTTGCTCTCGATTGCCTCACCGGCCCTCATGCCCGCGCGCGACAGCAGCCGTTTCGTGCGCTCCGGATCGCCGAATATCCGCATGAGGTTGTCTTCCATCGACAGGTAGAAACGGCTTGAGCCCGGGTCGCCCTGACGGCCCGAGCGGCCGCGCAACTGGTTGTCGATGCGGCGTGACTCGTGCCGCTCGGTCCCGACGATGTGCAGCCCGCCGGCTTCGATCACCTCGCCGTGCCGCCCGTTCCAGTCGTCCTGCAGTTCCTTCAGTTCAGCGTCGTCGGGGTCCTCGAGACCCGCGCGCTCGGTCGCCAGATTCCCGCCGAGCACGATGTCGGTTCCGCGCCCGGCCATGTTGGTCGCGATCGTCACGCTGCCGGGCCGGCCGGCCTGGCTGATGATCTGCGCTTCGCGCTCGTGGTACTTGGCGTTGAGCACCTCGTGCCGGACCTTGCGCTTCTTGAGCAGCCCGGACAGGAACTCCGAAGTCTCGATCGATGTCGTGCCGACGAGCACGGGCTGGCGCCGTTCGTGACAGTCGACGATGTCGTCGAGAATCGCTTCGAACTTGTCGTCCCTGCTGAGGTAGACGAGGTCGGGCGCGTCGTCGCGGATCATGGTCTCGTGCGTCGGGATCACGACCACCTCGAGGCCGTAGATCTGCTGGAATTCGTAGGCCTCGGTATCGGCCGTGCCGGTCATGCCGGCGATCTTTTCGTAGAGGCGGAAGTAGTTCTGGAAGGTGATGGACGCGACGGTCTGGTTTTCTTCCTTGACCTTGACGCCCTCTTTCGCCTCGATGGCCTGGTGGAGCCCGTCGGACCACCGACGGCCCGGCATCGTGCGGCCCGTGAACTCGTCGACGATCACGACCTCGCCGTTCGCAATGATGTAGTCCACTTCGCGCTTGAAGAGCGAATGCGCACGCAATGCAGCGTTCAGGTGGTGCATCAGGCGGATGTTCGTCGCGCTGTAGAGACTCTCGCCGGCAGCGAGAATACCGGCGCGGTTCAGCAGCGCCTCGACGGTCTCGTGACCTTCCTCCGTCAAATGCGCCTGCTTGGACTTCTCATCCACGGTGTAGTCGCCGGGAACGTACAGGCGGCATAGCGATTGCTTGGCGCCGGGCTCGAGCTCGACCAGGTGATAGCCGCCTTCGCGCGCCGTGTGCAGCGCCTCGTCTATCGGCGTGACGCCGAGTTCCTTGCCCTTGACGTCGAGCAGTTCCACCGCCTGAGCCTCGATCGCCTCGTTGGCCGGCCCTTCGGGGACCGTGTGCAGCTTGAGCTTCGGGACGAGCTTGTTGATGTGGACGTAGAGTTCGGTACTTTCCTCGGAGCGGCCCGAGATAATGAGCGGCGTGCGCGCCTCGTCGATCAGGATCGAATCGACCTCGTCGACGATCGCGTAACTCAGGCGCCGCTGGGCGCGGTCCTCGAGCCTGAACGCGAGGTTGTCGCGCAGATAATCGAAACCGAACTCGTTGTTGGTGCCGTAGATGATGTCCGAGGCGTAGGCTTCGCGTTTCTCCTCGTTGGTCTGCCCGCTGCGGATGACGCCGACCTCGAGTCCGAGGAAGCGGTAGATCGGCCCCATCCACTCGGCGTCTCGGCCGGCAAGATAGTCGTTCACGGTGACGATGTGGACGCCATCCCCGGTCAGGGCGTTGAGGTAGGCGGGCAAGGTCGCCACGAGCGTTTTGCCCTCGCCGGTGCGCATTTCGGCGATCTTGCCCTCATGCAGCGCAATGCCGCCGACGAGCTGCACGTCGAAGTGCCGCATCCCCACCGTGCGCGTGGCAACCTCGCGAACCACGGCGAACGCTCCGGGCAACAAGGCTTCGAGGTCGCCCTCTCGCGCGTAGCGCTCCTTGAACTCGTCGGTCTTCGCGGCGAGTTGCTCATCGCTCAGAGCCTTGATCGCAGGTTCAAGCGCATTGGCGTCACGGACGTGCGCACCATAGCCCTTGAGCAAGCGCTGGTTGCGGCTGCCGAAAACGCCGGTGAACAGATTCGAAACTTGCTCGAGCAATGAAAACCCCGAGGGGCCGCGTCAATCGGACCTATTCTAATGTTTGGACGACGGACCGGAAATTAAAGGGACCTGGCAATCCCTGTTTGGTCCTTATTGGTTCGCACTGACGTAGTTCAGCGGATTGACCGGCAGTCCGTTGCGAAGAACTTCGAAGTGGAGGTTGGGGCCTGTGGCGCGGCCCGTTCGGCCCACCTTTGCGATGACCTGGCCGCGTGTCACCATGGCGCCGAGCGTGACGAAGTTGTCGGCGAGGTGCGCATAGCGGGTCACGTAACCGTTGCCGTGGTTGACTTCAACGAGCTCTCCGTAACCGAACCGCGGCCCGGACCAGATCACGACACCGGAGCCGACAGCGATCACGTCACCGCCCGGGCGCCCGGCGAAATCCACGCCCTGGTGAAACGCCCGACGACCCGTGAAAGGATCGGTACGGGTACCGAATCCGGACGAGATGTACCCGCCAGCTACGGGCCGACCCTCGGGCACCACCTGATCCTGAAGCTTGCGGCTCAGCAGGAAGTCTTCGAGCACACCGAGCTGCTGGCGGCGGTCGGCGAGTTGCTGATCGAGTGCGTCAAGCGTCGAGACGACGTCGTTGAGCTGCATCTCGTCGCTCATGGCAAGAGGTTGTTCCGGGCCGCCAAGCGAGGGCAGCGCGGAGAAGTCGAACTCGCCGTCATCGAATCCGGCGATTTGGGTCAGTCGCGAGCCCAGGGCCTCCAGCCGGACCACCTGGGCGTTCATGAGCCCCAGCCGGAGCGCGAGCGCATCGACATTCTGCTGCAGCGCCCGGCGCGTTGCCTGAAGCGTGGACTCCTGCTCGGCCAGATCGGTGCGCAGGGACACCACGCCTTGAGCGGGACTTGTGGCGCCGGCCATGCGGTAGCCGGCATAAAATATACCGGCGCCGACAACGAGCGCGATGGTCGCAAGCCCCAGCCGAACACGGCGCGAGGTCAGGCAAAGCTGGCCGACCGGGCCCCGTATGTTGGACAGGAGAATCAACTGCATACGAATGCGCCTCTCGTGCCTGATCCGTGAACGACGGTGGCCGCCCCGGGAGACGATGGTGCAGCAACCGAACAAGTATAGCCGTGTTTCATGGCAAGTTCACACGGCCCGTTCGTCGGCTGCCGCCACGGCGGGCCGAAGCTTGCGTGCGTCCGGCGCTTCCCGCAACATGTGCATGTATATCACATGCTTGCCGACATTGCCTGCGGCAAATTTCGGCTTTTATCCTTCAAATTTCATCTTCGATTTGGAAAAAACTCCTTGGAGTCCGGTTCAGATTCGCACCCCTTTTCCGGCCAGCACGGCGCGTTGCTGAGTTTCGCCCAATTGTCCCTGTCGGAGTCGTTGCGGCAGGGCATTTCCGAGCTGGGTTTCACGCAATGCACGCCGATCCAGAGTCAGGCATTGCCGCTCGCACTTCAGGGCCGGGATGTCGCCGGACAGGCGCAGACCGGCACCGGCAAGACGGCAGCCTACCTCATAGCGCTCTTCGAACACCTCGACCGCAACGCCCCGCTCAAGGCGCGTGAGCCCGGTCCGCGCGCGCTGCTCGTGGCGCCCACACGCGAACTCGCCGTGCAGATTCACAAGGATGCCGCGGCGCTCGGCAAGCACCTTCCCTACAGGTTCGGCCTCGTGTTCGGCGGGATCGACTACGAGAAGCAGCGGCAGCAGCTCATTGACGGCGTCGACATCCTCATCGGCACGCCCGGCCGGCTCATCGACTACTTCAAGCAGCGCGTCTACGGCCTCAGGCGCGTGCAGGTCCTCGTACTCGATGAAGCCGACCGCATGTTCGACCTCGGGTTCATACGCGACATCAGGTACATCCTGCGCCGTTTGCCCGAGCGCGACCTGCGGCTGAACTTCCTGTTCTCGGCGACGCTGACCCATCGCGTCCTCGAGCTCGCCTACGAACACATGAACGACCCGGAGCTCGTCCGAATCGAGCCCGAAAAAATGACGGTCGACCGGGTCACGCAGTGCATCTACTTTCCGGCCAACGAGGAGAAGATCCCGCTGCTCATGATGTTGCTCGGAGAGATGGACGTGAGCCGCACGATGGTGTTCGTCAACACGAAGCGGGCCGCGGAAAGGCTTCGCGAGCGGCTCGAAAGCAACGGCATCAACGCCGAAGCGATCTCCGGCGACGTCCCGCAGAAGAAGCGCCTGAGGATGATGACGGACTTCGCAAGCGGAAGGCTGCCGGTGCTGATCGGGACTGACGTGGCTTCGCGCGGGCTGCACATCCCCGATGTCAGCCACGTGTTCAACTACGACCTGCCCCAGGATGCCGAGGACTACGTGCACCGGATCGGCCGTACGGCTCGCGCCGGTGCGACGGGCGACGCGATCAGCTTCGGATGCGAGGACTACGCGATATCGCTGCCCGAGATCGAGGCCTACATCGGCCACAAGATCCCGGTGGCGGAAGTGGACCGCGACAAGCTCGCCGCGGTCGCGGCGTCGCTCAACAAGAGCGCTGCGGGTTCGCAACACCGGCGCAGACGGCCGCCGCGCCGACGCAGCGCCCGGAATCGATCCACGTCCGGTGGATCCCGGAGCTAGGAGCCTGCGCCGAGTGCGTCAGGCGCCGATGGCCGTGGCCGACAGATGACTCTCGCGATCGACGCGGCGCTGTGTGCCGAGGTCCGGTCCATCGCCCGCAGGGCCGGCGACGCGATTCTTGAAATCTACGGCGAGGGTTTTTCCATCGAGCTCAAGGACGATCGCTCGCCGCTCACCGAGGCCGATCGAAAATCGCACGAACTCATCGTGCGCGACTTGACGGCAATCGATCCGAGCGTACCGATCCTCTCCGAGGAGTCGCCCGAGGCGGACGTGTCCGGTCGTCGAAACTGGGACCGCTTCTGGCTCGTCGATCCGCTCGACGGTACGCGGGAGTTCATCAAGCGTAACGGCGAATTCACGGTCAACATCGCGCTCATCGACGGGCACGAAGCGGTACTCGGCGTCGTGCTGGCACCGGCCATCGAAGTGGAATACAGCGCCATCGCGGGGCAGGGCGCATTTCGGTCCGACGTGGGCGGCGCACTTCAGGGCATCGCCGTCAGCCGCGAAGCAGCCGACCCGGTGCGCGTCGTCGGCAGCCGCAGCCATCCGGGCACCGCGCTTCAGGCGTATCTGGCCAGCCTCGAACCCTATGTTCTCAAGCCCATGGGCAGCTCACTGAAGACCTGTCTCGTCGCCGACGGGAGCGCCGATATCTACCCTCGGCTCGGACCCACTTCGGAGTGGGATACCGCCGCTGCGCAGGCTATCCTGCACGAGGCCGGAGGGAGTATGATTGATCTTGAGGGTCAGCCGCTGAGATACAATTCCAGGGACCACCTGCTCAACCCGCACTTCCTGGCGTTTGGCGACGATCGGCGCGACTGGCTGGCATTCAACAAAAACCGATAGTGGATCAAAAGATCGAAACACGGACATTCAGGAACGTGGAACGGCTCAAGGCGTTACGGATAGAGCACAAGGATCTGGATCAGGTAATCACCCGGCTTGTAGAGGATCCCCATGTGGATCAGGTCATGCTCCGGCGCCTCAAGAAGCGCAAGCTCATGCTCAAGGACATGATCACACAGCTCGAGAGTGCGCGAATTCCGGATCTGAACGCCTGAGAGCCCGAACCGGCGCGAACCACTGAAACCCTTGCCGGCCGGCCGGTCCGGTCTGCACCGTTCTCCGATCCTCGCGCCGGCACCGATGGCCCGCTCGAATCCGCGCCGGTTACCATTGGATCCATGGACCTCATAGCCGACATCGGCGCGACCTACACTCGCTGCGCGCTGCTCGACGACGACGCCGGGACGCGTGCACAGCGAAGGTTCTCGAATGGCGAATTCGCCGGCATCGAGGGCGTGCTCGGCGCGTTTCTCGACGAGTGCCGCGCGCTCGGCCGGCCGCGCCGCGCTGCACTGGCCGTCGCGGCGCCCGAGGTCGGCAACGATTTCGAAATGATCAATCTGGGCTGGCGATTCTCGCGGAGCGGACTGCAGGAATCGCTCGAGCTGCGCGAACTTCACATCGTCAACGACTTCGCCGCGGTCGCGCGGGGGCTGCCCGCGCTCAGGGCTTCGGACTACACGCAGATCGGCAGCGGAAACGCCGCCGCACGCGCACCGCTCGTCGTTCTGGGGCCAGGCTCCGGGCTCGGCGTTGCGAGCCTGGTACCCTCGAGCGACGGCTGGACGGCCGTGGCCGGAGAAGGCGGTCACGTGACGCTGGCAGCCGCTACATCGGCCGAAGCCGAGGCCATCGGGCACATCAGGGAGAGGACCGGACACTGCTCGGCCGAGCGCGTGCTCTCCGGACCGGGTATCGAAAGGCTGCATGCGGCGCTCGGCGAGCTCGCCGGGCGCAGCGTGGAGCCAGTCACGGCGGCTGAAGTAACGAAGCTCGCGCGGGCGGGCGACCCTCTCGCCATGGAAGCGCTCGCAATGTTCTTTGCCTTGCTGGGTACGGTCGCGGCCGACCTCGCACTGACGCTCGGCGCGAGGGGCGGCGTCTACGTCGCAGGCGGCATCGTTCCCCGCCTGATTGACCTCCTCGCCGCATCGGGCTTTCGCGAGCGCTTCGAAGCGAAAGGCCGTTACAGAAATTACATGGCATCGATCCCGACCCGCGTCATCACCGAACCCGTACCCGCTTTCCTCGGCCTGAGAACCCTTCTCGGAAAACGGTAGTCGCCAGTGGCACAACCCCGTGCCGCAGCGAAATCGGCCAGGCGCCCGGCCGGCAATGGGTCGAATCTCCGCGCCCGCTCCGGGCGTGCGCGTTTCGGGACTTGTGCGTTTGCGGCGAGTTGCTACGATATGCGCCCCGCCAGATACGTCGCCAGGCCAACAAGCAGAAGGGATATTCAGTGAGTGAAGCGCAACAGGTCCATGACGCACAAGGCGTCCGCAACATCGCCATCGCCGGTCACGCGGGTTCAGGAAAAACAACGTTGATCGAAGCCCTGCTGCTGGCGGCAGGGTCAATCCGCAGTGCCGGGAGCGTCAACAAGGGCACGACGGTCTGCGATTTCACCGATCAGGAAAAGCGGCTGCAGCATTCGCTCGACGTGAGCCTCTGCCACCTCGAACACGACGGGATATCCGTCAACATTCTGGACACGCCGGGCTATCCGGACTTTCTCGGCAGGACGCTTGCCGTGCTGCCGGCGATCGAGACCGTCGCGGTCGTCGTCAACGCACAAAGCGGCATCGAACTCGTCACGCAGCGCGTCATGGACGCTGCAGCCGCCCGCAAGCTCTGCCGGCTCATCATCGTCAACAGGATCGATTCGCCGGAAGCGGATCTTGAAGCAGTGCTCGACAAGATCCGCGACACGTTCGGGCGCGAATGCCTGCCGCTCAATCTGCCGGCGCGCCAGGGCCAGGCCGTGGCGGACTGCTTTTTCGAACCGGCCGACGAAACTCCCGACTTCTCCTCGGTCGACGCGACCCACACGGAGATCGTCGACCAGATCGTCGAACTCGACGACGACCTCATGGAGAAGTACCTCGAGGGCGAGGAGATCGCCCTGGAACAGCTTCACGCACCGTTCGCACGCGCCTTGCGGCGGGGGCATCTGATTCCCGTGTGCTTCGTGTCTGCCGAAACCGGAGCGGGACTGCGGCAGTTATTGCGCGTCTTCTCGCAACTCATGCCGAATCCATTTGAGGCCAACCCCGCCGAATTCTCGCTCGGAGACGACGCCGACGGCTCGTTCAGCGTCGATCGCGACGCGCGCGACGGCCACTTCGTCGGCCATGTCTTCAAGGTCAACGTGGATCCCTACGTCGGCCGGCTTGCCGCATTTCGCGTCCACCAGGGGCAATTGAAGTCCGGCGACCAGATCTATGTCGGCGAGCGCCGCAAGGCCATCAAGCTCGCGCACCTGTACCGCGTGCAGGGCAAGAACCTCGAGGAGGTTTCAACGGCGGGCCCCGGCGATATCTGTGCGGTATCGAAGATCGAGGACATCCAGTTCGACGATGTGCTGCATGCGAGTCACGACGAGGACTCGCTCAGGATGCGGTCTGCGAGCATTCCGGCGCCGATGCATGGCGTGGCGCTCGAGCTCAGTCAGCGCGGCCAGGAGAAAAAGCTCTCCGACGGCCTGCACAAGCTCACGGCCGAGGATCCGAGCCTGCGGCTCGAGTTCAACGCGCAAGCCAACGAGACCGTGTTGCGCGGCATGGGCGAGTATCACCTGAGACTGCTGATGGAGCGCATGAAGGACGAGTTCGGCGTCGAGGTTTCGACGCGCCCGCCCAAGATCGCCTACCGCGAGACGGTGACGCGCAATGCCGAGGGGCACCACCGGCACAAGAAGCAGACCGGCGGTGCGGGCCAGTTCGGCGAGGTGTACCTCAGGATCGAGCCCATGGATCGCGGCGAGGGCTTCGAATTCGTCAACAAGGTTGTCGGCGGCACGATTCCCGGGCAGTTCATCCCGGCCGTCGAGAAGGGCGTCAAGCAGGTGCTCAACGAAGGCGCGATCAGCGGCAATCCGCTGCAGGACGTGCGTGTGATCGTTTACGACGGCAAGCACCACTCGGTCGACTCGAAGGAAGTTGCGTTCGTCGCGGCCGGCAAGAAAGCGTTCATGGACGCGGTCGCCAGGGCGAATCCGATCGTTCTCGAACCGATCGCGAAGGTCGAGGTCACGACGCCGAACCACTACGTCGGCGACATCACCGGACACCTGTCCGGAATCCGCGGCCGCATCGCCGGCAGCGATTCGCTGGCCGGCAACCAATCGAAGATTCAGGCCAACGTGCCGCTCGCGGAACTCGGCGACTACCAGGCGACGCTCAAGTCGCTGACCGGCGGCGAGGGCAGTTTCACGATGGAGTTCGATCACTACCAGACGGTCCCGCCGATCGTGCAAAAGGCGCTCGAGAAGGAATTCAAGCCGAAAGCCGACGACTAGGGGCCCGCGCCGTAGAAAGTCGCGAAAGCGGTCACCGGCGCGACGCGCCTGGTCGTCTCGCAAACGCCTGCAATTCACCCGTTATGCTCCATGGTAAGTCGCGGCTTGGAGAAATGTGCGGGGCGGGAATCGGTGCTGCAGCTTTCCGGCCGCGCGGCGAACCCATGCGTTGCGGCGACACCGCTGCGGTACGCTTGCGGCACTCCGATCTCCTGCGGTAGTTCATGGCGAAAAGACAGGCAGCCTGGCAGTTTCTGATCGATCGCGGCGGAACGTTCACCGACATCGTCGCGATCGCGCCGGACGGTTCGCTCGGTTCGCTCAAACTCCTGTCGGACAACCCGGGCCGCTACAGCGATGCGGCCCTCGCCGGCATCGAGCATTTCCTGGGCCAGGCGCCCGCGCCAGGCGCTGCCGTCTCGATCAGGATGGGCACGACGGTGGGGACGAACGCGCTGCTCGAGCGGCGCGGCGAACCGACGTTACTTGTCACCACCGCGGGGCTCGGCGACGCGTTCCGGATCGGTACGCAGCAACGGCCGGACATCTTCGCGCTCGACATCCGCTTGCCGGAGATGCTCTACAGCAAGGTCGTCGAAGCGCGCGAGCGGCTGGCCGCGGACGGTGAGGTCGTCACAGCGCTCGACGAAGACCGAATAACGGCCGATCTCCAAGCCGCCCGCGAAGCGGGCTTCGACAGCGTCGCGATCGTTTTGTTGCACGGCTACGCGTTTCCGCGCCACGAAGAGCGGATCGCCGAGATCGCGCAAAGCGTCGGGTTCGGCCAGATCTCCGTGTCGCACCGGATCAATCCCCTCATGAAGCTCGTGCCGCGCGGCGATACCACGCTCGTTGACGCCTACCTCACGCCCGTGCTCGGGCGCTACATCGACACGCTCTCAACGGGACTCGCTCAATTACGCAGCGACGCGGCGCTGCTTTTCATGCAAAGTCACGGCGGATTGATCGAGGCAGGGCAGTTCCGGGGCAAGGACTGCGTGCTCTCCGGGCCCGCCGGAGGCGTCGTCGGCATGGCCAGTTCGGCAGCCGCGGCGGGATACGCGCGCGTCATCGGCTTCGACATGGGCGGGACGTCGACCGACGTGTCGCTGTTCGATGAACGCTACGAACGGACGGCCGCGGCCGTCGTCGCGGGGGTACGTATCGCGGCGCCCATGATGCGCATTCACACGGTGGCGGCCGGCGGCGGCTCGATCCTCAAGTTCGCTTCCGGGCGGCTGCAGGTTGGCCCCGACTCCGCCGGCGCGTTCCCGGGGCCTGCCTGTTACCGCAACGGCGGTCCCCTTACCGTAACTGACGCAAACGTCTTTCTCGGCCGGATCCAGCCCGGGTTCTTCCCGGCCGCGTTCGGCCCGAACGCCGACGAAGCGATCGACGCGGCACGCCCGGCCAGGGAATTCGCCGCGCTCGCCGAGCGCATCGCCGATGAGAGCGGCGAATGCATCGCTCCGGAAGCGCTGGCCGCCGGCTTTCTGCGCATCGCCGTGGAACGAATGGCGAACGCGATCAAGCAGATCTCGATACAGCGCGGTCACGACGTGACGCGTTTCGCCCTGTCGTGTTTCGGCGGCGCGGCCGGCCAGCACGCCTGTCAGGTCGCCGACGCGCTTGGCATCGACACGGTATTGATCCACCCGCTCGCAGGCGTGCTGTCGGCTTACGGCATGGGCGTCGCGGATCTGCGCAGCGTCAGGCAGCGCGCTGTTGAGGCCGCGTTCGACGCCCGCGGCCTCGACCGGCTCGGGGAGCTTCGCACGACGCTCGGCGACGAAGCGACGGCGGAAATCGCAGCCCAGCGCGTGCCGACCGGGCGGATCGAAGTCGACGCGCGGCTTTTCCTCAAGATTCACGGTTCGGACACGACGCTGCCGGTCGCCTGGGAACCCGGCACTCCGATCGAGGAGACTCTCGACGAGTTCAGGCGCACACACGAGCGGCATTTCGGTTTCGTCATCGATGACGAGGAGGTCGTCGTCGAGTCGATCGAGGTCGAAGCGGTCGGCGTGACAGCCAAACCACCGGAAGCGGAACTTTCCGCGGGCTCGGGCGCGATCGAGCCCGTCGCCCGGGCGCGGGCCTGGATGGCCGACGCCTGGACCGAAGCCCCGGTGTACGAGCGCACGGCGCTCGGTGCGGCCGCGGCCATCGCGGGCCCGGCGATCATTGTCGAGGCGAACGCCACAACGGTGGTCGAACCCGACTGGCGAGCCGAGGTCGACTCGCGCGGCTACCTGGTGCTCGACCGGGCAACGCCGCGCGAACTGCGCGAACGTATCGGCCGCGAAAGCGATCCAATCATGCTCGAGGTATTCAACAACCTGTTCATGCACATCGCCGAGCAGATGGGCGTCGTGCTGCAGAACACGGCCCACTCGGTCAACATCAAGGAGCGTGTCGACTTCTCCTGCGCCGTGTTCGACGGCGCCGGCGAACTCATCGCCAACGCGCCGCATCTGCCGGTGCATCTCGGCTCGATGGGCGACAGCGTGCGCACCGTGCTGAACGCCAATCGCGATGCGATGCGGCCGGGCGACGCCTGGATGCTGAACGCACCCTACAACGGCGGCACGCATCTGCCCGACATCACCGTTGTCGCCCCGGTTTTCGACGCGGGCGGCAAGGACCTGCGGTTCGTGGTCGCCAACCGCGCCCATCACGCCGACGTCGGCGGCATCACGCCGGGATCGATGCCGGCCACGAGCCGTTCGATCGAGGAGGAAGGCGTCGTCCTCGACAACCTGCGCATCGTCGGCGACGGGCGCTTCGACGAACGGGCGGTCAGGGCCGCGTTCGCTGCCAGCGCGTGGCCGGCGCGCAATCCCGACCGCAACGTCGCCGACCTCAAGGCCCAGATCGCCGCGAACACCAAGGGCATCGCCGAGCTTGCGAGGATGGTCGAGCGCTTCGGCGTCGACGTCGTGCACGCCTATATGACCCACATCAAGCGCAACGCCGAGACCTGCGTGCGCGATGCCATTGCGGCTCTTCGCGACGGGCGCTGGTCACTGGAACTGGACTCCGGCGAACGCATCGTCGTCACGGTAACGATCGATCCGAGCACGCGCGAAGCGGTCATCGACTTCGCGGGCACGAGCGCCGCGAGCCCCGGCAACTTCAACGCGCCCGCCTCGGTCGCGCGGGCGGCGGTGCTGTACGTATTCAGGACGCTGGTCGCCGACGCGATCCCGCTCAACGAAGGCTGCCTGAAACCGCTCACAATCCGGCTGCCGGAATCAAGCCTCGTCAATCCGCGTCATCCGGCCGCGGTCGTCGCGGGGAACGTCGAAACTTCGCAGTGCATCACCGACGCGCTGCTTGGCGCGCTCGGCGCTGCGGCCGCGGCGCAGGGCACGATGAACAACCTGACCTTCGGCGACGACCGCTACCAGTACTACGAGACCATCTGCGGCGGCGCCGGTGCGGGACCGGGCTTCGACGGCGCGAGTGCGGTCCACACGCACATGACCAACTCGCGGCTGACCGATCCCGAGGTGCTCGAGTCGCGATACCCGGTGCGCCTGCGGCGTTTCGAGGTCCGCAGCGGATCGGGCGGCGACGGCGAGCACCGCGGCGGCGACGGCGTGATCCGGGAGATCGAGTCGCTCAGCGCGATGCGCGGCGCGATCCTGTCCAATCGCCGCCGGGTCGCGCCGTTCGGCCTTGCGGGCGGCGGCGACGGCGCGCCGGGCAGGAACGCCGTCGTGCGCGCCTCGGGAGACGTCGAGCCGCTCCCGGCTGCGGCCGAGTTCGAACTCGGCCCGGGCGACTGCATCGTGATCGAAACCCCGGGAGGCGGCGGCTTCGGCGCACCGCGCGGCTGACACGCCTGCCGCGAACGTCAAGGGGAGGTGTGCGGAAAAGCCTGAGCAAGCTGGAACTCAGCTCCCGAGAAGGCTCTCCGCGCCCGCCCGCAGCCGTTCGGGGAAGGTCCGGCGCCGCTTGAACGCGACCTGGTAGAGATCGTTCTGGCCGGCGGCTTCGGCGAGGAAGTCGTCGCTCGTGCCGATCTCATCGACCAGCTTGAGGTCGAGTGCCCGCGTGCCGTACCAGTACTCGCCCGTGGCGACGCGGTCGAGTTCGACCTGCGGGCGATGCCCGGCGATCTCGTTCTTGAAGAGTTCGTGCACGTCCTCGAGCTCTTCCTTGAGCTTTTCGCGCCCTTCGGCCGTGTTTTCGCCGAACAGCGTCAGGGTCCGCTTGTACTTGCCGGCCGTGATCTGCTCGAAATCGATGCCCTTGTCCTCGAGCAGTCGACGGAAGTTCGGCAACTGGGCGAGCACACCGATCGAGCCGATGATCGCGAATGGCGCGGACATGAGCCGGTCCGCCACGCAGGCCATGAGGTAGCCGCCACTCGCCGCGACCTTGTCGACCGCGATCAGCAACGGCAGACCGCGCTGCTTGATCCGCATCAACTGCGAGGCGGCGAGCCCATGCTCGTGTACCGCACCTCCCGCGTTCTCAAGCCGCAGCAGGACCTGATCGCCCTCCTTCGCGACGGCCAGTACGGCCGAAACTTCCTCGCGCAGCGACGCTGTCGCCGAGGCGCGCAGATCGCCCTTGAAGTCGAGCACGAAGATCCGCTTTCGCTTCTCGTCCTTGCTGCGCTTTCGCTTCTTTCGGAGCTTTTTCGCCGCCTTGGCCTCCTTGCGGAAAGCGTCCTTGCCGAGCACGGCGCGCTTGACCACGTTCGCCGCGTCCTCAAACTGCCTGTTCAGGTGCTTGACCGTGATGCCGTCCGGGTGTCCGGAACGCCGCGCGGAAGTGGTAATGAAGACGATCGCGATCGCAACGAGCACCACGATGGTCACAAGCTGAAGCGCGAACATGCCGAATTCGGCAAGAAACTCGGCCATCGATCAAAGGCCCACGTTGTTTTTCTGAAAGACGCGCTCGGCGCGATAACTGGAGCGAACGAACGGCCCGGCCACGACCTCCATGAATCCGCGCTCCAGTCCCCATTGCCGATAGCGGGCGAATTCGTCCGGATGCACATAGCGCTCGACGGGCAGGTGATTGCGCGTCGGCTGCAGGTACTGACCGAAAGTCAGGATGTCGACGCTGGCGTCGCTGAGGTCGTCCATCGCCGCAACAATCTCGTCTTCGGTCTCGCCGAGACCGAGCATCAGGCTGGTCTTGGTCAGGACCTGCGGGCGGTAGCGCTTCGCGTGCCCGAGTACGGACAGCGTCTGCGAATACCCGGCACGCGGGTCCCTGACGCGGCGCGTCAGGCGCTCGACCGTCTCGAGATTCTGCGCGAAGACGTCAACACCGGAATCGATCACGGTTTCGACATCGGCAAAGCGGCCCGAGAAATCCGGTGTCAACGCCTCGACGGCCGTCTCCGGACACCTCTGCTTGACGGCGCGCACGCATGCCGCGTAGTGCCCTGCCCCGCCATCGGCCAGATCGTCGCGATCCACCGATGTCAGGACGACGTACTCCAGCCCCATGAGCTCGACCGAGCGCGCACAGTTGGCGGGTTCCTCCGCGTCGAGCCAGCCTCCGGGGTTGCCCGTATCGACCGCACAGAAGCGGCAGGCCCGCGTGCACACCGCGCCCATGAGCATGAGCGTCGCCGTGCCATTGGCCCAGCACTCGCCGATGTTCGGGCACATCGACTCCTCGCAGACCGTCGCGAGGCGATGCGCGCGAACGGTACGCCGCACCGACGCGTATTTCTGGCCGCCCGGGAACCGTGCCTTGAGCCACGGGGGCTTGGGCAACGGCGCCGCACCGTCGGACCCCGCGCGGCGCTTCACGCCGTTCTTGATCGCGGAGAAACCTTGCGCGGTGCGGTACTTGGCGCCCGAGACCGTTACGGGAACGCCGCGAAACTCACTCACCTGGACTGATATGATTCAAATACGGGGTCGTGAAGTATCTCACGGTTTGTCGGGAGCGAGCCAATGCCCACCAGGAAACGGCTGCCATTCACCGTCTGCTTCGGCGCGCTGATCGCAATCTGCTTCGGCCTGCTTGCGAGCGCCGCCGCCCAGGATGTGCGCGACGCCCTCTTCGGGCAAGCCGATCGCGCATTGGAGACGGCCCGGGCAGCCAACGCGGAGCTCCTGGCGCCGCAGAGTTACGACCGCGGCCTCGATGCCTACCGCGACGCCGAAGCCGATCTCGAGCGCGGCAGAAGCCTCGAGCGCATCCGCAACTCGCTTGCCACGGCGGCGGAGCGCTTCTTGCAGGCCGCGGAGGCCGCGGAACTCGCAAGCACCACCCTGGCAGCTTTGATCAAGACCCGTGACGACGCAAGCAACGCGAACGCCGAGACGTTTGCCGCTGGGCTCTGGAACGAGGCGGAGGACACGTTCGACGCCGCCGCGCGGCGGCTTGAGGCCGGCGACATCCCGAACACGCGCGAACGCGCCGAGGAAGCCGAGGTTCTCTACCGCGACGCCGAACTCACGGCGATCAAGGCTCAGTACCTGAGTCAGACGCGCGCACTGCTCGCACAGGCGCGACAGGCCAACGTCCCGCGCTACGCGCCGATCACCTTCGAGCGCGCCCGCGCGCTGCTCGAACAGGCCGAACGGGAGCTCAACGAGAACCGCTACGACACCGATCTGCCGCGCAGCCTCGCCCAGCAGGCGAATTACGAGGCACGCCACGCGCTCTCGCTCGCCGGGCAGGTCATGGCGATCCGCGGCGAGGACATCTCGGAAGAAGACCTCATCCTGAGTTACGAGGCACCGCTCGAGCGCGTCGCCGCTGCCGCGGACCTCGTTGCGCGCTTCGACACCGGTGTCGAAGCGATCGTGGCGCAACTCGTCGGCTTCATCGACGAAATGCGCGAGCGCTCGCGTCAATCCGAGCTCGACCTCGAAGCGATGCGCGTTCGGGTCGCGGATCTCGAAGAGGAGATTCGCGACCTCGACGAACGTCTCGGCGGAGTTTCGCAGGAACGCGCGGCACTCGTGCAGCGGCTCGAAGCCGAAGCACGGATCCGGGAGCAGTTCGATACGGTTACCGCCATGTTCACGCGCGACGAAGCGCGGGTCCTGCGCGAAGGCGACGATGTCGTGATCCGTCTTGTCGCGTTGAACTTCGCGAGCGGCGAATCCAGGGTCCAGGCCGAGTTTCGCGGGCTGCTCGACAAGATCGCCAGGGCAGCCTCCGTGTTCCCGCGCTCGCAGATCGTTGTCGAGGGGCACACCGATTCCTACGGCGGCGACGTGTCGAACCTCGGCCTGTCCCGGCGACGGGCCGAGGCCGTCAGCGAATTTCTCTCGAGCGAACTCGGCGTACCGGCGTTTCGCATCAGCGCGGTCGGCTATGGCGAGACGCGGCCGATCGCGAACAACGAAACGGCGGCCGGCCGCACCCGCAACCGTCGCATCGACGTCAGGATCGAGCCGCAGAGCGAATGACGCCCGTGCCGAACGGTCCGGGGAGAGCGCGCGCCTGCCCAGGTTCCCCGACATCGCCAGTTAAGTAAGCTGGTACTCGAAGCGGCCGGGAGACCCGGGCGCGCAGCTCTGTGGCGGTTGCCGGCGCCGAGCCGCATCGTCTTCGGAGAGTGACCGGGACGTTGCCGGCGAGCGGCCGCATCGTCCTCGGGACGCGACCGGGACAACTCCCAGGTTTCCCGATCCTTCAGCGGCGGCCGCCCACGGGGTATGCTCTCTGCCTGGCGATCGTGAAATGGGGACAGACCGTGCGCTATCTGCACACAATGATAAGAGTCACTGATCTCGAGGAATCCCTCGACTTCTACTGCAACAAGCTCGGGCTCAGGGAAGTCGGCCGCCATGACCACGAAGCCGGGCGGTTCACGCTGGTTTTCGTCGCGGCCGAAGGGCAGGAAGATTGCGCGCTCGAGCTGACCTTCAACTGGGATCCGGAACCGTACGGCGAAGGCCGAAACTTCGGGCACGTGGCCTACGAAGTGGAGGACATCTATGCGACCTGCCAGCGGCTCATGGATGCCGGTGTCACGATCAACCGGCCGCCCCGGGACGGGAAGATGGCGTTCATTCGCTCGCCCGACAATATCTCGATCGAACTGCTGCAAAAGGGCGCCGCATTGGCTCCCGGCGAGCCCTGGCATTCGATGGGGAATACGGGTATCTGGTAGCGTCGGCGTTCTCGCGCCCGGACACCGCGCGCGTCACCGATAAAGCGGCAGCAACGGGTCGGGCTTGTCATTCGAGCCTGCCCTGGCGACCGCATCCACGCCCTTGAGCGCAGCCGCCAGACCCTTGCCCTTCCAGTCCTCGGCGCCCGCCCCGTAGACGCAGGCTTCGAGCACGGCGATTTCGGCGGCAACCGCCGGCGGCAGCCGGCCGGCCAACACACCAAGGCTCTGCGGCGGCGACTCGGGAAACCGCAGCTCGGCCCACTGCAGCAGGAGGCCGTGCGCAGCGGCGGCATCGTTCTCTTCGCACGCGGCACGCAGCTTGCGCAGCAGTTGCCGGTTTTTCGAACGGCGCGGGCTCCGTGCGGGCTGAACGCCTGCCGCCCGGTCTGCCGACCGGGTTCTGAGCCACGCCACGAGCGTCAGGAGCCAGCCGGCCGCGAGGATGGCGCTGACGAGAGTCCAGTAGTTCGTTGCCGGCGGCGCCGGCTGAGCGCCCGGTGACGCTTCCGGAGCGGCCGGGACAGGTTCGTCGAACACGGGTTCGATCCCGGGCAGCACGGCAACGACGGTCGGCTCGATGCGGGCGACATCCCACCGCGCTTCGTCGACGTTCCACCACGCAAGTTCCTGCCCCGGAATCTCGATCTCGCCCGTGTTCTGGGCAATGACGGCGTAACGCTCGACCCGCCGGCCCTGTACGCCCTGCTCGGATGTCCGCCGATCGAGCTCCGGCTGATCCGGGTATTGCCTGATACCGGCCGCCGTTGCGAGAACCAGTTCGGGGATTTGCGTTTCGAGCACGCCATTGGCCTCCACGGTCAACAGGCGGGTGCGCGGTACGCCGAGCGAAAACCGGCCCTGCTCGTCAACCCAGTCCTGCGTGAGCGTCAGGGCGCGCGCCGGCAGCCAGACGGCGTCCGGAAACTCCGGCGGCGGAGCGACGGCGGGTCTGACATCGATTTCGAGCGAATCCGAGCGCAGTCGCTGGACTCTCGAGAATCCGCGAGTCGGAACGACCATCGCTTCGAAGGTGGCGGGACCCACACTCAAAGTGCCCGTCTGCTGCGGGAATATCGCGTAGCGCCGCTCCCGCACGGAGAAGCTTCTGCCGGCGCGAGTGGTCTGGTACTGGCGATCCTCGCCGAGACGCTCGACGATTGCCTCACCGCCGCTGACCCGTGGCGCCGTCAGCGTCGCGCGACCCGTGTTGACGCCGACGAACAACCTGAGCGTATAGAGGACCTGCGCCTGCACATACGGCGTCGACGGTTCTGCGTCGACTTCCATGAAGACGTCGGGCAGGTCCTCGTCGGACACCGGAGCCGGCAGGATCTCCACCTCGACCGTGTTGGATGCCGCGCCCGCGACGTAACTCGGCGGCAGCACGAAGTTGCCCGCCCCTGTCGGAAAGAGCTCGAAGTCCCATTCGACGACCTGGCGGCGCTGGGTGTTGACGATCTCGATGCGCGTTCGGCTGGAGCGGCTCAGGACATCGAACTGCTGCTCGATGGCGCTCGTGTCGGGATCGTCGCGGATGCTGCCTTCGGCGACGATCGAGTAGGTAAAAGATTCGTTCTCGCGCACGGTCGCGCGATCGACGCTCGCCCGAACGAGCGTGTCCTGAGCATGCGCGGTGAGCATGGCCGGGGCGAGCAAACCACCGATGAGCACTCGACGGAGCATACGTCCCGGCAGCGCCGGACCCGCGCCGGATCGCTCTCGAAGCACAGCCGCCGACATGGTTGCAAGCGCAAGACCGCTTGCAGCGTCCAGGGATCGCGCCAAGCGTCCTCGCAGCCTCGCCGAAGCCGGCTGGGCCACCGTTCGCAGCGCATGCCCGGCAACCCGTGGCGAAAGTCGCGCGAAGCACCGAGACCGGCGACACGCCCGCCCGGCAAAAGCGCGAACAGTCGTGGCTACCACGGCGCGGACTCGTCGCCCGGCCAGACGAAGTTGCCGTCCTGATCCACTCCGAGCCGCTGATACTGATACAGGAACTTGCGCCTGAGCAATCCGCCCGGATCCTGCGGTATGCGCCTGAGCCATTGGTCGGCGGCCTGCTCGGACGCCCACTGTTCGATTTCCTCCGGCCCCGGCAGGGAGTCGGGGTCGAAGTCGGGCGACTCCTCCTCCCCGGCTGCGGCATCGAGCGCTTCGGAAGAGTCCTGACCGCTCTCGCCCGGATCGTCCGATGGCTCGCGTTGCTCGCTGTCGCGGCTGTTCGACGAGTCGGATTGGGAGCGCTGCTGGCGATCCGAACTGCCGTCCTCGCTGTCGGTGGGCTCGCCGGATTCGGACGCTTCATCCGTCCTGTCACTCCGGCCTTCCTCGTTCGGATCGCTCTGCTGCTGACCTTCCTCGCCTTGCCGGCTCTGCGCCTCGCTTTCCTGTTCGATCTGTGCGAGGAGTTCCGCCACGAGTTCGCGGTTGAAGCGCGCATCCTCGTGTTCCGGGTCGAGCACCAGCGTGCGGTCGTAGGCCTCAAGCGCGCCCGCAAGCTCGCCGGCCCGGACCAGGGCATTGCCGCGGTTGTAATTCGCCTCGGAGCTGTCCAGTTCGCTCAGCGTCGCCACGCTGCCGGAAAAGTCGCCGACGCGATACTGCGCGGCGCCGAGCCAGGCCGGATCCTTGAAGAGGGCGAGCGCCCGGTCCGGATCGTCGGCCTGCATGGCCTCAAAGCCCTGCCGGTCCGCGCGTACCCACAGATCGCGCCATTCGAAGGCATCGGCACGCGGCAGCGGCGCGGCGAGCCCGACGAGCAGCACGCAGATCCAGCCGCGCCGGAACATCAGCGCGAGAAACGGCAGCGCGGCGACCGTGAGCCACACGCCCTGGTCGCGCCAGATGTCGGCCTCGTATTCCTGCTCGTCGTCAGCCGCGCCGCTGAAGGAGCCCACGCCGACAGTGTCCGGAAAGAGCACTTCGAGATCACGGTCGCTCGCCGCAAGCCGCGCGAACCGCCCCCCTCCGGCCGCCGCGAGGCTGCGCAACGCGGCGATGTCAACGCCCGGTACGACCACGCGGCCGGAAGCGTCCGTGACGAAGCCGCCGTCGGGTTCGCGGATCGGCGCGCCTTCCTCCGTCCCGACGGCAAGCACATGCGTGATGTAGCGCTCCTGGCGGAGCTCGCGCACGATGTTCTCTGCCCGGGGCGAAACCTCGGCATCGGTCACGAGCAGTACCTCGCCCGCGGTCAGTCCCGTCTGCCTGAGCAGCGTGCCGGCACGCTGCAGACCGGCTTCCGCGAGGCTGCCCCGGCTCGGCATGATGTCGCTCGAAAGCGCCCCCACGAGCGAGGCGATGGTGTCGGTGTCAGCCGTCAGGGGCGTCACCGTGAATGCATGCGCCGAAAACACGACGAGCGCCGTCTGACCGCCCGCGCGCCGCTCGAGCAGCGACAAGAGCTTGACCTTTGCGCGGTCCAGCCGGCTCGGCTCGACGTCGGCCGCATCCATGGATCTGGACAGGTCGAACACGACGACGAGCGCCTCGTCGGAACGAAAGGCCGGTACCGGCATACGCTCCCACGTCGGCCCCGCGAGCGCGAGGACCGCAGCCAGCCATGCCAGGAGCGCGACGAGCATGGGCCAGCGCCGATTGACGAGCGCCTCGACCCGGCCGAGCACGTAGGGTTGCAGCGCTGCATCGACGACGGCCCGCCAACCGCTCTTGCGGCCGGCATCGGCCCAGAACAGCCGCCAGATCAGCCAGACGCCGAACGGCAGCGCGATGAGCCACCACGGCCTGAGGAAGTGAAACTCAGCCATGAGCGCACACGCTGCTAATACCTTGAACGTTCAAGGCCTGAAAGCCTCCTTTTGGACTCCCATGGATGATCCCTTGTTGCTGCTTCCGGCCCGCACTGTCGGGCGAGTGAGGATCTGCCGCGCGGAAAACGAGCCCAGCACCACAGCGAACGCCGCTATCGCGAACGCGAGACCAAGCGGCCAATGGAAGAGTTCGCGCACCGGGCGGAACCCTTCCTCGTCGGTCTCCGCAGGCTCAAGTTCATCGAGCAGCGCATAGATCTCGGCCAGCTCCTCGGTATCGCGGGCGCGGAAGTAGCGCCCCCCGGTCAGCTCGGCGATGGCATTGAGCGTCTGCTCGTCGAGGTCGGCCGACGGGTTGATCTGGCGCAGCCCGAACAGCGAGCGAACCGTGAGCGCATCGGCGCCGATACCGATCGTATAGACGATGACGCCGCGCTGGGCCGCGAGTTCGGCGGCCTTGAGCGGTTCGACGGAACCTGCGGTATTCGCGCCGTCGGTCAACAGAACCAGCACGCGCCGGCCTTCCTCGACGCCGGCATCGTCGAGCGTCCGGATCCCGAGGCCGATCGCGTCGCCGATCGCCGTTTCCTTGCCGGCAAGGCCGATGACCGATTCGTCGAGCAGCGTCTGGATCGTGGCCCGATCGAACGTCAGCGGTATCTGCAGATAAGCCTCGCGGCCAAACAGGATCAGTCCGAGCCGGTCGCCGACGCGGTTCGCGATGAAGTCGTCGGCCACGGACTTCGTGGCGGTCAGGCGGTCCACCCACTGCCCGTCGAGCTGAAAGTCCTGCTCTTCCATGCTGCCCGAAAGATCCACTGCCAGCAGCAGGTCCCGGCCGCTGACCGGCAACGCGACCGGGTCGCCGACGAACTGGGGCCGTGCCGCGGCGAACACCGCCGCGGCCCAGATCAGCCAGAGCGCCGCGTGGCGCCACTGCCGCCGCGGGCTGACGCCGGCGCCGCCCGTGAGATCGGCGAACTGGCTCGCCGCGGGGACCCTGAGCGCCGCGTCGTTATCGAGCGGCTGCGCGGCAACAAGGCGCCGAACGAGCCAGGGCACCGGCAAGGCGAAGATCAACCACCACCAGGCGAGGGTCCACACGGCTCAGTCCTCGCGCCGCTGCGTGGCGACCCACTGCACGCACAAGCTGCCAAGCGCCTGCACATCGGCGTGCACGACACGGTCGGCGGGCAGGTAGGGCGCCACGACCAATGCCCGGCCCGCACCGCAGGTGAATGCGTCACGGTCCCAGCGGCTGTCGAGAAACGCGAGCCAGCGCTCGCCCGTAAGCCCGGCGACGGGCGTCGCGGCGTCCGCGATCGACATCGCAAAGCGCCTCGTGACGAGCGATATCTGCTGCAGGCAACGCGCGGGCTCGCGGCCGTTGTCGAGCGCCTTCAGCACGGACCGCAGCGTTCTGAGCGCGGCGCGCTCGCGCGCGTGGCGGCGGTAATGGATCCAGGCAACGACGCAAGCGGCGAAGACGAGCGTGGCGACGACCCACCAGCCGATCGCCGGCGGCCACCAGCCCACGGCTCCGGGCAGGTGGATGTCCCTGAGCGGAATCTGGCTGAAGTCGATCGGGTTCATGGCGTGTTCATTTCGGCGCGAACCGTTTCGTCAGTACGTCGAACGGTTTGTCGGTCGTCGCGCAATCGAGAACGTTGACTCCCTGCAGACGGGCCAGCGCCTGCAAACGCGCCACGCGCGCAGCGAACCGGTCACGATAGCGTACGCGGGCGCCGGGATCGGAAGTCTCGATCGCAAACGCGCGCTGGTCCTTGCGGATCCGATAGCGGCCCGGCGGCGGAAGTTCGGCTTCGAGCGGATCGTAAACGTGGATGAGGTACAGGTCTCCATGACTTGCAAGCTGTCTGACATACGTTTCGCCGTCTGCGCCGAAGTTCCGAAAGTCGCTGAGCAGAAACATCATGCTGCCGGGACGCGCGACCCTTGTCAGGCGGAGCAGGGAACGCTCCGTCTCGCCCTCGCCCGCCGCATCGGCGCCCGCCGGCTGCCAACAGGGGTTCTCCGCGATGAGCTGCAGCAACCTCAGCGCGGCGCGGCTTCCGAGCCGCGGCCGCAGTTCGTGACGCTCGTATTCGGAAAACACGAGACCACCGAGCTGGTCGCCGTTCGCAACAGCACTCCAGGCAACCAGGGCCGCGGCGTCGGCCGCGAGCACCGACTTGTAGGCGCCGCGCGTCGCGAAGTGCATCGACCGGCGCAGATCCAGCCACACGATCACGGGGCGATTGCGTTCCTCGCGGAAAACTTTCGTGAACGGTTTGCCCGTGCGCGCCGTGACGCGCCAGTCCATCGTCCGCAGGTCGTCACCCGCCTGATAGGGCCGCGACTCGTCGTACTCCACGCCGCGCCCCTTGAACGGCGAAAGGTGTCCGCCGGATACGAAGGCACGCACCCGCGGCGTCATGAGCCCGATCGATTCCCCGGCGGGTTTTGCCCGGATCAGGTCCTTGAGCTCGACGCGAACCGGCGAGCGCTTGGCTGTCTCCGCCGCGGCAACCATTACGGCACGCCGATCCGCTCAAGAAGCGTGTCGACAAATTCGTCGGGACGCAGCCCCGCGGCCTCGGCCTCGAAGCTGATCAGGATCCGGTGCCGCAATATGTCGTGCGCCATGACCTGAATGTCCTCGGGCGTCACATAGTCGCGCCCGGCGAGCCACGCCGTCGCCCGCGAGCACCGGTCAAGTGCGATCGTCGCACGCGGACTTGCACCGAACTGGAGCACGCCATCGAGGTCGTCGCCGTAGCGCCCGGCGTCGCGTGTCGCAAGCACGATCTGCACGAGATATTCTTCGAGGGGTTCGGCAAGATGCACGTCGAGCACCTCGAGCCGCGCCGCCATGACCTCCGGCTGTGACAGCGGCTCGGCGGCCCTGAACAGCTCCTCGTCCGGTACCGACCTGCGCTGCTCGCCGCGATTCAGATCGAGTATCGCACGTTCGCCGTCGGCATCGGGGTAGTCCACCATGATGTGCAGGAGAAAACGATCGAGTTGAGCTTCGGGCAACGGGTAGGTCCCCTCCTGCTCGATCGGGTTCTGCGTCGCCATGACCATGAAGAGTTCCGGCAGCGGATAGGTCACCGATCCCACGGTGATCTGCCGTTCGCCCATGGCCTCGAGCAGCGCCGACTGGACCTTCGCCGGGGCACGGTTCACCTCGTCGGCGAGCACGAGATTGTGAAACAGCGGCCCCTGGCGAAACACGAAGGAGCCCGTTTCCGGCCGATAGATTTCGGTGCCCGTGAGATCCGCCGGCAGAAGATCGGGCGTGAACTGAAGCCTGTGGAAGTCGCCCTCCACGCCATGGCTGAGCACCTTGATCGCCCGCGTCTTGGCGAGACCGGGCGCGCCTTCGACCAGCAGATGCCCGTCGCAGAGGAGCGCCGTCAGCATGCGGGTCAGGAGCGTCTCCTGACCCACGACGAGCTGCTTCAGGTGGGCTTCGAGCCGCAGGAACTTCTGTTGTAGCGACATGGACTTCTTCTGAGGCGGAACGGGCGATTCTAGCAGCCCACATCTTGCACCGGTCATTCCGGGCGGGCGATACATTCCCATGGCGTAGCGACCGATCGCATCGTGCCCCCACGCCCCCTTCGAGCTCGCTCGAAGGGAGGGGGACATGATGTGAGCGGACCGCCTGAGCGTTGCGCTGCCGCCAGGTACCGCTACTGGAAAGTGACGCGCTCGATGATCGGCAGCGCTTCCGGATCCTGGAAGAACGGATGCACGATATAGATGTCGTCGCCGACCGCAGCACCCGTCGTCGCCTGGCCTTCATACGGCCCCACGGCGGCGATCGTGGCCGAAGCCCAGCCGTCGTCGCTTTGCAGCGCCGTAATCATTCCGCTGCTGTTGGAGACGACAACGAGGTTCCCGGCGGAATCCCAGACGAGTCCGTCGGCGCCGGCCATGGGCTCCGGCAACGCCACTTCGTTCGCGGCCGCGGGATCGTCGACCGGAATCCTGTAGATGCCGCCGTTGCCGAGGTCCGCGACGAGCAGGTAGCCGTCCGGATGATGGACGAGACCGTTGAGCGCCATACCCTCAATCCCTTCGAAGGCATGCATGACCGAAGCGTTGTAATCGCCGTCCACTTCGTAGACGACGTTCATCCGGGTGTCGGTCGCGTAGACCGTGCCGTCGTCGGCCACGGTAACGTCGTTTGCGAAAACGGTGGCGCCCTCGGGCAGTTCGCCGAGTGTCGCCATGAGATCCACCATCGCGATTCGCTCGCCGGTCGTCAGGCTGAAGACGCCCAGCATCGCCTGGCCCGGCGCCTCGCCGAAACCGCCCGAGTTCGCAACGAGCAGCCGATCGCGCGGTTCGTCGGCCTCGATGCCGATCGTCGCACCGAGATCGGGGTCGCTGACAAATGCGGTCATGCTGCCGTTGGCGTGAATCTCGAAGATCGTGCCCTCGGCGATCGAACCGGTGAGCAAGCGGCCATTGGCCATATCGTATTCGACGCCCTCGGGGATGAAGCCGCCGCGCTCGGCGACGATTCTCGCCGGCAGTCCGCCGTCGCCGGCCGTTTCCGCGGCGGCCGGATCGGCCGCTGCCGGAGCTTCGTCTGCGGAGGGCGGAGCTTCGGGGGCCGGCGTCTCGGCCATTTCCGATCCACAGGCCGTGAGCAGAAACGCTCCCGCCACGGTCAAGAGACTGTACCTGATGCCCATCGCAACCCCCTGCGTTTGAAGACTTTTTGGTTCGTCGGGCTTCCGGAATCGGAGCCGCCCGGATACGTTGATGGTAGCACGCATGCCTGGCAGTCCGTGGCGAAAGTCGCGCGTCGCACCGAGACCGGCGAGGCGGTCTGTTTTCCCCATTGCAGTGGGGCTTTTGACACGAGCTGCCAGGCTGCCGAAGCGAAGTACGGGCGCCAAGCCACGAACGCGCGCCGCAAGCACGCGCGGCCGCAGGCGCTTGCGAGTGATTCGCGGGTCGCCTAGCGGCTCATCGCTTGCGCGATGAGATTCGGGTTCGTATTGAGCGCGAAGACATCGCGCAGTTCGCCGTCGGGATCGACGAGGAAGAGATGACTGGTGTGCTGCACCGTGTAGCTTGACTGCGTCTTCGTTACGGCGAAGCTGACCTTGAAATTGCCGGCCGCGGCAGCGACCTGCTCATGAGTGCCGCCGAGACCGATCATTCGCTCGCTGAATGCCGACGCATAAGCGTGCGTTCGCTCCGGGTCGTCGCGCTCCGTATCCACGCTGATGAAGATCCCGACCGCATCCTGCTCCGTCGAGCGCAGCGCCATCGCCATGTTTGCGGCCATGAGCGGGCAAACATCGGTGCAGCGCGTGAATCCGTAACCGATAAGCATGTAGCGGCCGCGAAAGTCCTCGTCGCTCAGGATGCCGCCGTCTGCATCGACAAGCGCGAAATCGACGAGGACGTCGCCGAGCACGTCGCTCGACGGCAATGCCGGCGCGGGGTCGTGCTGATGCGCTTCGTGTCCGGCGGACACATCGGCGCCCTGCGCGAAAACCAGCACCGGGGCCGCCGCGGCGAATGCCGCGACCAGTATCGTCGCCGGGAGCCGCACCGCGACCGTTCCGTTATTCATCGCTGTCCGCCCTCATCGCTTGTTTGACGTGTGGCGATTTCCGCACCGAAGTCGGTACAAAACAAGCTACCGCGTAGCATCGAGCCAATCAACCGCGCAATTCCATATGCAGCGAAGTTCGCCAGGGCAATTCACGCGTTGTGAGCAATGATATTCGTGTCAGGATCGCCGACCGCCCGGCCGGACGCGCTGCGAAGCCCCTCGCGCAGACCCCGGCTCGGTCCGCTCGCACGCAGAATCGATCCCCGAGGTGCTTCTCGGAATCCGAGGGATCCCACACCCCGGCCTCATTCAGTCTTGACGTCCTGCGCCCGAACGTAGGCGGCCACCTGCTCCTTGACTGTGCCCTGCCCCTCCACCAGGGGAATGCCGCAGACTTCGCGGGCGAACGCGGTCATCGGACCGTTGGGCTGAAACTCCGTGCGGTGCATCGTCAGAATGCGGATCGTGTTGAGCGGCGTTCCGTTGAACTGGTCGAACATGCGGCCGCGGTCGCCCCAGTCAGTGAGGAACATGTCGCGGATTACGCGAAATACCTTGAGGCGTTGCTTGCCGTCCTTCCAGGCGCCGCGCAGCATCGTGTCGAGCAAATCGCCAAACTCGCCGAAGTCACTGGCCGCCGGCTGGATGATCGAGCTGCGGCCGCTCAGGTCGAGCAGCTCGTTGATGATGTCCTTTGAATGCTCCTGATAGAACGCACGCCCGAAATCGAGCTGAATGTTATTGGGCTTGTACATTCCTCCCGGCGTCGTGAATCCGGTGGCCTCGGCTGCGACACGGAAGGCGCGAATCGTCTCGCGGAAGCGGATAATGTCCGCGATACGGCTTGCAGTGGCCGGGATCTTGAGCAGCCCGGAACCGTCGCCGACCAGCAGGGCGAGCCCCGCCATCAGTTCTGTCTTTACCCCGAACCGAACCAGATCAATCCAGTGCAGCCAGTCGAACAGGCGCTGCGGATAGTACATCGCGTGTTCCGGATTACCGAGGTGAAAGATGTACTTGCGCGGCACGAATACGTTGTCGAAAACGATCGAGTTGTCGAGTTCGTCGCCCTGACCAAGCAGCGGGTGCTCTTCTTCGGACACATCCGGGCGCGACAGGCACTCGCGCGAAAGCAGCGTCACGCCCTTGGTGTTCACCGGCATCACGAGGTACATGACCTGATCTTCCGGCATGCCGGGGCGCCAGAACACGCCGACCATGATCCAGTCTGCGAATATCGTTCCGGTAGCCACCGCCTTGACGCCATCGATCACGATTCCGTCGTCGCGATATTCGACAACGCGGCAGTTGGGCGATTCCGCCTCGGCTTCAGGACGTGAACGATCGACCGGCGGATCGATGACGGCCGGTGCGAGATTGATGTCCTCGTCGACCATCTTCGCCCAGAAGCTGCGAATGTTGTCGGCGAATCCGGCCGCATCGTAGCCGACGGTGTTTTCTTCCCACGGCTGAGGATCATCGATGTAAGTCAGAAAAATGGCGTTGTTGACGTCCGGCATCCGCCCGAAGAACGAGCGGCCGAACATCCTGCAAACCGTGTCGTGATAAATGCGCCTGGACTCGAGCTCTTCCTTGGTCGTGTGCAGAAACCATGTCTTGGCGCGGCGCACACCGTCCTTGTCAACAAACGTCATGACGTCCCGGTACTCCGGATCATGATGCGCGTCGTACCAGGAAGCGACCGTATTGGCGTAGTCCCGTGTCAGCGGGTGCGTTGCGACATTTTCGACCTGCTGGCCGTTGACGAAAACGCGGCGGCCATCGTTGAGCGCGTTGAGGTAGTCAGCCCCGGTTCTGACATGGACTTGATTCGCTTCGCCGTTTCCACCGCTGGTGTGTGAGCTCATTTCACGTGCCTCTGATTCATGATGAGTCGGAATAATTCATGTTCGCCCGAGGGAGCTTGCAGCTTCTGTGTGGATGCTCGGGAACTTTGTGACTGGGCGTCGACCGAAACCGCACTCCGTTGCAATGCCGAAGTATTCAATGTACTTCGAGGCTGTCCTGATCGTTCCGATTGTACCGTCAAGCCCGTTCGTGTTGTGCAGCAGCACCATACCGTCGTTGTCAATACAGTCATACAACAAGCGTACAGGCCGCTTGGTGCACGCGCGCCGTCATTCGCCTATCCTTCGGCTTTCGAACGTGGCGTGCGGCGGAATCTGCCCGTCGCAGTGATTCAGGAACAGATCAGCTCAAGGGGAATCGAATGGCAACCTCACGGCAAACCGCTGCAAGCGGCGCAGCGACCGGCAGCATCGAGAACGCGAGCCCGATGACGGGCGCGGAGTATCTCGAATCGATCGACGACGGGCGTGAAATCTACATCTACGGCGAAAAAGTCGACAGGATCACGACGCATCCGGCGTTCCGGAACTCCGCCCGCATGCTCGCCCGGCTCTACGACGCGTTGCACGACCCGGAGGAACAGGACAAGTACCTTGTCGACACCGACACCGGCAACGGCGGCAAGACCCATCCGTATTTCAGGGCACCGAAAAGCGTTGAGGAAGCCGTCGCCGGACGCGACGCGATCGCCAACTGGCAGCGCCTGACCTACGGCTGGCTCGGTCGTTCCCCGGACTACAAGGCCGCATTTCTTGCCACGCTCGGTGCGAATTCCTCGTTCTACACCTACCCGGAGAACGCGCAGCGCTGGTACCGCTACAGCCAGGAACGCGTCGCCTATGTCAATCACGCGATCATCCATCCGCCGATCGACCGCAACCGGCCGCCGAACGAGATCAAGGACGTTTGCGTCCACGTCAAGAAGGAAACCGATGCCGGAATCATCGTCTCCGGCGCCAAGGTCGTGGCGACGGGTTCGGCGCTGACCAACTACACCTTCGTCGCGCATCACGGCCTGATCCCGGTGCAGGACAAGTCCTTCGCCTGCGTGTTCATGGTCCCGTCGAATGCCCAGGGCGTGAAGTTCCTGTGCCGCCCGTCCTACGAAATGATGGCCACCGTCATGGGCAGCCCGTTCGACTATCCGCTGTCGAGCCGCGTGGACGAGAACGATTCGGTCTTCGTGCTCGACGACGTGCTGGTCCCATGGGAGAACGTGTTCATCTATGCCGACGTCGACGGCGCCAACAATTTCTTCCCGCGGACCGGGTTTCTGCCGCGCGCCATGCTGCACGGCTGCACGCGCCTGTCGGTCAAGCTCGACTTCATCGCCGGCTGTCTGCTCAAGGCCGTCGATGCAGCGGGCACGAAGGATTTTCGCGGCGTTCAGGCACACGTCGGCGAGGTCATCGCCTGGCGCAACATGTTCTGGTCGCTGAGCGAAGCGATGGTCAGGAACCCCGTGCCCTGGGTTGACGACTACGTACTGCCGAACCCGGGCTCCGCAAGCGCTTACCAGGTGCTCGCGCCGCAGGCTTATCCCAAGATCAAGTACATCATCGAGCAGGCCTGCGCCTCGGGGCTCATCTACCTGAATTCACACGTCAAGGACTTCAAGAACCCGGACATTCGCCCGTATATCGACCGCTACCTGCGCGGCTCCAACGGCTACGACGCCGAAGCCAGGGTCAAGCTCATGAAGCTGCTCTGGGATGCGATCGGCTCGGAGTTCGGCGCCCGGCATGAGCTGTACGAGATCAACTACAGCGGCTCGACCGAGGAGATTCGGCGCTATGCGCTGTTCGGTGCGATGGCTTCCGGCGAGGCGGAACGCATGATGGGCTTCGCCGACGCGTGCCTGGCCGAGTACGACCTTGACGGCTGGACTGCGCCGGACCTGCTCAATCCGGGCGACCTTAGCCATCACGCCTAGTAGTACGGTGACGGGGGGGGCCGCAATGCCGATAAGGGGCCGCCGGGGACCGCTCACGCTAAGTGGTTGAGTGGGGGCACGGCGCTCGCTGCGCTCGGCTGCGCGCCGGATGTCGTCTTGGCGGGTAGGGTTTTCGAGAATCGCTTGCCTCGAGCTCCCCGGCGGCCCCTTACCGGGGTTGCGGCTTCAGCCACCGGGCAGGCTTGCGGGCGGACAGATCTCGTCGAGTGGCACCGAGCGGCCCGTTTCGGTCACGATGCGGCAGTGGCGGCGCTGGAGTTGGCGGGGTTCGCTGACTCCGCAGGAGTGGGCGATCATGGCGATCTCCCTGGAAATCGTCCGGGCGTAGCGCGCTACGCGTTCGGCCTTGTCGGCAGGATCGAGTCCGCGTTGCAGTCGCCGGTTGTGGGTCGCGACGCCTGTGGGGCAGGTGTTCCTGTTGCACTGCATGGCCTGAATGCAGCCGAGCGCGAACATGAAGCCACGCGCCGACGCGACGAAATCGGTCCCGGCGCAGTAGGCCCAGGCCGCCTCCGACGGGACGATGAGCTTGCCGCTCGTGATCACCTTGATGCGCTCGCGCAGACCGCTCGCGATGAGCCGGTCGACGAGCAGCGGCAGGCTCTCGCGAACGACCATGCCAACGTTGTCCATGAGCGGCATCGGGGCGGCGCCGCTGCCGCCGTCGCCGCCGTCGACGGTAATGAAGTCCGGCGCGCTGTCGATCCCGCGCCGGTAGATTTCCTCGACGAGTTCATCGAGCCAGGCGAATCCCCCGATGACAGCCTTGAAACCGACGGGTTTCCCGGTGACGTCGCGGATCCGACCGATGACGTCGAGCAGGTCGGCCGCGCTGTCGATGTCCGGATGACGATTCGGACTGATTGAAGCCTGATGGACGGGAATGCCGCGGATCGACGCGATTTCCCTGGTGACCTTGACGGCCGGGAGGATGCCGCCCTTGCCGGGCTTCGCGCCCTGGCTGAGCTTGAGTTCGAACATCCTGATCTGCTCGTGGGCGGCAACCTCGGCGAGCTTGGCGTCGGAAAGGCGGCCCTCGGCGTCGCGCACGCCGTAGTTCGCCGTGCCGATCTGGAACACGATGTCGCAGCCGCCTTCAAGGTGGTGAGGTGCAAGGCCGCCTTCGCCGGTGTTGAGCCAGATGCCCGCGCTCTTCGCGCCGCGCGACAACGCGCGAACGGCCGGCCGCGAGATCGAACCGTAGCTCATCGCCGAGATATTGATGAGCGAATTCGTCGTGTAGGGCCGCGCGCAGGCGGGTCCGATCGTCACGGAACCGGGCTCGGCGACATCCTGTTCGAGCAGGGGCCAGGCGCTGTTCACATAGAGCACCGTCCCGAGGCGGCGCAGTTCGCGCGTCGAACCGAACGCGATCGTGTTGGTGCCTTGCTTCGAAGCGCGGTAGACCCAGTTCCGTTCGGCACGGTTGAACGGCAACTCGTCGCGGTCGAGCGCGAAGAAGTACTGTCTGAAAAACTCGCCCAGGCGCTCGAACAAGCCGCGAAACCGGCCGAGGACCGGGAAATTGCGGCGGATTGCGTCGTGAGTCTGCGAAATGTCGACGACGAACACGATCAGGGCCGCGAGCACGCCGACACCGACCATCAGGACAAACGTATAGACGAGAACTGTCAGGACTTGCATTGAACGCTCCTTCGGCGATTGCGAGCCAACCACACCACATCCACGGTGAAGGACCAGATCAGCGCGGCGATGCCGAGCGCTGCCGCGATGGCGCTCCACGGTGTCAGGATGAACGGCGCGAGACAGACGATCAGCGACACGACCTGCACGACGCACACAGCCTGCCGCCGCCATCTCGGCGGCAGCGGCGCAGCTAGCCACGGCAGGACTGCGCCCGCAGCAACGAATGCGTAGCGCAGCAGTCCGGCGGCAAGGACCCACACACCGGCCTTGGCGAACTGCAACGTCAGCACCGCGAGCACCAGTATCAGCAGGGCGTCGACTTCCATGTCGAATCGCGCACCGAATCGCGATTCCTGGCCGCGTCTGCGCGCGACCGCCCCGTCCACGCCGTCGAGAATCAGTACGGCGATCGCGACAGCCAGCGCGGTCCAGGCGAGACCGGGCGCTGCGGGTTCCCCGAACAAACCGATGAGAAGTGCTGTCAGGGCCGCACGGCCGAGAGTGATCCGATTGGCCGCTCCGAAGGACGGTGCGGCCAGGCGCCTGCGTGCGAGCACGATCACGACAGCACCAATAAACGCAAATCCGACAAGTACTTTGACGGGATATGCGGCGCCGAGTTCCAGACGATCTGCGGCGAGAATCGAGGCACAGGCGAGAATGGCGAACAGGAATACGACACTCGCAGCGGGCGTCGACAGGATTGCGCGGCCGGGCGCTTTGGCCGATGCGTTCATGGGCTCACAGCTCGCGTCCGGGACCGCGCCGAACGGGACGCACGACCGCCTCGCCGAAGACGGCTGATGGACCGGCTACGCATCGCGGCAGGCTTGCATGTCAAACATCGTCCTGCAAGTATTGCCTGAACCGCCGCCAGCCGATGATCCCGTATGCCCAAGACCTGCGACGACGCGCGTGCGTTTTGGGTCATGGCGCCAGGAAAAGGCGAGATTCGCCCGGCAACCCTCTCTGCTCCGGACGCGGGTGAAATCACCGTCGACACCCTCTACAGCGGTATCAGTCGCGGTACCGAGGCGTTGGTGTTCAACGGCCGTGTGCCCCCTGGCGAATACGCTCGCATGCGCGCGCCGTACCAAGAGGGCGATTTCCCTGCACCGGTCAAGTACGGCTACGCGAACGTCGGAACCGTGGCTCAGGGACCGAAGTCGCTCGTCGGCCGCAACGTGTTTTGTCTCTACCCTCATCAGACGCGTTATGTCGTGCCAGCCGACGCAGTTCATGTACTGCCGGAGGGTCTGCCGCCGGGGCGCGCGGTTCTTGCGGCCAATCTGCAAACAGCCGTCAACGGGCTCTGGGACGCCGCGCCCAGGATCGGTGACCGCATCTGCGTGATCGGCGCGGGCACGGTCGGCTGCCTCGCTGCCTGGCTTGCCGCAGGCATCGGCGGCTGCCGCGTTGAACTCGTCGATGTCGATTCGGCAAAGGCGCCGATCGCCGCGAACCTGGGCGTGGCGTTCCGCTCGCCTGCGGATGCGCAACCGGGCGCCGATGTCGTCGTTCACGCGAGCGGCAACCCGGAGGGTCTGGCGACGGCGCTCGAGATCGCGGGCTTCGAGGCCACCATCGTGGAGCTGAGCTGGTACGGCGACCGGCCGGCCGCGCTCAGGCTCGGCGAACGCTTCCACAGCCGGCGACTGACACTCAAGTCGTCGCAAGTCGGCGCTATTGCACCGGCGCAACGTGCACGCTGGACCGGCAAACGGCAGATGAACCTGGTCTTCGAGCTGCTCGGCGATCCGGACCTTGATGCATTGATCTCGGGAGAAGACAGCTTTGAAGATCTGCCGAGCGTACTGGCGCGCCTGGCCGCCCGGCCCGGCGGCGCGTTGTGCCATCGCATCGTCTATGGGTGAGGCGGTGGTGTGCTCGACCATCGCGTCGTTCACGCCGGACGCTGCGGTGCGGTTCGCCGGCGCGTCGTTCATGCCGAATGCCGCAGCGCACCCCGCCGGCGCGTCGTTCCGGCCGGGCCGGCTGCGCGCTCTGCCATCGCATTGTCCACGTTTGAGGTAGCGTCATGTACACCGTCTCGGTCCGCGATCACTTCATGATCGCCCACAGCTTCGAAGGCGAGGTGTTTGGCCCGGCGCAGCAACTGCACGGCGCGACCTACGTGGTCGATGTCGAGTTTCGGCGTCCCGAGCTCGATTCGGACGGCGTCGTCGTCGACATCGGACTCGCGGGCGAGGCCCTGAAGGACATTCTCGCGCAGCTCAACTTCCGCAATCTCGACGACGAGGAAGCGTTCGAGGGCCGGAACACGACGACGGAATTCCTCGCCGCCGTCATCTTCAAGCGGTTCCGCGACCGCATCGCAAGCGGCGCGCTCGGCGAGAACGCCCGGCAGATCGCCGCGATGCGGGTCACGCTGCACGAATCGCACGTCGCTTGGGCTGCGTACGAAAACGCGGTAGAGATTTAGCAACCCGTGGCGAAAGCCCCGCTGCATTTCATCGCCGCCGCGTGAGCTCCGTCGACTTCATCGTACCGGGCGACATAAGGACGCTGACCGGCGGCTACATCTACGATCGGCGCGTCGTGGAGGGACTCAAGGCACTGGGCTGGACGACGACCGTGCATTCGCTCGACACGAGCTTCCCGAAGCCAACGCGAAACGCCCTGAACCACGCCCGAATCGTGGTCGCGGGCATTCCGGACGGCCGTCTCGTCGTCATCGACGGCCTGGCGCTCGGCCGCAGTGCCTCGATCCTGCGCCCGGCAGCGAAGCGGCTTCGGCTCTGTGCTCTCGTGCACCATCCGCTCGCGCTCGAAACCGGCCTCGACACAGCGGAGGCAGCCGCCCTGAAGAACGCGGAAACCGAGTCCCTCGCGGCCATGCGTCACGTCATCGTCACGAGCCGGTGGACCCGGAGTGCGCTGGCCGGCTGCGGCGTCGGTGCGGATCGGATCACGGTCATTGAGCCCGGCGTCGACATCGCACCGCCGCGGCGCCCGTCGAGCGGCAGGGCGCTGCGGCTGCTTTGCGTCGGGTCGCTGACCGTCCGCAAGGGTCACGCCACGCTGTTCGAAGCGCTCGGGCAGTTGGCCGACAAGGACTGGCGGCTCGTGTGTGCGGGCAGCCTGACCAGGGACCCGGCGCTCGCCGCCAGTCTTCGGGCGCGGATCGAGCGGCTTGGCCTGCGAGATCGGATCGTCCTGTCCGGCGAACTCGGCCCCGAAGAGCTTGCCACGCAGTATTCGAACTGCGACCTGTTCGTGCTCGCATCGGAGCTTGAGGGCTACGGCATGGTGTTGACCGAAGCCCTGGCCCGGGGCATCCCGATCGTTGCGACCACGGCGGGCGCAATACCCGACACGGTCGCGCCCGGGGCGGGCATCCTCGTGCCGCCGGACGACAGCGCGGCACTGGCGCGGGCACTGGCGAGCGTCATGGATGATCGAAGCGTGCTCGCCAGACTGACCGAAGCGGCACTGGCGGCGCGCACCACGCTGCCGGGCTGGGACCGGACGGCCGAGCGCTTCGCGGCAGCGCTCGCGGGAGCTGCCCGGGCGTGAGCAGCTTCGCGCCCGATTGGCTGGCCGCAGCGGAACCGGCCGATGCGAGGTCGCGGGCTGTCGAGTTCGGGAGGCCAGCTCGAACATGAGCGGCTTCGCACCGATATGGCTGGCCGCACGGGAGCCGGTCGACGCGAGGTCGAGGACTGCCGCGCTTGCGAGGCTGGCTCGAATATGAGCGGTTTCGCACCGGAATGGCTGGCCGCACGGGAGCCGGTCGATGCGAGGTCGAGGGCCGTGGCGCTCGTGGATTCGCTGCGCAAGCGGCTTGGTGACTACGAGACTCTCGCGGCAGTCGATCTCGGCAGCGGTACCGGCGCGAACCTTCGCTATCTTGCGCCGCGGCTCGGTGGCCGGCAGCGCTGGCAGCTCGTCGACGACGATCCCCGGGTACTCGCGACGACCACCGGATTCACACGTGCCTGGGCCGAGGAACTGGGCGCGCAGTTCACAGAAACCGCGTACGGTTTCACCGTAAGCGGCAAGTCGTTTCAATGCCGCGCCGAGTTCATCAAGGCAAACCTTGCGGCCGATCTTGCGAATCTCGTCTGGCCCGAATCGGCGCTTGTCACCTGCTCCGCCCTTCTCGATCTCGTGTCGGAGTCGTGGCTGCGCAGCGTCGCAGCCCGGTGGCGCGATTCCAATGCGACGCTGCTCTTTGCACTGACTTATGACGGGCGGATCCAATTGAAACCCGAGGATGCGGGCGACGCGCATGTCCGCAGGCTCGTCAACCGCCACCAACGCAGCGACAAGGGCTTCGGACCTGCACTCGGGCCCGCGGCGCCGGACGCTGCAGCGACGATCCTCTCCGAGTTCGGCTACCGCGTAGTTCGCGAGCGCAGCGACTGGCGCCTCGGCGACGATGAGCATCGGCTTCACGCGATGCTGCTCGACGGCTGGTTCGAGGCGGCGCTCGAAATGGCCGACGGCGACGATGGCGCGCTTTCGCGCTGGCGCCAAAGACGCCGCGCCGCGCTCGCCGCGTCAGGCTCCGGGTGTCTCGTCGGCCACGAAGACCTGCTCGCCTGTCTCCCTGGCACGTAAGCGGCCGGCTCAGACGATCCGCCTGAGCAGCTTCTGCTCTTTCGTATCGCTGCGCCGCGGCGAGTCGCCGGCCCTGAGATCGCAGTCGAAAAGCACGTCGTCCCCCATCGAGAACACCCGATGTGCAGGCCGCAGGCACTCGGCCATCTCGTCGCATCCCGGCAGGCGCAGACCCGGAGTTCCGGCGCCGGTGACGAGCGGCGCGATCGCAATCTGCAGGCGGTCGAGCAGGCCGGCCTCGAGGAATCGCGATACCGTCCTGCCGCCGCCCTCGACGAACACCGCAGCCAGACCGCGCTCGGCAAGGCGCCCGAGCAGGGCTTTGAGGTCCAGCCGGCCGGCGTCGGCCGGCACGCCGACGACCTCGGCAAGGCCGAACGACTCCGCTCCATCTGCAGCTCTGTGCTCATCGCAGATCAGCATCGTCTCGGCCTGGCCGTCCGAAAACACCCCGTAGCGCGCATCGAGCCTGCGCGAAGGATCGAGAACGACACGAACGGGATTCGTCCCTTCTACCAGCCGCGTCGTCAACTGCGGGTCGTCGCTGACGATCGTGCCGGCACCGACGACGATGGCGTCGCACAGCGCCCGCATCCGGTGCAGGTGCACAATGTTGGCCGGACCCGTCACGAAGTCGGAGTCGCCGGAGTCGGTGGCGATGTAGCCGTCGAGGCTCTGGCCGAGATGTCCGACGGTCAGCGGCGATTGCGGCCGCGCGTTGCACAGGGGCAGATATAGATCGAGCAGCGCTGCCGCCTCGGCGGGAACCGCAGCCCCATGCGCCCAGCGGCCGCCCGAGTCCCTGACGAGCAGCCCTCCGTCGGCGTCGATGTGCGGCTCGCGGACCGAATTCGCGGCACGGTCTGCAGCAGGCGGGCCTGGAACGAAACCGACCTCCTCGCGAGTCCGCCGAGCGGCCTCCAGCAACGCGCGCCAGACGGCGTCCGCCTGTACGACTCGCTGCCGGTTCGCACTTGCTGGCTTGGCTGGCGACTGCTCGGACAACTCTCCGCTCCTCCAGCGAGTATCGGTGGATCAACGCGCACGGGGCTGTCGGTCGTTTCGCCCAATTCAGTCGCGCAACCGCGCCACTCCCCGGCGCGGCGCGCGGCTCAGCCGTGGGCCAGCAGCGGGCGACGATAGCGAATTTTCGCGTTCGCGACTTCCTGCAGCGCGGGCTTGCATGGATGCATATTCCTCCCTCTGCGTCAGCGCGCCGCTTGCCGCTGCGAAAGCTCCTAGTGCCGAATCTGCGTCGTGACCTGGTCCAGCTCGGTCTCCGTACAGGAACCGCGCTCGGCGATGATCGTCGGGTTGTTCGTGATCTGCAGGATTCGCGGATGCATGACCCAGGGCTCCACGAGCACCTCCGGATCGTCCACGGTCACTTCGTAGAGCAGCTCATTGCCGGTCCTCGTGAACCGCTCGATGAGACGCATCTGGTCGGAATGGAAGAAGCCGCCGCGCCCGAACCAGGTCTCGTCCGTGAACCCGACCGACTCGAGCACGAGCGTGTCGCCGTCCCAGCTTGCAACCGGAACGCCATAGTAGCGATAGGCATAAATGTCGTCGGGAGCGTGCTCGGTCTTGTCGAATCCGATCATGCGAAACTCGGCATAGCCCCCGCCGCCGTCCAGACCGCCCCGGTACAGCATCGTGATGTCACTGTCCGTGTGGAATATCCGCGCGGGCGGCCCGTGCCTCGGCAGCCCGAGCGGCAGGCAGGTCATGACGGGATCGTAGAGGTTGGTCCACTGATCGAGTTCCTGAACCCGGTCCCAGTGCTCGGGCTTGTACAAGGGTTGATTCATGTCCAGCCGCGACGACGCCATGAACACGAAATCGGCGCTCTGATTGGTCCATTCCATGCAATTGTCCTGGAATGGGCTGCAGCGCCGGAACATTCCGCCCGGAACGCGTTCCGGCCCGCCACCGACTCCTCGCCAGGAGCCTGACAGATCGGGTTTGCCGTTGGCGAGCCTCGGCGTCTCGGCCAGAGCCGCATCGGGATCGGGCCCGCCGCCGAACTGCGCCTGCGCTGAAGTCGCGACAACGCAGAGGAGCATCGCCGCGATCGCCGGAACCGCAGCTCCAACCCTCCGGCGCGAGGTTTCGAAGCCATCCTGTGCGAAGGCCCTCGCGGCCGTTGCCGGATCCCGCATCCCGATTCGCCCTGTATTCTTCATGGTCCGAACTCCGTCAGTTCGCGTTCTTCATGGTTGTAGGTCCGTCAGTTCCCGGCCGCCGCCCGGACGCTGTCCGGAACGGGTACGACCACGTACACCTGGCCGACTTCCGTCAACGTCGTCTCGAGCTCGCGCACGACCTCGCCGTTCAGGCTTTCGACGATCGTGCCGGCGTACAGCGCTTCGATCCGGTGCAGCGGGTTGTTGAAATCCTGAAAGTTTCCGTAGAGGAACTCCGTCGTGTTATCCCCGTGCGTCACGACCACGCTTTCGGGCAGGAAGGTCTCGTCGAGCGTGGCGGTTGCCGTGGCTCCGGCGATGCCGGGGAGCGGAAAGGTGAGCACCGCCCGGTCACCCTGCCACTCCAGACTCGTCATCGATTCCACGCCTGCGGCGGCCTGCTCGTCGAGCAACTCGGCCGGGTTCCAGGCAAACGATTCGGAGACCGGCACGCCCGCCGCGGCGGCGATGGCCGACTTCGGGGCGCCATGGGGGCTGGCCCACAGCCGGATCAGCCGCTCCTCGAGCGCGGCGGGCCGCGGGGTGGCAGTGCCCTCGCCGGGAATGAGTTCTGCGCCGGGGATGTCCTCGTCCCAGGCGTAGTTCCCGCTGATCGTTTCGATGTTGGAGTACGACTGCCCGCCCGGCAGCGTGCAGTCGATCTGCGTCCGGTAGCCCGGGATCCGGTAATTGGCGCTGATGCGGTAGCCGGTCAGCGAGCACGTTTGTCCGTCAACATGGACGGTGCCCTCGGCCTGGTACTCGAGCGTCGCGACGAGTTCGGGCTCGGCCTGACCGCGAAGTATCCCCATGTGCCAGGCCCAATTGAAGAGGGTCGCCTTGAGATCCCGGGCGCCGGGTTCCGGGGTATACGCGGGCGGCCTGCCGAAGAACTGCGCGGCGGCCGGCAGCGCGCCGCCAAGCGCAACGGCAATGGCGAGCGCACATGTGATGATCGATCGTCGAAAGGACATCGCAATCCCCCTGGTGTGGCAACTGGCAGCGCGTGGCGGACCCCCCGCGCGGCAGAGCACGGCTGTTTTCTGCCGTCAGTTCGGCCGGTCGCGGAAGAACAGTTCGATCGCGCGGTCGCCGAGTTCGAGCGTTCGGATGAACCCGGCGGGGTTGCCGTTTCTCGCCGGAAGAATCGTGATCTTGAGGATCTGGCCCGGGGTCATCGAGTCCCTGTTGACCCCCGCCCGGCCCAGCACCTGCGTGGAGGCCGTCGTCAGCGTCCACTCTGTCGAACTGCCGTCTTCGTTCGGCACCTCGAGCAGGAGGTTCGCGTGCGGATTCCGGTAATTCAATTTCGTGAGCCGGCCCTCGAGGATCACTTCGGTGTTGAGGTCGTACACACTCGCCACGGCATGATGCGCCGGAAGTTCGGCTGCGGCCATGAGGAATCCGCCGAGTACAACCAACTGAATCGCATGTTTATTCATCGTTGCCCTTCCCCCGTTGACCTTGCGTTGCGCCTTTCCTTCCTGTCCTTGTAGAGCTTGTAGTCGATGCTGTCAACGAGCGCCTGCCAGCTTGCCTCGAGAACGTTCGTCGAGACGCCGACCGTGCCCCACTTGCTGCGGGAATCGCCCGACTCGATGAGCACGCGGACGGTTGCCTGCGTGCCCGCGCGGCCACCGAGCACCCGGACCTTGTAGTCGAGCAACTCGAGCTCGTTGAGTTCAGGGTAGAACGGCGTCAGGGCCTTGCGCAGCGCGCGGTCGAGCGCGTTGAGCGGGCCGTTGCCCTGCGCGACCGTGTGCTCGACGCTGCCGTCCGGCCCCTCGATGCGGACGGTTGCCTCCGACAGCGCCGGATCGCCGTCCTTGAGCTTCTCGTCGCTGACCCGGAAGCTGATCAGGCGGAAGTGATGCACGCGCGCGCCGCCGAGCGCTTCCTGGATCAGGAGCTCGAACGAGGCATCGGCGCCTTCGTACTGGTAGCCGGCATTCTCAAGTTGCTTGACCTTCTCGAGCACGGTCTTGACGGCCGGATTGCCTGAATCGATGTCGAACCCGAACTGCCTGGCCTTGTAGATGACGTTGCTGCGTCCTGACAGGTCCGAGACGAGCACGCGCTGCGTGTTGCCGATGAGTTCGGGAGCGATGTGCTCGTAGGTTTCGCTGTTCTTCTGCACGGCGGACACGTGCAACCCCCCCTTGTGCGCGAATGCGCTTGCACCGACGTAGGCCTGGCGCTTGAAGGGCTCGATGTTGGCGAGTTCATAGACGACGCCGGACACGTGCGGCAACAGCTTCAACTGCTCGGGACTGACGCACTGAAGACCGAGCTTGAGTTGCAGGTTCGGGATCACGGAGCAGAGATTCGCGTTGCCGCAGCGTTCGCCGAAGCCGTTGATCGTGCCCTGCACCTGCGTCGCGCCGGCTTCGACGGCCGCAAGCGAGTTGGCGACCGCAAGTTCACAATCGTTATGGCAATGGATGCCGAGCGCATTCTCCCCGAGCGTCGCGACCGCCCCGACGGCCTCGCGAATCTCGTGCGGCATGCTGCCCCCGCGCGTGTCGCAGAGCACCAGCACGTCCGCTCCGGCGTCTGCCGCCGCCTTGAGGCACGTCAGTGTGTATTCGGAATCGGCCTTGTAGCCATCGAAAAAGTGTTCGGCATCGAAGATCACTTCGTCGACGCGCCGCTTCAGGTAGGCGATCGACTCGCCGATGATGTCGAGATTCTCATCCCGGGAGATTCGCAGATCGTCGCGCACGTGCAGGTCCCAGGTCTTGCCGACGATCGTGACGACGGGCGTTTGCGCCTTCAGCAGTTGCCGCAGGTTGAGGTCGTCCTCGACCGCCGTGCCGGCCCTGCGCGTCGAACCGAAGGCCGCCACCTTCGCGTGTTGGAGATTGAGTTCCCTTACGGCCGGGAAGAACTCCTGGTCGCGCGGGTTGGAGCCCGGCCAGCCGCCTTCGATGTAGCTGATCCCGCAGGCATCGAGTTCCTCGGCGATGCGCAGCTTGTCCTCGAGCGTGAATGCGACATCCTCCGACTGGCAGCCGTCGCGCAGCGTGGTGTCGTAAAGAGCGATTCGGCTCATTGCGTCGCGGCGGGCCAACCGTCTCCCGCTCCTCGTGGTCGTGGGGGCGCAATGTTACCACCCGGCATGAGTGCGCGGCCGCGCGAAACGCTCGCGCGTTGCGAAAGGAAGCACTTCCGCTCGGTAGCAATCCCGCGATCCACGGCACAAGCCGCGCGGCATCTCGAGGAGATCGCCTGACTGAAGACGGCAGGTCGACCGGTGGGTGTTACCCAGGCGGACGGTTCGAATGCGTTCAGCCCTTGTCGATGATGCCGAGCGGCGTCCCGCCAAGCTCGACGAGCAAGGTGCGCAGACGCTCGCCGAGGTAGTCCAGGTAGCGGCCGCCGCGCGCGGCGTCGGCGCTCGCCGCGTCGCCGCAGACGCCGGCCGGGTGCAGGTCCTCGCTCATCCACGCGAAACCGGCCGGTTTCTCGGCGCCGAGCATGACGTTGCGGTCGGCAAGCGCCTCGGGCAGGCCGGCGAAGCTGTCCAGGGCATCGCGGCGTACGAGGTCCGGGCGCAGCTGCAGCATCAGGGAGGTCTCGATCTCACCGCCGTGCACGCCGTGCAGAATCTCCCGCTCGTCGAAGAGCCCGGCAGGCATGCCGAAGGAAAAGTAGTTGGCGCGAACGACGAGCATCGCGAGTTCCGCGCGCAGCCGCATGGCTGCGAGGTCGACGAGCGCCGTCTGGCCGCCGTGACTGTTGAAGATCACGAGTTTGCGGATCCCGGCGCGCGCTACGCTGCGACCGATATCGAACCAGGCCGCCGTCAGCGTTTGGGGATCGATACTGAGCGTGCCCGGAAAATTTGTGTGCTCGACGCTGTCGCCGACGACGAAGCCGGGCAGCACGAGCACCGTCGGCGGTCTCGGCAGGCCGTCGAGCGCCGCCCGGACGATGCCGTCGGCGATCACGGCGTCCGTCGAGAGCGGCAGATGCGGCCCATGCTGCTCGATCGCCGAAACCGGTAACAGCGCGATAGTCGTTTCGGCGTCGACGGCTCCGAAGTCCGTCGTCGCCAGGTCCTGCCAGTCGCCGCTTTTCAAACCCTGAATCCCTGCATCCTCACCCGCTGTCCCGTTTCGCGCGCGATCCGCAAGTTCGAGTCGCAGGGCGAATTCAAACGCTCGAGATCGAAACGTCAGCACAGCATTCCGCCGGTCTCTTGCGGGTCCGCAACAACGATGCCAGCCGCGTGTCGTCGCCGTTGGTCACAGACCCGCTACCATTGTACGATTCAGGCGAGTCGGGGATACAACGGAAACAAACCATGAATACATCGAAGTCCTGGTACTTGCGCTGCGCTGCGGCCCTCGTACTGACGGGTCTGGCGTTTGTCTCGACGGCGCAGGTCGTGCAACCGGAGAGCGTTGGCCTTTCGTCCGAACGCCTGCAAAGAATCAACGAACTGGTCGACCGATATGTCGAGCAGGGCGACATCACGGGCGCCGTGACGCTCGTGGGGCGTAACGGCCAGATCGCGCACCTTCAAGCGCAGGGCGTCATGGACATCGAATCCCGGACTCCGATGCGCAGCGATACGATCTTTCGGATCGCATCGATGTCGAAGCCTGTCGCCGGCGTTGCGATCATGATCCTCGTCGAGGAAGGCAAGGTTCGCCTGCGCGATCCCGTGTCGCGCTTTCTGCCGTCGTTCGAGGGCACCGAGGTCGGCATGCGTTCGGGAGACGCCCGGCCCGGCGGTGGCTTCGGCGGCTTCGGCGGGCCGCCGCCGGAGTTCTACACGGTCCCGGCGGACAGGGAAATCACGGTGCGCGACCTGCTCACGCACACCTCCGGCGTCCTGAGCGGCCCCATGGGCAACAGTGCCGGGCGGGACATGATGGCCACGCGCCACGACATCGGCCTCGCGTGGGTCGACGAGCTCGGCGCGGCTCCACTGGAGTTCCAGCCGGGAGCCCGCTGGGCCTACAGCGCTCTGGCGGGATTCGATGTCCTGAGCCGCATCGTCGAGGTCGTTTCCGGCCAACGTTTCGAGGAGTTTCTCCAGGCGCGGATCTTCGGGCCGCTCGGCATCGAGGATGCGACCTTCTGGCCGAGCCCCGCGCAGCGCGAACGCCTCGTGAACTCATATTCGCGAACCGACGACGGTCTCGTGCCGCGCGAGAACCCCGACAGCATGTCCGGCCCGAACTACTCCTCCGGCGCCGGCGGTCTCATGACCACGGCTTCGGACTACGGGCGCTTCGCGATGATGCTCGCCAACGGCGGTGAACTTGGCGGCGTGCGGATCCTGAGCCCGAGATCCGTGCAGCTCATGGGCTCGGCATACATCCCCGACAGCCTGCCCGGCCGACCGGCCGGTGAGGGCTACGGGCTCAGCATGCGCGTCGTCACCGATCCCGTGGCCCGCGACACCTACCTGACAAACGGCAGCTTCGGCTGGAGCGGCGCCTACGGCACGCACTTCTGGGTCGATCCCGCCGAGAATCTCGTCGGCGTGCTAATGATCCAGACACCGGTTCGCGGCATGCGGCCCGAATTCGAGGACGCGGTCATGCAGGCCGTCGTGGACCAGGAGCCTGCGCGTTAGGAAGTCGCGAAAGCGAGGACGTGCGGTTCCTCCTGCTCCCGGTCGGGGAGCGCACAGATCGAGTTGCCGGCGGACCCGTTCTCGACGGGGCTCGCCGCGGCGGCCGGCGTGCGCCTTTCGTGTCGGATTGCCCTTGTGCGGCCGTGTGCCCTCGCGGCCGGATCTGATGCCTGAAGCCGGACGGGAGACGAGGTGAATACATGACCGCAAGCAACGAGCCCGCCCGAAGCGAACTCGAGTCACTCGAACTGCCGTCCATGGCGCCGGGCAGCGTGCTCCGGAAATTCGGGCCGGGCATGATCCTCATGATGACCGGCATCGGCACGAGTCATCTCGTCACCGCGCCCGCGGCCGGCGGGCGTTTCGAATACGCGCTGCTGTGGTGCATTCCGATCGCCTATATCTTCAAGTACTACGGCTTCGAGATGGCGTTCAGGTTCACGCACGCAACCGGACGCAGCATTGTCGACGCGTACGCAACGGCATGGAAGAAGTTGCCGGTCTGGTACGTGCTGATCACGACAGTGATCCAGGCGGCGGTCGGGCAGGCCGGGAGGCTCATCGCCGCGGCCGCCGTGGTGCTCTACTTTTTCAATCAGTATCTCGGCGCCGACATTCCGGGACTCGACAACGATCGGGAACTTGCCCTGTACGCCCTGATCCTCGCCGTGTTGTCCGTCACGATCATCCTGCGCGGCAAATTCGCGGCCGTCGAGATCGCCACGAAGGTCGCTGCAGGGGTGCTCGTCGCATCGATAATCGTGGTGTATTTCGTGCAGCCGGCTCCAGCGAGCGAATTCGTGCATTTCTTCGAACTCGATGCGCCCGAGGGCTCATGGCTCATCATCGCATCGTTTCTTGGGCTATTGCCGACCGGCATAGACGTCTCGCTGCAGGCGTCCGAGTGGGGCAAGGCCAAGAAGGTGGGAATGGGGCGGATCCGCCCGGCGCTTGAAAATCTGGGCCTGGCGAAGCCCTTCGACCCCTTCGCCCAGGGCGGCCACGACCTCGCGGTGGATACGCAACGGCTTCCGGACCATGCCCGGGAGTACTGCCGCCGCTGGTTCCGCATCGGGCTGCTGGATTTCGGCGTCGGCCACGTGATTTCCTTTCTGCTTGCCACGATCTTTCTGATGCTCGCTGCAGTCTGGCTCTATCCGAGCAACGTCGAGGGCAACGCGGTCATGGGCGAAATTGCGCGCATCTTCACCGACAGCGTGGGTCCGCAGATGATGATCGTCTTCCTCGTGGGCGCGCTGGCCGCCACGTATTCGACGGCGTTCAACTATTTCGACGGCCGCGCGCGCCTCGTCGGCGCCTGCTGCCGAAATCTCTTCCGGGGCACGGCGTCGCTGCCGGGAACCGCAAAAGACGAACTGGGCTCCGAACATCGCCGGCGCTGGTACTCCGAATACAACCTCTATCGCGCCGCGATGATGTTCTCGTTGATATCTTCCGTCGCGATCATCGGCGGCGTGCCGCGGCCGGTCTACCTCGTGCTCATCGCGTCGGCGCTCGCCTATTTCGTCGCGCCGGTGATCTTCTTCCTTAACCTCTACTATTGCTTCAAGGTGATCCCGAAACACGACCGCATGTTCTATCCATCGACATTCGCGACCTGGTTCGGCTGGACCAGCCTGGTGGTGTTCACCGGCATGTGCCTGGTCCTGATACTGCAGCGCATCTTCGGGATCGCGCTCGTCGGCGCGTGACCTGACACCCAACCCCCGACGTCCCACTCAAGATCGATCTTCGCCGTAGTACCCGCATCGCTATTGGACAGGGCGCAGGTCATGTTCCTGGTCGTCGGGGCGGCCTGCCGTCGTATCGAGCGCAACCCGGGGCGACACACAGCCGCTGCCGACGTCGTCGCCTTCCACCGAGCGGAGTCTGCGCCGCCTGAATCCCGTGCTACGATGCGCGGTCCGATTGTCAGCCGATCCGCGAGGCTTGCCAAAATGACAGCTCTGACGAGGTTCGCGACTGCCCTTGCTGCCCCACTGCTTCTGGCTGCCGGCGGTATTGCGGCGCAACCGCCTGCGCCCGGCGTCAACCCGACCGAGCCGGTCGAATTCGCGAGCCGCGGCGTGGCCTATCGCGTCGTACCCATAGCCGACGGGCTGGTCCATCCCTGGAGCATCGGTTTCCTGCCCGACAGCGACACCTTGCTCGTCAACGAACACGCCGGCAGGCTGCGCATGATTCGCGACGGCGAACTGCGTGCCGACCCGGTCTGGGAAGCACCGCTCGCGCCCGAGGGCGTGCGGGCCGGTTCCAACAATACGCGGCTGCACGCGCTGGCCGTTCATCCCGGTTTCGCCGGGAACGGTCTCGTTTACATGTCGCACGTCAAATGGGGGGAGCTCGGTACGACGCTCGCCATATCGAGGGGGCGTCTCGATGGCGAAACGCTCGTCGACGTGGAAGAGGTATTTGTCGCCGATGCCTGGGAAACGGGCGGCAATCTCGGCGGCCGGATCATGTTCGCTCCGGATGAGACGCTCTACATCACCGTGGGCGACCGCGACCGTCTTTGCTGCATTGGCGAGGACGACCCAAGCCTGCGCATCAAGGCACAGAGCCTCGAGAACCACGTCGGCAAGACGCTCAGGATTCGCGACGACGGCAGCGTGCCCGAGGACAACCCGTTCGTCGGCAGGGACGACGCGAAACCGGAGATCTACACCTACGGCCACCGCAACGGCTACGGGCTCGCGTTTCATCCGGAAACCGGAGAGCTCTGGCAGGTGGAGATCGGGCCGCTCGGCGGAGACGAGGTCAACATCCTCCGTCCTGGCCGCAACTACGGCTGGCCGCTCGTCTCGACCGGCCGCAACTACACCGGCACGTTCGTCTCCGACGAACCCTGGTACCGGCCCGGCATGGAAATGCCGCGCATGCACTGGGTGCCTGCGGTCAGCCCGTCGAGCATCATGTTCTACACGGGCGAGCGACTCCCCGAGTGGACCAACAGCGCGTTTGTCGGCGCACTGACGACCCGAGTGCTGCTGCGCATATCGTTCGGCAACCGCAGTCAGGACGAGCGCCGCGATCCCCTGCTCGCGACACTCGGGCTCAGGGTCCGCGACATCGCCCAGGGTCCCGACGAGCTCATTTACCTGGCCACCGAGCTCAGTTTCGGTGGAGCGAACGCTGACGGAACGATCATGCGGATCGAGCCCGTCGAGTGATATCGACCGCCATCGAGCCGATATCCGCTTCCTGCTGCCCGAGGCGCGAAATCGCGAATTCACGGCTGCGGATGCGCGCTCGGCGAGTGCTCGCTTTCGTGAGTCCCGGAAACAGGCTTGCATGGAAGCAATCCGCGACAATGCCGTACACGCAGCGTCACCACCGAGCTTCCCGGCGCGTCAGCGTAGCGAACCCGCTGTGAACACTCCTGGCTGAACGATGCCCGACGCGTCGGCCGATTACATCGTCGAGATCGAGGGGCTCGCCTTCAGCCGCGGTGAGCGGCCGATCCTCGACGACCTCAGCATCGGGATCAGGCGCGGCGAGGTCACCGCGATCATGGGTCCGAGCGGCACCGGCAAGACGACGCTGCTGAGACTCATCACGGGACAACTGGAGCCTCGGCGCGGCGTCGTCCGGGTCGATGGCCGGGTCGTCAACGAGCTTTCCAGGCGCGAGCTGTACGAACTCAGGCGCGGGATCGGCATGCTGTTCCAGCACGGGGCGCTGCTGACCGACTACGACGTATTCGAGAACGTCGCGTTTCCGCTGCGCGAGCACACAAACCTGCCGGAACGCTTGATCCGCCAGGTCGTGCTGACGAAGCTCCACGCGGTCGGGCTCAGGGGCGCCGCGCAAATGATGCCGAGCGAACTGTCCGGCGGCATGGCCCGCCGCGTGGCGCTCGCGCGAGCCATCGTGATGGACCCGAAGCTGCTGATTTACGATGAGCCCTTCGCGGGGCTCGACCCGATCGCCCTCGGCGTCGTCCTGAGACTCATACGCAACATGAATGACGCGCTCGGCATCACGAGCATCGTGGTTTCGCACGATGTGGCGCAGACGGCGGCCGTCGCGGACCGCAGTTTCATCCTTGCCGACGGCAAGCTCGTCGCCTCGGGCACGCCGGAACAGCTTCGCACGCACGACTCGGGTTTCGTCCGGCAATTCATGCACGGCCACGCCGATGGCCCCGTACCGTTTCACCACCCTGCGCCGGACTACGCCGAGCACCTGCTGTCGGGCAAACGCCCGTCAAGCGGCAGCAACGATGCGTGAGTCGATCGAGAAACTCGGCGCGGTGACGATCTTTTTCGGGCAGATCATGGCCGCGCTGCCTCGAGCCGCGTTGCGCAGGCCGGGCCTCGTCGTCGCGCAAATCCACAACGCCGGCACGGTGTCGCTGATCCTGATCATGATCTCAGGCTTTTTCGTCGGCATGGTGCTGGGACTGCAGGGCTACGATTCGCTGTCGCGATTCAGCGCCGAGGATTCGCTTGGCACACTGTCGGCACTGTCGCTGTTCAAGGAACTCGGCCCGGTGGTCACCGCACTGCTCTTCGCGGGTCGCGCGGGCACGGCCATGACGTCCGAAATCGGCCTGATGCGCGCCACCGACCAGCTCTCGGCGATGGAGATGATGGCCGTGGACCCGATCGAGCGCGTCGTGCTGCCGCGGTTTCTGGGCGGCGTCATCTCGATGCCCCTGCTCGTGGCGATCTTCAACGCGGTCGGAATCACCGGGACCTACGCGATCGGCGTCAGCGTCATGGGCGTCGATTCCGGTGTATTCTGGTCGCAGTTGCTCACGACCGTCGACTTCGGCGACGTGGCCGAGGGCATTTTCAAGAGCGTGGTCTTCGGCATTGCGGCAAGCCTGCTCGCGGTGTTCGAAGGCTACACCTGCACGCCGACGGCCGAAGGCGTCGGTGCGGCGACGACGCGCACGGTCGTCGCGACCGCGGTTAGCATATTGGTACTGGATTACCTGATCACAGCGGCATTGATCTGACGGGGCTGAACGATGCGCAACAAGAGAACGGTTGAACTGGGAACGGGCCTGTTCGTTCTTTTGGGCATCCTCGCCCTGCTGTTCCTGACGACGCAGACCAGCAACCTCGGCACGTATCTCAACGACGATGGCTTTATCGTCACCGCGCGCTTCGACAACGTCGGCGGGCTGGCCGTCCGGGCGCCCGTAACCATGGCCGGGGTCACCATCGGCCGCGTCGACGCGATCGGCTTCGATCCCGAGCGGTTCAAGGCCATCGTGAGGCTGCGGATCGACCCACACTACACCGACATCCCGGACGACTCCGACGCGAGCATCCTGACGTCCGGGCTCCTCGGCGGCCAGTATGTGGGCCTCAACCCCGGCGGCTCGCTCGAGCCGCTCAGAGACGGCAGCGAGATACAGTTCACGCAGTCGGCGATCGTCCTCGAAGATCTGGTCGGAAGGTTTCTGTTGAGCATCGGCGAGCCGTAGTCCGAAAATTCCGCCACGCCGCGCTTGAGATAGAGAGTTACCCATGCTTTTCAAAGGCTTGCTCCGCAGTCAATTCCGTCGCTCAGGCGACAGTTTGTACCGGCCGCGCCCTCGCTTGTCTCTTGCGCTTATCGCGCTCGGCGCGCTCGGCACGGCCGGTTACGCGCAGCAGGGCTTTGCGCCGCCGGAAAGTCCCGAGGCGATCGTCCGCGACGCAGCCGAGGCGATTCTGGAGGCAATGGAAGGGCGCAGGGAGTACCTCGAAGCCAACCCCGCCGAACTCAACGCGATCGTGGAGCGGGTGTTTCTGCCGCGCTTCGACACGGCCTACGCGTCGTTTCTCGTGCTCGGCCGGCACGCGCGCAATGCGTCCGCGGAGCAACGGGCACGGTTTACGACAGCGCTCTATAACTACATCGTGACCCGTTACGGTTACGGCTTGTTGCGGTTCGATTCCGACCGGCTGGAAGTCCTGCCCATGCGCGGCGAACCGGACGGCGACAGGGCCACGATCCGCACCCTCGTGACGCTCGATGACGGCTCCGACGTGCCGGTCAGCTACGAGCTGCGCCTGGGCAGCGGCGGATGGAAGGTCTACGACATTGTCATCGAAGGCGTTTCCTACGTGCGCAACCTGCGCAGTCAGGTCGGCGCCGAAATCGACGCCAACGGGCTCGACAGCGTAATACTCCGGCTCGAGGCCTACGGCGTCGACGACGGCGGCGCCTGAACCGGAGCGCCGATGTCATGCGCCGCAAGGACCACGGCAACACCGGACTTGAGGATCTCGGCGACGGCAGGTTCGCGCTGAATGCCGACCTGACGTTCGAAACGGTGACTTCGATGCTCGACGAGAGCGAACGCATGTTCGCCGCTCACGAGCACATCAGCGTCGACATGTCCGGCGTCCGGCAGGCCGACAGCGCGGGGCTCGCACTGCTCATCGAATGGCTGAGCCGGGCGCGGAGCGCAGGCCGCCGGATCGTGTACGCGAATATCCCCGCACAGATTGCCGCCGTTGCCCGGATCAGCGAGGTCGAGGCGCTTCTCACCGGCGATTCCGAACGCGGTTAGCCGGCGGCCCGGAGCTGCCAGGAGCCTGCGCCACAGGAAGCCGCGAAATTGAAACCCCGCTATCGCCGTCCCGGCGTGCGATCGGTTGCGGAGAATATCGAGCCGCATTTGACGAAATCGATCGCACGGTGAGGCGAATGAGAATGCATTTGCAGCCGTGAATTCCTACGGCGCAGGCTCCTCAGGCGAGCCGAGAAAATCCTCTTCGGAGAATTCGATGCCGAAGTCTTCGTCGATGGATGGCGGTTCGCCGTCATGGAGCAGGTACTCACGGCGCTGGTAATACGCGTCGCGCAGGAAGACATACGGGTCGAACGCGGCATCGAGTTCGTCGTCGACCGCGAGCAAGGCGGCACGCGCGTCGATACTGTAGAGCACCACGAGCGAATTGCGAGCCCCCGTGTCGTTGTCGTACTCGCGCAGCGGCTCCAGCGGCAATGCCATCACGCGTCCGACACCGTCGCGCAGCGAATAGGGTCCGAGAACGGGCAGCATGATGTAGGGGCCGCGCCCGATACCCCATTTGCCGAACACCTGGCCCAGGTCCTCCTCGTGAGCATCGAGGCCCATGTGCCCTGCAACGTCGAACATGCCGAGAAGCCCCACGGTGGAGTTGATCAGGAAGCGGCCCGTATCGGCGCCGGCCTGCCTGAACTTGCCCTGCAACAGGTCGCTCGCCACAACGACGGGGCCGGTCAGGTTTTCAAAGAAATTGCTGATCCGCCGTTCGACGGGGTCCGGGGTCATGCGGCGGTACCCGGTCGCCACCGGACGAACAATGGCGCGGTCGGCTTTCTGATTGAACGAGAAGATCGCGCGATTCATGCGCTCCATGGGGTCGTTGTCCTCCGGACCCGCGGTCTTCGGAATCGACGCGCAACCGGAACCGATGCAGGCAAGAAGCGCTGCCAGCACAATTCTCACTGTCGCCGTTCGGAACACGCTCATGCCGCCTGACCGCCGTGCCGTTCGCCAACCATCGATTTTCGCACTTTTTGGCAGGCACGGCCCGCTTTGGCCGCGCTCGTCGGGGTTCAATCGTCCCGCGCTTCCTCGGGGATGAACTCAAAAGCGAGTTCGTCGCAGGGGTGGGCAACGTACGGTACGTCCGACGGGAGCACGATATCGAAGCCGACGTATTGCTCCGCGAAGTAGACGGGGTCCTCGGCCACGTAGTCACGCCTGAGTTGCATCGTCCCCGTATCGAGAGCATAGCGTTCCACGATGTGGAGCTGGTCGCTGTGGCGCACGGGCGGCGCGATGACGCCGGGTTCGAATCCGATCGTGTCGACGACGAGCACATCGCCCTCCCAGCGGCCTGTCGAATGACCCGAGTAGCTCGGCTCGATGTCGGCCGGGTGCTCGTCCATGTTCATGTGGATGACGCGCTCGAAACTGTAGAGTCCGTAATTGACCACGATTCGATCCGCTTCCTGCGTTATGCGGTTGACGGCGCCGTCGAAGAGCCAGTCAAAAAGGATGCTGGTCGGCTCGCAACGAAGGCGCGGGTTGTCTTCGGTCGACCACATCTCGAACGCATCCGCGTCGGCCTGACCGCGCGCGGTCAGGATGACCGGTCGCGGCCCCCATCCCGACGGCGGTACGTCGGCCATGGTGAGTGCGCCCGATTCGATGCCCTCGATCATGCTCTTCGGGACCAGCCCGCCGCCGCTGCCGTCGGGCGGCACCGCGATGACGTACTGCTCCTGAGCCCAGTCGCCGGAGATGTTGAGCTCGCCCGAAGGCAGGCGCGTGGGCCGGTCGGACGGGTCGGTGGACGAGCTGTGGTCGAACTGGTCGTTGCGGTTGAAGCCCGGGGCATCGCCGATCGTGATGTCCTCGAGATAGCACGACGCCGGGTCGTCGCGGTGTCCGAAGCCGTAAACGGTGGCTTCGGCGCCGATCGTGAACATCTCCGCGCTCCAGCCCGAACGCCTGAGCAGCGTCGCCGCCCGCATTTCGCAGCGCATCGCGATGGCGCTGCCATCGGCCTGGTCGGCATCGAAATGCAGATACGCGTGCGGGTTGACGAAATCGATGTCGGTGATGGTCCCGGTAAATTCCATTTCCTGCGAACGGTCGAAGCGCCCGAAGCCGTGATGGGCGAGTGCGGCCGTGGTGGCCGCGAACGCCGCAACCGCGACCGTCCCGGCATACGCCGCCAGGAGTCGGCGGCGCCGGCGGTCGGTGCAGCCGCTGGCAGCGTCGCCCGCAAACCTGCGTGCGCTCTTGCCCGGGACCGTTACCAATACTGCGAGACGTTCCATGGCTGTCACTCTGTCAGTAACCGAGTCCGCGTCCACACCCGAACCGCGTGCCCGGTACGGCGCGCGAATTCACATTCACACGGCGTGCCGTGCGTGATGCAATTCGAGGCACACGACACCGGGCCATGCTGCGAAGTCTAGTATCGCTCCAGACACTCGTACGGATACAGGGTGTTTTCCGGCTTCCAGACGAAGTGCCGCGTCAGCGTGAACGGTTCCGTGAAATTCATCGGGTCGGTCGTCGTCAGGCTGTAGTCGAGCCGGTCGTAGTTTTCGCCGGGTGTGAAGCGTTCGACCGTGCGTATCTGATCGCTCTGCGGCACACCGTGGAAATCGAAGTAGCCGGCCGCAATGTGATCGGTCTCGACAACGAGCGTCGTGCCGTCCCACCGCCCACGCGAAAACCCCATGAGCGTGTGCTCGGCGGGCGCAACCGCGTCGGGCGACATATGGATGCGACGAATCGAGTCGAACTCCTCAATCTGCATGACGATGACGTCGCCATCGCGCACGAACTCGATCGGCAGCGGCGTGATCATGATGAGCGGCTGGCCCTTGGTCCCGCACCTGAGCAGGATGTTGTCGTGCGGATCCCACTCGTCCCAGCCCGCCTGACCGGCTTCACTCAGCGGATAGCCGCCCTTGAACATCGGGAATTGCTCCGGGTCGCCCATGTCCGTCGACCAGACGCGGAAGATTCCGTCCGCATTGGCGCGCGCTTCCTCGACATTCGCCTCGATGACTGCACGTCCGACGATCCGCCCGGCCTGGCCCGCCGGGAAATGAGCCTCGGCGCTACCGAAGGTGAACTCGTAGTCCGTCGGCAGCAGGACGCTGCGCGTCAGTATTTCGGGCCGGTTGCGTACCGATGCCGCCCCAGCGAGGGTAACAATGTCGCCGACGGCGATCGAAGGCGTTTCGACACCGCGATTGCGCAGGATGCTGATCGACGCGGTCTCCGCATCCCACTCTACGACGTTGCCGTCCTCATCCGTGACGTCGAGCAGTATCTGGCCGTGCGGATTGCGCCAGGACACTGACTTGACGACACCGGTAACTTCAATCGTTTGATCCGAGTCGAAGATACCGACCTGACTGTGATGAGCGAATACGATGCCCGCCAGACCGGGCAGGATCAATAGGGTTGCCAAACGCCACATGTCAATTCCCCCTGGCTTTTGCGATCAGTTACCCATTGTGCCGCAAACGAGCACGGTCGCGCACCACACGGCAAAGATTCTCCGGTATAGTAGCGAAAGGATTTCGCTAACTCCTTAATGGAATTGAGGAATAAGGAGCTCTCAGGTGTTTGACAAGAAAGACGCTTCACGCGGGCGGCCCACCCGGACCAGTGCCTCTTCCGGCTCCGATCATGCAGACGCATCGACGGGCCCTGCCCGGTCCAGGTCCGGTGGTACCGCAGTAATTGGCCGCTCCATCAAGATCGACGGGACTCTGTCCGGCGACGAGGATCTGCGGGTCGAAGGCTATGTCAGCGGCACGATTCGCTTGCCGAATCATTGCCTCACGATCGGCAAGGAAGGCCGCGTCAAGGCCGACGTGTACACGAAGTCGATGATGATCGAGGGCGAAGTCAGCGGCGACCTGATCAGCTCGGAGAGCGTCTCGATCCGAGCCACCGCGAAGATTACGGGCAACGTACTCGCTGCGCGCGTCAGCCTCGAAGAAGGCGCGCACTTCAAGGGCTCGATCGACATGGATCCCAAGAGCGTCGAACGCGCACTCGTCAAGCGTGAGGTCAAGGCGGTAGCGAGTGACCCGGGCGGAGCGGAGCGCACCAAGCCCGCAACCCTCGCCAACGTCAAGTCAACTACCACGGAAACCGGCGCGGCACAGCAAGCCGCCGGCGAAAAGAAACTTTAAAGCAGAGTCGACACACTGACACCGAGACCGTTCAAGCGCACACTGAGGCGCAGCATCCCGCCGCGCGCCGATGCCGTGTCCACGGACCTTGAGGCAACACCGGCGGTCACCGTACCGTTGTTTCGCTCGGTGATGGACTCCCTCGCCGAGGATCGCCGTTGGGTAATCCTGGACCTCGGCATGGCCCGTCCCCAGACGATCGACTTGTTGAGCCGCTTTCGTTGCCGGGTGGACATTGCAGACCTCGAAGACGCCGTGATCGCCTCTCTCGACTGGCAGGGCGAATCCGGGGCAGCCCCCGATCCTGTCGAATCCCTCCGCTCGATGCCGCGTTCGGAGCCGGCAGACGTCGTGCTGACCTGGGACTACCTCAATTACCTGAGCCGACAACAGATCGCCGGGTTGATGACCGCCATTGCGACGCGGAGCCGGCCGGGTGTTTTCGTGCACGCGCTGATCGGCTACTCCAGATCCGTGATGTCGCGGCGGCCGGGACTCTTCGCACCGCTCGACGAAGGCCGGTTCATCGAGCTTTCAAACGGAGCACCCGAACGCGCGGCAACGCGCTACTCGACCGAGGACCTCGACCGTTGTTCACCCGGGTTTACGATCGAACGCATTCGCCTGCTTACCAGCGGCATGCAGGAATACCTGTTCCGTTTGCGCCAACCGGTCGAAGCATCGCGATAGCGTTCCGGTTCGTGTGGCATCAAGGCGCGAGTCGGCCCTGCCTTGCCGTGCCGGCAGGGTTCAGTAGCGAAACGTGTAGTTGAACTTCACGACCAGATCGGAAAGCTGCGACCGGAACCTGTTGTCGCGGTCGTAGTCCTGCAGATTGTGGTTGAGCACAATGAAGCCCTCGCGGCCGGCTTGCGGGATCCACTGCAGGCGGCTGCTGATACCGACCTCTTCGGAAATGTTGTCGTATTGCACGAGGTTCGTCCACGCGAGATCCGCGCTGAATATCCACTCCGCGCTATAGCGAACGAGCCGCGTTGAGAAATTGCCCTGCGGCAACTCGATCTCGTTGTAGCTGTAGCGAAGCTCCGTGCGAAAGTGCCTCGATGGCCGCCACAGGGCCGCCGCCTCCAGACCCAATCGCGTTCCTGCGTAGAAATCGCCGTCGGAGACCAGCAATGACCCGGAGAGATTGCGCTGAGTGCCGGTCCCGATCCGGAATCCATACTCGTCGAAGGAGTAAGCGCCGACCGGTATGACGACGCCGCGCGATATCTCGAACGGCTCGTGCAGCGCCTCCTTGCTGGACGTGTAGAAGGCCTCGAAGGTCTCCTGCGTCGTTGTCTCGAGTTCAAGCAGGCGAAACCTGACGATCCGGCTCTGCAATCCGCCGTCGAGCAGATCGACGCGCTGCGCATCGACGCCAGTCGCAATGGATTGAAGCCTTCCGTCCCGGCGATGCGTGTAGCCGAGTTCCAGGGACCGGTCCCGCACACCGTGTCGGTCGACGAACCCCATGGCCGGCAGAAAATTTTCCTCGACTTCCTTGAGTGTCAGGCCGAACCTGAAACCCGTCCGGTTCGGCATTCTGAGCCCGAGTCCGTACGCCGCATCGTCGCTTGCGATGCCTTCCGTGTCGCTTTGCTGGTACCAGGCCTCCGCCTGCAGCGTGGAGCCGCCGCGAAACCGCGTATTCAGGTATTGGAAGTCCGCCCCGATCACCGAGTTTTCCAGGTTCGACCGGGGGTCGCCGCTCGTGACGATCCCGCCGATCGTGGCACCGTCGAAGATCTCCCTGAGCGCGCGGGCAACCATCAGCGACTTCGCGTCAACGTCGGCAGCCTCGTCCTGACGAATGGTCAGCGCACCGAGGTCCCAACCCCCCAGCCTGCCGCTGATCTTGCCGCCGTACTCGAGATCGACGGGCATGCCGAAACGGTCGATGCCGATGCGCCGCGAGAAGAACGGGCTGCCGCTCTGCTTTGCCGCGGGCGATGCCGCCGTGTTCTGCGTATTCGTCGAACTCAGTTCGGAAATCCGGCCGAATTGAAACACGTCGAAGTCTCGCAGGAAGAAGTCCCGCTTTTCGGGGAAGAAGAGGTTGAAGCGCGTCAGGTTCACCTGGCGGTCGTCGACTTCCGTTGCGGAGAAGTCGGTGTTGATCGTCAATGAACCGTTGAGGGAAGGGGTAATCTTGTAAAAGATGTCGAGCGACGGGTCGACCGAGGTCGAGTCCATGCCCATGGTCAGGTTGCGCCGGCGGTTCGCGCTGATCGACGGAATGATGTCCAGGCCGAGCCCCTGATTCATGCCTGAAAAGCCCGTGACCTCACCGGCGGCACTTGGTCCCCAGTCCTGGTTGCGCGACACCCAGTTGACGCGTTCGTTGCGGCGCCGAACGGACCGCCCGAAGTTCATGCCCCACGTCTGAATCTCCGGGTCGAACGACAATGTCTTGAACGGTATCGACATCTCGCCTTCCCAGCCCTCGTCGGTCTGGCGCGCGCGTGCGAAGTAGATTCCTTCCCAGTCCCACAGCCGCTGCGTCGGGTTCTCGAATATCCCGTCCAGACGAACGTTGTTGGGATTGATGCCGAACCAGAACCCGCTGCGCTTGTTGTTGAACGGGTCGATCACGACGCCTGCCCAGTCGCCCTGGGTGTATCGGTCGCCCTGGCGCAGATCGGTGGCAAGCACGAGTTCGGGTTCGCTGTCCGCTGCCCTGATGCCGATGTACAGGTTGTCGTCGTCGTACATCAGCAGGAACTCGGTGTACTCGGAGGCCTCGGCGTACTCGTTGGGCTCGCTCTCGTAAAAGTCGTCGACGCGCGCGGCGGACTCCCAGGCATCCTCGTCAAGCGCCCCGTCGATTACGGGTGCAAGGTCCGTTCTGACGATGTGCGTGGTCTTGTTCAGGAGCGCATCGAGTTCTGCCGGCGACTGGGCGATGGTCTGGCCGGCGGCCAGCCATACGGCGGCGCCAGCCGCAACCGAGGAACTGCGCGGCGTCAGAGTGTGTGCGAATCTCTGCGCCATATGGTTTGGAGACAGGTACGGGCGAGAGCGGAACATGCTATCGCCGTCGCGATGCAGGTCAAACGGCCGCGGAATCCCGCCGCGGTGCGCAATGAGAACGTGCGTGCCGAACCGCGCCGTCCGGTGAAGTCGCGGACAGGGTCTGCGGCGGTCCTGCCGTGCCAATTTGCCATCGCCCGGGCGGCGGGCGGAACGCTACCGGAGGATGAGCGCGTCGGCGGCTGTATCGGGTATAGTGCCGGTGGCCGCCACGCTGCCGGGCATCGCAGCTTCCGCTTCTACTCAATAAATATAAAGGGCCGGAAAATCCAATGATCCGTTCAGGCATTGCCAAGTTCATCGTATTCGCGCTCGCCATGGTCGTGTCGTGGTTCGTCGGAGCAAACGTTCCGCCCACGTGGACCGTGGAACAGATCACTCTGGACGTTCAGACCGACCCCGTTGAGGGACTCTATTTCGTGTCCGGAGGGGACCGCACCTTCTTCGATGCCGTTCCCGCCGCGCAATCCCTGCTTGATCCGGCCCAGCTACGCGGCTCAAGCGAAGCACCGGCCGTAATGGAGGAATTCGTGGCGTCGACCGCGCTGGTGGACGGGCAGCTTCAGCCGGTCTATTTCCAGCGGCTTGCCCAGTTCCACTGGGGCTACCTGTCGTTGCTGCCGGCCGTGGTCGCGGTGATCCTGTGCTGGATTACCCGCGAGCCGGTCACGTCGCTGTTGAGCGGGATCGCTTCCGGCGCGCTCATCCTTGGCCAGTACGACCTGACGGGAGACGTACTCGTGCCGTCGCTCGCCACGACAAACGCCGCGGGCGTGCTGTTGCTGTACCTGTGGTTGCTCGGCGGGCTCATGGGGATATGGTCGCGCACCGGCGCGGCCCAGGCTTTCGCCGAGTTCGTCACAAGACGCTTCGTGCGCGGTCCGCGAACAGCCAAGCTCGTCGCCTGGATGCTCGGCGTCGTCTTCTTCCAGGGAGGCACCGTCAGCACCGTGCTGGTCGGGACGACGGTCAAGCCCATTGCCGACAAGGAGAGGATCAGTCACGAGGAACTGGCCTATGTCGTCGATTCCACCGCGTCGCCGATCGCCTCCCAGCTCGCCTTCAATGCCTGGCCGGGCTACGTGCAGGCCTTCATATTCGTATCGGGCGTCAGTTTTCTCGCGACCGAGAGCGACCGAATCGCATTTTTCTTCCAGAGCGTACCCTTCTGCTTCTATGCAATTTTCGCCGTGCTCGGCACGTTCCTGCTCAGCGTCGAGAAGCCGTTCTTCCTCGGAACCCAGCTTCGCGAAGCGATGACCCGCGCCCGAACGACCGGCCAGCTCGACGCCCCCGGCGCAGAGCCGCTGAGTTCGAAGGAATTGCAGGCCAGCCAGGTGCCGGAGGGTTACAAGCCGCACATCATCGAGTTCTTCCTGCCGCTCGGCACGCTGATCGGCATCGCGATCCTGACTTTCGTGTTCTTCGGGTCTCCCAACGTGCAGTGGGCCTTCGGCGCCGCGCTTCTGCTCGCAGCCGGAATGGCCCTGGCCAAGGGCATGTCGCTCAAGAACGTGATCCAGGGCGTCCACGACGGGATCAAGGGCGTGGTGCTCGGCTCGGTGATCCTGCTGCTCGCGATCACGATCGGCGGCATCAGCCAGGAGACCGGCGGCGGAACGTTCCTCGTCGAGCAGCTCGGCGACGCCATCCCGTATTTCCTGCTGCCGGTGCTGTTGCAATTGCTGACCGTGATCATCGCATTCTCCACCGGTACGAGCTGGGGCACCTACGCGGTCGCATTTCCGCTGGCGATGCCGCTGGCCTGGGCCGTGGCAGGCTCACAGGGACTTGCGTACCCTGAGCTTTTCATGACGCTGTGCTTCGCAGCGGTGATGGACGGCAGCGTTTTCGGCGATCAGTGCTCACCGATTTCCGATACGACCGTGCTGAGCTCGGTTTGCACGGGCTGCGACCTCATGGACCACGTCAAGACCCAGATTCCGCAGGCTTCGGTCGCTGCGGTGCTCGCGGCGGTCTGCTGGACCACCCTCGCCTGGTTCACCGGCTGACGGACGCCGCCGTCGGGTCGGAATCGCAAGCGCTCCGCGGGCACATGGCGGCACCGTTCCTCGATGTGCGAGCGACGCGAAAACTCCTGCGTTTGCGTAACTGGCCGCTCGGAGAAACTGAGTGCGCCCATTTTTTTGACTCTACACTACTTGACATACAGGGCTGAATTACGTCAGATTCCCCTGTTGACTGTCGGCTAACCGTATTGCTTCGGGGGGTAGTCCATTGCGATTAATTACAACTATCAGGATCGCAGGCTTGGCAACGCTGTGTTTCGCCGTGAATGGCACGGTCGCCGCAGCGCCGCTGGCCGACGCGAGCGAGACCGCTGACTGGCTGCGCGTTGCCGATCTGCTGAGCGCCGGCAGCGAAGTCGCAGAGGCGCAGCCCGACGGCACGACCGCTCTCATCTGGGCCTCATATCACCGCAACGCGGACCTCGCGAGGGAGCTCCTCGAACGCGGCGCCGATCCGGACGCGACCAACCGCTACGGCCTGTCGGCACTGTCGCAGGCCGCACTCGTCGGTGAGGCCGAGCTGGTCGGCGTACTGCTCGAGCACGGCGCGGACCCCAACGCGGCGCTTCCGGAAGGCGATACGCCGCTCATGCTGGCCGCCCGCAGCGGCAGCCGCGAGTCCACCCAACTCCTGCTCGATGCCGGCGCCGAGATTTCGACACGCGACGGGCATCACGGCGAGACCGCCCTGATGTGGGCGGCGGGCGAGAATCACGCCGACATCGTGAGCCTGCTGCTCGAGCACGGCGCGGAGGTCGACGCGGTGTCGACCGAATTCACCTGGGACCTGACCCAGACCGGCGTGTCTTCGGAACTGCCTATCGGCGGACTGACCGCGCTCATGCACACGGCGCGCGAAAACGCGATCGACGCCGCCCGCGTGCTGCTCGACGCCGGCGCCGATCCGAACGCCGCCGACCCGCGGGGGCTCAGCGCCCTGCGCGTGGCGATCACGAACACCAATGTCGATCTCGGCATGATGCTGCTCGACGCCGGCGCCGATCCGAACGAGGGCGCGCTCGTCGAGGCGATCAAACTGCGCACGATCTTCACGCCCAGGGCGGCGAAGGACCGTATCGAGCAGGCGACCCCAATGGACATGATCGTCCGCTTGCTCGACGCCGGCGCCGACATCGAGTTCGTGCCCGAGGAAGGCATGGTCAAGCAGATGTGGATAGACGACATTCACCCGAACGAGAAGCCGCTGTACCTGGCCGCACAGGAGCAGGACATCGAGCTCATGGAACTGCTGATCGGGCGGGGCGCCGACGCCGCGACCACATTCTCCAGCGAGGGCATGTCCGTTCTCTGGGCCGCGCTCGGCATGGACCAGCACAACGGCAACGGTGGCATGGCGATCCCGCGGCCCGACATGGAGCACTCGCTGCGGGTCGGAGCGTACGCGCTGGAGCACGGCGCGCCGGTCGACACGACGAACGAGTGGGGCGAAACGGCCTTGCACATGGCGGCGACGCTGGGCTGGGCCGACCTCGTGTCCTTCCTGCTCGAGAATGGCACACCGCTTGACGTCAGGGACGACAATAATCGCTTGCCCGTCCATGCGGCCAACGCGATTCCGCGATTCATGAACGAGGCGATGATGCCTCTGCGAATCGACCCCGTCGTCTATCCGGAGATTATTGCTCTGATCCGCGACGCGATGGCCGCGGCCGGTGTGGAAGAAACCGAGTGGGTCGAGCCGCCGCCGGAGGAACCGGAGGAGGAAACCGCAGCGTCCGAAACTCCCGACGAGGCTGAAGAAGCGTAGGCCGCAACAACCAGAAGAATCTCACAAATGCAGACACGGGAAAGACAATCCGGGCGCGCGAGACTCCTGCCGGTATTGGCACTTGTAGTGGTTGCCGGGCTGGCCGGCTACTTTGCGCTGCAACAGTGGGGCGGCTCCGAGCTCGATCTCGGCGACCAGCTCGCGATGATCGACACGTATTGTCTCGAGTGTCACAACAGCGCCGATTTCGCGGGCGGCGTGTCGTTCGAGACGCTGGCCGCGGATGGGATCCATGCCGACGCGGCCGCTTGGGAGCAGATGGTTCGCAAGCTTCGCGCCGGTGCGATGCCGCCGCGCGACGCCTCGGCGTTCCCCGAAGGCGAAGAGGTCGACTGGCTGGTCCAGACCGTGGAGACCAAGCTTGACACCGCGTTTGAGAACAACCCGCAGCCGCCGACACCGCTTATCCACCGGCTCAATCGAACCGAATACACCAACGCGATCGGCGACCTGCTCGACCTTGAGGTCGATGCGTCCGCCTATCTTCCGCCCGACAACGTTGTCGAGGGCTTCGACAACATCTCCGAAGCACTGTCGATCTCCCCGGCCCTGCTCGAGGGTTATCTGAGCGCATCCGCGCGAGTTGCGGCGTTCGCCGTCGGCGACCCGAATCAGCGAGCGTATGCGAGCACCTACAACGCCAAGCCCGACCTGTCGCAGAACGAGTACGTGCCCGGCGCGCCGCTCGGCACGGTCGGCGGTCTCGTCTTCGAGCACTATTTCCCGGTCGACGGCGTTTATCGTTTCGAGCCGAAGCTGTACCGGCAGATCCTGGCGAGCATTCGCGGTCTTGAGTTCGAGCGCACGCTCGAAGTTGTGATCGACAAGGAAGTCGTGCACAGCGCCGACTTCGGCGGTTTCGACGACCAGAAGCGGTCCAACGAGGACAACGCGTTCGAGGTCGCCGAGGAAATCGATGCCCGTATCGCGTTCGAGCACCATGTGGCCGCGGGGCCGCGCACCGTAGCGGTGACGTTCCGGCGCAAGCCGCCCACGCAGTCGGCACTGCTGTGGAAGGAGTACCGGCGCCAGCTCATCGACAGCAACGAGGATCGCGGGCTGCCGCATGTGCACACCGTGGGCATCACCGGACCCCTGACCGTCACGGGCGTGGGCGACACGCCGAGCCGCCAGAAGATCTTCAGCTGCACGCCCCAGGGTGAAGAGGACGAGGCGTTCTGTGCGACGGAAATCCTGTCCACGCTCGCAAGGCAGGCGTATCGCCGACCTGTCAGCGAAGGCGAAGTCGCGGAGCTCATAAGCTTCTACGAAATGGGCCGCGACGGCGCCACCTTCGAAAAGGGCATCGAGAACGCGCTCCGGCGCATGATTTCCGGCGCCGAGTTCCTGTTCCGTGCCGAAGCAGGCCCGCCCGCAGACATTGCGCCCGGTGAGGCCTACCAGATCACGGATCTCGAGCTCGCATCGAGACTCTCGTTCTTCATCTGGAGTTCGCTTCCCGACGAAGAGTTGATTGATCTTGCGCTCGGATCGGAGCTTTCGAATCCGGAAACGCTCCGCGCGCAGCTCGACCGCATGCTCGCCGACCCGCGCTCGAGCGCGCTGATCGAGGACTTCGCCGGCCAGTGGCTCGCGCTGCGCAACGTCGAGGGCATCGTTCCGGATCCCGGAGTCTTTCCCGATTTCGACGAGAATCTGCGGGTCGCAATGGTTCGGGAGACTCGGCTTCTCTTCGACGCGATCGTTCGCGAAGATCGCAGCGTGCTCGACATCATCGATGCCGACTTCACGCATCTGAACGAGCGCCTGGCGCTGCACTACGGCATCGACGGGATCTACGGCGATCAATACCGACGCGTTCCGGTCGAGGATCCGGCCCGACGCGGTGTTCTGGGTCACGGCAGCTTCCTGACCATTACCTCCGTTTCGACGCGAACATCGCCGGTCACGCGCGGCAAGTGGATTCTCGACAACATGCTGGGATTGCCGCCGCCCGATCCGCTGCCGAACGTGCCGGCGATCGAGGCGAGCGCCACCGGTGAACCGCAAACGCTCCGGGAACAGTTGACGCTCCACCGTGAGGATCCCGTCTGTGCCGCGTGTCATCAGCTCATGGATCCGATCGGATTTGCACTTGAGAATTTCGATGCCGTTGGACGCTGGCGTGTCGAGGATCGCGGCAAGACCATCGATGTCGCCGACACGCTCTACGACGGCACGCAAATCGACGGCATCGGGGACTTGAGGGCATTCCTGCTCGATAACCGCTATCTCTTCACGCAGACGCTGTCCGAGAAGCTCATGACGTACGCGCTCGGCCGGAGCCTCGAGGCCGCGGACATGCCCGTAATCCGGCAGATCCTGCGCAGCGCCGAAGAGAACGACTACCGATTCTCGTCAATAATTTGGGGTATAGTCAGCAGTCCGGCGTTCCAGATGCGAACGGCGCCAGAGGCTGGCGATGCCGATTTGGTGGTGGCCCGGACGACGGGCGACTGAGATTTTGTTCGATTCGATTGACCAGATAGACGTCGCAACACGATTGGGGAGATATCAATGAAAGTCCTTTCCCGAAAGCACCTTTCCCGCAGGACCTTCCTGCACGGCGCCGCGGGCCTCGGAGTTGGCCTGCCGCTGCTCGACGCGATGGTACCCGCCATGGCGCAGTCAGCCGCACCGACGCCGATGCGCTTCGGCTTTGTCTACACGCCCCACGGCTACATCCTCAAGGAGTGGGTGCCGGACCAGGTCGGCAGAGACTTCGCGCTCAAGCTGATCATGCAGCCACTGGAGCGCTTCCAGGACGACCTGATCGTCATCAGCAACCTGGCGATGCGCCCTGACAACGTGACCGGCTCAGGGCATGCCACGTCCAATTCGACGTATCTCAGCGGAGCGCTCGCGAAGAACACGCGCGGCGCCGACGTCGCTGCGGGTACGACGATCGACCAGCTCATCGCGCAGAAGATCGGTCAGGACACGCCGTTGCCGTCGATGCAACTCGCCATCGAAGACAACTCCAACATGATCGGCGTTTGCGACGGCACGAGCAGTTGCACGTATCTCGACGTGATGGCCTGGAGTTCGCCCGACACGCCGCTGCCGAACCAGATCAACCCGCGCGTGGTGTTCGAGCGGATGTTCGGCGACGGCGGTACGCCGGAAGAGCGCGTCGCGCGAATGCAAGCCGACAAGAGCCTGCTCGACGCAGTCATGCGTTCCGCCGGCCACCTGCAGAAGGATCTCGGCCACGAAGACCGCGTTCGTATCGACGACTACCTTGAGAACCTGCGCGAAGTGGAACGCCGCATCGGCAATCTCGAGGCACGCGCCGAAGACATGACGCTCGACGTGCCTGATGCGCCGGTGGATATCCCGGAGCTTTACGCGGACCACGTCGGCCTGATGTTCGATCTGCAGGCACTGGCGTTCCAGTCCGACACGACGCGCGTGACGACATTCATGATGTCACGCGAACTCAACAACCGCGCCTATCCGCAGATCGGTGTGCCGGGCCAGCACCATGCGCTTTCGCATCATGGCTACAAGCCCGAGCAGGAATCCCACCACGCGATGATCAACACGTACCATGTATCGCTGTTCGCGGATTTCGTCGAGAAGCTCGCCAATACGCCGGACGGCGATGGCAGCCTGCTCGATCACTCGATGCTGCTCTTCGGCAGCGGCATGGGCGACGGCAACGTGCACAGCAAGGACCCCCTCTCGAGCATGGTGGTCGGCGGTGCGCACGGCAAGCTCGACACGCATCGGCACATCCAGATGCCGAAGAGCACGCCGCAGTCGAACCTGCTCGTGTCGATCCTCAACGTTGCCGGAATTCCGACCGAGGCGATCGGCAACAGCACGGGTTCGGTGCCGCTGCAGGCGTAATTTGCCGACGGCACCCGTGAAGTCAACGCTTCTGACATCGCTGTGGCCGGTACTCGTTGTGCCGGCCACAGTCATTTTATGAAATCACGCAGAAGTTCGTTGGCGGCTCGTGGTCACGCCCCTGACCGACCGGTTTCTCGGGGCACATTTTTTTGATCGTTGCGAACAAGCAACATTTGGCACCACCAGCGGCGATAATTGTTGGCAATTGTCTATGCGTGTGGGTATATTCCATCCGTCAATAACAAAGATCGTATAGGGAGCAGGGGTATGAAACTGAGCAGACCATTAAGATTGCAGCCGCTGGCGGCAGCGATCGCACTGACCATGCCGGTTGCAGGCTACGCGCAACTGGAGGAGGTCATCGTCACGGCCGAGCGCCGCGCAGCGTCGGAGCTCTCGACGGCCATCTCGGTCGAGGTGTTCACGCAGGCTCAGCTAAATATGGACAGGCTGCAGACCGTCGAAGACCTGCAGAACATGACGCCGAATCTCACCGTCAACTACCAGGGATTCACGATCCAGTCGGTCAATATCCGCGGTGTCGGCAACGCCGTCGGAAACCCGAACATCCAGCCCGGCGTCGTCGTCATGAAGGACGGCATGATCGCGGGCGAAACCGTCGTTATCCAGCAGAACTTCCTCGATGTCGATTCGATCGAGATCCTGCGCGGACCGCAGGGCACATTTGTCGGACAGGCCTCGACGGGCGGCGCCGTGGTGATCAATGCGGCACGGCCGAACTTCGACGGCATCAACGGCTGGATTGAAACGAGGATGGGCGACTATGCCGACTCGAAGCTCTCCGGCGCCATCAACCTGCCGTTGACCGAGAACGTCTCCACGCGCTTTGCGTTCAGCAACGAAACGCGCGACAGCTACTACAACAACAACCTCGTTCATGAGCAGGGTCCGCCCACCTATTGGGAGACCGGCCTCCACCCGGGCAACATGGACAGCCAGAGCTTCCGCGCCAGTATCCTGTTCCAGCCCCATGACCGGCTCAGCGTGGTCGGCCGTGCCGAGTTCAACACGATCTGGAGCGATTCCGACGCCCCGTACCAGCCGAATCCGAGACGCTTCAGGAACCCGTTCGACCCTTCGGGCTGGGGTCAATCGCAATACTACGCTTACTCCGAGAGCCAACTTAACGACACCGACGTTGACCCGTACACGCTCGCCCACAACGTACGCGACGGCTACATGGAATCGGTAACCAACCTCTTCAGCCTTGATATCACCTACAACTTCCAGAACGGCCTGCAGTTCAACTCGCGCACCGGCTACCAGGACAACGACCTGCGCACCACCGGCGATACGGATGCGACGCGCGCCACGGGCCAGCACTGGCGCATCGACGTAGGGCCCGATAACGACTATTACAACCAGGAGTTCACGCTGCTGTCGCCAGCCGACAACCGGATGACGTGGATCGTCGGCACGGCCTGGTATCACCGCTTCACGCCGGTGCAGGTCGCGACCGACACCTGGCTCAATGGCGCCTGCGGATACCAACCATCTACCGGACAAATACAGGAGTGTCTAGTGGAGGATCGTCGGCCGCATCGGCGCCTAATGGCCGACGTCTACACGATCCAGCGGCACGCGGGGCTGTTCGGGCAGCTCACCTACGACATCTCCGATACGCTCGAGCTCGAGTTCGGCGCACGGATGTCCTGGGACAACAACATCAACTATCTGCGGGTACACCTCATGTGGGACCAGGAGGCCCCTCCTGGGTATAGGGGTCCGCCGATTCCTGTGGGGCCGTGTCGCGACCCCGAGTTCATCCGGCCGGCGCCTTTCGACGCATACAACTGTCTCAATGCGGTCACGCTCGACCAAGATCGTGCAAAGTTCAAGGAAGACGAGCCGACCTGGAAAATCGGCCTGAACTGGACGCCGGGCGACGAGCACTTCATCTACGGCTTCTATTCCCGGGGCTACAAGTCCGGTGGCGTGGACGGCGGCACACGCTTTGAAAACGAGATCGTCGACCACTACGAATTCGGTTACAAGTCGACGCTGCTCGACGGCAGGATGCAGGTTCAGGCGGCTGCGTTCTACATGGATTACCAGGAAATGCAGCAGGAGGCTTTCCACATTCTGTTCGAGCCAGGTCAGCGTTCCAACAACGACGGCATCATCAACGTTGGCGAATCGACGATCGAGGGCATCGAACTCGAAATCGATGCGCAGTTCGGCAACTTCGGCCTGAACTTCGGAGCCGGTCTCGTCGATTCCGCACTCGGCGGATTCTCAACGGTCGATATTCGATTGCTTGACACCAGTGTGATCAATCCCGGTCAATTGCGTCGCGGTTGTCGGCCCGGCGAGGCGCCCGACACACTCGCCCCAGGCGACATCTTTCCATGCTTCGATTATGTCAACAGCCCCGCCTACATCGATCTGGCCGCGACGAGCAACCTGTTCTCACCGGAATTCTCGTGGAACATGGCGATCGATTACGCGATTCCGCTCGACAACGGCGCAACGGTACGGCCGAGAATGTCGTACAGCTACGCTGACGCGGCATACTCGTCGCTTTTCCAGACAGACGACTACTACCGCACAGACGAGCGCAACCTCACGAATTTCTCGATCAGCTACGAGCGCGACGCTTGGGCGGCCTATCTGTTCTGCAACAACTGCGCGGACGAGGTCTACATCACGTCGGCGGTAAACAACGAGCCTAGCCGCGTGGTCTACAACCCGCCGCGAACGCTGGGCGTGCGGTTCCGGTACGACTTCGAGTAACACTCTCCGACAACAACGTCGGTATGGCGGCGACCCACTCCGGGTCGCCGCTTTTTTTCCCTTTTCACGTTGGTCGCTATCAATCGCGCGGTGGCGTCGCCGTGCCCCATGCCCCAGCGCTGTCGACGCGGTCTGCAACGTCCCGTACCCAACAGCCGGGCGCCGAGGCAGGTCCGGACAGCGTGAACGCCGTTGGCCGGATCCGCGAGAACTTCACATCGACCAGTTTTTGGACTAAATTCTGTCCAAACGGAGGGAACATCCATGAAACTGTCGAGTCAGGTCAAGTCGATCAGTTATCTGAAAGCCCACGCGTCGGAGGTGTTGCGATCGCTGGCGGACCGGGGAGAGCGACTGGTCATCACTCAGAACGGTGAAGCAAAAGCTGTCCTGCAGGACATCGAAAGCTACGAGCGAACGCAAGAGACTCTGGCTCTACTGAAGATACTCGCGCTCGGGAGCCGGCAGATCGAAGCCGGTCACGTTAGCGAGGCCGCTGCTGTGATCGCACAGCTCAGGGAGGGGCAGCCGGCTCGCTGATGTCGTTTTCGGTTCAGTTGACCGATGACGCAGCGCGCGATCTCAGCGAGATCTGCGACCATATCCGCCTGCACGATTTGCCGGATCGGGCAGACTTCGTGCTCGACAAATTCGAGGCGGTCTTTCAGCGCCTGTCCGAGCACCCACAACGAGGCGCCTACCCCAAGGAACTGTTGGAACTCGGCATTCGGGAGTTCCGTCAGGTCTTTTTCAAGCCCTACCGCATTGTCTACCGGGTGATTGGAAACAACGTCTACGTACTACTTGTAGCAGATGGACGGCGCGACATGCAGTCGTTGCTGCAACACCGCTTGCTGCAGGGATAACGCGGACTTACAGGCATTTGAAGACTTGCCCGATCCGTAGCGAAATTCGTTGACGGCGCCTTCGATTTCGATCTGGCTTGAGAGTATGTAGACCGACGACGGCGCGTCGGATGCAACCGACTGGTATGCCAACGGTTGTTACTGAAGCTTGTCGGATTAACGCTGCCCCGGCGTGAATGAACAATCGTACTCGTGGTGAACGAGTTCGAGATCATCGGCCCGCCGCCATTTCTTGTGCCACATCAGCGGCGTTGCCAGGACTTCCGGATCCTCGATAGCAAGGACCATGTCGAGTTGCTCGCCGCCGTCGCTGAACGTATACCTCTCAACGCCCGTTAGCTGATCGCTGTGCTTGAGCCCCAGCGCTTGTACGACATAGAAGGGCGCTACCCCCACGTGCGATGTCTCGATGACGAGCGCACCGTCTTCGATGCGAGCCAGGGAGTAACCGAAATGGAGGTGTTCGTCCGGCGGCGGAGGCGCGCTGTCGGCCCAATGAACGATTCGCTGTGAATCGTGCGTCTCGTAAAAGAACTCCAGATGATCATCGTGCGCGGTGATGCGCAATGGCATGACGGAAACGGAAATGGCGAAATAGCCGTACGGGGTGCAGATGTCGTCGAGGTTGTTTACGATAGTCTTGCTGTCCCAGTCCGCCTGCACAGCCGGGACTAGAGCGTTGCGGAAGTCCGTGTCCCCGATGCGGTCGGACTCCGCGAATATCTCCTCGAGCGAACGATCGTCGTTGGCCGGATCGTCGAACATTTCGCCCATACGCTGCATCTGATTTACCGTGCAGCCCCAGAAACAGTAGTAGTCCTCGCTGAGCCAGGCCGGGTCGTCCGGCAATGTCACGCTGGTGCTCCAGGTCCCCTCGAAGTCCGCGCGAGACTGCGCAGCGGCGGGAACCGTTACAAGCATGCACGCGGTCGCCGCGACGATGACTCTGCAGCAATCCGCGATCAGATCAGTCTTGTTCATTCGTCACCTCCCATGTTGGTTGCAACAATACCGATTCGTCTGCCCTCGGCAACTCCCGCGCCACTGCCCGGGCGATACCGGCAAGCGATGGTCGGGCCCGGTCCGGACCGATCCGCTTGAATCATGCAGTCAATGCGCTACGAGCGGGACGAATGGTCAGCCCAATCGTCATGCGACAACTGCCGGCATGAGACCTGCATCACCTCGATGGTTCCGGATGTGCTGCGTCGCCGCGTCGTCTGCAACGGTCCGCGAATTGCCGGAGCGTGCGTCAGATACGACTTCCGGGAGCGGGGAGAAGCGGTCGGAACCGGCGACCCGGCATGGGTCGCCGCCTTCGTGTATCAATCGCTAGCGATTGCGGTTTCTGCGACGTTCCGCCGCCCTGTCGACGCGGATATCTTCTCCATACATGACCGTGCCGTCGGGAAGCGTCGCGTCGACCATGTGAATGAAGCGGCTCCCTTCTTCCCTCGGCGGGTGCCCGAGGACATGGATCGGATCGCCCGCCTTGAACGTTTCAGGCGACCAGCCGCTGCGAAGCATGATGTTCGGCGTTCCGCCCTCCGCGATCCAGGCCTCGATCTCGCCGTTTTCGTTGACCACGTCGATATGGATCCGCACGTGGGGATTGTTGTAGCGAAAATCGGTGACCGTACCTTCTATTTCGATCTCGCTTGAGAGAATGTAGACAGACGACGGGGCATGGTGTGCAACGGTCGTTCCCGCCGCAAGCGCCGCAATTGCGGCGAGTGCCGAAATGTACCGCCTGTTTGTTTTCTTGATGTTGCTGATCATCTTGGTGTCCCTGTGCTATGTGCTGTGTGCTATCGCTGTCATCGCCGGGCATGCATGATGGCTGCCCGGTACGCCAGCGTTTATTGAAGCTTGCCGGATTAGCGCTGTCCCGGAATGAATGAACAGTCGTAATCGTGATGAACGAGTGCGAGATCGTCGGCCCGCCGCCACTTCTTGTACCACATCAGCGGGGTTGCCAGAACTTCCGGATCCTGGATCGTCAAGACCATGTCGAGCTGCTGTCCATCATCGCTCAGGACGTACCTCTCAACGCCCGTAAGCTGATCGCTGTGCTTGAGGCCCAATGCCTGCCCGACATAGAAGGGCGCCACGCCCACATGCGATGTCTCGATGACAAGTGCGCCGTCCTCGATACGCGCCAGCGAGTAGCCGAAATGGAGGTGTTCGTCCGGGGGCGGAGGCGCGCTGTCGGCCCAATGAACGATCCGCTGGGAATCGTGGGTCTCATAGAAGAGCTCAAGGTGATCGTCGTGCACCGTGACGCGCAACGGCATGACGGAAACGGAAATGGCGAAGTAGCCGTACGGGGAGCAGATGTCGTCGAGGTTGTTTACGATCGTCCTGCTGTCCCAGTCCGCCTGTAACGACGGTACGAGAGCGTTCCGGAAGTCCGCACTGCCGACGCCGGAGGCTTCCCCGGAAAGCGCCCCGACCGGACGCTCGTCGTTGGCCGGATCGTCGAGCAAATTGCCAAAATGCTCGTACTGTCCCACCGTGCAGCCAAAGAAACAGAAGTAGTCCTCGCTGACCCATGCGGGATCGTCGGGCAGTGTTGCAGTAGTGCTCCAGGTCCCTTCGAAATCCGCGCGCGACTGCCCGGCGACGGGTACCGCTACAAGCATGCACGCAGCCGTCGCAACGATGGCTCTCAAGCAGCCGCGCATCAACTCATTCTTGTCCATGTTTTTCTCCCCAGGAATCTTGCCACGATACAGAATTTGCCGCGTTCTTCAACCGCCGAACGCCGTTCGGGCAAGCTCGTCGCCAGTCCCGCCCCAAGGTCAGTACCAAGCCTCCGCCATGATGTAATCCAGCGGGAACTCGTCGTATTGTCCCTTGGTTGTCGTAAACGCCCTGTTCGAATAGAGCAGCGGCTTCATCCCGCCATTTACGAGGACATCCTTCACCTCGCCGATGATTACCGCGTGAGTGTGGGCGACCAGCATTTCCTCAACCGAGCAGTCGAAAGCGGCGAGTGCTTCCTCGAGCACCGGCGCGCCGGTGGTCAACTCGATCCAGTTCCCGTAATCGAATCGATCCTCGTCTTCGCCGCCAAGCATGTTGGCGAACCGCTTCGCCAGATCTTCCTGGCTCTGTGCCAGCACGTTGACACTCATGCAGCGGCTCTCGGCGATCTGCTGGAAGCTGTTGCCGCTGAAGTTTATGCACGCAAGGAGGCGCGGTGGTTCCGCTGAAAAGGAACAGACCGCGCTCGCAGTCAATCCCGTTCTGACGCCGCCGTGACGCGTGGCGACAATGTTTACGGCGCCCGTCAGCAACGCCATGCCATCGCGAAACCGGCTCGCGTCAACCTTGCTTTCACGGTGAAACTCAGTCATCTGTCGCCTGCACACATTACTCTTCCCGGATTATCGAATATCGACCATGGAATTCAAGCGGGCGGCATAGCGCACGCGGAGGGAACCTGCCGGCTGCGATGAGAAAACCCTGCGGACAACTCGTCAGATTTCTCGGAACTCCCGGTTGACGTGCTATCGTCACGAGGCTTCAACAGCCGGGGCCGAATGGATACGCGGGCGTTCGCGCCCATCCTGCGCGGACTCTCAAGCATCGCCGCTCGCGGGCACGGAAGACTCACAGGTGGTTACGACAACTACGTCTGGCTACGACACAATGACGAAGACTACTGAAGTCCCGATTCTGGTTGTCGGCGCAGGCGCCGTGGGCAGTGTGCTCTCGATGGAACTCGCGCGGCGCGGCGTCGAGTTCCGCTGCATCGACCGCATGCCCGGTCCGGCCCGAGAGTCGCGTGCGATCGCCATGCACGCCCGTACGATCGAACTGCTCGAGCTCGTCGACAAGCGGCTCGGCCAGCGATGCCTCGACCGTTCCCTCCGGCACAAGGGCTATGTCATGCACTTCGTGCGCGACGGCCAGCGTTCGGAGGTCCGGCCAAGCCTCGACTACACGCCTGTCCAGTCCCGCTACAACTGCATCCTCGCGCACAACCAGAGTGAAACGGAGGGCTTTATCCGCGCCTTCGCGTACTCGGAGTTCGGCGCCTCGATCGAATACAACCGGCGCCTCGTCGACGTGACCCAGCACGGCTCCGAAGTCCTGGCTCGCGTCGTGCATACCGACAAGCAAGACACCGAGGAGTTGATCCGCTGCCGTTACCTCGTCGCCGCCGACGGTATCAATTCGCGCGTCCGGCAAAGCCTTGGCTTCTCGCTCCGCGAGAAGGACTATAAAGGCAGCTCGTTCCAGAATCTCGACATCTTTCTGAACGGATTCGACGATTGGGACGACCACTTCCATTACTGCGTCGGCACGGACCACTTCCTCATGGTGGCGGCACTGCCGGGCGGTCACCATCGCCTGCTGCTGAGCGACCGGGGCGAAGCCGACGACCCGAATCTCACGCCCCAGCAGGCGTTCGGCCGGCTGCTCGACCAGCACTACGATGGCGTCACCTTCGGCGACGTGGTCTGGCACTCGAAGTGGGAAACCTGGGAACGTCTGGCCGACACCTTCCGCAAGGGAAACGTGTTCCTGGCCGGAGACGCCGCGCACGTCCACTCGACGACCGGCGGGCAGGGTATGAACTGCTGCATGCAGGACGCCTTCAACCTCGGGTGGAAGCTCGCGCTCGTCGTGAAGGGCCAGGCGAAGCCGGAGTTGCTCGACAGCTACGAGACCGAACGGCGTCCCGTCGCCGAACAGGTCATCTGGGCGGCTTCGTCCCTGCACGACATCTTCATGGCGCACGGCAAGAGCATCGCCGCGCGCGAGCGGGCGATGTTCGAATCCGGTTACATGGCGAAGGTCGTCAATACCTGTTCCGGGATCGCATATACCTACAGGGACCTCGTCGTGCCGATTCCAGGGCTTGCGGACATGGACGGTCCGGCCATCGGCGATCGCGCGCCCGATGTCGACCTCGAGCGCGGCGGAACGCTCTGGGACTACTGCCGCCACCCCGACTACACGCTGCTGCTCATGGACGGTGGGCATGATGACGGTGCAATCGCCCGTATCTCCGAGCGCTTCGGTCCGGTCGTGCGCGTGGCTACGCTGCCAGGATCCGAAGTGCTGTCAGCGGCTTACGGCCCTGCCGACGGCCGCATGTACCTGGTGCGCCCGGACGGCTACATCGCCTGCAAGACAAGGGCCGACAAGACCAGTGTACTGGAGACCTACCTGGATGCGTTGCTGACGCCCTGACGGCAGCGGCCGACGCCACGCAACGCTCGCCGAGCGGGACTGTCCTGCAGGACATCCACGGTCCGTTCGTTGACATCTGATGATTGATGCGTGATGATCCGATCATGCGCACCACACTGAACCTCGACGAAGATGTCCTCTGGGCCGCCAAGGAACTTGCCGCGCAGCGCGGTGTGCCCGTGGGCCGAGTCGTTTCCGACCTGGCAAGGAAGGCGCTGGCCAGGCAGGTCGATCACATGGAAGAGCGAAACGGTGTTCCGCTGCTGCCGTCACGCCCTGACGCCCGCCCCGTCTCGCTCGCCGTCGTGAACGCGCTGCGGGACGACGACACTTGACCGCCCTGCTCGATGTCAACGTGCTGATCGCGCTATTCGATCCGCACCACATCCACTACGAAACTGCCCATGCGTGGTTCGGAGATCCTTCGCGCGGTCCCTGGGCAACCTGTCCGCTGACCGAAAACGGCTTCGTTCGGATCGTGGCAAACTCGAACTATCCGGGACGCCGCACCACCGTTGCCGACGCGGCGGAGCGACTGAGAATCTTCTGCGCTACCGACGGACACGTTTTCTGGCAGGACTCGCTATCGCTGCGCGAACGCCAGTACGTCCTCACCGGGGCGATTCGGGGCTACCGCCAGATTACGGACATCTACCTGCTCGCATTGGCCACGAAGAACGGCGGCGTCCTCGTCACCTTCGACCACTCGATTCCGGCCGCAGCAGTTCCGGGCGCCGCCCCAGACTGTATGGTCGCGCTGGCGCCCGACGACTAGCAGCCTGCCAACGGGTGCCTTCGCCGTGGCGAACGCGCGTTCGAGGAACACGTCGAAAACCAACTGTATTTGGAACGCGTGCAGTGGTCCCGACGAGCAACAGAGCAGGTGGTGGCCAGGGGCGGGATCGAACCACCGACACGCGGATTTTCAGTCGGCAAAGAATTCACTAACATACTGATATTTAACGACATTCTAGAAAACGATCGCGGTTCCCAATCTTTCCAGAAAGTTAAACAAATACAAACGATTGCGCACGCGAGCCTACTTTAGAGAAGTCTCAGCACTGTACCGCTAGTGTACCGCGCCGGGAGAAGGTCACATTTCCTGCAAATTGGGTTCTGGCTGCCACCGGCTTCAGGCTAAGCGAAGCATCCTGGGCGCATTCCTGCATGAATCGCGCGATGTTCTCCGGCACGACGCGCTGCTCCCGCGCCTTGGCCCGGCGTTCGACGAGCATGTCGAGGTTCAGTCTCTTTGCGGCCAAACCTTCGAGGCAGTCTGGCAGATGGCGCGGAACCGTTCCGTTTGCGTTCCGACTAGTCCCGCGACTCAGGAGTCTGAACTGTTGGAACGCACGGTCTCGACCCGCATCGGCTCGCTGAACAGCGGGCCGGTGAGGATTTGCCCGTCACGAATGGGTGGATTTTCGCTCGTTTGCGCCATCAATCGTCATATCCCGGGACGGTTCCGGCGGTCGTCGGTAGCCCCAGCGCCTGTCCCGCAGCGATCATCCGCTTGTCCAGGCTGTAGATGGCCTCCGAGCCGCGGTTCCAGGCGATGGCGAGATGTAACGCATCGGCGGCCCGCAAACCGGTCTCGAAGCGGTTGAGGCAGTCTCGCGCCCGATCGAAGTCGTCGGGATTGGGTAAAATCACGATAAAGGACTCGCGGACCATGGCTTCGAATCGCGCATCAGCCTCATGCGCCGGCGCGGGGTCCAGGCCGCCCAGGCGAACTTCACGGGCGAGCAGCGAAGCGAACTCGACGCGGGTCCAATGGCTTACGGCGAGATCGTCCTGCGGCAGGGCGTCGAAAAAGCCCGCGATCGGTTCGCTGGTGGCCTCGGGAAGTATGAGGGGCGCGAGGAAACTGGTGTCGAAATAGAGCATGCGAGCAAGCCGCCGACCTCACAGACCCTCGTCTCGTGCCTCGCGCAGCAACTCGGCAGCGGGGCGCCGCAAGGGCGGCATGGTGGCCCGGAACCCGGCCAGCTCCCCGAGCGGCAGCGGCTTCTTGGGACCGACGGCGGGGGACAGATGCGCCACTGCCTTGCCGCGGCGGGTGATCACCACCTCCTGGCCCGCCTCCACCTTGTCCAGAAGTTCGCTGAGACGGGCTTTGGCTTGGGCAAGATTCACTGTGTCCATGACAACCTCATATGGTCATGTAGATGGTCACATGATAGCGGTGTTCGAATAGGCACGCTACAGGCTTGGTAATGAGGGGCGCCCCGCCCGTGAGTTCCGCCGGATCCGGCTTCAAGCTGATCCACTCCACATTGTCGTGGGTACGCCCGTTATCTCGCGGGGCGGTCACACAGCGGGTTTGCCTCGTTTCACAACCTCTTTATGGATGGACACCTGCGATTCGCTGGCTGCTTTGACGATACGGTCAAGTTCCTCCTGTCGCCCGTCGCGGATCATTTCGTCGCGCTTGAGGGTCGAAAGCAGGTAGACGCCGCGATAGATACGCTCGATCTGGGCGGTGATTTCGAGTGGGAATTGCGCGGAAGCCGGGGCGAGTTTGCGGACCAGGTCTACGGCCCGCAGGTGCGACAACATCGCGAGTTCCAGCCGAACACTGTTGGCGGATTTCCCTTCGCTGCTTCGCTTGTCTCGATATTCAGCAATCAGTTCAGACGTTATCGCCGTCAAGCTGTAGTGACCAAGGTACTGCTTGAGGATCTTTGCACGGCCAACCTCTCTGGAAGCTGTCGTGGCTTTCTTGGTGGGCGTAACTTCCGCCAGGTATCGGTCCAATGCAGATGTCAGTGTGTAACGATGCGCCCCCGCTCGATCGATGAATACCCCGCGCACCATTTCATCCTCAACTCTGCGAGCCCAATCCACAGCGTCGCGCTTGACGCGAAACGTCTTGACCTTTGTTGGCCAGCCGACTTTGCGGATGATGGCCTTTCAGGTACCGCACTTGGTTCTTGCGATGGTGGCCAGGGGCGGGATCGAACCACCGACACGCGGATTTTCAGTCCGCTGCTCTACCAACTGAGCTACCTGGCCAAATTCCGGGCTGTGGGTGCGCTTGGCGACTCGCGGTTGTGCCAAGGGACGCCAAGCGGGCGAGTATTACAACGGTGCCGCGCGGCGAGAGTCAAGGCGCGGCAACGCAAATTGGCGCCACCGCAGGCGACGCTCGAACACCGCTATCCACGGCTCGAACCTGCCTGACAAAGCGCCTTTGACATGCCGCGGACCGGCCGCTAGGCTGAGCACGCATTTCACGAGTCCGGCGCCTGAGTAGCCCGGCCACTCCATCCGAATGGTATCCGCACCCGCCCGATTGCCGCCCAGCACCGAGTCTGAGCCGCTTGCCGAGTACTACGAGCGCGTGCGCAGTACGACTCTTGCTCTGGCCGCGCCGCTGTCCGCGGAAGATCAGGTCGTGCAGACAATTCCCGAGGTCAGCCCGACCAAGTGGCATCTAGCCCACGTCACCTGGTTCTTCGAGCACTTCTGTCTGCTCGCCCACGATCCCGCGTACCGGCAGTTCGACGAGCGCTACCATCACCTTTTCAATTCCTATTACTACACGGTCGGCGACATGCACCGCCGGGCCAGGCGGGGCGTGCTGAGCCGCCCGACGGTAAGCGAAATCCACAAGTATCGCGAGCACGTCGATGCCGCAATGCTCGAGCTCATCGAGCGGCGCGCCGGCGATCCCGACTTCGCGTTTCTCGTGACGCTCGGTCTGAACCACGAGCAGCAACACCAGGAGCTCCTGCTCACCGACATCAAGCATGTGCTGTTCGTCAACCCGCTCGGGCCGGCCTACCGGGCCGAGGCGACGCCCCCGCCAGTACATGGACGCGAGCACGAACAGAGCGCGCAGGAGGCACCCGCCGACCTGGCGGCGGCTACACGCCTTCCGACAGTGCCAGCAGACCCGATGACGGAACAGACCGCGCCGGTCAGGTTCGTCGAGTTCGAGGGCGGACAGTTCGAGATCGGCGCCGAGGGCGAAGAATTCTGCTTCGACAACGAGACGCCGCGCCACCGCGTGCTCATCGGCGATTACGCAATCGCAAGCCGGCTCGTGACCAACGGCGAGTTCCGGGCGTTCATCGACGAAGGCGGTTATGACGATCCGGCCATCTGGCTTTCCGATGGCTGGGCAAGAATTCGCGAGGAAAGCTGGAACCGGCCGCTTTGCTGGTCCGAAGACATGACGCGGGAATTCACGCTGAACGGCTGGCGCGAACTCGATCCATGCGCGCCGGTGTGCCACGTGAGCTATTACGAGGCCGATGCGTTCGCCCGCCGGGCGGGTGCCCGCCTGCCCACCGAAGCGGAGTGGGAACTCGCGGCCCGCGATTCCGATGTCGAAGGCAACCTGCTCGAGTCCGGCAATCTTCATCCCGTCGCCGGCCGCGGCACCACGGCGGCAAGCAACGAGATCGGCCAGCTGTGGGGCGACGTCTGGGAGTGGACCTCTTCGAGCTACGACGCATACCCGGGATTCGTGCCGCTCGCCGGATCCCTCGGCGAATACAACGGCAAGTTCATGTGCAACCAGAGGGTCGTGCGGGGCGGCTCCTGCGCCACATCCCGCGATCACATCCGGGCAAGCTACCGCAGCTTCTTCTACCCGCACGATCGATGGCAGTTTCTCGGCTTTCGGTTGGCGAAGGATCTCTGGATTTCACCCATCGGAAGGGAGAACTTTCCATGACAGGGCTTTCGGCCGTGCTCGCGATGGCCAACGACGTAACACCCGACGTTGGCGACGACCATGCTCAGATTCTCGAGGGACTCGGCGCCCGGCAGAAATGGATCTCGCCGAAGTACTTCTACGATGAGCGCGGCTCGGAACTGTTCGCCGCGATCTGCCGCCTGCCCGAGTACTATCCGACGAGGACGGAGCTTGCGCTCATGGACCGGCATATCGGCGAGATTGCGCAGCTCGTCGGGCCGCGCGCCTCGGTCATCGAGTTCGGCGCGGGCTCGAATCTCAAGGTTCGCAAGCTGCTGGACGGACTCGACCGTCCCGCGGCCTATGTGCCGGTCGAAATCTCCGCCGACTACCTCGTCAAGCAGGCCGACGAACTCGCGCGCGACTACCCGGACGTGCATGTGCAGCCCGTGTTCGCCGACTTCACGCGGCCGTTCGATCTGCCTGCTCACCCGGTCACCCCCGAGCGGAACCTGATCTTCTTCCCGGGGTCGACCATCGGCAACTTCACGCGGCCGCAGGCTGCCGATCTGCTTGAAGTCATGAGGCTTGAGGCGGGCGTGGGCGGGGCGCTCCTGATCGGTGTGGATCTGCGCAAGGACCCTGCGGTTCTCCACGCCGCCTATAACGACCGCAAGGGCGTGACGGCCGCATTCAATCTCAACGTGCTCCGCAGGCTCAACCGGGAACTCGGCGCAAACTTTGCGCTCGCGCAGTTCCGGCACGAGGCGATTTACGACGTGAGCGAGGGACGCATCGAAATGCGCCTGATCAGCACTCGCGCTCAGACGGTCGCTATCGCCGGCGAGCGGATTGCGTTTGCCGACGGCGAACACATCATCACCGAGTATTCGCACAAATACTCGGTCGGCGAGTTCATCGCACTGGCCGAAGGCGCGGGCTTCGCCGCCGGGAAGACCTGGGTCGACGCGAATTCGCTGTTCAGCGTTCACTTTCTGACCGCAGCCTAACCGCAACGCCAAGGACCACCGATGCCGTCAGCACGCGCCGGCGGCCGCGCGAGTGCGGGACAGCCCCAGTGGTTCAAGGGGCGGCTCAACTACTCCAATTGGCCGCCGCGGGCGTGCGGTGCAGCCTGTTCCGGACTCTTCCTGGTGAAACTTCTCCGCGGTGGGGCCACGCGTGGACATGCCGGGAATCTGCCGCAACATGCGACTCTACCGACTCGGCACGGACCGGGAGCTATGGGACTATGCGCCGGGTTGCGACTATCATCTCGCGGCTATGAACGACCCGCGAATTTATCCTGCCCCCGCCGCGCTCGCCCGCAAGGCCTGGGCCGACCAGGAAAAATACGAATCGCTCTACACGTCGTCCATCAAGGACCCCGAAGCCTTCTGGCGCGAGCAGGCCGCGCGGCTCGACTGGATCGCACCGTTCACCGAGGTCAGGGACGTTTCTTTCGACAGGGACGACCTGCACGTGCGCTGGTTCGCTGACGGCAAGCTCAACGTCTCAGCCAACTGCATCGACCGCCATCTCGAAAAACACGGCGGCCGCACGGCGATCATCTGGGAAAGCGATGACGGCGCATCGACGCTGCACATCAGCTATCGCGAGCTTCATGAGCGGGTCTGCCGGCTCGCAAACGCGCTGCGCGCACTCGGCGCGAAAAAGGGCGACCGGATCACGATCTACATGCCGATGGTGCCGGAGACGGCTGTCGCGATGCTCGCCTGCGCTCGCATCGGCGCGATTCACTCGGTCGTTTTCGGCGGCTTCTCGCCCGAAGCGCTCAGGAACCGTATCGAAGACTGCGATTCGAGTTTCGTGATCACGGCCGACGAAGGCGTACGCGGCGGCAGGAGGATTCCGCTCAAGGCCAACGTCGATGCGGCGCTCGAGAAGCTCTCGGGCACGACCGTGAACGCCGTCGTCGTCGTCAGGCGAACCGGCGGCGACATCGCCTGGCATGACGGCCGGGACCACTGGTTCCACGAGATCACGGCGTCACAATCCGCCGACTCGCCGGCCGAGATCATGGGCGCCGAGGATCCGCTGTTCATCCTCTATACGTCCGGATCGACGGGCAAGCCCAAGGGCGTGCTGCACACGACCGGCGGTTACCTGCTCTACGCCTCGATGACCCACCGCTACGTTTTCGACTACCACGACGGCGACATCTACTGGTGCGCCGCCGATGTCGGCTGGGTCACCGGGCACAGCTACATCGTCTACGGACCGCTCGCGAACGGCGCAACGACGCTGATGTTCGAGGGCCTTCCCAACCACCCCGACGCGAGCCGCATCTGGCAGGTCGTCGACAAGCACGAGGTCGAGATCCTCTACACGGCGCCGACGGCGATCCGCGCGCTCATGCGCGAAGGCGACGAACCGGTCAAACGGTGCTCGCGGGCGAGCCTGCGGGTCCTCGGCACGGTTGGCGAGCCCATCAATCCGGAAGCCTGGGAGTGGTACCACCGCGTCGTCGGCGGCGGCCGCTGCCCGATCGTCGACACCTGGTGGCAGACGGAGACCGGCGGCATCCTGATCACGCCGCTGCCCGGTGCGACCGCGCTCAAGCCGGGCTCGGCCACCAAACCGTTCTTCGGCATCCGGCCGGCGATCGTCGACAACGACGGCCGGATCCTCGATGGCGAAACCGCCGGAAATCTGGTCCTCCTCGATAGCTGGCCGGGCCAGATGCGCACGGTCTACGGCGACCACGAGCGATTCGCCGAAACCTACTTCAGCCGGTTTCCCGGCATGTATTTCACCGGCGACGGCGCGCGACGCGACGCGGACGGCGATTACTGGATCACGGGGCGCGTCGACGACGTGATCAACGTGTCAGGCCACCGCATGGGCACCGCCGAAGTGGAAAGCGCGCTGGTCGCGCATTCGAAGGTCGCCGAAGCCGCCGTCGTCGGCGTTCCGCACGAGATCAAGGGGCAGGGCATCTACGCCTATGTCACGCTGATCGCGGGCGAGGACCCGACCGGGGAACTGCGCGCGGAGCTCTGCAACTGGGTGCGCAGCGAGATCGGGCCGATCGCGAGCCCGGACTTCATCCAGTGGGCTCCCGGACTGCCGAAAACGCGCTCGGGCAAGATCATGCGGCGCATCCTGCGCAAGGTCGCGGCCGACGACTTCGCCGATCTCGGTGACACCTCGACGCTCGCCGACCCCGCCGTCGTCGCCGAACTGATCGAGAGCCGGATGAACCGTAGCTGAAACGGCAACGTCGGCGCCGGCCGACTGCCGACTGCCGACTGCCGACTGCCGACTGCCGACTGCCGACTGCGATCGTACCGCCACACGCCACCTGCGCCCGGGGGCGTTGAGCGTGCCGGGCCGGTCATCGTCGCTCCCGGGCGCCCAATTGGGCGCGAGGCGTTCGAGCTACCCGTCCGGCTGGTAGTCGGGCGGACGCTCCGAACCCTCGCCAAAGAAGAATTTCTCCATCTCCTGCTCGAGGAACTGCCTGGCTCGGGGCTCGAAAGGCGTCAGTCGATACTCGTTGATGAGCATCGTCTGGTGGCCGAGCCAGCGCTGCCAGGCGATCTGCGACACGCTGTCGAAGATTCGCTGCCCGAGTTCGCCCGGGTAGGGCGGCCGGTCCAGTCCCTCGGACTCGACTCCGAGCAACACGCATTGAACAACCCTGCTCACGCCATCTTCCTCTCTTTGCCGGCAGTGCCGGCGCACTTACGGAGCGGAAGTTTCCTGTATCCAGTCGTCGCGGACAAGCCGCAGGTCGTGGACCGCGGCCAAGGGTTCAGACTTTTCTACGGCCGCGCGGGCCCTTGCGCGCCCGGAGCGGATCCGCCCAGGAACAGCCGCGTGCCGTCGGCGAGGATGAAATCCCGGCCAACGGCCTTGTTGGTCCCGTCTCTCGCAAGATAACCCTCGATAACGAGAAACGTGCCGACCGGCACCGTGTTCTGCGTGACGCCCATCCGGATGAGCTGGTTCGGGCTGCCGCCTTCGATGAGCCAGCGCTCGACCTCGCCATCGGCGCCTTCGACATCGATGTGAAACCACGAATGGGGATTGATCATCTCCCACTGCGCGAGCGTCCCCTCGAGCGTGATCGGCTTGTCGATGTCGAATTCGGCGGCAAACGCGTGGTGTGCGAAAGCCTGTAGCGACGCGGCCAAAGCGCATCCCGCTGTCGCCGCGACGATCAAATGCAGAGTACGCATCGGCCTTGCTCCATCACTCCGGTAGAGACGCGCTTTGAGGCGTCGGGATTGGGGGCGAACGGGGCGGCTGTGCATCGGCATCGACCCGTCACTGCGCTTGCGCCTCTTCAGCCTCGTCAGCCTGCGCAGCAGCCTCCGCTTCGGCGGCCTGCCGCTCTTCGAGGCGCGCACCGACGAGCGTGTTGTACAGGCCGTAGTTACCCTCGTGGCAGGCATGCTCGAACAGCGGTCCGATCGTCGCCTTCATCTGCGTCTCGCCCGTCCAGGGCCGATCCCAGGTCGACGGATCGTCGATCGTGAACCGATAGATCATCGTGTCGTCCGCTATACGCGTGAAACGCTCGGTTACCCGCATGTTCGCGCTCGAGCCGCGAAACGGATTCCTGCCATTGAAATTCGCCGTCTCGACGACGAGCGTATCGCCTTCCCAGTGACCGCGGGAGGCGCCCATCCACTGGCGGACGTTCTCGTGGGGATGCGGCCTCCCGTCGAGCGGAATCATGCGCACGTCATGGATCATCTCCACGAGGATCATCACGTAGCCCGGCGTCTGGACGATCTGGTAGTTGCTGTTGTAGCCGGAATCCATTATCGGCGGTCCCGCCCCGCGCATGATGATGCAACGGTCGTCGAGCTGGTTGTCTTCGGCGGAGTCCCAGCGGCCGCCGCGGGCGGCCTCGATTGCGGCGTTGCGCGCGAGCCCCTCCTCCGTCATCGGCGGGATCCTGCCGTCGGCGGGATCGATGATCAGGGACGTGCGCAGGTCGTAGGCAAACGTGGTCTGACTGCGGTCGAGCCCGAACTGGGTGAAATCGTAGTGAACGTCCGGGATCGTGCCCGGGGTCGTCTGAGCGCTCTCGTTCGATATCCGCGCATTCAGTCTCTCGCCGAATTCCTCCTCGGTGTAGACGGCGCTCGTCACGTCATCGGGACGCTCGAGCGGCGTGTACGTGGCGTTCGTCCAGTAGCCCTGCAGGTCGGGCTGGCCGTCGGGCGTGCGCGGCGGGGTGTAGCCGCCGGCGTCCTGGGCGAGTGCCGCGCCCGAGGCTGCAAGCACGACGGAGCTGAGAAAGGCTGCGGTCGATGCCAGAAACCGTTGATCCATCTTCAATCCCCTCTCGTCATGCCCGTTCACGCCGTCCGCTCGCTCCGCGCCGAACACGGCCAGCGTGCATCGTCCATGGCTGCTCCTCGCCATTGCCCACTCACGCCGCCCGCTCACTCCGGCTCCTTGCGCAGATCCCCGTACATGAGGTCCTCCACGAACTCGACGCAGCGGAACTCGAGCACCTCGGCGTTCGGTTCGACGCGGCGGTAGAGCGGCATGCTCATCGACCACGGCCGCGTGAACACGTTCGGATCTTCGATCGTCACTTCGTAGTTCAGCGTTTCCGGGCTGCGCCACGTGAAACGCTCGACGACGTGCAGCGCATCGCTATGGAAATTTCCGGCGCGGTCGAACCAGGTCCGGCCGTTGAAGCCCGTCGTGTCGACGACAAGCGTATCGCCCTCCCAGCGGCCGTTGGACCAGCCCATCCAGGTTTCGGCCGGCGCGGCCATGTGATCGTCCATGTAGATGGTCCTCACAGCGCCGGCGTAGCCGTGAACCATCATGATGTATTGCTCGCTTTGCACGATCTGAAACGGAAACGCCATGTAGGTCGCGCGCGGCACGCCCGGCAGATAGCACGTGACGACGGGATCGAGCGCCAGCCGGTTCGCGAAATTTTCCTGTTTCTGCTCGAGCGCCTCGGGCCGGTACGGGATCGTGCCGCCGTCGACGACACCGAGCCCGGGCGGAACCGCCGCGAGCGCACCGAGTTCGCGAACGTGACCGGGACCGGCCACGTGTGCCTCGACGTCCCAGTGAGCGTTGTTGAGCGCCTGCCAGATGCCGTTGAAGTCGGGCTGTCCGGACGCCGTTCGCGGCACCGAAGCGGATGCTGGAGCGGACGCCGGATCGGTGGCTGAATCTTCCGGGGACAGCATGTCGTAGAGGTACGCCCCGATCAGGGCACCCGCGACCACGCCTAAAAACGTACCAGCCCAGTTCTTTTTCTTGTCTGCCATCGGCTCGGTCCCCGTCCGGAGGTCTCCCAACGGAACGTTTGAAAGCGGCGCCGGCGGGCGCGCTTTCCGTTCGAACATAATCCCCGCACCGAGGAAGTGTCAATTGAGCGGCAATTCCGGGCTCGGCCCACCCGAGCGAAAGTCACGGGTGCGCGCAGTTCGAGCGGCAGACCGTTTTGGTCGATGGGCATCCGGCTGCCGGGACGGATCCGGTATGCCCCTAGCTCCAGGCCGTCGAGCCTTCCGTGCCGCGAAATACGGCTTGTATACGACCGATCAGTTCGCGCTGCAGTTGCGTAGCGCCCTCCACCGACGTGGTTGCCTCGATCAGCGCGAGGGTCGAGGCGATCTGGCTGTCCGTGAAGCGTTCCCTGCTCCTCGAAACGACGTCCTCAACCTGCTCCCTGAAGATCCGCCCATCGCCGATCAGATAGGCGCTTGAGGCGAGCAACTCTTCCGCCGCACCCGGGTCGAGGCGGAAGGTGCGTTGAAACGCGTCGAGCAACGTGCGCTTTTGCTCGGCACTCATGTCACCGCCCGCCTTGACCGCCCCGACCGCGAGCACGGCCGCGACGTCCATCGGATCATCGAGGCCGAACAGCGGATTGGCTTCGAACTTGCTCTTCCAGGCGCGTTTGCGCCTCAGCGCAAACGGATTCAGGCCGCCGAGGTCGATGCCGGCGTCGGCCAGCCGGCTGAGCAACACGAGCGCCGTTACGATGACGCCGAGCAGTCCGAGCAGATACGGCATGCGATCAGTCCCGCGATCGTTTCCCCATGCGGCAGATCACTGCACGGGGGTGATCGGCCACGTGTCTCCGTGCGCAATCATCGTCAGCGGATCCACCTCGACGCTCGTGCGTGCCGCGGATGAATAGTATGCTGCCTGTTTTTCGTCCCATGACTCAGGCCCGTCGTATCCCACGATCCAGATGAACTGGTTGTTTTCGCGGCTGATCCAGGCCGCCGGAATCCCAAACCCATGTTCGGTGCGAATCCGATACGGTCCCGCGAGCCATGCCGCGACAAATTCGTCGAGCTGGCCGCGATTGATCGTATAGATACGCAGCTCCCAGTGACCGGAAGCCATCATCGAGGACAGCTCGAGACCGGGCGAGCCGACGACCGGCTCCGTCTCCTGTCCCGCGGCCGGCTCGCCGTCGACCACCGCAAGCAGGAGCAGGACTCCTGTCAGAAACACCGCTTTCACTATTCTCCCCTGCCCGCCGCCGGCCCGGACCGTCATTATGGATGATCCTGCTTGCCGTCCGCTCAGTCGATCCGACAGTAGGATACATGTAGGCTTCTCCGTTGAACTCCCCAGGCTCGGAGGAATGAACATGACTCCACGCTCCCTCGGCAGACTTCTTCTCGTCTGCTCCTGCACCATTGCCCCGATTTCTGCGCTGGCTGCGGACTGCCAGGTACTGGAGACCCTGGACATCGACACGGTCTCGATCGTCGAATCGGAAAGCCGAGAATCGGCGCTGCTCGAATCGCGCTTTGGGCCCGACGTTTCCCTGCCGCCACACTGTCGCGTGGCGGCGGTCCTGAGTCCCTCGAACGATTCGCATATCGAGATGGAGCTTTGGTTGCCGGTCGACTGGAACGGCAAGTTCCTCGCGGTCGGCAACGGCGGCTGGGCAGGCTCCATCAGCTTCTCCGCCATGGCCGCGGGCCTGCAGGCCGGTTACGCGGTCGCATCCAACGACACCGGCCACAAGGGCGCGAGCGCCGCGTTCGCCGTGGGTCATCCGGAGAAGGTTGTGGACTTCGCCTGGCGAGCGATGCACGAGATGGCGGTGCGTTCGAAGCGAATGGTCGAAGCCTACTACGAACGACCGCCGCGGCTTTCCTATTACCAGGGCTGTTCCACGGGCGGGCGCCAGGGAATGATGCAGGCACAGCGCTTTCCGGCCGACTTCGACGCGATCATCGTCGGCGCCCCGGTGAACAATCAGTTGGCGCTCAACGCCACGCAACTGCACCGCACGAAAGAACTGATCGAGAATCGCGCTTTCGCCCTGCCGCCGGACAAGGTGCAGCTTCTGCACGATTCGGTGCTCGCGGCCTGCGAGGTGAACGACGGCGTGCAGGACGGGTTTCTTGACGATCCGCTGGCCTGCGACTTCGACCCGGGTTCCCTGCAGTGCTCCGGTGCCGAAAGCGAGATGTGCCTCACGCCCGAACAGCTGAGTTCCGTCGAAGACGTGTACGCGGGCGTCCATTCGGGCCGCGGCGAACTGCTCTACCCGGGACACGCGAAGGGCTTCGAGCTTGGCTGGCGCATGCCCGAGGAAGGAGCGGAGCCGCGCGCATTGCAGATCGACGCGACCCGCTATCTCGTGTACGAAGACCCCGACTGGGACTGGCGCGAATTCGACCTCGAAAGAGACCTCGCTCGCGTACGCGACAAGGCAGGCTACATCGAGGCGCTTGAAGCGGATCTCAGCGAATTCAAGGCCAGGGGCGGCAAACTGCTCTTCTATCACGGTTGGAACGATCCGGGGCCGTCGCCGCTCAACACGATCGACTATTACGAGCGCGTGCTGGCGACCATGGGCCCGGATCAGGACGACTGGATGCGCCTGTTCCTGATGCCCGGAGTGGGCCATTGCCGGGGCGGGGTCGGTCCGGACCAGGCCGATTTTCTCGGCGCCGTCGAAGCCTGGGTCGAGGACGGGGAGGCACCCGACCGGATCACCGCCTCGCGTGTTCGCGCGGGGTCGTTGGAAATGACCCGGCCGCTGTGTCCCTGGCCTGAAGTGGCCAGGTGGAATGGCGAAGGCGATCCCGACGACGCGGACAACTACAGCTGCCGGGAGTAGTACGGAACGGCGGGAATCCGGAATGCGGAATGCGGAATGCGGAATGCGGAATGCGGAAAGACATGCTCTTCGCGGCGGCCGTGGCAATCGGCGCGATCCTCGTCACGGCGGGAAGCGTCGTCTTCAGGGGCGACATCATGCAGGAACTGCACGCCTTCGACGCCGAAACCGGCACGGCACTGTGGAACTCGGCGCCGCCAGGCGCGCCGATTCAGACCAGTACGATCACCTTGGCAGTCGACGGCAAAGAATACGTTACTGGCGTAAATTCGAGTGCACTCATTTTTCCTAGTAGAATTGGCGAAATGGGTTGCGTGTCACTGCCGCCGAATCAAGGTACCTCGATCAATATGTTCGCACTTCCCGAATAAATTGATCGACGCCGCGTAGCCCGTTTTCTGCCAGACAACTTTGCGCACGTGGAGGACTTCGGTAACATCCTGGTTTCCGAGGAGACAATCTGACAAATGAACAACATACAACCCATCGAACGTGAATCCATGCCCCTTCGCCGCCAGGTGACCTCCCGACTGCGCGAGGCGATCGTCAACGGCGACCTCAAACCGGGTCAGAAGCTCGTGGAGCGCGAGCTGTGCGCTTCGCTCGATGTCAGTCGCCCTCTGCTGCGCGAGGCGCTGCCGCAACTGCAGGCCGAAGGGCTGATCACCTGGGTCGCACACAGGGGGCCGTCCGTGGCCCTGGTCGATACTGACGAGGTCCGGGAGATCTTTCAGGTCAGGGTCGCGCTTGAATCGCTGGCCGCGCGCGAGTTTGCCCGCAACGCCTCCGACGAGCAGATTGCCGAGCTGCGGCGGCAGGTTTCGTCCCAGAAGCCGGTCGACGCACCAGGCAGCCTGCGGGATGTGCTGGCGCTGAAGGTCGGCTTCTACTCGGTGTTGTTTGAAGGCTGCGGCAACAGGATGATCGGCCAGATCGTCAATCAGCTCATCAATCGAATCGTCCTCTTCGAGGAGCTGTCGCTGCCCGCGCCTGCACGCCTGCAGGAAGTCATCGAGGAACTCGGGGCCATCGTCTCGGCCATAGAGGCCCGCGATGCACCGCTGGCCGGCAAGATGTGCGAAATCCATGTCCGCAATGCCGACCTGCAAATTCGCAGCCGGCGATTCGACAAGACCGCCGTGGCCGTTTGAGGCGGCCCGCGGCAATAAGCCGCGCGTCCGGGTTCAGTCGCCGCGCTGCGGCGACTCTGCGGCGATGCGCTCGGCCTCCCGCCAGACCCTGAGCAGGTTGCCGCCCCAGAGCTTGGCGATCTCCTCCTCGCTGTAGCCGCGGCGCACGAGTTCGAGCGTCACGTTCGCCGTGCCGGCGGCATCGAACCAACCGACGATGCCGCCGCCGCCGTCGAAGTCCGAGCTCAGCCCCACGTGGTCGATACCGATGAGCTCGACCGCGTAGTCCACATGATCGATGAGGTTGCCGACATCCGCGTAGCCGATCTCCCCCAGCCGGGCCTCGAGGCGGTTGCGCTCACCTTCACTCAGCGAAAACCAGTCGCCGAAGCCCTCGATACCGAACTCGGCAAGCGCTGCGTCAGTGGCTTCCAGTTCCGCTGCCGTGGTTTCCTTCAGATAGCCCGCGAAAGCGGTCGTCTGCATCACGCCGCCGTTGTCGCGCAGCGCCAGCAGCGACTCGTCGTCGAGGTTGCGCACATGGTCCGTCAGTCCACGCGCGTTTGAGTGAGACGCCATCACGGGCGCTCGCGACAGCCGGATGGCGTCGAGCGCCGCGTCCCTTGAGATGTGCGAGATGTCGATCATGACGCCGAGCCGGTTCATTTCCGCGATGACCTCTTCGCCGAATTCGCTGATGCCGCCATGTTCAGCCAGACGATCCCCGAGATTCGCGCGCGGCTGCGCAGAATCGGCGATGTCGTTGTGGCCGTTGTGGGCGAGCGTGACGTACCGTGCGCCAAGCTCGTGGTAGCGCTCGAGCAGCGCAAGATCCTGGCCGATCACGTAGCCGTTCTCGATGCCGATGGCCGCGACGAGCTTGCCCGAGGCGTTGATGCGCTCGACATCCTCGGCGCTGTACGCGATTTCGATCAGGTCCGGGTAAAGCTCCTCGGCCATGCGGTGTATCGCGTCGAACTTGGTGATCGCGTCCGCCTGGGCTTGAACGTAGTTGGCTGGCGTCCGCTCCGTCTGACCCACGTAAACGATGAAGAAAGCGACATCGAGACCGCCGGCGCGCATCTTTTCCAGGTTGACCTGGCGGGGCGCGTCGAGCGGGTCGACCGCGCCGGTCGCAAAGTCGAAGGGGATATCGTCGTGGCTGTCGACGGTGAGCACGGCGTCATGGATCGCAAGTGCCCGCTCGTCGGACGCATCTGCGCCTGCGTCCTGGGCCCACGCGTCGGCAGTACCGCCGAGCACGAGTGCCGCTGCGAGGATTGACGGTCGCAACTGATGCCTGCACGCCATTCGACGACCCTTCCGCCAAGCGCTACTGCCGCTGCAAAAAGCCGCCGTTCGCAACTGAAGCCCGTTCGTCATACCACAATCCTCCCGCCGAGCACGGTCGCCGACGGAAACAGCCGCTCGCGGCCGGTTCGCGTGCCCTCGTAATTGTCTACAAACTCGAACTCGCCTTCGCGCAGCTCCATGATGGCGATGTCGGCCGGAGCGCCAACATTGAGCGTGCCGCGGTCTTCGAACACCGGGAAGCTGCGCGCGGCGTTCGTCGTCGCACAGGCGATCACGTCGGCGAGCGGCATGCCGAACATGAGGAACTTCGACATGCAGTTCGGGAAGTCGACGACACCTGAGGTGCTCGACATGATGTTCCAGTCCGTCGAGATGGTGTCCGGCCAGAAGCCCTGCTCGACCGAACGCTCGATCATGTCCCAGGTGAAGTGCCCGAACCGGCCGTTGCCGACGTCGAATATGACGCCCCGCCGGCGCGCCGCTGCGACCTCGGGAAACAGTTGCCCGTCCTCGTCGAGGATCGCATTCGGCGGCGGCGCGTACATGTGCGTGACGATGTCGCCGCGCTTGAGCAACGGCAGGATCGCGCGCATGGGCGAATGGTTCTGGCCGACGTGCGCCATGACCGGCAGGCCGAACGGCCGCGCCGCTTCCTGAGCGCGCCTGAGCGCCTCGAGATCGTTCGGACCCGTGACGTTGGCCGAGAGTCTGATCTTGACGCCTGCAACGACGTCGCGGTGCCGCACGATCGCACCCTGGGCGAGCGCCACGTTGGCCGCGTTGAGGTCGTTGAGTTCACCGTCGGACACCACGCCCGTGCGCGCAATGTGGACGAGCGCGCAGCCGGTCTGCGGCGCGTCGCGGATGACGTCGGCGATCGCGTCGATGTCGTCGGCACCGGCCGAGCCCGCGTCGACGAAGCCCGTGACGCCGTCGCGCAACGCGAGCGCCGGGCCTTCGGCGTCGCGCGCGGCATGGGTGTGAATGTCGATCAGTCCGGGCGCGACGATCCGGCCGCTCGCATCGAGCACCTCGTCGGCATCGTCGCCGACATCGACGCCAACGGCCGCGATTCTTCCGCCCGCGATCGCGATATCGCGCACGGCGTCGAGACCGACCGACGGATCGATCACGCGCCCGCCTCTGATAACGAGATCGTAGGTGGCCGCCCGCGCTGCGGGGAGGCGCGCGGCGAGCGCGAGCCCCATGGCGGTGTTCAGGAATGTACGCCGGTTTGTCATGTCACGACCTCCGGTAGCTGTGTGTCCTGTCGATGTGCCGGGCGGACCATGTACCGCTAGTCCGGCAACGCGAAAACGTAGAGACTGTTGGCCGTCCCGGCGCGAAGCTCCGGCGCGAGCGAAAGCAGACTCAGCGTATTGAGAGAGCCTCCGGTACTGACCGCCACGTACTGCTTCCCGTCGACGGCGAATGTCGCCGGATAACCGGTCACGTGCGAGCCCAGATTGACCTCCCAGAGGATCTCGCCCGAAAGTTCATCGTAGGCCCGAAAGCGGCCGTACGCGTCGCCGCCGAACAGAAGGCCACTGCCCGTCGTCATGAGCGAGGTCGTCGCGGCGCGCTGTTCGCGCTTCCAGACGGTCTCGCCTGTCGTCGCGGAAATCGCCTCGATGGTTCCCGCGTACTCGACTCCGGGCGGGAGCTGCACGATCGTATCGATCGCGTAGGCGTCATCGGGCTGCCACAGCTCGGAGTTCGACGTCGCCGTCATGCAGGTGTTGTGCAGCGGGATGTACATGACGCCCGACAGCGGGCTGTAGGTGCTCGCGTGGTAGTTCTTGCCGCCGTTGAGGCTCGGGCAGACCAGTTTTTCCTGGCCCACGCCCGTATAGAGCATGTCGGGATTGATGATTCCGGCGCCCGATTCGACGTTCACTTCGTCAATGACGTTCTGAACGATGGTCTGGCGGGCCCAGAGGAACTGCCCCGTGTCGCGATCCACCGTGTAGACGAGCCCGGTCTTGCCGGGCACGCCGGTCACGACCTTGCGCACCTCGCCGGGCCGCACGCGAGGATTGATCCACTCGACCGCGTCCGGGTCGGGCGCGATCGCCGTATCGACGAGCAGCCGCTCAAACGGATGATCGAGGTCCCAGTGATCTACGACGTGCTGCATGTACCAGACGATCTCGCCCGTGTCCGCATCGAGCGACAGCGTCGAATTGTGATAGAGGTATTGCTCGTCGTTGCCGGCCATCATGAACTTTGGCGCCGGCGACGTCACGGACGTGCCGATATAGACGCGATTGAGTTCGGGATCGAAGCTCGGAATCATCCACGTGCCGACGTGGCGCCGCTCCTCCCAGGGGATGCCGCCCCAGGTCTCGTCGCCGGGCTCGCCGGGCCGGGGAATCGTGTGCCTGCGCCAGACTTCCTCACCCGTCAGCGCATCGAAGGCCGTGATCACGCAGCCCTCCGGGCCGCCGCGAGGCGCACAGCTTCTTCCCGAGACCACCTTGCCGTTGGCGACGATCGGCCCGCCGCTGTGCTGGCCGCCGAGCCGGTAATCGAGGATCTGCGTTTCCCAGGCGAGTTCTCCGGTTTGCGCATCGAGCGCATAGGCGTAGTTGTCCGCGCCGTTGTCGAGGATGAAATTGCCGTAGATCGCGAGATTGCGGTTGATCGACGGGAACAGGACATAGTCGTTGTTGTCGTCCTGCACGGGCCTTCGGTACTCCCAGATGAGATCGCCGGTCGCGGCATCGAAGGCCTGCGTGATGTCGTTCGGATGCGGGAAATACATGACGCCGTCGTAGACGAGCGGCGTGCCCTCCTGCACGCCCGGATTCAGGGGACGGGTCCAGACGAGCTGCAGGCTCGCGACGTTGTTGCGGTCAACCTGATCGAGCGGGCTGTAGCCGAAGTGATTGAGCGTCCGCCGCCAGGAAAGCCAGTCGGCGGGATCCGGGTTCTGCAGCATTTCGTCCGTGACGGGCACGAAGCCGGACTCTTGGGCGCCGACCGATGCGGCGATCAGCACGCCGAGCAATGTGGCTGGAACGGACTTCCCGTAGACCATGGAACATTCTCCCGGAATCCCCCGGCGGCGCTCACGGTCGTGGCGGACCTGCGCTCGGCAGGCCCGGCCCTACGGCGTGTGACGCACACAGGGTTTGCATCGTCATCCGCTTGCGGCGGCCATGTCAAGAACACGTCCACGCCCCGATGTTCTGACCGGGACTCCCGGGCGGGGCGCCGATGGTGCGAGCCAACGCCCCTCAAAACATCTACCGGTCGAGCCCGCCGGCGAGGCTCCGAAGGACCGTGGCTATGGGAGCGGCGACGCCGACGGCCGGAGCACTCGCAGGGTCTTGCCATAGCCGATCCCGACCGTCCCCGACGACATTCGGGCCGCCGGCCAGCCGCACTTCGAACAGTGCGAGTTCAAGATCGAAATGCGTCAGCGAGTGCATCATGGGATCGCACGCCTTGACCGATCGAACGCCTGCACCGAGATTGCGGTCGCACCATTGCTCGACTGCCTCGCCGTCAGGCAACTCCGGAAAACTGTATAGCCCACCCCAGATGCCCTGTTCCGGGCGTCGCTCGAGAAGCACACGGTCTCCCGGATCCATCACGACCAGGACCGTGGCCGTCCGGCGCGTCCGGTCCCTTTTCGGCCGTGGCACGGGCAGCCGATCCTGGATTCCAGCGCGCCGGGCAGCGCAGCCGCCAACCACCGGGCACGTCGTGCAGAGCGGCCGCCGCCGCGTGCAGACCGTCGCGCCAAGATCCATGATCGCCTGCGTATACGTCGCGACCCCGGCGGTGGGAGTGTGGCGCTCGGCGTGCGCCCAGAGCGCGCGCTCGACTGCAGCTTCACCGGGCCAGCCCTCGACGGCATGATAGCGCGCCAGAACGCGCTTGACGTTGCCGTCGAGAATCGCGTGGCGCCGGCCATGCGCCTGCGCGAGTATCGCACCGGCCGTCGAACGGCCGATGCCGGGCAGCGAGAGCAGTCCTTCGAACGTCTCGGGCAACCGCCCGTGCCAACGTTCGACGACAATGCGCGCACTTCGATGCAGGTTCCGGCCGCGAGCGTAGTATCCCAATCCCGCCCAAAGACCCAGAACCTCGTCGAGCGGGGCCGCTGCCAGTTCCCCTACCGTCGGAAATCGCCGCATGAACCGTTCGTAGTACGGAACCACGGTGGCCACCTGCGTCTGCTGCAGCATGACCTCCGCGACCCAGACTCCGTAAGTTGTGGGGCGGGCCTGCCATGGCAGATCGTGGCGGCCGTGGACCGCGTGCCAGGCGATCAGCTTGCGTGCGAACGAATCCATGCCGGGCGCATTGCCGCACAAGATAGTGCAATGGAGCAACTGTAGCCGGCGACGAATCCGTCCGCGCAAGTGCGTCGGCAAAATGCCGCAGGGCGGACGGTAACGAGCAGACCCTGTGTGGAGTGGAGCGGGCGATGGGAGTCGAACCCACGTCTCTGGCTTGGGAAGCCAGGGTAATGACCATTATACGACGCCCGCAGCTCGCTCGATTGTAGCAGTGCGAGGCCGGAATTCACGCTCCATTCGATCGACGAAGCGTGTCGGATCGGTATGCACCGTGCACTTGCACGTCCGGCCGCTGTCCAACGACAACTGCGGCCGGCCATCATCGCCGGCTTTTCGGGTAGTATTTCGGAATCGACCGACCCGCCGATGACGTGCCAGCCCGCACAGTCGCGGCCGTTGCGCCGATCGGTGATGTTCTGATCGATACCTCGCCTCCTTCCGGGAGTATGAAATGACAACAGGCCCTCTTGCCGAACGGACCTACAGCGACTGGATAAAGACGGCGTGCTGGCTCGTTATCGCCGTCTTCGTCATCACGAGGATCGCCGGCGTCGTGCAGGGCCAACCCCTGTGGAGCGTGTTCGACCTGTCGAACCTCGGGCTGCTCGGAACGCTCGCTGCCCTGGCCCTGATTGTCCGGATATTTCTCGCGCCGCGCCTCGTCAAGGCGGCGACGCTGATCGAGCCGAACGAGATCAGAACGGTCGTCCTTTCGTTCTCGTTCGTGTTCATCCTCATGGCCGCCTACTACATCCTGAGGCCCGTCCGCGATGCGATGGCAAGCGACTGGACCAACACCGAGATCAGCGTGCTGTGGAACATTCAACTGGTGCTGAGCACGGCCGTGGTGGCCCTGTACGGGCTCGCCTGCTCCCATGTGCGTTTCAGGCTGCTCGTGCCCGCCGTCTATATCTTCTTCGCCCTGACGTTTTGCGGCTTTTACCTGGGGTCCGGCGCGGTCACGGACCGCGTACTGCTCGACAAGGGCTTCTATCTCTGGGTGAGCCTCTTCAGCCTGTTCCACGTCTCGGTGTTCTGGAGCTTCATGGCCGACACCTTCAGCAAGGAGCAATCGCGCCGCGTGTTCGCCTTCATCGCCGCAGGCGCGAGCGCCGGCGCGGCGGCGGGACCGCTGGTCGCGAACCAGGTGGTCTCCGACATCGGGACGGACAACCTCATGCTGCTGGCCTCCGGGATGCTGCTCGTTGCGATCCCGGTGCAGCTCTATCTGCAGCGCCTGAAACGCATCGACCTGCACAATGAGGGCGTCGCCGCGGATCTCAGTGCCGCGAAAATCGGCGGCAACCCGCTCGCGGGCTTCAAGACTTTCTTCACGAACCCGTACCTGCTCGCGATCGGCGCATTCATCCTGCTCTACACGACGATCGGTTCGTTCGTCTATTTCCAGCAGACGGATCTTCTGCGCGAATTCACACGCGAAGAGCGTACCGAAATTCTCTCAGGCCTCGCGTTTGTCGTGAATCTGCTGACCTTCGGTCTCGGACTCTTTGCGACGAGCCGCATCGTCACGAGGTTTGGCATGCCGACGACACTCGCACTCGTGCCCGTCTTCATTTGCGCAGGACTCCTGATTCTCGCGTTTGCGCCGATTCTGACCGTTCTGCTCGCGCTTCAGGTCGCGCGGCAAGCCGGCAACTACGGAATCACGCGGCCCGCACGCGAGATGCTCTTCACGAACGTCGACCGCGAGACGCGGTTCAAGGCGAAGCCGGTGATCGACGTGGCCGTGTATCGCGGCGGAGACGCGGCAAGCAGCATCGCCTTCGCCGGCCTGACCGACGGCCTCGGGTTCGGCCTTGCGGCCATGGCCGCCATCGGTGCAGGCATCGCCGCAGTCTGGGGCGCCGCGGGCGTCTACCTCGGGCGGGTGTTCGGCAGGAAGACGGGGGTCGATGTCGCCGAAGACGGTGCGAGCGACGCGGTACCGCAACGCCAGGCGGCGACCTGAACGAGTGTCGACGAGGACGGCCGGTTCCCGCGACGAACCTGGCCGTTCTTCACCGCGCCCGATGAACACTGCCACCGAATCGACACTCGGACGTGCTTGCATGACTTCCCACACCCCGAAGGCGCCTTCCCACCTTCGCAAGGTTCGCAGCTTCGTGCGCCGGCCCGGACGCATCACGAAGGCACAACAACGTGCCCTGACGACGCTGCTGCCGCGCTGGGGCATCCCTTACGGCGAGTCGACGATCGATCTCGACGAGGTGTTCGGCCGGCGCGCACCGCGGGTGCTCGATATCGGCTTCGGCGACGGCGAAGCCCTCCTGACGAGCGCGGTCAATAATCCCAGCATCGATTACCTCGGCGTCGAGGTCCACGAGCCCGGAATCGGGCATTTGCTCGTGCTGATCGAGAAGGCCGGCCTCGACAACATCAGGATCATCGGCCGCGATGTCGTCGATGTCATCGATCACATGATCGAAGATCGCGCCTTTGACGCCGTGAACCTGTTCTTCCCCGACCCCTGGCCGAAGAAGCGCCACCACAAGCGCAGGCTCGTCCAGCCGGAATTCGTCGCGGCGCTCGCGCGGGTACTCGTCGACGGCGGGTTGTTCCATGTCGCGACCGACTGGGCCGACTACGCCGAGCACACGCGCGAAGTGCTGGCGCGGTGCAGCGACTTCACGCCCGTCGCTGCCGAGGAACTTGCCAGCGACCCGCTCGCCTTCCGGCCGCCGACCAAGTTCGAGCGGCGCGGATTACGCCTCGATCACGTCATCGACGAGCAGTACTATAGACTGCGGTCCACGGCACCCTACGCTAGGGCCGGTTAACGCCATGCAAGATTTCTCCCGGTTCGCGAGCGCCATCGGCAGCTCGCCGCGGTTTTGCCCGCAAACGGTTGGCGCCCGATGCCCGGACCCTGACAGTTCGTGAGTACGTCCAGCCGAACTGTCGCACCCGCCCGCCGGCCGTGGCAGGAGATACTGCTCAACTGGAAGATGCTGATCTGCCTCTTCCAGGGCTTCTCCTCGGGAATGCCGCTCTATGTGCTGATCTCGCTGGTGCCGGCCTGGCTGCGTGAAGCGGAGGTCGATCTGTCGACTATCGGCTTGTTCGCGCTCCTGACGCTGCCATACAACTGGAAATTCGTCTGGGCGCCAATGCTCGATCGTTTCCGCCTGCCGTTTCTGGGGCGGCGCCGCGGCTGGATACTGCTGAGCCAGATCCTGCTGCTGTTCACCATCGGACAATTCAGCGGGATCGATCCCGCCACGAACATCGCGCCGGTGATGTGGGTCGTCTTCGCGACCGCATTCTTCAGCGCGACCCAGGACATCGTGCTCGACGGCTATCGTCGAGAGTTGCTATTCGACGATGAACTGGGTACCGGAACTTCCCTGTTCATCAACGCCTACCGCATCGCGTCGCTCGTACCGGGCTCGCTCGCACTCATTCTCGCGGACCGCATGGAATGGTCGGTGGTGTTCTGGATCGTCGCCGGGTTCATGGGCGTCGGCATCGTCACGACGCTGCTCGTGCCGGAGACCGCGCGCGACGACGCCGCGCCGCCGTCCGTCATCGCGGCAATCGTGAACCCCTTCGTCGAGTTCTTCACGCGCGACACCGTGAAATCGGCGGTGCTGATACTCACGTTCATGGTGCTCTACAAGCTCGGCGACAACATGGCGGTGGCACTGCAGACGCCGTTTTTCCTGGATATGGGTTACACGCTGACCGAAATAGGCACCGTCCAGAAGTTCGCGGCACTTGGCGGCGTGATGACCGGCGCTTTTATAGGTGGACTGGTGATGCTTCGCGTGTCGATCAACCGTTCGCTGTGGATATTCGGTTTCGTGCAGATCGTGACGATCCTGGGCTATGCAGTGCTCGCGCGGATCGGCACGAATCTGTATGCGCTGTTTCTCGCCGTCGGGTTCGAAAACATCGGGGTGGGACTCGGCGCCGTGGCGCTCACGGCCTTCATCGCCAAGACTACGAGCACGCGCTTTACCGTGACCCAGTTTGCGCTGCTCACGAGCCTCGTCGCCCTGCCGCGGACGTTCGCCAGCGCGTCGACGGGGTTCATCATCGAGGCCATCGGCTACTTCAACTTCTACCTGCTCTGCTTCGTGATCGCGATTCCGGGAATGCTCATGCTCCTCGTCGTCGCCCCGTGGTCGCAGAGCGCGGAGGCGTCCAGGCAGTCGGAAGCCTCTCAGTCGAAGTCGTAGTCGATAGTCAGCGGTGCGTGATCGGAGAAAAACTTCCGCTTGTAGATGCTGACCGACCGCACAGCGCTGCGAAGCCCCGGGGTCACGAGCTGATAGTCGATGCGCCACCCGACGTTGTTCTCGCGCGCCCGGCCGCGATTGGACCACCAGGTGTACTGATCGGGTTCCGGATTCACGGTCCTGAACGCATCCACGTAGCCGATGTCGTCGAAGATGTGGTCCATCCACGCGCGCTCTTCCGGCGTGAAGCCCGAGTTCTTCTGGTTGCCGCGCCAGTTCCTGATATCGATCTTGCGGTGCGCGATGTTCACGTCGCCGCAGATGATGTAGGGAATCGGCCGCGCGAGCAGCCCGATCATGTGCGCTTCGAAACTCTCGAGAAAGCGAAACTTTGCTTCCTGCCGCGCCGGACTCGACGAACCTGACGGGAAATAGGCGCTGACGACGCCGAAGGTATCGAATACCGCCTCGATGTAGCGACCTTCGCCGTCGAACTCGGCGTTTCCGTAGCCTGTAATCACTTCGCGCGGTTCGGCTCGCGTGTAGAGCGCAACGCCGCTGTAGCCCGGCCGCTCGGCGCAAAAGAGAAAACGCTGAAAACCGCGCGCGTGAAAGGACTTGTCCTCGATCTGGTGCGGCTTGGCCTTGAGTTCCTGCAGGCACAGGACGTCGGCGCGCTGGCGGCGGAACCAGTTGAAAAAACCCTTGCGCACCGCCGCGCGCAAACCGTTGGCGTTCAGGGTGATGATTCTCACGACGCAGCGACGACCGCTTTAGAAGCGTGCCCGAAGACAAGCGCGGTATGATACAGGAGCCGTCCCGGCATGGGCTTGCGGCGTATGGGCGTGAACGCGTCGGGGGCGCGAACGCGGCAAGATTCAGGAACGATCCCCACCCACTGCCGATGAAAGCCTACAAGAAAGAGTTTCTCGAGCTTGCGCTCGAGCTTGACGTGCTCCGTTTCGGCCGCTTTGAATTGAAGTCCGGACGGGTAAGCCCGTACTTCTTCAACTCCGGACATTTCAATACGGGCGCTGCCGCTGCGAAGGTCGGCCGCTGCTATGCCGCCGCGATCGCGGCGCTGGATTTCGAGTTCGACGTTCTTTTCGGCCCGGCCTACAAGGGCATTCCGCTGGTCGCGCTCGCTGCCGCCGCGCTGGCCGAGCATCACGACCTGGATTACCCGTTCGCCTACAACCGCAAGGAACCGAAGGACCACGGCGAAGGCGGCCGTGGTGTCGGCGCACCGCTCAGCGGTCGCGTGCTGGTCGTCGACGACGTGATAACCGCCGGGACGGCGGCTCGTGAAGCGGTCGGCATCATCCGCGCGGCCGGTGCGACGCCCGCCGGAATATTGGTCGCGATCGACCGCGAAGAAGTCGGTACGAATTCCCGCCTGACGACAGTCACGGAGATCGAGACCGAACTCGGAGTTCCGGTCAGGAGCATCGTATCGTTCACCGATCTCGTCGAGCACATGGAAAGTAACAGCACTTTCGCCGAGCGTGTCCCGGCCATGCGTGCCTATCGCGACCGATACGGCGCGATGTCCGCGTAGCCTCGGTCATACCAGGGCCGGCGCGCGAGTGGAGCGGCGACAGTTTGGCTGCTGCGGACCCGGCCCGCCCATGCGCACCCGGCCCGCCCATGCGCGCTCGGGAAGCGCGGGCGCTAACAGGCCCTATACCGTACCGCTGTGGCCGAAGCCGCCCGCGCCGCGATCGGAATCCGTGAAGGAGTTCACGACCTCGAAGTCGAACGGCACCACGGGTACGACGACGAGCTGCGCGAGCCGCGCTCCAGGCTCGATCCGGAACGGCTCAGTTCCCCTGTTCCAGCACGACACGAGCAGTTCGCCCTGGTAGTCCGAATCGATGAGGCCGACGAGATTGCCGAGCACGATACCGTGCTTGTGGCCGAGACCGGAGCGGGGCAGGATCACCGCGGCAAGACCCGGATCGGCGAGATGGATCGCGATACCCGTTGGAATCAGTTTCGTCGCGCCGGGCTCAAGTGTCGCGGGCTCGGCGAGACAGGCCCTCAGGTCAACGCCGGCGGAGCCGTCCGTCGCACGCGCCGGGAGCGGGATTTCGCGCCCCACGCGCTCGTCGAGAATTCTGAGTCGGATCCGCGTGCCGCCGGTTCGAGGCGCGACCATTGCCACGGACAGCTAGCCCGCGAGCAGCGATGGCTGCGGCGCTTCGCGCGCCGCATGAAAGCGCTCGGCGACGAGCGCGATGAGTTGCCTTGCGAGGACCGACTTGGAACGCTCGCCGAACTCGGCTTCGCCGCCCGGCCAGTACACCTTTAGCGCGTTCGTATCGGTGTCGAATCCGCAGGTGGGCCCGACACGATTGGCCGCGATCATATCGAGGCCCTTGGTCGCGAGCTTGTCGCGCGCGTGCCGCTCGATGTCTTCGGTTTCGGCCGCGAAACCGACGCAGAACGGCCGTTCCGCCAGCACCGCGACGCTCGACAAGGTGTCCTTCGAGCGCACCAGATCGACCTTGAGTTCCTCGTCGCTGCGCTTGATCTTGCGCGCCGACGGGCTGTGCGGGCGATAGTCCGACACGGCAGCGCAGGCGATGAAAAGGCCCGTGTCGGCGATCTCGCCGTGCACGGCGCCGTACATCTGCTCGGCCGTCTCGACATCGACGCGGCGCACGCCGGCCGGCACGGGCAAGGCCACCGGCCCGCTGACGAGCACGACATCCGCGCCGGCTTCGCGCGCGGCCTCCGCGATCGCATAGCCCATCTTGCCGGAGCTGCGGTTCGTGATGTAGCGCACCGGATCGATCGGCTCGCGCGTCGGACCCGCGGTGATGACGGTCTTGACGCCCTTGAGCTGCTGAAGATCCATGCGTCCTGCAAGGACTCGCTCGTCCAGCAGCTCGCGCGCGATGTCGGCCGGTTCCATCATCCGGCCCATGCCGTGTTCGCCGCAGGCCTGATCCCCCTTGACCGGACCGAGCAGCCGGACGCCGCGATCCTCGAGTACTTCCCGGTTGGCCTGCACGGCGGGATGCGTCCACATCGCGTGATTCATCGCGGGGACCAGGACGAGCGGCGCGGTCGTCGCCAGGCACAGCGTCGACAGGAGGTCGCCGGCGAGACCGCCGGCAAGCGAGCCCATGAAGTGCGCGGTGGCCGGTGCGACGACGACGAGGTCGGCCCAACGGGCAAGCTCGATGTGCCCCATTGCGGCCTCGGCCTCGGCGTCCCAAAGGTCGTCGCGAACGCGACGGGACGACACGGCCTGAAGCGTCGTCGCCGTGACGAACTGTCCGGCGCCGCGCGTCATGACCACCTGCACCTCGGCACCCATTTCCACGAGCCGCCGTGCGAGCTCGGGACTCTTGTAGGCCGCGATCCCGCCGGTGATGCCGAGCAGGACGCGAGGTGAGGAACTGCCGGATTCTTGTGACATGCCGTCAGCCGTCCTTTTTATTGCGGTGAGCTTACCCTTGGTCGCACAGCCATTTCCACCGCGCGCGCGGCTTCCTTCCGCAAGGTCGACGCAAACCGCTCACCCGCGACGATCGAACTGCACCCGACGCGTGCCGCACCCGCATCGCTGCCGGGCGTGTTTCTCGAAGACTTGCACACTTATGCGGGGTGCGTCGGCTACACGCGTTCGCCATGCTGCGCTCGAGACGTGGAAAAGAACACATGACGAATCTCGGTAGTCGGCCGCGCAGCGAGCGGCCGCGCGAAAGGCTTCTTGAAGCCGGTGCGGAACTTCTGTCCGATCGGGAACTGCTTGCGGTGCTGCTCGGCTCCGGTATGCCCGGACGCGACGCGATGACCCTGTCGCAAACGCTGCTCGACGAGTGGGGCAGCCTGCACGCGCTGATGCGCCGAGGTGCGAGAGAACTGATCCGCGCAAATGGCCTGGGGCCCGCGCGAACTGCACGGCTTCTCGCGGCGCTCGAACTCGGCCGACGCTGCATCGAGGGCCCGACCGACCGGCGCCGTACGCTCAAGCGTCCCCAGGACGCCGCCCGCTGTTTCAAGGCCCGGCTCGCGGATCTCTCGCATGAGGTATTCAGTTGCCTGTTTCTCGACACGCGACACCGTGTGATCTGTTTCGAGGCGCTCTTCCGAGGCACCGTCGACGGAGCGACCGTCTATCCGCGCGAGGTCCTCAAGCGCGCGCTATACCACGAAGCTTCAGCGGTGATCCTCGGCCATAACCACCCATCGGGAAACTGCGAGCCCAGCGAGGCCGACAGAACGATTACCGCCAAGCTTTCCGAAGCGCTCGCGCTCGTCGACATCCGGCTGCTCGATCATCTCGTCGTCAGCCGCAACGGTCACGTCTCGCTGGCCGAAAGAGGCTGGGTCTAGGCGCCTGAGGTGCGGGCTCCCGGCAGTCCGCGGCGAAAGCCTCAACGCATTGGAACGAAACCGCCGACCGAAGCCGGCGGATCGACCGGCCGTTCTTGCCCGTGTTCGGCATGCGCGGTATAGTCGCGGCCCCTTCGCATCACCGACGATTGCGCCATGTCCAGAGTTTGCCAGGTCACGGGGAAGGGCCCCATCACGGGCAACAACGTCTCGCACGCGAACAACCGAACGCGGCGGCGCTTTCTGCCCAATCTCCACACGAAGCGGCTCTGGCTCGAGAGCGAGAAGCGCTTCATCAAGCTCAGGGTCTCGCGGAAGGGACTCAGGATTATCGACAAGCTGGGCGTTGAGAAGGTCGTCGCCGACCTGCGCTCGCGCGGCGTCAAAGTCTAGGGTGTGAAACGACGATGCGTGAGAAAATCAGACTCAGGTCGACCGGCGGCACCGGCCACTATTACACGACAACCAAGAACCGGCGCCTGCATCCGGAGAAGATGGAGGTCATGAAATACGACCCCAAACTCCGCAAGCACGTGATCTACAAGGAAACGAAGATCAAGTAGCCGCAGCCGGCGGCTTCGTTCAGGCCGCCGAGACCTGTTCGGGCGTTGGCCTGAGCAACTTCAGATAGACCACAAAGTCCGCCATGCCCTGTATGCCGCTGGCTTCGGCGCGGCGGCACCACTCGCGAAACTCGGCCAGCAGGCTGTCATTGCTCTTGTGCGCCCCGTCCCAGAGGCTTCTGAGCTCATTCCGGTACTCGAGGACGGCGCTGACGCGCGGATGCCGCTCGACAAGTTCCGCCAGTCGCCTGCTCGATGACTCGTCAAGCATCTGCGGATCCCAGCTCAGCAATCGTCTCGCAGCCCTGAATACCGAGTTCTTGCTCTCTCCGGCATCGTCAAGCTCACGGCGAAGCAGCGGCAAAGTGACGTTGTTCTTGTAGTAACGCAGGATGTGCATCCGATTGACGATGACGGCCCGTAGCGAGTCGAGGTCGGGCACCTTCGTCTCCTCGGTGAGCTCCGGGTGGGCCGCGACGCGCTTGATCCGCGCAAGACCGAGCGCCGAGAGCACCTTCAGATGCAGCCATCCCATGTCGAGCTCGTGTCGCCGCATCGAGAATCTCGCGGATGTCGGAAACGCATGATGATTGTTGTGCAGTTCCTCGCCGGCGACGAAGAGTCCGATGGGCCAGAGGTTTGTCGACGCGTCGTTCGTCTCGAAGTTGCGGTAGCCTTTTGCGTGACACAGGCCGTTGATTACGCCAGCCGCGAGCATGGGCATCGTGCCGAGTTGAAAGGCGACCATCGTGATTCCCGGTACGCCGAAGAGGACGAGATCCACAACTACCAGCAGAATGATGCCGGCGTTCCGGTACGGTACGTACAGCTTGCGTTCCAGCCAGTCGTCGGGCGTGCCCCTGCCGTACTTTTCCACGGTCTCGGGCTTTTTCGCCTCCGCCTGGTAGAGTTCGGCGCCCTGCCAGACCACCGTGTTGAGTCCGAACAGTTTCGGGCTGTGCGGGTCGCCTTCCTGCTCGCAGTGCGCGTGGTGTTTGCGGTGCACCGCGACCCATTCCCGCGTCGAGGCGCCTGTGTTCATCCAGAGCCAGAAGCGGCAGAAATGCCGCACGACCGGGTGCAGATCCACGGACCGGTGCGCCTGGTCGCGATGGAAATACAGCGTGATCGCGATCATCGTGACGTGCATCCAGAGCAGCGTGACCAGAACATAGCCCCACCAGCTCAGATTGGTCAGACCATAGAGATACGTCGCGAGGAATTCGATCATGAGCGCCCCAGGTGCCGAATTCGAGTGGCCGGACACTATAGCCCATGCGAGACGGGTGCTCCAAGCGGCACGCCCGACCGGTTCCCCAACCGGCCACTGGCCACAAGCGGGAAGGCGCGTTTAGGCTTGCAGCATGCCCGAGCTGCCCGAGGTTGAAACGACGCGGCGCGGCCTCGAACCATTGATCGTCGGCAGATCGATCGAGTCGTTCGAGGTCCGCGAACCGCGCCTGCGCTGGCCCGTACCGAGCGATCTCGACGAGACGCTCGGCGCGCGGCGCATCGTGCGTCTCGGGCGGCGCGCCAAATACCTGTTGATCGTCACCGATGGCGGCACACTCATCGTGCACCTCGGCATGTCCGGCAGCTTGCGATACCTGTCCGTTGCGCAGAGTCCCGCATCGCACGATCACGTGGATATTCGCCTTGCCGGCGATGGCGTCGTGCGATTCAACGACCCGCGCCGGTTCGGAAGCCTGCTCTATTCTGCCGAGCCGCTCGGCCATCCGCTGCTCCGGTCCCTGGGGCCGGAACCCCTCGGCGATCGGTTCGACGGCGAGTATCTTGCGCGGTCCTGCGCCGGCAGACGCGTGGCGATCAAGCAGCATCTCATGAACAGCCGCGTCGTTGCCGGGGTCGGCAACATATACGCCAACGAAGCGCTGTTTCGAGCCGGAATCCACCCGGCCCGGCAGGCAGGCCGGATCGGCCGCAGGAGACTGGACGGACTCGCCGGCGCGGTACGCGACGTGCTCAATGAAGCGATCGCCGAAGGCGGAACGACCTTGCGCGACTTCGTTGCAAGCGACGGCCGGCCCGGTTACTTCAGCATGTCGCTTGCGGTCTACGATCGCGCGGATGCGCCGTGCAAGCGCTGCGGCCTGCCGATTCGCGTGCGCCGGCTCGGGCAGCGCGCAACCTACTACTGCACGGCCTGCCAACGCTAGCGAGCCAGGGCGCCAATGGAATTGAATCGCGCGCGGTCGGGCGCACGCTGACGAGCCGTCCGTGGCCAGGAGCCTGCGCCGTAGCAATTTACGGCTGCAAATCCGCTCGCATCCGCCCCATCGCGCGATCGGTTCCGTCAAATGTGGCTCGACAATCTCCTCAACCGATCGCACGATCCGACGGCGAAATCGGATTTTCGCTTTCGCGACTGCCTACGGCGCAGGCTCCTGGTCGCCGATCGCGACACCTTCGCGACGCGGGTCCGCACCGCCAAAGATCACTCGCCCGCCTTCGCTGTAATCGATCGCGATGCCGTGCAGCCCGCTGTTCAGCGTGCGTGGCGCCACGTTGTGGCCAAGTGCCCGCAGCGCGTCCGCATGTGCGAGCACGGCAGTCTCTCGCTCCAGTTCGAGCAAGCGATCCTGCGCCACGAAGTGCGGCTCGGCCACGGCATCCTGAATGTTGAGCCCATGGTCGAGCACGGCGACGATGGCCTGGGCGACATAGTTGATGATCCGGGTGCCTCCGGGGGAGCCGATCAGAAGGCGCAGCCGCCCGTCCGCGTCGTAAACGAGGCTCGGCGACATGCTGCTGAGCGGCCGCTTGCCGGGTTCGGGCCGGTTCGCAACGGGCCTGCCATCGACTTCCGGCACGAAGGAGAAGTCCGTGAGCTGGTTGTTGAGGATGAATCCGCCGACCATGAGCTGGCTGCCGAAAGCGCTCTGCACGGTCGTCGTCATCGACACGGCGTCGCCCCAGCGGTCGACGATCGAGAAATGGCTCGTCGACTCGACCTGCGTCGGCATGCCCGGCGCGAAGTTCCACGCAAGGTCGGGCTGCGGCGAACCGGCGGAAACGTTCTGCAGCGCCTCGCCCGGGTCGATCAGCGCCGCGCGACTGCCGAGATACCCGGGGTTCAGCAGCGCCGCGACAGGCACATCGACGAAATCGGGATCCCCCAGATAGAGATTGCGGTCGGCGAAGGCGAGCCGGCTCGCCTCGGCGAGCAGGTGAATGGACTGAACGGGATCGCCCGTCAGACCGGTGTCATCGTAGGCCTCGAGAATCCCGAGAATCTGCTGAACGGCGATACCGCCCGAGGACGGCGGCCGCGGCCCGCAAACCTGCCACTGCCGGTAGGGCGAACAGAGCGCCGTCGTGGTTCGAGCTTCGTAGGCCGCGAGATCCTCGAGGGTCATGCCACCCGCACGAACCGTGTTGTTCGTGACGGCCTCGACGATCCGCCCGGCGAGTTCCCCCGTATACATCGCGTCGGCGCCTTGCGCGGCAAGCAGGCGCAGCGTCCCCGCGTATTCCGTATTGACCAGCCGGAAACCGGTCTCGCGAGGCTCGCCGTCCTCGTCGTAGAAATATGCCAGGAACCGTTCAGCCTGCGCGAAACCCCGAAACCGGTCGAGCAGGAAATACAGTCGCGGCGAGATCTCGAAACCGCCCTCGGCGAGCTCCATCGCAGGTACGAAGAGCTCCGCCCATGGCAGCCTGCCGTGGTCCCGATGCGCACGCTCAAGCATGCGCATGGCGCCCGGCACCCCCACCGCGAGGCCGCCGGCGGCGACGGACGGGAACGACGCCTCCCGGCCGCTGCTGTCGAGGAACATGTCGGGCGTTGCCGCGGCGGGCGCCGTCTCACGGCCCTCATACGCGACAATTTCGGCGGGTTCGCCCGAGTCGCCGGGCATGTCGTGCACGAGCATGAACGCACCGCCGCCGACTCCCGACGACTGCGGTTCGACGAGCGACAGCACGAGCTGCACCGCGATGGCCGCATCGACTGCGCTGCCGCCGGCACGCAGGATGCGGACCCCGGCTTCGGCGGCATGCGGATTCGCTGCAACGACCATGTGTTCGGTCGCGCGTACCGGCTCCGCTGCACCCGCACCGCTGAGCCAGGACAGGATGACCGCAAGCGAACTGGCCAGAAGCGCCGCGTGATGTGTTCGTGTGGTCATTTCCCTTCGTCGTGCGAAGCTGCGTTCATCAGGAGCAACACCCTGGAGAATCCACGCGCCGATGCTTCCGTGATGCTGTTCGGCTGCCCGAATCTGCCTTCACGAGAACCTGGAGTTGAGCGCTTCCTCGACACGAGGATGCACGAACTGCGAAACGTCGCCGCCGTATTCGGCGATCTCCCGGACCAGCGTCGACGATACGAAAGTGTACCGCTCGGTCGGCGTCAGAAACACCGTCTCCACGGTGTCATCAAGGCGGCGGTTCATCGCGGCAAGCTGAAACTCGAGCTCGAAGTCGGAAACCGCCCTGAGACCCCGAATGATGACCGCCAAACCGTTTGTGCGTGCGAAGTCGACCGAGAGGCCGTCATAGCCCGTGACAGACACTCCCGGAGTGTCCTTCAGTACTTCGCGCGCCAGGTCGACGCGCTCGTCAAGCGTGAACAGCGGAGCCTTGCCCGGACTTGCAGCGACAGCGACGACGATCTGGTCGAACAAGCGCGCACACCTGTGGATCAGCTCTTCGTGACCCCGCGTCAGCGGATCGAAGGTCCCCGGATACATCGCGCAAATGTTCACGACACAAGTCATCCTGGATCAGCTTGCAGTGATTGTACCTTCGGCCTGCGTGACGCGCCTAGGCACGCGGAGCGGGACCGCCGGCCGCAGGGTGTTCCGGCGCAACGGCAAGTTGCGCGAGACCGAAGCACACGGCGCCGGCCCGGCCGGACTTCAGCCACCGCAGCGAATCCGACTCGGGCAGCCCGTCGTCCTCGGCGCGTTCGAGGTAGACCAGCGCGTCCGGTGCCAGGTACGCCGCCAGTCCGGCGATGGCTGCATCGACGGCGGTAGAGTAAGGCGGGTCAAGAAAAACCACGTCGAACGGCAACTCGGCCGGTCGGCCCAGGAACGTTTCGACCTCCTCGCAGAAAACTCGCCCGTTGCCCGCCAGCACCCGGAGCTGCTCGCCAAGGTGGCTCGCGAGCCTTCGATCGCGTTCCACGAACCACGCCTCTCGCGCGCCGCGCGACAAGGCTTCAAACCCCAGCAATCCGCTGCCGGCGTAAAGGTCCAGACATCGCGCCCCCTCGACCCGCACGCCGAGCCAGTTGAACAGCGTTTCGCGAACCCGGTCCGGCGTCGGACGAACGTTCGTGCCGGGGGGGAAACGCAAACGTCTTCCTCGCCAGGTTCCGGCAATGATGCGCAAGCGCTGTCGTGCGGGTTTGTCGCGGGCCATGGGGTACAACCGTAGCTCAAGTCCGATCCCGTGCCGAGAAATCGCCTGCGCGCGGCGCAAGCGATCCGGCTCACAAGGTTCCTCCGATCATGAAGGATCATCCTTGTATCGGAGGCGTACCGGCAACTCGTCAGGCTGACAGTGGCTGGACAATCCGACTGTTGCCGCAGTAAGGTCCCCGACCTCGTCCCGAACGCCGCCGTTGACACGATGCCCACCCTCGATACGGCCGATTTCATCCACCGGAACCACTGCCGACGAGGGTCCCGAGCGATGCTGTGCAGGCCCTCGCACCGTGAGTGATACGAGGCGCTAGCACAGGCATCGTGGTATCAGCGGACAGTAACGAAGCTCAACCCTACGCCGATTTGACACCGGACCGGATTCTTTCGTCCCTGGACGACATCGGCTTCGCCTGCAGCGGTCACATCCTCGCGCTCAACAGCTACGAGAACCGCGTCTACCAGATCGGCACCGAAGACGGCGGTTTCGTGGTCGCCAAGTTCTACCGGCCCGGGCGCTGGACCGATGCGGGCATCGAGGAGGAACACCGCTTCGTCGCAGAACTCGTCGAGCACGAACTTCCCATCGTCGCGCCCATTGCGGTCAACGGGCACACGCTGCACCACGGCGGCGGCCATCGCTATGCCGTCTATCCGCGCCAGGGCGGGCGCTGGCCGGAACTTGGCCGCGCCGAGGATCGGGAAATGCTGGGCCGCTTCGTCGGCCGCATCCACGCGGTCGGCGCACTCGGCCGCTTCGGCAACCGCCAGGAGATATCCATCGAACGCATGGGACGCGACGCCTCCCAGTACCTCTTGCTTGGCGACTGGTTGCCGGCGCACCTGGTGGAAAGCTACCAGGCGATCGTGGACCGGCTGCTCGTTGCCGTGACCGAAGCGTTCGAACGGGCAGAGCCGTTCCGGCCGCTCAGGATTCATGGCGACTGCCACCCCGGCAACGTTCTGTGGACCGACGCGGGACCGCACTTTGTCGACCTCGACGACTGCGTCACCGGCCCCGCCGTGCAGGATCTGTGGCTGTTCCTCTCGGGCGAGCGCGAGGAACGCACGCTGCAGCTTCAGCAACTTCTGCGCGGCTATCAGCGATTCTTCGACTTCAACTACCGCGAACTGCACCTCGTCGAGGCGTTGCGTACGCTTCGCATGATCAACTACGCCGCCTGGCTCGCCCGCCGCTGGGAGGATCCGGCGTTCCCGAAGGCGTTTCCCTGGTTCGCGGAGAACCGGTACTGGGAAGAACACGTGCTCGCGCTCAAGGAACAGGCGGCGGCGCTCGACGAACCGGTGCTGGAGGTCGCATAAGGCGATGAGGGTCGGCGAGTGGCTCAAGTTTCGGCTGATCCCCGCGCAACTCTACGCACGCTATCTGGTGAACAAGCACATGCACCGCGGCGAGGCGGAGTTGCGAGTCCTGGCCGACATCGTGCCTGCCGGTCGCGTTGCCGTGGATGTCGGCGCCCACAAGGGCGTGTATGCACGCGTGCTGTCGGGGCTCGCGTCTCACGTTCACGCCTTCGAGCCAAACCCGGTGGCGTTCGCGTGGCTCAGGCGGGCACTGCCCGGCAACGTCACTCCCCACGCGACCGCTCTTTCGGACCGGGATGGTCAGGCGGAGTTGTTCCTTCCCAGGCGCGGCCGCAAGTTGTCCCGCTCCGGCGGGTCGCTTCATCCTCGAAAGGCCAAAACCCCGCACGGCAAGGTACGCGTAACCGTTCGGATGCTCGACTCCCTTGGCCTGGAGGACGTGGGGTTCATCAAGATCGACGTCGAGGGCGCCGAGGCTCAGGTCCTTCAAGGCGCGCGCGCCACGATCGCCCGCTGCAGGCCGGTACTGCAGATCGAACTGGAAGAACGCCATACCGGACGGTCGATCGAGCAGTGTATCGCCGAGGTCGCCGCGCTCGGTTACTCGGCGCACTTCGTCGACAACGGCACGCTCAATGCGATAGAAACGTTTGACGCGCAATCCCGTCACCGTAAACCGGCAGTCAGGGCAGACTACGTCAACAACTTCGTTTTCCTGCCGCTGTGACGGAATTCGGGCTTACTATTGCCTGACGGTTTTCAAAGTCTCGATAAAGCCCGGAATCGGGCGCGAATCTCGTCGGGAGGGTGTCATGTCCAACAACAGCAACCTGACGCGCTGGCGCGACGGGACCGCACGCCATCGCACCGCAACGGTCGCCGGCCTTTCTGCCTTCGCGTGCCTTGTGGCAATGACGAGTGGCTGGTCCCAGACCAGCGTCGGGCGGGGCGCGCCGGACCCGCTTCGGGCGGACGACATTGTCGGCTCCGAAGGCAAGGGCTACGAAATCGGCCCGGGCGTGCCCGAAGACAACATGCCCATCTACGCCGCCAGGGACGGCGCGACGCCGCCCGGCATCGAACCGCTGCCGGTCGACATCTTCACGACCGACGACTTCTATCTCGATGAAGCGCTCTGGTCCGACCCGCGCTACTACCGCTGCAACTCCACGGTCGGTCTCGAACAGATCTGGGGCGCGTACGAGGTTGCCCTGATCGGCGACGATCCGCCGGCATCGGCAGCCTGGGGCTATTGCGATCGCGACTATCCGCGCGAGGAGATCGTGAGCCCCTACGGGTTCGCAACGGCCCCCGAGCACTACCGGGCGCTGCTCGCCGAAACGCGCGAGCGCGGCGGCCCGACACAATACACGCAGGCAACGCTGCCCGACTTCAACGGCCGCTACCTGCGCCAGCGCGAGAAGAACGCAAGCTGGATCTACGGCGCCGTCCTGCAGATCCCCACCTATCTGTCGCTGCTCACGCCCGAGTACCAGCGGCGCCTCGTCCAGCAGATGTACCACTACTCGGGCAATAACGCCGCGCAGTGGCCGGGTTCGTATTGCTGGCCCGAAGGCTACATGCGCCGCATTTCCCAGTACGGCGGCGGCCAGTCCAGCATCGTGATGACGCCGGAACTCGTTCTCGACATTCGCAATGCGGCAAAGACGCTCGTCACGCAGATCCACATCGGCCGCGAGTTCGACGAATCCGGCGTCGTCCCTCGGCTCGGCGCAGACGTGCCGCAGTGGCTTGGCGACACGATCGGGTTCTGGGACGGCGACGCACTCATTACCTGGACGTCGAACATCCAGGGCTGGATCTCCCACGGCCAACACGAGTTCAGTAACAGGCTGCAGACGATCGAGGTCTACACGCCGCGCGAGAACGGGAACGGGGAATTCATCGGCCTGCGGCACGAAATCGTGCTGTATGACGAGGAGGTCTTCGTGGAGCCCGTGCGCATCGTCCATTACCTCGACAAGCAGTTCGAGCTCAACGAAGGCGATCCGTTCCTGTTCATGGAGTGCGTACCGCAGATCTTCCCGGTCGAAGGGGTTGCGTCGCCGATCGCACCGAACCAGACTTTCCAGTACACGTTGCCGGATACGTTCGGCCGTCCCTGGGCGCAGATCTGGGAACGGCATCACGAGGAGGGTATGCAGCGTCCGGAGGAAGAGGACATATTCAGCTTCGAGTGAGCCCGACCTCCACACGCACGCAAACGGCGACATAGGGAACCGCTGCCGGCGGCGCGCGTGGCGGGCAAGGGCCGTCCCGCCGGACGTATAATCGACCTGGCCGGCGCATGACGGCCGGCGTGCACTCCCCCACATCGTCAAGGTCGTTCTGGTGGTCAGCGGCTCGATATCTGCAGACGACAGCGGCTTCTTCGGCAGGCTCAGATCCCGCATCAACCGCGGCAGGACCTGGCTGTCCGGCGACTTGCCGACGTTCTTCGCCGGCGCGATCGACGCTGACACGCTTGAAGCGCTCGAGACCGAACTGCTGCTCGCCGATGTCGGCGTCGAGGCGACGCACTCGCTGATCGATGCCGTTGAGCGCTCCGTCAGAAACGGCAGCGATGGGGTCGAAGCGCTGCGCACCACGATCGTCGAGCTGCTCAACCCGCTCGCGCGGCCGCTCGCCATCCCGAACGGCGCAAAGCCCTTCGTCATTCTCGCCGTCGGAGTCAACGGAACCGGCAAGACGACCACCGTCGGCAAGCTCGCACACCGCCTCGCCGCTGAAGGGCGCTCGGTCGTGATCGCGGCGGCCGATACGTTTCGCGCGGCCGCGGTCGAACAGCTCGCCGAGTGGGGACGGCGCGCCGGCGCCACGGTCGTGAGCCAGGCCGACGGCGCCGACCCGGCGGCTGTCGTCCACGATGCGCTCACGGCGGCCAGGGCGCGACGCGCCGACGTCGTCATCGCCGACACCGCCGGCCGCCTGCATACCGATGCCGGACTCATGGACGAACTTGCGAAGATTCACCGCGTGATCGCGCGCTTCGATTCGGACGCACCGCACGAGACCCTGCTCGTGCTTGACGCAAGCCAGGGACAGAACGCGCTCGTACAGGCCGAGCGGTTCAACGCCAGGCTCGGCGTCACGGGGCTTGCGATCACGAAGCTCGACGGCACGGCCAGGGGCGGCATCGTGATCGCGATCGCCCGCAAGCTCGCCTTGCCGATCCGCTTCGTCGCGGTCGGTGAAGCCATCGAGGATTTTGCGGTCTTCAACGCCCACGAGTTCGCAGATGCACTGATCGGAGAGCGCGCCGCGTGATTCGCTTCGAGGACGTCTACAAGCGATACCCGAACGGGCGCGAGGCGCTTGGCGGCATCAGCTTCGCTCTCGAACGCGGGGAAATGGCGTTTCTGACCGGGCCGTCGGGCGCGGGCAAGAGCACGCTGCTGAAGCTCATCGCCCTGATCGAGCGGCCGACGCGCGGCGCCGTGATCGTCAACAGCCGCAACACCGCGGGGGTATCGCGCCGGAGCGTTCCCGGCTTCCGCCGCCGCATCGGCGTGGTGTTTCAGGATCACAAGCTGCTGCACGACCGCGCGGTCTTCGACAACGTCGCCCTGCCGCTCGTGATCGCGGGCTACGGTCCGCGTGAGACCGGCCGGCGCGTGCGCGCCGCGCTCGACCAGGTGGGACTGCGCGGCCGCGAGCGGGACGCACCGATCACGCTGTCCACGGGCGAGCAGCAGCGCGTCGGCATCGCACGGGCGGTCGCAAGCCGCCCCGACGTCGTCATCGCCGACGAGCCGACCGGCAACCTCGACCCGGAACTCTCGCTCGAAATCATGCGCCTGCTCGAGCGCTTCCACGAGGTCGGCGTGACGCTGTTGATCGCGACGCACGACCTGAAGCTCGTCGAACACCTCGGGCACCGAACGATCAGACTCGTTGCCGGGGAGATCGCCGCGGATGGCCTTGCGCCGGGTGGCTCGGAACCCCACCGGCCGACAACGCCTGACTCGACCTCCCCCGACCGCCACGGGTCCCGATACCGTGATTGAGGCCACGACACGCTACTTCGGCCTGCACGCGCAGAACCTCAGCGGCGCGCTCGGCAGGCTTCTGCGCCACCCGCTCGGCAGCCTGCTGACCGTGCTCGTGATCGCGATCGCCCTCGCGCTGCCGGCGGGAATGCGGGTGTTCCTGACCAATGTCGGTGCGCTCAGCGGTTCCTGGGAGGGCGCCGCGGACTTCACCGTGTATCTCGACGACGCCGTGACCGAGGAGCGCGCTCGCGAGCTCGCGGGCGAAATCGATGCCCGAGCCGACGTCGATCAGGTCGATTTCATCAGCCGCGCCGATGCGCTGGAGGCCTTTCGGGCTCAATCGGGCTTCGGCGAAGCGCTCGACGCACTCGAGGACAACCCGCTTCCCCACGCGCTCGTCGTCAGGCCCGATCAAAGCGCCGTTGACGAGATGCAAGCGCTGGCCGAATCGCTCGACGCTCTGGAAGAAACGGCGCAGGTACAGCTCGACACGGAGTGGGTCGCACGACTCAGGGCCATGCTCGAGCTCGTCGAACGCACCGTCGACATCGTATCGGCGCTCGTCGCGCTCGCGGTCGTCCTCGTGATCGGCAACACGATCAGGCTCGAGATCAACAACCGCAGCACCGAGATCGAGGTCATGAAGCTCGTCGGCGGCAGCGACGGCTTCATACGCAGGCCCTTCCTCTATCTCGGCTTCTGTTACGGTCTCGCGGGCGCTCTCATCGCGGCACTGCTCGTCGCAGCCGCACTCGCGTTGCTCGAGGCGCCCGCACGGGCACTCGCCGAACTCTACGCGAGCGTCTACACGCTCATGGGACTCGGCTGGCGCGACACCGTCATTCTCGTCGGCGGTGGAGCCGCGCTCGGCTGGGCCGGCGCCTGGATCGCCGCCGCACGCCATCTGCGTGCGATAGAGCCCACCTGACCACGCTAGAGGAGTTCGTAGGAACTCCCCGGACCCAGGAGAACCGCAATCCGCCTTTGCGCACATGCGCGACCAGGAACCAATCAGGCTGTTAGCACTCTAACGCGGTGAGTGCTAACATTCGCTGCCCGCGACAATTCACACTGGAGGCAAGACCGCCGTGACTACCGCGCTGGTTCGACGACCCGAGGATCTCGTGCTGAGCGGCCCGCTCGGCAGCCTGGATCAGTACACCCAGGCCGTCAACCGCATCCCGGTGCTCAGCGCCGAAGAGGAACGCGAGCTTGCGACGCGCCTGCAGGAGCATGGCGACCTCGATGCCGCCCGCGCCCTCGTGCTCGCGCATCTGCGTTTCGTCGTGCACATCGCACGCGGCTATTCCGGCTACGGCCTGCAGCTCGGCGACCTGATCCAGGAAGGCAACGTCGGCCTCATGAAGGCCGTCAAGCGTTTCGATCCCGAGGTCGGCATCCGTCTCGTCTCCTTCGCGGTGCACTGGATTCGCGCCGAAATTCATGAATTTGTCCTGCGCAACTGGCGGCTCGTCAAGGTCGCGACAACGAAGGCCCAACGGAAACTGTTCTTCAATCTGCGCAAATCCAAGTCGCACCTCGGCTGGTTGAACCAGGAGGAGACCGAGGCCATTGCCAGGGATCTCGGAGTCACCCCCCGCGAAGTCACCGAGATGGAGAGCCGGCTCAGCGGCCGCGACATGAGCTACGATCCGGGCCCTGGCGAAGACGACGAGTATTCGCCGTCCGCGTATCTGCCGAGCTCCGACGACGACCCCGCGAGCGCCGTCGAGAAGCAGGACTGGACCGACTCCACTCACGCCCATCTCCATCAGGCGCTCGATCAGCTCGATGACCGCAGCCGCGACATCGTCGCGCGCCGCTGGCTCGGCGAGTCGAAGTCCACGCTGCACGAGCTGGCGGCCGAGTACGGAGTTTCGGCCGAGCGGATCCGTCAGATCGAGGCGAACGCGATGGGCAAACTCAAGGCGCTCATGCCGCCCGACACGGGCGGCCTTGCAGCCGCGAGTTAGCACCTGGAGAATCCCGCGTCGCATACGGACCGGCGAAGCGCCCGTCCCGTGCAGCAGGGCCTTGACCGTCGGCTGCAAGCCTGACGCCGGCTTGCGCTCAACCTGCGACTTGGTTCCGGTGCGGCGCCACGCAGCCTGACTCGTCAGCGAACGCACTCACGGTATCATGCCCACCGGCGCCGGGATCGCAGGCCCCGGCGAAGTGACGGCGCGCCGTCGACGCCGGAATCAAGACAGGTGGCAAGCGCATGTCCGCAGCCGACCAGTGGCTTAGCGAATACGGCAAGGATCACGACCATGCCGCCAACAAGGCGCTGCACTGGGTCTGCGTCCCGCTGATCGTGACGAGCCTGATCGGACTGCTGTGGTCGCTGCCCGTTCCCGAGGCGTTCAGCGAGTCCTCGCCCGTGCTGAACTGGGGGACGCTCTTCATCATGGCGTCCGTCGTCTATTATTTCATCATGTCCCTGAGCCTCGCATTCGGGATCCTGCCGTTCCTGGTTCTCGTCGTCGTCATCGTGTCCTGGGCCGACGGGCTCGCGACACCGCTCTGGCTCATCTCCGCCGTGGCGTTCGTGCTGGGCTGGCTCGGGCAGTTCATCGGCCACCGGATCCAGGGCAAGCCGCCGTCGTTCTTCAAGGACCTGCAATACCTGATGATCGGACCGCTGTGGCTGCTCGCGGCAGTCTACCGGCGCCTGCACATCCCGTACTGACAAGGCCGCGGCGGGAGCGCTCAACGTGTCGTCACGCAAGATCGTCGCCATCGTCGAGGACGAAGCGGCGATCAGGGACAACTACGCCGAGCGCCTGCGCCGGGAAGGCTATCGCGTGGCAGGCTACGGCACGCGCCGCGAGGCACTGGCGGGATTCGCAAGCCGCCTGCCGGACCTCGTCATCATCGACATCAACCTCGGCGACGAGATCGAAGGCGGCTTCGAACTCTGCCGGGAACTTCGGGCGCGATCGGCACAACTACCGATCATTTTCCTCACGGCGCGCGAAAGCGAACTTGACATCGTATCCGGCTTGCGGCTCGGCGCCGACGACTACCTGACGAAGAACATCAGCATCGAGCACCTGCTCGCACGCGTCGCAGCGCTGTTTCGGCGCACCGCCGCGTTGAGTTCGAATTCGAGCGACGGCGAGCGGATCGAAAAGGGCTCGCTCGCGCTCGACCGCGAACGGATGTCGGCGACCTGGCGCGGGCAGCCCGTGCCGCTCACGGTCACCGAATTCTGGGTGGTCCACGCGCTCGCCCGCAGGCCCGGACACGTGCGCAACCGCGAACAGCTCATGGCGGCGGCGAACGTCATTCTCGACGACAGCACGGTCACCTCGCAGATCAAACGGATCCGCGCCAAATTCGCCGCGCTCGATTCCGATTTTGACGCGATCGGCACCGTTTACGGCATGGGCTACCGCTGGGACGCCGATTGACGCAAGGTTCCGCCGTTTCTTATAGTTATTGGTCGGCAAACGTTTGCTGGGGCCGGTAACTGGAGCCGAAACCGCTGAGATCTGACCACGGAACGGCACTGCGCAGGCTCCTGACCTGCGCGTATTCCCCAGCCTGCACATTTCGATCAGACAAGCGGAGCGAGCGCCGACTCCGCACGGGGAAGCCATGACTTCACGGTTCGACAACGGGAACAAGCGCACGGGGGCAACTCCGGGTGCGTGCCTGTTTGCGGCCATTCCCCAACTCGTGGCAATCCGCCCGGTGACAAGCTCGTGAGCGGCGCCCGCACCCTGAGCGCACCGGGGCCGCAAGGCCTTTACCGGCCAGAATACGAGCACGATAGCTGCGGCGTCGGCTTCGTCGCCCACGTCAAGGGCGAACGCAGCCACCAGATCATCCGCGATGCCGATCATCTGCTGTGCCGCATGGATCACCGCGGCGCCCGCGGCGCCGAGCCCAACACCGGCGACGGCGCCGGCATTCTCACCGCGCTGCCCCACGAGTTCCTGCGCAAGGTCGTTCGCGAGGATCTCGGCGCCGAACTTCCGGCCCCCGGCCGGTTCGCGGCCGGCGTCACGTTTCTGCCGACCGACCTCGCCGAACGCGACCACTGCAAGACCGTGGTCGCGGAAATCTGCGCAGCGGAGGGCCAGGAACTGGTAGGCTGGCGCCGCGTCCCGGTGCGTCCGGACCGGGCCGATCTCGGCGATTCGGCGCTCGCCGCAGCACCGCGTATCGAGCAGCTCGTGATCGCGGCCGGCGACGACCTCGAAGGCGACGCGTTCGAGCGCAAGCTCTACCTGATCCGCAAGCGCGCAAGCCACCGGCTCAGGGGCGACACCTCGCTTGCCGAGGGCAAGTCCTTCTACATCTGCAGTCTCTCTACGAAGGTGCTGATCTACAAGGGCATGCTGACGCCGAGCCAGTTGCCGGAGTTCTTCGACGACCTCAACGATCCCGATTACAAGAGCCATCTGGCGATGGTGCATTCGCGGTTCTCGACGAACACCTTCCCGAGCTGGGACCGCGCCCAGCCCAACCGCTTCATGTGCCACAACGGCGAGATCAACACGCTGCGCGGCAACGAAAACTGGATGAAGGCCCGCGAAGGCGTCATGCAGAGCGCGCTCTTCGGCGACTCGCTGCGCGAACTTTTCCCCATCGTGGAGCCCGATTGCTCCGACTCCGGCGTCTTCGACAACGTGCTCGAGTTCCTGCTCATGACCGGCCGGACACTGCAGGAATCGGTGATGATGATGATCCCGGAGGCCTGGCAGAAGAACGAGCTCATGTCTCCGACGAAGCGCGCGTTCTACGAGTACCAGTCCTGCATCATGGAACCGTGGGACGGCCCGGCTTCGATCGCCTTCACTGACGGTAAGTACATCGGCGCCGTGCTCGATCGCAACGGCCTGCGACCGAGCCGCTACTATCTGACTCACGACGACCGCGTGGTCATGGCGAGCGAGGTCGGAGTCGTGCCGATCGACCCGGGCAACGTCAAGGCCAAGGGCCGGCTCGAACCCGGCCGCATGTTCCTCATCGACTTCGAGCAGGGCCGGCTCGTTCCCGACGAGGAACTCAAGCACGAGTTCGCGCGCCGGCACCCCTACGGTCGGTGGCTTCAGGCGCAGCGGCTCACGCTCAGCGAACTGGAAACGGAAGCCGAACCGCGGCGCTTCGATCAGGACACCCTGCTCGCGCGCATGCAGGCCTTCGGCTACACGACGGAGACCATGCAGTTCATGCTGCAACCGCTCATCGAGCAGTTGCGCGACCCGGTGGGCTCGATGGGCAACGACAGCGCACTTGCCTGTCTCAGCGACCGCTCGCGGATGCTCTACGACTATTTCAAGCAGTTGTTCGCGCAGGTGACGAACCCGCCGATCGATTCGATCCGCGAAGAGATCATCATGTCGCTGGAGTGCTATATCGGCCCGGAGGGCAACCTGCTCGACCCGAGCGAAGGCCACGCACACCGGCTCAGGCTGCGCCACCCAATCCTCTCGAACGACGACGTCGCCGCGATCAAGGCCATGGACCACCACGGCTGGCGGTCGAAGACCATCGACATCACCTACGACCGCACCGGGATTCCCGGCGGTCTCGTCGCCGCGCTCGACCGGATCAGCCAGGAAGCCGAACAGGCCATCGACGAAGGCTACAGCATCGTGGTGCTCACCGACCGGCGCATCGGCCCGGACCGCATCCCGCTGAGTACGCTCCTTGCCTGCGGCGCCGTGCACCATCATCTCGTCAGGCGCGAGAAGCGCACGCGCATCGGCATCATCGTCGAGAGCGGCGAAGCGCGCGAGGTCCATCAACATTGCCTTTTGATCGGCTACGGCGCCGACGCCATCAATCCCTATCTCGCCTTTGAAGCCCTGTGGCAGGCACGCGAGGAGGGCCTGATTCCCGCGGATACGAAGCTCGTCGAAGCCTACCGAAAGGGCGTCGCGAAGGGGATGCTCAAGGTCATGGCCAAGATGGGCATCTCGACGCTGCAATCCTACAAGGGTGCGCAGATCTTCGAGGCCCTCGGCCTCGCCGACGAGGTCATCGACAAGGCTTTCGCCGGCACGCCAAGCAGGCTGCAGGGCGTCGGCTTCGAGGTGCTGGAACGCGAGTCCGCCCGCCGGCACGCGCTCGGTTACCCGCAGAACGAGGACGACCGCTCCGAATCGCTGCCGAACCCGGGCGACTTCCACTGGCGCAGCGGCGGCGAGCAGCACGAGTGGGATCCGACCACGATCTTCTCCCTGCAGGTTGCCGCACGCCGCGACGACCGCAATGCCTATAGCCAGTTTGCCGACCAGGCCAACGCCGAGGCGCGCAACGCCGCGACGCTGCGCGGGCTGCTCGAGTTCGAGCCTGATGCCGCGGGCGGTCCCGTGCCGCTCGACGAGGTCGAGCCCGCGAGCGAGATCGTCAAGCGCTTCTGCACCGGGGCCATGAGCTTCGGCTCGATCTCGGCGGAATCGCATGAGGCGCTCGCAGTCGCGCTCAATCGCCTCGGCGGCCGAAGCAACACGGGCGAGGGCGGCGAGGATCCGGAGCGCTTCGTGCCGCTGCCGAACGGCGACTCACGGCGTTCGGCAATCAAGCAGGTCGCCTCGGGCCGATTCGGTGTGACGATCTGGTACCTGACGAACTCCGACGAACTGCAGATCAAGATGGCGCAGGGCGCCAAGCCCGGCGAGGGCGGCGAGTTGCCGGGCCGCAAGGTCGACGAGAACATCGCCCGGATCCGCTACTCGACCCCCGGCGTCGGCCTGATCAGCCCGCCGCCGCACCACGACATCTATTCGATCGAGGACCTTGCGCAACTGATCCACGATCTGAAGAACTCCAACCCTTCGGCCCGGGTCAGCGTCAAGCTCGTCTCGGAGGTCGGCGTCGGCACGATCGCGGCGGGCGTCGTCAAGGCGCACGCCGATCACGTCCTGATTTCCGGCGATTCGGGAGGCACGGGCGCGTCGCCGCTCACGAGCATCAAGCACGCGGGGCTGCCCTGGGAACTCGGCATCGCCGAGACGCATCAGACGCTCGTGCTCAACGATCTTCGCAGCCGCACGGTTCTGCAGACCGACGGTGGACTCAAGACCGGCCGCGACGTCGTGATCGCGGCACTGCTCGGCGCCGAGGAAATGGGCTTCTCGACCGCGCCGCTCGTCGCGCTCGGCTGCATCATGATGCGCAAGTGCCACCTGAACACCTGTCCCGTCGGCATCGCCACCCAGGACGCGGAACTCCGCAAGAAGTTCACGGGCCAGCCGGAGCACGTCGTCAACTATCTTTTCATGGTGGCCGAAGAAGCGCGCGAGGTTATGGCCGGACTCGGTTTTCGCCGCTTCGTCGACATGATCGGCCGTACCGATGCCCTGCGTACGCGCCGGGCCATAGACCACTGGAAAGCCGACGGCCTGGATCTCTCGCCGATTCTCGCGCCCGCAGTCAGACCCCACGACGCGGTTGGCGTCTATTGCACGAGGGCCCAGGATCACGGCCTGGACCGAGCGCTCGACAACCGCCTGCTCGAGCTTGCCGGAGAGTCGCTCGCCAACGGCTGCAAGTCCCGGATCAATCTCCCGATCGTGAACACGAACCGTACCGTCGGCACGATACTGAGCCACGAACTCGTCAAGAAGTGGGGCGAGAGCGGACTGCCTCCCGATACGATCCACATCAAACTCACCGGTTCGGCCGGACAGAGCTTCGGCGCCTTCCTTGCCCGCGGGATCACGCTCGAACTCGAGGGCGACGGCAACGACTACGTCGGCAAGGGCCTCTCCGGAGGCGACCTGATCGTCTATCCGCCGCGCGAGAGCACGTTTGTCGCGGCAGACAATGTCCTGATCGGCAACGTCGCGCTCTACGGAGCCACGGGCGGGCAGGCGTTCTTCCGCGGCCAGTGCGCCGAACGGTTCTGTGTGCGCAACAGCGGCGCGCGGGCGGTGATCGAGGGCGTGGGCGATCATGCCTGCGAGTACATGACGGGCGGGCGGGCCGTCGTGCTCGGCCGCACCGGACGCAATTTCGCGGCGGGCATGTCCGGCGGTGCCGCCTATGTGCTCGATGCCGACGGCGACTTCGCGCAGAAGTGCAACATGGAATTGGTGGAACTTGAGGCCGTCGAAATTGATGCAGACGTCGCGGAGCTTCGCGAACTGATCGAACTGCACCTGAAATACACCGGGTCGAAGGTCGCCGCAGGGGTACTCGAGGACTGGTCGAACGCGCTCACACGGTTCGTCAAGGTCATGCCGACAGATTACAAGCGCGTACTCGCCGAGCGAGAGGCTGAGGAGCGCGCGCGCGCCGATGGCACAAAGCGTGACCGGAGACTCGCCGCCGCGGCAAGCGAACGGGCCGCGCCGGCTGTCGCAGCCGCCGGCAGATAGGCGGTGATGCGGCACTTCGAAATGGTCCTGAGGTTCCCCGCGCACCGTGCCTTGCCGACGACCTTGCCCGGTTGCGCCGAATCCGGCCTTGCTTGCGCAACGAAACGCTAGAACCATGGGCAAGTCAACGGGCTTCATGGAATATCCCCAAAGGAGCGTGCCCTACCGGGACGCGCTCGAACGGCTTGGCGATTTCCGCGAGATCTTTACCGAGGCCGACGACGCCCATCTGAGCACACAGGGGGCGCGCTGCATGGATTGCGGTGTGCCGTTCTGCCAATCCGACGACGGCTGCCCGATAGACAACCTGATTCCCGAGTGGAACGACCTCGTCTACCAGGGCCGCTGGCGCGAGGCGCTCGATCGGCTGCACAAGACGAACAATTTTCCCGAATTCACGGGCCGAACCTGCCCGGCACCCTGCGAAGGCGCCTGCGTGCTCGGCATTACGGACCCACCCGTGACGATCAAGAACATCGAGAACGCCATCATCGACCGGGGTTTCGCCGAAGGCTGGGTCAAACCGCAGCCGCCGCGCACGCGCACCAGCAAGACCGTCGCGGTCGTCGGCTCCGGCCCCGCCGGCCTCGCCGCCGCCGAACAGCTCAACAAGGCCGGCCACAACGTCACCGTCTACGAACGAGAAGACCGTATCGGCGGCCTGCTCATGTACGGTATTCCAAACATGAAGCTCGACAAGGCCGTCGTCGACCGGCGCATCGACCTCATGCGAAAGTCGGGCGTTCAGTTCATCGTCAACGCCGACGTCGGCAACGGCGTGGATCCCGTGCAGCTCCGGGCCGAGTTCGATGCGCTCGTCCTCGCCACGGGCGCGACGCGGCCGCGCGATCTCAATGTCGAGGGTCGTTCGCTGGCCGGGATTCACTTCGCGATGGAGTACCTGACCGAAAACACGCGCAGCCTGCTCGACAGCAATCTCGCCGACGGCAATTACATCGATGCGAAGGACAAACGCGTCATCGTGATCGGCGGCGGCGACACCGGTGCGGACTGTATCGGCACGGCGCTCCGGCACGGCTGCCGGAGCCTCGTCAACCTGGAGTTGCTTGACGAGCCGCCGCCCGAACGCGCCGACGACAATCCCTGGCCGCTCTGGCCGAAAATCCATCGCACCGACTACGCGCACGAGGAGTCGATCGCGCGTTTCGGTACTGACCCGAGAAGCTACGCAGTCGTCTCGAAACGTTTCCTCGATGACGGCAACGGCCGGGTTGCGGGCGTCGAGGTCTGCACGGTGCGCTGGCAGCGCGTGGACGGTCAGTTCCGGATGGAGGAAGTCGAGGCGTCCCGGCAGGTGCTCGAGGCCGACCTCGTGCTGCTTGCGATGGGTTTCCTGGGACCGGAAGCCTACCTGGCCGACGCGCTCGGCCTCGAACTCGACGCGCGCTCGAACTATCGCGCCGAGCACGGCCCCTTCGCGACAAACGTCCCCGGTGTCTATGCTGCAGGCGACTGCCGCCGCGGGCAGTCGCTTGTCGTGTGGGGAATCAACGAGGGCCGCGGCGCAGCACGCGCCGTCGACGAATATCTCAGAGGTTCAAGCCGCCTTCCGGCGCCGGGACTCACGCTCGGCATGGCCGGCGGCTGAGCGTCGCCCGCATGTTTGGTTTCAGTAAACCTGCCCTGGTCAGCGCCGAACGCGCACTCGCGGGACGGGCGCAAGCGCTCGCCGTCGCTGACAGGCACTTTGTCCTCGGCCGACCGATCAAGCCGCCGTTCCCGGAAGGACTCGAGTGCGCCGTGTTCGGGATGGGCTGCTTCTGGGGCGCAGAACGGCGCTTCTGGCTCGCGGACGGCGTTTACACGACTGCAGTCGGTTACGCAGGGGGCTACACGCCGAACGCGACCTACGAAGAAGTCTGCTCGGGACTGACCGGCCACACCGAGGTCGTGCTCGCCGTCCACGATCCGGCGGCCGTGAGCTACGACGAATTACTTACGATCTTCTGGGAATCGCACGATCCGACGCAGGGCATGCGGCAAGGCGCCGACATCGGGACCCAGTACCGCTCGGCGATCTACGCCCACGGCGAGGCGCAGCGCGCCGCGGCCGAGCGAAGCCGCGAGCGCTACCAGAGCAGACTCACCGAGGCGGGCTACGGCGCGATCACGAGCGAGATCCGCGCGGCGCCCGAGTTCTACTACGCCGAGGACTACCACCAGCAGTATCTCGCGAGGAATCCGGCCGGATATTGCGGCATCGGCGGTACGGGCGTGCGCTGCGACGGCGGGACGCCTGCGGCGTAGAAATGCCCGGTGGCAAACCCGCTTTCAGCCGCGAGTTTGTAATCGATTCTGTCGGATCTGACTCGACATTTGGCTCAATCGATCAACCGATGCAACGACAATAGAGAACTCTTGCTTGCGCGAACTCCTGTACCGGGGGTTTCGGGCGCGCGGATCTCTCAAGGCCGGCAAACCGCCGGCCGGAGTTACCGCCGGTAGCGCGGAAAGTAGACGCTAAAGACGACGCCGTCACGATCCGGCAGGTTGTCGGCCGCCACGCGGCCGCCGTGGAACTTCGCGATCAGCGCGACGATATAAAGCCCGAGTCCGAGGTGCGGCCGGTCGTCGCCGCGCTTGCGAATCGACACCAGTGAATCGAACAGTTGCTCGCGCATCGACTCGGGCAGCTCCGAACCCGTATTGCTGACGGACAGGACAAACTCCGAAGGCGCGCCGAGCAGATCGATCCCGATGCGGCTGCCGCCCGGGCTGAAACCGACCGCATTGTCGACGAGCTTGTCCATGAGCTGCGCGACCAGGTCACCCGAACCGCTGACCGTGGCCGGCCCGTCGGTTCGCAGATCGCAGACGAAATCGCGCTCGGTATAGACGTCGCCATACGCCTTGCCGCAAGCCTCGACGACCGCAGCGAGATCGAACACCTCCGGCGTCGTTTCCTCGATCGCGTGCTCCATCCGCGTGGCTTCGCTCATTGCCGCAAGTATCGAGTCCAGGCGGTCGGTGCCGCCGCGCAAGCGCTGCAGGTAGACCTGCGCCGCGTCCCTGTCGGCCTCCTGCTCGAGGTTGTCGAGCGAGGTCGAGACGACCGCCAGCGGCGTTCGAAGTTCGTGCGAGAGCTTGCTCGCAAGCGTGCGCAGATAGTCCGTGTGCTCGCGAAGACGTCGGAGCAGGTCCGCGAAGCTGCGCGCGAGATCGCCAAGTTCGTCGCTCGCACGCCGGCCGGGCACGTCAACCTGAATCTCTCCCTTCGGTCCGAGCGCCGTTTCGGCGGCATGTGCAAGCCTTCTGACTCTGAGCGAAAGATACGTCGCGTAAGCGAGGAGCCCTGCGGCCGCGAGCACGCTCGCGAGCAGCGTGAACGTCATGAGCCGCATCAGTGCCTGGTTCGTGAGCGTCAGGATCGGATCGCTGGCCTGCTCGAGCAGCACGGCGCCGAGCACGCCGTCCGGGCCGCGAATCGGTGCGGCGGCCGCAACAATCGCGCTGTCGTCCGGTCCCCGTCGGAACCACGCCGTCGCGGGCTCTCCTTCCAGTGCGGCCCTGAGCGCCTCGTCACCGAGGCGGCCGAACGGTTCCTCGAGCGTTTCGTAGTCAGGATCGTCGCGGCCGAGCAACGAGCGGAACATGCGCTCGGCAAGCGTCGTTGCGGCGGTCCCGTTAGCCAAAGTGCCGGACCCGACATCGCCGGCATCGGAAAGCACCCAGCCGTCGCGGTTCACGACGCGGAAACGGTCTCCGGCACGGTTGAACTGGTTCACGAACTCCTGCAATTGCGCAAGCTGGTGGATGAAGCGCGAGGCCCTGGCCTGCCCGCCTTCCCAGGTCGAGTTCAGTTCGACCGAGTAGTTCGAAGCACCTGCCGGATCGACATCGATAACGGCAAGTCCAAGCGACGCGCCGACCAGGTCGAGCGGTACCCGGGCCTCGACGCTGTAGCCATCGGCTGTGGTCCGCCATGCGCCGAGCACGCGGTCCTCGAAACTGCCGCTCGGTGCAAACGCGGGCGGCATCGTCCGCTGCGCCCGGAACCGGCCCGGCGCCCGGGTCATGAGCAGCAGCGGACTCGATGCACCGGACTCGGGTCCGAGCATGAGCAGCAGGCGGTCGCCGTAGGGCGTCTGCCCTGGGGAACCTTGCTGGACGATGTCAGGGTCTGCGACAGCGACAAGGAGGTACGCGTAGCGTCCGTAAACGCCGGTCCGGTACGCGTGGCCGCCCGGCAGCGATCGCACCGTCGCGTCGCCAGGATCCCAATCGTTGTCAAAACCGTCGACCGTGAGTTCGCGGCGCAGCGGCTCGGCGTAGATTGTCGCAGCAACGCCAGCCGGCTCGTTCGCACGTTCGCCCACGGGACGAATCAGCGCGGGCTCGTCGTCAAGCGCGGCAGCGACAGTTCCGGCGCTCGCGAGCAGCGAGGCCTCAAGACCACGGCGCAGCGCACCCTCCATCTCCTGAACGAAGCGCATCCCGGCCCACGGCAGCACGAGTGTCAGCAGACCGAAGGCGAGAAGCTGGGCGCGCAGCGACATCGCGTGGCGACTGCGCGCCTAGCGCTGTCCGTGTCCCGAAAACCGTACCGCGGCTGCGCTGATGCCATGTTTGGCCATGGAATTCACGCAGTCCGAAGTCGAGGGTCAAGGGGACGAGTTGAGTGTAGCCGTGCCGCATGGCTGGCAGATCGGTAGATGGACAAGTGATCTCGCTTGATCAAGGTGCGGCTCGTAAGGGGTGCCGGTGATGGCGGGCATTCCCGAATGTGCCATATTGGGGGCACTCTGCACCAGAGCGCGAACCAGTGTCTCACGTAATCGGACGCCAGTCGCTGGACAGCTTGGCAGGACAATCGAGAGCGTTACCCTTTGTTGACGATAACAACGGGACTGAATCGTGTGGGTTTACTGGCCAAAATTCCACGGGCTGTCCTGAAACTGTTTTCCCGTGCATGGTCGCGTACCCGGGGAGGAAATGGTTTTTCCGGGAGACATTTTTACAAATCGGTGGCAATATTCAATAAACGGGGCCGTTTTGGGGCAAACCTTCGTGGATGCCGACTTAACGCCTACCGGCGCAAGAACCCGATGCGGATATGGCACGCAGTGATCTAGTCATCAATCTTGTCAAGGCCGGTCTGACTGGCGACACGGCGAACGTGCGAGCAACAGCCGAGGCAATCGCCGCTGATGAACGGGCAAAGCGCCACGGAGGAGTCGCAGACCGGATTACCAAGACCCTCGTCGCGACCAAATCTGCAAATGGCCCTGATCAGAAGCGTCCCGGACTGCGCGTCCGGGACGGCTCTGGCGGCATTCTTCGCCGCGAGCCGAGGCGTTCGCTGTGCGAGGTCTATCTCGACCCCGCAGTTCGCGCTGCTTGCAACGAACTCGTCGAGGAACAGCGCCGCGCCGACGTTCTGCGCGCAAACGGCCTAGAGCCTCGTCATCGCGTATTGCTTGCAGGGCCTCCCGGCAACGGCAAGACATCGCTCGCCGAAGCGCTTGCGCATGAACTCGCGCTCCCCTGGTTCACCGTACGTTACGAGGCGGTGGTAACGAGCTATCTCGGCGAGACTGCCCAGCGTCTACGCCGATTGTTCGACTTTGTGCGCACCGAACCTTGCGTGCTTTTTTTCGATGAGTTCGACGCGATCGGCAAGGAACGCGGCGACATTCATGAGACCGGAGAGATCAAACGCGTCGTCACCACATTGCTGTTGCAGTTGGACGACTTGCCGTCGTACTGCATTCTCATAGGTGCAACCAATCATCCAGAGCTGCTTGACCGGGCAACATGGCGGCGATTCGAGTTGCGACTGGAACTCGGGCGTCCGACCGAACAGCAGCTAATCGGCTTCTTTTCGGACCGCTTGGTTCTGCTCGGAGACCAACCTGGCTATACGGCGAAGCGTCTCTGCGAAGCAGTCTCCCCGGAGAGTTTCTCCGAAGCCGAGGCTTTCTTTCTTGATGTGGAGCGACGCGTTGCTCTCTCTCTAGGTAGGCGGGCATTGCGGTCGATCCTTGACGACAGGGTAAGGGCGTCCGCCTCGCGGCGCTATGCACCGCCAAAGGATGTTGACGATGGCCGATCGGCCCATTCTCCGGTTTCCTGAACCCACGCAAGCCACTCGACTTCGAGGCTCTCCAAGCTTCCCGCCACCACCGGGAGGACCAGGCCGACGAACGCAAGGGCAACGATTTCAGACGACTTTCAATCGCCTCGCGGAGGCCTTGGATCAACCAGACCCGGGATTGGCGCTGCGAGAGGACCCAAATGGCGTTGCCCCGGAACGCGCGCTGGTGTTCGTGGTGGCCGGCACCATTCAGCGGTTTGTGCGGGCAGCCCGAGAGATCGGGCTCGCGGTGTTCGCGGAGACGGCACTGGACGCAATCACGGACTTCCCCGACGGATTCGCTCCGGCGGCAGGTGGCACCGCACTCTCGCGGACGCTGTACGCAACCATGCCAACCATAGATGCCCTCCGGCGTCTTCGGGCGCTCTGGAGCGCACACCAACGAGGCGAAACCGCACCTGATGGTGCGAGCCCGTGGTGGTCCTTGTTCGACGTGATGCTCGAGCTGCGCACCTGGGGTCCGGAAGATCGCTTGAGCGCGAGTGCGCGAGCGATCATCGAGGACAGGCTCCCCTTTGATGACAACGCCCAGGTTTCGGTTGAGTTGGAAGTTTGGCCAACGTCGGATGTTGGGCAACGTACCGCATGGCGGCGCGACGCCGAGAGGCGCGTCGCGGACCTCGGAGGTCGCGTGCTCGACCGCGCGTCTATCTCGGAAGACGGCTTTGTTTACGAAGGGATCTTGGCCGGACTATCGGCCATTGCCGTGCGGGCGATGCTCGACGATCCGGGCGACCTCGACGGCCTCGCCACTCTTGAGGGCGTGCAGTTCGTCCTGCCGCAAACGATTGCTCAGTCGGCGCCAAGCGAACCGGTTAGTGTAGTTGCTCCCGATGAGCCGGGATCAGCGTTCAATGGGAACGCGCCGATTCGCGCCGCGTTACTGGACGGCACCCCTGCGGCCGCTCACACCATGCTGGATGGAGGGGTGATCATCGAAGATGTGCATGACCTCGTGCGCCTTTCGGTCGTCGATCACCGTTACCACGCTACCGGCATGGCTTCCTTAATCTTGCGAGGCGATCTTCAGGCCGACGGCGACGCGTTGAACGACGCGCGAATCGTTTCCGTGCCGGTGTTGGTCGACGGCGATGACGACACACGCTCCCCGGAGGATAGGCTATTCGTCGATCTCGTGCATAGCGGCCTGACGAGACTATTGCGCGGCCGGGAACCACTGGCGGCGGATGTCTTTGTCGTGAACTTCTCAGTTGGATTGCGGGAGTTTCACTTTGCCGGGCGGATCAGCGCGCTTGCGCGCCTGATGGACTGGTGGTCGGCCGCTGATGGAGTCCTATTCGTGATCTCCGCAGGCAACATCGGAGAATTGCTGCTGCGGGGAGTCAGGCCATCGGAATTCGCTGGCGCCGATGAGCCAGACAGGCGCGAGATCGTTGACAGTTCCTTGCGAGCCGCCGCTTACCGCCGAACCTTGCTTGCGCCAGCCGAGTGCTTGAACGGCCTCTGTGTCGGAGGGTTGTCGAGGGACCTGAGCGGCGAGACCCCGCCGACGCAGGCGGAGATCGTGAGCCTGGAGGGTCACGAGCAGGTGTTGCCGCAAATGACGAGCGCATTCGGTTTGGGACCACATCGCGCAGTTAAGCCGGATCTTCTGGAAACCGGTGGAAAGGTAGAGGTTCGTGCCTTGCCGCAAGGAGACAACGCTATTCTCAAGCCAGTCACAGGCTTTAGCCGCACCGGTCTAGTCGCAGCCGCACCGGGTGGAGGACTCTTGGGGCTGCAGAGGTTGCGCGGCACCAGTCCCGCCGCAGCGCTGACGACACGTGCGATTCTCCAATCAGCCGAAGCCCTCACCGGCGACGGCGGTCCCTACGAAGGTCAGGAACTTCCCCGTCGAACACTCGCCCTGCTGACCCGCGCTCTCGCGGTGAATGCCGCACGATGGCCAGAGGACGCCGTGCAACTCCAAGCCAGGGAACAGGAGCGCTTGGGTTCTCAACACCATGCACGAGCCAAGGAAGAAGTGTGTCGCCGTTTCGGTCATGGAGTTTTAGATACGCATTTGATGCGCCACGCGCCGGACATGGGAGTGACTTTGGTCGGTTACGGGACGGTTCGCAAAGATTCGGCGCAAGTTTTCAGTTTTCCGTTTCCGGGATCGTTGTCCGGCGAACGTGTGCCGCGTTCCATCCGTGCGACGGTTGCCTGGTTTTCACCGATAGACCCCGTGCGTTCCCAGTATCGCCTTGCCGGGCTGGCAATCGAAGCCGTGGCACCAGACGAAGATAGCAAAGACCCACGATGGGGCTTGGGTATGAAGACGTCCGGGCCGGACGCGAACATGGTGAAACGAGGGACCGTATGGTCACAACGCCTCGTTAATCGCGTCCAAAAAGTACCGTACCGCGAAGGAAACGAGGCGATTCAACTTCGCGTTCAGTGCCGGGATACGTCCGGCGGTGGGCTGAGCCCTGACACGGACATTCCTTATGCACTCGCCGTAACATTCGAGATCGAGGCCGACGTGCAATACGACGTGTATCAGGAGATTCGCGATCAGCTACTTGTGCACGTAGGGGTCTATGCATGAGGACTTTCCATCGAGTGTGAGCACCCCGCAATGGCCATCAAAAAGTCCGTCCTCTACTCGTCCCTCTGGCAGTCCTGTGACGAACTCCGCGGCGGCATGGACGCGAGCCAGCACAATGACTACGTTCTGTTCATGCTGTTCATCAAGTACATCACGGCCAAGTACGGCAACAGCATGGACTTCGCGCCGCCGGTGACGGCCCCGAATGGCACGAGCTTCACGGATATGCTCACGCTACGGGGCCAGAGGGACATCGGGGACAGAATCAATGCGCAGGTCATCGCACCGCTTGTGAACGCCAATTCACGGCTGGCGCATAGCGACTTCTCGGACTTCAACGACCCGCACAGACGTGGCCAAGGCAACAAAATGGTCGAGCGGCTGACCAACCTGAACAATATCTTCGCCAGCCCGCAGCTCGATTTCTCGTCGAACCGAGCCGAGCACGACGACATCTTGGGCGATGCCTACAAATACCTGATGCGGCATTTCGCCACTCCGAGCGGCAAGAACAAGGGCCTGTTCTACACACTTGGCGAGGCCAGCCGCGACATCACCAAGGTGATCGAGATTTCGCCGCAGAACTCCAAGGCATCGACTACCGCCTACGATCCGACTTGCGGCTCGGGCTCGCTGCTGCTTAAGGTTGCGGCCGAGGCGGGCAAGCAAATTACTCTGCAAGGACAGGAGAAGGATGTTACGACTGCAGGCCTTGCGCGCATGAACATGATTCTGCACGGCTTCCCCACGGCGCCTGTCGTTTCCGGAAACATGCTGACGGCCCGAAAATTCAAGGACGGCGAGCAACTCCGCACCTCTGACTATGTCGTCGCCAATCCGCCATTCTTCGACAAGTCCTGGTCGACCGGACTAACACCCTCCAAGGACCTGTACCAGCGCTTTGCCTGGGGCGAGCCGCCCGGCAAACAGGGCGACTACCCATACTTGCTGCATATCATCCGATCGATGAAGAACTCAGGAAAGGCTGCCTGCGTCCTCCCGCGTGGCGTGCTGTTCAGGGGAAATGCCGAAGCCAGGATTCGCGAGCAGCTTGTCCGCTCCGGCTACCTCAATGGCATCATTGGCCTGCCTGCCAACTTGTTCTACGGCACAGGTATTCCGGCCTGTATCGTGGTGCTGGGCAAAGAGAATGCTACCGGACGCAAGGGCGTGTTCATGCTTGACGCCTTCAGAGGTTTCCTCAAGCATGGAGCGAAAAACAGACTGCGCGAGCAGGACATCCACAGAATCGTTGATACGTTCAAGCAGCAATTCGATATCCAGCGCTACGCCGATATGGTGCCATTCGACGAGATCGCCAATTCGAGGAACGAATTCAATCTCAACTGGCCGCGCTACATCGACACCAACGAGCCTGAGGACGTTCAGGACATCGACGGGCACCTGTGCGGCGGCATCCCGGAGCGCGACATCGACGCGCTCGACGCATACAGGCAGGTGCTCCCCAACTTGCGCAACTTCCTCTTCGAATCCGCCGGGCGAGCAGGGTATGTGCAAATCAAACGAACGCTTCCCGAGGTAAAGCGCACAATCCTTGAACACACTGGTTTTTCCACGCTCCGGCAGAAGGTCCAGAAGGTCTTCGACGATTGGCGCGATGCCAACATGCCGATCTTCGCCAGCTTCGGCAAGGACAATCACCGCAAGAAGCTGATCCAATCCCTCGCGGAGAACCTGTCGACGGCGTTTCGGCAAGCGCCGTTGCTCGATGCCTACAACATCTACCAGCACCTGATGGGCTACTGGGCCGAGACCATGCGGGACGATGCGTACCAGATTGCCGCCAGCGGATGGGTAGCCGAAACCCACCGCGTGCAGGAAGAGATCAAGTTTGGCAACAGGAACGACCAAATGAAGGACAAGGGCTGGGTCTGCGATCTGATGCCCAAGTCCCTTGTTGTGGCGAACTGGGACGAGTCCGGGAGGGAAGCCCATGCGTAACCACACGGCGCGGCGCGTCGCGATAGTCGGAGCCGTCAGGATACCGTTCTGCCGCGCCTATACGAGCTACCGCAGGTGCTCGAACATGGAAATGATGACGGCGGCGCTGCGTGGGCTCGTCGACCGTTACGGCCTTGAGGGCCAGCGCCTCGGCGACGTGTCGCTCGGCGCGGTCGTCAAGCATTCGCGCGACTGGAACCTTGCGCGCGAGTCGACATTGTCCTCGGGACTCGCGGCCGAAACGCCGGCTTTCGACATTCAACGCGCCTGCGGCACGAGCCTGTCCGCCGCGACCGCCATTGCGAGCAAGATCGCTGTCGGCATGATCGATTCCGGTATAGCGGGCGGCACCGACAGCATCAGCGACGTTCCCGTGGTCTACCCGGACGCCTACCGGCGCCTGTTGTTCGCAAGCGCAGGCGGCAAGACGCTCGGACAGCGGCTCAAACCCTGGCTCGGACTCAGGCCGCGGCACTTCAAGCCGGTGTTGCCGAACGTCGTCGAGCCGCGCACGGGCCTGTCGATGGGCCAGAGCATGGAAATCACTGCCAGGCAGTGGGGCATCTCCCGCGAAGCGCAGGATGAACTTGCGCTCGCGAGTCACGCGAGCGCCGAGCGCGCGTATCGCGACAGTTTCTACGACGATCTCGTCGTCGAGTTCAGGGGCGTGCGCAGGGACAACAACATTCGCGCAGACTCGAATGTCGAACAACTCGCAAAGCTCAAGCCCGTGTTCGACAGAAGCGGTTCCGGCACGCTGACGGCCGGCAACAGCACGCCGTTGACCGACGGCGCGTCGGCGGTGCTCATGAGTTCGGAGCCGTGGGCGGCGGAGCGAGGCCTGCCGGTCCTGGCCTACCTGACTCACGGGAAGGAAGCCGCCGTCAATTTCGTCGACGACGAAGGCCTGCTCATGGCGCCGGCGTATGCCGTGTCCGAGATGCTCGAGCAGGCCGAGCTGACGCTGCAGGACTTCGACTTCTACGAGATCCACGAAGCGTTCGCAGCGCAGGCGCTTGCGACGCTCGCCGCGTGGGAATCTCCGGAATTCTGCCGTGACCGTCTGGGTCGCAGGGAACCGCTGGGCGCCATCGATCGCTCGAAGCTCAACGTCAGGGGCGGCAGCGTCGCAATCGGCCACCCGTTCGCCGCGACCGGCGCGCGGCTGCTCGGAACGCTCGCGAAACTCCTCCACGAACGCGGCTCGGGCCGTGGGCTGATCACGGCCTGCACGGCCGGGGGCATGGGCGTGACGGCGATCCTCGAGGCTGCCGGCAGCGGCTGACCGCCTGCTCGGCAGCCGGTGGCAAGGGCGCCGGTCTCGGTGCGACGTGCGGTTCTGCGGCGGGCGGCCGACGCCGGTCGATCGCGCAGATCACTGGCCGGGAAGGGTCGGCCGGCGGTCGCTCAGCCGGCGATCGCCAGCGCGTAGCTCACGAGAAGCGGCAGCGTTGCAGCGCTCAGCAACGTCGAGGTGAGCACGATGCTCGCCACATCGTCCGGGTCGCGATCGTAGCGTGCCGCGAAGAGATAGTTGAAGACCGCCGCCGGCATTGCCCCCTGCAGTATCAGCACGCTTCTGGCTATTCCTTCCAGTCCGAAGAACTCTGCGACGCCGAGCGCAACGGCGAAACCGATCACGAGCCGCGTCGCTCCGAGCGACAGCGCCATCGGCAGGCGCCTTGCGCGCAGCCCGCCGAGCGTGTTGCCGAGCGCGAGCAGCATGAGCGGGATGGTGACGTCGCCGAGCAAGCCGATCGTCGCTGCGGTCCACTCGGGCAATTGCACATCGCCCGCGAACACGACCGCTCCGATCACCGCCCCGTAGATTACGGGCGTCGTCGCAAGTGTCCGCAGAGGCGGGGCCTGTGACTGCAGCATCGGCGTCAGGGTCACCTGGCCGACCGAGGTCGTCACGAAAACCGCAACACCGAGCGCGAGACCCGTTTCGCCGAATGCGAACACGCAAAGCGGCAACCCCATGTTGCCGTGATTGCCGATCGAAAGCACCGGCAAAAAGGACCGAATCGGCAACCCTGAAACTCGGAGCACCGCCCATGCACACGCGATCGTCACCGCGAACACCGCGAGGGACGCCAGGAACATGTTGACGATATCGGCGATCGGAAGCGTGAGCCCGGCGAAGCTGTCGATGATCAGGCAGGGACCGCACACGTTCATGATCAGACGCGTGACGAACTCGCGCTCAAAGGGAAAACCGAATCGTCGCCACGCGTATCCGATGCTCGCAAGCGCAAGCACCGGCAGCAGAATGCCCGAAAGTTGACCGATCACCTTGCGACGTCCGTGAGCTCAGCTGTCCTGGACGTGGCAAGGCTTGGCGCGAGCCGGCAACAGCCGGCCGTCAGGCGAGCCCGAATGAAACGGCAGAGGGTCGCTCATGGCGCGGAGTATCTCGGTTTTTCGCGTGGCGTGCTATTTTCCGCGATCGTTAGGCAAGCATGACAGCAGGTGTACCTTGTGGCGGTACTGCGAAGTCGATGAAGAGATCCTTGCCTGCCCGCTACGGGCAGTGGGCCGTCGTGGCGGGGGCTTCGCAGGGCCTGGGCGCGGCGTTTGCCGACGAACTTGCAAGGCGGGGCATGAACGTCGTGCTCGTGGCGCGCCGCGGTGATGTGCTGGAGGATGTCGCCGGCCGCCTGCACGCCGACCATGACGTCGACGTCCGTTGCGTGACACTCGACCTGGCCTCGGCCGACGTTGCCGCGACGCTCGCCGACGCCGTTGCAGCCATCGACCTCGGCATCGTCATCTACAACGCGGCTCGCATTCCCATCGGCGGTTTCCTCGACATGGACGAGGACGTGCTTGAACAGGTCGTGCGCGTCAACGTGCGCGGACCGCTGCTGCTCGCCCGTGCGCTCCTGCCGGCAATGCGCGAGCGTGGACGCGGCGCTCTCGTGCTCGTGTCGTCGCTCGCCGGATTGCAGGGCGCTCCACGCTTCGCCGCCTATTCGGCCAGCAAGGCGTTCAACACCATCCTTGCCGAAGCGCTCTGGGCGGAGTTGCGCGAGCATGGTGTCGACGTTTCGGTCTGCTGCGCCGGCGCAATGCTGACACCGGGTTACCTCGCCACGACCGACAAGGCTGCGCCCGGCACGCTTGCCCCCGAGGAGGCCGCGAAACAGACGCTCGACGCGCTCGGCAGGGGTCCGCGCTTCGTGCCCGGCTTCGTCAACCGGATCTCGGCGCAGTTCATGGGACGCTTACTGACCCGCAGGGCGGCGATCCACCTCATCGATGCCAATACCCGGCACATGTCATGACGGACATGGTGATCGGCTTCTTCGCGCCGTGGGCGATCTACGCGGCCGTGTTCGTGCTGCACCTCGCGCTGCCCGCACGCCGATTGACGGGTTACGCAAGGGACGAGGCAACCGGCGAGAAACTCCAGTATCGCCTCAACGGAACGCTCGTGGCGGCGGTCAGCGTCGGCCTCTGGTTCGCCGCCGCTTACAGCGGTCTGATGCCGTGGGACTGGTTGTGGACGGTGCGCTGGCCGAGTGCCGCGGGCGCGCTGACGCTCGGCCTGCTGCTGTCCGCGGCGGCGGTGCTGCCGGTGGCCAGCCGCGGGGGCTCGCCGCTCGCGGAGTTCTATCTCGGCCGACTCGCAAACCCGCAGTTTTTCAGTGGCCGGGTAGACGCGAAGATGTTCCTGTACCTCGTCGGTGCTGTCCTTCTTCAACTGCATCTGCTCGCGTTCGCGGCGCATCACTTTCTCGCCTTCCCCGACGACCCTTGGCCGGGCGTGGTGCTCTACGTCGTGCTCTTCACCTGGTTCGTGTGGGACTACCTCATCTTCGAGCACGTTCACCTGTACACCTACGACCTCTTCGCCGAACGCCTGGGGTTCAAGCTCGTCTGGGGGTGTCTCTCGTGGTATCCGTACTTCTACGTCGTGGGACTTTGGTCGGTCGCCGATCTGCCGAATCCGGATGCACCCATATGGCTCTCGGTACTCGCCGCCGTGCTCTTCCTCGCAGGCTGGTCGCTGGCACGCGGCGCAAACATGCAGAAGTACGTCTTCAAGCGCGATCCGGCGCGGGTCTTTCTCGGCCGGTTCGCGCCGAAGGTATTCAGCGACGGCGAACGCCGCGTGCTCTACGGCGGGTTCTGGGGGGTGTCGCGCCACGTCAATTATCTCGGCGAGATCCTCATGGCGACGGGTCTTGCGCTCGCGTTGGGGTGGCCGCTGCTGCTCGGTCCCTGGCTCTACCCGCTTTACTATGTCGCCCTGCTGCTGCCCCGGGAACGCGATGACGACCGCCGCTGCGCCGAAAAATACGGGCTCCTCTGGGAGCGATACCGCGCAAGCGTGCCCTGGCGAATCGTGCCGCGAATTTACTAGGCGCCTGCGATGAGACGATTGCTGATCGGCCTGCTTCAGCTCTTCCGGCGGATGTCGTTGCTGTTGCTCAGGCTGCGCGGCAAGACGAGCGCCGATGTCGCCGAAGAGCGCGTGGTCAGCGGCCGGGCCTGGGATGAATTCTGCGACACGCTCAAGGCCGCCGGCGCCGCGCTCAACTACCCGGGCGCGCCCCGGGACCCGTTCAACCAGGCCGAGGGATACCGTTACCTGAGCCGCCTGCTCCGGGGCGGTCTCATGGCCTTCGTCGAATACGCCGACCCCAGGGCGCCGGTACTGCACCGCGTTGCCCATGAAACGGTCAAGCTCGGCTCGGACAACCCCGACAACCACTACCAGACGGCCGCCATCCACGGCGACTACGATTACCGCATCAGCGGCGCGCGCAACACGGTCAGGTATCTCGGCTTCGGCACGCAGGCCGGCCACTACGGGCAGGGCGGCGGCATGCCTCCGACCGGCTACGTCGAAGCCGGGGAACTTGCGATCGGCGAGGACGGCTGCTTCGAACTGCTCGTGAGCAGCAAACGCCACGAGGGCAACTGGCTGCCCATGACGCCGGAAAGCCGCACGCTGATCGTGCGTCAGACCTTCCTCGACCGGACGGCAGAAGTCCCGGCCGAGCTCACGATCGAGCGCATCAACTGCAGCGAGGAGGAGAAACGGCCCGCAGCGCTCACGCCCGAACAGCTCGACGAGGGGCTCAAGTCCGCGGGCACGCTCGTGGCGGGCGCCGCGATGCTGTTCGCCAACTGGGCTCGGGGCTTCAGAAAGCACAGCAACAAGCTTCCCATGTTCGACCCCGATATCTCGCTCGCGGCGGGCGGCGACCCGAACATCGTCTACCATCACAGTCACTGGGCGTTGGCCGAAGACGAGGCGCTGCTCATCGAAGTCATGCCGCCGGAGTGCGAACACTGGAATTTTCAGGTAAATAACTACTGGATGGAATCGCTGGACTACCGTTATCACACGATTCACACGAACAGGAAGCTCGCCCGTTACGAGGACGACGGCTCCGTTCGTCTCGTCGTTGCCCACCGCGATCCGGGACTCCCGAACTGGCTCGAAACCGCCGGTCACACGTCCGGGACGATGTGCTTTCGCTGGATCAAGGCGAGCGAACATCCCGAACCCGCTACCCGGGTCGTCAGCCTGGCGGAGCTTGAAGCCTTGAGGAACCGCCGGGCTCGCGGCGCGTAGAGGCCTTGTCACGGATGCCCCCGCAGCAAGCAAAACTCCGGCAGACGTCGACCGACTACACGAAACCGTATCGCCCGTTTCGCGTCGCCGTCGCCAACCGGGCGGGCCGCCTCGCGCGCAAGGCCGGCTTCGGCGGTGGTCTCGATGTCGACAGGCTCATCGACGCTGCCCGAAGGAAGACGGGGCTGTCGGACTTCGGCGACGAGTGGTTCATTGAACCGTTGGCCGTCCTGGTGAAGTCCATCAACGAGGAGGCGAATCTCACCACGGTGGGCTACGCCGTACAGCGGTCGAGAATCGTGTCGGCGCTCGCGACGCGGCTCCTCGCCAAGCGGCTGATCGGCGGCCACCCGGAGATCGTCGACCTGGAGCTCGGCAGGATCATTCTCATCACGGGTCTGCAGCGGACCGCAACGACCAGCTTGCACCGGCTGATCGCTGCGGATCCGGCGATCCGATCGCTGAAGACCTGGGAGGCGCTCAACCCGGTACCGCTTCCCCGCGAGACACGGGGCAAACCCGAAGCGAGACGCGAGGCGGCCATGCGCGCCGAGAAGGCGATGACCTGGCTCGCACCGGAATTCGCCGCCATTCACCCGCTCGCCCACGACGCGCCGGAAGAGGACGTGTTCCTGCTCGACCTCTCGTTCATGAGCCAGTCTCCGGAAGCGATGATGCATGTGCCGAGCTACTCAGAATGGCTCGAACAGCAGGATCACACGAGGAGCTACGAATATCTGCTCACGATGCTCAAGGTGCTGCAGTGGCAGCGGCCGGGCAGGAACTGGGTCCTCAAGACACCCAATCATCTCGAACACCTCGACGTGGCGCTGCGCGTGCTGCCGCGGACCTCGGTCGTTCAGACCCACCGCGATCCGAAGCGGGCGCTCGCATCGTTCTGCAGCATGGTCGCGCACGGCCGGGGCATCCTGAGCGACCGAGTGGATGCGCGCGAGATCGCAGCGCACTGGGTGCCGAAGATGCGCCGCGTGCTCGAACGCTCCATCGCGGTTCGATACTCCGGGAGCGCCGGCGCTTGCATCGACGTGTCCTACTACGATCTCCTGAAGCGCCCGATCGACGAGTTGCAAAGAATCTACCGCTGCGCCGCGATCGAGTTCGACGCAACATCCGAGCGCGCTGCAAGCGAAGCGCTAAACGCCAACGTCAAGGACCGCCATGGCGTACACGCCTATTCCCTCGACGATTTCGGACTCGACGCCGATCGGATCGACCGGGACTTCGAGTTCTACACCCGCGTCTACCGGATTCCGGACGAAGCAACCGGACTGGCGAACGCCTGACCGGATTTCGCGCGCCACAGTGACCTGAAACGGAAATCAAAGAGAGCAGACAACCATGCAGACCGATACTCAATCCGGGGACTACACGAAGTTGGGCGGCGCCGTATATGCCGCTTTCGTGGATGTATTCTCGCGCAAGGACCGAACCGGACCGCTGCCTGACAGTTTCCGTATCGACGGCAAGGTCTGCCTCGTCACCGGGGCCAACAGCGGGCTCGGCAAGGCGGTGGCGGTCGACCTCGCCAGGCGCGGCGGGCGCGTCCTCATGGCCTGCCGGAGCGGCCACCCGCAAGCCGGGAAAGACGTCAGCCGCAAGTCGGGCTCGAACCTCGTGGAGATGCTCAAGGTCGACCTCGCTGATCTGGATTCCGTGCACGAGCTCGGCGACACGCTCAGGCAGCAGGGCAGGCGGCTCGACATCGTCGTCCTGAACGCGGGCCTCATACCGCGCAGTGCCCGCAGGACCCCGCAGGGCTACGAAATGATGTTCGCGGTGCACTTCCTCGCCAACCGCGCCCTGATCGACCGGCTGCTGTCCGATGGGCTGATTCAACCATCCACCGATCCGAAGCAACGGCCGCGCATCGTGATCGTCGGCTCCGAATCGCATCGATCCGCCGGACCCATCGACTTTCAGACCTTCGGCGCGTTTACCGACTATGGACTGAGGGACAGCCTCAAGCACTACGCCTCGAGCAAGCTGAGCCTTTGCACCTACGCCCAGGAACTGTCGCGCCGGCTCAATTTCGAAAGGGAGACTCGAGTCGCCGTGAACTCGCTGTGCCCCGGACCCGTCCGTTCGGGAATCGTGCGCGACGCGCCGGTGTTCCTGCGACTCCCGACCCAAGCCCTTGCCAAACTGTTTTTCACGCCGCCGGACAAGGCCGCCCGCCCGGTCATCTACCTGTGCTGCGCCGAGGAGATGGGCGAGCGTACCGGCGTCTACCTGCATGGGTTCAGCGAAAAACCCGCTTCCCCGCTCGCGCGGGACGAAGCCGCCGGCAAGCGGCTGTGGGAACTGAGCGAGTCGATGATCGACAAGCAGGCCACGGGCGGCTCGATGGGCATCGAGCAGGGGTAGCTTGCGTGTTCCGCCATGTGATCAGGTCCGACGCGGTGGGCATCGATGCGCCGGTCGAGCGCGCGTGGGAAGTCCTGACGGACTTCGAACGATACGGCGAGTGGAACCCCTTCACGCCCAGGGTGGACGCGAGTCTCAAGGTCGGCGCGCCGGTTGTGCTCCATGTGAAGCTCGGGCCGTTCCGGCTCAGGCAGTCGGTACGCATCCAGACCATCGAACCACCTACGCTGCTGGCCTGGAGCATGACCATGGGCGCCGCCGGGCTGCTGACCGCCCGCCGCGAACAGCGCCTGGAACCGTTGGGTGAGTCGCGCTGCCGCTATGTCACCACTGACGCCTTCCACGGCCTGCTGACCCCGCCGGTCGCGCTGATTTGGGGCGGCGCGATCCGGCGCGGCTTCAACGCGATGGCGGTAGCTCTGGCCCGCAAGTCTCAGCAAGGGCCGAGATGATCGCGCCGGATCTTGCGCGGCTTGGGTAGAGATTTGCGGGCCATGGGGGCGGGCCGAGTCGGCGCCGTCATGATGGACAGACGGCTCGCAAGACGGCTACCGTAACGAGTCGGAGACTCGATCAGGGGAACGCCATGGCTCGTACCAAACCCGTCGTGCTCAACCGGCCACGAATGGACTTCGAGCCCCAGCGCATCGCCCTTGCCTGTGCGTTTCGCTGGGCAGCCCGCCTGGACATGCACGAATCGGTCGCCAACCACTTCAGCCTCGCCGTCGACGAAGCCGGGACGCGGTTCCTGATGAATCCGAGGGGTCGGCACTTCTCCCGCATCAGGGCCAGCGAACTCGTACTCCTCGATGCCGAAGACGAGCAGACCATGGAGCGGCCGGATGCCCCGGATCCCACGGCATGGGCGCTGCACGGCAGCATCCACCGGCGCGTTCCGCATGCGCGCTGCGTGCTTCATGTCCACTCGAAGAACGCGTCGGTGCTCGCCTGCCTCGCCGAGCCTGCGCTTCCGCCCATCGATATCAACGCGATGCGATTCCGGGGACGCGTGAGCATCGACGACGGCTTCGACGGCATGGCCCTCGACGATGAGGCCGAGCGCATAGCCGAGCTGGTGGGCGACAACCCGATTGTTCTGATGCGCAACCACGGCGTGATGGCGCTCGGTGAGACGGTCGCCCGGACGTTCGACGATCTCTACTACTTCGAGCGCGCCTGCTCGACCTACATCGCAGCGCTCCAGACCGGCCAGGAACTGCGCATCGTTTCGGACGAGGTGGCCGCGAAGACGGCACAACAATGGCGCGACTATCCGAACCTGAGCGAGGATCACTTCGGCGAGCTTCAGAAGATCCTCGACCGGGAGGATCCTTCCTGGCGCGCCTGAGTGGAAGGGCGAGCAGCCTTGCGAACGCTCCCCGCGCAACACCACCAATGCCTCGCTTCAAGCAAACTGGCACCACAGCTGCCAGCCATTGAAACCGCCCTGTTGGATGGGGAATCCTTGATCGAAATCCGGTGACCGGCACCGGCGCGATACGTCTACCGCCCGAGTTCCGCCAACGCGCCCTCAATCTGCCCCAGATACCCGGTCCCGAACAGATTGAAGTGGTTGAGCAGATGGTAGAGATTGTAGAGTGGCACCCGGCGTTCCCAGCCCGGCGCCAGCGGCCACGCCGCCTGATAGCCCTTGTAGAACGGCTCGCCGAACCCGCCGAACAGCCGCGTCATCGCGAGGTCCGCCTCGCGGTCGCCGAAGTAGACGGCCGGATCGTATATGTACGGCACGCCGTCTCGGGTCGCGCCCCAGTTACCGCCCCAGAGGTCGCCGTGCAGGAGTGACGGTTCGGGCCGGTAGCCGTCGAAGTACCGATCGAGCCTGTCAAGCAGCGCTCTACCCTGCCGTTCGCACTCGCCCGGCAGGCCGTTGCGCGCTGCGAGCTCGAGTTGAAAACCGAGCCTGTGCTCGCGCCAGAAATCGATCCACTCCTGCGTGGGTGTGTTCGGCTGCGGCGTCGAGCCGATCGTGTTGTCGCGGTGCCAGCCGAAGTACTCGCCCGTGTGAGCGTGCATCGTGGCGAGCTCGCGTCCGAGACGCTCCGCCGCCGGTTGCGGGTTCGGCACGAATTCGATCCACTCGAGCGCAAGCCAGGCGTGATCGCCGGTCTCGCCAAGCGCCACCACGGCTGGCGCCGCCACGGCCCGCGCTTCGCGAATCGCTTCGAGTCCGGCCGCTTCCGCCGCAAACATGGCGGCACCCTCGATCGTATTGACCTTGAGGAATACCGGCCCGGCGCCGCTTTCGACCCTGTACGCCCGGTTGATGCTGCCGCCGCCGACGGCACGTACTTCAGCCGTGCAAGCGATGCCGGCTTCGCGTTCGAGGGCGTCGAGAAGCTGATCGAGCGCCATGCGCTCGTGACGCAAGCGCGCCGCTCAGCGGGCGGCGCCGGCCCACGCCAGGTCGCCGTTCAGGCGGGCATGCAGCGGGCTGGTCCGCGGGAAGTGATTGAGCAGATACTCCATCTGATCGGCGAGAATCCGGCGGCCCTTGAGAAAGATGTACTCGGCGTAGGTCGGCGTGAACGGCACCGCCACGAGTTGCATGCCCGCTGCCTCGGGAGAGCGGCCGCCCTTGTGGTTGTTGCAGCGCCGGCAGGCTGCCACGACGTTCGGCCAGGTGTCGCTGCCGCCAAGGCTCAGCGGGGTCACGTGGTCTCTGGTCAGCTCCGATGTCGGGAATCGCGTCGCGCAGTACATGCAGATGTTCGCGTCGCGCTTGAAGAGCGTGCGGTTGTTCAGGGGCGGCGTGTAGCGGCTGCGATTGCTGTCGACCTTGCGCGTATCGCCGCGCGTCGCCACGATCGAGCTGACCTCGATGACGCTGCGCAATCCCGTGAGCGCATTGTAGCCGCCGTGCACGCGGTAGATCGGGGACCCGCAGCAGTAGGCCACCTGGCCGCCATGGTAGAGCGATGCGGCGGCCCGGTAGTCGATCCACTCGAGCGGCATACCGGCGATGTCGGTACGCAACACTTCCTGGGAGAAAATGTGAGACTGGAAGTCCATCGTTCGCTACCTGTGTCGCGACGCAAGTTTTACCGAGACTGCCGGAATTATCAACCGGCCCTGTTACGTTGCGGTTTCGATACAAGCATGATCGGGCCGGAGCGATCCCCCGACGACGGAGCGGTTGCGGTATCGGGAAAGGATGATGTTTCCGCCCCGATGATCGCTTTATCGACCGGGTTCCCGAATGGCTCGAGCCGCATTGAACAACCACGCCTGTCGCGGCTGCCGACGGCCGTCCGAGCCGTTCGTGACATCTCTGCGGCGAAAAGCCGCGTCGCCCTCCCGGACCCGTCGGCGGTCGGGCGCCTGGGGGATTACCATATCCTCTCCCGAGCATCCTCCTTGCGGCGCCTTTTCTCCGGTTCACAGCCTTGCCCGATTCAGCCGATCCATCGCAGCCCGCGCACAAGCCACTGGTCCGTGTCGCGGTTCCCGTTCCGCTGGCGGAGGGCTTCGATTACCTGTGGTCCGCGGACGAAGCGCCGCCGCCGGCCGGTGTGCGGGTGCAGGTGCCGTTCGGCAGGGGCGAGCGCGTCGGCATCGTGATCGAACACCCGGCGGCGACGACGCTGCCGGCGAAGAAGCTCAAATCCGTGCTCAGGGCCATAGACCGTCGACCGGTCATCGGCGACGAATTGCTCGCCACGTTGCGCTGGGCTTCTGACTACTACCACCACCCGATCGGCGAGGTCCTGAGTCACGCCTTGCCGACGCTGCTTCGCAGGGGTCGGTCACTCGAGGGACCGGTAGAGCGCGCGTGGCGGCTCACGGCCGAAGGCGAAGCGCAATCGCCGGACCAGGTGGCCCGACGCGCCCGGCAGCAGGCGCGTTGCCTGAGTCTCCTGCGGCAGCAGCCGCACGCCGCCGAATCCGAACTAAGGCGCTCAGGCCTGAGCGCAGCCGTCGTCAGCCGGCTCACGGCCAAGGGCTGGATCGAGCCGTGCGCGCCGGATGCGGGCAAAGACGGCAGCAATGTGCCTGGTGCTCGGGCGGAAGTGCGGGCCGGTCGCGGCGGCGAACCGCCGGCCGACTCCGGGACAAGCGCGACAACCAACACGCCAGGGACGCAAGCTTCTGCCCGGCCGACGGAATCGCTTCCCACTCTTACGCCGGACCAGACCCGCGCGCTCGACGCGATCCGGGCAGTGGGACCGGGCTTCAACGCCTTTCTGCTGCACGGCGTCACGGCAAGCGGCAAGACCGAGATTTTTTTGCGCCTGATCCGCGAGCAACTCGACGCCGGTCGGCAAACGCTGCTGCTCGTGCCCGAGATCAGCCTCACACCCCAACTCGTCGAGCGGCTCAGCCGCCGCTTCGGCGAGGAACTTGCAATCCTTCACTCCGGGCTCACAGACCGCGACCGCCACGACGCCTGGCGGCGCGCCTACCGGCAACAGGCGCGGCTCATCGTCGGAACGCGTTCGGCCGTCTTCGCGCCGCTGCCGGCCGCGGGACTCATCATCGTCGACGAGGAACACGATCCCGCCTACAAGCAGGAACGCGGCTTTCGCTACTCGGCGCGCGACCTTGCGGTCGTCCGGGCGCGCCGCCTGGCGGTGCCCGTCGTGCTCGCGTCGGCGACGCCGTCGCTCGAAAGCTACCGCAATGCGCTCGATCGACGTTACCACCTCTTGACGATGCCGAAGCGGATCGGCGCGGCAGGCGTACCGACGGTCCGAACCATCGACCTCAACCGGCATGCGAGCCGTCACGGACTCTCCACTGCGCTCGTCTCGCTGATCGACCGCCACCTCGAACGCGGCGACCAGGTGCTTTTGTTCCTCAATCGGCGCGGATTCGCGCCGGTGCTCTTTTGCGCGGAATGCACGATCTCCGAGGAATGCGAACGCTGCGACGCGCGCATGACCGTGCATGCCGCTTCGGGCCGCCTGCGTTGCCATCACTGCGGTCGCGAGACCATGCTGCACTGGACCTGCCCGACCTGCGGCAACGAGCGCCTTGCCGTGGGCGCCGGCACGCAGCGCGTGAGCGACGCACTCAGGGAACTGTTTCCCGAAAAACGCATCTCGCGGCTCGACCGGGACGTCTCCCGAACCCGCGGCGCGCTCGCGAGCGTACTTGGCGAAGTCGAGCGCGGCGAGACCGACATCATCGTCGGCACGCAGATGCTCACGAAAGGGCACGACTTCCCGCGCGTCACGCTCGTCGGCATTGTCAACGCCGACCAGGGGCTGCTCGGAACGGACTTCAGGACTGAGGAGCGACTCGCCCAGACGATCGTTCAGGTGGCCGGCCGGGCCGGACGCAGGGATCGGCCGGGCGAGGTCGTGATCCAGACCCATTATCCGCGGCACCCGTTGCTCGCCGCGCTCGTCGACCAGGACTACTCGGCGTTCGCGAAGCTCGCGCTCGCCGAACGCAGGCTTGCGGACTGGCCGCCCTATTCGCATGTGGCCGTCTGGCGGGCCGAAGCGCAGGACCGCGACGCCGTGTACCGCTTCCTGCGGCGCATCGGCGCCAAGGCCCGCGAGAACGCCGGGGATGTGCAGGTGCTCGGGCCGGCCGCGGCGCCCATGGAACGCATGGCCGGCCGCTACCGGGCGCAGCTTCTGCTGCAATCGTCCACACGCGCTCCGTTGCACCGACTCGTTGGCCTGGTGTCCGGCGCGTCGCGGACATGGCCCGAGACGCGCCGCGTCCGCTGGGCGATCGACATCGATCCGAACGGACTGTAGCCGTGAAACGAAGCTCGCCCCCACTTGTAGCGCCGCCCGTTACGGCGGTTCGAAGGGTGTTGTTCACCGGCTGGGGCCTTGCGTCAGGGACTCGCAAGATCCCGCTTGACCGTACCGTTGCATCCGTTGCCCGGCGCCTCCCGGCCCGTTTGGCGCACCGGCGGCAGGACATCACCGGAGCCCCGGCGCCCGTGCCGTGTGCGCATCGGCCAGCGGGCCGTGGCAAAATGCGCCGCTCCGACCCGAAGGCCGACGTTACGTGCGCCAGATACTGGACAGCCTGCTCCGCGATGCCCTGCGCTCGCTCGAGGACAGCGAAGGCTGGACCGGCCTCGCCGGAACCAGCCCCGAGCTCGAACGCAGCCGCGACCCGCGCCACGGCGACTTCACAAGCAACGTCGCCCTGCGCGTCGCGAAACGCTACGGGCATAATCCTCGCGAGTTTGCCGAAGCACTGAGGGGCCGCCTCGCGGCGTCGGAACTCATCGAGAGCGTCGAAGTCGCGGGGCCGGGTTTCGTGAACCTCCGGCTCTCGGCCGAAGCCATCCACGGGGAACTCAGGCGCATGCTCGCCGAAGGCGAGTCCTACGGCAGCAGCGACGCCGGCGGCGGCCGCCGCGTGCTGGTGGAGTATGTATCGACGAACCCGACCGGCCCGCTGCATGTCGGACACGGGCGCAATGCGGCCTACGGCGCGTCGCTTGCGAACCTGTTGCGAGCCAGCGGCCACGCCGTCGACGAGGAGTACTACGTCAACGATGCGGGCCGCCAGATCGACATTCTGGCCGCGAGCGTCTGGCTGCGCTACGTCGAAGCACTGGGCAACGCACTGCCCTTCCCCGAGAACGCCTACCAGGGCGGCTACGTACGCGACATCGCCGCACGGCTCGTCGAGCTGCACGGCGCTGCGCTCTGCGGCGAAGTTGGTCCGGTAGCCGCGGTTCTCGGACCCGCGACAGACGGCGAAGACGCCGACGCGCGCATGGACCGCTTGATCGCCGCGATCAGGCGCTCAGCCGGCGAAGACGCTTTCCACACCGTTCTCGACGCTGCGCTCGCCGACATTCTGGCCGACATCCGCGACGATCTTGAAGCGTTCTCGGTCCGCTTCGACCACTGGTTTTCGGAACGCAGCCTGACCGGCGGCGGCGCAGTCGAACGCGCCCTCAAGACACTTGCGGCCGACGATCATCTGTACGGGAAGGACGGCGCGACCTGGTTTCGCTCGTCGGCGCTTGGCGACGACAAGGACCGAGTCGTCGTTCGCGAGAACGGCGCAACGACCTACCTTGCAAGCGATATCGCGTATCACCTGGACAAGTACGAGCGCGGCTACGACATCATGCTCAACGTGCTCGGTTCCGATCACCACGGCTATGTCGCCCGGCTCCAGGCCGCCGTCGAGGCGCTGACCGGCCATGGCGAGCGCCTCGAGGCGCGGCTCGTGCAGTTCGTCGTGCTCTACCGCGGCGATGTCAAGGCTCAAATGTCGACCCGCTCGGGCGAGTTCGTGACCCTGCGCGCGCTGCGTGAGGAAGTCGGCAACGACGCCGCGCGGTTCATCTATGTGTCGCGGTCGAACGACCAGCACCTGGACTTCGATCTCGAGCTTGCGAAGTCGCAATCGAACGACAATCCCGTCTACTACGTGCAGTACGCCCACGCACGCATCGCGAGCATGCTGCGGCGTCTGGCGGATGACGGCTTGCGCTGTCCGGACGCCGCCAGTGTCGACCTTGGCGCGCTCGAGCAGCCCGAAGAACGGGCGCTCATGGTCGCGCTTGGCCGGTTTCCCGAGCTTGTGCGGCTCGCAGCCGACAACCGGGCACCGCACCACGTCGTTCATTACGTGCGTGCGATCGCGGCGGAATTCCATGCCTGGTACAACGCGCAGCGCATTCTCGTCGACGATACTGCCGTGCGGGACGCGCGCGTGACGCTCGCGCTTGCCGTTCGCTGCGTCATCCGCAATGCGCTCGGTCTGGTGGGCGTTTCGGCCCCCGAGAGTATGTAACAATAGCCGCGTGGCGCGCCAAGCCCGAAAGCGAAAGACGAAAAAGCAGGCCCCCGGCTGGCTTTGGATGCTGTCGGGACTGAGCATGGGGCTGCTCGTGGCGTTGATCGTCTACGTGCGTGGCGGGGGCCTTCCGGCGCCCGATTTACCGGTTGTCGTGCCGGTACCGCAGGCCGAGCCCGCCGCAGCCGTCACTCCGGAGCCAGCGCCGGTCCCCGAACCGGCCCAGACGCCCGAAGCGACGTTCGACTTCTACGAGATGCTGCCGAGGTTCGAGGTCGTGATCCCCGAAGTCGAGAGCCAGGCGCGGGCCGATACCACCCCGGCTGCGGTCGAGTCGCCCGGCGCCTACGTGCTCCAGGCCGGGTCGTTCCGGCAGCTTGCCGACGCGGACAGCAGGCAGGCGAGTCTCGCACTGCTTGGAATCGAATCGCGCATCCAGCGTGTGACCATCGACGACGATGTCTATCACCGGGTCCGGATCGGCCCGATGAACGATCTCGAGCAGCTCAACCGCGCGCGGGCGACGCTGCGTGGCAATCAGATCGAGACGCTGCTGATCAGGGTGCCGTAGCTCGTCGCGGCCCGTTCGCGGCCCGGTACAGGTTCCCCGCCGCGTAACGCTGCCGCGGCCGACTACTGTTTGTTCGGCCGACGCCTGAAATCGATGTCGAGCGATCGGAGCATGCGGTAAAGATGCGTTCTTTCCATGCCGACTCGCTTGGCGAGCCTGCCGACCTTGCCGTCGCAGAGAATCAACTGCTGCTGAAGGTAGGCGCGCTCGAAGCGTTTTCGCGCCTCGCGCAGCGGCATCGCGAGCAAATCCTGTTCGATGAGCGGTTCGACGCCCGTCGTTTCGGAGTGCAGTTGCGCCTCGACCTCCGCCAGACCGATCTCTTCGCCGCCTCCGAGTATGAGCAGACGCTTGACGACGTCCTTGAGTTCGCGGACATTGCCGGGCCACGGATAGTTGCGCAGGCGATTCTGCGCGGCGATGCTGAAGCGGCGAAACGGAACGTTCTCGGCGTCGACGAGAACGTCGACGTAGAAACGCAGCAGCTCCGGTACGTCCTCGGCGTGCTCCCGGAGCGGCGGTACGCGCACGACGACCGGATTGAGCCGCGTGAACAACTCCGCGCAGAAGGACTCGTCGTTCTCGATTCCCGGCTTTGCGCCTGCAACGATCTGGACATCGAGACTCGGTTCGGCTGTCGTAGCCCCTGACCCGTCGCTGGCCCGGACGATGATCTCGAGCAACGCACGCTGTGCGGGAGTCGGCATGTCATCCATGCCGCGGATGAACAGCACGCCCCCACGCGCTTTCTCCAGCGCCCCGGGCTCGCCGCTTTCGCCGAGCAGGATGCGCCGGCACTCCTCGTCGCCGAGCCCGGCGCCGACGACCTTGACAAAGACCCCACGCGACCTGATACCGCGATCGGCGAGGAACCGCGCGCAGCGTTCCCGGCCGCTGCCGGACTCACCGGCAAAGACGACTGCCGTCGAGTGGCCCGCGATCCTCTCGACCTCGTTGCGCAACTCGGTCACGAGGGCGCTCTTGCCCACGGGGCCGGGCACCGGCATAACCAGCGTGCGGCGCGACTCGCGGCCTCGGCGAAGCGCGAGCGCCTTCTCGACAGTGCGCAGCAGCTTCGTCAGGGAAATCGGCTTCTCGATGAAATCGAGCGCGCCGAGGCGCGTCGCTTCGACGGCAGTATCGACCGTGCCGTGTCCCGACATCATCACGACCGGACCGAGCGATCCGCCTTCGGCCCACTCCTTGAGGAGTGTGATCCCATCAGTGTCGGGCATCCAGATATCGAGCAGCGTGAGGTCGTAGCTGCGTTCCTTGCGCGCCGCACGCGCATGCTCGGCATCCGCTGCGGTCGTTACGTCGTAGCCTTCCTCGCGCAGGATCTCGTCCAGCAGCTCCCTGATGTTCGATTCGTCATCTACGACCAGGATCCGGGCATCGTTCACGCCAGTTCCCTCCGTTGCTCGTTACCGCCAGCCACCTGAACGGCCCCGCTTGCCAGCGATGCAGGTAGAAGTATAACGATCCGCGCCCCGCCGTGTTCATCATTTCCGGCGCGTATCCGGCCGCCGTGCTCCTCGATGAGTTTCTTCACGATCGCAAGCCCGAGACCCGTACCCTTGGGCTTGCTCGTCACGTATGGCTCGAATGCCTGATCGATGATATCCGGGGAGAATCCCGGTCCGTTGTCGGTAACGAGAATCTCCACGAACTCCCGCGCGTCGGCTTCGACGTAGCGGGTCGCGATGTTGACGCACGCACCGTCGCGACTCTCGGTCGCCTCCAGCGCGTTGCGCATCAGGTTGTGCAACACCTGTCGCATCCGGCCGATGTCGACTTCGATGCGCGGCAGAGCCCCGTCGGATGCGAGTTCGATGGCGACGGCCGTCTCCTGGTGCCGGTAGAGTTCCGCCACCTCGGCGATCAGCTCGTTGATGTCGACAACGCTGGGTTCCATGACGGGCGCGCGCGCGTACTCGCTGAACGCGTTGACCATGTCCTTCATCGCTTCGACCTGCTGGATGATCGTGTACGTGGAACGGTCCAGCAATTCCAGTTCCTTCGAGTCGGCGTCCAGGTAGCGCCGCCTGAGTCGCTCGGCCGAGAGCTGGATCGGTGTCAGCGGGTTCTTGATCTCGTGCGCGAGCCGCCGCGCGACCTCGCCCCAGGCGGCGCTGCGCTGGGCCTGCAGCAAATCCGTAATGTCGTCGAAAACCATGACGAATCCGCCCGGAGCGTTCTCCTCCGCCGGTAGCTCCGTGCAGGTGCACATGAGCACCCGGCGCCGCGCATCGCCCCTGAGCACGATCTGTTCGCGCCATTCGGTTTCGTGGCGCTCCGTGTGCGCACGCGCGACGGTCAGGAACTGCGCGAGTTGCGGTCTCGTTTCCGACAGCTCCTCGAGCGATTCGCCGATGTGCGATTCGAGATCGGCGCCGAAAATCGCGCTCGAGGCGCCGTTCGCCGTGCGGATGCGCATGTCCGGCTCAAGCGACACCACGCCCGTCGAGAGCCGCGCGAGAATGACCGCGAGCTTCTGTCGCTCGCTCTCGACGAGCTGCTCGCTGGTTTTGGCTTCCTGGCGTGCACGCGCGAGGCGTTGCGTCATGTCATTGAAGGAATTGACAAGGAAGCCGATCTCGTCGTGGGCCGGCGCAGTCAGTCGCGTGTCGAGGTCGCCGCGCGCGACCGCTTGCGTCCCCTGCATGAGCTGCTGGATCGGACCGATCAGCCGCCGCGCGGAATAGAACGCACCGTAAACGGAAGCGAGCAGCGCAATGAGCAGTACGAGGCTCAGCGTTAACGTGAACCCGTACTTGAGCGCGGTTCGCTGGAAGTCGAGCCCGGTAAACTGATTGAAGCTCCCCTCCACGGAGTTGGCAAGCTCGCTGAAGCGCACAGGCACCGGGAAGACCGCTCGCAGGATCTGCGTTTCGCCCGTTCGAAGTTGCGGGCTCAATGCGATGGCCGTCGTGATCTGAATGCGGCCGTCGGCCGTAGGCTCGACGTTGACGTACGGCTCGTCTGAGCGCTGCGTCAGAACAATATCGTCGCTCGGCTGGCGCGCGACGCCGCCGCGGTTCGAATCGATCTGGGCCTGTCTGAATCGCAACAGCATTTCCTCGCTCGGCTGAGGCGGCACGGCTGCTTCGGGATCCTCGGCACTCGTCGCGATGATCTGGTTGTTCGGCCCGAAGATCGTGAGTTCCCGGGCACCGCGTTCGCGCTGCAGCCGGCCCACCTCAGTCGCGAGGTCGGCCCGCGCCTCGAGCGAATCCAACTCGCGAGCCATGGCTTCGAGCGCGGCGACGCTGTCACGGGTCTCAAGATCGAGCGCGGTCTGGCTGAGTTCGAGGGCATTGCCGAGGCCCTGCTCGACGTCGACATTGAACCACTCGTCGATGCCGCGGTTGATGAACTCGACCGAGAAGCCGTAGACGACCACGAGTGGTGCGATCGCGAGGACGACGAGCAGTGTCACCACGCGCGTTTCCAGGCGCGAGCCCGGGACCTGGCGTCGATGGTCGCGTATCAGGCGAATCAGATTGCCGGCGATCAGCGTCGCGAGTACCGCGATGCCGACCGCGTTGATCAGGAAAATCCAGTTCGTCCAGCGGGCGAAATCGTCGGAGTTCTCCGTCACCTGGCTGAACAGCAGCAGGCCGACGATCCACAGCAGTGCCGCCGAGACCAGCAGCACGCCGTAGAGCACGTTCCTTATTCGACTTCTTCGAGGCTCCATCTGTACCACTCGCTGCCGAGCGACCAGTCGCGCCGCCAGAAGGCCAGCAGGCGCAACGGACCCGGCAATTGTTCGGTGTCGAGGAGGACGCGCAACTGGACATCGTAGATCCGCTCGGGATCGAGCAACGCCTGGTCGATCAGCGGCAGTCGATCGATCCGGCCAAGAGAGTTGAGCGCGGCAAACAGCGACGAAAAAGTATCGAGCGTACCGCTGTTGACGTTGCGCACAGTGTAGCGCTCGAGCAACGGATGATACTGAAGCTCATAAAGCTGGGTCAGCTCGGCACTCTCCCGGTCGAGCAGATAGCGCCGCACGTGGATGATCTCGACCTCCACGCGAATGCTGAGGGGCACACCCGACTCGAGGGCTTCGCGAGCCTCGGTCGAGAGCCTGAGTTCCAGCCGGGCGTCGAGAAAATAGACGTCGGTGCCCGGCTCGAGCCCGGCGCTCGCGGAACGCACCTCGAAGCGGCCGGGATCCTCCTGTGCGTCGGCAGCGGCAGCGGGAACCAGGACGAGCGCGGCGCAAACCGCGACGAGCCGGCTCACGCGAGCGGGCGGCCCTGTGCCCTGATCATTGTTGCGGGGATGATGCACGGGAATCTTGCCGAGCGTCGTACTTTTTCAGGCAAGCATAATAGAACCCATCCATGTTCGCCTCCCCGGGGAGGATCTGCCGGTGGCCCTGCGCAGGGCCGCCGGCAAGCGATGCGTCCGCCGCCGACCCAAGGAACCGTTCGATCTGTGCGTGATTCTCCTGCTTGAGCACCGTGCAGGTCGCGTAGACCAGCCTGCCACCGCGGCTGAGCAACGGCCAGAGCCGCTCGAGCAACCGCGCCTGCAGCCTGGCGACAGAATCGCGATCGCTCGCACGCCGCAACACCTTGATGTCAGGGTGACGCCGTACGATGCCGATCGCGCTGCACGGCGCATCGACGAGGATTCGGTCGAACGGACGTCCGTCCCACCACGCATCCGTGTCCGCCGCGTCGCCCGCCAGCAGGGTCGCGGACAGCCCGAGCCGCGCGAGGTTGTCCGCGGCGACTCCGAGTCGGTCCGGATCGCGATCCAGAGCCACGACTTCGGCAAGGTCCGGGCAGGCCTCGAGCATGTGCGCCGTCTTGCCGCCGGGTGCGGCGCAGGCATCGAGAACCCGCTGGCCCGGCCGCAGTTCCAGACAGCTCGCGGCGAGTTGCGCGGCGGCATCCTGCACCGAGACGAGCCCGTCCGCGTAGCCCGGCAGCTTCGCCACGGGCACGGGTTTGTCGAGCAGCAGCGCGGACGGCGCGGTTTCGAGGCGCCGGGAAGTGTGGCCGGATCGAGCCAGCGATGCCGCGTAGTCGTCGACGCTGACGCGAAGCGTGTTCACACGCAGCCACATCGGGGGTTGCCCGTTATTGGCTGTCAAGATCGTCTCGGCGCGCCCCTCCCAGTCGTCCGCGATCGCTTCGATGAGCCAGCGCGGATGGCTCCAGAGCGCCTCCGGCGCGGCGCTCATTTCCGCATCGAGCTGCTGCTCGTCGCGCCTGAAACGCCTGAGCACGGCGTTGACGAGGCCGCGCCGCCGGGCGGCGCCGATGAGCGCTGCCGCGTCCACGGTCGCCGAGACGGCCGCATGGTCGGGGATCCTGAGCCACTGCAATTGAAAAAGTCCGAGCCGAATCAGCGCCGCGAGTTCGGCATCCCGGCGTCCGCGCCCGAGCTTGCCGGTCAGCAGTCGCTCGAGTTGCCACGCAAGCCGGTGATGCCAGCGGATCGAACCGTAGAGCAAGGCGCGGAGCAGCGGCAGGTCCCGCTCGGGTAGCGCGCCAGGCTCCGTCAGCGTGCTGTCGAGCGTCTGCCCGTCGCGCACGATCGCCGCGTTGAGCTTAGCGGCCATGGCGCGGACCCGGGCGCCGCCGGCGCCACGTTCAGCAGACAAACGACACGCCCTCCAGGCTGTGGGCCGCAAGCCACGCGCGGGCATCCATCGCAGCGGAGGCCGGCGCCTGTATCCGCTCGAGCCGGAGCAGTCCCTTGCCGGTCGCAACGTCGATGCCCGCAGCACCGGCCGCCAGGATCGTCCCGGGCGACGCCGCGACATCGACGTCGACCGCAGCCGCCTGCCAGATCCTGAGCCGCTGACCGTCAGTCAGCTCCGCGTCAGCCACGGGCCAGGGATTGAATGCCCGCACCTGCCGTTCGAGTGACACGGCACTGCGGGTCAGATCGAGGGGCGCATCGGACTTGGCGATCTTGCCGGCGTACATCGCCGACGCGTCGTCCTGGGGGCGAGGGACAATGCGGCCGGCGAGGATGTCGGGCAATACCTCGCCAAGCAGCGCCGCGCCAAGTTGAGCCAGCGCGTCGTGCAGCCGGCCCGCCGTCATGCCGGGGTCGATACGCAGCGCGCGGCTTGCATAGACCGGACCCGTGTCGAGTCCCTCCTCCATCCGCATGATGCTGATTCCGGTCTCGGCATCGCCGGCAAGGATCGCGTGCTGGATCGGCGCAGCGCCGCGCCAGCGCGGCAGCAACGAAGCGTGAACATTGATGCACGCGCAACGCGGCCACTCGAGCAGCCAGCGCGGCAGCAGCAGCCCGTAAGCAGCGACGACCAGCGCATCGGGCGACGGCCCCCAGGATTCGGCCAGCCGCGGGTCGCCGAGCGCCGCCGGTTGATCAACGTCGAGGCCCAGTTGTTCCGCGGTCAGCTTGACCGGTGACGGGGTGAGTTTGCGGCCCCGCCCGGCGCGGCGATCGGGTTGCGTCAGCACGAACGGGATCGCCGCTGCGCAAGCCGCGAGCTGCTCAAGCACGGGAACCGCAAATTCGGGCGTCCCGGCGAACGCAATTCGTGCTGGTTCGCTCAACGGCGCCCGCAGCCGTCAGATCAGCCGTGCGGAGACCGATTGCCGCGACGGCGCTTCATTCGCGCTGCGCCTGACCTTCTTGAGCGCCTTCTTCTCCAGCCGCTGCCGCTTCAGTTCGGAGAGGTAATCGACGAAGAGCTTGCCGTCGAGATGATCGATCTCATGCTGAACGCAGACGGCGAGCAGGTCCTCGGCCTCCAGTTCGGCGGGCTGGCCGTCGCGGTCGAGGTAGGTGGCCTTGATCCGCTCGGCACGCTCGACGTAGTCGAAGACGTCCGGAACGGAGAGGCAGCCTTCCTCCGAACTGAACTTGCCTTCGGCATGGACGATTTCCGGGTTGATCAGGACGTGCGGCTCGTTACGCGTCTCGGAAACGTCGATCACGAGCACACGCTTGCGGACGTTGACCTGGGTCGCGGCGAGACCGATCCCGGCCGCCGCATACATGGTGTCGAGCATGTCCGACACGAGGCTCCGGACTGTGGCATCGACTTTCTCGACCGGCTCGGCCCTGAGGCGAAGCCGCTTGTCGGGGTATTCGAGAATCTCGAGTCGTGCCATGGTTGTGGGAGCGGGTCCAGGAGCGGTCCGCAGCGGGGCGTTCCGGCGCAGTATAGCAGCAAGCCCGCCTGCGCGATTCGCCCGAAATACTGTCAATCGGCGGCCTTTTGCCGAGAAATTGCGCTTGCCGGACGAGTCGCCCGGCACCGAAGATCGTGACCCAGGTTCGATCGGATGAGCCATGCAGTCGTCAGGGAGCCAACGCGCACGAGCGGTGTGGCCCACACGTCTCGCCATTTGCAGCGAAAGCAACATCGGGAGCCTGCGCCTTGGGAACTCACGGCTGCACATTCGCTCTCATACGCCGCTTCGCCCGATCGATTTCGTCAAGTATGGCTCGATATTTTCCTCAATCGATCGATTGTGCGGACGGCGATAGCGAATCTTCGCTTGGGGCGAAACGCCTCGCCGAAGACGGCGATTCGCGACTTCCTGCGGCGCAGGCTCCCAGGCTCATCGATGGCGCCTGAGGCCTGGCTGGTTCTGCTGCAGTCCCAGCCGTCGGCGCCGGCAGCGTGGCGCCGGGCACTGCAGAGGGCCGGTTCGGCCGAGGCGCTGCTCGCGACACCGGTCCGCGAACTTGTGTCCGGCGGCATCGCGCCGGAGTCCGCCACGCGGCTCCACGGTCCCGACCGGGAACTGCTCGCCCGCTGGCGCTGCTGGCTCGACGAGCGCCACCATGCCCTGATCACGCTCGACGATCCGACCTATCCCGAGCGGCTCAGGGAAATTCCGGACGCCCCGCTCGCGCTATGGGTCGACGGCAATGACACGGCGCTGCTGGCCGCAGCGCAGCTTGCGATCGTCGGCAGCCGCAATCCGACCTCGGGCGGCCGGGCCAACGCCGAGTATTTCGCGGAGCATCTGAGCCGCAGCGGTCTGACGATCACGAGCGGCCTCGCCACGGGCATCGACAGCGCGAGCCACCGCGGGGCGCTCGGCGGAGACGGCAGTACGATCGCCGTGCTTGGCTGTGGAATCGACACCGTGTATCCGCGCCGCAACCGCAAGCTCGCGGCTCGCATCGCCGAGTGCGGACTCATCGTATCGGAGTACCCGCCAGGCACGCCGGTGCGCCCGTTCCAGTTCCCTCAGCGCAACCGCATCATCGCCGGCCTCTCGCTCGGCACACTCGTTGTCGAAGCAACGCGGCGCAGCGGCTCGCTGATCACCGCGCGGCTTGCGGCGGACTACGGCCGCGAGGTGTTCGCGATCCCGGGCTCCATACACAATCCGCTCGCGAAAGGCTGCCACAAGCTGATCCGTGACGGCGCAGGCATCGCCGAGGACGGGGACGAAATCCTTGCGGAACTCGCGCCCCAGCTTGTCGGCGCCGACCCCGCTCAGTCCGATTCAAAGGTGTCTTCGACGACCCCGCTGACCGACGATCCCGCCTATGCGAAGCTCCTGGACCTGCTCGGTTTTGAGCCCGTACGCGCCGCAGACCTGCGCGAAGCGGCCGGATTGACGGCGGCAGAGCTTTCCTCCATGCTCCTGCTGCTGGAAATGGGTGGGGTCGTCGAGGCGTTGCCCGGTGCGCGTTACTGCCGCCTCGTGAAAAGGAACTGATGAAGGAAACGGTGCTCGACGTTCTCATGTACCTGTTCGAAGCGTTCGTCGACAGCGAAGACGAGTTCGAACCGGATCGCAATGAGCTCAGGGACGAACTCGAGCGCGCGGGTTTCGGCGCCCGCGAGATCGAGCGGGCGCTCGACTGGCTCGACGAACTGAACTCGGTTGAAGTCGCGCCGGGCGACATGTCGCGCACTGCTGCGATCCGTATCTACGACCGTTTCGAGCAGACCCGGCTCGACCCCGCCTCCAGGGGCTACCTGTTGCATCTGGAACAGATTGGGATTCTCGCACCGCCGTATCGCGAACTCGCAATTGACCGGCTGCTCGCGCTGGATACCGAGGAAGTCGATGTCGAGCACATCAAATGGGTTGTCATGATGGTCCTGTTCAGTCAGCCCGGCCACGAGCAGGCGTATGCCCAGATGGAGGATCTCGTGTTCGCCGACGATCCGGGTTGGGTTCACTGATTCAGCGTCGTTCCGGCGGCATGACGATCCCATCAGGCTGACCCATGGCTTGCCGTTTGCAATGCACCCCGTCGATGCGACCGGACACGGAGCGGCCGTCCGTTCGCCCGCCCGGGCACCGATCGAACACAGGGCCGGCATTTCGGTCCGCACTGAGTTCCTGAGCCAACCGTGAGCAAGAACCTGGTCATCGTCGAGTCCCCCGCCAAGGCGCGCACGATCGAGAAGTATCTCGGTCGGGATTTCGCGGTCCTCGCGTCCTATGGGCACGTCCGCGACCTCGTGCCCAAGGACGGCGCCGTCGATCCCGAGCACGGCTTCGCCATGAAGTACGGGCTCATCGAGAAGAACAAGCGCCATGTCGAGACGATCGCCAGAGCCGTGCGCAAAGCCGACGCGGTCTTCCTCGCGACCGACCCCGATCGCGAGGGCGAAGCGATCTCCTGGCACATCTACGAGGTCCTCAAGGAACGCAAGCTCCTCGATTCGAAGCCCGTCAACAGGGTCGTGTTCAACGAGGTCACCAAGCGGGCGATTCAGGAGGCCATCAGGTCGCCGCGGCAGCTCTCCACCCAACTCGTCAACGCCCAGCAAGCCCGCAGGGCGCTCGATTACCTGGTCGGCTTCAATCTCTCGCCGCTGCTGTGGAAGAAGGTGCGCCGGGGGTTGTCGGCCGGCAGGGTCCAGAGTCCCGCACTCAGGCTCATCGTCGAGCGCGAGGACGAGATCAACGCCTTCGTGCCGCGCGAATACTGGACGATCGAAGCCGTCGCTGCGCTGAAGCCCGTTGACGGGCACGAGCCACGGCAATTCAACGCTCGCCTGTCCGTCTTCGAGGGAACGAGGGTCGAGCAGTTCACGTTCACCGACGAAGCCGGCGTCCGCGCAGCCGAAAGCGCGATCGACGCCGCGGCTGCACCGGCCGACGCATCCGCTGTCACCGATGCGCGCGGCGTCCTGACCTGCGCCAAGGTCGACAGGAAGCAGCGGCGCAGGAACCCCGAACCGCCGTTCATCACGTCGACGCTGCAACAGGATGCATCACGCAAGCTCGGGTTCAGCGCACAGAAGACCATGTCGGTCGCACAGCGCCTCTACGAAGGCGTCGATACCGGCGAAGGGTCAATCGGGTTGATCACCTATATGCGCACGGACTCGGTGACGCTCGCGGCGGAGGCCGTGTCGGAGCTTCGTCGGGTCATTGCCGAACGCTATGGCGCGGAGAGCCTCCCCGACAGTCCGCGCCAGTATCGGACCAAGGCACGCAACGCGCAGGAAGCACACGAGGCCATCAGGCCGACGGCGGCGGCCCGCACGCCGGCGGCCGTCAGGAAGTACCTCGACCGCGATCAGTTCAGGCTCTACGAGCTGATCTGGAAACGCACCGTCGCCTGCCAGATGATCCCCGCGCTATTCAATACAGTGGGCCTCGATCTGGCCGCGGGACCTTCGCCGAGCAGCAACATCGTCTTCCGCGCGACGGGGTCCGTGCTCGTCAACCCGGGCTATCTCTCCGTCTATCGCGAAGGAAGAGACGACAGCGTGCACGAGGAACGGGACCGGATACTGCCGCCTGTCGAAGAGGGCGACCGGCTCATCCTCAAGGACGTCGCTAGCGAGCAGCATTTCACGGAACCGCCGCCGCGCTACTCGGAAGCGACGCTCGTCAAGGCGCTCGAGGAATTCGGGATCGGGCGGCCCTCGACGTACGCTTCGATCATCTCGACGCTGCGCAACCGCGAATACGTGGAAATGGAGAGCAGGCGCTTCGTCCCGACCGATGTGGGGCGCCTCGTCAATCGCTTCCTCACCGAGTTCTTCGCCCAGTACGTCGACTATCAGTTCACGGCGAAGATGGAAGACTCGCTCGATGCGGTATCGCGCGGCGAAACCGAGTGGGTACCGTTGCTTGACGAGTTCTGGCGGCCGTTCCACGAACTGGTCGAAAAGACCGAAAGTTCGGTGACACGCGAGCAGGTTGCGAAGCCGCGGGTTCTCGGCGACGACCCCAAGAGCGGGCGCCCGCTCAGCGTGCGCATGGGACGCTACGGACCCTTCGTCCAGGTCGGTACGCGCGACGATCCGGAAAAACCGCTCTTCGCGAGCTTGCTTCCCGGCCAGAAAATGGACCGGATCACCTTCGAGGAAGCGCTCGAGCTCGTCGAGCAGACGCTTGCCGGACCGCTCGGGGTCGATCCGGCAAGCGGGCGCCCGGTCAGCGTGCGCATGGGGCGCTACGGACCCTTCGTCCAGGTCGGCACGCGCGACGATCCGGAAAAACCGCTCTTCGCGAGCCTGCGCAGCGGCCAGAACATGAGCGAGGTCACGCTCGAGGTCGCACTTGAACTCATCGAGGCGAAGCGGGCCGCGGACGCCAACCGGGTCATTCAGGACTTCGGCGAAGCCGGCATACAGGTGCTGAAGGGCCGCTACGGGCCGTACGTCACGAATGGTTCAAAAAACGCGCGTATCCCGAAAGACGCCGACCCAGGCGCGTTGTCTCTCGAGGAATGCCGGGCGCTGCTTGCGGCCGCCCCGGCGCGCGGAGCACGCGGCAAGCCCGCGGCCGGGAAAAAGACCGCAACAAGCGCGACGGGCGCACGCGCGGCCGGCAGCAAAAAGCCCGCCCGGCGTTCCGCCGCCGCGAAAGCCGGCCGGTCGGCCAAGACCGCCAAGCGGCCGGCGAAGAAGAACGCCAACAGGAAGCGTGGCGGAACCACACGCGCACCGGGCGACGACAACGCCTGAATCCGTGAGCTCGAAGCTGCACATCGATCGTGCGGCGCGCACGGTGCTCGCCGGCGGCATCGTCGCGTATCCCACGGAGGCCGTGTATGGGCTCGGCTGCCTGCCGTTCGAATACCATGCCGTCGCCCACCTGATCGAGCTCAAGCGGCGCTCGGCAAGCAAGGGCTTTTTGCTGATCGCGGCGAACTTCGGTCAGCTCGAACACATCGTCCGCCTTCCGGCAGGGCGGCTGCGCGAGGAAATTCTCGCAAGCTGGCCGGGACCCGTGACCTGGGCGCTGCCGGCCCGCTCGCCCATGCCGGACTGGCTCACGGGCGCCCGTGAGACGGTGGCCGTTCGGGTCACGAACCACCCGCTGGCGAACGCACTGTGCCGGCGCGCGGGCCATGCACTGGTTTCCACAAGCGCAAATCTGAGCGGGCGCAAGCCGATCCGAAGCGCCCTGCGAGTTCGCCGCCAGCTCGGCGATGTCGTCGACTATGTGCTGCCGGGCGCGCTCGGCGACCTGGCGCGACCCACTGCGATCAGGGACGGGCGAACCGGAGACGTCCTGCGGGCATAACCGGTGTGCCCGCAGGCGTGACGCTCCAAGCGCGGTCTGTCGAAGGTGAACGGCGGCGCTTCCGTCCTCGTACCGATGGCTTATCATCGAACGTCAGGGCCGAACGACCGCGCCCACGGGAGCGTTTTCGGTCGGACCGGCTGCCACATCGATATACCGCTTCAAGGTTGGAGGCCGCTCCCCGATGCCGCATCCCCTGATTCGGGATGACTCCTTTCCTCCGGGACGCAACTCAGCGTGCTTCTGCGGCAGCGGCGAGCGCTTCAAGCACTGTTGCGGCGCCCAGTCCGCCGACCGGCCGCCGCCGCATGGCATCGCAGTCGTGGACGGTTTTCTGTCGAGCGAGGAGTGCCAGCGTCTCGTGACGATGGCCGAAGCGCTCAAAGGGCAGCGCTTCCAGGTGCGCGACCTGGCAGGCAGCCTTGAACCCGTGCCGGATCCGACCCGCGTGGCCGAGTGGATGGTGCTCGGCGAATCGCAGCACATACTTGACGAAGTCGTCGCCCGCGCCTTTGAGGAAGTAATCGTCCCGAGTTGCGGACAGACGATCGACTGGTACGAGGAACCTCAACTTCTTCGCTACACGAAAGGTGGCCATTACCGGTATCACACCGACGCGTATCACCTCGTGCCCCAGGCCGGCGCCTGGCGCAAGGCCGTGGACCGCGACATCAGCCTGCTCGTGTACATAAACGATGACTACGCAGGCGGCGAACTGCATTTCAAGCGCTTCTCCTACACGCTCAGGCCGCGCGCCGGCATGCTCGTCTGGTTTCCGTCGGACATGCGCTACGAGCACATGGCGAAGCCCGTGACGAGCGGATTCAGGTATGCGATCGTCAGTTGGGCGGCAGCGACCGGCGTCGAACGCGTGCAGGCCGAGCGGGCGAAGCGCTCGATCGACTGGCAGACGCGCGAGAAAAAACCGCCGTCTGCCTGACATGGGTGCCCGTGGCGGCTCGACGACCGCGCCGTTGCGTCGTGGTTGCACCTACCCGAATCGCTATAATCGGTTTCTGTCGGCGCACCCGTTCCACAAGATGCGCCCGACGGCCGCAATTCCTGCGGTCCGCTCGGGTCCGCGCGTGGCGTCCGGAGGCAAATTATGCGCAGCACAAGCTACGTTTCGGCCCTCGCCGTTTTTCTGGCGCTCGCCTCTCCCGGCGCTTCACCCGCCGAACGCGAAATGAACGTGCGGCAGGGGCCGGAGGCCGTTTTCGATCGGCCTGCGGCACAGGTCATGGACGAGCTCGCTCGCGCCCGCCCGACCGGGGAAAACGGCCGTATCGGCAACGAGGCCGTGTTCTGGGGGTATGCCCTCGACGACGGGCGCGACCTGTTCCTGTTCGCCTGCGCCATGCTCGCCGATGTCGATTGCGAGCAACGCCTGGACAGCGTCTGCATCACGAACTCGACGGTCCTGAGCAACACCAGCGTTCCTGGCAAGGTGCGCCGGTTGCAGTGCCGTGCTCTGAGCGTCGGCCCGCCAGGCGACGTGCGACCAGGCTGCCTGGATACGGAGACGACGTACGATCTCATGGTCGCGCTCGTTCAGTGTCATTGACGCTCGGTTCGCGCTGTCGTGAAGACGGCCGCAAGCCCATCGATTCCCGCGAGTGACCACATGAGGACCACGACAAAGCTATTGCGGCCAGCACCCGGTCGCCGATTCCTGTGTATCGGCATCGCGGGCGTCATGCCGCTTCTGGCGGCACAGATCCTGGTTGCCCAAACTGACTCCGAGCGCCTCGAGGCCCTGCGCGCCTGCCTTGACATCGAGTCCGACGCGGCGCGTCTGCTGTGCTTCGAAAGCATCGTGGCGGCGCAGCCTGCGGGCGTGGAAGCGTCCGATGAGCGCAGCAGCGCGACGGCCGCGAACGACGAAACCGAAGTCGCGGCCGACGTCGAACGTCCGGATGCCACGGACACACCCGCCGCGCCCTCAGCGACCTCACCGCCCGAGCCCATCGAGGCGGCGGAGATTCCCGGAGCGGTTGGCGCCGAGTCTGTGCCCCCGGCAGCCGCGCAAACGGCGGATGATCGCGCAGCGGCGGCCGATGTAGCGCCCGAGCGGGAGCGCGAGCAGGGTCAGGCGCCCGACGAAGAACAGGCAGAAACGGTCATCATCGTCGAAGCCGGCAGGCTCTACCGCGGCAACGCGACGTTTGCCACCGACGACGGCCGCCTGTTCGTGCAGACGAGCGGCAGCACCTCCAGACGCCTTCCCGAAGCGCCGTTCGAGGCGACACTTGAAGTCGGCGCGTTCAGCTCGGTATTCCTGGTCGCACCGTCGGCGGGGCTCCGAGTCCGCGTACGCGAGCAAACCGAGTAGCGGAGGCCGACGACGATGCGCAACGCCGCCGAGGAACTCGCGCTTGCCGAACAGTGCGATGCGAACGGTGCGCACAACGATGCCGTGAATGCGCTCGCACGGGCTGCAGGGCTCGGCAGCGTCGAAGCCAAGACCCGGCTCGCCAAGCGCCTGATTGCCGGCAACCACGCCCCACTGTTGCCGAGTCAGGGCGCGGGCCTGCTGATAGAAGCGGTCAACGACGGCGGTGCGGAGGCCGCCGCGCGGCTCGCCGTTCTCGCCGCGGCAGGGGTCTATGTCGAACCCGGTCTTGACAATGCGCTGAAGCTCATATCGTTGGCCGCACGACGGGGCTGGCAACCGGCGCAGACACAGATACTCGCCTTGGCGGAAGATCGCGAGTTCGCGGCGGCCGCCGGGAGTGGCCGCCTTCCCGACACCTATTGGCATCGCCTGGCCGACACGGTAGACGTCGCACACTGGCAACGGGCACCCACGGGCGAATCGCTGCACGACTCGCCGCGCGTTTGCCTGTTCGAAAGCCTGATCCCGGACGAGGTCTGCCGGTGGCTAGTCGCTGTTTCGAGCGACCGGCTCAACCGCGCGCTCGTCTACGATGCCGTCGCGGGAAAGGACTACGCGAACAAGAACCGGACGAACAGTTGGGCGCAGTTCGACCTCATGAGCAGCGAATTGATCCACCTGCTCGTGCAACACCGCATGGCGGCCGCGAGTGGTTTTCCGCTGCATAACATGGAAGCGACCGCCATCCTGCACTACGCCGTAGGCGAGGAGATTACCGATCACTTCGATTTCGTGGATCCGGACATCCCGAACTACGAGCAGGAAATCGCGAAAAACGGTCAACGGGTCATGACGTTCCTGATCTACCTCAATGACGACTATGACCGCGGAGAGACCGAGTTTCCCAAGCTCGGCGTCTCGTACAAGGGTCGGCGCGGCGAAGGACTCTACTTCATCAATGCGCTTGACGACGGTTCGCCGGACCTGCGTACCGTGCATGCCGGGCGTCCTGCCGCGAACGGCGAGAAGTGGATCGTGTCGCAATTCATCCGCAATCGTCGGGTGCTCGGCGCCTGAAACCAGACATCGAGATTCACCCACGGATCACGTTTGTCGCATTCAAGCAACATCCATTTCTGGGCATGTCAAGCCGAAATTGATAAACTCGTCACACGATTGTTGCTTAGGATCGTTTTCAATAAAAACAATCTCGCCGTCCCGATACAGTCCCGCGTCGTTCCCGACGTTTCTACCCCGGCGGTGCAAGCACTTGACTACTACAGGCTCGATAGGGAGAGGAAAATCCATGGATTCGAACACACTGCTGCAAAAGCGCCACCTGGCGGTGGCGATCTCGGCGCTCATGACGAGTGGCGCACTCGCCCAGGAGCCCATCGAGGAAGTGACCGTCACCGGTTCGCGCATCGTCAGGCGGGACCTGACCGCGCCGAGCCCGATCCTGACCGTCACGAGCGAGAACATCATCAACTCGAGCAGCACCGGTGTGGAAACGGTGCTCAATCAACTGCCACAGTTCGTTCCGGCCGGCACCGAGTTCGGCGGCGGCATCCAGAACGGCGCGACGAACTCGCCCGGCGCCGCGACGCTCAACATGCGCGGCATGGGCACCAACCGCAATCTCGTGCTCATCGACGGCCGGCGCGCACAGCCGGTCAATGCTTCGCTGGTCGTTGACGTCAACACGATCCCGGCATCGGCAATCGCAAGCGTCGAGGTCATCACGGGCGGCGCCTCCGCCGTGTACGGCCCCGACGCGCTCGCGGGCGTCACGAACTTCATCCTCAAGGACGACTTCGAAGGAATCGAGATCGGTATGCAGACCGGCCAGGCTTCTGACGGCGACGGCGCCGAATCCAACTTCAACATGCTCATTGGCCTCAATGCCGACGATGGCCGCGGAAACATCATGGTCGGCCTCGACTGGACCAAGCGCGACCAGATCTTCCAGCGGGACCGCGACTTCTACATGAACGGCTGGACGGACACGGGCAACGCGGGCGGTCAGTTCATGCAACCGAGCACCTGGGGTGCCGGTGAGGGCGCCATTCCGGGCGGCCGCAACCCGCCTTCCCAGGACGCCGTCGACGCGCTTTTCGCGCGCTACGGAGTCGCACCGGGCACCGTGGGTGCAAACTCGGAATTCCGCTTCAATCCAGACGGCTCGATATTCGTGACCCAGGGCGGAATCGGTTACAACGGGCCGCTCAACTGCATGAGCGACTGCGGTCCGTACACGGCGATCAAGCTGCTCGACAACGGCAACCTGGACCAGGTCAACACGACCGGTTTCCTGTCGACGCCGCTCGAGCGGCACTCGGCCTTCATGCGTGGCCGCTACCAGATCACCGAGGGGCTCAGCGCGTTCATGCAGGGCAACTTCAGCGACATCGAGGTCGGTCAGCGCGGCGGAATTCCTCCCGCAATTACCGTGTGGCAGGCGCCGATCCCGCGCGACGGACGCGCGCTACCCGACGACCTGAACACGCTGCTCGATTCGCGCGCCAACCCCGACGGTCACTGGAGCCTGTATCGCGTACTCGACTTAAACGGCCCGATCCAGGCGACCAACAAGAACGAGGTCTGGCAACTGCAGGCAGGTGTTGATGGCGAGGTCGGCGAGACCATCACCTGGGAAGCGTATGTCTCGACGGGTGAGACCGACATCGAAGCGGTCAACGACCGCATGCCGTCGCTGCAACGCTACCAGTCGCTCGTGGCGCAGCCGGATTTCGGCCGTGGTGGCTTCTTCCGGGGTCTCGGCCGAGGCTATTCGCAGTCCTGCCCGTCCGGGCTTCCCGTGTTCGAGCAGTTCACGCCCGACGTGGCATGTGTCGAGAGTTTCGACTCACGCATGATCAACAAGAGTGTCCTGACCCAGGACATCATCGAGTTCAACATGCAGGGTGCCGGCTTCAGCCTGCCCGGCGGTGAGTCCGGTTGGGCAGTCGGCGCTTCGAGCCGGGACAACTCCTATGCGTTCCGGCCCGGAAATCCAGTCAATCACATTCTCGACAACCCGGTCGGTATCTTCGCTTCGAACGCGACGGGCGGCGAGACGGACGTGACCGAGTTCTACGGTGAGATGCTGCTCCCGGTGATTGATCAGTTCTCGCTCGAACTCGGGTACCGCTATTCGGACTTCAACACGGCCGGCGGCCACGATACGTACAAGACGCTGTTCACATGGGATGCCACCGAATCGGTGACCTTCCGCGGCGGCTACCAGTTCGCTACCCGCGCGCCGAATGTGGCGGAGTTATTCACAGCCTCGACTCAGGTCGTCGTTTTCCATCCCGAACAGGATCCGTGCTCGGTCACGACGCGCTCGGCATGGGGTAACGTGCCCGACAACCCGGATCGCGAACAGGTCATCGACCTTTGCCGCGCCATCATCGGCAACAACACGTCCGGTTTCGACACCCAGACCTATAGCATCACCGGAATTGCCGGCCCGAAAGGCTTCCATCGGCAGAACCCGCCGTTCTTCCCGCTCGAGATCGAACTCCGGCAGGGCAACCCGGACGTCGGACCGGAAACGGGCGATACCTATACCTTCGGCGCAGTCTGGACCGAGGCCTTCGGCGCCGACGGGCTAACGCTCACGGCCGACATCTACCGGATCGAATTGACCGATGCGATCTCGCCGATCGCGGCCTGGGTCGTCTACAACAACTGCTTCAACTGGGACGGCCAGACGAACCCGAGCTACGACATCAACAACCAGTTCTGTCAGATGATCCGCCGCAATCCATCGTCCGGAGACCGATCGGAAGTCGACGCACCGTTCTTCAATCTCGGCCTCGTCGAGACGACGGGCGTTGACATCAACGTCAACTGGATCAAGGACATCGGTCCGGGTACATTCAGCGTGAACTCCATCATCAACTACCTGGACAACTACCAATACCAGGTGGTGCAGAGCCAGAACGCCGTCGATGCAACGGGCACGCTCGACCAGGGCGGCATGTACGAGATCCAGGCCCTGACCCGGTTCGGCTATAGCTGGAACAACCTCAATCTCGGCGTAACCTGGCGGCACCTCGACGCCGTCGAGTCCGCCGCAAAGGCGTCCAGTCCCAATACGACCATACAGGGAACAGGGTCCTACGACATGTTCAACTTCTACGGGTCGTATAGCTGGAACCAGTACACGGTCCGATTCGGGGTCGACAACGTGCTGGACGAGGATCCCAGGGTCATCGGGGCGAATCCCGCCGGCGGCGATACCAACAGCAACCTCACGCTGCCGGCGCTCTACGACGTCATCGGCCGGCAGTACTACGTGGGCCTCACGGCGGACTTCTGACCTCGGGAGGAAGTTCTGAGCCCGTAGCGAATCAGAACGGATCGCGAGGTTCGACGATGCCGTAGGGGTCGGCGTGGATGATGACTTCGGCGGTCGGGAAACGCTGCCGAACGGTGTCCTCGACTTGGTCGCAGATGCGGTGTGCGGCGCTCAGCGTGAGTTCGCCGTCGAGTTCGAGATGAAACTGCATGAACTGCGCGGCGCCCGCGGACCGGGTGCGGATGTCGTGTACGCCGCGCACGGCCGGGTGGGCCGCCGCGACTTCCTTGATTGCTTCATGCACTTCGTCCGGCAGCTCGCGGTCGAGCAGGATGTCGATCGCCTTGAGCGTGATCGTGCGCACGCTCGCGAGGATCAGGACGACGATGACGAGGCCGAACAGCGGGTCTGCCGCGTGCCAGCCGAGCCGCGTGTTGAGGAAGATCGCGGCGAGCACCGCGAGCGCCGTGAGCACGTCGGCCCGGTAATGGACCGCATCGGCGCCGATCGCGACCGATCCCGTGCGCTTGACGACGTAGTGCTGAAACGCAACGAGGCCGAGCGTCAGCACCAGCGATGCCGTCATGACCGCCACGCCCGTCTCCGCTGCGCTGATCTCGGCGGGCGCCATCAGGCGAACGAGCGCCGTGAACCCCACGTAGAGCGCCGAACCCGTGACGATCACGGCCTGCACGAGTCCCGCGATCGCCTCTGACTTGCCGTGTCCGAATCGATGCTCGCGATCCGCGGGCTCGTGCGCAACGCGGACCGCGAACCACGTGATCGACGAGGCGATCAGGTCGAGCAGGGAATCGGCCAGCGAGCTCAGCAGGGACACCGAGTCCGTTTCAACCCACGCCCAGAGCTTAAGGCCAATCAGCGTAAGCGCAACGGCGACCGAAGCGACGCCAGCCGTCTTGATGAGCCGCACCGCGCGTGGATCGACAGCGGCCACCGGACTGTTGCGCGGCGGCTCGCGCGCGGCGTCGCTCACAACCCGGCGAGCCTTGAGGCCGCCTGTTCGAGCGTCGCGGCTTGCTTGGCGAAACAGAACCTGACATAGCGGTCCGCCGGCGCGCGCTCGTAGAAGACCGAGATCGGGATCACCGCAACTCCGTGCTCCATCGTGAGCCACCGGGCGAATTCCACGTCGGGCAGATCGGAGATCTCGCTGTAGTCGGCGAGCTGAAAATAGGTGCCTCGCGACGGCGTGACCCGGAACCTCGAACCGTCGAGCAGGCGCACGAAATGGTCGCGCTTGTCGGCGTAGAACTCCGGTAGGCCGAGGTGATGCTCCGGGTGCCCGGACAGGTAATCGGCGAGCGCGTACTGGACCGGTGCCACCGTCGCGAACGTCACGAACTGATGCACGCGGCGAAATTCCAGCGAAAGGCCGCGCGGCGCGACGCAGTAGCCGACCTTCCAGCCCGTCGCGTGATAAGTCTTGCCGAAGGAGAACACCGCGAGGCTGCGCTCGGCGAGTTCCGGGTGGGCGAGCACTGTCGCGTGCGGTTCGCCGTCAAAGACGATGTGCTCGTAGACCTCGTCGCTGAGCACGAAACAGCCGAAGGGGCGAATCATCGCCGCAAGCCGGTCCAGATCGGCAGCGCCGATGAGCGCGCCGGTCGGATTGTGCGGGGAATTGAGGATGATGAGCCGGGTTCGATCGCAAAGGCTCGCCTGCAGACGGTCGAAGTCGATCGAAAATGCCGGCGCCTCGAGCGGCACGTGCACCGTCGTGCCCCCCGCGAGCGTCACGGCGGGTTCATACGAATCGTAGGCGGGATCGAGCACGATGACCTCGTCGCCGCCGCGCACGAGCGCCTGCACGGCACAGAAAAGCGCCGTCGTCGCACCGCTCGTCACGGTGATCTCCGACTCGGGGTCGACGTGTACGTCATAAAGCGCCCGGAGTTTCGCAGCGATCGCCTCCCTGAGTTCGGGCACGCCCGGCATCGGCGGGTACTGGTTTCGACCCGTGCCCAGGTGATGGCCGACGCGCTCGATGAGCAGCGCAGGCGGATCGAAGTCGGGGAAGCCCTGCGAAAGATTGATCGCCCCGTGTTTCGCCGCGAGTGCCGACATCACGGTGAAGATCGTCGTGCCGGCGTTCGACAGCTTGCTTTCGACGCTGCTCACTGGTCGAATTCCAGCATCATGCTCGCAAAGGTACTGATCGGCGCCGGCGTCGCGCTCGTCGCGGCCGGGCTCATCATGCAGTATGCGCCCTGGCTCGTGTCCTGGTTCGGCCGCCTTCCCGGCGACATCGAAATCACGCGCGGCAACTCACGCGTGTACGTTCCGTTGACGTCGATGATCGTCATCAGCATCGTGCTCACACTGATCGCAAACTTTTTCTTCCGCCGCTGAGCCGCAAATCGCCGCGCACCGAACCCCGCACGGCAAGGCAGCGCCCGTTGGCCGTGAGTGCCGTGCAGCTTGCCCGACGGATCATCAATCGGAGCCTCGCGTCGCGGTACGGTAAAGCGCAAGCGCGACGGCCGCCACCACGGCGAGACCCGCGATGGCCGGCAGCGACACCGGCAGTGCGATCACGTCCGGGTTGCCGCTCACCACGATCGGGATCGCCATGAGGATACCGATGAGCGCCTCGCCCGTGATGAGCCCCGCCGCGAACAACAGGCCATTGCGCGCGCTCCAGTCGCGGCTCTCCGGCGAGCGCCGCCGAGCGGCGAAGTGGGCGATCAGGCCGCCCGCGAGGATCGGCACGGAAAGCTCCAGCGGCAGATAGATGCCGACGGCGACCGCGAGCACCGGCGCACGCCAGGCGCCCTGCGTCGCCTGCACGAGATAGCGGTCGAGCCCGATGATCGCGACACCGATCAGCGCCCCGAGCCCGACCATGCCCCACGGCAAGCCCGCGCCGAATACGCCTTCGGCGACCGACGCCATGAGCGTCGCCTGCGGTGCGAGCAGCGAGTTCGGCTGTTCGGCGGTCGGCGGGCCGATGCCGTAGGCCGCGAGCATCAGATTCAGTATCGGCGCCATGACGAGCACGGCCGAGATCACGCCGATGGCTTGCATGAGTTGCTGGCGCCACGGCGTCGCGCCGACGATGTGGCCCGCCTTGAGGTCCTGAAGATTGTCGCCGCCGATCGCCGCCGCACAGCACACGACCGCGCCGACCATGATCGCGGCGGCGGCGCCGACGCCCGCCGACTCGCCCATGAGAAACAGCAGCAGCAATGAGGTAAACAGGATCGTCGCGATGGTGATGCCCGAGACCGGGTTGTTCGACGACCCGACGAGGCCCGCCATGTAGGCCGCGACCGACGAGAACAGGAACCCCGCGACGACCATGATCGCCGTCATCGCGAGCGCGACGCCGAACGTGCCGACGATGCTGTAGTACAGCGCAAGTATCGGGATCACGAGCACGGCCACGCCCGTAATGACCCACGGCATGGGGGTGTCCTGCTCGGTATGCGCGGCGCCGGCAGTGCGCCGGGCCAGTCCGTCGCGAATTCCCGAAAACAGCGAACCGCGCATCGATATCAGGGCCCAGACCCCGCCGACGAGCATCGCGCCGACGCCGAGGTAGCGGATCTTCGAAGTCCAGATCGCGAACGCGAGATCCGCGGCCGCCAGGTTCTCGGCACGCGCGGCGGCGAGAGCCGGATCGCTGTCGAGGAAGAGCGCCGAATAGATCGGAATGGCGACGTACCAGGAGATCGCGCCACCGGCGAACACGAGCACGGCGATGTTGAGGCCCACGATATAGCCCACGCTGATCAGTGCGGGCGACGAGTTGGCGCCGACGTAGGCGATCGTGTTCTGGCCGACATACGTTGCGGCCTGCGCCGTCGACGGCCAGAGCCTCAAGCCCGTTTCAGCGAGCTTGACGAGCGCGCCGGTAATGGCCGCAAGCGCGAGCAGTTTCGCCCCGCTGGCCGGCGACTCGCCGACCTTGAGAACTTCGGCTGTCGCTCTGCCCTCCGGATAGGCGAGCTTGAGATCGACGATGAGCGTGCGCCTTAGCGGCACGGTAAAGAGCACGCCGAGCAGCCCGCCGAGACCGGCGATCATCGTGACCCAAAGATAGTCGAACACGTTCCAGTAGTTCAGGATGACCAGCGCCGGCAGGGTGAAGATCACGCCGGCTGCCAGGGCTTCGCCTGCCGAAGCCGCCGTCTGCACGATGTTGTTCTCGAGGATGTTCGAATCCCGGAAGAGCTTGAGCACGGCCATCGAAATCACGGCCGCAGGGATAGACGCCGAGACCGTCAGGCCGGCAAAAAGGCCAAGATAGGCGTTCGCCCCGGCGAGCACGGCCGACAGGACGACGCCGAGCGCGATGGCCTTGAGCGTGAGCTGCGGGAGCAGCGCTCGCGTTTGAGGTTCTTCGTTCATTCAACGCACTCCGCCCATGAGCCGCCGCAACGGCCGGGCAAACAATAGCAGCACGACACCGGAGCCGACACTGGTCAGCACGATCTGTGTGTAAAGCGCCGGCATCTGCTCGACCGCGTCGGCGCTGAACTCGCCCGCAATGAGCCCGGCGATGATATTGCCGAGCCCCGTTGCCATGAACCACATTCCCAGGAGCTGCCCGACGAGTCGGCGCGGCGCGAGCTTCGTGACCGAGCTCAGGCCCACCGGACTCAACGCGAGTTCGCCCATCGTGTGCAGCAGATACGTGAACAGCAGCCAAGTCGGCAGCACCTGTTCCCCGGCCGCCACGAGCGACGCCGCCCCGATCATCACGGCGAACCCGAGCCCGAGGATGATCAGTCCGAGCGCGAACTTCGCCGGTACCGCCGGATCGAGCTGGCGGCGCGCGAGCGCGACCCAGAGCATCGAATAAAGGGGCGCGAGCAGGATGATGAAAACCGGGTTCAGCGATTGAAACCAGCTCGCCGGGATTTCGAAACCGCCGAATTCGCGCAATGTGTAGCGTTCCGCGAACAGGTTCAACGACGATCCCGCCTGCTCGAAGCCCGCCCAGAACATCGCACAGGCCAACACGAGCACGACGATGACGATCATGCGCCGGCGCTCATCCACATTGAGGCGCCCGGCGATGAAGATGTACGCGAACCAGGCAGCCGTTGCGCCGGCGATCACCACGGACGTGCCCTGCGCGAGCGCAAGCGCATCGAAGCGGATCCAGCCGTTGAGGCCCGCCAGGAGCACGAAGGCGACGAGCGCGAGCGTTAGTGCGCTCGCGGACAACGCACCGCGCCGGAGGCCCGCTCCGGCGGCGGCGCCGGGTCGCAGACCGCGCTCGCCGAGCGACGCGCGCGTCGCCCGAAACTGCACGAGCCCCGCGAGCATGCCGACGCCCGCCGCCGCAAAACCGTAGTGCCAGTTGCCGCCGGCAAGCCAGCCGCACACGAGCGGTCCGGCGGCGGCGCCGATGTTGATGCCCATGTAGAAGATCGTGAAGCCCGAGTCGCGCCGCGGATCGCCTTGCGCGTAGAGTTCGCCGACCAGTGCGCTGATGTTGGGCTTGAGCAGGCCCGTGCCGAGCACGACGAGGATGAGGCCGCCGAAGAAGCTCGCAAGGCCCGGGATTGCGAGAACGAAGTGTCCGCAGGCGATGACGATCCCGCCGAACCAGACCGCGCGTTGCGCTCCCCAGAGCCGGTCGGCGATCCAGCCGCCCGGCAGCGCGACGAGATAAACGGCCGCGGTGTAGAGTCCGTAAACCGCCGTCGCCGTCTCGTCGCTGAATCCGAGGCCGCCGTCCTCGACCTGATCGACCATGAACAGCACGAGCAGCGCGCGCATGCCGTAGTAGCTGAAGCGCTCCCACATTTCCGTGAAGAACAGCGTCGCGAGACCGCGGGGATGCCCGGCAACTTCGCCGGTCGACCGTGCGGCAACGGCAGGATCGGAATTCATCGGGAGACGCGCTCGGCGCGGCTTGGAGTCAGGGCAGGCCTCACGCCTGCTCGTCGGCTTCTTCGCCCTGTCGGACGACGTCGGGCAGCATGATCCGGCAGAGCATGAGGCCGCTTTCGTAGAGCAGGTAGATCGGCACCGCCAGCAGCGTCTGCGAGATGATGTCGGGCGGCGTCAGCAGCATGCCGACGACGAACGCGCCGAGGAATACGTAGGCGCGCGCGCGGGCCAGGGTCTTGATCGACACGAGCCGGCTCCACACGAGCATGAACGTCGCGATCGGCACTTCGAACGCGAGCCCGAAAGCGAAAAAGATCGTGAGAATGAAGCCCAGGTACGCATTGATCTCGGGCATGTTGGCAACGCTTTCCGGCGTCACCGAGACGAAGAACGCGAACGCAAGACGAAACACGATGAAATAGGCGAACGCGACACCGCAATAGAACAGCAGGATGCTCGACACGAGCAGGGGCACCGCGAATCGCTTCTCGCGCCGATACAGGGCCCCGGTGCGACGAACCTCCAGATCTGGTAGAGCACCACCGGCATGGCGATGAACAATGCGACGAAGAGCGTCGTCTTGAACGGCGTCAGAAACGGCGACGCGATTCCCGTGACGATCATCGTCGAGCCTTCGGGCAGGACGTCGGTCAGCGGGTTCGAAACCCAGGTGAAGATCTGCTGGGCGAACGGTACGAGACAGAGGAAGATCACGAGCACCGAAAGCGTCGCCCAGACCAGACGCTGGCGCAGTTCCACGAGGTGTGACAGCAGCGTGCCCTCGGCGAGCTGTTCCTCCCCGGTCTCGGCAGAAGCGTTGTCGGGATTCTCGGACGATGTGCTCATGTGTCGGCCGCAGACTGGCGCGGGGTTTCGCCCGAACCCGACGATTCAGCTCCCGCGGCCGCTGCCGGGCCAGGCTCGGCCGCAGCCGCGCCAGCGTCGCCCGGCGGACCCTCCGATGAGTCGCCCGGCTCAGCCGGGTTCGCTTGCGAACCGTTTGCGGCGCTGTCGGCCCCGGCGCCGTCGTTGGCGGACGTCGTGCCGGGCGCAGCGTCCGAATCGCTCGCCTCGCCGTCAGCGGCGCCGGACCTGGCGGAGGGCGGTGGCTTGGGCGGCTGCTGCTGCGACTTCTGGCGAATCTCGTTGAGCGCCATCTCGCGTTCGAGCTGGCGGCGAAGCTGGCTTGCGGTGCGGCGCGCCTTGCTGACCCAGCGGCCGATCTGGCTCGCTACGCGCGGCAGTCTCTCGGGCCCGAGGATGAGCAGCCCGATCGCAAACAGCAGGACCAGTTCGCTGAAACCGGCGTCGAACATCGACTATGCCCGCTCCTCATCCCTGCCGCTGTTGTTCCTTCTGCTCGGCGAACTGTGCGTCAGGGGCGCTTTCGGTTTCGATCTGCTTTTGCTCCCCGGACTCTGCGCCGTCGTCAGTACCCTTGGCGTTCTCCGTGTCCATGGCTCCCCTGAAGCTCTTGATTGCACCGCCGAGGTCGCCGCCCAGCGATTTGATCCGCTTGGTGCCGAAAACCAGCATAACGATGAGCAGCACGATCAGGAGCTGCCAGATACTTATTCCGCCGAATCCCATGTCAGCCCTCCGAGACTGTCCTAGCGTTCAATCATACGCTAAAGCGCGCCGTCGGATTCCCCGCAGCACGCTACGCCGTAACCTGCAACCAGATGGTGACCGGACCGTCGTTGACGAGGCTGACCTGCATGTCGGCGCCGAAGCGCCCGCAGCGGGGCGGCGTGCCGAGCCGCTCGAATTGCGCGGCGAGCGCGCCGAACAGGGCCTCGCCACGCGCGGGCTCCGCGGCCCGCGAGAAGCCGGGCCGGTTACCCTTGCGCGTATCGGCGGCCAGCGTGAACTGCGGCACGAGCAGCACCTCGCCGCCGATGTCGCGTACGCTCAGATTCATGCGCCCGCCGCTGTCGGGAAACACACGATACGCGAGCAGCCGCTCGGCCAGTCGGCCAGCCTCGCGCTCGCCGTCACCGCGCTCGACGCCAACGAGCACGAGCAGACCGCGCCCGATCGCGGCGACGCTTGCGCCGTCGATCGCGACCGAGGCCTCACTCACACGTTGCAGCAAACCGATCATCAACCCGATCCAGTGTCCGGCGTACTTTGGCTGAGCGCCCGCGCGGCGGCAAGCCGCGGGCACCCGGCGCGGCGCAAACCCCATGCTATGATCGCTGCCGGCGCGGACCCGGAGCCCGCGAAATTCCCCGGCTCAGGCTTTGGCGCCACCCGCGGCAGCAGACACGTTCCGGAGAACCGCAATCGAACGGCAGATTCCCGCATCCGAGCGGCTCATCGTCGCACTCGACTTCGATACCCCCGCCGAAGCCCGCGATCTGGTCGGGTCCCTCGGTGACTCGGTGTGCTTCTACAAGGTCGGGCTGCAGCTCTTCGTCGGCCCCGGCATGAGCTTCGTCGAGGAGCTGATCGGCGCAGGGAAGAAGGTGTTCCTCGACCTCAAGATCGACGACACGCCCAGAACCGTCGCCGCCGCCGTTCGCCGGGCCGCCATCGACGGCGTCGAATTCTTCACCCTGCAAGGCAACCGGGATACCGCCATCGCCGCCATCGACGGCCGCGGCAGCCGCACGACGCCGAAGTTCCTGCAGATCACCTTTCTGTCGAGCTGGGACAGCGGGGACCTCAAGGCGTACGTCGGCCTCCCGGAATCCGCCGACATCACGCTCGACCAGGCGGTATTGAACCGCACCCGCACGATTCTCGGGTCGGGATGTGAAGGCGTCATCGCTTCAGGAAGTTCCGTCGGCGAAATCAGGGAGAGATTCGGGAGCACGGCGCTGATCGTGACCCCGGGGATCAGGCCGGGCGGCGCAGCCACGGACGATCACAAGCGCAGCCTGACCCCGCGCGAAGCGATACTCGCGGGTTCGGACTACCTCGTCGTCGGCCGGCCGATAAGGAACGCTGCCGACCCGGCACAAACCGCCCGGACGATCATCTTCGACATCGACGCCGCGCTGCGCGACGCACCGGGCCGGGCGGCCTGAGTGCGACAGCATCGCGGCGCGGCTACAGTCGACCGGCCGGCGTGCTGATTGCCGCACTCGCTCCCGACGGTCGAAACGTCCCACTCCTAGCTAAGATTTCGCCACTGACTGTCGGATTCCCGACACTGTCTGGGATATCAATGGCCAGATCTTGAACAACTCTCCCACATGCTAGTTGTTATGCGCCATGTGGGACATTTATCCTAATACCTCGCATGAGACTGCTAAGGTTTGGGGGCTCGTAATTGATCTGACATCCCACTCATTGAACTACGATAGCAGCGAGGGACCTGCGGCATTTCGTCCTCACGTGCCAGACCGGGCGACTCTCAGCGCGACAGTTCAGTCAGAGTCTGGCGCGCAAGTCTCGCCACGGGCCGCGATGATCGCGCAGGCCCGATCACATGTATCTGGGGCGTACAGGCACGTGCTCGTGACCGGAACCATAGCGGGCTAGTGGTGCCCGGAGCATGTGGGCGCCTGCACGAAAAGGACCAGCGAGGGCGGGGCCAGCGCATGCTGTCACCTGTGCGAAGCCATGGATTGTCCTGCAAACTTTTGAAATTCATCCGTAATGCACCATGGAAAAGTGCGGCTGGATGAAGTTTGCGGGCTAGGCTCGCCGGGCACAATCTGTTATTTGTAGTCGCCCGCATCCATCCAGGGCCAGCACCCCGATGAAACGTCGAGACTTCGTCACCGGGCTCACAGGCGCCGCCGCGCTCACCGGGTGCGCCGGCGAATCCGAGCAGGCCGGCACGCAGACCGAGTCGCAGCAGCGCTTCAGATGGGATCTCGTCACGACCTGGCCGCCGAACTTTCCGGGACTCGGAACGGGTGTAAACACGCTCGCCCGTTACATTGACGAACTCAGCAACGGCCGCCTGCAGATCACTGTCTACGGGGCCGGCGAGCTCGTACCGGCGTTCGAGGTCTTCGACACCGTATCGCAGGGATCGACCGAGATGGGCCACGGCGCGTCCTACTACTGGCGCGGCAAAACCGAAGCGGCCCAGTTCTTCTGCACGATTCCGTTCGGCATGAACGCTCACGAAGTGAATGGCTGGCTCTATTACGGCGGCGGCCTGGAACTGTGGCGCGAAGTCTACGAGCCGTTCGGTCTCGTCCCGATTCCCGCCGGCAATACCGGCGTGCAGACCGGCGGCTGGTTCAACAAGCGCATCGACAGCATGGAGGACCTGCGCGGTTTGCGAATCCGGATCCCGGGAATCGGCGCCGAAGCGCTCAACCGGGTGGGCGCCACGCCGGTCACCATACCGGGATCGGAAGTCTTTACGGCCCTGCAGACCGGCGCCATCGACGCGGCCGAGTGGGTGGGACCCTACAACGATGTCGCGATGGGCCTGCACCAGGCCGCGCGCTACTACTACTACCCGGGCTGGCACGAGCCGGGACCCGCACTGGAGTGCATCGTCAATCGCGAAGCCTGGGACCAATTGCCGGACGATCTCAAGGCCATCGTCCGCGTCGCCTGCCAGGCGGCGAGTCTCGACATGACTTCGGAGTTCATGGCGCGCAACGCCGGCGCGCTGCGCCAACTCGAGGAGGACCCGTCCGTCGAGGTGCTGAGTTTCCCGCCCGATGTGCTCGCCGGTCTCAAGGCGGCGACGCTCGAGGTCGTCGAGCAACTCGCCGCCGCCGACCCCATCGTCGCGCGCGTCTGGAACTCCTACAGGGCCTTCCTCGAAGAGTCCGAGACCTGGCAGCGGATTTCGGAGCAGGCGTTCATGGAGACGCGCGTCTGACCGCTCCGCCGCGTGCCAGGAGCCTCTGCAAAACCAGCCTCGGGAGCGGTGCCGCTAGCATTACCGCCGGTACCGTGTTCTGGTAGAATCCCGCCGCGGTTTCATACGGGCAACCGCGCAAACGATCGAGAGAAGATTGATGAGAAGGAACTTGACGCTGTTCGCACTCGCAGGGCTTGCGTTCTGCGGGTCGGCACTGGGGCAGGAATGCGCCCTCACGATCGAAGGAAACGACCAGATCCAGTTCGTCCAGAGCGAACTCAGCGTCAGCTCAAGCTGCACCGAAGTCACACTTACGCTCGTTCACGTCGGGCAGTTGGCCGCCAACATCATGGGCCACAACTGGGTACTGACAACAACCGCCGACTGGCAGGCAGTAGCCCAGGCCGGTCAGGCCTCCGGACCGCCCCACTACGTCCCGGAGGGCGACGAACGTGTGATCGCAACAACCGACGTCATCGGCGGCGGAGAACAGACCGCAATCACGTTCGATTTATCGGGCCTTGAACCCGGCGGAGACTACACGTACTTCTGCTCGTTCCCGGGCCACTTCGTATTGATGAACGGCAAGTTCATCATCGAATAGCAGTACAGACAGAAAAACTCGTACAACCGAAGCTCGCTGCGATCCGTCCCACGCGAATCGCAGCGCGCGAAACCGAGGTGCATGACGTATGGCGCTGGCCATTGTAATCGTCCTGTTGGTCGTAGGATCGCTGCTCTTCCATTTCCTGAGCCCCTGGTACTTCACCCCGCTCGCATCGAACTGGAGCACCATCGATTTCACGGTCGACGTCACGTTCTGGGTGACCGGGATCGTCTTCGTCGGCATCAACCTGTTCTCCGCTTACGCACTGATCAAGTACCGCCATCGCAAGGGCCACAAGGCGCACTACGAACCCGAGAACAAGAAGCTCGAAATCTGGCTCACGGCCGTGACGACCGTTGGCGTCGCCGCGATGCTCGCGCCCGGACTCGTCGTGTGGGGCGACTTCATCACGGTGCCCGACAACGCGCTCAGGTTCGAGGCGCTCGGCAAGCAGTGGCACTGGAGCTACCGGCTGCCGGGCGACGACGGCGAGTTCGGCGACACCGCAGTCAGGCACATGACGGTCGACAATCCTTTCGGCATGGATCCTGAGGACCCGGCCGGCCAGGACGACATTCTCATCGCCGATCCCGTGATGCACCTGCCGCTCGACCAGCCCGCGCATGCGCTTTTGCGGTCCACGGACGTGCTGCACAACTTCGCCATACCGCAGTTCCGGATCAAGATGGATCTCGTGCCCGGCATGGTGACCTACCAGTGGTTCACACCGGTACAGACCGGCACCTACGAAATCCTCTGCGAGGAGTTGTGCGGTATCGGTCACTTCGCGATGCGCGGCAAGGTCGTCGTCGACGAGCAGGCTGACTGGGAGCAGTGGCTCGCACAACAGCCCACGTTCGCCGACACCCTGGCGCGGCCGGTCGGCGACGCCGCCGCGGGCGCCGCCAACTATGCCGTGTGCACGGCCTGCCACGGCGCCCAGGGCGAAGGGCTGATGGCGCTGAACGCGCCGAAGATCGCCGGTCAGGAAGACTGGTACATGCGCCGGCAGATCGCCAACTACATCAGCGGCGTGCGCGGCGCCGACGCGCGCGATATCTTCGGCCTACAGATGAGGCCGATGGCGACGATACTTGCCAGCGAGGCCGTGCTCGAGAACGTCATCGCCTACATCCGGACGCTGCCCGACGTGCCCCCCGAGCAGACGGTCTTCGGCGACGCCGAACGCGGCGCGAAACTCTACACGACCTGCGGGTTTTGCCACGGCGCCGAGGCACAGGGTATCTGGAGCACCAATGCACCGCGCCTGGCCGGAATGAGCGACTGGTACCTCGCACGGCAACTTGAAAACTTCCAGCAGGGCATACGCGGCGGCCACGAGACCGACGTATACGGCGATCAGATGTACATGATGGCGAACATCCTCAAGGACGAGGCCGCGATCAACGACATCATCGCCTACATAAACACCCTGTAGAACGCGCGGCGCGGCGTCAGGCGTCAACAGCGACAGGAGGACCCAGGGAACATGGCCTACGTAGCAATCGCCGACCGGGATCATCACCTGCACGATCCCGACACGTTCATCACCAAGTACATCTGGAGCCAGGACCACAAGGTCATCGCGATCCAGTACGGCGTGGTCGCGATCGGCGTGGGTCTCATTGCGCTCGCGCTGTCGTTGCTCATGCGCCTGCAGATCGGTTTCCCCGACGTCTTTTCGTTCATGACGCCATACAACTATTACCAGTACGTGACGACCCACGGCATGATCATGGTGATCTACCTGCTGACGGCGCTGTTCCTCGGCGGATTCGGCAACTACCTGATCCCGCTCATGTGCGGTGCCCGAGACATGGTCTTCCCGTACATGAACATGCTGAGTTTCTGGGTGTACCTGTTGTCCGTCATCGTCCTGATCACGAGTTTCTTCGTGCCGGGCGGTGCGACGGGCGCCGGCTGGACGCTGTATCCGCCGCAGGCGATTCTCGACGGCACGCCGGGCGCCGACTGGGGCATCGTGCTCATGCTCGTGTCGCTGGCGATCTTCATCGTCGCGTTCACGATGGGCGGCCTCAATTACGTCACCACGGTGCTGCAGGCCCGCTGCAGGGGCATGACGCTCATGCGAATGCCGCTGTCGGTATGGGGGATTTTCGTCGCGACGATTCTGGGTCTGCTGGCCTTCCCGGCGCTCTTCGTCGCCGCCATCATGATGACACTCGACCGGATGATCGGCACGAGCTTCTTCATGCCGGCGCTCCTGGCGCTCGGCGAGACGACGGACACGACGGGCGGCAGCCCGATCCTCTTCCAGCATCTTTTCTGGTTTTTCGGTCACCCGGAAGTCTATATCGTCGCGCTGCCGGCTTTCGGCATTGTCTCGGACCTCCTGAGCACCCACGCCCGCAAGAACATCTTCGGCTACCGGATGATGATCTGGGCCATCGTCGCGATCGGCGCGCTGAGCTTCGTGGTCTGGGCGCACCACATGTACGTGTCCGGAATGAATCCGTACTTCGGGTTCTTCTTCGCGACGACGACGCTGATCATCGCCGTTCCGACGGCCATCAAGGTCTACAACTGGGTGCTGACGCTCTGGCGCGGCGACATCCATCTGAACCTGCCGATGCTGTGGGCAACCGGCTTCATATTCACGTTCATCCACGGCGGCCTGACGGGGCTCTTCCTCGGCAATGTGACGGTCGACCTGCCGCTGTCGGACACCTACTTCGTCATCGGCCATTTCCACATGGTCATGGGCGTGTCGCCGGTCATGGTGCTGTTCGGGGCGATCTACCACTGGTTCCCGAAGATCACGGGTCGGATGCCCAACGACGTGCTCGGCAAGATTCACTTCTGGATGACCTTCCTCGGCACCTACGCGATCTATCTGCCGATGCACTATCTCGGCATTCTCGGCATGCCGAGGCGCTACTACGACTATGGCCAGACCGACTTCATCCCGGATTCCGCGCTCGGAGTGAACCAGGGCATCACGATCGCAGCGATCGTGGTCGCCACGGCGCAACTGATCTTCCTGATCAACGTGGCCCTGAGCCTCTGGAAGGGCAAGCGCGCCGACTCCAACCCCTGGCGCGCGACGACGCTCGAATGGCAGACGCCCGACACGCCGCCCAAGCACGGCAACTGGGGACCGAAGCTTCCCGAAGTCCATCGCTGGGCCTACGACTACAGCGTACCGGGCGACGAAGCGGACTTCATTCCGCAGAATCACCCGATCAAGCCGGGCGAAGAAAGCCTCCGGGTTGCAGGAGCGAGCCGCAAATGATGACCGGACTCGCCATCGGCCTCGTGCTGGGCGTCACGGTCTGGTGGGTACTGATCCAGCGCCTGAAGGACAAGCCCTGGGAACGGCAGGGCGTGATCGAAGGAAGCCAGGACGGGCTGACCTCGTCGGCGCCCAAGGTCGGGCTTTGGGTCTTCATGGCCATGGTCGCGAGCCTGTTCCTGATCTTCAACGGCGCGTATCTGATGCGCATGGGCTTCGGCCACGGCGAACTGGTCGGTTGGGTACCGCTCGACGAGCCCGGAATCCTCTGGCTCAACACCTTCGTGCTTGTCGCGGCCAGCGGCGCCATGCAGACGGCGACCGGCGCCGCTCGCAAGGGCGATCTGGGCGCATTGCGAACCTGGTTCACGGCCGGCGGCGTCCTGTCCGTCGTGTTCCTGGCCGGCCAGTTGCTCGCCTGGCAGCAGTTGGCGGCCACCGGCCGGTACGGCGTGAGCGATCCGGCCTACTCATTCTTCATTTTGCTGACGGCCATACATGGCCTGCATCTCGTCGGCGGCCTGGTCGTCCTCGGCCGAACTGCCGCGCAGGTTTGGCGAGGCCTGGACACGGAAAACGTCGTGGCCGCAGGCACGATCCGGCAAACGGTGCGCCTGTGCACGACCTACTGGCACTTCCTGCTGCTGGTGTGGCTCGGGCTCTTCACGCAACTGTCGATTACCTGAAGCTGGGAACGAGACTCCAATGGCGCAAGAAGGGATGAACCCCGCCGCAGACGCATTGCCGCCCGAGGGATGGCGCGGCATCGTCGACGACTGGGCGACCGACAAACAGGCCTTTCACGTCCCCTGGGGCAAGGCCATGATGTGGATCTTCCTGCTCAGCGACACGTTCATCTTCACGTCGTTCCTGACCGGTTACATGAACGTGCGCATGTCCACGGCGGTCGAGTGGCCGAATCCGAGCGAAGTCTTCGCGCTCAATATATTCGGTCAGCCGATCCCGCTGATCCTCATCGCGATCATGACCTTCGTGCTGATCACGTCGAGCGGCACGATGGCGCTTGCCGTGAACTACGGCTACCGCCGCGACCGCTACCGGGCGGCGGCGCTCATGTTCGTCACCGCCGCGTTCGGCGCCATCTTCGTCGGCATGCAGGCATTCGAATGGACGAAGCTCATCGAGGAAGGCGTGAGGCCCTGGGCAAACCCCATGGCGCCTCGCAGTTCGGCGCGTCGTTCTTCATGATCACCGGCTTTCACGGCCTGCACGTCTCGGCCGGCGTGGTCTACCTGGCCGTGGTCGCGCTCAAGGTTCTGCGCGGCGACTACGAACGCGGCGGGGGCAACTACGAGATCGTCGAGATCACGGGCCTCTACTGGCACTTCGTCGACCTCGTGTGGGTCTTCATATTCGCGTTTTTCTACCTCTGGTAGGGAGTTCATCGATGGCACAGGCGGAAGGGCAACAACATCCTCTGAGCATCTATTTCTGGATCTGGGGCCTGTTGTTCCTGTTCAGCGCGTTTTCCTACGGCACCGACTTTCTGCCCGACGGTCTGGTGAGAACAAGCCTGATCATGCTCTTCATGGTGCTCAAGGCCGGCTTCATCGTGGCGATTTTCATGCACATGGCCTGGGAGCGCCTGGCGCTGATCTGGGCCATCCTCGGTCCGCCGGTGCTGTTGATTTTCCTGATCGGCATCCTTGCCTGGGAAGGGGACTACACGGTGCTCACACGGCTCGATTTCTTCTCCGAACCGCTGCCGCCGGCCGGGCTCGAGCACTGAACCCATGCTCCTTGGCTGGCTCATCGTCATGGCGATTCTCGCACTGCTCTGGGCGGGCCTGTGGAGGATCAATACCTTGCTGGGATTCGGAATCCTGCTCGGCCTGCCCGTCGCCTGGCTACTTTCGCGCCCTTTGGCGCCGTATTTGACCGGTATGGAACACGTACCCCTCTGGCTACCGCCGCTGCCGTTCGCACTCGTCGCACTGGCGTTGCTGGTGCTCGGCGCGTTGAGCTGGTTTCGCGCCTCCTCGGCGCCTGAAGCCACTCGACAGTCCGAAGACACCGACTCGCATTAGCGGCAAACGGTCGCGGCCCGCCGCAAGAAAGCCCTGCGGCGTCCTGCGACGCAGAGCGGCGCCGTCTACCGTCCGTAGACGAGCTCGGGCAGCCACGTGGCAAGCTCGGGAAACGCCGCGAGCAGGCCGAGCGCGAGCAACTGGATCGCAACAAACGGCATGACCCCGCGATAGATGTCGCCCGTGTGCAGGCTCTCTGGAGCGACCCCGCGCAGATAGAACAGCGCGAAGCCAAAAGGCGGCGTGAGAAACGAAGTCTGCAGGTTGATCGCGATCATGACGCCCAGCCAGACCGGGTCGAGTCCCATTGCCAGCAGGATTGGCCCGACGATCGGCACGACCACGAACGTGATCTCGATGAAATCGAGCACGAATCCGAGCAGGAACATCAGCAGCATCACGATGAGTACGGCGCCGAACGCGCCGCCGGGCAACCCCGTCAGGAATTCCTGTACGAGCGCATCGCCGCCGTAGCCCCGAAACACGAGCGAGAACATCGACGCGCCGACCAGGATCAGGAACACCATGCTGCTGATGCGGATCGTGCTCTGCATGACCTCGCGAAGCTTCGTTACCGAGAGTTGCCGTTTGAGTAACGCAAGCAGGATGGCGCCTACCGCGCCGACGCCGGCGGCTTCGGTCGGCGTTGCGAAACCGGCCATGATCGAGCCGAGCACGGCCAGGATCAGCAGCAGGGGCGGCAGCAGCGCACCCATCAGATCAAGGAAGCGCGGAGGTTGTGGACCGCGCTCGGCGGCCGGCATCGCCGGGGGATTGAAGATCGCAACGCCGGCGATGTAGAGCACGTAGAGCAGAACGAGTGCCAGCCCCGGTACCGCGGCGCCGACGAAGAGGTCCCCGACCGAGACCGTATCCGGCGAGAAGATCCCCTGGTCGAGCTGGGCCTGGCTATAGGCCGACGACAGGACGTCGCCGAGCAGCACGAGCACGATCGACGGCGGGATGATCTGACCGAGTGTGCCGGCGGCGCAGATCGTTCCGGTCGCGATTCTTGGGCTGTAGCCGCGGCGCAGCATCGTCGGCAGCGACAGGAGCCCCATCGTCACGACGGTCGCCCCGACGATGCCGGTGCTCGCCGCGAGCAGCATCCCGACGACGGTGACGGAAATGCCGAGCCCGCCGCGCAGGCCGCCGAAGAGCGCGCTCAGGCTGTCGAGCAGGCTCTCGGCGATTTTCGCCCGCTCGAGCGTCACGCCCATGAATACGAAGAGCGGTACGGCAAGGAGCGTCTCGTTGCTCATGATGCCGAACAGGCGATTCGGCATCGTGCCGAGGAACGCCGCCTCGAACCCGCCGAACGCGACCCCCGCCAGTGCGAAACCGAGCGCCGTCCCGCCGAGCGAAAACGCGACCGGATAACCCGCGAGCAACACGACGATGACCGTCGCGAACATTACGACGGCGATCCACTCCATCGCTACCGGCCCTCGCCGTTCGCTAGCCACGACCACGTGCAGCAAATCCGGGATGACAGCCGGGTCGACTCCATGCTTAAGGACCTTCGCCGGCCGGAGCCTCGGCAGGCGAGCACAAGCCCATCGTTGATGCTGCCGGTGACGCCCCGCAAAACCGGCAACAATGCGGCGATCCATGGCACGGCTATGGACCTTCCCCGGCCGGAGCCTCGGCAGGCGTTCGCGACGGCGCTTTCCCTGCAAGCACGAGCGCGTCATCTATGGCGCTGGCCATGCCCTGTGCGATCAGCATGATCGCCGTCGCCGGGATCACGGACTTGAGCAGCGGCACGAAGGGATACGGCAGGCCGCCGGCCTCGCGGGACGATTCCCCGATCTGCCAGGACACCACGACATAGTCGAAACTGGTCACCACGAGAAAGACGGCCATCGGCAGCAGAAACAGCACGGTGCCGGCCAGGTTGACGAGCGCCTTGCGTTCCGGCCGCATGCCCCGGTAAAGAACGTCGACACGGACGTGCTCGTCGCGGTTCAGCGTATGGGCGGCGGCGAGCATGAACACCGCCGCATGCATCCAGATGACGCTCTCCTGCATCCAGATCCAGCCGAGGTCGAACACGTAGCGCAGTACGACGACCACGAAGGTGCCGAGGACCATGGGCAGCGTCAGCCAGGCGATGAGCCTGCCGCTGAGTTCGCTGAAGCGTCTGAGGTTTTCGCTGACGGAATGCATGGCTACTGCTTCGTGCTGCCCCCGGCCAGATCCGCTTCGCGTGCGTCCCGCTCGTGGATTGACTTACTTCGTCCGCAGTCCGTTGGTGGCCGCATCAGCTCCCCGCGTGATCCGGGCCAGGCCCCGCAACGCCAATCGCCGCGCACTCCGCTCCGGCTTCGTCTATCCCTGTCCCCGCGTGCGCAGAATATAGGGTGCCCGCCTGGTCCCGATTGGGCGGGACTGACTCCCTGTCCCCGCGTGCGCAGGATATAGGCGTCAGCCGCGGCGCGCCAATCGTTTGAGAAACACCCGCATTTCCTTCGCGGCCTGCTGGTCGCCGCGCCGCTCGGCGACCTTGACGCCCTGCTCGTACGCTTGCCGGGCCTCGTCATCGCGGTCCGCCGCGCTCAGCGCCTTGCCGAGCACCCGCCAGGCCGCAGAATAGTCGGCATCGCGATCGACGGCGGCTCGCGCATGCTCGACAGCGCGTTCCGCCTCGCCTGCCGCGAGGTAGCGCGTCGCGAGCGCGACACGCAACGCTGCGTTGTCCGTACCGCCGGCCAACAACGCTTCGAGGTTTTCTGTCAGATCCATCCTGCTACCGATTGAAAGTGTGTTCCGCCTCGAAGAGCCATGGACTCAGCCGACGGACAACCGACGAGTTTCCAGCCATTTCCACCGAAAATCGCGCGTGGCTGTCGCCGCGAACGCTATGGTAGTCTGGACTCATGACTCCCGAATTCATGGCCATCGTCGCGGTCGGCTTGGCACTCGCCGGCCTCCACCTGCGGATGTATCGGTTCGTGCAACGACGCATGGATCGACTCGAAGACCGCATTGCTGACCATGAGCGGCGTAGCGACGAGCGCTTTGAAGCAGTCGACCGGAAAGCGGACAATCGCTTCGAAGCAATCGACCAGAAAGCGGACAATCGCTTCGAAGCGGCCCACCGGAAGGAGGACGAGCGCTTCGAAGCGGCCGACCGGAAAGCGGACAATCGCTTCGAAGCGGCCCACCGGAAGGAGGACGAGCGCTTCGCCGAATTGAAGCATGAGATGGGCCAGCGCTTCATCGGACTCGATCAGGAAACGGACAAACGCTTCATCGCGGTGGACAAACGGCTCGGCGCGATCGAGCGCGCGCTCGCGGAGATGCGCGAGCGGATGGCGCGGCTTGAGGGCTTGCTCGATGGACTCCGGGAGTCGGTGGTCCGACCGGTCGCATGAAGCTGCAAGGCCTGCGTTGGTCGCAATGCGCTCCATCGCCCGCGACGGTAAGCCCGGCGCACTCGCGCCTGTTCAACGATGCCCGTCACCCGCGCCAAAACGTTGGCGTGATGAGCACGAGCAGAGTGAAGATCTCGAGGCGGCCAAGAAACATCGCAAGAACGCCGCACCACTTGGCGATGACGTTGACCTCGCCGAAGCCCGACGCGACGTCCCCGAGTCCGGGACCCAGATTGTTGATTGTCGCGGCCACCGCAGCGAACGCCGAACTCTGATCCATGCCGGTCGACAGAAGCACCAACATGATCACCATGAACACGATGATGTAGGCGGCGAAAAAGCCCCAGACCGAATCCACGATCCGGGGATGCACGGCCCGCGTGCCGAGTTTCACGGGAATCTCTGCGCTCGGATGGACGAGCCGCTGGAACTCGCGCGCGCTCTGCTTGTAGATCAGTGACCAGCGCATGACCTTCATGCCGCCGGCCGTGGATCCCACACAGCCGCCGACGAAACTCGCGAAGAGCAGCAACACGGGCAGTGCGCCGGGCCAGGCGGCAAAATCGTCCGTCGTATACCCGGTCGTCGTCGCGATCGACACCGCCTGGAAGAGGCCCTTCGTGATGGTTTCAGCAACGCTTTCATATTGCTGTTGCCACAACAGGTAAACGAGGACGAACGTCGACAGGGCTCCAAGAATCCACACGTACGATCGAAGCTCGGGATCGCTGAAATAGCTCGTCAGGCGCTTGTCGCGCCACGCCAGGAAGTGCAGGGCGAAGTTGATGCCCGCGATGAACATGAAAACGACCGCGATCATCTCGATCAGCGGGCTTTCGAAGTACGCGATGCTCGCATCGTGCGTCGAGAAGCCGCCGATCGCCACCGTGCTGAAGCTGTGGCACACGGCATCGAAGAAACTCATGCCGGCGAGCCAGTAGGCCGCAGCGCAGACGAAGGTAATGCCTACATAGACGCTGAGCAGGGCCTTTGCAGTCTGCGTGATTCTCGGCGTCAGCCTGGATTCGCGGACCGGCCCGGGCGTCTCGGCCCGGTAGAGCTGCATACCGCCGACGCCGAGCAGCGGCATGATGGCCACGGCAAAGACGATGATTCCGAGACCGCCCACCCACTGAAGCTGTTGCCGATAATAAAGAATGGCAGGCGGCAGGGCATCGAGCCCGACGAGCACGGTCGCACCGGTGGTCGTTAGCCCCGAGACCGCCTCGAACACCGCGTCGGTGAAGCTCATCTGCGGCGCCTCGGCGAGCAGCAGCGGCGTCGCGCCGAGCGTGCCGAGCACGATCCATGCAAGCGCGACGACCAGGAAACCGCCGCGAAGCCGCAGCTCCTGGCGGACCCGGCGGACCGGCCACCACAGCAGCAGTCCGATGCCGGCGACGATCAGGAACGATGCGGCGAAAACGCCCCATGTGCCGTCACCGTGGAACAGCCCCCAGCCGATCGGCGGCAGCATCGTCATGCTGAAGAGCACGATCAGCAGGCCCAGCACACGTTGAACGGTACCTGCAGTCACGGCGACGCCTTCCGCAACAGGCTGCCAGTGTCCTGTCCGACAAATGGCCTTAACAATCTACGTGCGTCCAGTCGCAATGAAAAGCTCACTTGTTCAATAACTTACCTAAACTCTGAGCAAAAGGAGAAAGCGATGGAATCAATCGGACAGGACACTAGGCGGAGTTCTCGCTGCCTTCGAACAGTCGCTCGACCTCGTCGATCTGGCGACGGTCCGCAACGAACAATATGACGTGATCGTCCTCCTCGATGACCGTGTCGTGATGCGCCATCAGCACCTCGTCGCCGCGGACGACCGCATTGATTGCGGCGCCGCGCGGCAGCCGGATCTCCTCGACCGCACGTCCGACGACCCGCGACTCGCGGGCGTGGCCGTGCGCCACCGCCTCGATCGCTTCGGCGGCACCGCGGCGCAGGGAATGGACCTTGACCACATCGCCGCGCCGGACGTGAGCCAGGAGCGTCCCCAGGGTGATCTCCTGCGGCGAGATCGTGATGTCGATCATGCCGGCTTCGACAAACTCGGCATAGGCGGGCTTGTTGATCAGCGCCATGACGCGGTGAGCGCCCAGCCGCTTGGCCAGCATCCCGGACAGGATGTTCGCTTCCTCGGCGTCGGTGACGGCAGCGAAAATGTCGGCGCTGTCGATGTTCTCCTCGAGCAACAGCTCCTCGTCCGCTGCATCGCCGAGCAGGACCAGCGCACTGTCGAGCCGCTTGGAGACCTCTTCGGCGCGCGCCCGGTTGCGCTCGATAAGCTTGACGTGCGTGGAATTCTCGATGGCGCTCGCGAGCCTGAGACCGATGTTGCCGCCGCCCCCGATGACGGCATAGCGCACGGGATCGTCGAGTTTGCGCATCTCGCTCAACACCGTGCGCACGTCCTTGCGCGCCGCGATGAAGAACACTTCGTCTCCTTCCCTGACGACCGTGCTGCCGTCGGGGATAATCCCGCGCCCCTCGCGATAGATCGCGACCACCCGGCACTCGACGTTGGGAATGTGGTGGGAGAGCTCCGACAGCGGGTGCCCGATCAACGCCCCGCCATCCTCCGCGCGCGAAGCCACCAGACGCACCCGGCCGTCGGCGAATTCGAGCACCTGCAGCGCGCCGGGGACCTCGATGAGCTGCGTCATGTGCTCGGTCACGAGCTGTTCGGGATTGATGATGACGTCGACGGGAATCATGTCGTCCGCGAAGAGCTTCGCGTGGTTGGCAAACTCGCGGGCACGGACACGCGCGATCTTGGTCTTGACGTCGAACAGCGTGTGCGCGATCTGGCAGGCGATCATGTTCGTCTCGTCGCTGTCCATCAACGCGATGAGCATGTCGCATTCCCGGACCCCGGCCCGTTCGATGACCTCCGGATACGCCGCGTTGCCGACCACCGTGCGAACGTCGAGGCGATTCTGCAACTCGCGCAGAACGACGGGATTGCGGTCGACGATCGTGACGTCGTTGGCTTCTTCGCGGGCCAGGCTGTAGGCCGCCGTAGCCCCCACCTGCCCAGCACCCAGGATCAGTATGTTCATCGCCGCCCCAACGTCCCGTCACACAAGCAGCATCGCGTTCACAGCTAGCCCGGAAATCTCGCCGATGACTGAAAAGGGACCTCGATTCGTCGGATAATGTGATATAAATCAATCACTTACATTGATCCGACCCGGAGGCCCCATGGGCTCACAGTGTACACCTGCACAACTTCAATTTCACGCGTCTGGACGCCGTCAGGCGGTGGACCGCCTGGACGGCCTGCGGATCGCCTCCGACGCCGGCGGAGTGCCGTTACCGGACAATGGCCCGCACCCGGGACCAGTTCGGCGAGTACCGCGCCGGCCAGCAAGACGCGGGCGGCGGTGGGGATGCGGCCCGGGCTCGATGCGAAGTTCGGATCCCGGTCGACCCCGCGGGGTCGGCGCCGCTTCACGGATCGTTCTGCCTCCTGGAATTCGGACGAAGCGGGCCCTGTCGCCGCGCCAGCGACGAGAAGTACGGGTAACGTTGCCGCGAGATCTCCATCCGGAGACCCGCGCTCAGACGGTCATCGTCTTCCAGCCGCCACGGCGGAAAATCAGGGTGCTGACCAGCGCGGACAGCGAATAGGCGAGAGCCACCGCCCAGAATACCCCTTCGACCCCGAGCCCGGTGCGCGACAGCGCCCAGGCGAGCGGGATCTCGAACAGCCAGAAGCAGAGCAAGTCGATCCAGGTCGGAGTAAGGGTGTCGCCCGCGCCGTTGAACGCCTGCCGGATGACCATCCCCAGGGCGTAGAAGACATAGCCGTAGCTGACCACCCTGAGCGCAGTGGCGGCGATGGCGCGGATCTCGGGATCGTTCGTGAAGAGCGCGGCGATCTGCGGCGCGAACGCCACGAAGATCCCGGTCACCGCCGCCATGAAGGCCATGTTCCAGGCGCCGGTGATCCAGACCGCGCGTTCGGCGCGCCCGGGCTGTCCGGCCCCGAGGTTCTGACCGACGAGCGTCGCGGCGGCGTTCGACAGTCCCCAGCAGGGCAGGATCACGAAGAGCGCCACCCGGATGGCGATCACCCAGCCCGCGACCGCGACCGTGCCGAAGCTGGCGATGATGCGGATGAGCAGTATCCAGGGGAGTATGTCGGCAAGCATCTGTGCGATGCCGCCGACCGACACGCGACAGAGGTTCTTCAGCACCCTCCACCGGACCTGGATGTCCTGACGACGGAGGCGGAGCCGGGAACCGCGCGAGAGCACCCAGAACTGGTAGAGCACGCCGGTGCCCCGGCCGATGGTTGTGGCGACCGCCGCTCCGGGAAGGCCGAGTTCCGGGAACGGCCCGAGCCCGAAAATCAGGCAAGGGTCCAGCACGATGTTGATCCCGTTCGAAAGCCACAGCGCCCGCATGGCCGCCTGGGCATCTCCGACGCCGCGCAGAATGGCATTGTTCAGGAACAGCAGGATGATCGTCGCCATGCCCCCGAACATGATCCGGGCATGCAACGTTCCCACGGCGACGGTCTCGGCGTCGGCACCCATCAGGACGAGCACGTTCGGTGCGAACGCGACACCGGGAACGGCGAGCGCAAGCGCGACCGCGAGCCCAAGCCCGATGGACTGCACTCCGGCGCGGGCCGCGCCCCGCCGGTCTCCCTCGCCATAGCGGCGCGATACGACGGCGGTGACCGCGAACGAGAAGCCGATGGCGACCGCGTACACGAGACCGAGCGCAGTCTCCGTGAGCCCTGCGGAGGCGAGGGCGGGCGCTCCCAGCCAAGCGATGAACAGCGCGTCCACCACCGCGAAAACGGACTCGCCCACCATTTCGAGCGCCATCGGCACCGCGAGCACGAAGACCGCAGGGGCGAGCGGCCCGGAGGTCAGATCGCGATTCGAGCCCCGGAGCGATTCGGCGAGGAGCGCGAACAGCCTCCGCGTGCGCGACGTTTCAGGCATCGGGGGCCGGTGCGGGAGCGGTCAGCGGTCGACGAGGGACCGCTGCATCCCGGTGTCCTGTGCTGGAAATCGGCTCGCGGGCGGTTTATGCGTCCCTGTCGACGGCTGCTTGAACAAGTGACGTACGACCCGGCCTGCCGATCCGGTTCTCGAGCGATCCGCGGAACCGGTCCCGCGGAGTCCGCGCTGCCATGCCGGAGAGAGAAGCGCCGTGCATCCAAACCGGGCGCTGTGGGCAGTGTCGCGAGTTTTGCAGGAAGTGCGGGGCAAATTTACATCAGTTCCAGGTTCGCATAGGCGAGCACGAGCCACTTGGTGCCCGCTCGTTCAAAATTCACCTGCACGCGGGCGTGCGCGCCGCTGCCCTCGCTGTTGAGGACGATCCCGTCGCCGAACCTGCGATGACGCACGCGCTGACCGAGTTGCACGCCGCTGGACCCGGGCTCGAGCGCCGCTGCGCCGCGGCGATACGCTTGCTGCCCGGCCGAGAAGCTCGGTCGGACCTCTTCCATTAGATCGGGCGGGATCTCGCGGATGAAGCGTGACGGCGTCGTGTAATTGTCCGTACCGTGAATCCGCCGCTGCTCGGCGTAGCTCAGGTAAAGCTCCTCGCGCGCTCGCGTGAGCCCCACGTAGCAGAGCCTGCGCTCCTCCTCAAGACCGTCGGCGTCGTTGAGCGAACGCTGATGCGGAAAGAGGCCATCCTCCATGCCGCACAGAAACAGCAGCGAAAACTCGAGGCCCTTGGCCGAGTGAAGCGTCATGAGCTGGACGCTGTCCTCCGTCGCACCGGCCTGGGCATCGCCTGATTCAAGCACCGCGTAGGAAAGGAACGCGATGAGCGGCGACAGGTCCGAATCTTCGTCGTTCAGGGGGTCGCGCGCCGCGTTGACGAGCTCCTCGAGGTTCTCGAGTCTTGCCTCGGCATTGCCCGTCCGGTCGCTGGCGAAGTGTTTCGCCAGGCCGCTGGCCTCGATGACCTGTTCCACCTGCTCATGCAAGGCGCAGCCGGAGGTGTCGCGATCGAGATCGTCGACGAGCTTGAGGAACTTCCACAGCGCGCCTGCCAGTCGTTGCGGGAGAGCCTTCTCGGCGACGAGACCCGCCGCCGCGCGCCACAAGCTCGTGCCCGACCCCCGCGCTCGCGAGCGCACGGCATCCACGGTGCGCGCGCCGATACCGCGCCGCGGCGTATTGACGACGCGCTCGAACGACGGATCGTCGTCGCGGTTTGCGATCAGGCGCAAATACGCAAGCGCGTCCTTGATCTCCGCGCGCTCGAAGAACCGCAAGCCCCCGTACACGCGATAGGGAATGCCCGCCGCGAGAAACGCTTCCTCGAACACGCGCGACTGTGCATTGGAACGGTAGAGCACGGCCGCGTCGCTGGCCCGCTTGCCGCGATCGAGGTTGTCGCGGACCCGATTGACGACGAACTCCGCCTCGTCTCGCTCGTTGAACGCGACGAAGAGCTTGATGCGCTCGCCGTCCTCACCGCTGGTCCAAAGGTTCTTGCCGATCCGCGTTCCGTTGTTCGCGATAACGGCGTTCGCCGCATTCAGGATCGTTGCCGTGGAACGATAATTCTGCTCGAGGCGAATGAGCCGGGTACCGGGATTGTCCTTCTCGAAACGGAACAGGTTCTCCACCCTGGCGCCGCGCCAGCGATAGATCGACTGATCGTCGTCTCCGACGACGAACGGGATGCCTTCGTTGCCGGCCAGCAGCCTGAGCCAGCGGTACTGGATCGCGTTGGTGTCCTGGAATTCGTCGACGAGCAAATGCCTGAACCGGCGGCGATAGCTCTCGAGCAGCTCATCGTGGCGCTTCAGCGTCTCGAGCGTCCTGAGCAGCAGTTCGCCGAAGTCCACCGCGGAGGAGGCTTCCGCGAACCGTTCGTAACGCGCATAAAGTTCAATGTACTGCCGCCGCCCGACGTTGCCGTCGTCGCCGCAGTCCTTCGCCCGGAGTCCCTCCTCCTTCTGCGCGTTGATGAACCACTGCAGGTCGCGGATATCCCTCGGGGTCCATTCGTCCGGATTCGCGCCCATATCCCTCAGCATCCGCCTGAGCAGCTTGAACTGATCGTCCGCGTCGACGATCTGAAAGCCCTCCGCCAGCCCGGCCTCGCGCCAGTGCATGCGCAACATGCGGTGCGCGATGCCGTGAAAAGTGCCGATCCACAGGTGAGCCGTCGGGAAGCCCAGCAGCGCCTCGATGCGGTCGCGCATCTCCCGTGCGGCCTTGTTCGTGAAGGTGACCGCGAGAATCTGCTGGGGCGAGACAGCTTCGACCCTGACGAGCCAGGCGACGCGGTGCACGAGCACCCGTGTCTTGCCGCTGCCGGCGCCGGCGAGCACGAGAGTCGGTGCGCCGCCGACGGTCACCGCCTCGCGCTGAGCGTCGTTCAGCGGGTCGATGATCTCGGTGACATCCATCGTCGCGTACCAGACCTACCGCGACCTGCGCCCTGGCAGCCCGTGGCGGAACCCGGCGTCGCGCGGAGACCGGCGAGGCGCCCGCCTGACAAGGCGCGAGGAGCGAGAATATCGAGCAAATTCAAGCGACGAGCAACGCAGTTCAGGCGGGATGCATCGCCGGTCGAACGCAGCGGGGCTTTCGCCGCGGGCTGCCGGGGCTCGCTGCTTTCGAGCCCGGCTCACAGCGGCCAGATCAGCGGCTGGTAGTGGTCGAGCAGCAGAAAGCAGAAAAGCGCCGCGAGATAGCTGATCGAGAAGGTGAACGTTTTCATGGCCGTATCGCCGCGCGGCGCGTACTTCAGCCGCAACGCGTAATACAGGAACCCGAGGCCGAGCAGCACGGCGCCCGCCAAATACAGCAAGCCGCTCATCCCGGTCAGCCAGGGCAGCAGCGTCACGATGAAGAGCAGGATCGTGTAGTAGACGATGAACGACTTCGTGACATCTTCGCCGTGCGTGACGGGCAGCATCGGGATTTCGGCCTTTGCGTACTCGTCCTTTCTCGCGACCGCGAGCGCCCAGAAGTGCGGCGGGGTCCATGTGAATATGATGAGGAAGAGCAGTAGCGCGTAACCCCCAACGTCGTTCTGCACGGCCGCCCAGCCGAGCACGGGCGGGGACGCCCCTGCGGCGCCGCCGATTACGATGTTCTGCGATGTGGCGCGCTTGAGGTAGACGGTATAGACCACCGCATAACCGATCAGCGACACGAACGTGAGCGCGGCCGTCAGCACATTTACGAGGAGCGCGAGGATGCCGAGCCCGGCGATGCCAAGGGCGATCGCGAACGCAAGCGCATCGCGCTCGTTGACGCGGCCCATCGGCAGCGGGCGGTCGCGCGTGCGCGCCATGGCGGCATCCACGCGCCGGTCGAGCACATGGTTGACCGCCGCGCCCGAGGCCGATGCGAGCGCTATGCCGAGGCTGCCGAAGACGAGCACGTCCCAGGGCACCATGCCCGGCGTCGCGAGGAACATTCCCGCAACTGCCGTGAACACGAGCAGGCGGACGACGCCGGGCTTCGTCAGCAGATAGTAGTCCCGCCAGGTTCCGACCTGGCGGGCGTCAGTTTCGCCAAAATCTCTGGTGAGCATTGATTATCGTGAGCAGCAGCAACGCTGCCACGCCATTGTGGGCGACCGCAAGCACAAGCGGAACACCGAAAAGGACGACCGCGGAACCGATCGCAAGTTGCAGAACGAGCGCCGCCAGCATCGCGGCGCCGGCGCGCCGCGCTTGCCGGCGCCGCAACAGCAGCCAACCGAAAACACCGACGAGAACCGCAGCGGCAATCGCTCCAAGGCGGTGCGTGAAATGTATGGCGACCCTGGCCGGATGATCGAGGACGCCGCCTTCGTAGTCGATCCCGATGCCGCGCCACAGGACGAACGCCTCATCGAAATCCGCGACCTCCGGCCACCACTGCGTCTGGCAGGTCGGGAAATCCGGGCACGCGAGTGCCGCGTAATTCGCACTCGTCCAGCCGCCGAGCGCGATCTGCAGCACCACGGCCGCGGCGGCCAGGACAGCGAGTGCACGCAGTCGACGACCCGCGGCGATGGGCCATGGGTTTGGCCTTGCAAGCCAGAACAGCAGACCGAGAGTGGCGAGTCCGCCAAGCAGATGCGCGACCACGACGATCGGCTTCAACAGCAGCGTGACCGTCCACATCCCGAGGAGCCCCTGAAAGACCACGAGCGCAAGCAACGCAAGCGGTACGCGCCAGGGCTGGCCGGGCTTGTCGCGCTTCATCCAGCCGAGCGCGGCAAGTGCCACGCAGAGGAGACCAAGTGCACTTGCGAGATAGCGGTGGATCATCTCGCGCCAGGCCGCGCCGGTATCGACGGGACGATCGCCGAATTCAGCCTGGATTGCCGGGTCTGCGGCGACTTCTGGACTGACGATGAGTTGACCGTAGCAACCGGGCCAGTCGGGGCAGCCGAGCCCGGCATCGGTCAGCCGCACCCAGGCCCCGACCGTTACCACGATGAAGGCGAGCACGGTCGCAAGGCGCGCAAGGCGCAGAAAGATCCTTTCCATACTTTCGCAGACGGGCATCGGGAGCTTGCGCCGCGGGCCCGAATCGCATGAGTTTCGGCCGGAGTCCACGAACCGCGGACCGTTTGACGCCGTGAGCGGTAATTGTCGCACAGTTCCTGTCGGGGAGGCACAGCCTCGGCGCGGCTCCTCTCGGAGTTGCAGGGAATTGCACTACCGGGCGCCAGAGACACGCGGTCAATACATCCATGGACGCTCCGCGCGCGCATCGCTGCGCGCGCGGGTCTCCAGGAGCCTGCGCCGGATGCCGAACTCACAACCTGCCTGGGGTGCGGTCATGTATCGGCGGTTCGGGCGTCGTCAGCGCGAAGGGAGCCAGGGATGGGGCCACGCGACGCACGCGGCCTATTCCAGCAGCGGGTACGGCAATCTCGCCGGGCGGTTCCGCCGACCGGGGCGGCGCGCCCGCGCCCCAGGCCTGACCCAGGATGAGTTCGATCGTGACCGTGAACCGGCCGTCGCGCCTGTTCGCAAGGACCGCGCGCTCGAAACCCTTCCAGCGTCCTGTGCCCGTCAGCGACTTGCGGCGTCCCGCCGCGACATTGACGGCGCCGCAAGCCCTGAGGTCGCTCACGAGGTCGCCAACATCACGATAGCTCAGTTCGAGCCGATCGACATCGAGCACCGGCTCCTGAAGTCCGGCCGCAAGCGCGAGATCGCCTAGATCGTGCATGTCGAAGAAGCCATGCACGTGGATGCGGTCATCGACGGCCGCCCAGGCGCGGCGGATCTGCTCGAGCGAGTCGGGCCCGACGGTCGCGAACAGGAGCAGGCCGCCGGCGTCGAGTACCCGGGCCGCCTCGGCAAAGAGCGCGTCGGGCAGACACCAGGGCAGCACGAGGTTCGCGAGCATCAACTGGACTGCGTTGCCGGCGAGCGGCAGGCGTGCGGCGTCGCCGCCGAGCACCGTCGCATTGGCTTGTCCGGCGAGGGTCCGCGCCGCGGATGCGCACATTGCCCGGCTCGCATCGACCGCGAGCACGCGAGCGTCGGGATAGCGCGCCGCAAGCGCGAGCGCAGCGCGGCCGTCCGCGCAGCCGAGATCGACGATCGTTTCCGGCGCGAGCCGCACGAACGGCAGCCTGTCGAGCAGGCGACCGCGCGTCTCGTCGTGGACGAAGCTCGCATCGCGGAAGCGCGCGCTCGCGCGGTCGAACGCCTTTGCGGCATCGCGGGCTGCCGGCAGGGCGTCGCTTGCCGCCAGGTTCGCCATCGTCGCGTGACCGTAGCTTCAGACGTGCGCGTGCGGGGCGAAGAACATCCGGAGCACGAGCGAACCGTACCCGCTCGTGTCAGGCCGCAACGGTCGTGTCGAAGGGCTCCGCCGCGATACCGAGTTTCGCGAACAGCGCCTCGTCTTCGTTCGGCACCGGATTGTCGGTCGTCAGCAGCTTGTCGCCATAAAAGATTGAATTGGCGCCTGCGAAAAAGCACATCGCCTGCAGCTCGTCCGTGAAATCGCTGCGCCCGGCCGAGAGCCTGATGTGCGAGCGCGGCATGAGGATGCGGGCGACGGCGATCGTGCGTACGAATTCGAACTTGTCGAAGGGCTCGGCATCGGCAAGCGGCGTGCCCGGTATCGTCACGAGCTGGTTGATCGGCACGCTCTCCGGCGGCGGCTGCATCGAAGCGAGCGTGCGCAACAGCTCGATCCGGTCGCGGCGGCTCTCCCCCATGCCGAGAATGCCGCCGCAGCACACCTTCAGTCCCGCATCCCTGACATGCGCGAGCGTCTCCAGGCGGTCGGCGTAGGTCCGTGTGCTGATGATTTCGGGATAGAACGCCTCGGAGGTATCGAGATTGTGGTTGTAGTAATCGAGACCGGCGTCGGCGAGCCGTCTGGCCTGGTGGGGCTTGAGCAGCCCAAGCGTCACGCAGCTCTCCATGCCCAGACGCCTGACCTCGGCGATCATTTCGATGATCGGATCGAGATCGCGGTCCTTCGGGCCGCGGTAGGCGGCGCCCATGCAAAAGCGCGTCGCGCCCGCGGCCTTCGCCCGGCGGGCCGCAGCCTTCACCTCGTCGACCGGCATGAGTTCATGAACCTCGAGCCCGGTTTCGAAGCGGATGCTCTGCGGACAATATGCGCAATCCTCCGGACAGCGACCGGTCTTGATCGACAGCAGGGTCGAGACCTGCACGCTGTTCGGATCGAAGTGGCGCCTGTGCACGGACTGTGCCTCGTAGAGCAGATCGAGCAGCGGCTTGTCGAACAGCGCTTCGACGGCATCGCGGTTCGCGGCCGATGGCGGCGACGCGAAGACGCCGATACCGGCTGACTTCAATTCTCCTTCCGATGCGGACATATGCGTGTTGCCTCCTGGCGTTGAGTCGCGCAAATCTACCTGCATTCCTTGTGCGTCGCGGCAAAGGCGTCCGGCGGTGCTGAGTCCGCTAAACGGCCTGCCGTCGCCCGCACAGCGCTTCGTCCGGAAAGCTTGCCGGACGGCGCCGGGCATCACGGCATTCGCGACAACGAGGATGCGAGTATCTGAACGGATCTTCAGCCTGTCAACCTGGAAAGCGATTTGAAGTTTACGGCCATCGCAAGGCTGTTTCCGGAACTGTGCCCACGCTGCCGCGGCGCGACCGCTCGCGGCTTCTGTTCGGGCTGCAGCGGCGACTTCGCTATCGTCGCAGACGCCTGCGAACGTTGCGGCCTGCCGCGCCCGGTCATGCATTGCCCTCGGCTCGGCACGCCGTGGCACGTTGATTCGGTCGTTGCGCCGTTTCGCTACTCGATGCCCCTGCACCAGCACGTTCAGGCGCTCAAGTACCGTCGTGCACGCAAGCTCGGCCGCGCTCTGGGGCTGCTGCTGGCCGAACGCCTCGAGCCGCATCGCGATGGCATCGACGCTCTGGTGGCCGTACCGATGCACGCTCGGCGCGTTCGACAACGCGGCTACAACCAGGCCGTGGAGATCGCCCGCACCGTTGCGGCCGAACTCGGCCTGCCACTGCTGGTCCGGGGCATCGTGCGCCGCGGCGCCGCGCCGCCTCAGACCACGCTCGACGCCAGCCGCCGACGCGTCAATCTCGAAGGCGCCTTCAGCATCGAACGCGCGGTCGAAGGTCTCAAGCTCGCGATCGTCGACGACGTGATCACGACCGGCGCGACGATCAACATGCTGGCCCGGTCGCTGCGCGCCGCGCGCGCCCGGACGCCGAACGCCTGGGCGGTCGCACGCACGCTCAGCGAAAAAGGTAGTCGAGCAGAAGTCCGGTGAACACCCAGCCGCCAAGCCAGGCGTTGGTCCTGAACGCGCGCAGACAGCGTTCGGGATCGCGATCCCTGATCAGGTACTGCTGGTAGATCGCGACACCCGCCGCGAGCACGATGCCGCCGTAGTACCAGGCGCCCAGACCGGCGCCGGCGCCGGCAAGCAGCAACGCGAGCAACAGCAGCGCCTGCAGACCGCCGACCAGTGTCCGGTCCAACTCGCCGAACACAGTCGCCGTCGATCGCACACCGGCCTTGAGATCGTCCTCGCGGTCCGCCATCGCGTACTGGGTGTCGTAGACGACGCCCCAGATCACGGCGGCCAGAAACAGCAGCCAACCCAAGCGCGGGACCGTAGCCAGTTCGGCGGCAAACGCCATCGGCACTCCCCAGGCGAAAGCGATCCCGAGCACGAACTGCGGCGTGGCGATGACCCGCTTCGTAAACGGATACACGACCGCGATCACCGCGCCGACGATCGCAAGCTGCACGGTCAGGCTGTTCAGGGTCAGCACAAGCCCGAGCCCGACCAGCATCAACCCGGCGAAAAGCACCAGGGCCTCGGAGCTGTTGACCTCACCCGTCGCGAGCGGTCGGTCGGCAGTCCGCGCAACGAGCGGATCGATCTTGCGGTCGGCGAAATCGTTGATAATGCAGCCCGCCGAACGCAGTACGATCGTGCCGAGCACGAACACGATCAGGATCCGCTCGTCCGGACGCCCTTCGGCTGCGATCCAGAGCCCCCAGAGCGTCGGCCAGAGCAACAGCCAGATACCGATCGGCTGGTGCCAGCGCATGAGCCGCGCGTAGCGCGACTGGCGGCCGGCAAACTCCGGCAGGCCTTGTGCAAGAGCGTACACCCCGTCGCGCATGGCCGCCCACGGCAGCGCGCTGATCCGATCACGCAGCGGCGTCCAGGACAATCCGGCCAGCTTCGCACGGGTCTGCGGCGAGGGGATATCGCGCAGCCTGTCGCGCATGGCATCCCACGGTAGTCGGCGAACCCGTTCCCGGAGCGCCGCGAGCCACGTCCCCAGCAAGGATTCAAACCTTTGCATATTCGGCGCCCGCCCTGATCCATCTGCCCGTCAGCGGCGCGACGCAGCCGGGCTCGTCGGTCAGCAGTTCATCGCACAAGCGAACCACCATCGGCAGAAGATCCGCATCGCGAGCGAGGTCCGCAACGCGAAGCTCGACGATGCCGGTCTGCCGCGTCCCGAGCAGCTCGCCCGGTCCCCTGAGCTGCATGTCCTTTTCGGCAACGACGAACCCGTCGTTGGTCTCGCGCAGTACCTTGAGCCGCTCCCTGGCATGTTCGGACAGCGGAGCCTTGTACAGCAACACGCAGTCCGACTCGTCCCGGCCACGCCCCACGCGACCGCGAAGCTGGTGCAACTGGGCAAGACCGAGGCGCTCGGCGTTCTCGACGACCATGAGGGTCGCATTCGGCACGTCGACGCCGACCTCGATCACCGTGGTCGCGACCAGGACATCCAGCCGTGCCTGCTTGAAAGCCCGCATCACCTGTTCCTTTTCGGCAGCCTTCAGTCGACCATGAATCAGGCCGACGGACAAGCCCGGCAGCGCCTCGGTCAACTCCCTTTCAAGTTCGAGCGCGGCGCTCGAATCGACGTGGTCGGACTCCTCGATCAGTGGACAGACCCAGTACGCCTGGCGCCCGGCGCGGCAGTGAGCCGCGATGCGTTCGACGATGCGGCCACGCCGCTGCTCGGGCATCACGGCGGTCCGGACCGGTTTACGACCGGGCGGCAAACCGGCGACAAGCGAGCAGTCGAGATCGGCATAGGCCGTCATCGCGAGCGTACGCGGGATCGGCGTCGCGGTCATCACGAGCTGGTGAGGCGCAATGTCGCCGCTCTCGCCCTTGCGCTTGAGGCTCAGGCGCTGATGGACGCCGAAACGGTGCTGTTCGTCGACGACGACGAGGCCGAGCTGCCGGAAGTTCACGGCCGCCTGAAACAGGGCATGCGTGCCCACCGCGACAGCGGCAGCGCCGCTCGCGAGCATCTCCTGTGCCGCGCGCCGATCGGCCGCAGGCTGCGATCCCGTAAGCAGCACGACCTCGACGCCGAGCGGCTTGAACCATGCGCCAAGATTCGCCTGATGCTGTTCGGCAAGGAGCTCGGTCGGCGCCATGATCGCTGCCTGGCAGCCCGAAGCCGCCGCACGCAGCGCGGCAAGCGCCGCGATCACGGTCTTGCCTGACCCCACGTCGCCCTGCAGCAGGCGATACATCGGTACGGGTTCGCCGAGATCCTCCCTGATCTCGCACCAGGCGCTTGCTTGCCCCGCGGTCAACTCGAACGGCAGGCTTTCGAGAAAGCGGGCCACCAGATCGTCGGCCGGGTCGAACGCCGGGGCGCGCTCGCGCCGCCTGCCGGCGGCCGCGTTCCTGAGGCTCAGCCGATGTGCGAGCAGTTCCTCGAGCGCGATGCGCCGCTGGCAGGGGTGTCGACCGGCGAGCAGCATCGCCGTGTCGGCACCGCGCGGCGGCCGATGCAGAAACTCGATCGCTTCGTTTATCGAGGGCCAGTCGACCGGCAGGCGGCCTGCGAGGTAATCGACGAGAGGCTCGTCGGCGAGCATCGCAAGCGCCCGCCCGGCCAGCGTTCTGAGGCGCTGCTGGTGCAGCCCTTCGGTGGTCGGGTACACCGGCGTCAGGGTCGGCTCGGGCGGCGGAGTATCGGCGTCCACGGCGCGGTACTCCGGATGGATCATTTCGAGCCCGGTCCGGCCGGCACGCACTTCCCCGAAACACCTGAGCCGCACGCCGCGCCGCAGACCCTCCTGCTGGCCCCTGGAGAAGTGAAAAAAGCGCAAGGTGATCGCGCCGGTGCCGTCGATTACGCGGCATAGCAGCGTCCGACGCCCTCTGAACGCGACCTCGGCGAGTTCGACCCTCGCTTCGATCAGGACCTTTTCGCCGGGCCGGATTCCGCCGAGCGGCCGGATTGCGGTACGGTCCTCGTAGCGCTGCGGCAGGAGGCAGAGCAGGTCCGCGATGGAGTCGACCCCGAGCCTTGCAAGCCGCTCGCCGAGCCTCGGGCCAACGCCGTGGAGGGCTACGGCTGGCTGGGCGAGCTTCACCCCAGGACGAGTACCGCGTCGATCTCGACTGCCGCGTTCCTCGGCAGCGCGGCGACACCGATCGCGGCGCGTGCGGGCCAGGGCTCGCTGAAGTACTCGGCCATGGCTTCGTTGACGAGAGAGAAGTTTGCAAGATCGGTGAGATAGACGGTGAGCCTGACGGCATCCGCCAGGGAGCCGCCGGCAGCCTCAGCGACCGCGGCGAGGTTGTCCAGCACCTGCCTGATCTGCAGATCGACCTGCGGGCCTGCAAGTTCCATGGTCGCAGGCACCAGAGGTATCTGCCCGGACAGATACACCGTGTCGCCGACGCGCACGGCCTGACTGTAGGTTCCGATCGCGGCTGGCGCCTTGTCGGTATGGATGATTTGCCTCGGCATGGATCGCCCCGTCGCAAGCAGCCCGCTCGTTCAGCCGGCCTGGCGCGTCACCCCCTCGACGCCCGGTACCGTGCGGATATTGCGCAGGACCTCTGCGAGGTGCTTGCGGTCGCGCACGCGAAGCCTGAACACCTGCACCGCGCCGTCAGCTTCCGTGTCGACCCTGACGGCATCAATGTTGCAGTCCGCTGCGGAAATTCTCGCCGCGATCTCCGCCAGGAGTCCCACCCGGTCCTGGGTGCGCACGTGAATCTCGCTGAGAAACTCCCGTTTGGGCCGGCTCGTCCAGCTCACCGGTATCCACTTCGACGGCTGCTTGCGGTATCCGGCCAGCGTGCGGCAGGACTCCCCGTGAATGACGATGCCGCGGCCGCTCGACATGAATCCGATGATGTCGTCGCCGGGGATCGGGTAACAGCAGCGGGCGTAGTCGACGACGAGGCCTTCGGTGCCGGCAACGTCGAGCGGTTTGCGGCGCCGTGCGACTTCCATGTCGTCGTCGCCGGCATCCTGAGCGAGCAATCCGGCGACGATCGAAGCGATCCTGCGGCCGAGGCCCACTTCCACATAGAGCGAATCGAGATCGCCGAGCTCGAGTTCCTTGAGAACGGGATTGATTCTCGCTTTCCGGAGCCTGCGCAAATTCAGCGAATACGGGCGCAGTGCCTGGCTGAGCAGCAGCTTCCCGAGGGCGCGCGCTTCATCCTTTTCAAGCTTGCGAAGATACGCGCGGATCGCGTTTCTCGCCTTCGCCGTCACGACGTAGCCGACCCAGTTCGGCTGCGGGCGCGCCGACCTGGCCGTGATGATTTCGACCATCTCGCCATTGTTCAACGTGGTCTTGAGCGGCACGAGGCGCCGATCGATCTTCGCCGCGACGCAGCGGTTGCCGACATCGGTATGCACGGCATAGGCGAAGTCGACGGGTGTCGCACCGCGCGGCAGCCTGAGGATTTCGCCCTTCGGCGTGAACACGTAGACCTTGTCGGGGAACAGGTCCACGCGCACCGTCTCGAGAAACTCCTCGGAATTCGCCGCGTGCTGCAGCTCCATGAGCCCCGAGAGCCACGCGCGGGCGCGCTTTTCGGTGGAGGAAGTCACCTTGTCCACGGCCTTGTATTGCCAGCTTGCCGCGATGCCGCGCTCGGCGACCTCGTCCATCTCGTCGGTGCGGATCTGTACCTCCAACGGCACGCCGGTGGTCCCGAAGACCGTCGTGTGCAGCGACTGATAGCCATTGACGCGCGGAATCGCAATGTAGTCGCGGAAGCGCCCGGGCATGGGCTTGTAGAGCTGGTGCACGATACCGAGGACGCGGTAGCACAACTCGATGTCCGCGACGATGACGCGGATGCCGAAGACGTCGGCGATTTCCGACAGGTGCATGTGCTTGCGCTGCATCTTCTGGTAGATGCTGTAGATGTGTTTCTCCCGACCCGTGACGCGAGCCTCGATACCCTGTTTGGCAAGAAATTTCGTCAACTGCGTCTGCAGCTTCGCGAGTACCCTGCGCTGCTTGCCTCCGGCCTTGTCGAGCGCGTTCTTGAGCACGCGGTAGCGGAACGGTTGGTAGGTGCTGAAGCCGAGCGTTTCCAGTTCGACCTTGAGGCTGTAGATGCCGAGCCGGTTGGCGATCGGCGCGTAGATCTCGAGCGTCTCCTTCGCGATCCGCCGCTGCTTCTCGGGCGACAGCGCCTCGATCGTGCGCATGTTGTGGGTACGGTCGGCGAGCTTGACCAGAATGACGCGCAGGTCCCTGGCCATCGCGAGAAGCATCTTTCTGAAGCTTTCCGCCTGCGCTTCCCTGGCACTGTCGAAGTGCAGCCGATCGAGTTTGCTGACGCCGTCGACGAGCACCGCGACATCCTCGCCGAACCGCTCCCTGATACCGCTGACGGTGCCTTCGGTGTCCTCCACGACGTCGTGCAGCAGCGCGGCCTTGATCGAGCCCGCATCCAGATGAAGTTCAGCGAGAATTTTCGCGACCGCGATCGGATGCGTGATATACGGGTCGCCGCTATGCCGCTGCTGCCCGTCGTGCACGTCGGCACTGTAGTCGTAGGCGTCTACGATCCCGGGCAGTTCTTCCTCGGGAAGATAGGATTCGAGAGTTTCGAGCAGCGCCCCGAAGCCGTCACCGCGCCGAGCCCCCGGCAGGCGCCGCTCGCGTATCGCCGCAGCGTAGCTCATCCAAACCTCTCACCGGATTGCCGTAGCCCCGGGGGGGCTCAATCGCCAAACGCTATCGGTCTGGCCGTAAACGGGCTGTCTCGCAACGCATCCGAGGCGCCCTCGAGGCCGAGAAGATCGCCCACGGGCTGATCGCGTTCCTCGAGGATGTTCTCCGTGACGTAGCCGTCGGCCACCTCGCGCAGCGCGACCACCGTAGGCTTGTCATTCTCCCACTCGACCCTGGGGTCGGCGCCGTTGGCGAGCTGACGGGCGCGCTTCGCGGCGACGAGCACGAGCTGAAACATGTTCGGGATGTTCTCGGTGCAATCTTCTACGGTAATTCTGGCCATCGCGATCCCTCGTTGGACGTAGCCTGCCAGTTTACTGCAAAGCCTCCGCCAAGTCGCCGTGCGCGGCCCGGCCGCCAGGTTCGCACGGCGCTACGCCGTCGCGGTGCCGTCAACGATAGCCTCGATCCGTTCGCGCAGGCTTTCGCAGCTCGTCCTGTGGTTGCCGTTGCGGCCGCTTACGATGGCCGCGAGTTCATCGGCGGCGCGCTCGAGATTGTCGTTGATCAGCGCGTAGTCGAATTCATTCCAGTGCGCGATGTCATCGACCGCCGCGCCGAGCCGGCGCTCGATCGTTTCGGGGGAGTCGGTACCGCGCCCGCGCAGCCGTTGTTCGAGCACGTCCATGCTCGGCGGCAGTATGAAGACGCTCGTCGCCTCGGGCACAGCCGCACGGATCTGCCGTGTGCCCTGCCAGTCGATCTCGAGCACGACGGTATGGCCCTTGTCGAGAAGCGACTCGACATCGCGGCGGCTCGTGCCGTACCGGTGGCCGAAGACCTTCGCATGTTCGAGGAAAGCGCCCTCGTCCACCATCTGCTTGAACTTCACCCGGCTCACGAACACGTAGTCCTCGCCGTCGACTTCCTCCTCGCGCGGCGGCCGCGTGGTATAGGAAACGGAGAACATCAGATCGTTTAGCCGACCCAGCAGTTCGCGCACGAGCGAGGTCTTGCCGGCGCCGGAGGGTGCGGCGAGCACGATGAACCGGCCTCGCCGTGAACCTGCTTCAGCCATCGTCACTCCAGGTTCTGCACTTGCTCTCGCATCTGCTCGATGAGCACCTTGATGTCTACCGCGCAACGCGTCAGCCGCGCATCGTGTGCCTTTGAGGCGAGCGTGTTCGCTTCGCGGTTCAGCTCCTGAATCAGAAAGTCGAGCCGGCGGCCCACAGGCTCGTCGCGACCAAGCACATCGCGAATCTCGGCAATGTGCGCGTCGAGACGGTCGACTTCCTCGCTCACGTCCAGACGCTGCGCGACGAGCACGAGTTCCTGCTCGAGCCGCTCGGGATTAGCCTGAATCTCGAGCCGTCCAAGACGTTCCGTGAGCTTGTCCCGCCAGGGCCTGCTCGGCGTCCGCGATCAGAGGTCGCACATCAGACGCGAGCGCGGCGATCGCGTCGCAGCGTTCGGCCAGCATCGCGGCGATGCGTCCGCCCTCCCTGCGGCGCGACCGCTTGAGCTTCTCCAGCGCATCCGCCAGACACACCCCGGCGGGCTCGACGAGTGCCCCGAACTCGGGCGCCTTGATCACGCCGGGCCAGCGCAGCAGTTCGGCGACACCGAACGGTTGCGCGTCGGGAAATGCCCGCCGCACCGTATCCTGCAGGCTCGCAAGTCCCGCGAGCGTGGAGGTATCGACGTCTGCGGTCGAGGACTCGGCCGCCGATGTCCTCATGCTCAGGGTGCACTCGATCCGGCCGCGTCTGACGGCTGCTGCAATGATGTCCCGGTATTGTGGCTCCGCAGGGCGAAGTTCGTCCGGCAGGCGAAGCCGAAGATCGAGATATCGATGATTGACGCTGCGCAGTTCCCAGTTGAGTTCGATCGGCGTGACGACGACAGCCGCCCCGGCAAATCCCGTCATGCTGAATGGCATTGAGCCCCGTCCATGAATAAAGCCGCAGAGTTTCCCCGGCGCAAGTCTAACGCGGAAACTAGCGCAGAAGCTTGCAGCGTACTGTGCTAGTGTCGTGTCCCGTCGCGCGGCCCCAAGGCCGTCCCGCTCGGCGCGACGCGCCCGCAACGCCACCACGCTCGAGCGGCGCGAAACCGGACGAACGGAGGGAACATCATGCGCCCAAGCGGACGCAGCCCCGATCAAATGAGGCCCGTGCGATTCGTTCCCGGCTTCACGATGCATGCGGAGGGCTCGGTGCTCGTCGAATTCGGGTCCACGCAAGTTCTGTGCACGGCCTCGATTGACGACCGGGTGCCCCGTTTCCTGAAGGGCCGCGGGCAGGGCTGGGTCACGGCCGAGTACGGCATGCTGCCGCGAGCCACACACACGCGCGCGCCGCGCGAAGCGGCACGCGGACGCCAGGGCGGTCGTACTCTGGAGATCCAGCGTCTCATCGGCCGCAGCCTGCGGTCGGTCGTCGACCTCGCGGCACTCGGCGAACGCACGGTGACGATCGATTGCGATGTGTTGCAGGCGGACGGCGGCACCCGCACCGCGGCGATCTCGGGCGGCTACGTGGCGCTGGCGCTCGCCGCGCGCCACCTGATCCTGAGCCGGGACATCGACAACGACCCGATCCACGGTCAGTGCGCGGCCGTCTCCGTCGGCATCGTGAGCGGCACCCCGGTGCTCGACCTCGACTACGCCGAGGACTCCGACGCCGAAACGGACATGAACGTCGTCATGAACGAAGCGGGCGGTTTCGTGGAAATTCAGGGCACCGCCGAAGGACATGCGTTTCTTCGCGGCGAGCTCGATGCGCTGCTGGACCTCGCGGGCCGGGGCATCGAGACGCTGATCGCGGCGCAGTCCGCTGCGCTCGCGGCATGACGGCGCCCCCGGTCCGTTGGGTTCTGGCAAGCGGCAACAGCGGTAAGGTCAGGGAGTTTCGTGCGCTCCTTGCGGACACGGGGCTCAGCATCGTACCGCAGTCGGAGTTCGGGCTCGCCGGCGCTGCCGAAACGGGAGCAAGCTTCGTTGAGAACGCGCTGATCAAGGCACACCATGCGGCAGCCTCGACCGGACTGCCAGCGATCGCGGATGATTCAGGTCTCAGCGTCGACGCACTCGACGGCGCGCCCGGGGTTCGTTCCGCAAGGTATGCCGGACCGGCCGCCGACGCCGATGCCAACATCGCCCTTCTGCTCGAAGCGCTCCGCGACACTGCCGATTTCGAACGCACCGCGCGCTTTCATTGCGTGATCGTCGCCCTGACCCGAGCGGACGAACCGGCTCCATTGATCGCGCACGGCGAATGGCTCGGGCGCATCGCACTGCGTCCGTCCGGCGGCGGCGGATTCGGCTACGACCCGGTGTTCTACGACCCGTCTCTCGGTGCGACCGCAGCGGACCTCGCTCCCGACACCAAGAACTCGGTCAGCCACCGCTCCCGGGCCGCGCACCTTCTCAAGACGACGCTGCTGTCGCGAGGACTGATTGCCCGCGCCTGAGCGCCCGGCGCCATGGTTTATGCACACCCGGCCCAGTTTCCGGCAAGAAACAAGTCTATAGAGGCACTTTCTTGCGGCGAAACCCGCAATGTGCTCATAAATTGTTGATTTGTAATTGAACGTCCCATTTTTCGAAAATGGACGGAAATGACGGAAATTGTTACAGCGTCTGCGTTTCGGGACCCTGTTCACAGTGGCTTCCACAGACTTATGCACAGATACTGTGGATAATGCCGGGGAAGCAAGACAGGGCGCGGGAATCGTCGTCCGACGCGGGGCATGGCATCCACGTGACGGGTGTCCCGATCGATGCTTCGGGCGCGCCTGCGGGCGACGCGTTTCCCTTGTGTTTGCACCACACCGGCAGTATCCTCTGCCGCCCCCGACGGAGGCGAGTTCATGAAGCCGGACATTCACCCGGAATACGACGAGATCAAGGTCACGTGCAGTTGCGGCAGCACGTTTACCACGCGATCCACTCTCGTCGGCGAACTCAGCGTCGAGGTCTGCTCATCCTGCCACCCCTTCTACACGGGCAAGCAGAAGATCGTCGATACGGGCGGACGCGTCGACAAGTTCCGGCGCCGCTACGGCCAGAGAGGCGCAACGAAGACCATCTGAAGAGCCGCGCTCGACGGCTCGGCCGATCCTCCTTCTTTGGAGCCGAAGGCCGCTCTGCTGCTATAATTTCCGTTTCGGCGGCGTCCCGGCAACGCGCCGCCGGCACGCCACATCGAAATCGACCCGCCCGGGCCCCGGGACGGAAGAAAACGGTTTGCCGCAAGCAGGTGCGATAGATGAGCGATGAGCGCTACAGCCTGATCGACCCCACATCCGGGCGTCGTCTCGAGCTTCCCGTCCTCGAGCCGACGCTCGGTCCGAATGTGCTCAGCGTGGCGGGACTCTACCGGCATTCCGGCGTCTTCACCTACGATCCCGGCTTCGGTGCGACCGCGAGCTGCACGAGCAACATCACTTATGTCGACGGGGAAAAGGGCGTTCTGCTGTACCGCGGCTACCCGATCGAGCAGCTCGCCGAGCACTCGACCTTCATCGAGGTCGCTTACCTGTTGCTGTACGGCGAGCTTCCCACGGCCGAAGAGTTGCGGGCGTTCGACCATTCGATCCGCACGCACACCATGCTCAACGAATCGTTGCTGCGATTCTTCAACGGCTTCCACCACAACGCCCACCCGATGGCCATGGTTTCGGGGGTCGTGGCATCGATGTCGGCGTTCTATCACGACACGACGGACATCCAGATGGAGCACGATCGCGACGTCTTTGCGCACCGCATCATCGCCAAGATTCCGACGATCGCCGCGGCCGCCTACAAGCACTCCAAGGGCCAGCCGTTCGTCTACCCGCTCAACCGCCTCGACTACTGCAGCAACATGCTGCACATGTTCTTTTCCGTGCCGTCAGACAGTTACGAAGTCGATCCCGTCGCCGCCCAGGCACTCGATCTGCTATTCATCCTGCACGCCGACCATGAGCAGAACTGCAGCACCTCGACCGTCCGGCTCGCCGGCAGCTCCGGTACGAACCCGTACGCGGCGATCGCCGCCGGCATATCGGCGCTGTGGGGCCCCGCCCATGGCGGCGCCAACGAGGCCGTCATCAACATGCTCGAGGAGATCGGCACGGCGCAGAACATCGGCAAGTACATCGCCCGCGCCAAGGACCGCAACGACCCGTTTCGCCTGATGGGCTTCGGCCACCGCGTCTACAAGAACTACGATCCCCGGGCGGCGATTATCAGGAAGATGTGTCACCGGCTGCTCGAGAACCTCAAGGCCAACGACACTCCCCTTTTCGAGCTCGCGCTCAGGCTCGAGGAAGTCGCGCTCAGGGACGACTACTTCATCGAGAAGAACCTCTATCCCAACGTCGACTTCTACTCCGGCATCATCTACCGGGCGCTCGGCATACCGAAGTCGATGTTCACGGTCATGTTCGCGATCGCAAGGTGCGTTGGCTGGGTCACGCACTGGCGGGAGATGGTCGCCGACCGCGGCACGCGGATCGGCCGGCCAAGACAGCTCTACCTCGGTCCGCCCAGACGCGACTATCGCGCGATCGGCGAACGCGAGGCCGCGGCCTAGGAGCCTGATCGACGCTTTCAGTCGGCGAGCAGCGCGCGCACCCGCGCCTGCGCCGCCCGCTCCATCGGCCGCCGGTCGACCGGGCTCAGGGGCGCCTCGCGCAATCCCTTCTCGGCGAACACGATCAGCAGGACCCGCTCGCCTGCCCTGCTGAAGCCGAATCCCGGCACCAGCGCAATGCGTCCCCCGCTGAACCGGTAGCGCCGCTGCGTCTCCTCATAGTCGACACCCGCTCGCGCGAGATATCCCGCTACGCTCTCCGGGGCGTCGGCAAACAGGTGCAGCTCAATGGGGCTTGAGATCGTCGCTGTCCCCGACAGCACCGGCCCGACGAGCCTGGGCTCGAACATCGACAGCACGTCCATGGCGTCGACGGCGACGCGGCGCAGCCTGTCCACGCGGCCGGACTGGGCGTCGGGCGAGAATATCCGCTGCCGCTCGGCGAGGCAGGCCTCGATCTGTGCATTGCTCGGCAGCATGCGCGTGCCGCTGACGGCAAACCGCTCCGCCGCCTTGCGCTTCGCCAGCCGATAATCGACGATGCCGTGCTCGATCATGAGCCGCGCGGCTTCCTGAGCCAGCCGTTCTCGAATTGCCGCGCCGGCAAGGCGCGAATGGCCTCTGAGCATCAGAAAATACGTTCGGGAGTTGCCACCTGCCGGCCGGGTACCTCGTCCGCCGGCGCATCGGCCAGAATCGGGTCCGGCTCGCGCTCGGGAATGTTGTCGATCCTGAACTTCTCGAAGACTGCATTTCGCGTCAGATCGCTCGCGACCAGGCCGTTCGCCGGGTTGATGCGCACGTCGACGATACCGATCGGACGTTCGAGAAAGTACGGAGGCTGGCCGTCGAGCGCTTCGGCCATGAAGCCGATCCACGCCGGGATCGCCGTGAACCCGCCCTGCTCGTTGCCGCCAAGCGGCCGGTCCCCATCGAAACCGACCCAGGCCGTGGCAACGACATCGCCATTGAAGCCCGAGAACCAGGCGTCGCGCAGATCGTTCGTCGTGCCGGTCTTGCCGGCGAGGTCGTTGCGGCCGAGTTCCCTTTGCGCACGATTGCCGGTCCCGCGCCGAATGACGTCGCGCATCATGTCGGTCACGAGATAGACGTTCGGCGCAGAGACGACGCGCTCGGCCCGACGGGTGTCCGGGTAGATGATGGCAGCCGCCTCGTTCACTGCCGGTTCGCCGCCGTCGGGCTTCGCGGCAACCGTGTGCGGCTCGTCGCAGGCCGGTGGCTCCAGCGGAGTATGAAATTCGGCGTCGTCCGATTGCCGGGGCACGGAAGAGTCGATGCAGGCGACCCTGGGCTCGGCGCTGTAGAGCACGTTTCCGCCCTCGTCCTCGATGCGCTCGATGAAATACGGAGAAACTCCGTAGCCGCCGTTGGCGAGGATCGCGTAGCCGTTGGCCAGGTTGAGCGGCGAAATACCGCCCGTGCCGAGCGAGAGCGAGAGGTTCCTCGGCAGGGCCACGTCGTCGAAGCCGAACTTCCTGAGGTGGTGCACGGTGTCCGCAACGCCGATGTCCGCCATGACGCGTACGGTGGCCGCGTTGTACGACCGGATGAGTGCCTCCCTGAGCTGGACCTCGCCGTGGAACTCAGAACCGAAGTTCTCGGGCTTCCAGACGGTCTCGAGCACGGGATCCTCGAACACGAACGGCGCGTCATTGACGATCGTCGCGGTCGAGTAACCGTCTTCGAGTGCTGCAGAATAGATAAACGGCTTGAACGCGGAGCCCGGCTGGCGCAACGACTGCGTCGCGCGGTTGAAATTGCTGAGGAAGAAATCGAAGCCGCCGACCAGCGCGGTCACGGCGCCGTCCTTCGGATCGAGCGAGACGAACGCACCCTGTACGTCGGGCAGTTGCGACAACCGCAGCGCGCCGTCGTCCGTGCGGCGCAAACGCACGATCTCGCCGGTCGAGAGCACATCGTCGACCGCGTCGGGCCGGGAGCCTACCGCATTATCGGTAATGAACCGCGCCGCCCAGGCCACCGCTTCCAGCCCGATCGTCTGGTAGCCCTGCCCTCGCACATACACGAGCGCTTCAATCTCGTCGGCGCCGAGCACGAGCCCGAGCTCGAACCCGACCGCATCCGAGTAGTCCGCGAGCAGGTCCGCCCAGTACGACGCACCGTCGGCGACGTCCCCGGTGCCGCCCGCAAGGCTCACGCGGGCCACCGGCCCACGATAGCCGTGCCTCTCGTCGTACGCGATCAGGGCGTCGCGCATCGCCGCATTGGCTGCGCGCTGCAGCCGGCTGTCAACCGTCGTCGTGACCTTCAGGCCCGCTTCGTAAGCGATGTCGCCGAACCGCCGGATGACCTCGACCCGTGCCATCTCGGCCAGGTAAGGCGCATCGAGTCGTGTTTCCTGGCCATAGCGTCTGGAGACGATCGGCACGGCCAGCGCCCGGTCGTATGCCGGCCGCGAGATCTCCCCGAGCTCGAGCAGCCGGCCGAGGACGTAGGCCCGGCGCCCGGCGGCATTCCGGGGACTATAGACCGGATTCATGATCGACGGACCCTGCGGTATGCCGGCGAGGATCGCGGCGTCGGACAGCGTGATCTCGTCGAGCCGCTTGTCGAAATACGTCCGCGCGGCGGCAACGACGCCATACGAACCCTGACCGAAAAAGGTCGTATTGAAGAAAAGCTCGAGGATCTCCTGCTTGCTGAACTCCCGTTCGATGCGCAACGCCAGGATGAGCTCCTTGAACTTGCGCACGAGCTGGTATTCGCGTGTCAGGAAATACTCGCGGGCCACCTGTTGCGTGATGGTGCTGCCGCCCGGCACGCGTTCGCCGCCCATGCCGGCCCGCACGAACTCGAACGCGGCCTTGGCGGTGTGCGCCCAGTCGAGCCCGGGGTGTTCGAAGAACCGATCGTCTTCGGCGGCGAGCACGGCCGTGACGAGAATCTCGGGGACGTCCTCGTAGGGCACGGGCGTGCGTTTCTGCTCGCCGAACTGCTGCATGAGCCGGCCGTCTCGGCTGTAGACGCGCATCGGGATCTGGAGCCTGATGTCGCGCAGTTCCTCGGCGAGCGGCAGACTCGGCTCCACGTAGTAATAGCCGCCGAAGAGCACGGCCGTGAAGGCGAGACCGAGCGCCGCGAGTCCGCTGCTGATCGCCAAAGAGATTCTGAGATAAACGTTCATTGCCAACCGCGTATTGTACGCCGTTGCGGCCCCCGCTTTCCTCGTCGCCGGTTCGCCTGCTGCGCCCGGCGATCGGCCCGACGAGAATCCCGGCACTTTGCGCAGGATCGCAAGCGGCGGGATGGCCCGCACAAGCATACCCTAGAGCCTGCACCACAGGAATTCACGGTTGCATCTCCGCTTTCGCGACTTCCTGTGGCGCAGGCTGCAATGTCCGCTTGGACAAGCAACATCGCGCGCAATTCCCTGCGAGGCACAATCCGGCCGATGGCGCGTCGAGGCTGCTCGCCGAGAAGTCGCTTGCGGTACCGGGCAACAGTATCACGCCAGGAAGTGTCGGCATGTTTGCAACCCGCCGGAGACGACCGCTACTCGGACTGGACATCACGGCTTCATCCGTCAAGCTGATCGAGTTGTCCGCGCACAGGGGCGGCTATCGCGTCGAGGCTTTCGCGGCTGAAGCCTGTCCGCCGGAGACCATCAGCGATTCGACGATCGTCGACGCCGAGGCGGTCGGCGATGCCATTCGCCGCGCGGTCCGACGGTCCAGAAGCCGCACCCGGGAAGCGGCGATCGCTCTCAGCGGCGACTCGGCTATCACGCGAGTCATCCAGATGCCGCGGCATCTGCGCGGCGCCGAACTGGAGGAGCGGCTGGAACTCGAAGCCGACCGCCGCATACCGTTTCCCATGGAGGAAGTCAGCTTCGACTTCGATGTCGTCGGTCCGAGCAGCCGCCATCCGGACATGCAGGATGTGCTGATCGTTGCCGCCCGAACGGAAAGCGTCGAACAACGCCACGCCGCGCTCGAGGCCGCCGGTCTGCTGGCTCGCGTAGTCGACATCGAGGCGTTCGCTGTCGAAAAGGGCTGCCGCTTGCTCAGCCACCAGATGCCGGGCGCCGGTGCGGGCAGGGTCGTGGCCGTCGTCGATGCCGGCGCTACAACCACGGGGTTCTGCGTCCTCGACGATCTCAGGGTCAGCTACGCGCGCGATGTCGCCTTCGGCGGCAACCGGCTCAACGAAGACATCATGCGCGCATACGGTATGGGTTTCGAGGAAGCCTGCCGAGCCCGGGATTGCGGCAGCTTGCCCGACGACTACCGCACCCGCGTGCTCGCCCCCTTCATCGATGCCATGGCGGAGCACATCGGCCGCCTGCTTGAAATCTACCGGTCCTCCGATGGGGCCCTCGCCCGAACAGATACTGGTCTGCGGGGGCTGCGCGAAGCTCCCCGGGATCGCCGACGCGCTCGCAAGCCATACGGGTATCGCCGCGGCCGTCGGCAACCCGCTTGGCGAGATGCGGCTCGCGCCGCGCGCCGAGGGCGTGCAGGCGGCCGCGCCCACGCTCCTCACCGCATGCGGACTTGCGCTCAGGAGCTTCGACTGAGATGCCGAACGTCAATCTCTTGCCGTGGCGCGAGCAACGGCGCCGCAAGCTCAAGAGGGATTTCATGCTCGCACTGCTCGGCGCCGGAGTCGCAGGCACGCTCATCGCCTACGGGTACAAGCTCGTTCTGGAATCCGTTGTCGCAAGGCAGACAGCGCAAAACGATGTCCTGCGAGCCGAGATCGAGGCACTGGACAGGCAGAACGAAGCGATCTTCGAGCTCGACACCGAAAAGACGCGGCTGCTTGCGAGGATGGGAATCATCGACCGGCTCCAGCGCCAGCGCCCCGATGCCGTGCATCTCTTCGACGAGCTCGCCGGCACACTGCCCGAAGGCATGTATCTGACGGAGGTCAGGCAAACCGCGGCCAGACTCCGGATCAGCGGGGTTGCGCGATCGAGCGGGGCCGTCTCGACGCTGATGCGCAATATCGAGCTTTCCGAGTGGCTCGGCGACCCGCGACTCGACGTCATCGAGACCGTCGACGACGGGGCGATGCGCAACGCCGCGTTCACGGTCTTTGCCCGCCAGGTTTCGGCGTCGGGCGCGGTTGGGGCGGCCCCGCCGTGAGCACCATCGAGGAACTGCGCTCGCTCGAACTCGGGGAACCCGAGCGTTGGCCTGCCGCACTGCGCACGGCCGCCGCCGCGCTGGTGCTGGTCGGCGTCGCCGTCTCCGGATCATGCGGATTCGCGGTCAGGACGCAGATGCCGCTGCTCGAACGCGCCAGACTCGAGGAACGGACGCTCATGGCGGAGTTCCAGACCAAGCAGCGCAAGGCCGCCAACTTCGACGCCTACACCGACCAGCTCGCGGAAATCGAGCGCAGCTTCGGCGCCATGCTGCGCCTGCTTCCGGGCCGAACCGAGGTCCCGAATCTGCTCGACGACATCTCTCAAACCGGGCAAGTCGCGGGGCTCGAAGAACTGCTGTTTCAACCGACGGACGAGTTGCAACGGGACTTCTACGCCGAACTTCCAATCCGCATGCGTTTTTCGGGCAGCTACCACGAGCTCGGGCGGTTCGTCAGCGACGTTGCAGCGCTGCCGAGAATCGTCACGCTGCACGACATGGCGATCGAGCCCGTCGACAATGCCGCGGTCGACGAGCTCATCCTCGACGTTACGGCCAGAACCTATCGGTATCTCGAGGAGGAACCGCCGCAGTGAGTGCACATCGTTGCACCTGGCGGAGTTTCCAGATCGCCATGACGAGCGCCGTTCTCGCGGCCGGCTGCGGCAACGACTCCGCGGATCTGCATGACTGGATGGACGCTGTCAGCGCGCTTCCCGCCGGCGGCATCGAGCCGCTGCCGGTGGTTCGGTCCGTCCCGGCGTTTGTCTATGAACCGGCCGGGCGCCGCTCCCCGTTCCTGCCCGACACGCCGCTGGCGACGCTGAGCGCCACCCCGACGCCGGACAGCGAACCGGGGCCGAGCCGCCCGCGGGAGTACCTCGAACGGTTCCCGCTCGACGCGTTGCGCATGGTCGGCACGCTCGAAGCCCGGGGCGCCTTGTTCGGGCTCGTGCGCACGAGTGACGGCCTGATCCACCGTGTCGCCGCGGGTCAGTATCTCGGGCTCAACGACGGCCGGATCGTATCGATCACTCAGTCTGCGATCACGCTGGTCGAAACCGCTCCGGGCGGCCAGGGCGGGCGGCTCGAACGTGCGGCCGAACTCGGACTCGCCGACTGAGACCAGCATGAAGGCCAAGCGATGAAGCTTCCGCTGAGACCAGTCCGGATTTTCCGCCGGACCGATGTGCTGCGCGGGCGCCGTGCCGCTGCCGGTCGCATTTGTCTGCTCGCAGCGGCGCTGCTCGGGGTCGAGCTGCAGGCGCAGCCGCAACCGCCGATTATCGATCAGGGCGACACCGAGCTTCCCGAACAGCCGCCCGGTCAGGTGGACGCGCAGCCTGAGCCGGCGGCGCCCGACCCGGCCGATGCCGCCGGTAACGGGCAGCCGCAATCGGCGCCGGGCCCGGACATGTTCGATCCCGATCGCGAGTACGTGGGCGAGCGGCTCTCGTTGAACTTTCAGCAGATCGACACCCGCGCGGTCCTGCAGCTCCTCGCAGACACGAGCGGACTCAACATCGTCGTCAGCGACACCGTGCAGGGCAGCGTGACCCTGCGCCTGCAGGACGTCCCCTGGGACCAGGCGCTTGACATTGTCCTGACGACCAACGGTCTGGACATGCGGCGCAACGGCAACGTCATCATTGTCGCGCCGGCCGAGGAAATCGCCGCTCACGACCGCTCAAGGGTCGCTGCACAGGCTGCGCTCGCGGATCTGGAGCCGCTGCGCACGCAGTTGCTGCAGGTCAACCATGCCCGTGCCGACGAACTCGCGGCGCTCATCGCGGGCACCGGCGGCGCCGCAGCCATGACATCGCCGCGCGGCAGCGTCGCGATCGACGAGCGCACAAATACGCTGCTGCTGCACGACATCCCCGAGCGGCTGCCCGAAATTCGCCGCCTCGTCGAGACACTCGATGTGCCGATCCGCCAGGTGCTGATCGAATCGCGCGTCGTCATCGTCAATGACGACTTCAGCCGCGAACTCGGCGTCAGATTCGGTTCGACGATCGTCCGCGACCGAAGCGCAGGCCTCGTCGCGTTGACGGGGACGGGCACGGGCTCGAACACGATCGCAGCGTCCGCGATGGACAACATCGTCACATCCGGGCAGCCGCTGCCGGTCGCAACGCCGCCGATCGATCAACGTTACAGCGTCAACCTGCCCGTAACGTCGCCTGCCGGCTCCTTCGCGCTCGCCATTCTCGACTCGGGCTACCTCGTCGACCTCGAGCTCACGGCGCTGCAGGCCGAAGGCAACGGCCGGATCGTCTCCACGCCACGTGTCATCACGGCCAACAATGTCGAGGCCCGGATCGAGCAGGGCGTGGAAATCCCCTATCAGGAATCGGCGTCGAGCGGCGCAACGACGACCCAGTTCAAGGAAGCGCAGCTCAGCCTGACCGTGACTCCGCGGATCACGGCCGATGACACGATCATCATGGATCTGCAGATCACGAAGGACTCCATCGGCGAAATCGTGCCGAGCGCCACCGGCGGCTTCGTCCCGAGCATCGACACGAGTTCGGTCGACACCCGGGTCCTCGTCAATGACGGCGAGACCGTCGTTCTCGGCGGCATCTACGAGACCGAGAACCGCGACACGGTCAACAAGGTGCCCGTGCTCGGCGACATCCCGGGGCTCGGCGTGCTGTTCCGCAGCCGCGCACGGCTCGACAACAATGCCGAACTGCTCGTTTTCGTCACGCCGCGAATCCTTGAAAACGGCGAGACGGGAAACTGACTTCGAGCGGGAACCCCGCGCTTCCGGCCCCGCCATGTATGCGGTTTGTGCGGCAGACCGCGACAACCGTGCCGTCCCTGTTCACGGCAAGCGGCGCTTCGGAGCGAACCGGGGCGGCGCGACGCCGCGGACCGGCACGGCGCGGCTTCGGGCGGGGACCACATTTCGGTATGCTCAACGCATGGCGGACAAGGGCAACATCTACCTGATCGGGCCGATGGGTGCGGGCAAGACGGCAGTCGGCAAGCAACTCGCGCTGCAGCTCGGGCTCGAATTCCTCGATGCCGATGCCGAGATCGAGCGCCGTACGGGCGTCGATATCGCATACATTTTCGAGAAGGAAGGCGAGGCCGGATTTCGCGAGCGCGAACGAAACATGATTGCGGAGCTCAGCGAGCTGCGCCAGACCGTCATCGCAACGGGCGGCGGCGCGGTCCTCGATCCCGGCACCCGGGGGCGGCTCGTGGCGACCGGCACGGTCATCTACCTCAGGACGACTATCGAGGAACAACTCAGGCGCACCGGGCAGTCACGCAAGCGGCCGCTGCTCAACACCGAGAATCCGCGCGCCGTCCTCGAGCGCCTGCGCACCGAACGCGAGCCGATCTATGACGAGACCGCCGACATTCGGCTCGACACCACGGGCCGCCGCGTCGCGCGCGTCGCCGCAACGCTCAAGCGCCTCATCGAGGAACGGCGAGCGTTGCAAACGTAGCGTTTGCCTGCGACCCTTTCGCCGTGCGAACGCTCGAGGTCAGCCTGGGAGAAAGAAGCTACCCGATCCACATCGGATCCGGACTGATCTGCGACAGTGCGTTGCTTGAACGCTCGGTGACGGCCGAACAGGTGCTCATCGTCACCAACGAAACCGTGGCGCCACTGTACCTCGAGCGTCTCGAACACGGCTTGCGGGCTCGCAATACCCACACGCTCGTGCTGCCCGACGGCGAGCAGTACAAGACGCTCGACACGTTCTCGCGCATCATCGACCGGCTCATCGACATGCGCTTCCATCGCGATGCCTGCATCGTCGCGCTCGGCGGCGGGGTCGTCGGCGATGTCGCGGGATATGCCGCGGCGAGCTATCAGCGCGGCATCGCATACGTGCAGGTCCCGACAACGCTCCTCGCCCAGGTCGATTCGTCGGTCGGCGGCAAGACCGCCGTCAATCACCCGAGCGCAAAGAACATGATCGGCGCGTTCCATCAGCCGGTCTCGGTGATCATCGACACGGACACGCTCGGCACACTGCCCGGGCGCGAGCTTGCCGCGGGCATCGCCGAGATCGTCAAGTACGGGTTGATCATCGATCCGGAACTCCACGGCTGGCTCGAGGCCAACATCGAGCGCCTCACCTCGCTCGAGACGCAGGCCCTCTCGCACACCGTTCACCGCAGTTGCGAGATCAAGGCGGCCGTCGTCGCAGAGGACGAGCGCGAACACGGCAAACGCGCGCTGCTCAACCTCGGCCATACCTTCGGGCATGCGCTGGAGGCGCTCGGCGGCTACGGGACATGGCTGCACGGCGAAGCCGTCGCGATCGGCACGGTGCTGGCCGCCAGGACCTCGCAGCGGCTTCAATGGCTGTCCGCGGACGACTGCCACCGCATTGAAAACCTGCTCCGCCGCGCCGGGCTGCCGGTTCGGGCCGACGGAATCGACCCCGACGACATGCTCGAGGCGATGACGATGGACAAGAAGGCCGGTCGCCACGGTCTGAAGCTCGTGCTGCTCAGGGCGATCGGCGAGGCCGTCGTCACCGCGGCACCCGAGCGCGATGTGCTCCGCGAGGTGCTGCGCCGAGACGCAAGGGCTTGATCGAGGCTGCGCAAGCGGTCGCGGCACGCAACGTTCGCATCGTCGATTGCCGGCGCCGCTGCGGCGAAGCCTGCGCCATCGATCGCACGGGCTGCCGCTCAATCGCTCACACCCTTGATCCGGCGAACCGCTGGCGCGATATCCGCGCCGCTTGTCGCCGGAGCCATTGTTACGACACCGTGCCGAAGCTTCGGTTTGCGGCAAGCTCCCGTCACGCCGCAACTCCGATTCCTTTCGCATGAACGAGCGAGATCTCGCGCTCGAGCGGCGCCTGCGCCGCATGAAATGGGTGGCGACCGGGATGCTCGTCGCGGCTGCGGCGCTCTTTGTCGTCACCGGCCTCCTGCCAGAGTCCTTCCCGGGGCTCGGAGTCGTCAGGGCGTTCGCCGAAGCGGCGGTCATCGGCGGCCTCGCGGACTGGTTCGCCGTGGCGGCGCTCTTCCGGCACCCGCTCGGACTGCCGATTCCGCACACCGCCATCGTTCCGAAGCGCAAGGACGAGATCGGCCGCGCCCTCGCGCGTTTCGTAAGCGAGCACTTCCTCGTCAGGGAGGCCGTCGAGGCGCGGCTCATGCGCGTCGATCTCGCCGAGCGGCTCGGGCAGTGGCTCGAGCGCGAGGCCAACGCCCGCCAGCTCGGCCGCGACCTGACCGTGATGCTCGACTGGCTCATGCGGGCCGTGGACAGCGCACAACTGCGCGACTCGCTGAACAGCGGCCTCGAGAATGCGTTTGCGAAGTTGCCGGTCAACCGCACGCTCGCAACACTGATCGATGTCCTTGCGTCCGGCAATCACGCCGAGGCCCTGATCGATCAACTCGTTCAGTTCGGTCGCGAGCAGCTCGAACACAACAGGGACACGATCCGCGAGCGGATCAAGCAGGCAAGCCCATGGTGGATGCCCAAATTCGTCGACCAGGAAATCTACGACCAGCTCATCGGCGAGTTCGAGCGCATCCTGAACGAGATCGCCGAGGATCCGTCCCACCCGGCCAGAATCGACTTCAATGCCCGTCTCGCGAACCTCGCGCATGCGCTTCGCAACGATGCGGCGATGCTCGAACGCGGCGAGGCTTTGCGCGACGAGTTCGTCCGCCACCCTGCGGTTCAGGACTTTCTCGGCGGTCTCTGGTCGCGCGTGCGCGAGCTGCTGCGCGATTCGTTCTCGGGCGGCTTCGAGCGCGAAGTCCGGGCGGTCGGCCGCACGATTCTCGACGATCCAGACGTCAGAAGCCGGCTCGACCGCTGGATGCGCGAGCTCGTGATCTACATCGTCGAGAACTACCGCACGCAGATCAGCGAGATCATCTCGGGAACGATCGCCCAGTGGGACCCTTCGGCCACCGCGCGGCGCATCGAACTTCACATTGGCAGGGACCTGCAGTTCATCCGCATCAACGGCACGCTCGTCGGCGGTCTCGTCGGCGTGCTGATCTACGTCGGCTGGCAGGCGCTTGGCTTATAGGGACACGCCAACGGAACCGTCTTCGACGCTATCCCGTTCGGCGCCGACGTGCGGCCATGTTGCATATCGGCGGTCATTGGCGGGACTGGATGCCCGAATCAGGAACCGTCACGATCGCGCAGTTCGCGACGCAGAATCTTGCCGACGTTCGACTTCGGCAGCTCCTCGATGAAAACCACGCGATCGGGAACCTTGTAGCGTGTCAGGGATTTCCGGCAATGTTCGACGATGCCGGCCGCATCGAGCGCGGGGTCGTCTCTGACGACGAAGAGCTTCACCGCCTCGCCGGAATGTTCGTCCTCGACCCCGATCGCGGCGGCCTCGCGCACGCCCGGATGCAGCATCGCGACATCCTCGACCTCGTTCGGGTAGACATTGAAGCCCGACACGATGATGAGGTCCTTCTTGCGGTCGTCGATGAAGATGAAGCCGCGCTCGTCCATGTGGCCGATGTCACCCGTGCGCAGCCAGCCGTCCTCCATCAAGACCTCGGCCGTCGCGTCCGGCCGGTTCCAGTAGCCGGGCATGACCTGCGGCCCCTGGACGCAGATTTCGCCCTTTTCGCCGGGACCGGCCGGTTTCCCGTCATCGTCGACGATCCGCACGTCCGTGGACGGCAGCGGCACGCCGACCGAACCGTTGAACTCGCTCGAGTCGAGCGGATTGCTCGAGACGATCGGCGAAGTCTCCGTCAGACCGTAACCCTGGACGATCGGAACGCCGGTCACCTCGTGCCAGCGCTCGGCGATGTCGCGCTGCACGGCCATGCCGCCGCCGAGCGCCGCGCACAGTCGGCCGAAGTCGAGGCTCGCGAACCCTGGCGCGTTGAGCAGCGCATTGAAGAGCGTATTGACCCCGGTCAGGAAAGCGCAGGGGTAGCGTTTGAGCTCCGCGATGAACGCCGGCAGATCGCGCGGGTTCGTGATCAGGACATTTTGCGCGCCGAGCCCCGTATAGACGAGGAGATTCACCGTCAGCGCAAACACGTGGTACAGAGGCAACGCGGTGAAGACATGGCCTTCATCCGCATCGAAATGCGGCTCGAACCAGGCCTGCGCCTGCATCACGTTGCTCACGATGTTGCGCTGCGTGAGCATCGCCCCCTTTGCGGCGCCGGTCGTGCCGCCCGTGTACTGCAGAAACGCAAGGTCCCCTCCGGCAAGCTCGGGCTCGTCGAAATGCGCGCGCCTGCCTGCTGCGAGCGCGGCCCGGTAGTCCACGGCGCCGGCGATCGTGACGTCCGGCACGAGCTTGCGCACGTGCTTGACCACAAAATTGACCGTGAGCCGCTTGAGCGGCGGAAACTGGTCACCGAGCCGGGTAACGATGACGTTCTCGACCTCGGTTTCGGCAAGCACCTCTGCAACCGTGGCGCCGAAGTTCTCGAGCACGACGATCGTGCCTGCCCCACTGTCGACGAGCTGGTGCTTCAGCTCACGAGGCGTGTAGAGCGGGTTGACGTTGACGACGACGAGCCCGGCCCGCAGCACGCCAAAGATGACCACCACGGACTGCAGCAGGTTGGGCAGCATCACCGCGACGCGCTCACCGGGGTTGAGACCCCGGACACTCTGCAGGTAAGCGGCGAAATCCCGGCTCAATCGGTCGATGTCCGCAAAGCTCAGCGTCGTGCCGCGATTCGTGAAGGCGGGCCGATCGGCGAAGCGCTCGAAACTGTCTCCGAGCAGCGCCGGCAGCGTCGCGTAGCGATCCGGATCGATCTCGGCGGGCACGCCGCGCGCGTAACTGGAAACCCAGGGTTTGTCCCGCATATCTCACCAGGCCGAATAGTGGTTGGAAAAATTCTCAGAGACGATTGAACTCAGGCGTTCCGCCGCAGTGCATCAAAGCAGCCGCGCAAGGACCTGCCAGACGTTGTCGAAGATGATCGGCTGCCCCGCGGCATTCGGATGAATGCTGTCGCCCTGCATGAGTTCCGGGCGAAGCGCGACGCCTTCGAGCAGGAACTCGACGAGCGGGATCCCATAGAACTCCGCAAGGTCCGGGTAGATGCCCGCAAATGCTCCGGTGTAGGCGGGCCCGTAATTCGGTGGAATCATGATCCCGGTGAGTAGGGGAACGGCTCCGGTTTCCCGCACGAGCTCGATCATCTGCGCCAGATTGTCGCGAAGGTTGTCCACCGACAGGCCCCGAAGGCCGTCGTTGCCGCCAAGTTCGATCACGACAATCGCGGGTTGCTGCGCCGCTAGCAGGCGCGGCAGACGCGCAAGCCCGCCGGACGAGGTGTCGCCCGCGATGCTGGCATTCACAACCTCGTATCCGTAAGCTTGGCGCTCCAGTTCGTTCGCGAGTATTTCCACCCAGGAAATCCCGGACCCCAGTCCGTAGCCGCTGCTCAGCGAATCGCCGAGCACGACGATGGTTCGGTCCGCGCCAAAAACCGGTGTAGCCTGCACGGCCAGCACAACGAGGAGTGCAAGAGTACGCTTGATCATGAGTGGCAAAGACTTCCTGCTCAGGGCCGAATCCCTGACGAAAAAGGTTACCAGCCCCGAGGGGGAGCTGACCATCCTCGATGATGTGAGCCTGACGATCGCCCCCGGCGAATCCGCCGCGGTTGTCGGGCCCTCGGGAGCCGGCAAGACGACGCTGCTCGCGCTTCTCGCCGGGCTCGACGACCCCACGTCCGGCGAAGTCTGGCTCAACGGCGTCGAACTCACGAACCTCGACGAGGACGGCCGTGCGGCGCTGCGCAACCGCGAGGTCGGTTTCGTTTTCCAGTCCTTCCACCTGTTGCCTTCCCTGACCGCGATCGAAAACGTGCTTCTGCCGCTCGAACTCAGTGCCACCCCGAACGCCAATGAGCGAGCGCGCGAGGCGCTCGTCGAGGTCGGACTCGATCACCGCCTGTTGCACTATCCCAGGCAACTGTCAGGCGGCGAGAAACAGCGCGTCGCGATCGCCCGCGCGTTCGTCACGGCGCCGTCGCTGCTCTTCGCGGACGAGCCCACGGGCAACCTCGACAACAAGACCGGTGGGCGCATCCTGAACCTGCTCTTCGACCTCAACGCCGCCGCCAAGACCACGCTCGTGCTCGTCACACACGACCTCGACGCAGCCAACCGCTGCGATCGCCTGCTCGAACTCGCAAGCGGCCGGCTCGTCTGACGCCGCGCCGGGCGGTGGCCGCCGCGCCATGCCCCGGGTGGCTGCCTCATGCGGTATGGCAGCACCGCAGCATCCCGCGGTCGCGCCGCCGCAGGAAAGGCAGACCGCGATCCATGTAGCTCGAACCCGCGTAGTCGTGGCTACCGGTCTCATGGCGCGTCCGGCTCAACCGGTATCCTGCATGCCGTGGGCGATACCATTGACGCTCGCCTGCAGGGCCTCGAGGACTGCGTCGTCGTTGCGGCCGGCGCTCCGCCAACGCTCCAGCAGATCGACCTGCAGCAGGCTCATCGGATCGACGTAAGGGTTTCTGAGCCTGATTGCGCGGCGCAGCGTACCTGACTTCTCAAGCAGCGTTTGCTGCGAGTTAAGCTGCAGGACACTCGCGACGCAACGTTCGTATTCGTCGCGAATGACCGGAAAGAACCGCTCGTGCAGGTCGCCCGCCAAACGCGAGTAGCGCTCCGCGATTTCGAGATCCGCTTTCGCGAGCGCCATCTCGATGCTCGAGACCAGAAAACGGAAGAAGTGCCAATCCCTGTACATCGCAACGAGCGCATCCCTGCCGAAGAGTTCCATTCCGCGTTCGACACCGCTTGCGAACCCGAACCAGGCGGGCATCAGGCAGCGGTTCTGTGCCCAGGCGAATTCGAGCGTTGCGACGTCCACGCTCTGCGGACGACTGTCGCCGACTGCCGGGGACCTTGCACCGACGCCCAGGCGCTTGAGCAGGTCGATCGGCGTTGCGTTCAGGAAATACGTTTCAAATTCCGGGGTCCCGTGCACGAGTTCCCGGTACACCGCGCGGGACGCGTCGGCGATCTCGCTCATCGCCGACTGCCAGCGCTGCTCGTCCGGATGCGGCGCAGGAGGACGCGCCGTGACGCTCAGCACGGCGCTGAGCTTCTGCTCGAGCGAGCGCAGCGCAATACCGCGCAGCCCGTAGTCGGTGTTGATGGTTTCGCCGTGTTCGGCCATGCGCAAGCGGCCGGCGACGGCGCCTGGGGGCGCCGCGCGCACGGCATCGAATCCCCTGCCGCCGCGGTTGATCGCGCAGCCATGGCCGTGCAGAAACGTCAGGCGAACACCGAAGCGCTTGAGCGTCTCCACGAGTGCGCGCTGGGCTTCGTCCAGCGTCCAGCAAGCCGAGACTATCCCGCCGTAGTCGCTGCCGTCGGAGTGCTCGATCATGATCATCTGGTGGTCGCCACGAGCCTTGACGTGGTGCCGGTAGCGCTCGTCCTCGAGGAGTCCCGCCATGATCGTTGCGGCGTTGCGCAGATCCTCCTCCGTCTCGAACAACGGCACGATGTCGAGCGGCACGGGGGCGCCCTTGAGACCGAGCCGCCCCCACCTGGCCAGCAACACCACGGACAACACGTCATCGGGGCCGCGCGTCATTCGGACGATGTACGGTCCGATCGCTCGCTCGCCGTACTTGCGCCGACAGTGGGCGATCGCCTGGAAGACGCCGAGCGTCTTGCGTGCTTCCGCTGACAGGGAACCGAGTGGAGTTTCGCGCCGCACGAGCGCTTCCTTGAGACGCGCCGTGCGCTTTTCGGGCGTCCGGTCGAGCCACCCGGGCTCGTCCAGACCCTCGGCGACGACCCTGCGATGCACGAGCGCATGCTGGCGGATGTCGAGCGTCGCCATGTGAAAGCCGAAAGTCCTCACCCGGCGCGCCAGCCGGTTGACGGCGAAGAGGCCGGCATGGCGTCCGTGACCGGCTCGCAGACTGTCAGCGATGAGTTCGATGTCCTCGCCGAACTCCTGCGACGACTCATACGGGAACGCCGCGTCCTCGTGCGTCGCCTGCAGCCGCTCCTGCATGAGGCGCAGCAGTACCCGGTAGGGCATATCCCGATGCCTGGTCGGAACCGCATTCGCCGCGTGCGCAAAGTGCCCCGCATACTGCTCGCTGCGTGCCTTGAGTTCGCTTGTCACGCCCACTCTCGATTCGCTCTGGCTCAACTGGCGTGCGAGGGCGCGGCACTCGTTGTAATAGAGATTGAGCACAAGGGCGCGGTGGCGCGCCATCGACTCCCTGATGCTCTTGGCCGTGACGTTCGGGTCGCCGTCCATGTCGCCGCCGACGGATGTCGAAAATCGCAGCAGGTCCGGCAGGCGCACCGTACGTGCACGGTCGCCGTAGATCGTGGCGAGCGCCGTCTCGAGACTCTCGTAGAACGGCGGAATCATCCTGTACAGGACTTCCGTGATGAAGAAAAGCACGTGTTCGGCATCGTCGCCGAGCCTGCGTTCGGCAGGACGCTCTTCGGTCTGCCAGCCGGTCGTCATCGCGGTACGAAGCTGACCGAGCAACGCGGCAAGCTCGTGCGGCGTGAGATACGGATCGAGCATGCCCACGAGGTGCCTGGCGATCCTCTGCTGCTTCGCGAGCAGCGTTCGCCGCGTGGCCTGGGTGCGCGGCGCCGTGAACACGGGCTCCAGACACAGCTCGCCGAGACGGGTCTCGATTTCCCCCAGGTTCGCGCCGGCTTCCCTGAGCCTTTGCAGCGTGTCGATGAATCCGAACGGCTGCGGCGTGCTCGAGTCGATCAGGTAGTCGCGCCGGCGGCGGATCCTGTGGACCTTCTCCGCCATGTTGACCATCTGGAACCAGGTCGAAAACGCGCGTATGAAGTCGCGCGCGGTCGGCGGCGAGAGTTCGGCGAGCGTCCCTGTGAGCGCGCGGACCGCGTGCCTGTCGCCTTCGCGGTGAGCGATCGAGGCGCGGCGCGCCGACTCCACGAGATCGAACAGCGCCTCCCCGCCCTGTTCCCTGACGAGTTCACCGACCAGCGCTCCGAGCCGGTGGACGTCCTCCCGAAGGGCCTTGTCCTTTTCGGCGAAATGGAGGTTTGCCCGCAGATCTCGTTGTGAAGTTTCTTCTGTCATGGGGCGCTGCCGAGTCCGGCGGTCCTTGACCGCTGCCCGACGCGTGCAGTGAAAGACGGCCTCACCGCTGTCGTGGAATCGGGTGTTGTGCGGCATTCTGCCACGAGTTCCACGGCTCGCTCACAAATGCCAGCAGACCGTGGTGAAGATCCCGCGTCGCACCAGGACCGGAGAGGCGTGGGACTTTCACCACGGCTTGCTAACGGTAGGCGCGAGCCTGCAACTCGAAGAGCGCAGCGTAGCGGCCCTCGAGCGCCATGAGTTCGGCGTGGCCGCCGCTCTCGATGATCGCGCCGCCGTCGAGCACGACGATGAGGTCCGCGTGCCGGACGGTGGAGAACCGGTGCGAGATCAGTATCGCGATGCGGTCCTTAGTCAGCGAGCGGAAATGCTCGAAAATCTCCGCCTCCGTCTCGGCATCCATGGACGAGGTCGGCTCGTCGAGCACGAGGATGTCGGCCTGCTCGCGCATGAACGCGCGCGCGAGCGCTATGCGCTGCCATTGGCCGGAGGACAACTCCTGGCCGTTGTTGAACCAGCGCCCGAGCTGCGTCTCGTAGTGTTCGGGCAACGACTCGATGAAGCTTGCGGCCTGGCCCTTGCGCGCCGCCTCGCGCCAGCGCGGCTCCTCGAGGAGCGCCTCGATGTCGCCGACGCCGATGTTCTCCCCGACCTTGAGCTGGTAGCGGGTGAAGTCCTGAAAAATCACTCCGATGCGCCGCTTGAGCGCCGCGGGATCCCATCGCTGAAGATCGACGCCCTGGTAGCTGATCGTGCCGCTGTCGGGCCGATAGAGCCCGGCAAGGAGCTTCACGAGCGTCGTCTTGCCCGAGCCGTTGTGACCGACGAACGCGACGCTCTGGCCCGGCCGGATGTCGAGCGTGATGTCGCGTACCGCGGTCGTCCCGGCGCCGGGATACGTGAAACTCACGTCGCTGAAGGCGATACCCTTGCAGGCATCGACACCGTCCGACGAACCGCTCGGGCGCTCGAGCCCGGGCTGCTCCAGGTAGTCGTAAAGATTCGACAGGTACAGGTTGTCCTCGTACATGCCGCCAATGGCGCTCAGCATGGCCGAAACCGCCGTCTGGCCCTGCCTGAAGACGACCAGGTACATCGTCATCTGGCCGAGGCTGATCTGTCCCTGGACCGTCGCGACAGCGACCCAGCCGCAGGCCCCGTAAAATGCGATCGTGCCGAACAGGCCAAGCGCGAAGCCCCAGGAATCCCGGCGCACCGTGAGCGACTTCTCCTCGCGGTACATCCGCCCGAAGATGTCCTTGTAGCGCCGCATGAGTCCGGGACCGAGGTTGAAGAGCTTCACCTCCTTGGCGTGGTCCTCGCGGGCCAGCACGATCTCCAGATACAGCAGCATGCGGCGCAGCGGCGAGTGCCACTGGAAGATCCGGAAACGCTCGCCGGAGAACTTCGCTTCGGCGAAGAACACCGGCAGCCCCGCGCAGACGAGCACGATCACCGCCCAGGGCGAGAACTGCGCGAGCAGGCCCGCGTAGCTTGCGAGCGCGATGCCGTTGCGGCCGAGCGAGAAGGTCCGGTTGACGAGGCTCAGCGGCCGGCTCGACGCTTCCTGGCGCGCCCGGTTGAGCTTGTCGTAGAACTCCGAGTCCTCGAACTGCGCCAGTTCGAGCGTCAGCGCCTTGTCGAGAATCATGACGTGCACGCGCCGGCTCAGCAGCACCCTGAGAAGCGTCTGGCAGAAATCGATGCCGCGCTGGGCGCCGGCGAGCGCGGCCACGAGTGCGCCCTCGATCACGACGAGCCGCAGCACCGGCGAGTAATCGGCCGCGCCGTCGGCCTGGTACGCGGCCACGGCCGCAACGACCGCGTCGACGAAGAGTTGCCCGACCCAGGCGACGGCCGCCGGCAACACGCCCGCGCAAACGGTCAGGAGCCCGAGCGTGACGGTCAGACCCCGGTGAGTGCTCCACACGAGCGCTATGGCCCGACGGCCGTAGCCCCAGACGCCGAAGAAGCTCTGCATCGTCATGACGGGCTTGTCGCTGGGCGTTGCCATGATGGTGTCCTGTCCCGACAGTGACGTCCCGTTCAGCGCCGCCCGGTCATTCGGGCGTTGCGGCGCAGACGACCAGCCGCGCTTCTTCCCGAGCCGAAGCGCTCGCCGGGAGCTTCGGGAGTGGTGTCAGTGAAACCGTTGCGCAAGTAATGTAGACGCCCGTCGCCGATAACGGAACAGGAGCCGATGCGCGGTACGTCATTCATTGGTAAAATCATTTTGCTTGTCCACGAGGCATGCGCGACGGGCCGGGTGGTACGCGCCGGCAAGTTCGTTCGCGGTGGCAGGACGCCGGGCAGATTGACAGTGACCAGGAATCATACCGCCGCATGAGCCCGGAACCAGGTCCATCCGCCGACGCCTCGACGCCGCCTGTCTTCGTGACCGGCGCTGCCGGACACGTGGGCGCCAATCTCGTTCGCCGCCTGCTCGACGACGGCGTGCGCGTGCGCGTGCTGCTCAGACACGACGACAACAACGCGGCGCTCGAAGGTCTCGACGTCGAACGCACGTTCGGCGACATCCGGGACCTGAACGCCACCCGGCGCGCGATCGAGGGCTGCCAGGGCGTGTACCACGTCGCGGCCAGGATCTCGACCATAGAAGGCAATCGCGACCACCGCCGGGAAGTCTTCGACTGCAACGTCGTCGGGACCCGCAACTTGCTGAGAGCCGCGCGTGAGACCGAAGCCGGCCGCGTGGTCATGACGGGCTCCTTCAGCGCAGTGGGCTACGATCTCGACAACCCCTCAGCGCCCAGCAACGAGGCGATGCAGTTCTACCCGATGGAACGCACGATGCCCTACGAGCGCAGCAAGTCGCTCGCCGAGCACGAGTGCTGGCGCGCGGCCGCCGCGGGACAGGATGTCGTGGTCGCCACCTGCTGTGCGGTGGTCGGGGGCGCCGACTTCCTGCCCTCGCGACTCGGAAGAGCCATGTGCGACTACTCCAACCGCAAGCTCCACGCCTACGTTGACGGGGGTTTCGAATTCGTTGCCGCGCGCGACATCGTCGAAGGCCACCTGTTATGCATGCGCCATGGACGTTCGGGCGAGAAGTACATCTTCAGCAGCGAGTTCAAGACCATCTCGGAGATCATCGACCTGTGGGAGGAGGTTTCGGGCGTGCCGCGGCCGCGGCGGAAGATTCCGTCGAGCGCAATGCTCGTCTTTTCGGAGCTGGCCAGCTTCTATCTGAGCCGCTTTCACCCGGACTTTCCGCAGCGTTTCACGCCGGGAGCCATCCGCCTGTTGCGCAAGCGCCTGCACGCGGACACCGGCAAGGCGAGACGGGAACTCGGCTTCAGGCCGACCAGCCTTCGCGCAGCGGTTCATGAGGCCTACGCATTTCATTACCACCAGCGCAGCGTCATCACGAATCCGGACGCGAAACGCCCGGTCGCGAACGGTGCGGGTCGGCCGGACCGGGTCCCGACCGGCCAGGGCGCGCGGCAGGCTGCCGAAGGAGAATCGTCGTGAACGCGGCTCCCGGCGCACCGCCGGGCTTCGAAGAAGCCGGCAACCTGCGCCAGCAGGTCCGCGCCGCCGGCATGGACCCGGACTATTGGTACGCGGTCGAGGAAGTACGCAACATCAAGCCGGGAACCGTAGTCGAAATCGTTTTCTGGAAGCGTTCGATTGCGCTTTTTCGCGCGACCGACGGTTCGTTTCACGCCATGGACAACCGCTGCGCGCATCGCCAGCTCAAACTCTCGCTCGGTGTCGTGGAGGGCTGCCGGCTGGTTTGCGCCTACCATGGCTGGAAATACGACGCCGACGGCCGGCTCGCCGAGACCGAGCACGAGCGCATGGGCCGCGGTTTTCCGAAGGTCTCGCTGCGAACCTACCCGGTAAAGGTCCGGTACGGCCTGGTCTGGATGTTTCCCGGCGATCCGGAAAAATCGAAACTTCGCCGGATACCGGACATTCCCGAGCTCGAGGGGCGTGGGCGCTGGGCCTGCGTGCCGCTGAGCTTCACCTGGTCGGCTCACCACTCGATGGTGATCGACAACGTCAGCGACTTTACCCACGCCTATCTGCACCGCCGCTACCGTCCGTTCGAGGACGCGAAGCTCACCCGCTGCGAGACGATCGGTGACGATGTGCATCTCGCCTACGAAACGAGGGTCGGACGCGGGCGCATCTCCGGTCTCTTCGTCGATCGCAAGCGCTACGACACCAACTACATGGCGCTTTGCTACCAATATCCCTATCAATGGTCGAATACCGATGACGCGATCAAGCACTGGCTGTTCGTGCTGCCGGTCGACGAGCGCACCACGCGGGCTTTTTTCCTGTTCTACTTCAAGTCGCTGAAGATTCCGCTCTTGCCCGTACACATTCCCCGATTCGCCATGAGCACGGTGTTGAAAGTATCCAACCGCATGCTCATCGGCCCGCTGCTCGCGCAGGATGGCGACGCGGTCGAAGCGGAACAGGAAGGTTACGAGCGGCACTGGAACGCCCGCCCGCTCGAGTTCAACCCGGTGGTACGCGCTTTTCAGAAAGTGACGGTTCGCAAGTGGGACGAGCACCTGAAGTGCGCCAACGGCGGGGGCAATGCCGGCGTCTGAGCCGCAATTCGGCCTGCCGATGCTCTCGGTAGGCATGCTGCTCGCGGCCGCCGCGATGCTCGCGGTCTTCGTGGCGGCCCTGTTCGTGGGGTCGATGGTCGTGCCTGGCCGGCGCATTACCGGGCCCGAACTCGAAGGCAAATCGATCAGCTACAAGCTCAACGGACTGTCGCTGTTCGTGCTGACTGCCATTGTCGCAGCCCTCGCGCAGTTGCTTGGCTGGTTTTCGCTGTCGGTACTGAACACCCACTTCTTCGCCCTCTTCGTCGTGACGAACGTCTTCGCGTTCGCGTTCTCGGGTTGGCTGTACTGGCGCGCTGCGCGGTCCGGGCGTGCGTCGGAGGGCTTCTGGCGGGGCTACTTCGTCGGCGTCGAACTGAACCCGGCCTTGCTCGGCGTCGACCTCAAGATGTTCAGCTATCGGCCCTCGCTCATCGGGCTTGCGCTCTTCAACGCGTCATTCGCCGTGGCGCAGTACGAAGCCTACGGCGAACTGACCCTGGCGATGATGCTCTACCAGGTCTTCACCTTCGTGTACGTGTTCAACTATTTCCAGTTCGAAGGCGGCATGGTCCACACCTGGGACATCATCAGCGAGCGGTTCGGCTGGATGCTGGTCTGGGGAGACTACGCGCTCGTGCCGTTCTTCTATTGCATCGTCGGCTGGTGGCTCGTGGACGCATCCGGGCCGCCGCTGAGCCCCGCCGCCGCCGTCGGGATCGTTGCGCTGTACGTTTTCGGCTTCTGGATGTTCCGCGGCGCCAATGGGCAAAAGCACCGCTTCAAGCGCAATCCCGAGACGACGATCTGGGGAAAACCAGCCGAATCGCTCGACGGGCGCCTGCTCGTTTCCGGCTTCTGGGGAATCGGGCGGCATCTGAACTATAGCGGCGAGATCTGCGTCTACCTCTCGTTCGCGCTGACGAGCGGATTCGTCTCCTGGGTGCCCTTCGTGTTGCCGGTCTGGCTTGCAACCCTGCTGTCGCATCGCTCCGTGCGCGATGAGCGCCGCTGCCAGGCCAAGTACGGGGATCTCTGGCGACGCTACAAGGCGAAGGTCCCGTATTCGATGGTTCCGTTCGTTTATTGAGGGCACGCTTGACACGCCGGTCCGACAATGCAGCGATCCTGAGTTCGGCGGAGCCCGCAGCACCGGCGGCGAAGCCGATTCCCGAACTCTCGGGCGGCTGGCCCCTGCTCGGCCACCTGCCGGAATTTCAGAGGGATCCGGTCGCGATGCTGAGCCGCTGCTGGCGCGAACATGGCGAACTGGCCCGCTTCCGGCTCGGACCCCGCGAATGCGTCCTGTTCACGGGTCTCGAAGCGCACGACAGTTACTTCCGCGCGCCCGAGGACCAGCTCGACGCCAAGGCCGTCTACCAGTTCACCGTACCGATCTTCGGCCGCGGCGTGGCTTACGACGTCGCGCCGGAGATCATGGCCGAGCAGTTGGGGTTCCTGTATCCGGCGTTGCGCGAAGCCGCGATGCGCAGGTTCGCCCGCATCATGTTCGAGGAGGCTTCGCAGTTTACCGCCGCCCTCGGCGAGGCCGGCGAAATCGACGTGCCTGCCGCGATGAACGAACTCACCGTCAATATCGCGAGCCGCTGCCTGCTCGGGCAGGAAGTCCGCGACCAGGTGGACTCCGGGTTCGCCGAGGCCTATCACGACCTGCAGGAAGGCATTAACGCGCTGGGGTTCTTCCTGCCCAGACTGCCCATACCGGCGCACCGGCGGCGCGACCGCGCTCGGCGCAGGATCGCCGAGATACTCGGTGCGATCATGGCGGGTCGCCGGCGCTCGGGAGCGGCACCCGACGACTTCCTGCAGACGCTCATGCAGGCCCGCTACAAGGACGGCCGGGCGCTCAGCGATGACGAGATCACCGGGATCCTGCTGACCGTGTTGTTCGCGGGCCAGCACACGAGCGCCGTGCTCGCGAGCTGGATGGGCCTCGCGTTCGCCGGCGAGCCGGCGTGCGTCGCACGCGTCAGCGAGGAAATGCAGATCGTCTACCGCGAATCGGGGACCATGAATCTCGCGAGCCTCAAGCAGCAACAGGCTCTGGAGCGCGCCGTGCGCGAGTGCGAGCGGCTGCATCCACCGTTGATATTGCTGATCCGCAAGGTGCTCAAGCCCCTGCACTACGCCGGCTACACGGTGCCGGCCGGTACTCTCGCGATGGTGTCGCCGGCCGTCTCCCACCGCCTGCCCCACGTGTTTGCGGAGCCCGAGCGCTTCGACCCGGAGCGGTTCGCGCCCCCGGCCGGCGAGGACAAGCAGCACCATTACGCCCTGATCGGTTTCGGCGGCGGCAAACACCGATGCATGGGCAAGAACTTCGCCATCCTGCAGCTGAAGGCGATCTGGACGGTGCTGCTCGACCGCTTCGATTTCGAGCTCGTGACGGCGGCCCCCGCCCCGAACTACGGTAGCTGGGTGACCGGTCCCAAAACCCCTTGCCGGCTGCGCTACCGCCGCCGCTCGCAAGCGAGCGTCTTCCGATGAGCGCCCCTTCGCTCCGCTATGACGTAGCGATCGTCGGCGCAGGCCCCGTCGGCAGCCTCTGTGCGCTGGCCCATGCGCGCAAGGGCGCCCGCGTCGCCCTGCTCGAAGCCAATCCGAAGGCTTCCACGCGACTGGCCGGAGAGTGGCTTCATCCGCCGGCCGCGCAGATGTTGCGCGACTTCGGGATAACGTTCGACGAGCCGGTCCGCAGCACCGCCGGTCAAGGTTTCGTCGTGTTCCCGGAAGACCGTTCGGAGCCGATCGTGCTTCCCTATCCGAACTCATCCCGCGCGCTGGTATGCGAGCATGACGCGCTTGTGGCGGGATTGCATGAAGCTGTCGAGAACGAACCGGCGATCGACTTCCATCTCAACGCGCGCGTCACGGAGGTCGAAGACGAAAAAATTGTTTTTTCCCGCGACCGCCTCGACGAATCCCTGACGGCAGCCCGAATTGTCGGCGCCGACGGCCGCGCCTCGATCGTGCGCCGCTCCCTCGGCGTGCCGACCCAGCGGATGACCTGTTCGCGGATGGTCGGCGTATCGGTCGAAGGCGTGGACCTCGAGCCGCAGGGATTCGGGCAGGTACTGCTTGGCGGGCCGGGTCCGATTCTGGTCTATCCCCTCGGCGAGAATCGTGCCCGAATCGTCGTCGATGTCCCGCTCGATCACTGGTCGCCGCGCGATCGGATCGCCTTGCTTGCCGATTCCTACGCCGCCTTTCTGCCGGAGTCACTGAGGCCCGGCTTCATCGCCGCACTCAGGGCGGGAAGGTTTCACGCGGCGGCCAACGAACTCAGGCCGCGTGTCAGCTATGGGACCCGGCGGCGCGTGCTCATCGGCGATGCCGCGGGACACTACCATCCCATGACGGCGGTCGGCATGACGCTCGGCTTCGACGACGCGCTCACATTGGCCGAAGGCAGGAATTTCAAGAGCTTCACCGCCAGGCGCTTCACGGCGATCCGCGCTCCGGAGCTGCTCGCGATGGGGCTCTACGAGGTCTTTGCGGATCACCGTTTCGAGTGCGTGGCGCTCAGGAATGCGATCTACCGCAATTGGCGGACGCATCGCGTGGTCCGCGACCGGACCATGCGCCTGCTCGCCTGCGAAGACACCTCGATCATCCACCTGGGGCTCGCGCTGTCCGCCACGGTGGTCCGGGCGATGGCCGGTTCCGTTCCGCGATCGTTCGACCGTCTCGCCTGGCGCCGGGCCCGCGATATCGTTTACCCGCTTGGTCGTCGTCTGCGCTGGCTCGCGCGCGGCATGCGGAAGCTGCGGAGGATAAAGCGTCGCGGCGAAATGGAAGATCGGCAAGCCCGCCGCACCCTGAGCCGCGCGTTTCTGATCTCCATGCCATCGAACCCGGGCTCTTCAAAGCCGATCCGCCCCAACGAACAGTCGCCACCCGATGCGGCTGCGGCCCTGCGCAGTGCACGCGCACGCTTGCTGGCCCTGCAGGGCGACGATGGCGCCTGGGAAGGCGAGATGGTCTGGTGCCCGATGCTGACGGCGCAATATGTGCTGCTGCACCACCTCATGGGCGAGCCGCTCGAGCCTGGCCGGCGCAAGCGCGTGTTGCGCTCCTTCGAACATACCCGTCTTGCGAGCGGTACCTGGGGTCTGCACGAACATTCCCGACCGCAGCTCTTCGTCACCACCCTTGTTTACGTCGCAGCGAGACTGCTCGGTGTCGAGAAAGACGATCCCTTGCTCGAGCGGGCCCTGCGCTTCCTGCAGGCGGAGGGCGTCGTCGGGATTCCGAGCTGGGGCAAGTTCTGGCTCGCACTGCTCAACCTCTACGACTGGCGGGGCGTGCACGCCATCGTGCCGGAACTGTGGAGTCTGCCGCGCCGGATCGCCCTGCACCCGTCGAACTGGTACTGCCATACGCGGCTCATCTACATGGCGATGGCGTCGATCTATCCGCGTCGGTTCCGGGCGCCCCTGACACCCCGGATCGAATCCCTGCGGCAGGAGCTGTACCCGCAAGGTTTCGGGAACATCGATTTTGCCACCGCCCGCAATCGCTTGCGCGAGGCGGATCTTTTCAAGCGACCGGGCGTGTGGCTCAGGGCCGGCTACCGGCTTGCGCGCCTCATCGAACGGCTCCATGGCAAACGCTTGCGCGCGCGCTGCATGGAAGCGCTGCTCCGGCAGATCAAATGGGAACTGCAGTCCACCAGCCACACGAGCATTTCTCCGGTCAGCGGCTTTCTCAACATCCTGGCCCTGTGGCTCAACGATCCCGATGACCCCGACTGCCGCCGGGCGTTCGCAAAGCTCGACGGTTGGCTCTGGGAGGACGAAGAGTTCGGTACGCGAGTCACCGGAGCCCGTAGCAGCTCCTGGGATTCCGGCTTCGCGCTGCAGGCATTGGCGACGGCGGCCGAGTCCGAGCCCATCGGCGAAGTTCGCGACGCACTGCGCCGAGGCGCGCACTTCCTCCGCCAGCAACAGATCCGCACGAGCTTCGAGGGATTCCGAGAAGCGCATCGGGCCGACCCCAGGGGCGGCTGGTGTTTCCCGGGCGCATGGCACGGCTGGCCCGTGAGCGACTGTACCGCCGAAGCGGTGCTCGGGATCCTCGCTGCCGGCGGACAGGCCGAAGACACAGCGATGCTCGGCGACGCCGTGCGGTTCATGTTGCGCGGCCAGAACCGCGACGGCGGTTTCGGCAGCTACGAGGCGCGTCGCTCGAGGCTTGGTCTGGAGTGGCTGAATCCGGCCGAGATGTTCGGCGAGTCGATGACGGAGCGTTCGTACGTCGAGTGCACGGCATCGTGCATCGCGGCGCTCGCCGAATGCCGGGAGCACTTCCCGCAACTCGCGGACCGTGCCGTGACGAACGCGGTGGCACGGGCCGCCGGATGGCTGCGCCGCAGCCAGGCACGCGACGGGTCCTGGCGCGGGGTCTGGGGGGTGCAGTTCATCTACGGCACTTTCTTCGGAATCAGGGGCCTAGTCGCTGCAGGCGCCGGGCCCGGCGATCCGGCGCTTCGCCTGGCCTGCCGCTGGCTGCTCGACCGCCAGCACGACGACGGAGGATGGGGCGAGCACCACAGCGGCTGCCTGACAGGCTCATACGTCGCACACACGGAAAGTCAGGTCATCCAGACCGCCTGGGCACTGATCGCGCTGATCGAGGCGGGCGAGTCGAACTGGACCGCGATTTCGCGCGGCGTCCGCTTTCTGATGGCGGCCCAGGACAAGGACGGGACGTGGCCCAGACAGGACATGGCCGGCGTGTTCTTCCGTACGGCTCTGCTCGACTATGTCCTGTATCGGCACTACTTCCCGCTGCAGGCGCTCGGTCTGTACGAGCGACGCCGCCGGGCCCGGCTCGACCTGACGACGCCCGTCGGCCAATCCGCCGACGCGACGGGTTGAGCGTCGCGGAACCGTAAACAGGCATGAGTCGGTACGGAAGCAAGCCGAGAAAGATCGCCATCATTGGCGCCGGAGTGTCCGGGCTGGGAGTGGCCTGGGCGCTGCACCGACATCCGGACCGTTTCGACTTTCGCGTCTACGAAGCGCGAGGCGAGATCGGCGGCAACGCGATCACGGCCGACATGCCGCAGGACGACGGCAGCTCGATCCCGTTCGACATATCCGTCACGGCCTGCATCCCCTCCGTCTACCACCACATTCTGCTCTTCATGCAGCAACACGGTATCGAACTCGTCGATACCCGGTTCAGCTACAGCGTGAAGTATCGCGGCGGCACCTACGCCCACGACATGGACTCCGACATCAGGCGCGAGCTGCAGGAGGAAATCGAAAGGTTCCAGAAACTCCTGAGACGCCTGCATCGCTTCGGCCGGCTCAACCAGTCGAGGTCGCGATTGCTCAACGCGATCAATCCCTTCAATTACCTCAGCATGGGCACGCTGCTCAACTTCGGCGGTTTTTCCGGCGACTTCCGTTACAAGGTGCTCAAGCCCATGTTCGTCAACTTCCTGATGGCGACGAACGTGTTCGACATGCCGGCGTCGCTGTTTTCCCGCTATCTGGAGTTCTTCGACATCGAGAAAGCCACTCCCATGCAGACCTGGGACCAGGGCACGCGGCGCGTCTATGAAGCGATGTCGGCCGGGTTCAGGGACAGGATCTACCTCGACCGACCGGTCCGCAAGGTCCACCGGGGACATTCCGGCGTTGTCGTGCAGGACGAAAACGGCAACACGGAGACCTTCGACGATGTCGTCTTCGCCTGCAACGCGAACCAGACGCTCATGGCCCTCGACAAGCCGACATTCCTCGAGCGTTGGCTGCTCTCGTCGATCCGTTACGAGAGCGAGTTGCACAACCATACGATCGTTCACCACGACGCTTCGGTTCTGCCGGACAACGAGGCCAGACCGCTCGACACGCGCAGCAACCACATCGAGCAGTACGGTGTGCGGCCGGACAACTACGAGATCACCTACATCATGCACAACCAGCAGCCCTGGGCGAAGCGCTCGGACAAGCCCTGCCTGGTGACCTACAACCCGGTCAGCCGGATCGACGAAGCCAAGATCGTGAGAAAATGGTGGTTCCAGCACATCGTGCACGACGTGCGTCATGTGACCTTCCTGGTCCCCATGTTCCGCCTCATCCAGGGCAGGAGAAGGACCTGGCACTGCGGCGCCCACACGCTCATCAACAGCCAGGAGACCTGTTTGGTGACCGGCCTCGTCACTGCCAGACAACTCGGCGCGGACTATCCTTTCGAGGATTCCCCGGCGCGCAAATGGTTCAACTTCTACGGCCGGCTGATGTACGGCTGGCGCCTGAAGAAAGCGTAAGCGCAGGCATCCTTCGACGCGCTCCATACCGACCGTTAACGCGATCCCGCGGTGCGCCGGTCCGGTTGATTCGCTGATAAGAGCCACATACGGTAGCCACCCCATGCAAACCCACCCAGACGATCGAAGCCCCGGGGAGCCCGCCGAACGGTCGCGGCCGCCGTCCCGCGACAAGCTCACCGCGGATGAAATCAAGTCCGTGGTCGATCAGTACACCGAACTGCATGACGCCGACACCGAGCGCAAGAAAGAACGTTACGAGCAACTCGTCAACGACTACTACGACCTGGCGACGGATTTCTACGAGTTCGGCTGGGGTCGCTCCTTTCACTTTGCGCCGCGGCGTCGGGACGAGAGCTTCCGCGACTCGCAGCTCAGGCACCAGCACTTTCTTGCCGACAAGCTGGCGCTGCAAGCGGGAATGCGGATTCTCGATGTCGGCTGCGGCGTGGGCGGTCCCGCAGGAAACCTTGCCCGCCATAGCGGCGCGAGCTTTACCGGCATCAACAACAACGCCTACCAGGTCGAGCGCGCAAAACTGCACAACAGCGACATCGAGTCGCTGTGCCGCTTCATCCACGGCGACTTCATGGCGATTCCGGAAGACGACGAATCCTTCGATGGCGCCATGGCCATCGAGGCTACGCCTCACGCGCCGGACAAGACGGGCGTGTTCAGGGAGGTGCTTCGCGTTCTGCGTCCGGGGGGCCGTTTCGCGGGCTACGAGTGGTGTCTCACGGACGCATTCGATCCTGCCGATGCCGAGCATCCGGGAATCAGGAAAGACATCATGATCGGGTCGGGGCTGCCGGATATCGCGACCACTGCCGAGGTTCGCGACGCCCTGCGCAGAGCCGGGTTCGAGGTCCTCGAAACCCGCGACCTCGCCCCCGAATCGGATCCGGAAACGCCATGGTACCGACCACTGCAGGGAGGCGATCTCAGCCTTCGGAGCATTCCGCGCACCCCGCTTGGCCGTGCGCTGACCAACCTGGTCCTGCGGGTCGGCGAGACGCTCAGGATTGCCCCGAAGGGGACCACCAAGGTCAGTACGTTTCTGAACGCCGGGGCGGACGCGCTTGTTGCGGGCGGCGAGTCCGGCGTTTTCACTCCAATGTACTACTTCCTGGCCCGCAAACCCGACCGCGACTGAGCGATTCTTCGCAGCCGCGCCGCTTCACGGGCTGCGCGGGCAGGCAACAAACTGCCTCCCCGGCCGTTGCGATACGCGATCGTGACAGCGCCGTGTCCCTGAAGTGCCGCGTCATGGGCTTCGGCTCGGTCGACACGCCGGAGGTGCGAATCGCACTGTGTCAACCCGTGGCCATCCGGCGGCGAGCGTGGTATTAGGGGCTACACAAGCTGCCAGTGGTCCGCGCCGTGTCCGCACTTCCAGACCTCCACACCCTGTTCGTCCTGCTGCTGACCCTGTTCGCGCTGTATCTGTTTACGCGCGAGAAGCTGCCGCTGGAGGCGTCGGGGCTGACCATACTGATCATCCTCGTCGTGACCTTCCAGCTCTTCCCTCATCCGGGCGGCGGGCTCCAGCCGCAGGCGTTCCTGTCCGGGTTCGGTCACCAGGCGCTGATCACGATCTGCTCGCTCATGATGCTCGGCAAGGGCATGGAGACGACCGGCGCGCTGCAGCCGCTCGCGGGCGCACTCGCCGCCGCGTGGGCGCGCAACCGCCACCTCGCGAGCCTCCTGACGCTGATCATGGCGGGCGTCCTGAGTTCGTTCATCAACACGACGCCGATCGTGATCATGCTGCTGCCGATGCTCATGGGCGTTGCCGTGCGCAACAAGCTCTCGCCGTCGTCGGTCCTCATGCCCGTCGGCCTTGCCACGCTGCTTGGCGGCATGTCGACGACGATCGGAACGTCGACCAACCTGCTCGTCGTTTCCATAGCCGCGGACCTCGGCGCCGTGCAATTCAGCATGTTCGACTACACGCTGCCGGTCGTGATCGTCGCCGGCTTCGGGGTGCTCTATCTGTGGCTCATCGCCCCGCGCCTGCTGCCGGAACGCACGGCACCCCTCTCCGATGCCCTGCCGCGCGTCTTCAACGCGATGCTGCACATCCATGACGACAGCGTCGCCTGCGGCAAGTCCTTCGCCCAGTGTCTCGCGCTTACGAACAATGCGCTCAGGGTCGACCGGATCGAGCGCGGTGACGGACTCTTTGTCGCGAAGCTCCCTTCTGTCGTGCTGCAGGCCGGCGACCGGCTGGCGGTGCGCGATACGCCGGAGCGCCTCAAGGAGTTCGAGAAGCAGATCGGTGCGACGCTGCACGACGTCACCGGCACCGCCGACATGGCGACCCCCAGCGGCGCGGTGCCCGAACAGGAGCAACTCGCCGAAATCGTCGTCACGGGCAGCTCGATACTGCACAACTCGACCCTGTCCGCGACGCGATTCGCCCAGCGCACGGGTCTGCTGCCGCTCGCGCTGCACCGCGCCGGCGAAAGCGGCGACGGGGACACGACGGGCCACATCGGCCTGCTGCCGCTGCGCGCCGGCGACGTCGTCCTCGTACAGGGCACCCAAAAGCAGATCGATCAGCTCAAGCGCCTGAAGATGGCGCTCGTGCTCGACGGCTCGACCGACCTGCCGCGCACCCACCGCTCGAGTTGGGCCCTGTCGATCATGATCGCGGTCGTGGCCCTTGCCGCGCTCAACATCCTGCCCATCGCGGTCAGCGCGCTCGGGGGCGTGGGGCTCATGCTCGCCACGCGCTGCCTGACCTGGAAGGACGCCGGCGGCGCCCTGCATCCACCCGTGATCGTGATCATCGTGACGAGTCTCGCGCTTGGGCTGGCGCTCACCGAAACGGGTGCCGCGGCGTTTATCGCCCAGGGGTTTCTCGCCGCGGTCTCGTCGCTGCCGACTCCGGTGATCCTGAGCTGCCTCATGCTCGTCATGGCCGTGATGACGAGCATCGTCTCGAACAACGCGGCCGGCGTCATCGGCACACCGATCGCGATCCAGATCGCGACGGAACTCGGCGTTTCGCCGGAACCGTTCGTCCTGGCCGTGATCTTCGGCGCCAACATGAGCTATGCGACGCCGTTCGGTTACCAAACCAACCTGCTGATCATGGCCGCCGGCGGTTACAGGTTCGGCGACTTCCTGCGTGCCGGCGGCCCGCTCGTGCTGATCACCTGGCTCGGCTTCTCGATCGTGTTGCCGCTGCTGTATGACCTGTAAGCGCGTGGCTGCCCGGAACCGTCGTGAACGGTCGCCCGGAGAATCGACCGGTTGGCGTGGTTGAGTGCCGGTCGGCCGATGCTACCGGCCGGTCCTGCTCCGCAGCTCCTGCCCCGCGGATTCTGCCCCACCGGTGCTGCTCTGCGGGTCCCGTTCCGCCGATCCTGCGCGCCCTGTCCTGCCCTGCCGGTCCTGCCTTGACCCTGGCGGGCCGGCCCGACATACTGCGCCCCCATGTTTGCGGGTGCCCAAATGTCGACCTTGAGGAATTGCTGGTGGCGAAGGCTGTCAGCGGGTGGGTAGCGCACGCCTGGACGACTGAAGCAGTCTGACCGAACACGGATCATGCGAACCCATCTCCGCCGCGCCGGGGATGGGTTCTTTTCGTTCTGGAGCAACGATTCATGGAATCACCGTTCGACATTGCGGCCGATCTCGATACGCCGGTTTCAGCCTGGCTGAAGCTCACGCCGTTCAAGCCGCGCTTTCTGCTTGAGAGCGTCGAGGGCGGGGACCGGCTCGCGCGCTATTCCTTCCTCGGGTTCGGCGAAGCCCTCACGCTCGAGTTTCGGCCGACCACGAACGAGGTACTCGTCGACGGCGCGCCGCGGCCGCTGCCCAGAGACGCCGCGCAATGGCTCGACCTCATGCGCGAGGCGCTCGCGCTGAGCCCGGAACTACGGCCCGCGATCCCGGGCATCCCGTTCAACGGCGGGCTCGTCGGCGCCGCGGGCTACGACATCGTGCGCTACTTCGAGCGGCTGCCCCCGAACCGTGCGGAACTCGACGGTCTGGCTCAGGGCGCCTTCGTCGCACCGCGCTCGGTGCTCGTCTTCGACCATCTGACACGGCGCGTTGCGTTGCTGCACGCGGGGCCGGAGGCCGAACGCCAGGCACTCGGCGCGGAGGTCGTCCGGGCGCTCAGGGGCGGCGTCAGCAGCGTGCGCGGACGCGGCGGCTTCAGCAAGGCCGACTCGAGTTTCGCCAAGCCCGAGTTTCTCGCCGCGGTGGACCGATGCAAGACGCATATCGGCGCCGGCGACATCTACCAGATCGTGCTCTCGTCCCGCTTCAGCGGACGTTCCGGCCTCGATCCGTTCCAGACCTACCGCGGCATGCGGCTGCTCAATCCCTCCCCGTACATGTTCTTCTTCGAACTCGGCGACCTCAGGATTGCCGGATCCTCGCCTGAAGCGCTCGTCAGGCTCGATGGCCGTCAGGCCTCGCTGCGGCCGATCGCCGGCACACGGCCGCGCGGCGCAACGCGATCCGAAGATGGCGGCCTCGAGAAGGAGCTGCTCGCCGATCCAAAAGAAAACGCCGAGCACGTCATGCTCGTCGACCTCGCGCGCAACGATCTCGGCCGCGTCGCGCATGCGGGATCGGTCCATGTGGACCCGTATCGAAAGATCGAGCGCTACAGCCACGTCATGCACATCGTCAGCGGGGTCCGAGGCAAGCTCGCCGACGACCGCGACGCGCTGGACCTTTTTGCGGCGGCGTTTCCGGCCGGAACGCTCGTCGGCGCGCCGAAGGTCCGGGCAATGGAACTCATCGCCGGGCTCGAGCCCGTCGGCCGGGGCCTTTACGGCGGCACGGTCGGGTACTTCGCGAAGAACGGCAATATGGACCAGGCGATCACGATTCGCACGATGGTTTTCAACGGCGACGAGTACAGCTTTCAGGCGGGCGCCGGCATCGTCGCCGACAGCGTGCCCGAGCGCGAACACGACGAGGTGCTGGCCAAGAGCGCGATCCTCAGGCGCGCGCTTGAGCTTGCGGAGGAAGGGTTGTGAGCGCTCGTGAGTCTCCGGACGACCGACTGCGCGCCGCCGAGCCCGCGGACCGGGGCGTGTGCCGCGGCGGATCGGCAACCACTGGCCTGGCGTTTCCCGAGCTTGCGGAGGACTGGCTTTGAACGCGCGACTACTGCTCATCGACAACTACGACTCGTTCACCTACAACCTCGTGCAGGCATTCCTCGTGCTCGGCGCCGAGGTCGACGTGCGCCGCAACGACGCCATCGATGTCGACGCGGCGCTCGCGCTCGAGCCGACGCATCTCGTCATATCGCCGGGACCGGGCCGGCCTGACGACGCCGGCAACTCGCTCGCGATGATCGAGGCGTTCGCGCCGCGCACCCCCGTGCTCGGCGTGTGCCTCGGTCACCAGTCCATCGTGCAGCACTTCGGCGGCCGCATCGTTCAGGCGGGCTCGCTCATGCACGGCAAAACCTCTTTGGTCGAACATGACGGTGCCGCGCTCTTCGCAGAGCTGCCCAATCCCTTCGAGGCAGGCAGGTATCATTCGCTTGCGGCGGAGAAGTCGCGGATGCCCGACGATCTCATCGTCACGGCAACGACGACGGATGGCGAGATCATGGGCGTGCGCCACCGTGAACTGGCGGTCTTCGGGGTGCAGTTTCACCCGGAGAGCGTGCTCACGGCGGACGGCCCGCAACTCCTCGACAACTTTGTGCAACTGCGAGAACGATGAGCATTTCTGCCTCCGGAATCCTTGACAGGCTGCTTGCCGGCAGCGACCTCACGCAGGACGAAGCGGCGGCGCTGCTGCGCGAGATGGCGGCCGGGACGCTCGAGCCCGCGCTTGCCGGCGCGCTGCTCGCGGCGCTTCGGGCCAAGGGCGAATCCGCCGCGGAGATTCGCGGCTTCGCGCTTGCGATGCGAGAACTTGCACGCCGTCCGGCGATTGCCGACGGCGGCGATTACGTCGATATAGTCGGCACCGGCGGCGACGGCTCCGGCAGCCTCAACCTGTCCACGGGCAGCGCTCTGCTCGCGGCCGCCTGCGGTCTTCCCGTGGTCAAGCACGGCAACCGCTCGGTGACGAGCAAGTCCGGCAGCGCCGACGTGCTCGCGGCCCTCGGGCAGCCGATGCCGTTAGACGAAGAGGCTTCCGGCCGCTGCCTCGACGCGACGGGTTTCACGTTCCTGTTCGCACCGCACTATCACCCGGCCATGAAGCACATCGCGCCGATCCGCATCGCGCTCGGCGTTCGCACCGTGTTCAACATCCTGGGTCCGCTCGTCAATCCGGCCGGACCGCCGTTCCACGTCATCGGCGCGCCGAGCGAGCCCGTCGCCGAACTCATGGCTTCGACTCTGGCGGGGTTGCCGATGCGCCGCGCGTTCGTGATCCATGGCGCGGCGGGCTGGGATGAGGCGACGCCGATCGGCCCGTTCATCTGCCACGACGTGAGCGCCGGGAACGTGGTGCGCGGCGTCCGGGATCCGGGCGACTACGGCATGGCGCGCTGCGACGAGGATGCGCTTCGCGGCAGCGATGCGGCGAGCAATGCCGCGCGGCTCCGGGCCGCGCTCATGGGGGGCGATACGCCGGCTCACGCCGATGCGCTCGTGCTCGGGGCGGCGCTTGCGCTGGAGGTCACGGGAACGGTCGCGGACCCGCTCACGGCCGTTCAACGGGCGCGCGAGGCGATTGCCGACGGCAGCGCGGGGCGGCTGCTCGAACGACTCGACGCGTTCGCCGAGGCCGAACGTCCATGACCGCCAGCCGTTCCCTTGCCGGGCTCACGGCCGATGCGACGCTCGGGCGCGCAGCGGCTCAACTTTTTTTCGGTCGTTTCATCCCCGCGAACGGCCGCAGCAGCTGTCGTGGCAGCATGACCAACGCGACGCGCAAGCGCTGTCGGCCGTTCGGCCGTTGTTCCCGGGCCAACCGCCAATGAGCAGCGCCAGCAGCTTTCTCCGGCGGATGGCAGACGCGAGCCGCGAGCGCGTACGTCGCGCGCGGCTTGCCGTTTCGGAGGGCCTGCTCGCCGACCGGGCGCGCGCGGCGCCGGCAGCGCCGCCGCTCAAGCTCGGCGGCTTCGACGTGATCGCCGAACTCAAGCTCCGGTCACCTGCGGCCGGAGGCCTCGCGGCGCAGAGTTTCGACCGTGCCAAGCAGCTTGCGGCATACGCGCGCGGCGGCGCTGCCGCCATTTCGGTTCTGACCGAGCCCGACGAATTCCACGGCGCCATCGACCATCTCGTGGAGGCCGCGGCCGACCTCGCTCCACACGGCTGCCCGGTCATGCGCAAGGACTTCCTGACCTCGCCCTACCAGGTGCTCGAGGCGCGTGCGGCCGGCGCCGGCGGCGTGCTCGTCATTGTGACGATGCTCGACGACTCCGAGGTTCGCGAACTCGTCGATTGCGCCCGCGAATACGACCTCTTCGTCCTGCTCGAGGCCTTCGACCGGCGCGACCTCGAACGCATCGCCGCCCTGCCAGTCGACTCCGGCAGCCACCCGGTCCTTGCCGGCGTCAATTGCCGCGATCTCCGGGACCTCGAGGTCCGCTTCGAACGGTTCGCCGAGCTTGCGCCGCTGCTTCCAGTCAAGCTGCCGACCGTGGCCGAAAGCGGCATCGCGACCGCGGCCGATGCGGCCACGGTCAGCGAACTCGGTTATGAACTCGCACTCGTCGGCTCCTCGCTCATGCAGGCCGCCGATCCCGAACGCGCGCTCCGTGATCTTCTTGCCGCCGGCCGCAACGTACGGGAGGACTTGCGGGCATGTTCGTGAGGACTTACATGAGCACCGAGGACGTCACGGCACCTTCCAAACGGGCACGCCTGGAACTTCTTGCCTTCGGGCGTGGGGTCCGGGTGGAGTTGCGGGCATGTTCGTGAAGATCTGCGGCATGACGAGCGAGGACGCCGTGACTGCCGCCGTCGCCGCCGGAGCCGATGCCGTCGGTTTCGTGTTCGCGCCGTCGCCGCGCGAGGTCAGCGCCGAGCGGGCACTGGAGCTGTCGGCCGGCATCCCGGACGGCGTTTTGCGGGTCGCCGTCATGCACCATCCGGCGGCCGAGCACGTCCGCCGCGTGCTCGAGGTGCTGGCGCCCGACTGGCTGCAGACCGACGCCGAGGACCTCGCCGGGCTCGACCTGCCCGAGGACTGCACGGTGCTGCCCGTCTATCGCAACGGCCGCTCACCCGCGGGACCCTCGTATCCCGTGCGGTTGCTGTTCGAGGGCGCACTGAGCGGCAGCGGGAAAACAGCCGACTGGGGCGAAGCTTGTACGCTCGCGGCGGAGACCGACATCGTGCTCGCGGGCGGGCTCGATGCGGACAATGTCGCCGAGGCCATCGACACCGTCCGGCCCTGGGGGGTCGATGTCTCGAGCGGCGTCGAACGCCAGCGCGGCCTCAAGGATCCCGCGAAGATCGAAGCATTCATTGCCCGCGTGCGGGCACTGGAGGACCGTCATGCATGAGAATGCGACCGAACACGAAGACCTGCTGCAGGCCCTGATCGCCGGCAGCCTGCCCGACGAGCGCGGCCGCTTCGGCCCGTTCGGCGGCCAGTACGTTCCGGAAACGCTCATGACCGCCGTCAACCGGTTGAGCGAGGGCGTGCGCGACGTGCTGCCATCGGCAGCGTTCCAGCAACGGCTCGAAGCGGAGCTGAAGAGCTGGGTGGGACGGCCGACGGCGCTGACCGCGGCGCCTCGTCTCGGCGAGCGCTGGGGTGCCGATGTGTGGTTCAAGCGCGAGGACCTCGCACACACCGGTGCGCACAAGATCAACAACGGCATCGGCCAGGCGCTTCTGGCTCAGGCGCTCGGAGCGAAGCGCGTCGTGGCCGAAACGGGCGCCGGCCAGCACGGCGTCGCGGCGGCCGCGGCCTGTGCCCGCCTCGGGCTGCCCTGCGTCGTCTACATGGGCGAGGTCGATGTCGAACGGCAGGCCCCGAATGTGGACCGCATGCGTCGCCTGGGCGCGAGCGTCATCTCCGTGACCTCGGGCGACCGCACGCTGCGCTCGGCGATCGACGAAGCGATCCGGGACTGGGTCTCCGACCCCGAAGGCACCTACTACCTCATCGGCTCGGCCATCGGCCCGCACCCGTACCCGTTGCTCGTCAGGGAACTGCAGGCCGTGATCGGACGCGAGGCGCGCGCGCAGATGCTCGAAGAGGGCGGCAAGCTGCCCGACGCCGTCTTCGCCTGTGTCGGCGGCGGCTCGAATGCCATCGGCATCTTCCATGCGTTTCTCGCCGACCGCGACGCCGCGCTCTTCGGGATCGAGGCCGGCGGCTGCGGCAGCGCGCTCGGACAGCATTCGGCCACGATCGCGGCCGGACGGCCCGGCGTCCTGCACGGCAACTACTCCATGCTGCTCTATGACGACGACGGCCAGATCCAGGAAACGCACTCCGTCTCCGCCGGGCTCGATTACCCGGGCGTCGGTCCCGAGCATTCGCTGCTCAAGCTCGTCGGCCGGGTCGACTACGAAACCGCGAGCGACGCCGAAGCGCTCGCCGCGCTCGACGAGTGCTGCGAGGCCGAAGGGATCCTTCCCGCGCTCGAAAGCGCTCACGCACTCGCGGGCGCAAAACGCTGGGCCGACAGGAATCCGGGGCGGCGCATTCTCATCGGCATGTCCGGCCGCGGCGACAAGGACATGCCGATACTGGCCCGTTTCCCGCGCAGCGAGGCCGGGGTCGATGTCGCCGCGTAACCGCATCGGTGACGCCGTACGGGTACGGGGACTCGGACACTGCCATGATCGGGGGAGAGCCGTCGATGTCACCGCGTGACCGCATCCGAAACGCCCTGACCCGCGGCAGCGACGACGAGGCCGCGATCGTCGCGTATCTCACGGCAGGCTATCCGGATCCCGAGCGGTTCTTTGCTGCGCTCGAAGATGTGGCCTGGGTCGCCGATGCCGTGGAGATCGGCGTGCCGTTTTCGGACCCCATGGCCGATGGCGTGACGATCCAGCGCTCGAGCGAACAGGCCATCGAGCACGGCGTGAGCCTCAGGTGGATATTCGACGAGCTTGCCCGGCGGGAACTGGAACTCGCGCCGCCCATATTGCTCATGAGCTACCTGAACCCGTTACTCGTCTTCGGCTACGAAGCGCTTGCCGCGCGCTCCGTCGAGTGCGGCATCTCCGGTTACATCGTGCCGGATCTTCCCTACGAGGAGAGCGGCCCGCTGAACGCGGCGCTCGGCGAACGGAGACTGGCCCTCGTGCAGATGGTCACGCCCGTCACACCGCCGGAGCGGCTCGAAGCGCTCTGCGCGGCGAGCGAGGGCTTCGTCTACGCCGTGACGCGCACGGGCATCACCGGCCGCGCGGTCGAGCTGCCGGCCGAGGCCACCGAGTACCTCGCGCGGGTCAAGGCCGCCTCCGAACTCCCGGTCTGCGCGGGCTTTGGCGTTCGCAAGCGCGCCCAGGTCGAGGCCATCTCAGAACACGCCGACGGCGTGGTCGTGGGAACGGCGCTCGTCGAGGTGCTCGAGCGCGGCGAGGACGCGGCCGACTTTGTCCGTTCGCTGAGATCGGCCCGATGAAACGCGTCGCAACGCACGAACTGCTGGCCGAGATCGGGCATCTGAAGAACGTGCTCGAGCAGGCGGGCATCCCCTGTGTGGTCAAGAACGAACAACTGTCCGGCGGGCTCGGCGAGATTCCGTTTATCGACTGCATCCCGGAACTCTGGGTCGTCCGGGACGGTGACCTCGAGCGAGCGCGGGCCATCGTCGATCAACAGTGGCGCGCCGCGGACGAATCGACCGGCTGGCGCTGCCGGAAATGCGGCGAGTCGAACGAAGGGCAGTTCTCCGCCTGCTGGCAGTGCGGCGAGGCCGATGCGGACGCGTGAGCCGGTGAGCCTGTCGATCGATCCGGAGGAAACTTCATGAGCGGGCAGACCGACGTAACCGCCTGCGTCCTGATCATCGGCAACGAGATCCTGTCGGGGAAGACGCAGGACGCCAATCTCAGGTTCCTCGGCGTCGAGCTTGCGAAGCTCGGCATCAAACTCGTCGAGGCCAGGGTGGTCCGCGACGAGTTCCCCGCGATCATCGATCACCTGAACGAGTGCCGCGCCCGCTTCACGTACGTCTTCACGACGGGCGGCATCGGCCCGACCCACGACGACATCACCGCCGAAGCCGTCGCGCGCGCCTTCGGCGTCGAACTCGAACTCAATGAGGAAGCCGTCGAACTCTTGACGCGCGGCATCGGCGAACTCAACGAAGCGCGGCTCAGGATGGCGAGAGTGCCCGTGGGTGGGACACTCATCGAGAATCCGGTCAGCGCGGCGCCCGGGTTTCGGATCGGCAACGTGTTCGTGCTCGCCGGCATCCCCGGCATTGCCCGAGCCATGTTCGCGGCCGCCGTTCCCCAACTGCGGGCCGGCGCGACGATCCACTCGGCCAGCGTCGATGTCTTCATTCGCGAAGGCGATATCGCCGCACCGCTCGAACGCATCGCCGAGGCCCTGGCCCGACGTCGAGATCGGCAGCTACCCGTTCGCCCGCGACGGTGTCTACGGCGCCAACCTCGTCGTGCGCGGCGCCGACGAAGCAGTGATCGCCAGGGTCATTGACGAGATCGTTGCGGCGATGACGGCGCTCGGTGGGAAGCCGGAACAGCGGGCGCAAGACCCATAGCCCATTCGCGGCCATGCGATGAAATCATCGGCCTGTGCAACAGCCGCATGCGGCGCCCGCGTCTCGCCCGAGTTCGCCGTAAAGCTGTGCTGGGGAAACGGTCACTGGCGTATGTTGCCTGCTTTCGCGCACTACTATCACGTCCTGCAACTGAGCTCGGCATTGGTAAGACCGGGATGCAGCTTGTAACTGCCCAGGAAACGCCCGGAGCAGTAGCGTTTCGCGGCTGTCAGCGTAGCGCAACAACCATTTCGATGTGGATGGGCCACTTCTCAAATCATTTCATTTCTTATGAAACGTTTTCTTTACTATTCTGAAAATCGTAGCTATATTAGTCACATAATCGTTTCACTATTGTGACAATTCGTTTCATTCCCCTCACCGCCCAATGCCCCTCGCCGACCAAACCATTCTGGATTACATCGCAGCCCACCCCGACGCCGGACGGGAGGATGTGCGGCGAAATGTCGTGCCCGAAGCCAGTCCGCCGACGGTCTGGCGCGCACTGAAGCGGCTTGTCGAGGAAGGCCGGCTTGAGGTTTCCGGCAGGGCCCGGGCCACGCGGTACAGCCTGGCGGGCGCGACTGCGGTGCGCGCCCATCTGCAAACGCCCTACAACCGGCGGCGGCTTGCCGTCTACAAGCGGGAGTTTGTCGATGGCTATATCCCCAACGAGAGCTTCCATCTTGGCGAAGCCGACCGGCGGCGTCTGCATGAAGCCGGTCAGCCGCTACCGACGCCCGCGGCCGGGACCTATGCGCGACGCATCCTGGAACGGTTGCTCGTCGAACTGTCGTGGGCGTCTTCGCGCATGGAGGGCAACACCTACGACATCCTTGAGACCGAACGGCTGATCCGCTTCGGCGACGAAGCCGCCGGCAAGGACCGCAAGGAAGCGGTCATGATCCTGAACCACAAGGAGGCGATCCGCTACATCGTCGATCATCTCGACGAAATTGCCATCAGCCGGACGGATATTTTTGGAGTTCACGCCTTGCTGGCCGACGGCCTGCTTGCCGACCCCGCCATGGCGGGGCGGTTGCGGCGCATGCCCGTCGGCATCTCCTACTCAAGCTACCGCCCGCTCGATGATCGCTATGCCATCGAGGAGGAATTTGCAGTGCTCCTGGGGAAGGCGGCGGCAATCGCCGACCCGTTCGAACAATCGTTCTTTCTCCTGGTTCACATTCCCTATCTGCAGGCATTTGAGGACGTCAACAAGCGGACCTCCCGCGTCGCCTCCAACATCCCGCTCCTCAAGGCCGATCTTGCGCCCATGTCGTTTCTCACCATGGATGACGCAACATACATCGACGGACTGATCGGCATTTACGAACTCAACAATGTCGCGCTCTTGCGCGATGCCTACATCGACGCCTACCTCGCTTCGGCCGAGAACTATCGGGTGCTCCGCGCCGAGTTGGAATCGCCCTCCAAGGCGGCGCTCGCCTATCGCGATTTCGTGCGCCAGGCCGTGCGGCGCTGCGTGCTTGAGTGGAAGGACTTTCGTCCGGACGATATCCGCGCGATGGCTGACGAATCGGGCATTCCGGAAGATGATCGGGAACAGGTCGTCGACTATGTCGGCAATGAGTTGCGCGGGTTGCACGAGGGCAACCTGATCCGTTACCGGCTACAGCCGGAGGATCTTGCCGGAATCGAGGCGAGTTAGCCTGTATTCGCTCTGCAACCGGCACGGATCAATTGCGGCGGCGGTCCGCGCGACTCATGTCTTGCCTGATCGATGTGCTGCGCGGCGGTACCCATCATGGACGGTTGGCGCGGAGCGCCGATCGAGCGCGGGGAGCGAGGCAACGCGTCACGAATCAGCGACCGTCCCGCAGAAGCTCGGGCTCACCCTCGGATCGTGAAGCCCGAGCGAGCGGGCACCTCGCGAATCAGCGGCCGTCGCGGCCGATCAGCCACTGCGCGAGCGGTTCGGTGTCGGCGATCAGGACACCGCCGCCGCGGCTGAGCTCGAGCATGAGCCGAAGCCGCCACTCTTCCACTGTGAGATTCGCGTCGAGCACGGTGCCGACGCTGTGGCATTCGCTGCACCCGGTCTCGAGCAATTCGGTCGCCCGGGCGTCGTCGAGCAGCTCGAAGTCCTCGAGCGGCCGGATCACGAATTGACGGGCGAGCGGCTCCGAATCCGGCCCGAACTCGGCCACGAGCCAGTCGAGCAGGATTTCCTTGTCGGCGTCGGAGATGTCCGTGCCTTCGGCGAGTCCGCTCTTCGCGGTCTTCATCCGGTCGATCACCGCGTCCCAGTGGGCTCGATCGAGCGCATAGTAGCCATACTCGTCGATACCGTGGCACTTCGTGCAATTGCGCAGAATCACTTGCCGGGCAGGGCCGTCAGGCAAGGTCACGTCGGGCCGCGGTGGCCTGCGGTTGTTTTCGAATTGCGCCTGTGCGGTGTCGATCGACACGCTGGCGAGCACGAGCAGCAGCAAGCCCGGGAGCCCGTAGCGAAAGTCGCGCGTCGCACCGAGGCTGGCGAAGCGCCCGGCTGACAAGGCACGGGGTATTGGCCATGCGGGTTCGCAAATCATGCGCACGACGCAACTCGCTGCCCGGCGAATCGTGCCCACGAACGTGACGTGCTCAGACCATCTCGAGCGGATGCTTGCTCTCGCCGATCGAGTTTCGCTCGATACCGTACAGATGCAGGATCGCGAGCAGCAGGTTCGCGCAGCGCTCGGTATTGTCGCGATACACGAGGTGCCTGTTGCCCTCGAACGTGCCGTCGATACCGCCGACCAGGATCGTAGGCACCTTTTCGTGCGCATGCCGGTGCGAATTGCCCATGTTGCTCGACTTGTAGACGAGTGAGTGGTCGAGCAGGTTGCCGTCCCCGTCTTCCATGGCGCGCAATTGTTCGCAGAAATCGGCGAGATGGGCGACGTGATAGCGGTTCACTTTCGCGTAGCCGGCCTTGTTCGCCGGAATGTCGCCATGATGCGAGATGCCGTGCCAGCCGCCTTCGAAGCCCGCCTCCGGGAGGCTCGTGCCCGACAGGTCACGCCCGAGCATCAGCGTCGCCGAGCGAGTGATGTCGGCCTGAAACGCGAGCGCGATCAGGTCGTACATGAGCTTGTAGTGGACTTCCTTCTTCTGGGGAATGCCGAAAGGCACGTCGGCCGCCACCTCGGCGGCCGGGTTGTTCATGGCGTTGCGTATCCGGCGCTCGATCTCGCGGACCTTGTCCAGATAGTCGTCGAGCCGCGCCTGGTCGCCGATCGCGAGGCCGTTCTTGAGTCCGGGGATCTCGTGTGTGACCGAGTCGAGCACGCTCGCGCTCTGCAGGCGGCCGAGGCGCCGTTCCTCCGGCGTCGAGCCGTCGCCGAACATCCGTTCGAACGCGATGCGCGGGTTGATCTCGGTCGGCAGCGGTGTTTCCGGGTCGGGCCATGACACCGAGTTCGTGTAGGCGCAGCTATAGCCCCAGTTGCAGTTGCCGGAGTTGTGGCTCGCATCCTCGATGCCGAGCTGGATCGACGATAGCAAGGTATCGCGGCCGTGCTTCTCGGCGATCAACTGGTCGATCGTAACGCCGAGGTAGGGGCTCACGGCATCGCGCCGCGGCCGGACACCGGAAAGGAAAACGGCGCCGCGGGCGTGATTGCCGCCGGGTTCTTCCGGCGTCGAGTAGGCCGCCGTGCAGTCGAGACCGCTGATCACGACCGTGTGATCGCGCACGGCCTCGAGCGGCTCGGTGATGAAGGAGAACTCGAAGTCCTTGCCTTCCTGCAGCGGGCTCCAGTAACCGGGCGCCGCGCCATGCGGATGCCAGACGCCGACGAACCGTCGCACCGGTGCTGCGGCCGTCTGTGCGAGTGCCGTTGCGGCAGGGATCATTGCGTCGAGCAGCGGCAGCGCAACCGTCGCGCCGGCGCCGCGCAGGAATGTACGTCTGGGCAGGTGTTTTTTCGTTATGAACATCACGCTTGCTCCGGAACCGTCTTCGTTCTCATCTGAAATGCGTTACTGCTCACGATCCCGAGCACGATCCGGGAAAAGCGGTTCCCGTTCTGCTCGGCATCCCTCACTATCGCACGAATCGTCGGCATATCGAAGTATTCGACGCCGCGCCCTAGCGCATAAGTCAACATTTTCTCGGTCAGCATCCGCATGAACTGCGGCGAGTACTCCAGCAGCGCCTCGCGGAGTTCGACCGGGCCGTTGACGAGCGTGCCGTCGTAGATCTCGACGGCCGAGTCGATCGGCGTGCCGCCGGCGCCGCCGTCATTCGCGCGCCACTGGCCGTCGCCCGCGAAGTTCTCGAGCGCGAATCCGATGCTGTCCATGATCAGGTGGCAGCTCGCGCACGGCTCCATCGCCTGGTGCAGCGTCATCTGCTCGCGCAGCGTGAGCCTTCGACCCTGACCTTCGGCCGAGGTTTCCTCCAGACCCGGCACGTCCGGCGGGGGTTCCGGCGGCGGCGTGCCGAGGATGTTCTCGAGCACCCACACGCCGCGCTTGACCGGCGAGGTGCGATTGTTCTGCACCCAAGTCGTCGACAGAAAGCTGCCGTGACCCAGGATGCCGCGGCGATAGTCCATCTCGGGCCCGAGTTCGACGCGGCGGAAGCGCGATCCATAGATGTTCGGGATGCCGTAGTGCCGGGCGAGCCGCTCATTGACGAACGTATAGTCGGCCGTCAGGATCTCGAGCACATCGCGATCCTTGCGCATGATGTGCTCGAACAGAAGCTCGGTCTCGCGGCGGAAGCTCACGCGCAGCTCGTCGTCCCAGTCGGGGAATATCGATTGCGCCGGCGCGGTCGTGTCGAGGTTGCGTAGATACAGCCACTGTTGAGCGAAGTTGTCGATGAGGCTCGCGGAGCGCGGATCTTCGAGCATCCTCATGACCTGCTGCTCGAGAACCGCCGGGTCGCTCAGGCGGCCGGCAGCCGCGACCTCAACGATCTCGTCGTCGGGCAGGCTGCTCCAGAGAAAGAATGAGAGCCGCGACGCGAGCTCGAGGTCGTTGATCCGGTAGACCTCGCCTGGGGCGAACTCTTCGGGTTCCTCCTCGACGCGCACGAGGAACTGCGGGCTCGCAAGCACGCGCCGCAGCGCAAGCTCGATGCCGTCATCGAACGTACCGAGCTCTCGGCCATCCTGATAAAAGCCCATGAAGAGCTCGAGATCGCCAGGCCGGACCGGGCGCCGGAAGGCCCGGCGCGTCAGCGTGGAGACGATCTGGGTCGCACAGGCCTCTTCTTCCGCCCCGGTAGCGGGGCGGCAGCTGAAGATCTTTTGACGGCTCGCGCTGTCGGTCGGTCGCGTGGCATCGAACGGGCCCTGGATGTTCATCGCGCCGATCACCGGGTAGTTCGAGAGCTCGGCCACGCGACCGTTCTCGAGCGACTTGCGCGCGAAGTGCTCGGCGGTATCCAGGCTCGGCCGATAATTCGTCGCGACGAACGTCGCGCCGACCGTTCGTGAGCCGGAACGGACCGGCAGCGTGACGACCAGCTCTCCGTCGCGCGCCGAATCCATGCCCGCGCTCATGCCCATCTGGGTATACGTCCACTCGTGCACGCGCGCGCCGTCGATGCTGAGTTCGAGGGTCTCGTTCGGAATGTAGATGCCGACGCCGAGGTTGCGGATCGTGAACGTGTAGTCACCGTCACCCGGAAACACGTGCTGCACGACCATGCCCCCGCGCGTACCGAAAGGCATGCCTTCGAGCTCGTAGACCTGCGAGCTGTCGGTCCTGTTGATGTAAAGGCGCTCGGTCGGCGTATTCCAGAAACCGACGGCCATGCGCGCTATCTTTGTCGCGGCCGTCACGTAGGTCTCGAGCAGGGTCGGCGAGATCGTCAGCGAGCCCGCGATATTGTCGAAGCCGCGGCTCGAATCGTCCGGGGGCAGATACAGGGTCGGGTCGATCTCCAGATCGAGCAGGTCCCGGATCGCGTTCGCGTACTCGGTCCGGTTCAGCCGATGCAGGACTTTCGTTCCCGGCGTCGACGCGGCCGCCGAATCGATCTCCTGCTCGAGCCAGTCGCGCAGTGCCGCGTAGTCGGCGTCAGCCGGCCGCGGATTCCCGGGCGGCGGCATCATGCCGGCGCGGAGCTTGCGGATCACGGCCTCCCACATCCGGGCATCGTGGGCGATGTCCGTGTAGTCCGGGCGCTCGAGCGTCAGATTGGCGGTCTGCGTAATGTCATCGTGGCAATCGACGCAAAATTCACCGACGAGGCCGGCTGCGGCATCGGCCGACATGGCGCCGTCCGGGCGCGGCCCGAAGGAATCGCCGAAGAATGTATACGAACCGATCCACGCCACGACCACCGCGATGGCCACCGCTGCGATCAGGACCTTCTTGCCGCCGGACGCCTGTTGCATCGATTCGCTCCCCTCATCTTTTGTACTATGCCTTTGTGGAGCCTGCCGTTTCAACGCGGTCGGCCCGGAATCGGGGGTAAGGCGATGCGTTCGATCATCATCGGGATCACTGCCATGGCGCTGCTGTCCCTCGCGGCGCCCGAAGTACCGGCCAGCGAAGTCGCTGACGCCGCCATGCGCGGCGATGCCGAGGCGGTGCAGGCCGCGCTCGAAAGCGGCGTCGATGTCGACGAACCGCAGGTCGACGGATCCACAGCGCTTCATTGGGCCATTCAGAACGACGATGCCGCACTCGCCAGTGCGCTGCTCGAGGCCGGCGCCGACCCGACGATCGACAACCGGACCGGCACGACGCCGCTGAGGCTCGCGGCGATCAACGGCAGCGCCGCAGCGATCCGTTTGCTGATCGATGCCGGCGTCGACCCGAACACTCCCCTTACACCGGATGGCGACAGGGCGCTGATGCTCGCCGCGCGCACGGGCACTCAGGGCGCCATCGACGTGTTGCTCGAGCGCGGCGCCGACATCGCCGCCATCGAAAGCTGGGGCGGCACTTCAGCGCTCGTGTGGGCCATCAACGAAGGACACACGGCCGTCGTTGCGCGTCTGCTCGCGGCCGGAGCGCCGGTCGACGTCGTATCGAAGGTCGTCGCAGCTCGCGGCCGCGGCGGCGGAGTCGAGGGGACCGCCCCGGTCGAGTACGACCCCGAGGAATATCCGCAAAGCTATGCAAACGGCGGCTTCACACCGTTGCTGTTCGCCGCGCGCGAGGGCGAAATCGAATCTGCCCGGCTGCTGCTCGACGCGGGCGCCGACATCGATGCGATCGCGGCCGACGGCAAGAACCCGCTCGGGCTTGCGATCTACAACGGCCACTACGACGTGGCATCGTTACTGGTCGATAGCGGCGCCAACGTCAATCACCCGGACGCGGAAGGCTTCACGCCGCTGTTCTGGGCCGTCGACCGGCGCAACATGGAGTGGAACCCGGGCTTCCCGTGGGTTCAGACCGAAGACCCGCTGCCGCTCGTGCACAGGTTGCTCGACGCGGGCGCCGATGCCAACGCCTGGATCGACAACCGTCCCCAGTCGCGCAGGAATTTCGGCGGCTCGCCGCGTGTGATGTTCGCAACGCCGCTCATGCGCGCGGCCTATTCCGGCGACATCACGCTCGTGCGGCTGCTGCACGAAAGCGGCGCCGACCCGCTCGTCAGAAACAGCGACAACGAGACTCCGTTGCTCGTCGCCTCCGGCTACGGCTGGATCGACGGCTACAGCCAGGGACGATCGGTCGAGGAACGGCTCCAGACGATGCGCTATCTCGTCGACAACGGCGCGGACGTCAATTGGGCGTGCAACGACGGAATCACGCCGCTGATGATGGCCGCGAACTTCGGTGAGGTCTCGATGATCCAGTACCTGGTCGACGTCGGCGCCGATCTCGCGGTGCACGACCTCGGCAAGAAGAACGACGGCGTCTTCGGCGGCAGCATCGAGCCGCTGATGCCGATCGACTACGCGATCGGCGTAGGCTCGTTCAGGCCGAACAACGCCATACTGCACATGGCCGAAGCGACGGAGCTCATGACGCGAATGATGGCAGAGCGCGGCATCGTCCATACGACATCGGAGTGCACGCTGCGCGCCTTTTCCTGCGGCAACGTCGACCCGCAGGGGTCCGCGCCGTACGAAATCGCGACTACCCGCTCGATTCAGGTCGGCAACCAGGTCGAGGGCATTACGGGCGGTCTCAGCGCGGAAGCCGCCGAATCCGATTGACTGCGCGCTGACTGCAACGCCGGGAAGGGGCAAACTCGGCGCAATCAACGACTTGCGAGCCTGTCCGAGATGCCGGGCCAGCGCCCTTGAGCCGCGGTTGCTGCGGCCTCCATCATCATGATCGCGATGTCGGCGAAGCGGCCAACACGCTCCCGGACCGCTTCGCTACCGTCCAACTGAACTGCAGCGGTCTATCTCGTACGGCGCCTCCCGCGAGGGCGCCGGCCACGGACGAACAGCAGCAGCAATCCCGCCCCGGCGCCGATCCAGCCCACCCAGACCGGCGCCGCTTCGAGCCCGGCCCATAGCACGCCTGCGATCAGCAGCACGGCGCCCGCGAACTGGCGGCCGAACGCTCGCCCGGGACCGCGCAACCGTCGGCCCGGGCCCCGGCGGCGCGCTGCCGGCGATTCGTTGAGGCGTTGTTCGGTGCGTCTGATGATCCTGTGCAGCAGTTCCGGCACGAGCCTCAGGTCCTCCGCGATCTGCGGCAGGTTCTCCACGAGCGACTTCAACTGCGTGCGCGGGTCCTGGCGCTCGCGTACCCACTCCTCGAGGATGGGCATGGCCGTGCTCCAAAGATCGAGTTCGGGATAGAGCTCCCGGCCCAGTCCCTCGATCGCGAGCAGGGTCTTCTGCAGCAGCACGAGCTGCGGCTGGACTTCCATGTCGAAGCGCCGCGCCGTCTCCAGCAGCCTGAGCAGCACGACACCGAAGGAGATGTCCTTGAGCGGCTTGTTGAAGACGGGCTCGCAGACCGCGCGAACGGCGGCCTCGAGCTCGTCGACGCGCGTGTCCTCGGGCACCCAGGCGGAATCGACGTGCAGTTTCGCCACGCGCCGGTAGTCGCGCTTGAAGAACGCGAGAAAATTCTCGGCGAGATACATCTGGTCGCGTGCGCTGAGGCTGCCGACGATGCCGAAGTCGATCGCCGCGTAGCGCGGCCGTTCGGGGTCGCTCACGTCGACGAAGATGTTGCCGGGGTGCATGTCGGCGTGGAAGAAATTGTGGCGGAACACCTGCGTGAAGAAGATCTCGACGCCGTTCTCGGCGAGCCGCTTGATGTTCGTGCCGCGACGCCTGAGTTCGTCGATATCGCCGATCGGCACGCCGAAGATCCGCTCGGTCGTGAGCACGTTCGCCCGGCAGTAGTCCCAGTGGACCTCGGGCACGTAGAGCAGGTCCGATCCTTCGAAGTTGCGCTTCAACTGCGCCGCGCTCGCGGCCTCACGCATGAGGTCGAGTTCGTGGTCGAGCGTTTTCTCGAACTCGGCGACGACTTCAAACGGACGCAGGCGGCGCGCGTCCGGCCAATACCGTTCGGCGAGTTCGGCGAGCGCGAAGAGGATTTCGAGATCGCGCCGGATCATGGCCCGGACGTTCGGCCTGAGGACCTTGACGACGACCTCCTGGCCGCCCGGCAGCTTCGCCGCGTGGGCCTGGGCGATGGACGCCGCGGCGAGCGCCGTCGAATCGAATTCGGCGAAGGTCTCGTCGACCTTCCGGCCGAAGGCGCGTTCGAGGATCGCGACGACGTCTTCGCCCGGGAACGGCGGCACCTCGTCCTGCAGCTTCGCTAGTTCATCTGCGATCTCGACGGGCAGCAGGTCGCGCCGTACCGACACCGCCTGGCCGAACTTGACGAACAACGGACCCAATTCCTCGAGTGCCAGCCGGATCCGCTCGCCGAGCGGGCCGCGCGACGCGCGCGACCGCAACAGCAGCAGTTTGCGTAGCGCCGCGTAAGGCCTGAAGAGGTGCGTGCGGACTACGATCTCGTCGAGACCGTAACGCAGCAGCGTTCGCTCGATGGCGAAAAGCCTCAACAGCAGTCGCAGGCGGCGCATGGGGGGGTGGACCTAGGCCGGCGGCGCGCGGTACGGCCGCAAACGGCCGGCGAACTGGACGGAACGGGGACGCACGGTGGTGGCCTAGGCCGACGTCGCGCGGGCCCGTGTCCGCGCGAGACGGTCCAGGCGCTCTGCGGCGCGCTCGACATCCTCGGACAGCCTCTCGACATCGCCGTAGAAGGCCCCGACCTCGTAGCGGCCCGGCATGACGCGGCTTTCCTCCTGCAGGTACTCCGCCGTGCTCGCCGTGAGTGAGCGGCTCGCGGAAAAGCCCCAGCGTGCAAAGGCCCGTGTCGCATCGCCGAGCTCGTGTGCGGGGATGTCGCCGATCCAACCCGACAAGGCCTCTTCAAAGTCTGGCCTGGCCAGCCGCAGCAGCTCCGCGAAGCCCTCGGCAATGCTCACGTCGCCGCTGAGCCTGGCCTGCGTGCCGCGAAGCTCGCCGAGACTGCCGGCGCGCGCCAGGCGCAGCAGGTCGAGCGGCCCTGCGCCGAGTTCGGCGCTGACCGGGCCGTCGTCATCGGTCGCGATGGCAAGTTCGCCGCGTTCGACCCGCAGGGTCACCCGGGTCGCGAGGCCGTCGATCTCGACCGCGAGGCTTTCGCCTTCAAGACCTTCGGCGGCGCGCCTTGCCGCCGTCGAGTCGGCGATCGTCCCGTTCAGCAGACTCTGGCAGCTTGCAAGCAGCATCGGGTCAGCAGCCCACGGCAAGAGCCCCGCCGCATGAAGCGGAAGGCTTGCTTGCCGGTTTCCGTGCGACGCGGGATTCTGCCACGGGCTGCTACAGCCTGAAACCGGAGTGCAGGGCGACGATCCCGCCGGAAAGGTTGTGGTAGCTGCAGCGCTCAAAGCCCGCCGCTTCAAGCAGCCCCTGCATCGCTTGCTGGTCCGGATGTCGGCGAATCGACTCTGCTAGATAGCGGTAGCTTTCGCTGTCCCCGGCGAGCAGGCTCCCGAGGCGCGGCAGCACCTGCAAGGAGTAGAAGTTGTAGGCGGGTTCGAACGGTCCGAGCCGGGGCTGCGAGAACTCGAGCACGAGCAGCCGGCCGCCGGGCTTGAGCACGCGGAACATGGAGGCGAGCGCGGCATCCTTGTCCGTGACGTTGCGCAGCCCGAAGCCGATCGTCACGCAGTTGAACGCGCCGGAGCGAAACGGCAGCGCCTCGGCGTCAGCCTGCACGTAGTCGATGTTGCGGACCAGGCCCGCGTCGAGCAGCCGGTCGCGGCCGGCATCGAGCATGGCCGCGTTGATGTCGGTGACGACGACGCGGCCGCCCGGTCCGACGCGTCGGGCCAGCCCGAGCGCGAGATCGCCGCTGCCGGCAGCGACATCGAGCGCGGCCTGGCCGTCCCGGAGTCCGGTCCTTGCGATCGTGAAGCGCTTCCAGAGGCGATGTATCCCGAACGACATCGCGTCGTTCATGAGGTCGTAGCGAGGTGCGACGGAATCGAACACGCCCCTGACGCGGGCCTTCTTCTCGCTCCGGGGCAAGCGCTCGTAACCGAAGTCCGTCAGGCGCTCGCTGTCTTGTGCACTGTTGTCATTCGCCATAGCTTTCTTCCGCCCGCTCTGCCGGGCAGCGCGTTGGCCTCGGCCGCCATCGCTGTCACTGCGCCGGCTGCTCGCGGCCTCGTTCCGCAAGGCGCGCCTGGTAGCGCTGCCACTTGCGTTCCCGTTCGCGGCAAAGCTCGTGAAGTATAGGCCACGTATAAAGGCCCGTGTCGTGGCCGTCGTCGAAGACGAGCCTGACGGCGTAGCGGCCGACGGGCTCGATGCGCTCGATCGCGACGTTCTCCTTGTCGGTCACGAGCACGCCTTCGCCGACCCCGTGACCGGTGACCTCCGCCGATGGCGAATGCACGCGCAGATATTCCGCCGTCAACACGGCCGACAGGCCGTCGGTAAATTCGATCGCAAGTTCGCGGCGGCCGCGCTTGAGCGTGAGCGCGGTCGGTATGGGCGGTGGCGACGCTCGATCCGGCACTGCGGCTACAGGATGTAGCGGCTCAGATCCTCGTCCTGGAGCAGTTCGCCCAGGTGACGATCAACGTAGTCCGCATTGACGATCACGGTCTCGCCGCCGCGATCGGCGGCTTCGTATGAAATGACCTCGAGCAGGCGCTCGAGCACGGTATGCAGGCGCCTCGCGCCGATGTTCTCGCTGCGTTCGTTGACCTGGTACGACACCTCGGCGATGCGCCGAACGCCGTCGTCCTCAAAGCGCAGGTCGACGCGTTCGGTCTCGAGCAGCCCCCGGTACTGCTCGGTCAGCGACGCGTCGGGCTCGGTCAGGATTCTCACGAACTCCTCGATGCCGAGCGCGCCGAGTTCGACACGGATCGGAAAACGGCCCTGCAGTTCCGGGATCAGATCGGAGGGCTTGGCGACGCTGAAGGCTCCGGAAGCGATGAAGAGGATGTGGTCGGTGCGGACCATTCCGTAGCGCGTGCTGATCGTGCAACCCTCGACGAGCGGCAGCAGGTCGCGCTGCACGCCCTCGCGGGAGACATCGGCGCCGTGCGTCTCGGCGCGCCGCGCGACCTTGTCGAGCTCGTCGATGAAGACGATGCCGTCCTGCTCCACGGCATGCAAAGCGTCGACCTTGATGTCTTCCTCGTTGATCATCTTCGCGGCTTCCTCGTCCTCGAGCAGGCCGAGCGCGTCCCTGACCTTGACCTTGCGCGAGCGTTGCCGGCCGCTCGAGAGATTCTGGAACATGCTCTGGAGCTGGTTCGTCATCTCTTCCATGCCGGGAGGCGCCATGATCTCGACACCGACGGCCGGCGCCTGCACGTCGATCTCGATTTCCCGCTCGTCGAGATCGCCCTCGCGGAGCTTCTTGCGAAACTTCTGCCGCGTTTCGCGACCGTCGTCCGCAGTGCCCGACCCCGGCAGCAACGCGTCGAGCAGGCGGTCCTCGGCGGCGTCCTTGGCACGGTGGCTGACCCGGCTCATCGCGTCCTCGCGCAACATCTTGACGGCCATGTCGACGAGATCCCGGACGATCGAATCGACTTCGCGCCCGACATAGCCGACCTCGGTGAACTTCGTCGCCTCGACCTTGATGAACGGCGCCCTCGCGAGCCGCGCGAGCCGCCGTGCGATCTCGGTCTTGCCGACGCCGGTCGGACCGATCATGAGAATGTTCTTCGGCGTGATCTCGCTCTGCAGCGGTTCGCCGACCTGGCTGCGCCGCCAGCGGTTGCGCAGCGCGATCGCGACCGCACGCTTGGCGTCGTCCTGGCCGACGATGTGCTTGTCGAGCTCCTGGACGATTTCTCTGGGCGTCATCGACATGATGGCTTGCGGTGTGTCCTTGCAGTGCTTGCGGTACTAGCGGGTGCTTCCGGTGCTTCCGGCAATGCTCTCAACAACTCGTCTTTTCATCGGTAATCGATCCGTGAAACGCTGTTTTGGATGACGCTGGAGTCCGGCGAGAAGGGTCAGGAGGTTCCCTTGAGTTCTTCGACGCGGATCGTGCGGTTGGTGTAGATGCAGATCTCGCCGGCGATGGCGAGCGCCTCCTCGACAATGCGGCGCGCGTCGAGATCGGTATGCTCGAGCAGCGCCTGCGCTGCCGCCTGCGCGTAGCCGCCGCCCGAACCGATGGCGAGCAGATCGTGCTCGGGCTCGATCACGTCGCCGGTTCCGGAGATCAAGAGCGACATCTCCTTGTCGGCCACGCAGAGCAGCGCATCGAGCCGCCTGAGCATCCGGTCCGTGCGCCAGTCCTTCGCGAGCTCGATCGCGGCGCGCTTGAGGTTCCCGTACCGGTCGAGCTTGGCCTCGAAGGCATCGAACAGCGCGAACGCATCCGCCGCGCCGCCGGCGAAACCGGCCAGCACCGTATCGTCGTGCAGGCGCCGGACCTTGCTCGCGTTGCCCTTGACGACCTTGTCGCCGAGCGTGACCTGCCCGTCGCCACCGAGCGCGACGCGCCCGTCACGCCGTACACAGACGATCGTCGTACCGTGGATTTTGCTCACGAGTTCTTCTGGCGGCGGCGCTCGCTGCGGCGGGCGCGTGGATGCGCCTTGTCGTAGCTTTGCGCGAGGTGCTGGAAGTCGAGATGAGTGTAGACCTGGGTCGTGGACAGGCTCGAGTGACCGAGCATTTCCTGCACGGCCCTGAGATCGCCGCTGGATTCGAGGATGTGCGTAGCGAACGAGTGGCGCAGCATGTGCGGGTGCACGCCGGTCGGGCTGCCCTGCACGCGCGCCCAGTGATTGATCCGCGCCTGGACGGAACGCGCGGCGAGCCGCGTGCCGCGCTTGCTCACGAACATGGCAAGCTCCCCGCCCTTGACGATTCGCGAGCGAACCGGGAGCCAGCGCTCGATGGCCTCGAGCGCCACGCGCCCGACCGGCACGACGCGGCTCTTCGAACCCTTGCCGGTGACTCGCACGGTCCGATCCGCACGGTCGATGTCGGTGACCTCCATGCCGACGACTTCTGCGAGCCTGAGTCCTGACGAATAGAAGAGCTCGAGCATCGCCCGATCCCGGATCGCGAGATCGTCATCGGATTCGATCTCGAGCAGGCTTGCCACCTGGTCGGCGTCGAGCGTCCTGGGCAGCCGGCGGGACGGTTTCGGCGCCTGCACGTTCACGGCAACGTTCGCGCCCAGCCTGCCCTGCTCGACGAGCGAGTCCAGAAAGCTCCTGACCGCCGACAGGCGCCGTGCGATGCTGCGCGGCGAGAGGCCCCGGGCATGGCTCTCGGCGGCAAAGCGCCTGACGTCATGGACGGCCAGACGGTCGAGCGAGCCGATATCCTGGCGCGCGCAGAAGTCGAGCAGCGCGCCAAGATCGCGCCGGTAGGCCGCGACCGTATTCGGCGACAGCCGGCGCTCGGTCGCGAGTCCGGTCAGGTAACGATCGAGTTCACTGGACAACATGTTTCACCGGGTTCGGGACGCTCGTGCCGAATCTCTTGATCCGGGTCGTCTCCGGACGACCCCGTTGCCAATCGCTTGACGCTGAACAAAGCAACCGATTATCGAGCGGCCAACGACGGGTTGCGGTGCTGTTCGGAGCACTACTGACTCCCGACACCGTCGGCCTGCCCGGTTTCAATCGCGACCGCAACGAGATCGCCCAGACGCCCCAGGTAATCCGTACGCTTGGTGGGATGAAAGTAGTTCGGATCCGTGCTCCCGATGACGAGGAAACCGAGCCTCGCGCCGTCGCCGAGTGGCACGAACGCGGCGGACTTGATGCCGCGGCCGAATACGAGCTTGCGCTGGCTCTCCGTGATCGGACCGCAGCGCGGGCGTGCGGTGCGCAGGAAGGTGTCAAACGCCTCGAGCGCCTCGTGATCCCGGTCGATACGCAGCACGAAGCCGGCCGGCAACTCGGTCGGCGAGGCGCCCGGCTCGAACAGCACGAGAACCGCGTGTTCGGCTGAAAAGTCCGTCTCGAGGCTCGACTTCAGCTTCGCGAGCCTGCCGCTCGTATCGGGCACACGCAAGAGGCTGGCCCCGAGGCGAATGATGTTCCGGACGAGTTCGTCGTTGAGCTTGGCGACGCTCACGAGTTCGGCGAGCCTGAGGTCGAGTTCGGTGTTGCGTTGCCGCAGCATCGATACCTGCCGCTCGACGAGGGAGACTGCGGCATTGCCGACGCCGTGCGGCATGTTCATGCGCAGGAGCAGCGACGGGTAGCGCTCGAAGAAATCAGGATGCTCACGCAGATAATCGGCGATTTCGGACTCGGTGAATTCGGGAGTGGCGTCAGCGCTGGTTTCCGGTTCGCTCATAGCTCGACTCGGCCCTCGTATACCCTGGTTGCCGGGCCGGTCTGCCGCAGGGGCGCTCCGGGCCCGGGCCAACTGACACGCAATGTGCCGCCCGGCAGACTCACTGTCACCTCGTCGGCAAGCTGCCCCCGGCTTCGGCCGACGGCCACCGCCGCCGCCGCCCCGGTGCCGCACGCCCGCGTTTCCCCTACGCCGCGCTCGAACACCCTGAGCCGTACATGTTCGCGGTCTTCGCGCTGCATGAAGCCGACATTGACGCCTTGCGGGAAGGCCCGGTGCACGGCCAGCTCCGCGCCAAGTATACCGACCGGCGCGCCATCCACCGAATTCACCTCGATCACGGCATGCGGATTGCCGACGGACACGGCGCCGAACTGCGCCTCGCCGTTCTCGAGCGCCAGGCGATAGCGACCGCTGCGGCGCGGCGTCTCGAACGGCAGGGACTCAGGCTCGAAGTCGGGCTCGCCGAAGCTCACCCTAACCAGCCCATCGTCGAGGACCTCGGTCTCGATCGTGCCGCCGCGGCTCGTCAGGTTCAGTTTTTCGCCGGGCGCTTCCGCCAGGAAGCTCGCAACGCAGCGCGCGCCGTTGCCGCACTGCTCCACTTCCCCGCCGTCGGCATTGAAGATCCGGTAGCTTGCGCCTGTGCCATCGGCGCTCGTCGCACCGACGAGCAGCAACTGGTCGAAGCCGACCCCGAGGCGCCGGTCCGCAAGTTCGCGAACGCGTTCCGGCGACGGTACATCGACGCCGTCCGGCCAGCGGACGATCATGAAGTCGTTACCGAGACCGTGCATTTTTGCGAATTCAAGCTGCATGGCGCTGGCAATGCTCCGGTCGGAGGATGGAATATCGCAACCCGGCCCGCCCGGGAACCCGCGAGGCGGCGGGAATTCGCCGTTGCGAATCCGCTATCATCCGCTGCTTCGGCCGATCGAACGCGTCGAACGGAACCCGTCTGAACAACTAACGGCGCCAAGATTATAAATGGACTCGCTCTGGCCGGCACCGCAACAGAAAATCGTCGATCTGCGCGACTTTCTCGATCTGCTCGACGAACGCGGCGACCTGCGCGAGATCTCTACGCCCGTCGACCCGCATCTTGAACTCACCGAGGTCTCCCGGCGCACGCTCGCACGCCAGGGTCCGGCGCTGCTCTTCAGGTCGGTCGGCGACAGCGGCGTGCGCGTGCTCACGAACCTGTTCGGCACGGCGGATCGGATTGCCGCCGCACTCGGAATCGAAGGCCCCGAAGGATTCGAGGATCTCGGCAAGCTGCTGGCCATGCTCAGGTCGCCCGAGGCGCCGCGCGGCGTCGGCGATGCCTGGTCGAAGCTGCCGCTGCTCAGGGAAGTGCTCAAGATGGCGCCGCGCACGCTGCGCTCGGCGCCCTGCCAGGAAATCCGGATCGAAGGCGACGACGTCGACCTCGGGGCCTGGCCGATCCAGACCTGCTGGCCCGAGGACGCCGGACCGCTCATCACCTGGGGACTGACGACGACCCGCGATCCTGACGGCGGGCGGCAGAATCTCGGCATCTACCGCCAGCAAGTCATCGGCCGCAACCGCGCGATCATGCGCTGGCTCGCGCACCGCGGCGGCGCGACCGACTTCGCGGCCTGGCAGGCGCGGTACCCCGGGGAGCCGTTCCCGGTCGCCGTCAGCATCGCCGCGGACCCCGCGACGATCCTCGCCGCCGTCACGCCGATCCCGAACACGCTCTCGGAGTACTCCTTCGCGGGCCTGCTGCGCGGCCGGCGCACGGACCTCGTCAAGTGCGTGGGCTCCGACCTGCTCGTGCCGGCGCACGCGGAGATCACGCTCGAGGGATACATCGCGCCCGACGACACGGCGCCCGAAGGTCCGTTCGGCGATCACACGGGCTACTACAACGAGGTCGAGCACTTCCCCGTCATGACCGTGGAGCGGATCACGCACCGCAGCGATCCGATCTACCACACGACCTACACGGGCCGGCCGCCCGACGAGCCCGCGGTGCTCGGCCTCGCGCTCAACGATGTGTTCGTGCCGCTGCTGCGCGCCCAGTTTCCTGAGATCGCCGACTTCTACCTGCCGAGCGAAGCGTGCTCGTACCGGGTCGCCGTCGTCAGCATGCGCAAGGAGTACATCGGCCATCCGCGCCGCATCATGTTCGGCGTCTGGTCGTTCCTGCGCCAGTTCATGTACACGAAGATCGTGATCGTCGTCGACGAGGACATCGACGTGCGCTCGTGGCCGGACGTGATCTGGGCCATTTCGACGCGCGTCGATCCGGCCCGCGACACGCTGCTCGTGGAATCGACGCCGATCGATTACCTCGACTTCGCGTCGCCGGTCTCGGGCCTCGGCTCCAAGCTCGGCATCGACGCGACCAACAAGTGGCCGGGCGAAGTGACGCGCAACTGGGGGCGGCCGATCACGATGACTCCGGAGGTCGTCGAGCGGATCGACGGGATCTGGGAAGAGCTCGGGATCGAGTGATCGACATCGCCGCTGCCGGGGCGCGCCAGCTATTCAGGCGGACGCCTCGCCGGTCTCGGTGCTTCGCGCGACTCTTGCCGCGGGCTGCTAGGTTTCTCCGCCGGACAGGCGGGCAACCGCCTGCGGCGCGTCGAGCGCCGGGACATCCGGGTCGGAGCCGCTCACGAGATTCAACCCCGAGCGGTAGGACAGCGCGGCCTTCTCGCCTTCGCCCAACTCATCGAGCAGTCGGCCGTAGAGGGCGTAGCCGTCCGCGTCAGGGGCGAGCGCCAGGCTCGATTCGAGATAGCTCCTCGCCTTGCCCCAGAGCTCGTTCGACATGCACAGGCGCGCAGTCGCCTGCAGCAGCGTCCCGTCCTCCGGGTGTTCCTCGAGCCAGCTCTCGGCCTGCCTGAGCTGCCGGATGGAGTCGGCGCCCCTGACCTCCCCATAGGTGCGCACGACATCCGCCGCCCAGCTTCGCTTGAGCGCAGCGCGCAGTTCGCGTTCGGCCTGTTCCCCCTTGCCGAGCCGCGCGAGCGCGAGCGCGCGCAGACGGATGAGTCTCGGCGCCTTGCGGAGCTTCGCCGGCAACGCGGACCAGTGCTTTTCCAGATCCTCGAGGGTCAGACTGTCGCTGTCGACGAGCCAGGCAAAGCCGTCCGCGGCGGTGCTTTCGAGCAACTCCGGTTTGAGTTTCGCGTGCCCGAGTCGGGGCAGCAGCTCGCCCAGTTGCTGCCGGTCCCCGAGCGCCCGGCAGGTCTGCGCCAGCAGTCCCAGGGCCGCAGGATGGCTCGCGTTCGATCCGAGAATCCGCTCGAGCGTCGCGAGCGCCCGCTCGAATTCCCCGGCCTCGAACTGCAGTTCCGCCTGGGTCAGCAGCACCGCCGTTTCGGCCTCCGGAAGCTCCTCGTAGGCGAGCTTGAGCCATTCGTTGCGCCGGTCGGCGGAGCCCTGCAACTGCGCCGCCCGCGCGGCCATGAGGTAGTTGACGAGCGGCGTGTCCGAACCCTTGAGGCCGCGAGTCAGGAGGCGCTCGCCGGTGCGCCAGTCGCCTTCCGAGAGGTGGATGAATCCGCGCGTCAGCTTGCGGTGCGCGCGCTTGACCCGGTGCTCGGCCACGGCCGCGCCGAGATCGCGCGGCATGCGCCAGATTCTCACGAGCACCCGCACGAGCACGTAAAGTACGATGAGTGCGAGGATCAAACCCGGAACCGACATCTCGACGACGTAGCCCCTGAAGTTGATGAGCACGTAGCCGTTGTCCTGCAACAGGAAGTGCGCGGCGAACGCGCCGACGATCAGGGCCGCGATACCCCAGATCCCGTAGCGCATTACTCGCCCTCGGCGGCGAGCGCACGAAGTACCGTCAGCGAGCCGCCGATATCCGGCCTGACCGGCGCAACGTTTGTCTGCGCGAGTTCATCGAGCAGCGCGACGGCGTTGCGGACGGCCACGCTCTCCACGTCGAAGTCCTGCTCGAGCAGGGCACGCGCGGCGATCACGCCGGCCGAGAAGGCCTCCTGACGAGCGCCCGTCGCTGCGAGCCGCGCGAGCTGAAGCTCCAGTTGCAGTTGCCGCCGGGCGAGCTGTTGCTCCGCGGCCGTGAGCACCGGGGCGATGGGCGCCTCGCGTCGTTCGACGGACACGACGCTGCGCAGCGCGTTCCTCACACCGAGCCAAAGCCTGTCGAGACCGGGTTCCGCGTCCTCCAGCCCCGTTTCCGGCGCTGCGAACCGGTTCGGACCGCCCGGACGCAACGGCAGTCCGGGCCCCTGTTCGAGCAAGCCTCCGAGGGTGATGACGATGCCTTCGATGTCAGGCAGCGCTACGGAATTGAGCGCGATGAGTTCGTCGGCGATCGCCTCGCGCACGGGGCGCAGTGCCGGGTTACCGAGTTCGCGTAGCGTGTCGTCGGCGATCTGAAGCGCCGAGATCGCACTGTCCCAGCGCCCGGCCACATCAAGTTCGGTGTTGGCGAGCGTCAGATAGTATTCGGCTTCCTCGCGCAACAGGTTTTCGCGCGCTTCGCGCGTGCTGCCCTGGATCGCGTTGACGCGTCGCTCCAGTGCCGCGAATCGCGCCGGCAGGTTTTCGAGCAATGCCTCGGCACGGTCGACGCGAACCTCGAGCTCGGCACGGCTCGCGGTCAGTTCCTCGCCGAGTGTCGCGATGCGCGCGTCGAGGCTGCGCAGCGCCGCCTCGATGCCGTCCCCGCCGGCGCCGGCTGCAATGTCATCCCCGTCACCAGGGGGCGTAGATTCCACTTCGCTGTCGAGCGCCGCGCGGCTGTCGTCGCCGCTGACGTAGCCCTGCAGAAACTGCCACCACAGCACCGCCGCAGCGGTCGCGACGCCTGTGGCCGCGAGAAACGCCACCGCGGCGCCGAGCTTCGCCGGGCGCTTGCGGCCGACACTCGCGGCAATCGTGCGCGCGGCGTCGCGTGGCGCTTCAGGTTCGGCGGTTGCGCTTGCGTCGGACGCACTCTCCCCGGCAGCTTCCGTTTCGCCTTCGGCCGCAGCCTCGACGTTCTCCGCTGCGGCCTCCTCCCGTTGGAGGCTGCCGTCCGGATCCGGCTGGCTCGGCGTTTTTTTCCTGCTCATTGGTTCATCGCTCGGAATAGATCAAGCGCCGTCTCGTTTCGAGGCCCGCGTGCTGGCGGACCGGGTATCCGCCGCACGCCATGCCCCCGGCAAGATCGTCAGAAGTTTAGCAGTACGCGGCGAACGTCGCGCTGCATCCGAACGCCGAGCCCGATGTGGTGCGAAACCTCCGCCACAGGCTACCCGCGTGCTCCGCGAATCATCCGACACCGCCGGATTCCTGCCTTGCGTGACTACGCGGGCACCGAAATCCCCCGAGCCGCGGCCTGATACCAGGCAGGCCGCGTGCATGCCTGCGCGAGCGCCAAAATCCACCATGCGCGCCGCGATGCCGACCGGCGAGTTATGATCGCCCTCTTTCTGGACATCTTCAGCGGATTCGACAGTCGCAACCGTTCCTCAAGGAAAGTGAAATGAACGAAAAGGCCAAGGGCTTCGATCTCGACAAGCTCGCCCGCCAACTGACCGAGGCTGTTCCGGCGAACGTCAAGGCTCTGGGCGAGGATGTAGAGCGCAACTTCAAGTCGCTGCTGCAGTCGGGCATCGAGCGCATGGATCTGGTGAGCCGTGAGGAATTCGACCTGCAGACCGCCGTACTCGAACGCACCCGCGAGAAGCTCGAGAAACTCGAGGCGCGGCTCGCCGAACTCGAGGAGTCGCTCGACAGCGATTGACCCGTCGGCCGCGCCGGTAGCGGACCTGCGCCGTACCTGTCGTTCTTCCGTTCACAGCCAGGCGGGCACGATTTTCGACCGTGTCCCGGTGCTCCACAGGCACCGCGCGTGTCCCTCGCGCGGCTGATCAGCCGGGGCCAGGCCGGGCTCACGGCCTTCGAGGTGACGGTCGAAGTGCATCTCGCCGGCGGCCTGCCGAGCTTCGCGATCACCGGGCTGCCGACGGCCGCCGTGCGCGAGAGCCGCGATCGCGTGCGCGCGGCGTTGCACACGAGCGGGCTGCCGGTCCCTCCCAGCAAGATCACCGCCCATCTCGGTCCGGCCGACGTGCCGAAGGACGGTGGGCGCTTCGATCTCGCGATCGCACTCGGCGTCGTCAAGGCGAACAACAAGCTCGCCTGGAAGGTCGACGACATCGAATTCATCGGCGAACTCGCGCTCGGCGGCGAACTCAGGCCCGTCACGGGCGCGTTGCCCGCGGTGCTCGCCGCGCGGGCCGCGAAACGGCGCGTGGTCCTGCCCGCCGGGAATGCCGACGAAGCCGCTCTCGTCGAAGACGCCGAGGTCTATTGGGCGAGCCATCTCACCGAGGTCATCGAGTTTCTGCACGGCAACGCACGCCTGAGGCGTATCGAACCGCGCAAGCCACCCCGAAACCGCCTGCGTGCGGCCGACCTCAGCGACGTGCGCGGTCACGCCGCGGCGAAGCGCGCCCTGACCGTCGCCGCCGCCGGCGGCCACAATCTGCTCATGGTCGGGCCGCCCGGCAGCGGCAAGAGCATGCTCGCAGAACGCCTGCGCGGGCTGATTCCGGCGCTCGACTGGGAAGACGCGCTCTGCGTTGCGAGCATCGCCTCGGTCGCGGGCGAACGCTCGGCACTTGCCAACGGCATCGATCCGCCGTTCCGGGCGCCGCACCATACGACATCGGCACAGGCGCTCGTCGGCGGCGGCGCGCGGCCGCGTCCGGGCGAAGTCTCTCTCGCGCATCGCGGCGTGCTGTTCCTCGACGAGTTGCCGGAATTCTCCCGCATGGCGCTTGAGGCGTTGCGTGAACCGATGGAATCCGGAGTCGTCAGGATCTCCCGCGTACGCGAACAGATCTCCTTTCCGGCCCGGTTCCAGTTGGTCGCCGCGATGAATCCCTGTCCCTGCGGTTACCTCGGCGACGGCACCGACCGCTGCCGATGCTCTCTGACGCGGCTGCAGCAGTACCAGGGCCGCATCTCGGGTCCGCTGCTCGACCGTTTCGACCTGCACATCGAGGTGCCGCAGGTGAGTTTCGGGGAGCTTGCCGCGGAGAGCTCCCCACCGGAATCCGCTGAACTTGGCAAGCGCATCGCCGCAGCACGTGAACGGCAGCTTGCCCGCGACGGCTGCCTGAACGCCGGGCTCGCCGATGCGGCGCTCTGGCGTGCGGTACCGCTCGACAGTGAGGGGCTCGCGTTGCTCAAGCAGGCCGTACGGAAGTGGCAGCTCAGCGCGCGGGGCACCGTGCGGGTGCTACGCACGGCAAGAACCATCGCCGATCTCGCCGGCTCTGAGAAACCCGAGGTCGGCCATCTGGCCGAAGCGCTGCAGATGCGCTGTCTCGATCGGAGCCGTTGAGCGGTGCTGGTCAGCCCGATTCGCTGGGCTATAATCGCGCCGCTTCAGCCCTCCGGAACGCACCTTGAGCACACGGGATCATCGGTTCTTTGACAGCTTCATGCTTGCGCTCGGCATTTTTGTCGGCGTGATCGCCGGGCTTGCGTTCTTCGTGCGCATGTCGGCATTTGAAGCGCGCGACCGGTTCCCGCTCGACGATCCCGACGTCCAGGCCGCCATCATGGAGCGGATTCGTCCGGTCGGGAGTGTGCTGCTGATCGGTGACCCCGAGCTCGAAGCGGCGGCTGCCACTACCGTCGCCATCGCGGCGCCCGCGCCGGTCGACACGGTGCTCACCGGCGCGCAGACCTATAACGAGGCCTGTTACCTATGCCACTCGGAGCCCGGAGTCGGCGGCGCGCCGGTGATCGGCGACGCCGAAGCCTGGCTCCCGAGAATCGAGCAGGGTATGGAGATACTCCACGAGCGCTCCCTCGCCGGTTACCAGGGCGAGGTCGGGTTCATGCCGGCCAAGGGCGGGCGCGTCGATCTGTCCGACGCCGAGGTCGCCTCGGCGGTCGAGTACATGGTCGAGCAGGTGCCGCCGGCTGAATAGGCTCGGCCGCTCGGCCCGGGCAGGGCCGCGGGCCGCATCCTCACTCAACCAGGGCCTGGTAGACCGCTGCGATGAACTTGTCGCGCACGTTCGTCTCGTCCCCCGGGAAACGCTGCGTCAACATGATGGCGAACATCCGCTCGCTCGGGTCCACGAAGAAGCTCGTGTTGAAGAATCCGCCCCAGTAGTAGTTGCCTGCCGACTGCGTCTCGCCGACCCGGCCCGGATCCTCGATGACGGCGAAGCCGAGACCGAACTTGATGCCCGGTCCCACGTTGAGATGGCCGATCTGGTTGCGCGTCATGAACTGCACTGTCTTCGGGGAAATTAGCCGCGCGCCGTCGAGCTCGCCGCCATTCAGCATGAGCTGCAGGAAGCGCGCGTAGTCGCCCGCCGTCGATACGAGACCGGCGCCGCCGGAGAAATAGGTCTGGGGTCCGTCGTAGTGGAAGCTCGCCGAGTACTCGAGCGTGTCGAACACGATCGGCTCCAGACCGAGTTCGATGAGGCTGCCGTCGGGACCGTTGCTGTAGACGCTCGCAAGCCGCTCGGCCGCGGTTTCGGAATCGATGAAAAACGCCGTGTCGTCCATGCCGAGCGGCCCGAAGATGCGGCTTTCGAAGAACTCTGTCAGCGTCATGCCGGAGACGACCTCGACGAGTCGGCCCAACACGTCGATCGAGAGACTGTAGGCGTATTGGGTACCCGGTTCGAACAGCAGGGGCGCTTGCGCAAGTTGAGCCGGCAGGTCCGCGATTACGCCTTCGGTCTGCGTGAGACCGTCCGACACGCCGGCTTCGATGTATTGGCGCGCGACCTCCGCGGGGCCTGCGCCCTGTGCGAGGAAGCGATAGCTCAATCCCGAGGTGTGTGTGAGGAGGTCGTGGATCGAAATCTGGTTCGCGGCCGGCACGCTGCCCTTGCCGTCGGTCGACAGCACGCTCAGATCGCCGAGTTCGGGAATGTATTTCGAGACCGGTTCATTGAGCAGAAACCGGCCTTCCTCGTAGAGCATCATCACGGCCAGACTCGTGATCGGCTTGGTCATGGAAGCGAAGCGGAAGATCGAGTCGGTTCGCATCGTCTCGCCGTCGTCGATGTCAGCCATGCCGTAAGCCGAGAAGTGTGCGATCTGGCCGTCCCGGGCGATCAACGCAACGGCACCGGCGATCTGATCGTCGGCAATGGCCTCATCGACCAGCGCGTCGACGCGCCCGAGCCGCTCTGCCGAGAAACCGACAGCCTCGGGAGCTGCGGTTGGAAGGTCCTGCGCGAGCGCCGCGGCCGCGCCGAATGTGAAGCTTGCGGCAATGGTGAGGCATGTGGCGCGTGTCAGGCCGACGGCGCGTGTCAGGCTTGCGGCACGCGTCGGACTTGCGGCGCGCGTCAGACCTACCGCAGGTGTCTGGCCTACGGCAGGTGTCTGGCCTACGGCAGGTGTCTGGCTTACGGCAGGTGTCGCACCTACGGCAGGTGTCGGACCCGTGGCGCGCATCGGAACCACGGCGTGCGTCGTTGCCAACGAAACCGTCGAGCGGCTCGATGCAGGAATGAGTTGTCTGCTGTCGTTCATTTTTCTTCCGTCTCCAGAGATTCGGTGGAAGGAAAGCGGTAAATCAGGGCCAGGTGCCGGGAACTCGCGCCTCAGGCGCCATCCGGTCGTTACTTCCCGCCCAGTTGATCCCACAGGTAGCTATAGATCATGGCCTCGTTCCTTGCCCTTTGCGTGTTGTCCGAGGCGCCGGCATGTCCGCCCACCGTGTTTTCGAAATAGAGCAGGTCGTGGCCCATTTCCGTCATCCGCGCGACCATTTTTCTCGCGTGGCCCGGGTGGACGCGGTCGTCTCGCGTCGACGTGGTGAAGAACGCTTTCGGGTAGTCCACGCCGCGTTCAACGTTCTGGTACGGCGAGTATTCGCTGATGTACGCCCAATCCTCGGTATCCGGATCGCCGTACTCGGCCATCCAGGAGGCGCCCGCCAGAAGCTGGTTGTAGCGCCTCATGTCGAGTAACGGCACCTGCACGATCACCGCGTTCCAGAGATCCGGCCGCTGCGTCAGCATCACGCCCGTGAGCAGACCGCCGTTGGAACCGCCGCGGATGCCGAGGTGACGGGGACTCGTCACGCCGCGCTCGATCAGGTCCTCAGCAACCGCAATGAAATCATCGTAGGCGCGTTGCCGGTTTTCCTTCAGCGCCGCCTGGTGCCAGCGCGGCCCATACTCTCCGCCGCCGCGGATATTGGCGATGACGTAGGCGCCTCCGCGAGCAATCCAGCTATGGCCCGCGATCGAGCTGTAACCGGGGGTCAGACTGATCTCGAAGCCACCGTAGCCATACAGCAGCGTCGGCGTGTCGCCATTCGCTTCGAATCCCGCGGGAAGCACCACAAAATAGGGGACTCTCGTGCCATCCGAACTCGTGGCGAAGCGCTGTTCGACGGTGACTCCCTCCGCGTCGAAGAATTCGGGCAAGGATTGCAGCGCTTCGGCGCTCGCGCCGCCGTCCCGCGAGACATAAAGCGTGTCGGGCGTCAGGAAATTCTCGTAAGAGAAAAACATCGTGTTCGAGGTGTCCGACGCGGCGACCACCCTGATACTGCCGAGCGCTTCGGTGTCGATGTCGTGCGAAACCCATTCGCCGTCGCGCAATTCGTAGCGAACCAGCCTGTTGGCCACGTTGTCCAGCACGTTGAGGATCAGGTAGTCGCGCGTCGTCGTCACTCCGCCGTCCACCAACGCTGTAGTCGGCGTCGGCACGAACAACGCGTGGAAGTCCGGTTCACCCTGCAGGAACTTCTCGAAGTCCGCGGCAACCAGCGACCCTTGAACGAACGTTTCGCCGTCCACGGTCCAGTCGGACTTGAGCGCCACCAGCATCTGCCCGTTGAACACGCGCTCGAGATTCGCATCCTCGGGGATTTCGATCGGTGTGAACTCGCCTTCGCCCGTCACCAGATAGCTTGTCGACGTGTAGAACGACAATGACCTTGCGGCGATGTCGTAGGGAGAGTTGCCATCCCACCGGCGATATACATTTGCCGCGACATCGGACTGTTCGCCTGCGAAGATTTCGGCGGCGTCCGCAAGGGGCTCGTCCCGCCTCCAGATTCGAGCAGTGCGGGGGTAGCCGGAGTCGGTGAGCGTACCGTCACCGAAGTCGGTGCCGATGAACACCGCGTCGCCGTCGATCCAGCTCAGCCGGGACTTCGCCTCGGGGACGACGAACCCATCGTCGACGAACGCCCTGTTCTCGACGTCGAACTCGCGCATGACCGCAGCGTCGGCGCCGCCGCGAGACAACTCCACCATGCAGATGCGGTAGTCCGGGCGCAGGCAGGAAACGCCGCCCCAGACCCAGTCCTCGCCTTCGGATTCGGCGAGCGCGTCCAGGTTCAGCAAGATTTCCCAGTCAGGATCTCCGGAAACGTAATCTTCGACGGTCGTGCGGCGCCACAGGCCGCGTGTATTGCTCGCGTCCCGCCAGAAATTGAAGACGTGGCCGCCTCGAACCCCGGGAAAGGCGATGCGATCGTCGGAATCGAGAATCTCGAGACTGCGCTCGAAAAGCTCGTCGAACATCGGCAACGATTCGAGGTACGCGACCGACTGCTCGTTCTGCTGCTCCACCCAGGCGAGCGCTTCCTCGCCCTCGACGTCCTCAAGCCAGATGTATGGGTCTTCCATGTCAATCGAATCGCTTGGCTGGGTCGGCGCCTGTTGGGCCCAGACCGCAGTCATCTTCAGTGCCAGCACAGTGCAAATCGCCGCTCGCATCAGCATTTTCTGTCTACTCCAGGAGTTGGGTTTCGTCCATTCGATGGGATGAACTGTAGTGCCTGGCAAGCGATAGCTTACACAGTAATCCAATGGGATGGACTCCTCCTCACCTTGATGCGGCGTCGCGATCTGCCAAGCTGGCGGTGTGTATTCCCAGCGAAAGTGCCTAGGGGCACTTCCAACGCGTTCGATGTCGAACGTTCGATGTCGAACAGGCTACTTCCAACGCTCGGTAGAGAAGGAATCCATATACGAAGACATCGTTTACACAAATGGGATCTCATCGAGACCCCGAGCGTCCCGGATGCGCTGAACGATCGGGGGCGAAAGTCCAACCGCCGCGCCGCCACGCCACCGAACCGCCGATTTGGCGTGACCGCGCCGGACGCATCGCCGCGCTAATCGAGCAGATTCTCCCCGCCGTCATCCATGCTCGCCGGAGGCGTCCAGTAACGGTACTGGGGCGTCCACTGGCTCAGGTCCATGCCCGCAAGGGCGAGCAGCGGCCAGAACGAACAGTAGAGATCGCCGGGGCCGAATACGGCGCTGTTCTTGCGGAACACCTGATCGCCCGACCGCTCGTAGACGACCGCGCCCGGCATGTTGTCCATGCCCTCCATCACCGTCTGCTCGCTGATGTAGCGGCCGCCACCGTGGGAAGCGAGGCGAAAGCGCCAGTTGCGGGAGCTTGCAAAGTCGCGTTGTAGCTGGGGAGGGTCCCGGGACAGCAACACCACGGACATGGCGGTCTCCAGGTGCGCAAGCAAGCCGTTGAAGCCGTCGGCCCACAAGGTGCAATAGCGGCATCCGTGGCCCATGTTGTGAATGGCCAGCAACTGCTCCTTGCCGGCGAAGAGATCGAGCAGGGAAACATCGCCGGTAAACGTTTCGAAGCGGTAGGCCGGCACCGGCTGGGGCGAGGCTTCCTTGCGCAATTCGTTCAGCTTCCCCGTGAGCTCGAGGATTTGCTGTTCCAGTTCGGTAATTCTCGGGTCTGACATCGCGACTTCCTGCGAACGTTTTGTACTGTTCTACAACACCTACCTCAATGGTAGCGCTCTGGATAGACCTACCGCCCGGGTATCACTCTCGCTAATGAGAATCATCCGGCGATGCGGTCCTCCGAGGTCAGCATGATACCGGTCGCACTGCTGGCCACTCTGGCGCTCAAGCTCACGCAGCTCCAGCGCGAGCTATATTCCTCAGTGCCCCAAAATGGTCCCCTGGACCGTCTCCACGAGATCGATCAGGGCGTCGCCGCCCACGTGTTGACCGCTAACTATTTTGGAGTACACTCCGATTTGATCGATCTTTTTCGGAATTAATTACGAATGAGTCTCTACCGGCGCGAGCTTCGGATGGACCTTCCGCGGGGGCAATCCGCCTTTCTCTGGGGACCGCGAAAGGTCGGCAAATCAACGCTTCTTGCCGAACGATTCCCGGACTCGCCGCGCTTCGACCTCCTGGACACGCGCCTGCTCGTCCAGCTTACTCGCGAACCCTGGAGCATGGCGGAACAGCTCATGGCGCTGCCCGAAGAGCAACGCCGCCAGCCCATCATTGTTGACGAGGTGCAAAAGGCACCGGCAATTCTCGATGAAACACATCGCCTGATCGAGACGGAGGGGTTGGCCTTCATCCTGTGCGGTTCCAGCGCACGCAAGCTGAAGCGCGGCGGCGGCAACCTGCTGGGCGGGAGAGCATGGCGCTTTCGCCTGCACCCGCTTACCTGGCGGGAACTGCCGAACTTCGATCTTCTGCGCGCGCTGAATCGCGGCCTGGTGCCGACCCACTACGACAGTTCGCACTACCGCAAGGCGCTGGACGGTTACTGCAACGACTACCTGAAGGAGGAAGTTTTCAACGAAGGCCTCGCGCGAAACGTCGCCGCCTTTTCACGCTTTTTCGAAGCCCTGGGCTTCAGCCATGGAGAAATGTTGAATTTCTCAAGCCTTGCACGGGACTGTGGCGTGGACTCCAAGACAGTGAAGGAATATTTCCAGATTCTCGAAGATACTCTTCTAGGCACCATGATTGAACCGTTCGCGCGCCGCCGATCACGCGCCATCATTACCCGCGCGCCGAAGTTCTACCTTTTTGATGTGGGTGTTGCCGGCGTTCTGAGCGGTCGCCGCATTGATCGTCCGGCGGGCCCCGACTTCGGGCGTGCCCTGGAACACTTCATCCTCATGGAATTGCTCGCGTATCGCAGTTACCGGGAGCAGGACTTTCCCATCCGCTACTGGCGCACCAAGACCGGTTTGGAAGTGGACTTTATCGCAGGCCGGAACGCAGAGGTGGCCATCGAAGTCAAGGGCGCGCGCGTGCGTCCTGAGGATTTGAAAGGGATACGTTCGTTTGTGGAAGAGCACAAGAGCGAGCGTGTAGTCGTCGTTTGTGGCGAACCGGCCCCGCGCCTGTCCGGGATAGTGGAGATCTTGCCGTGGCCCGTTTTTCTTGAACAACTTTGGGGAGGCAATTTGCTTTGATCGGCGCTGTGGACGGTCATTTCTTTCCGGGGAACGTGTAAACCATGTGTCCGGAACGGGCCGTCGGAAGTTGGCGCGCCCGGAGGGATTCGAACCCCCGACTTCTGCCTCCGGAGGGCAGCGCTCTATCCACTGAGCTACGGGCGCTAATGCGAGATCGGTCAGCCGTCAGCCGTCAGCCGTCAGCCGTCAGCCGTCAGCCGTCAGCCGTCAGCCGTCAGCCGTCAGCCGTCAGCGGGATTATGGCCATTGTGACGGCAGGCTCACAAGGCTGCGCTCCGAGTTCCGGTCGCAGTCGACGCTTCAGGTGCCGGGCTGCAGGAAAATGACAGGACTCGCCCATCCAATGCAAATTACGCTGCGGGCAGCAGGCCAATGGGCGACATCGGAGCGACAGTGCGGAGGGAGTACAATGGGGTAGCACGGGCTGCGGGTCCGACTTTGAGTGCTTTTTACATCAGGTCGTGGCGCTGCGGTGGCAGGCTGGGAGGACAACGATGACCGACCATCTGTTTTTGGCAATACTCTGCGCATTTGTGCCGGCCATCGCATGTGGCGGTCTGGCCCACTGGGCGGTTTACTCGAAGCGATTTCGCAAGTATCGATTGCGGACGCCGGTCCGGAATCCTCTGCCCGCGGTGCAAAGGTATCGCAACATCGCGATGAACATGGCTTTGTCGCTCGCGATCTACTTCGCGGTGGTGTACGTGGGGGCGGAGTATCTGGTACGCGACTCCACGCCGGGCTTTGCGTTGTTCGTCGGCGAGGTCCTGGCGTCACTGCTTCTTTACGACTTCCTGTACTACCTCCTGCACCGCCTGCTCCATCACCCCCGGATGATGAAACTGATCCACGGCGTGCATCACAAGGTGCTTTATCCGGCGGCATTCGACGGACTGTACATACACCCCGTGGAAGTCGCCGCGGCGCTGGTTCCGCTGTTTGTGGGCATTGCCGTTGTCGGGCCGATCAGCGTGGCGTCATTTCTGACAGTGCTGGGGGTGCATGCGTTCGCGAACATCGTGGCGCATACCAGTGTTGTTGTGCCGCACCCTGCATTCAAGCTAACCAACTACTGGGTGATCCGGCATGACCGCCATCACTACAAGCACCTCAACACCAACTTCGCGTCGATTTTCCCGTATTGGGACATGATGTTCGGCACGCACAAGTAGACTGCTGGTGGCGGGGCAGGTCACGGCCGTGTGGCACGGCCTCCTTTCGATTGTTTAAGAAAGGTAAACAGCATATCCTTTCTTAGTGAGCAGCGTTAAGAAAGGATCCTTTCCTTGCCTGCATGACAAGCAAACGCTCAAACCGACTCGGCAGCTACATTTCCAACTCGGTCGCGGGCGAAACTGTCCGCGCGTGGGTGCCGCCCCGGCTTCCGCCGGACCCGCCGGTCGATCCGGGTCCCTTCTACGCGCCGATCGACGCCGCAAATCGTACGCTCGGGCAACTGGATGGGATAAGCGCCATTCTCCCCGATACTCCGCTTTTCCTTTATATGTACGTGCGAAAGGAAGCCCTGCTGTCGTCGCAAATCGAAGGCACGCAGTCGTCGCTGTCCGACCTGCTGCTTTATGAGAGCGACGCGACGCCGCAGGTTCCGCTGGATGACGTTCGGGAGGTATCCAATTACGTCGCGGCGATGGAGTTGGGCATGCGACGGCTCCGCGAAGGTCTTCCGATTTCCGGGCGCTTGCTGAACGAAATGCACGCCACGCTGCTCAGAACGGGGCGCGGCAGCCGTCGAAGCCCCGGCGAATTTCGGCGGAGCCAGAACTGGATCGGCGGAACCCGGCCGGGAAATGCCGTATTTGTACCGCCACCTCCGCATGTGGTTGCGGACTGCATGAGCGATCTCGAGCGCTTCATCCACGACCGAACGATTCAGGTGCCGCTGCTCGTGCGCGCTGCGTTCGCCCACGTTCAGTTCGAATCGATTCACCCCTACCTCGACGGCAACGGCCGGCTTGGCAGATTGCTGATCACGCTGATGCTGCACGCAGAAGGCGCGCTCAGGGAACCGATCCTGTATCTGAGCCTTTACTTCAAGACCCATCGGCAAACGTATTACGAGTTGCTGCAGCGAGTACGCACCGAGGGTGACTGGGAAGCGTGGCTGGTATTCTTCCTCGAGGGCGTTGAGGACACCTCGCGCCAGGCCGCAGATACCGCCAGGGCAACTCTTCAGCTCTTCGAAACCGACCGCAAGACCATCGAGGCGCTGGGGCGCCGCGCCAGCTCCGCCCTCCAGGTGCACCAGTTCATTCAGACCAGGCCCGTCGTCTCCGTGGCGCAAGCGACACGAGCGCTGCCCCTGTCGGCCCCGACGGTCCGCAAGGCGATCGGCCACCTGGTCGATATCGGAATTCTCACGGAAGTCACGGGGCGGCGACGGGACAAGCTGTTCTCCTACGCCAGGTACATCAAGATTCTGAGCGAAGGTACGGAACCTCTGGGCTGACCCTGGCAGTTCGTGGCAACGGTCCGGCGGCGTCGGGCGAGACGCCTGACTGCCCAGCGACGAATGGAGTGGACGCCTCCCGCTCACTGGTGTCGTCTATTCCATTTGTCGCGCCACGCCTGACCGAGAATGGCCGTGTCGATAGTCGCTGCGTAGCACTGGCACTACGCGGTAAGCTCTTATAATATGATATTTGAACGCCACTTCGGCAGGAAACGTCAGCCTAGGGCCGTAACGTCCCATCTTGTTGAAGCGGAGTGTGGTTTTCCGGGAGAGTGATCAGCGATGAGTCGGCGTGAGGCGGATTGCTTGGGTATGACCCGGGAATCGGCGGCGAAGCGGCTGCGCCAGTCGTCGGCGGTCAGTACCGCGAAGCTGGAAAGGGTACGTCAGTGGATGATCGAGACGAGCCTCTGGCGGATGTAGCCGCGGCGGGCGCATGCTGCTACCAAGGACCGTACTATCTGTACACACTATCCATCAAGCGAGTTGAAGCGCATTGATTACTGAGAGCATTGGTATCTGGATTGCGACCATTTTTTTGTCGCTTTTGTTTCTGTTTGCAAGTTCAATCAAGATTCTTGGCTGGCTCAAACCGGTCTTCTCTCAGCAAATGGAAATGATCACGCGATACGGTCTTAACCGTCAGCTTTTTTTCCTGATCGGAATAGTCGAATTGTTCGGTGCCGTCGCAATTCTCTGGAATGGGCACTGGCTTGGTGCGCTGGGCGCGTTGGCAATTCTCACTACTTCAACCGGAGCCATTGGATGCCATCTGGTTTTCGATCGAGGCAAGTATATTGCCCCTGCCATTGTGACATTTGCGCTGTCCGCGTTGGTTTTCGTACACAACTGGCCAAACCTGCGACAGGTCCTGCCTTTATAGGAAGCCGTCGAGGTATTGTCCACTCGTAAGGAAAAGCAAATGCAAACGACAACGCCAATACACTTCACATCAGTTTCCCATCTGCTTGGCCTGTTTGCCGTATGCTGCTTGAACTCCGTCGCAAACGGCCAGCTCCCCGATCCTGAGTCACAGCTTCGTGAACACACAAGCGAGTTCAGGCCTGAAGTGATCAGAGTTACAAATGAGGTGTATGTGGCCTCGGGCTACGGCGGCTCCAACTCAGCAATGATCATAGCTGAGACCGGACTCATCATCATTGATACCCGGGAAAGCATTTCCGCTGCACGGGCGGTGTGGGAGGAATTCAGGGGCATAAGCAGCAAGCCGCTGGCTGCCGTCATCTATACGCACGGGCATGGCGATCACACAAACGGCACCCGTGTTTTCACCGAAGGAAACAGCGTACCAGTCTATGCCCGCTCCAATTTTCGTCGCGAGCAACTTGACGGTGCCATATTGAGTCCGATTTTGTTTCAACGCACGGCACGACAATTCGGCATCGCCCTGCAACCTGGAACCGAACGCATAAACATAGGTCTTGCTGAATATGTCTGGATGGACAGGGAAGGCGATGGTCATGTTCCACCAACGGTGACATTTGCGGAAGAGCGAATTGCCGTGGAGATTGCGGGCGTCGACCTCGAACTGGTTGCAGCGCCGGGCGAAACGGACGACCAGCTCTACGTCTGGTATCCGGAACAAGGTGTCCTGTTCCCCGGAGACAATTTCTACAAGGCGTTCCCCAATCTCTATCCGATTCGCGGCAGCTCCTATCGAGACGTCCTGCTGTGGTCGGAGAGTCTGGAGAAAATGCGCGCCGAAGGTCCGGCATTCCTCGTGCCCAGTCACAGTCGCCCGATCGCCGGAGCGGAAAATGTAGATAAGGCCCTGGCCGATTACGCTACTGCCATTCGTTATCTCCATGATCAAACGATTGAAGGCATGAACCAGGGGCAGACGCCCGATCAGTTGGTGCAATCCATTCGCCTGCCGGCGGACCTCGCTGATTCTCCGTACCTGCAGGAATTCTACGGAACCGTCCCGTGGGGTATCCGGGCGGTTTTCAATGGTTACATCGGCTGGTTCGACGGTAATCCAACCAACCTCTTTCCACTGTCGAATCGGGACGAAGCAAGCAGAATAGTTGAGCTGGCCGGAGGCGCCGAAAATGTAGAAAACGAGCTACAAGAGGCTCTGGCGAACGGTGATTTCCAATGGGCTCTGCAACTGGCTGATCATCTGCTAGCCATCGATTACCATACGCAGGATGTCACACAGACAAAAGTCTCGGCCCTAAGGTCGCTCGCCGCACTTCAGGTCAATGCTACAGCGCGCAATTATTACCTGAGCTACGCGAACGAACTTTCAGCAACCCTGAACAATTCCGAGTCGGTAGCCAGCGCACACGAAGCGGCCGCCGAAGTACCATAGGAGCCGGATCCACAGGGGACATTTGAGGCTATGGAGGTTGCCTGCCCTGATTTGGGCGCAGAACGTTTGTACAGAATGTACAGCCAGCTTTTACCATACTGATGTCAAGCCACGTTTGGACCGGTAGTTTCACACACGCAATATCGATCCCGGGGAGACCGCGATGCAGCAAAGCCAACTCGACGTATTCAGGAGCTTCACCGACGGCGAGCTCGATCGCCGCAGATTCATCAGCAAGCTCGTTGCCCTATCGGGCGGAACGGCGGCCGCAGCGTCGCTGCTGCCACAGCTTACGACGACGGCGCTGGCGCAGCCGCCCGGTGCCGGAGGGCCCCCGGGTGTGTCACTGTCGGAGCGTGACCGACGCTTTGCCATCTCGCGACAGTTGATGGCAAGGCTTGGCCTCGACGCCCTGCTGATACCCGGTAATGGTGGGGGAATCGGTCAGCCGCTTTACGCGTATTGGTTTTCCAATCTGAGTTCAAACAATCCCTGGGCGGTAGTTCTGCCGCGTGAAGGCGAGCCCGCAGTCCTGGGCGCCGGTGCTTTTGGCGGCCAGCCCTGGATCACGGGCGGAGGGCGGCGCGGACCCCCGCTGAACGACTGGCTGGTCGATACCCTGCGGGAAATGGATCTCGGCGATGCGAATATCGGAACCATTGCTGTTGAACCGAACACATTCGGCCTCAATGAGTTCTCCGATCAGGGACTGATGCTCTATTCGGTCTACTCGAGCCTGCTCGAGAACCTGCCGCGGGCGGAGTTTGTCGATGTCACGGCTGAAGTCACCGAGATGATGCTCGTCAAGAGTGCGGAGGAACAACCACTCTATGAAGCGGCTGCAGCAGTCGGTGAGGGACTCCATCAACTGATGGTCGACATGGCGCGGCCGGGTGTCTCGCCGCTCGATTACCGTGCCGAAATCGCGAAGTACTTTGTACTGAACAGTGCCGTGCCCGACGTGCAGGCTTTGCAGATGAGCCCGCGTCGCATTGCGAGCGGCGATGTCATCAATTCCGAGTACGGCATTACCCACGGCAGCGCCTATGTGCAGGTCACACTGTGTATTGCCGTCGGAGAAGTCAGCCCAGAAACCGAGAACCTCGCTGCCGCCGCACATGAGTGCTACGACATCGGTATGGAAGAACTCCGTCCCGGGCGCACTTTCCGTGAGGTCATCGAGCCGATGGAGCAGGTTATTGCGGACGCGGGCTACTGGCACGGCTTCCCGGTACTGCACAGCGTGCGTCCTGTTTCGCTCGTCGGTCCGGTCGGAATGGGCCCGCCTCCTGCCGGTTACGCCGAGATTCTCGGCGGCGATGTGGAGATCAAGGCAGGCATGCCAATCAGCTTCGAGCCGGGCGCCCGGGTGGGACCGCAGGCACAGGTCAAGGTCGGTGGCATGAGTTTCGTGCAGGACGACGGCGTATACATGATGAATACGCTCGGCACGCGTCTGCAGCGTGCCTAGTCCGACAGAATCGCTATGCACAGTCGCTGATGCCAAATCCGGGCACCTTGCCGATTCCGTCAATGCGCCTCCTGAGGACATTCAAAGCGAGCTAGTGCATGAACCGGATGTCTCCTCGCTGGCCCAGGTAGGAGACTAAATGCCAATCAGCAAACGCCACGTCGGCAGGCTGCGCTCTGTGCTGTGCCTGTCACTATCGGTGATCGTCACGCAAGGCTGCATGTATGCGGGCGAAACCGATCGGGCAGCGGTTATCCCGGACGATGTAGCCAATCAGGTCATACCGTACCCGACCGAATGGATTGGCTATCAGGAACTTCCGGCGATGCGCGGCAAGAGGCTGGGAATCATTTCCCACCTGTTCGTCACGGACGGTTCGCAGCCGGCCGCGAGAGGCGCGTTGGCGCGCGTGGTGGATATTGCCATTCGGGAACCCACCTGCCTGACTCTGAAGGCGGCACAGTCGATTAGCGATCCTTCACATTTCATCCTTTACGAGGAATGGTCGGACTACGACGAATTCTTTACCGTACAGTTGAGTCGGGAATATCGTAATGATTTTTCGGCCTGGTTAGGTCCATTGGGTGCGAAGCCGGCGGCGCCGGAATTCTTTGAGATCTACTACCATGCCGGCGATGAAACAACGAGTGCCGGCGACACGTTTGCTGCTATTTCCAGTACACTGGTCGCAAACAATGATAGTGAAGAGCTGATCAGGAACGAGTTCGTCGCCTTGATGAATGGAGTGGCCGAACAGCAAGGCAATAGAGCCGTGGTCGCGCAGCAGTCAATAAACGATCCGGGTCATTTTATTCTTTATGAAGAATGGTCCGATCTGGATGAACTCGTGGGCGTCGAGTTGCAGAAGAGTAGTCGTGAAAGGTTTTCCGACAGGCTCGGCGAACTTGACGGTGCTGCCCCGACGATTGAGCTCTTTGAGGTATTTTACGATCCGGGCAAGGAATAGGTTATTGAGCTAGAGCGTCCTGTACCACTCGGCGACTGCCTGACCGATTTCATGAGGCGAGTCCTCGGTAAGCAGGTGCGCCCCATTGACGATGATCTCGGACTGGTTCTTCAGGGACTGGCAGAACTCCAACAGTTCCCCAGTAACCAGGGTGGAACGATCACCTCTGACAAGCAATTTGGGAATCTCACAGTTCCTTAGCCAGTCAACCAGTCGTACGAATATCTCGGTCGAATGTGCCGGCTCACCGTCGAAGGAACCCTGACGGGGCCAGCTCAGGAGTGCGCGGCGATTCTCGCCTCCCTCGATATAGTGCTTGCCGTATTGCGCCAATTCCTCAGCCGACAGCTTTCTGAGCGTCATCTCAGGCAACATTTTCTCGATAAACAGGTTGTCGTCCATGATCAACGTTTCGCCGACGCCAATGGTACGTATGGCCTTGAAAAACGCCGCACCGCCGGGCAGCAGGCCATCGATTCTCTTTGAAAACGTCGACCAGGATCCGGGCAATAGCGGTCCTTCAAGATAGGCAACGCCCTTGACGTTGGCTTCGTGTCGCCTGACCCAGTCGAATCCCATCGGGACACCCCAGTCGTCAAGAACAAACGTTACGGGTTCTGCGACGCCCAGCGCATCGATAAAGCCATCCATGAAATCGATATGTTCGCCGAGACTATATGAGTCCGGACCGGTATCCGGCAGCCGGTCCGACTCGCCCATCCCGATCAAATCAGGCGCGATGCATCTTGCGAAACTCTCCAGGTGAGGAATGACATTGCGCCATTCGTACGAGGTGGTGGGATTGCCGTGGATCAAGATGATCGGATCACCGGCCCCCGATTCCACATACGCCATCCCGTGGCCGTTTACCTCAACCCGTAGTCTTTGATACGGATCCTTCGCGGAGATCATGGGCTACGCTTGAAACGCCGGGGAAACGCCTGCAAGCACCGCGGCGCTTGCAGGCATGCAATTCGAGGGATCGGAACTCAGTCGGAAAAATTGTATTTGAACTGAAAACCGTATGCGGCCGTCTGCAACAAGCTGGCAAATCGCGTCCCATCTCCCATCAACGGCGCGGGTCCGTTGTCGTTGGTCACGAGCTCATCGGTCACATTACGGCCATATATCGACACTTCCCAGCGGCCGTCCGCGTCGATGAGCGCCAGATTGACATTTACCAGCGCATAGCTTTCCTGCACAGTGCTCGGATCATTTACGATATCGGTCTGGTAGTCGTCTGACCAATAGATGTCGAAACCGAACCGGCCTGCCAGGCCATTTGAAAACGTCGTCGTGTAATTTCCGAAAACGTTGGCCGAAAACTCGGGCGCGTAAGGCTGGTCATTGCCGGATTGATCGCAGATGCGGCTCGTTCCCACCACCTGCGTCGGAGTCTCGAATGGGTAGCATTGCCCCCTTGTCAACTCATCGATCGTTGCATCCAGCAAACTGAACGAACTTCCGAATACGAAATCGTCAGTGACCTGCAACAGCATTTCGAACTCGGTACCCTGCGACGTTGCCTCACCCGCGTTTTGGACGATAAACGACACGCCGCCACCAAATGTCTGGACCTGCAGGTTCGAATACTCACTGTCGAACAAGGCTGCACTGAGCTGCATTCTTCCATCAAGCAGGATGACTTTCGTCCCGATTTCAAGGGACTCTACCCCTTCGCTTTCATACGCAAAACTTCCAGGCTCGTTGATGACGGCAATGGTGGATGCTTCGAGATCGAAGCCTCCTGCCTTGAAGCCCTCCGCGTAGCGACCGTAAAACATGGCGTTGTCGGTCGCCTGCCATGTCAGCGTGGCGGATGGGGAAAAATCATCGTCGTTGAACGTGCCGCTGATCGGGGCAGGGAACTCGAAAAAGAATGTGGGTGGAAATACCCCGTCCCTTCGATTCTCACAGGTGCCGTCGCTGAACAGCGGGCCGAGACAATTGTCGAGCGTTGCGTCCTTCTGTTCATCGGAATAGCGCGCGCCGAGCGCAAGCGTGAGTTGATCGCCAAGATCGAATTCCACTTCGCCAAACAAGGACCATGAGGTCGAATCCTGAGAGCCGGGTCCCACCCGCTGCCCAACAAAGAAGGCCATTACCGAGGCATCCGACAACACACTCAGCTCGCCGTCCTCATAGAACAGGCCCGCAACACCGCGTACTCGTCCGTCCTGGGGCGAGGTGATTCGGATTTCCTGCTGCAGCGAATCGTGTTCATCGAAGCGATCGGTATTGCAGATGTTCAGATCCGTAAAATCGCAACTGAGATATGCCTGATACTCCTGAGTTCTGAAGCTCGTCAACGAAGTTAAAGTCCAATCGCTGAAGTCCCAGTTGACCGTGGCGGTCGTTGCGAAGGCTTCCCAGAAATCGGAGACATTGCGCTGACGATCGGCAGGGACGGTAATGGGAATGCCACCCGGAACGAACGGCGTAAAACCGGTAAAACTGTTCACGCCCGCGAGATAGGACGACGAAGTCTTGTCGTTTGGCGTGCAGTCATCCTGCGACGGTGCACCGTTGGCTCCAGGCGCTACGAAGTTCAACGGCACGCCCAGAGGCCCGTCAACACTCGTGCCGCCTTCAGACAGAATCGGAAACGGACCTGCGAAGCCACCAAACCGACTGCAGGTGGAAATATCGAAGGCACGGCCGATCCGATCGAAATCCGAATAGTCAAATTTGAGATTGACTTCGAGGTTGTCGCTCGGCAGCCAGACCAAGGTTAGTCGAGCGAGAGTCTCCTCCTTGTCCGGTTCATCACCGAGGTTAACGTTCTCCAGCCACCCGCTACTATCCGTATATCGCAAAGCAGCGCGTGCGAGAAAGCGATCCGAAACCGCCCCTGAAACAATACCTTCGAGAAAGTACTCCTGGGCATTTACTTCGTAGCCGCTGCCAATGGAAGCTTCAAAATCCTCGGTAGGATTGCGCGACTGCATATTGAATGCACCGGCAATTGCGTTCTTGCCGAAATAGGTTCCTTGCGGTCCCTTCAGGATCTCCAGCGCTTCGAGGTCGAATAGTCCCGATTTGAGCCAGAAACCGCGCGCTATATAGGCGCCGTCCATATAGGTAGCTGTAGATTTCTCGAACCCCTGGTTACCCCCTGAGCCGATTCCACGAAGCGTAATATTGTCGGACAAGGCATCATCGGAGAGATGCACGCCGGGTTGCATGGCCGTGAGGTTGACAGCGCTGTTGAGAACGTAATTGTCGATCTTCTCGCCGGAGACCAGGGCGATGGATAACGGGACCTCCATCGCCGTCTCTTCGCGCTTGCGCGCCGTTACGATAACTTCCTCAAGCTGCGCACCGGCCACCCCGGGCAACAACGGGAGAGCGAGCCCCGATGCAAGGACTGCGGCGATTGACCGGTTGAGGCTACTGACCATTTGTCGACCCCCCTGAGAATTCGAAGGACTGCTTGAACCCATCGCACGGCGCCATATTCATCGGGCGATAACAACGCCGATTACATACCAGCTCTCAAATATGTTATCTTAGTATGATAGAAAAAACAACGGAAAACGCCCTTGATTGGCTGTCAAGCGAAGCAGTGTTGCCACACTTTCACAGTGTGCCTGCGCGGCCTGTAATCAAGCGTTTTCGGCCATCCGGTACCAATCGGGGATTGCCGGGCGACAACCTGGAGACTGCCGGAATGCCTGCATACATCATTGGATTTGTAACAGTGTCCGACCTCGGGCCCGTATCGGAATATTTGAGTCAGGTACCGGAGTTTCACGAAAAGTGGGGCGGCAAACTGCTGTCAGTCTCACGAAGCCCGGAAACCATGGAAGGACCTGGTGCGGATGCCGAAACCGTCGTGCTGCTCGAATTTCCCGACTACGAATCCGCCCGTGCTTACTACGAAGACCCGGGCTACGTGGCCGCTCGTGAAATCCGCCGCGACGCTGCCGAAGTCAATGCAATATTGATAGACGGTGGAGGACGCCTTGGCGGCGGCTAGGCTCCTCTTGCTACTCGAGCGTTGATCGCCATTTCGACATCCCGCGTTGCAATGGCGCGTGCCTTTTGCGGATCGCGATTCTCGATACTCTCGATTAGCTGCCTGGAACTGCGGAGTACCTTTTTCGCGTACTTGTCCAGTTGAATCGACCAGAATTTCTCGTACGAACTCTGCCAAAGCACGGTCATCATCGCGATGAGCATTCGATTGTGTGAGCACTCCGCCAGCTTCAAACGAAATTCCATGCCAAGTTCTATGAATCTACGCGGGTCGGATACGGCGTCGTGTTGCGACGACAATACTTCCGTCAGTTGCTCTGTGTCCTCGGATGTCGCATACGTCGCCGCCAGTTCCGCAACGAGCCCTTCCAACGTCGGCCACACGGCGTAAAGCTCGCTATCGGTAACGCCGATTAACTGCAATTGAATCGCAAGAGCTTCCTGGAATTTTTCGGGATTGGGTTGCGCGACGAAGACACCGCCCGAGTTGCCTACTCGAATTTCGAGCATCCCCGTTCCTTGCAAAGTCTGCAAGGCATCGCGCACGGGAATTCGACTCGTTTTGAAGGCCTTGGCAATTTCCGCTTCCGTTCCCAGGAAAACGCCGGGTTTGATGTCGCCGGAAGTCAGTGACAGCGCGAGTTGCTCGTTCAGTTGTTTGACAATTCGTGCAGCCGCGGTCTGCTTTGGCTCTTTCCATGCCACCTTGTCGATCAGCGCAGCCTTGGGCTCCAAGCGCTGCCGTTTTGCACGCCGTGTAGCTACCTTCTTCCTGGTCGTCATGCGATTCGTTCCGATGGCGCGGGCACGCTCAAAATCGGGCTTTATTATTCTAAAGATAACATATTTGCGCGGTCAGGAAATTGCGACCTGGGTTGGGGTCCCTTTAGAGTCCTCTGCTATCTGGCAGATAGTCCACTGATCCACTTCGTTGCGGTAGAGTTCGCGTTCAATACAAGTGGTCCCGAGACCTGTCCGGTTTCAACTGCGGCACCGGAATCAGTGAGGCGTGCCGCGAATTGCGATACCGCGGTCGCGAAACGATGCTGGCGAGAGTCCGTTTCCATCAGCAAGACAGGAAGGTTCGACAGATCTTCCGGAATCAGATCTACCTCATCAATCCAATCCGGGACCCACGGGTCGAACCCGACCACGCCCCGCAACTTCTCGCGTTGCAGGACGGCAAGCATGAGTGCAAGAGCTCCGCCCTGCCCCTGACCGAGCAATACAAAAGGAGAAATACGGTCGTCGGCCGGATCAGGGATGTCCGACAGGAATACCTCCGCTTGTTTCAACGCATCACCGAAACTCGCCGGATCGATCTGACCGTCATCCGCGGTGATAAACCACGAGCGTGCGCCCGGGCGGGCATTGAGACTCGGTATTCTGCCTTCCACCGGGTTCGAGGGTCGCGTTGACTCGGGTGCGAGAACAGCGAAGTCGCGGTTCAGGTGTCGGCAGATCTCAACGGCTTCTTCGGAGCAGGATTCGTAGTCGTGGAGAAATATCAACGTGCCCGCCGCAGGATCAACCCGTGCGGCGCGGCGGTGGTAGACCAGTGTGCTATGCACTTGCCGATCGATAGCCCTTGACCGGCGACTGTGCTGCGTGCTCGGCCGCGATGTAGCCAAAGACGATTGCCGGACCGATCGTCGCTCCGCCAGAAAAGTACGCTCGGCCGGCCGGAGATGCGACGCAGTTACCGGCGCCGTAGAGTCCATTGATTGGCTGGTTGTCGATATCGAGGATCTGAGCCTGCGTGTTGGTAACCGGCCCGCCTTTTGTGTCCAGAGTACCGGCACCGATCAACGCAGCATAATAGGGTCCTTGCCTGGCAAGGGGCCGCATCGTCTCACCCGGCTCTCCGAATACGAGCTTCTTCGTGGAATAGTTAAACCCCTGATGCAGGAACCAACCCGAAGGATTTTCACCGCGATGGAAATCCGGATCACGGCCGTCGCGCGCAAACTCGTTGAATCTCGCGGTTGTGGCAGGCAGATTGTCCCTGAAGCTGGCGTCCAGGCGGAAGTGATTGATTTGATCGCCAAGTTGCTCGAGACGCTGATCGATGCGGTCAGCGAGCGATTCAAGAGTATTCGCCTGAATAACATATCCTGCTTCGGCACCGGCTGGCGGAATGGGGAAACGGCCAGCGCTCTCCTCGTGAGTCGCCTGATCCCAGATCATCATCAGAATCAGATTCGGATACTCATAGTGGTACGGATCCCACTCGAAATGCACTTGTGTACGTTCATTGTAAAGCGCCGTCTCGTTAACAACCCTCACACCGTACTTGTTGACCAGGAACATGCTGTTGCCAGGCGGACCCCACATGATTGCGCCGACGCTTGACGTCTGCAGAGCATGCTCCAGCAGCAACTCTCCCCACCATGCCTGACTCATATTGCCCAGCGATGCACGGACTGCCTGGCCAATTCGTATGAAATCGCCTTCGTTGGTCGGGACGGCGCAGCCGCCGAATATCGGCCCGAGAAGATAATGCTGACGATAGGATGCATTGTGCGTAAACCCGCCGGAGCCGAATATCACACCTTTACGCGCCCTTATCATCCTGGGCTCGCCGGCACTTTCGGCACGTACGCCAACGATTTCATCAAGGTGATTGGTGACTACCGCCGTAACCCGGTGACGCATCAGGATGTTGGCGTTGTTCGATTCAATATATCGACGCAGGTGACCCGCGAGGTGAATTCCAAAACCGGTAGTGCCGTCTTCCTGTGCGGGCACTAACTCGCGACCCAGCGGCGCCTTGTTTTCCGGAATATGTCCAGCGTAATCGAACCACTGCGGATCGCCGTCAGGATCATCCAGAAGCTTGCTGCTGAGGGCACCGATGCCTTGCAGGTCATCGATGATTTCAGGGCCGCGATCGTAAAACACCGCGAGCAAATCATGGTTGAGCTGCGGCAATCCGTAGTTTTCGGCGTTTTCGTTGTACAGTTCCGGTTGCGCGAGGCGCGCCATATAGCGGAGTGCGTCGTCACGCGGATCATCGATCCCGCGAGCCCGCATGAGCGTATTGTTTGGAATCCAGTAAACGCCACCGGATTTAGCGGTCGTGCCGCCCCAACCGGGGGCTTTTTCGAGGACGGTTACAGTTTGCCCGAGGTCGAGCGCTTTGGCAGCGGCCGTACCGCCAGCCGCACCGCTGCCCACGACGACGATGTCGCTTTCGTGATCCCACCGCTCCTGCGCATGGGCATCGATTGACACGTACGGAATGACGCCGGGTGCTGTGCTCGCAACTGCTCCTGCGCCAGCGGCTGTAAGAAAGGCTCGTCGGTTGAGGCCGCGTTTGGAACTCTGACTTGTTTTGGCGCGCTCGGCCACTGCTGACCCCCAGGTTGAACCTGCCCGAATGTTGCATGAGGAAGGGATTCTATCCTAGCGACCATGGCCTGCCCGGTGACTTTCGGCCTTCGGTGGGTTTACGGGTCAAGGGCCAGCGGACGATCAGCGCAAGCGGTCCATCGCAGCGTGTCGCTCAGCCGGGATTCGTCCCGCGCGCGCACTCAGCATGCCTGAAGCAACCGACGATGTGGTCGTTGACGAGCCCGGTCGCCTGCATGTGCGAATAGACGACTATCGAGCCCACGAACTTGAAGCCGCGGGATTTCAGGTCCCGGCTCAAGAGATCCGACTCGGCGCTCGTTGCGGGCATCTCGGCTTGCGTCTGCCAGCGGTTTACGATCGTTTCGCCGTCGACGAAGCGCCAGATGTAGTCGGTGAAACTGCCGAATTCCTCCTGGACCGCGAGAAACTGCCGCGCGTTGTTGATGGCCGACTCGATCTTGAGGCGATTGCGGACGATGCCCGAATCGGCCACGAGGCGCTCGACCGAGCGCCGGTTGAAGCGCGCGACACGCTCGACATCGAAGCCCGCGAACGCCCGGCGGTAGCCCTCGCGCTTGTCGAGAATCGTGCGCCAGCTCAGGCCCGCCTGCGCGCTCTCGAGGACCAGGAACTCGAAGTGCCGGTGGTCGTCGCGGACCGGGACGCCCCACTCGGTGTCGTGGTAGCGCAGCATGGTTTCGTTGACGCCGAGGCTCCAGGGGCAGCGGACAACACCACCAGCTTGATTGTTCTCGTTTCGGGACATGGGTTAGAAAAGGTACCGGAAACCGTGGAAAATCCAAGCCCGCACGCATCGACCCGATCGAGAGAGGACATTGACGCACGTGCCTGAACCGGATCGCTACGCGGTTGTGGGCCATCCGATCCGCCACAGCCGCTCCCCGCTCATCCACGGGATGTTCGCGCGGCAGGCCGGCGATCGCCTGACCTACGATCTCATCGATGCCGAGCCCGACGACTTCGAGACGATCGTACGCGAGTTCTTCGCGGGAGGCGGCAAGGGCCTCAACGTCACGGTCCCGCACAAGCGGGCGGCCTATCAGCTCGCGGAGCGCATCGGCCAGGAGGCCGCGCTCGCGCAGGCGGTCAACACGCTGAGCCTCGAGCACGACGCGATCCGCGGCGACAACACCGACGGCATCGGGTTCATGCGGGATCTGACCGTGAACCTCAGGCAAAGCGTTTCCGGACGGCGCGTGCTCATTCTCGGCGCCGGGGGCGCGGCCCGAGGCATCGTTGCGCCGCTGCTCGGCGGCGGACCGGCCGAGTTGTGGCTCGCGAACCGTACCGTCGAACGGGCGCACGACCTCAGACAGGCGTTCCTCGGGCTCGGCGAGATTGTCGTGAGTTCCTTCGAGGACCTCGGCGAGCTCCCACCGTTCGACGTCGTGATCAATGCCACCTCGGCAGGTCTCACGGGTGTGCAGCCCACGTTTCCCGGCAGCCTGGTCAACTCCGAAAGCTACTGTTACGACCTCGTCTACGGCGCCGAAGACACGCCGTTCGTCGCCTGGGCGCGCGCGCACGGCGCGGGCCAGGCCGCCCAAGGCTGGGGAATGCTCGTCGAGCAGGCGGCCGAGTCGTACCTGATCTGGCGCGGGCACCGGCCGGATACCTCGGCGGTGCTCGCGACGCTTGCGAATTGATCGGCGCAGATCGGCTCAGATTACGCTTGAGTTGCCGACAACATCGCTGGAGATCGAAGAAGATCGGCACACGATAGACACCTGATCGGAGACGATAGACGCACGATCGGCGCAGATCGACGCATGATCTGAGGCGGTAGACGCACGGTCGGCGCAGATCGACGCACGACTGGCGACGATCCCCTCACAACAGCGCCGCAACTGCAAGGCAGCAGGAAAGTTCGCGCAGATCAGCCCCACAGGCATGCATCAGCGCCGATCACCGCACAGGCATGCATCAGCGCAAATCAGCCGCACAGGCATGCATCGGCGCCGATCACCGCATCGTCACGAGTTCCTCCGCACTCGTCGGGTGAATCGCGATCGTGTCGTCGAAATCGCGCTTGCACGCGCCCATCGACATCGCCACCGCGAAGCCCTGCACCATCTCGTCCGCCCCCGTCCCGATCACGTGACAACCCACGACGCGCTCGTCCTCGCCGACCGTCACGAGCTTCATCGCGGTTTTCGGCTTCACGTCGGTCAGCGCGTTGAACATCGGCACGAACTCCGACTTGTAGACGCGCAGCGTGTCGGCGCCGTGGCGCTCGGCTGCCTCGGGCTCGGTCAGACCGATCGTGCCGATCGGCGGGTGCGAGAAGATCACCGTCGGGATGAGCTCGTAGCTCAGCCGCCGCTCCGACTGTCCGTCGAATATCCGGTCGGAAAGCCGCCGGCCCGCGGCGATGGCCACGGGCGTGAGTTCGGCCTTCCCGGTTACATCGCCGATCGCGTAGATGCCCTCGACGTTCGTGTTTTGCCAGGGATCGACGGGAATGTGTCCGCGCGGGGCGGTCTCGACGCCGGCGGCATCCAGCGCGAGCCCGGCCGTGTTCGGTTGCCGGCCGACCGCCCAGAGCAGCGCGTCGAAACCCTCGAAGGTGCGGCCGTCTTCGGTTTCGAGTGCGATGCTGCCCGCGCCGGCAAGCGCGCCACCGTCCGATCTGCTCGCCGCACTGCCGACCCCGCCGCCATCCGCGGTGCTGTCCGCACGGCCTGGCGCGGCCGTTGGCGCGGTACGCTCCGCGCCATGCAATTCGTTCTGCGTCACAAGGCTGTTCGCAGCGTCCGACGCGCTCGCTGGCACAGCGCCCTCCGCGCCGTGCAAAGCCCGCGGCACCGCTCCCGTCACAATCTCAATCCCCGCATCGCGCATGTGCCGCATGAGGTGATCCGACAGCATCGGATCGAAGCTCCGCAGCAGCTTGTCGAAGCGCACGAATACCGACACCTCACTGCCGAGCGAGCGAAACACGCCCGCAAGTTCCACCGCAATGTAGCCGCTGCCGACGACCGCCACCCGCTCCGGCTGCTCCCCAAGCTCGAAAAAACCGTCCGACGTGATGCCGCGCTCCGCGCCCGGCAGCGCCGGCACCACCGGATATCCACCTGTCGCGATCACGATGTGCTCGCCGCGATACGTCTCGCCGGCCTCGTCGACGACCTCGCGCGGACCCACGAACCGCCCGTACGACAGCACAGTCTCAATACCCTTCCTGTCCAGATTCCGCCGATAGATGCCGTTCAGCCGTTCGACATAGGCATCCCGCCCCCGTTTCAGCAGCTCCCAGTCGTGGCCGTTGACGCTCACGTCGAAGCCGTAGTGCGACGCCTGCCGGATCGTGTGGGCGATCTCCGACGCGTTCCACATCACCTTCTTCGGAACGCAGCCGACGTTGACGCAGGTCCCGCCGAGCCGGCCGTGCTCGAACACCGCCACGCGCGCACCGTACTCGGCCGCGCGCTGGGCGGCCGCGAGACCGCCGCTGCCGCCACCAAGTACAATCAGATCGAACGACTTCACGCACTACCCTCCAGAACACCCCAATGACCGAACAGTTGTCCGATCACGACGATAACCCCCTGCTTGCGGCCGGCGGCCTGCCGCGGTTCGCGGCGATCCAGCCGGAGCATGTCGAGCCCGCGGTAGAGCAGCTTTTGCGCGCGCAGCGCGATGCGCTCGACGGCCTGCGCGGCGTCGAGGAACCGACGACCGACTGGCTCAAGGCGTTCGAGAAGATACACGAAAGCGTGCACCGTGTATGGGGCCCGGTCTCGCACCTGAACTCGGTCGTCTCCTCGCCCGAGCTTCGCGACGCCTACAACCACTGCCTGCCGCTGATTACCGAGTTTGAGACCGAGCTCGCCCAGGATGCCGTGCTGCATCACCGCTTCAGCGCGCTCGACGAGCGCATCGGGTCCGCTGACGGCACCGAAGCGCAGGTCGTCCGCCACGCGCTGCGCGAGTTCCGCCTGGCCGGCGTCGCCCTGCCCGAGGCCGAGAAGACGAAGTTCCGCGAGCTCATGGTCAAGCTCGGCGAGCTGCAGGCGAATTTCGAACAGAACCTGCTCGACGCGACCGACGCGTTCTCACACCACGAGACGGATGCCGACAAGCTCGACGGGATCCCGGCCATCGTGCTCGACGGCGCCCGCAAGGCCGCGCGCGAGAAGGGCCTCGACGGCTGGCTGCTCGCCCTGAACGGACCGACCTATATGGCCGTGGTGACCCACGCAGACTCGGAGGAACTGCGCGAGCTCTACTACCGGGCGTGGGCGACGCGCGCGTCCGACCAGGGACCCGAGCCCGAGCGCTGGGACAACGCCCCGCTCATCGACGACATCCTCAAGCTGCGCCACGAGGCCGCGGCCCTGCTCGGCTTCAACGACTACGCGGAGTGGTCGCTCGCGACGAAGATGGCGGGCTCGCCGGACGAAGTCATCGCCTTTCTCAGGGACCTGGCCGGCCGCAGCCGCGACCGGGCGCGCGACGAGCTTCAAACGCTCAACGACTTCGCCGGCCGGGAACTCGCGCCCTGGGACGTGAGCTACTACGGCGAGAAGCTCAAGGAAGAGCGGTTCAAGCTCTCCGAGGGGGAGCTGCGGGCGTATTTTCCGTTGCCGCGCGTGCTCGGGGGGCTTTTCGCGCTCGCCGAGCAGCTATTCGGTATTCGGCTCCGGGCGGTGGATGCGGAGGGCGAGGCGGGTCAGGCGGCGGTGGAGGCTGTCGAGGCTGCCGGGGCAGCCGAGGGAGGTGCCGGGGCCGCAAAACCCGCAGCGGGTGCCTGGCACGAAAGCGTGCGCTACTACGCGATTTCCCACACCGACGGCTCGCCGCTCGGCGGCCTCTACACGGACCTCTTCGCGCGGCCGAACAAGCGTTCCGGCGCCTGGATGAACACCTGCGTGAACCGCGCGCGCCTCAACGGCGAGACGCAGCGCCCGGTCGCCCACCTCGTCTGCAACTTCAGCCCGCCTGTCGACGACACCCCGTCGCTGCTCACGCACAGCGACGTCGTGACGCTCTTTCACGAGTTCGGGCATTCGCTGCATCACCTGTTGACCGAGGTCGAGTACCCGTCCCTGTCGGGCATTAACGGCGTCGCCTGGGATGCCGTGGAGCTGCCGAGCCAGTTCCTCGAGAACTACGCCTGGCTGCCGGAGGTGCTCAAGGAAGTCTCGGGTCACCATGAGACGGGCGAGACCCTGCCGGATGAGAAGATTGCGACGCTCAACGGGTCGCGGACGTTTCTCTCGGGGCTGGCCATGGTCAGGCAACTCGAGTTCGCGCTGTTTGATTTTGAGCTGCATCATGCGGCGGAGCCGCCGTCGGGGGGCGAGGTCCGTGCGGTGCTGCAGCGGATTCGCGATGAGGTCGCCGTGATTCAGCCGCCGGAGTACAACCGGTTTGAGAACACCTTCGCGCACATTTTCGCGGGCGGTTACGCCGCAGGTTATTACAGCTACAAGTGGGCGGAGGTGCTCGCGGCGGATGCTTTTGCGGCGTTTGAGGAGGCGGGGGCTTTTGATGGGGCGACGGCGGAACGGTTTCGGCGGTCGATACTGGCGGTCGGCGGGAGTCGGGATGCGATGGATGCGTTTGTCGACTTTCGGGGGCGGGAGCCGCGGTTGGAGGCGTTGTTGAGGCAGTCGGGGATCCAATGAAGATTGCAACCTGGAACGTTAACAGCCTCAGGGTTCGGCTCGATCATGTGCTTGCGTGGATGGAGAGCAACGAGCCCGACGTTCTCGCGCTGCAGGAGACCAAGCTTACGGATGAGAATTTTCCGGTCGAGGCGTTTGAGAGTGCTGGGTATCACGCGGTGTTTAGTGGACAGCCGACGTACAACGGCGTTGCGCTGATTTCGCGGGAGAAGGGGGAGGATGTAGCGACCGGGATCGAGGGGTTTGAGGATCCGCAGCGGCGGGTGCTGGCGGCGACCTACGGGGGAGTACGGGTTATGAACCTGTATGTTCCGAATGGGCAGAGCGTGGAGTCGGACAAGTTTCAGTACAAGCTGAAGTGGCTGGCGGCGTTGCAAGCGCAGTTAGAGAGGGAAGCGGACCGTTACGAGCACCGTGTGATTCTGGGGGACTTCAATATCGCGCCGGAGGATCGGGACGTTCACGATCCGGAGGCCTGGGAGGGCAAGGTGCTGTGCACGGATGAGGAGCGTGGGGCGTTGGCTGGGCTATTGGGGCTGGGTTTTGTTGATACGTTTCGGTTGTTTGAGCAGCCGGAGAAGTCGTATAGCTGGTGGGACTACCGGGCTGCCGCTTTCAGGCGGAATATGGGGATGCGGATTGATTTCTTGCTCGCGTCGCAGCGGTTGAGCAGTGGTTGTACGGGGAGTCATATTGATGTCGCACCGCGACGCTGGGAGCGACCGTCCGATCATACGCCGGTGATCGCAGTGTTTGAGAACGCCTGATGGGACAATTGTTATCGCGGTTCCAGTACTGGGAACTCAATTACGAGCTACTGTAAATTCTAGTGCGTGGGGTAAATCTACACTCGCCTGTCTCGCAGCGGAACAGCATGGACCCCGGCATTATCTTGCGGTCATATCGTAGGATCGTTGAATCGGTGGTTGTAACTCGCTACCGGGACGCCTCTATGCTTAAATCTGCTCATGACTAACGCCGCCCACTAGGCTGTGATCCGATGGCTGGCACGAGCACTTCCCGGAGATTACCGCTCGTTTTGGTTGCGACTTGCCTCGCCCTTTCAACGGTGTTTCGGCAATAATGACGAGTCAAATCAATAGGAAGATGTGGTCACTACACGGCCAATGCACACATTCCGAGCACGCTCGGCCGCAATGAGTTGAGCCAGAGTGATAGTATCGAGCGAGTCGTTGGAACAATAGTGGGAATCGAATCTGTGTCAGTCAAGGTATTGGTAGAACTCGAAGCGATCGAGAAGGCAACAGACTTACGCCAGCAGAACGACATCCTTACGGGAGCGATGGCGCGACAGGATATCCAGGCGCTCATCAAGGAGGATCAGTTAGATCGAATTGTGGATGCTGTTGTTAACCTAGCGATACAGCGGGGTAGCAATGACCGTTTGTTTGCTGCGGCCATTTTGGGGCGTCTCGCTGCGGTAGCTCGGGCTCGAGAATCGCAAGTATATGGACGAATTTGTGACCTTGGGTTGTCGGATCCTCCATCCATTGAATCGCTTGCTGATTCTGACGAAAAACTCTATGCCGTTCGCAGCATGATGCATCTGACGGACGACGGCTTGCTTGAGTATTTCGTCCGAGAAGCATTGACTCTCGACACTGCGGAGCTCGTTCGCAAAGAACTACTGGGTGGAGTGCTCGAACGTGTCGGCACGTTGTCCGACCTATTGGCGGCTATTTCGAATAATCCAGCACCAATAGTTACGAAAGAATCCCTTGATTCCCGGTTAAAACATGTTCGACGCATCGCTCGCGCCGTCACCGAGGTCGCTGAGCAATGGCGCGGAGAACTGGGCCCTAAACCAGGACAATATTTGTCCGATCTATTGTCGACGCTATTGAAGGGCAAGCTCCATGGCATGGATTCAGCCGTGTTATTTGACTCCGTCGATTACTGTCTAGCAGTGCTCAGCAGGATAATTGAACTTCGTTTTTCTCACGCCCTTTCGCCAGAAACATATGTAGCGATTGAGCAGGGCAAGAGAATTCTTGGACCGGGCGTGTGGGCTCGCTTTCTCGCCCGTTCTCGGTCCATTGCAACGCTTCGCACGGCGCTGCTCGAAGGAGCATTGGTTCTCGCACGGCAAAACCGCACGGACAAGAGGCTGCTAAATGTAATGTTGGCCTGTTATGCATCTCGACCCCAAGTGTCTGCCGCCGTAAAGCGTCACTTCAAACAGGCAGAAGATTTGGTACCAGATGTAGCGGAATTTTGGGTCGCGGTTGGACAAGTAACGGGTTCGCGTCAAGTGGAACAGAAAGTTGGAAACTCGGAGGACGAGCAGATTGGAGCACTACTTATTGAAGTTGAGTCTAGCCAAGAAGTTATGGCAAAACTCGGCAGAGCAGTCGCTCCGATGATCGAAATTTCGGATCCTGTTATGGCTAGAACCGTGAAGCGTGCCGCACAAGGCTATATAGAAATTTCGCAAATTGTGAGGCGTTTGGCACGAATGAGGAAGTTGAGCGCCACCGAGCTTCGAGGTCGGCACATTGAGTACAATCCACTTGAACAGCAATTACTGGATGGCCACAGGCCTGGAGTCCGCCGGGTGCGAGTTGTGCGTGACGGTATTCGTAAGACATTTGGCAAGAAAACGCGCACGCTTGTAAAGCCGTGGGTGGAATCGGAAGAATAGGAAACTGGTATGGAGTCGCTTGAGGCACGGGTTCTTTTGAAAAACTTACTCAATCGAGTAGAGGAATTGGAGAACGGAAGGAGTAGGTTATCTGGGACGATAACATCTGAAGAGCTAGGCGCATTGCGACTTGCCTTGTCTATTTTGGACGACCGGTCACTGCGTTTACCAAAGTCTACAGTTCAGACACCGTCAGGAACAGATGTTACTCCGGAACAAAGTAGCGCAGAGACGCGCGGAACAGAGAACGAAACTACGGAACCGCGCGAATCCGTCGAGCTCGACTTAGCGGCACTGACCGCGCCGCCTGTATCCCGAAACGTTCGCGTTTGCCTAGACTTCGGTACCGCAATGTCAAAAGCGACGCTCATCGAAGACAATGCCATTGGGGAGGATGAAGACGACTCTTTCGAAAGCATTTCTGTCTTGAAACTCGGTATCCCTGGAGAGCAGGAAGAAATTAGCGAGACCATGCTAATTTCGTCCGTATATGTCGACAATAGCGGACTATTATGGTTCGGTAAAGCAGCGGAGCGTCGGTCAGTACTTGAGGGAGAAGACGGATCACGACGAAGGCTTGATAATGTCAAGCGGAGCTTGTCGGAAGGTGCGTTGCACGAAACAGTTCCCGCCGCTTTCAATCCTACAGAAATACAGGTGACTTACGGCGATATGGTACTTGCCTACCTAATGTATCTCACTTGGGCGGTAAATGACCAAGTTGAGGACGCAGGTTACTCACGATATATCGCCCGGCGATTTGCTATGCCTTGTTTACCGGATCGAGAAGCGGCGGAGGCTAATAGACAAATGGAGGTGTTTCTTGGAGACGCGCAAGTGTTGGCTGATAGTTTTCGAGAACGCGTAAACAACGGATTGTCGCTACATGAATACATCGCCGCGGTAAGGGCTCTGCGTAAGACGCAACGACAGTATCAGTTTATCTCGGGCCCCGTGACCGAACCTCTAGGTGTCGCGAATTCTATGTTGAGTTGGCGAAACTCGATCGATACTTTGGTTATGGTTGTGGACGTTGGAGCAGGTACAAGCGATTTTAGTCTCTTTCGTATTCGAGTAGACCCTGAAAGTGGCATCAACTCCTCCGTCGAAGTAGAGGGATCTGCTCGTGGGATTACAGAAGCGGGAAATTACCTTGATGGAGTTCTTATAGAGTTGTTGCTGCGAAAGGCGGGTCTCACCATGGACAGTGCAGACCAGCTTCGTGTTCGGAGTTCGCTTGAGCAACGAATACGCGACTATAAGGAAACGCTGTTTAGCGAGAACGAGTTGACAGTATACTTGCTAAACGGGACAGAAGTAGAAGTTGAACTCGAAGAATTCTTGGAATTGGACGCTGTCAAGAAATTTGCGAGTTCATTGCTTAAAACGATGCAAAGGATTCTCATCGATTCTGCTTCAAGTTGGGTACGCTGGATACAAATGCACCCGAACCGGCACTTGGTCATTGCCACTACTGGTGGCGGTAGTACACTACCGATGGTCCAAGAGCTGGTAAGCAGATCAATTGATATAAACGGGACCGAAATTCGTATGGAGTCGGCAGTGCCGTTTCCGAAATGGCTAGGTGAGATCGATCCAAATTTGGAAGGAGACTATTCTAGAATCTCTGTGTCGTTAGGAGGTGCCCGGAAGAAACTGATCAATCGGATCGGCACAGCACACGTTACCGCAGATGTATCCGGAGCTGCAACGCTGGAAGGGTACTACCAAAAGGGAAACTGAGCGCGAAAACAACTGTCTGCCGCCGTAAGCTTTCCCGTCAGTGGGACGATTCCAAAAAATGGGGGAGTATTACTTCGGCAGTGACACCCCGCACAGAGACGAGTTCTCTTAGCCGGCGCCGGCCAGCGGCTCAGGCTGAAGAGCTTTCAACTTCGCGAAAATACCCTCGATCACATTAGTCTTCTCGGCGAACAACGCCTCGGGACCTCCGGCATGCACGCTGTTAAACGGTGCCTCGTAGAGCGCGGATGGCTCCATAACACCCCGCGCCGTGACCTAGTCGATCACCATTTCGATGAAACGGACCTGCGGCGTGGTCAGGCTTCGGTTGGAGAGGAACTCCGAGAAAACTTCCTGTGCGGCTGCGCGGTCCATTCCCACATGGTTCACACGAAATGAGCTAGGGAGGGAGCGTCGCTACGGGCCAGGAGGCCGGTCAACAGTGTCTGCTCGAGCCCTTGCAAGTCGGTAGCCGTGAGCGGCTGGTCGGTGCGGTGGCGATAAATCACGATGTGGTCTAGATGGTTCTTCAGGTACTCCTGCACCGTCTTCTCGTACTGGACCCCGTTCATCTCCGGCAGACAGTCGGCGGCGCCCTTGCGGACGGCTGTGATCTCGTCCTGGAAGTCGGTGTAGACGATCGTACGCGTCTTTTTGTCAAGGAAGGGCACTAGGCCAGATGGAAAACCGGCCGACTTCGCCGCAAGCACACTTTCCGTCTGTAAGGAGTTCCAGGATGCGCCGCTGCACGGGATCGCGGAGCACATTGAGCGAGTGCATCAGGCAGGCTCGGCCGATTCACCTGTATAAAACTCGGCCGTGCGCCTTGCCGCTGCACGCGCGGCGTCGGGATCCGTTCCGAGCTCGACCGCCGCTTGCTCCCATCCCTCGCTGCTGCCTGTGATGAACGCCCTGCCGTCCCGTGAAACGACAAAAGCAGCTTCGTCTGGCTTTGGCGCGCCTGGTTGCGCGAGATGGAACGCCAGTCCCAGGAGACCCAGCTCCCAGCCGACGCCGACCGCACCCGGCCCATACTCGTCCCAGTGTTCGGAACGTTGCGCCGTGTGCGTGAGGGCAAGCCGCGCGCGGCCGGCTCCGTCGTCCGAGAAACGGACCTCCACCCAGCTCACGTCCCCGCCGAACTCCCATGTGAGCGCGAGTCGTGACGGTCGTTCGCACGTCGTGATCTCGCCGCCTGCGTTGCCTTCCAACTGATAGCGGCCACCAAGCTGGAGCTCGCCGCTGATCGGCACAAACCAGCGCGGAATACGCTCGCCGTTCGTCACTGCATCCCACAGATCCTCGATCGTCGTCGCGTAGCTGCGAGAAAGAGTGACCGCGCGAGCGGGTTGTCCATCGCGCTCCGGCGACGAAACGGAGCGCTCCATGGCGCTGAGGTGACCTTCAACATCGAAGTTCATAGTTTGCCTCTTCAGTTGGATCGTTGACAGTGGCTCCTTGGCACCGGATCGCCACCACATTGCATAGCCGCCAACTGCTCGTTATACATGAATCTGTCCGGATCCACTTCGATAGCGTAACATTCCGCTGCTTCCGTACCTGATCGAGATTCTAAATCGATGAGCAACGCAGAAACTATCCGTATTGGCAAGTTGGGAGAAAAAACGCTGCGCCTAGTCAGAAAGGGTAGTCAGTTCTATGGCCTAGCAAACGGCGAGGTTTGCACGGAAGGATCAGATGCTGATGACGTCTGGCGACGACTCTACGACGACGCAGGAAAGTCCGATCCTCGATACTTCGGTTACGATGGTGCGTGTGCGCGATTCTTACAATTCTTCCCCAACGGTTTCGATTCCGAAGGATTCGCCTCGAAGGAGCGTACCGACAAACTGGCACTCAAGGAAAAGCTCGATAGCACCGCGCCTTTGGATCAAGCCCTTGAAGCCGAGCGGCTCGGTGAAGCTGTGTTGGCCGTCTACCGATCTAACCTTCTCTCGCCATTTGAACAAATGCGGATGCAGGCTTTTCTGCGCGGTCCGCATGCGGATTCGTTCATTCGTGCCGCGGCAAGATTTGCCACTAATGCAACCACGTAAACGTTGCATGAGCTGGACCGTGTCCTCAAGCCGCACGGATATGCGAAATGGACAATCGCAACCTACCTTCCGTTCCTGTGGCGGCCCAAGTCACACATGTATCTTAAACCAGTGGCAACCAAGGAATTTGCCACTCGGGTAGGTCATCCCTTTGCCTCTCTTTACCAACCGCGGCTAGAATTCGATGTCTATGCGTCACTTCTCGATCTTGCAGAAAACACGGAATCAAAGCTGTCAGACCTCGCTCCCCGGGATCGAATTGATGTCCAGAGCTTCATCTGGGTCGTAGGCGATTACCGCGAGGATCGCGAGGCCGTCTACCCATAGAGACTAATGCCAATGTTGCAGAAACCCGTGTCTGTTTCGGTGCCGCGGTAAGGTGAGATGGGCATCGCTGCTGAAATTGTAGGGTTTGCAGGTCTGAACAAAGCCGAGCACTAGCGACCACATTTCGTGAGGTTAGGGAGAGCAAGTTTGCAGCGCCGAATCAACGGTCGGTTGACGCATCGCTGCTTCTCCAACATTCTCGCGCGCCGTTTGAATGCCTCCCCGACCTCTGCCCCCTCGCCGAGCGCAGGTGGATCTGATCCGAACTTCCCATTACTTCCGTCAACCCCACCGCCCCGTCCCGCCCCCACAAGAGTCCGGGACGGCCTCGGTTGCGGGCCAGCCTGAGGGTTCCCAGAGCCTCCGGCTCGCGCTGTGTTTTCGTCCCATTCGTGCCCCGCATCGGGGCTCCTAGTGGAATTGTCCATCTCCGATTCAGAACGCACCATCCGGCGCATCCCACTCCTTTCGCCGATCCCGTCGCCCCGGAACGTGGGAAAAACATCCTCCGAAGACTCGGTTTCAATCTCTCCTATCAAGGCGGGTCAAGTTGACGACCGGGATAACAGTCCTGATACTTGCCTCCACTTTGCCGGTGCGCTGTCAATGTCACGTCACAGTAGCCATGCTGAGAGAGAGAAGTGGTGCAGTCTTTACGACACTCGCAACAACTTATATGGAGTCTCAAGGTCGAATTCCAGTGCCGAGGAGATCCAGCGGACTCATTGGAAGGTGACTCGATGACTCACTCGAAGGACGAAAAAAGGAAATAGGATGAAGTACGACTACCCGTGTGTGAGATTCAAACAGACGAGTTCAGACAAGTGGTTGGTGCAGTTCGCAGCTCGGGCTACCGACATTGATGAATGGGCGGGGGTACCTCAGAAGAGCAGGTTCGAATTCGGCGGAGAGACGGTTGGTTTCCAACGCCAAGAGAACCTCAAGCGCGTAAACAATCTACGCGATTTCTACAGCAATACCGATAACATCATCCAAAACCCGTTGCTCTGTTCACTGCGCGACGCGCCACTGTGTTCCGTGACGTTCCAGCCTCATGCCCATGCCTCCACGAGTGAGGCAGTGGAGTTCGGGACGCTAGTTGTCGAGATTCCGGACTTTTCGGTCTTCACAATGGAAGACTGCCTAAGGCATGTGCGCGACGCGTTAGAGCATAGAGTTCCCGAATTGAAGGACCAAAACCTCGATGCTGCGGTAAAACAAATGAGACGGATCGCGATGGACGAGGGATACGTCTCCGCTCAAGACGAACAGAACTTGATCGAAAGTATTGACAGCAACGACGATGAGACCGAAGAACTGGGGAACGGTAACGGTGCTGCGGGGGTGCTGTTTGAGGAATCCCACCTTGTTGACTTTTGGGAAGTTGTGGCCGCGCGCCATGAGGTCATCAAGGAAGTTGGTGCTGACGAGGGCAGGGTCGAGTTTCTTGGATTCACGAAGGATGTTCTTGTCTCGTATCTGCGGCCCATTGTATTGGTGGATGGCCAGCACCGACTACGGGGTGCGATTGTCGCTGCGGAGGAGCGGTTAAAGGAAGACCCTATCAAACAGGAGGCGGGCGATCGAATAGCTAATGGAGAATGCGCCGACGAAGTGCAACGTGAGATCCTATCCAGAGAAACCCGGCTTCTCCCAATCTCGCTACTTATGTCTACGAGTCCCGAGGAGCAGGTATTTCAATTTGTAGTCGTTAATCAGAAGGCAACTCCAATAGGGCGCGCTTTGTTGGGGACGATAGTGTCCACGACCCTAGCAAAGGGGGAAATGGATAAGGTTGCTGACCGTTTAAAATCCGCAGGCATTGAAGTGGAAGAGTCCCAAGCTGTTACATACCTAGCCCGGCATCCGAGCAGCCCATTCGTTGACAGGGTTGAGCGAGGATTAGCGGGCACGGGAGGCGACGGGACGGACATGCTGAAATGGAATGTACTTGCGTCGTTGGTCTCCATCTTCCGGCACCTTAAGGGGGGCAAGCTGTTCGGTCAGCGGAACGATTATGCTGACATCTGGGCGGAGAAGTACTTGGCTGCCTCGCCCATCGTAGGCGACTACGACGAAAAGGGCTATGAGAGCGCTATAAAGTACTGGAGCAAGGTCGATGGGCCATGGCGTGACGTTTTCATCGCGTTTTGGACGGAGGTCCGCGGTAAGTTCGGCAACGATGAGGATACGGACAAACACAACTACTGGGGACGCCCACGAACGTCGAATCTATTTAACAAGGTGTCACTAACGATCTTGGCTGCGGATTTCTTCCAATCGCTCGTCGAAACCAAGCGGACAATCCAGGATGCATCGGAGGTGCGAGATTTGGTCAATTCCTGGCTTGACGATGACGTGAGCCTACAGTATTTCGACAAGGATTGGCGACTCACTGGCGTGAAAAAGGACTCCGCGGGGATTCGTAAACAGTGGGCATCGATTTGGTCAGAATACCGCAAGGGCGGCGGAAAGCTTCCTGATAGGCGTGTGTACAGTCGACCCAAGCAAGATTGAGAACATAAGTCAGTGCTTCAGTCGGATGAGGCGAGGTTTGTAGAAGCGGCGCTAGGGCCTAGTTCCTCTGTGTGGGCAGGAAATGCTCTCGATCAGCTCGCGAGCCTGCAAGTGCCGGAGAACATACTGGGCCACCATCGATTTGTACTTAGGGGCGACATCAATGAACAGTGGGCGAACTGGTTCGTAGAAAGCATTGGGGATCCAAAACGTTATGCCCTTGAGCGAACGTTGTGGCCGGGCGTATTTTCAGATGTGTTTAAGAGCATTCAATCACGTTTCCCAAACACAGCCAAGGACGAGCAGAAGAAGCTGGCTTCTGTCGTCGCCGATGTTCTCCTCGCTCGAGCGGAGGGATTTCGAGAGAGCCGTCGTCGAGAGGCGCTATCCCTTGCGCAACGGGGCCAATTGTTGGAACTCGCTGGCACTACGCCTCGGTGCTGGCTATGTGGCGCCGAGTTCTCCGAGGTCGCTGTGGAGAACTTTCGTTTTCGACGAAGGAGCAAACTAGCGGTGCCTTTGTACGTCGACGTTCTCAAACCCCGAGGGCTGCTGCCGCGCGACCTGAGAATCGAAGCAGATCATGTGATTCCGTTTTCGAAAGGTGGAGGCGACGGAGACAATCTGAGGCTCGCGTGCGGCTGGTGTAACAACCACAAGAGTTCCTATACATCGATTTACGATGTAGAAGGACAACCGAAAGCCCTCCGGGCGAAACTTAATCGGGTTACTGCGTTGCCGCAACCGCTTTGGATCGTGCGTCTGCTCGCAACTGTACGGAGATGCGAATACCCCGAAGGCTGCGATCAGTCGGTGGATAACGCACGTATGACAATTGCGCCGATGTCGCAAGGTGGCGTGATGAATCCCACCAACTTGCGCGTTACTTGCTATGAACACGACCCTTTTGCGGATTCGCGCCTACGACCACACTCGGAGGTCGTAGAGATCTGGGGGACTCCGCTCAAAGGAGTAAGCTCGGAAAGCCCTTGATGGAGGTCGGCGCGTAGCGAGTTCGAAACCCGCCAACCGACGATGCGCCGGGCAAAGGCGCCTTTACCCATACAGCCGCGTCGAAACTCAGACCAGTCTGCAACAAAACATTTGATATGGCATCGACAGAACGTGTTTCGAGACGCCTGACCAATCACAAGCGCGGTGCTTCGTCGTTCCCTAATGGGCACTATAACGACAGCAATCGGTGCCCACGAAGATAGAGTCCATTTCTTGTCAGCGTATCGTTCCACTCATGCTCGTACCCAATTTTGTCCGTGTTTGCGTATAAGCCCTTGCTCTCTTCGATGCGCGTCAAGCGCTTGAACTTTCCAAAACCAGGATAATCTGGAGCTACAAACAACTCCTTGCGATGAAGAATTGGTCGATTCCGTCGTGTGCTGTAATTCCGAACACGCATCCGAAAAGTCTGCAAGTGCACGCTAACTGCCATATTTAGAGCGGGGTGCGCATCTTTGTCAAACTCTGGATAGCTCAAGTACGAGATTCTCGGTTCGCTTCGGTCAAGCTTGATTATATTCGCGCCATCGATGCGCCCCACGTAGCCGCTGGCGCATCCTTCATATAGACGAAGAATCGGGGAGAGTCCAGGTAGTGCGCTTTCGTGGACATATAACGCTGTCGGAGTTAATTTCCCGATGGAAGACTGTTTGCAGGCCTCGTCTACAACCCCGGGATCTCCAAGCGAGAAAAGCAACTCATCAGCAGCGGCGCAGGCACGCTTGTAGACTCCAAAAAACGCCTTGACGTCGCGCTGTAGGGAGACCGGGAGACGACCGTAAGGCGAACGTCCATCGAACTGCGAAAGGGCCAAGTACACCATGAAGTCCTGGCGTCGTTCTTCTTTCACCTGCTCCCAAAGCGAACGCTCAGTAACATTCAGTACTACTCGGAAAGCTCTACGCAAGGACCCAAACACGTCGACGATTGCCTCTCCGTTTGCCAATTCGTCCTCACGCGGGAATCGGCCACGATAGGTGACGAACTGGATTAACGGCTCAAGTAACTTTTCATGCGTCTCAAATAGCTCCGCGGATGCTGTAAAGCGTGGTGCAGTACCGCTACGTCGGTAGCGCGATGCGACGAAGTCAGCTTGTTCGGCCTGGTTCCGGAAGACGTAGAACACGCCCGGCGCTGCTGCCACGGCCTGGACATTGAGCGTCGAGTCGATCCAGTTGCGCAGCTCCTGCTGGTCAAAAAACTTCTGAAATGTGCCGCGGCTTGTGACACAGCCATCTTCGTATTCTTGGATATTCGCTAACCCGCGGCCATCTACGCTCAGACGTGCGCTCACCAGCAACAGTCGTTCCGTTAAATCCCACGCCTGACGAACAGCGTCACACCGTTCCTGAACATTCTCGATCACATTTACGACGTAGCCCAAGTTAACGATCGGCGTGGGTTTCAGCTCCCCGTCAGCTCGGTGGACCGGATCCCATCCACTGGCCGAATACCCCATGGACGTGAGCCGCCGCAGATCATCTCCACGACCGCAACCATAGTCCAGAATCGTGCTCTCTGTACCGATCAGTCCATCAGCGATGCCGCACTTGAAGGGTCGCGAGAGCTCGGCGCGTCCAATGGCCGTACGGGCTCGGTTTCTTAGGTGACGCCTGGTCTCCATCGCAACGTGTGCGGAATCTCTGAGCGTATTGCGGACTCGCTACGTATGGGAGAGAACAAGAGCTTCGACCCTCACAGTAGCGGCGAAACCGGAAACCTCGAGCATAAAGCGCAGTGGGAACCAAGCAACGTCGTCCTCACGGTAGCCGTTGTACGCATTGTCGTCCGGTATTAGGCAACCAAACCAATAAGGTCGTCGATCGCGCGCAACCTTCTGTCGCCAGCTAGATAGGCGATGCCGCGGTGCAAATGCAACCGGAACTGCTGTGCCAGAACTTCCGGACTGGTCCCAAGACCGTCGCTCGCACACCGTTCCTTTAACAGAGCTGTATATACGTCAGCATAGCGGCCACCGAAGACTCTCCAGCTCATCTCGACATTGCTGTCCGATGGTATCTTTGCGGGCGGCGGCACGCTCGCTTCTGACAGCGACAGACAGAACGCCCACCGGCAAAGAACATTCCAATGCCCGATGCCGGTTTTCCGCTTTAGCTGGATGAGTTGGTCTTTGGCCTTTTGGGATACCCGAATGTGCTCTACCACGATCACGCTGCCTCCTTCCCGTCGAAGTATCCCGAGATCACACGAGTAGCGCTCAATTCGTCATCGTACGCAAGCAGATAGGTTCTACCGATCCATGGTGCAAGGCGCTCCAAATAGTCGCCGACAAGTTCCTCGTCCGTCGAAAACAGAATCACTTGGTGGCTAGCGAAAGGCAAATAGCGCTCGACCAAGTGCATGCGGTGACTTCCGTCCAGCCGCCCGAGTGGCGTGTCAATCGCAGTCGGCAACGGTCGTCCGGATGCTCGGGCCAAACCCCACAACAATGCCGTCGCAAGAAGCTGCCGTTCCCCCGCTGACAATCGCTCCGGGCTTAAGGTCATGCCGTTGCGGCCTACCAGCGTTAAGGAGAAATCCTCCGGATCGATCATCAGTTTTGTCACAAGTGCGGCTTTTCGCAGCAATTGCTGATAGCTTTCCAGAACCAGTGCTTCGATCCTGTTGACATGTCGACGTACCACCGCTTCACGGAATGTCGACAACGTGCTACGTGCTTTACGTGAGTGGTGGAGTATTCTCGTTCGATCGTCGCGGTACGCCTGTTCCTTGGCGTCAGCTTCGAGCAGCTTGGACAACGTCTGTTCCTGTCGCGCGAGTTCCTGGACCTGGCGCTCGATGTCGCTAGTCATCGCAGCGTATTCGGCCTCTAGTCGAGCTAGCTCACTCTTGAGTTGTTCCTGCTTTTCGACCAGTTCGGCGACAGCGAGGGAACTCGGTACATTTTCATGCAGTGTCCGCATCTGCTTAGAGCGCGCTAACCGGTCTCTTTGTTTGGCAATTAGCTGCTCCGCGGTTTCTGCTGCGTCTTCCAACCCTGCCTGTATCAACGACTGGAGATCTGCGCGAACGACCGGCACGATGTCGAGCAACGTCTGTTGTTGTCCAAGCGCTTTTCGCGCATCTCGGTCACGCGCAAGATACGTCTCTACGGTGGCAATTGTGGGTTCATCGACCGACTGACCACGCAGGTGCTGCAACACCTCCAGATCGCGCTCGGTGAGCGCTTCGGCAACGTGGCGTGCATGTCGGGATGCTTCTTCAAGAGCGTCACGCTTTTCAACAGATTCCAACAGCGCTCGCACAAGAATCATGGGCGCCGAACCGGAAGCAAAGTCTCGCAACTGTACCTGCCCTTCTGCCACCGCCTCCTTCGCTTCTTTCCAGTCTTGTTGGATGGCTTCGCGGCGATCGTAAAGTGCCCCGCCCAACCGTCGATACTGCGCCTCCGCGCGTTTGAGCTCTCGCTCCTTCTTGTCAATCTTGTGTGTGCGTAACGCGGCGCGTTCCTGCCGTAGCGTGTCCAGTTGGTCCCGCAAGCGTGCGAGGTCACGCTCTAGCGTAGCGATCCTCCCGTCAAGCTCGTTCTCGTTCGACTCGCCTCGTTTGCGTCGTTCGTAGACCTGCAGATCCTTCTCGAGTTGATCAACGACATCAAGACCAAGCAGGTTCTGAATCGCCGATCCGAGTAGTCCTGACGCGTTTTCCCGTGATGCGTAGGACTCGACCTGCTCCCCGTCGAATAGGAACAGGTGCGCTATGTTAGTTGGAAAGAAGTCGTCGACCTGTGCAGCCCAGTTGTCGGCGAGGACAGGTTGATTCTCCCCGTTGCGGCGTACGCTAAATTGCTCTCGGCATCGCCCTCTCTCAACTCCCCATGATCTACGGAGCAAATAACATTCTTGGCTCCCATCAACGACACGGCGAAAACTGATCTCAACCGCCGCCTCCTGAGAATTTGCGCCCTGGTGTATGGAATCCACGAGAAAATCTGAATAGCGCAATGAACCTCGAGTGGATAGCTTGGCGTGGGGACCAAACAGGCAGAGTTGTAGAGCATCCAGAAGAGTAGTCTTTCCACCGCCGTTCAGACCTCCGACCAACACAATCGGCTTGTCGGCCGCTTGCGGTGTCAGTTCAATCGTCTGACGCCCAGCATATAGGCCGAAATTCAGCAGAGTGATCTCGTCAAGGATCATAGTTGCTTCTGTTCAGGCGGAGACTCCTGGCTGGGAACGCGCGACTGCAACTCCTCTAATGCATCGCGTTGCTGCCTGGCGCGACTAACCGCGTCACCTTCGTCGGTGTAGAAATTTCGTAGTAAGGATCCCTCCAGAGCCTTGAAGAGCCCTGCGCGACGCAGCATCGACTTGTGCTGTATTTCTACCGATAGGAGTTCGCGAACCAACTGGAAGTGAAGTTCGTCCGAACCACAAAGCTCGCGCAGAAGCTCCATTTCGTCCGAGCCCATCACCATACTCTCGTTTAGGGATTGACCAGGAAAAGGCGTACCGGTCGCCTGCTCGTACACGGCGGGTAGCCGGTCTTCTATCTCATGCTTTTCGACCACCCAGATACGACGAATCTCCTCAAGCTCCCTAAGTGTGATGAGTTCAATATCGCGAACCTCTTCCGGACCGTTCTCTCTAACGTGCGCTTGAGCCGCAAGGACCTTTCGAAGCCAGCGCTCACGCGCCTCCTGTTTGTAGGGCCCAGGTATCGGCCGATCGTGAAAGAGCTGTACAGCCCCGTTCATGCGGCGAAAGTCACGTAGTGGCCGGTCTCCCTCCAGCGTTTTCGGGGGATCGAGTTCGTTGCGAAGTTCCAGAAGCGGTAGCATCCATTCCTTCTCTTCGTCGTTCTGAATCATGGCCTGCATCGACCGATCTTTCTCGACCAGCGTGCAGACCCAGCATCCAAATCGACTATCCCCACAACTCGGTGTGCTCGTATCTACGACAAGCGGGCACTCGCCGTCTTCCGATGCTCCCTGATACATCGTCAACAAATCCTTGTTGTTGTAGCCCCAAGGGTTGCTGACCTGCATAAGGAACAGCCAGACGTCGTCGTTGTTCCAGTCTTCGATTGGCGTGTAGACGTACGAATTGGGTAGGCTGCCGTTCGGGCTAAGGCGCTCTCGCACCCGTTGCTGCTCGAAGCGCTTCATGACTCGCGTGCGAGCTGCGCTCTCGGCCTTACGCGACCCGAGCACGAGAATTGCTTCGCCGTAGTCCTGCACGACCTCGCTAATGAATTTCGTGGATGGTTTGATCTTGAGCCGTTCGGTGCACCATCGGAACTTTGGGCGCGGCGCAGGGTAGCCGCGACCGATCATGTTGACCCAGAATGTATTCTCAAGCTCTGGCGTCAGCTTGTGAGGCGTAATCGGAAGCCCCTTGCCCTTCGCAATGTCGCCCATTGTTTCGAGCGACTTCGCCACCCATAGAGAGACAATCGGGTTCTCGACCAGCGTATCCGTACTGATGACATAGACGGGCTTGGTGCGCTTTTCGTCCGGTAGGCACTCCAACGCGAGCCAGACCAGTTGAAGGACCGCCGTGGAATCCTTGCCACCGCTGTACCCGATAACCCAGGGAATTTCATCAGCCTCGTAAAGCTCTGTCACCTCGAAGATCAGAGCTGCGACCGTGTCCTTGAACCCCATCGCCGAAAACGCAGACTCAGGCATCTAGCGATTCTCCGTCAACGTTGCCCCGTCGGAAGGCCTCTTCGAACTCCTGCTCCTCCGGCGACAAGGCAAGGCCGAGATGAGACTTTATGGCGTTCGCAGTTAGAGTGACTCCTTGGTGCGACTTAGAGAGACGACCGCCAGCCAGTGCCCGACCTTCCCACTGCGCGCCGTTGTCTCGTCGCCAATCCACTTCGCTAAGACGCGAAAGGTGATCCTTCCAGTCGCTTGGATATTGCCGAATCAATGCTCGACCCGTACGGGCTAACGCTTGCAGTACAACCGCGTGAGTGTGAATGAACTCGCTGCGCACGTCACCTGCCGTGAGGTCTCCCTGTCGGACTTGCTTCCACTCCTCAAGGTTGTCTGCCACAGCCTCCCAGAATTCCAGTGCCAGTTGAGCAATCTCGTCAGCACCGGTATCCGGTAAGTCTGCAACCAATTCGCTCGTGGCTTGATAGATTGCGCTAAGGGTGAAGAGACGACGCGAGCGTGGCGCGAGACTGGTCTTCTCAAGTTCGACCACGTTACAAAAGATGTCCGACCCGGCAACCAGCGACTTCGCCAGAAGCGCTGCCTGGTCTCTATAGTCGTAGAGTATGCTTAGAGACTTCGAAGGGCGGATAGCGTACCGATTAAGGTCCGCGAACATCTGCTGGCATCGCTCCAAGCCCTTGTCCATGAAGAAGACGACCGCGATCGTCTCGTCACCCAATTCTGGCTTTTCGCGTAGGGCTCGCTCGATCGCTGCACGCCGGTGCTGCCCATCGTTGATGATGTACCGCGCTGTCATTGGCACGCGCAGCACGCCCATTCGACTTCCGTTCTTCGCGCCTTTCACACTATCGAATACTACCTCCGCATCGATCGACACTGTAATCGCCGAAAACACGTAATTGTCCGAGTTTTCCGTGATGTACCGGGACAGTGCTGGCACCCTTGCCTTGTTCAGCCGACGCTGGGCTCTGAGCTCCGGCGATAAGACCTCCTCGTTGAAGTGAAACAGCTTGGACAACAACCACATCGGACACATCGAAACGTAGTACTCTCTCTGTGCCTGAATTCCCCGGATCGCGGGAAACACATGCTCGAAGCCATCACTCATTTGTATTGACTGGCAAAGGTAGTGTGAAATGCCTATGGATTGGACCAAGGAGGCGCTTGTTTGTCAAGAATGAAACATACGTTTGCTCCGATATCCATACAACAGCCGAACCCTGTCTACCTCGACTGCAACGCTACGACGCCCCTAGAGCCAGCGGTTCGCGACACGCTTGTCCGTTGGCTTACCGACGAGGTTGGGAACGCCGGAAGCCGGACGCATGAGTACGGTGTCCGTGCCAAGAAAGCGGTTCAAGCTGCTCGTGAACAGGTCGCAAGTGTAGTCGACGCGAAGGAAGACGAGACACTGTTCACCAGCGGTGCCACAGAAAGCAACAACATTGCGATTCTCGGTCTCAGGCGCTTCGGTGAAGACACCAAGCGCCGCCACATTGTCTCCACTGCCATTGAGCACAAAGCCGTACTAGAGCCTTTGGAGACACTCGAAAAACAGGGGTTCGAGGTTACGCTTATCCGTCCCGGTCCATCCGGCGCAGTCTCTCCCGTTCAGGTGCGCCGCGCTCTTCGTGCCGAGACGTTGCTTGTTTCCGTTATGCACGTGAACAATGAGACTGGCGTGCTTCAGCCAATCTCGGACATCGCCGAGTCGCTATCGGACCACGATGCGTACTTCCATGTCGACGCGGCTCAAGGGTACGGCAAGGAATTGGCTACTCTGCGTTCCAAGCGTGTTGATCTGATAAGTGTCAGTTCGCATAAGATCTACGGTCCAGCCGGTATCGGAGCACTCATCGCGCGGCGCCGACGCTTCAAGAAACCTCCGTTGGTTCCGCTCTCGTTTGGGGGCGGTCAGGAACGTGGTTTGAGGCCAGGCACGCTGCCTGTCCCGTTGATCGTCGCATTCGGCGTAGCCGCAGAGTGCGCGCTCGCCGACCACCGCTACCGGCAAGAGCGTTGCAATGCAATACGCCGAGATGCACTAGAAGCCCTCGCCACGTTATCTGTTCGGCACCATGGGGACCCGAACCGCGTTTTGGCACATGTCATCAACTTCTCCGTCCCGGAGATCGATTCGGAAGCTATTTTGATCGCGCTTAAGGACTTGGTTGCAGTGTCAAACGGGTCAGCATGTACCTCCCAGAGCTACCAGCCTAGCCATGTGCTCAAGAACATGGATCTCCCCGAAGACGCTGTTACCGGTGCCATACGTCTGTCGTGGTGTCACTTGACACCTGATATCGATTGGCAAGCGATCACGCATAGAATCTCTGCGCTCACCTGACAGGCGCGTCAAGTCGGGTTTCGCCTTGTCAAGAGAGACCAAGCGCGGCTTCCCTGCCACTCACCGGGGGATGGCCCACAATGCAAGCAACGGTTTTTGGCGCGCGTTCGTCCTTGTTCTTCCGGATGGACAGATTCCTGAAATGGCTCCGGTCGGATGCGTCTGTGCTGATCCGCATCTGAAGAAACCGTAAGCGATTACGCCCGGCAGTCAGAGGCCTGGGTTTGCAACGGACCGAAGCGGGTCAGGTGACATGGCGGATGCGTGGACGCTTGACCTTGACCGGGACCTTCTTCGATTGGCGAGCTAGGTCGAGGACTTTTTCCTGGAGGATCTGCGCATACTGTTCGGTTGACTCCGCGGCCTTGAGCCACTCGGAGATGATTTCCATGCCACCGTTGCAGTATTGTTCGAATAGCTTCCAGCAATCCGATGCGCCGTCCTTGAGGACGGCGGGGTCGTCTCTTTCGAGCAAACCCAGCAGGTACACGACGCCCTCCTTGTTGAAACCGGTGGACTTGAAGTAGTTGCTCTCGACTTCGCCTCCATTGCCTTTTCTGTCGGATCTGCGGTCATAGCGTTTGCCGATCATCGCAGCGAACAGCATCAGGTCACGATAGCGCGGAAATATTTCGTTCAGGTCTGGTTGAACGCTACGGTTGCACAAGTCCTCCACCAAGGGCTTGTATTGTTCTGAAAAATACAGGGTGGGCATGTCAGACGGACTCCACGACGGTCCTGTCAAGGTCGCGTCCATAGCGGGAGCATTGATAGGTATTGTCCTGAATGGATATCTGGTCCAGCGTCTTGCCGGCGTCCTCCGGCATGCGGGATTCGGAAATCAAAATGTATTCCTTGCCTGTCTTGGGCCGCAGACCGGTTTCTATCACCGGCCCCCAGTGCGAAGAGGATAGCAGCACGACGAGTTGCTCGGTGGATTCGGGCAGGAACGTTGCTACGGCACCGCGGTACTCGTTGTCCAGCTCACCGAAGGGCGCATCGATGACGAAGGGCGCGACAGTGCCTTGGACGAAGAATTCGTGAGGCCGTTTGCTCCGATTCTTTGCCAACTCGATCAGGGCGGCGATAAAGGAGATATTCAGCAGGGTCCTTTCGCCCTTGCTCTTTGCGACCGAACTGCCGTCCTGTTTCTGCAGCCTGAATGAATAATCATCGGCAATTTCAGCCGTGTAGTCCTTTCGCGAGTATTGAGCCAGGCGCTGATTGATGAGCTGTTCAATTTCCGTTCGGGCGCTGGCTTCTTCCTTGTCAATGATCTCCCGCAAGGTGGCAATGACGTGGTCGATAAATACCAGGCGCGTCTTGTGGTGGCCGAGTTCATTGTCATCCACGGCCATTCTCTTCTTCCTACGGGCGTCATCTCTTTCCCTCGTCGCGTTGTCGAGCGCGATTCGGTCGATGTGACGTTCGTCCCGCAGGTTGCCCAGCAGTTTACTGGTGTCCCTGCGGTCGGCCTCGCGCTGCGCCAGCCGCTTGTGGTCGATCTGGGAGACCTGCTCGGAAATTTCCTGGAGCCTGCGGGTGTTGATGCCCTGTTCCTCCAGCAGGTGCTGGCGGATGCCCGAAAGCCGGGTCACCAGCTTGGTGTATTCGCTCGACGCATCGGTGATGTTCTCCGCGATACCTATCGCACTGTTCACGGCGTCTTCCTGGTCGCTGGTGGAGGCCCCCGCGAGCATGGCTTCCACGCTGGCGCGGGCCTCGGAAGAATCCGGCAATTCGGTGCCGCAAATGCAGCGGCCAGCATGCAGTAAAGAATTGACAAACCGGTCATTGTATTCGGCAGGCAGTTTTCTTTCAGTTCGAAAGCGGGTCAATACTCCCGCGCCGGTCCTCAACGTGGAGTCGCCGAAAATGGACCAGCCGTACCTTGAGATCAGCTGTATATTGCTGTTGGTGTTTTTCAGCAGCTCCCTGGGAATCTGGCGCTGGCGCGCCTCGAGTTTCTGACGTTCTGCGATCAGGGATTCGATATCGCTGATTCTGATGGCCGCGAGCTCGGCGTCGATTTCAGCCAAGCTTGATTCGATGATCTTCAGCTGCTTGGTGGTCTGGGCAAACTTGTCGCGGGCAACGGATATACGCTGTTCAGCTTCGATTTCCCGTTCCATTGCAGCTCTTGCCTGGGCATCCAGCCGCTCGACCTTGGCGGCTTGCTTCTGCCATCTGAACCTTGTTTTTTCCAGCAGCTCAATCGCTTTCTCGGCGTGGTTGAACCCGAGTATGGCCCGAATCGCCTCCCGGAAGCCGTATTTGCCGACCGCCGTACCTAGAGTGACGAGTCCCTCACCGTGAAAAAAGAAATAGGGCGCCATGTGAATTGGGATCAGTCGCTGGATGACTCGACCGATACCGCGGAAAGGTACATTGTTTCCCTGCACCACCCGGAACCCTTCGGGGACGCTTTTGCGGGTCGTGTGATTGTAAGTGCGCGACAGTCTGTACACAGTTTCATCGTGTACAAACTGCAATTCCACATTCGCCGACGTTCGGCCAAATTCTTTGAGGGCGGTGTCGTTCACCAATCGGTCCGGCTCCTCGAAATCGCCCAATGTTTGTCCGTAGAGACACCAGTGGATGGCGTTCAGGATGGTCGTCTTCCCGACACCATTTTCGCCATGGACTATGGTCACCATGGATTGGTCATCGGATGAAAACTCAAGTGTTGCCTCTCCAAGGAACTGCCTGAAGTCGGTCATCTTCAGCTGCAGCAATCTCATTCGTCGACTCCCAGCTCGGCCAGCGCTTGATTCAATTCAGCTTCGATGGCGGAAGCCATCTCGTCATCCGATACCTCCTTGGTCTGGGTGGCGGAGACTCGAATGTAGCGGAGAATGGACTTCAGCGTTGTCTCGGTCCTGATGTCGATGTCTGTTTCATTCAATGTCGTTTGACTCATATCTGTTTTGAATCACCTCGTCGTAGAGTTCCGTGAAGTCGACGTCGAATCGGGCGGCATAAGATTCCAGTTCGGGTTGCTGCCGCTCCCAGTCGAGCGAGAGCCTGGAGAATTCGATGCACCTGCGCAATTCAGCTCTGGCGAGGTCGTTAGCGAACTGGTCAGGCATCACGCCCTCCCCGGAAACCAGGAAGTCGAAGATCAGGGCTTGGTCCTTTCGCTCCGACTTGCGGAGCACGCGTCCGCGTCGCTGAATGAACTGGCGCTCATTCGTGGAGGAGGCCAGCAGGATGGCACCGCGGACGCCCGGCATGTCGAACCCTTCGTCCAGAACCTTGATGGCGAATACGGCGCCAAGGGAGCCTGAGCGAAATGCACCCAGAATACTCTGCCTGATGGGCGGACTCTCCGAAGCGGTGACCCGGGCGGATTGAAGCTGCATGGAACTGGCCGAAATGAGTTGTGCCCGCTCGATGTCGCGGGTCGTGCCGGTCGCGACTTCATCGTCGTAAGTGGACCCGGAACCGCAATAGACCAGAAGGTATTGCAGACCCATCCTGGCCTCCACGTCCTGAAGAACGTCGGGCAACATGTCGAATTTCTGGGATGCGGATCCAATGACGGCGGCGCGTTGGCTGAGATGGTAGTTGAGCTTGTCTTCGTTGATCGTACCGCCGTTCAGCTTGATCGCCATGAGTTTCTTGATTTGAAGTGTGTGTTCGGCGTAGGTGTCGCCTTCTTCACCGTCAAGGGAAACCGTGATCAATACGTAGCGGTAGGGTACCAAAACGTTGTCGCTGAACGCATTGGCCAGCGAATAGTGAGCGACGGTTTTCCCGAAATAGGCCAGCAACAGGGTTCGAAGCTCTTCCTCGTGTGGTGCCCAGGGCGTGGCGCTCAGGCCTATTCTGTAGTCTGCACGCGGGCATTTACGGTCGCGAAGGGTGGATCCGAGTCTGTGGCATTCGTCTCCGATGAAGATCAGCTGCTGCGATGGGATCTGTGAGAGCAGATCCTGGAACGGATCGGATGCCAGCGTGCGGTTAACCACGACGATTGAGGTGACGCTGGAGCCGGGTTCGAATGTGAGCTCGTTGATTGCATGTGCAAAACTGGTGTGCCAGCGCTGAAGGGACTCGTAGGCGCAAATGGGCTCATAGCCGAAGACCCTAAAATTTTCCACCCATTGATCTGCAAGCACCTGGTACGGCACTGCGACGACGACAAAAACGGGAACCGAATTTTCTAGGGCGATGGCGCGGGCCAGTTGGGTGGCCGCATGTATCGCTGTGATCGTCTTGCCGCTACCGGTGGCAAGCGCAAAGATTCCGCGATAGTCATTGTCAAAGTAGGCGTTGATGGCTTCTGCCTGATGGTCGAATAGCGAGTAGCGTTGCTGGCCCCAGAAAATCGGGATGCTGGGAAGTCGTCTATGTTTGTCAGCCAGCAACTTGAGTTGTTCGAATAGTGTTGCGAACTGTTTGCGGGACCCATGCTGCTCCGACAAGTAAGCGAGTTTCTCCAGAAGAGGATGTGGGGCTTCCACGGCGAGCGCGCTTGAGGAATCGCCCTCCCAGAGCCTGAGGAACTCAGTGAGCTTGTATTCGCCGTGGCGTTTGAATATATCGTGCTCCCAGCTTCTGAAGACGGACAGGGACTCGTAGTTGAATTCGGGCAGATTTGCGGCTTCGGTTTCGTTGTTGGTTCCGTGCGCGACGATCTCGTTGCCGGCGGCATCCCGAAAGTACGCAAACTTGTCGTGGTGTATTCCCTTGGGTCGAATGGAATAGCGAATGGCCAGGGTGCGGCGGGCTACCAGCCAACTGAGAACCAGCAGACCCCTTTGTTTGGTATCGTCGGCTTGTGTTTCTTGCCACAGCGCGTCCAGATCGGGGATGTCGAGGAATTGAGTGGGGTTCTTCCTGCCCTGCTTGATCGCCAGGTAATCGGCGATCGATACAGTCTGACCTATGAGGAGACGGGCAGAATGGCCTCGAATGGACAGGCGCTCGAACTCGTAACCAAGGTGGGCCAGAACCTTGCTGTCAAGGTAACCGACCGAGCGATAGTAGACTTCCGATTGGCGAAGACAGGGGCGGAAGAGGTCTTCCAGGATACTAGAGTCGTCGGATGAGTAATTGTCCCGTAGTTGGAGGTCCTTCAGCATGGAGGAACGGTAGTTTCTTGGCGTTTGCGTCGCGAAGTCTGGGTGGCTAGGCAGCCTAGTTCTCCGGTTCTGATAGCCACAGAATCACCGGGGAGCTTGAGTGTAAGGGGAATGGCCGGCGAATAGAAGATCAGCCAGTTCAATGAGTCGCGCTTTCGACCATACCTCCATGAAAAAGGTCGCCAAGCAGTTTGCCGACCACGGCGTTTCCCCGAAGCTGACTCCCAGGCTGAACGAACAACCGCTTCAGGAAGAGCTTGTAACCGTCGCCCGGGCATTCGTGGACCTTCAACAATACGGGCGCGAGGCCGACTACGATATGAGACCCACGTTCGCGCGGGACGGTGTCCTCGACATTATAAGCGGCGCCTAATCTACGTTCCGCGACTGACGCACTGTACGCGACTCTGTCCAAGCAGACCCCCTTCTGGTCGGAATGTTGGCGTTCGACTAGATGCGTCGGTGACAATCTGCTTCGGGGCTCCCACCTCCTCGCACTGTAGCGATTGACGTCGTAGCCCCAGTCCGCGGTCAACTGACGCCATTCCTGAACGATGACCGGATCCAGCCAGCAGGCATACTGGCCCAGGGTCTGCCACAACGATGTGGGAATCCGGAATCGACCGAATCCAGCAAGGTACTGCCGCGACAGCACGATGGGCCTGGCGGCCGGGCGCACGCTCCTGAACGCGGACTCGAAGAGTTGCTGATCGGTGCCCGGTAGCGTGATGTGGCGCGCCGGCATCTTTTCGATGTTGGCGCAGGCGTCGTTGATTGCCCGGGTGATGACCTTCGCCCGGTCGGCGTCGAAGTGGGCGCCGAGCCGAAGATCGAACGGGGAGATGCTCGCCAGTTGGTAGAACGCTCCTCGAGCCCAACCGTAGCCGCCCGGCCCCGGAGGGCGCTGCGGCAGGTTGTGGTGCAGGAGAAGCGGCAGGAACTGCTTTATCCAGTAGAGCCCCACGGCGCCGAAGGGGATGTCCACATGATCGTCATCGCGCCCGATGACCAGCCCCGGCGCTGTTTCGGCGATGCGCACCAGGGTACGCAGCAGCCCGAGCTTGTAGGTGGCAGACTTGTGGTCGTTCACGATCACGTGCCGGAGCAGCGGCAGGCTGCCCGTGCCGTCGTCCGGCATGGCGAAGACGAGCGTTTCCCGCTTCAGGTGGGCGCGCGTGAGGTCCGGCCGTGTGCTGTGGCTGCGCAGTGCGATGGCGCGGCGGTTGGCGTAGCCGATCAGTTCATCGGCCGACGTGTCGTGGAATCCGCGCTCGGCAGCTTCGGCGGCATCCCCGCCCTTCCGCAGGGAGATCACCAGCAGGCCGGAAGGGCTGAGCAGTTCCGACAGGATCCTGAACACCCGTTCCCGCTTCTGCGGTGCGACATGCATCCACACGGCGCTCAGCAGGATCAGGTCGAATCTGCGTCCGAGCGCGCGCAAGGCGCGCAGATCCGGCATGGCGTCGTCCATCCAGACAACGCGGGGATGCGACTCGGGTGCCGCCAGGTCACGCAAGGCGCTCGGTTCCACCGCCACGACCTCCCAGCCCTTGGCTGCCAACCAGTTGGCGTCCCTGCCGGAGCCGGCACCGATGTCGCAGGCGAAGCCCGGTTCCGGGCGGAGGTGGTTTGTCGCCCAGTCCGCGTGGAGCTCATCGGCGTTTGTCGCGGCGTATCGGGCGAAAAGGGCTTCCGCGTGGCTGTTGTAGTAGCGGGTGGAGGTCATATCGAGGCGCGGCGATATTTTCTCGATTGCTTCGGGCGCTGGGAGGTTCGTAACGTCACGTCACTCCATGAGCCGATTCCACGGTGGCTGGACGGCGCGGTGGAGGTCGTTTTCAAGTTGTGCTGTCGCTCTACTTGGGAAAGCTACACCTACGGCACGCCACCGCCAATGCTCCCGGTTCGCCCGCTGATCTACTCGCGCAGGCCAGGCTCCTGGTTACCAAGGAACTGCGGCGTCCCAGACAGGCAAGCTTGCGACGTGCGGTATCCGTGTCTTGCCACGCGCTATGCGACGGATAGCCGGTCAATCCGTGAATAGTTCGATGTACGGCTGGAAGGCAAACCGGCGATTGCGCGTGTTTCCGGTGATCTCCTCGAGAACGCCTTCGCGCACAAAGGCGTCGATCAGCCGGTTGGCGGCAGCGTAGCTGATTTCCAGCCCCTTGGCGGTGTGGCTGGCGTCAACTATGGGCCGATGGAAAAGCGTTTCGAGGAGGCGAATACCGTTCGTGGCGGCGCGTCCCAGGCGCGTCAGCGCCAATTGCCGGAATTGTTCACGCATGTCGACGACTCGCCGCGCTGTGTGGCGGCATTCGTTGGCCGATTGCACCACGCCCTGGAGAAAGAACTTCAACCAGCCTTCCCAATCGCCCTCGTCCCGAACGGCTTGCAGCGCATCGTAGTAGCTGCTGCGATGCTGCTTGAAGTGGTAGGAAAGGTTGAGCGCGGGTCGCGTGAGAATGTCCTGGTCGGCGAGAATCAGCGAGATGAGGAGGCGACCGACCCGTCCGTTGCCATCCAGGAACGGGTGGATGGTTTCGAATTGGGCGTGAGCGAGGCCTGCGCGAATCAGTGAGGGCGTGGCGTCCAGGGCGCCAATGTAAGTCACCAGATTTTCCAGCGCACGGGCCACAGCATTCGCGGGAGGCGGAACGAACGTCGCCTCGGTGATCGGAGCGTTGCGAGGACCGATCCAGACCTGATCGGGGCGCAGCTCGCCCGGAAGCAACTTGCCGCCACGAACGCCGTGCATCAACTTTTCGTGCACACTCAGGATCAAGCCAACCGTGATCGACTGTTGGTCCAGTGCCGCAATGCCGTGGCTCAGTGCAGCGACATAGTTGGAAACTTCGGCAACATCCGCGGGCCGGTGGGGGTCGCGGATACGCGCCTCGGCTTGCAGCAAATCGCGGAGCGAGCTTTCGGTGCCCTCGATCTGGCTGGACAGAACGGCCTCGCGACGCACAAACATGAACAGGAAGAGATCCGGGTTCGGCAGAATTTGAATCGACCCTTCCAGTCGACCAACTTCCCGGTCCGCAGCGGAAAGCAAGGCCAGTAAAGCCTCGTCGGTCCGCAGTGGCGGGTCCGGCGGCAGCGGTTTGGGGATAAAGGCGCGAAACCCTCCCGGCTGCGTTTGGTGAACGCCGGCTCGGTTCAAAAAGCTGGGCTTGGGGGTCGCCATGTTTGCACAAACGTCAATACGGGCAAGGTTCGCGGTCCATATTGTACTTGACGAATATATGGGCGGCAGGTAAGCGCCTTGTGTGACCAGGCGATCACCGGCCTCGTTGCGTTTGAAACGCGACGCCACCGCCAACGTGAAGGCGTTTCCGCGCCAGTCGGCCGACCACGAGAACCAGCCAGGACGCGCGTACCAACGCGCTACCACCGATACTCCAGATAAGCCCGGTAGTGCCTCGGCAACTCCGGCAGGGCGATGACGCTGCCGTACAGGCTCGGGAAGTTCGCCCGGAAGTAGCGTTCGTCGGTGATGTTTCGGGCGGTGAGGTTGAAGGTCCACGGGCCGCGGTCGACGACCACGCCGAGGTTGAGCAGCGTGTAGGCCGGCAGGGTGACCGCGGCTGACAAGCCGGAAGCCACGGAATCGACATCGACCGCGCTTGCGCTGATCGCGACGCCGTTGCCGAAGTTGTAGGTGCCGGTGACCGCGAGCACGTTGCGCGGCATGCCGGCCCGGCGGGCAGCGTCCTCGCCCTCGACCGTCACGATGCCGCCGAGCGCCCCACCGTAGAAGGCTTCAGGCGCAATACCGGGAATGTCGTCGGCGCCGATGTAGCTGTAGCGGCCGCCGTTGGCGAGCGTGTTGAGGTTGATCGCCTCCATGTCGGTGTAGCTCAGGGTGAAGAGCCACCTCGACCCGGGGATCCAGCGCATCTCGAATTCGCTGCCTTCGGTACGTGTCGCCTGGTTGTTGACGATGGACTGAGCGTTGTAGTCGGTGCGTTCCTGCCGGTAGCGCGCCACGGCGAAATAGAGTGCATTGGCGAAGAGGCTGCCCTTGAGTCCAGCTTCGAGCAGCTCCGAGGAATCGAAGGCGCCGCCGCTCAGCACGTTCGCCGTGGTGAGTTCCGCGCCCTGTCCGGCGATGACCGTGGACTGCCGCGAGGCGGTCAGGTACGGAGTCAGGCCGTTGTCGCTCACCCAGCTCAGGCTCAGGTTCCACGACAGGCCGCTGAACGTATCCGACGCTTCGGTGACTACGCAGTCCGGCGCCGACGGCAGGCACATGTGGGCGGAGCTCGGCAGCAGCAGCTTGTCGAGCGGCGAGCGGCTTTGCATGTCGATGACGTCGTAGCGCAGCCCCGCAAGCACTCCGAAGCCGTTGTCCCAGGTGATGTCCGCGAGCCCCGCGAGCCCGAGATTCAGGTAGTCGCCGACGTGGTACTCCGTGTAGTCGCGGCCAAGTACGGTCGCGAGCCACCGCGTGTTCAGCGCGCTCTCAGGCGTCGTCAGGTCGCGGCGATCGAAGTACTCGTTGGAATAGTCGCTGCCGTGATGGAAATTCGTGTACCGAACCGACGGCGACCATTGCAGGTCGATCGTTGCCCCGGCCGGGCGAAACGTCGCCTGGGCCACGAGCTTGTCCTCGATGACCCAGGTGTCGTGAAACTGCGAGAAGCCGTAGGTCGCGTGGTTGAAATTGTCGTAGGACTCGTAGAAAAGCTGGTTCTTCCACTCCCAGGGGCCGTTCTGCGGGTCGACCAGCACGTCGAAGTAGAGCGTGACGACATCCGTTTCGATGACATCGTCGGGGCTCACCAGCACCTGGCTTCCATCAAGCATGGCCAGACCGGGGTTCACGAGCCCGAGCAGGTCCGGATGGCAGTCGAAGACGGACGTGTCGCCGATCTTGCAGATGTCGCCGCCGGCGGTCGGCCGTGTGAGCGGGGAGCCGGTGCCCGGCACGAGGCCGGCGGCGAAGGGATTGAGGTCGCTGAAGCCGTCGCCGTCGACATCGTATTCCTGGTGGGAAATGTGCCCGTCGCCGTTGGCGTCGAGCGGCGGCGGGCTGCCGGTGATGTAGATGCCGTGATCGATGAGGTCCTGGGTCAGGCGGTTCCAGCCCGCAACCTCCGTGACGCCGACCTCGTGAAGCATGGCGCCGAACTCCAGGTGCACGCGGTCGCTTGCATCGACATCGAACGAAGCCTGCACGAGCGTCTGGTCAAGGCCGGCGCTGTCGCGGTAGTAGCTGCCCGAATCCTCCCGCTCACCGTACAGGTAGTAGCCGAACTCCCTGCCGCCCAAGCGGCCCGGTCCGCCGACTTCACCGCTAAGTGTGCGCTTGTTCCAGCTTCCGGCGCCGAGTTCGATGCCGCCTGTGGTTCCCGACACGAGCGCGTCGGTCTCCTCTACATGCGCGGAGAGCGGCGTGAAATTCATGTAGCCGCCAATCTTGGCGGGCCCGAAGATCGGCGATGCCGGGCCACGCACGATGTCGATGCGGCTCGAGGCGCCGATGGGCGTAGGGTAGTTGCCGCGATTGGCGAGCCGGCGCATGCCGCGAAAGTAGCTCTCGCCCGGCGTGCCGCGGATATCGAGCGATCCCGCCACGCCGAAGAACGACTGCGTGTAGGTGCCCGGCGCCAGCGCCACGAGCTCATCGATGTCGCGCATGTCGAAGCGCCGGATCATTTCCCCGCTGACGCTCGACACCGACCGCGGCGTCTCGAGCAGCGACTTGCCGAAGCCGAATACCGAGTCCACCGCCTCGCCGGGCTGGCTGCGAAGTTCGCCGCGGACTATCACTTCCTCGAGGACGCTTTCCTGGGCCAGGGCGGGTGCGCCGGCGGGCAGGATGAAGAGCGCGGCCGCGGCGCTAGCGAGACGAACGGACGTGAAGTGAACGAAAAACGCGCGTGACAACGCTGTCGGCCCTCGGCTTGCCGGTGCTCCGGCGGAGTTTACCCTCAGGCGCTCCGTCGGAGCGTACCTTCCGGCGTTCCGGCGTTCCGGCGTTCTCGCGGCTCGATATCTTTCGTCGCGCATCGCCAGAAGTTCGATGACAAAGACAGCGATTCCGGTACCGAGCGTGATGATTATGCGTGCCGCGGCCTTGCCTACGACCCCGAGCAATCCTCGAGCTGGGGCAGAATGCCGCGTGGTGGTGGCCACGCTGAGACGCCTCACCCGGCAACACGAAACTCCACCGCACGCCGAGAATGTCTCTGTTGACGATACTTTTATGGGCCTGCTACGGTTCTCAGCATGAAGAACGGAGTTCTCGACCGCGCCCTGCTGATGGCGATTCTCGCCGCGCTCGGTGGCGTGTACTGGCAACTGTTCGCCGTTGCCGGCGACATTGCAGATGTGCGGGAGCGGTTGGCTAGCGTCGAAACCCGCCTCGAATACGCGCTACCGCGTTCTCCCGGTCCGGTCGCCGACTGACCCTCCCGGGTCACAGAATCAATCCCATAATCCGACAGCGTCCTTCGGTCAAGCGCGACGCGTGAACTTCGGATTCGCTGACGACCCTCGCGCCGTCAGCAACAAGCTGCCATGTACTGCACCAATACGCTAATATTTGCACAGCAGTAAACGCTAACAGTTGCCCAAGTTCCCGGCCGGCAAGGAGCTCTCAAGCGTGGCAAGCCCGCAGCAAAAACTCGCTGCATCCCTGAACGCCCTGGAGTCCCTGCAGGAGCGTGGTGTCGTCGCCGTGCGCTCTTACGATCTCGGCCGCACTCACCGCGAGCGGCTGCTCGCGCAAGGCTGCCTGCAGCAGGTCATGAAGGGATGGTATGTCGACTCGCGTCTCAACCTGGCGCCAGCCGAGAGCACGGCCTGGTATGCCTCGTTCTGGGCGTTTTGCGCCGACTACCTGACCAGGCGCTTCGGGCAGGAGTGGTCGCTCTCACCGGAGCAGTCCGTGGTTATTCACGCCGGCAACCGATCCGTCCCCACACGCCTGGCAGCGCGATCGCCGGGTGCGAGGAACAGGATCACCGCCCTCGCTCACGACACTTCGATCTTCGAAACCCGTGCGTCGTTGCCGCCGCCGGAAGAGACCAAAGTCGTTGACGGGCTCAGGCTGTTCTCGGTCGCTCTGGCGCTCGTCGCCAGTGGCCCGGGCCTGTTCACGCGACACGCGAGCGATGTGCGTACGGTGCTCGCGACGATGCGGGATGTTTCCGCCGTGCTCCCGCTGTTGCTGGCCGGCGGACGCAGTACGGTGGCAGGCAGACTCGCCGGGGCGTTTCGCAACATCGGCCGCGACAGCGACGCCGACACGATTCTCGCGACCATGAAGGATGCCGGCTACGACGTGCGTGAGAGCGACCCCTTCGACCAGCCCTCTGCGCTCACGCTCGACAGCCCCGCTCCACTCACGCTCGACGGGCCTTCTCCACTCGTGCGCGACAGGCACGATCTCCCGCCTCACGCCGTGCGCCTGCGACTCGACCGGGAGGATCTGCCGGCCAACGTCGTGCGCCTGCGGCTTGACTGGCACACGATGCGCGAGCGCGTCATGGCGACTTTTCTGGACCCTCCGGGCTTGCCAGGTAGCGCGAACGTATTGCTCCGGAGCCTCGATGAGGTTCAGGTCGAGGACGCGCGGCACTCGCTCGCACTTGAGGGCGTCCGGGTTGAACTGGAGTTCATCGAGCGCCTGCGTGACGGCGAATGGACTCCGGACGCAGCCGCGACGGACCGCGAACACAGCGCCGCCCTGGCGGCAATGGGCTACAACGCGGCCTTTCGGCTCGTCACGGAAAGCGTCTCCCGCGTAGTGCAGGGCAGCGATTCCGGCGAAGTCGCCGCCAACGACCATGCCGGCTGGTACCGGGAACTTGTCGGGCCGAGCATGTCCGCCGGCTTCCTCAATGCCCCCGATGTCTCCGGCTACCGCAACGGCCCGATCGTCATCCGTCATTCGAGGCGCATACCGCCCACGGGCGACGCCATGCAGCACCTGATGCCGGCCCTATTCGACCTGCTCGCGGAGGAGTCCCACCCCGGCGTGCGCGCGGTGCTCGGACACTTCATGTTCGCGCACATCCACCCCTACACGTACGGCAACGGGCGCATGGGGCGCTTCCTCATGAACGTGATGCTGGTCGCCGGCGGCTATTCGTGGATCATCGTCTCCGCCGAGCGCCGCGACGAGTACATGGCAAGCCTCGAAACCGCAAGCATCGAACAGGACATCGGGCCGTTCGCGGAATTTCTTGCGGAATTAGTCAATGACGGTATGGCTCGGCCCGCGTAAGCACCGCCTCACTCGAAGCAGAGTTACCGGGTCGACCGGGTCGATCTCTGATTCCTGCCGATCGATGGCCGCAGTCGGTCCGGACGCCCGCGATGTTATCCCGCCGTGTTGTCCCGTCGTGTAATGGAAGCCGCGCCCTGACCTGTTCTCGTCAGCGTTGAGGAGCTTCGTGTCGCGCAGACGCTCGATCGGAGCGGTGGCCAGGAACCGATGCACGAGCGCCGTCAGCGACCGAAGTGCGGCTTGCGAGCGGCAAAACGACCCGGTTACGCTCCTGCTTGCGCACGCGCGTTGTCCGAACGGCTCTGAAAGCGAACTCCGCCGAGGCTGACACTCATGTATACGAATCGCTGTCATTCACGCACCTGCTTGACGATGTGTGCCCTCGCTTTCTCTGCGTTGCTTTTCGCCGGCCATTCCCGGGCGCAGTTCCCCTCCGACGTTGAGCTGCCGCCGGAATTCGGCGAGGCACATCGCGTCACCGAGGCCGCGTTGGTCTTTCTCGACACGCTCACCGACGAGCAAAGGAGCACCCTTTCGCTCCCGCTCGACAGCGAGAACCGGGGCAACTGGTCGAATCTCCCCAATGGAATCATTCAGCGATCGGGCCTGCGCACGGGAGACCTCGACGAGGCGCAGCGAATCGCCCTGCACCACGTGCTCCGCGCCTCGATGTCGAGCCAGGGCTACCTGAAGGTCGCAGGCGTGATTCACATGGATGAAGTCCTCGGCAACACGTACGCGGACCCGCCCGAAAACCTGATGAATATCGATGTAGGCGGCTTCGACACCGGGCCGGTCGAGCGGAACGAAGACATGCCCGTCGTCTTCGGTTCCAACCATTACTACCTTTCGCTATTCGGCGACCCTGATGCCGAGCGGGAGTGGGCCTTCCTGCTGACCGGCCATCATTTGGCGGTCAGCTTTACGGTCGCGCAGGGTCGCGTCGGCTTTACGCCGCTGTTCATGGGCTCACAGCCCCTGATGGTCAGGCGCGGCGTACAGGCCGGCTGGTCGCCGCTCTATCACGAGAGCATCCGCGGCTTCGATCTCATGGAATCGCTCACGGCCGAACAACAGCAAACGGCGCTGGTCAGCGAAGAACGCGTATTCGACGTCCTGGCGGGGCCGGGCAGACGCGAGGGCGTGTCGTCGTTTGAGGGTCTCAAGGCCTCTGAGATGACGCCCGAACAGCAGTTGCTGCTACGGCTGCTGGTCATGGAGTTTGTCGGTAACGCCGGATACGACGGCGCTCGTGCACAGCTTCGGGCGATCGATGACAGCGGTTGGGACGAGCTCTGGTTCTCATGGCGCGGACCGGTCGGTGACCCCGACGACCTCTACTACTACCGCGTACACGGCGAGCGCCTGCTGCTCGAGCTGGCCTGGGAAGCGCGAAACCACATCCACGCGATCGTTCGCGACCCGCTCAACGACTACGGCGAAGACTGGCTCGGCATCCATTACGCCGAAAACCATCCTGACATGAGGCAGTTGATGCAGTCGCTACAGGAGCGAGTCGACCGCGGGGAAGAGTCTGCGCCGTAGCCTGAAGAACGCGTCGAGAACGGAGTCAAGGTCACGCATCGCCCGTTGAGCGAGCCGCTGGGAGGCCCGTCACCGGCGGACGACCCCGAGGACGGCGCGCCGCTCGGAGCCCCGGAACCCGCGGACGATTCCGACAATGGCGCAGCGACTCTCGCGGACGAGGCGAATTCCCGCGACGGCGCGCCGAGCCTTGCGGACGAGGAGATCTCCGGCGACTGCGTAGCGGGCTTCGAGATTTTTCGCGACGGCATTGCAGAAGCCACGATGCGCCGCTTCCCGCTGATCGATGAGGTTGCCGGCGTCGTGTTTGGTGCTACGATCTTCCGACGCCCCGAGGGGAAGACGAATCGAAGGAACCTGCTGACCGAGTACTTCTACGTTCGCGCAGGCCGTCTGGCGGGCATCTGGGCGGCGATGTACTACCTCGACCCGGACGCGCCCTGGTCCTCCGGATGGGAGAACAGATAGTGAGTCGCGTGTCGTCGGGCACCCGACCTGAGGAGAATCGAAAAATGGCCAATTCCCCACCTGGGACCAAAGTCCTGGTTAGCGCGTTTGCGTTGGCCCTGCTCGGCGCCTGCGCCGAAAGCGAAATGCCCGAAACGCCGGACACGCCCGTTGCTCCGCAAGACACGGCCGCTGAGGACAATCCCGCTCCACTGCCCGATTTCACGGCACTCTGGGGGGCCGAAACGCGATACGTGCTCGAAGGCATCGCTGCCGGCGTGCCCATTCAGCTCTACAGTACCAATTGGGCTCCTTTGAGCGACGGCGTGCCCGAAGAGATTCAAGCACCGACGTTCGAAGAGCAAAGGGCTCAGATCGAACAGGTGATCGCGAGCAATGTGGACATCTTCGCCCAACCTGGCCGGAACCAGTTTCAACCGCCTTACAGCGAAGCGGGACTGGCCGCGCTTGAGGAAATGCAAGCCAGTCAGACACCGTCGCAAAACCCGTATGAGATGTGCCTGCCGAGCAATGCGACCGGGTTCGAGGGAAACTTCGCCACCGCGCGTATGGTCCACAAGGGCGACCTGGTCGTGGCCATTTCCCAGGACGGAACCGTTCGGCACATCTACCTCGACGGCCGCGACTCCTCGAACGCCCTGCCGGCCTACGAAGGGCACTCGGTCGGTGAGTTCGACTCCGACGGCACTCTGGTCGTCGTAACCACGGCGTATCTCGGCACGACCTTCAATGGATGGCCCATGAGCAGTGAAGCCCGCCTGGTCGAAACGCTGAGCCTTTCAGAGGACGGTAACGAACTCACGATAAAGTCCGAATATCAAGACCCTGCCTATCTCTCAGAACCCGTTGCCCGTATGACCTACATGTTCCGCCAGCCCGACGACTTCGAGCTGATCTTCGACCGCTGCGTGGAAAACGTCTACGGCGCACAGGTTCATGACGAAATCGTACCGGACTACATCAACGAACGACGCGAACTTCAGGAAGAGGATTGATCGTGAACAGAACGCTTTTGGCTTTATTGGTTGCCGTTTTTGGCGTTTTCTCTGCGGCGATCGCCCATCATTCGACCCACCTCGGCTATGACGTCTCGATCGAGGACTTCGAGGTCACCGGCGAATTCATCGAGTTTCGCTGGGTCAACCCGCACGTGCTCATGCGCGTGAGGCTGACCAACGAAGCCGGCGAAGAGGAAATCTGGATCGCCGAAACTCATGGCGCGGCCGTTCTCGGCCGGTTCGGCTGGCGCCCCAACATGTTCGAACCCGGCCAGGAACTCACCATGATCGGCAATCCGCCGCGCAGCATGGAAGACCAGATCGTGCACCTCCTATACGTGGAAACCGCGGACGGCACGCGATATTCGGTGAACCAGCGCAACTGAGCCGGAACCGGCGCCCGAGCTCCGCCCCGGCGACACTAACCCGTTCACGGTGCCGGGCACGCCTGCGCAGAGGGGCAGACGGTATCTACTCCACGGTCACCGACTTCGCGAGGTTCCGCGGTTGATCGACGTCGGTTCCCTTGAGCACGCCCACGTGGTAGGCGAGTAGCTGCAAGGGCACCGTGAACACGATGGGCGCAATCAGGCGGTCGGCGTGCGGCATCTCGATGACAGTCACTCCGGGTTCACGCTTGAGACCCGAGTCGAGGTCGGCAAAGACGTAGAGCTGGCCGCCGCGGGCGTGCACGACCTTCATGTTGGACTTGAGCTTGTCGAGCAGCTCATTGTTCGGCGCGACCACCACGACCGGCATCTCCTCGTCGACGAGCGCGAGCGGGCCGTGCTTGAGTTCGCCGGCGGCGTAGGCTTCGGCGTGGATGTAGGAGATTTCCTTGAGCTTGAGCGCGCCTTCCATCGCGACCGGCCACATCGGGCCGCGGCCGAGAAAGAGCGCATGCTGCTTCTCCGCAAACTCCTCGGCGAGGTCCTCGAGCCGGCTGTTCATCGCGAGCGCCTCTTCGACCGCTGCCGCGGCGCGATAGAGGTGCGGCACGAGCTCGGCCTCGCGTTCCTCCGAGAGCCCGCGTTGGCGCGCGAGCATGAGCGTGACGAGCAAGAGCGAGATGAGCTGCGTCGTGAACGCCTTCGTGCTCGCAACACCGATTTCCGGCCCGGCCTGGGTCATCATGACGAGGTCGGACTTGCGCACCATCGAGCTCTGCGGGCTGTTGCAGATCGTTAGCACGCCGATGTAGTCCGCCTGCCGCGCCATGCGCAGCGCCTCGAGCGTATCGGCGGTCTCACCCGACTGCGAAATCGCAACGAAAAGCGTGCCCGGCAGCACAATCGTGTCGCGGTAACGGTATTCGCTCGCGATCTCGACGTGGCAGGGCAGGCCCGCCAGCGACTCGATCCAGTACTTGGCCACGCGGCCTGCGTGGTAGGCCGTGCCGCAGGCGACGATGTGCAGATTACGGACCTGCTCGAACAGCTCCGTCGCGCGCGGGCCAAGCGACTCGGTCACGACGCGATCGTCGGCGACGCGTCCGTAGAGCGTGTCGGCGAGCGCCCGCGGCTGCTCGAAGATCTCCTTGAGCATGAAATGGCGGTAGGGTTCCTTGTCGATCGAATCGGAGCTCCACTGGGTCTCGTGGACGGGGCGCTCGACAGCCTCGCCATCCGAACCGAAGATCCGGACACTGTCGCGCCCGATCTCGGCGAGATCCCCTTGCTCCAGGTAGATGAACCGCTGTGTCACTGGCAGGAGCGCCGGCACTCCGCTCGCGATGAAGTTCTCCCCGAGGCCGAGACCGATGACGAGTGGGCTTGCGATGCGGGTCGCAATGATGCGGTCGGGGTTTTCGGAGTCGATGACGGCGAGCGCGTAGGCGCCGACGAAGCGCCCGGCCGCCAGGCGCACGGCTTCGAGCAGGTCGTGCCCCTGCTCCAGGTGTTCGCGGATCAGGTGAGCGGCGACCTCGGTGTCGGTCTCGGACCGGAAATCTGCGCCACGCGCTACGAGTTCCTGTCTGATCTCCTCGTGGTTCTCGATGATGCCGTTGTGGATGACGGCCACGCGCCCGTCCGACAGCTGCGGATGGGCGTTGGCTTCGGTGACGCCGCCATGGGTCGCCCAGCGCGTGTGGGCGACGCCGAGCCGGCCCTGTAGCGGGGCCCGGTCGAGCTTTTCCTCGAGCGCGGCGATCTTGCCGACGGCGCGCCTGAGATCGAGTTCCTTGCTGCCGGTACGGGTGAGATCAAGTTCACTGCTGCCGGTACGCCGTACAACGGTATCCCCGCCGCCGGCGACCACGGCGATGCCGGCCGAGTCATAGCCGCGGTATTCGAGCCGCCGCAGCCCCTCGACCAGGATCGGAACGACGTTGCGTTCCGCGATCGCAGCAACTATCCCGCACATCGCCTGTCCGTCCTTCGCAGCACTCGCTGGTTCTCCCTGCGCCGAGCTTACCGCGAATTCTTCTCGGGCCGCTGCCAGCCGGGGACTTCGACCTGCCTGGACCGCGCCACGGTGAGGCGGTCGGCCGGTGCGTCCTTGCTGATGGTCGAACCCGCACCGATTGTCGCGCCCGCACCGACCTCGACCGGTGCGATGAGCATGACGCCCGAGCCGATGGACGCGCCGTCGCCGATTTTCGTGCGGTGCTTCGCCGCGCCGTCGTAGTTGGCGGTGATCGTGCCGGCGCCGATGTTGACGTCGCGCCCGAGCGTGGCATCGCCGACGTAGCTCAGGTGGTTGATCTTCGAGCCGCTGCCGATCCGGCTGTTCTTGATCTCGACGAAGTTGCCGACCTTGACGCGCTCGGCGAGTTGCGTACCGGGTCTGAGCCGCGCGAACGGTCCGAGTTCGCAGGAAGGGCCGGCCGTCACGCCGTCCATGACCGTATTCGGGTGCACGACCGTGTCCGGGCCGAGGCGGCTGTCGCGGATCGTGCAGTTCGGACCGATGCGAACGCCGGCCGCGAGTGTGACTTCGCCCTCGAACACGGCGCCGACGTCGATGAACGCCTCGCCCTCGACCGTGACCTCGCCGCGCACGTCGACGCGGGCGGGATCGGCGAGCGTGGCGCCGGCGTCCATGAGTTCGCGAGCCCGGGCACGCTGATACACGCGTTCGGCTTCGGCGAGCTGTGACTTGTCGTTTATACCGAGTACCTCGTCCGGATCGTCCACCTCGACCGCCGCGACACGGGCACCTTCGGCGACCGCCAGCGCGACGACACCCGGCAGATAGTACTCGCCCTGAGCGTTGTCGTTGCTCAAACCGGCGATCCAGCGGCGCAGATCCCGGGCGGCCGCCACCATGACACCGGCGTTGGTTTCACGGATCAGGCGCTCTTTGTGAGTCGCATCGGCGTGCTCGACGATGCCGGCCACGCCCCCGTCCGCGGCCCGCACGATGCGGCCATAACCCGACGGATCCTTGAGCGTGACGGTCAGCAGCACGAGGTCTGCCGATTTCAGCTTCGCGCAGAGATTGCGCAGCGTCTCGCTGCGAATCAACGGCACGTCGCCGAACAGGATAGGAACGTCGTGGTCGTCGGGAATATCCGGCAGCGCCTGGGCGACCGCGTGACCCGTGCCGAGCTGCTCGGCCTGCAGGCGCCAGCCGAGGTCCTCGTCGGGGAAGGCCTCGCGCACCGCCTCGGCGCCATGGCCGTGAACGACTGCGATGGCCGACGGCTCAAGCTCGCGCGCACGCTCCAGCACATGCGCGAGCAGCGGTCGGCCTGCCAGGGGCTGCAGCACCTTCGGCAGGTTCGAGCGCATCCGCTTGCCCTTTCCTGCGGCCAGGATGACGACAGTGATCGACACGTTCAGGATTCCTCGGGTGAAACGGCCATCGCGCAGCCGGGCAAGCCACGCGGTTTGCGTGGAAGGCCTCACCGGTCAATCGCGGCGCGCCCGCGACCAGCATTTGTCAGTTCAGCGTGCGGCTGCCGGGCGCTTCCCGGTCAACGCCGCTTGCCCTTGAGCTTCTGGGCCGCGCGGTAGCGCGCCTCGGCCTCGACGAGTTCGCCCTGCGCCTGCTCCAGATCAATCTCGTCAGACCGCCCGGCAAGCACCTCGCGCGCCTTCTCGCGAGCTGCGAGCGCCGCCTCTTCGTCGAGCTCGTCGCCGCGCACGGCGCTGTCGGCGAGCACCGTCACAAGATGCGGCTGCACCTCGAGCACGCCGCCCGTGACATAGAAGATCTGCTCTTCGCCGTCGCTCGTCTCGACCCGCACTTCGCCGGGCTTGAGCTCGGTCAGCAGCGGCGCGTGGCGCGGCGCGATGCCGAGTTCCCCGAGCCTGCCGGGCGCGAACACCCACTCGGCTTCGCCCGAGAAGATGTCGCCTTCGGCGCTGACGATGTCGACGTGTATGGGCATTGGCCGGCTATTCCTCCGCTGGTCCTGTCACCGCCGCCGGGCCTTGCTTGCCGCAGCCACTGCGAACCACCCTGGCGCCGTCGTCTGCTGTTCCATGAGTACTTGCCCTATAGGGTTCGTGCGAGCACGGCGGTCCGGCCGGCGCTGCGCACCCGCCTTTCGGCTACTGCAGCCCCTTGGCCTGCTGCTCGGCTTCCTCGATCGACCCGACCATATAGAAGGCCTGCTCGGGCAGATGATCGAACTCGCCGTCGACGATCGCCTTGAAGCTCTTGATCGTCTCCTTGAGCGGCACGTACTTGCCGGGCGTACCCGTGAAGGTCTCAGCCACCGAGAACGGCTGCGACAGAAAGCGCTCGATCTTGCGCGCGCGCTGCACGGCGAGCTTGTCGTCTTCGGAAAGCTCGTCCATGCCGAGAATCGCGATGATGTCCTGCAGCTCCTTGTAGCGCTGCAGCACGGCCTGCGCGGCCCGGGCCGTCTCGTAATGCTCCTGTCCGACGATGTTCGGATCGAGCAGGCGGCTCGTCGAATCGAGCGGGTCGACGGCCGGGTAGATGCCGAGCTCCGAGATCCGCCTGGACAGCACGAGCGTCGCGTCGAGGTGGGCGAAGGTCGTCGCGGGCGACGGGTCCGTGAGGTCGTCGGCCGGCACGTAGATCGCCTGGAAGGACGTGATCGAGCCGGTCCGCGTCGACGTGATCCGTTCCTGCAGCACGCCCATTTCCTCGGCCAGCGTCGGCTGGTAACCGACGGCCGAAGGCATGCGGCCAAGCAGTGCGGAGACCTCCGTGCCGGCGAGCGTGTAGCGGTAGATGTTGTCGATGAAGAGCAGCACGTCGCGGCCCTCGTCGCGGAAATACTCCGAGATCGTGAGCCCCGTGAGGCCGACACGCAGGCGGTTGCCGGGCGGCTCGTTCATCTGGCCGTAGACGAGCGACACCTTGTCGATGACGCCGGCGTCGGTCATCTCGTGGTAGAAGTCGTTGCCCTCGCGGGTGCGTTCGCCGACGCCCGCGAACACCGAGTAGCCGCCGTGCTCCTTGGCGATGTTGTTGATGAGCTCCATGAGCGTGACCGTCTTGCCGACGCCCGCGCCGCCGAAGAGCCCGATCTTGCCGCCCTTGGCGATCGGCATGATGAGGTCGATGACCTTGATGCCGGTCTCGAGCAGCTCCGTCGACGTCGCCTGCTCCTCGTACGACGGCGCCGGGCGGTGGATCGACCAGCTATCCTCGGTCTCGATCGGGCCCGCCCGGTCGATCGGCCGGCCGAGCACGTCCATGATGCGCCCGAGCGTCTTCTCGCCGACCGGCACCGAGATCGGTTCGCCCGTGTTCGTGACGGAGAGCCCGCGGCGCAGGCCCTCGCTCGCGCCCATCGCGATGGTCCTGACGACCCCGTCGCCGAGCTGCTGCTGCACCTCGAGCGTCAGATCGCGATCGTCAAGCTTCAACGCATCGTAGACCTTCGGTATCGCCTGGCGCGGGAACTCCACGTCCACCACCGCCCCGATCACCTGCACAACCTTGCCCGTGTCCATCGATTCCATATCCCTCAAGTCAAACTGCTGCCGCGCCGCCGACGATTTCCGCGATTTCCTGCGTGATCGCCGCCTGGCGGGCCTTGTTGTAGTCAAGCTGTAGCTGGTCTATGAACTTGCCGGCGTTCTCGGTGGCGGCCTTCATGGCCACCATCTTCGCAGCCATCTCGCAGGCCACGTTCTCGACCACGCCCCGGTAGACCTGCGACTCGATGTAGCGGTCGAGCACGCCGTCGACGAGCTCCGCGGCGCTCGGCTCGTAGATGTAGTCCCAGTACTCCTGCAGTTCAGCCTTGTCGACCGGCTCGACGGGCAGGAGGGTTGCGATCTCCGGTTGCTGGCTCATCGTGTTCACGAAGCGGTTGTGCACGAAGAACAGCCGATCGATCGTGCCTTCGCGATAGGCGTCGGTCATTGTCGCGATCGCGCCGACGAGGTCCGCGACCTTCGGCACTTCGCCGACGTGGCTTGTCGCCGCGACGATGTTGGTCCTCAGCCGCCTGAAATACGCCTGGCCCTTCGCGCCGACGAGGCAGAGATCCGCTTCCACGCCCTCGTCCTGCCAGCGCTTCAGATCCGTGAGGATGGAGCGGAACATGTTGACGTTGAGCGAGCCGCAGAGCCCCCGATCGGTACTGACGATGATGTAGCCGACGCGCTTCACGTCACGCGTGTTCAGATAGGGGTGGCGGTAGTCCGGATTGGCTTCGGAGAGGTGCCCGATCACCGTGCGAATCCGCTCGGCGTAGGGGCGCGATTCCTCCATGCGCTGCTGGGTCCGGCGCAGCTTCGAAGCTGCGACCATCTGCATGGCCCTGGTGATCTTCTGCGTGTTCTTCACGCTTGCGATCTTGGTGCGGATTTCCTTGCCGCTTGCCATCGTTCAGACCCCTGGATCCCGTTCTCGCGGCCGCCCGTGCCTAGTAGCTGCCCGTCTTCGTGAACTCTGCGACGAGTGCCTCGAAGGCGGCCTGGATCTCATCGTTGTAGTCGCCCGTCTGTTCGATCCTGTCGAGGAGATCCTGGTTGTTGGTGCTTGCGTAGGCATGCAACCCGCTCTCGAAATCGAGCACCTTCTCGACCGGCACGTCGTCGAGATGGCCCTCGTTGACGGCGTAGAGCGACAGCGCCATCCGGGCGACCGTCAGCGGTGAGTATTGCTTCTGCTTCATGAGTTCGGTCACGCGCTGGCCGCGCTCGAGCTGCCGCCGCGTTGCGAGGTCAAGGTCCGAGGCGAACTGCGCGAACGCCGCGAGCTCCCGGTACTGGGCGAGCGCCAGGCGCACGCCGCCGCCGAGTTTCTTGATGATCTGTGTCTGCGCCGCGCCGCCGACGCGCGACACCGAAAGCCCCGCGTTGATGGCCGGCCGGATGCCGGCGTTGAAGAGGTCCGTCTCGAGGTAAATCTGCCCGTCGGTGATCGAGATCACGTTGGTCGGCACGAAAGCCGACACGTCGCCGGCCTGCGTCTCGATGATCGGCAGGGCGGTCAGCGAGCCCGTTTGCCCCTTGACCGCGCCATCGGTCTCCCGCTCGACGTACGCAGCATTGACCCGCGCCGCGCGTTCGAGCAGCCGCGAGTGCAAATAGAAGACGTCGCCCGGATACGCCTCGCGGCCCGGCGGGCGGCGCAGCAGCAGCGACACCTGCCGATAGCCCCAGGCCTGCTTGGTCAGGTCGTCGTAGATGATGAGCGCGTCCTCGCCCTTGTCGCGGAAGTACTCGCCCATCGAGCAGCCGCCGTAGGGCGCGATGTACTGCATGGCGGCGGACTCCGACGCGGTGGCCGCGACGACGATCGTGTGCTCGAGCGCGCCCGCTTCCTCAAGGCGCTGAACGACGTTGGCGACCGTCGAGTTCTTCTGGCCGATGGCGACGTAGATGCATTTGATCTCGCCGCCCTTCTGGTTGATGATCGTGTCGACCGCCACGGCACTCTTGCCGGTCTGGCGGTCGCCGATGATGAGTTCGCGCTGGCCGCGGCCGATCGGCACCATCGCGTCGATCGATTTGAGCCCGGTCTGCACGGGCTGGCTTACCGACTGGCGGTCGATGACGCCGGGGGCAACCTTCTCGATCGGCGAACTCCCCTGCGCCTCGATCGGGCCCTTGCCGTCGATCGGGTTGCCGAGCGCGTCGACCACGCGGCCGAGCAGCCCCTCGCCGACCGGTACTTCGAGAATCCGGCCCGTGGTCTTGACCGTGTCGCCCTCGGAGATGTGCTTGTAGTCGCCGAGAATGACGGCGCCGACGGAGTCCTGCTCGAGGTTGAGCGCGAGCCCGTAGCTGCCGCCGGGGAACTCGATCATCTCGCCGTACTGCACGTCGGCAAGCCCGTGAATCCGGACGATGCCGTCGGTCAGCAGCACGATCGTGCCGACGTCGCGGGCCTCGGCCGTCGCCTCGAAGTTCCTGATCCGCTCGCGAATCAGGCCGCTGATTTCAGATGCCTTCAGTGCCGCCATGTCTCAAATCCTCTCAATCGACCAACGATTCGGCGAGCCGCTGCAAGCGGCTTCTCAGCGAACCGTCGATCACCATGTCCTCGGCTCGAACGATCGCGCCGCCGAGCAGCGCCGGATCGATCTCGTGTTCAAGTTCCACGTCCCGGCCGAGCCTGTCCTGCAGGGCCTGGCGCACCTTCGCGCTGAGCGCGGCGTCGACCTCGCTGGCCGACGCGAGCGTAACCTTGATCGTGTTTTCCGCCTGGCTCCTGAGCTCGTCGAACCGGGCGGAGATTTCAGGCAATGCCTGCAGCCGGCCGTACTCGGCGAGCAGCCTCAGAAAGTTCCAGCCCTCGGCCGTTCCGAGCGCCGCCGCATCCTCGATACCGCCGCAGACGTCCCTGACGAACTCTGCGCGCTGCTCCGCGAGCAACTCCGGCCGCGCGAGGAACAGACCGACTTCCTCGTCGGCGACGATTTCGGCCGCGCGGCCCAACGCGGCGGACCACTGCTCGAGCGTGCCCTCGGCGCTCGCTATCTCGAACAGCGCCTTCGCGTACGGGCGGGCCACGGTACTGAAATCGGCCATCGCTCAAGTGTCCTGCCGGGGCGCCCGGTCAGAGCTCGGCGGCGAGCTGGTCGAGCAGCTCGTCGTGCGCCGCGGGGTCGATCTCGCGTGCGAGCAGCTTCTCGGCGCCCGCGACCGCGATCGCGACGACCTCGCCGCGCAGCTCGTCGCGCGCCCGGTTGATTTCCACTTCGATCTCGGCGCGCGCTCCCTCGAGCTGGCGGGCCTTTTCCTGCTCGCCTTCGGCCCGCGCCTGTTCGACGATCTCGCCGGCACGCGCGTTGGCCTGGTCGACGATCTGTCTGGCCTGCTCGCGGGCCGCGTCGATGAGACTCTCGCTCTCACCCCTGGCTTTTGCCAGGTCGCTGCGGCCACGCTCGGCCGCCGCGAGGCCTTCCGCGATCTCGTTCTGGCGCGTCTCGATCGCGTTCATGATGAACGGCCAGATGTACTTCATGCAGAACCAGACGAAAACGATCATCGCGATCGTCTGTCCGATGAACGTGAGATTGAAATTCACCTGCGACCTCCCGTCAGCGACTCGTCGCTGCTCAACCGGCCAACGCGTTCTGTAGCTGCGGGATGAACGGGTTGGCGAAGGCGAAGAAGAGCGCGATGCCGACGCCGATCATGCCGACCGCGTCGAGCAAGGCGACGACGATGAACATCTGCGTGCGCAGCATCGGCGTGAGCTCCGGCTGACGCGCCGCGCCCTCGAGAAAGCGCCCGCCGAGCAGCCCCATGCCGACGCCGATGCCGACCGCGCCGGCCCCAATGAGAATCGCAACCGAGATTGCCGTCATTCCGATAACAAGTTCCATCAGTGTCTCCAGTCGGGATAAGTCAATGTTCCGTAACCCGGTCCTCGATCAGTGCCCGGTGTCGTGCGCCTGACTCAGGTAGACGATCGTCAGGACCATGAAGATGAACGCCTGCAGCGTGATCACGAGGATGTGAAATACCGCCCAGCCGAAGTGCAGCGGGAGCTGGTACAGGCCGAGCAGCGCAATGAGGATGAAGATGAGCTCCCCGGCATACATGTTGCCGAAGAGCCTGAGCGACAGCGACAAGGGCTTCGACAGCAGCGACACGCCCTCGAGAATGAAGTTGAATGCGATGACGAACGGTGCGGTGATGATCCCGATGCCCCGGGTCGGCGGCGTGAACGGGTGCATCGTCAGTTCCCGGGTGAACCCGCCCAGGCCCTTGATCTTGATCGAGTAGTAGATCACGAGCACAAACACTGACAGCGACATCGCAAATGTGACGTTCGGATCGGTCGTCGGCACGACTTTCAGATACTCGACCCCTGCAGCCGCAGCGGCTTCAGGCAGCCAGTCGACCGGGATCAGGTCCATGAGATTCATCAGGAACACCCAGACGAAAATCGTCAGGCTCAGCGGGGCAATGAGCTTGTTTTGCCCCTGAAAGGCATCCTTGACCGAGCCGTCGACGAAACCGACGAGCAGCTCGACGGCGGTCTGCAGCTTGCCGGGACGGCCCGATGTCGCCTTCTTCGCGACCCTGCGGAACAGGTACAAAAAGCCCGCACCGAGCAGCAGCGCGATCGCCATCGAATCGACGTTGAGCGTATTCAGCGACAACATGCCCGCTTCGCAGTGGTTCCAGACCCACTCGCCGTCGATCCTGCACACCTGCAGGTTCGTCAGGTGATGGTTGATGTAGTCGCTCGCGGTCTCAGCCGCGGCGCCATGTGCTTCTTCTTCCAACTGTCACGTCTCGGTCGGCGATATGCGAACCTTGTTGCCTACGAGCAGGGACCCCAGGACCACGAACTGCGCGGCCATGAATCCGGCGAAGACCGCCGCTGCGGACAGCGGCCTGAGGACTGCGAAAACGACCGCGAACAGCACGACGGTCAGGAGCAGCTTGCCGAGTTCGCCGATCCACGCCGAACGCAGCAGCGCGCGCGCGTCGTTGCGCGCTGCGAGCAGCCTCGCGGCCAGGAAGGTGTTCGGGATGACCGCAACTAGCGTGCCGGCCACGACGGACGTCGCGGCGACCCCGCCCTGCAAGACCCAGACCACTGCGGCCAGACATATACCGACGCCCACCTGGGCGAGCAGGGTCAGCGGCATGAATCGCCTGTCATCAGCCAGCACGGCGGCCCCTCGGGTCTGCCCCGACATGCGGTACAAGGCGTAAAAAAATGGCCACGACGGAATCGTGACCCTGTCAGCCGGCGGATTTTAAGCGGTCGCCTTGCGGCACGCAATATGACGGGCGGGCGGATCCACTCGATGCGGAAGTGTTCGCGCGCTGGTTCGCTGGAATCGCCGGCGGCTGGTACTCACCCGTCGCGAAAGCGGCGCTGCACCGGGGAAGACGAGCGTCTCGCCGAAGACGGCCGTGTGAGCGGCGATGCGCGAAACGCGCATCGGCTGGGCGTGACCCGAGGTTCCGGCGCTGAGGCGGATGCCGCGACTACTTGATGTGACTCAGAATGCCTTCGAGTTCGTCGACGCTGTGGTAGCGGATCACGACGCGCCCGCCCTTCTTGCCATGCTCGATCGCCACCGGTGCGCCGAGCGTCTCGCCGATCTCTTTTTCGAGCCGGACGACGTTCGGATCCTTGGGCTTCTGCCCGGTCGCCCCGGGATCGCGCTCGCCTGCCTCGGCCAGCCGCTGCACGGCGCGCTCCGTCTGGCGCACGCTCCAGCCCTCCCGCACCGCACGCCGGGCCGTGTCGACGAGCCGTTCGGCGGGCGTCACCGACACCAGCGCCCGGGCATGCCCCATGTCGAGCTCACGGCGCTCGAGCATTCCGATGACCGCGTCCGGCAGATCGAGCAGCCTCAGCAGGTTGGAGACGGCCGCTCGCGAGCGGCCGACCGCTTCGGAGGCGCGTTCGTGGGTCATGCCGAAGTCGGCGACGAGCTGCCTGAGCGCGCGTGCCTCCTCGATCGGGTTCAGGTTCTCGCGCTGGATGTTCTCGATCAGCGCGACGGCGACGGCCACCTCGTCGGGGATGTCACGGACAAGCGCCGGGACCGTGTCGAGCCCCGCCATCTGGGCGGCCCGCCAGCGCCGCTCTCCGGCCACGATCTCGTAGCGCGTGTCCCCGGCGGCGCCATCGTCCGCCCGGCGCACGACGATCGGTTGCACGATGCCCTGGGCGCGGATCGATTCGGCAAGGTCCGAGAGCGTCTCCTCGCGCATGTCGACGCGTGGCTGATAGCGGCCGCGCACGATGAGATCGACCGGCAGGTCCCTGAGTTCACTCTGGCTGGCTGCGGGCATCGGCCGGCTGCTTGAACTCAGCAGCGCTTCGAAACCCCGGCCGAGACTTTGTCGTTTCGCCATCCGTTCCTGCCTCGATCCGGTCAACCGCCGCCCGCGCCGCGGACCGGGAGGATGCTGCCTTCGCGGCGATTGATTTCGCCGGCCAGCGCGAGATAGGCCAGTGCGCCGCGCGAGTGCTTGTCGTGAAACAGCACCGGCCGGCCGAAACTCGGCGCCTCGGCCAGGCGAACGTTGCGCGGGATCACCGTACGGTAGACACGGTCGCCGAAATAGTCCACCAGTTGGGCCGTGACTTCCCGGTCGAGGTTGTTCCTGAGGTCGAACATGGTGCGCAATATGCCATGTATGTCGAGCTTCGGGTTGGCCGTCTCGCGAATCTGGCGGATCGTGTCGAGCAGGTCGCTGAGGCCTTCCATCGCAAGATACTCGCACTGCACCGGAATCAGCACGCGATCGGCGGCCGTGAGCGCATTGACCGTGAGCATGTTGATCGCCGGGGGACAGTCGATGAGCACATAGTCGTAGTCATCGACAACGTCGCCGAGCGCGTCGCGCAGGTAGAACTCGCGCCGCGGCTTGCCGAGCAGGTGGACCTCGGCCGCGGTGACATCGCGGTTGGCGGGCAGCACGTCGTAACCGCCGACGGCGGCCTCCTGCATGACCTTCGCGACGGGGTCGCCCTCGATGAGGACATCGCAGACGGTTCGCTTGAGAGCGCTCTTGTCGATGCCCGATCCGACCGTCGCGTTGCCTTGCGGATCGATGTCGACCAGCAACAGGCGGCGGCGCGTCGCGGCCAGGGAAGCTGCGAGATTGATGCAGGTCGTCGTCTTGCCGACCCCGCCCTTCTGGTTGGCAACGGCGATTATTCTTGCCACTCCGCTTCCCCGTGCGCCGGCCGCTCCAGTGCGGCGATCGCGCTGCGGATGCTTGCGTCGGCGTCCGGCCGGACCGGCTCAAGGCCCAGTTGCGGCCCGAGCGAACGCAGCTCCTCTGCCAGGTGTGCCGCAGTCAGTACCAACAGGACGCCTCCCGGAGCCAGCAGCGGCCGCGCCAGGCGAATGAGTTGCTCCGGCGGCGCCACGGCTCGGGCGAGCACCGTATCAAACGGGCGCACGCCCGGTAAATCCTCGACCCGGCAGTGCTCGACATGCGCGTTGCCGAGTTCGAGTATGGAAACGACGTGCCTGAGGAACCGCACGCGTTTGGCGCGGCTCTCGATCAGCGTGAACTCCCGTTCGGGCGCCGCGATCGCGAGCGGGATGCCGGGCAGACCCGCCCCCGTGCCGATGTCGGCGACGCGGGAACCGCGCAGGAGCGGCGCCAACGTGAGACTCTCGACGAGGTGCCGCTCGACCAGCGCTTCGCGCGAACGAATGCCCGTCAGGTTGAACACGCGGTTCCACTGCCCGAGCAGCTCGATGTAGGCCGACAACGCCGCGCTCCGAGCGGGGGCGATTTCGAGGCCGGCGGCGTGCAGGCGGGCGGTGACCGTTGCGTCGTCGATCGCGGTACCGGTCGTCGCTGCCTTGGTCATTGAATGAAGTATACGGGTTGCCGGTGTCCCGACACGGGTTGCTAAAATTCCCGCCCATGGCAAATCGGCAAGCAAACCACGTCGGCTGCATCGTCGTCGGCGGCGGGCACGCGGGTACCGAGGCGGCGCTGGCCGCCGCGCGGCTTGGCGTCGACACCGTGTTGCTGACCGACAATCTCGCGACGGTCGGGCAGATGAGTTGCAACCCGGCCATCGGCGGTATCGGCAAGGGGCACCTGGCCCGCGAAGTTGACGCGCTCGGCGGGGCAATGGCGCGCGCGGCCGACCGGGCCGGCATTCACTTGCGCACGCTGAACGCCAGCAAGGGTCCGGCGGTGCGGGCGACCCGGGCGCAGGCCGACCGGGTGCTGTACCGGCAGGCCATCCAGGCGACGATCGAGGCTCAGCCCGGTCTCAACGCACTCGAGGAAAGCGTCGTCGACCTGCTCATCCGGGGTGGTCGCGTGCACGGCGTACGAACGCGCTCGGGCCTCACGATCAAGGCACCCGTCGTCGTGCTCACGGTCGGCACCTTCCTCGCCGGCAGGATTCACATGGGCGAGGTCAACTGGTCGGGTGGCCGCGCCGGCGACGCCGCGGCGATTCCGCTGGCGCACCGGCTGCGCGACCTCGGCCTCGCCGTCGGCCGGCTCAAGACCGGCACGCCGCCGCGCATTGCGCGCGACAGCGTCGACTTCGCGAGGCTCACCCCGCAACCCGGCGACGAGCCGCGGCCCGTGTTCTCGTTTCTCGGGCGCCGCGAGGAGCACCCCCGCCAGTTGCCCTGCCACATCACGCATACGAGCGAGCGCACTCACCAGATCATCCGCGCAAACCTCTCGCGCTCACCGATGTTCAGCGGCGCGATCGACGGCATCGGGCCGAGGTATTGCCCGTCCATCGAGGACAAGGTCGTGCGCTTCGCCGACCGCGACGCACACCAGATCTTCGTCGAGCCCGAGGGGCTGAGCAGCGACGAAATCTATCCGAACGGTATTTCGACGTCGCTGCCCGAGGCTGTCCAGGAGCAATTCGTACGCACGATCACGGGCTTCGAGAAAGCCCGCATCACGCGCCCCGGCTACGCGATCGAATACGATTTCTTCGATCCGCGCGATCTGGAGCTCACGCTGCAGACCAGGGCGGTGCGCGGGCTTTACTTCGCGGGCCAGATCAACGGCACCACGGGCTATGAGGAGGCCGCCGCCCAGGGCATCGTCGCCGGAATCAACGCCGGGCTCGACGTGCTCGGCCGTGAGCCCTGGTACCCGAAACGCGATGAAGCGTATATCGGCGTGCTCCTCGACGACCTTGTCACGCTCGGTACGAGGGAGCCCTATCGCATGTTCACGAGCCGCGCCGAGTACCGGCTCATGCTGCGCGAGGACAACGCCGATGCGAGGCTCACTCCGGTCGGGCGCGAGCTTGGCATCGTGGACGATGCGCGCTGGGCCGCCTTCGCGGCGAAGCAGCGCCTGATCGATTCCGAACGCGAGCGGCTGCGGGGCGTCGTGGTGCGCCCGCGGGACGTTCCAGGCGGCAGTCCGTTCAGTCCGCTCGGCAAGGACACACGCGCCGCCGCGCTGTTGCGTCGGCCTGAGGCGCGTTACGAGGACATCGTCGCGATTGAGCGCGTCGGCCGCGCTCCTGCCATGACCGAACTCGCCGACGAGACGCGCGAGCAGGTCGCAAGCAGCCTTGAGATCGGCGCGCGCTATGCGGGCTACATCGAGCGTCAGACGGACGAGATCGAGCGCCAGCGCCGCCAGGCGGATACTGCACTGCCGGCCGGGGTGGACTACTCAGCCGTGCAGGGCCTGTCGACCGAGGCGCGCGAGAAGCTTGCTCGGATCCGGCCCGCCAATGTCGGTCAGGCCGCGCGCATCCCGGGGGTCACACCGGCCGCGATTTCGTTGCTGCTGGTCCACCTCAAGAAACTCCAGTTCCGGCAGACTGCCTGAATCGCGCGCGGCAAGCTGCACTGGGCCCGCCCGGTCCCCCGTCCGCAGACGGCACTGAAGCAGCCCCGCTCCCCCGTCTGCACGCGGCGGCAAAGGTTGCAGCGGTGCGGACGCGCACTCACGCCGCCACCCGTCGCCGCGGCCGTCCCGACCGCCCCCTTTATTTGCCGATACAGAAGCTTGAAAAGATCTCGCCGAGCAGATCGTCGCTCGTGAGTTCGCCCGTGATTTCGCTGAGCGCCGTTTGCGAGGCGCGCAGCTCCTCCGCGGCGAGTTCGAGCGCTCCGGGCAGATGCGTCCCGGCACGCTCGAGCGCTTCGCGCACCCGCTCGAGCGCATCGAGGTGACGGCGCCGCGCGCTGAATGTCCCCGGCGCTTCGCCCGACCATCCCGCGAGCGACTTAAGGTGCTCGATGAGCCGTTCGACGCCCGCGCCCGTGAGCGCGGACAGGCGGATCACGGTGCGGCCCGCGTGTTCGGTGCCGCCCGCCGCATCGGCGCTGAGATCGACCTTGTTCAGGATCACGGTAAAGGGCTGCTCGGCGCCAAGCTCGGCAGACGCGGCTGATAGTGCGGCATCGAGCCCTTCGCGGATGTCGCCGAGCCACAGCGTGTGGTCGGCACGGCCGAGTTCGCGCTGGGCGCGCCGTACGCCTTCCCGCTCGACGGGATCCGCCGAGGCCCTCAATCCGGCGGTGTCGACGATGTCGACCGGTACGCCGTCGAGCGAGAGACGCTCGCGCAGCGCGTCGCGGGTCGTGCCCGGAATGTCGGTCACGATGGCTGCGTCGTAGCCCGCGAGCCGGTTGAGCAGGCTCGATTTGCCGGCGTTCGGCGGGCCCGCGATCGCTACGCTCAGGCCATCGCGCAGCGCCGCACCGCGCGTCGCCCCGGCGGTGAGTGTCTCGAGATTCGCCTGAACCGCGGCCAGGCGCCCGGCAAGCTCCTGGCGCGTTGCCGGATCGAGCTCCTCGTCAGGAAAGTCGAGCCAGGCTTCGAGGATCACGCGCAATTCCGTCAGCCCCTCCTGCAGGGTCGCGACCTCTTCGGAAAAGCGGCCGCTCAGCGAGCGCAGCGCCGCGCGCGCCGCGCGCCTGGAGCGACTGTCGATGAGATCGGCCACCGCCTCGGCCTGGGTCAGGTCGAGCTTGTCGTTGAGAAAGGCCCTGAGCGTGAACTCGCCGGGCTCAGCGGCACGGGCGCCGAATTCATTGAGCGTCTTCATGAGCCAATCGCAGAGCACCGGACCGCCGTGAACATGCAGCTCGACGACATCCTCGCCCGTATAAGAGTGAGGACCGGGGAAACTGAGCAGCAGACCGCGGTCGATCCGGCGCCCGGCTGCGTCCCGGAATGAACAGACCTCGGCGAAGCGCGGCACCGGATCGATACCGGTAAGGCGCTTGGCGATCGCCAGCGCCTCGCCGCCCGACAGACGCACGATGGCGACGGCGCCTGTGCCCGGTGCCGTCGCCACTGCGGCAATTGTCTGGCGGTCGGTCGGTGTCAACGTGGGCCTCCGCGATCGCGAGCGCCCATTTTCTCAGGCCTGCTTCGGCTTGTCCTCGCGCTCGACCACGACGTTGATGCGCCACTGCTGGAGCATCGACAGCAGCGTGTTCGTAAGCCAGTACAGGACGAGGCCGGCGGGAAAGAACGCAAAAAACACCGTAAATATCAATGGCATGAGCTGCATGACCCGGGCCTGGACCGGATCCGGGGGTGCAGGATTGAGCCTGGTCTGCAGGAACATCGCAGCGCCCATGAAGAGCGGCAGCACGAAGAAAGGATCGCGCACGGACAGGTCGTTGATCCACAGATAAAACGGCGCCTGGCGCATTTCGACGCTCTCGATGAGCACCCAGTAAAACGCCAGGAAGAACGGCATCTGCAGCAGTATCGGCAAACAACCGAGCGCCGGATTGACCTTCTCGCGCTTGTAGAGGTCCATGGTCGCCTGTCCCAGGGCCTGCCGATCGTCCTTGTAGCGCTCCTGCAATGCCTTCATTCGCGGCTGCAGCTTGCGCATCCTGGCCATCGAACGCCCACTTGTGGCCTGCAGGCGATAGAACACGACCTTGATGATGAGCGTGACCATGATGATCGAGACACCCCAGTTCCCGACCCATTCGTGGACTCGCGAGAGCACCCAGAACATCGGGGCGGCGAGCACGGTAAAGATCCCGTAGTCGACGGTCAGTTCCAGCTCCCGGCCGGTTTCGCTGAGCTGGTTCTGCAGCTTCGGCCCGACGAAAAGCTGGGTCGAGTACTCCAGCCGCCCGTCTGCCGGGACCTCCTTGAGCGGACTGATCGCCGTGAGAAGATACTCGCCGCCGCTCGCCGCGGCATCGTATTGCGCCGATTCCTCGGGCGGCGGGACGGCGGCGGCGAGGAAGTGGTGCTGAATGCTTGCAAGCCAACCGCCCGTCACGGTCTGCGTCACGGGTTCGTCGGCGAGATCGTCAAAATCCAGTTTGTCGTATTCGTCTCCGTCGTAGAGCACCGGGCCCGTGAAGGAATACGAATCCACGGAAGTAAACGAACGGTCGATCGGCCGGTGCACACGGCGCATGCGCGTGTAGGCGACGCCTTGCCAGGCCTCGTCGCCCGAGTTCTCGAGCACGAAGTCGAGGCCGACGCGATACGAGCCCCGCGTGAACGTGTAGATCTTGCTTGCACTGATCTGTGCGTCCGTCGCCCAGTCCAGACGAACCACGAGTTCGTCGCCCGCAAGCTCGTACTCGGCCGCGTCGCTGCGGAAAGGTTCGAGGTGATTGGGTTCCGGGCCGCCCTCGACGCCGCGCATTCCGGTCTGGAACACCCACCGGTTCGGGGGGCTGAAGTCGAGCAGGCGTACGGGGATGTCCGGCCTGTCCTTGTCGACGGGGTATTCGAGCAGGTCCGCGCGGACCAGGTCGCCGCCGGTCGTGTCTATGAGCACGTCGAGGACGTCGGTGCGCACGCGCACGGTCGACGCCGGCGTTTCCTGCGCTTCGGGCAGGGCCTCGACCGGAGCCGCGGCGGGCGAGTCCACGGGCGTCAACGCCGGCAGATCGGTCGGCTGTGCGGGGGTGATGTCGGGCAAGGATTCAACCGGTCCGGCTTGCGGGTTCTGTGCGCCATCGGGCGGGGAGGAATAGTCCTCGACCCACTGGGTGTAGCCCAGCCACAGCGTGCCGAGCAGCGCGAACCAGAGAATCAGCCGTACGTTATCCATCGTGCTTCGGGCCTGCCCGCCGCTTCAGACGGTCGAAGTGTCCATCGAGGCTTGCTCTGAGCACCGCATTTCCCGCGCTTGCCGCACCGTGTTTGGCAATGACCACGAAATCCCAGCTCGGCAGTTCGATCTGCATGCGGAACGATTCCCTGGCCAGGCGTTTCAGTCTGTTGCGATCAACGGCTCGTTTCGCGGCACGCCGCGATATCGCCAGGCCAAGTCGCGCTGCGGGTCCTGTCGCTGCCCGGGCGAGCAGGGTGAAGTAGCGGTCAGAGGATCGTACCGGTTTGGCAAATACCCTGCCGAACTGTCGAGACCTGCTTAGGCGCCTGCTTGCCGGTAGAGCGAAGGCGGTCACCCGCGGCTGGTTCGCGACGCCCTGGCCCCGGTCTTAAGGCGTGAGGCGGGCGCGGCCTTTCGCGCGGCGCTTGCTCAGCACCTTGCGCCCGGCCCGCGTCGCCATGCGCGCCCGGAAACCGTGCGTCCGCTTGCGCCGAAGGTTGCTCGGTTGAAACGTTCTTTTCATCGCGGATTCGGCCCAACTGGAGTAAAGACCTAATAAAAACAACTACATGCGCCGATCTCGGCGACGCGTAACTGTACGCGGGGCCGTACCGGCTGTCAATAGCCGAGAGCGCGTCGTCGGAAGTTGATTTCGCGCCCGGTATGACGGATTGTATGCGGAAACCCGTGGGGGAGGCACGCAGGGCCGTGCACGGGTCGAACGATGCTCGGCGCCTGTGGATAACCGGGGGCGGCTCGTATTAGACTCGCACTTCTCCCCCCTGACAACAACACAAGCTCTTGACGCGGAGCACGCGACCTTGACACAGGATCCCTCACCCGAAACAGCCCAATGGACCAACTGTCTTCGGGTGCTCGATGGTGAACTGTCAGAAGCCAACTACAACACCTATATACGGCCGCTTGAAGCCGTAAGCGGCGAGGATGGCCTGCGGCTGCTCGCGCCGAACCATTTCGTGGTGGATTGGGTCGATCGCAACTGCCTGGATACGATCAGACGCTACTACAACGGCGTCAACGTAACGCTCGGCGTCGGCAGCCGCGAACTTCTCGCGCCAAAAGCGGCCGCTGAAGTCGAGCCGGGGTCGCCACGATCAACGTTCAACAGCCGGCTGAATCCGGATTTCACGTTCAAGACTTTCGTCAAGGGGAAGAGCAACCAGTTGGCCGCCGCGGCGGCGCACCGCGTCGGCAGGAATCCCGGGCTCGACTACAACCCGCTATTCATTTACGGCGGCGTCGGCCTCGGCAAGACGCACCTCATGCATGCGATCGGGAACCTGATCCAGAAGCGCAAGCCCGGCGCCAGGGTCGCATATCTGCATTCGGAACGGTTCGTCAGCGAGATGGTGCGCGGCCTGCAATTCAACGCCATTGCCGACTTCAAACGCACGTATCGGAGCCTCGATGCTCTTCTGATCGATGACATCCAGTTCTTCGCGGGCAAGGACCACTCCCAGGAAGAGTTCTTTCACACCTACAACGCCCTGCTTGAGGACCAACGTCAGGTCGTGCTGACGGGCGATCGTTTTCCCAAGGATGTTGACCGTCTCGACGAGCGGCTCAAGTCCAGGTTCGGCTCAGGCCTCAACGTTCGCATCGAACCGCCCGAACTCGAGCATTGTGTTGCGATCCTCATGAGCAAGGCCGCCGCCGTCGGCGTGTCACTGCCGGAGGAAGTCGCGTTCTTCATGGCGCAGCGCATCAGGTCCAACGTCCGCGAGCTCGAAGGCGCGCTCAAGAGCGTGATCGCCACGGCAGAGCTCGAGGGCCAGAAAATCACGCTCGATCTCACGAAAGAGGCGTTGCGCGATCTGCTCGCGCTACACGACCGCCGCATCACCATCGACAGCATCCAGAAGACCGTCGCCGCTTACTACAAGATCCGCGTGGCCGACCTGCTGTCCAAGCGAAAAACCCGTTCAGTCGCGCGACCGCGCCAGGTGGCCATGGCACTCGCGAAGGAATTGACGCGTTTCAGCCTGCCGGAAATCGGCGACAGGTTCGGTGGACGCGACCACACGACCGTGTTGCATGCATGTCGCCGTATCCGGGGCTTGCGCGAGACCGATTCCCGTATCGAGGAAGACTACAACAACCTGTTCAGAACCCTGACGAATTGATGGGAATAAGCTATTGACAACTTTCCAGGCCGGAATCACGCACAGGCGTTGCACAGGATAGCGCTGTTTCCATACACCGCTAATAGCTTGTCAAGGTATTGTAAATAAAGGGATTTTTAGTCTTTTCAACGGGTTTCAGGTGGCTAATTACCACCGTAACCAAAAAGGTATATAGGTAATTCAGATAATGAAGTTCAGCGTACCGAGGGAAGACCTCCTCAAGCTCCTGCATGCCGTTGTCGGCGTCGTGGAACGCCGTTCGACAATGCCGATCCTGAGCAATGTGCTGCTCAAGGTTGTCGCCGGCAAGCTATACGTTACGGCGACGGACCTTGAAGTCGAGCTCGTGGCCGCCACCCCCATAGAAGTTGAGGCGAGCGGCGAAACTACGGTTCCCGGCCGCAAGCTTCACGATATCTGCAGGCTTCTGCCCGAAGGGACGGTCGTCAGCGCTGCACTTGACGAAAACCGCATGGTTATCAAGGGTGGACGAGGCCGGTACACACTGGCAACGCTGCCTGCAGCAGACTTCCCTACCGTCGATGAGATGGCGGCCCAGCAGACCTTGCGGATACCCCAGAAGGCCTTGCATGACCTTCTGAACCGCACTCAGTTCTCCATGGCTCAGCAGGATGTGCGCTACTACCTCAATGGTCTTTTGATGGAGACCGGCACCGACGGTCTGCAGGGGCTGCGAGCGGTAGCGACCGACGGTCATCGTCTGGCGCTGTCCGACCTGACGCTCAGCGAAACGGCGGCAGCGCAGCGGGTCATCGTGCCGCGCAAGGGCATTCTCGAACTCAACCGTCTCCTTGGGCAGGAAGGCGAGGTGCTCATGATGATCGGGACGAGCCACCTGCGCGTCGAATTTGACGGTCTCAGGATGACGTCCACGCTCATCGACGGACAGTTTCCGGACTATAGCCGCGTCATACCGCTGGATCCGCCCAATACGGTCGTTGCGGACCGCGCACAATTGCACCACGCGCTACAGAGAGCGGCGGTGCTCGCCAACGACAAGCTGCGCGGCGTGCGGCTTGAGCTCGGGGAAGACAGCGCTGTTGTCTATGCGAACAACCCCGAGCAGGAGGAGGCCGTCGAGACAATCGAGGTCGAGTATGGCGGCGACGCACTCGAGATCGGTTTCAACGTGAATTACCTGCTGGAGGCGCTGGCGCACATCGACGGGGAAAACGTCCAGATCGGTCTGCGGGACGGCGATTCGAGCTGCCTGATCACGGCGCAAGACAACAGCACGACACAGTACGTGGTGATGCCCATGCGGCTGTGAGCCGCGCCGCGGTTTCGCAGGAGATGCACTGACCGTGCCGCTTGAGCGGCTGCAGATCGATGCAGTGCGCTGCCTGGAGGCGGTCGACGTCGAGCTGCATCCACAGCGGAACTACCTGTTCGGCCTGAACGGCGCCGGCAAGACGAGCTTTCTTGAGAGCATTCACCTGCTCGGGCGAGGCCGTTCCTTTCGTACCCGGCAAACCGCGCGCCTGATCCGCCACGGCTCGAAGGGCCTCACCGTATTCGGCGAGGTGCGTTCGGGCGAGCGCCGTCATCGGGTCGGCGTTTCTCTCGCTGGGGGCGAACTCAGGATCAAGGTGGATGGCGAGTCGACGCTCGGCATGTCGCAGCTTGCCGAGGTCATGGCCGTACACGTCATGGGTTCGAGGCTTCACCGCCTTATCGAGGCCGGGCCCAGCGAGAGGCGGCGCTTCGTGGATGGAGGGGTGTTCCACGTGGAACACGCCTACCTGCAAACCTGGCGGAATTACCGACGCGTACTCGGTCAGCGCAACGCGGCCCTGAAGCGGGGCTTGAGCGGCGCGCCGCTGACCGTTTGGACGCAGCCGATGCTGGCGGCGGCCGAGACCGTAACTTCGGCCAGGCGACGCTACGTCGAGGCGCTTTCCGATCTGGTCGAGCAGGTTGGCGGCCGCTTGCTCGATCAGCCGCTCGCGATCGTCTATCGCCCGGGCTGGAAGCAGGGAATCGCCCTGGAGCAGGCGCTTGGGGAGTCACTGGAGCGCGATCTGCGAACGGGCTTCACCCAGGTCGGTCCGCACCGTGCCGACATCGACATTCGCATGGACGCCGGCAGCGTCAGGGAGCATGCGTCGCGCGGCCAGCAGAAACTCATCGCTGCAGCGCTGGTCCTGGGACAGGTCCGGCTGTTCGGACAACGAACCGGGCGCGGTGGCCTGCTGCTCGTTGACGACCCTGCCGCCGAACTCGACGATGAGTCGCTCGAGCGGCTCCTGGCCGAACTCGAGCCCCTGGAGACACAACTTTTTCTGACCGGATTGAGCGAGCATGCACTGCGTCCGCGCCAAGGCTTTCCGGTGTTCCACGTGGAACGGGGCAAGGTCGAAGCGGTGGTATAATCGGCGGGTTATCCCTTACGCGGTTGAGCATGTCCCACGACGAATACACTTCGCGGAATATCAAGGTCCTGAAGGGCCTTGAAGCCGTTCGCAAACGGCCCGGGATGTACATCGGCGATACCGATGACGGAACCGGCCTCCACCACATGGTATTCGAGGTCGTCGACAACTCGATCGACGAAGCCCTTGCGGGCTTCTGCCGCGAGATTACCGTAACGGTCCATGCCGACGACTCGATCACCGTGACCGACGACGGCCGCGGGATTCCGGTCGACACGCACCCCGAAGAAGGCCGCTCGGCAGCCGAGGTCATCATGACGATGCTTCACGCGGGCGGAAAGTTCGACGACAACTCCTACAAGGTGTCGGGCGGGCCTGCACGGAGTCGGCGTCTCCGTCGTAAACGCACTGTCCGAATCGCTCGATCTGACGATTTGCCGCGGCGGCAAGGTCCACAGGCAACGTTACCGGATGGGAGAGCCCGTCGCGCCGCTCAGGGCCACGGCGAACACGGACCGGACCGGCACGATCATCCGATTCACGCCGAGCCCACAGGTCTTTACGAACATCGAGTTCGATTACGACATCCTCGCCAAGCGCCTGCGGGAGCTTTCCTTCCTCAATTCAGGGATCCGCATAGCGCTTGCGAGCGAATCCGAAGATCGCCGCGACGTGTTCGAGTTCGAGGGTGGGATCCGCGCCTTCGTCAAGCACCTGAACCGCAACAAGACCGCGATTCATCCTTCCGTCGTCACTTTCAGCGAGAAGCGCGGCCCCGTACAGGTCGACGTGGCGCTGCAATGGCACGACGGTTATCAGGAGAACATGTTCTGTTACACGAACACCATTCCCCAGCGCGATGGCGGCACACACCTGGCGGGATTTCGAGCGGCGCTGACGCGTACGCTCAACAATTACATCGAGAGGGAGGGCATCGCGAAGAAGGAGAAGGTCAACACCTCCGGCGACGATGCCCGAGAGGGAATGACGGCCGTGCTCTCGGTCAAGGTCCCCGAGCCCAAGTTTTCGTCGCAAACCAAGGACAAGCTCGTTTCGTCCGAGGTCAAGGGCATCGTCGAGTCGGCCGTCGGTCCGAGGCTCGAAACCTTCCTTCTGGAGAACCCGGCCGAAGCGAAGACGATCGTAGGGAAGATCGTCGAGGCCGCCCGCGCGCGCGAGGCCGCCCGCAAGGCGAGGGAAATGACGCGCCGCAAGAGCGCTCTGGACGTCGCGGGCCTGCCGGGCAAACTCGCCGACTGCCAGGAGAAGGACCCGGCACTGTCGGAGATCTTCCTCGTCGAGGGCGATTCGGCCGGCGGCTCGGCCAAACAGGGCCGCGATCGCCGCACGCAGGCCGTGTTGCCTCTCAAGGGCAAGATTCTCAACGTCGAGAAGGCGCGCTTCGACAAGATGCTTCAGTCGGTCGAGGTCGGCACGCTGATCACGGCGCTCGGCTGCGGCATCGGCCGCGACGAGTTCGACCCCGACAATCTCCGCTACCACCGCATCATTCTCATGACCGACGCCGATGTGGACGGTTCGCACATCCGCACGTTGCTGCTCACGTTTTTCTACCGGCAGATGCCCGAACTCATCGAGAGAGGCCACGTTTTTATCGCCCAGCCGCCTCTCTACAAGCTCAAGCGCGGCAAGCGGGAGTTCTACGTCAAGGATGACGCGGAGCTCACGGCACTGCTGTTGTCGAGCGCCGTCGACGGCGCGACGCTTTACCCGGCGGCCGACGCGCCGCCGGTCGAGGGCGAAACACTGCTCGGCCTCGCCCGCGATTTCACGCAGGCCAAGGCGATCATCGAGCGCTGGGGCAAGCGCTACGACGAGAACGTGCTTAGCGCCATGATGTGGTTGCCGCAAATCGACAGTTCCACGCTCGACGATTCCGATCAAATGGGCGAATGGTGCGAGCAGCTCGAGGAGCGGCTGCGCATACTCAACGGCTCAGGGCCGCGATACCGGGTCGAGTGTCAGCCGCAGACCGATACGAGCGACGCGACGGTGCTGGTTACACGTGAGCATCATGGCGTGTCGACGACGAAGAGCATACAGGCGGGTTTTTTCGGGTCGACGGAATATCGGCGAATCGCCACGGCCGGCGCGACCTTCAGGGATCTGCTTGGGCCGGGCGCCCATATCACACGGGGCAAGGAACGCGCGCACGTGACAACGTTCCCGGAGGCCATCGGCTGGCTCATGGATCAGGCCAAGCACGGGCAGAGCATCCAGCGCTACAAGGGGCTCGGCGAGATGAATCCGGACCAGCTCTGGGAGACGACGGTGAACCCGGACAGCCGCAGGCTCATGCAGGTGCGTATCGAGGACGCGGTCGCCGCCGACGAAGTCTTCACCACGCTCATGGGCGACCACGTCGAGCCGCGCCGGGACTTCATCGAGCGCAACGCACTGTCGGTGGCGAATCTCGATATTTAGCCCGCTGTGCCCACAGCCGGCGATTCAACTGAATTGAACGACCTCAACCGTCCGAACAGGATGTCGGGTTCCAGCCCGAGTCGTCGGCCTGTTTCTTGAAATTGGTGCTCGTCACATAGGGCACCTCAAGGTACTGCGGATCCTCGACTATGGTCGTAACGACAAGCCAGGTATCCCCGTTGGGCATGTTGGCGAGATCGTAGTATTCCCTGACGACGGTATCGGCGCTGTATGGAACGCCGTTCCAGCGCAGGTATCCGGGCCGCAGATGGCTCGTGACTGCTTCAAGCGAGCGCCAACGCGATGAGCCGCTTCCGCCGATTCCAACGCCGCCGGCAAGGTCCGGAGGCGCGGCAAACCCAAGGAAAGCGAGTCCGCCGGGCGGTGGTTCCCAGCGCGCCGACGAGTAGCCCTGCCAGGAGGGTTCCATCTCGGGCGGGGGCTCACCGCCGTCAAAGTGAAACAGTCGCGTCTGCGAGCCCGCGTCGGTGTCGATTCTCAGCGTCAGATCGTCTTCCCATGAGACGTGCAGGCGGCCCGGTACCCGCATGATGCCCGCCGCACCGTAGGGACGGCATTCCTCGCCCGCTACTACCACGCCGGGCTCCCATTGGTCGGCCACCCGGATACCTTCGGCGTTGATCGGAATACTTGAGTAATCGCCCTTGCCCGGCACTATCATGCGCCAGCGCCAATCCTCGGTAACCACCGACACCCAATAGCCCGTCAGATCGACGGGCGCAGATGCCCGCGGAGACGTCTGCGACTGCGACAACGTGGCAGGACCAATCGTCAACGTCAGCGCCGACGCCAGCCAAATGCCTGTTCGGGTGAACCTGCTCATTCGCTGAGACTCCGATATACAGCTTCCACAAACATTTGAGTTGTCCAAAATCCTGTATCCGCGCCGTATTCGGTATCGTAGTCCAACGATGGACGGGCCGCCTGGACCTCTTCGAGGGACAGGCCATCGTCGATCAGCGCCTGCACACGGTCGCGAATAATCGTAACCATGTCCCGGTATTCGACGACATCGGCTTCTTCGGAAAGCCGGCCATGCCCGGGGATCACCTTTGTGCCGCCCTCCTGCTTGTCCTCGGGCACCGCGATCCGGATGATCCGGTTCAACGCGTCGATGACACCCTGGACGCTGCCGCCCCGACCCAGGTCGATGACCGGGTAGCGCTCCGGCGTGTATATGTCTCCGGTGCTTACGACATCGGAGCGGCGAAACCAGACCAGGCTGTCGCCATCGGTATGGGCCGCCGGCTGGTGCAGCATTTCTATGGGCTCGCCGTTGAAGTGAATATCCCTGTAGGGCAGGAAATAGGCCATCGTCGGCCAACCCTCGGGAGATAGCTGAGTCTCCGGCACGTGTTCGTCGGGTGGTGCGGTCATGCGTACGAGGACGTTCTCGTGGGCGACGATCTCCGTGGCAACGCCGGTTTCCTGGCGGCCCAAATTCGACAGCGCCTGGTTGCCGCCGCTGTGATCCGGATGCACGTGCGTATTGATAATGATGTAACGCACGGGGTTTTCCGCAAGTTCATCAATTCGCTCGGCTATTTTCGGCGCCAACTCAGCGGTTTGGGTATCCACCAGCAAGACGCCGTCGTAACCGACCTGCAGCGTGGCGTTGCCGCGCGGCCCGACGAGCATGTAAACGTTGCCCTGAACGGGGAGTACGTGAATTTCGGCGTCAGCCGGGTTCTCGCTCTGCTGGGAGAGGGCCGGAGCCGCCAGCAGCGTCGTCAGGGCCGCCGCCGACAGCCATTGCAACAGATGTGGGTGCACGCGTAGTTTCACTCGGGACAATTGCCCAGTCCCGTGCAAATGCAGTACCGGGAGCACTGGGGAGCCGTGGGAACCTCGCCCATGGTCATCCGGTATTCCGGATACAGGGTCTCCGCCCCGCCGCGGGTCGCGTCATATGGAACGCCGAACAACTCCGAAAACTCGCGGCCGAAGGGGTTTTCGCCCGGCATGACATGCGGCACCGTGCCTTCGGGTACGGGGACTTCGGGCGCCGGCGTGCACGAGTTCGGCCGCATCTGCGCGTTGGGCTCAAGGGCCCAGTTGGAGGTTCTGACCAGCGGTTCGGTCAGGAAAGCCGGATCGTCGATGTAGGTCAGCACGGTCAGATAATTGCCGTGCCGGGCCCAGACTTCGGTCAAGGTGGCCCTGGAGCTTCGCGGCATTCCGTTGCGCCGCAGATAGGACGGCTTGAAGTGCGTGGTGGTCGTCTTGAGCGTATTGCCCTCCCAGACCCCCGTGGAGAACCCCTGCCAGGTGTGGCGCTCGTACTCGGGTGGATGGGGGCGGCCGTCCATGTAGATCGTTCGCTCCATCTCCATCCACGCCATACGGGTGCGAATTGCGACAAGTTGCTGGGTGTCCGGATCGAATTCTTCCCAGACCCGCATGGGTACGGACAGCCCGCGCATGGAATAGTCGCCCCCGTGGGGCCGGCACTGATACTCCTGGACCGCGGAGATCCGGTTGGGATGATAGCTGTCGGCGCGCATCCTGGCGGCCTCGTTGATCGGCAATTCGAGGTAGTCACCAAGTGCCGGCCCAGGCAGGCGCTCGGGCGCATCCTCGTGATACAAGGCAACCCAATTGCCGGTGAGATCGACCTGTGCGACCGTCGTGACACACGGCAACAACAAGCCCGCCATCAAGCCGACCGCAGCATGGGCGCCACTAAAGCCTCGCATTTTCAAACCCCCCGTGTTGGTGTCGATGCGCTTGCGAACACGAATAGTACATGCAGCGCAATTCGACTTCAGCCATTGCGCCGTCCAGGCCCGCCCGCGCGCACATGCTCCGGCCACAATGGTCACGGCTATGCTGCGGGCGGCGAATCCATTTCCGCAATCCTGGCCTCGATCCATTCGCGAACTTCGGCAATGACCTCGCGCGGTTCGCGGCCGACGGTCGCGATGGCGGGACCGACCGCGACCTGAATCGTTCCGGGACGCTTCAGCCAACTGCGTCGCGGCCAGAACACGCCCGCGTTATGCGCGACAGGCACGATGGGGCGCCCGGCGGCACTCGCAAGCAGTGCACCGCTGAGCCCATAGCGCCGCGACTCGCCCGGTGGGACCCTTGTGCCCTCCGGAAAGATGACGATCCAGAAGCCTTCCGCGAGGCGTTTCTGACCCTCGTCGATGACGGTCTGTACGGCGATGCGCCCGGAGCGACGGTCGATCGCGATGGGCTTGAGCAACATGAGCACCCAGCCGAGTAGCGGCGCGAACAGCAGTTCCCGCTTTACGACCCAAGTCTGCGTCGGAAAATGCTTCAGCACCGCGAGCGCCTCCCAGGCAGACGAATGTTTCACAAGCAGGACGGTGTTCTGCCGGGGCAGGTTCTCAAGCCCCTGAACGACATGGTCGAGTCGACAGAGCTTGCGCAGAAGAAACCGGGCAGAGTCCGCCCAGTAAACGCACAAACGGTATGTCACGCGGTGCGGAAACGGCGCGCTCGCAAGGACAACGAAGCTGAAAAGCGCAACGGAAACAAACAGATACAGCGTGAAAACGATCGAACCGAGCCACTGACGCATGTCAGACACCCCGCCGTTCGGCCAGCAGGGACGCAACCGCACTCGCGAGGTCGGCGTGGATTTCCGCCTTGCGGTCGCCGAGCGTTTTCGCGGCCTGCCGCCCGTATCCGGTTCTGACGAGCATCGGCCGCGCGCCTACGGCGAGCGCGGCGTCAATGTCGGACAGCTTGTCGCCGATCAGGGGCGCGCCGTGCAAGGATCTCCCGAAATCACGCTCGATCTGCCGCAAGAGGCCCGGCGCGGGCTTGCGGCAGTCGCAGCCCTCGTCGGGCCGATGCGGGCAGCAGTACACGCCCGCGAGGGCGCCACCGGCGGACTCGACCTCGTGCTCCATGCGCGCGTTGATATCCTTCAGCGCCTGCGCCGAATAGAGGCCTCGACCGACGCCTGACTGGTTGCTGACGACGACGATACGGAACCCCGCCCGATGCAATCCGGCTATCGCCTGAAGGCTGCCCGGGATCGCGTGCCACTCGGAGGGCGACTTGATGTAGGCGTGGGAGTCCCGGTTGATGACGCCGTCGCGATCGAGAACGACGAGCTGGCCGGCCGCCTCGCCCACGCGTCAGCCCCCGATGCACTGAGCCAGGTAATCGGCCAGTTGGCCGCTACCGACCCGCCGTTGTTCGCAACTGTCGCGTTCGCGCACAGTGACCGTGTCGTCGCTCAGCGTCTGGCCGTCGATCGTGACGCAGTACGGCGTGCCGGCTTCGTCCTGGCGCCGGTAGCGCCGGCCGATCGCGCCCTTCTCGTCGTATGCGGCGTCGAGCTTGCCGCGCAGTTCGCGATAGATCCCGAGCGCGCGCTCGGGCATCCCTTCCTTGCGAACGAGCGGGAACACCGCGACCTTGACCGGCGCGAGTCTCGGGTGCAGCTTCATGACCGTGCGGCGCTCGCCGCCGACTTCGTCCTCCGTGTACGCGTCGCAGAGGAAAGCGAGCGTGGCCCGGTCGGCGCCGGCCGAGGGCTCGATGACGTGCGGCAGATAACGGCGCTCTTCGTCCCGCCCGGCCTGGTCGTCGAAGTAGCGCAGGTCCTTGCCGCTCGCCTGCATGTGCTGGCGGAGATCGAAGTCGGTGCGATTGGCGATGCCCTCAAGCTCGCTCTGACCGAACGGGAAGCGGTATTCGACGTCGGCGCAGGCCGCGGCGTAGTGGGCGAGTTCCGAATCCTCATGCTCGCGAAGCGCAAGATTTTCCGGCCGGAGTCCGAGATCGACGTACCAGCGGTAACGCCTGTCGCGCCAATAGACGTACCAGGCTTCAGCGTCGGCTGCCCGGCAGAAGAACTCCACTTCCATCTGTTCGAACTCGCGGCTGCGGAACGTGAAATTGCGCGGGTTGATCTCGTTGCGGAAAGCCTTGCCGACCTGGCCGATGCCGAACGGCAGCCTGACGCGGGCGGTGTCAAGTACGTTCTTGAAATTCAGGAAGATGCCCTGGGCCGTCTCGGGGCGAAGATACGCGGCGCTCGAGCTGTCCTCGAGCGCGCCGATGTAGGTCTTGAACATGAGATTGAATGCGCGCGGCGCGGTCAGCGAGCCGGGTTCGCTGGCTCCGGGAGCGAGCGTCCTGGCGCGGGCCGACGCGTCTTCGAGGGCGCCGTCGATCACTTCGATCGACAGGGCCTCGCCGCCGGGCCGCGACTTCAGGATCCGCCTCAGTCGTTTGCGGTGTGGTGCGAGGAGTTCGTCTTCAGGCGACTTGCCGGCTTCACCGGGCGACGCGAAGAGTACGTCTTTGACCGTTTCCCGGCCGCCATCCGCCGTTTCGAATACGAGGGCGAACACGACGAGCTGGTCCGCCCGATAGCGGCTTTTCGTTTCCCTGCAATCCACCATCGGATCGCTGAAACCGCTCAGGTGGCCGCTCGCCTCCCAGACCTTCGGGTTCAGGAGCAGCGCGCTGTCGATCCCGACCATGGCGAAGGGCGATGGCGCGCCGGTATCCGTAGCGGTTTCGTCGTGATGGGCGATCATGTCGTCCCACCAGGCCTGCCTGACGTTGCGCTTCAGGGCGACGCCGAGTGGACCGTAGTCCCAGAAGCCGTTGAGGCCCCCATAGATCTCGCTCGATGGAAACACGAAGCCCCGGCGCTTGCTGAGCGAGACGATTTTTTCCATCGAGTCCATGGCGGGCTGTACTGCTCTTGAGCGGAGGCGAAGCGCGAAAGTATAGCGATGCGCGGCGTTCGCCGGGAGCGAACCATGCGAGTTATCCGTGTCGGAAGACCACATCCGCTGCTGCGGGCACCGGTTCAGGGCCCGGGATTTCGTCGGAAGCCCGGCGAGACCGGAAGTTTCCATGCTTGTCGGGCGCCGGATTGTTTCAGCAGCGGGCAATGGTAGGCTTTCCGTCGCCCTTGCCCGCTGGTGGCCGATTCGGCTGGCAGGAGCAACGGACAGTCGGGCGTCGGACCCGCGGCCTCGCGAGGGCGCGGCCAGGACGGAGGGTCACCGGTCCGGCTGTCTTACTGTTCAAACAAGGCATTGAAAACTTTAGATAATTCTCTGTTTCCTGCGCGCCTTGCTGCGATATTCGGGCTGGCGCCGGAGCGAACTGCGAGAACGCGATGACAGGAAAAACGGACGTCGGAGCAGTGCAGCCGGACATCATCGTTGTCGGCAGCGGGTTCGGCGGGGCGGTGATGGCGTCGCGCCTGGTGGAAGCGGGGCGGAAGGTCGTCCTGCTCGAGCGCGGACCGTGGCGCGATACCGTCGCCGTGCGCGCCGCCGGCATCGAAGCGCGCAAGCCCTTGCCGCGAACGGGCGGAATGCTGTCGGTCCTGCGGTCGCTGAGACCGGCCAAGGGCCCGCGGCGCGGACTTCGCCTCAACAAGTACGGCTACCTCGAGATGTGGACAGGCGACGGCATCAAGGTGCCCTGCACGTCCAATGTCGGCGGCGGAAGCCACATCTGGGCCGCGCTCCTGGAGCGCGCTCCGCAAGGCTTCTGGAACGATCGCGCCACGGGCCTCAGCGACGCGACGCTTGCCCCGCATTACGATCGTGTCGCCAGGGAACTGAAGGGCGTCGAACTTGCGGATGCGTCGGCCATTCCCAATCACGCCGACCATGCGTGGGCGAAGGAGGGTTGTTTCGCGCCGCTCGAAGAGGGCGAGCAGCCGCTCATGGGGATTCTCTTCCCGGGTCCGGACGGCAATCTTGCGCCAGTCGCCGACGAAAACGGCATCGTGCGTGAGCCGCTCGACGTCAACCGGGCGAACGGCATGTTCGGCAGCCCGGGCGCGTCGAAGTCCACCGTGGATGCGCTGTTCCTGCTGCCGGCCCTGAGGAACGGCTTGACGGTCCGCGACATGCACGAGGCGCGCCGGATTTCGGCCAACAACTCCGGCGGCTGGACCGTCGAAGCCCGCGATTTGCAGAGCGGGCGGAACGTGACGCTGGATGCACCGAAGCTTGCGGTCTGTGCGGGCACCATGAACACGAACGCATTGCTCCTGAACAGCCGCGATAGCGGTGGACTGTCCGGACTTCCGGCGCTCGGCACGCGGCTGAGCGCCAACGGCGACCTGATCGGCAGGTGGCCTGTGCAGGCCCGCGACACGACGATCGGCCCGCCGTCGTTCGGCCGCGTGAAAATCAGGGGCCACGAGGATGGCGCCTACGTCATCCTGGGCGCCGGCGAACCGCCGCCGCTGCCGCGATTCCTCGGCAAGCGTGCGAAGACGAAGGCCGGCCGCTTCGTGGATCTCGTGGCCATGAGCCAGGATGCGGCAGACGGCCGGATCTGGAGCGACAATGGCCGCATCCGGTTCGCCTTCGATCTTGAGGGATCGGCCAGCTACGCGGCGGCGATGCGAGCCATGGACGCGGTTTCAGAAGCCTCCGGCCGGCCGGTGGAGTACCCGAAAACTGAAGTATTTACGGCTCATCCGGCCGGTGGGTGCCGGATTTCGGACAATCGGGACGAAGGTGTGGTCGACGGCAGCGGCCAGGTCCACGATCATCCGGGGCTGTATGTCGCCGATGCCTCGGTCTTCCCGCAGCCCGTGGGCGTACCGCCATCGCTGAGCATTGCAACGTGGGCGTCGCACGTCGCCGAGCGTATAGTTCGCAGCAATTGACCCGCTGAGAGGAGCCACTTCATGCACACGGTTCTCGTCAAGTACGTCCTGCCCGGGCCCGTCCCGCGCGACAAGATGATGGAAGGCTTCAGGGAGGTCGAAGGGCGCTTTCGGGCGACGCCGAAGCTCATTCGCAAGTATTTCAGCTATGACGAGGGCAGCCATACGGGCCACTCCGTTTACCTGTGGGAAAGCGAGGCCGATGCCCGGGCCTTTTTCAACGACCAGTTCCTGACCCAGTTCAAGGCAAAGTTCGGCGCCGACCCTGAGCTGTTCTACGTCGACACGTTGATGGTCATCGACAACGAAGCCGGCAAGACGACCGCCACCTGATACCGGATCGAGTCCGCGCCGCTGCCGGCTGGCGCCGGTGGGGCAGTTGCAGTTGGTGGCAGCACGCGGTCGGATCGGGGGCGTGCCGAGGGCCGTGGAGATCTCCCGTAAGCTCAGCCGGCACATGCTTTTCTTTTCGCACCGTTTTGGTGCATCATGTCGCGCGTTTCGCTCCAACCCGGGGCAGGAGAACGCCGGGTCGCGGCCACGGACCCCGTAGAAGAAAGGCGAAACGTGCTTTGTTTCAATTGGCACGCTTCATGCAGCGGTGGAGGTTCGACATCGGTGTTCTGACCGGGTGCGCGCCTGTGGGCGCTTGTACGCGGTCGTGTTGGATCCACGGCAACTCAGTTATTAATGGAGGAGAATCATGTCGTCAGCCGACGTTTTGAAAATGATTGAAGAAAACGGCGTCAAGTTCGTCGATCTGCGCCTTACGGACACGCGTGGCAAGGAACAGCACGTCAGCGTGCCGTCCCACATCGTCGACGAAGCCTTTTTCGAAGACGGCAAGATGTTCGACGGCTCATCGATTTCCGGATGGAGGGGGATCCACGAGTCGGACATGATTCTGATGCCGGATACGTCCACGGCGGTTCTCGATCCGTTCACCGAGGAAGCGACGCTAAACATGTTCTGCAACGTGATCGAGCCGATGACCCTGCAGGGCTACGGTCGCGACCCGCGTTCCACGGCCGTGCGTGCCGAGGCGTATCTGAAGTCGACCGGCATCGCCGATGCGGCGTATTTCGGTCCGGAAAATGAGTTCTTCGTTTTCGACGACGTGCGCTGGCGGACCGATATGCATCGCACGTCCTACGAAATCAGGTCGAACGAGGGCGCCTGGCAGTCCGGCGACGAATTCGAGGGGGGCAACATCGGGCACCGACCCAGGGTCAAGGGCGGGTACTTCCCGGTGCCGCCGGTCGACTCGCTGGCCGACGTCCGCTCGGCAATGTGTCTGGCGCTCGAGGAGATGGGCCTGACGACGGAGGTGCACCATCACGAGGTCTCCACGGGTGGGCAGGGCGAAATCGGCGTCATGTTCGACACGTTGGTCAAGAAGGCCGACGCCGTTCAGATCCTCAAGTACGTCGTCATGAACGTCGCTGACAGCTACGGCAAGACCGCGACCTTCATGCCCAAGCCGCTCGTCGACGACAACGGCAACGGCGCGCACGTCCATCAGTCGCTGGCGAAGGATGGTCAGAACATCTTCACCGGCGACGGCTACGCGGGGCTTTCCGATGCGGCGCTTTACTACATCGGCGGCGTCAAGAAGCATGCGCGCGCATTGAACGCGTTCACGAATGCCGCGACGAACAGCTACAAGCGCCTCGTCAAGGGCTTCGAGGCTCCGACGCTGATCGCGCACTCTGCGCGCAACCGCTCCGCTGCGGTCCGCGTACCGTTCGTCGCGAATCCGAAGGCGCGCCGGGTCGAGGTCCGTTTCCCGGACAGCACCGGCAACCCGTACTTCGCGTTCAGCGCGATGCTGATGGCAGGCCTCGACGGCATCCTGAACAAGATCGATCCGGGCGAGCCCGTCGACAAGGACCTCTACGATCTCCCGCCCGAAGAGGAGAAGAACATCCGGACCGTCTGCTTCTCGCTGCAGGAAGCACTCGACGAGCTCGACGCGGACCGCGACTTCCTCAAGGCGGGAGAGGTGTTCAGCGACGATCTCATCGACGCCTACATCGCGCTCAAGCAGGACGAGATCACGCTGTTGCAGAAGTCGACGCACCCCGTCGAATTCGAGATGTACTACAGCCTGTAGGCGGCCGACAGAAAGCGCCCCCAGGGCACCCAATGTGGCGGGATCGTGGAGATCCCGCCCGTTCGGTTGGCCTGTCCCGAGGGTCGTCGCTAAGCTAGGAGTATGCGTTCGTGGCTGATCCTTTTCGGCATGCTCTGCTCAACAGCGAGCTTCGCCGTGCCGGTCTGGATGTGGGTGGACGAGACCGGCCGCCAGCACTTCTCCGACCGCCCGGTGCCCGGCGCCAGCCGCATCGAACTCGGCAGCGTGCCGGTCATTTCACTGCGCTCGCCGTCGACGCCGACGGCGCACGCATCGGTACCGGATGCCACGGTTTCCGCCGCGGCGGCACCGTCGTACACGGCATTCGCCATCGCGAGCCCGGCGGACGGGCAGACGCTCTGGAATACGGAGGGACGGCTCGACGTGATCGTGGAGCTGACGCCGGCCCTGCAGCCCGGCCATCGCCTGCTCGCAGACCTCGACGGCCGGCGGATAGAGCTGGCCGGCGCCGGCCCCAGGCTCACGGTGCCCGACGTCTACCGGGGTCTGCATACACTCAGTGCCGTGATCGTCAACGAACGCGCCGAGGAAGTGCTGCGCTCGCCTGGTGTGACGTTCATGGTGCAGCAGACGAGCATTCTCAACCCGAACAATCCGCAAAGTCGTCGCTGAGAACCCGCCGGCCGCGCGCGCCTGACTCGGGCAATCTGCTGCGCAGCCAGACGACAGCGCTGGTCGCCGTCGACGACTCGTTGACCGTGAGCTATCTCAATGACGCCGCGGAGAACCTGCTCGGCATGAGCGAGCGTCAGGTCATCGGCCGGACGATCGAATCGCTGGCGCAACCGGCTGACGAACTCGTCAAGCTCTGCCGGCGAGCCCTGCGCACGGGGCTGACCATCGGCCTCAGGGAGCTCTCGGCCCGCTTCGGGGAGCGCGAACTCAATCTGCACTGCCAGGCGGCCCCGATCGAGGGCGAGCCCGGGCTCCTGCTCGAGCTGTTCGATACCGACCGCGATCGAACGATCCGCCGCGAGGCGGAAATCGCCGCGCAGCGAAAGCTGTCGCGGCAGGTGATCCGCCAACTCGCTCACGAGGTCAAGAACCCGCTCGTCGGTCTGCGCGGTGCGGCGCAGTTGCTCGAGCGCCAGTTGCCTGGCGCGGATCTCAAGGACTATACGCGCGTCATCATTGATGAAGCCGATCGGCTTGCGGCGCTGGTCGACAGTGTCCTCTCGACGGGTGGGGCGCCGGTGCCGGCCGATTTCAACCTGCATGAAGTCACCGAGCGCGTCGCGAACCTGTTGACCGCAGAGATCTCGCCGGGCATCGAACTTGTGCGCGACTATGACCCGAGCCTGCCGTCGGTCCGGGCGGACCGGAGCCAGATGATCCAGGCGTTCCTGAATCTCGCGCGCAACGCCACGCAGGCCGTCGGCAAGGACGGGCGGATCGTGCTCAGAACGCGGGCGCTGCACAATCACCCGATCGACGGCGAACAACATCGGCTGGTGCTGTCGGCCGACGTGGAGGACAACGGGCCGGGCGTTTCCGCGGAGCTTGCCGGGACGATCTTCTATCCGCTGGTGACCGGCAGGAACTCCGGTACCGGCCTCGGTCTCACGATCGCCCAGGACCTCGTCAGCCGCAATGGCGGCTATATCGAATACGAGAGTCGCCCCGGCAGGACGGTGTTTCGAATGCGGCTGCCGGTTGACGGCAGCGGTGCCGCAGCGTAGGCGACACCGATGACCAGGAGCGGCAAGCTGTGGGTCTGGGTCGTCGATGACGACGAATCCGTGCGCTGGGTGCTCGAACAGGCGTTTCGCCAGGCCGGCATGAAGCCGCGCTGCTTCCAATCCGGCGAACAATGCTGCGCGGCGCTCGAGAGCGACAAGCCCGACGTGATCGTGACCGACATTCGGATGCCGGACATGAGCGGCTTCGAACTCATCGAGCGCCTGGCCATGACGGACCCCGGGATTCCGGTGATCGTTATCACGGCGCACTCGGACCTCGACAGCGCGGTGTCCGCCTATCAGAGCGGTGCGTTCGAGTATCTGCCGAAACCCTTCGACGTCGATGCGGCCATCGAACTGGTGAACCGCGCCGCGCGTGAACGCGGCGGCGAGCCCCCGGAACCCGCCGACGCCGACACGGTGCCGACGATTATCGGCCGCGCGCCCGCGATGCAGGAAGTGTTCAAGGCGATCGGCCGGCTGTCGCGCTCAAGCATGACCGTCCTGATCACGGGCGAATCCGGTACGGGCAAGGAGCTCGTTGCCCGCGCGCTGCACGACAACTCCGCGCGCAGCGAGGCGCCGTTCGTGGCGCTCAACACGTCGGCGTTCACGGCGGAGCTGCTCGAATCGGAGCTCTTCGGCCACGAGAAGGGTGCATTCACGGGCGCCACACAGCGGCGCGTCGGCCGGTTCGAGCAGGCCAACCGTGGAACGCTGTTCCTCGATGAAATTGGCGACATGTCCGCGGCGCTGCAGACGCGCCTGCTGCGCGTGCTGGCGGAAGGCGAGTTCTTTCGCGTCGGCGGCCAGGCGCCGATCAGAGTCGATGTTCGCGTCGTCGCGGCCACGCACCAGGACCTCGACAAGGCCGTGGTCGCCGGCACGTTTCGCGAAGACCTCTACCATCGGCTCAACGTCATGCGCATCGAGGTCCCGCGGCTTCGCGACCGACAGGAAGACATTGTCGAACTTGCTGAATATTACCTCGATCATGCAGCGAAAGAGCTCGAAGTTGCGCCGAAGAAGCTCGATCGTGCAGCGCAGCAACAGTTGCTCGGATACGATTGGCCGGGGAACGTCCGCGAACTGGTGAATCTCTGCCGCAGGTTGTCGGTGACCGCGGCGGGCTCGGTAATCAGTGTCGACGATCTGCCCCGCGAGCTGGGCGGGCCGGCCGTGCAAGCCGACGCCGAGTGGACGGCGAGCCTCGCCCACTGGGCCGCGGCGCAGCTCGCCGGGAAACCAGGTCAGCCGCTTCTCGGCGAGGCCCTGCCGGCGTTCGAGACGACGCTGATTCTCGCCGCGCTGAGGCGCGCCGGCGGCAAGCGTCACGAAGCGGCGAAGCTGCTCGGCTGGGGCCGCAATACGCTCACACGCAAGATCAGGGAACTCGGGATCGAGGCGTAACCCGAAGGTCTGTCCTGCATCGACGAGTGTCCCGCATACACTTCGTACCTGGCCGCAACGGCAAGGGAAGGCGCACTGCGGGTCGATTGATTCCCTCGCGCGCAGCGTACAGGGAGGAAGTTGCCGCGTGTCTCAAGCGAGCGATAGTGCGACGGCGCGCAGCATCAAGTCAGCCGGGACCCCCGCTCGATATCGTCCATGACCGCTTCGGCCAGCTCGAGCGCGGCGATGCCGTCGCGCCCGGTCACGCGGCAGGGCACATCGTCGAGCACGGATTCGATGAATGCCTCAGCTTCCGCAAGCAGCGCGTCTCCCTTGTCCAGACTCCACTTCTCCTCCTGCAGGGGCACCTCGCCGCCGCTCGTCACGCGGCGCACCTCGCCGCCGCCGAAGTCGATCGAGACGTACTGATTCTGCTGGAATACCCTGAACTTGCGCTGGGCGCTCATCGATACGCGTGACGCGGTGACGTTCGCGATCGCGCCGTTGGCGAACTCGATGCGTGCGTTGGCGATGTCGGTGCTGCCGGACAGCACGGCGATGCCGACGGCGGACACCTGGAGCGGGCTCGCGTCGACGAGCGAGAGGATGACGTCGAGGTCGTGGATCATGAGATCGAGCACGACATTGATGTCGGCGCCGCGGGACTTGAAGGCCGCGAGCCGATGGCACTCGATGAAACGCACGTCGTCGAGCGCGTTGCGCGCGGACAGGAGCGCCGGGTTGAACCGCTCGACATGCCCGACTTGCAGCTTCAGATTGCGCTCTTCGGCGAGCTCGGTCAGGGCAATGGCCTCGCGGCTCGTCGGTGTCATGGGCTTCTCGACGAACACGTGCACGCCGTGCTCGAGAAAGAAACGGGTCAGCTCGAAGTGTGCTGCCGTGCTCGCAGCGACCGTGACGGCGTCGACCTTGCCGAGCAGTTTCCTGTAGTCGCCGCAAAATGTCGTGCTCAACTCGTCGGCGACGTCCCGGCCCACCGCTTCGCGCAGGTCGCAGACAGCGACGAGGTCCGCGGCCGGCAGGGCGGCGTACTTGTGCGCGTGGAACCGGCCGAGATAGCCGACGCCGACGACTGCGACGCGCAGCCGCTTCACGGTCGCGCCACCCCGCGTTCCGACGACGTCAGAAAGTCGACGAAGTGACTGAGCCAGGAGCTCGGCGTGCAGTCACGGCCGATCTCGGCAACGACCTCGTCCATGGTCAGGGAACGGTCGAACAGGATCCTGAGCGCGCGATCGAGGTTCCTGCGCTCGGCGGCGTCGACGCCGGCCCGCCTGAGCCCGACCCTGTTCAATGCGCGCGGCGTAGCCCAGTGGCCCTCAGCGATGGTGTAGGGCGGGATGTCCTTGTTGGCGAAGGCGCCCGCCGTCAGAAAGCAGAACGAACCGAGCCTGACAAATTGCGTGATGCCCGCAAGCCCGCTCAGAAGCGCGTGATCCTCGACCGTGACATGGCCTGCGAGCTGGGTCGCGTTTGTGATCACGACGTGGTCGCCGATGCGGCAGTCGTGGCCGAGATGCACGAAAGCCATGATCAGGTTGTCGTTGCCGACGCGCGTGGCGCCGCCGCCCTTTTCCGTACCGACGCTGATACTCACGTACTCGCCGATCCTGTTGCGGTCGCCGATCAGGAGTTGCGTGTCGGCATCGACGTAGCTCGTGTCCTGCGGCGGGCCGCCGAGTACGGCGCCCGTCTGGATGAGGTTGTTCGCGCCGATGCGGACACGGCCGTGGCGCCCTCCGAGCCGCGCGTGCGACTCCACGATCGTCCCGCTGCCGATCTCGACCCGGCCCTCGATCACGCAATACGGACCGACCTCCACGTCGGAGGCCAGGGTGGCCTGGTCGGAAACGATGGCTGTCGGGTGGATGCTCAAGGCCGCGTGCTCACGGGTCGCCGGAAGCCCAATTACACCAGAGCGGCTTGCGAGAGCAAGCGCGACGCGAGGAAAATCGTGGTCTATGCCCGCGAACCTGAGTCCCGAGTACAAGAAGGCCGAACAGGCGTTTCGCGCGGCCCGCGACGAGGCCGAGCGTCTGGCCTGTCTCCGGGACATGCTGCGGACGATCCCGAAGCACAAGGGCACCGAACACCTGCAACGGGACATCAAGAGCCGCATCAAGCAGCTCACGGAGGAACTCGCGGGGCCGCGCAAGGGCGCCGCGCGCAGCGGTCCCGTTCATTCCGTGCGTCGCGAAGGCGCCGCGCAGATTGCGCTGCTCGGACCGCCGAACGCCGGCAAATCGAGCCTCCACGTGAAGCTGACCGGCTCGCGCGCGGACATCGGGCCGTACCCGCACACGACGCACGCGCCGATGCCGGGCATGCATGCCTACGAGGACATCCACTTTCAGCTCATCGACCTGCCGCCGATTTCCGCGGACTTTTTCGAGCCGTGGTTCGTCAACGCGCTGCAGCCGGCGGATGCGGCGCTGCTCGTCGTCGACATCTCCGATCCGGAGTGCACCGATCACGTGGTGTCGATCCTCGAGCGACTCGAGGAGCGGAAGATCACCTTGAGCGCGTACTGGCCCGCCGGCGGGTTCACGCCTGCGAGCGCGGACGATCTCGAGGACGAACGCGCGCTCGACCCGTTCCGGATCTTTCTGCCCACGCTGCTGGTCGCGAACAAGAGCGACCGCAACCCCGACCCCGAGGACATCAGGGTGCTCAAGGAACTGACCGGCGTGAGCTTTCCGGCGCAGGCGGTGTCGGTCGAATCCGGCCAGGGGTTCGACGCGCTTGGCCGGTTCCTGTTCACGCAGCTTGAAGTCGTGCGCGTATACACCAAGGCGCCCGGCAAGCCGGCCGAGATGGACCGCCCGTTCACGCTGCGAGCGGGCGCGAGCGTGCTCGATGTCGCGCGGCTGGTCCACAAGGACATTGCGGGTTCGCTGCGCTACGCGCGCGCCTGGGGCGGCAAGGTATTCGACGGTCAACAGGTGGGTCCGGAGCATGTGGTCATCGACGGCGATATCGTCGAGCTGCATATGCGGTGACGTCGCGATTACGGTTGCGGTCGAACTGCGCCCGGTCTTGCCGTCCAGCCGGGCAGACTTCAATGCTGTGTCGGTCGCTGTCTTGACCGGGTCGCCCCGCGGTCAACCGCTGGCCTGAATATCGGGTACGTCGCCGGAATCGAGCGAGCCGACGAGCTCGGCGACCGATGAAAGGCCGTGCCTTTCGAGGTAGCCCCGAATGCCGGCGTTGATCTTTTTTGCCGCCAGCGGATCGTAGAAGAGCGCCGTGCCGACGCCGACGGTCGCGGCACCGGCCATGAGGAAGGTGAGTGCGTCGGCCGCGGTCTCGATCCCGCCCTGCCCGATGATCGGAGTGCCGTCGCGGCGCACTTCCTCGTAGACCTGGTGCACCTTGAGCAGGGCGATCGGCCGGATCGCCGGGCCCGACAGGCCGCCCTGGATGTTGCCGATGATCGGGCGGCGGGTTTCCGGGTCGATGTCCATGCCCATGAGCGTGTTGACGACGGCCAGCCCGTCGGCGCCGGCATCCACGCAGGCACGCGCGTTCGCCGCGATGTCGGTCTGGTTCGGCGAGAGCTTGACGAGCAGCGGCTTGCGAGTCGCCTTGCGGCAGGCCGCGACGACCTGCGCGGACATGGCGGGATAGTTGCCGAAAGCGACGCCGCCTTCCTTGACGTTCGGGCAGGAAATGTTGATTTCCATCGCGTCGATGGGCGAATCGTCGAATTTCCGGGTGACCTCGACGTATTCCTCGACAGTTGAGCCGCAGACGTTGGCGATGAAGCGCGTTTCGTCGAAGTCGAGCGTTGGCAGGATTTCCCGGATCACGTGGTCCGTGCCCGGGTTCTGCAGGCCGATGGCGTTCAGCATCCCGGCCGGCGTCTCCCAGACGCGATGCGGTTCGTTGCCGAGCCTGGGCGCGAGCGTCGTGCCCTTGAGCACGATCGCCCCGGCGTCGCTGTTGGAGAAGCCCGCGACGCGCGTGTATTCCTCGCCAAAGCCGACACAGCCGGACAGCAGCACGACCGGCGAATCGAGCCTGAGTCCGCAGAAGTCGATGGTCAATGGGTTCATGCGCTGGCAACGTCTGACATCGTGCTCACGGCAGCGTTCGAGGCATTATCGAGCGCCGCAGGACTGCGCTTCAAGCCGGGTGCGCAGGGCGCTCGCAATCGCGTGGAGGAGGCCGGTGGGTTTGGCGGTGCGCCGCGCCGTCGTGCCACGGGGCCCTAGCCGAGTTCGGCCGTCGGCGGCCGGCGCATCAGCGCGGCCACCGCTTGCTGGGGGCTCGCGCCCTCGTAGATGACGCGATTGATCTGCTCGACGATCGGCATGGTCACATTGCGCTGCTTTGCGACATCGTGCACGGATCGAGCGCCGTAGTAGCCTTCGACGACCTGTCCGATGTCCTGGCGCGCCTGCTCCGCGCTTCGGCCGCGCGCGAGCGCAAGGCCGAAGCGGCGGTTGCGGGACTGGTCGTCCGTGCAGGTCAGCACGAGGTCGCCCATGCCCGCAAGACCCATGAAGGTGTCCCGGCGTGCACCGAGGGCGAGGCCCAGCCGCGTCATTTCGGCGAGCCCCCGGGTCAGCAGCGCAATCCTCGTGTTGGCGCCGAAGCCGAGCCCGTCGGATATCCCCGCGCCGATCGCAAAAACGTTCTTCGTGGCCGCGCCGACCTCGACACCCATGATGTCGGTCGATGTATATGCGCGAAAGGCATCCGTCGTGATCGATTCGGCGAGGGCGCGGGCATAGTCGCCGCTTGCGGAGGCGATGGTCATCGCGCTTGGCAGTCCGGCGCCGACCTCGGCCGCGAAGGTCGGCCCCGAGAGTACGCCTGTTGGCAGGTCATGCGGCAGCAGTTCGGCGACGACCTGGTGGGGCAGCAACCCCGTTTCGAGCTCGAAACCCTTGGTCGCCCAGGCCAGCCCCCGGAGTGGGACCGCGCTCGCGGCGACCGCTGCAAGGACCTCGCGGAAGGCATGGCTCGGCACGGCGAGCAGAACGTCCTCGGCGCCGTCGAGCGCATCGGGAAGTGTGGCCGTGACGGACAGACCCGCGGGAAACCTGGCGTCGGGCAGGTAGCGATGGTTCAGGCGCGCGCGGGACAATGCTTCGAGCTGTTCGCGGTCGCGGCCCCAGAGCACGGCCCTGCGCCCGGCACGCGCAAGCTGGATGGCGAGCGCGGTGCCCCAGGAGCCGGCGCCGAGTATGGCGACGGGGTTACGGCCTGTGCCCACGGCTCAGGCTGACTCTGCCGAGTACATGGATCTGCCCGGCGGTTACTGGCTCCGTCTCCTAGTGCGCTTCGCTCGGATCGATCAGCGGCTGCGGTGCGGCCTGGGCGGCCTGGGCTTGCTGTTGTTGCTGCTCGCGTTCGCGCAGCGCCTGAGCGTACAGGGCGTCGAAATTGATCGGCTGCATGAGCAGCGGCGGGAAGCCGCCCCGGGTCGAAAGATCCGCGATGGCTTCGCGCGCATAGGGGTAGAGGGTTGCCGGACAGTAGCTGCCGATCAGCGCCTGGCGTTCCTCGGCCGTGTATCCCTGCAACAGAAACACGCCCGCCTGGGTGATCTCGACGAGAAACAGCGTGTCCTCGTTGAGTTTCGCTTCGGCCGTCATGGTCAGCGTGACCTCGACATTGTCGCCGCCGATGTCCGTGTGTCCGGAGCGCATGTTGAGCTGTGTCTGCGTCTGCTCGTCGGTTTCCGTCCTGAATACGTCCGGCGCCTTCGGGGACTCGAAGGACAGGTCCTTGACGTAAATCTTCTGCAGGATGAGTTGTTTGGTCGGAGTCGTCTGTTCGTCGGCCATGGTGGTGGTTCTCTCGTCGTCAGGATGATCGGGTGCCGTTCCGGATGCGTCTTGAGCCTAATCGACCAACGGCAGGTTTTCGGCGCGCCAGCCTGCGAGCCCGGTGCGCAGGCTTACGACGTTCTCGAAGCCCGCCTTGCGTAGGGCCGCCGCCGCCTTCGCGGAGTCGGCGCCATTCTCGCACACGGTGACCAGCGCCTTGTTTTTCGGCTTTTTGACGGCCTTCTCGCTCGCCTCGATTTCGCCGAGTTTGACGTTGCGCGCATTGACGATGTGGCCGCGGGCGAAATCGTCCGTCTTGCGCACGTCGATGATCAGCGCTCCGCGGTTGATGAGTTGCACGGCCTCACCGGGCGAGACGGAGGTTGCCTGCCGGGACTTGAGCTTGATCTCATAGAAAATCACGGCCGTGAGCGTGGCGATCACGGCTACGGCGAGGTACGGGTGGTTCGCGGCAAATTCGGCCAACTGGCCCATCGGGTGCCCTGCAGGCGCAAAAGGACGCGCAATTATAGCAGCGGCCCGGTGCTGCATTGGTGCAGGAAAAGCGAATAGACTGGAGCGCGAAATGAAGCTGCTGGGGCATGTCCTTGTCCGCTCGGCGCTTGCGGCCACACTCGTCGCGGCAGGCCTCATTGGCCCTGCCGCGCTCCGGGCCCAGGCGGACGACGAAGCCGCACTCGATGCGGTACGCGCCGAGATCGAGGCACTGGAGCGCCGCATCGGGCGGGAGACGGTCGAGCGTGACGCCAACGCCGAATCGCTGCGGCAAACCGAGCTTCGCATTCGGGCCGTGAACGGGGAGCTCGCCCGGCTCAGCGCTGCGGCGCGCGAGCAGCAGGAGCGCCGGGAGACGCTCGCCGGCCAGGCGCGCGCGGCCGAGGACCGGCTCGCCGTCGAGCGCGAAGCGCTGGCCCGGCAGGTACGCATGAGCTACATGACGGGCCGACAGGAGCTGTTCAGGTTGCTGCTGAGCCAGGAGACGCCGGCGGGTCTCGGCCGGATGGTGGCCTGGTACGATTACTTCAACCGCGCTCGAACCGGCCGGATCGCCGCGGTAAGCGGCGAACTCTCCACGCTCTCGCAGCTTCGCGCAGAAGCCGCCGAGGTCGAGAGCGAACTCGCGGTGCTGCGCGCCGCGGAGGAGGCGGAACTCGAGGCGCTTGACGCCACGCGCGCCGAGCGCAGTGCCGTTCTCGCGCGAGTCGAAGCGTCGATGGACGAGTCCGGTGACCGGTTGGCCAGGCTGCGCGGTGAAGAGCAGCGACTCGTGGATCTGCTGGCTTCGCTCGGCGAGGTCATGGCGGCGTTTCCGGTCGAGGCCGGCGTGCCGTTCTCCGATCTCAGGGGGCGACTGAGCTGGCCCGTGTCCGGCCGGCTCGCCGCCGATTACGGTCAGCCGCGCGGCGCAGGGGCACTGAGGTGGAACGGCGTGCTGCTCGACTCGGCCCCGGGCACTGCGGTCAGCGCGCTCTACCATGGCCGGGTCGCCTATTCGGACTGGCTGCCGGGCCTGGGCCTGCTCCTCATCCTCGATCACGGCGACGGCTACATGAGTCTCTACGGCCACAACGACGCGTTGCTCAAGGCGCCCGGCGACGCCGTCACGACCGGAGAGGCGATCGCTCAGGTCGGCGACACCGGCGGCCGTGCAGAGCCTTCGCTCTACTTCGAGATTCGGCGCAACGGCGAGCCCGTGAATCCGCATTTGTGGATTTCCGGCAGGCCCTCGGCAAACTAGGGCGTATTGACACAATTGGCTGGTGAGAGCCGCATGGCTCTGTGCTAAGGTGAAGCGCGCGAGGGAGGGGAAAAAGCACAACATGTCGCTCAAGCTTCGCTGTGTTCTCGTTCTTGTGATCGGTACCGTGCTCGGGCTTACGGTGTCGCTCGGCAGCAGCGTGCTCGCCGACCGCGAAGCGCGGTGGGCGGCGCGGCACTCGTCGACCCTGCCCACGGAGTACGTACAGCGGCTCGCTGAGGTCATCGAACGCGTTCGGCGTGAGTACGTGGATCAGGTCGACGACGAGCGGCTCATCGAGAGCGCGATCCGCGGCGTCATCGAAGAGCTCGACGCGCACTCGCGCTATCTCGACGCGCGCGCCTACGAGGACATCCGAATCGCGACGACGGGCAACTACTCGGGAGTCGGGCTCGATGTGCGCGTCGAGAATGGTCGCGTGACGGTGGTCACGCCGCTCGACGGCGGGCCGGCCGAGGCGGTCGGGATTCTGCCGGGCGACGTACTGATCGCAGTCGATGACATGCCCGTAGACGGAGAAAACGTCGACGAGACAGTGAACCGCATGCGCGGCGAGCCGGGCACCGAGGTCACGCTTGGCGTGATGCGCGACGGCGTCGACGACCCGCTCAGGTTCGCCCTGACCCGCGCCGAAATCAACGTGAAGACCGTCACGTCCGCCCACCTCGGCGACGGTTACGGCTACGTCCGGCTCACGGGCTTTTCCGACGGCACGGCGAGCGATCTCGACGCGGCGGCGCGCGAGCTCGGCGCCGAGTCAGCCACCGGGCTCAGGGGACTCGTGCTCGACCTGCGCAACAACCCGGGCGGCGTGCTCGAGGCCGCCGTCGACGTGGCGGACCGTTTCATCGATGATGGCCTCATCGTGCGCGGCGCCGGCCGCATCCGTCAGGCGCGTTTCGAGAAGCGCGCGAGCGCCGGCAATGAACTTGAGCAGGTTCCCCTGGTCGTGCTCGTCAACCGGGGATCGGCTTCGGCGTCGGAAATCGTGGCCGGCGCGCTGCAGGACCACGATCGCGGCCAGATCGTCGGCGAGCGGACCTACGGCAAGGGCTCCGTTCAGACAGTGCTGCCGATCTCCGAGGGCAATGCGATCAAGCTGACGACGTCGCGCTACATCATGCCCTCCGGACGCTCGATCGCCGGTGTCGGGATTTATCCGGACATCGTCGTTCGCAACGCCGATCCACGACGTCAATACCGGGGACCGGAAGGCCCGGTGGCGCCGGGCGACGACCTGCAGCTGCAGCAGGCGCTGCGGCTCATCGGCTACAGCAACGTCGTACTCGGCGAGCTGTAGAGATACCCAGCCGCGCGCCAGGCGGTCGCCGATAGACTTGGGCGCCCGGAAAGCACAAGACCCGCTCCGGCCGCGCGCGCCCGGAAAGTTTCCCACCTGGGGCGTGCTGGCATTGCCGGGCGGACTCCTTTGGGGTGCCTTGCTCGGCATTTTCGCGGGCGGTTTCTTCGGCAACGCCGCGATCGGCGTGGCCATCGGCGCGGGCGTCGGCCTCGGTGCGGGATTGTGCACATTCGCTGCGGCAGTCGTTGTCGCCTCGGCCAGGGAAGTCCCGAGCCCGGGAACGGGCCATCCGGACGACCCCAGGGCTCGCGACGGATGAAACAGCTGAGTTTGCAGGCCGGGCGCGGCCTCGGTGCGCTGGCAGGGGCGCTGCTGGCGATCCTCTGGGTCTATACAATGTGGGTGCCGGGCGCGGCGCTCGGCCTGAGCGGCATCGGACTTGCGATCGGGTTCATGATGGTGGTCATCGCCGTCATCGCCGTCATCGCCGCATACCACGGCCACGCGGCGGCGCTGCTGGTCGCGTTTCTTGCCTCGTTCCTGCCGGTCGGGGCCGTCCTGATACAAGCCGCGGACCCTGAGGATCGCTGGATTGGCGTGCTGGATCTGGCGCTCCTCGCTGCCGCGGCGCTGGTCCATTTCGGCAAGGAGACGAAACAGGGATGAACACGCATACGGGCGGTTGTCATTGTGGACGGGTCAGGTTCGAAGTCGTCGGTCCGTCGGAAGTCGAGGTCACGGAGTGCAACTGCTCGGTCTGCAGCAAGTCCGGTTACCTGCATTACATCGTGCCGAAGACGCGGTTCCGGCTGCTCAGCGGCCGGGACGATCTCGTCATCTACCGCTTCAACACCGGCGTGGCCGAGCATACGTTCTGCCGAATTTGCGGCATCAAGCCCTTCTACGTCCCTCGCTCCCATCCCGATGGCGTCAGCGTCAATGCGCGCTGCATCGATCCGGACACCGTTGCGGCGCTATCGGTCGTGCGCCAGTTCGACGGTGCGAACTGGGAACGGCACATCGCCGAATTGCCCCCGCTTGCCGAATGAACGGGGCGCGCGCTGTCGACGACGGTCCCGGCATCGCCGGCGGGGAGGTCAGCGCGCGTCCGGCTGCTTGCAAGGATATGGAGCCGTGAGCTTCGGCAGCCGCGCGTCGGTCCGGTGGCCCGGTTGCGCTGTGCTGGCAGTGCTCTGGGCCGCATCGCTCGGTCTGCCGGCAATTCGTGTCGCCGGCGGTCCCGAACTCGACGGACTCGACGTGCTGGTGCAGGGTTGGCGGGGCGCGAGCGTGGGCGTCTTTGCCTGGTACTCGAACCCGCTGTTTGCGGGCGCATTGCTCGCCGCCGTCCTGCGCTGGCCGCGCGCTGCCGGAGTCGCCTCCGGCGCCGGTCTCGTGCTCGCACTGACGAGCTTCGCCGCTTCAAGCCTTGCGCAAAGCACCGGCGGCACGGCCCCTGAGCTTGCCTTGGGCATCGGATTCTACCTCTGGCTGCTGCCTCAGGCGGTGCTCTGTGGATGGTGCTGGGCCGCCGTTTGGCGCGGAATGCTCGTCAAAACGACCTGAAACCACGAGTCCGTGAGTGAAATCGGGATTGACCGAGACGTTGGGCCACCGTAGAGTTTCCGTGACGCTGGGGGAAAGTGCTGTCGGATGGGCGGGGTTTCAAGGCCACGTTTGCTGATAAAGGTCCTTGCTGATAGAGGTCAATAAACGACCCCCCGAACTAGCGCTTGATTTGACGCCGTTAGTTGAGTTGCTAGCTGTTTGCAACGGCGTGAGAGCCTCGAATGAATATTTATGTCGGAAACCTATCGTACGGGTTGAGCGAAGAGGAGCTTCGTGACGCATTTGCAGCGTTCGGTGAAGTCACCTCCGCGAAGATCCTCATGGATCGTGAAACCGGTCGGTCGCGGGGGTTCGGATTCGTCGAAATGCCGAACCAGAGCGAAGCCGAAGCGGCGATCTCCAACCTGAACGGCAAAGACCTCGACGGTCGTCCCGCGCGCATCAACGAAGCGCGGCCCAGGGAAAGGCGCTAAGTCCACATCTGCAGTCGCGGGCGGCGTCGGGCAGTGTCCTGACAGGCCCATCGGCTACCGAATGGGCGAGACCCGCTCGCCTGCGTGGATCGACGAACCGTCGGTCCACGCTTCGACTGTGCGTCTTGTCTTGCTTGTCCTTGCGCGTCCGAGGATCGCACGGCTCCGTGGAGTTCAAGCCGGCGTGCTTCGGGGTCGAGCGATTCCGTACTTCTTCATGCGGTCGGTGAATGTCGTCGGTCTGACGCCGACCAGTTCCGCTGCTCCGGCGGGACCGGACACTTTCCAGTTCGCGAGCGTCAGCGCTTCGATCATGTTGCGCTTTTCCATTTCCCTGATTTCGGTATCGGTCATGACCCGGTTGGCCGCAACGACCGCGTCGGCGGCGGTGCCTTCCTTTTCGCCATCGAGGATGTCGGCCATCGCGAGATCGAGCCTGAGTACCTTGCCCTGTGACAGGATCACGCCCCTTTCGATGACGTTCTTGAGTTCGCGGACGTTGCCCGGCCATGTATAGCGTGTAAGGAGCGCCGCCTGTTTGCGCGAGAGCGTCAGCGGCCGGTGGCCGAACTCCTTGCACGCGCGCTCCAGGAAATGGCTTGCGAGCTGAATCACATCGTCGTCGCGTTCACGCAGCGGCGGTACCTCAATGGGGAAGACGCTGAGCCGGTAATAAAGATCCTCGCGAAAGCTGCCCTGTTCGACGGCCTGCTCGAGGTCGCGGTTCGTCGCGGCGATGACCCTCACGTCGAGCGAGTAGGTCGCCTCGTCGCCGACGCGCTCGTATTCGCTTTCCTGCAGCACGCGCAGCAGCTTGCTCTGCAGGGCAAGCGGGATTTCACCGACCTCGTCGAGGAAGATCGTCCCGCCGTCGGCAAGCTGGAATCGGCCAACCCGATCGCGAATCGCGCCCGTGAAGGCTCCCTTGACGTGGCCGAAGAATTCGGTTTCGAAGAGTTCGTGCGGGATCGATGCACAGTTGACCTTGACGAGCGGCCCCTGGCTGCGCGGGCTGTGCGCATGGATCACATGGGCCACGAGCTCCTTGCCGACGCCCGATTCACCTTCGATGAGCACGCTCGCGGCGGTCTGCGCGACGGCCTGCAGCCGCGCCAGCATTTTCTTCAGCGCCGAGCTCTCGCCGATGATCCGCCCGTAGTTCATCGAAACCTGCACCTCTTCGCGCAGATAGTCGCGTTCGCGCTCGAGCTCCTGGCGCAGCGTCGCGTTTTCCTCGAACGCAGCACGCAACCGGCGTTCGGCTTCATTGCGCTCGGTGACGTCCTTGGACGCGACCAGCACGGCGAGCACTTCGCCGTCCTCGCTGTGATCGCGCACCGACGACACGAGAACTTCGATGATCTCGCCGGACCTGGTGACGAACGTGCGCGGCTCGTTGTCGAAATCGCGAGTCGTGAAGACGTTGGGCAGCCCTTCCCTTTGCAGTCGCGCCCGGGTTTCCTCGGTCATGAACTCGGTGATCAGGCGGCCGATGACATCTTCACGCCGGTAGCCGAGCTTTCTGAGCCAGTGGTTGCTGACATGCACGACGCGTCCGGCGCTGTCGACGGTGTGCAGCATCGCCGGAGTCGCCCGATACAGGTCCCGATAGTGTTGCTCCAGGCGGGCTTCCTGGCCCACCTCGGAATAGACCACCACGGTTCTGAGGTAATCGCCTTCGGGGCCGCGTTCCACGATCGCACTTGCCAGGCAGTCGACGCGCTCGCCGCTCGTCGTGTAGACCTCCACCGGGACATTGTCGATGCGGCTGCTGCGGCGCAGCAGCGGCAGGTATTCCTCTTCGATGAGTCTCGCCGATTCGCGGCTGCCGAGATCCTGCGGCCGGAGCTTGCGGATCCCGTCGCGGGTGTGGCCGAAGCGATTGAGCCAGGCATCGCTCGCATCCAGAAAGTAACCGTCCGCGTCAAGGGACGCCATGAGCGCGGGGCTCTTGCGGAACAGCCATTGATACCGGTCAGCGAGCGACATGTCCAGAACTAACGTAAATCCGTGGTTTTATTTACGATATTTCGTAAACTCTCGGAAAACCGTGACTACAGCGTTGGCTATTTCGTTGATTTCAAAGGCCCTTGAAATTGGCACAAAGCATGCATATATCAAGGGCAAGCGAATTCTCAGGAGTTCAAGGTTATCGGAATTTCGTAACTGAGGGAAGGGTGCGACGATGGAAACAAGGAAACTGACAGGGTTTGTGGCGACAGCGCTGCTCGTGCTGGGATTTCACAGTCAGAGCGCATCTGCCATTGAAGAGGTCGTAGCTTACGGTGCAGAGGATGCGGCCGTTGCGCGGCAAAGTCGGGAGCTGTTTCGTAGCGAACGGCAGGATTACATCCGTTTCCTCGATCACCAGTTCAGGCAGACACTCGGTGAGGATCTCAAAGGGGTCCGCGCACCGCACCTGCGACTGGCGAGTCTCGAGTTGCCGAACAGGGGCTGAGCCCCTTCGATGCGGCGGTCGGCGTCTCCCCCCGCCGAACCGCCGCGGGCCTTGCCGGAAGGCCTTTTGACTTGGGGGCCGGGTGTTACTTACCGGTATCGAACAAGGACAGCGTTTTTACTCGAAGAACATGGACGTTCGGCCTGGCTCCCATTTTTTTCTTCACCCAAATATACACCCGGCTTCGGGGTTCATGTCATCGCAGGCCTGAACGTCAGTGCCTGTCCCCGGGGCGGTCCGGCCACGCGACCGCGATCGAAGACGATCTCGCCGGCAAGCACGGTCATGACTACGGCGCCGCGCAAGGTGCGGCCCTCGAGCGGCGACCAGCCGCACTTGTAGCGGATGCCGGCGCGATCCACGGGCGTCGTCGCGTGGAGGTCGACGATCGCGAGATCCGCCACATGGCCCTCCCGGATGAAGCCCCGGCCCTCGATGCCGAACAGGCGCGCCGGATTGTGCGCCGTCTTCTCCACGATCGTCTCAAGCGTAAAAACCGCTTCGCGGTATCGGTCGAGCAGCATCGGCAGCAGGTGCTGCACCAGAGGTAGTCCGGCCGGTGCCGAAAAATAGCGGTTTGCCTTTTCGGCAAGCGTATGCGGGGCGTGGTCGGTCGCAATGATGTCGATGATGTCGTTGTTGACGGCGTCGATCAGCGCGCGCCGGTCTGCCTCTGTCTTGATCGCCGGGTTGCACTTGATGCGCGTGCCGAGGTCCGCGTAGCTCGTCTCGTCGAACCACAGGTGGTGAACGCAGGCTTCGACCGAGATGCGCTTGTCTGCGATCGGGCCCGCTTCGAAGAGCGCAAGCTCGCGGGCCGTCGTCAGGTGCAGCACATGCAAGCGCGTGCCATGCCGCCTGGCGAGTTCGACGGCAAGGGATGATGACTTGAAACACGCTTGCGCCGACCGGATGCGCGGGTGCTCGGACATCGGCACGTCCTCGCCGTAACGTTCCCGGGCACGCCGCTCGGCCGCCTGGATCATCGGTGTGTCCTCGCAGTGGGTCACGACGGGCAGCGCCGCCCCGGCAAAAATGGCGTTGAGCGCTGCCTCGTCGTTGACGAGCATATTGCCCGTCGATGCGCCCATGAACACCTTGATGCCGCAGGCGTCCGACGGCGTGGCGCGCCTGATTTCCTCGGCGTTGTCGTTGGTCGCACCGAGATAGAAACCGTAATGGGCGTAGCTCGACCCGGCGGCGATGGCTTTTTTCGCAGCGACCCCGGTGCGCTTGACGGCCGGCGGCGAATTGTTCGGCATATCGAGGTAACTGGTCACGCCGCCGCAGATCGCCGCGAGCGATTCGCTCGCGATCGTCGCCTTGTGGGTCAGGCCGGGTTCGCGAAAATGAACCTGATCGTCGATCACGCCCGGCAGGACATGGAGGCCCTCGAGATCGACGACCTCGGCGCCGGCCGGGATCGGGCCGTTGCCGAGACGTTCGATGCGCCCGCCCGCCACGAGCACGTCGAGTTCGTCGATGCGCCCTTCGTTGACCACACGTCCGTTTGCGAACAACAGCTTCTTCACGAGGGCGCTCGTCGCTCAAATACACTCAATACTCTCGCTCCTCGCGCCTTGTCAGGCGGGCGCCTCGCCGGTCTCGGCGCGACGCGGGTTTCTCCCACGAGTTGCCAATGACGCTTATACTTGCCGGCCCGGGGTCGGGTCCGGGCGAGCCGCGGACCATTCTAGCGCGCGGCCTGCCCGAAATGAGGAACCGCACGACCTTGCCGACAATCAATGTCATGGAGTCGGTCAGACGACAAACGAACCACAATCGGAACACGCCATGAAGAAATCCATCGCCGCCCTTTGCTCGCTTGCGCTGGTACTTGCCGCAGGTACGGCAGGCGCCCAGCAGATGCCGGACATCCCGTTCGACGAGTTCCATCTCGACAACGGCCTCAGGGTCATCGTTCACGAGGATCGCAAGGCGCCGATCGTCGCCGTCACGATGTGGTACCACGTCGGATCCAAGAACGAAGAGCCCGGCAAGACCGGTTTTGCGCACCTCTTCGAGCACCTGATGTTCAACGGCACGGAGAACTACGACGACGACTACTTCCGGCCGTTTCAGGAGGTTGGGGCGACGAGCATGAACGGCACGACCAGCGTCGATCGCACCAATTACTTCCAGACCGTGCCGAGCACGGCGGTTGACCTCGCGCTATGGATGGAGTCCGACCGCATGGGCCATCTGCTCGGCGCCGTCGACCAGGACAAGCTCGACGAACAGCGCGGCGTCGTCCAGAACGAAAAGCGGCAGGGCGAAAATCAGCCTTACGGCATGGCGTTCCAGCAGATTCTCGCGAACCTGTTTCCTCCGGACCACCCGTACTCCTGGCCGGTCATCGGTTCGATGGAGGACCTCGACGCCGCGACGCTCGACGACGTCAACCAGTGGTTCGAAACGTATTACGGCCCGAACAACGCAACGCTCGTGCTCGCAGGCGACATTGACGTGGACACCGCGCGGGCGAAGGTGCAGCAGTATTTCGGCCACATCCCGCCCGGGCCGCCGCTGACGAAGCGCGACGACTGGACCGTCGGCGAACTGGAGGAGAAGCGCGTGACCATGCAGGACCGCGTCCCGCAGGCCCGCATCTACAAGACCTGGCGCGCGCCCGGGTGGGCGCACGACGACGGCACGCTGCTTGAACTCGCCGGCGAGGTGCTTTCCGGCAGCATTACCTCGCGGCTCTATCAGCGCCTGGTTTACGAGGACGAGATCGCGACCAACGTGAGCGCATCCCCCTGGACCGCGGAAATCGCCGGCGCCTTCTTTGTCAGCGCCACCGTTGCGCCGGGCCAGGACATCGGCGAGGTTGAGCGTGCGCTCGACGAGGAGCTCGCGCGCTTTCTGGCGGAAGGCCCCACGGACGAGGAACTCTCGCGGGTCAAGACCGAGATCCTCGCGTTCGTGATCCGGGGGCTCGAACGCGTCGGCGGATTCCGCGGCAAGTCGAACATCCTCGCCGAGAACGCCGTCTTCGGGGGCCGTCCCGATTTCTACAAGCGGCCGCTGTCGGTGCTGCAGGCGGCGACGCCCGAGGACGTGCGCGCGGCGGCGAATCGCTGGATCAGCGGCACCGCGGTCACGCTCGAAGTTCTGCCGTTCGAGCAGGCCCTGGCTGCCAGCGGCGAGAATGCCGACCGCAGCTCGCTGCCGGTCGTTGAGGAATTTCCCGCCGCCTCGTTTCCGGAACTCGGCCGTGCGACGCTCAGTAACGGCATGCGCGTGATCGTCGCCGAGCGCGATGCGGTGCCCGTCGTGCAGTTCCGCCTGCAGATGAACGCGGGCTACGCATCCGATCAGTTTGCGAGCCCGGGCACAGCGAAACTCGCCATGGAGATGCTCGACGAAGGCACGACCAGCATGGATACGCTTCAGATCGCCGATGCGCTGGCCGGACTCGGTGCGAACCTCAGCACGGGCTCCAACCTCGACTATTCCTTCGCGAACCTCTCGGCGCTCAGGGAGAACCTCGACGAGTCGCTTGAAATCTACGCCGACGTGATACTGAACCCCGCGTTTCCGGACAGCGAACTTGAGCGACTGCGACGGCTGCAGATTGCAGCGATCGAGCAGGAGCAGACGACCCCCGACGCGATGGCCTTCCGCGTGTTTCCGAAGCTCGTTTACGGCGAGGGTCATGCCTATTCTCTGCCGCTGACCGGATCGGGCACTCAGGCCTCGGTCGAAGCGATCAGCCGCGAGGACATCCTCGATTTCCATACCACCTGGTTCAAGCCGAACAACGCGACGATGATCGTTGCCGGCGACATCACGCTTGACGAAGTCCTGCCGCGGCTGGAGGCCGCCTTCGCGGACTGGGAGCGGGGCGAGACACCGACGAAGAACCTGCCGGAGGTGGATTTGCCGAGCGGCCCGCGCGTGTATCTGCTCGACCGGCCGGACTCGGCGCAAAGCGTCGTCATCGCGGGACAACTGATCCCCGAGCGGCGGTCCGACGAGGAAATCGCGCTCGACACGATGAATGACATCCTCGGCGGCAATTTCACGTCGCGCATCAACATGAACCTGCGCGAGGACAAGGGCTGGTCCTACGGCGCGCGCACGACCTTGTTCGACACGCAGGCGCAGCGCCCGTATCTCGCCTACGCACCGGTGCAGACCGACCAGACGGCGCCCGCGATGCTGGAAATGGCCCGGGAGATCGATGAGTACCTGACCAGTCGGCCGCCGAGCGAAGAGGAGGTGGAGACTTCGAAAAAGCGCGCCACGCTGACGCTGCCGGGCCGCTGGGAAACCGCCGGCGCAGTGGCGGGCTCCATCGCCGAACTCGTGCGTTTCGATCTGCCCGACGACTACTGGGACGGATACGCGAACCTGGTCGCCGGCCTCGAGACCGGCGATGTGCGTGCGGCCGCAAACGAGGTGCTCGCCCCGGACCGCCTGACCTGGATCGTCGTCGGCGATCTCGCCGTCATTGGCGAGGACGTGCGCGCACTCGGTCTCGGGGAGGTGCGGCTCCTCGACTCGGAAGGTAACGTCGTCGTCGAGCACTAGCCGCCCGAATCACGGGCCCGCCGTGCGCCGTTGCGGCGCGCGGTTGCGCCCCGGGCAGCCGGCCGACCGGCAAAGCAACTGGTTTTCCGCGCTTGAAACTGCCGCCGCCTCTATGCAAAATCTTCCGCCGCTCCGGGCGCCGCCGAGCGCCCGGCGGTTCAGACGGTAAATGCAATGATCGACTGTAAGGGACTGACTAAGCAGTACGGTCGGCTCCGGGCCGTGGACAACCTGAGCTTCAGCGTGAAACCCGGCGAGGTGCTCGGCTTCCTCGGCCCCAACGGCGCCGGAAAGACGACGACGATGCGTATCGTCGCGGGATTCCTGCCCGCAACCGCGGGCACGGCAACGGTCTGCGGCTACGATGTCGAAACCGCGAGCCGCCAGGCCAAGCGCAGGATTGGCTACCTGCCCGAAGGCGCGCCGAGCTATCCGGAAATGACGCCGCTCGCCTTTCTCGAGTTCGTCGCCGATGTGCGTGGGCTCAGAGGTGACGAGCGCAGAGCGCGCCTGGACGAGGTGATCGGCCTGCTGCACCTGGAATCCGTGCTCGGTCAGCGTATCGACACGCTGTCGAAAGGCTACCGCCGCCGGGTCGGCCTGGCGCAGGCGATTCTCCACGACCCGGAGGTGCTGATTCTCGACGAGCCGACCGACGGACTCGATCCGAACCAGAAACACGAGGTCCGGCAACTCATCGGCGGCATGGCGCGCAGCAAGATCATCGTGATCTCGACCCACATGCTCGAGGAAGTGGATGCGGTCTGCAACCGGGCAATCATCATCGCGCACGGCCGCATACTGGCCGACGACACGCCGCAGGCGCTCGAGGCGCGATCCCGGTTCCACAATGCCGTGACGGTCAAGCTCGGCGATCCCGAACTCCTGCCGGCGGCCCGCGACGCCATCGAATCACTGCCCGAGGTTGCGAGCACCGAGCTCGATGAAAATGCCGGCCGTGTCACGGCGTTTCCGGCATCGGGCAAGCTGCCGCTCACGCCGATCGGTGAACTCGCCGACAGCCGGCGCTGGGAACTCGCGGAGCTGCACCTGGAGTCCGGGCGCCTCGACGAGGTGTTCCGCACGATCACGGGAGGCGCGAGCGCATGAACGCCGCATGGGCCGTGTGCCGGCGAGAGCTGACGAGCTACTTTGCGACGCCCGTCGCGTACGTGTTCATCGTGATGTTCCTCGTGCTCGCGAGCACGTTCACGTTCTATCTCGGCAACTTCTACGAGCGCGGCCAGGCGGATCTCTCGCCGTTTTTCACCTTCCATCCGTGGCTGTATCTGTTTCTCGTGCCCGCGCTCAGCATGCGCTTGTGGGCCGAGGAACGGAAGTCGGGCAGCATCGAGCTGCTCGTGACGCTGCCGCTGGAACTCTGGGAGGCGGTGCTCGGCAAGTTCCTGGCCGCCTGGGCATTCACGCTGCTCGCGCTCGCGCTGACGTTTCCGATCTGGATTACCGTCAATTACCTCGGTGCGCCCGACAACGGGGCGATATTCGCCGCCTATATCGGCAGCGGGCTCATGGCCGGCGGTTTTCTCGCGGTCGGCTCGTGCATTTCGGCGACCACGAAGAACCAGGTCATCGCCTTCATCCTGTCGGTCGTCGCCTGCTTTGCGCTGCTGCTCGCCGGTTTTCCTCTCGTCCTTGATGTCTTTTCCGGCTGGGCGCCGCAAGCGCTCGTCGATGCGATAGCGAGCCTGAGCTTCCTGACTCACTTCCAGAGCATCAGTCGCGGCGTCATCGATTTCAGGGACCTGGTCTATTTCGCATTGCTGATCGCGGCGTGCCTGTACGCCAACACGATCGTGCTCGCGATCAAGCGGGGGGACTGACGACGGTGGAATCGAAGCAGCGACTAACGACGGCATCGGCAACGCTCGTGCTTCTCGCCGTGGCCTTCGTCGCCGCGGTCATGGCCAGCAATACGCTGATGAGCGGCCTCAGGATCGACCTGACCGAGAACGAACTCTACTCCTTGTCTGCGGGCACGGAGAGCTTCCTGCAGGGCCTCGACGAGCCCGTCAACCTCTACTTCTTCTTTTCCGATGAGACGGCCGGCGACCTGCAGTTCCTGCGCGGTTACGCGACCCGCGTCAGGGAGATGCTCGAAGAGTTCGCGGCCGCGGCGGGCGGGCGGCTGAACCTGCAGGTCATCGATCCGCCGCCGTTCTCCGAGGAAGAGGACCGCGCCGCGCAGTACGGGCTGCAGGACATCAACCTCGGCACGCTCGGCGACAGCCTCTACTTCGGGCTCGCGGCGACGAACGCGTTCGGCGACGAGGCCGTCATCGAGGTGTTCGACCCGACCGAGGAAGCATCGCTCGAGTACGATCTCGCGCGGCTGATCTACAGTCTCGCAAATCCCGAGCAGCCCATCGTCGGACTCCTGAGCGGCGTCTCGATGAGCGGCGGATTCGATCCCCAGACGCAACAGCCTACGCCGCCCTGGTTCGCTTACCAGCAGGCGGAGCAGCTCTTCGATCTGCGCAACCTGCCCGCAAGCATCGACGCGGTCGATGACGACATCGACACGCTCTGGATCGTGCACCCGAGCGCGCTCGACGAGCCGACGCTCTATGCGATCGATCAGTTCGTCCTGCGCGGCGGGCGCGCCCTGATTTTCGTGGACCCGGTCGCCGAAGCGGCCGCGGCACCGCCGGATCCGGGCGGCTTCGGCTTCAGTCCGCCGAGCGGTTCGGATCTGCCGGAACTGTTCGCGGCCTGGGGCGTGCGTTTCTCGGGGAGCCAGGTCGTCGCGGACAACGTCAACGCGCTCAGCGTAAACACCGAGTTCGGCGCGCGCCCGGTCCGGCACCTCGGCCTGCTTGGGCTCACGAATGCCGGGATCAATGCGGACGATGTCGTCAGCGCGGGGCTCGGTTCGATCAATCTCGGCGTTGCCGGACACTTCACACTGGTTGAGGATGCCGGAGTGTCGCTCGTGCCGCTGTTGACCTCGAGCACCGAGTCGGCGCTGATCGACGCGAGCCGTTTTCAGTTCCTTCCGGATCCGGGGGAACTGCTCAACGAGTTCGCGGCGACCGGCGAGAGTTACGTTCTTGCCGCCAGGCTTGAAGGGCCGCTGACAACGGCATTTCCGGACGGTCCGCCGGCGGCCGAAGTCGATGCCGAGGAACCGCTTGTGGCAACGGACGCATCGGCCGAAGAGGAATCCGCGGACGGCGCTCCCGTACCGCAGCCTGCCGATGAAGCCGTTGCCGATGCATCGCTCGCGGCCGAATCCAGTCCCGATGAGGCTCCTGTGGGCGATGCTGAACCGCCGATTCCCGCCGAGCTCCCCGCGGGCGATCACCTGACATCCATCGAGCAAGGCAACGTCATACTCGTCGGCGACGTCGACGTGCTCAGCGACCGCCTCTGGATCCAGCGCCAGCGCAGCCTCTTCGGCCAGCAGCTTGCAACGGCCTTTGCGAACAACGGCGACCTCGTCACCAGTGCGCTTGCGAACCTCTCGGGCAGCGCCGACCTGATCGGACTGAAGAGCCGGCAGACCTACTCGCGCCCGTTCGATACCGTCGAGGCCCTGCAGCGCGAAGCGGACGCTCGTTTTCGAGAAACCGAACAGCAACTGCAGGCTGAACTCGCCGAAACCGAGCGCAGGCTCGTCGAGCTTCAGTCGAGCCGCGACGACGAAAACTCGCTCTTCATGAGCCCGGAGCAGGAAGCGGAGCTCAGCCGGTTCCAGGACGAACAACTCAGGATCCGCCAGGAGCTCAGGGCCGTGCAGCGCAATCTCGACAGCAGCATCGAGCGGCTCGGCATCGTCCTGAAGGTCATCAACATCGGCGCCGTCCCGCTTGCCCTGACGCTCGCCGCGCTCCTCGTCGTTTGGCTCAAGCGCACCCGAAGGAGGACTCCCGCATGAACAAGCGCGCGCTCGTGACCGTCGCTGCGCTCGCGGCGGTGCTCGTCGTACTGGCGCTGGTCGGACAGAACCGCGCCCCAGAGCCCTCCCTGAGCGGCTCCACGCTCCTGCCGGGGCTCGACGCGGCGTTGAACGACGTCGACGAAGTCACGCTCGTCGGCGCCGGAAACGAGACGATCGCGAGCATCCTCAGATCGGAGCAGGGCTGGACGGTGTCCGAGAAGGGCGGCTACGCGGCCGATACCGCAAAGATCCGGGATGCCTTGCTTGCTCTTGCCGAGGCGCGCGTCGTCGAGGAGAAGACGTCGAACCCCGAGTTCTACGATCGCCTCGGTGTGGAATCCGTCGAAACGGATTCCTCGGCCGGTACGGCGGTGACGATACGCTACGGCGACGAAGCGTTTCCGACGGTGATCCTGGGCGATGCCGAAGGGTCGAGCCAGCGCTACGCCCGGCGCTCCGACGAAGCGCGGAGCCTGCTGATCGACCGCGATCCCGACCTGCCGCGCTCGGCGCCGCAGTGGCTTCAGACCGGCATCCTCGATCTGCGCTCCGAGCGTGTCAGCGAGGTCATCATCGAGCATGGGGACGGCGAACGCCTGCGCATCTTCAAGGACGAGCCCGGGCAGACAAATTACTCCGTCGATGCCGTGCCGGACGGCCGCGAGCTGCAGTATGCCGGCGTTGCGAACGTCACCGGCAACGTGTTGCGCGAGCTTGCGCTGGAGGATGTCGAGCCTGCGGCCGACGACGGTTTGAAGCCGAGCGTCACGACGCGGTTCGGCACCTTCGATGGCCTTGTGGTGACGGCACGGGGCTATGAACGCGGCGACGAGAACTGGCTTGAATTCGAGGCTTCCGTGGATGCGGAAGCGGCTGCCGAACGGGGTGTGGAGCCCGCCTCGGACGACTCTGCCGAGACCGCCGACGCGTTGGTGGGGGCGCCCGGGGAAGGCGAAGCCGATGGCTCCGTTAACGAGAGCGCCGATCCGGCCGCCGAAGCCGAAGCGATCAACGCTACGGTGGCAGGTTGGCGTTACCGGATCGCGTCGTACAAGTACGAACAGATGACGCGCCGCATGGAAGATCTGCTCAGCGACGCCGAGTGAGCCGCTCGCGATCGAGTGCCGTCCCGACGGCTACACGCTGACTGCGCTGGCAGCGCGGGTGTCCGCGACGGGCATCAGGGCACAACGCGAATCACGGCGCGTCGCGATCTCCAGTCGTCTCTGCCGTCGGGTTCCTCGCGGTTCTGGTCGGCCGAAACCAGAAAAAAGAAGTCGCCGAGCCCGCCTGCCTTCAATATTTCAGCGATTTCGTTCGCGCGCTTGAGCGCGATCGAGGCGTCTTCAGCCATCACGTTGCCGTCGGACAACAGCGTCGCGCCGCTCGATCCAATAACCTCGATTCTGCTCGCGCCGATTTTGGTCGCGTAGTCGAGAACATCGCCGAAAATCGGTGCGTGCCGGCCCATGATCAGCATGTCGAAGTCGTAATGAACCGGGTAGTCCCTGGATTCGTAGGGCTGGACGAGCACTGCTTCGGGCACGGGATCGCGCTGAAAGGCGAGTCTCCCGCCGCTTGGTCCGGGCGGTCGCGGCGCGAAGGGCACCGTGTAGCGGTCCTCGGCCGGCAAAATCGTGTTGCAGTTCGCATCGAATTCGGCAAGCGGCGCAATGACGACGGGATCGAGCACGATGCCGCCGCAGATTCTCGGCTGGTCGCTGACAGTGCCTTCAACGAGCACCGGATGCCCGAGGAACGGCGGATCGAAATCGGCGCTGACATCCGTCTGTATGCCAAGGTAGTAGAGTTCGCCTTCGTATTCGGACAGCCAGCACGGCACCGTGGCGGTGTCGCGCACGATCGGGCAGCTTACGAAGTTGCGCTGCGACTCCGGCGGAGCGTCCGCGTACGCGATGTTGGTGGCGAGCGCTGCGATCGCCAACGATGTCGATGCTCGTTTCATTGCGGCCTGCGCTTCATAACGTGCTCAGAAAGTTCTCCAGGTCGATCTTTTCCTGCTCCGAGTAGCGGATGTTGTAACGCCGGTCGTAGAAGTCGACGAGTTCGCGCAGGTTCTTCGCGGAGCCGTTCGTGAAGTACGGTGCGCGCGCCGCGATGCCGCGAAACTGTTGCATGACGATCGCGCCGATGTCGTTGCACCGTCCGGTGATCAGCGCGCGCGCCGGGTCCTGCGAATAGATCACGCGGCCGAAGAACGGATGCGGGGCATGCGCATTGTCGCAGGTGAGCCTGAACAATGGCATCTCCGGCTTCTTCTCGGTCCACGGGTTCTGTTCGTTCTCGGTGGCCCAGGGCAGGTTGGTCGACCCGACATCGACGAAGCCGTTGGCCGTATCCATACCGGTCATGTGCATGCCGTGGCAGGTCGAGCAGGTGCGCTTGATCGGATTTCCGAGCCCGATGTTGTTGATGTGCATGGAGTCGCTGATCCAGAACGTGCGCAAGAAGAAAACGTCGTGGCCACGCTGCACGGACTCGCGAAACTCGCTTTGCGCATTGGTTTCGGCATCTGTGGTGCGTTCAAGCGACGCCCAGGCGCCTCCCATCGGAAAGACGTACCGCGTGGTGTTGTTCCCGAGCACGCCGGTTTGGCCTTCGGCCACCGCCCGCGGCCCGAGTGCGGGAGGCCCGCCGTCTTCCTCGAGGTTTCCCGCTTCGACATGGTGTGCCTGTGCCGTGTAGATCTGCGTCTCGAAGTCAATGATCTCGGCGAGTTGCGCATCGCTCGGCGCCTCGGTCGTTTCGAGGTGAGTCAGGGCCGCGGAAATGGCCTGCGTCTGGAGCGTCGGCTCGCGGGCATCGGCCAGCATGTTCATGTTGACGAGCCGCCCGGTCTCCGGATCGCGGCTGGCAGGCCTCGCGTCCTTGATGCTGAACGGCGTCACGCCGAAATCGGCTGCCGTTACATACTTGAGGTTCGCCGCCATGCGGGGCCGCCGATATACGGAAATCGTCGGCTCGTCGCTGTCAAGCCCGTATTCGGGGTGCGTGTTGCAGCCGGTCGGATCGCGGACGACCTCGATCGTGAATTCGGGTTCGATGACGTTGCCGCTTTGATCGCGCGGCGGCCACGGCAGGAATATGCGAATCAGGCCGCGCTCGAGCAGCAGCGAATGCGCTTGCGGGTCGTTGGCGGGCAGGTGTGGGCAGTTGCGGCCGTCGATCGCCGCAAACAATGGGTCTTTGCCGTTGGTTTCGCGCCAGCGTTGCTGGATCAGCTCGGTCGAGAGCGACATGGCGCTGGCGGGCTGGTGGCAGGTGACGCAGGCACGGCCGTTGCTGCCGAGCGGCTCGAAGAACGCATGGCCCGCGGTCGGATACTCCCCGGCCGTGTTCAGGATACCGAGCTCCCCGTAGGCGTTCGGATAGCGCGCCGTCGCCGGCAAGGGCAGCCCGGAAGCCGGTGCCCACCAACGGTCGCCGGTCTGCACCTGGCCGAGGGCGGACGAAGCCGTACAGCCGACGAGCACGGCCAGGACAAGGCGTTGGGCAATGCGAAACGGAGCGGACATGGTCCGGTAATTTAACTGCACATTGCGCGGATTGGGCAACAGAACGGATTCGAGTCGCGTTTATCGATGCGACGCCGAGCGAGCCGCCTGGGACCAGGCCCGGGCTCGTCACCGTGCGCGCGGCGGTCGCTCGCAACCGCCCCGAATCCTATACTCCCGGACAATGCATTCGTGGGCAGGAACTGACCGTGTATGACTTGATCGGGAGAACATTCGTCTGGTCCCTGTGGTTGCCGGTGAGCCTCGAGGTCGTGTTCGCGCTCGGCGATTTTTCTTTTGGCATCTACGATGATCAGCCGTTGCAGCTTTTCACGGGCATGCTCATGTCTTTTCCGCTGATGTGGGTTCTCGGAATGCCCCTCACTCTTGCCGTACTTCTGATCGCGCGCCGGTCCCACCCGGTGGCTGTCGCAGTGGCTGCGGTCTGTGGTCCGATTTCGGTTGTCGCTTTCTACCTCAGCGTCCCCCTGCCGAGCTTTCTCAATACTTTGCTTGGTGCGGTACCCGCCTGGCTTGTGGTCTTGCTGACGGCGGGGCTCTACCGATTGACGTCCTGGCTGAAGGCCAGAAGTTCTCCTGACTGAGCCACTCTGGCTCGTTCGTGCTCGCGATGGCCCTGCCCGTGCTTTTGCCCGCGGCGCTCGGCAGCTCCAGAATCCATATCTCTCGCGGCTGTCTCGTGCGCTTGCCGCGTGGCCGAACCGCCGCCGAGCCGCGTGCTCACGAAGCCCAACATCCGCCCGCAGTGCGCGTCGAGCCGACCGTGCCAGTGCCGTCTTCGCAGTGATGCCGCGGCGTTGAGTTCATAGCGCAGGTCCAGGCGCAGCAGCGACCCCGAGTCGCGCGGTTCGACCCGCCAACGCAGGCGAAGCCTGACCCTGCACGGTGTATCGAACAATGTCTCGTACAGTGTGAGCGCGACCGGCTTGCGGCACTCCAGGATCCTGCCGCGCCTGAGCACCGTGCCACGCTCGTTGACGTAGCGGCTGCCGACTCTCGGCATGCGCGGCCCGGCGACGAGCCGTGCGCCCTCGGCCCAGCGGTGGCGGGCAAGTTCCGTAATCAACGCGCCGAAGACCTCGGCCATCGAATCCGGATAGTTCGCCTCGTGGCGTTGTTTCGGCACCTTGTTCTCCTTGAATGCGATCGTTTCGCATCAAGGTACAGCCGGGCCGCGCGCCCGGGGAGCCCCAAAACCGCCGGAAACGCAACGAAACGTCTCTCGGCGGTTGCGGATCAGGGCACAAGCACCGTCGACCCGACGGTGGCGCGCCGCTGGAGGTCGATCTGCGCGGTCGCGGCATCGGCGAGCGGGTACCGCTGCCGCACGTCGATGTGGATGCCGCCCGAGCGCACCGCATCGAAGAGCGCTGCCGCGCCTCGCTCCAGGTCCGTGCGTTCCCCGACGAAGTCCCACAGTGTCGGGCGGGTCACATAGAGCGAGCCGCGCTTGGTCAGCTCCAGGGGAGCGAACGGCTCCACGGCGCCCGACGCGTTGCCGAAGCTCACCATGACGCCATGGCGGCGCAGGCAGTCGAGCGACTGGTAGAACGTTTCGCGACCGACCGAGTCGTACACGGCGGCAACGCCCTTGCCTTCGGTCAGCTCCCGTACCCGGCCGACCACATCGTCGCCCGCAAGCAGCACATGCTCGCAGCCGTGCTCGAGTGCAATGGCGCGTTTCTCTTCGGTACTGACGATGCCGATCACCCTGGCGCCGAGCCGGCTCGCCCACTGCGCCGCGATAAGGCCGACGCCCCCGGCCGCGGCATAGAGCACGATCCAGTCGCCGGCTTCGACGCGATAGCTGCGCGTGAGGAGATACCAGCTCGTCAAGCCCTTGAGCATCATCGCCGCCGCGGTTTCATTGCTGACCCCGTACGGCAGCCCGATCACCAGGCCTGAGTCAATGAGTCTTTCCTCCGAGTAGCCGTCGAGGGGCGCCGGCGACGCATACGCAACCCGTTGGCCGACCTCGAAGCCATCCACGCCTTCGCCGATGGCCACAACGACGCCGGCGGCTTCGCTGCCGAGCCCGCTTGGCAGACCGATGGGATAAAGCCCGTTGCGAAAGTAGATGTCGATCATGTTCAGGCCGATCGCCTTGTGAGCGACGCGGATCTGTCCGCGACCCGGAGCGCCGACCTCCACCTCGCGGTATCGAAGTACTTCCGGTCCGCCGAACTCGTCGATGCGTATTGCCTTGGTCATGAGAGTGAAATCGCCTTGTGGGTGGTGATCGGTGCCGCGTGTTCCCGCTGTCTCAGATCCGGTCTGGTGCCAGGCAGGCGGTGAACGACGCGGCCATTTCGTGCAGGAGCGTGAAATAGAGGTCCGGGTCGCTGTCGAGCGATGCGCCGAGCGGGTCGACGGTGCCGAGCTGCGCCGACGTGCCTTCGATGATGACACTTGCGATCCGGGGGTCGAACTGGGGCTCGGCCAGCACGCAAACGACGCCGAGTTCGCTCACCTTCGTGCGCAGCTCGTTGATCCGCCGCGCCCCGGGCGGGCGGTCCGGCGAGACCGAAGCGGCGCCGGCCGCGATCAGGCCGAAGCGGTCCTCGAAGTAGTGGTAGGCATCGTGAAAGACGATGAACGGCCGGTCCCGCAGCCCGCCGACTTCGGAGTTGATCCGATCGACCAGTGTGTCCAGCCGGTCAATCATGGTCTCGGCGTTTGCCGCGTACGTGGCGGCATTGTCGGCATCCGCCGCCGACAACGTCTCCGCTATCGCGCTTACCATGGTTCGGGCATTGAGCGGATCCAGCCAGACGTGCATGTCGAAGGCGTCTTCTTCGTGCGCCCCGTGTTCGTGCTCGCTCTCGTGATCGTGCGTCTCGAAGGTCGCGCCTTCTCGCAGCGGCAACCGTATCAGGCCCTCGGTGTCAGCCAGCCGGACCACGCTGGCGTCGCGGCTCAATGTGTCGATCGAACCGGCGAGTGACGTCTCCAGCGCATCCCCGATCATGAAAATGACCTCGGCGTTCTGGATATTGCGCGCATCGGAAGGGCGCAGGCTGAAGGTATGCGGCGAGGTCGCACCCCGGATGACGAGTTCGGGTTCGCCGGTGCCGACCATGACCCCGGCAACGAGCGAATGCACCGGCTTGATCGTGGCGACGACCTGAAGCTGCGCGCCGGCTGTCGAGGTTACGCCGAACGCGGTCAGGCAAAGCAGCGCCAGGAGGCAACGCCTGTTCCCGCGCGCTCCCGGTCCGCGGCGGCCGGCAGCGACGCCTGCAAGCGGACCGGCAAGACGGTGCCTGGTCGTATTCATCGAGAATCTCCCTGCCATGGTTCGCCCGAACGCGAGGGCATGCATCTGGCGCCCGGCAATTTGCCGACATTGTAACCGGATGACTGCCGCCCATTGTGCCCCGGAGACTCATTGCCGCCGGACGTTGCGCCGCATAGACTGGTTTTTTTTGTGGGAGTCTGCCGGGTTGTCCGATCCACTTCTAACTGCCAGCGACATCGGCATCAGGCGTGGTGAACGCTGGATTGTCCGGCATGTCGATCTGACCGTGAAACGCGGCGATCTGGTGTGCGTAGTCGGGGCCAACGGCGCGGGCAAATCGACCTGTGTCAAGGCGGTACTCGGACTCATCGAACTCACCGAGGGCACGGTCCGGCACGCGCCGTCGCTCAAGATCGGCTACGTCCCGCAGCGGCTTACCCTCGGTCACACGCTGCCGCTGACGTTGCGGCGGCTCATGACGCTAACCGGGAGATACCCGGAAAATGATGTCGCCGCGGCGCTCGCAGCCGTTGGACTGGAACGTCTCGGGAATCCGCTCGTCACAACGTTGTCCGGAGGCGAATTCCAACGGCTGCTGCTCGCCCGGGCGCTGATTCACCGCCCCGATCTGCTGGTGCTCGACGAACCCGGGCAGGGAGTGGACCTGGCCGGAGCAGAGTTGCTCGATGAACTCATCGACGAAATCCGCGCCGATCTCGGTTGCGGTGTACTGATGATCTCTCACGATATCAAGGAAGCCGTGGCCAGGGCCGACGATTTTGTTGTGCTGGTGCCTCACGAACACGATCCGGGCTACCTTGCCGGAGGCGCCGACCAGCAACACAGCCACGGCGGCTCAGCCCACTAAGCCATGTTGGACGACTTCCTTTTCCGCGCCCTGCTGGCCGGCATTGGTCTGGCACTTGTGACGGGACCCGCCGGGTGCTTTATCGTCTGGCGGCGGCTCGCCTATTTCGGTGAAACCATCGCCCACTCCGCACTGCTTGGCGTGGCGCTCGCCATCATCATCGACTTCAACCTGACTGTGGGAATCTTCGCCACCGCCTGCGTGATCGTTCTGGCGATGTTCTATCTCGAACGGCGCGATACCTTGCCCACCGACACGCTGCTCGGACTGCTCGCGCACGGCGGCCTGGCACTCGGGCTCGTGATCCTGTCCTTCTTTCCTGACATGCGGGTGGACCTTCAAGCGTTGCTCTTCGGGGACATTCTCGCGGTGTCGCGCGCGGACCTTGCCGTTATCTGGATCGGCGGCGCACTCGCGCTGGGTGTGCTGTGCCTGATCTGGCGAGCACTGCTGGCGGCGACCGTAAGTCCGGATCTCGCGAGGGTCGCCGGCATGAATCCGGAACGCGCGCGGCTGATTTTCGGGATATTCCTGGCCGCCGTGATCGCGGCGGCGATCAAGGTTGTCGGCGTGCTGCTGATCGTGGCGTTGCTGGTAATCCCGGCCGCGACCGCACGCCGCTTCGCCACGAGCCCCGAACGCATGGCGGTTGGTGCGGCTGCCGTGGGAGTCGTGGCAGTCGCGGGCGGGCTGCTCGCGTCGGCGAACTTCGACACGCCGTCCGGTCCCTCGATCGTCGTGATCGCCCTGGCGCTCTTCGTGGTAACCCGGGTCCGCCTGGTCCGCGGGACGGAATCCCGATAGCCAATACCGATCGAAGCGTGACAGGGGCGGGCTGTCCGGTCGTTACCGGAGGCGCCCTGACGGTCGCAGCCCGGTTCCGTGGGCTGCCGCCGAGCCGTAGCAGCGGGCCGGCGTTGAGGGAAGCCCGGCTGAGTTGAGTATCATTCGCCAGGGCTCCACAGCAACACATCTCATGACCGAACATCTCGTTATCGTCGGCGGCGGGCAGGCCGCGGTCCAGGCCGTGCACTCGGTCCGGCAGAGTGGTTTCGACGGCAGCATTTCGCTGGTGGGCGAGGAACCGCATCCGCCCTATCAGCGCCCGCCGCTGTCGAAGAAGTACCTCGCGGGCGAGCTGCCTCGCGAGCGGCTGTTCCTGAGGCCCGAGAGCTTCTATGAGAGCCGCGGTGTCGAGTTGCTGCTCGGCACGCGAGTGGAGGAGCTCGAGCTCGGGCCGCGGCGCGTTCGGCTGAACGACGGGCGCGTGCTGCCCTGGGACCGCCTCGTGCTCGCGACCGGAAGCCGCGTGCGCCGGACCGGCTTGCCCGGGGACGACCTTGAGGGCGTGCATTATGTGCGCACGATCGGCGATATCGATGCGGTTGCCGACCGATTCCAGCCGGACGCGAAGGTCGTCATTGTCGGCGCGGGCTACATCGGTCTTGAGACGGCGGCCGTTGCGGTCGGCCGCGGGCTCGATGTCACCGTACTTGAAGCGTTCGAACGCGTGCTCGGTCGCGTCGTCTGCGAAGAGGTCGCGGGCTTCTTTCATTCCCGGCACACGCAAGCCGGTGTGCGCATCGTCTGTGGCGCCCAGGTGTCGGCCTTTGTCGGCCGGGACCGCGTCGAGGCGGTCGAAACGGCCGCCGGCGAGCGGTTTCCCTGCGACCTGGTGATGGTCGGGATCGGCGTACTGCCGAACGTGGAACTCGCCCGGTCCGCGGGGCTCGAGTGCGGCAACGGCATACGTGTGGACAGTTGTGGACGCACGGGCGAACCTGGCATCGTCGCGGCAGGCGACTGCACGAACCATCCGCACCCGTTCGTCGGCCGCAACGTGCGGCTCGAATCCGTGAACAATGCGATCGAGCAGGCCAAGGCCGCAGCGTCGAGTCTCGCAGGAACGCCGCGGGCGTTCGAAGACATCCCCTGGTTCTGGTCGGATCAATACGACGTGAAGCTGCAGATCGCAGGCCTTGCGGTCGACTACGACGAGGTCGCGATTCGCGGCAACATCGATGAGCGGCGCTTCGCGGCCTATTACCTGCGCGACGGCCGGCCGATCGCGATCGATGCCGTCAACAGCCCGCAGGACTTCATGAACGGCAAGAAGCTGCTCGCATCGCGCACGAAGCTGTCGGCGGGCGAGATCGCCGATTCCGCCGTGGATCTGACCCGCCGGATCGGGGCGACCTAGCAGTGGATGCAGGCGGCTCAGACCTGCTCGAAGTAGCGCCGCCGGAACTCGTCGAAGGGCTCGCTGCTCTCGTTTTCAAGAGCGCGCGCTTCGGTCGCGGACCGAGAGGCCGTGTCGGCCAGGTGCTGTGCCGTGCCGCTGTCGAGACGCAGTGCGAGGAAGTGTTCTCGCTGACGTTTCGCGCGTTGGAGCGCGTACTGGAAAAAACTGCCGCCCGTCGCCCGCAGATCCGCGAGGAGCCGGGCCGACGGCGTGAGATCCGGATCGCGAACCGCGTCACGGCAGGACTGCACGGCGGCCGAATACCTGCGGTCGCCGTCGTCGAGAAGCGCCGCAACCGGAGCGATCCCCTCTACCAGCTCGAGCGCCCAATCCATGACAGGCGTCTCGCGGCCGAGTCGCGTCGTCCTTAGCCCGGGAGTGCGTCCCTCGCGTGCGATCGCAAGCTCCGTCGCGTCAATCTCGCGTTGCTCGGACCGCTCGATCGGCGGGCTGTCCGCCAGCAGGCAGTACAACAAAAGCGCTTCGAGGAAACGCATCTGCGATTCGCTCATGCCCAGCGGTTCGCCGATGTTCAGGTCCAGAGAACGAATCTCGACGTACTCGACACCGCACCGCTCAAGCGCTGCCGCGGCGCGCCCGCTGCCTGCGGCGGGCTTCGGGCGCACGGAACTGTAGTACTCGTTCTCAAGCTGCAGGACGTTCGCGTTGAGCTGACGATATTCGCCGTCGACGGTCACGCCGATTCGCTCGTAGTGAGGGTCGACGGAGGCCAGCGCCGAGCGCAGGCCGCCAACGTATTCGCCGAGCGAGTTCGCCGAGACCTGCAGCCGTGCCTGGTACTTGTTGCGGTAGCCCATGTCGCTCATGCGCAGCGACGTCGCATGCGGCGCAAACCACGTTCCGGCGTCAAGCTCCGACAGCAGCGCATGACCCTCGGGCCGAAACGACTTGCAGAACGCCGGCGACTCGCCGAAGAGATAGATGACGAGCCAGGCGCAGCGGCGGTAATTGCGCACGAGCCCCATGAATTCCGTCGACCTGAACTGCTGCAGCGGTTCGCTGCTTTCGCGCCAGTCGCGGTAAGCGGGCCAGAAATCCGCGGGAGGAGAGTAATTGAAGTGCGCGCCCGCGATCGCCTGCATCGCACGGCCATAGCGATGACCGAGCCCGCGTCTGTATACCGTTCGAAGCATGCCCTCGTTGGACGGCCCGTAGTGGGCGATGGGCATCCTGTCGGCATCGACGATGCACGGCATGCTCGCCGGCCACAGGAGTTCGTTTTCGAGAGCGCAGTGGACCGCGCCGTGAAGATCGCTCAGGAAGCTCAGCATCGCGGCGTTTGACCCGTACGGCGGCGTCACGAATTCGAGCAGCGCTTCGGAGTAGTCGGTCGTCAGATAGGGATGAGTCAGCGCCGAGCCGAGTTCAGCGGGATGCGGACTCTGTGCGAGTTCGCCGTCGGGCGTGACCCTGAGAGTTTCCTTCTCGACGCCGCGCAACCCTTGCCGGACGAGACCGGCATTACCGTTCCGGCTTAGCCAGTTGAGACTGGATTGCAACACGATTGGCGTTCCCTTGTACCCCGGCCGGAGCGTCGTTGGGCCGCCCGCGCCGCGTGCATTATAGGCCGGACATCCGCCGCGCAGGGGGCGCGGGCCGAAGCTGCGCAGCCGGCGCTTCGAGCAGGCCGGCGATCGTGTCGTCGAGCCAGTTGCGAAGGCTGTAGCCGGCGACGAATCCGCAGTGACCGCCGCGCCGGAAGAGGTTCACCGTAAGCGCGCTGCTCGGGGCGAGGTCGGCGAGATCCCGGGCGGGAATGATCGGATCGTCCCCTGCGGCGATGATGCGGGAGGGCACTTCGAGCCCTTCCAGGGCGCTGCCGGTAATCGCGTAGCCCTCGAGGTAGGTATCGAGGTCCGGAAAGCCCGAATAACGCGTGACGAGGAATTCGGTCGTGGCCGAGAGGGTGCGAAGCCTGCGCAGGTCGCCGAAGTCATAGCGCCCCGGGAAACTGCGGGCCTTCGCGGCCAGCGAGCGCCGCCAGCGCTTCAGGAAATAGCGCCGATAGGCCCAGAGTCCGGTTTCAAGCGCATGCATGGTGTGTTTGGGTCTGAGCACCGGGCAAACGGCGACGACGCGACCGAGGTCGATGCCCGCGGCGCCCGCGCGCACGGCCACCCTCAGCGCGAAGTTGCCGCCGAGCGAGAAGCCGACGAGCACGGTAGGCGCGGTGCGGTGACGTGCCTGTATGGCCTTGACGGCGTTGACGACTTCGTCGATCCGGCAGGAATGGAACAGTTCCTCGTTGAGGGCGTGCGTTGGGCCGTGATCCCTGAAGTTCAGACGGAAGACGTGGTAGCCGCGCTCGTACAGCGTCGCCGCCGCGCCGAGCATGTAGCTTGAGTCGGCGCAGCCCTCCCAGCCGTGCAGCAGAATGACGAGCCCGCGCGCGGCAGAGACCTGTGCGCTCATGACGCCCATGAGGCGGATGCCGTCGCCGCAGTCGATGAGTTCCTCGCGCGACGCGGCGAGCAGCGCTTCGCTGCGCCTGCGCGTGACCAGAGCATAGAGCGGCATGCTGGAGAGCATCGTCTGGACGTGCCGATTCTCAAGGCCGGGCGGCGGTCTGAAGCTGCCGGTGTCGATGTTGTCCGCGGCGGCGGCGGGAATCATGGGCATTTCGGGAAAAAAGCGTATGGGATCGGGAGCACCGTTCGTTGCTGTCGCGAGGAAGTTTTGGCGTGGATGCGGCGCGTCGAGTATATTGCGGGACGATTTTAGCGACATGTCCAGGGGAAAGAACATGAAATTGCTTACTGGTTGGTCTGTTGCCGCGGCAAGCTTGCTGGCGATGCCCGCGCTGGCCTGCGACAACCCGCCGCTCGTGCTGGTTCCCGACGGCGAGACCGCGACCATGGAAGAGCTCGTGGCGGTCCAGTCGGAAGTGCAGACTTACATGGCGGCGATGGAGGAGTATATAGGCTGCGTCGACGCCGAGCTTGCGGCTTCAGGTGGGGAGGATTCGCCGGCACTGTACCAGTCGTTGATGGTCCTGCGGCACAACCAGGGCGTCGAGGAGATGGAGGTGATCGCCGAGGCGTTCAACGAGCAGGTTCGAGCGTACAGGGAAGCCAACCCTGAGCCGGAGGACGGAGAAGCCGAAGAGGAGTAGCTCTCGCCGTTGCGGGGAAGAGCTACGGGGTCCTCAACCGTCGCTGCGCAGGTGCTTGTCTGCGCCGCCGCCTACTTGGCGCCCGATGAGCCGCAATGCCTCGTCGTGCTTGTCGGCGCGCGAATCGATGCGGGTCGCCAGGCGTTCGGCGATGCGTCTACCCTGGTCCGTCCCTGAGGTCCTCGAATTCGCGGTCGAGCCTGTATCGCTCCGAGGTCACGTATTTCTCCAGCCGCTGCAGGCGCGCGTCGAGGTCGCCAAATCGCCGCCGTACGCGGCTCAGCGTCACTTCGGAAGCGGCGCGGTTCGCGCTAGCGAAGTCGGTCGCAGCGTCGTCTTCGCGTTGCGCGTGCTTCTTCTTTCGCCGTTTGCGCTTGCCCGCAGCGCCGTTCCCGTCGGGCGCGGACCTTTTCTTCAGCAGTAGCGCGAGGACGATGTAGGCGACGATCAGCGAGGGAAAGAAAAACGCGCCGATCGCGACGGCGATCCGCAGCATCCTGACGTCGAGTTCGAAGAAGTCGGCGATCCCGGCGCAGACGCCTGCGATCATGCCGCGCTCCCCGTCGCGATAGAGTTTGTTGAGGGCCATGGTCAAGCGTTCCTGCCCGGGACGGTCTTGCGCGCTTGTGCGCCCGATCGCAGGAAGCCGCAGGAGCGGGTCGCGGGGTGAAGCGATTCGTTCACGGTGATTTGCTCCGGGGGCGGTCGTCGCCATCGAGAATCGTCTCGAGTGCGCTGAGCCGGCTTTCGAGCCGCTCGCTGCTCTGCCAGAGCTCCTCGAGCTGCTGCTGCTCGCCCTCGGAGAGGCTCCTGTTCGATTTCCACTTCGTGAGATGGTCGAGCACGCCCATGATGAGCGCGAAGATCAGCCCCATCGCGATGATGGTGATGACGAAGGCTTGTCCGGACATAACGATGGTCTCGCGCTACTCGGCGTCGGGCTGCTTCGCCGCGCGCCTTGACTTGAGCTCGCGCAGTTCCTCCTGAACCGCTTCGGCGGACTCAAGTTCCGCAAACTCCTGAGCAAGGTCCTTCTTGCCAAGGTCGTACGATTCGACGTGTCCTTCGAGCCCATCGATGCGCCGCTCGAATCGTTCGAAGCGAACGAGCGCGTCATCGACCCGGTAGTCATGCAGGCGCTTGCGGACCTCGAGGCGCTTGCTCGCCGCCTCGTGCCGCACGAGGATCGCCTGTTGCCTGGACTTGGCATCGGCAAGCTTCGCTTCGAGCGAGGCGATGTCGGCGCTCAGCCGTTCGAGGCCCTCATCGACGGCGTCGCGCTGTGCGCGAACGCCTTCGGCGGTCCTCGTGACGATGGCCTTCTCCGCCAGCGCCGCCCTGGCAAGGTCTTCGCGATCCTTGTCCAGCGCAAGCTCCGCCTTGTCCTGCCAGTCCTGCGCCTCGCGCTCGAGCGCTTCGAGCTTGCGCGAGATCTCCTTCCTGTCGGCGATCGCGCGGGCCGCAGCCGAGCGCACCTCGACGAGCGTGTCTTCCATCTCCTGGATCATGAGGCGGACGATCTTTTCCGGATCCTCCGCCTTGTCGAGAATGGTGTTGATGTTCGAATTAACGATATCGCTGAAACGCGAAAAAATTCCCATGGCCTGTTACCTGTCAGATTGAACCGAAGACCGCCTCGCCCAAGAGGGCTGACCTGGCCTGCCGCGCTGCCCGTGTCGCCGCCGTCCTGTCAGCAGGCGTGCTCCGGCGCCAGGTGCGCCGCTGAGCCGGGCAGTTCATGCACAGTTCCTTCAAGCACGTTCCGTGCCAAATCCGCAGAACCGTCGTAAGCTATTGATCGAGAATGGGATTGTAGTCATGCCCCATGTCGTGGCGAGATTGGCCGATTGACTGTCTATGCTGATAACCAACTAAAATAGTGTAAATTTGGTGGGATTCACCAAGAGTGACAGGCAGATTACCCGAACCAGGCGAATTGGTCGGCGAAGCACCGGCCTTTCTCGCGATGCTCGAACACGTCTCGAAGGCGGCGACGCTCGCGAGGCCCGTGCTCGTCATCGGTGAGCGCGGTACCGGCAAGGAACTCATCACTTCGCGGCTGCATTACCTTTCCGGGCGCTGGGATCGGCCGCTCGTCAAGGTCAACTGTGCCGCGCTGACCGAGAGCCTGCTCGAGTCGGAGCTCTTTGGCCACGAGGCCGGCGCGTTCACCGGCGCCATGCGTACGCACACGGGGCGCTTCGAGCAGGCCAACGGCGGCACGCTCGTACTGGACGAGCTTGGAACGATCCCGCTACGCATGCAGGAGAACATCCTCAGGGTCATCGAGTACGGTGAGTTTCAGCGCGTCGGCGGCTCGCAGACGCTGACGACCGACGTGCGCGTTGTCGGCGCCACGAACCAGGACCTGCCTGCGTTGGTCGCGGCAGGACGGTTCAGGGCCGACCTGCTCGACCGCCTCGCCTTCGATGTCATCCACGTTCCGCCGATTCGGGAACGCCCCGAGGACGTTTCGAAGCTGGCCAATCACTTCGCCGTCAACATCACGAGCGAGCTCGGGCGGCCGTTGTTCGCGGGGTTCGCGCCGCAGGCCGAGGTGGCGCTGCTGCGGCACAACTGGCCCGGAAACGTGCGTGAACTGAAAAATGCCGTCGAGCGGAGCATCTACCGCGCCGAAGATCCGGCCGAGCCGATCGTCGACATCTTCTTCGATCCGTTCGTCGTGCCGTTCGCGGCGGCGCGTACGGAGCAGGCGAACAGCGACGCGGGACCGGCGCCGGAGGCGGCCGGCGTGGGCAGCGAAACCCCGGCCGCACCCGAAGCCGGGGCCGAAGATTGCGAGGCCGAGACGATTCCCGCCGATTTTCGCGCGGCCGTCGAAAGCTTCGAGCGGCGCATCCTCGAGCGCGCCCTCGAGCGCGCCCGCTTCCGTCAGACGCGGGCGGCCGAGATGCTGGGCCTGACCTACCATCAACTTCGCGGCCTGCTCAAGAAATACGCCTTGCCGTAGGGCTTGTCCTGCGTTTTCCGGCGGGGCGCTTGCGGCCGAAGAGGCAAGTTTCGCGTGCTCAGGTGCACCACAGCGCGCGTGATAGAATCTCGCGGCCACAGATACTCCAGCGACACCTCAGCGGACCGCGAGCATGAGCAAGGACAGCAAACCGCCGGTCAGGGTGGCCATCACCGGGGCTGCCGGCCAGATCGGCTACCAACTGGCATTTCGCATCGCTTCCGGCCAGATGTTGGGCCCTGATCAGCCCGTGATCCTGCAGCTTCTTGAGATTCCACCGGCTCTCGGCGCGTTGAACGGCGTGGCGATGGAACTTGAGGACTGCGCGTTCAAAACGCTGCACGGTGTCGTTGCGACCGACGACGCGGAAACGGCGTTTCAGGATGCCAGCCACGCGCTGCTCGTCGGTGCGCGGCCGCGCGGCCCCGGCATGGAGCGCGGCGACCTGCTGCTCGCCAATGCCGAGATCTTTTCGGCCCAGGGCAAGGCACTTGACGCAAGCGCCGACCGCAACGTCAGGGTTCTCGTCGTCGGCAATCCCGCCAATACCAACGCGCTGATCGCCAGCGCCAACGCGAGGGGCCTCGATCCGAGGCACTTCACGGCCATGACGCGTCTTGACCACAACCGCGCCAGGGCGCAGCTCGCGCAGAAGGTTGGCGCGCACGTTGCCGGCGTCGATGGCGTGATCATCTGGGGCAATCACTCGGCGACGCAGGTCCCGGATCTCGCGCATGCAACCATCGATGGCCAAGCGGCGTTGGCGCTTGTGCCGCGGCAATGGTACGAGGACGAGTTCGTGCCGAGCGTCCAGCAGCGCGGCGCGACGATCATCAAGGCACGCGGTGCGTCGTCGGCCGCCTCCGCCGCGTCAGCGGCAATCGATCATGTTCGGGACTGGACCGAAGGCACTGACGGCTGGGTCAGCATGGCAGTGGCGTCCGACGGCAGCTACGGGATCGCCGAAGGGGTCTATTTTTCCTATCCGGTCAGGTGCCGGGGCGGCGATTACGAAATCGTGCAGGATCTCGCGATCGACGAGTTCTGCCGCGCCCGACTCGACACGACCGACGCCGAGCTTCGTGAGGAACGTCGCGGGGTGGCGGCGCTGCTGTAGCCCGCAAGTCTCCCCAGGCCGCGCCTTGCCATGGAGCATAAGGGATGAATTTCAGGAGTTTGCGAGACCGTACGCCCCAGATACCTATGATCGGGCCTGCGCGATCATCGCGGCCCTTGGTGAGATTAGCGGGCTGGCCCGTGCATCCAACCGCCGGAGAATCACGCTGAGTTCCATTTTCTGGTTTGTCGTTCTGACGGCTGCGCCCATCGCGCTGGCCTACCGCAGGGTCGATCTCAAGGTTTCGACAATCGCGCTCGGCGTCGTGCTGCTCGCCTACACGATCGTCGCAGCCGAGGGCATTGTCTGGCCGTTGTTTCTCTGGCTGCTGTTCGCGGCTTTTGCGGCACTGAACCTGGTGGAGCTGCGCCGCGAGCACGTGAGCGCGAGGTTGCTCGAGATCGTCCGTGACATGCTCCCGCACATGTCGAAGACGGAACAGGATGCGCTGGAGGCGGGCAATGTGTGGTGGGACGGGGAGCTCTTCGGCGGGATGCCCGACTGGAACGCGCTCCTGACGCTGCCGCCGCCGAAGCTGACCGACGAGGAGCAGGCGTTTCTCGATGGGCCCGCCGAGCACCTTTGCCGGATACTCGACGACTGGCAGATCACGCATGAACTGTGCGACCTGCCCGACGAGGTTTGGGAGTACATCAGGCGCGACGGCTTCTTCTCGATGAACATTCCCAGGGACTACGGCGGCATGGGCTTCTCTCCGCTGGGAGTCTCGACGGTGCTGACCAAGATCGCCTCGCGCAACTCGACTGCGGCGTCGACAATCGGTGTGCCGAATTCGCTGGGACCGGCGGAGTTGCTTCTGCACTACGGCACCGACGAGCAAAAGCAACGCTGGCTGCCCGGGCTCGCCAGCGGCGAGGAGATCCCGTGCTTTGCACTGACCTCGCCGCGAGTCGGTTCCGACGCGACCGCGATTACCGATACCGGCGTCGTCTGCAAGGGCACGTTCGAAGGCCGCGAAACCATCGGCATCAGGCTCAACTGGGAGAAGCGCTACATCACGCTTGCACCGGTCGCGACCGTGCTCGGGCTTGCGTTCAAGCTCTACGACCCGGACGGGCTCATCGGCGACAGGGAAGATTACGGCATCACTGCCGCACTCGTACCGACGACGCTGCCCGGAATCGAGATCGGCCGCCGGCACTTCCCGATCAACATCCCGTTTCAGAATGGCCCGACCTCCGGCAAGAACGTGTTCATTCCCGTCGACTACATCATCGGTGGGGTGACGATGGCAGGGCAGGGCTGGCGCATGCTGGTGCAGCAGTTGTCCGTCGGTCGCAGTGTCGTCTTGCCGAGCAACGCGCGCGGCGGCGTGCTCGCCGCGGTCTACGCGACCGGCGCCTACGCTCGCATTCGCCGCCAGTTCGGCCTCCCGATCGGCAAGTTTCACGGAGTCGGCGAGGCGCTTGCGAGAATGGCCGGCTACGCCTACACGATGTCGGCTGCGTCGCGGGTGACCTGCACGGCGCTCAATGCCGGTGAGCGACCGTCCGTGCCGTCGGCCATCCTCAAGTATCACAACACGGAAATGGCCCGCGACGTGGGCAACGACGCGATGGACATCCACGGCGGCAAGGCCATCATGCTCGGTCCGGGCAACTACCTGGCGCGAAACTACCAGTCGGTGCCGATCTCGATCACGGTCGAGGGCGCCAACATCCTGACGCGCAACCTCATCATCTTCGGGCAGGGCGCGATCCGCTGCCATCCGTACGTGCGCGCCGAAATGGATGCCGCCCGCGACAGCGATCCGGAGCGCGGCCTTGCCGAGTTTGACCGGGCCATCTTTGGCCACGCCGGTCACGTCCTGTCGAACGCCGCGCGCTCGTTCGTGCTGGCCGCGACGCACAGCCGCTTCTCGGGAGTCCCCGCGGCCGGCGCGACGCGGCGGTACTTTCAGCACATCAACCGCTACAGTGCTTCGTTCGCCCTCGCCGCGGATGCGGCCATGCTCACGCTCGGCGGCGCGCTCAAGCGCAGGGAGTTGCTGTCGGCGCGGCTCGGCGATGTCCTGAGCCACATCTACATGGCCTCGATGGTGCTCAAGCACTACCAGGACCAGGGCGAGCCGTCCGCCGACCTGCCGCTGGTCGAGTGGGCGTGCCGCACGCAGCTTTACCGCGCCCAGGAGCAACTGCACGGCTTGCTCAGGAACTTCCCGAACCGCTGGGTCGCGGCCGTGCTCAGGTTTCTGATCTTCCCGCGCGGCAGGACGTTCTCGTCACCCTCCGACGAACTCGGCCAGCAGATCGTCGAACTCATGATCAATCCCACGCAAACACGCGAGCGGCTGGCCGACTGCGCCTATACCGCGGTTGAGCCGGCGAACCCGCTCGGGCTGCTGCAGGAAGCGCTCGAAATGGCCGAAAGCGTCAAGTCGCTGGAACGCCGGATGCTCGACGCCCGGCGCGCCGGCGAGATCGTCAGCGAGGACGTGCCGGGGCAGATCGACGAAGCCGAGCGCAAGGGAGTGCTCACGGCCGACGAGGCTGCCGCCGTCCGGGCCTTCGATGACAAGGTCATGGAGCTGACCGGCGTGGACGATTTCGACGCGTCCGAGCTCGGCCGCATACCGGCGGCCGTGGTGCCCGCGGCTGCATCGATGTCCGCGTCGCCTCAGGCACCCGAGCCTGCGGATCGGCCGTCGCAGGCACTGGAACCCACGCCCTCGAAACCGCGCCGCAAGTCCGATTACACAATCAAGGACATCGCGGCTCACTTCAATCGGAGCCCCAAAAACATCCGGCGGCATGTGCGCGCCGCCGGCTACCGCGCCGGTTCCGGTACCCGCTACAGCTTCACGAAGTCGGAGTACGACAGTATCGTCGAGAAGCTCGCGGACACTGGCCTCACGGTGGTCTCCGCCGATGACCGGACCACGGAATCGTAACGCGGCCCGCGGCAGCGGCGATATGCTACAGTGACTCAAGCCACGGGCCGGAGCTGCTGATCGCCGCAACTGCGGCCCGCGGATGCCGCGGCGCGGGCTCGTCGGGCGGCCGGACGGAGGAGGAGAACAGTCATGCTCAGAGGCGTAGCGTTGGTCTTGTGCGTTGGAATGCTCGCTGCATGCGGCAACGAGCCGGCGAGCGATGCCGCATCGGACGCCGCCCCGGCCCCGGCCGAGCCGGCCCCGGCTGCGGAAGCTGTTGCGCTGCCCCGCACCCCTTCCCCCGAGGGCGCCATGGTCTACATCGTGTCGCCGGCCGAGGGCGAGACGGTGACGAGTCCCGTCAGGGTCGTATTCGGCCTGAAAGGCATCGGCGTCGCACCCGCCGGAATCCAGATGGAAAACACCGGCCATCACCATGTGCTCGTCGACACGCAATTGCAGGACATGGGCCTGCCGATTCCCGCCGACGAGCTGAACGTTCACTTCGGCCTCGGGCAGACCGAAGCGGAACTCGAACTTGAGCCCGGCACGCACACACTGCAGTTGGTGCTCGGCGACTATCTGCACATTCCGCACGATCCGCCGCTGATGTCGGAGGTCGTCACTGTAGAAGTCCAGCCGTAGGACGACGGCGAGGCCCGAACACAACGGTTCATGGAGAGTATCGAACGCGTCCGAGCTCCGGGAGACCCGAGACGTGTACACGGCATTCTTCGGGCTTGACGAGAAGCCCTTCTCGATAAGTCCCGATCCCCGCTATCTGTATCTGAGCCGGCGCCATGCGGATGCGCTCGCGCATCTGATCTACGGCGTGTCCGAAAGCGGCGGCTTCATCCAGCTCACGGGCGAGGTCGGCACCGGCAAGACGACGCTGATCCGCAGCCTGCTCGAGCAGCTTCCCGAAAAGGTCGAGATCGCGCTGATCCTGAACCCGCAGCTCTCGACGAAGGAGTTTCTGCGGTCAATCTGCCAGGAACTGCGGATCGAGACGCCGAAGCGCGCCACCGTCAAGGATCTCATCGACCGGCTCAATGAATACCTCCTGCGCGCGCACGCCGAGGACCGGCGCGTGGTGCTCATCGTCGATGAGGCGCAGACCCTGAGCCCGGCACTGCTCGAGCAGGTCCGGCTGCTCACGAATCTCGAGACGGCGAAACGCAAGCTCCTGCAGATCGTGCTGATCGGTCAGCCGGAACTTCGCCAGTTGCTTGCGCGCCCGGAGATGCGCCAGATTGCCCAGCGCGTTACCGGACGGTATCACCTGGAACCGCTGAGCGCCGAAGACACGGTCGTGTATGTCAGGCACCGCATGAAGGTTGCGGGCTCGCGGGCCAACGTGTTCCTGCGCCGGGCGATGCGGGAAATCTATCGGCAGTCCGGCGGCATCCCCCGGCTCATCAACATCGTTGCCGACCGCGCCCTGCTCGCCGCGTACACCGAGGATCGAACCCGAATCGATCGGCGGCTCGTGAGACGCGCGGCATCCGAGGTATTCGGCAAGCGGCCGGAACGCCGCTGGTGGCCCTGGGCGGCCGCGATTGCTGCGTTCGCCATTCTGGCATTGGCGGCCACGAGCCTGCGCCAGCCTGCGCCCGAAGCGCTGCAACAGACCGGCGACATGGCACCCGCCGACGAGGTGGCGCCAATCGGCGAAGCGTTGCCGGCCGATTCTGCACCAGGCGTGCCGGACGACGCGCCCGACCTGGCGGACCTGCCGACGCTCGACGCGCTGTTTGCGACCGATTTTTTTCCGCTCGATCCCGATGCTGCAGTGGGGGAGTTGCTGATACTTTGGGGTGTCGAGCCGGATCCCGTGCTCGGTACCGCCTGCGAACAGGCCGACCGGCATGGGCTGCGTTGCCTTGCGCTCGACGACGGCTCGATCAGCCAGCTTCGCAGCCTCGACCGGCCCGTGGTGCTCGCGCTCATCGATGCCGACGGCGCGGTGCGCCACGCACTCATGAGCGCGCTCGGGTACGAGCACGCGGAACTTGGTGCGGGCGGGCGCACGCACCGCGTCGCGATCGCCGATCTGACCCATCACTGGTACGGTGAGCATCTGCTGCTCTGGCGGCCGGTGGTCGCGGGCGGCCGGGATCTCGCGCCGGGTACGCGCGGCGAGGATGTCAGATGGCTCAGGGAAAGCCTGGCGGCGATCCGCGACGTGCCGCTGTCCGGCGCGGCGTCGGACCTCTACGATTCCGAACTTGAGGCGTGGGTCAGGGAGTTTCAAAGCGCACGGAGGCTCAGCGTCGACGGGATTGTTGGCGCCCGGACTCAAATCGCGATACGGACGGATCTCGGCCTTGCCGACACGCCGCTGTTGAGCCGGGTGGATTGAGTTGTCCTTCATACTCGACGCACTGCGCAAGTCCGAAGACGATCGGCGGCGCGATGCCGTGCCGGGCATCAGCCGTGCGCCGATGGCCGTGCCGCGGGACCGGCTGCCGCGTTGGGCTCTCGGCGTCATGGCCGCGCTCGCAGTGTGCGTGCTGGTGCTCGGCGGCGCATGGTGGTCGAACCGGCAGCCGGGCGAGATCCCCGGTGCACAGATCCCGGCGGCGGCGACCGCAACCCCTCCTGCAGCGGCCGTTGCAGCGCCTGAGACCGATCCGGCCGGTTCTGTCACCGCGCCGGACAGTTCGCCCGTCAGTGCGACCGACACTTCGATCGAGGTACCCGCAACAAATGATGAGCCGTCGGCGGCGACGCGCCAGGCAGCCACTGGCGCTGAGCCTGTTCGCAGCCTGAGCGCGCTTGCCGCGCCGGTGCAGGACCCGGCGCCTCCCGCTCCGGAGGCGAGGCCGGAAGGCCCGCTGCCGAGCCTCGGTGAAATTCGGGCGCAGGGGATCGCGGTTCCCGCGCTCGAGCTGCAACTGCACTCGTACGCGTCGGCCTCCGACGCGCGTTTCGTGTTCATCAATGGCGCCCGCTACATGGAGGGCGACGAGGTGGAGGAGGACCTTCGCGTGGTCGCGATCAGGCGCGACGGTGCGGTCCTGAGCCGCCTCGGACGGGAGTTCCTGCTCGTACCCGAATAGTCGCGACTTCCTGCGGCGCAGGCTCCTGGATCACGATCTGATCCCGGTGCCGCGATGCAGCAGCAGCAGCGCGAGACCGAAGAGCGCCAGAAAAGCGCCGACGATAATCGAGAAGGCGATGCCGAGCGGAATGTCGGACGCGCCGAGCATCCCGTACCGGAAGGCGTTGACCATGTAGAGGATGGGGTTGGCGAGCGCAATGTTCTGCCAGAACGGCGACAGCAGCGAGATCGAGAAGAAGACCCCACCGAGATAGGTCAGGGGCGCCAGCACGAACGTCGGAAAGATGCTGATGTCGTCGAAGTTGCGCGCAAAAATGGCATTGAGCAGGCCCGCGAGAGAGAATACCATCGCCACGAGCACGATGACCGAAAACGTGACGAGGGGATATTCCAGGCGCAGCTCGGTGAAGAACATCGCGACGACCGTCACGAGCGCCGCCACGAGCAAGCCGCGGGCAACGCCGCCGATGACGAAGCCGATCACGATCGTGACGACCGAGAGCGGTGCGACGAGCATTTCCTCAAGATGCTGTTGCAGCTTGCTTGAGAAGAACGACGACACGACGTTGCCGAAGGAATTCTGGATGACGGCCATCATGATCAGGGCCGGGCGCGATGAACGTCGTGTAGGGCACGCCGTCCATTTCCCCGATCCGGCGCCCGATCAGGCTGCCGAAGATGACGAAGTAGAGCGTCATCGTAATCGCCGGCGGGATGATCGTCTGTACCCAGATCCTGAGCACGCGACGGACTTCCTTGTACACGATCGTCCCGAGCCCGATCACGTTGATCGCGAGCAGGCTGCGCTCGGGCGCGGCCCGGGCGGCAAATGCCTGCGGCGTTGCGGACCGTCCCGAAGCACTCATTGCGGGGTCACCTGCTTGTTCTCCACGAGTCGCATGAAGAGTTCCTCGAGGCGGTTGGTCTTCGTGCGCATGCTCGACACCTTGAGGGACTTGGCGGACAGTTCCTCGAACAGGCGATTGAGTCCCTGCCCCTTGGCGACCTCGACCTCGATCTCGCGGTCGTTGCGCAGGCGAACCGTGTAGCCGTCGAGCGTTGGCGCCTCGCTCACGCGTTCCTGCAGGCTCAGCACAAACGCTTCGCGCTGCAACTTCCTGATCACGTTGGTCATCGAGTCGTTCTCGATGATCGTGCCCTCGTCGATGATCGCGATGTTGCGGCACAGGTGTTCGGCCTCTTCGAGGTAATGCGTCGTCAGTATGATCGTGACGCCCGAGCTGTTGATTTCGCGCATGAGGTCCCACATGGAGCGGCGAATCTCGATGTCGACGCCGGCCGTCGGTTCGTCGAGGATCAGCAGGCGCGGCTCGTGCACGAGCGCGCGGGCGATCATGAGGCGCCGCTTCATGCCGCCGGATAGCGTGCGCGAGATTTCATTGCGCTTGTCCCAAATGTGCAGCCGCCGCAGGTACTTCTCGGCGCGATACTGCGCCACGCGCCGAGTCACGCCGTAGTAGCCCGCCTGGTTGACGAGCGTGTTGAAGCACTTCTCGAACATGTTGAGATTGACTTCCTGCGGCACGACGCCGATGCAGGGCCTTCGCGGCCTCACGCTGCCGGTCGAGATCGTGGCCGAAGACGGCCACCTTGCCGCTCGTCTTGTTAACGAGGGAAGTGACGATGCCGATCGCGGTGGTCTTGCCGGCGCCGTTCGGCCCGAGCAGCGCACAGAAGTCGCCCTCCTCGACTGTCAGATCGATGCTCTTGAGGGCCGTAAGCCTGTTGCCGTAGACCTTCGTCAGTCCTTTGAGTACGAGCGCATCCATCGACTCGGCCGCGGTCCTCCGGGCGGGGGGGGAACAGGCGGCTATTGTACTTGGATGCGTCGGCGTTGCGCCACGTCAGTGGGAGGCGCGTTGGCCCGCCCGGCCGAGGCGGGTATCCGCCCCGAGTTTCGGCTGCATGCCGACGAGCAGAAGACATCGCCGATACTCAGGCCGCGTCTCCGTCAGGAGTTCGATCCACATCCATTCCGATTCGTGAAAGGCGCAGGCGATGAGATCCACCGCGAGTGCCAGGCGCGAGAGGTCGAGCAGCGGAGTGGATCGCAAGAGGCGGACTTCGGCGTCGCTCATGGCCAGATGTAGTCGGGCACTGTAGGCGCGGCGCCGAACCAGGTGCCAGACACCGTTGAGTATCCCGGACTGCAGTGAGAGTTGTGCCGGGTCGAGCTGAAATCGAACCGGGTCTGCCACTCGCGGCCGAAGCGCATCGAGCTTCAGGCGAAACAGCGCGCAGGGAAAATCGGCGAGCCGGTCCAGAGTCTCGGCAGAAGCCGAGCGCAGAGTTGCGACGGTCGTTGCATTGAGGCCGAGGCAGTCGAGCCGCTCCTGGGCGCGCGTGTGGAGAAAACTCAAAAACAGCCGGTTGAGTTCCCGTACGTGATCCAGATCCTCGAACTCACGCGCTTCTCTAGACACCAATCAATCCCTTTTTTGACGAATGACTGTGAAATTTGGCCTTAAATTACCAGTCCTTGCTAAGCTAGGCTAGCCAGCGTTACTCAAGGGGATGCCTAAAAAAGGACCGTGATGAGAGCTACTGACGACCGCTACCGGGGTGAAAAGGCACGATTGGAGCTCGGCTTGCGAATGATTGGGCATGAAGCTCGCACCGGTACGATTCGCTTTTGGACCGCACTGAGCGACGATCGAATCCGCAAGCTCTACACTTCCTATTTCAAGTTCGGCGACAAGCGCGTACGGCGCCGCCGAGGGCGTTCACCAACTCAGATCGCTCCCCTCGTCCGTACGCCGCAGAGGACCCTGGAGTCCGGTTTCATGACGAACCTGCTGCTTGCCAACGGGCTCGTGTCCGAAGAGCATCCTCCCGGCCCGTCGCTCCGGCACAACGTGGAGCTCGGGCACAGGTTCTGCCAGTGCTTCGAGACCTATCTGGATCTCGTACCGCGGCCGGTGCTGTCGTTTGAGTGGTGCTGGAATCTGCTGCTGAACATTCGCAGCGGCGAGGAGCTCGGCATAATGCACTGCGAGAAGTGCGCGATCAGCTATGTCTACGACCGGCTCTCGATGCCACCGGGCGACTGCCCGAGCTGCATACTGTTCGGGCGCTAGTCCGGTGCCGTTTCCCGTCAAGCCGCCCGACTTTTCCGCCGCCCGGTTCGAGTCCAGGTCGCATGTGCCTGATCGTTGTCGCCAATCGGGTCGATAGCCGTTACGCGTTGGTCGTGGCGGCCAATCGCGATGAGCGCCATGCGCGGCCGACCGCCGGCGCCGACTGGTGGAGCAACGCGCCTGACGTGCTCGGCGGCCGTGATCTGAGCGCCGGCGGCACGTGGCTCGCGGTCAGCCGCACGGGTCGTTTCGCGGCCGTGACGAACGTTCACGCGCCGGGCGCCCCGGCCGCGGACAAATCCCGGGGCCTGCTCGTCACGGATTATCTTGGGGCGCGCGCATCTGCTGAAGCCCATGGCCGGCACCTCGCGCCGCATGGCGCCGACTACGGTCCGTTCAATCTTCTGCTGTTCGATGGGGCGGCGCTGCATTACGTCAGCAACCGCGCGAAACCGGCAGCTCTGCCGCCCGGGATCCACGGTCTCGGCAACAGCCCGCTCGGCACGGACTGGCCCAAGGTCCGGCACGCCGTGCAAGGCCTCGCGGCAGCGCTCGACGCCGACGATCCGTTGGACCCGCTGTTCGAGCTGCTGACCGTGCGCGAGTGCGACGCTTCCGACGAGCGGCGCTACACGGACGATATCTTCGTAGTCGGCTCCGAATTCGGCACGCGCTCGTCTACGGTCGTACTGATCGGTCACGACGGCAGCGTCGCTCTGGTCGAGCGCCGCTTCGACGCCAGCGCGACCTGCGTCGGCGAAAGCCGCTACCGCTTTCGGATCGCAGCAGACCCGCGCGTGGGAGAGGGTGAGCGCGCCGCCGTGTCCTTCAAGCCACCACCCTGAGCCCGGCGAGCCAGCCGCCGATGTCTCGAATCTCCTCCGGTGAAACGCCATGCTCGATCGGGTAGCTCCGCCACGCGACCTGGTATCCCGCCGCTAGCAGAAGGTCGCGCGACAGCGTGCCGAATGAGATGTCGATGAGCGGATCGAGGCTGCCGTGAGCCATGAGGACGGGAGTCGCCCGGCTTGCCGCTTTCGCTTCGCTCTGGAGATTCGCCGCGACCGGCAGATAGGTGGACAGCGCGATCGCGCCCGCGAGCGGTTCGACCTCGCGCGTGGCCGTGTAGAGTGCAATCGCGCCCCCCTGAGAGAACCCCGCGAGTACGATGCGGTCGCGGCTCAGGCCCCGGTCGATTTCACGGGCGATCAACTCGCGTACCGCGTCGGCGCTCCGGCGTATGCCAGCTTCGTCCTCGGGGCCGCCCGGGCCGAGCGCCAGGATGTCGTACCAGGCGCGCATGGGCATGCCGCCGTTGATTGTCACGGGACGCACGGGGGCATGCGGAAACACGAAACGTGCCCCGAACGGCAGGTCCAGTTCGCGCGCAACGGGCTCGAAGTCATGGCCATCGGCGCCGAGCCCATGCAGCCAGATGATGCCGAGTTCGACGGAAGCGCCCGTCTCGAGCTCCACGGTTTCAAGTTCTGCCATTGTCCTGTCCCTGATCCCCACGGTGTCGCCGGGAGCGAAAATAATGCTTGCATATTTGCGCATATTAAATAAAATATGCGCGTTTTCATGCAGGTTCCCACGATGCCCGCAGTCACCGTCCAGCAGCAGCTCGAACGTCGGCAAGCGATTGCCAGGCTGCTCGAGGCGCACGAGATCGCGCGCCAATCGGAGCTCGTCGAGTTGCTGCGAGCCGAAGGTTATCCGGCAACGCAGTCTAGCGTGAGCCGCGATTTGCGCAATCTCGGCGCAGCCAGGTTCGGCGACCGCTATCGCCTCCCGGAGCGCAGCGGGGGCGGTGCGGCGCGGCCGCTCGAGGTCATCGGGCAGTTCGTTCGCGAAGTTCGTCCGGCAGGTCCGCACCTGCTCGTGATTTCGACGGCAGTCGGCGCGGCACAGCGCGTGGCGCTCACGCTCGACCGGGTGGGCTGCCCGGAGATCGTCGGCACGTTGTCGGGCGACGACACGATCTTCGTTGCGACCTCCAGCGCAGCGACGCAGCGCCGCGTACGGAGCAGGCTGCGGCAGTACCTGAGCGAGGCATCACAGTGACTACAGGCAACAACGGGACGACGAGGGGCAACGGCAACCCGATCGTGCTCGCATTCTCGGGCGGTCTGGATACATCGTTCTGCATTCCCTGGCTCACCGAGACCTACGGCCGTCCGGTCGTCACGGTGACCGTCAATACGGGTGGACTCGATGGCACGGCGGCGAGCGCGCTGCGGGAGCGAGCGCTTGCGCTCGGCGCCGCCGATCATGTGCTCGTCGAGGCTCGCGAGGAGTTCTTCGACTCGGTGCTCAAGTACCTGATCATGGGCAACGTGCGGCGCGGGCAGCTCTACCCGCTGTGCGTGGGCGCCGAGCGCGGCGTGCAGGCGGCGCATCTTGCGCGGGTCGCGACCGGTCTCGGCGCGGCGAGCGTCGCGCATGGCTGCACGGCCGCCGGCAACGACCAGGTGCGCTTCGAGATCATCCTCAAGGCGCTCGCCCCGGAACTGGAGGTGCTTGCGCCGGTTCGCGACCACGCCTGGGCTCGAGCGGATCAACTCGGGTTTCTCGAGGAACGCGGCATGCCGACGCCGCAGGGCGGTTCGGCGTACTCGATCAATCGGGGGCTCTGGGGCGTGACGATCGGCGGCACGGAAACGCTCGATTCGGTGGACTGCATTCCGGAGTCCGCCTGGGTATTGAGCGCCGGCGCCTTCGACGCGCCGCGCGAACCGCGTGAGGTGGAGCTCGGCTTCGAACGCGGGGTACCGACGACGATCGACGGCGAACGCCTCGATCCGGTGACGCTGCTCGAGCGGCTCGAGGCGATCGGCCAGGCCTACGCCATCGGCCGCGGCATCCATCTCGGCGACACGATCATCGGCACCAAGGGCCGCGTGGCATTCGAAGCGCCAGCGGCGGAGATCCTGATCGCCGCGCACCGCGAACTCGAGAAACTCACCCTGAGCGCCATGCAGGCGCGGGTCAAGGAACAGCTCGGCCAGGTCTACGGCGACCTCATCCACGAGGGCCGGCAACTCGACCCGGTGTGCGCCGACATCGAAGCGCTGCTCGAGTCGTCGCAGACGCGGGTCAGCGGCACCGTACGTTGCCAGTTGCGGCCGGGCAGTGTGTTCGTGCTCGGCACGGCCTCGCCGCACTCGCTCATGGCTGCAAGCCGCGGCAAGTACGGGGAGTCCGCCGGCGAGTGGACGAGCGCCGACGCGCTCGGTTTCTCCCGGATCGTCTCGCTGCCGGGCATGCTGCACACGCGTGCCGAGGGAGACTGAGATGCGTTCGGTCCTTGTCGACAAGATCGCCTCGGTGGCCATCGGCGCGGAGTTGCCGAACGAGATCCGTGTGAGCCCGGAGATTCCGTGCGACGAAGGGGTCCTCGTGGCCGTCGAGGTCCTGAACCAGAAGTCGCGCTACAACACGCTCGAGCTTGTGAGCGGCAGAATGGCGAGGCTCAAGCGGGGCGATGTCATCGTCGGCGCGCTGGGCCATCGCAAGGCGCTCTTCGGCTATTCCGGCCACTTGCCCGAGCAGCTCGCGCCCGGTGACGTCGTTCAGTTGCTGAATCTCGGCGGCGTGCTCGGCATCTGCGACTCGGTCAATCCCACGCATGGCAATCCGTTCGACTGCCGCGTGCTCGGCGTCGTGCTCGAGTTTCCGTTTCTCGGCCAGCGGGTGGGCGTGCCGGCGCGCGTGGCCAAAGCGGAGCTGGCATCGCCTGGCGCTCTCGCGCGCCTGCAGACACCTGTCATCGCACTCGCCGGAACCTGCATGGATTCGGGAAAAACCGTGGCCGCGTGCGCACTGATCAGCCGGTTCCGCCAGAACGGGCTCAGCGTCGACGCGTTCAAGGCCACGGGCGTCGCGCTGCGCCGCGACATCCTCGCGATGGCTGACGCGGGCGCTCGCAATACCGGGATATTTTCCGACTACGGCATCGTCGCGACTACGCCGGACAACGCGCCTGCCCTGACGCGCAGCCTGCTCGCCGAACTCGGTCGCGGCAAACCCGACGCGATCGTGTTCGAGCTCGGCGACGGCCTGCTTGGAGCCTACGGAGTGCAGGCGATCCTGCGCGATCCCGAGATCCGCCAGGTGCTGTCGGCCGTGGTGCTCTGCGCGAACGATCCGGTAGCCGCCTGGGGCGGTGTGACGCTATTGCGCGACGAGTTCGGCGTTTCGCCCACACTCGTCACGGGACCTGCGACGGACAACCAGGTCGGCATCGAGATCATCGAGCGGCGTTGCGGTGTCAGCGCGTTGAACGCGTTCACTGCGGGCAGTGAACTCGGCGACTTCGTGCAGGGGGCGATCGGTCTCGGGCAGGCGCCGGCGGAGGCATCGCTGTGAGCCGGTCGTGGCCGGTCATCGTCCTCGGCGGCACCGGATACGTCGGCGGGGAAATGCTGCGTCTCGTCGCGGCCCATCCGCAACTCGAACTCGGTGCGGCGGTTTCGACGAGCCGCGCGGGCGGATTGCTGGCGGAGAGCTTCGCGCACCTGGGGCCCTGCTACCCCGAGGCGCGCTTCGCCTCGTTCGACGCCGCGATCGACGGTCTTGCGAATGCGCCGCACTGGATCGTGCTCTCCGCCGCGCCGCACGGCGCCTCGGCCGCGATGGTCGCGCGGCTGCTCGACGCTGCCGAAGCGGCCGGCGTCAAGCTGACCGTCGTCGATGCCTCGGCCGATTTTCGCTTCAGCGACGCGGACGCGTTCGCTTCGGTCTACAAGCAGCCGCACGCAGCGCCCGGGCGGCTGCCCGAGTTTCTCTGTGCCGTGCCGGAGCATTCACCGCACATCGACACGCCGCATGCGGCGCATCCCGGCTGCTTCGCCACGACCATGCTGCTTGCGATCGTGCCGCTGGTGAAGGCGGGCGCCTGTTCGGGGCCGTTCTATGTCAGCGCTGTCACCGGCAGCACCGGAGCGGGACGGACGCCGCGCGACACGACCCACCATCCGGTCCGGCAGAGCAATCTCTTCGCCTACCTGCCGCTCGCGCACCGGCATGCGCCGGAAGTGCGGGCACTGGCCCACGCGGCCGCGGGTCGGGAGATCGAGCTGCATTTCGTGCCGCATTCCGGGCCCATGGCACGCGGAATCCACGCGACGATCTTTTGCGCAGGCAGCAGCGGCAAGGACGCCGCCGAACTGATGAAACACGAGGGGGCCATCGGAGCGGGTGAATCCATGACCGGCCGCGATGGCAGGGTCGCCACCGAGCTGCAGGCGGTGCTCGCGGACTACTACTCCGGTTCCGGGTTCGTCCGCGTCGGTTCGACGCCGCCGCGCGTCAAGGACATCGTCGGCAGCAACTACGCGCATCTGAGCGTTGCCGTCGACGGCGACACCATCGTCGTGTGCTCCGTGCTAGACAATCTCGTCAAGGGGGCCGCGGGCGGCAGCATCCAGTGGGTCAACCGCCTGCTCGGACTGCCGGAGAGCCTGGGCCTGACGGCGCCCGCGGCAGGCTGGGTCTGATGAACGCCAGGCCAGCCTCTGCGCACCTGGACGAGGTGTACCCGATCGTGCCGTTCGAGCCGGTTGGCGGCGAGGGGGTACATCTCATCGATGCCGCGGGCCGCAGGGTGCTCGATCTGTACGCCGGGCACGCCGTCGCCGCGCTCGGCTACGCACATCCCCGGCTCGTCGAAGCGGTCGCGGAGCAGGCGCGAACGCTCTACTTCCAGAGCAACGCCGTGGCGCTCGGCGTTCGCGACAAGGCGGCGCAGATGCTCGCGGACTTCGCGCCCGCGCCGCTCGAGCGCGTGTTCTTCGTCAACAGCGGCGCCGAAGCGAACGAGAATGCGTTGCGCCTTGCGCTCAAGCTCACCGGGCGGACCCAGGTCGTCGCCGTCGAACATGCGTTTCATGGCCGCACGGCCGCGGCCGGCGCGCTCACCTGGCCGCCGGAGAAGTCCTGGTACGGCTTCCCGCGTACGCCGATGGACGTGTCTTTCGTTGCTCGCAACGACGTTGCGGCGCTCGGCGCCGCCATTGACGATCGGACGGCCGCGGTCATGCTCGAGCCGGTCCAGGGGCTTGCGGGCGCCTGGCCGCTGTCGCGGGAGTTCTGTCAGGCGGCGCGCGCGGCCTGCGACGCCGCGGGCGCGCTGCTGATCCTCGACGAGGTCCAGACCGGGGTCGGTCGCCTCGGAGAACCTTTCGGCGCCGACCTGCTCGGAGTCGACCCCGACATGCTGACCGCAGCGAAGGGACTTGCGGGCGGCCTGCCGGCCGGCGCGGTGCTCATGCGGCAGGAGATTGCGCGCGAGCTCGGTCCCGGCGCGCTCGGCACGACCTTCGGCGGCGGACCGGTCACCTGCGCCGCGATCGCGGCTGTCATCGACACGGTACGGCGAGACGGGCTGCTCGAGCGCGTTCGAAAAGTCTCGGCACAAATCCAGGCAAGCTGCCGGGGCGGGCCCGTGCGGTCGATTCACGGCGCGGGTTTCCTGCTCGGCCTTGTGACCGGACCGCGCGCGGCGACGGTCCGCGACGCACTGCTCGAGCGCGACATATTGACCGGCACGAGCGCGGATCCGCACGTGCTGAGACTGCTGCCCCCGCTCATCCTCGACGAACAACACGCCGCGCAACTGGCCGCGGCCCTCAATGACATCGACGGAGACCTTGACGATGCGACTGTTTAACGACCTTGCTGACTTTTCGCTCGACGAACTTGGCTCGCTGCTCGAGCTCGCCGGTCGCCTGGACCGCAGTCCCGAGCCGCGCGCGCTGCAGGGCAAGGTCCTGTCGCTGCTGTTTCTGAACCCGTCACTCAGAACGCTCGCGTCGTTTCAGGCGGCCATGGTCAGGCTCGGCGGCGGGTCGTTCGTGATTTCGCCGGAGATGTCGATCCATGGCCTGGAATCGCGCGACGGTATCGTCATGGACGGTGCAGCGGCGGAGCACATCCGCGAGGCCGTACCGGTTCTCGCCTCGTACGGCGACGCGCTCGGCGTACGGGCGTTCGCCGAGCGCAGCAATCTCGAGGACGACCTCGCCGACAAACGATTCGGCGAACTCGCGGCCCTGACCGATGTTCCGCTCATCAACATGGAGTCGGCGATCAATCACCCCTGCCAGAGCCTCGCCGACTGGAAGACGATGGACGATCTTGCGATGCCGAAGCAGGGGGGGCGCTTCGTGCTGTCCTGGGCCTATCATCCTCTGGCGCTGCCGCTCGCGGTCCCGGCCGCGACCGTTCATATGGCGGCCCTGCGCGGCATGGATGTCGTCGTGCTGCGACCGGACGGCTTCGAGCTGCCGGCGGCGACCATGGACAGGGCGCGCGCGGCCGCCGAACTCTCGGGAGGCTCCGTCAGCGAGACGGACGACCGGCGCGAGGCCATGGAGGGCGCCCACGTCATCTATGCCAAGTCGTGGTCGTCGACCCGGCACTACGGCGACCAGATCGGCGATCAGGGTCTGCGCCAGGATCTTGTGGAGTGGTGCGTGGACGAACCGTGGTTCGAGAATGCCGAACGGGATTGCCGGTTCATGCACTGCCTGCCGGTGCGCCGCGGCGTCGTCGTCGCCGACCGCATCCTCGACGGGCCGCGCAGCGTGGTCATCGAGGAAGCCCGCAACCGCATGGTCGCGCAAATGGCCGTGCTCTACCGCATGCTCGGGGGCTGACAGGCCATGGCGAAACTCACCGGAAGCGAACGCGCGATCGCGGTTACGGCGCTCAGGCACGCCATTCCGTACTTGCGCATGTTCAAGGACAAGGTGTTCGTCGTGAAGGCGGGCGGCGCCGCGTTCGAGTCCGCGGAATCGACACGCTCGCTCGTCGAGCAGCTTGGCGTCCTGCATGAGCTTGCGATCCGGGTCGTGCTCGTCCACGGTGGCGGTCCGCAACAGAACCAGCTCGCGCGGCAACTCGGCCTGGAGACGCGCTTCGTCGATGGCCGGCGCGTCACCGACGGCGATGCGCTCCGGGTCGCATCGATGGTTCTGAGCGGCCAGATCAATGGGCGTATTCTCGCGGCTTGCCGCGAACTGGAGGTGCCCGCGGTCGGAATCAGCGGAGTCGACGCGGGTCTCGTCCGGGCGCACCGGCGTCCCCCCGTCGCTCGCGGCGGCGACGTCGCCGACACGGTCGACTACGGCTTCGTCGGCGACATCGAGAGGATCGAACCCGCGGTCATCGAAAAGCAGCTCGACAGTGGCTTCGTCCCGGTCGTGAGCCCGCTGTCGGCCGACGACGCCGGCGTGCTGCTCAACATCAACGCCGACACGGTTGCCGCGGAGATCGCCTGCGCGCTCGGCGCGGAGAAGCTCATTCTCGCCACCGGGGCGCCGGGCATCCTCGAGAACGTCGCCGATCCGCGCTCGTTGATCTCCTACATCGACCGCGCCGGGCTTGCGAGCCTGCGCGATGAAGGCCCTCCTCAGCGACGGCATGCTGCCCAAGGTCGCCTCGATCGAGCTTGCGCTCGCGGGGGGTGTCGCGCGCGTGCATGTGATCTCCTATGCGTCGCCCGACAGCCTGTTGCTCGAGATCTTCACGAACGAAGGCACGGGGACGCTGGTCGTCGATGACATCGGCCAGTTGCGGCCCGCCGAACAAACGGCCTGAGAGACCGCCATGACACGTTTGTGGGACAAGGGCGAGCCGCTGGACGAGCGGATTCTGCGCTTCACGGCCGGCGAGGATCACGTGCTCGACGAGCGCCTCGTCGCGTACGACGTGCGCGCGTCGGTCGCGCATGCGCGCATGCTCGAGTCCCGTGGCTTGCTCGACGCCGGCGACTGCGCGGCGATCTGCGACGGTCTGGGGAAACTTGCCGAGGATCACGCCGCAGGAAGGTGGACGATCGAACTCGCCGACGAGGATGTGCACGGTGCGCTCGAACGGCGTCTCGTCGCGGCCATCGGCGAGGCCGGCGGCCGCGTCCATCTCGGGCGCTCCCGCAACGACCAGGTGCTTGCAGCGCTGCGGCTATACATGAAGGACGCCGCCGAACACGTCGCGGCGCTGACTGACGACGCGATCGCCGCGCTCGAACGCGTCGCGGCCGAGCAGGGCGCGATCGAGCTGCCGGGCTACACTCACATGCAGCCGGCCATGCCGAGTTCCGTGGACCTCTGGGCGCGCGGCTTCGCTGCCGAGCTTGCCGACGACACCGGGGCGCTGCTTCGAGCGCGTGCTCGGGCCGATCTCAATCCTCTCGGCTCTGCCGCGGGCTACGGTGCTGCGGGCCTCGCGCTCGACCGTGAGGCGACCGCGGCCGATCTCGGTTTCGCGGCCGTGCACGAGCCCGTCACGGCGGTTCAATTGAGCCGCGGCAAGGCCGAAGCGGCGCTGATATTCGAACTCGCGGTGCTGGCCGGAGATCTCGGCCGGCTGGCGGCCGATCTGCTGCTGTTCTATACGGAAGAGTTTGCGTACGTATCGTTGCCTCTGGAGATGACCACGGGCTCCTCGATCATGCCGCAGAAACGCAACCCCGATGTCTTCGAACTCGTGCGCGGTGCCCAGGCGACGATCAGCGGCGCGCTGATCGAAGCGCTTGCGATACCGGCGAAGCTCGGCTCCGGCTACCATCGAGACATGCAACGGCTCAAGGCACCGCTGTTTCGCAGCATCGACCTGGCCGGCGACTGCGCCGCGATCATGGCGCACGCGCTTGGCGGCATCGAATTCCGCCCCGACAACATCAAACTGGGCGATGAACTGCACGCGGCCGAACGCGCCAACGCCCTTGTCGTCGAGCATGGGATGCCGTTCAGGGATGCGTACCGCAAGGTCGCGGCCGAACTCAGGGACAAGGCGAAGTGATCACTTCGCGTATGGGTTGGCCCGTCGACCGATGGCTCGAAGGCCTGCGGAACGACCAGGCGCTCCGCGCGGGCCAGGGTCCGTCCGAGATTGACCGGAAGATCCTGAGCTGCGCCGAGGCCGTCCGCGCACGCACAGTTTGGCCCGAATACCGCGATCGCCGTAGCCGCCACGACGGGGGGGTCCGCGCACGCAGGGCCTGGCCGGCGACGCGATCGCTCTCGCGCCTTCCTCTCATCGTGGTCCTGGCCATTGCGGTCGTTTGCGCCGCCTGCGGACAGACCGGGCCGCTGACGCTCGATCGGCCGGTCGATGCGGCGCCGGCGCCGGCAGCGGAGTCTGCCGTTGTCGAGCCCGACGAGCCCGACGAGCCCGACGAACGCGAAACCGACGGCGGCGCGGGCGACGATCCGGGCGACGCGGGGGCGCGCTGAGCGGATGAGCGCCGGGCCGCTGATTCTCGTCGACGGGACCGCGTACCTCTATCGGGCCTTTCACGCGCTCCCGGAGCTGACCACGGTCGACGGCGAACCGACCGGGGCAATTCACGGCGTGCTGAGCATGCTGCGCAATCTGCTCGACGAGTACGAACCGCGGCGGATGGTGGTCGTCTTCGACGCGCCGGGCAAGACGTTCCGGGACGATCTCTACGACCGGTACAAGGCGACCCGGCCGCCGATGCCCGGCGATATGCGCGCGCAGATCGAGCCGCTGCTCGAAGCTATCGACGCGATGGGCCTTCCGGTCCTGCGCATCGCTGACGTCGAGGCCGACGATGTCATCGGTACGCTGGCCACGCACGCAAGCCGCACCGGCCAGCGGGCCGTGATCTCGACGAGCGACAAGGACATGACGCAACTTGTCGACGACCTCGTCGAGATCGTCAACCCGGCCAGCGGGCAGAAGCTCGACGCGGACGGGGTCAAGCAGAAGTTCGGTGTCGCTCCGGAGCGGATCGTCGACTACCTGACTCTCGTCGGCGACACTGCCGACAACATCCCGGGCGTGCCCGGCGTCGGACCGAAGACCGCGGCAAAATGGCTTGCCGAATACGGGGATCTCGACAATCTGCGCGACCACGCCGAGGAGATCGGCGGCAAGGTCGGCGAGCGATTCAGGGAAACGCTCGACAAGCTGCCGCTTTACAAGGCACTGGTCACGATCAAGTGCGATGTCGAGCTGCAGGCTGATCCGGACGAACTCGTCGTGCGCCCTGTCGACCCTGCGCGTCTGAAGCCGCTGCTTGAGCGACTGGAAATGCGTACCACGCTCGAGCGGCTCCTGCGCGACACGGGCGGCGAAGTGGCCGAGGAACCGCAGGCCGAGCGCCCGCCGCGCTACGAGATCGTCCTCGATGCTGCACGCCTCGATCATTGGCTGGAGAAGGTCGAGTCCGCGGAGCTTGTCGCGCTTGACACCGAAACGACGAGCCTCAAGTACATGCAGGCCGAGCTCGTCGGGATCTCGCTTGCCGTTGAACCCGGCGAGGCGGCCTACATCCCGGTGGCGCATCGCTACCCTGGTGCGCCGGCACAGCTCGATCGCGAAATGGTGCTCGCCAGGTTCAAGCCGTGGCTGGAGTCCGCCGACCGCGCGAAGGTCGGCCACCATCTCAAGTACGATGCGCACATCTTCATGAACCACGGCATCGCGCTCGCCGGCATCGAGCACGATTCGATGCTCGAGTCGTATGTACTGAACTCGACGGGCACGCGGCACGACATGGACTCGGTCGCGGCCGAATACCTCGGGATGCGGACGACGAAGTACGAGGACATCGCCGGCAAGGGCGCGAAGCAGCTCCGGTTCGACGAGATCGATCTCGACACCGCCGGACCCTATGCGGCCGAGGACGCCGACGTCACGCTCAGACTCCACGGCGCCTTGTGGGCGAAGCTCAATGAAGTTCCGGAACTTGCGAAACTCTACGAGGAACTCGAACGACCGCTGCTGCCGGTGTTGCAGAAGATGGAGTACACGGGCGTCATGGTTGACGACGCGATGCTTGCCGCCCAGAGCCGCGAGCTTGCCGAGTCCATGCTGGAGGTCGAGCAGGCCGCGTACGAGGCGGGCCGCGGACCGTTCAACCTCGGCTCCCCGAAGCAGCTCCAGGAAGTGCTCTACGGCCGCCTCGGCATCACCCCGCGCCGCAAGACCCCGACCGGGCAACCGTCCACTTCCGAACGCACGCTGCAGGAACTGGCGAGGGACGGGGCCGAGTTGCCGGCGAAAGTCCTCAAATACCGGGCGCTCGCGAAGCTCAAGTCCACGTACACCGACAAACTGCCCCGCGAGATCAATCCGCGCACGGGGCGCATTCACACTTCGTATCATCAGGCGGTCGCTGCCACCGGCAGGCTGTCGTCGGCGGATCCCAACCTGCAGAACATCCCGATCCGCACGCCCGAAGGCCGCCGCATCAGGCAGGCGTTCGTGGCGGCGCCGGGCGGCCGGCTGCTCGCGGCCGATTACTCGCAGATCGAGCTCAGGATCATGGCGCACCTGTCCGGGGATGACGGACTGCTCGGCGCGTTCAGCGAAGGGCAGGACATTCACAGTGCCACGGCGGCTGAGGTCCTTGGCGTGGCAATCGACGAGGTCAGCCCCGAGCAGCGGCGCTCGGCGAAAGCGGTCAACTTCGGCCTGATCTACGGCATGTCGGCGTTCGGACTTGCGGGACAGCTCGGCATCGGGCGGGCCGAGGCGCAGAAATACGTCGATCTGTATTTCGACCGTTACCCGGGTGTCAAGCGTTACATGGACGAGACGCGGTCGCTCGCCCGCGAGCAGGGCTACGTCTCGACGCTGTTCGGCCGCCGTCTGCACCTGCAGCGGATCAACTCGCGCAACGTGCGCCAGCGCCAGGGCGCCGAGCGCGCCGCCATCAACGCGCCGATGCAGGGCACGGCCGCAGACATCATCAAGCGCGCGATGCTCGACGTCGACAGATGGCTCGCCGGCGGCGCCGTCGACGGGCGGCTCATCATGCAGGTTCACGACGAGCTGGTGATCGAGGTCGCAGAAGCGGATACGCCGCGCGCTGCCGCGGCGGTCAAGGACATCATGGAGGGTGCCGCCAAACTCGACGTCCCGTTGCGAGTCGACATCGGCACGGGTCCCAACTGGGACGAGGCGCATTGAGCGGACCGCCTTCCCGGCGCCGGGAACTTTTTCCCGCCAGATCCACCTAAGTGACTGTGCGCCCCCTGGCAAGGGCGCCCCCGCTACCCTCCCTTGGCGGGGTCTGTGTCCCGGTAGCCCCAACCGGGCCTCGTGCCCCGGGTGCATCCCCTGAGACACGCACCCGGGGCCGCTTTCTTTTCAGCTCGGTTCAGGAGCCGGCACCGACTCCCAGCCAGCCCGCGAGCCGCATGCGAACTTCATCGACCCCGGTCCGGTTTACGGCGGAGAACATGGTGAAATCGGTGCCTTGCGGCGCCTCGCGTTCGATCTGCCGCAGCCGAGCGGCGCCCGCGCCACGGCTGAGCTTGTCGACCTTGGTCAGGAGCAGCACGGTCGGCACGTCGAGTCCCTGCGCGAGTGCGAGCATCGCCAGATCAAGTTCGGACAGGCCTCGCCGAATGTCTACCGTCACGATCAACCCCGCAAGCGATTCGCGGCCGTCGAAGTAGGCCTCGATGAGTTCGCGCCACTGCTCACGCATGGCGAGCGGCACCCGCGCAAAGCCATATCCCGGCAGGTCCACGATCCGGCGCCGCTCGGCGAGCTCGAAGAAGTTGATCATCTGCGTTCTGCCCGGCGTCTTGCTGACCCGGGCGAGTTTTCGGGTGCCGACAGCCGCGTTTATGGCGCTCGACTTGCCCGAGTTGGAGCGGCCGGCCACTGCAACCTCGCGGCCGAGGTCCGCCGGAAAATCATTCGGGCGCGCGGCTCCCTTGATGAAAACGGGCTTGAATGCCTGCACTGGACCGGTCCGTGCTCGCTGCTGGGACAAAGCGCTTTAGTGTACAATCAGCACCCCTTTTTTTGAGCATAAGCACCGTTGTCCGCGGCGCTCACAGGATGTCGATGACCCGTGCCGAAGCCAACACTCCGGGAGTCGCCCACGCGGTTCTGACCGTGGCTTTCGGCCTCGTTCTCGGCAGTGCGGCGCTCGCGCAGCAGGGTTCGGCGGATGCCGGACAGGCCAAGGCGGTCACCTGCGCCGCGTGCCATGGCGCCGACGGCAACAGCGTGACACCGGAGTGGCCGAACCTGTCCGGCCAGCACGCCAGTTACTTCGTGCGCCAGCTCGAGGCCTATCGCGACGGGGAGCGCCTCGATGCCGGTATGCAGGGGTTTGCCGCAACCTTGTCCGTAGAGGACATGCACGACATCGCGGCGTTTTATTCAGTCCAGGATCCACAGCCGCAGGGCGCGGACCCTGAGCTTGTGCGCATCGGCGAGCAGATTTACCGCGGCGGGATTCCGGAGCGCGGCGTCGCCGCCTGCATCGCCTGCCACGGTCCCAGGGGACGGGGCAATCCGCTGGCTGCCTGGCCCAGGATCAGCGGCCAGCATTCGGCTTACGTATTCACCACGCTGCAAGCGTATGCATCGGGCCAGCGCAATTCCGACGTCGACATGAACAGGATGATGGGCAACGTCGCCGAATTGCTGTTCGAGGACGAGATGCGGGCGCTTGCGAGTTACGTGCAGGGTTTGCGCTGATCCGCACGGCTTCGCTGCAAGCACGATCGGGAGCACAGATATGAAAATGAAGCAACTGTTGATTCTGGCGGCGTTCGCGCCGATGGCCCTTGCGTTCGGGCAGGGCTCGACGAGCTACCAGAGCGGCGTCCACTACCAGGTGCTGTCGCCGACGCAGCCGACCAGTTCCGGTCCCGACCAGGTCGAGGTCGCGGAGTTCTTCATGTATAGCTGCCCGGCTTGCTACAACTTCGAGCCCTTCGTCGAGCAGTGGCTCACCATGAAGCCGGACTACGTGAACTTCATCCGGATACCGACCGTCTGGAATCCTGCGGTACGCCTGCACGCGCAGGGCTTTTACGCCGCCGAAGCGCTGGGCAGGATCGAGGAAATGCACACGCCGTTCTTCCGGGAGATGCACGTCAACGGCAACTTCCTGCAGAGCGAGTCCGCCATGGCCGCATTCTTCGAGCAGTACGACGTGGACGACGAGGAATTTGCGAGCGCTTTCGGCTCGTTCGCCGTGCATACCAAACTGCAGCGTGCCGATGAGCTTACCCGGCGTTACCGCGTGATGAGCACGCCGTCGGTGGTCGTCAACGGCAAGTACGTGACGAATGCGTCGATGGCCGGCGGCTACGCGCAGCTCATGGAACTCGTCGCCGAGCTTGCGGCAGCCGAAAGAGCCGGCGACTAGAGCGCTTCCTTGCAGCGTCGCGCGGGCCTGATTGCGCTGTTGCTGCTGTGCTCGGCGTCAGCCGGCGCTCAGACCGCCTATGTGACGGACCTGCTGCAGCTCGGCATACACCGAGCCCCGGACACGAGCGATCAGCCATTTCGCAATCTTGCGAGCGGCACCGAGCTTGAGATCCTCGAGCAGGTACCGCGCTTCGCGCGTGTGCGCACGCCGGATGGCGAGGAGGGATGGGTCAGGTCTGCCTTCCTCGTGACCGAACAGCCCGCGCGTCACCGGGTGGCCGAGCTCGAGGCGGCCGTCGCCGAATTGAACGCCCGGCTCGACAGCGTGGCGGCCGCGAGTGTAGGGGTGGACGAGCCTCCCGGAGGCGCGATCGTCGGCGGTCTGGCCGGCATTCCCGACGATACGGCGCCATCGGCTGGCGCGATTCAGGATGTGCTGGCCGAGCTTGAGAGCGAGAACCAGTTGTACGAATCTCAGCTTGAGGCGTATCGCGGTTCGGTCCCGTGGTCCTGGGTCTGGCCTGCGCTTGTGCTTGCACTGCTTGCGGGGTTCGCGGCGGGGCTATGGTGTCTGGATGCCTTCATACGCTGGCGTCACGGCGGGTTCAGGGTCTGGTGAGGCGCCTTCGGGATTGCCCGTTTCTTTTTCGCCCGAAGCTCTGCCGCCTGCACGAGCCGGTAAGCGAGCATGACCGCGACAGCAAACCCGTAAGTCAACGCGGCTGACTCCTCGCCCCTGGTTTGCCAGTAGTAATGCACGGCGCCGAGAATGGCGATCGGGTAGATCAACTGGTGCAGCCGCTTCCACTTCCTGCCGAGACGCCTCTGCATCGCGTTGGTCGATGTGATCGACAGAGGGATCAGCGCCACGAGCGCGGCCATGCCGACCGTGATGTACGGCCGCTGCGTGATTTCGACGCCAAGCGTGCTCCAGGCAAGGCGCAGATCCAGCAGCGCATACACGAAGAGGTGAAGCAGGAGGTAGAAGAAACTGAACTGACCGAGCATGCGCCTCAGACGGATCAGCCAGTTGAGCCCCGTAAGCTGGCGGACCGGGGTGACGGCGAGCGTAATGAGCAGAATGTTGAGCCCGGTCTTGCCCATGCCGTGGAGCAGCTCCTGGACCGGGTTCGGGCCGAGGCTCGTGGACGCGATGCCGAAAGCTCTGATCGCGGCCCAGGCGAGCGGCAGGAGACACGCGCAGAACACGATGACCTTGAGGATCCGGAGCTGCCGCTTGTTCATCGGCCGCAGGTCCTTCGTCCGAGCACGTGAGTGAGCCCGCGGGTGCGCACCGACGACGCTCGAACGGGCGGTACGCAGCCGCACGTCCGGCCTGCCGCAAACGCAAGGGGAGTTGCATTACCGGTCGCTTGAGACCCTCGCGCGCAGGGATGCACGCGCGGAGCGTACATGGATGTATTGACCGCGTGTCTCAAGCGAACGGTAGTGCGACTCCCCGCATCACCGAGCGGACCAGGAGTCTGCGCCGCAGGAATTCGCGGCTGCAAATCCGCTTTCATCCGCCCCTTCGGCTGATCGATTTCGTCAAATATGGCTCGATATTCTCCTCAATCGATCAACCGAAGGGAGGGCGATAGCGAATTTTCGCTTGGGGCGAAACGCCTCGCCGAAGACGGCGATTCGCGACTTCCTACGGCGCAGGCTCCTAGTAGTTCCTGACCAGATCGAGCCCGGTGTACAGATGCGCGACTTCCTCCGCATAGCCGTTGAACATCAACGTGGGTATGCGGGGCGCGAACAACCCGCCGCCGAGCCTGCGTTCGGTTGCCTGGGTCCAGCGCGGATGATCGACGTTCGGGTTGACGTTCGAGTAAAAACCGTACTCGTGCGGAGCCGACATGTTCCAACTGGTCCGCGGTTGCTCCGACGTGAAGTGAATCCTGACGATCGACTTGATGCTCTTGAACCCGTATTTCCACGGAACGATGAGCCTGAGCGGAGCTCCGTTCTGGTTCGGCAGGACCTTGCCGTAGACACCGACGGTCAGGAGCGTCAACGGATGCATGGCCTCTTCGATCGTCAGGCCTTCCCGATAGGGCCAGTCGAGCACGCGCGAGCGCAATCCGGGCATCTGATCTCGATCGGCCAGCGTAAAGAACTGTACGTATCGGGCCTGGGAAGTCGGCTCGAAGCGCGTGAGCAGGTCGCCGAGCGGAAAGCCGACCCAGGGCACGATCATCGACCAGGCTTCCACGCAGCGGAGCCGGTAGATGCGCTCCTGCAGCGTGTGTGGCGCGAGGATGTCCTCGAGCGTATAGGTCCCCGTTCTGCCGGCCTCCCCCGTGACGCTGACCGACCATGGGTCGGTGACTAGCGTGTGCGCGTTTCGTGCCGGGTCTTCCTTGCGTGTACCGAATTCGTAGTAATTGTTGTAGCTGGAAATCTCTTCGAAGGAATTCGGTGTGTCGGTCAACGAACCCGCCCAGCTCGCGAGGTTCGCGAACTCGCCGCCTGGCGGCAGCACCGCGCCGTCGGCCTGAGTCGCGAGAGCCGGGAAGAGGCCCGCGGCGACCGCCGACTTGAGTATCTCGCGCCGGTTGAAGAAAACCGCCTCCGGTGTGATCTCGGAAGGTTTGATGCTGTTGTGTTTCATGCTCGTCTCGCAGTACCGTCGGGTTTCGTACCGGATTCTGGCCCGTGCGTCCTGCCGCAGTCCGATACAATAGCTATTGCTAGAATACACAAACGATCCACGTTAGTGGAACTCTCGAGAAAACCACGCCAGGGGGGCGCTCATGAAGCTGATTTCCGCAGTAGTCAAGCCGTTTCGACTCGACGATGTACGAAACGCACTTGCAGAGGCCGGTGTCCAGGGGATGACGGTGACCGAGGTCAAGGGGTTCGGTCGCCAGCGCGGTCATACCGAGTTGTACCGTGGCGCCGAATATGTCGTCGACTTTCTTCCCAAGGTCAAGATCGAAGTGGCGATCAGCGACGACCTCGTCGAGCGGGCGATCGAAGCCATAGTCGACGCCGCCAAGACGGGCAAGGTCGGCGACGGGAAAATCTTCGTCACGAGCCTCGATGAAGTGTACAGAATCCGCACGGGCGAGACGGGCGATCAGGCCATATGAAAACTACAGGGGGGACTGCCTTGAGAATACCAAGCAAAATGTTGCGGGCCGGCCTCGGCGCCGCATTGTTGTGGCCCGCCGCCGCATTCAGCCAGACGGCCGACACGGGCGACACGGCCTGGGTGCTCACTTCCACGGCGCTCGTGCTGTTCATGACTCTGCCGGGTCTCGCCTTGTTCTATGCGGGCCTCGTGCGCGTTCGAAACGTGCTCTCGGTCCTGATGCAGTGCTTTTCGATCGCCTGCGTGATGTCGGTGATCTGGATCGTGTGCGGCTACAGCCTCGCTTTCAGCGACCCGATGATCAACGGGCTGCTCGGCGGGCTTTCGAAATCCATGCTTGCCGGCGTCGGCTTCGACTCCGTTAGCGGCACCATTCCGGAAACCGTGTTCGTCATGTTCCAGATGACGTTCGCGATCATCACGCCGGCGCTCATCGTCGGCGCGTTCGCCGAGCGCATGCGCTTCTCTGCGATGCTGCTTTTCACGTCGATCTGGCTTCTCGTCGTCTACGTTCCGACGGCGCACTGGATCTGGGGCGGGGGCTGGCTTGCCGAGATGGGTTTCAGGGACTTTGCCGGCGGCGCCGTCGTCCACGTGACCGCGGGCGTTGCGGCACTCGTTGCGGCAATCGTGATCGGCAACCGGCAGGGTTTCCCGATGACGCCGATGCTGCCTCACAACCTGACGATGACCGTCACCGGCGCCTGCATGCTCTGGGTCGGGTGGTTCGGGTTCAACGCCGGAAGCGCTGTGGCGGCGGACGGGGCCGCGGGCATGGCGATGCTCGTGACGCACACCAGCGCGGCCGTCGCGTCACTGACCTGGATGGTGGCGGAGTGGATTCGCTATGGCAAGCCGAGCGTTCTCGGCATCGTGACCGGCATGGTCGCGGGTCTCGCGACGATCACGCCCGCTTCGGGGTTCGTCGGACCGCTCGGCGCGCTCGTGATCGGCTTCGCGGGCGGTCTGGGCTGCTTCCTCGCGACTCAGTTCATGAAGCGCAAGCTCGGCATCGACGATTCGCTGGACGTCTTCCCGGTGCACGGTGTCGGCGGCATGATCGGCCTGTTGCTGACGGCCGTGTTCTCGTCCGTGGCAAGCGGCGGTGTCGGGTTTGACGACGGCACGACCATGGCCAGCCTCCTTGGAGTGCAGGTTGTCGGGATCGTCGCGGTGTTCGTATGGTGCGCCGTCGCGAGCTTCGTGATTCTCAAGCTCGTCAATCTCGTCGTGCCGCTCAGGGTCTCGGAGGACGACGAGACTGAAGGTCTCGACCTCGTGCTGCACGAAGAGCGCGGCTACACGCTGTAGTCACGTCACGACGGGCGAATCAGAGCGGAGTTGTAGCCGCGAATTCCTGCGGTGCAGGCTGCTAGGCCCGTTCCGGCTTATCCGGGGGGAGCTCGAGCTTGACCTCGAGCCCCCCCCCGGAGCGGTTGCGGGCGACGATGCGCCCGCCATGCAACTCGAGAACGCTTGCGGCGATCGCAAGTCCGATGCCCTGGCCGCCGCTTTGGTGGTCGCGGCTCTCGTCGACCCGGTAGAACGGTTCGAAAATTCGCTCGAGATCCGAGTCCGGCACTCCGGGCCCACGATCGGCCACGCGAATCTCGATCCGGCCGGCCGCGGCTTGCAGGTTCACCTCTACAGTCGCGCTTTCCACCGGTCCAGAATGATTGAGCGCGTTTCGAACCACATTTTCAATGGCGCGCGTAAGCGCGGTGCGGTCTCCCTTCAACCGCGGGACGCCCCGAGCCGCATAACGGATCTCGGCTTCGGGATACTCGTAGCGCGCGTTGTCGACGATTTCGCTGACAAGTTCGTCCAGAGCGATACGCTCGGTTTTTACAATGGGCTGACTGCGCAGCCGCGCGAGCGCCATCACTTCGCCGACGAGTTCGTCGAGCCGTTCCGTTTCGTGCTCGATGCGCAGCAGATCCGATTGTGAGGACTTGCTGGCCTTACGTTCTGCGAGTGCAAGCGCCATGCGGATTCGCGCGAGCGGAGAGCGGAACTCGTGTGACACGTCGCGCAGCAGCGTTTCCTTGGCGGTAACGAGTTCCTGAATTCGTTCGGCCATGGTGTCGAAGTCGCGGGCCAGCGTACCGACTTCGTCCTTGCGCCGGGTGAACGGTTCGCCGACGCGGGTCTCCAGCGCCCCGGCCGCCAGAGCGCGGCTCGTATTCTGCAGCCGCATGATCGGTGAAGCCAGATAGCGGGCCAGCGGCATCGACGTCGCGAGTGCCGCGAGTACGACCAGGGCAAACACGGCCAACTGTGTGGCGGGCCAGGCCAGGATACCGAGTACGGTGATCCGCGTCCGAACGAACAGGAGCCGATACTCGTGACCATCCTCGGCGACGAGGCTCGGCGTAAATTGAATCGGCCGGACATTGACCGGACCGCGCGATCGGGAATCCGGTCGCGGGTTCGGGCCGCGCGATCGTGAACTTGGTCGCGGGTTGAGCAGTGGACCGAAGCGTGGCGGCAGTTCGCGGCCGAGCAAGTCGTTGCCATCCTCATCCACGATCATGAGCATGACGCCCGGTACGGGGAGCGCGTTCGCGTCAAGCCACGACCGCAAGCCTCCCAGGCCGCCTTCCTCGAGCGCCTCGGCGGCTTGTTGAATTATCTCCTCGCGGTTCTCGATATTGCGCTGATCGAAGGTCTGACCCACGAGACTGAAACTCACGAACACGGAAACGACGAGCGTCACCGTCATCGCGATGCCGAAAATGATGAATATCTTCCAGAACAGGTTCATGCGGTCACTCTTGCGGCGGTGCGAGCACGTATCCGCTGCCGCGAATACTGCGAATCCTGAGTTCGGAGTCGCTGGCGTCGGCGATCTTCTTGCGAAGATTGCTGACGTGCGTGTCGAGACTGCGGTCGTCCGGCAGCAATTGCCGGCCAAGCGCCTCGCGCGTCAGCGTCTCGCGCGATACGACCTTGCCCGCGGAACTCATGAGCTTGTAGAGGACGATGAACTCCGCATTGGTGAGATTGAGCGGCGTGTCACCGAGCCAGGCTTCGCGCCGCTGGAATTGCGCACGCAAGGAGCCAAGCTCGACATCGCCCGGCTCGTCAGTCGGTTCAGCCGAAGAACGGCGCAGAACCGCCTTGATGCGTGCGACGAGTTCGCGGGGATTGAACGGCTTCGGCAGATAGTCGTCGGCGCCCATCTCGAGACCGACGATGCGGTCGACGTCGTCGCCGCGCGCCGTCAACATCAGGATCGGTGTGCGCGAACCCGATTCGCGTAGCTGGCTCAGCACCTCGAACCCGGACAGGCCCGGCAGCATCACGTCGAGGATGATCAGGTCGTAGTCGTTGCGCTCGGCGTCGCGAAGGCCCTGGGTGCCCGTGCGCGCAGCTGTAAGGCGGATCCCTTCGGCGGCAAGGTATTCGCCGAGCATTTCAGTCAGGCCCGCATCGTCGTCGATGATCAGTAGCTGATTTGTGGTCATGGGATTTGTCCGCAGGGCCTAAGGTGCCACACGTTGGACCGCGGTCGAAGCTTTCGGGCCGGAAGCGGCCCATGACTTGAGAAAAATTCAGATGTCCGGGTCATTCTGCGATGCGGACAAGCGCACTGCCGGTGAAAGCCCGCGAGGAGACAGGGCCGCAGGAATGTACGGTTGCAAGTCCGCTTTCGTCCGCGCCATCGAAAGGCACGTGCGCGGACCCGGGCTCAATCGACGTCGACGTAGTAGCGGAAGAAGTGGGTAAAGCGCACGTCATTTACCGCTACCGGTACGCCCTCGACCAGGCGGGGCCGAAAATGCGTCTCGCGCAAGCGGCGGTGGTACGCGGATTCGATGACTCCGGCCGGTTCGACCGCAACGATCCGCACGTCCCAGGCACGTCCTTCGGCGGAGAGATCGAACGCGAGTTCTATCGAGCCCCACGCCCAGGGGCGCGATCGCCTGTTGAGGTCCACGCGGGTCAGCGGCGGAAAGAAATCGATCATCCGCGGGTTGGCGAACACCTGGACAGGATCGCCTTCGCCGGTGGCTTCCAGAGCGGCATACGCCTGCTGGTAATAGTCGGCCGCCAGGACGAGATCCCCATCGACGAGCGCCCAATCACCGAGTAGCGCAAGCGAAAGGCTTCGCTCGACAGTGACGGCGTCGGCGTTGGCCTGCAGCAACTCTTCGAGGCGGACCTTGGCGTCGTCGTCGTCACCGAGAAGCAACTCGATGCCCGCCAGCCGCCGCAGCGTTGCCAGCAGCACGGGATCGTCGGGGGCGGCCCGGCTCTCCTGGATTTCGAGAATGCGTTCGTATTGATCGCGAGCGCTCGTTCGCATTCGGGAACTCGCGTAGTACTCGGCGAGGTGATTGTGGTACGGAATCACCTGCGGGTCGTCGGCGCCGAACCGCCTGACGGCGTTGTCGAGCCGGTCGAGCTGCAGCTCACGTGCTGCGAGCGTATCGCCAAGTCCGAGATAGGCCAGCGTGACATCGTCGATCAATGGCGTCTGTTCGACATTGAACAACCCCAGATGCCTCTGGTTGAGGTCGCGCGCATGCTCGAACACGGTAATGGCTTCACCGAACCGCCGTTCGTCGAGGTAGACCCGCCCGAGCGCCTGATACGGTTCGACCAGCGTAAGGGCAAGCGTCCCGTCGGCATCTTCGGACAGCTCGACCGCTCGCAGGTAGTTGACTTCAGCGTCGGCGAACATGTCGAGTTCCGCTTGAATCCGGGCCAGTTGCATGAGGTCGGATCGGTAGGCGGGATCGGTCTCGTCCGTGGCCGCCGCGACGATGTTCTCGGCCGACAGCAGCGCTGCCTGCAAATCGCTGGCAGCAAGGAGCGTATCCCGGGCCGCACGCAGGGTGTCCAGTTCAGTGCGCGGCGCGGCAGGGTCCGTGAGCGCCTGGAGATCGGCTGCCGCGCGCGGCGCCTGCGGTACCTCCGCGTCCTGCGCCGCAGCGCCCGTAGCCACGAGCGCCGCCAGGGCCAGCAGCACACGAACCCTATCCACTGTTTTCTCCGTCGATGGCCGTGGGCGCGTAGCGGAAGGTCACGCGCAGCGCCAGGTTGCGGCGTGCCACGATTTCCCCTTCGTTCATGAATGGACGGAATCTTGATTGGCGAACGTGCCGAGCCACTGCTTCGTCCTTGAGGTCCGGCGGTTCGGATTCGAGAATCGTGACATTTACCGTATGGCCGAGTTCGTTGAGGTCGAATCTCACGAGCACGAAACCCCGCAGGGCATCCGGAGCGGCGCTCAAACCCCGTTGGCTCAACGGTTCCCTGAACACGTACTCGATGCCGCCGAACCACTCCCGGCGCAATGCGTCGCCGTTGTCCACATTGCCGAGAAGTTGCCAGGCCCGCCGATACGCTGCGCCGTCCGCGCCGACCCTGGAAAACGCGGTCTCCCAGTCACCGATGTCGACCAGTACCTGAGCGAGCGCAAGCTCATCGGGTTCTTCCTGGGTCTCCAGCAGTTCGAGCGCCGTCAGAAGCCCGGTAATTCCCTGGTTTACCGCGGCGCCCTGGTTGCGGAAGCTGTTGCCGGTTTCGCTGAGCGGCCGGACCATCAGAACGCTGCCGTCATCGTAATGGTCGCGAATGATTCGCATGGCGCGCTGGTACTGCTCGCGCTCCTCGGTGAAGCGGCGCCGGTCGCGCAACCAGCCCGCGTACTTGTAGATGGCGTCGAGCGTCTCTACGGAGTGCTGCTCGTGCTTGCGTTCAATGAGCATAAGCGCGGCGCGCTGTTGTGCGTCGGCCTGTTCGTACTCATTCATGGCCAGGAACGATTGCGTCATCCGATCGAGGATCTCGATCTGGCCCTCGTCGAGCAGGCCAAACGCGCGCCGATTGATCGTGCGCGCCTCGTTGAATGCGGATACGGCGTTGAGGTACTGGCCGCCGTCCTGGTAGTTGTCGCCGAGACCAAGCAACGGTGAAATCAGGGCTTCGGAGAATGCGCCGTCGACTTCGCGCAAGATGATGATCGCGTCGAGATAGTGCTGTTCCGCTGCCACGCGATCTTCGTTTGCGACCTGTACTTGCGCGAGCGAGATATGCGCGTTCGCGGATTCGGCGCTGGTCTCACCGAACTCTTCCTGCGTCAACGTCAGGAGCCGCTCCCCGACGGCCGCTGCAGCGTCAAGGTCCTGCGCCTGGATGAGGCGCTCGAGCTCGATGCTCGCCTCGAAGCGTGTGACGATTTCGGCAGATCCGGTCGCGCCGAACTCCGGCTGTTCCACTCCGGCAACAGGCACCGCATCCGCGGCGAGCGCAGACTGGGAATCCTGACCGTGAGCGGCGGCGCCAAGCAAAAGGGATAGCAGGACACCGCTCGTCGACCAGCGGCTTGCGCGGCGCCGATCAACCTCGAAAGTTGTCGGGCAAGGCGAGAGCATCAACGGCATTCTAAACTAGTTCGAATCGTTGCGAGCGAATCCGACAGTGGGTGATCCTGTCCTGTGACGTATGGACCGGCGCCACGCGAGTCCGGTTCCCTAGCGCCAGACGCACGGAGCCGGCCAGTCAGGAAAAATTGGGCTGCACGCTTGTAGCGGCGTGGGCTGAGTCTATAATTGCGAAGCAGTCCCATGGCAATTCGAGAGCAGCGTCGCCAGCTCGGACTCGGTCGAATCCGGCCTCGTCGTCCCATCGCAAAGCGAGTCGACAGCACCGGCTTCGTCACGTCACCCGCCAACGCGCGCAAGCCCCCATTCGATGGATCCCACGAAAACTGACGGCACGGAGTACTTTCATCAGGTCGTCGATTGCCAATGGGCTTGCCCGGCGCATACCGACGTGCCCGAGTATATCCGGCTGATCGCACAGGGCCGGTTTACCGACGCGTACCTGCTGAATCGGGAGTCCAATGTTTTTCCGGGCATCCTCGGGCGGGTCTGCGACCGGCCCTGCGAGCCGGCATGCCGCAGGAGCCGCGTCGAGGACAAACCCGTCGCGATCTGCCGCCTGAAACGGGTCGCGTCGGACAATCGCGAAGATATCCGCGACCGCCTGCCGCAGGCGCCCGGGCGCAGCAACGGCAAGCGGATCGCGTTGGTTGGCGCCGGTTGCGCGTCGCTGGCGGTTGCCAACGATCTCATCCCGCTGGGCTACGAGTGCGTGATCTTCGAGGCGCTCGACAAGCCGGGCGGCCTGATGCGCACCAACATCCCGGCATTTCGCCTGCCGGCGACCGTGCTCGACGAGGAAATCGCCTACATCGTCGACATGGGCGTCGATCTCAGGCTTTCGCATCCCGTCGAAAGCATGAACGCGCTGCTCGAGGACGATTTCGATGCCGTGTTCGTCGGCACGGGCGCACCGAAGGGCAAGGAACTTGAGCTGCCCGGCCGTTATGACAGCGACCGGATCCACATCGGTATCCAGTGGCTCGAATCGATCGCTTTCGGCCATGTGACGAGCATCGGGAAGCGGGTTCTGATCATCGGCGTCGGCAATACGGCGATGGATTGCTGCCGCAGTTCGCTGAGGCTCGGCGCAAAGAACGTCAAGGTCATGGCTCGCAAGCCGCGGGCCTTTTTCAAGGCATCCGACTGGGAACTGGAGGATGCCGAAGAAGAGCGCGTGAAGATCGTGGTCAATCATTCGCCCAGGGAGTTCCTCGTCGAAGACGGCAAGCTCGTCGGCATGAAGTTCGATGTACTCGAGTACGACTTCGACGACCGCGGTGCGATCGCAAGCAGCCGGATCGTCGACGAAACCACGATACCCTGCGATGATGTCGTGCTTGCTATCGGCCAGGAGAACGCCTTTCCCTGGGTCGAGCGCGACATCGGCATCGAGTTCGACAAGTGGAACGTACCGGTCGTCGACCCGTCAACGTTCGAATCGACGCGCAAGGGCGTGTTTTTCGGCGGCGACGCGGCTTTCGGCCCGAAAAACATCATCTGGGCCGTGGAGCATGGTCATCAGGCGGCGATCTCGATCCACAAGTACTGCCAGGGCACGAACCTCAGCGATCGCCTGCCGCGCGGAGTCAACCTGACGACCGCGAAAATGGGTATCCACGAGTGGAGCTACAGCAACGACTACGACCCGGCAGGCCGGCGGATCATGCCGCACGTCGACCTCAAGAAGCGCTTCAGGAAACTGAACATCGAGGTCGAGCTCGGTTTCAGCGCCGAGGACGCCGCCAGGGAAGTCGAACGCTGCCTGAATTGCGATCTGCAAACCGTTTTCTCGGCGGGTCTTTGCATCGAATGCGATGCATGCATCGACATATGCCCCGTGGACTGCCTGACGATCACGCCGAATGCAGATCAGCAAACGATCGAAGCGAATCTCAAGACTGAGCGGCTGAAGGCCGAGCAGCCGCTGTACGTGTCCGGGCCGCTGCTGCATACCAGCCGGGTCATGGTCAAGGACGAGAACCTCTGCGTGCATTGCGGGCTCTGCGCCGAACGCTGCCCGACCGGCGCCTGGGACATGCAGAAGTCGACGGTCGTCATTCCCTACGCCATTGATGAAGCCGAACGGGACGAGCAACTGTGCCGGGAAACGCGAAAAGCCGGATAAACGACTTCGTCGTCAAGCTTGCGAACGTCAACGGCACGGGTTCGGCGAGCGCCAACACGCTGCTCATGAAGGCCATATTCCGCATGGGGATACCGGTCACCGGCAAGAACTTCTTTCCGTCGAATATTCAGGGCCTGCCGACCTGGTACGAAATCCGCGTCAGCAGGAAGGGGTATCTCGCGCGCTCCGGCTCGGTCGACATCATGGTCGCCATGAACCAGGCGACCTACGCGCAGGATCTCGCCGAGGTCAGCCCGGGCGGTACGTTGATTTACGACTCGACCTGGCCTAGGGAGAGCGTGGTCGCAAGGCCCGACATCGTGGTCATCGGCATCCCGCTGGCGCGAATGTGCAATGAACGGTTCGCGAAGACGCGCGTTCGCATCCTCATGAAGAACATGGCCTATGTCGGTGCGCTTGCGGCCCTGATCGACATCGAACTGAAGGTCATCGAGAAGCTCGTCAGGGAGACGTTCGCGAGCAAGCAGGCCCTGATCGAATCGAACATGGACGCGATCGCTCTGGGTTACGAGTATGCGAAGAAGCATTTCGCCTGCCCGTTGCCGACGCGGCTCAAGCGGCTCGACAAGACCGCCGGACACATCATGATCGACGGCAACACCGCGGCGGCACTGGGCTGCGTCTACGCCGGCGCGACGGTGGGCGCCTGGTACCCGATTACGCCGTCAACGTCGCTGATGGACGCGTTTCGGGGTTTTTGCGAGGAATTCCGCAAGGATCCGCACACCGGGGAACGAAACTTCTGCGTCGTGCAGGCCGAAGACGAGCTCGCGGCGATCGGCGTCGTGCTCGGCGCGACCTGGAACGGCGCGAGGGCCTTTACCCCGACGAGCGGCCCGGGGATGTCGCTCATGAACGAGTTTCTCGGTTTCGCCTACTTTGCGGAGTTGCCCGCGGTCGTCTTCGACGTACAGCGGGTCGGCCCGTCAACGGGCATGCCGACACGCACGCAGCAGGGCGACATACTTGCCGCGGCGCATGCGTCGCACGGCGACACTCGGCACGTGGTTCTCTTTCCCGGCGACCCGCGCGAGTGCTTCGAGTTGTCGGTCGCCGCGTTCGATCTCGCCGACCGGCTGCAGACGCCGGTGCTCGTGCTCTCGGATCTCGACATCGGCATGAACGACTGGATGTGCCGGGAGTTTGAGTGGGATCCCGCTTACCGGCCCGACCGCGGCAAGATCCTGAAGCCCAGGACGGTTGCACGCTTGCCGGGGCGGTTCAACCGTTACGTGGATCCCGACGGCGACGGCATCGCCCCCCGGACGATTCCAGGAGGCCATCCGAAGGGCTCCTATTTCGTGCGCGGCTCCGGACACAACCGGTTTGGCGAATACACGGAGGACTCCGACGAATACCTCGAAGTCGTCGACCGCTTGCGGAGAAAGTGGAGGACCGCCGCGAAGCTCGTGCCCGATCCCGTGGTCCGGCGCACGCGCAAGGCGGGCAGTTGGGGCATCGTGTCGGTCGGTAGCTGCAATCCGGCAGTCAATGAAGCCATCGATCGACTCGCGGCGAAAGGCATCCACCTCAACTACTGCAGAGTCAGGGCCTTTCCGTTCACGCGGAAGGTCGAACGCTTTCTCGATCAGCACGACTACGTATTCGTCGTGGAGCAGAACCGGGATGCGCAGCTCAAGAGCCTGCTGATGCTCGAGACGTCGTATCCTGCAGATCGCATGCACTCAATCCTGAGTTACGGGGGGTTGCCGATGGACTACCGCTGTGTCGTCGAGGCGATTGAGGAAGCGTATCTCGCGGGCGTAGCGGCATGACTTCCATTGTCAAGCCCAAGATCGTTCATCGCGGGCTGAGCCGTAACCGGCTGGGGCTCACGATTCGCGACTACGAGGGCGGGATGTCGACGCTGTGCGCAGGCTGCGGCCACGACTCCGTCACGGCCGCGATCATTCAGGCCCTGTTCGAGCTCGCGGTGCCCCCGCATCGCGTGGCGAAGATGAGCGGCATCGGCTGTTCCTCGAAGACGCCGGCGTATTTTCTAGGGGCGTCGCATAGCTTCAACGCCGTACACGGGCGCATGCCGTGCATCGCGACGGGCGCCGCCGCGGCCAACCGGGAGCTGTATCTGCTGGGCGTCTCCGGCGACGGCGACTCGCTGTCGATCGGACTCGGGCAGTTCGCGCACGCGGTGCGGCGCAACCTCGACATGCTCTATATCATCGAGAACAATGGCGTCTACGGGCTGACCAAGGGGCAGTTCTCTGCCTCGGCCGATATCGGCACGGCCGCCAAGCGCGGGGAGGTCAACGAGCAGCCGCCGATCGATCCCGTACAGTTGACGATGGCGCTTGGCGGAACCTTCGTCGCACGCAGTTTTTCCGGTGACAAGGAACAGCTCGTGCCGCTCATCAAGGCCGGCATGCGCCATGAGGGCTTCGCCGTGATCGACGTCCTGTCGCCGTGCGTGACCTTCAACGACCACGAGGCGTCGACCAAGAGCTACGCATACACCAGGGAACATTCTCACGAAGTCATGCATGCCGACTTCGTTCCGCCGATGCCGGGCATCACCGTGTCATACGACGAAGGCGAGGTCGTGCCGATCACGATGCACGACGGCAGCCGGCTGCTCTTGCGCAAGGTCAGCGACGACTATGATCCTCACAGTCGCGGGGCGGCGATCGAATACATACGCACGCAGCAGCGCAAAGGCGAAGTCGTGACGGGGCTACTGTTCGTCGACGAAAGCAGGCCCGACATGCACGGCATCAATGCAACAACGGGCATGCCGCTCAACGAACTCGGGTTCCGGGGACTTTGTCCCGGCAAGCGGCGTCTGGCGTCGCTGCAGCGCCGCTATCGCTGACCCCTGCCGCCGGGGGCGTGGAACAGCCCGTGGCACGGGCCGCGTCGGGCGGGCGCCCGTTCGGTTCGGGTGCGACTCAGGGTTCTGCCAAGGGCTGCCGGCCGGCGCCGACCATCACCTTGAGTGGGTGACACGATACCGCTGAGGATGTACGAGGAGCCCGAAGTCTGGATCGAAGTCGTGACCGGGGCAAGCGGGCGCGCCTGTGCGGAGCTTTCGCTCGTGCTCGAGACACAGGGCGTGGAGCATCAGCGGATACAGACGGCCACAGGCTGGTCGATCAGCGTGCGTGCACAAGATGCCGCGCGCGCCGCCACCGAAATCGCGGACTACCGGAACGAGAATGTCCGCCCGCGCGGCGCCAAACCCCCGCCGGAGACTGTCGGCAACGGCTGGAGCGCAGTCGCCGTTTACCTGGTCGTGCTGCTGCTCGTGGCAGTCTGGGTCAGGCAGTTCACGTTCGGCATCGACTGGCTCGCCGCCGGCCGCGTCGAAGCGGGCAGCATGGTCGGCGGGGAATGGTGGCGCGCCGTGACGGCGCTCACGATCCATCGCGATGCGGATCATCTGCTCGGCAACATCGCGTTCGGCAGCTTTTTTGCCTACTTTGTGTGCCGTTACCTCGGCGACGGGCTCGGCGGGCTTGCGATTGTGGCCTCCGGTGCGCTCGGCAACATCCTGAACGCGCTCATCCAGTCTGCCGATCACCGCGCGATCGGCGCGTCGACCGCCGTATTTGCGGCACTTGCGCTGCTGACGGCCAACACCTGGAAACGGGGGTTCTGGAAGAACACCCCGCTCAAGACGCGCATTGCGCCGCTCGTTGCCGGGCTTGCCCTGCTCGCCTACACGGGCGCGGGCGGCGAGAACACCGACATCGGCGCGCATCTGTTCGGATTCGTGGCCGGTTTCGGTACCGGTCTCGTACTTGCGCGCTACCCCGTGCCGCGCGACCGTTTGACGCAACGGGCCGCGGGCTTTACCGCCTGCGCCTTGCTGATTATGGCCTGGACCTGGGGGATCGCGGCCTGGTACTGACCGTTTGCGGCGGGCCGGCTCACGCGCTGGCCGATCGCTGTCGCCAACGCCCGCTCGCGGTCTCCCGCCGCGGGTCGCGGTCGCTTCTTCTCAATCGAGGACGCTTGCGATCAGCTCCAGAAAGTCCCTCTCGCCGCTTACACCTTCGGCCAACCGCGCATCGACCGTATAGCCGTACTGCGCCGCGAACGCTTCGTAGCGGGGCCGGCGATGGGCGATCAGCGCAGGCAATACCCAGCGCACGAAGTCGTCGGGGACGATATCGTCGGGCGAAGCAAGGCGGTTCTCGTCAAGGAACTGTCGGAGCTTTTCGTCGATGAAGTCTTCCTGGTAGTACATCGGCTTCGGTTCGTCGATGCCGCGCTGCACGATCGTTTGCACGAGGTGCTCGTCCGGTTCGAGGTAGACGATCAGCGTGTGCTCGCAGAGCAGTTCGTAGGTTCGGTCATCCTCGAGCTCGACGACGCTGCCTCCGGCATCGTTGATGAAATGATCGTAGCCGTAGATCGTGTGAGCCTTCTCGATGAACTCGACAACGTCCCGCATCGCGCCGATTTCCGCGACCCTGTGCAGGCGCTGCCGCTTCTTGAACTCCTCGACCGAGAGTCCGCCGAGTTCGGCGCGGCCGATCTTGCCGAGAAACGTCGCGATGGGGTCGAGGTTATGAACCGTGATGTTGCTCGCGATATAGATCGAGTCGCTTCTGAGCAGATCGCGGAGAAAGCCGACCTGCATCGCCTGGCGCTTGATGTTGTCGAGGATCGGTTCGCCGAGGTACTTGGTGCCGATACGATAGTCGCCGGAGTAATGAAACCACTTCGACTGAGGGAGCTTGTAGGCCAGCGTGGTCTTGCCGACGCCCGACATGCCCAATAGCGTAATGGCCTTGTGCGGCCAGCGCAGGAACTCGTTTCGCGTCATTCGCACGGCATCGACCACGGACTCGGGACGCGGCGATTATAAGGCCGTTTCGACCGGGGGCACGGCACGTCTCCGGGGCACGGCATCCTGCTGCGGTACGGTACGCCGCCGTGGCACCGGCCGCGAAGCTGCTGGCGGCGACGGTCGCGGCCCCGCGCCGCCCGCTCGCGGCATGACTTCGCGTCGCAGCGAAACCGGCGTGCGCCCGGCCGGCACGGCGCGAGGACCGGGAATGGTGGGTTTGCGCCGGGGGCTGCCAGAGTGTCGTCAGGTTCCCGATGTCCTGGCGTGAAAATGGCGGCATACTGTCAATGCGCCACGAGTCCCCCTGGAGAGGGCCGCCCACACGATCGATGAACGACACGAGCTTTCATCCGGCAGTCGAGCGCTGGTTCAGCAGTGAGTTCGACGCGCCTACTGCCGTGCAGGTCGACGCCTGGCGTGCGATTGCATCCGGATCGCACACGGTGATCAGCGCTCCGACCGGTTCGGGCAAAACGCTCGCGGGGTTTCTCGCCGTTATCGATGCGCTCGTCAGGCAGGCGCTCGACGGCGGGCTGCCGGACGAGACTCGAGTTCTTTACGTGTCGCCACTCAAGGCGCTCTCGAATGACATCCAGAAGAACCTGCAGCAACCGCTCGAGGGCATCCGGCGCGAGCTGATCGAACTGGCGCTTCCGGATGCACCGATCCGGGCCTGGGTTCGCACGGGCGATACGCCGCAGAGCGAGCGCGCGAAGATGCGCCGCGTGCCCCCGCACATTCTCGTCACGACGCCGGAGTCGCTCTATATCCTGCTGACCTCCGAATCCGGGCGCCGCATGCTTGGCACGGTCAGGACCGTCATCATCGACGAGATCCATGCCGTGGCGGGCAACAAGCGCGGCGCCCACCTCGCGCTTTCGCTCGAGCGGCTCGCCGCGCTTGCCGGCGAGCCGCCGACGCGGGTCGGAATTTCGGCCACGACCCGGCCGATCGCGAAGATCGCCGAGTATCTGACCGGCAGCCCCGACATACCGTGCACGATCATCGACGCCGGTCACGTACGCGATCGGGACCTCGCGCTCGAACTGCCGCGCTCGCCGCTCGAGGCGATCATGTCGAACGAGGTCTGGACCGAGGTCTACGACCGGCTTGCGGAATTGATCGCGGGACACGGCACGACGCTCGTATTCGTCAATACGCGCAGGCTCGCCGAGCGCGCGGCACGTCACCTGGCGGAGCGGCTCGGTGAGGATGCCGTGACGTCGCACCATGGCAGCCTCGCGAAGGAACACCGGCTGCGTGCCGAACAGCGGCTCAAGCAGGGGGACATCAAGGCGATCGTTGCCACGTCCTCGCTCGAACTCGGGATCGACATCGGCGACGTCGATCTCGTCTGCCAGCTCGGTTCGCCGCGGTCCATCGCGGCGCTGCTGCAGCGCGTGGGCCGTTCCGGCCACGGCCCGGCGGCCTTGCCGAAGGGCCGCCTGTTTCCGCTTTCCAGGGACGAACTCGTCGAGTGCGCGGCGCTGCTTGCAAGCGCCGAGCGCGGCGAGCTTGACGCGATCCGCGTGTGCGGCGCGGCGCTCGATGTGCTCGCGCAGCAGATCGTCGCGGAGGTCTCCATGTGCGAGTGGAGCGCCGCAGACCTCCTTGCGCTCGTGCGCAGGACGACGGCGTATCGTGACCTCGAGCCGGAGGCGTTCACCGCCGTGGTCCGGATGCTCGCCGACGGCTTCAGCACGCAGCGCGGCCCGGCGCGGCGCGCAGCTCTTCTTCGACCGCGTGAATGGCACGCTCCGGGGTCGTCGCGGCGCCCGGCTGACCGCCATCACCAACGGCGGCACGATACCGGACCACTTCGACTACGACGTCGTGCTGTTGCCGAACGAGATTCCCGTCGGGACCCTGAATGAGGACTTCGCCTTCGAGAGTCTGCCGGGCGACATTTTTCAGCTCGGCAGCACGTCGTACCGGATCCTCAGGATCAGGACGGGCAAGGTTTTCGTCGAGGACGCGAAGGGGCAGCCGCCGAACATCCCGTTCTGGTTTGGCGAAGCGCCCGGCCGCAGCGACGAGCTTTCGCAGGCCGTGTCGGCGCTGCGCGAGCGTGTGGATCGAGAGCTTGCGGCCCGCAGTGGCGCCGAAGTCGCGTCGCTGCTCGCAACGCAGTTCGGATTGAGTGCACCAGCCGCCGAGCAGCTCGTGGACTACCTGGCGGCCGCACGCGCCGCGCTCGGGTTCTTGCCGACGACCGGCCGGATCGTCTTCGAGCGGTTCTTCGATGAAGCCGGCGACACGCATCTCGTCATTCACTCGCCGCTCGGCTCGCGGCTCAATCGTGCCTGGGGACTGGCGCTGCGCAAGCGTTTCTGCCGCAGGTTCAACTTCGAGTTGCAGGCCGCGGCGCTCGACGATTCGATCGTGCTCTCGCTCGGCGCCGTGCACAGCTTCGCGCTCCCGGAGGTTGCGAGCTACCTGAACAGCGGCACGGTGCGCGAGGTGTTGACCCAGGCGGTCATCGGCGCGCCGATTTTCCCGACCTGGTGGCGCTGGAATGCGACGACCGCGCTCGCCGTGAGGCGGTTTCGCAACGGCAAGCGGACGCCGCCCCAGTTTCAGCGCATCGATTCGGAGGACCTGCTCGCGACGGTGTTCCCCGAGCAGCTTGCCTGTGCGGAGAACCTGCCGGGCGGAGACATCGCGATTCCGGATCATCCCCTGGTCACGCAGACGTTCGCCGACTGCCTGATGAACGCAATGGACATCGAGGGACTTGAGCGATTGCTGTCGCGGGTCGAGTCCGACGATGTCGAAATCGTCTGCCGCGATCTGGCGGCCCCCTCGCCGTTGGCACAGGAAATTCTCGGCGCGAGACGCTACGCATTTCTTGACGACGCACCGGCCGAAGAGCGCCGCACGCTCGCCGTTCAGTCGCGGCGCTACATGACGGTCGACGAGGCGTCGGAACTCGGCCGCCTCGATCACGCGGCGATCGCGCGTGTCCGCGCCGAAGCTTGGCCTGAGGTCCGCAGCGCCGACGAGTTCGACGACGCGCTCGCCGTGCTCGGGTTCGTGACCGAGCAGGAGGGCGAGGGCGCCGCCGGTTGGCCGGCCTGGTTCGAGGCGCTGAAAGGCGACGGTCGGGCGACCGTATTTGCGACGCCGGCAGGCGAGAGACTCTGGGTCGGTGCTGAACGGCTCGCGGAAGTCGCGCTGGTATTTCCGTTGGGGCGGGCCGGCCCGCAAGCGCGAGCACTGCCGAGCGACATCGGCGAGCGCGATACGGCGCTGCGCGAACTCGTGCGCAGCCGCCTGGAAGCGCTCGGTCCGGTCACGGCGGAGGTCCTCGCGCGATCCTTCGGGCTGTCGGAGGGCGAGATCGCCGTACCGCTTGCCGCGCTTGAGCAGCAGGGCGCGATCATGCGCGGCGCGTTCAGCACCGCCGGAATCGAGGAATGGTGCGAGCGGCGCCTGCTCGCGCGCATTCACCGTTACACGCTCAAGCGCCTGCGCAGCGAGATCGAAGCGGTTTCGCTCGCCGACTACCAGCGCTTCCTGTTTCACTGGCAGGGATTGGCGGCCGAACGCCGCGAGGGCAGGGAAGCCTTGCGAGCGGTACTCGGCGAGTTGCAGGGACTGGCACTGCCCGCCGCCGTCTGGGAGCGCGAGGTGCTGCCTGCCCGGGTCGAAGGCTACGGGACCGATCTCATGGACGAGCTCTCGGCTTCCGGCGAAGTCGTCTGGTGGTGCCCGCGAACCGGCGCGGCGGCCGGGGGCGGGCGGTCCGGCACAGTGGCGGCGTCGCCGATCGTGATTGTGCCGCGCCCGGAGCTGGTGCACTGGCGTGAACTCGCCGAGCTTCGCAATGCTGCCGACACATCGTCCGCGGTGTCTGCGCGGGCCGAACGTGTGCTCGACGCGCTCCGCTCGCGCGGTGCGTTGTTCTTTGTCGAGCTCGTGCAGCATTCGGACCTGCTGCGGGTCGAGGTCGAAAATGCGCTCGGCGAACTCGTCGCCAACGGCCTTGTCACCGCCGACGCGTTTAACGGGCTCAGAGCGCTCATCACCCCGCAGCGCCGCCGGCAAGGTTTCCGCGGCCGGTCGCGGGCGCGCGGGGGCTCGGTCAGTTTCGACGCCGCCGGTCGCTGGGCGGTGCTCGAGTCGGGGGCGCACGCGGGCGGGAACCTGACCGTCGCACGCGAGGAGCGCATCGACAAGCAGGCGCTTGCGGCGAATCGAAGGACGCCCGCGGGCCGCAACTCGGCTGCGACGCGCGAGGCCGTCGAGGCGGCGGCGCGGGCGCTGCTGCGCCGTTACGGCGTCGTGGCACGCGCCGTGCTCGCACGCGAGGCGCTGGCGCCATCCTGGCGGGAACTCGTAACGGTCTACCGGCGCTGGGAAGCGCGCGGCGAGCTTCGGGGCGGCCGATTCGTCGACGTTCTCGGCGGAGAGCAGTTCGCACTCAGCGAAGCCGTGGAATCGCTGAGGCGCGTCCGCCGCAACGACCGTGACAATGAATGGGTGGTGATCTCAGCCGCCGATCCGCTGAACCTGGCCGGTGTTGTCGGCGGCGACAAACGCGTGCCGGCCGTCGCCGCGCACCGCCTGGCCTATCGGCGCGGCGTGCCGGTCGCGGCGCGCCAGGCTGCAGGCATCGACTGGCTGGTCGAGCTTGCCGGCGACGAACGACGCCAGGCCCGCAATCTGCTCGAACGACCCTCGGGCCGAAGCCGGGATCGGTTTCCGTTTACGGCACGACGCCGGCGCTGAAAGCATCGCCTGCGTTGACCGGCAAATCTGCCGGCGTGCCGGCCGCCGCTCAGACGATGTCGGCAGGCGTACCGGTTCGGTCAGGCGAGGTTGCGGCTAGAAATCGAAGGTTGCCTTCGCGTAGAGCAGGCGGCCGCGCGGATCGTGAACCTTGGAGTCGTAGCCGCCGTTCGTGGAGACGTACGGCGGGTCTTCGGCGAACAGGTTGATCGCTCCGACCGTGATCGTCGGCCAGACTTCCCGGTCAAATCGGATACTGTATTGGGCGTCGACGGTGACGTAGCTGTCGATCGGGCGAAATGCTGCGGGACCCTGGCCCGCCGCAACCTGATCGTCCGCGTAGCCGTCGACGTAGCGCAGGAATACGTTGGCGCCGTGATTGTCGCGTTGCCAGGCGACGAAGGCGTTCGCCCGCAGTTCGGGCGTGGAAGTCGCGAAGTTCGCGAAATTGCGGCGGCCGAGGCCGTCGATACTGCCCGCCTGGGGATCGATGAGGTTGTAGCTCGAGATCAGGGTCGCGTCGGCGCCGACCGCGAAAGTGCTGCCGTCGGCGGTTTCGGTCTCGTACACGAGCGAGACATCGAAACCGTCGGTCTCCAGAGAGGAAGCGTTCGCGTAGTGTGAATTGACGCGCAGCAGCAGGCCGGTCGCCGGGTCGCGAAGCACCTGACTCTGCGCCGCGGGATCGCCGGCGGCCGCGGCGTTCAATATGACCTGCGCGTTCTGCTGGATGATGACCTGGCCGTAATCGAAGAGCCAGTAGTCGATGCCGAGTTCGACGCGATCCGTGATGGACCAGCTCAGACCCAGATTCGCGACATCGGACTCGGCGGGCCTGAGCGGTTGGCCGCTCGGGTCGGGCTGCGAACGGACGGGAAAGAACTGCGGCGCACCGACATTGGGGTCGATGAGTTCCTGCAGCGAGGTCTGCACGCCGAAAGCCTGGTAGACGGACGGCGCCCGGAACGCCGTGCCGAGCGAGCCGCGCAGGGAGAGCACCGCATTGGGCCGCCAGAGGAAACTGAGTTTCGGATCGGTCGAATCGACGCCGCCACCGTAGTCCTCGTAACGTCCGGCGACCTGAAGTTCGAGTGTCTCGGTGAGGGGCAACGAAAGCTCGACGAAGACGGCGCCGATGTCGCGGCCGCCCGAAAAGTCCGGGTTGCCGACGACAAAGAGGAAATTGTTGCGGTTGGAATTCTCGTCGTAGTCGTAGCTCAGATGCTCGTCACGCAGTTGCGCGCCCACCGCGATGCCGACCGCGCCTCCGGCCAGCTCGCCGAATTGACCGGTCACGAAACCATCGAGCGTCGACAGTTCGTTCGTGGCATCGAAGCTGATGTCGCCGAGCAGGTAGTCGAACATTGCCGCGGAGTTGCGCGTTCCGGTGCCGGTAAGCGCGCTGCCGAACGGGTTGAAAAATTCGCAATCGCCGGCGCCCGGCATTCCGCTCTGCGGGTCGCAGCCGAGTCCGCCGTAGCCGCGTATGGCGAGGTCGAAGCGGTCGACGAGCGTGTCCTTTGTCGCCAGGAAGTAGTCGTTCTGACTGATCGTGAGGCCGACTTCGAAGTCCCAGTTCGCGTTGATCGCGCTGTTCACGCTTGCCGCGAGACGCCAGGTATCGGATTCGTGGATGCTCGGCACGGCTTCGCCGCCGGCACCGATGATGCGGCCGATGAAATTGACGTTGCTGCCGTAGGGGTTGTCGGGGTGCACCGCGGAAACTGTCGGGAAGGCGGCGAACGGGAACGACGGCGAATTGTTGCGTTCGGCCCTGTTGCTTGCGACATGCAGTTCAATCCGCGAGCTCGTGCGGTCGTTATGCTCGTGCACGAGTTCGACGAAGCCCGACGCGCGATCCTCCTCGGGCACGAGCGAAAAGTATTCCCCGAAGTCGAACTGGCACAAGCCGATCGGAATGGCGCCGCTCGGGCTCGGTATGGTACTTGCGATACCGGGAATCACCTTCGGGTCCTGTGCGGCGATCGTCGTGCAATCCGGATCGGCGAACACCGGAAGCTGGGCGCCCGGCACAGGCGGCAGGCCAAGTTGCGGTTCGAGCGCGTCGGCAACCCCGTTGCGGTTGCTGTCGAACGCGGCAGTCCAGACGGTCGCGTAAGCCGGATTGGCCGGCAGCGACGAAATCAGGAAGGAGCCCGGATGACCGGCCTGGCTCAGATCGTCGGTGCGCGCCGAAAGCCTGCGGTTGCGCGTGCTCAGCGGCGTGCGGTCGAGCACGCTGAACGCGAACAGAAAACTCGTCGCATCGAGATCGATACCGTACAGACCACTGAGCTGAACGTCCTCCTGCGGATGGTCGTCGACGGCTTGCAACTCCACGGCGAGTTCGAAGCCGTCGAATCCGCTGCGCGTGATGAAGTTCACGACGCCGGCGACGGCTTCGGAGCCGTAGAGCGCCGCCGCGCCGTCCTTGAGCAGCTCGATCCGGTCGAACGCGATCATCGGCGGTAGCGATGACGTGTCGACGAAGCTCTCGCCCCGATCCGTAGACACCGCGCTATGGGTCTGGCGGCGGCCGTTGAGCAGCACGAGCGTCGAGTCGAGCCCCAGTCCGCGAAGATTGATGTTGCTCGTGCCGGTGCTTGCGTTCTGTGTGAATGCGTCGGGATTGTTCTGGGACCCCGTATTGATCGTGAGGTCCTCGATCAGGTCGCCGATCTCGTTGACACCGAGTGCGGCGAAATCGTCGCGATCGATCGTGATCAGAGGCGACGGCGTATCGAACTGCGACTGGCGCCGGATGTAGGTTCCGGTAACGACGACTTCCTCGAGTACCGCCCCGTCTGTCGGCTGGCCGAATGCGGGACCTGCAAGCTGGCCGAGCGTGGCCGCGAACGCAGTTACGAGCGCAAGACGATCGGCAGTCGTGCGATTTGCGCTGCGGCCCTGAGTCATCCGAGTCTGCCGGAGAGCAATCTTGGCGGGGCTCCTCATTGCACGATCTCCGTGTTGCCGACCGGAATCGCCGTACCGTTGCTCGCGGCAAAAACCACTGTCTGCGCCTGCATCTCTTCGGTCACGGCGCGGTCGATGAACGGGTTGAGGATGGACGAGTGGGCGCCCGCGGTGAATCGCACTATTCCGCGGACCCCGGCCGCGTCGGCCGCCGTCGCGCTGATGTCGCGCAAGCCCATGACTCGCGCGAGATTGTCGGTCAACGCGGCGGGCACCGCCATGTCGGAAAGTACCTCGATCACGTGGATCGGATGCTTGACGGCGGCCGCGGCGCCGAAATTGATCGGATCGACGGGGTCGAGAATGGTCTGCAGGTCGCGCGCGAAGTTGTCGAAACCAAGCGTGCCGAACGCCAGTCCTTGTGCTTCGATCGCACGGCGGATCGGCAGACCGAAATCGACGGCGTCGGGATCGTAGAGGAATTGCGTATACGGTCCGCCGGGGCTCACCAGGGTTGCCGTGCGAATGTCCTCGTTTACGGCAACGAAGGCTGTGGAGAAGATGCTGCCGAGCGAAACGGCGACGAAATGGATGCGGTCGCTGTCCACATCGCCCGTGCCGTCCCCGTCGAGGTCGAGCTTGGGCAGCGAACGCACGAGCTGGATCAGATCGGCGACTGCCTGCCGTGTGTTGTCCCTGGCGTTCAGGGGGTTCGTGAGGTTGAGAATCTGCCATCCGTTGTCAATTGCGCCGTCTGGCGTGTAATCCCCGAGCGGTCCGACGTTGTCGAGGCCGAAATGCCGCTCCGTCGTCCCGAACGCGTTGCCGGTCCCGGTGTAGAAGGGACTGTTGATGTCGGTAACGCCGTGCAGCGGCAGGTCGATGGCCACAACCGCAAATCCGGCCCGGGCGAACGCGTCCGCCATCGCCAGCATGTCTGTCCGGTCTCGGCTTATGCCGTGCTGGAGCACGGCGACGGGCCAGCCGTCGTCCGGTTTCGTCCAGCGGCTCATTCGATTGGGCAGCGACGCGAGCAGCGGGATATTCAGTGGCCTTCCCGCAGGCAGCGGCATCGGATTGTCGTCCGTGAGCGGTGGGACGATCCAGACGCTGTCGAGCGGAGCGCCTGGATTGCCGTAGTACATGATTTCGACGAATCCGGCGTACAGGTCGGCAAGTCCCGGCAAGCCGAGGCCAAGATCGGCGGTGTTCCTGCGGATTGATTTGGCGGCGATGGTTCGCGCGCTCGTCGCCGCGTCGAGACGCTCGAAGAGCTCGCTGGTCGATTGCGTGGATACGCTCCAGGCGCTGACGATGGCGCTGCCCGGCAAACCCAGGCCGATGCCCGCGTCGATCAATGGTCCGACCGCCGGGAGCAGGGCGTCGAGTCCGGGATTGCCGGTCATGACGCCGGCAAGATGAGCGTCACGCACCAGGCCGAATACCGTGTCCGCGGAGGCCGCAACGCCCGCTGCGCTTCCGATGCCGCGCGTCAGAATGAATGCGTAGGTGGTGCGCGGCTGCAGCGGCCGCAGCGGCACGAACTCAAGTATGGCCCCGACCGTACCGGCGGCGCTGGAGATCCCGAGTTCGTAGTCGATTCCGGGAACCAGCGGCACGCCGTTGGTCGCATCCAGAACGAACACGGATTCCCGGCCGCTCGGTGCCGCGAGCGGATTGAACGGTACGAGCGTTGCGGGATCGATTGCCGCGTTGAACGGCGCGGAGATCGTTGCCGTCGTCGAGAACCCGTCGAGCGTGTTCAGGGAACGGGCGAGCGGGCTCGTGAACCTGACCGGAACGCTCAGCGTCTGCCCTGGCAGGTTGTAGATGTCGTTCGGATACGGGCCGATATCGATCGGCGGCGCGTACTGTGCAACGAATCCGTCGCCTGCGGGTGAGGGCGCGGGCTGGAATTCGATCGGTTCCGGGCCCGTCGAAGTGCCGCTCTCGCAAGCGGCGAGGAGCGCCAACGAGACCAGAGTCAAGGCGGCGAGTGCGTCTTTCGTCATTGTCAGCATCCAGAGTCTGACGCGCCATGCTAATGCATGTCCGCAGACGCCGCGAGACTGACCGACTGTAGTGCCTTCCAGGTGCCTTCCAGAGTCGTTGTTGCACACCCGAAAAAAGCAAGGGCCTCCGAAGAGGCCCCCCTGCGCCCTGCGGTCGAAACCGCAAGGGGTGTCGGGGCAATGTATGGGGTAAGGCCACCAAGGTCATTCGGCTTGCCGATCTCCGGAGCCGGTCAGTTATGATTGCGGGAGTCATGCCTGACGACTACCGTAAGCGTTCGACGAATTACTGCGTGCGAGCCATGTGGATGGCTTCATTTCGGACTTCCGCGGGCTGGGGAGGCTGATGGCTACCCGGGACTGTCGTTGCGCTCGCGTTAGTTGACCGTCGTTCCCCGCTCTCTCCCATGGACATTCCAGTGCCGGAACACCACAGCAAGTCCCGCTTCAGCAGCCCGGTCTTCTGGGCCGCGCTGAGCGCCATCTCGCTCGGTTCCGCGATCTTTGCCTTCGCCAACTTCGACCGGGCGTTCTCGGTCGTGGATCTCGAGCTGGGCATGGATCGCGTGACCGCTCTGAGCGAGGCAAGGCGGCTCGCGGAAGACTTCGATTGGGGACCCGAGGGGTTTCGACAGGCCGCGAGTTTCCGCGTTGACGATCGTTCACGCAGCTTCGTCGAGCTCGAAGGCGGGGGCCGGGAGGCGTTTGCTGCCTTGATAAACGACGGCCCGTACTTTCCCTACCTGTGGGTTGTGCGCCACTTCCGCGAAAGCGAGGCACGCGAACTGGAGGTCCGCTTCCTCCCTGACGGGACGCCATACGGTTTTCGCGAGCGGCTCCCTGAAGATGCGCCGGGCGCCGCGCTTGACGCCGATGCGGCACGGGCGATCGCGGAGGGCGGCACAGGCGCGCCCTGGAACGTGGACCTTGCGGCATACGAACTGGTCGAGTCGTCGCGCGCGGAGCAGCCGGGCGGACGCGTCGATCACACGTTCGTCTACGAGCACGGCGACCGCCAGGCCGGCGAGGGCCGCTTCCGCCTGAGTCTCGTGGTCAGCGGGGATCGACCGACCGCGCTGACGCATTTCGTACAGATTCCGGAGGGATTCGACCGCCGCTATGAAGAAATGCGCTCGGCCAACAACGGCATCGCGAGCGGGGCGACGCTTGCCATGGCGCTGCTCTACGGCGGCGGTGCGGTCGTGGGCCTGTTCGTATTGCTCAGGCAACGCTGGGTGTTGTGGCGCATGCCGCTCGCCTTCGGGGTGAGCATTGCCGTCCTTCAGGCATTGGCCGGGTTCAATAGCTGGCCGCTGATCTGGATGAACTACAATACCTCCGTATCGGAATCGAATTTCGCGATTCAGCAGATCGTTACGCTCATCGGTTCCACGACGCTGCTCGCAGTGCTCTTCACGCTGTCGTTCATGGCTGCCGAGACCCTGTCGCGGCGGGCCTTTCCGCACCACGCGCAGTTGTGGCAATGCTGGTCGCGCGATGGCGCCCGCTCTTGGCCGATCGTCGGCCAGACCGCGGCGGGCTATCTTGCCGTGGGCGTAATGCTGGCTTTTGTCGTGGCGTTCTACTGGTTCAGCAGTTCCGTGCTCGGCTGGTGGTCGCCGTCGGATACGCTGTACCAGCCGGACTCCGTCGCGACCGTGCTGCCGTGGTTCAACCCGCTGGCGATCTCGCTGCAAGCGGGGTTCTGGGAGGAATGCCTTTTTCGGGCCGTTCCCCTGGCCGGTGCGGCGCTGCTCGGTGAACGCTACGGGCATCGCCGCGCGTGGATCGTCGCGGCCTTCGTCGTGCAGATACTCGTGTTCGGCGCCGGGCACGCCAATTATCCGGCCCAGCCCGCCTACGCTCGGGTCGTTGAACTCATCCTGCCCTCGCTCGTGTTCGGTCTGCTGTACCTGCGCTTCGGGCTGCTCCCGGCCGTCGTCATGCACTTCGCGTTCGATGCGGTGCTGTTCTCGATTCCGCTGTTTCTGTCGACCGCGGCAGGCGCCTGGATCGATCAGGGCTTCTTCGTGCTGCTGTTCCTCGTGCCCGTCTGGATCGTGCTCGCGGCGCGCGTTCGCGGCGGCGCCTGGATCGAGGCGCCCGCTCGCCTGTTCAACGCCGCGTGGCAACCCGTGGAGCGCACGCCGGCAAGGGCACCGGCGCCAGCCGCAGCGGTGACGGGGGTCACGTTGCCGCGGGTTCCGGTTTCGGCGGCCATCGCACTGGCGGGGCTTGCGCTGTGGGCGTACGCGAGCGTGGCGCCCGTGGAGTCGCCGCCGATCGGCATCAGCCGGGGCGAGGCCTACGAGGTCGCCCGCGAGGCCCTCGCCGCCAACGGTGCGAACGCGGCCGATTGGGAGGAATCGGCGATCTTTGCGGGCGCCGTGGGCCCACAGCATCGTTTCGTCTGGAACGAAGCGGGTCCGGAGGCGTTTCGCGCGGTACTGCGCCCGTATCTGTCGACCCTCTCCTGGCGCGTGCGCTACGCTCGCTTCGAGGGCGACGTGGCGGCGCGCGCGGAGGAGTACGTCGTCTGGGTCAACGGCAACGGAACCGTCGAGCGATTCCAGCACCGCCTCGCGCAGAGTACGGAGGGCGCATCGCTTGAAGAGGCGGCAGCGCGGGAGATCGCAGGCGAGGCCCTGGCGGGGCTCGACCCGGTAGCGGAATTCGCGGAGGTCTCGGCGAGTTCCGAGCGCCATCCCGAGCGTACCGATTGGTCTTTCATCTTCCGCGACGAGTCGTTTGACGATCTTGCAGGCGGCGAGGCCCGCGTACAGGTTCAGGTCGCCGGAGATGAGCTTGTCGACACGCGCCGTTTCCTGTTCGTACCCGAACAGTGGCAGCGCGACGATGATCAGCGTCGCAACTCCATCGGCATAGCCGCCACGGCATCGAACATCGTGCTCCTGGCAATGCTTTTCGCAGGTGCCGTAGCGGGAGTGGTCGGTCTTGCTCGCGGGCGAGCCAACCTGCGCGCGGCGCTGGCGATCGGCGGGCTCATGCTGGCGCTGCAGGCGATCGGTTTGGCAAACAACCTGCCGACGATATGGAACGGTCTGTCGACGGCCCAGCCGCTGTCGCTGCAGCTCGGCGTGCTGCTCGCGTCGAGTGCCGTCGGCGTGCTCATATCCGCGATCGTGCTGGGGTTGGTCGCGGGATATGTGCAGGGCCCGGTCCCGGGGGCACCGCAGCAAGGCAGAACGCCGTTGGCGATCGGCGGGGTGGCGCTCGGGCTCGGATTGCTGGGCGCGCTCGCGCTCGCAGGCGCCTTCTCGACAAGTCCCCTGCCCCCGTGGTCGAACTTCGGTTTCGCTTCGACCGTCCTTCCGTGGCTTGCGACATCGCTTGCGCCCATTCAGCGGTTTATCGTGCTCACGCTCGCGGCCCTGCTGATCGTAAGGTCCGCCAGTGCCTTCACGGCGCATGGGACGCGCCGCCTGATTCCAGGCGCGGCGGGCCTGTTCGTCATTGGCTTGCTCCTGGCTCCCGGTCCCTTGTCGGACGACATCATGTCGTGGTGGCTCAGGGGAGCCGTTGCCGGAATCGTCCTCTTGGCAAGCTATTTCAGATTCCTGCTCGCCTGTCCGTTGCTCGTGGTGCCGGCCGCCGCCGCGCTGTCAGTGCCGCCCGTCGTCGCGAGCGGGCTGCAGGGAGCCTACGACGGGGCGCTGATCGGAGCGTTGCTCGCCACTGCCGGCATCCTCGCAATCGCGTGGCGGTGGTTCGAGGTCTCTCGCGATGGGGAATAGCCCCGTACTGCACAACTGCGGACGCGTCTGCCGGCCTGTGCGCCCGAGCCCGCCCGCCCGCTACCTTTGCTTACAATGGCGCCGCCCACCCCCGGGAGAGTCCGCTTGAGAATCGCCGTATTGTTCGGCGGCGCCAGTGACGAACGCGACGTATCTGCCGCGAGCGCGGCGCAGGTCATCGAAGCCTTGCGCAGCCGCGGACACGACGTCATCGTCGTCGACGCCGGCCGCGGCCGTCTGAGCGCGGCCGACGAGCGCAGCTTGTTCGCCCGGCGCATCGACCGCCTGCCGCCCGGGCGCGACGCCGCAACGGATCTCCCGGACGTCGTCGTGAGATCGGGGCTCAACGTCAACGAGGTGGACCTCGTCTTCCTCGCGCTGCATGGGGGCAGCGGCGAAAACGGCACGGTCCAGTCGCTGCTCGACCTTGCAGGAATCGCCTACACGGGTTCGGGCAGGCTCGGCAGCGCCCTGGCCTGGGACAAGGATGTCGCGAAACGGCTCTTCCGCGGTGCCGGCGTTCCGACGCCGGACTGGCTGATGGCTCCGGTCGAGGCGGGCGCCGTCGAGGCCGGCATCGGTTTTCCGGTCATCGTGAAGCCGAACGGCCAGGGCTCGACGGTGGGGCTCACGCTGGTCGAGTCCGCAGGTGAACTCGAGCGGGCGATCGAACACGCCGCACGATTTGATTCGGAGGTCATGATCGAGCGCTATGTCGATGGCCGCGAACTTACGGTCGGCATTCTGGAAGGGAAAGCGCTCTCCGTCGGTGAGATTCGATCTGCCACGGGGCCGGTGTTCGACTATACGGCGAAGTACACGGCTGGCCAGGCCGAAGAGATCTTCCCCGCCGACATCACGACGGCTCAGGCAAGCCGGATACAGACGCTGGCGCTCGACGCGCACCATGCGCTCAAGCTCGACGATTACAGCCGCGTGGATTTCCGCATGGACGCCGCCGGGGATTTCTGGTGCCTGGAGGTGAACACGCTGCCGGGCCTGAGCTCGGGCAGCCTGTTGCCGCAGGCCGCCGCGGCCTCGGGTATCGCCTTCCCGGAACTCTGCGAGCGCCTGTGCGCGGCCGCGCTCAGGCGTCGCGCCGCGTTCCCTTCGTCCGCGTAGCCCGGTCGCGCGGCCTGTCAGGCTTGCACCGGTCGATGCCCCCCCGGAGGGCCGTCGCTGTCCCCCGGTGAGTTGCGCCAGGCGCTCAGTCGGGCTGCGGCACGATCCTGAGATAGGGTTTCGGCGCGACCCAGCCTTCCGGGAACTTTTCCTTCGCGGCCTCGTCGGAAACGGCCGGGACGATAATGACGTCCTCGCCCTGGTTCCAGTTGACCGGGGTCGCGACCTGGTGCTTCGCCGTAAGCTGGATCGAGTCGAGCAGCCTCAGGACCTCGTTGAAGTTGCGGCCCGTGCTCATCGGGTAGGTCAGCGTCGCTTTGACCTTCTTGTCGGGCCCGATGACGAAGACCGAGCGCACCGTGGCGTTGTCGGCGGCGGTTCGTTCCTTCGCCGGGCCACTCGCGTTCGGATGCAGCATGTCATAGAGCTTCGCCACCTTGAGGTCGCTGCCGTCGATGATCGGGTAGTTGACGGCGTGGCCCTGAGTTTCCTCAATGTCCTTCGACCAGGCGACGTGGTCGTCGGCGGAGTCGTTGCTGAGCCCGATGATCTTGCAGTTGCGCTTTTGGAATTCGGGCTTGAGGCCCGCCATGTAGCCGAGTTCCGTCGTGCACACGGGGGTGAAATCCTTCGGATGCGAGAACAGTATGGCCCAGCCGTCGCCGATCCACTCGTGGAAGTCTATGCTTCCCTCGGTCGTGTTTGCCGTGAAATTGGGTGCTTCGTCGCCAATGTGTAGTGACATCCTTGCTCCGGAACCTGTTGTACGGTGTGGGGAAAAGTGCGTTAGCGTAGCACGATTGGCGTTGCGCGCCAGACGCCGACGGCACAGATGAGCCAGCCCGCCATGAAGCACAGACCGCCCACCGGCGCCGCGCTGCCGAGCCCGCCCGGCGCGCCGAGCGAAGTCGCATAGATCGACCCCGAGAACAGCACCGTGCCGGCCAGGAAAAGCCAGCCCGCAAGCCGCAGTTGCCGGGCCGGCTCGTAGCGCTCGCCCAGTGCCGCGACCGCGAGAATGCCGAGCCCGTGAAAGAATTGATAGTCGACGCCGGTACGAAACGATTCGAGCGCTTGCGCTTCGAGCACGGCGTCGAGACCGTGGGCCGCCCAGGCGCCGAGCGCGGTCGCGATGAAGAGCGACAGCGCCGCCAGGATCAGGAGTGTCTTTCCGGCCGGTGACATGGACAATTCCCCTGGCAGTCTCCTGCGAACAAGTCGTACTGCGTTGGACCAACGATGTGGAACTTCCGCCGCCGCTCGCCGCTCGCCGCTCGCGCAAGCAATGGCCTTGATACCGGGCACCGCGCGCCGGATCCGCGCGACCTGCTCGAAACACAGCTTGCCCAGGTCTGCGGAACGCACCGCGGCGGACTGGTGGGCCCGGTAGGACTCGAACCTACGACCAAGGGATTCACTGTTACCCGCCGTTTCCGGCGGCAGCGGACTATCTCTTCACCCGCAAGTCGCCTTGCTGGGGTGCGGGACGCTCTCGCCTGTCATCAAGAGCACTGAAGCTCTCAGGTAGTCTCTGCACCTTCCGCCGGTGTACCGGCGGCTTGGCTCAGGATTGCCGGCACGCCGTGCTGCGGTTCCCCTGAATTCATCCCGTCCACTTCGCGGCTTTCACCGCGAAGGCACCGTTTTCGATGAGTCCCCTGCTCTAACCAACTGAGCTACAGGCCCACGCGCGCAATGGTACCACCGGCGTGCCCCGGGAACGCTTCGGTGGGAGTGCGCAGCTCCGGCCTTACGCGGCCGCAAGGGGAGTCGCCCTACCGGTCGCTTGAAACCCTCGCCAGCAGGGATGCGCGAGCGGAGCGTACTTCGGATGTATTTACCGCGTGTTTCAATCGACCGGTAGGGCGACTCCCCGCATCCCCGCTGCCGGCTTGGCGGTCCGGGAGCCTGCGCCGCAGGAATTCACGGCTGCGAATCTGCTTTCGCGACCGCCGTCGGCGCGGGTTCCTAGTCCTGCAGGAAACTGCGCAATTGATCCGAGCGCGAGGGATGGCGGAGCTTGCGCAGCGCCTTGGCTTCGATCTGCCGGATGCGCTCGCGCGTGACGTCGAACTGCTTGCCGACCTCCTCGAGCGTGTGGTCGGTATTCATGTCGATGCCGAAGCGCATGCGCAGGACCTTGGCTTCGCGCGGAGTGAGGCCGGCGAGCACGGCATGTGTGGATTCCTTGAGGCCGGAGTCCGTCGCGGAATCGATCGGCGAGGCGGCGCCGGCGTCCTCGAGGAAGTCGCCGAGATGCGAATCGTCGTCGTCGCCGACGGGCGTTTCCATCGAAATGGGTTCCTTCGCGATCTTCAGGACCTTGCGGACCTTGTCCTCGGGCATTTCCATGCGCCGCGCCAACTCGTCGGGGGTCGGCTCGCGCCCCATCTCCTGGAGCATTTGCCTGGAGATTCGATTGAGCTTGTTTATCGTCTCGATCATGTGGACCGGAATCCTGATCGTGCGCGCCTGGTCCGCGATCGAGCGCGTGATGGCCTGGCGAATCCACCATGTGGCGTAGGTCGAAAACTTGTAGCCGCGACGGTACTCGAACTTGTCGACCGCCTTCATCAGGCCGATGTTGCCTTCCTGGATCAGGTCGAGGAACTGCAGTCCCCGGTTGGTGTACTTCTTGGCGATCGAGATCACGAGCCGGAGGTTCGCCTCGACCATTTCCTTCTTGGCGCGGCGTGCCTGCGCCTCGCCGAGCGAGATTTCGCGGTTGATGTCCTTGATCTCCTGGATCGTCAACGCGGTCAGGACCTCAAGCCTCTGCAGGCGCCTTTGGGCGCGAAGGATTTCGTCCTTGCGCTTGCTCAGCCGCGACGAATGCTTGCGCTTCGCACGAATGTGCTTTTCGATCCAGGCCAAATCCGTCTCGTTGCCCTGAAAGCTCGAGATGAAGTCCATGCGCGGCATCTGGCATTGCCGGACGCAGAGCTCGAGGGTGTGGCGTTCCTGGTTGCGAATGTCGTTGACCACATCGCGCAGTAGCTCAACCATCCGGTCGAACAGCTTCGGCGCGAGCTTCAGTTCCATGAAGTCCTTCGTCATCGACGCGACCACCTTCTCGGTACGCGCGTGCTTTACGCCATACTTGGGCAGCGCGTCGACGTACCGCTTGTGAAACCGCTTGAGCTTCTTCAGGCGCTTTGCGACGTCGGCCGGATCGGGGCCCGTGTTGGGCTTGGAGTCGTCGTCGTCGTCCTTGCGGGCCGACGGGTCGGCGATCTGGTCGTTCGGATCGAGGAAGCCGACGATCAGGTCCTGAAGTCTGGCGTTGCCGTGTACGACATGCTCGTGCGTGGTAAAAACCAGATCGAGCGTCGGTGGAAACCGCACGAGCGCCGCGCGAACCTGGTCGAGACCTTCCTCGATGCGCTTCGCGATCCGGATTTCGCCCTCCCGCGTCAGCAATTCCACCGTGCCCATTTCGCGCATGTACATCCGCACGGGATCTGTCGTTCGGCCGAACTCGCTGTCGACGGTCTCAAGAGCGGCCGCCGCCTCGTCGGCGGCATCGTCGTCGTTCGACACGGCATTGTCGGACAAGAGCAGCAACTCGGCATCCGGCGCCTTCTCGTGCACCGTAATGCCCATGTCGTTGATCATGTTGACGATGTCCTCGATCTGTTCGGGATCGACGATATCGCTTGGCAGGTGGTCGTTGACCTCGCCGTAGGTCAGGTAGCCTTGCTCCTTGCCCTTGGAGATCAGGAGCTTGAGCTGGGATTGTCGTTCGTCTTCGTGGTGCGGAGCAGTCGAATCCATGGGTGCCATGTCCCTCGTCGTCGTCGCCGAACGAAACGAATCATTATACAGCGCCTGAACTTGCCGTATAAGGCAGCGGAATCAGATACGGGCTACGCGCGTGTGCCTGTCGGACAACGAGCGTTCGGTGCGGGTTTCACGCCGGGTCGCCGGGCTCGGGTTGGAGCAGCCCGGTCAGCACTGAGACCTCACGCAGGTCCTGAAGTTCACGCATCATTCGTCGCGATCGCGGTCCTCGGGTGCTGCGCCGCGCCCAGGTGATCCGGCGAAAAGGCGGCTGCCGTCCGGAAGCGTGACGTCGCGGCCGTTCGCGCGGTTGGAGCCGTCGCGCGCCTGGTAGCCCGCTACGAGCACTTCGGTGCCGGGCGCGACGGAATCCTTGCTCCAGCCGCGCCGCACGAGCACGCCGGCAGGGCCGGCTTCGATCATCCAGCGCTCGACGGAGCCGTCCTCCTGCGGAACATCCAGATGAATCCACGAGTGCGGATTGATCCACTCCATACGCGTGATGGTCCCGCGCAACTGCACGGGTCTTGTTGCATCGAACTCCGCCGAGAAGGCGTGATGTGCGCTCGCCGGCGCGCCGGCGAGCAGCAGACTGAATCCCAAGCCGAAACCCGTGACCACAGCGATTCGCATCGGTCTCACCTCACTGTTGCGCGGCCTGCGCGCGCTCTTCGGCGCGCGCGCCGCTCAGAATGTTGGTCATGCCGTAGTTGCCTTCATGACAAGCGTATTCGACGAGCTCGTACTGCTCGTCGTCCCTCACGAAGGTGAACATGCCCGTCCACGGCGCCGTCCAGATCGTGGGGTCATCCACCGTGAACCGGTATTCGAGTGTTTCCGGGCCGGTGCGCGTATAGCGTTCAACGAGCGTCAGGTTCGCACCCGAGCCGCGGTAGGCCGACTTGCCGTTGAAGTTCCTGACCTCGACGACGAGCGTGTCGCCGTCCCAGCGGCCGCGCGAATCGCCGAGCCACTGCGTGAGCTCAGGGCCGAGATGCGGCTGGCCGTCGGTCGGTACCACCCGGGTCTCGTGGATCATCTCCTTCTGGATCGCGACGAATCCCGGGCTCTGCACGACCTGCAGGCCGTTGTTGTAGACGCCGGGCATCATCATGCCGGGCAAGCCGCGCGTGATGCAGCGTACCCAGGGACTCAGATCCTCCGGCCCCGCCGGCAGGCCGCGCGCGGCGCCTGCCGCGGCCGCAAGCAGCGCCTCGGCTTCGGGCGTCAGCGGCGGCAGCCGCCCGTCGGGCGGATCGACGATCATCGCAACCTGGGTGGAAGGCGCGTCCTTCGCGAAGCCGAGCGTCGTGTCGCGCCACTCGCGCTCGTAGCCCCAGATGCTCCGCAGCGTTCCCCGTTCGCGCCGCGCCGCGGCCTCCTCGGGGGTCAGCGCCGCGATCTCGGCGGCGTCGAGCGGGCGTTCCAGCGGAATGCCGTGCGCCGCGTCTCCGGTCCAGATCCCCTGCAGATCGGGAACGCCCCAGGGGGTTCGCGGCACGGTGTAGGGCTCGGCGGATTCGGACGCGGCGGCCGCGACGACCGGTTCAGGCTCCACCCCGGCCCAGCCCGCCTCGACCACGGCGAGCCGGACGTTGTCGGGGCCGGCCAGGAACGCCCGCGCGGCACTGCTGCGGCCATTTTCAGGAACGCCCGGCGGAGCCTCGAACACGACACGCTGCTCGCGCATCGCGGCTGCGGCCGCTCCGAGGTCCGCAACAACGAAGCCCAGGTGGTCGAGCGTACGACCATCGGTCGGGGCGGGCACGCTGTCGCCGTGTTCGGCAACGAGCAACCAGACGTCGTCGAACTGCAGACCGAACACAATGCCGAATCGTCCTTCGAGCCGCGCGGGCACGCCTTCGAGTACCTCCGCGTACCATTCGAGCGCCGCACCGGGATCCGCCGAACTCAAATGCAGGTGGTGAAAGCCGAGACGGTCGGGATCCTCCACAAGCGCAATCCGTGTGCCCCATGGATCGAAAATGAAGCCGATCCGGAAGGGTCCCGCGACGTCGCTGAAGGTCGAGCCGTCCGGGAATCGCTGCAGGCGAACGCCCGCGCCGCCGACGCCGACCGCTTCCAGTTCGCCCATCGTGGCCACGAGGTCGGCGACCGAGAAAGCGATGTGGTTCACGCCTGTGCCCTGGGTTCCGCCCAGGGTCGGTGCGGCGCCGAAGACGATCTCGACACCGTGACAGTTCGCCGCGTCCGGTTGGCGCTGGCTCGGCGCGCAGTCCAGGTACTGCGTGTACCAGTTCACCGCCTCGATCGGGCTCGGAACGGCGAGATGCAGGTGGTCGAGGGTCGCGGCTGCCGTGATGCCGGATGCCAGCAGCAGCGCTGCAGCGGCGGAAACGGCAGGCCCGGGGACTCTGGCTTTCATACGGGCAAACCTCCGCACGGGGTATGAATTACTCGGTTGCTCCGCTTCTCAGGTGGTCATACAGGAGCGCTTCGGAGAACTCCACGCACTTGAACTCCAGCACCTGCGCGTGTTCCTCGAGGCGCCGGTAGAGCGGCATGCGCATCGTCCAGGGGCGCGTGAAGACGTTCGGATCGTCGATCGTCGCTTCGTACATGAGCGCGTCTGGCGTGACCGGCGTGTAGCGCTCGGTCACCCGCAGCGCGTCGCTCGCAAAGTTGCCGGCGCGGTCGAACCAGGCCAGACCATTGAAACCGGCCGCTTCGACAACGAGCGTATCGCCTTCCCAGCGGCCGTGCGAGCGGCCCATCCAGCTATCGATGGGCGCGGGCTCGGGGTCCTCCTTGTCCATGTGGATCGTGCGGTTCGCTTCGGCGAATCCGTGGACGATCATGATCTTGTCGGTACCCTGGATGATCTGAAACGGGTATGGCAGGTAGGTCGCCCGCGGCACGCCCGGCAGGTAGCACCTGATTTCGGGATCGTCGGTGTAGCGATTCTCGAAATTGCGCTGTTTCTGCTCGAGCGCCCAGGGCTGATACGGAATCTCGTTACCGACCACGACTCCCTGTCCCGGCGGCACGGCGCCAATCGCGCCGAACTCGGGCGGACCCGCGCCTGCGCGATGGTCCTGGATATCCCAGTGCGCTGTGCCGATCGCCTGCCATACGCCGTTGAGGTCGGGACGGCCGTCCCAGGCACGCGGGAACTCGCGGTCGCCCGACTGTGCTGCGGCGTGCCCGCCCGCCACAGTGACGGCCAGGAGCGCCACACTCAGGGCACGCGCAGCGGTGCAAGGAGCTGTCGCCATCCCGCGTCCCGGACTAGAAGTCGTAACGCACGCTCAGGCCCGAAATGCGCGGATCCCCAATGAAGGCGTTGTATGCGGCAGTCTGCAGGGGAGCGTCAAAGATGGTCTGGGCGTATTCCTCGTCAGTCAGGTTCTGCACCCAGAGGTCCACGGTCCACGGATTCGTGCCGTCTCGGGACGTGAGAATCAGCCGGGCGTTAACGATCGTGTAGGCGTCCTGGTGCTTTGCGGGATTGAGGTCCGCGCCGGTGTTGTGTTCATCCGTGTAACGCGCGTCAATGTGGAACGTCCCGGCCAGGGGGCCCAGCGGGAAGCCGACCGTGACACCCGCCACGCCGGTGAGCTTCGGTGCGTGCGTCAACTGCTGTCCGGCACGAAAATCCTGCTCGGGGCCGGAACCGAAGCGGACATCGGCGTAGGTGACTCCGCCGAAGAGTTCGACGTTGTCAGTGACGCCGCCGCGAGCCTCGATCTCGATGCCCTTGGACGTCACTTCCGGGATATTGAGTGCCTCGAACGCGAACCCCCGAAAGGCCGTGAGCTGGTAGTCCTGAAACTCTTCGTGGAACAGGCTGACGTCAAGCAGGCCGAGCCCGTTGTCGAGGCTGAACTTGCCGCCGAGTTCAAATGCGTCGACCGTTTCCGGGCGGAATATCCACTGATCGACACTCGGCGCGACGGACGCGCCCGTTAGAGCAGTCAGGATCGGACTCTGCAGCCCGCTGCGGTCCATGTTGAAGCCGCCGGCCTTGTATCCGCGCGAGTAACCGGCATAGAGCAGATGGCCGCCATTGACGGGACGCGACAGGCGCAGCGTGCCCGATACTTCGTTTTCATCGAGCGCGCCGCTATACAGGCCATTCTTGGTGGGATCGGAGAACGGGTTGCACCCGAACGCGGCGAGCGCGCCCAGACCCTGTTGCACATCCGGGTTGGTGAGTATCGCCTGGCCGCCTGCGATGACCCCTGGAAGTTGCGGAAGCAACTGGCCGGCGCCGGCCTGGATCTGTGCAACTGCGCCGCTGAGCTGTGCCGCGCCCGCGGCCAGCGGTGGCGGGAGGGCCGCGGCGGCCTGACCGAGTTGTTGGCTGAACGCGGTCAGTTCGCCCAGATACGCCTGAAGGCCCTGCGCGTAGGCGCCCACGCCCTGCAGGTAGGCCTCGGTGCCTTGCAGATAGCCGAGGAATTGCTGGGAAAACGGGAGGCACACCTGATCGGTCGAGTGCAGGTTGGCGCTCATGGACTTGTCTTCCACGGTGTAGCGTAGTCCCAGCGTCAGCTCGACCTCGTTGTCGAATTCCACCGTGTTGTGCGTGAACAGTGCCCACGACTGGGAGTCCTGGTCAAAGGTATCCACGATACCGCTACCCAGAAGTTGAGCTCCGCCTGCAAGCCCTTCGTATGTCGGCCACGGATCGAATGGAAAATCAGTGAACGCGGGCAATTGCGCCGACAGCGTCGGTGCCGCGAAACCGGGCGGGAGAAACGGTGCGAACGGTTGAAGTCCGGCGGCAAGGCCCGCTGCGCCCTGTGCGATTCCGGCTGCGCCGGCCTCAAGCAACGGCACGCTGGCGCCGAACAGATCGAACGCGCCGCCGATCCCCGCGGCGGCCCCCCGGGCGACGCCGTTGGCGTAATAGGTGTAGCCGAAGCCGAAGTCGAGCGCGTCCGCGTAAGGCAATTCTTCATCGGAATAGTAAGCACCGACGAGCCAGTCGAGCCGGCCGGACTGTCCATTGAGACGGAATTCCTGGGTCAGCGTTTCGAAGCCCACCCTGTAGTCCGCGTGCCGTCCGCGTGCGCCCATGTCCATGGCCGTGAAGTCGATGTCCATTTTGCGCAACGTTTCCCAGTCGCGCATGGCGGTAACGCTGACCAGCCGGGCGAACGGCAGCTCCGCGTCGATTTCGAACGAAATGCCGCTCTCTTCGACCGACTGGAAGTAGCCGGAATTCTCCGTGACCGACGCCATGCGGGCATAGGGCTCGTAGACCATGCCGATCGTGTTCGGATCGCCCGTCTGAAGCTTGGCGATTTGCTCGATCGACTGCGCCGCCGGACCGGCGACCAGACCCACCGCCGCGCAGCAGGTTTCGTCGCGGTCCGTGTAGTCGCCGATGAGACGCAAGCGGACCGTATCGGACGGCTCGAAGACGATCTGGCCGCGGATGAACTTGCGGTCGCGGTTGTTGTAGTCGCGGCCGAGGTTGACGTCTTCGAGGAACCCGTCGCGCTCGAAGAACACCGCGTCGAGGCGGGCCGACGTATCGCCCCCGACGCCACCGCTGAGGCCGGCCTCAAGCCGGTTGTAGCCGTAGGAGCCGACGCTGAGGTCGGCATAGCCGGTGCCGTCGGGGTCCGGCAGCGCGGTGATGACGCTGACGACGCCCGCGGAGCTGTTGCGGCCGAACAGCGTGCCCTGCGGTCCCCTGAGCACCTCGATGCGTTCGATCGAGCCGAGTTCGGTCAGGCCCACCGTGGCGCGGTTGCGGTACACGCCGTCGACGTACATGCCGACGGACGATTCGAGCCCCGGGTTGTCGCTGTTCGTTCCGACGCCGCGAATCCTTGCGGTGACGCCGACGGATTCGGCCTGCCCGGCATTGAGGTGAAAGCTCGGCGAGATCCGCATCAATTCCTTGATGTCCGTCACCCGGGAGAGCTCGATTCGCTCGGCGTCGTACGCCGAAACCGCGAGCGGCACATCCATGACGGATTCCTCGCGGCGCGTTGCCGTGACGATGATCTGCTCGATGGTCGGAACGTCCGCCGCCGCGGCGGGGTCCTGGGATTGCTGCGCGGAAGCGGTGACGGCCACCAGGCCACAACCGATGATTAGAGTACGCATGGCAAAGTCTCCACGGTATTTGAAATACTTTTTTACCATAGTTTTGCGATCGCGCATGCACGCGATGCGATCTGTCGTTTCATTCAGCACCACCGGGCCGCCGGACAACCGGTCTAGTGCCAGGTGACTTCCATCGCAAAGAAGTGGTCGAAAACTTCGCGCGATGGATGATTGGCGTCGTTTCGCGCGGGGCTCCGGATGTAGAAGTCCAGTTGCTGCGCGGCGGGATTGACGCTGCCGGCTTCGCCCGAACCGGGCTGCAACATGACCTGCAAGGTGTCGCGGTCGCGCATGCCCTGCGTCACCATGAAGTGAAGTTCGTAGTCTTCGTACAGCAACTCGCCGTTCAGTGTGGCGTATCCGTAGCCCCAGCCGGCGACGTACAGAAGGCTCTTCGGCCAGTTGGCGTCCCCGCAGCCTGAATTGCCGTGCTCGAACAGGAAGGCTGCGATGCCGCCATCCTGACAGGGCGAGAATTCATTGACCCGATCCATCTCGACGACGTAGCGGCCTTCGGGCAATTCGAGTTCCGCGCGAAACGTTCCGGTGTTGTCGATCTCGTTGACGTCGATGGAAACTTCACCGGAGACCGCGCGGAGATTGGATGCATCGTCACCCATATGGTCCCACGGAGACTCGTCGTCGAGCGCGCCCACCTGATAAATTCGGCCGCCCGTGATCGCGAAACGGCCGTCATACAGTTCGTGCTGTTCGGGAGAATAGAGCCCCATCCGTGTATCGGGCTGTGCTCTTGGGCCGCGTTGTTCGGGAGCTTGCGCCAGCGCGCCGACCGCCAATGCCGCAGCCAACACCGTACCAGCGATGCGCCGGCGCCAAATTGCTTGCCGGCACCGCCTTGCGGCCATGGCGTTCCCCCCCGAGGACTGACTCTCGATTCTACTACCTGTGTTGCGCTTATCCATAGCCCGCCCGGCGGCGGCCCAAAAAGCGGTAGCGCGTCTGCAATGGCGGGGTCTGGCGCACTCAGGCGTGCTTGGTCGGCCCCGAAAGCGCGCGCTCCTTCAACGCCCTTACGGCGTCCTTGTGCCGCTGTTCGCGAACGAGCCGTTCGAGGCTGTCCCTTAACACCTCCGGAGCGGCCTCTTCGCCGTCGAGCGGGACCTCGGCGGCCAGGCGCGGCAGGTGACGGCCTTCATCGTCACCCCGGAAGCGTTCGATGAGCTGGGCGGGCGTGATCTCCGGGTTTCCCCGGGAGACCTCGAGGATGCTCCGCAAGAGGCCCGCGCCGGGCTGGTCGACTTCATCGAGGCCGTCGATGTCGCCGATGCTGCCGGCAGCCGAAGGGAAGTGCAGGGCGAGCGTAATGGTCTTGCGAACGAGCGTGGACTTGCGGTGCAGCGGCGTTTGCGATCCTGTCCTGGTTTGTGCCGGGCTTGCAAGGAGGGTACCGAGCCGTTCGGCGCCGAGTCCGACCACGCTGGCGAGGTCGGCCGTGAGAAGGTCCCGGTAGACTCCCGCGGGCAGGCGTTCGAGCAGCGGCCGCGCGAGCGCGACGACCTTGGAGCGGCCATCCGCGCTGCCGAGGTCGACCTGCTGGCGGAGCTCGTCGATCAGAAAGTTCGACAACGGCGTGGCTCGGCCTTGCAGATCGCGAAACGCGTCGGTGCCGCGGCTGCGAACCAGTGAGTCCGGGTCCTCGTCCTCCGGCAGCAGCAAAAACGCGAGTTCGACCTCGCCGCCGGCGTAGGGCAGCGCCGTTTCGAGCGCGCGCCAGGCGGCGGCTCGGCCGGCGCGGTCGCCGTCGAAGCAGAAGACGACACGCTTGTAGCGCCGCGTGAGCTGGCGCACATGCTCGGCGCTTGTTGCCGTGCCGAGCGTCGCGACGACTGGTTCGATGCCGTGCTGCGCGAGCGATACGACGTCCATGTATCCCTCAACGACGATGATCTCGTCGTGGCGGCCGGGTGTCTGGTGAGCTTCGTACACTCCGTAGAGCGCACGTCCCTTGTGGAACACGTTGGTCTCCGGCGAGTTCATGTACTTCGGCTCGCCGGAAGCGAGCACGCGGCCGCCGAAGCCGATGACCTTGCCCCGGCGATCCCTGATCGGAAACATGATCCGGCCGCGAAACCGGTCGTAATGCCGGCCGGCGTCGTTGGCGATCACGAGTCCCGCCTGCACGAGGCGCGTCGTCTGAGCCTCGCCGCGCCCAAGCTGGCGCAGCACCGTGTCCCAGGCATCCGGGGCGTAGCCGATGCCGAAGCGCTTGGCTACCGCACCATCGATGCCGCGGCGCTTGAGGTAGTCGATCGCTTCCGGACTTTGCCTGAGCGCCTGCCGGTAAATGCCGTCGGCTTCGCCGAGTGCGTCGAGCAGGCCCTGGTTCTCGCTGCGGTCGGCGTCGCTGCGCTCCACGGGAATCTCGAGCCCGAGCATGTCCGCCAGAGTCTCCATGGCTTCGGGAAACGACATGTGATCGTGCTCCATGAGGAAGCCGATCGCATTGCCGCCGGCATGACAGCCGAAGCAATGATAAAAGCCCTTGTCCGGGCTCACCGTGAACGACGGTGTCTTTTCGTCGTGGAAAGGACAAAGTCCCTTGTAGCTGGCCCCGGCCTTCTTGAGCGCGACGCGCGCACCGACGACTTCAACGATGTCGGCTCGATCGATCAGCTCGTCGATGAACGGTTGCGGGATCAGCTTGCTCATTCGCAAAGGTCGATGCTCGGGGCCCAAGCATACCAACTGGGCGCTGCCGGATGAGGTGCAGCGACGCGGCGAAAGAGAGGGCCGGTCGCCGGTGTATGGTAGACCTTCAGGCGATGGTTCGCGCAAGGTGAACGCGCGCGGCGGTACGGTGCCGGCGGCGCCTGATTCGCCGCGTATGGTGAGCTCGTGGTGGGCCGGACGGGGCGTCGCCCCGGATACCCGGATCAGTAAAGGCGCCTGCGCCTGGCGATGCTTCTGGCGTTGCGCTTCATGTGCCGCTTGACGGCCGCGGCCTTCTTGCGCTTGCGTTCCTGAGTGGGCTTTTCGTAGTACTCTCGCCGACGCAGCTCTGCGAGAATGCCGGCCTTCTCACAGGAGCGCTTGAAGCGGCGCAGCGCCGCATCGAAATTTTCGCTCTCTCTTATTCGGACACTCGGCATGGGTACTTTGAACTTGGCAAACCGCAAAAAACGCCGGCAAAGGCCGGCGGGGGATCGCCATAGTAGTCTCAAACTCGCGCGGCTGTAAAGCGCGCAAGGCACGCGTCAAGCACGATGAAAATTCTGGGTATCGAGACGAGCTGCGACGAGACCGGTGTCGCGCTGCACGAGCATGGCCGCGGCATAGTAGCCGAAGCGCTCGCGAGTCAGGCGGACGTACATGCCCAGTTCGGCGGCATCGTTCCGGAACTCGCGTCGCGCGACCATATTTCCAAGCTCGCGCCCATGGTATGCGCCGTGCTCGACGAGGCGAACTCGAGTCTCGAGGAACTCGATGCGATCGCCTATACGGCCGGACCCGGGCTCATCGGCGCACTCATGGTCGGCGGGGCGCTCGCGGAATCGCTGGCGCTCGGCCTCGGCATCCCGGCGATACCCGTGCACCACATGGAGGCTCATCTGCTCGCCTGCCTGCTCGAAACCGACCCGCCCGAGTTTCCGTTTCTCGCGCTGCTGGTGTCAGGAGGGCACACGCAGCTCGTGGACGTTCGGGAACTCGGCCGCTATCGCATCGTCGGCGAAACGCTCGACGACGCCGCGGGCGAAGCCTTCGACAAGGTGGCGCGGCTGTTGTCGTTGCCGTATCCGGGCGGGCCGGCGCTCGCCGCCCTCGCCGAGTATGGCGATGCGGAGCGCTTCGCGTTTCCCCGTCCACTCAAGGGCCGGGGGCTCGATTTCAGTTTCAGCGGACTGAAAACGGCAGTGCGCGTGGCCGTCGAGGCCGAGAGCCGCAAGCTCGGCGGCAGTCTTAGCGATGCGGTGCGCGCCGACCTTGCCGCGTCATTTCAGGCCGCGGTCGTCGATACGCTCGTGTCGAAGTGCGGCCGTGCGCTTGACGACACCGGGCTCGAGCGGCTCGTCGTCGCCGGCGGAGTGGGTGCGAACCTCAATCTGCGCGCAACGCTGACCGAACTCGGCGCGCGCGGCGGCGCACGAGTTCACTATCCGCGACCGTCGCTTTGCACGGACAACGGCGCGATGGTTGCGTACGCCGGCGCGTGCCGGCACTCGGGTGGCCTGGCTTCCGAGCACCGTATAATTGCGCGCCCGCGCTGGCCGTTGGATGAACTCTTGCCGCCGTGAGCGTGTCTGCGCACGAGGAGATCTCTTTGGACAGGATCTTTTTCAGGGACATTCGGGTCGAGGCGGTCGTCGGCATCTGGGAATGGGAGCGCCGCATCACGCAAACGGTGAGCATCGATCTGGAGTTTGCCACCGACGCTCGCAAGGCAGCCGCAAGCGACTCGATCGAAGCCACGCTCGATTACAAACGCGTGGCGAAACGGGTGATCGAGTACGTCGGCAATACCGAGTTTCAACTCGTCGAGTCGCTTGCCGACTCGCTCGCAGCGCTCATCGTCGGGGAATTCGGCGTCGCCTGGGTGCAGGTTTCGGTCGCGAAACCGGGAGCCGTTGAAGGCTCGCGCGAGGTCGGTGTCGTCGTCTCCCGGACGGCGGACGACTACGACTGACGTCGCACGCGCTGCTTCACCAGCCGACGCTGCGCCCGCCATCCACGGCGATGATCTGTCCGGTGACGTAGGGCGCGTCGCGCACGAGAAACAGCACTGCGCAAGCGATGTCGTCGGGCTCGCCCTGGCGCCGCATGGGTATCTGGCGGATGATGCTGTCGCGAACGCGCTCTTCGAGGCCGGCCTCCGGCCAGAGGATCGCCCCGGGCGACACGCCGTTGACGCGGATGTCGGGACCGAGGTCCTTGGCAAGCGACCTCGTCAGCATCGCAAGGCCCGCCTTGGCCGCGCCGTAGATCGGGTGATCCCTGAGCGGCCGTTGCGCGTGCACGTCGACGATATTAACCACTACGCCTTTGGAGGCCCTCAGGTGCGGCAGCGCGGCCTGACAGAGGAACAGCGGGGCCTTGAGATTGCAGCCGATCAGGTCGTCCCATTGTTCTTCGCTGATCGATTCCAGCGGCGTCGGATAGAAGCTCGAGGCGTTGTTGACGAGCACGTCGAGCCGGCCCGCGCGGGAGGTCACCGTGTCCACGAGCGCCTCGCGCGCGTCGGGGTCCAGAAGATCGGCGCCCACGGCGATCGCGGATCCCGGGCGCTTGCGGTTCAGCGTTGCGGCGAGTGCTTCGGCAGGGTCCGCCGAACGGAAGTAATGGATCGCGACGTTTGCCCCGGCGTCGTGCAACTTCGCAGCGATCGTCGCGCCGATGCGAATCGCCGCTCCCGTCACGAGCGCCCACGTTCCCGCCAGGGACCTCGCTGTTTCGGCGTCTGCCAAGGACCGCTCCAGCCTGCTCGAATCGGCGCCAAGGGTACACTATCCGCCCCTCTGGGCCGCGCGTGCGCGCTACCGTGACAGTCCGAGCCCCCACTGAACCGAGTCGCGAGGCGCTGGCGCTGAGCCAGGCGCTGAGCCGGCGGATGCGCGACCGGATCGCGAAGGCCGGCGGCTGGATTCGATTCGATCGCTACATGCAGTCGGTGCTCAACGAGCCCGGACTCGGTTACTACAGCGCGGGTAGCGCCAAGTTCGGCGCCGCGGGCGACTTCATCACGGCGCCGGCACTCGGCCCGTTCCTCGCGCGCGCGATCGCGACTCAATTCGACGGCATGCTTGGGGCGCTTGACGCCCCCGTGATCCTCGAAATCGGCGCCGGCGACGGTACGCTTGCGGCGCAGTTGCTTGACGCGCTGGATGCGCTTGACGCGGTTGATGCAGGTGACAGGGCCGATGCACGTGACGCGGCCGCTACTGGCGCCACGGCCGATACGGTTGACGCGATTGCCGTTGCTGCTGCGCTTGACGCAGGTGACGCGGACAACACGCCTTGCGCCGGCAGTGAACGGCGCGGCGCGCCCGTGCAATACTTGATCCTGGAGCCGAGCGCGGATCTCCGCTCTCGCCAGCGGGATCAGCTTGCGCGCTTCGGCGATCGCGTCGGTTGGCTTGAGCGGCTTCCGGAACGTCCTGTCGAAGGCTTGATCCTCGCCAACGAGGTCGTCGACGCCTTGCCGGTCGTGCGCTTCGTCAAGCGCGGCGACACTGTCCTGCCGCTCGGCGTGCGCTATGGGAGCAACGGCTTCGAATGGGCCGAAGGCGGTCGCGACTCGGAGCTGGACGCCGCCGTCGCGGTGCTGGAATCGGCTCTGGCCGAGCCCCTGTCCAACGGCTATCGCTCGGAAATCTGCCTCGTGCTTGGCGGCTGGATGCACGGTCTCGCCGCCTCGCTCGCGCGAGGAGCGCTGCTGCTCGTCGACTACGGCGGCGTACGGCGCGAGTTCTACCATCCCGAACGAAGCGACGGAACGCTGATCTGCCATCTCCGCCACCGGGCGCATGCCGACCCGTTCTACCTGCCGGGCCTGCAGGATGTCAGCGCCTGGGTGGACTTCAGCGCCTGCGCCGACGCGGCTCGCGGTGCAGGCTTCGATGTCGCCGGGTTCACGACACAGGGTCTTTTCCTTGCCGAGAGCATTGCGGGCGCCCCCGACCCGGTATCCCTTGACGCGCGAAGTGCGAGCGCCCTCAAGACGCTCGTACTGCCAGGAGAAATGGGCGAACGGTTCAGGCTGCTGCTCCTGACCCGGGGCATCCGCCCGCCCGGCCTGCCGGGCCGGGACTTGCGCGGCTGGCTCTGATGCGCCGGCGGCAAGCCGATGCAGGCTGCGGTTCGCCGGCGGGCGTCGGGTGCCGGGCCGGCGACGATGACGTTCGAAGCAAGGCGTTTCGCGCGTCCCGCGGCCGAGCTGCTACCATCGCTTCGCCCGATTTGGGAGGGTTCGAGTGGATCTTGCTCAAGCCGTCATCCTGGCCCTGATTCAGGGAGTCACCGAGTTTCTGCCGATCTCGAGCTCCGGCCACCTGATCCTGGTACCGGAGCTTCTCGGCTGGCCGGACCAGGGACTCGGTTTCGACATTGCCGTGCATCTCGGCACGCTGGCGGCGGTCATTGTCTATTTCCGCCGCGACCTCGCGGGAATGGCGATGGCGGTGGTCGATCGGCAGCGTCCGGAGTTCCGGCTCGTGGTCTGCATCATGGTTGCGTCAGTGCCGCTCGGCGCCGCGGGACTCGTGTTCTCCGGTCAGGTCGAGGGCGCGCTGCGCTCGCCCGGCGTGATCGCCGCGAGCACCGCGGGATTCGGCGTCCTGCTCTGGCTCGCCGATCGGTCTGGACGGGGCAGCCGGGCAGAGACCTCGCTCGGCTGGCGCGACGTTGCCGCGATCGGATTTGGCCAGGCGCTCGCGCTGATTCCCGGCACGTCGCGTTCCGGAATCACGATGACCGTGGCGCTCGCGATGGGACTAAGTCGGCAGGCCGCGGGCCGGTTTTCCTTCCTGCTCGCGATTCCGGCGATTGCGATGGCGGCGCTTTGGCAACTCATGCAGTTCCTGTCGAGCCCGGAACCGGTTGCGTGGTCTTCCCTGGCGGTCGCCGCCCTGGTCTCCGCGGCAGTGGCGTTTGCCGCGATCGCGTTGTTCCTGAGCCTGATCGAGCGGATCGGCATGGCGCCGTTCGCGATCTACAGGGTGCTGCTCGGAGGCGCGCTCGTCTACCTGTTGTAGCGAGCGGTTGCGTAGAGCCGCTGATTGTCTCGGCAACTCCTGAAATTCATCCGTAGTGCTCCCTGGTAAGGCGCGACCTGGTGAGATTCACGGGGTAGACGCACAGTTGCGGGGATTGGCGCTACCGCTTGCTCGAGACACGCTGTGAATACATCCTTGTACGCTCCGCGCGCGCATCCCTGCGCGCGAGGGTCTCAAGCAAGCGGTAGCGCCAATCCCCTTGCGTTGTTGGCGGCAGGACGGACTGGGCGATGGGCGCGCGGACGCTACACCGGCGGCGTTGCGCCTCGCTCCTCCTGCAACGCCTCCCGCACGGCATGGACGCGCCGGACGCGGATCGCCTCGCCGAGTTCGGCGCCGGCGAGTCCGGGCGCCTGGAGTTCGTCCGTGTCGACTTCGCGCGCGGCGCCCAGCGCACGCCGCAGCAGGTCGGCCTGCGGGTAGGGCTGCGTCTGCAGGCCGGCCCGGCCGCGCGCGTCGGCTTCGCAGGCGGTCAGGAACTTCTCGAAGCGCTCGGGCCGGCGAAACGCGTCAACGTCGCTCAGCAGCCTGACGATCGTTCGCGGCCGGAGCTCGGCGGCACGATGGACGACGCCGTGGTGACGTGCCACGAGTTCCGCGAGCGCCTGGTAGCTGCGCGGGACCCGCAGGCGAGCCGCGAGGACGCGGATGAGCCCGACCGAGCGTTCGCCGTGACCGCGATGTCCCGGCAGCATCCACTTGGGCGTCGTGGCCTTGCCGAGGTCGTGTGTGAGCACAGCGAAGCGGACCTCGCTGCTCTGGCTCAGGGTTGCGCTCAGGGCCAGCGCCATCATGGTGTGAACGCCGGAGTCGATCTCGGGGTGCCAGCGTTTCGGTTGCGGTACGCCGTACAGGTTCTCGATTTCCGGAAATACGCGTGCGAGCGCGCCGCACTCGCGTAGCACCTCGAAATAGATTTCCGGACGCGATGTGCCGAGCGCCTTGAGCGTTTCCTGCCAAAGCCGTTCGGCCGGCAGAGTTTCGAGCTCGTCGGCCGCGACGATCTCGGCCATGGTCTGCACCGTCTCGGCTGCGACCGCGAATCCGAGCTCGTGGAAGCGCGCCGCGAAGCGCGCGGTGCGCAGCACCCGCAGAGGATCTTCACAAAAGGCATCGGAGACGTGGCGCAGAGTTCGGTCGGCGATGTCCTGCTGCCCGCCCCAGGGGTCGACGATGCGGCCATCGGCGTCCTTCGCCATCGCGTTGATGGTCAGGTCGCGCCGGGCCAGATCCTGTTCGAGCGTCACTTCGGGCGATGCGTCGACCGCGAAACCCGTATGCCCGGGCGCCACCTTGCGTTCGGTCCGGGCGAGCGCGTGCTCCTCGTGATTGTCCGGATCGAGAAATACCGGGAAGTCGCGGCCGACCTGCCTGAAGCCCTTTTTGAGCAAGGCCCCGGCCGTGGCGCCGACGACGACCCAGTCGCGCTCGCCGGGCTCGATGTCGAGCAGTTCGTCGCGGACCGCGCCGCCAACCAGATATACGTCCATATCGGTACCTATGTTAGGGCATCCCCGCAGTGGGGGAGCCACGCAACCGCTCGCATCATGTCCCCTTCCCCCGAACAAGCTCGAAGGAGTCGGCAGGGAAACGCTTCGATCGGCCGCATTGCCGTGGGGGCCGCGCACCTGCGCACATCGTGTCCCCTTCCCCCCGAGCAATCCCGAAGGGATGGTGGGGACACGCGGGGATCAGCCGCTACGCGGTACGCTTGCTCTTTTCATCACGGGTTGGAGAAAAGTACCTTGCCCGCGGCTGAAAAAGTCGGGCGTTGCGTCGTGATAAGGTTCGACGATGCCGTCCGTATTCCGTTCCCTGGCGGTCGTCGCATGTACCGGCGCGTTGGGCGGGTGCAGTCTGCCGTACTATCTGCAGGCCATCGGCGGGCAGCTTGAGCTGTTGCGCAAGCGCGAGCCGATCGAAGCGGTCATCGCGGACCCCAACCGGGATGCCGCGGTCCGGGCAACGCTGGGCAGCATCGCCGGCATGCGCGAGTTTGCCGTAACCAGGCTTGGGCTGCCCGACAACGACAGTTATACGACTTACGTCGAACTGGATCGGAGCTACGTCGTATGGAACGTCGTTGCGGCCCGGGAGTTTTCCGTCGAGCCAGAGCAGTCGTGTTTTCCGGTCGCAGGCTGCGTGACGTACCGGGGGTTCTTCGACCGGGAAGCTGCCGAGCGCTACCGGCAAGGTCTTGAAGCGGAGGGACTGGATACCTGGAGCGGAGGCGTGCGCGCCTACTCGACGCTGGGCTGGTTCGAAGATCCGGTGCTCAACACGATGCTCGACCGGGGCGAGGAATACATCGCGAGCGTGCTGTTCCACGAGCTTGCCCATCAGAAACTCTACATCGCGGACGACAGCGAACTCAGCGAAGCTTTCGCCACGGCCGTGGAGGAATACGGCGTGGCGCTGTGGCTCGGCGAGCGCGGCGCCAGCGACGCGCTCGAGCACTATCGGCAGCGCGCCGGGCGCCAGGACGCATTCGGGCGGCTCGTCGGCGCTCAGCAGGCGCGCCTCGGGGAAATCTACGAAAGCCCGTTGTCAGACGACCAAAAGCGCGCGGCCAAGGCCGAATCGTTCGAGCTCATGCAGGACGAGTACGCGTCGCTCAAGGCGCGCTGGGATGGCGCGGACGACTACGATGCCTGGTTCGCGCAGCCGTTGAACAACGCCGCCCTGGCCACCGTCGCAACGTATCGGCGCTGGTTGCCGGCGCTGCGTTCGCAACTGGACCGCGTCGGGCTCGATGCGTTCTATCGGGAGATGGAAACGGTCGCTGCGCTGCCGGCGGACGAAAGGGCAGCGGTTCTCGACCAGTGGCTCAAGTCAGTCTCGGCGGCGGTTCGTGCGCCTTAGCAGCGCCAGCCGGGCGGGTTCCGGTTTGAGATAGCCGCGCACGATCTGTTGCATCGGTTGCGCAGCGATCCCGAGCTGCTTCAGCCCGTCGGTCGAGCACACGCTTGCGACCGACATCGAGCGCAGGTTGTCGAGGGAAAACGGCTTGCCGGGAATGAGATAGTCGGCAACCGCGGCTTGCAGGCGGCCCAGTACCCCCGGCAGCGGTACGATCAGCCGCCTGATGCCCAGTTCCCGGCGCACCAGATCGAGGATCTCGCGCAGGGAGTAGATGTCCGGGCCGCAAAGCTCGTATGTCTTGCCGCAGGTATCGCTGTCGGCGAGCGCGGTTGCGAAAGCGAGCGCGACATCTTCGACAAAGACCGGGGCAAACCGTGCTTCGAGCCGCGCGAGAGGCAGGATCGGCGTCAGGCGAAGGAGCCCCGCGAAACGGTTGATGAAGCTGTCCTCGCTGCCAAAAATTACGGAGGGTTGGAAGATCGTGTAGCGGATGTCGTCGCCGCAGAGCGTCTCGATGAGTCGCTCGGCCTGCCCCTTTGTCCTCAGGTAGTGGCTCGGCCCGCGATTGTGGTTGGCCTTGAGTGCGCTCATGTGGATCAGCCGGGTCACGCCACCTTCCTGGCAAGCCCCGATCAGCTTCTCGACCAGGTCGACATGCGCCGTCCTGAATCCGCTGCCGTCGTGACCGCGCTCGTTCAATATGCCGACGAGGTTGATGGCGGCGTCACAGCCACGCACGAGGTCCTCGAGCACCGACTGGTCATGGATGTCGGCCTGACGCAGATCGACGCCGGGCAGCACGAGCAAGCGGCGGTGGCGTGGCCGGTTGCGGGTCGGGATACGAACGGCGTAGCCGCGCCGGACCAGAAGGCTGCTGAGCGACCTTCCGACAAAGCCGGTTCCGCCGAGGATACAGACCGTTGGCGCTGTTCGCTTTGCTGCCATCGAATCGTCGTTGCCGCGCGTCGCGGGGCGCGGATTATACCGTCGCGAAATTGTCAGCGAACCGGGACCAGCAAGCTGCGATCATCGCGCTCGATCTGCAGAACGAGCGACGGCGCCTCGGCCGTGAGTTCAAGTGCCTCGTCGACGTTGCGCACGCGCTCACGGTTGATGTGCGTAAGCACGTCGCCGACCCTCAGGCCCGCTGCGAAAGCCGGCGAACTGGGCTCGACCCCCGTCAGCAACAAGCCGTCCACGCCGTCGGACGCCTCTTCAGCAACGAACTGGGCGCCGTCGAGGACGGGCTCGACCTCGAGCGGCGCGGGCGGTGCCCGGGCATTGGTTCGCTCGACCGCATCCAGAACCGCGGTGACCGCATCGTCGCGGCCGTCGCGCACGAAGCCGACGCGGGCGTCTTCGCCCGGCATGAGCAGGCCGATCAGATTGCGCAGGGCACGTGAATCGCGAACAGGCTCACCGTTCACGCTGACGATGACGTCGTGGATCTCGATACCCGCATCCTCGGCAGCCGAGCCCGGGGAAACGCCAGTGACGAGCGCGCCGGAAGTGTCCTGCAGGCCGTAGAATGCGGCGAGTTCGGCGGAAAGCGAAGAGATGTTGACGCCGAGCAGTCCGCGATTCACCTGCCCATAGGCGATGAGCTGCTCCATGATGTTGCGCGCCATGTTGGCGGGTATCGCGAATCCGATGCCGATGTTGCCTCCGGTACGCGACACGATTGCGGAATTGACTCCGACGAGTTCGCCGTTGAGGTTCACGAGCGCACCGCCGGAGTTTCCGGGATTGATCGAGGCATCCGTCTGGATGAAGTCTTCGTAGGATTGGTTGTCGGGATTGACGCCGGAGCGGCTGAGTCCGCTGACGATACCGGACGTCACCGTATGCGAGAAGCCGAACGGGTTGCCGATCGCGACAACGTAATCGCCAACGCTGAGGCTGCTCGAGTCGGCGAATGGCATTTCAGCGAGCGTGTCGGCTTCAACCTGGAGCACCGCGAGGTCCGAGAGGGCATCCGAGCCGATCACCTGCGCCTGCAAGCCGCGGTTGTCGATCAGCGTAATCGTGATCTGCGCCGCATTCTCGACGACGTGGTGGTTCGTGAGGATATAGCCTCGCTCGGCATCGACGATCACCCCGGAGCCGGCGCTGCGGAAGTCCCGTCGGTTGTCGCGCGGGCCGTCAAAAAACCGCCGGAAGAGCGGATCGCCGGAAAGCGCGTTGTCGATCTCGATTCGGCCGCGCACGGAAATATTGACGACTGCCGGCGATGTTCGCTCGATCATCGGTGCGAGGGTAGGCAACGGCGTTGTTGCCGGCTGCTGGGCCAGCGGTGCCGAGAAGGCCGACAGGAGGAGCAGCAACAGCGCCGGCCGCGCGGTGGCGACGGGTACCCTCCGGGCTGTGCTTGCCTGTTCGATCATCGCCATACCCTGCGCGCAGCGCCCACGAACCCGTGAGCGTGGACCCCTATTGTAGACCGTATATGACCTTGCAAGGCGGCCGGTGAGCGAGCGCGCGGCTGAAACACCCGCAGGGGCGGCGCCGACGCCCGGCGCCGCCGCGTTCGGGGCTGCCTGCAGTGCATGGCGCGAAGGGCAAAAAGCGCCCGAGGGCACGAACTTCCTGTGCGTTTCCTCGGGATAATCTGGGGACAGGCTGATACTACATGTTGTGTTTCCACCGGTACCTCAAGTTATTCGCCGCGCTCCGGAAATTTTTTCGAAATATGTGCATGAAAATGCAATAACGATATGATTTTATTATTAATTGCACTATCGTTTGACAGGATGCTCCGGGCGTCCTAACCTACAGAGCCGAGGCACAAGATGTTGTGCCGGCAACGTGCCGGCCATGTATACGGATCGTGTGCAGCAGTCGCCAGTCCTACAAGGGGGGAATCGCGCAAGCACAGGCAACCGCGTCGCTCGGAAACGTTGGTCAGCCCAGGGTGGAATACATCGCACTGTCAGCGCTTCGCTACGAAATAGAGGTTTGATTCAGGCATGAGCATAGCTTTGGAACTCGACGGCGCCAGACTTGCGGACATTCCGCTGCAGGCCGCGTCGCTCGACATCTGGGACACCAAGTACCGGCTCAAGACCCGCAGCGGCGAGCCGGTGGACCTGTCCATGGACTCGACCTGGGAGCGCGTGGCGAGGGCGCTTGCCGAGGTCGAGGATGAGGATCGGAAAGAGCACTGGTACGAGCGTTTCCTCTGGGCGCTTCAGCACGGGGCGATCCCGGCCGGCCGGATCATGTCGAACGCCGGCGCGGGCCCCTGCACAAACCGGCGACGTCGACGATCAACTGCACGGTGTCCGGAACCATCAACGACTCGATGCACGACATTCTCGACAAGGTTCACGAAGCCGGGCTCACGCTCAAGGCCGGCTGCGGCATCGGTTACGAATTCTCGACGCTGCGCCCGCGCGGCGCATACGTGTCAGGCGCCGGTGCGCACACCTCCGGTCCGCTGTCGTTCATGGACATTTACGACAAGATGTGTTTCACGGTCTCGTCGGCCGGCGGACGCCGCGGCGCGCAGATGGGAACGTTCGATGTCGGCCATCCCGATGTCATGGACTTCATTCGCGCCAAGCGCGAGAACGGCCGGCTGAGGCAGTTCAACCTGTCGTTGCTCATTACCGATGAGTTCATGCAAGCCGTCAGGGAGGACCGGCCCTGGCAACTCGCGTTTCCCGTGACGCGCCGCGAAGTCGATGAAGACGATCTCGATCTCGAGGATCCGGAGCAGATCGTCTGGCGCGAATGGCCGATCGATGCCGACTACGTCACGAACGGCAGCGGCCTCGTCGCGGCCAGGGTGTATCGCACGATGCCGGCGCGCAGGATGTGGGACGTCATCATGTCGTCGACCTACGATTTCGCCGAACCCGGCTTTGTGCTCATCGATCGCGTCAACGAGATGAACAACAACTGGTGGTGCGAGAACATCCGCGCGACCAACCCTTGCGGGGAGCAGCCGCTGCCGGCTTACGGAGCGTGCCTGCTCGGTTCGGTCAATCTCACCAAGTTCGTGCGAGAGCCGTTTAGCGACCGGGCGCGTTTCGACTGGGATCTGTACCGCGAGGTCGTCAAGATCTTCACGCGGATGCTCGACAATGTCGTGGAAGTCAACGGCTTGCCCCTGGAAACGCAGCGTAGGGAAATTGAGCGCAAGCGCCGCCACGGCATGGGCTTCCTCGGCCTCGGTTCGACCGTGACGCTGCTCGGCATGCGGTACGGCTCGGCGGAATCGGTGGCGTTCACGGAGAGGGTCGCGCGCGAACTGGCCCTTGCCGGCTGGGAGACCGGCCTCGAGCTTGCGAAAGAGAAGGGAGTCGCGCCGATTCTGCTGGAAGACTTCGAGGTCACCGGGGAAATGTTGCGCCGACGGCCGGAAATGGCCGCCGACGGCTTCAAGCGCGGCGACCGCATTGCAGGACGCGTCCTTCACGCGCGCTACAGCCGCTACATGCAGCGCGTGGCGGCGATTGCTCCGGAACTCGCGGCGCAACTGGAAAAGACCGGTGCGCGGTTCACGCATCACAGCTCGATCGCCCCGACCGGCACGATATCCCTGTCGCTCGGCAACAATGCAAGTAACGGCATCGAGCCTTCGTTCGCGCACCACTATTTTCGCAATGTGATCCGCGAGGGCAGGAAGACCAAGGAGAAGATCGACGTCTTTTCGTTCGAGTTGCTCGCCTATCGGGAGCTGGTCAATCCGAAGGCGCTGCCGGATTCGAGCGAACCGGACGAATGCTTGCCCGACTATTTCGTGAGCTCCGAGGATATCCAGCCGAAAGAGCACGTGGACATCCAGGCGGCGGCACAGAAGTGGATCGATTCGTCGATATCCAAGACGGCCAACGTGCCGACGGACTACGCCTACGACGAGTTCAAGGACATCTATCTGTACGCGCACGAACAGGGGCTGAAGGGCTGCACGACATTCCGGTTCAACCCGGAAGCGTTCCAGGGCGTGCTGGTCAAGGAGAAGGACCTCAAGGCGACGACATACCGTTTCACACTCGAGGATGGATCGGTCGTCGAGGCGAAAGGCGACGAAGAGATCGAGTACGACGGCGAGGTGCACACGGCCGCGAATCTCTTCGATGCACTCAAGGAAGGCTACTACGGCAAGTTTTGAGCAGGCCGCCAGGGTGGTCTGCCGATACGGGTACAGCAAATGGAAAACATCAGGATAGACGGCAGGATCGTCGAATACACGGTCGCGCAGGACGAAGCGGAAGCGCTTGCGGGCGCTGCTGCCGAGCCGTTGCCGGAGGAGAAGTCGAAAGACGAGCCCAAGGTCATCCGGATGCACGAAAGGCTCGAGCGTCCGGAGATGCTGATCGGGTCCACCTACAAGGTAAAGACGCCCATGTCCGATCACGCCATGTACGTCACGATCAACGACATCGTTTTGAACGAGGGTACCGAACACGAGAAACGCCGCCCGTTCGAGATCTTCATCAACTCGAAGAACCTCGATCATTACCAGTGGATCGTGGCCCTGACGCGCATCATGTCGGCCGTGTTCCGCAAGGGCGGCGACGTGGCCTTTCTCGTCGATGAACTCAAGGCGGTGTTCGATCCGCGCGGCGGCTACTTCCAGCCGGGCGGCACCTTCGTGCCGTCGATCATCGCCGAGCTCGGGCAAGTCGTCGAGAAGCATCTGACGCGCATCGGCTTGCTGAAGCCCGTCGGGCCGAGCGAGGAACAGCAGAAGTTCATCGACGAAAAGCGAGCGGAGTTCGCGGCGCAGTCGAGCCAGCGCGATGCCTTTGCCGAGACCAGCTATCCCAAAGGCGCCCAGTTGTGCGGCAAGTGCAGCGTCGTCGCCGCCGTCATGCTCGACGGCTGTCTGACTTGTCTGAATTGCGGTTATTCGAAATGCGGTTGATTGCCCGCGGTGGGCGGGCAGCCGAGCGGAGCCTGATTTCGATCCGCCATCGATCCGTTTCCCGTACAGGCTCGGGAGCGGATCCTTTTTTGGTCGCCAGGGCTCGCCGCTGCGCCAGGCAGTAAACTGATTGCCATCGGCGGACCGCCGAACCGAGCATCTTGTGACACTGGCAATCCCCAATTTCACCGGCTTGCGTATCCTCGTCGCGGGCGACGCGATGCTCGACGAGTACTGGTTCGGCGAGGCGAGCCGGATCTCCCCGGAGGCTCCGGTGCCGGTCGTGAGGACCGGCTCGACCGAGCACAGACCGGGCGGCGCCGCCAACGTGGCGCTCAACGCCGCGGCGCTCGGTGCATCGGTACGGCTCGTCGCGGCCGTCGGCCGCGACGCGCGCGGCGACGCCCTCGAACGCGCGCTCGACGCTGCCGGAGTCCGCTGCGACTTCGTGCGTTCGCCGGAGTTGCCGACCATACACAAGCTGCGCGTGCTCGCGCGCAATCAGCAACTCATGCGGCTCGATGCCGAACAGCCGCTCGACGCCTGTGGCGCCGAAGTTGCCGAGCGCGTCGAGGCGGCGCTGGCGACTACCGACATCGTGCTCCTGTCCGACTACGGCAAGGGCAGCCTGAGCCGCGTCGAGGCGCTGATCGAAGCCTGTCGCGCCGCGAACGTGCGCGTTCTCGTTGACCCCAAGGGGCGTGATTTCACCCGCTACCGCCGCGCAAATGTGCTGACGCCGAACGAGAGCGAATTCGCGGCGGTTGCCGGAAACTGGCAGCAGGACGACGAGTTCCTGGGCAAGGCAGAAGGCCTGCGCGCCGAACTCGAACTGGATCTGCTGCTCGTGACCCGGGGGCCGCGCGGCATGGCTCTGGTTTCAGGTGGCGCGCCGCCCGTCACGCTCGTCGCGCAGGCCCGCGAAGTGTTCGATGTCACCGGCGCGGGCGACACGGTCCTTGCCTTGCTCGGCGCTTCGCTGGCTTCGGGCGTACCTTCGGCCGATGCTGCCGCGCTCGCCAATCTCGGCGCCGGGATCGTGGTCGGCAAGATCGGTGTCGCATCGGTCAGCCGGGCCGAGCTCAGTCTCGCCCTGCACCGCCGCGGCAGCGGCGGGCGTGGGCTCGTCGAGCTTGATGAACTCGCAGCGATCGTGGCTGACGGGAAGTCTCGCGGCGAACGCATCGTGATGACCAATGGCTGTTTCGACATCCTGCACGCGGGCCACGTGAGTTATCTCGAGGAAGCCAAGGCGCTCGGCGATCGGCTGATCGTTGCGGTCAACGACGACGAGTCGGTCACACGGCTCAAGGGCGCGCCGCGGCCGATCACGCCGCTTGCCGACCGCCTGGCGGTGCTCGCGGGGCTCGCGGCCGTGGACTGGGTCGTGCCGTTCGCCGAAGACACACCCGCCGGCGTCGTCGAGCGGATCGTGCCCGACATCCTCGTCAAGGGCGGCGACTGGCGGCCCGAAGAGATCGTCGGCAACGACACCGTGCTCGCCCACGGCGGCGAAGTCCGTTCGCTCGGCTTCAGGCCCGGTCGCTCGACGAGTGCGCTGATCCGCGCGATACGCGAACTACCCGAGTAGTCGATCGCCGGCTATTCGAGCCAGCCGTCGATCTGTTCGATGTCCCTGATGGTCAGGGAGCCTGCGGCTTCCTTGAGCCGCAAGCCATTGATCAGGTAGTTGTAGCGGCTCAGCGCGTAGTTTGTCTGAGCTCTGCGCAGGACCTCCTGCTGCACGAGTACGTCGACCGTCGTCTGGGTGCCGACTTCGAATCCCGCCTCTGTCGCTTCAAGCGCGGTACGCGACGATTCGACAGCCTGGCGCAACGCCCGGACACGCGAAATCTCCGATATCACGCCGAGATAGGCGTCGCGGGTTTGCCGCTCGGTCTGCCTCGCAGTCAGCTCGACGACTTCGAGCGAGGCGCGGCGCTGGTAGACCGCCTGGCGGATGCGCGCCGAGTTGATGCCGCCGCTGAACAGAGGAAAGCTCACGTTGAGCGACCAGTTGTAGCCCGAGCGCGCGCTCGGGTTGTCGTTCGGCACGGAAAACCTGTTCCCCGTCGTTGCGTCCTCGAAGATGAGCGTAACCGTACTGTCGGTCGAGGAGTCGCTGTAGCCGGCGGAAAGGCTGAGCGTCGGTAACCGCGAGCCGCGCTGGACTGCGATGTTGTTTTCGGCGATATCTGCGTCGAGTCGGCTCGAGATGAGCGTCAGGTTCTGCCTGAGCGCCATCTGCACCCAGTCCTCGACGCTTGCGGGGTCGGGCGTGAGCAGCGGCAGCTCCGCGGTGGGACCGGCGAGGTTCGTGATGTATTCGCCGATGAGTTCGCGCAGCGCTTCGAAGGTGATCGACAACACGCGCTCGGCCTGGATCGTGTTGGCGACGGCTAGGTCGTAGTTGGCCTGCGCCTGCTCGACTTCGGTAATCGCGATCAGGCCGACCTCGAAGCGCCGCTGGGCCTGCTCGAGCTGGCGGCCGATCGCTTCGCGGTTCAGGACTTCCGACGCGAGCGTCTCCTCGGCGGCGAGGACGCCGAAGTAGGCATCGGCCGTGCGCACGAGCAGATTCTGCCTGGCCGCTTCGAAGGTTGCTTCGGCGCGGGCGATCTGCTGGTCGACCTGTTCGAGCTGCTTGATCAGGCCCCAGTCGAAGATCGTCTGCGACAGGCTCATGTTCCACGAGTTCCCTTCGCTCTCGAACTCGCTGCCGACGCCGAACACCTGACCGGCGCCGGTTGACGCGCCAAAGGGGTTCTCGCTGAATGAACCGGTGGTCCCGGCACCCAGGCGCAGGTTCGGAATGACCGCCGAGCGCGCCATGGGCCTGATTTCGAGCGTCGACAGATAGAGCGCTTCCTCGCGGCGAATCTGCGGATCGTTCTGCAGGGCCCGCTGATAGATTTCGAGCAGGCCTTCCTGAGCGAGCGTCGGCTGGGCCGCGACAGTCGCCAGGGCGGTGAGGGTCAGTATCCGGATTGCATTCGGCATGATGGTGGTCCTGTTGTCGTGTCTGGGCGCTGGGGTGCCTGCGGGTCAGTAACGCGGGATGCCGGGATCGATTTGCAATGACCACGCGTCGATGCCGCCGGTCAGATTAAATACGCGCTCGTAACCGTTGGTGGCGAGGAACTCGGCGACGCGCAGGCTGCGAACGCCACCGTGGCACATGCACACGATGTGCCTGTCGCGGTCAAGCTCGTCGAGCCTTGTCGGGATTTCTCCCATGGGGATGTGAACGACACCGGAAACCCTGGCAATGGCGAGTTCCGCGGGCTCGCGCACGTCAAGCAGGATGGGCGCGTCGTCGGTATCCCCCGGGGGCCAGCGCTCGCAGAACTCGCTCGGAGTCAATTCGGAAACGCCGGACATCGTGATCTGTCTGCTCGGGCCGGTTCAGAGGACGAAGGGCTCTGAGTGCTCGGCGTTGATCATCGGGGTGAGCAGCGTTTCGAACAGGCTCTCTTCGGTCCATTGACCGCCGGGTTGCATCGAAATCAGCCGGGCCTCCATGATCGGTGGGCGCCCGACGACGACGAAAAGCCTCCCGTCCGGACGCAACATGCGCACGAAGCGCTCATCGAGCACCGGCAGCGATGCGGTTATCGCTATGGCATCGAAGCCGGCTGCGTCGCCGGGTGTGACCGCATCGGCGACCTCAAGTTCAACGTTGCCCAAGCCGAGGTCTGCGATCCGCTCGCCGGCCGCCTCGATGAAGTCCGCGAAGATGTCGACGCTGACGACGCGTTCGGCCAGGCGAGCCAGACAGGCGGTCAGGAAGCCGCTGCCGGTGCCGATCACGAGTGCCTTGTCGATCGGCGCGATCCTGAGCGCCTGCAGCAGCCGGCCTTCGACCTTCGGTGCCAGCATCTGCTGACCGTGTCCGAGCGGGATCTCGATGTCGGCGAAAGCCACATCCCTGTAGGCCTCCGGAACGAACCGCTCGCGCGGGACGAGGTTCAGCGCATCGAGCACGCGCTGGTCGAGCACGTCCCAGGCTCTGATCTGTTGCCCGAGCATCTGCGAACGGGCCGTCTCGAGGTTCATCGCGTGTGCCGTGGAGTGGTGTGAATTACGCCGCCGGCGCAAGGCCAGTCAGGTTAGAGAGTATAGCGAAGCCGGACAACGGAGAGTCTAAAGAAATGTCGTCAATGCCGGATAAAAGCCGGTAGGCGAGTGGGCATCCAGGAGCCGGCCACCGCGCGGCAGGTGCAAGCCGCCCACCCGGCCCGGCATTCGGGCTGCAGGCGGGTAGCGAGCTGGCGGCACAGGCAGCGGCCAACACACGCACGCGGGTCCGTCGCCGGCGTCGGCTCGCGGTCGCCGGGCGGGTTGGCGGTGAGGCTCCGGGCAGCCCGTGGCAGAACGCCGCGTCACTCCCGGTGGCCGAATCCGTCCTGGCTTGTCCCGCGGACGCCTACAGCAGCGGTACGATGAGGAGCGCCACGATATTGATGATCTTGATCAGCGGATTGATCGCCGGGCCCGCCGTGTCCTTGTAGGGATCGCCGACGGTGTCGCCCGTGACGGCGGCCTTGTGCGCGTCGGAGCCCTTGCCGCCGAGGTTGCCGTCCTCGATGTACTTCTTGGCGTTGTCCCAGGCGCCGCCGCCCGTCGTCATCGATATCGCGACGAAAAGGCCCGTGACGATCGTCCCGACGAGCAGGCCGCCGAGCGCCTGCGGACCGAGGACTACGCCGACCAGGATCGGCACGAGCAACGGCAGCATCGACGGTACGATCATCTCCTTGATGGCCGCTTTCGTCAGCAGGTCGACGGCCGTCGAATAGTCGGGCTTCGCGGTGCCTTCCATGATGCCGGCGATCTCGCGAAACTGCCGCCTGACCTCGTTGACGACCGATGCCGCGGCGCGGCCGACGGCCTCCATGGCCATGGCGCCGAACAGGAACGGCACGAGTCCGCCGATGAAAAGGCCGACGATGACGTCGGGGTTGGACAGATCGAACGTGAGTTCACCGAGGCCGACCGCCTCGAGGCTGTGCGTGTAGTCGGCGAAAAGCACCAGGGCTGCGAGTCCCGCCGAGCCGATCGCATAACCCTTTGTGACCGCCTTGGTGGTGTTGCCGACGGCGTCGAGCGCGTCGGTCACCTTGCGCACGTCGGCTGGCAGCTCCGCCATTTCCGCGATGCCGCCCGCGTTGTCCGTGATCGGGCCGAACGCGTCGAGCGCGACGATCATGCCGGTCATCGAGAGCATTGTCGTTGCGGCAATCGCTATCCCATAAAGCCCGGCGAGTTCGTACGCGCTCCAGATCGACAGACACACCGCAACGACGGGCAGGGCGGTCGCCTTCATCGACACGCCGAGTCCCGCGATGATGTTTGTCGCGTCGCCGGTCCTGGAGGCTTCGGCGACGTTCTTGACGGGGCCGTACTGCGTTCCGGTGTAGTACTCGGTGATGACGACCATGGCCGCCGTCAGCGCGAGGCCTATCAACGCGGCGTAGTACAGGCTTGTGCCGGCTTCGCCCATGAGGGCTGTGCTGACCGGGTAGAACGCGATCGCTGCGAGAACGCCCGACACGATGACGCCCTTGTAGAGCGCACCCATGATCTTGCCCGAACTCGTGCTGACGAAGAACGTGCCGATGATCGAGGCTACGATGGAGATACCGCCGAGCACCATCGGGAAGAGCACGGCATTTTCCGCGACCGCCTGGTACGCGAGCGGGCCGACGAAGTCGAGTATCGTAGCCGCGGCGCCGGGATCGGCGGGGTCGATGCCGGCGATCAGCCCGCCGAGCAGCATCGTCGCGATCAGCGTGACGGCGTAGGTTTCAAACAGGTCCGCCGCCATGCCCGCGCAGTCGCCGACGTTGTCGCCGACGTTGTCGGCGATGACGCCGGGATTGCGGGGATCGTCCTCGGGGATGCCTGCCTCGACCTTGCCGACGAGATCCGCGCCGACATCGGCGCCCTTCGTGAAGATGCCGCCGCCGAGCCTGGCGAAGATCGAGATCAGCGAACCGCCGAACGCGAGTCCGACCAGCGCCTCGAGTATGTGGTCGACGTCGAGGCCGCCGGCATCGAGAATCGCGTAATACCCGGCCACGCCGAGGAGTCCGAGCCCGACGACGAGCAGTCCCGTGATCGCGCCGCCGCGAAAAGCGATACGCAGCGCCGGATTCACGCCCTCGGTTGCCGCCTGCGCCGTTCGCACGTTGGCCCGCACCGATACGAACATCCCGATGTAGCCGGCAAGCGCGGAAAATATGGCGCCGATCGCAAACCCGATCGCTATCAGCCAGTTTCCGAGCGCGATCCCGACGACGAGGAACAACACCACGCCGACGATGCCGATCGTCAGATACTGACGGTTCATGTAGGCATTGGCGCCTTCCTGGATGGCGGCGGCGATTTCCTGCATGCGCTCGCTGCCAGCGGAGCGGCCGAGCACCCACCGCGCGGAGACCAGGCCATAAAGCACTGCCAGTACGGCTGCGCCGAGGGAAAGCCAGAGCGCTACGTTCGGATCCATTCCGTTACCTCCCAATTACGCGGTCACCGCCCACGCGCGATGGACATGGCCAGGCGGCCCGTCTGCATTGTGAAACCGTTGCCCCGAACGGTGGGGCCGAGGATGCGGCCGACAAGGCTGAGTCCGTGTTTTTGTTACAGCTTTCGACCCGTACCGGCCGCGCGAAGCGCGTCAGTCTATCACAAAGGCGGTATCCAGCCGCCGGGCGACGGCCTCGTTTCGAAGCGTCGCGTAGCAGGGCAGGCCATCCTTGTACGGCGGGTAATCTTCGCCATGGACGAGGGGCGCAAGATAGCGCCGGCAACGGCCGGTGATCGAAAATCCGTCGGCGCTTATGTAGTGTCGGGGCAGCTTCTTTTCGCGGTTGGCGACGCGGCCGAGCGGGACCTTGCCGATCGTCCAGCGGTAAGGCTCGTCGGCCTCGCGCACGATCGTCGGCATGACCGCGTTTTCGCCTTCGAGCGCGAACTCAACGGCCTTTCTTCCGACCGCATAGGCCTGCTCTACGTCGACGCCCGCGGCGATGTGGCGCGCGGACCGCTGCAGGTAGTCGGCGATCGCGTAGTGGTACTTGAAGCCGAGTTCCCTTCTGACGAGGTTCGCGATCACGGAAGCCACGCCGCCGAGCTGCGCGTGGCCGAAGGCGTCGCGTGTCCCGCTGTCGGCCAGGAAGGTACCGTCGGCGAGGCGCGCGCCTTCGGAGACGACGATGACGCAATATTCGTTGCGCGCCACCGAGTCGCTGACCCTGGCGAGAAAGGCGCTGCGATCGAACGGGATCTCGGGGAAGAGGATGAGGTGCGGGGCTTGCGTCGGCCCCGATCCGGCGAGACCCGACGCGGCTGCGATCCACCCGGCGTGCCGGCCCATGACCTCCAGAACGAAGACCTTCGTCGAGGTTTTCGCCATCGATTCGACATCGAGCGCCGCCTCCATCGTCGAGACGGCGATGTACTTGGCCACGGAGCCGAAACCCGGGCAGTTGTCGGTCACGGGCAAGTCGTTGTCGACCGTCTTCGGAATCCCGATGCAGCTTACCGGGTAGCCGAGGCGGCGCCCGATCGACGACACCTTGTGCGCGGTGTCCATGGAGTCGCCGCCGCCGTTATAGAAGAAGTAGCCGATATCGTGGGCCCGGAACACTTCGATCAGGCGTTCGTACTCGGCGGTGCTCTCCTCGATCTTCCTGAGCTTGTAGCGCGCCGAGCCGAAGGCGCCGCCGGGGGTATGCCTGAGCGCCGCGATGGCGCTCGCCGGTTCCGCGCTCGTGTCGATGAGGTCCTCGGTCAGGGCGCCGATGATGCCGTTGCGCCCGGCGAGAACCCTGCCGATCCTGTCGCCGTGCTCGCGAGCCGTCTCGATGACGCCGCAGGCGCTCGCGTTGATGACTGAGGTCACTCCACCCGACTGGGCGTAGAAAGCATTCTGTTTCACGGTCTCTCCCGAACAGCCCGGCCTCCCCGCGGCCGTGGGGGCGCAGAATAGCAAACCGGCAGGTCCGTTCCGCTAGCGATGCGCCGCGCGGCTGTCGATTGACGAGCCATGTTGCGGTCGTTAGTTTTACCGCCTCACGATTGCACAGACGCTCGGGGGACACAGCAGATGCGCATCGTCATGCTCGGGGCTCCCGGATCGGGGAAGGGTACGCAGGCAAAGCTGCTGCAGGCCGAGCGCGGCGTGCCGCAGATATCGACCGGCGACCTGTTGCGAACGGCGGTTGCCGAAGGCACCGAACTCGGGCTCATCGCGAAGGCAGTCATGGAGTCCGGCGAACTCGTGTCCGACGAGCTCGTCTCTGCAATGATCAAGGAGCGCCTGGGCCAGGCGGACGCGGCGAGCGGCTTCATACTCGACGGCTATCCACGGACTCTCGCGCAGGCAGAGGATCTCAATGCCGTGCTCGGCGAACTTGGCATCGGACTCGACGCCGCGATACTCATGGACGTGGGCAGCGACGTGCTCATGAGGCGGCTGACCGGGCGGCGCAGCTGCTCGAAGACCGGCAAGCTCCTCAACATCCATTTTTCGCCGCCCGAAGAGATCGACGCCTGCCTCGAAGCGGGGGGCGAGCTGCTGCAGCGCGACGACGACAACGAGGAAGCGATCGGCAACCGGCTCGCGGTCTATGCGCGGCAGACGGAACCGCTCATCGAATACTATCGCCGCCGCGGTTTGCTGAAGAGCGTGGCGGCCGAAGGGGCCATCGACGAGATTTACGCACGGCTGCGCACGAGCCTCGGGCTCGCCTAGCAAACCCGATCAGGACGGGCCGGGCGTACGCTTCAGAACGGTGGCGCGCCAGCCGTCCTCGAGTGTCGCCGAAGCAAGCCCGGCGGCCAAAGCGCTGAGTTCGCGCCGCGTTGCCAGCACTTCGGGGTGAATGCCGAGTTGCCCGGCGCGTTCCCTGACGAGCGCTTGCAGCGCCTTGAGTTGATTCTGGTCGGGCTTCGCGCCAGAGAGGGCCCTGTCGGCTTCGCGACGCAGCTCCGGTGACCACGACGCCTCGATCGCTTCAAGCATCGCGCGGCCGGATCGAGCCGCGAGCCGAGCCGGCAGCTCGGGCACGGCACGCAGTTGCGCCGTCGTTTGCGGCATGGACCGGGCGATGCGGATCACGAGTTCGTCGGCCAGGATCCAGCGCCTCGGGCGATCCAGTTCGCGAGCCCGCGCCTCGCGCCAGCCGACGAGCGCGTACGCCGCAGCACGTGCATCTGCGGTCAGGGCCGCGGCACCGCGCATGCGCTCGAGCAACATCCCTGCATCGCTAGTCGGCGGCGTTTCGACCAGGCGCCCGGTATCCTCCTCGAACCACTCCAGGCGCTGGAGTTCCACGAGCCTCGCGCGCAGCCGCTCCCAGGCAGGCAGCAGGTATCGGACATCGGCGAGCGCGTAGTTCAACGCCGCGTCCGCCAGAGGACGCCGCCTCCAGTCCGTGCGCGTGTGACTCTTGTCGAGTTGGACGCCCAATGTTTCGGCGACGAGGTCACGCAGTCCGAGCTGCGGCGCAAAGCCGACGAGCGCGGCGGCGACCTGCGTGTCGAGCAGCCGCGACGGCTGCCGGCCGAACCGATGCCACAGCACCTCGAGGTCCTGCCGGGCGCTGTGCAACACCCAGCTTCGCCCCGGTGCGAGCAGCACCTCGAGCAGCGGTTCGAGGTCGAGGTCCGCCAGGCAATCGACGCAGGCCGTAACCTCGTCGGTCGCGAGCTGGACGAGGCATAGTGTGGGGAAATAGGTACTCTCGCGTACGAATTCCGTATCGACCGCGACGATCGGAGCCGCCGCAAGCGACTCGGCGAGTTCGCTCAGCGAGCCCGTGTCGTTTACCAGCAAGTCCGGCAGCCCTCGGCGGAAGCCCCGCTGCAGTGGACGGGCGACGCATCCCGCCCGAACTGAGTTGCTCCTCGCTCAGGTATGCTCAATATTCTCGTTCCTCGCGCCTTGTCGGGCGGGCGCCTCGCCGGTCCCGGCGCGACGCGGTGTTCCGTCGTACGCTGCCGACCTGCTCGCGTTACCGATGCCGGCAACATCGGATATTATGCCGAAGTGATCCCCGGAGCCCTGTTCACGTGTGGCGTCTAGCGGCCGCGTTCGTCGAGATTGCGCTGCACCGCCGCGGACCGGAGTCGCTGCCGGCCTCGGTGGTGTTCTTCAGGATTGTCCTTGCCGCGTACCTGCTCGCCGGAGCCACGCTGCTGTCCAGCGCCGATGCCCTCGATACCACTGCGGCGCTGCTGTTCGTGTTCAACTGCGGTCTCTACCTCGGTTACGTCTGGCTGATACTGGAAGTCGTCAAGTTTCGCAGCCGCTTTCTGCAGACGGCGACCGCGCTCCTTGGCGTCGACACTTTCTTCAACCTCGTCGGCATACCGATCGCGGCGTGGACCGCCGCGGCGCAGGCCGCGGAAAGCCTCGCGACGTTCCCGGCCCTGCTCACGGTGGCGCTCTTCCTGTGGTCGATCGATGTGGCCGCATTCGTGCTCGCACGCGCTCTGGATCGGCCGTACATGACGGGTCTTCTGATCGTGATACCGTACATCATGGTTTCGGTTTTCGTGCAGAGTGCATTCTCGTCGGCTTCGGCCATGCCCGGCTGATGCGCATCCACATTCTCGGTATCTGCGGCACCTTCATGGGCGGTGTGGCGGCGCTCGCGAAGGCGGCGGGGCACCAGGTCTCGGGCTCCGACGAGAACGTCTATCCGCCGATGAGCACCCAGCTCAGAAAGCTCGGGATCCGCCTGCACGAGGGATACGACGAGGCGCAACTCACGAGCGACCTCGACTGTGTCCTCGTCGGCAACGTGATGAGCCGGGGCAATCCCGCGGTCGAGGCATTGCTCGAGTCGGGCCTGCCCTACTACTCGGGGCCGGAATGGCTCGCCGCGAACGTCCTCAAGGACAAGTGGGTCTTCGCGGTGGCCGGAACCCACGGCAAGACCACGACGACGAGCATGCTGGCCTGGATTCTCGATTATGCCGGACTCGACCCGGGCTTCCTGGTCGGCGGCGTGCCGAGGAATTTCTCGATGTCCGCGCACCTCGGCAGATCGAAGTATTTCGTCGTCGAAGCGGACGAGTACGACACGGCGTTTTTCGACAAGCGCGCCAAGTTCGTGCACTACCGGCCCCGTACGCTGGCGATCACAAATATCGAATTCGATCACGCGGACATCTATCCGAACCTCGATGCGATTCTAAGGCAGTTCCAGCTATTGCTGCGAACGATACCGGGCCGTGGGCTGATCACCGTCAATGGCCAGGATCCCAACATCGCCGAGCTGCTCTCGGTAGGCGCCTGGACGCCCGTGGAGACCTTCAGCGCCCGCGACCCCGAGGCCACCTGGTCGGCGAATTACGATCTTGTCGGCGCCAAGTCGCGGTTCAGCGTGTATCGCCGCGGCGAGAAGGTCGGGCAGACGGGCTGGGCGCTGATCGGGCCGCACAACCTCGAGAATGCGCTCGCCGCGATCAGTGCAGCCGTGCATGCGGGAGTCAGCGTGGATCTGGCGCTCGAGGCGCTGTCGCAGTTTCAGGGCGTCAAACGCAGACTCGAGAAGCGCGGCGTCTATCAGGCGGTTTCCGTGTACGAGGACTTCGCCCATCACCCGACGGCGATCGCCACCACGCTGTCCGCGCTCCGGTCTCAAAATGCAAATCGCCGGATCGTAGCCGTCTTTGAGCCCCGCTCGAACTCAATGCGCATGGGCGTTCATGAGGCCGCGCTCAGAAACGCCTTCGACGATGCCGACCGCGTGTTCATGCTTGCGTCGGAGCAACTGGAATGGGATCCCGAGTCGGCGTTCGCGACGCTCGGCGACAAGCTGTCCGTGGAACAGGACGTCGGGGCACTGCTCGAGCGCCTGACCGGAAACCTTGTCCGGGGCGATCAGGTCGTCCTGATGTCCAACGGCAGCTTTCAGGGACTGCCGCGCCTGCTGCAACAGGCGCTCAAGAGCGGCAACGTGCATGTCGCGGCGGATTGACCGCGCGAGGAATCATGACCAGCGAACTCAGCAGCCGCTTCTACATCGGTCAGATCGTCCGGCATCGGCTCTTCGGCTACCGCGGCGTCATCTACGACGTCGACCCGAAGTTCATGTTGAGCGAGGAGTGGTATGAGCAGGTCGCACTGAGCCGTCCACCGAAGGACCGGCCCTGGTATCACCTGCTCGTCGACGGCGCCGAGCACACCACCTATGTTGCCGAGCGCAATCTCAAGGCCAGCGAAAACGATTCCTCGCCGATCAGGCATCCGCTCATCGAGGATTACTTCGACCGGTTCGACGGCGACCGCTACGTGACTCAGGAAAGGCGCAACTAGTCCGTAAATCTCACCAGGCCGAGGGTTCCCGGTGTCCCCCGAGCCTGTTGTCTCGCGGCCGATGTGTCGGTAGCCTGTCGCCGGGCCCGGGAGGCGATCGACAGACGATGAAGACTTACATGTGCTTGATTTGCGGTTACATCTACAGCGAAGCCGCGGGTATTCCGGACGAGGGCATCGCCCCGGATACGAAGTGGGAGGACATTCCGTTGTCGTGGCGTTGCCCGGACTGCGGGTCGGGGAAGGAAGACTTCGAGATGATCGAAGTCTGAGCTGCAGCGTCCGAGTCGTTCTCCCTCCATGTTGGGCGCAGGTGTCTGAATCGTCGTGTGCCCCGGTTGGCTGTCGGCATCCGGGCGGGCCGGCGTCAGGATCGTTGGCCGACCCAGTCGACGGCGGTGTCGATCGCACCGTCCGGGTCAAGCCTGAGCCAGCGCATGCCGGGAGGCAGTTCGTCGACCGCAAAGGTCGCGCTTTTCGGCCGGAATTGCATGCACGTCGACGGAGCGCTCAGCAGCCGGATTCGGCCGCGCCGGCGGGCGGACGCCTGGTGCACGTGACCCCACACCACCAAGCGCACATTGGCGTGCGCGTCGACGACCTCGAAGAACGCGTCGCCGTCCTCGACACGGCTGTCATCGAGCCATGCGCTGCCCATCGGAATCGGTTGGTGGTGCATGCAGATCGTGACGTGCCGGCCGGCCTCGTTACGTAACGCGGCGTCAAGCGCAAGGAGCCGGCGTTCGCCGAGTCTGCCCCCATCCTCCCCCACTATGGTCGTGTCCAGAAGCACGAACGCCCAGTCCCCGAGGCGGATACTGCCGCCGACCGTAAACGGCGCGGCGGCGAGCGCTTCCCGCATGAGCGCGGAATCGTCGTGATTGCCGGGAACGCACAGCACCGGCAGACGGTAAGCCCCAAGCATCGATCTGAATCGCTCGTAAGCTGCACGACCTTCGTCGTGAACGATGTCACCCGTCGCGAGAATCGCGTCGGGCGGCCAGCGCTGATCTCCCTGTGCGTGTTCCAGCACGGTGGCCAACGTGCGTGCGGTATCAATCCCGCGAAGCCGCGCTTCGGGGTGGGTACGGAGGTGCGTGTCGGTGATCTGCAGCACCGTCAGCGGTCGGGATTTTCGACTCTTCGCCATCGGACCTGCGGCGGTTCGCATGTTCGTCGCGATGATACGCGAGGCTCGCGTGCCAGCCTTCGACTTGATGACATGCAGTCAGGCTTTTCCTGGTGCCGTAGTTTCCCCGTCGCAAAAAGCCGCTGGTCGTACACGGGCGGCCCTCTTCCAGGCGCCCGTGGCTTCCCCTCTCAGTTTCGCATCGCCGGAACGCTCGATTTCGATCGCCGCTCGTCACCATCCCCCTCGTGACGACCCCGTATAATTCCACGCGTGCCGTTGTATGACACAGCCTCAGGAAACCACGATCCCGATGGGGCAATCAGGTCGGAATCGTTCGCTGCGGTAGAGCGTCTGGTGTTGACCTACGGCGGGCGAATTCCATGGGCGGCGATCAATCGCGGGTTTCACTTCCGGGGCGAACAGGTTCACCTGGCCGGCAGGGCTTCCGGGATATTCAGACCGCGCCAGATGTCCGCCGCGCTCAGTCTCAAGACCACAAAGCCGCGCGCCGGGCGGCGCACCTGGTACCGGGACCAGAATGCCGGCATCGAGGTCGACGCCGGCAGCAGATTGGTACTCAAGAATACCGAGGCCGAATCGACCGTCGTCGGGCACTGTCCTTGAACCGGCGCCATGGATATCGAATGAACAAGCGCTCGGCGTTGGAGCCAGCTCATTTTGGTCAAATCTGTCCCGTTGAAATCTCCATCGGGCTCCAATGCCCCTCGGGGAAGAATTCATACGCTCCCGACGCCGTCCGGCAGCCGAGCCAGCCGCGCCCGAGCCGGTACCAGCGCGCCAACTCCTCGGTATGGTCATTGTGCGTGAGCGTAATGGGCGTGGTGTTGGGTTCGCCGAGATAGTCGGACAGGCAATCGACGACCTTGCGCATGGCGGACTGGTGCGCATCGGGATCCTCAATGTCAATGTCCAGTCGCTCGATCAGAAGCGAGATTAGCCGGTCCCGCGCGTCACAACCCGATAATGGTGCGACTGCGTGCCACTCCTTGCCGGATTGATCTTCTTGCGCGCTCAGGAAGGTTTGCGCGCAGACTTCGCAGACCGCGCCGCCGGGCATGGTAGCGCCATCCGACGCGAGCAGCACATGCGAGGCATTGCGGAGGCAGCCGCCATTCGAGCACGTGCGTTGCTTCGCGATCAGGTCGAACTGGTACGAAAGAGACGACATCGCGGACAGACTGGCCATGGCGCTCGACGCGTCCAAGCCATGCACGGGTCTCCACCGATCGGCGGAGAAATAGCACAGGCTTTCGTCCTCGAAGCGGCATCCCACCCAACCGTACGGCAGCCGATTCCACGCACTCAGTTCCACCGTGCGGCTTTCGCGGTCGCCAATCTCGCGCAGCGACAGTCGGGGTTGGTCAGGACTCGGCCGGGTCAAGTCGTACGCGCCGGTCCGCAACAGCGCATCCCTGGCTTGCTCGAAGCCGGCGCCGGCGTATGGCCACTGCTCAAGGGCAGGCTCGTGCAGCAGTCGCAACAGGGCTTCGGACAGCTTGATCACTTTCTGCCGGTCGGTAATTGGGGCGTTGGAAATACTTGCCACAGCATCCATCGAGGAGTGTCCCGCCGTCCGGCCCGAGTCGATAGTCGATTCGTTTATCACAGTCTTTCTTGCAGTTCCGTTTGCTAGTTGGGCGCCATCCCGACAGGACGCTCTGTCCAATTTTCCCGGTGCGCCCTCCAGGTCGGTCAGGCATACCCTGGCAGATCGCCCGCAAAAGCGGGATCGCTTCCGCGCGAATTCCGGCCATCTCGGAATGCCGATGGGGATGGCGGACTGTGCCCTGGACGCCGCCGTTCATGCCCCGGGTCCTCCCTTCCACGGCTCGCCCGGAAGGAGCGCGATCAGGCGATCGAACACCGTTCGCGCGGCGTCCGCCGGTTCCCAGGAGCGATCGCGCACCAGTAGTGCGCTCATGTCGGCGCTGAATTGCGGATCCCCGAGCTTTCCGGCCAGATTCCGTTCGAACATTGCGCGTGTCACGGCATGACCGTCATGGTCCATGTACGCTTGGAACGCGGTCACGATCCGCTGGGGACTGACCCGCCCGTCATCGAGCCCCACTGCCAGATCGAACAGGTCCCGGCCCTTCCGTCGTTGATAGAGTGCCCTCAGCTTCGTCGCCAGCAGTTCGTCGAGTTCGAACGTGGCGATATCGGCCGTACCCGAAAACCACCTCGATTCGACCGGGAACGGACATCTCGCGAAACCGAACACCGCAAAATGCTCACGGGTGTTGATCTCGACCTTTAGGCGCAGACGCATCGCCGGAATATCCTCGGACAGGAACCGGTAGCCGAAGGTCACCCGGCCCTTCGACTGCTTCCACTGCGCGTCGCCGAGCCAGGGATCGAGTACGCTGCGCAGGGCGTCCATCACCGGACCAGCGGGCCCGGCCGCGATCTGAACCAGATCGATATCCTCCGAGTACCGCGCCGGTGGCGTGACGTGGAGTTTGTAGAGCGCTGTGCCGCCGCGAAACGCCAGCGCCCCAGCGAGAACGGGACTCGAGAATATCTCCACCAGGGCGCGGCTGATGACCAGATCCTGCTCGACCTGGAAGTCGTGGACCCACGGGGCCCGCGCCCGCCATTCCGTGACGTAGTCTCGCGGGATCACGCGTCCACTTCGACATTCGCGTTGACGAACACACGCCAGTCCGGGTGCCGCGGTGCGCCGTCCGCACTCGCTGCCGGAAGGAGCTTCGTGAATCTCCGGGCGCGAGTGCGCACATGCTCCCTGAGGAGCGCCGCCCTGTCTCCTGCGCCGATGTGTTCGAGCAGGAAGCCCAGACGCTGCGCCCACAAGACCGACGCCGTTCCCGACGCCTCGACCAGGCGGTGCGGATCGATCTCTCCGGCGAGTTCCGAGAGCAGTCCCGCCACCCGGTCCACGCCGCCGGCTCGATGCATGTACCCGACAAGATCCAGCGCCGTCGCCTCCGCGGTCGAAACCAGCACGGTTCCCCGAGGTGTGTTGAAGCTCCGGACCGGCACGTGGCCCACGTTCCGGCGCGCGACGAACGACACGGTGACGGAACCGCACGCGATGCTCGGCCTGTTCCCGGCGAGCATGACCTGGAACGCCTGCGGACGGTGGTGCGCGGCGCCGTGGTACTGCGCGGCCGAAAGAAGCCCCGCGTAGTAGCGGAGCTTCCGGTGCGCCATGAGCGCCGGAACAAACTGATCCGCCGGCAGGCATCCGATCCTCCGGTACTCGGGCGGTACGATCACGTAAAAGCCGCGTGCGGGGCTTGCGATCTTGCCTTTCGCCGCGAGGCGGCTCAACGCCTGTCTCACGGCGACGGCAGAAACGCCCAGCGCCGACCGCATCTCTGCTGACGTAAAGTGGTAGCGCCCGACTGCGGCCAGATCGTCGATGACGCTTAGGGCACGGGGAGAAGCGGATGGACACATTGCTATCGAAAAGTAGCGTTTGACGTCACATTACAATAGTGTATTGACTTCGAAAAAACCATCTCCGCTTCAATCGTTTCGCATGGAGTCAGCGGCTTGCGTGGCCCCTCCCCGGTAAGCGAAAATCGCCGCTTCGATCCTTCCGGTTTCAACCCAGCAACACTCGTCCTGATGTCATCGAGTCCACAGGCACACTCGGCGCGCGCGGGACTGTCCAGACGCCGACTGGCAGACGCCATTCGTGTGCTTGCCATGGACGCGGTGCAACGCGCCAATTCGGGCCATCCCGGCATGCCGATGGGGATGGCGGACATCGCCGAAGTGCTCTGGAACGACTACCTCAGGTTCAGCCCGACCGAACCCCGGTGGTGGGACCGCGACCGCTTCGTGCTGTCGAACGGCCATGGGTCGATGCTGCTGTACTCGCTCGCCTGGCTGACCGGCTACGCGATCGATATCGAGGAGGTCAAGGCGTTTCGCCAGTTGGGCTCGCGCACGGCCGGGCATCCCGAGCACGAACCTGACATCGGCATCGAGACGACGACCGGGCCGCTCGGACAGGGCCTTGCAAACGCTGTCGGGATGGCGCTTGCAGAAAAAATCCTGGCCGCGACGTTCAACCGGCCGGGTCACGAGGTCGTCGATCACTACACCTATGTGTTCGTCGGCGACGGCTGCCTCATGGAAGGGATTTCCCACGAGGTGTGCTCGCTGGCCGGCACGCTCGGTCTCGGCAAGCTCGTCGCCTTCTACGACGACAATGGCATTTCGATCGACGGACCGACCGCGGGCTGGTTCACCGACGACACGGCCGCACGTTTTCGAGCTTACGGCTGGCATGTGATCGACGCCGTCGACGGCCACGATCCCGCCGCGGTCACGGCTGCCATCGATCAGGCGCGCGCGGACGGTGAACGGCCGACGCTGATCTGCTGCCGGACGATCATCGGCTGGGGCGCGCCGAACAAGCAGGGCACGGCGTCCACGCACGGCGAAGCGCTCGGCGAGGACGAGGTCGCCGCGACGCGCGAGCAGCTCGGCTGGGAGCACCCGCCGTTCGTCGTGCCCGACGACATCAGGGGCGCCTGGGACGCGCGCGAACGCGGGCGCGCGCTCGAAGCCGACTGGCAGCGGCGCATGGCGGCCCATCGCAAGGCACACCCGGAGCTCGCGGCACAGTTCGAGCGCCGCATGCGTGCGGAATTGCCGGCTGACTGGCCGGCTGCAGCCAGCGCGATCGTGCGAACGGTCGACGCCGAAGCGAAGGACATGGCGACGCGCAAGGGCTCCCTGAGAGCGCTCGAGGGATTCGCGCCGCTGTTGGCCGAACTCGTCGGCGGTTCGGCCGATCTCACCGGCTCGAACAATACCTTGCATTCCGGCTCGCGCCGGCTCGATGGCGACGATGCGGGCAATTACGTGCATTTCGGCGTCCGCGAGTTCGGGATGGCGGCCGTCATGAACGGCATGTCGCTGCACGGCGGTTTCGTCCCGTACCACGGCACGTTTCTCGTCTTCACCGACTACGAACGCAATGCACTGCGCATGGCCGCGTTGATGGGTATCCAGAGCATCGGCGTCTTTACCCACGATTCGATCGGGCTCGGCGAGGACGGGCCGACGCATCAGCCCGTCGAGCACATCGCGAGCTTGCGGGCTATGCCCAACATGCACGTGTGGCGACCCTGCGATGCGGTAGAGACGGCCGTGGCCTGGCGTGCGGCCATCGAGCGGCGCACGGGGCCGACGAGTCTCGTCTTGACGCGCCAGGGCCTGCCGCACGTCGAGCGCAGCGACGAGCAGATCGAGCTGATCTCGCGAGGGGCCTACGTGCTTCGCGACTGCGATGATGACGCTCAACTCGTGCTCATCGCCACGGGCTCGGAGGTACGGCTGGCGCTTGCCGCGGCTATCGAGCTCGAGGCCACCGACGTGCCCGTGCGGGTCGTATCGATGCCCTGCATGGAGGTCTTCGACTCGCAACCGGAACAGTACCGGCTTGAGGTCCTGCCGTCGTTCGGTGTGCGTCTTGCCGTCGAGGCGGGCGTCGCCGATTGCTGGTGGCGCTACCTTGCAGGCCGGGGCGACGTGATCGCGATGAGCCAGTTCGGTCAATCCGCTCCGGCCGCGGACCTCTTCGAGCACTACGGCTTTACGGTGGCTGCCGTCGTCGAGTCCGCAAAGCGCTTGATTTCGTCGTAAGCAGCGCACTCTGAACATAACTTGAGGAGACAGCCATGGCGGTCAGGATCGCTATCAACGGGTATGGCCGGATCGGCCGCAACGTGCTGCGTGCGCTTTACGAGGGCGGGCGGCGCGACGAACTGGAGATTGTGGCGGTCAACGATCTCGGCAATGCCGAGACCAACGCCCATCTCACGAAGTACGACTCCGCACACGGGCCCTTTCCGTACGATATCCACGTCGACGGCGATGAACTCGTCGTCGATGGCGACAGGATCGCCGTTTACGCCGAACGCGACCCGACAAGGCTCCCGTGGGAAGCGCTTGGCGTCAACGTCGTCCTGGAATGCACCGGGTTTTTCGCGTCCCGGGAAAAGGCGTCGGCGCACCTGAGTGCAGGCGCCGACAAGGTCGTGATTTCGGCGCCCGCGGGCAAGGACCTGCCGACGATCGTCTACGGCGTCAATCACGGGTCGCTGACGAGCGACGACCGGGTGATATCCAACGCTTCGTGCACGACAAACTGCCTCGCACCGCTCGCGAAGGTGCTGCACGAAACCGTCGGCATCGAACACGGCCTGATGACGACCGTTCACGCCTACACGAACGACCAGGTCCTGACCGACGTCTACCACTCCGATCTCAGAAGGGCCCGCTCCGCGACGCAGTCGATGATTCCGACAAAGACCGGGGCCGCGGCCGCTGTGGGGCTCGTGTTGCCGGAGCTCGACGGCCGGCTCGACGGATTCGCGATGAGGGTCCCGACGGTCAACGTCTCGGTGGTCGACCTCACGTTCAGCGCGAGCCGCGCAACCTCCGTTGACGAAATCGACGCAGCCGTGCGCGCCGCAAGCGAGGGCGAACTCAACGGCGTTCTCGCGTACACGGATGCACCGCTCGTCTCGATCGATTTCAACCACAACCCGGCGTCGTCCACTTACGACGCGGGCCTGACGAAGGTGCTTGGCGGCACGGTCGTGAAGGTTTGCGCCTGGTACGACAACGAGTGGGGGTTCTCCAACCGCATGCTCGATACCACGCTCGCACTCGTCGCCGCGTAGCTGCCCGTGGCAACAGTCCCGCGCCGCAGCGAGACCGGCGAGACGGTCTTGCGCCAAAGTGGAGCGCGCCCGTTGCCGCAAGCTGCCCGGACACGATCGCCATGATCGGCATGACGGACGTCGATCTTCGCGATCGGCACGTGCTGATCCGCGAGGACCTGAATGCGCCGCTCAGGGACGGGCGAGTCGCCAGCGACAAGCGCCTGACCGCGGTCCTGCCGACGTTGAGCACCGCGCTCGACCAGGGCGCGCGGGTCATGGTGATGTCGCACCTCGGCCGTCCCACCGAGGGCGAATACGATGCGGATCTGTCGCTGGCTCCGGTCGCGCACAGGCTCTGCGAACTCCTGCAGCGCGAAGTGCCGCTGGTCCGCAACTGGCTCGATGGAATGGACGTGGCGCCCGGCGCGGTCGCGCTCTGCGAGAACGTCCGTTTCGAAGTCGGGGAGAAGGCCAACGACGAACAGCTCTCCAAACGCATGGCGGCGCTGTGCGACGTGTTCGTCATGGACGCCTTCGCGACGGCACACCGCGCGCATGCCAGCACCGCCGGCGTCGCGCGATACGCCCCGGTGGCCTGCGCCGGACCGCTGCTGGCAGCGGAACTCGACGCTCTGGGTACGGCCTTGCGAAACCCGCGCCGGCCGCTCGTGGCAATCGTCGGCGGCGCAAAGGTCTCGACCAAGCTCGAGGTTCTCAAGTCGCTGTCCGCCCGGGTCGATGAGCTCATCCTCGGCGGCGGCATAGCCAACACCCTCATCGCGGCATCGGGCAGGAGCATCGGCCGCTCGCTCGCCGAGCACGGCCTCATCGACTTTGCCGCGGATCTCCTCCGCGGCGACTACGGCGACGCCTCGATCCCGCTGCCGTCTGACGTCGTTTGCGCCGGGAGCCTCGAGGCCGATGCCCGGGGCCGCCTGAAGGCGATCGGCGATGTCGGCGCAGACGAAATGATCCTCGACATCGGTCCTGCGACCGCGGCGGACTTCGCCGAGCGTCTGCAGAGCGCCGGTACGATCGTCTGGAACGGCCCGCTCGGGGTGTTCGAACACCCCGAATTTGCCGCCGGCACCGGGACGATCGCCGCAGCCGTCGCCGCGAGCCCCGCGTACTCGATCGCGGGGGGCGGCGACACGCTTGCGGCGATCGAGCAGTTTGCCGTCGGCGACGGCGTTTCCTGCATCTCGACCGGCGGCGGCGCATTTCTGGAATTCCTCGAAGGCAGGCGGCTGCCGGCCGTTGCGGCGCTCGAGGACCGTGGCGGCAACGCGCCGCCCGGCGCCTGACGCGTCGTGCCGAACGAGCGCACATCGGCACTTGCCTTGTTGCGGCAAGCGTTCGACCGGGCGCTCGGTGCTGCGGCGCCGGATGTGTGCCTCGGCGCAGCACTCGAGCATATTGAGCAGCGCGAGCCCGCGGTCGTCATCGGCGCCGGCAAGGCGGCGGCGGCCATGGCGGGCACGTTCGCGGCGAACTGGCGGGCTCCGGTCCGCGGCATGGTCGTCACGCGCTACGGCCACGGCCTGCGGCCGGGCGAGGACGCCGGCGGGATCGAGATCGTCGAGGCCGGCCACCCGTCTCCGGACGAGGCGAGTCTCGCGGCGGGCGCGCGGTTGCTCGAACTCGCGTCGAGCCTGCGCGGCGACGAGTCGCTTTACTGCCTGGTATCGGGCGGAGGTTCGGCGCTGGCCTGTGCGCCGCTGAGTCCGCTGACCTTCGACCAGAAGCGCAGCGCCGCAAACTTCCTGATACGCCGCGGCGCCGACATTCGCGAGATCAACTGCGTGCGCAAGCACCTGTCGGGCATCAAGGGTGGCAGGCTCGCCGCGGCGGCGCGCCCGGCGGCGGTGACGACCTGGGCGATTTCCGACGTGCCCGGCGACGCTCCGGCCGACATCGCTTCCGGGCCGACGGTGGCGGATGGGAGTACTCAGGCCGACGCGCTGGCAATCCTCGAGCGCTACGACTATCCGGGCCGCGCCGGGCTCGACTCGGTGCTCCGGGTGCCCGAACGTGAGACTCCGAAGCCCGACGACCCCGCATTTGCGGCGGATCATGTCACCGTGATCGCCTCGGCGGCGACGGCGCTCGACGCGGCCGCGCAGTTTCTGCGCGGCCAGGGATTCGAAGTGTTGAACCTCGGCGACGATCTGGACCAGGAGGCCGAAGCGCTAGGGCGCCAACACGCCCGTCTCGCCCGGCAACATGCAGGAACCGGAGCTCCGCTTGCGCTGCTGTCCGGAGGCGAGACCCGCGTGGTACTCGACCGGACCGGCGGCAAGGGGGGGCGCAACCTCGAATACCTGGCCGGGCTCGCCCTCGAACTCGAGGGTTGTCCGGGCGTTTACGCGCTTGCGGCGGACACGGACGGCATCGACGGCCACGGCGATCACGCCGGCGCTTACGTGGTGCCCTCGCTGCTCGAACTCGGCGCTGCGCAAGGTCTGAGTCTGGATTCCGCGCTTGAAGCGCACGACACTTACAGCTTCTTCGATGCTTGCGACCTGCTCTTGCGCACCGGACCGACCCGGACCAACGTCAACGATTTCAGATTGATCCTGTGTTTCAGATGAAGCCGAGCGACGCAATGCCACCACCGGCCGGGTCGGATGCCTCGCGGCGCCGGCGCACGAAGATCGTCGCAACGCTTGGCCCTGCGACCGATGCGCCTCAGGTGCTCGAACGGCTCATTCGTGCCGGCACCGACGTTGTGCGGATCAACTTTTCGCACGGTTCGGCCGAGGACTGGGCTCGCCGCGTTCATGCGGTCCGGGAGACAGCAGCCCGGGTCGGCCGTTACGTCGGCATCGTGGGCGACCTGCAGGGTCCCAAGATCCGTATCGAGGCGTTTCGCGACGGCGCCGTGACGCTTGCGGCCGGCGAGGCGTTCGTGCTCGACACCGCAATGGACCCTGCGGCCGGCGACGACCGGTCCGTCGGAGTCGCGTATCGGCGCCTTCCCAAGGAAGTCCGGGCAGGAGATGCGCTGTTGCTCGACGACGGGCGGATCGTGCTTGCCGTTGACGAGGTGCTCGGCACGGAAGTCCGTTGCCGGGTCACGCGCGGCGGCCGCATTTCCAATCGCAAGGGCCTGAACAAGCAGGGCGGAGGACTTTCGGCCCCTGCGCTGTCGGACAAGGACCGTGCCGACATCGAAACCGCGGCGGCTCTGCAAGTCGATTTCGTGGCGGTGTCGTTCGCGCGGCACGCCGCCGACATCAACGAAGCCCGCTCGCTGCTGCGCGCAGCGGGCGGCGAGGCTTACGTCATCGCCAAGATTGAACGCGCCGAGGCGGTCGAAAACATAAGTTCGATCATTGATGCGAGCGACGCGATCATGGTCGCGCGCGGTGACCTGGCCGTCGAGGTGGGCTACGCGTCGATGACGAGCCTGCAGAAGGGCCTGATCAGGGAAGCACGCGAGCGCGACAAGGTGTCGATCACCGCGACGCAGATGCTCGAGTCCATGGTCGGCAGCGCATCGCCGACCCGTGCGGAGGTTTCCGATGTCGCCAACGCCGTGATTGACGGCAGCGATGCGGTGATGTTGTCGGCCGAGTCGGCGGTCGGACAGTATCCGGTCGAGGCCGTCGAGACGATGGCGAGAATCTGTGTCGGCGCCGAGAAGCACGAGTCCGCCGGCGGCGGGCCGAGTCATCACGGTGAAGAACCGTTTCGCTACGTCGACGAGGCGATCGCGATGGCGGCGATGTACACGGCGAACCATCTGAAGGTCAAGGCGATCGTTGCGCTCACGGAGTCCGGATCGACCGCGCTGTGGATGTCTCGCATACGCTCCGACATTCCGATCTACGCATTTACCCGGCATGAGGTCACGCGGCGCCGCGTGACGCTGTACCGAGGCGTGTATCCGGTGTCCTTCGATTTGGAGCACATGGACCCGGCCCATGTCCACTCCGCAGCCTTCGCGAGCTTGTTGCGCGACGGGGCTGTCGTTGCGGGCGACCTTTTGCTGCTCACGCGCGGTGAAACCAAGGGTGTGGCCGGCGGGACGAACACGATGCAGATCGTCACCGTGCCCGCAGCCTAGACCCGCGGTGGATTCGGCCAGCCGCAAGGCCCTGATCCTGCCAGGCGCGGGTGCTCGCGGCGCCTACCAGGTCGGCGTGCTCAAGGCGATCGCCGAGTTGTTGCCGCGCAACGCCAGCAATCCGTTCGACGTGCTATGCGGTTCTTCGGCAGGTGCGATCAACGCGGCGGTACTCGCGAGCCGGGCAGCGAATTTTCGCCGCGCGGTCGTCGCGCTCGATCAGGTCTGGGGGGCATTCGAGACGAACCAGGTGTTTCGTGCCGACAACTGGACGTTGTTCAAGTCGAGTCTGCACTGGTTTGCTGCGCTCGTCCTCGGCGGCCTCGGCAACTACAACCCCCGGGGGCTGCTCGACAATTCGCCGCTGCGTGAGCTTCTCGAGCGAAGCGTCCCGTTTGCGCGGATCGCTCAATCGATCGACAGGGGCCTGCTCGATGCGCTCGCCGTCACGGCTTCCGCCTACTCGTCGGCACGCTCGGTGACCTTCGTTCAGGGGGTGCCGTCTACCAAGCCCTGGGCGCGGGTCAAACGCATCGGCCGGCCCGCGACGATCGGTCCGGATCACCTCATGGCCAGCGCCGCCGTGCCGTTCGTGTTTCCTCCGGTACGCATCGGCGGGGAGTTCTACGGCGACGGTTCGATCGGGCACCAGACGCCGCTGAGCCCGGCCATCCATCTCGGCGCCGATCGCCTGCTCGTTGTCGGAGTGCGCGACGAGTACGAGGAAGCGGAACCGCCTGCCGACCCCGCTGCGAGCGCCCCGAGCCTGGCGCACCTTGCGGGGCATATGCTCGATACGCTCTTCATGGACGGGCTCTACACGGATCTCGAGCGCGCAACGCGGCTCAACGCGATTCTCGAGCACGTCGACCTTGCGCACCTCGGGCCGCCGCTTGCGAACCTCCGCCCGCTCAAGACCCTGATCATCGTGCCGAAGGAGGATCTTCGCGAAGTGGCCGCGCGGCATGTCGGGGAGTTGCCGAGCGGGCTCAGGCTCCTGTTGCGCGGTCTCGGTGCGCTGAACCGGCAAGGGATGCAGTTCGTGAGCTATCTGCTGTTCGAGTCGGGATTCACGCGGGAGCTCATCGCCATGGGCCATGCGGATGCGATGCGCATGAAGCCGCAACTGCAGGCGTTCCTGTTCGACCGGCCGAGCGACGATCCGAATCTGCCCGGGCACCGGCCTCCCGGCGACACGCCCTGAGCCGCGCGCCGGCCCGCCGGGGACAAGCGCGAGCCGGGCCAGCGCAAGCCGTCACCGGCGCGAGGACCCGAATCGTCGGGCAAGTCCTTCAATGGCATCGACAATCGTCTGTTTCAGGCGCGGCTTGGCGCCACATTCGGACTACACCCGGATATTGCATGAGTGCGCTGGGTCCCGGAGCCCGTCGTCTGTTTTGGGCGGGATTCGTGCCGATTCGGTTGCGGGCAAGGGGACCGGCACGCGCGAGGCGATTAGCCGAGGCGTTTTTCGGCAGGCTGAGGCGGTTTTGCGGGCTTGGGGCGAGGTGATCTGTGGGCGGGACCCGCCCGAGTGGCCGGCGTTCGCCGAAGCGCCGTTATCCGGGCTTCAGCCGAACCGCGGCGGTGAGGAACAGGTCCTGATGTGGATGGCTGCTGGACAGCAATAGCTGCACGCGCCGGGTGTTGCGCAGCACCACGGCGCCGATCTTCAGAAGCCTGAGCCGGATCGTGCCGACATAGGCGCGGGCCAGCTCGGTGTCGGCCAGGGCGATCCGGCGGATCGTGTCGAGCAGCACATAGGCCAGGGCGGAGAGCAGCACGCGGTATTGGTTGGGCCACCACTCGTGGCAACTGGTGCGGTCGGCGAACAGGTCCAGCTGTTGTTCCTTGATCCTGTTCTCCATGTCGCCGCGAGCACAATACACCGCGTCGTAGAGGTGTTGCGGTGCGCCGGTCAGGTTGGTGACGACATAGCGCGGGTTGGCGCCTCTTGAGGTGTGCTCGGCCTTGACGATCACCCGCCTTGGCCGGTCCCAGGTCTGGGCGGCATAGGCCAAGTCATCGAACAGGCGCTGCTTGCGTTGGGTGCGCCGGTAGGCTTGGCGGGCCTCAGTCAACCGGGGTTGAGCGAGTTCGTTCAACCGCGGGTTGCGGGCGATCCCGACGATGTAGTCGACGCCCTTGCGCTCGCACCAGGCCAGCAGCCGCCAGCGGCAAAAGCCGCTGTCGCCGCGAAACACGATCCGGACCTTCGGCCAGGCCCGGCGAAGCCGCTTGACCAGCAAGGCCAACACCGCCCAGGCGTGCCGGGCGCCGTCGATCTTGCTCGGGCGCAAGTAGCTCACCAGCAGCCGGTCGCCGCAGAACACATACAAGGGCAGAAAACAGTAGTGGTTGTAATAGCCGTGAAAAAATCGGCCCACCTGCTGCCCGTGCACCCGGTCGTCGGTGGCGTCGAAGTCCAAGACCAAGCGCCGGGGCGGCCGCTTGTACGACGCAATGAACCGGTCCACCAGGACCTCGTGCAACCGCACCGCCTCGTCCCGGCCCGCCCGCCGCTCGAACCGGCACAAGGTCGAGGCACTGGCCAAGGCCCGGTCGCTGTCCACGGCCGTCTGCAGCGCCAGGTCCCGCCGCAGTTCGTCGTGGTCGTTCAGGTCCTCATAGCCCAGCGCCAGTCCATAAATCCGCTGGCGGACGATCGCCAAGGCATCGTGCCGGCAACTGGCCCGGCGGCGCGGGTCCGAAAGCGCCTTCGCCACCCGCTCGGTCAATCCCAAGGCCCGATCGGCCTGGCGCAGCAGTACCGCGCCGCCATTGGAGGTGATGGCGCCGCCGGAAAAACGAGCCTCCACCCGGCGGCCCTTGCAGCGTGGAAAGAACAGTGGTTCCCGGATACAATCCGTCATGGGCAAGGCGTCCTTCGATGTCAGCGTAAGTAACTGAATTATATCGAAGATACTACGCCTTGCCCGCCTCACTCATGCAATATTCGGGCTACAGCAGTATCCAGGTCCCGAATCCGAAGAACGCGGCGAGCCCGACCACGTCGGTAATCGTCGTCAGCACGACGCCTCCGGCAAGCGCCGGATCGATGCCGAGGCGCTTGAGCGCCAGCGGAACGCTGACGCCCGTCACTGCGGCACAAAGCAGGTTCACCGCGAGCGCGAGTGCTATGACAAGGCCGATCTTCCAGGTCTCGAACCACCACGACGTCAACAGTGCCACCACGCAGGCCCACCCGGCCGCGTTGAGCAGAGCAACCCCGAACTCCTTGCTCAACAGCCAGCGCGCGTTCGAGCGTTCGACCTGACCGAGCGCGATGCCGCGCGTGATCAGAATCAGCGTCTGGCTGCCGGCGATGCCGCCCATGCTCGGCACGACGGGCATGAGGATGGCGAGCATCACGACCTGCTCGAGCGTGGCCTCGAAGAGGTTGGCGACGCCTGCGGCCAGAAACGCCGTGGCGAGGTTGACGCCGAGCCAGATGGATCTGCGCCGCGCGCTGACCGCGACCGGCGCGAACATGTCGTCGTCTTCGTCGAGGCCGGCCATGCTGAGCACGGAACGGCTCGCTTCGTCCACCATGACGTCGACGACGTCGTCCACCGTGATCCTGCCGAGCAGCTTGCCGGCGTCGTCGACCACGGCCGCCGATACGAGATCGTAGTTGTCGAAGAGCATCACGACTTCGGTCGCGGTGGCCGTCGCCCCGATCGAAGGGACGTCAGCGTCCATGATCTCGCCCACGGTCTGTCCCGATTCCGCGGTGATGAGGCGCGTGATGTAGAGGCAGCCGAGATAGCCGCGGTCCCGGTTCACGACGAAGAGGGCATCGGTGCCCTCGGGAATCTCCCGGAGCATCCTGAGGTAACGGAGCACGACCTCGGCGTTCACGTCGCTGCGCACCGTCAGCGTGTCGGGGTTCATGAGGCCGCCCGCGCTGTCCTCCGCGTACTCGAGGACTGCCTGCAGGCTCTGCCGGTCGCTGGCGTCGAGTGATCGCAGGACTTCCCTGGTAATGGCGTCGGGAAGCTCGGAGACCAGGTCCGCGAGGTCGTCGATGTCGAGGCTTGCCGCGGCGGCGACGACTTCCGCGGAATCCATTTGGCTGATGAGGCTGTTGCGGACCTCGTCGTTGACTTCGACGAGCACGCCGCCCTCGTCCTCGAGATCCACCAGTTCCCAGACGATCGCGCGCTGGGTGGGCGGAAGCGATTCCAGAAGGTCCGCAATCTCGGCCGGGTTCAGGGCGTTGAGAAGACGCCCGATCTGGCGCATGGCCCCCTTGTCGAGCGCCTCGCGCAGCGCCTGCAGTCGCGTCGACTGGGCAAATTGCTCCGGCGCTGGAGTCATCGCAGGCTCGCGGTACGACGAGAGGAGGCGCGAGTTTAGCCGGGTCGGGGGTGGAGGTCTAACGGCGCAGCGCAGGTTCCGGACCCGCAACGCGGATCGGTCATGACAGGTCGCGGTGGCGCGTGGCAATCGGACCGTAGTCCGCTGCAAGCCGTTCGGCGACGGTTTCGGCAACGTAAACCGAGCGGTGCTGACCGCCGGTACAGCCTATGGCGAGCGTCAACGTCGCTCGATGGCGCGGGCCACCGCCCCGAATCCGGTGTTCGACGAAACGGGCGATCTTTCTCACCATGGCCCGGGCGCGCGGTTGTGCATCAAGGAAAGCCCTGACCCTTGCGTCCTTGCCGCTGAGCGCGCGCAGCGAACGTTCCCAGTACGGATTGGGTAGCTCCCGAACGTCAAACACGACGTCCGCATCCGGCGCTCGCCGGTGCTTGTAACCGAACGACTCGATGCGAATGGGGGTTGCGCGGGGCTCTCCCACGGGAGGCTGGCCCGCAAGTCTCACCAGGGGCCGCGATGAACGCACAGGATATTGCGTACTAGCGCGCGACGGACTTCTCGAAGTGCCTCGCATGGCGATTCGTTCGCTTTTCCTTGTGTCGCTTGACCTGGCGGTCGAGCTTGTCGACCAGCCCGTCGATCGCAGCGTACATGTCGCCTTCTACCGAGTCGGCGTGGATTGTGACGCCCCGCAAATGAATCGTGGCCTCGGCCTTGTGTGCGAGCTTCTCGACCGTAAGGATGCAATGCATGTCGGTAAGGTGATCAAAATGCCGCTCAACCCTTGCCATTTTCTTGGCGACGTAATTGCGCAGGGCGGGCGAAACGTCGATGTGATGACCGGTTACCGTTAACTGCATATTGGCCTCCTTGAGCCTTTCGTTCAGGGTACTTCATCCAGCGAGTCTGCGTTGCCTGCGGTCGCTCGATGAGGGGATCTTCAGTGCTTCGCGGTACTTGGCCACGGTGCGCCGAGCGACCTGCACGCCGTCTTCGGCGAGCATTCGCGCGATCCGGTTGTCGCTGAGCGGCTTTTCCGGGTTCTCCGCCGCGACAAGCTTGCGGATTTTCGCGCGCACGGCCGTGGAGGACTGGTCGCCCTCGCTGCCGGGGACATGGCTTGAAAAGAAGTACCTGAGCTCGAACATGCCGCGCGGCGTCAGCATGTACTTGTTGGCGGTGACGCGCGAGATTGTCGATTCGTGCATGCCGATCGCTTCGGCGACGTCGCGCAGGACCATGGGCTGCATGTGTTCGTCGCCATGCTCGAGGAAGGCCGATTGCCTTTCCACGATCGTGAGTGCGACCCGGGCGAGCGTCTCGTTGCGTATCTCGAGGCTGCGTATCAGCCAGCGTGCTTCCTGAAGCTGGGTCTTGAGCACGTCGTACCCGCCGCCCCGGCCGAGCGAGCCTGCGTAAACGGAATTGACTCGCAGCCTCGGCGCGATCGAGTCGTTGAGTTCGACGACCCAGCGGCCGTCGACGCGCCGCACGAATACGTCGGGAACGACGAAGTCCGTTGCCGGTGCCTGCACCGCGGCGCCCGGGCGCGGATGGCAGGCTCGAACGAGCAGCAGCGCATGCTTGAGTTCGTCGCCTGTTGCGCCGAGTTGGCGTTTGAGCACGTCGAAGCGTTGCTCCGCGAGAAGTTCGAGATGCTCGCGCGCGATCGCGCGGGCGAGATCGCGGCCCGGGACGTTCGGATCGAGTTGATCGAGCTGCAGCAGCATGCACTCGGCAACCGAGCGTGCCGCAACCCCGGCCGGGTCGAAGGTCTGCACGCGCTCGAGCATCGATTCGATCTCGGCAAGCGACGCGTCGACGTCGGGCGCCAGCGTCGCACGTATCGTCTGGAGGTCGTCGGTGACATAGCCGTCGTCATTGACGGCGTCGATGATCGCCTGCCCGATCGCCGTGCTGCGGCGGTCGAGGTTCTCAAGTTCGAGTTGCCACAACAGGTGGTCGGTGAGCGTTTCATCCGAACGATCGGCGTGCTCGAATGGCGTTGCGGAGTCAGTGTACCTCGGGGCCTCCGACGGCCCCGTTCTCGGCGCATCGTCCCAGCCGGCATGCGTGGGCGCCTCGAAGTCCAGACCGCCGTCCTCCGCTTCGGAAGCCTCCGTTGAAGCGTCCCGATCGAAATGGTCATCGCTCCTGTCGGCGGTCGCGGCCGAGTCCCGAGATTCCGGGTCGTCGATCTCGAGCATCACGTTTTGCTCGAGCGCCTGCTGGATGCGGGTTCCGAGGTCCATGATCGGCAATTGCAGCAGGTGGATCGCCTGCTGCAATTGCGGCGTCATCCTGAGTTGCTGCGAGAGCTTCAGTTGCAGAGCCTGCTTCAGCATTCGATCGCCCGCATGTCAGAGTGAGAAGTCCTCGCCGAGGTAGACCTCCCGTACGTTCCTGTTGGCCAGAATCTCATTCGGTGTGCCGGCTGCCATGAGTGCGCCTTCGTTCAGGATATAGGCATGCCCGCAAATTCCAAGCGTTTCGCGCACGTTGTGATCGGTGACGAGAACACCGATTTCGCGTTGGCTCAGTTGGCCTATGATGCGCTGGATATCGACCACGGATATCGGGTCGACGCCCGCGAAGGGCTCGTCGAGCAGCACGAACTTGGGGTCGGCCGCGAGCGCCCGGGCGATTTCGACCCGGCGGCGTTCGCCGCCCGACAGGCTCACGCCGAGACTGTCCCTGACGTGGCCGATGCGCAGGTCTTCCAGCAGTTCCTCGAGTTCGGCCTGACGGGCCGCACGGTTCAGGCCCGACCTGGTCTCGAGTATCGCCCGGATGTTGTCCGCGACGCTGAGCTTGCGAAACACCGACGCTTCCTGGGGCAGGTAGCCGAGGCCGAGCTGGGCGCGTCGGTGAACCGGCTGACGCGTGATATCCCGGCCATTGAGCACGATGTTGCCGCGGTCGCAGCGCACGAGTCCGACGATCATGTAGAAGGCCGTCGTCTTGCCGGCGCCGTTCGGGCCGAGCAACCCTACGACCTCGCCGCTCTCGATGGTGAGTGTCAGTTCCTTGACGACTTCCCGCTGGCGAAATCGTTTTGCGATTCCGCGCGCCTCGAGCTTGCTCATATCGGCTCGGGCGAGTCCGGTTCCGACGATTCTTCCTCCGCCGGCGGCTCGATCAGGATCCGAAACGGTTCGCCGCAGTCCGACGTGCCTGAAGCCACCTGTTCCTGGGTCAGGTCATAGATCAGGTCGCAGCCGCGAATCTCGTTGGGTCCGACGATGAGTGCCGCGTCGCCTTCCATGCGCACCGTGCCCGCGACGTTGTCGTAATGCACGCGGCTGGACGTGCCGCGCACGCGTTCCTCGCGCTGCGGTTGGGTTGCCTCGAACGTCACGGGATTGCCCAGCAGTTCGCCCATGACAAGCTCGTGCGAGTCGAAGGAGAATACGGCGCTTTCGGCCGCGATGACGGCGGACTCGATCGCGATCGTGACGTTGCCGCTGAATTCCCACTCGCTGGCCGCGAAGTCGAGGCCCGATGCCGTGGCGAGGTCGGCTTCGATTCTGAGATCGCCCTGCGTTATGCGTACGCCCTCGATCGAGAACATGTTCGACGCGCGGTCGATCGATGTCGTGGTCGCTTCGAGCGAGATCGTCTGCGGTGCTTCGTCGGCCTGCCCGAAGGCGAGGCACGGCCAGACGATACACAGTGCCGCCAGCCGGAGCCTGCGGCACGTTTCGGCAAAGGGTCGCAACGCCGGCCGCGCGCTGTCAGGGGTCAAACCGGCCATGTACGCTTGAAAGTTCGAGCCTGTCGTCGCGGAGGTCCGCTGAAAGTCCGTTTGCTTGGAGCCGGTTGCCCTCGAACGACAGGGTCACGGGTGAATCGGTAGTCACGGTATATCGCTCGGGCTCCAGCAGCAGCCGGTCCGCTTCGATCACGATTTGCCCCGAAGGCTCTTCGCCGGCGCTCGTCACGCGGATGTTGCCGCTGAGATCGAGCCAGGCGTGGTCGACGGGGGCGGTTGCCTGCTCGGCTTCGATGAGCCACGCGACGTCTTCACTGTCGCGGTACTGCACGCGGACCTCGCTGAGTTGCAGTTCACGCTCGCTTCCGGTCTCCTCGACCCTGGCTGCAACGATGCGGTACACGACCGTACCCGCGTCATCCGTGCCAAGCAGCGCGACATCCTCGAGGTAATAGCCCGGGGGCGTCTGCGCGGGCGGGCCGGGCGGGCGCTGCTCGGCGGCGTCCGGTCGGCTCGCGAGCCATGTCGCGAGGGCTGCACAGCACAGCACGATGTAGACGGCAGAGTTTCGGGCATTGAAGTGCATGGCGCGTGGCGCGTAACGCAGTGCCGGGTTGCGATGGAGATTTCGATTGTACGCCATGCCGCCCGGCGGACCAGAATGGCTCGGCGCCCGCACCCGATGGCGGCAAGCGCCTCAAATCGCCGGGCGCAGCGGGGATGCGGTGGGTCAGGCGGCCGCGGCGCGGCGGTCTCTTGTTCCATGCAGCGCGGCGCTCACGGCGGACTGATAGACTACACGCCCGTCGACGGCTGGAGCGACTCGGACGGAAGAGGCGGTGGATCCAAACGACATAGCGAAAATGATCGAGCAGGGGCTCGAGGGCGCGAGCGCCGAGGTCAGGACGGACGGCCAGGGCCACTATGAAGCCTTCGTGGTCAGCGAGCTCTTCGCCGGCAAGCGAAGCGTGCAACGGCACCGCATGGTGTACGGCACGCTCGGCAGCTACGTCGGCAACGAGATTCATGCGCTGGCCGTAAGGACGTTCACACCCGAGGAGTGGCAGTCGGCGGCAAACTGACTCGGACCGTTTCTTGGACAAGCTCGAAATCACCGGCGGCATCCCGCTCGAGGGCGAGGTTGCGATTTCCGGGGCGAAGAACGCTGCGTTGCCCATTCTTGCAGCGACGCTGCTGGCCGACGGACCGGTCACACTCGCCAACGTGCCGCATCTCAACGACGTGACGACGACAGTCAAGTTGCTGCGCCGCATGGGCGTGGAGATCACCTTCAACGACGGCAAGACCATCGAGGTCGACCCGCGCAACGCGTCGCACTTCGTCGCACCGTACGAACTCGTCAAGACGATGCGAGCGTCGATTCTCGTGCTCGGGCCGCTCGTCGGCCGGTTCGGCCATGCCGAGGTGTCGCTGCCCGGCGGCTGCGCCATCGGTTCGCGCCCGGTCAATCTCCATGTCGGGGGGCTGCGGGCGATGGGCGCGGATATCTCGATCGAAAACGGCTATATTCGCGCCCGCACGAAACGGCTGCACGGCGCTCGGCTCGTGCTGGAAACCACGACGGTCACCGGCACCGAGAACCTCATGATGGCCGCCGCATGCGCGCAAGGCGAAAGCGTCATCGAGAACGCCGCACGCGAACCGGAAGTCGTCGATCTCGCCGACTGCCTGGCCGCCATGGGCGCCCGAATCGAGGGCGCCGGTACCGACACCATCCATGTGCAGGGCACGGACCGGCTCGGCGGCGCCGAGCATCATGTCATGCCGGACCGAATCGAGACCGGGACGTATCTCGTCGCCGGCGCGATAACCGGCGGACGCGTCGCCGTGAAGAAGACGCGTCCGGAACATCTGGACGCCGTTCTGCAGAAACTGGAGGAGGCCGGCGCCCGGATCGATCTCGGCGAGAACGCCGTGACGCTCGACATGGGCGGCCGCCGCCCGCGCGCCGTGGACATCAGGACCGCACCGTATCCGGCTTTCCCGACCGACATGCAGGCGCAGTTCTGTGCGCTCAATGCGGTCGCCGACGGCGTGTCGGCAATTACCGAAACGATCTTCGAGAACCGCTTCCAGCATGCGCTCGAGATGCAGCGCATGGGCGCGAATCTCAGGGTCGAAGGCAATACCGTCATCTGCCACGGTGTCGACGCGCTGGCCGGTGCGCCCGTCATGGCGACGGATCTCAGGGCATCGGCGTCGTTGGTGCTGGCAGGTGCCGCCGCCCGCGGCACGACGATCATCGACCGCATCTATCACATCGACCGCGGCTACGAGTGTATCGAGGAAAAGCTCGCGCAACTCGGCGCGGCGATCAGGCGGCTGGCGAGTTAGGAGATTTCTCCGCACTTACGGCGACCGGGAATTGTCGTTACGGCCAATTCCTTTAGCGAAGCCGGCCGGCGACGGTCCCGCAGACTTCGGGTCGAACGGTAGCGTCCGCTTGAACGCCCCGACACGCTTCAGGACATCCGGACCCAGCGCAGCAGCGTCATCAGGTTCGGCGGCTTGCCGTGCATCAGCAGGCCGATCCGGAACACCTTGGCGGCCACCCAGACCGCGCCCACCACGGAAGCTGCTCCCACGCCGATCGACAGCCACAGCTGCCATGTCGGCGGCGGCTGGGTCGATGCCATCCTGAGCACCATGCCGAACGGATTGATCGGCGGGAGGAAGCTCGCCACGATCGCCAGCGTCGAATTGGGATCCCTCGAGATCACGGGCCAGAGCAGCCACGGGGCCATGACGACGAGCATCAGGGGCATTTGCAGTTGCTGCGCTTCGCTGACCTCGTTGACTGCCCCGCCGACCGCGAGCATCAGCGAACCGATCACGAAAAAACCGATCAGGAAAAAGATCATGAGGTACAGGATCAGCCACGGATCGAGCAGGCCGAACATCGAGAACGACACCAGTGCCACAAGACCCGCGCCGAGGTAAAGAACCATTGTGACCAGGCTGATCGCAACGCCTCCGAGGAGCTTGCCGGCCATGAGTTCCATCGGCGAGACCGCGGACAACAGGACTTCGACGACGCGACTCGATTTTTCTTCGATCATCGACGTCAGCATCGTGCCGCCGCCGGTCATGATGCCCATGACAAGCAGGAGCAGGAACGCCACCGGCAACAGGGCGTTCAGTTCAGGAATCGCACGCTGTTCGCCATCCTGGCTGACCGTCGTCGCCGCAGGCCGGGAGACCTGCAGAACGGCTTCGATCGCGTCCCTGTCGAGCGACTGCCGGGCGACACGCGCAGTGATGATCGCTTCGCGTACGCTGTTGTGTATGAAGCCGAGATCGCGGTCGTCGAGGTTGGGCACGACAAACAGATCGTAACTTCCGTACTCTCCTTCCGCGCCCTGCGCCTGGACCGCATCGTCGTGAATCAAGATCAGCGCGGTGTGCCCGAGACCGTCGGTCTCGCCGTTCAGCCAGGCTTTTTCGGCTTCGACGTCCGCATCGGGAGACAGTTCGACCAGGCGGACGTTCGGCAGCGGTCCCAGCAGCTCGAGCAGATCCTGTTCAGTTTCGATTTGCGCGACGTCGCGAACCATGTCCGGCAGCTCCTCCAGTGCCCCGCGACGCCGCTCAAGCCGCCGTTCGGCGATCGTGTCGGGGTCGAGCGCAAGGCTCAATTCGGGCTGTACGAGCTGCGTGGGATCGATGATCGCGTAGCGGCCCTCGACCTGGTAGCCGGTGTCCAAGAAAAGTCGCGGCAGGAGGGTCCCCGACAGGACCAGAATGAGCGGAAAAATCAGTAGCCCGATGATGAAGCCCTTGGTCATGGCGACTGCAATGAAGTCGCGCTGGGCGATCTGCAGGATGCGTTTCATGCCGTTGCTCCCGTCGTTGCGGTATCGCGCAGTTGCGCGCGCAGGCCGTCTGCGTCGTCCGCGGATGCGATTTCGCTCACCAGACCGATGAACACATCCTCAAGCCGGGGTCGGGAAAGCTCGATGCGCGCCGCCGGCACGGCTGCCATGATCCGGCGCATGGCCGCCGCCGGGTCCGTGCCCGTGCGGAGCAGGATCTCAAGACCCCGCTCGCCTTCGCCGACGTCTTCCACTTCCGGCATCGCTGCGAGCACCCCGGTGTCGGCCCCGGGATCGAGCGGTTCGAACTGAATGCTCCGCGGGTCGAATCGACTGCGAATGTCCGGCACGGAGTCGTCGAGAACCTTCTGGCCCTTGTGCACCATGACGACGTTTTCGCAGATTTCCTCGGCCTGCGGCATGACGTGCGTGGAGAACAGAACCGTCGTGCCGCGTGCGTGCTCTTCGAGAATCAGACCGCGCAGCATCCGCATGCTGACCGGATCGAGCCCGCTGAACGGCTCGTCGAGGATCAGCAACTCCGGCTCGTGCAGCACGGCCGAGACGAACTGGACCTTCTGCGACATCCCCTTGGAAAGCTCGTCGCAACGTTTCGACTCGATCCCGGGGAGCCCCACCCGTTCGAGCCAGCCGGAGATGCGCCGGTCGAGACCCGATCCGTCCACGCCCTTCAGGCGCCCCATGTAGCGCAGGAAGGGGCGAACCTTCATCTTTCTGTAGAGACCGCGCTCTTCGGGCAGGTAGCCGATGCGGTCCTTGGCTGAGAGCGCGGACCGACGCCCAAGCACCTGGATCTCTCCGGAATCCGGAAACAGGATGGACATGATCATCCGGATCGTGGTGGTCTTGCCCGCGCCGTTGGGTCCGATGAACCCGTACAGACCGCCAGCCGGCACGGTCAGGTGAAGGTTGTCAACGGCCCGCATGCCGCCGAACGTCTTGGTGACGCGTCTCAAACGAATTGCGCTATCCATGGCCTTGTCACGTCCTTGTGTGTCTCCGGGCGATTCTGTCGGGTCGGTTCAGCTTCCGTCCTGCGCCGGCCGTTCCTCGAGGACCGCGACCGTGTTTATCGTACGACCGTCGAGCCGCGTCGCCCGCACCTCAAGGCGCTCGCCGGGCTGGGTGCTTGCGACGATGTTCATGGCCTGCTGCCGGTTGAAGACGCGCTGTCCGGCAACGTGAGTCAGGATGTCGCCGGGGCGCAATCCCGCCGTCAGCGCGGGACCTTCCACCGAGCGCAGTTGCACTGCGGACCCGTCAATCCCGAACGGCGCGGTGTCGCGGATCGAAAGATCCTCGACTTCGACGCCCAGGTAGCCGCGGATGACCCGGCCATGTTCGATCAGTTGGGCCATGACACCGCGCACGAGGTTGACGGGGATCGCGAAGCCGATCCCTTCGGGAGGTGCCTGGTCGCGCGTCGCGGAACTCGTGACCGCCGTGTTGACGCCGACGAGCTCGCCCTGGCTGTTGATCAGGGCGCCGCCGGAATTGCCGATGTTGATGGCCGCATCGGTCTGGATGAAGTCCTCGAACACGGCCACGTTGAGCTGGCCCCGGCCCGTTGCACTCACGATGCCCATCGTCACGGTCTGGCTGAGCCCCAGCGAATTGCCGATTGCGAGAACGACTTCGCCGACTTCAAGTTCATCGGATCGGCCAAGCCTGATGCTCGGCAGATCGGGAAGATCGATCTTGAGCAACGCCAGCTCAGTCTCGGGGTCCGTCCCGACGATCTCCGGCGCAGCCACGCGCCCGTCCGCAAGCTGAATGCGAATCTCGTCCGCGCCCCGGATCACGTGCCAGTTCGTGACGAGATAGCCTGCCTGATCGATGACGACGGCCGACCCGAGGAATCCGCCCCTGAGCGCCCGGCCCGCACCGGTGCCGGGCGCCGTCAGAGTGCGCTCCGTGTATATGTTCGCAACTGCGGGCGAGCTTGCCGCGACGGCGTCGGCGAAGCTCGCGACGGGCGTACCCGCAGACCCGGTCGGCGGAACGATGAGATCCGGTCTGACGAGCACGACAAGAAACGCGACGGCAAGTCCCGCGGTAACGGCCCGCGCGACGTATCCGGCAGTTCGCCAACGGTTCGAGATCTGCTTCATGCTCACCCGGCTCGGCGATCCCGGGACCCCGGGCACCTGTCGAGCCGCCTGCTGTCCATAGGGTACAGACTCTATCGCAGATTGGCCCATGCGGGGTGCCAGCGGGGCCGTTTTTCGTGCCCCGGAACCCCCCGGAACGCTGTGGTCAAGGTCTTTGGCCGGCGTGTATAATCCGCCGCCGCAACGGCACCGACGACGTTGCGCTCCGCGCGCGCTGGGCGCGAAATCCTGTAACGCAGGCTCCTGGAGAGGCCGCAGCCGGCCGGCCCTCTTCGTGCAGGAGTGGTCAATGACACAAAGCGAGAAACTGACGAGGCGACATTTTCTGACCGCCGCTACGGCCGTCACGGGCGGCGTGGGGGCCGTTGCCGCCGCGGTGCCGTTCGTCTCCTCGTTTCGCCCGAGTGCCCGGGCGCAGGCGCTCGGCGCGCCGGTCGAAGTCGACGTCAGCAAGCTTGAGCCCGGTGCGCTCATGAAGGTCGAGTGGCGAGGTCGACCGATCTATGTCGTGCATCGTACCGAGGAGATGCTCGGTGTGCTTGGCCGCGACGCCGAACTGCTCGCAGATCCCGATTCTGCAGATTCCATACAGCCCGGTTACGCACGCAACGACCACAGGAGCGTCCAGCCCCGCATTCTCGTCGTCGAGGGTGTTTGCACACATCTGGGCTGTGCGCCGTTGCCGCGGTTCGAGGTCGCCCCGGCGGACCTCGGCGCCGATTGGGGCGGTGGATTCTACTGTCCCTGCCACGGTTCGACGTTCGACCTCGCGGGGCGAGTGTTTGCCGGGGTACCTGCGCCCACGAACCTTTCCGTACCGCCGTACCGCTACGTCGACGACGGCACGATACTCATCGGCGTGGACACGGGGAGCGTCTGAGTGGCGAGCGCGGCACCTGAGCTCAGCGGCCGGCCCAATCGTCGCTTCGGCGCCCTGGTCGCGTGGATCGACGCCCGTTTCCCGATGACGCGGCTTATCAGGGAGCACGCAACACAGTACTACGCGGCGAAGAACTTCAACTTCTGGTATGGCTTCGGAGTGCTCGCAACGGTCGTGCTGATCATGCAGTTCGTCACGGGCATATTCCTGACGATGAACTACAAGCCTTCCGCGGAGGAGGCGTTTGCCTCGGTCGAGTACATCATGCGGGATGTCGACTGGGGCTGGCTCATTCGCTACCTGCATTCGACGGGGGCCTCGGCGTTCTTCATCGTCGTTTACCTGCACATGTTCCGCGGGTTCATGTACGGGTCGTACAAGCGGCCGCGAGAACTCGTCTGGCTGATCGGCATGTTCATTTACCTCTGTCTCATGGCCGAGGCCTTTTTCGGCTACCTGCTGCCCTGGGGCAACATGTCCTACTGGGGCGCGCAGGTCATCGTGTCGCTCTTCGGCGCCGTGCCGGTCGTCGGCGAGGGCGTCGCCGAATGGATCCGCGGCGACTTCTACATCTCCGACATCACGCTGAACCGGTTCTTCGCGTTCCACGTCATCGCCGTGCCGCTGATACTCGTGATCCTCGTGGTCGTTCACATCATGGCCCTGCACGAGGTCGGCTCCAACAATCCAGACGGGATCGAGATCAAGGAGCACAAGGATGCAAGCGGGAAGCCGGTCGACGGCCTCGCGTTCCATCCCTATCACACGAGCAAGGACCTCGTGATCATCATCGTGTTCTTCATCATCTTCTCGGCGGTCGTGTTCTTTGCGCCGGACATGGGCGGCTATTTTCTCGAGCATGCCAACTTCGAACCGGCAAACCCCTTGCAGACGCCCGAGCACATCGCTCCCGTCTGGTACTTCACGCCGTTCTACGCGATCCTGCGCGCCGTGCCCGACAAGCTCTTCGGTGTCGTCCTCATGGGCGCCGCCGTGCTCGTGCCGATGTTCATGCCGTGGCTCGACCGCTGCCGCGTGAAGTCGGTTCGTTACCGAAGCTGGATCTACAAGACTGCGCTCGGCACGTTCGCCGTGAGCTTTCTGGCGCTCGGCTATCTCGGCCTGCAGCCGGCGACGGGGCTCTATACGACGCTCTCGAGAGTCTTTTCCGTGCTCTACTTCGGCTTCTTCATCCTGATGCCGTTTTACACGAGTTACGAGAAGACGAAGCCGGTGCCGATCAGGGTGACGAAATGAGCGGTAGCGGTCGGTGGCGAGCATCCCGCGCCGCAGCAAGCGGCCCGTTGCCGCGCGCGGCCGGAATCCTGGCGGTCCTGGCCGTTTCGATGTTTGCCGGAGTCGCATCGGCTCAGGAAGAGGCAGAACTCGATCCGGCCGGTAACGATGTCGCCGACACCGCATCGCTGCAACGCGGCGCGAGGTACTACGTCAACTACTGTCTTGGCTGCCACTCGGCCCAGTACGTGCGCTACAACCGCCTGGCCGAAGATTTGCAGCTTACCGAGGACCTGGTCGTGCAGAACCTCATGTTCACCGGCGAGCAGCCTTTCGACACGATGACCAATTCGATGCGTCCTGAAGATGCCGTGCGCTGGTTCGGCATTGCTCCGCCGGATCTCTCGCTGATCGCCCGCAGCCGCGGCACCGACTACGTCTATACTTACCTGCGCAGTTTCTACCAGGCGTCTTCAAGCCTGACCGGCGTCGACAACGTCGTGCTTCCGAATACCGCCATGCCCCACGTGCTGTGGGAATTGCAGGGAATCAACCGGGCAGTTTTCGAGGCCGACGAGGCGCACGGTGGCGAGGAGGTCTTTCGTCGTTTCGAGCGGGTCAGCGCAGGTCAACTCACTCCACAACAGTATGACCAGGTCGTTCGGGATATCGTCAATTTTCTCGATTACATCGGCGACCCGACGCAACTCGCCCGGGAAGCATTGGGAATTCGCGTAATTGCCTTCTTGCTGGTATTTCTCGTAATCGCCTGGCTGCTGAAAAGAGAAATCTGGAAGGACGTAACATAGTCCTTGTTCGTTCCGCTCCAGTTAAATTAAGGGGACACTTGTATGGCGGTAATTTCCAACCGTCGCTCGGTCATGACGTTGTTCTCCAGTCCGACCGACGCGTGGAGCCATCGCACCCGTCTCGTGCTCGCCGAGAAGAACATCAGCATCGACATCGCGGACGTCGAGGACGGCAATCTGCCCGAGGACTTGCTGGACCTCAATCCCTACAACAGCGTGCCGACCCTCGTCGACCGGGATCTCGTGCTCTACGACTCCCGCGTCATCATGGAATACCTCGATGAGCGGTTCCCCCATCCGCCGCTCATGCCCGTCGACCCCGTCACCCGCGCACACTTTCGCCTGGCGCTGTTTCGGATCGAGAGGGACTGGTACAAGCGTGTGGCGGCGATCGCCGGGGCCGGTGATCGAAAGCCCGCGGCCGCGCAGGGCAAGGCGCTTGAAGAGAGCATCCTGTCGAGCGCCGACATATTCCTGGCCAAACGCTTCTTTCTCAGCGATGAATTCTCCCTCGTGGACTGCACGATCGCGCCCATACTCTGGCGCCTGCCGCTGTTCGGTATCGCGTTGCCGAACCGGGCGCGGCCGATCCAGCGCTACATGGACGAAGTGTTTTCCCGAGGATCGTTCCAGGCGAGTCTCACAGAGCATGAGCTGGAAATGCGTCAGTAGCGTCCCGGAACCCGCGCTTGCCGACCGGATGCCTTTCCGGACCCGGTACGACGCGGGACCTCTGCCGCGGACTGCCAGGGTGTGCGGTCAATGAACTCCAAACAGCGGCCATATCTGATCCGTGCGATGCACGACTGGATGACCGACAATGGGTTCACGGCTCATCTCGTCGTGAGTGTGCCGGCCGACGGGCTCGTCGTACCCGAAAGACACGTCAGCGACGGCAAGATCGTGTTGAACGTCAGTCAGTCGGCGACTCGCGATCTCGTTTTCGGCAACGATGAAATCACCTTCGAGGCCCGATTCGATGGTGAGCCCTGGCGTCTGACCATCCCGGTCGATGCGGTGCTTGGCATCTACGCGCGCGAAACCGGGCAGGGCATGATATTTCCGGACGAGAACGCGCCGCCGGAAGGCGATTCCCCGCAGCCGTCGCCCGGTTCGGGCCGCCCGCACCTCAAGGTCGTCAAGTAGCCAGGGCGCCTTGGCCGGCCGGCCCGCAGAGCGCCTCGTCAATTGCATCGCAAAGGCAGTGGATGATGAGCAGGTGGACCTCCTGTATTCGGCAGGTGCGGTCCGCCGGCACCCTGAGTTCGATGTCGGCGTCGGCGAGCTCAACCGCGATCGTACCGCCGTCACGTCCCGTCAAGGCGACGACCGCGACGCCTTGCTCGTGCGCGGCGCCGACGGCTCGCCGCACGTTTTCGGATTTGCCCGACGTCGAGATCGCAAGCAGGACGTCGCCGGACCGACCGAGTGCGCGGATCTGCTTTGCGAAAATCTCCGCATAATCGTAATCGTTGCTTATCGACGTCAGGGTCGAGCTGTCAGTCGTCAGCGCGATGGCCGGCAGCGCGGGTCGTTCGCGCTCGAACCGGTTCAGCAGCTCCGACGAAAAGTGTTGCGCGTCGGCTGCCGAGCCGCCATTGCCGCAGCTCAGTATCTTCGCGCCGTCGGACAGGCACCGCGCCATCAGCCGTGCCGCGGCGGCGATGCCCGGAGCGAGCGCGGCCGAGGCCTCCTTGACTGCGAGGCTCTCGCGAAAGTGATTGAGTACCCGGTCGTCCATCGGTCGGGCATTCTACTCGCATGCAAGGAGGCAGTCGCGAACCACCCGTTCGGCCTCAGTCTCGCCGCACCGTCCCGACGCGGCTCGAATCGGCGTCGCGTCGCGCCATCCCTGGCTCGCTCCGCGCCGACGACGCTCGAACGGCTGGTACGCACTTTCACGCCAGGCCAGCCGCAAACGCAAGGGGAGTTGCATTACCGGTCGCTTGAGACCCTCGCGCGCAGGGATGCGCGCGCGCAGCGTACAGGGATGTATTTACCGCGTGTCTCAAGCGACCGGTCATGCGGCTCCCCGCAACGAAGACCACGACCGGTAGTGCGCCTCCCCGCAACCAAGACTGACCATGATGCGCCTCCCCGCAACGAAGACCGCGACAGGCTGTACACCTCCCCACCCCTCGTATTCAATCGCTGTCGAACGCGTTTCTGATCCAGGTCAGCCTGGGCTCTTCGGTGTCAACGGCATCGATCGCAACGATGTCGAAGCGCAGCGGACGGTGAAACCATTGCGGATGGCGCATGAGGAAATGGCGTGAGGCGTTGACGATGCGCTGTCGCTTGCCGCGGCTAATGCTGTCGAGCGCCGTCGTATACGCGCCCGTCGAGCGCGCCCTGACCTCGACGACGACGAGCGTTTCGCCATGGCGGCACACGATGTCCAGTTCACCGAGGCGGCAGCGGTAGCCGCGCGCGATGATCTGGAGTCCCTGCGCTCTGAGGTGGTTCGAAGCAAAGGTCTCCCAGTGCGCACCGCGCGCGCTGCGCTCGCTCATCGCGACCCGATGAACGCTCTCGTCGGCTCCGTTTCGGTGGGTGGGTTCGGCAGTGGAACGGGGCGGCCATCGCGAAACTGGGCGAAGGGCAGCGTGCGGCGAATCTTGCCCTGTCCGTCCGGGTTGAGTTCCCCCGAAATTCCGAGCAACGGCCAGCCGGGCGTGCCCGGAACATACAGGGAGCTCATCAGGTGATACGCGTCGAAGCCCATCGCGTAGAAGCGAACCCATCTGCTCGCACGCTGCGGCCAGAGAGTTTCGAGTGCCTGGCGCAGGAAGGTCGCCGTGTCGTCCGGCGCGACGAGCATCGGCGCATCGGGAAACACGATGCCGTTCAGGTCGAAATCGCGCGAGTCGTCAGCGGGCTCGTGAATGGCCGAGGTCGCGTACGCAGGGATGTCGCCGGCATTGTGGAAGCGTAGCTGGGGCGCAAGCAGCCGCCCCGCCTGGGGCGTATCGGCGGCAATGAAGATCATGTCGATGTCCTGCCGGCGCCTGGGTTCGAACTCGACCGCAAGACCCAGGTTCGTGGCGAGCGAACTGCGCCTTTGGTTGCTAAGTGAAATGTTGAGCAGCGATTCGACGGGCTCAGAGAAATCCTGCCGGTCGGGATCGTAGCCCCTGAAGTCGAGTAGGCGCCCGCCCAGGGCTTCGAACCGGGACCTGAAGCTGTCGAGCAAGCCATAACCCCAGTCGTCGCTGCGAACGATGGCGACCGCGGTTCTCGCTCCCGCGGCGATGGCCTGCTCGGCGACAGCGTGCGCTTCGTCCTCGGGCGCCAACGCGAACTGGTAGAAGCTCTGCAGGAACGGCGCCTCGCTCTCTGCGAAGTTCAACGCCAGGGTCGGGATGAATCCCGCCTGGCCGATGACCCGCTCGACGTTCGGCCGCAGCAACGGGCCGACGATGAAGTCCGCTCCGTCGAGTTGGGCGTTGAGATATGCGCCTGCCGCACCGAGCGCCGTCGTATCGTACACACGGACGGCCGTGTCGACGGGGGCTGCCAGGTGCGCTGCGAGAAAGCCGTCGCGAATCGCCACGGCGGCCGGGCGCTGCGGCGAACTCAGCGGCAGCAACAGTGCGATCTGGCGCGGATAGCGCAATATGCTGCGTTGTTCGCTGAGCAGTTCCGCGAGAAGACCGCCCGCAGCCGGGTGATCGACGTAAACGCCGCGCCACTCCAGCAGTGCGCGCCGAAACTCCCCGGGATCCTCCGCGACATCCGCGAGCGGTGCGAGGGCGAGCCAGCCCGCGACGACAGGATCGTCGCCTTGCTCGAACGCACCCTGTGGCGCCGCGGCGCCGAGTTCCTCCCAGATCAGGCGCTGATTGGCCATTATCTCCGCGGCGTCGTCGAGCAGCCTCTCGCGAGCGACGAACTCGACCACGCCCTCGGCATGGCGGCCGACGCGCATCAGGGCCTGGCCGCGAGTCGCGGCAAACTCGGCAAGCCATTCGTCCGGAATCGGGGGGACGATCGTGGCAAGCAACGCAAGCGCCGCGTCGGGATCGCCGTCGTCGAGGTCAACCCGGGCAAGCAGGCCCCGCAACGATCTTCTGCTGTTCCGGATTCGCTGACGCGCCTGCCTCGCCAAGCCACTGCCGCGCCAGGGACGTGTCGCCAAGCCCGATGAGCAGGACTGCACCGTCAATGAGGTAGCCCGCACGGCGCGCCATTACGCTCTGCTCGGCGAGATCTCGATAGATGTCTGCGGCGGTGCGCAGGTTGCCCGCGGCGGCTTCCGCTTGCGCGCGGACCTCAAGCTCAGCGGCGTCCGGCGGCAGCGGCACGGTCGTCATCGTGCAGCCTGCGACTGCTGCTGTCGCGATTGCCAATACAATGTAATGGCGCAACTTCATCGTCGTCGATTGATTCCTTCAAATGACCAGCAAGCAGGACACGCCGGCCGGATCGCTGCATGTCGTCGGTACGCCGATCGGCAACCTCGGGGACTTGAGCTTGCGGGCGCGCGAGGTGCTCGGCGCGGTCGACGTCATAGCGGCCGAGGATACCCGGCGAACCCGACGATTGCTATCGAGTATTGGCCTCAAGGGGACAATAATCGCGTTTCACGATCACAATGAAGTCGAGCGCACGCCGGGGCTGCTTGAGCGCCTGCTCGACGGTGAATCGATCGCGCTGGTCAGCGACGCCGGCACGCCGCTGATCAGCGATCCCGGCTGGCGTCTGGTCCGCGCGGCGCTTGCCGAGGGGATCGAAGTCGTGAGCGTGCCCGGACCGAGCGCCGTGTCAGCAGCGCTGAGCGTGTGCGGTTTGCCGACGGACAGGTTCGTGTTCGAGGGCTTCCTGCCGCGGCGCAAGGCGCAGCGTACCGCGCGACTGCAAGCCCTGCACGACGAATCCCGGACGATGGTCTTCTTCGAATCCGTGCACCGGCTCGACGCTACGCTGCGCGTGCTCCAGGAGCACTTCGGCGGGCAGCGCGATGCGGCGATCGCTCGCGAACTGACCAAGCTTCACGAGTGCGTGTACGCGGGATCGCTGGCCGAACTCGGCTCCCGGCTCGGTGACGGGATTCCCCTGCGCGGCGAGTTCGTCGTCGTCGTTGCCGGCGACACGACTGCCCAACGGCCCGAGGAGTCCGAAGCCTTGCGGATCTTCTCGATCCTGTGCGAGGAATTGCCTCCGGACAAGGCTGCAACGCTCTGTGCAAGGATCACGGGTCTGCCGCGCAACGTCGTATACCGCCTGACGCGGAGAAAGCCATAATCCGCGGCCGGTGGCGCAAACGCCTCTGCCGGGGCGCGCAGCCGGCTGCCGTGCTTGCGCTCGTGCCGGGAGGAGGTAAGCTATTTGTTCGGAGCCGGCCGCGTAACCGCTGAGCCCAGCTCAGAGGAAAGTCCGGGCTCCCTGGGCATGGCACCAGGTAACACCTGGGGGGCGTGAGCCTACGGAAAGTGCCACAGAAAACATACCGCCGCTTTTGCGGTAAGGGTGAAAAGGTGCGGTAAGAGCGCACCGCGCAGGTGGTAACACGCTGCGGCACGGCAAACCCTGCCAGGAGCAAGGCCGAATAGGGAAGCGTTCGAGTGCGCCCACACGAGCTTCCGGGTAGGCCGCTTGAGGTATGCGGAGACGCATATCCCAGATGAATGGTTACGCTCGACAGAACCCGGCTTACAGGCCGGCTCCGATCCTTTCCGGGCCAACACTCGGGCCTGAATCAGCCGTCTTCGGCGAGGCGGTCTTCCGCCCCATCAGCCGTCTTCGGCGAGGCGGTCTTCCGCCCCATCAGCCGTCTTCGGCGAGGCGGTCTTCCGCCCCAACCGACGTGATCCTTCCGCTGACTGCGCGGAACGCGAGTTGAACTCGCGTCAAGCCCCGGCTGGCAGCTTCTAACTCACTGTCAGCACACAATAATTCATTCAACAAGTTGTTGACAGCCGGCGAGCGCGCTCTTAAGGTGGGACAACGTGGTCCGAAGTGGGCGACTTGTGTAGTTTAGTGGGCGTATATCCCGGCTATGTTTTCAGGTGCATCGAAAGTAACCCTGGACGACAAGGGTCGTGTGGCGATCCCTGCCCGCTATCGGGATCGTATCAGAGAACGTGCCGACGGCCATCTCGTCGTTACCGCCAGTCCGCCGGGACCCGGCGGCCGCCACCTCAGGATCTACATGCAGCCGGATTGGGAGGAACTCGCGCGCAAGCTCAGTCGTCTTCCTGCGCTGCATCCGACTACGCTCGCGCTGCAACGCCTGATGATCGGGCAAGCGAGCGACCCGAAATTGGATGGTCATGGCCGCATCCTGATCAATAGCACGATGCGGGAGTACGCCGGCATCGAGATTCAGGCCAAGGCCATGCTGGTCGGGCTGGGCAACCGCTTGGAATTGTGGGATGAGGCGAGTTGGAAGGCGCAGTTCGGTGAATTCGAACCGGAAATATTCGCGAACTTGCCTGATGAACTCACGTCGTTGGTGCTGTAGCACCGGGGCGGTTGGCGCAAGTGTCTGCACATCAGCCGGTGCTGGTGGACGAGGTCGTAGATGGATTGGCTCTGGTTGAAGACGGCTGTTACGTCGACGGCACGTACGGTCGGGGAGGGCATAGCTGTGAAATCCTCGCGCGAATCGGACGCCACGGGCGACTACTTGCGCTGGACAAGGATCCGGAAGCCGTGGCTGACGGCATCCGCCGGTTCGGCGCCGACCCCCGATTCACGATCGAGCATGCAGGCTTCGAAAACCTGCGCGACGCTGTGGAGCCGTGGCTCGGGAGTCACGCTTTGTCCGGCGTGCTGCTGGATCTCGGAGTTTCCTCGCCCCAACTGGAGGCGGCACGGCGCGGTTTCAGTTTTGCAGTCGACGGGCCGCTGGACATGCGCATGAATCCGACCACCGGGCAAACGGCCGAAGCCTGGCTCGCCAACGTCGGCGAGGCCGCGCTCGCGCGAGCGTTGCGCGACTACGGCGAGGAGCCGCGCGCGCGGCGCATAGCCGCTGCGATCGTACGCGCGCGCGCGGCCGAGCCGTTGACAAGAACGGCTGAACTCGCTCGCGTGGTCAGTGCCGCAGCGCCCGCGGCGGCCGGACGATCCGCGGCCAGGATTCACCCGGCGACGCGGGTGTTTCAGGCACTGAGGATCGTGGTCAACGATGAACTTGCGGTACTCGAGCGGGGATTGCGCGCGAGCGTGGAACTGCTCGCCGGCGGCGGGCGGGTCCTCGTAATCAGCTTCCACTCGCTTGAAGACAGGATCGTCAAGCGATTCATCGCCCGTGAGGTGCGCGGCGATCCGGCCTACGCGGGCCTGCCGCGAATCCCGCCGGAGGCGCGACCGCGGCTGCGGCACGTCGGTCGGCTGATCCGGCCCACGGATACCGAGCTTGCCCGCAACCGGCGCGCGCGCAGCGCGCGGCTCAGGATCGCCGAAAAGCTTGGGCGGGAGGCCGCACCGTGAAATTGCCTTTCGGAGTGTTGCTCGCGGCGCTCATCGTGGCGGCGGCGGTCTTTGTATCCGGAGTTCTGCTCGTCACGGCCAAGCATCAGTCGCGCCAGCTCTTCGCCGAGCTTGAAGCGCTAAAGCGCGAGGAGGCCAGACTACAGATTGACTGGGGGCGCCTGCAGCTCGAGCAGAGCACCTGGGCCACACACCCGAGAGTCGAAGCGCTCGCGGGGGGGCAACTCGAACTCGTCGTCCCGGATGAGGATCAGGTCGTGATCGTCGCGGCGCCAGGGCCATGACAGGCAAGAGCGAAACTGTCCAACGGACGGGAGGGCGCTGGCGCAGCGTGTTCGTGCTGGTCTGCTTCGCCGCGGCCGTAACCGCGATCGAGATCCGGGTTCTCTATCTGCAGCTCATCGACCGGGAATTTCTCACCGCGCAGGGCGACGACAGGCACGTGAGGACGGTGCAGATGTCGGCACATCGCGGTTCGATCGTGGATCGCCACGGCGAGCCGCTGGCGGTCAGCACGCCCGTGGACAGCATCTGGGTCAACCCGGGCGAACTCGGTCCTGAACTTGACCGGCTCGGCGAGCTTGCCGCCGTGCTCGATCTCGACCCCGATCAGCTCGCGCGGCGAATCGCGGGCAACATGGACAGAGAGTTTGTCTACCTCAGGCGCCATATTTCCCCGGCCCGGGCCGCCGCGACCTTGAGCCTGGGCCTCCCGGGCGTCCGGAGCCAGCGGGAGTTTCGCCGCTACTACCCCGCGGGCGAGGTGACAGGCCATGTCCTGGGCTTCACCAACGTCGACGATCAGGGCCAGGAGGGACTGGAACTTGCGTTCGACCATTGGCTGTCTCCTGATATCGGCAGCAAGCGAGTCATCCAGGATCGTCTGGGCCGCGTAATCGGCGACGTCGAGCAGATCAGGCCGGCCCGGGACGGTAACGCCTTGCGAACCAGCATCGATCTGCGCCTGCAGTACCTTGCGTATCGCGAACTGAAGCGTGCCGTGGCGGAGAACGGCGCCGAATCGGGTTCGGTGGTGATTCTCGATCCGTCGAGCGGCGAGGTGCTCGCGATCGTGAATCAGCCGAGCTACAACCCGAACGACCGTTCCCAGCTCGATGTCGCTCGTTACCGCAACCGCGCCGCCACCGACATCCTGGAGCCCGGCTCGAGCTTCAAGCCGTTCATTCTCGCTGCGGCGCTCGAAAGCGGTCTGTATTCCCCGGATTCGCTTGTCGATACCTCGCCCGGGATCCTCAGGGTGAACGGCCGCGTGCTCACCGAAGACAACTCGAATCTCGGCGTGATCGACGTGACCACTGTGCTCGCAAGGTCGAGCAACGTCGGCGCCGCGCATATCGCACTGTCTCTTGACCCGTTGAGTCTGTGGCAGGTGCTGTCCGGCTTCGGAATCGGCCGCTTGACCGACAGCAACTTTCCCGGCGAATCCTCGGGCGTGCTCAACGACCCGCAGCACTGGCGCGACATCGGCCAGGCGACGCTCTCCTACGGCTACGGGCTGTCGGTTACGCCGCTGCAGCTCGCGCGCGCATATTCGGCGATTGCGGCCGGCGGCGTATTGCGCAGCGTATCGTTCGTCGCGCTCGACGAACCTCCTCCGGGCGAGCGCATCATCTCCGAATCGACGGCCGACAAACTCATGAACATGCTCCAGGCAGTCGTCCTGCCCGGGGGTACGGCGCGCCGCGCTGCGGTCGCGAATTACACGATCGCAGGCAAGACCGGCACCGCGCGCAAGTCCGGTGTCGGAGGCTACCTCGAAGACCGTTATACGGCGGTATTTGGCGGAGTCGCACCGGCCGGCGACCCAAGGCTCGTTGTCGTCGTCGTCATCGACGATCCGCAGAGCGGGGCCTACTACGGCGGCGAAGTCGCGGCCCCGGTATTTGCAAGGATCGCCGAGGGAGCGCTCAGGCAGCTCGCCATCGCCCCGGACGCGCTGGCCGAGCCACCGGTCTCCGTCATAGCGAGTGCACGGGTGGATCCATGATGAGCGCCGCGCTAACCGCTGCCGCAATGACGCTCGGAGACCTGCTGGGTCCGGGAGCGGCCGGACACGCGGCCATGGAAATCCGGGATCTTGTCATCGACAGCCGTCAGGTCACGCCCGGCGCCGCGTTCCTCGCCGTGCCGGGCGCCACGCGGCACGGGCTCGACTTCGCCGCCGAAGCGCTCGAGCGCGGCGCTGCGATCGTCCTTTACGCACCCGATGCCGGCCATCGGGAAGTGCCTGAGCCCAGCCTCGCGGTACCGGGAATTGACGACCGGCTCGGCGATCTCGCCAGGGCGTTCTTCGCCCCCGACGCCAAGCAGGCTGACGTGCTTGGCGTGACCGGGACGAACGGCAAGACCACGGTTGCCTGGCTGACCGCGAACGCGATGGCCGAACGCGGGGCTGCCTGCGCCTACATCGGAACGCTGGGGTTCGGGCCGCCGGCCGACCTTGAGCCGCACGCGCTGACGACGCCCGACTGCCTGAGCCTGCATCGGGAGATCGCGGCGATGGGCCTGCCGCGAGTCGCGCTCGAAGTGTCGTCGCACGCACTGGCCCAGGATCGGATCGCGGGCCTTGAGGTCGCTGCGGCCGCGTTCACGAACCTCACGCGCGATCACCTCGATGAGCACGGAGACTTCAGCGCCTATGGCGATGCCAAGGCGCGCCTGTTTACGAGGCACGGACTCGGCAGGGCCGTGCTCAACGGCGATGACCCCTTCGCGACCAGGTTGCTGCAAGACCTGCCGGCAGGCTGCGAGTCCATCGTGACCTCGCAACATGGCCGGCCCGACGCCGATCTCGTCGGCCGCTGTCGACTCAAGGCACTGTCCGGGCTGGAACTTGAAGTCAGCGGCCGCTACGGCAGTGCGACCTTCGTCTCGCCCCTGATCGGGGAGTTCAACGCGGAGAACCTGTTGATTGCGGCCGGTGCGCTGCTGGCGTGGGATCTGCAGTTGACGGACGCATGCGACGCGCTCGCCGAATGCAGCCCGCCGCCGGGACGGATGGAGATCCACGGCGGCACGCGCGGGCAGCCCTGGGTCGTGGTCGACTATGCGCACACACCGGACGCGCTCGTACGCGTCCTCGCAACGCTCTCGGCAGCCGCGCCGGGCGAGCTCTGGTGCGTATTTGGCTGCGGCGGCGAGCGCGATCGCGGCAAGCGGCCCGAAATGGGCGCCGCAGCGGCCGGCTCGGCGCAGCACATCGTGCTTACCGACGACAATCCGCGCGGCGAGGATCCGGCCGCGATCGTTGCGGATATCCGCACAGGCATCGAGGCGCACCCGGATGTGGCGGTCGCTCATTCGCGCGAACAAGCCATTGCACGTGCCGTGGCTGCGGCAGGCGACGGAGATGTCGTGCTGGTTGCGGGCAAGGGGCACGAAACCTCGCAAGCCTTTGCCGGAGGGCGACGCCCCTTCGACGATCGTGCCGTGATCGCCGATGTGCTTGGAGACCGACGTTGATGACTCGCAGTCTCGCAGCCGTAGCCGACGAAGTGCAGGGCCGCCTGCTCGGCGCCGACAGCGAGTTCGACGCCGTCACGACCGATTCCCGCCAATCCGTGAGCGGGGCGCTGTTCGTCGCGATCCGTGGCGAGCGCTTCGACGGCAACGACTATATCGCCGAGGTGCACGAGAAGGGCGCAGCCGGGGCCCTGGTGTCGCGTGTCTCGCAAACGCCCTTGCCGCAGGTCGAGGTCGACGACACGCGGCGCGCGCTCGGCGCGATGGCGCGTGCCTGGCGCGGCAATTTTCCGCTACCGGTGATCGCTGTGACCGGCAGCGCCGGAAAGACGACGGTCAAGGAACTCATCGCATTGATACTGCGCGTCACCAGGGAGGTCTGCGTTACGCGCAGCAACCTCAACAACGATATCGGCGTGCCGCTGACGCTCATGCGGATACGCCCGGAGCACGAAGTGATCGTCGTCGAACTCGGCGCCAACCACGCCGGTGAAATCGATTACCTCAGCGGGCTCGCGCAGCCGACGGTCGGCGTCATCACCAATGCCGGAGCAGCGCATCTGGAGGGGTTCGGCTCGGTCGCGGGCGTCGCCGCCGCGAAGGGCGAACTGCTCGATCACCTGCCGCGCTCGGGTACGGCGGTACTCAATGCCGAGGATCCCTTTTGCGCTGACTGGCGGGCGCGCTCGAGCGCGAACCGCGTCGTGACGTTCGGTCTGGGCGCGGACGCCGACTGCCACGCGGTCGGTGAGCCCGAACTCGCTGGCGACGGCTCAACATTCACGATGTGCCTGCCGGACGGAGAACAACTCGACATCGAGTTGCCGCTCGTCGGCCGCCAGAACGTAGCCAACGCGCTCGCCGCGGCCGCCGCCGCGCACGCCGTCGGAGCGGGCGCTGCCGCGATTCGCGCCGGCCTCGCCAGTGGCTCGCAGGTTCCCGGCCGCATGACGGTACTGCGCGGAACCGCCGGTGCGACGGTCGTCGATGACAGCTACAACGCGAATCCGTCCTCGGCGCGCGCGGCGCTCGACTGGCTCGGCGCGCGCGGCGGAACGCGCGTGTTCGTACTCGGCGACATGGCGGAGCTCGGTCGCGAGGCCGAGGCCCTGCATCGGGAAACCGGCGTTTACGCCCGCGGCCGCTGCGACACGCTGATAGCGATCGGCCCGCTTGCGGCGCATGCCGCGCATGCTTTCGGCACGCGAGGCGAAACTTCCACCGACATCGAATCGGCCAGGCGCGCGCTCGAGCCGCGGCTCGCCCCCGACCTGACGATCCTCATCAAGGGCTCACGCGTCATGGGGCTCGATCGCCTCGTCGCAGCGTTCGCCGACGCGGATACGCGGAGGGCGGACCGATGTTGATGATGCTGATGGAATACCTGACGCAGTTCTATACGGGATTCAACGTATTCGGCTACCTGACGATGCGCGCGATCCTTGGTGCGCTGACCGCGCTGACGCTGTCGTTCGCGATCGGTCCGTACATGATCCAGCGGCTTTCCGTGAGCAGCGTGGGCCAGCCGGTACGATCGCTCGGCCCGGAAAGCCACCTGCCCAAGGCGGGCACGCCGACGATGGGCGGCGCGCTGATACTGCTGTCGATCGGCGTTGCCACGCTGTTGTGGGCCGATCTGACCAACCGCTTCGTCTGGATCGTGCTGGGAATCACGATGGTCTTCGGGCTCATCGGTTTTGTGGACGACTACCGGAAACTGGTCGTCGGCGATTCGCAAGGCCTCGCGGCGCGCACCAAGTTCTTCTGGCAGTCGATCGCAGCACTTGCCGGTGCGCTGCTGTTGTTCGCGACGGCGGAGAATCCCGAGGTCGAACAGGCGCTGCTGATCCCCTATTTTCCGAACCTTTTGATACCGCTCAACGGAATCGCCTATGTGGCGTTCGTCTACATCGTCATCGTCGGCAGCTCCAACGGAGTCAACCTGACCGACGGACTCGACGGTCTCGCGATCATGCCGGCCGTGCTGGTCGGCGGGGCGCTTGGGCTCATCGCCTGGGCGGCCGGCAACGTCGTCTTCTCGAATTATCTCGGCATCCCCTATATCGCGGGGGCCGGAGAGATGCTCGTTTTTTGTGCGGCCCTGGCTGGCGCCGGCCTGGGCTTCTTGTGGTTCAACACCTATCCCGCGCAGGTCTTTATGGGTGATGTCGGGGCACTCGCGCTCGGAGCAGCGCTGGGACTCGTGGCGGTGGTGATCAGGCAGGAACTGGTGTTGTTCATCATGGGCGGAGTGTTCGTGGTCGAAACCATCTCCGTCATGATCCAGGTCGTCTCCTACAAGAGAACAGGCCGGCGCATTTTTCGCATGGCACCGCTGCATCACCATTTTGAGCTCAAGGGCTGGGCGGAACCGAAGGTGATCGTTCGTTTCTGGATCATCACCGTGATCCTGGTACTCATCGGACTTGCGAGCCTGAAGATTCGCTGATGGCGACCGCATGGCGACAAGCGAACGCGCAGACGGGTTGGCAAACGTGGTTCAGGGAGAACATATCCGTGGCTGAGCGAGGCGGCAGGACGCTGATCGTGGGACTCGGGTCCACGGGTCGGGCCGTCGCCGAGTACCTGGCGCAATGGCGCCGGCCGGCGCTCGTCATCGACAGCCGCGCGGCGCCGCCGGGGCTTGACGGACTCAGAAGCACCTGCCCGGACATGCCTGTCGTGCTCGAGAGTATCGATCCGAAGTGGCTCGCGGGCGTGGATGAGCTCGTTCTGTCACCCGGGCTCCCCGTCGAAACGCCGATCGTTGAGGCTGCGCACGCTCGCGGCATCCCGGTGGTCAGTGACATCGAACTCTTTGCCCGGGCCGCCGAGGCGCCGGTGCTGGCCGTCACGGGGTCCAACGGCAAGAGCACCGTCGCGACGCTTGCGGCCCGAATCCTGGCCGCGCAGGGCCTCTGCGCTCCAGCCGGCGGCAATCTGGGTCCTCCGGCGCTGGAACTGCTGAGCCATGACGAAGCGCAAGCCTATGTGCTTGAAGTCTCGAGCTTCCAGATGGAGACGACGTACAGTCTGCGGCCGCTCGCCGCCGTCGTGCTCAACGTTTCTCCGGATCACCTCGACCGGCACGGGAGTTTCGAGCGTTACGCCGAGCTCAAGGCGAAACTTCTTCGCGTTGCCGAACGTGCCGTGTACAACTGGGACGATCCGGCTGTACGCGAGATGGGACGGCGCCACACGCACGGCATTCCGTTTTCGACGCACGAGCCGATCGCCGACGGCTACTCGGTCGTCGTTGCCGACGGCGAACGCTGGCTTGCGCGCAGTCTCGAGCCGCTCATGCCCGCCGCCGAACTGCCCGTCCCCGGCCGGCACGGGGAGTCCAATGCGCTGGCGGCGCTTGCGCTCGTGGAGGTTCTCGGCGGGGCGCGTGAGCCGGCACTGCAGGCGTTGCGCAACTTCGAGGGTCTGCCCCATCGCTTCGCGCCGGTCGCCACCGTCGCGGGCGTCGTCTACGTCGACGACTCGAAGGGAACCAACGTCGGCGCCACCGTCGCCGCGCTCGAAAGCCTCTCGGGAGCGGCCGTGCTCATTGCCGGCGGGCTCGGCAAGGGCGCGGACTTCACCCCGCTTGCAAAGGCCGCCCACGGAAGGCTCAAGGCGGCCGTACTCCTGGGGGAGTCGGCGCCGGCGCTCGCCGAGGCGATCGAGGAAAGCTGCCCGATTACCCGGGTCGACACGATGCGCGCAGCCGTGGCGCGTGCCGCCGAACTCGCTGCCGCCGGCGACACCGTGCTGCTCTCACCGGCCTGCGCAAGCCACGACATGTTTGCGGACTATCGCGAACGCGGCAGGGCGTTCGGTGCAGCAGTCCGGGAGCTCGCACGATGAAGCGCCCGCTCCCGATGCCGCCGAGCCACGTGGACCCGCTGCTGGCGTGCGCAAGCCTCGGACTGGTCGTCGTTGGCGCCGTAATGGTCGGTTCCGCATCGATCTCGCTCGCCGACGGCAATTTCGGCCAGCCGCTCTACTACCTGCTGCGGCATCTCGGTGCACTGGGTATCGGCTGTGCCGCCGCACTCGTCGTAACTGCCGTGCCCACGGAACTGTGGCACCGGCTGAACGGCCTGATCCTGCTCGGTTGTATCGCGCTGCTCGCCCTGGTGCTGATCCCCGGTCTCGGCCAGACGGTCAACGGCAGTTCCCGGTGGCTCGAACTCGGTCCGATCCGCTTTCAGGCCTCCGAACCCGCGCGCCTGTTCCTGATCATGTACCTCGCAAGTTACGCGACGCGCCGGCAGGCGGAGCTCCTGACGAGTTTCCGGGGCTTCCTCAAGCCCATGCTCATCGTTGCAGGCGTCTGTGCGCTATTGCTTGCGGAGCCTGACTTCGGTGCCGCCGTCGTCGTCACGCTGACGAGCCTCGGCATCGTGTTCGTCGCCGGCGCAAGGCTGCGCGATTTCCTGCTCGCGCTGGTCGTCGGGGGCTTCGCGCTCGGGGCGCTGGCCGTGAACTCGGCGTATCGACTCGAACGCCTCACGACGTTCCTGAATCCCTGGAGCGATCCTTTCGCGAGCGGATTTCAGCTCACCCAGTCGTTGATCGCGATCGGGCGCGGCGAATGGCTCGGGGTCGGCCTCGGCGAGAGCGTGCAAAAGCTGTTCTACCTGCCCGAAGCGCACACGGACTTCGTATTTGCGGTTGTCGCCGAGGAACTGGGATTCGCGGGTGCGAGCTTCATCGTGCTGCTTTATGTTCTCGTGGTCTATCGAGCCATAGACATGGGCCAGACAGCGATTCGCGAGGGCATGGCGTTTCAGGGCCTGCTGAGTACGGGCATCGGGCTCATGCTCGGTATCGAGGCGCTGATCAACGTCGGGGTGAATACGGGCTTGCTGCCGACCAAGGGCCTGACGCTGCCGCTCATCAGCTACGGTCGCTCGAGCACTATCGTGACGCTCATCGCGCTCGGCCTGCTTTTCAGGATCCATCGCGAAGTCTGTGGCGTGCAACAGGCGACGAACAGGCGGAGGCGGGAACGGTGACGGGCAGGCCGATCATGATCATGGCGGGCGGCACGGGCGGACATGTGTTCCCGGGCCTCGCCGTGGCCACGACGCTGCGGCGGCGCCAGCAAGCGGTCGTCTGGGTCGGTACGCATCGGGGGCTCGAGTCGACGGTCGTTCCCGAAAACGGCTTCGACATCGACTGGATCACGATCTCCGGCATCAGGCGGCGCGGCCTGAGCGCCTGGCTCGCCGCACCGTTCAGGGTCGCCTTCTCGGTAGTCCAGGCACTGTGCATCTTCCACCGTCGCAAGCCCGGCGCGGTGCTTGGCTTCGGCGGTTTCGTGTCGGGTCCGGGCGGCATCGCCGCCTGGCTTACCCGGCGACCGCTGCTCATACACGAACAAAACGCCATTGCGGGAACGACGAACCGGCTGCTCGCGCGGTTCGCGAAACAGGTGTTCGAGGCATTCCCGGACAGTTTCCCCGGGCGCGTCGACGCGCACTTCATCGGAAACCCCGTGCGCCGCGAGATCGCGTCGCTGCCGCCGCCCGCCGAACGCGCGATCGCGGCGTCGGACCGGCGCATCCGCCTGCTCGTGCTTGGCGGCAGCCGTGGCGCTCAGGCGCTGAACCGCGTGCTGCCCGCGGCGATCGACCTGATCGCGGAGTCGCTGCGCCCGGAAATCCGGCATCAGTCCGGGGCCGCGGCTGACGAGACGGCTGTGCGCTACGCTGAAACAGGGGTCCACGCGAGCGTCGAGACGTTCATTGACGACATGGCGGATGCCTACGGCTGGGCCGACCTCGTGGTTGCGAGGTCCGGTGCATTAACGGTCGCCGAGCTTGCCGCCTGCGGCGTCGGTGCGATCCTCGTGCCGTTTCCTTACGCGGTCGACGACCACCAGACGGAGAATGCGCGCCGGTTCGTTGCCGCGGGCGCGGCCGTGCTGCTGCCCGAGCGCGAGCTTGACGCCACGCGGCTCGGTCGCGAACTGGAGCGTCTGCTCTGCGATCGAACGGGTCTTCTGCAGATGGCCGAGGCGGCGCGCGAGCAGGCTCGACCCGATGCGGCCGAGCGGCTTGCCGAAGCGTGCCTGCGCCATGCGGGAGGTGCGGCATGAACGACCGCATGGGCCGAATCCACACGGTCCACTTCGTCGGGATCGGCGGCGTTGGCATGGCCGGCATCGCCGAGGTGCTGGTCAATCTTGGCTACTCGGTGCAGGGCTCGGACCTCAGGCAGAGCGCCGCGACCGAGCGTCTGCAATCGCTTGGCGCGGTCGTCCACGAAGGCCACGACGCCGTGCAGCTCGGCCAGGCCGATGTGGTCGTCGTCTCCAGCGCCGTCGGCAGCGACAATCCCGAGATCGTCGAGGCGAAGCGGCGGCGCATACCGGTCGTGCAGCGGGCCGAGATGCTCGGCGAACTCATGCGCTTCCGCTACGGGATCGCCGTTGCCGGCACGCACGGCAAGACCACGACGACCAGCCTGATCGCAAGCGTGCTTGCCGAGGGCGGGCTCGACCCGACGTTCGTCATCGGCGGCCGGCTTGCGAGCGCCGATGCCCACGCGCGGCTGGGTGTCGGCCGATACCTCGTTGCCGAGGCCGACGAGAGCGATGCCTCGTTCCTGCACCTGCAGCCGATGATCGCCGTTGTCACGAACGTGGATACCGACCACCTGGCAACCTACGACGGCGAACTTGGGCGGCTCAAACAGGCGTTTCTGGATTTCATACACAACCTGCCGTTTTACGGCGTCGCGGTGATGTGCCGCGATGACGCGAACACGAGAAAGCTGATACCGAGGGTCAGCCGGCGCGTGCTGAGCTACGGACGCACGGAACGCGCCGACGTCAGGGTCACTGCCGTAGAACGTCGCGGAATACGCACCGGATTCAAGGTTCGGCTGCCCGGCGGCGGCAAGCCGGTCCCCTTCGAACTGAACCTGCCCGGCATGCACAACGTTCTCAACGCCGCCGCCGCGATCGCGGTCGCAAGCGAGCTTGGCGTCGCAATGCCGGCGATTCAGACGGCTCTTTCGGAATTCTCCGGCATCGATCGGCGCCTGCAGGTGCTCGGGACCGTCAATACGGCCGCAGGGCGCGTCACTTTCGTCGACGACTACGGCCACCACCCCACCGAGATTGCAGCGACGCTCGCCGCCGCACGCGATGCCTGGCCCGGACGGAGAATCGTTGTCGCCTTTCAACCGCATCGTTACTCGAGGACCCGGGCGCTGCTCGACGATTTCGCCCAGGTGCTCGCCGACGTCGATGTTCTGCTGCTGACAAGCGTCTATGCAGCCGGTGAGAAACCGCTGCGCAATGCCGACGGCAAGGCGCTGGCCCGGGCGGTGCGCGCGCGAGCCGCGGTGGAACCGGTCTACGTCGAGGACCTCGACGATCTGGAAACGGTGCTCGCCAACGTGCTGCGAGCAGATGATGTGGTATTGACGCTCGGGGCAGGCAGCATCGGCGCAGTGGCGGCGACGCTGCCGGGCCTGCTCGCCGTTCGCGGGCCGGTCGGAGTGCGCCAGTGAGCATGGTGGCCGAAGAGATGGCTGACCCAGCGGTGCTGCTGTACGACGAGCCAATGGCGGCTCATACCTCGTGGCGCGTGGGCGGCCCGGCCGATCTGTTTTTCACGCCGGCGCGGCTGAAGGACCTCAAAGCCTTTCTTGCGACATTGCCTGACGCTCGATCCGTCTACTTCATCGGGCTCGGGTCGAACGTGCTCGTGCGCGACGGCGGCATTCGCGGCGCGGTCGTTCGCACGAGCGCGTTGCCGAAGGACGTTGTCCGGCTCGACGACGTGCGGGTGCAGGTCGCGGCGGGCGTGCCCTGCGCAGTGCTCGCACGCCGCTGCGCGCGCTGGAAGCTCGGACCTGCCGCTTTCCTTGCGGGCATTCCGGGCACCGTCGGTGGAGCGCTCGCCATGAACGCGGGCGCATTCGGCGGCGAGACGTGGGACAACATCGACAGCGTAACGACCATCGACCGATCCGGCGCCGTGACCACGCGGGCAAGGACGGAGTTCTCAAGCGGCTACCGCACGGTCGAAGGTCCCGCGAACGAGTGGTTCCTTGGCGCGACGTTTCGATTCGACGGGGAGGACGGGTCCGATCCATCCACGCTCAGGGCGATGCTCCGCAGGCGCGGCGAGACGCAGCCTCTGGGGCTGCCGAGCGCGGGCTCGGTATTCCGCAATCCACCCGGGAACTTCGCCGGCCAGCTCATCGAGCGCGCGGGTCTGAAGGGTGCGCGCGTCGGCGGTGCGGAGGTCTCCGAGAAACACGCGAATTTCATCATCAACACGGGATCGGCCACCGCGGCCGACATCGAGCGGTTGATCGACAAACTCAGGGTCGAAGTGGAGCAGCGGACCGGTGTCGCGCTCGAACTCGAAGTACGCATGCTCGGCGAGCACGCCGGAGAAGCTGACTGATGGGCAAACGCGGAAATCGGAACAAGAGTGTCAGGCGCGATTCGCAGCAGCCGGCTTTCGAAGTGAACTGGGGCGCACTGCTCGCGCCGCCCATCATTCTCGCCGTGGTGGTGGCGGTCCTCGTATTCGGCAGGTCGGTGTTTGATCCGCCGGTCACGCAATTGATCGTGGAGGGGCCGTTTCAGCGCGTGACGGAGGTTCAGGTTCAGGCGGCGCTCGCGCCCGAACTCGGTTCGGGCTTCCTGACGGTCGATCTCGAACGGCTGCGCCAGCGGGTCGAATCGCTCGACTGGATCGACAGCTCAAGGGTCCGCAGGCTCTGGCCCGACAAGCTCGCGATCACGGTCACCGAACATCGCGCCGCAGCTCGCTGGGGTGACAAGGGGCTCCTCAACGTCCGCGGCGAGCTCTTTACTGCCAACGCGCGCCATGCCTTCCCGGAGCTGCCGAAGTTCATCGGGCCGCCCGGCAGCGAGCAGGAGATCGTGGCGTTTTACCGGTCGTCGCGCGGCCGGCTGGCCGAGGCCAACATGATGCTCGATTCACTGCACCTGGATGCTCGAGGCGCTTTCACGCTCGTGCTTGCCGGCGGGCAGGAGATTCGGCTGGGTCGCCGCGATATCGAGCGCCAACTCCAGACCTTCTTTGAAGTCGCAGCTCCCGCGCTTGTGGAGCGGTTCGAAGAAGTGGATTACGTGGACATGAGATATGCGAACGGTTTCGCGGTCCGTTGGCGCACCGGTGCCGGGTTCGCGAACACGGACGAGAGTTACGCAAATGGCTAAGCGGGATGCACGCAATCTGCTCGTCGGGCTCGACATCGGTACGTCGAAGGTCGTGGCTGTCGTCGGCGAGCTGTCATCGGAGGGGCGGCTCGAGATCATCGGCCTGGGGTCGTGCGAGTCGCGCGGTCTCAAGCGCGGTGTGGTCGTGAACATCGAATCGACCGTGCGCTCGATCCAGCGTGCGGTCGAGGAAGCAGAACTCATGGCCGGCTGTGAAATCAACCACGTGTACACGGGCGTTGCCGGCAGTCACGTTCGCAGCCTCAATTCGCACGGCATCGTCGCGATACGCGACAAGGAAGTCAGCGCAAGCGATGTCGAACGCGTCATCGATGCAGCCCGGGCGGTTGCGATCCCGGCCGACCAGCGCGTGCTCCATGTGCTGCCCCAGGAATTCCTCATTGATACCGAGGGCGGTATTCGCGAACCGGTCGGCATGTCGGGCGTGCGGCTGGAGGCGAAGGTTCACCTCGTCACGGGCGCCGTCAGCGCCGTGCAGAACGTCGTCAAGTGCGTGGAGCGCTGCGGTCTCAGCGTCGACGGCATCGTTCTGGAGCAACTCGCCTCGAGCTACGCCGTGCTGACCGAGGACGAGAAGGAACTCGGCGTGTGCATCGCCGACATCGGCGGCGGTACGACCGACATCGCGGTCTTCTGCGGCGGCGCGATTCAACACACCGCGGTCATCCCCATTGCCGGGTCACAGGTGACGAACGACATCGCGGTATCGCTGCGTACACCGGCGCACCACGCCGAAGAGATCAAGATCAAGTATGCCTGCGCGTTGTCGCAGCTTGCGAACTCCGACGAGACCATCGAGGTGCCGAGCGTGGGCGACAGGCCGCCGCGCCGCCTGGCCCGGCAAACGCTCGCCGAGGTGGTCGAGCCGCGCTACGAGGAACTGTTGAGCCTCGTGCGCGACGAACTGGTGCGCTCGGGTTTCGCCGAGCTGATTCCGGCCGGCGTTGTGCTGACCGGCGGCAGTTCGAAGATGGAAGGGGCGATCGAACTTGCCGAAGAGGTCTTTCACATGCAGGTCCGCCTCGGCATGCCGCAGTACATCGAGGGTCTTGCCGGCGTCGTCCGCAATCCGATCCACGCGACCGGCGTGGGCCTGCTGCTTTACGCGAGAGAGTCAATTCGAGCCAAGGCGGAAGCATCCGCGTCCGGGCTCGGTGTTTCAAATGTGTTCGACAGGATGCGGGCCTGGTTTCGCGGAGGTTTGTAGGCAGCGCACGGTTGCCCAGGAGTTTCGCAATGCCCGAAGGAAATCTGGAATTCAACGATGGGAGTCTGAAAATGACATTCGAACTGACGGATGGCCAAACCAAATCGGCAGTCATCAAGGTGATCGGTGTCGGCGGCGCCGGCGGCAATGCGGTTGCGCATATGGTCGCGGTCGGCATCGAAGGGGTCGATTTCATCTGCGCCAACACCGACGCGCAGGCGTTGCAGAACACCAAGGTCACGACCAAGCTGCAGATCGGCCGCAACATCACGAAAGGGCTCGGCGCCGGCGCGGACCCGACGGTCGGTCAGGAAGCCGCGTTCGAGGATCGCGATCGTATCAAGGAGGTAATCGAGGGCGCCGACATGCTGTTCATCACCGCGGGCCTCGGCGGCGGTACCGGCACGGGTGCTGCGCCCGTGATCGCCGAGCTTGCCCGGGAACTCGGGATACTCGTGGTCGCTGTCGTGACCCGGCCGTTCTCGATGGAACAGGGCAAGCGCGTGCAGGTTGCCGAGCGCGGGATCGGTGAACTCGCCAAACACGTCGATTCGCTGATCACGATCCCGAACGACAAGTTGCTGCCCGTGCTCGGCCCGCAGGTCACGCTCATCGAGGCGTTTCGAGCCGCGAATGAAGTGTTGCAAGGCGCCGTGCAGGGCATCGCGGAACTGATCACCCGCTGGGGGCTGATCAACGTCGATTTCGCCGACGTCAAGACCGTGATGTCCGAGCAGGGCACGGCGATGATGGGCTCCGGTTCGGCAAGCGGGGAGGATCGCGCCCGCGTAGCGGCCGAGGCCGCGGTCTCGAGCCCATTGCTCGACGGCGTGGACCTCGCGGGGGCGAAAGGCGTGCTTGTCAACGTGACGACGGGTGAGAACCTCGGCCTCGTCGAATTCGAGGAGGTGGGCAAGACCATCAAGCAATTCGCGGCCGAGAACGCTACAGTCGTCATCGGTACGGTCCTCGACCCCGAGATGTCCGACGAGCTTCGCGTCACGGTGGTCGCGACCGGCCTTGGCGGGCCTACCGGCGCACAGGATGCCCCGCGGATGCGACTTATCGACAAGCGCATAGCCGGCGAACCCAACTACGCCGACTACGAACGCCCCACGGTGGTGCGCGACAAGCATGCGGAGGAGGAAGCGCCGCCCGGAGAGGACAAGGCGGCGGCGGAGCCGTTTCTCAATGTGCCTGCGTTCCTGCGCAGGCAGGCGGACTGAGGACCACCCGGGAACCTGCTGCGGTGCAGGCTCTCGCTTCGCAACCATTGGTCCCTCGCAGAAAAGGCGGTTATCCTATGCCATGGCGTGGTCGGTTCAGGGGATTTGCCCGGAGCGCGGCTGCTTGGTCAACAGTGCACGGTTCGCATTTGTTCTTGGGGGACGAAGCGACTTGAAGCAGCGCACCTTGAGGGATTCAATCCGGGCAACCGGAATCGGTCTGCATGGCGGCGCCAAGGTCTACATGACCTTGCGGCCTGCGCCGACCAATACCGGTATCGTATTTCGGCGTCTGGACCTCGCCGAACCCGTCGACATACCGGCAGCCGCACTGAACGTCTCGGACACCATGCTCGGCACGACGCTCGAGCACGGGGGCGGCCGGGTGGGTACGGTGGAGCATCTGCTCTCGGCGCTCGCCGGGCTCGGGATCGATAACCTTTTTATCGACCTTACGGCGCCCGAAGTACCGATCATGGACGGCAGCGCGGCGCCGTTCGTGTTTTTGCTGCAGTCCGCCGGCATAGAAGAGCAGAATGCTCCGAAGCGCTTCATCCGCATTCGCAAGACCGTGCACGTCGACGATGGCGACAAATGGGCGCGGTTCGCGCCTTACGACGGCTTCCGGCTCAATTTCGAGATCGACTTCGACCATCCGGTGCTCCGCAAGCACCGCCAGAACGCGAGCCTGGAGTTCTCGACGTCGACGTTTCTGAAAGAGATCAGCCGGGCCCGAACCTTCGGATTCCTGAGCGACGTCGACTCGCTGCGGGCGCGCGGGCGGGCGCTCGGCGGAAGCCTCGACAACTCGATCGTCATGGACGAGTACCGGGTGTTGAACGAAGACGGCCTTCGATTCGGCGACGAGTTCGTCAGGCACAAGATGCTTGATGCGGTGGGCGACCTCTACCTTCTCGGCGCCTGCCTGATCGGGGAATTTTCCGCTTTCAAGTCAGGCCACCGCCTGAACAATCTCCTGCTGCGCGAACTGCTGGCCCGACCCGACTGCTACGAGGAAGTCGCGTTCGACGAGCAGCGGCCCTCGCCCATTTCCTACCAGTTCGCGCCCGGACTCCTCGACTAGCCTACGGCGCAGGCTTCTCTCTCGGCACGACCCTGACCTTGAGCCTGCGGCCGGCGAGTTCCGGGTAGCTGCACCGCACCCGCGCGGCCCACGCAGCAGAGTCCATGCCGAGAATGAGTTGTCCCGCGTCGTCCAGAGCGGCGCTCACGAGGTGTGCCGCCTCATCGTCCGGTAACAGTTCCCGGATTTCCGAGGCAAGCGTGCGCCTGCGCGTCGCCTCACGGGCGAGCCTCTGGATGGTTCCGGAATTCAACAACTCGGCGACGCTTCTTGGCCTGTTCGCACGCGTGTTCACGAGGCCACCGCTCCGCTGCAGCGCCAGGCAGCCCGTGGCGAACGTGCCGCGGCATGCAGATGCGACATGGGATATCGCTGCGGGTTGTCGGTTACGAACATGAGTCCTGCCGTTGGAGCGCTCACGAGACCTGCGCCAATGTCTGGTCGTCGTCCTCCAGATACTCGAACGCTTCCGGGTTGAACCACTTGTAGCGTTCCGCGCAGCGTGTCGTCTCGCCGACCAGCAGCAGCGCCGGGGCTGCGATTGCGAGCTTGTCACGCACTTCGCCGAGGCGCCGCAGCGTCGTGCGAACGACCCGCTGCTCGTGCATCGTTCCATTCTCGATGATGGCCGCCGGAGTCGCCGGATCGTGGCCGTTGGCAATGAGTGCCTTGCCGATCGCCTCAAGTTGCGCGACGCCCATGTAGAGCGCGAGCGTCTGGCCGCTGCGAAACGTAGCGAGGTCCTCCGCATTGCCGTCATCGCTGTGCCCCGTCGTGATCAGCACCGCTCTGGAGACGCCGCGCAACGTCAGCGGGACGCCGGCATACGCCGCACAGCCTTCGACCGCCGATACGCCCGGAACGACCTGAAACGGGAGGCCCGCCTCGGCAAGCGCCTGCATTTCCTCACCGCCGCGGCCGAAGATCATCGGGTCGCCGCCCTTGAGGCGGCAGACGCGCTTGCCCGACGCGACGAGCCTTACGAGCAGGCGGTTGACCTGAGCCTGGGTGATCGAGGGCGTGCGCGGCGACTTGCCGACCGAGATCAGCTCGCCGTCACGGCGCGCATACTCGAGGATCCCGTCGCTGACGAGCCGGTCGTAGAGGACGACGTCGGCCTGGGCCAGCAACTGTCGGCCGCGCAGGGTGATGAGGTCGGGGCTGCCGGGACCGGCGCCAACGAGATACGCTTCGCCCGGTTCCAGCGTGGCCGCTTCTTCGTCGCGCCATGCGGCGAGCGCCTCCTCGAGCAGCAGTTCGCTTCGTTCCGCCCGGCCGGCGAGCATGTGGCGCGCCACCTCGCCCTCGAGCATGGCCTGCCAGAATTTGCGCCGCCGTTCGAGGTCCGGCAGGGCCAGTTTCACGCGTTCGCGCCAGCGGCCGGCAAGAGTGGCAAGGTCACCGAGACGTACCGGCAGGACCGTTTCGATCACGCCCTTGACCCAGCGGGCCAACACGGGCGACTTGCCCGCGCTGCTGATCGCGATCGTGACCGGATCGTGATCGACGATGGCGGGCATGATGAAGGTGGAGAGGTCCGCATCGTCGACGACATTGCACAGTCGCCTGGCGCGTCGCGCCGCGGCTGCGACCTTGGCGTTGAGTTCGGAATCGTCGGTCGCCGCGACGATCAGCCAGTAGCGGTCCAAAGGCTCGGTGTCGAATGGACGGCGCGCCAGTTCGATCGCGTTGACATCGGCCAGCCGCTCGAGTTCAGGGCTCGGTTCCGGTGCGATGACCGTGAGCTTCGCGCCCGCCCGGCTGAGCAGCAAGACCCGGCGCTCCGCCACGCGGCCACCGCCGACGATCAGGCAATCGCGGTCCTTGATGTCGGCGAAAAGAGGCAGATATTGCATGGCGGGCGATCGCTTGTGACCCTCGAGTCAGGATACTCGGGACATCTATCCCAAACCAACAGTTTATGCTTCGGGCCTTATGCTCAGGCGCTATAACGGTTAATGTACCGATATGAGAACCTTGATGGACAAGGTGGAACGCGCACGTGGCGGCGTGCGGCCACCGTCGGCACCGCCGAAGAAGACTCCGTTTTCCTGTCGCAAGACACTCGGGCATCGAAGTGACACTTAAGCAGCTCAAGTACCTGATCGGTGTCGTCGACAGCGGGCTTAACATCACGTCGGCCGCCGAGCGGCTGTTTACGAGCCAACCGGGGATCAGCAAACAGCTCAAGCAGCTCGAGGCGGAACTCGGCGTGCAATTGTTCACGCGGCGCGGCAAGAGTCTCGCGGCCATAACGCCGGCTGGCCGCGAAGTGATCGCGCGAGCCCGCAAGATCCTGCGCGAGGTCGAGAACATCTCGAGCGTTGCGAGCGATCTCACGGACGAACAGGAAGGCACGCTGTCGATCGCGACGACGCATACCCAGGCACGCTACGTATTGCCCGATGTCATCAAGGAGTTCCGCAGACGCTATCCGAAGGTCAGTCTCGAACTGCATCAGGGCACCTCGGAGCAGATTCTCGAACTCGTCAACCAGAACAAGGTCGACTTTGCGATCGCGACGGGGTCCCAACACCTGTTTCGGCACCTGACCCTGCTGCCGATCTACCGCTGGCATCGCATCGCGCTCGTGCCGAGGCAGCACGCGCTCGCAAGACAGAAGAAGCGCCTCGACCTCGAGACGCTCGCCGAGCATCCGCTCGTGACCTACGTGTTCAGCCTGACCGGGGAGTCGTCATTCAAGCGCGCCTTCCACGAACTCGGCCTCGAACCGCGTGTCGTTTTTACCGCGCGGGATGCGGACATCATCAAGACCTACGTGCGCATGGGCATGGGCGTCGGCGTGATCGCGTCGATGGCATACGAGTGCCGCGACCAGGAAGATCTCAAGGCCATCAATGCCGAAGGACTGTTTCCGGAAGTCACGACGTGGCTCGGCTTCCCGCGCGACATGGTGCTGCGCGGCTACATGACCGATTTCATCCATCTGTTTGCGCCGCACTATTCGGCGCATGCCATCCGCGACGCGGCCGCACTCTCGACGCAGGATGAGGTCGATACGCTGTTTGGGGAGATGGTCCTGCCGGTACGTGGAGGTTGCGAGCAGGACGAGGCGGCGGCAGCGTGACGCCGCGGGCGGCCTACCTGGCCTCCCGTGGCAAAGACCCATCGGATGGGGTGAGAAGACGTCTGATCAACCGACGATTCACGCAGCCTGAACTGCTTTGCTCGTCGCTGAAGTACGCTCCATATTCCGGATCGGCGCGCGCCTTTTCGGGGCGGGTCGGCGCCGGTTTCGGTGCAATGCGAGGTTTCGCAACCAGCCGCCGGGGCTCAGAGCTTGCCGAAATCCATCTGGTGAATTCCGCACTCGCGTCTGAGACCGAAAAAACGCGTCTGCTCGAGCGAGCCGGCCTCATGGATCGGCCGCGTGCTGTGGTGATCGCCGATCGACAGGAAGCCCTTTTCCCATAGCGGGTGCCTCGGCAGGCGGTGCTGCTTGAGATAGCGGTGCACGTCCCGATCGGACCAATCCGCGATCGGGTGCACTTTCCAGCGGCCGCCCGACCAGTTGAGATACGGCGTTGACGCGCGACCCTGGCTTTGGATGCGGCGCAGGCCCGCAAACCAGGTTCCCGCTTCGAGTTCGCGCAGCGCACGCCGCATCGGCTCGACCTTGTTCTCCTGGTTGTATGCGTCGATCCCGTCGCGACCGAGGCTCCAGCGCTGCCCGTGACGCGCTTCCTGCCACGCTGTCGAACGTTCGGCGCGATACACCTTGAGGTTCAGTTGGAGCCGCTCGGTCAACTCGTCGACGAAGCGATAGGTTTCGGGAAACAGGTATCCGGTATCGATCAGAACGACGGGGATGCCGGGGCTGACGCTCGTGACGAGATGCAGCGAGACAGCCGCCTGGGTCCCAAAACTCGATGACAGCATGTGGGTGCCAGGCAGGTGTTCGAGCGCCCACTCCACGCGCGCCTGCGCATCGAGTGACTGGAATTTGCGGTTGCAGTGATCGAGCGCATGAGCGCGTGTCGCCTCCTCATCGTACAACGCCAGGTCGACCGACAGGTCGGTCGGGGCGTTTACCGCTACTGCGCTCGGCAGGGCACTCATCCTGGTCGGTTCACTCTCGGTATGGCGATGTCTTGCCGGCGTCCGGGTCGGCCCACCTCTCGGGGGACGACTAACTTACGTCCACGGACGCCCCGCGTGAAGGTTCAAGTTTTCATGCCGGTATAGCCGGATTGAATAAGGCGGGCCCGCCTCAGGCCGACAGGTGGCTGGTCAAGGACAAAATTGCCGTTTCTCAGCTTGCATCTGCGAATGAAAGTCCCAGCTTCGAATATCGTTACAACTCCCGACTTTCCGAGCCGCGAGATTCGCGACGTTCTTGGCATCGTTACAGCGGAGTGCGTGCTCGGCGTGAACATTTTTCGCGACGTGCTTGGCGGTCTGCGGGACATCGTCGGGGGCCGCTGCCGCTGTTATGGCGTCGGCGGATTGAACCGCCCAGGGCGCGTGACGCTTTCTCAGAGCCGCGCGAGAATCTCGGTGCTCGCCCGCTCCGCGGATTCCATGGCCGCTTCCATGCCGCGGCTCGCGCGCGCCAGGTGTTCGCCGCAGAAGTGGATGCGCCCGTGCGGCAGGCCCATGACTGCCGCGTAGCGCGTGACCTCACCGGGACCGAACCAGGTCCAGGCGCCGGCGGCCCAGGGATCGCCGCCCCAGGAGTGAAGGCCGATGAATTCGAGCTGGCCGCGCGCGGCCGGACGAATCGCCGAGATCGCATCGATGACGCGCTGTCCCGCCTCGGCTTCACCAAGCCCGTCGAGCCCGCTGGCGTGGGCACCCGTGAGCCAGGCCGTCAGGTGCGTGATTCCGGCAGGGTCGGTGCCGCTGCGGGCTGCGGCGACCATTCCCGGCAGTGAATCGGTGAACAGGCTCGGCGCGTAGCCATCCAGTTCCCAGAACCGCGTTTTCGGGCGCAGATAGACCTGCGTGATGGCCTGGGAGCGCAGCCGAGCGACCGCTTCCGCCTGCAGGCCTGCGAGCGGCGGGTCGATCCGGATGTTGCGCAGTACGCCGAAAGGCGCCGCAAAAACGACCTGCAGTGCCCTGATCCGGCTGCCGTCAGCACAGTGAACGACGGCGGCGTCGCTGCCGTTGTCGATCGCGACCACGGGACTGTTGAGTCGTACCTCGCGTTGCAGCGACTCGGCCATCGCTGCAGGGATGCTCTCAACACCGTTGGCGGCCGTGTAGCCGAGCCTGCCTGTCGGCGCAAGCGCGCGCTGCGCGCGCGAGAAGGCGGCCCGGAACAGCAGCAGCAGCGCGGACACGTCGGCCGCGTCCGCGCCGAAGGTCGAGTTGCGCGAGAATCCGATATCGATCGCCGCGTCGCTCAAGCCGAGCCCGCGCATCCAGTCGCGCATCGAGATGTCGAGATGCGCGTGCTTCGGGTCGAGCCACTCCTCGGGCGAGCCGAGCGGGTTCTCGCGCATCGGGAGCACGCGCCGATATCTCCATGGCATCAGCGTCCTGTCGCTCTCGGGAAACGGGTTCGCCGGATGATCGGGCCATTCGGCCTGGCGGATGATCTCGGTGCCGAGCACGAGGTCCTGTTCGCGGAAGAACTCGAGCGCCGGTGTAACGTCGACAAGCCTGATGCCGTGTCGCGCTGCGGCTGCCATGATCCTCGTATAACCCGCGCCGATGTAGGTGCCACCGGCCTCGGCGTTCCTGCCGAGCTGACGCATCGAATGGATCCGCCCGCCGACCCGGGCCTGGGCCTCAAGCACGAGCACGTCGACGCCTTCGGCCTCGAGGAGCGTCGCGGCGTTGAGGCCGGCGAGTCCGGCGCCGATCACGACAACGTCGTGGGAGGGAAGTGCGTTCATGGATTTGCGTCGACCGGCGTTCGCGTGCCCGCGCAGATGGTTCCGCTGCATCCGGTGGTAAACCGCCGCCCCGAAGGAGGTTGATCGACCGGCGATGCATGCTGGCTGAACCGAGTTGCTCGTCGCTGGATCATGGCCGATTTTCCGTACTTGGTATTGCCGCTCCTCGTGCCGTGTCGGGAGAGTGCCTCGCCGGTCCCGGCGGCACGCGGAGTTTCGCCACGGACTCCTAGCCAGACGAGTCCACGCCGCAGAGCGCCGGTCGCGCGGATCCGGGTCGCCCGGAAAGACAGCAGTCGGCCGGACACCGATCATGGCTCGGTCCGAGCGAACCGAGCGCATACCGGGTCGGCGATTCGCTCATCCGTTCGACAACAAGTTCGCGGACCATCCCGACGAATGCCGGGTGATGGCCGACCGTCGCTGCCCGGATCATGTTGATACCGGCGGCATCGGCGCGCTGCCTGGCCTCGATGTCGAGGTCGAGCACGACCTCCATGTGGTCGCAGACGAAACCGATCGGCGCGACGATGACATCCTCCACGCCTTCGCGCGCGAGGTCGTCAATCGCGTCGCTGACGTCGGGGCCGAGCCAGGGTTCGCCGCCGTAGGAGGCGTTGTTGCTCTGATACACGAGATGCCAGCGTTGGTGTTCGAGCGCGTCGCCGATGAGCTTGCCGCATTCGCCGAGTTGCGCTTCGTAGCTTGCGTGCCGCGCCATCGACTCCGGCAGGCTGTGTGCCGTGAACAGGATCGCCGCGTTGCGCCGTCTGGCCTCGGGAAGCTGTTCCAGAGCCTCGACAATGCGCTCGCAGTTGGCTTCGATGAATCCGGAATGGTTGAAGCCGAGGCGAAGCTTGTCGACGGTCGGCGCGCCGTCCACGGCGCTCGACGCCGCATGGAGATCCTCCCGGTACTTGCGGCAACCGCTGTAGGAACTGAAAGTGCTCGTCACGAACGCAATCGCACGCTCGATGCCGTCGCGCGCCATCTGCCGGAAGGTATCCGGCAGCAGGGGGTGCCAGTTGCGGTTGCCCCAGTAGATCGGCAGCGCAGGTCCGCGTGTGTCCAGTTCAGTCTGCAATGCGGCGATGAATTCGCGGGTCCGGGCGTTGATCGGACTCACTCCGCCGAAGGCGTCGTAGCGTGCCGCGATGCGCGCCTTCGTCTCGGGCCTGACGGGCAGCCCGCGCAGCACGTTGTCGAGAAACGGCATGACGTCGTCCGGGCCTTCGGGACCGCCGAACGAGACGATCAGCACCGCGTCATAGCTGCGCGGCTCCTCGTCGTACAACAACGGGTCGAGCGGGGCGTTCACCGGTCTGTCAACCTTGGCATCGCCGGCTGCGCAGGGTACGGCATGAGTGCGATGGCGACGAGTGCGCCTGCAACTCGGTTCCGACCTCCATCGCCCGCTGCGGACGATGCGATACGGCTACGATGGCGGGTGGCGCGTTCACGGAGCAGCAGTCAGGCCTTGTGTTGCCAGGACGTTTTGCCGACGAAAAACGGTCCGAGACTGTCGAGGTACTGCGATGTCTGCTCGGTCTTGCGCATCTCCTGCACCACGGCCGACAGTGGGTGGAGTTCCGGTCCGACCAGCCCGATGATGAAGTCGTTGTCGTTCCTGTCGAGGCCGTGGCAGGCGAGGCGGATGTCGGCGGCGTAACCCGCTACGCCGTAACGCTTCGCAAGCGTTCCGTGCTCGGCGAGAATCCGCCGCTGGTGATCGGCCGGCAAGGTCTGGAATTTCTTGGAACGCTGCAGCGGATACCAGACCGCCCAGACGAACTCGGGATTGAGAAGTTTCTGCCGCGGCTTGATCAGCAGCGTGTCTTCGAGATCCGGTTCGTACCCGATCGAGTAACTGCGGCCGAGCATGTCGAACTCGGGCTTGTGTTCGAGTTCGCGAAACGCCGGGCCCTGAAACACGGCACGCAGCTCGTCCACGAAGTGGCCGGGGTCTTCGTGAGCCGCCATGACCCCGATGCCGGCGGGGTCGTTCGCGTCGACGTAAAGCGCACCTTCGATGCCTGCGGCTTCGAGCGCATCGGCTGCGGCCTTCACGTTGCGGCATGCACCGAAAGCTGTGAACTTCATGAAGAGCCGCCGGTCCAGCGATGTCAACTGGCCTTGGCTCATGCCCTTTTCGCTGAGATCGAGCGGCGCCGGGGCGGAGCCGTGTCTTGCGGTTGATGTGTTCATTCGTGCTCCAGATTCCTGTGTCTTGCTTCGCAGACGACATCCCGGTCTGCAAGGCCGGCGCTGCGCGCAAGAGGCCAGCGAGGGCACGGCCAGCGCAAACCGTCACCGACGCGAATCCCGCGATTATCGCCCAGGCCTCTGAAAATCATTGGCGATTCTCCATGCAAGGCACCGCTTGCTGAAATCTTCGGGTTAGCTGGTCTTCTGTCTCAGGCGCGGCTTGCCGCATTATCGGGCTTGACCTCTCCATGCACAGTTTCGACCAGTGCCTCGACGCTCGAGATCGGTGTGCTCGGCAGAATGCCGTGACCCAGGTTGACGATATGGCCGGTCGGGGCGATGTTGTCGAGCAGTTGCCGCACGCGCCCGGCGGTTGCCTCCGGCCCCGCCAGCAGCACTGCCGGATCGATGTTGCCCTGTACAGCGCGCTCGGCATGGTCCCGCTGCAACGCAGCCAGGTCCATGCGCCAGTCGGTCGCGATCGCTTCGGCCGGCAGCTTCGCGTAGGCGTCGATGAGGTGCGGTGCGTTCTGTACGAACAGGATGCGCGGTATGCCGGCGGCGCCGACCGTTTCGAGCAGCGACTGAAGGTGCGGCCTGATGAACTTCTGCCAGTCCGCCAATGACAACAGTCCCGCCCAGGAATCAAAAATCTGGACCGCGTCGGCGCCGGCTTCGGCCTGCGCGATCAGATAGCGTCCCATGAGGTTCGACAGGCGCGACAGCAGTGTGTCGAGAAGCCTGGGCCGTTCCGCGGCGAAGGCGCGCAGCGTCGGAAAATCCTTCACGCCGCGGCCTTCGACGAGATAGGCAGCCAGGGTCCACGGGGCGCCGCAAAACCCGAGCAACGCGACGTTGTCGGCAAGCGCGCCGCGCGTGATCCGGAGCGCTTCCATGACCTCGGGGGCGACATTGTCCGGATCGGGGTCATGGAGACGCTCGACGCCGCGCCGGTCCCGAATCGGATTGGCGACGACGGGGCCCGGATCGAAGTCGAAGTCGATGCCGAGCGCGGGCATCGGGCTCATGATGTCGGCAAAGACGATGGCCGCGTCGAGTTTGAAGCGCTTCAGCGGCATCAGCGTGACCTCGGCCGCGAGCTCGCTGTTGCCTGACAGCGCCTTGAAGCTGTGACTCTTGCGGAACTCGCGGTACTCGGGCAGGTAGCGGCCCGCCTGGCGCATGATCCATACCGGTCGCCGCGCGGTCGGCACGCGGCGCAGCGCATCCAGCAGCAGCTCAGCCACCGGGATCCGCCTCGTGACCGGCCGCTTCCGCCTGCACGGTAAAGCGGTAACCCACGCCGCGAACGGTGTGGAAATGGACGGGCAACTCGGGATCGCGCTCGAATCGCCTGCGCAGGCGCACGATGAAGTTGTCGATCGTGCGCGTCGAAGGAAAAACCTCGTAGCCCCAGACGCGATCGAGGATTTCCTCGCGGGTGACGACGCCGCTCTCGCGCTCGGACAGCGCCTTCAGGATCATGGCTTCCTTGTGCGTGAGCGCATGCTGCCTGCCATCCCAGGCGCGTGCCTGATAGGTTCGAAAGTCCACGCGATTGCCGCCGAATTCGAGCGCCGCGGACGCCGTGTCGTACCAGCGGCTGCGTCGCAGAATCGCCTCGACACGGAGAAGCAATTCCTTCAGATGAAACGGTTTTCCAAGATAATCGTCGCCACCGGCCTCAAAGCCGCGAACGCGGTCTTCGGGTGCGTTCTTGACCGTCAGAAACAGTACCGGGGTCTGGTGGCCCTGCGCGCGCAGCCTCGCGCACAACTCCACGCCATCCATCTTCGGCATCATGACATCGAGCACGAGGAGGTCGAAGTTGCCGTCGAGCACCGCGTCGAAACCCTGGCGGCCGTCGTACGCAACCTCGGTCAAATAGCCTTCGGCTTCGAGGTTTTCCCGGATCCCGTCGGCCAGATGCGCTTCGTCGTCGACGACGAGAATGCGCGCCGCCTGTGTCAGGCTTTCATTCATTTCGCTGCCGGCCAGCGGATCGTCACGGTCGCGCCCTGTCCCGGGCCGTCACTGCGGGCCTCGATCCCGGCGCCGGAAAGTTCGGCGAGCCGCCGGACGATGTAGAGCCCGAGACCCGTGCCGGGACCCGAGCGCCTGAGCTCGTCGCCGAGACGGTAGAACTTTTCGAAAATCATTGCGGAGTCCTCCGGGGCGAAACCGCGCCCGTCGTCGGTCACGCTGAGTTTGATCGACGCGTCATCCTGTCCGGCCCGCACGGCAATTTCACGCCCGTCACCGGCGATGCAGGCCTTGACGGCGTTGTCGAGCAGGTTGCGAAGTATCGACTCCAGTGCCGTCGTGTCCACTGAAAGCGTCAGTGTTTCGGGCACGTCGACCGCGACCGAAATTCCGTTGCGCTCGGCACGTTCGGCGATCTCCTCGATGCTCGCGCGAACGGCTGCGGCGAGCGCGGTCGGTCGCGGAGCCAACTCGTGACGGCCTTCCTCGAGCCGCGTGGTGTCGAGCAGATTGTCGATCATGCGCAGCAGGCGTTCGCCGTCTTCGACAATGCGCTGTGCGAGCCGCTTGCTGTCCGCCTCCGCGGCCCTCAACTCGATCGTCTCCGCGGCGAGCTGGATGCTTGCGAGCGGACTCTTGAACTCGTGCGAGACTGCCGCGAGGAAATTCTGCTGGCGTCTGCGCAGTTGAGCATCGTGGCGAATCGCGCGCGTGAGCACGCCCATCCCGCCGAGCAGCACGATGAGAAAGAACGCGCCTTCCCAGACGTACTGGTTCGTGCGGCGGGCACTTTCGCGCTCGAGCTCGGTGAGTGCGTCGGCGCTCACGGTCGCGACGCCCGTGTCCGCAGAGATCTCAAGGTGCGGGAACAGATCGCCCGGCGCGGCTGTTTCGGAATCTTCCGACAATGCCGCAACGGCCGCCGCGTCAGCCGCGTAGAGCGCTGCGAACCGTTGCTGCACGTCACGCGTATACGCAACGTTTTCGATGATCCAGTAGGCCACCTGCGCCGTTGAGATGGTCAGCAAAACGAGGAAGCCCACCTGAAGGGCCTTGCTGGGATCGCGCCTAATCATCGGCTGGCTCGCCGAGTTTCGCGTTGGCGAGCGCACTGCGAAGGCCTTCGCCCAGCCGGTCGATGTCGGTCCGCGAATGTGCGAGCGACAGGAAACCGACCTCGTAGGCCGACGGCGCAAGCGCGATGCCTTGCGCGAGCAGCGAATGAAACAGGTTCGCGTAGGCTTCGCCCGAAGCCGGGGCGACCGCCTCGGCCGTGCGCGGCGGTGCGCTCGCGAAAAGCGCGATCCAGAATATCGACCCGATCCGGGCAAGCGATGCCGGGTACGGACTCTCGCGCAACGCCTCGCCGAGAACCTGCTCGAGATATCGGCCAAGCTCATCGAGGGCCTGCCAGCCATCGGATTCCCGAAGCACCTCCAGGGTTGCGAGTCCCGCGGCCATCGCTACCGGATTGCCGGACAGTGTGCCCGCTTGGTAGACGCGCCCCTCGGGGGTGAGTTCGCGCATGAGCTCGCGGCGACCGGCGAAAGCGCCCACGGGCATGCCGCCGCCGATGACCTTGCCGAAGGTCGCGAGGTCGGGGACCAGACCGTAGTGCGCCGCGGCGCCGCCCGGCCCGAGCCTGAAGCCGCTGATGACCTCGTCGAAGATCAGCAGCGCACCGAAGGCATCGCAATGCGCGCGCAGGGCCTCGAGAAACTCCGGGCGCTGCATCAGCAAGCCGTTATTGGCGGGTACCGGTTCAATGATCACGGCCGCGACGCGGTCGCCTTCGGCCGCGAAGAGCGCGTCGAGCGCCGCTTCGTCGTCGAGCGGAAGTACGCGCGTCAGGCCCGCGAAGTCGGCCGGTACACCGGCTGACGACGGCTCGCCGAACGTGACGAGGCCTGAGCCCGCGGCGACGAGCAGATGATCGACATGACCGTGATAGCAACCGGAGAACTTGACGATCAGATCGCGGCCCGTCGCGCCGCGTGCGAGTCGGACCGCACTCATGACCGCTTCCGTGCCCGACGACACGAACCTCACCTGCTCGATCCCGGGGTAGCTCTCCACGACCTGCTCGGCAAGCTCGATCTCGGCCCGGCACGGCGCGCCGTAGGAGGTGCCGCCGCGCGTGGCCGCCTCGATGGCGGCGACCACTTTCGGATGAGCGTGGCCGAGGATCAGCGGCCCCCAGGATCCGACGAAGTCGAGATAGGGGCGATCGTCGACATCGACGATGGTCTGACCGTTCGCATCCCGAATCACGATGGGCGTGCCGCCGACGGCGCGGAAAGCGCGCACGGGTGAGTCCACGCCGCCGGGCAACGCGGCCATGGCGCGCTCGAACCAGGCCCGCGATTGCGTTCCCGCCGTCACGACCGGCCTCCCGACCGAGACGGTCGCTGCGTTGCGTGCCCGCGCGCCAGTGCTTGCGACTGTGTCGCGGCGGTCACAGCCAGCCTCCGGCCAGCGCATCGCGAGCGTGGTAGCTGATGATGAGATCCGCGCCGGCGCGCCTGATCGCCAGCAGGTTTTCACGCACGACGTTCGGTTCATCGAGCCATCCGTTGGCGGCGGCGGCCTTCACGGCGGAGTATTCGCCGGAAACGTTATAGGCCGCGAGAGGCAGGTCCGAGGTTTCCCGCACTGCGCGGATCACGTCCAGATACGGCAACGCCGGCTTGACCATCACGAGGTCCGCGCCTTCCTCCGCATCGAGATCGGCTTCGCGAATCGCCTCGCGCACATTGCGGCAGTCCATCTGATAACTCTTGCGATCGCCCATGCCCGGGGTCGAATCCGCGGCGTCGCGGAACGGCCCGTAGTAGGCGGAGGCGTACTTGACCGCGTACGACATGACGACGACGTTGTCGCGGCCGGACTCGTCGAGCGCATCGCGGATCGCGGCCACGCGGCCGTCCATCATGTCCGATGGCGCGACCACGTCGGCGCCGGCCTCGGCGTGGCTCAGCGCCGCGTCGACGAGCGGGCGCAGCGACAGGTCGTTCGCGACTTCGCCGTCGTCGAGCACGCCGCAGTGGCCGTGATCGGTGTAGGCGCACAGGCAAACGTCGGTCATGACGACCAGCGAATCTCCGAAAGCTTGCTTGAGCCGGCGAACGGCCGATTGCACCGCGCCATTGGCAGCGGCCGCGGCGGCGCCGTCCGGCGTCTTGCCGCCGTCGTGCGGCTGACCGAAAAGCAGCACCGCGCGGATGCCGAGCGCGAGGTCGGATTCGACACGGCCGACGAGCGTCTCGATCCCGAGTTGGGAGATCCCCGGCATGGAAGCGATCGGTACCTCGGATTCGCTCGTCGGCAGGACGAAATGCGGCATGACAAGCTGCGCGGCCGCGATGTCGGTTTCGGCCACGAGATTCCTTAGCGCGGGAGTCCGGCGCAGGCGTCTCGGCCGGACTCGTTCCGGTGTCGTAATGATCAACTCAGACATTGCATGGCCTCCAGCAATCCGTCGAGCCCCGGCGCGCGGGCCTCGGCCGCGACATCGAGCCCGCACGCCCGCACGGCCGCCGAAGTCGATGGCCCGATCGTGATGAGCTTGGGCGCCACATCGACGTCCACGCGATTCACAAAGCCCTCGACGGCCGTCGGACTCGCGAGAAAGATACCGTCGGCGGCGAGCGACGACAGCAGGGTCCTGCCGCCCGTCGGCGGCGTCGGTACCGTTCTGTAGACGTTCACCCGGCTCCGGGAGATACCGGCGCGCCCGAGCTTCCGCTCGAGTGTTCCGGCCGCGTTCTCGGCGAGCACGAGCAGCAGCCGCTCCTGCCTGTCCGGATCGCGCCTGTCCGGTCCCGCAGCCCCGGCTGCGGCGGCTTCACTGTCCGGCGCTCCGCGCGCGAGCGCGAATTGTATATCGTCGGCGAGCGCGGCCGCTGTTGCGCCGAGACCGGTCAGGTCGATCCGCCCGAGCAGCGTTTCGGCCGCGGCCGCCGTGGCCTTGCCCACGGCCGCGATCTTCATGCGGCCAGGCAGTGGGGTCTCGTGCAGCGACGCGAATGCCTCGACGCCCCGCCGCGACGTGAACACGAGCCAGTCGGCTTCGCGAACCCGCTTGCTCAGCATTGGCGCGAGTGCAGGCTCGCTGAGAAACTCGCAGTCGATGCACGGCACGATCACGGGCGTGAAGCCGAGCGCTTCGAGTCGTCTCGCCCAGTCGGCGCAGTCCTCCACGCTTCGAGTCAGCACGATTCGCTTGCTTTCAGTTTCCCGCATGATCGTCACGACGCATGGCGAGTTCCGTCCAGGCCTTGTCTGCAAGCGTGGCGGCGTCGCTGCCGGCAACCCTCGAGCTGCGGACCCGGCCGTCGCGTTCGAGCATCGCGATGAGATCGAATCCGCTGCCCGCACGCTGACAATACGCCCCGAACGCGATGTCGCAACCGCCCTCCGCGAGTGCGAGCGCTGCGCGCTCGGTCGAAACAACGGTGCGGCTCGAGGTGTCGTCGAGACTCCGGAGCGCGGCGGTGACGTCGGAATTGTCGCACCGGCACTGGACGGCCAGGGCGCCTTGCGCCGGCGCCGGTACGAACAGCTCCGGGTCGAGCCGCAGCACGGCCAGCCCTTCGAGCAGCGGTTCGAGCACGTCGGTCGAGCGGCTGAGCCGCTCGACGCCGGCAGCGGCCAGCACGATCGCGTCGCAGCGCTGCTCCCTGAGCCGCCTTATGCGGGTCGGGACGTTGCCGCGCAGCGATTCGACGCGCAGATCCGGGCGAAAGTGTTCGAGCCAGACGCGGCGCCGAGCCGAGGCCGTGCCGATACGCGCCTGCTCGATCAGAGGCAGAAGCGAGCCGGCGTTTCGATCGAGCGCCTCGTCCCTGACGATGAGGACGTCCGCCGCATCGGCTCGCTCCGGGACAGCCGCGACGCTGAGTTCCGGCGGCGAACGGGTCGGCAGGTCCTTGAACGAGTGCACGGCGAGATCGATCGTCCCGGCGAGGAGCGCCTGCTCGATTTCGCGCACGAACACGCCCTGCGGGCCGATCGAGCCGAACGATGCGGCCTTCGAACGGTCGCCGGCCGTGCGGATGAACATGAGCTCCGTAGTGAAACCCGCGTCGTCCAGGAATCGCGCGACGGCTTCGGACTGCGTGCGGGCAAGGTCCGACGCCCGCGTGCCAAGCCGAAGCTTCATGACCCGGACTCCCGCCGAGTCGGACCGACTTCGAGCGCCGCTCTGAGTTCGTCTGCGAATTCGGGATCCAGACCGCCGAGAAAGGCTTCAAGGGAGCCTTCCGGACCTGAGTGAAGCAGGCCGCGCAGGCCGAGGGAAGGGATGTGTGCGAACCGCCTCGCAAGCACTTCACACCAGACTTCGACCGCGGCGCGTTCCTCTTCGCCGAGCCCCTTGAGTTCCTTCCTGAAGAGGCGTTTCACGCCCTCCTGGGCGGTAATCCGATAACGTTTCTGCAGCGCGCCGAAAAGCGGTCCGTAGTACTGTTCCGTGTATCGATCCTTGAGCGTTGCGAGCGCCCGGTCGACCTGCTCGCGTGCTTCGGCGGCCTCCATGAGCCGCGCGGCCCGGTTGCGCTCGGCGTGCGCGACGATTTCATCCATGCCGACGCGCGGGATCGCGAGCTTCGTGCAGGCCGCCGGATCGACGTCGGGCGGCACGGCCATGTCGACGATCAACGGCGGTTCGCCCGAAGGCGTGCGCGCGGCAATGCGTTCGAGGTCCGCACGTTCGAACACCGGGCCGGGAGCGGCCGTCGCGGCCAGCACGGCCTCCACGGGCGCAGGTTCGGCCCGGAACGCATCAAGCGATTGCCATACGGCGCCAAGACGATCGGCGAGCGCCTGTGCCGGTTCCGCCGAGCGATTGACAACGACCAGCGGGACGCCGGCGGCGCTCAGCGAGATGGCGGCACGCTCGGTCATCGCCGAAACGCCAACCAGTGCGACCGTGCCCTTGGTACGCGTCAGGCGTTCGCGCAGCCGCGCAACGGCGATTTCGGCGAGCGACACGCGGCCGGCGCCGAGCGCCGTCTCGCCGCGAACGCGAGCGGCGATCCTGAGCGCTTCCCCGAACAGCAGTTCGAGCGCCGCACCGGACAGGCCGAGCCGCGTCGATCGCTCGTGGCTGCTTCGCACCTGCGCGACGATCTCGGTCTCCCCGACGCAGGCCGAATCGAGGCCCGCTGCGATCAGGAACAGATGCTCGGCCGCGCCTTCGCCCCGCCATGCCCGCAGGCGGCGCGTCGCCTCGCCGGACGAAGGCTTGCGCCCGGCGAGCAGTTCGAACGCCGCCGGCCGGATGTCGGTGGCAGCGGTACGCTCGCCGTGTGCAAAGACGAGCTCTACGCGGTTGCAGGTCGACAGATAGGCCAGTTCGGCAAGACCAAGCTCGACGGCGAACGCGCGCAGGCGCTCTTCGGCGTCGTCATGCGGCAGCGCGAATCCGGCGAGCGATTCAGCGCCGCCCTGACGCCACGACACGCCGATCATTCCGAGTTGTTCGAGCATTCGAAGTTCCGTCGGCTTGCGGCTCGGTGCGAGGAATATCAGACGGGAGCGCTTGCTGTGTCACGCGAATGTCACAGCGCCCGGAAGCTCCGGTCGGCGCACGAACGGGATCGAAGCCGTGGCGGTGGTCCGGTTCGGCAGCGACGGCGCAGTTCAGCAGTTACCCGAAGATTTTCTCGACGAGCAGTTGCATACCGGCGCGTTCCCGCCGCATGCCGGCGGCAACCGCGAGCTGAGCGCGCGTACGGGCCTCGTTGTGTTCGGCGGCGCTCACGTATCGGCGCGGGTCCCAGGCAAAGTAGCTTCCTTCGAACGCGTCGGTGCAGAAGCGGGCGGCGAGTTCGACGGCGATCGCGAACGCGGCGTCAGGGATGGAGCGCCACTCTGCTTCCTCGAGCAGTCCATCGGTCGCCGCCGCGTAGGCTGCCACGGCCGCCTCGAAGAGTTCGATCGAAAAGTCCGCATCAGCGGAGTCTTCGGCGGCGGGATTGCACCAGGATCGCAGCGCGTCGCCGATTTCGATCGCGGCGGGCATTATTGTCAATGTGTCGAGATCGATCATGCACACGGCGCGCTCCGTGTCCCGGTCGAACATGATGTTCTCGAGCTTCGGGTCGCCGTGCACGATCCTGTCGGGAACCTGCGGCTGCGGCGCGAGTTCTGCGGCGAGATTCTCGATTTCTGCTGCGAGCGGTGCGATCGTCCGATGACGCCCGTGCGCCGTTTGGGCAGCCAGCGCAGAGCGCAGATTGGCGAGGTGACGTTGCGTGTCGTGAACGCCGAGACGTGCGTTGGCGAAGTGGTGATCGAGGTCGCTGAGGGCGGCGTGAAACTCCCCGAGGATGCGGCCCGCTTCGGCCGCGCGTACGGGCGATTCGGTTGAATCGTGGATGACGCCGTCAATGCGCGTCAGGACGCGCCAGACTGTTTCGCCGATCTCGAGCCAAAGCGCGCCCGAGCGGGTCGGCACGAGCATCGGTGTCACGAGCCCCCTGGAGTGCAGGTGACGCGTGACGAGGTCGATGTCGGCATTCGTTTGCGGAGCGAAGATCGCGTTCACGCGCTGCAGCACGAGCGGCTTGCCGTCAGTCGATCGCACAAACCAGCTCTGGTTGATCAGGCCCGAGTTCGTGGTTTCGAGCGTGTCGGCCGCGAGGCCGAATGCTGCAAGTACCGCGCTGTCCGGCGTTGCGGCTGCGGTGTCGCTCATGGTCATCGTGCGCGCATCATAGCGCGGGTCAGGGACTGTGGAAGGCCGCGCGGATTTGCGCCGGGAAACCATTGCGGTATAAGAGGAGTCAAACACCGAGACCAGGAACGATAAGCGGAACAGCCATGCGCAGCGCAATCCAGTGGAGCCTGATGATTTCGTCCGTAGCGCTCGGCGCATCGGCCGCGAGCCTGCCGCTCGCAGCCCAGGACGACGATGTGCTAGACCGGACGCCCGCGGATTGCGTCACTGTGAGCCGAATCCGAAGAACACGGATCGTCGACGACAAGACGATTCTCTTCTACATGCGCGGCGGGCGAGTCTATCAGAACATTCTGGAAAGGGAGTGTCCGCGGCTCGAACGCGAGGGCCGCTTCATGTACGAGATCCGGGGCTACCGCCTCTGCGACATCGATACGATTTCGGTTCTCGACCGTATCGGCGCGGGATTCGGTCGCGGCTTCACGTGCAGGCTCGGCGAGTTTCATCCGATCTCCAGCGAAGAGGCCGAAGAGATTGAGCGGATTGCCGAGGGCGAAGTGGAACAGGACGACGTCATCGAGATCGAAGAGGTCGAGCTGCCGCCCGAAGATGTCGAGGAGGAGCTGGCCGAATCGGATCGGGAGCCTGCGCCGTAGGACGTCACGAAAGCGAAAATCCGATATCGCCGTCCCGTCGCGCGATCGGTTTCGTCAGATATGGCCCGATATTCTCCTCAACCGATCGCGCGACGGGGCGGATGAGAGCGGATTTGCAGCCGTGAATTCCTGCGGCGCCGGCTCCTGGCGGTCCCTGGCACGCTCAGCGCAACGACAGAAACGGCAAGGGGCGGCCGTTCAGGCTGAACTCTCCGTTCACGACCTCGACCGCGACACGGTAGGAGTCGCCGTCCTCTACCAGGAATCCCTGCGCGACCACGGCGTCCAGCATCGCAGCGACCTGCGCCTCGGCCATCGCTTCGATACCGCTCAGCACAATGCCACCGGGTGCATTTGCCGCGAGTTGCTGCCTGACGACCTCGGTTGCGATGCGCCGCGCGAGTGCCCGCGAGGCGGCGGCTTCGGCTTCGAGAGTGAACGCGTCGATGAGGAGCACGGGGCCCGCGGCGAGCGCCGATACCGGGTCCGGCAGTGCGTCCGCGTGGGTTCGTACATGAACGCTGGCCTGGAACGGTTCGTCGTCCATCGCGAATCCGATCGGATCGATCGACAGTGCAGGTTCGGCCGAGAGCAGGCGCACGATCACGGGCATCAGCACGGGCATCGGATCGCCCCCCGCCGCAGCCTGCTCTTCGAACTGCGTTTGCGCTTCGACCAGGTCGTTCATTGCCTCAGCGTCGAGCCTGTCGATCGCCATGACGATCTGCGCGTCCGTGAGACGGTACCGTTCGCCAATGGCGAGGAAATCGGCGGTATACGTTGCGGAACTCGCAAGGAGCGTTCCTTCGCCGGCTGGGTCGGACTTGCCACGAACGGCAATGTTTCCCGCTTCGAAGACCGGTTCGCCGCCGAGCGTCCGGTTCACGACCAGCATCTGACCCATCTCCAGCTCGAGGTTGCCCAGCCCCCGGTAGCCCAAGCGGTACTCGCTGTCGGTACTTAAGCTGATCGCGTCGACAGAGATCGCGAGAATCGGGTTCGACCAGGCCACCGAATCGATGTCGAGGCGCAACTCCAGTTCGTCGCGGTCAAGGCGGCCGTCGGCCCGCACGCCTGAGAACACGGTCTCGCTGAATTCGTCCGCGTAGTCAACGGCGGGCACGTCGGCATCGAACCGCAGGCCGCCGAACAAGCCGGCTCTTCCCCGAAACTCGAACAGGTAGGCAACGCCGAGACCGTCTTCGAGTTCGGCAACGTCAGCTTGCGTCGAATCGGGGCGTGCCCAAACTCTCGCAAGCCCGACATACGGCCCGCCGCGCAGAACGACCGGGCCGTGAGCCACGTCGACGAGGACCGAAAGTCCCTCGTCGAGCAGACCCAGGCCCGCGGCTGTCAGCGCGTCGTCGCCGGTCACCGACCCCAGCGGCCCGAACCCTTCGCTGCTCAGGCCGACCTCGATCGTTGCACTGCTGCTGAACCAGCCCCGCTCGAACGAGCCGATTTCCAAAGTCCACGCAGTGTGATCGTTGATCTCCGCAACTCGCCGCTCGAACAGCGATTCCGTCATGATCCCGAACACGGGCGGCAGCGCGACGATCGCCGCGGCAATGCAGATGAGTACGAGTACGGCAGCTTTTTTCATCGTCCCTGATCCTCCGGGAAGTTTCGGCAGGCAGCTTGTCCCTGCTGCCATGGTAGGCTCGTCGCGCCGCGAGCTGAAATATTGGTTCGTTTTTTTTGAAATGAGTTCCCCGAGACCGCGCGTCGCGGGGCCTTTCGCTCGAATGGAGTAGCAGAGGGAAAGTCATGGGTGCATGCCGGGGAGAGGAGTATCTTGAGCGTCTGCGCGACCGCAGGGACGTATGGATCGGCGGGGAGCGCGTCGCCGACGTCACGGTTCACCCGGACCTCGCACGCGGCGCGGCGTCGCTCGCCCGGCTGCTCGACCGCCAGCACGCGCCGGAGACGCGCGATCTGCTGACCTTCGAGGCCGACGGCGAACGGTATCCGCTGGCGCTGCTGCAGCCGAAATCCGTAGACGACGTCGTTCGGCGCGGCGCCGCGATGTACGACTGGTCGAAGTGGTCGGGCGGCATGGTCGGCCGCTCGCCGGACTACCTGAACTGCGCGTTCACGGCGTTTGCGGCGGCGGCCGGGTACTTCGCGGAGAATCGCCCGGAATTCGCGGACAACATCCGTGCCTGCTACGAGCGCATCCTGCGCGACGATCTCGTGCTGACCCACACGCTGGTCAATCCGAGCTACAACCGGGCGCTGAGCGCGAAGGGTCTGGCAAGCGAGGAAGTCGCGCTGCGCGTCGTCAGGGAAACGGACGCGGGCCTTGTCGTCAACGGCGCACGGCTGCTGGCGACGCTCGGTCCGCTATCGGACGAGATCGCGGTCTTCCCGTCGACCGTGCTCAGGGCCGACGAATCGGCGCGTCCGTATGCGCTCGCGTTCGTGATCGGCAACGACGCGCCGGGCATGCGCTACATCTGCCGCGACAGCTACGACACGGGGAAGTCGCTCTTCGATTCGCCCCTGGCGGGGCGCTTCGAGGAGATGGACTGCGTCGTGATCTTCAACGAGGTGCTCGTGCCCTGGGAGCGCGTGTTTCTCTACGACTCGCCGGATCTGTGCAACCGTGTCTTTGCCGACACCAACGCCGTCGTGCACATGATGCACCAGGTCGTGTGCAAGAACCTCGCGAAGGCCGAGTTCATCGTGGGCCTCCTGTGCGCGATGTGCCAGGCCAGCGAGCGGGATCGGGACATGGCCGTTCAGGGACAGATCGCCGAAGCCATGTGGATCGCCGAGTCGATGCGCGCGTTTCTCTACAGCGCAGAGCAGCAGGCGGCCGAGGATCGCTGGGGCTTGCACGTGCCGCTCAGGCGGCCGCTCGATACGGCTCGGAACCTGTTTCCGAAGATGTATCCGCGTCTCGTGGAACTCGTGCAGTTGCTCGGCTCGAGCTCGCTCATGGCGACGCCCACCGAAGCGGACTTCGCCAATGAGATCGCGCCCGACGTCGAGAAATACTTCGGGCTCGTCAATCTTCCGAGCAAGGATCGCGTTGCGCTCTTCCGGCTCGCCCACGACGTCGCGATCTCGGGCTTCGGCGGCCGCCAGGCGCTCTACGAGCGGTTCTTCTTCGGGCCGCAGAACGTCATGGCGTCGGTTTTCTACAAGCTCTACGACAAGGAACGCTATGTCGAGCGCGTGCGCGAACTGCTCGCGCGCGAGTTCTGAGCGGCACGGGCGCGGCAGGACGGCTCCTGCGCTTCCGGTGGCGCCGTCAGCCGCGCTGCGTGGTTGGCTTGGCGGCAGGTTCTCGTGCCCGAAAGCGCCAGCCGTTCAGGCTGTCGCACGCTGCAGCGTGCCGAGAAACCTGCGATAGAGTCGCCGCTCCGCGTCGAGCAGCGGGCGGGCGCGCGCGTTATCGAGATCGCCCGCAAGCTCGAGCCGCTGCGCCATGTCGTTCAGGTGATGGCGCTCTTCGCCGATCAGACGTTTGAGCGACATCGAGTACCCGGCTCGTTTGAGGCATTGTTCGTAGAGCCCGTAGAACCACAACGCGCGAAACTCGACGATCATCGACATGTACAGATACGCTGCCCGTGAGCCGCGTCGCTTCCCGAGCGAGCGCACGACGTGCGCTTCGAGCCGCTGGAAATACATGCGTGCCGACGCCGCTGCGAGCAGGTCTTGCGCAATGAATGTCATCTCCCGGCCGGCGCACTTCTCGGCCTGCCGCTTCATGAAGAACGCATGTTGGGCTTCCTCCGCGACATGCTGGAGCGTCGCCTGATCGATCGTCGCCGAATGACGAGTCGCCATGATTTTGTGACTGCCCATGTGCTCGAGCATCGACAGCGTGTTGATCAGGCGCGCGTGCAGCGTTCGATCCTGCACGATGCTCTCGAGCAGCGTGCGCGTCTCCCGCACGGAGGCTTCGTTGTCGGCTGCAAAACGCGACAGCGCAGCGTCGAGCCACGATTGGCGCAACCTCTTGTTATCCGCAGTAAGCATGCCGGTTGGGTAGTTTATATGAACGGTGAGGGGCAGCCTGTCGCCTGTTGTCGTCAGCTCGTCCAGGGCGCGGGCTCGGACGCCTCGATTTCGTAGCGAGCTATCGCAGCATCAACGACCTTCCTTCGAATTCTGCGCGCATCGGACAACTTGTCTTCCTCCATCATCCGTCGCATGCCGTAGTCAAGTACGGTCGCGACTTCGTAGGCGTAGCATGGGTCGTACGCACGGCGGTTCGGTACCGTCGTCGCGATCTGGTTGGCACGATAACATTCGATCAGCGCGTCGAAGGCCTCGAACCATTCGTACTTCTCCTTGACTGGAATCGTGTCGCGCTCTGAAGCCGGGATTTGCATGTCGTCAGTACCTGCGCCTGGCCAGGTTGAACCCGTTTCCCGAGAACCCATCGTTCGCGCACGTGAACTCTCCAGGGTTCCGCTGCCGAATCCAGGTGACTGCCCGGGCGGTGTGACTTTTCCCGAAACAATGTGCATTCTGTGAAAATGAGTATACTCAGTTAATGAACAGCTCGACACGTGCTTCTGCAATCGAAGCATACGGGAAACTGCGAAGCGCCGAATTTGCGCCGGCATGTGTTCGTGGTACGAGGTTCCGGCAGCCCCGCGACCGCTGCCCCGTCCCGCCAGTATCCTACCGGACTCCAATCAGGAGTCACCTCGCGGTCTCGTTGAGGATTTCGCTGATCTTGTGGGCGAAGGCAAGCGTTCAACATTGAAGGGACCCGTGGCAGCCGACGATCAAGGCGCTGCGCCGGCGCGAACCGACTGGATCAGCCGCTTGTGCTGGCTCGTCATCGCCGCATTTGCCACGAAAAAGGTCTGGGAACACGTCTCCGGTGAGCCGCTGGTCGGATGGCTCTCGTTCACCGACCTCTCCGCGTGGGCAATCGCCGCTCTGGCGGCTGTCGTTGTGCTGGTGTTCCGGTCGCCGAAGGTGCTGCGCTCGGCGACACTGATCGAACCGAACGAAGCGAGAACGGTCGTCCTGTCCTTCCTGTTCGTGTTCACACTGATGGCCGCCTACTACATATTGCGGCCCGTCCGTGACGCCATGGCCAGCGACTGGTCAAATACGCAAATCAGCGTGCTGTGGAACATGCAGCTCGTGCTGAGCACGGCCGTTGTCGCCATCTACGGCCTGGCGTGCTCGAGAGTCAGTTTTCGCTGGGTCGTGCCCTGTGTCTACATCGCATTCGCGGTCTCGTTCGTGGGCTTCTACCTCGGCGCCGCGACCCTCGAGAATCGAATACTCCTGGACAAGGGTTTCTACCTGTGGGTCAGCTTGTTCAGCCTGTTCCATGTATCCGTGTTCTGGACTTTCATGGCTGACCTGTTCAACAGGGAGCAGTCACGTCGCGTTTATGCGTTCATCGCTGCCGGCGCGAGTGCCGGCGCCGCGGTTGGCCCGCTGGTTGCCGGGCAGATCGTGGGGACCATCGGTACCGATAAGCTGATGCTCGTTGCATCACTGATGCTGCTGATTTCCGTCCCGATGATCTTTTTCCTGCAGCGGCTCAAGTCGGTCGATCTGCACAACGAGTATGTTCATGTTGATCTTTCCGCAGCGAAGATCGGCGGTAATCCCCTCGCGGGGTTCAAGGACTTCTTCTCGAGCCCGTACCTGCTCATGATTGGCGCATTCATACTGCTGTACACGGCCATCAGTTCGTTTGTCTACTTCGAACAGGTTGACCTGCTGCGAGAATATTCGCGCGAAGAACGCACTGCGATCCTAGCGACGCTGTCGGTCGTCGTGAACCTACTGACCTTCGGGTTCGGTCTCTTCGCGACCAGCCGCGTGGTGCGCCGACTTGGTATGCCTGCAACGCTCGCGCTGATGCCGCTCGTAATTTGCGCCGGGCTCCTCATCCTCGCGTTTGCGCCGGTTCTTACAGTTCTGCTGGTGGTTCAGGGTGCCCGGCAGGCAGGAAATTACGGAATTACCAGACCAGCACGTGAAATCCTGTTTACCAGCGTCGATCGCGAGCAGCGACTCAAGGCAAAGCCGGTCATCGATGTCGTGGTTTATCGTGCCGGCAACGCGGGCACGAGTATCGTGTTCGCGTGGCTGACCGACGGCATCGGGTTGGGTGTCGCAGTCATGGCCGCGACAGGGGCCGGCATTGCCGCAGTCTGGGCCGCTGCGGGCGTCTACCTCGGTCGCGTCTTCAACAGGGAGCCCGTGCCCGTCTTCAATCCCGAGCAAGAGGGTGGCGACCTCGTCGGATCGAGCGGCGCGGTGACGTGATTTCGGCTGCCGCGATCACAACTCGGACATTCCGGCGGACAACGCCAATTACACTGTTGCCACGCTTGTACGCGTCGCCCGGTGCGTCGACACAGGCACTGGACTGCTCAAGCGGCGGTGGCGCTACCGGACCGCGCCGTCGGCATCGAATATCGGATCGAGCGACTGCCCCGGCAGTTCGGGAAAGTCCGTGAAACCGCGCGGGTCCTTGTACTCGGGATCGCCCGGCAGATAGAACTGCGTGTTGCCGTCCTCGTCCAGGTAGGAGTTGCTGCTGTTGGCGCATTCCCAGTTACGGATCCGCACACCCACGGCTTCGAGATCCGGCCTTGAATCGTGCGTGTACACCGCCGACTGCGGCCGGACCAGCGCCAGCGGATCGTAGAACGTCACCTGCGTCACCAGTTGCCGCGCACCGTCCTCGTGCACCACCTGCTGCCAGGTCTCCACCATCTCGAACTGGTTGCTCGTCAACGGCATCCCGCGCAGGTAGTCCGCCGGCTGCACCCACTTGGTCCACATCACGAGCTTGTCGCCGTCCCAGAAGCCGATGATGTCGCCCGTCGGCGAGTGTGCCGCCTCGATGTTCACATGCGCCTTGCCGATATGGATGCGCCTGGTCTCGTCCATGAAATCGTTCATGAACCACGACTGGTGCGGCAGGTTGACGAACTCCTTGATGTAGGGTTCCCAGAGCCAGCGCGCCGCGCCCGCGTGCTCGCAGCGCGTCAGGCGGTCGAAGCGCTGCCGGCCATATTCCTCCATCTCTGCACGGCGGGCCCTGAAGTGTTCCTCGTAAGGGGGAGTGAGTACGCCTTCGCGGATTGTGCCGCCGGAGCTCATCGTGATCGCAAGCGTGCCGTTCTCGAAGAATATGGCCGGCATCGTGTTGTTGCCGCTCGACCAGAGCCCATCCCAGACGGGGATCGTCTCCATGGTGTGCTCGGTGCCGCCGCCGGCTTGCTCGTACAGATATGCGTAGTGCTCTTCGGCGGTTTCGAAGTCTCTCGGCGGGGGCTCGACGGGCGGCAGCTCGCGTGGCGGCTGCGCATTGAGGCCCTGTATACCGGCGACCGTCATGCAAATCACACCCAGATACGCGACCCGCAACCGCGTCCTGAACGATCCACTAGCCTTCATTTCATCCTTCCTCATGCTGTCGTTATGCCTGGCGAGGCATAGCTTACACAGTATCGCGCCGACATGGTTTACACGGCTTGCCTGCGAGAGTCCCGAAGCCACGCTGCCACGGCGGCTCAACCGGATCGATCGGAACCACAGCGGGATCAGAATCAGGAGTCCGATGTGCATGGCCACGAAACCGAACACGCCCACCAGACTTCATTGGCGCAGCATGGTTCCCGGGGCAAGATGCTCCGGTGTCGCTCGAATCGCTGCTCGGTTGCCGCGAGCGCTGCAACGGCCGATTGTTCAGTAACGTTTTGTCCTGGTATGTCGTTGACGGCAGATACCGGGTGTTTATGGTGAAATCCAGCAAACTCGTATACCGGACCTCCAAACATGTACCGACAAGCTACCAAGCCGGGGAGCAGCCAATGAGCGAAACCGTGCCGTTTGACGCGGCGGACGAGGCCCAGTTGCTCGATGCCATCGATCGCTGGGTCGACGCGCAGGTCAGTCCGGTCGTCAAGGAGTACGATCACGCTGATCGCTGGCCTGCCGAGCTCGTGGACCAAATGAAGGAACTCGGCCTCTTCGGGGCGACAGTGGGTGCCGAGTTTGGCGGCCTTGGACTACCTGCGACGACCTACGCGAAGATCGTAATGCGCATCTCCTCGGTCTGGATGGCGCTCACAGGCATATTCAACTCGCACCTCATGCTTGCGCTATCGATCGAAAGATTCGGTACGCCCGAGCAGAAGTCCGAGTGGCTGCCGAAACTCGCCTCGGGCGAAATTCGCGGCGGTGTTGCGCTCACGGAGCCCAATGCCGGCACGGATCTGCAGGCAATCCGCACGACAGCGCGCCGCGACGGCGACCACTACGTCATCAACGGAACCAAGACCTGGATTTCCAACGGCATCGAAGGTTCCTGCGTCGCCTTGCTCGTCAAGACCGACCCGGAAGCTCAGCCGCGCCACAAGGGCATGAGCCTGTTCATCGCGCCAAAAATGGACGGCTTCACGACCGGCAACAAGTTCGAAAAGCTCGGCTACAAGTGCATCGATTCGGCAGAGCTCGTATTTGACAACTATCGCGTACCGGCCGAATGTCTCATCGGTGGTGTCGAGGGGCAGGGTTTTTACCAGGTTACGGGCGGTCTGGAGCTCGGCCGCATCAATGTCGCAGCGCGCGGAGCCGGTATGGCGGAAGGCGCACTGCAACTGGCGACCGATTATGCTCAGACACGCCGGACCTTCGGCAAACCGATCTGCGAGCACCAGGCCATTCAGCTCAAACTCGCGGATATGGCCACCAGAGCGCACGCGGCCCGATTGCTGACGCTCGACGCCGCGGCCGCATTCGATCGCGGCGATCGCTGCGATCTCGAGGCCGGCATGGCAAAGTACTTCGCTTCGGAGGCCGCATTCGAGAACAGCAGTGAGTCACTGCGTATTCACGGCGCTTACGGCTATTCGAAGGAATACGATATCGAGCGGTTTTACCGCGATGCACCGCTGACCATTATTGGCGAGGGCACCAACGAGATTCAGCGCATCATCATTGCCCGACAATGGATCAAGCGCAATTCGATCGCATGAAGCCGCTTGAAGGGCGGCGTATTCCTTTTTTGAGAGTCTGGCGCGCCCGGAGAGATTCGAACTCCCGACCACCTGGTTCGAAGCCAGGTACTCTATCCAGCTGAGCTACGGGCGCGTCGTGACGGTCTCGGTGGGGACCCCAAGTATATGGGGCCGCGCTGCCCATGAGTAGCGGGCGGTGTTCGGCCTCAGACGACGAGCGCCTCCACGTCGCGTCGTTCATTGGTGACGCCGAAGCGTCCACGCTCGTCCAGCACGGGTCTTGCCAGCGCGCAGCCCAGGTCGTGGGTAAAGAACAGGCGCACTCCGCGAGCGACCTTGTCCTCGAGAAACAGCCGCTTCTCGTCGATGAGCTGCTCCGGATACCGATCGTAGCCCATGGTCACGGGCAGGTGGACCCAGGGGCGGCCGGGGATCAGGTCCGAGCAGAACACGATGCCTCCCTCGCCGCCGACCTCCGCGTGCATGAGGCCGGGCGTGTGCCCTTCGGTGTAGCTGAAGCGAACGGCATCCCCGAGAATCGCCATGCGCTCGTCCTCGACGAGTTCCAGGCGGCCGCTCTCGGCGAGCAGGCAGTTGAGTTCGGGAATGAACGACGCGCGGTCGCGCGGGTGCGGGTCGAGCGCGCGTTCCCAGCCGCGCCGGCTCACCATGTAGCGTGCATTCGGAAACAGCAGGTCGCTCGGTTGGCCCTCTTCGTAGGCCGACAACAGGCCGCCGGCATGATCGAAGTGCAGATGGCTCAACACGACGACATCGATCTCGTCGTGCGACGTCCCGCATTGCTCGAGCGATTCGAGCAGAACGTGCTCCGATTCCATCACGCCGTAGCGTGTCTTGAGCTTCGGCTCGAAGAAAGCGCCGATTCCCGCCTCGAACAAAACACGCTTGCCGTCGATGTCATCGACGAGCATCGCGCGGCAGGAAAGCTCGACGAGGTTGCTCTCGTCGGGTTCGACCCACCGCGCCCAGAGTGCGCGCGGCGCGTTGCCGAACATCGCGCCACCGTCGAGCCGTTGGCGGTTACCTTCTACGGACCACACGCGCATGACGAGCGTCTCCTGGACGCTATCCGGGACCGCGTCGACTGGCGGCGGAAGGTTGGCTGAACAACTTGGCTCCCTCCAGACATCGCGAGCCGACGCCGTGAAGTGCCGCTGGATTCGCTGACATGCCGGTACCTTCTGCAGAGGCCATGTTCGTGACGGACACAAGTTCCTCGTGGTATCAGAATCCTTCAAGCACGATCTTGCCACGCGTAGTGCCGCTTTCGATTTGGGCGTGTGCGGCGCGCAGCGTGGCGGCGTCAATCTTGCCGGCAACTTCGGTCAGGGTACTTCGGATTCGGCCGGCATTGACCAGTTGCGCAACTTCGTTTAGCAGCTTGCTTTGCTCGGCCATATCCGAAGTGCCAAAGAGCGAGCGGGTGAACATGAATTCCCAATGAAGCGACACGGACTTTTGCTTGAACGGCATGATGTTGAACTCCGGTGGATCATCGATCAAGCCGAAACGCCCCTGAGGCGCAATGAGTTCGACGACATCAGCGAGATGCTGGTGTGTCTGAGTGGTCGAAAACACGAAACCGGGCGCGCCGACGCCGAGTTGCGCAACCTGGAGCGCCAAAGGTTCACGGTGGTCGATCACGTGGTGGGCTCCGCACTCGCGCGCCCAGTCTCGCGTCTCGGGACGCGATGCCGTGGCGATCACGGTCAGATCGGTCAACGCGCGCAGGAGTTGAATGGTGATCGAACCGACGCCGCCGGCACCGCCGATGATCAGAATCGCGTTTCCACCCACCGGGGGCGGGTGCCGTACATCGAGCCGATCAAAAAGCATTTCCCAGGCTGTGATCGCCGTCAGTGGAAGTGCGGCGGCTTCCGCGTAGGTCAGGCTAGCGGGCTTGCGGCCAACGATTCGTTCATCGACAAGGTGAAACTCGCTATTGGTACCGGGTCGTGCAACGGAACCCGCGTAATAGACAGCGTCGCCCGGTGCAAAATGGAGCACGTCCCCCCCGGCGGCCTCGACGATCCCGGAGGCATCGAACCCAAGGACACGCCAATCGCCCCCGTCAGGTCCCATGCGTGTCCGTACCTTGGCATCCGCGGGGTTGACCGAAACGGCCATGACCTTCACAAGCAGATCACGGCCTTCGGCTCTCGGCGTTTCAAGGATAACGTCCTGCAATGAGTCCGCCCGGTCGATGGGACCGGGGGAGCTGTAGCCTACTGCCTTCATCGTTCTCGCTGTTGGTGGCGTCCCGATTCCGGTGCCGTTCAGTGGCTGATGACGATCTTGCCCATGAAGCTGCCGTTGCCCATGAAGTCGTAGGCTTCCTGCGCCTGCTCGAAATCGAACACGCGGTCGACGACCGGGTGGATCTGATGTTCTTCCATGAAGGCATTCATCGCCAGGAAGTCGGCACGCGATCCGACGTAGATGCCCGATGCCATGCCTCCGACGCCCATGAGCGCGCCGACCGGGATGGGCGGCGCGCCGCCGGTAAGGCCGCCGATCAAGGCGACATGGCCTTCGAAAGCAAGCGCCTCCAGCGCCTTGCTCAGCGTGTCGCGTCCGCCGATTTCGAGCACATGGTCGACGCCGGCACCGTCCGTCAGCGCCCGAACCTGCACCTGCCAGTCCTCGTTCTCTCGGTAATTCACCGTGCCGACGGCGCCGAGTTCGCGTGCGCGCGCGAGCTTCTCGTTGCTCGAACTCGTGATGATGGGTTTTGCCCCCGCGGCTGTCGCGAACACAAGGCCGAAGCTCGACACGCCGCCGGTGCCCTCGAGCAGCACGTATTCGTCGGGCTGAAGACCGCCTTGCGTGAAGAGCCCGTTCCATGCTGTGACCCCTGCGCAAGCGAGCGTTGCGGCCTCCTCGTAGCTCAAGTGATCCGGTATCGGGACGAGGCCTTGCGGAGTCGTGACGATGACCTCCGACAGCATGCCTCCGGTACCCGGGCCTGCGCCACGCGCCGATGAGCGGACTGCATCCGTGCGTTTACCGTCTATCCAGTTGGTAAAGAACGTGCTGGATACGCGGTCACCGATCTGCAACTCCGTCACGCCCTCTCCCACGGCGATCACTTCTCCGGCACCGTCGGAAAGCGGAACATTGCCCGTGTAATCGAATCCGCGTTCGCCGATCGTCTCGTTGAGCATGAACCAGTCGCGGCGATTCAGCGATGTTGCGTGGACCCTGACCAGCACTTCGCCGGGTCCCGCGATGGGACGCGGCACTTCGTGCATCACGAGCTCGTAACCGTCACCGCTCGCCTCGAATTGCCACTGACGAATGGTTTCCGACGATTGCGCGCGCGCCTCGGCAAACGCCGCGAACGCCAGCGCCATACCAACGGCCATCAACAAATTTTTTCCCGGTACTTTCATGACTGTTCTCCCGTGTCCAGCAGCGCAGATCAGTTCGCTCGTTCAGCCGCTGCCTGCTTGAGTGCTTCCACCTGTTCCCATCCGAAATAGACCTTGAGACCCTTGTCGTCGAAAAATATTTCGGGGCCATCGGCGATGTTCAAGTGAACCGTGTCCTCTACCGCCGTCGTCTCCTCGTGAATGACTCCATTGGCTTCGTATATGTAATCGCCACTCCTCATTTCGTGGTCGCGCACGCGAAGCCGGACCGAAACGCGCCGTGTCGAGCCAGAATCCTGGAGCGGCCTGAGTCGGGGCGTATCGCAGCCGAAGAAATGAGGCTGCTCACTTTCTTTCATCGGTTCCCGCGTGTCAAGGTGTTGTGCGGGTTTGGCGCACGTGCGAGCGAGATGAATGGCCGCTGACGGGACTACGTTCGAAGGTTCGCACGCCACTACCAGGGACGCCACGCGTTTTGACGACTGAGCCAGGTAGACGGGTTCAATCAGTCTGGCGCTCCGCCGCGGAGCGGCCCGTCCTTACGAGATCCGAGGTCTCGTCGTTCATCAGCATCAGTATCCACCTGTAGCCCTGATCGATCCGCTGCATGAGCATCTCCCGGTCGAATGCAGTCATCATGCTCGGCAGGCCCAGTCGGTCCGCGTGGCCCTTGACCGCGGTGCACGCCACCTCAGCGGCCTCCGAATCTCCCAGATCTCCCGCGAGGCTCCCGACGCCGCAAGCCAGCACGCTGTAGCCGTCCGTGGCGGCGATATTCTCGGCGGCCGCAAGCGCGTCGCCGTCTTCGATCATGAGCATCGCGATGATCTTCCCGTCCGGATTGTCGGGGCTCCACACGTCGGCACCGATGTCCGCGAAGAAGCTGACTGCCAGGGCCGCGTCCTCCGGGGAACGAATGTGCGGGACGATTACACCGTCGGCGCCGTGCACAAGCACCTCCTCGACGCGCTGCCTCGTGAGCGCCTCGCTTTCCCGATCGATCCCCACGAGAAGCACCGGCCGGTTTGCTCGATCAATTGTCGACAGTCCCTCCACGATCGTGTCCACGGCAACCACGTCGTAGGCTCCATCGAGTCTCAGAAAGAGGAAGTCGAGCAGCTCGTTCCGGCCGAGTTCGGCGGCTGCTTCAACCGTGTACACTCCCGGTCGCCGATTCCCTGTCCCGTCAACCATCGGCTGCGCGCTCGGCACGAAGACCCCGAACGCGTATCCGCCTTCAGCCCAATTGCGGATGAGCGCCGCCCCGTCGCCCGAGAATGTTGCCGGCATCCCTGTGTCGTCGGAAACCGGGGCGCAGGCGGCGAGAAGAAGGACAGCGAGGGCCGCGACGTTGCGGTGCCGCATGCGCGATTGCTCCCTTCCGTTGCGGCCTACCCGCACGCGAGCACGCTGTGCCGATGCCGGAACCGATTCAACAGCGATCGCTGCCGCAACATCCGCGTCGCTGATGGTGCGGCGGGCGACGAGTTCACGGCGCAGACCATTGCTTGTCTGTTCGGGAGTACATCAGGTAGAAAGATACACACGAAGGCGTCAAGGTGTAATGACGATCTTGCCCATGTAGCTGCCATTCTGCATGAAGGCGTAGGCTTCCGGAAGCTGCTCGAACGGAAACGTGCGGTCGATGACCGGATGTATCCGACGTTCCGTCATGAAGTCTGGCAGCGCCGCGAAGTCAGCGCGTGAACCGACGAGAACACCGGTTGCCGTTGCTCCCTTGCCTGCCAGCATCCTCGGGTCGATGGCGGGAGCCTCGCCCGTCAGGATACCGGCCACCACCAGGTCGCCGCGGTAAGCAAGTGGCTCGAAGGCCTTGTCCTGAGTGGCCGCGCCGCCGATTTCAGGGACATGATCGACGCCGACTTCGTTTGTCCATGCAAGAACCTCAAGCTGCCAGTCCGGGTTCTCGCGGTAATTGACGGTACCGATGGCGCCGAGTTCTTCGCCGCCAGCGATAGCCAGCGCGATGAAAACCGTAGACGCCAACAAGCTTCGCAGGGGAGTTCCTCCTGATCGTTGATCAAGTTGTGGCTGACGTTGCGAACGCAGCCTTCAACGGCCCATTACGTTGATATACAAGGACCCCGGCAAATACGGGATCGTTTAGAGTTGTCAGTCGCCCGGTAGACCGCTTTGCCGCACACTCGATAGAATCCCGCTGCGCAACCCTGTCTGTCTGCCGATGGGTTCCCTACCGTTGCGGGACTTCGGGCAAGTCGGGCGTGTACCTACTGTTTTGGAGTGAGCAATGAAAGTATTCCCCTTGAAGTCTGCCCTTTTTGCAACTGTTTTCTTGGCCGGTTCAATAGCCATGGCCCAGGACATGAGCTTTTTCGTGACCAGTGCCGGTTCCGGACATGGCGCAAACCTGGGCGGGCTCGCTGGCGCCGATGCGCGTTGTCAGGCGCTCGCTGCGGTTGCCGGAGCCGGCGACAAGGCCTGGCGGGCCTATCTGAGCACACAGGGACCGGATGCCGTCGACGCACGGGATCGAGTCGGCACGGGACCCTGGTACAACGCCAACGGCGAAATGATCGCGGGCAACCTCGATGAGCTGCACGACGAAGAAGAGAATCAACTCAGCTTGTCGACTGGGCTTGACGAGCATGGCGCACCGGTCCCCTACGTGGGTCTGGGCGAGGACGGCAACCCGCTGCCGATCGAACTGCAGTACGCCGTGGAACACGATATCCTGACCGGAACCCAGGCTGATGGCACGGCTTTTCCGGCCGGTGAAGACAGGACCTGCAGCAACTGGACGTCCGATGACGAGGGCAGTGCGATGGTCGGGCACGGTGACCGCCTGACGCTGCAGCCCGGCAGGTCGCCGTGGAGCGCCGCACATCCGTCGGCCGGATGCAGCCAGCAGTCGCTCGTCGACACCGGTGGCGGCGGCCGTTTCTATTGCTTCGCGATTGACTGAACAAACGTATCGACCTCCCGGTTTGCCGGTGTTCGGCCTTGCGCCGGGCACCGGCTCTCCATGTGGCTGATTCCCGGTACCTCTAGTTGAGGACGCCGCCAGGTCTCGAACGCGCGGTCTCGCGCTGGCAGGTCATCGGAATCTCCATCAACGCCGTTGTCGGCAGCGGGGTCTACCTGGTCCCGGCTGCGGCCGCGGCCTTGATGGGTTCGGCGAGTCTCTGGGCCGTGCCGCTCGCGGGCTTCGCCGTGTTGCTCCTGACGCTCTGCTTTGCCGAAGCCGGGAGTCGTTTCGACGAACCCGGCGGTGGTTATATCTACACCCGCGCGGCCTTTGGCGAATTCGTGGGGTTTCAGGTCGGCTGGATGACCTGGCTGGCCCGCATCGCGGGCGGGGCTGCGCTCTGGAATGGTCTTGCGCAGGCGTTGACCTTCGTGGCGCCGGGAGCCGGGGAAGGATTCGCGCGCGTCGCCGTGATCACGGTACCGCTCATCGTGCTGACGGTCATAAACGTCATCGGCGTCAGGCACGCGGCTCGACTGGAAGTCGTCTTTACCGCTGTGAAGCTGCTGCCGCTGTTGTTCCTGATCGTCGTCGGCATACCGGCTCTCGATGGCTCGCTGGTATTTCCGATGCCGGCATTCGATCCGGCCGGCCTGGGCGCGGCGGCGAGCCTGCTGCTGTTTGCCTACGCAGGATTCGAAAACACTGCCGCTGCCGCGGGCGAGTTCAAAAACCCGCAGCGGGATGTCCCATTCGCCCTGATCGTGTCGATCGTCGTCATCACGCTCCTCTACACGCTCGTCCAGCTTGTCGCCCTCGGCACGCTGCCGGATCTTGCGGCACGCGTCGACGGCGCGCCTCTCGCCGATTCGGGCGCGTTGATCGTCGGCGTCTGGGCTGGCGTTTTTCTGACGCTCGGGGCGGTCGTCTCGATCGGCGGAAATATCGGCAACACGATGCTGGTCGGTCCCCGTTATCTGTTCGCGATGGCGGCGAGCAGGTTCGGTCCCGCGTTTCTCGCACAGGTTCATCCCCGTTTTCGCACGCCGCACTGGTCGATCGTCGCGCAGGCCGTGATCACGGGTGCGCTGGCGCTGTCGGGCTCTTTCGTGCAGCTTGCGATGCTGTCGATCATTGCGCGCCTTGCCACCTACATCGGAACCGCGGCGGCAGTACCCGTCCTGCGTCGCAAGCTGGTGACCAACGAAACCACCGTGGTTTTGCCGGGCGGTGCGACGATCCCCGTACTCGCACTCATCGTCTGTATCGCTTTTCTGGCGAGCGCGACCGTGGAGAATCTCGTCGCCGGCTTCATCGCACTCGTGGCGGGAGCAGCGATATACTTTTTCAGGCGCAAGGACTGAACCGGGGAGGACGGCAGATGCGTTCGCCATTCCACGTATTGCTCGGCGCGATGATCGTTCCGGTCGCCGCAGCGGCCCATCACGGTATCGCCAACTTCGATCACAACAAGGATGTCGACCTGACGGGCATCATCACCGATGTCGCACTGATCAACCCGCACTCCTGGCTCTACTTCGACGTCACGAACGAGGACGGCACGGTCACCGAGTGGCGCTGCGAGATGCGTGCGGCGACCGTGCTCAGGCGCTCCGGCTGGTCAGCCGATTTGTTCCCGATCGGTACCCGCGTACATATCAGCGCCTCGCCCGAGCGTTCGGTCCCGAATACCTGCTATCTCAACACGGCCACGCTCGAAGACGGCACGCAACTCGCACGCTACGGGCAGATCAGCCAGGGAGAACCGCTGGCGGCGGCTCCGCGCGCCGTGCGGTTGCCGAGCGGCGTGCCGAACCTCAACGGCGACTGGGCGGCCGAGCAGGTCGTGATGACCGATCCGACCGGTAAGTCCGGTGCGCTGTTGCCGCTGGACATCGTTCAGGGTCTTGCGCCCGGCGAACTCCCGCCGGGCGCAAGACCATTCCCGGGTTCGCGCGGCACACCGGAGTCGCTCGTCGAGGGTCCGGTCGCGCGCCAGGGATTCATCGGCTTTCCCGATCCCGTCACGCCGACGGAGTTCGGTCGCAGAATGTCGGTGGAATACGACGACACGACGCTCACGGAGCGTATGTTGAGCTGCCGGCCGGACAATATTCTTTTCGACCTCAGCTTTGAAGGTCACGTGAACCGATTCGTCCAGACCGACGATGAAATTCGGATCAGCTACGGCTTCATGGACATCGAACGGACGGTTTACCTGAACCTGGACGAGCATCCGGCGGACATCGAGCCGAGTTTCGCGGGCCACTCGATCGGCCGCTGGGACGGCGATGTACTTGTCGTCGATACCGTCGGGTTCACACCGGGACGAATCGCCCGAACGTCGGACCTCATGTACGGCGAAGGCTTTCATGTCGTCGAGCGGTTCACGCTGGATCCCGAAGCGATGACCCTGACGCGCGAATACCTGGCGGAGGATCCGGAGTATTTTGTCGGTCAGTTCACCGGCGGCGACGTTCTCAAGCCCGGCGATGTCCCGTACGTGCCGTATGACTGTGACGACCGGACCATCGAATAGGCCACGCTCTCGAGGTATCGCGATCTGACACGTGATTCGCGGAGTTGTCCCGGTCAAGCGTGCAGCCGAGCGGATTCGTCCTGGATCTGCCCGGGTCAATTCCTGCCCGTCGCGGCAACGTGAGAACATGACTCGGACTGTCGATACGGGGCGCGGTTACGCGACACACGAAGAGGGAGAGATCACCAACCACGCGGTGAGGTTGGAATCAACTTCCCGGAGTGTGGGAACTGACGATGCTTGCACTTGACGACTACCACTCGGCCATTGCCCTCGGGAAGTCCTTCCGCGGCGACCCGCCGATCGATCGCGAGGGCTACCGTGCCCTGCTTACCGAACTGCTCGTAGACTTCAGCGCCGAAGCCGGCCGCAAGGTCCCGCAACCGTCAAGTACAAGTGAACGGCGCCGCCTGCTCAAGGCGCTGCTGACGATTCGTCCGCCCGAACCGCTTGCGGATGCCGCATGGAGCAAGCTCGACCGGTTGTTTCATTTCGAGAGGCTCGAACGCACCCATGTGGATCCCGCCGAACTCCCGACGCTGGCCGAGCAGTTCGACGCCTGCCGGTACCCCTTCGCGGACCGCACCGTGCTCTGGCAGGGCGACATCAGCCTGCTTGCTGCGGATGCCATCACGAATGCGGCTAACAACGCGTTGCTCGGGTGCTTTCAACCGTTTCACGCCTGTATCGACAATGTGATCCACTCCTGTGCCGGCCCCCGACTGCGCGATGACTGCGCGACAATCATGCGTCTGCAGGGGCATCCCGAGGAAACCGGGCAGGCCAAACTCACGCGCGCGTACCACTTGCCGAGCCGGTTCGTCGCCCATACCGTCGGACCGATCGTCGCGGGCAGTCGGCCGACCCAACGCCAGCAGACCCAACTCGCAGACTGCTACCGGAGTATTCTCGACGCCTGTTCGCGCTGGGGCGGCATCCGCTCGGTTGCGTTTTGCTGCATCAGCACGGGCGTATTCGCTTACCCGCAGGAGGAGGCTGCCGACGTCGCCGTACGGACCGTCGACGCGTGGCGGTGCGACAATCCCGAGAGTCCGGTTGCCACCGTGATATTCAACGTTTTTCGGGACGACGATCTCGCCATCTACAGACGGCTCCTCCGGACATACTGACTGCTTGTCAACGCAGCTCATGATTTTCGTCCAGACTGAAAACTTGGGGGCGACTCCTCAATAGGTGCCGATCCTCGATGAAGGGCCTCCAGCCGCAGTTTGAAATCGCTCGCCAGTGGCTCGATGAAGCCGAGAGCGTGCTGCTCGCATCCGGTGCGGGCATGTCGGCGGCCGCGGGAATCGACTATGGGGATGCGCGCTGGTTTGCCGAGAATTTCACCCCGATGCTGCAGTACGGCATCTCCACTTGCGCTGAGATTCTCGGCGGCATGGGTTTGCCGCCGCTGCTGCAGTGGGGCTATCTGTCGCACCAGCTTGAACTGGTGCGCTTCGGCAGGATCGACCACCCGGCCTATCGCCTGCAGGTCGAGGCGCTTGCCGAACGGGATCACTTCATCTTTACCTCGAACGTCGACGCACTCTACGAAAGGCATGGATTCGACCCGGGCCGGATCTACACTCCGCAAGGCGACTACGCGCGCATGCAGTGCGTCGGACCCTGCAGCGAGGCCACGTGGAATACGAGAAAGTACCTTGAGCAGATCCGAGAACGAACGGACCCTGCGACCTGGCAGCTAAGGGACGAGTCGCTCGTGCCGAGCTGTCCGATTTGCAGCGGACCGATGTTCATGAACGTTCGCGCCGCGCACTGGTTTCTCGAGACGCCCTATCTTCAGCAGAGGCAACGCCTGATCAACTGGCTCGATGTGGCGGCGCAGCGCAAACTGCTGACAATCGAGATCGGCGCGGGCTTCAACACACCGGGAGTCATCCGCTGGCCCGTGGAACAGATCACGAGCCGTCATGCCGATGCTAAAATGATCCGCGTCAACCCGAACAACGCCGAGATTCCGGCCTCCCTCCGCGAGAAGTCATTGTCGCTGGTTTGCGATGGGCAGGAATTTGTCGCCGCGGTGTTCGCGCAATGACGCTCGAAAGAAGAAATCTCGTCCTGAATCAGCATTTCAAGCAAGGAGAACAGCATGGCAAATCCACGAGTGCATCGTGTGGCCGTTCCGGTCAGCGATATCGATGCCGCCGAAAAATTCTATAGTGCGTTGCTCGACAATCCGGGCAAGCGCATTTTGCCGGATCGGCAATATTACGATCTCGGCGAATTCATACTCGCCTTCTACCAGCCGCCGGATAGCGGGACCTGGTCGTTTGACCAGAACCAGTACTTCTATCTGACCACGCCCGATCTCGACGCCATGCGCGCGAAGGTCGAGGAAAACGGCGGCACCTGCCTGACGGAGAACGCGACGATGCCGTGGGGCGAGACGATGTTCTTCGCGACCGATCCCAGCGGCAGCCGCATGGGCATCGTGCAGGAAGACACGCTCTTTTCGATGTAAGAACGCTTCGCGTCAGCCAAATCAAACGAGCCTCTGCGATTCGTCGCAGAGGCTCGTTCGTTTTCCCATGCCCGGCCTGCACCGCCTAGTTTTCGGTGTCGGCTGGGGGCTCCTCTGAATTGTCGGCGGGAGACTCCCCGGCGCCGGAAGGATCGCCGGCGTCCTGCTGCAATTCGTCTTCTCCACCCACGTACGGGGCGTGCGTATCGGCGGGCGGGATGTGCGCGGCCAGTTCTTCCTTCAGCTCGCGGTATTCCCGGTCGCGGATGAGATTCGTCCATTCGTTGGGATCGGCCGCAAGGTCGTAGAGTTCTTCGGAACCGTCCGCGTAGACGATGTAGCGGTGATGGTCGTCGCGTACGGTCCAGTTGCCGTATTCGCCGTAAGTCGTGATCGCGACGTCGTCCCAGCTCATTGACGGGCTGCCGAGCAGCGGCACCAGGCTCGTTCCATCAACGAAGTCCGGGCGTTCGAGCCCCGCAAGTTCCACGAGCGTCGGATAGATGCTCTGCGTGGACACGACTTCGTCGGAGCGCGACCCGGGTGTCGTTACACCCGGCGCTACGATGATGAACGGGACCCTGGTCGTCTCATCCCATAACGTCATCTTCCCCCAGTTGTCCTTTTCGCCGAGGTGAAAACCGTGATCGGCCCACAGGACGATGATGGTATTGTCGGCTTGACCGCTCGCGTCCAGGGCGTCCACAAGCCTGCCGACCATCGCATCGGCGAAACTGATTGACGCCAGATAGCCTTGTACGGCTTCCTGCCACTTGCGCGTTCCGCGCTCGAGGACCCATCCGTGCGTCGTCGTGTCGAGATTCGGCTCGATGCCGATCAATTCGCTCCAGGCCGGCGGCACGTCATCGAGGTCGGTCTCGAGATAATCCGGCAGCACGATGTCTTCGACAGGATGCATGTCGAAGTACTTCTGCGGGACGTACCAGGGCAAATGGGGGCGATATATGCCGGCCGAGACGAATTGCGGTCCCGTGTGCGCCGCCTCAAGCTGCTGAATCACCCAGTTCACGACCTGGCCGTCGCCCATGGCGTCGTCGGTGGTCACATTCGGAAAGAAATCGAAGAAGCCGGTCTCGATGCCGTTGCCGTGTGCATCGCCTTCGGTCTGTCCGGGCGCCGGGAAAACTTCATCGGGCAAATGCCGTTCCAGCGAAGGGAAATAGGCATCCCACGCGGTGAAGTCCTGCTGGCCCGTGTAGCCCCCCAGGCTGTAAGTGTGGGCATGAAACAGCTTGCCGGCGCCGAGCGTTCGATAGCCGTTGTCCCTGAAATAGCGCGGCAGCGTGCTGTTCTCGGCGAGTCTCGGGTTCTCGCGCCAGTCGCCGCGCTGGTTGTAAACGCCGCTGTTGAAGGGCGTGACGCCGGTCAGGATGGCCGTTCTCGCCGGCAGACAGGCGGCGCCCGGGGTGTGCGCGTTCGTGAACAGCATGCCGCGGGCCGCAAGCGCGTCGATGTTCGGAGTCCTGGTCTGCGGGTGGCCGCCCAGCACGCCGACCCAGTCGTTCATGTCGTCAATGTTGATGAACAACACGTCGGGCTGTTGCTGCCCCAGCGCGGTGGCGAGAGGGCAGAGGGTCAGGAAAAGGAGGAGTAACTTCTTGCGCATGGCGTGCTCACTGCTGTGATGATGGCATGGGTGGCGGGAATCAGGATCAGGAGCTGCAATCGTTTTGCGCCGGCTCGCCGCCGAAACGGGCATCGAACCAGGCCGGCACGAGAATAGCGGATGGAGCGACCGCCTGCAGGTGATCCACCCCGGTCAGTTCGACGTATTCCAGTTGATTGCCCTGTTCACAAAGGTCGGCGTTGACTTCGCGCGTCAGTTCGACGGGCACGTCGATATCGAGGTCGCCCTGAATCATGTACACGGGTATGTCGCCCGGAATCGGAAGAAATTCGTCGTTCTCTTCCAGGCGTTCGCGCCACGGAGTGCCGGGTTCGAGCGCCTCGGGCTTCGCGTAAGGCTCCGTCAGCGCGGCGCCGGCTCCGAAGATCTCATAACAACCCCAGGATTGTGCGGTCAGTAACTCAAGGCCGGCTTCGGTGAGGATGTCCCTGAGACTCAGCTCCGGATATCCCACCTGCAGTCCGGCCATGCGTGAGATGAAATAGCCCGAGTTTGCCGGAATGTCGAGATCGTAGAAGGACAGATACAAATGCCGCGATGCCGGTGCGATGGGCGCGATCCCGGCGACATTGAACTCCGGCGCATAGTCCCCTGCGATATGAGCCGCCCAGAGCGCCGTCTGGCCGCCTTGCGAAAAGCCATAGATCCCGATATCCGTGCCGGCATTCGCGCCGGGGAAGTTGCGGGCCGCCCGCGCCACGTCGAACGACGCCATGGCCTGCGGTGCGCCCTGAAGATACTCGGTCGGACCGGGCGTCCCGGAACCCTGGTAGTCGCTCGCAACGACAACGTATCCCAGTGCCAGCAGGCGCTCGATGCCGGGTATTCTCGTGGTCCGGCCGTCGAGCCGGTACAGTCCGTTGCGCGACGGTGCGCAGGAGTCCTGGAAACCGGCCGTGCCGGTCGCCCAGATGATCATTGGCCGTTCCGCCTGCGAAGGCATTCGCGGTATGTAGATTTCGCCCGAGACGTACTGAAGCCCGCCGGAAGCGCCCTCGCTGACGTAGATGACGTTCCAGCCGCGCCCGTTCGCGGGTGCATCGGCGCGCTCTCGTATCCAGTAGATGTCGCCGCGCTGCGAGCCTTCCGCAGCGGCTGTCGGGAGCGTGTCCCAGAATGCCGTGCTGGCAGGGCCTTCGCTCATGCCTGACTGCGCCTGCGCGGTCCCGGTCGCTGCGAGCAATATCAGCAACGTTTGCGCAAAAAGCGTTTTCGGCTTGCCCACTGGTGTACCTCCTGGGATTGATGTCCTGGTTGTTGGCGAATCAACTGGCTGGAAACTTGCGGCGTCAGGCCGTATTGACCTGCAGCGGCCCGTGCGACTGGTCGCGGCCCGCTGCGACGTTGACGATCATGTCGGCGAGCACCGGTGCGCGGTTGAAGTAGTGCCCGCCGAGTGCATCCGAGATCGCGCATAGTACCGCGGCGGCCGCGCAGCCCTGCACGGGCTCGCCGATGCCCTTGGCGCCGACCGGATTCTGGCCGTCAGGAATTTCCACGGCCAGGGACTGCATCGTGCTCGGCGTGTCGAGATAGGTCGGAAGCTTCGACTCATACATTGTCGTATTGCCCGGCAAGCCGTTCTGCGGGTCGAAGATGTGCCGCTCGCTCAGTGCGAGCCCGAAGCCCGTGACCGCACCGCCCTTGTTCTGGGTCGCGAGACCCTGCGGATGCAGCACGGTGCCGCAATCTGCGACGCCGAGATAATCGATGATCTCGCACTTGCCGGTCTCAAGATCGAGTTCAATCTCGATGAAACCTGCCGCGATCGCCGGGACCATGGCACTGTGCTCGAGATTGTCTCGGGCAACGCCGATGAGACCCGTGCCCGCGAGCGCCGCGACGGCCGACTTCGTGATCCCGTTGAGGTCCTCGGGCATCTCATGGCCGCAGTACCGGCCGCCAAGCTCGATGGCGCGTTGCGCGGCGGCGGCGTAGGTCATCCTGACTTCGGGATCGGCCGTCGAGAACACTGTCTCGTCGCCGATGTCGTATTCGTCCGGTGTACCGCCGAGATCCATGGCCGCGATTTCCTTGAGCTTCGCGACCGCATCCATCGCGGCGACATAGTTGGTCCGCGTCATCGTGAACGACGTGTTGCTGCCGGACTGCGACGAGGACCACGGCAGGTTGAGCCGCGAGTCGCCGCGCACGACGATGCAGTTGTCCCAGTCGCACTTGAGAATTTCAGCCGCGACGCGCGACGTCGCCGTATGGGAGTAGGTCCCGAGATTGCCGACACCGGAGTGGATGTGCAGCTTGCCGTCGGGCGTCAGCCGCACGAGGCCGTCGAAACCGCTGCGGCCTGCCGAGTGGAAGGCCTGACCGACGCCGATGCCGGTGACCTTGGATCCGCGGGTCTGGCCGCTGCGGGTGCGGCGTTCGGCCCAGTTGAACGCTTCGGCGCCGCGGTCGAGCATCTCGCGCTGATAGGCGCTCGTGACCGGCCCCTGCGAGCCGTCGTACTTGCCGTCGTTGTCGGCCGCGTTGATGCGGCGGAGCTCCACGGGATCGATGCCGAGCGCTTTCGCCGCCTTGTCGAGCAGCGGTTCGACCGCCATCGCGATCTGGTTCTGTCCCGGGCCGCGCTGCGCGCCGGTCGGCGGCGTATTGCTGCTCACCGCGACTCCGCGATAGCGCATCGCAACGGGCTGATACAGCAGGGTCACGGCGCCTGCCGCGGAGCCGAAATCGCCGGCGCCGCCGTAGGGCCCGTTCTGCTGCACGATGTAGAGGTCCGTGGCGGTGATACGCCCGTCGGCGCTGAAGCCCATCCTGATGCGGCCCTGAAATCCCGGCCGCGACGAGCCGAGCAGCACCTCTTCGGCGCGGTTGATCCTGAGCATCACCGGGCGTCCCGCCTTCTTCGCCATCTGGATCGCGACGCCCATGAGGGGATAGGCGCCGGCCTTCGAACCGAAGCCGCCGCCGCAATACTCGGCGATATAGACGAGGTCGTCGACCTCGATACCGGCCAGGCGCGCGATACCCGGCATGGCGGAAGTCTGGCTCTGGGTGGAGCCATGCACGTAGCACTTGCCGTTCTCCCAATAGGCCATGCAGGTTCGCGGTTCGAGACAGTTGTGCGAGAGGTTCTGGGTCACGAAGGTCTCGTCGAGCACGTAGGCGGCCGCGGCCATGTTTCCTTCTACATCGCCGAAGGACCATTCGACGGCGGGCTCGCCTGTTGGCAACTGGCCTTCCTCGACGGCGGCGAAATCGGCGGCGGTCCACTTGATGGTCCGGACCTCGCGGCGGCCCGCGACGACGTTGCCGTCGCTGCGCGCGTCCGGCCCGCCCGGGAATAGGCTGTCGAGCGGATCGATGCTGAACGGCAGGGGTTCGAGGTCCACGACGATCCTGTCGATCGCGTCCTGGGCCAGAGTCTCGCTGAGCGCCGCGACCGCGAGGATGGGTTCGCCGACGAAGAGCGGTTCGTTCGTCAGCAACGGCTGGTTGGGCGGTGAGACCTCCGGCAGGTCGTCGGCGGTGAGCACGGCCACGACGCCGTCCATCGCAAGCGCCTCCGATGCGTCGATCCGGGTCACGCGCGCGTGCGGCAACTCGCTGTGCAGCAACCGGCAGAACACCATGCCGTCGGCGCGAAAGTCCTCCGAGTACCTTGCTTCTCCCGTAACCTTCGCCCTGATGTCCGGCGGCACGAAATCCTGGCCAAGCAGCGCGTACACCATTGCGGTATCCCCCTTGTCGGACCGATGACGGCCTTGGCGCCCGCGCCGCAGGAACTTGCGAAAGCGAAAACTCGATGTCGCCGCCGTGAAAACGCCCGCGGCGCAGACTCCCGGCCTCGACGGCTATTCTGGAACCGACGCGCCTGAGCTTCAAGCGCAGTTGCGTGGACGAATCCCTTTCGCGGCCGGCTTCGCGTGCCGGCGGCGTTGCGGCGCCGCTGCCGGGTTCGCCCGGGCACGCCTCAGGAAGACGATTCCACAGTACGCGGAACCACCGTCAGCACGAGCCCGTCGACGGCCGCAACCTCGACCTCGGTACCGACTTCAGGCGCACTGTCGCTGTCGGTCACGGTTCTCGCGTTCCATCGTTCGATGCCGATGCGGACCTTGAGCGGGGCATTTTCGTCGCCGACGTGGTCGACGACCGTTCCGGTCGTCCCTACGAGGTACTCGTTGACGGCTTTTGCCGACCGCTCCCGGCGGGACTTGAATCCCGTAGCGAGGCGGTCTGCGACGAGTTCCCGTATGAAGAGACCGAGAATCACCAGCACGACCGCCGCCAGCAGTAGTCCGCTCAGAAAGTCCATAGCTGTCCATCCTCGTGGCCGCCCGGGCAGGCTCGGGCGTATTATCGCGTCACCGCGAGCGTTTCAGGAACCGCGAGCACTCGTATTGGACCGTTCATGACCCGGAATCGTCGCGTCCGCCATCGGAGGCGCCAACCGTTGCGTTCCGGCCCAATGCGTCCGGCGATGTACGCAGGCGACACGAAGTCCGCATGGCCGATGCCGGGCGAGGAGAGGTGGGAATGGAAATTCGATTGACCTACAAGGGCGCAGTCCGTCGCGATCCGGCCGTCGCGACCTGGTTCGCCGAGCGCAGCGATCCGCTCGGCGCGATCGCGCTGGCGTGGTTCACGCGCATCCGCAACAGCGGTACGGATGTCGTTGAACTGCTGCACGACGGTTACCCGACCGCCTGCATCGAGGACGTGCCGTTCGCCTATGTGGGCGCGTTCACCAAGCATGTGAACGTCGGGTTATTCATGGGCGCGTTTCTGCCGGATCCACAGGGGCTGTTGCAGGGTAGCGGCAAGCGGATGCGCCACGTCAAGCTGCACCCCGGCGTCGAGGTCGACGCCGATGCGCTGCTCGAACTCGTCCACGCATCGTACCGGGATGCCGGGGACTACGTCGTGGCAAGAACCCAGGCGACCTGAGACCACAGCGGGAGCATTCGGACGATTGGCTTGTCCAACAAGGCAGGACACGAGAGAAGGCAAGCGGCTGCGCAGGACGGAAGCAATCGAGCCGGCCCTTGCCCTGTAGAACGATGGTGACGGCAACTCCCACACGAACCAGGCGGCCCGGTCCGATCGCCGCCGAACGGAAGACAGACCGCAGGCAGGCGTCGGTAGCCGTGCTCATGATTCGTCCCGCGAGCTTCGGTTTCAATGCCGAGACCGCGTCGACGAACGCCTTTCAGTCCGATGATCGCGCTCTCGACGTCGATGTGGTGCAGGCGGTAGCGCGCGACGAGTTCGACGTCTTCGCCCGCAAGCTCCGGGCGCGCGGCGTCTGCGTCTGCATATTCGACGATACGGTCGAACCGCGAACCCCTGACGCCGTCTTCCCGGGCAACTGGGTGACGTTTCACGGCGACGGCACGGCCATCGTCCACCGGATGGCCACCGCGAGCAGGCAGCGTGAGGTCCGTTACGACATTCTCGAGGCGCTGCGCGACGTGCATGGTTTCGACCTGCAACGAATCGTGGACTGGTCGGCGCCCGAGGCCGGAATGGGCGTCCTGGAGGGTACGGGCAGCCTCGTGCTCGACCGAATCAACCGAGTCGCATACGCATGCCTCTCGGGGCGAACCGAAGGCCGGGCCGTGCGCGCATTCGGCCGCGAACTCGGCTATGCGACGGTGTGTTTTCGCGCTGCAGACAGGGAGGGCCATCCCGTCTATCACACCGATGTCCTGATGATGCTCGGCGATAGATACGCGGTCGTCTGCCTTGAGGCGATCGGAGACGACGCGGATCGCGAGACGGTGCGCAAGAGTCTGGAAAATACGGGTCACGAGGTCGTGGAGATCTCCGTCGCGCAGATGCACGACTTTGCCGGCAACATGCTCGAGCTTCGAACGGCGGCCGGCGCCAGTCTTCTCGTGGCCTCGGCGCGGGCACACGCATCGTTGTCGCGCGAACAGCGCGCCAGGCTCGAGACGTTCTCGGAATTCGTCGTTGCGCCGTTGCCGACGATCGAGCGCTGCGGGGGCGGCAGTGCACGCTGTATGCTGGCCGAGATTTTCCTGCAGGAAACACGATAAGGGCACGGCAAATGGCGACGACGAGGCGCGAGCTGCTGAAACTCGGAGCCGGGGCTGCGGCTTCGCTCGCAATTCCCGGAGCGGTTCTCGGCCAGCAAGACGCGCTTATCTCGCGTCCAATCCCGACCACGGGCTACGAGGTCCCGATCGTCGGTGTCGGTACGGCACGGCGCTATGACGTCGGTACCGAAGCCGCCGAACGTGGACCGCTGCGCGAGGTGCTCGACACGTTCTCGCGGCTCGGCGGTTCGGTCATTGATACCGCGCCATCCTACGGTACGGCCGAACAGGTCTGTGGAGACATCATCCGTGAACTCGGCAACCGCGAACGGCTTTTTATCGCCACGAAGATCTCGCTGCGCGGGCTGGCCGGCCGTGATGCCGGAATCGCCCAGATGCAGCAGTCGTTGACGCGCTTCGGCACCGAGTACGTCGATCTCATGCAAATCCACAACCTCAACGACTGGCGCACGCAACTTGCGCTTGTGCGCGAGTGGAAGGACGAAGGCAGGCTGGGCCACATCGGGATAACAACCTCATTCGACCCGCAATATGCGGACTTCGAGATCGTGATGCGCGAACCTGGACTCGACACCATTCAGGTCGACTATGCGATAGACAACAGGGGCGTCGAGGAACGCATCCTGCCGCTCGCGGCAGACCTCGGTCTCGCCGTCGTCGTAAACCTGCCGTTCAGCAGGGGAGGGACTTTCGCGCGGGTCGGTTCGCGAGCGCTGCCGGACTGGGCTGCGCAGTTCGGTATGGAGACCTGGGCGCAGTATTTCCTGAAGTGGGTGGTGTCGCACCCGGCGGTCACCGTGGCGATCCCGGGCACCGCGAGGCTCGACTACCTCATCGACAATCTCGGCGCGGCGCGCGGCGCGATGCCCGACGAAGCCGCGCGCCAGCGCATGCTGAGCTATTTCGAGTCGCTCTAACTCCGCCGCCGGTTCAACGCAGACCCGGCCGCAGCTGCCAAAGGCCGCGCCTGGGGAAAGCGCGACTCCTCGCGCCTTGCCAGCCGGGCGCCTCGCCAGTCACGGTGCTCGCGCGACATTCGCCACGAGCCGCTAGATCGGGATCTTGCGTTCCGCGTTGGCCTTGACGAAGTGGTACAGCTCAAAGCCCGACCGCAAACCGTTTGCGAAGAAGGGGTCGTCCTGAAAAGCCGCTTCGGCGTCTTCCTTGCTCTCGGCCTCGATGAGCCAGAGACCGCCCAGGGACTCGCCGTCGAGTTCGTGGCGGATCGAGCCGGCAACGAGCACCTGCTCGTTGCCCCTGAGCCAGGCGAAATGTTCCTGTATCAATTCGTTGCGACGCTCGGCCACTCCCGGTTTATCGGAAAATCGTGCGACAAATAGCATGTCCGTCCTTCCTTACAGTGTCTGATCGTGTTTCGTCCCGGCGCGTGCGGAGCGTCCCGTCGAGCACCGTGAGCCACTCGCGGCTCTCAGGTTTCGTCCCGGCGCGCACGGGGCGTCCTGCCGCGCATGTTCTCGGTGTCGAATCGCGCCGTCAAGTCGCCCGCGCCGCGCAGCCGCCGCCGCGAGCTGCTCGCGTTCGCCGGATCCGTCGGGGGGGCGAACGCGGCAGACGGGCGTCGGTCACGTCACGACGTGCGCCCGTCGCCCGGGCAGATTGCGTTGCTGACAGTGCGCGTCCGCTATCATGCCGGCCGTGTCCCCGAACCGATTTCGTTCGCACAGGCCGGTCCTCGGTATCGCGTTGCGGCTGGCATCCGTGCTTTGCCTGGCGGCGATGGTCGCCTGTGTGAAGTACCTGGGGTCGGCGATCCCGGCAGGCCAGACGATCTTCTTCCGCGGTGTCATCTCGATACTTGTCGTTGTCGGCATCGCGTTTTGCGGCGAAGGGCTGACGCTGCTCAGGACGAGCAACTGGAAGGCGCATGCGTACCGGGCCGTGGCCGGATCGACCGCGATGTTCTGCTGGTTCGTCGCTCTGACCATGATCCCGCTTGCGCAGATGACGGCGATCTCGTTCACGATTCCGCTGTTCGTGACGCTGCTCGCGATGCTGTTTCTCGGTGAACGCATCCATGGCTACCGGTGGACTGCGCTCGGCGTCGGCTTCACCGGTGTGCTGATCATCATCGGACCGGAACTGACAGGAGCGCGCGGCGCCGTGATCGGCGTCGGTGTCGGTTTCGCGGCGGCCGTGCTTGCCGCCTTCGCGCAGATGCTCCTGCGCCGCATGAGCGGGCAGGAGCACGTCGTCACCATCACGTTCTACTTCTTCCTGACGTCGACCGTGCTGTCCGCACTCAGCGCGCTGTTTCAGGGCTGGCCGAACCCCACTCCCGCGCAGTGGTTGCTGATCGGGCTCATCGGGGTTTTCGGCGTAGTCGGGCAGTTGCTGATGACCCATTCCTACCGCTATGCCGAGGCCTCGCTCGTCGCGCCGCTCGACTACATCAACTTGCTCATCGCGGTTGCGATGGGATTTTTCCTGTTCGGCGAGATACCTCACGTCGCCACCTGGGCCGGAGCGCCGCTCGTCGTTGCCGCCGGTGGCCTGATTCTCTGGCGGGAGTACGCGACGTTCAGGCGCGTCAGGTCGGAAGCGCGCGTCGTGACCTGACGGTGTCCCGGTGAAACTGACGAAAACGGTCTCCGCTGGCTTGATTCCGCCCTGGTCCGCTTGCGCATCGCCTGAGCTGCGCGTAGCTTCGCGCGCATGAACGAGCACAGCGCGTTGTCGGCCGGGCGGGCAGCCCCGCCGGAAGAGCCGGGCGTTCCGTGGGTCAATCCCGAGATCCAGCAACTTGTCGCCTGGCGAGACGGCGACATCGTCGTGTCCGTGCCCGTCAAGAGCGGCACGACGTGGATGATGAACATCGTGCATCAGTTGCGCACCGGCGGGGATCCCGAGTTCGAGTCCATCTACGCTGAAGTGCCGTGGCTGGAGTTCGTGCCGGAACCGGGGGTCACGCCGGTGGAGCTTGCCGCAGTCATCGACGCGATGCCCGATCACCGGCGCCGCGCGTTCAAGACGCATTCGCCATCGGGTCCGCTGCCGTTTCATGCCGCAGGCTCCGGCACCGACGTCAGTTACATTGTCGTGGTGAGAAATCCCGAGGAAGTACTCGCTTCGATGCACCCGTTCATCAACTCTCACACCGATGCCTGGTTCGAACTGTGGAATCTCGACAAGGCCATGGTCGCGGCGCCCGACTTGGCGACGTTCTTCGAGAACATGGCCAAGCCGATGATCCGCGACGTGGTGTTCGGTTTCGTCGCAGCGTGGTGGCCGCTGCGTCACGAGCCCAACGTCCTGCTCATGCATTTTGCGGACATGAAGCGCGACCACGCGGGCTCAGTGCGCCGGGTATCGGAATTCCTCGGCTACGAGCCGGCGGACAGCGAATGGCCCGTCATACTCGATTACACGTCGTTCCCGTGGATGAAACGGCACGGCCGCAAGTTTGAGGGATTCCTTGCAAGCGGCGAGCCGCTGCTGAATCCCGGCGCGATGGTGCGCAAGGGCAAGGCAGGCTCGGCGCGCGAGGACGGCGTCACGCCGGAGATGGCCGCCGAGATCCGCCGGTTCGGCAATGAAGTCCTGGGCGACGGGACCGCGCTGCAGTGGACGTACTCGGGCGGCCCCGTGCCGGGTCAGGGCCGATAGACCACGATCGGAGCTGACATCCTGGCCGGCAACAGGGACCCGTCGGCGCCTACGGCGATCTCGTGCCCGAAGTCGTCAATTCTTCCGACGACGCTGCCGTCGGCCCGATCGATCTTGAGTACCATCGCCTCCACCATCTGTGGCGCACCCTTGGGCTCCGCGCTCACGTAGAACTCCCCGTCCGGCGAGAACGCCACGCTCAACACGCGGCCGCCGTACTGCCACTCGCCGAGGTATTCGCCTTCGCTCGTGAACCACTGCACGCGGCCGTTCTCGCGGTCGGCCACGTAGACATCGCCCTCCGGGCTCACCGCAATCCCGTGCGGCAGGTTGAACTCCCCCGGGCCGGTGCCCGCGCGTCCCCACTCGCCGACCTTCCCGCCGCTCGAGTCATACACGACGATGCGGGCGTTGCAGTAACCGTCGGCCACATAGACGAGCCCATCGTCGCCGAAAGCGACATCCGCTGCCGCGCACGACACGGCATCAGGATCCGGCACGTCCCCGACATCGATCTCGAGCAACACCTCGCCGTCAGCCGAAAACTTGACGATCTTCGAGGTGTTCGAATCGACGGCCCAGACGTTGCCGGCCGCATCGACCCGGACGCTGTGCGGTCGAGCGAAGAGGCCCCTTCCGAAAGAGCGCAGCACCTTGCCGCTGGAGTCCACGACGATGATCGGGTCGGCCGCGTCGCCGCGCTGAAAGACGTAGACGTTGCCGCTCTCGTCGACGGAGACGCCCACGAATTCCTCGATCTCGAGCGACGGCGTGATCTCGACCACGACGCGCTCCATCGCAAGCGGCGGAGCGGCATCGGCCAGGCCGCGCAGCAGCGCGTCCGAACCGTCGTCTTGCGCCTGAGCGCTCATTGCCGCCAGTACGATGAGTGACACGATGAGCTTGCGCATGACGGTTTCTCCTTAATTATTTCCTTGAGCGGGCAGGATACGTCCTCGGCACGCGCCAAAGCCAATCCGGGCGAACCCTTCCGCTTCGCAATGGCCTTCGAGGATCACCTCGTCGCCGTCGGCGAGGAAGCGGCGCGTTTCGCCGCCCGGCAGCGCGATCGGTTCGCGGCCGCCGCGCGTGAGCTCGAGCAGGCAACCTTCGTTTTCCCGTTTCGGGCCGGACACCGTTCCGGAGCCCAGCAGGTCTCCCGGGCGCATGTCGCAGCCGTTGCTTGCGTGGTGGGTCAGGAGCTGGCCCGGCGTCCAGTAGAGATCCGCGGACCGGCCGTGGCTCAGGCGCGCCGGCGCGATTCCGTTCGCGCGCATCTCGGGCGTCGACAGGAACGCGTCGATGCGCACGTCAACGCCGGCCCGCTCTATCGCGGGGCCATGATCGAGGTAGGCCAGCGGTGCCGGATCGCCGTCGGGCCTTGCCCACGCCGGTACGCGATACGGAGCGAGCGCCTCGAAGGTCACGATCCAGGGCGAGATCGAAGTCGCGAAGCTCTTGGCGAGAAACGGCCCGAGCGGTTGTGCCTCCCACTTCTGGATGTCGCGTGCCGACCAGTCGTTGAGCAGGCACATGCCGAAGAGGCCATCGTCGGCTTCGGTGATTCGCCGCGCCGCGCCGAGTGCGTTGCCGGGGCCCACGAAGAACCCGAGCTCCGCTTCGTAGTCGAGCGCCCGGGTCGGCCCGAATGTCGGCTGACTGGCGTCGGCCGCCAGCGTTTGCCCGCCGGGCCGCCGGATCGAAGTGCCGCTGACGACGACCGAAGAGGCGCGGCCGTGGTAAGCGATCGGGACATGTTTGTAGTTCGGCAGCACGGGTTGATCCGGGCGAAACAGGCGTCCTGCGTTGGTGGCGTGATGCAGGGAGGAGAAGAAGTCCGTGAAGTCGCCGATCGTGGCGGGCCGGAAGAGTTCCGCGGTATTCATCTCCGGGACGAGTCGCGTCCCCCAGTCGGCATGCGCGCGGATACGCTCGTCGCCGTCGAGCAGCAGCCGCCACACGGCGCGGCGCAGCGCCGACCAGGCGTCAGTGCCGAGCCCCATGAAGCGATTGAGAGTGGGATCTGCACAGGCTTCGGCGGCCGCCTCAGCCGCGCCGCTGAGCAAGCCCACATTGCGGCATGCCGCGACATCGACGATTCGATCGCCAATGGCAACGCCGCCGTGCGGCGATTCGTTCGTGCCCTGCCGCCGAAATATCCCGAACGGCAGGTTCTGCAGGGGGAAGTCGCAGCCCGGCCGATTGGCGGACTCCACCCAGCTTCGCCGCGACGCGTCGTGGGTTTCGTCGATCGTGCGGCTCATCCGGACGAATCCGTACGGCGACGCAACGGTCCTGCGCCGCAAGCGGGCATTGCGACGAGCAGGCCGGAACGTCTCATCGGCAGTTCGGCAGGCGTTGAGCCGGAAACGCGAGCAGGCCGTACACGGGCTCTCGTGCGTGTGGGGTTCGTCCCTTGTGGCTCGCTGGCCGCGCAGGCTCGCCCGTCTGCTACTGCGATTCGGCCAGCGCCTTCATGTTCTGCAACGCCGTCTCGAACATCCCGCGCCGCCGCTCGATGTCCGCGTCCTTCTCCGCCTGGTCGGCCTTGTCGGAAATGTCGTAGACGAGCGTGTAGAGCATCCTGGAACTCGTGTCGGACAACGGCCGCGCTTCCATGAAGCCGTGGTAGAGGTTGTAGAATTGACCTTCCACTGCCGGCTGGGTATACCCGTACGACAGGTCCGTCTGCGCGACGAGTATCTCCACTACCCGACCGCCGGCGAGTACGCGCACGGTCCCCATCTCGCCGTCGCCCGACGTGATCTCGCAATCGACGTTGAGCCACTGCGCAATGTCGCAATAGCCGCCGACCCTGGCCCACACTTCCGCAGCGGGCCTGTCGATGTCGATTTCGAGTTCGATGGTCGTGTATTCCGGTTCCTGGGCGAACGCGCCGCCCATGGCGCCGAGGACGCCGAGGACTGTCAGGACAACAAACCGTTGCATGCCTTATCTCCCTTTCCTTATGAGTTCAGTCGCGATTTTCGAAGGATCACGCCGCTGCGGCAGATCCCGGACCCTTCATCCGCAACCTGTTTTCTCGCCATGCGTCACCGAAGCTCGCGGCAGTACGACCGCGAAGCGCCGCCGACGGCTGCATGTTAGTGCACGTGGACGGCTTCGGAAACATCCCGATTGTTACGCGGCGCTTGCGGCGCGGCGGTCCTGCCGCCGGGAGCGCGACTCCACGGACACGGTCGGGACCATGAGGGAAGTTCCGTGGCGAGCGCGCCGCCGGGGCAACCGGCGAGCCTTGCGGCTGATATGATGCGGCTTGGCTCAAGCGCCATGGGGAAAGCGTCAGTGACCATGCCGAATCGTTTGAGGCCATTGCCCGGTCACGGACGGGCGCCGGTAGCGATTTCGAGCCTCATGCCCATTCGTGTCACAGCATCGGTCGTGCTGGTCCTTACCGTGGTGTTGTCCGGCGCGGTAGCCCAGGAAGCACAGACGTTCCAGGTCCGCCTCGCGGCCGCACCGCGCGACAGCGCGATGCGGGAGTTCGTTGCGGGCAGCGGCTCGGCCGAGGTCACGCTCGCCGGCAGTGAGCTCACCGTCACGGGTCGATTCGAGGGACTCAAGTCCGCGGCCACTCGCGCGAACATTCATCTTGCGCCCGTTACCGGCGTACGCGGCCCGGCCGTTTACGAACTCGACGTTTCGAAAGACATGGCCGGTACGATCTCGGGCGTATTCGAGCTCAGCGACGAAACGCTGGCGCGGCTCGACGCCGGGCATCTGTACATACAGATCGACAGCGACAGCGCACCGGAAGGCAATTTGTGGGGATGGCTGTTGTGGACAGATCCGTGACCGGTGCGCGCAGTGAGTCGATTCATGTCCACTTGCAGGAGAGGGATACAGGCAAGCTCGTGACCGATGCGGCCATGCTCGCGGTCTGCGCGAACAGATCGGTGATCGAGCGTACCCGTCGCGGCTCGACTGCACGGGGGACACGTCGCGACCGCATCGTGAGGCCGTCGAGCCCTCGCAAAGCGGTGTCGCGTCCGCTCGGCGGACAATGCGCGCACCGTGACCACGGCCCCAGGCGGTGGAACCGCATCGTGCCTGCCTCGCTCCTCGCGGCATGCCTTGCCGCAGCAACGGCGGCGGCTCAGGACGAAGCGGCGCCGGGTGCGTTTACGGAGACCCAGGCCGCCGCCGGCCGCGCCGACTACGCGACCTATTGCGCCGCCTGTCATGCCGCCGACCTCATGGGGGTCGCCGGCGCGCCGCCGCTCGCGGGCGAAGCGTTCACGGCTCGCTGGGGCGCGCGCACGATCGGCGAACTCGTTACCTACACCGAGTTGACGATGCCGCCCGCCGATGCCGGCGGCCTCAGCGATGACGAATACGCTGCAGTCACCGCCTATATGCTTGAGCGCAACGCCGCCCGGCCAGGCGCGACGCTGCTGACCGCCGCGAGTTCGATCGAAATCGCGAGCGTCATTGACGTAACGATGGCCAATGCCGCAGCGGCCGCCGAGGCGGAGGTACCGCTCGGCGTCACCGTCGCGGGAAGCATCGAGAACTACGTGCCGCTGACCGACGCCGCGCTGCGCGACCCCGATCCCGCCGACTGGACCATGATCCGGCGCGACTACGGCGCTTCAAACTACAGTCCGCTCGACCAGATCGATCGCGGCAACATCGACCGTCTCGAACTCGCCTGGGTGTATTCGATGACGGACCGCGACGGCCGCGACCAGCCCGCGCCGATGGCCTACAACGGCGTCATCTTTGTGAACAACCCGCCGAACGTGATGCAGGCGCTCGACGGGCGAACCGGCGAACTGATCTGGGAGACACGCATCTCCGGTCCGCTCAACTACCACCCGATGCGCGGCAGCGCACTCTACGACGACAAGCTCTACGTCGCGACGACCGAAGCGCACCTGCTTGCGCTCGACGCGGCCACGGGCGAGATCGTCTGGGAGGCCGTGCTCGGCGACCGGGAAGACGGCGGCTTCACGGCAAGCAGCGGCCCGATCGTTGCCAACGGCAAGGTGCTGCAGGGCATGGGCACCTGCCAGCAGTACCGCGAGGAGAAGTGCTTCATCGGCGCATTCGACGCGGCCACGGGCGAGGAGCTCTGGCGCTTCGAGACGGTCGCGCGCGACGGCGTGCCCGGAGGCGAAACCTGGAACGGGCTGCCCGACATCTTCCGGGCCGGCGGCGACATCTGGATCACGGGCAGCTACGATCCGGAACTCAATCTCGCGTTCTTCGGCGTGGCCCAGGCCAAGCCCTGGATGCGCGCGAGCCGGCGAAGCGGCGACGGCGCCGCGCTCTACACGACCTCGACGCTGGCGCTCGATGTCGATACGGGCGAGCTCGCCTGGTACTTCCAGCACGCGCCGGGCGAGACGGTCGACCTCGACGAAGTCTACGAGCGCGTGCTCATCGACGACGCCGGACAGAAACTCGTGGTGACGATCGGCAAGCCCGGGATCATCTGGAAGCTCGACCGCGAAACGGGGCGATACCTCGACCATGCCGAGACGATGTTCCAGAACGTTTTCACCTCGATCGACCCGGAAACGGGGCAGCCCGAGTACCGCGAGGACATCGTCGGGCACCGGGTCGGAAACTGGGTGCAGATCTGTCCGGGCCTGTCGGGCGGCCACAACTGGCCGGCGATGGGCTTTCACAAGCCGACGCGCCGGCTCGTCATCCCGCTCATGCAGGCCTGTAATGAGCTTCTGCCGCTCGATGTTCCGCTCGAACCGGGGCTCACGACGGTCGGCGCCGGCTGGCGCGCCTACGAGTTGCCGGGATCGAACGGCAATCTCGGCCGGCTCGCGGCTTTCGACCTTGGGTCGCTCGAAGAGATCTGGTCGTACGAGCAGCGCGTGCCGTTCATGTCGTCGGCGTTGACCACCGCCGGCGGGCTTGTCTTCATCGGCGACCTCGACCGTTCGCTGAAGGCCTTCGACGTCGACACCGGCGAAGTGCTCTGGCGCACCCGGCTCGGCACGGCGGTGCAGGGATTCCCGATCAGCTACGCCATTGACGGTCGCCAGTACGTCGCCGTTCCGACTGGCTGGGGCGCAGGCGCTCAACTGTTTTACGTGAGCGCCATCCTTGAGGAACCGCTGCGCGTACCCGAGGCCGGCAGCGCCCTGTACGTGTTCGCGTTGGAGGAATGAGCGTGATGCCTGTCCGGCAAGGGATCCGTGAGCCGGTAAGCGCCTCGGGGGCAGTGCGGGAGGCGGGTAGCGCGCTGTACGCGTTTGCGCTGGAGGAGCCGGTGTGACGCCGACACGGCGAGAGTTCCTGGAGACCGCAAGCGCCGCGAGCGTTGCGACCGCGGCGGCCGGCGCCGTGACGCAATCGATGGCGCAGTTGGCCGAAGGAGGGAATGGGCGCTCCGGCGTCGAGGCGGCGGGACCGAACCCGCGCTCTGTCGCCACGGCCGTGCTCGACATCGGCTACGAGGAGCACGGACCTCCCGGCGGCACGGCGGTCATCCTGTTGCACGGTTTTCCCTACGACATCCGGTCGTTCGACGGCGTCGTCGCGCCGCTTGCCGATGCCGGGTTTCGCGTGCTCGTGCCGTATCTGCGCGGTTACGGGACGACCCGGTTCCGCGACCCGTCGGCGCCGCGCATGGCCGAGCAGGCCGCGATCGCTCAGGACGTCATCGACTTCGCCGACGCCCTCGGCATCGACCGGTTCGCGACGGCGGGCTTCGACTGGGGCAACCGCGCCGCCTGCATCGCTTCGATTCTTGAGCCTGCGCGCATCATCGGCCAGGTCGCGATCGGCGGTTATTCCGTGCAAAACACCGTCACGCCCGGCAATCCGATGCCGGCGCGGTTCGCGGCGCGATTCTGGTACATGTGGTACTTCAACACGGAACGCGGCAGGGCGGCGCTTGAGGCGGACCGCCACGACATCATCCGCTATCTGTGGGACACCTGGTCGCCGCAATGGACCTACTCCGACGAGGCTTACGCACGTTCGGCGCCGTCGTTCGACAACCCGGATTTCGTCGAGGTCGTCGTTCATTCCTATCGACACCGGCTTCTGAATGCGGCCGGCGAAGAACGATTTCTCGATGTCGAGCGCCGACTCGCGGAGCGCCCGCCCGTCCCGGTGCCGGCAATCGTGCTGCATCCCGGCGCGAGCGGTCTCGGCGGCATGCCGTCGCCGGATCCGTCGGGCGATCAGGCGAGGTTCACGAACCTTGTCGCGCGCCGCATCGTCGACGGCGCCGGGCACGATTTGCCCGCGCATCGGCCTGCTGCTGTGGTCGACGCGCTGCTGGAGTTGCTCGGCTGAACGAAATCCGCAATTGCAAGGAGGTATTCGATGAATGTTGAACAGGGCTCACGCCAGAGCACGGTATTGAGAGCCGTCGCGGCGACGGCCGTTCTGCTCGGTCTCGCGGCCGGCGGAATGGTGGCCGTTCAGGCACAGGACGACGTAGACGAAGAGGCGGCGCGGCTCGCCCGTGTCGGCGGCTCGGTCAGTGTCGAATCCGATTTCATCGCGGGGCTCCGCCGGTTCGAGCCCAACAACAGGACCTACTGGCACAGTCACGAAGGCGGATTCATCCTGTTCGTGCAGGAAGGCCGCGCACGCACGCAGCAACGCGGCGGACCGATGCGCGAACTCGGTCCCGGCGAGATTGACTACACCCCGCCAGGCGTCGAGCACTGGCACGGATCGACACCCGACGAGTTGCTCATGCAGTTGGGCGTGGTGCCGCTCGGCGGCGGCATCGAGTTTCTGGAACCGGTGACCGATGCCGAGTACAACGGCGAGTCCCCATAGCGCAACGCCTCCGGTGGTGACACGCTTCGGCCGTCGCCAACGGGCAAGGGACACGTCGTCATAAGGATTTGAACATCACGCAGAAGTCAGCATGGCATCTGGCGCACAGATATTAGACGGTCTTCGATGGACCACACGGGCCAACTCAAGGGCCCGGTGGAAGTCTTATGAGACCTACATGGGCGGGAAGCGTTCCGTTCGACAATCGCTCAATGGCTTCGATCCAGCGTTCCGACGCCAGGTTGCGCGCATGGCCCGGTGGCGTTTCCACGGACAGGCGCAGGTCTATCGGCTGCGCGTCGGCAAGCCCGGCAGGCAATAGCAACGCAAACAGACACAAACTCAGGATCGATCGAGCCATGAAAGAATCTCTTCGGTGTGCTCACCCAGGCGCGGCGGGGGTTCAAGGTCCGCGCCATCATCGTGCGATCCGAGAATGCCGAGACCGAGTATCGAGACCTGCTCACTGTCGGGCAGGCCGGCAATGCGTATCGGCCGACGCAAAGAGCGCGCATCGAGCGAGGGCAATGACATGGCCTCACTGATGCTGCGCACCATACCGCACGGTATGCCGGCCGCGCTGAGCTGGACTTCCCAGTCTGCGGCATCGCGCGTGCGCAGCACTGCCGACAGTTCGCGCTGCATCAGCTCTGCGTTGCTACGTCTGGCATCGGGATCCGCAAATCGCGCGTCTTCGAGCCATTTTCGTCGGTCGAGGAGTTTCGCGAGCAGCTCAAACTGCTCCTGCTGAACGACACCGAGTGAAACGTAGTGTCCATCGCGCGCAACGAAGACGGCCGAAGTGGGCTGACCGCTGTAACCGGTGTTTCCTGTACGCTCCAGCGCCTGCCCGGTCACGAGCCAGGGGACCACGGCAGAAGTCATGAACGCGATGGTTGCATCGAACATCGCAACGTCCAGATACTCGCCACCGCCTTCCCGTTCGCGACGAAACAGCGATCCAAGAATCGCAAACGCCGCCGTCTGGCCCGTCAGCGTATCGACGACCGGGAAGCCGACGCGCAATGGTGGGCCTTTCGGGCCGACGCCGAGGCTCATCATGCCGCTAGTCGCCTGAACAATGTTGTCGATCGCCGGCCAGTCGCGCCGCGGACCACTCTGACCGTAACCCGATACGGAACAGTAGATCAGGTCGGGATTCAGTTCCTTCGCCCGTTCATGGTCGAGCCCGAGACGCGCCATAACGCCTGGACGGAAGTTCTCGACAAGAACATCGCAGCGACGAATCAATTCATACGCAGTCTCGAGATCACGTTCCTGCTTGAGATCGAGCACAACTGATTTTTTTCCCGCGTTCACCCCGATGAAAGCGGGCGCCATACCGTCGTAGCGCCGATCCGCGCCGTAGTAGCGCATCGCGTCGCCACCTCCCGGCATCTCAACCTTGATGACTTGTGCCCCGAGCAGTCGCAGGAGATGAGTTGCGTACGGGCCCGCCATGACGTGACTGAAATCTGCGACACGGATGCCTTCGAGTACGCGTCGCATCAGCCATCGCCCCTGCACCGCACGGTGCCGTCGCTGCCGATACTTGCTCGCGCAGTCGCAAGCACGCTGACGCCATCTATGCCATAGCGCTCGAGCAGCGCGGCATTGCGCTCAGCGTCGCGTGCGTAGAGCGCATCGAACGCAGCCTGATCTTCGTCGCCCAGCACGGATTCGATGACGCCCTCATCTTGCGCGACCTGCCAGCCCACTTCGAGCGCCGCGACGTTCTCCTGTGCGAGCGCCGCCTCCCAGACGGGAATCGAGGCCTCGAGGACGGCGCGATGCTGCGAGGACAACCGCTCCCAGGATTCCGTTCCGATAGCGCGCGCCGGATAGGCGCCACGCGGCACTGCCATGCGCGTGTAGTACGAGGCGACTTCCGCAAGATGCAGCGCGTTGAAGGTATCGGTCGGTGCGACGACCCCGTCGATGATGCCTTTTGCGAGTGCGGAATAAACTTCGCTCATCGGCATGTTGACGGGATCGGCGCCGAGTTCGCGCAGCACGTTCAATAGCTCTGTCGGAGCTCGAATACGCATTCCGCGCAACTCGGCCAGCGTTTCAATCGACCGATCGCGCGAGACGATCCCGGGCAGATTGCCGCCCTGCACGGCCAGCACCTTGAGTCCGTCGAGTTCCCGCTCGAATTGCGGATGCCTGGCCTCGAGGCAGCGGTATAGCGCAACCTGCGCTTCGATCGATCGCGCGCCGCTGTAAAAACCCGATTGCATACGAATCAGATGCGCTCCGCCTTTCACGTAGATCGGTGTTATGAGCCCGATGTCGACGACGCCATGTCGCAGCTCGATAAGCGAGTGTTCCGACGACATCAGCGCTCCGGACCAGCTCGGCCGTATGCGCAGCGTACCTTCCGATCGCTCTTCGACGAACGCTATCCAGCGCTGATCGGCACGGCTGAAGGGATGCCCGGGACTGTATGGCGTCGCGTAAGTCAGTTCGACGGTGCCCGGGTCCTCCGGCGCCTGAGAACAAGCGGCCAATAGCAGCAATGTCAGCGCAAGCGTTCGCATTTCATGACCTCCCGGCGCAGGAACGTCGCGACATGTTCGACCGAAGCATCGCGATTCCAGTTTTTCGCATCGACCATATCGGCACTCAGCCTCAGAACCGGGACTCCGGCGGCGTCCAGCTCCTGCCCGGTCAGCAATGTGCCGGATTGCGACAGCCGATTGTCCGGCGGTACGAGCACGACGGCCGCGTCGATGCCGCAACGCCTGGCCTCACTGACGATCCATTCATTCATCCACGGTGGCAGATGCAGCACTTCGTTCATCGAACAAATTCGGCTTGCCAGCGCTTCGAGCGAACGGCCCTTGAGCTGACGAATGTACTGCGCTCCTGCGAATGGCAGATACATCGACCAGACGAAAACGGCGCCGAGCCGCTCCTCGAGCATCTTATAAAAGGACGTGTCGTGCCAGAGCCCGGCGCCAATCCACATCAGTCTGAGCCGCTCGTTCTGAGCGACTCCGACACCGGCCTGCGCCCGGTCGAGCACCTCGTCGCGAAAACGGCGGGCATGACTTACTGCCCAGTCCGAGCCGCGATGCCATTGCGGGATCATCGTGTTGGTCATCTGGTCCAGGATCGAGACGGGACACGGTCGCGCTGCGCCAGCAAGCTCCGCCGCCTGCGCCAGGTATTCTTCCTGCTCGTTTATGCGTTCCATGAGTCCGGCGAGCCGCTGAGGCTCGAAGCGCCGATCCGTCTTGCGTTCCAGCAGTGCGATGAGCTCACGCATCTCCGCTGCAAGCAATGCGATTCGATCGGCCTGGTAGACCTCCTCCCAGCGGTCACGCGAGTGCCTGAACCACTCCGGCAGCGTCTGCGTCCAGGCTGGTGCTTCCATTGGAAAGAACTCCGATTCGAGCACTTTCGCCCACTCAGCAAAAACCTGCTGGATGCAGTCGCAGGTCAGGCGCGCGACGAGCACCGCAGGTTTCGGCAGACCACCCCAGGGCGCAGTCGCCGGATCGTTGGCGAGCGAGCAAGCCAGACCGAGTGAGCAATAGCTGCAGCGATTCGGGGGAAAGCCGATCTCATCGAGCGTCGCGAGGTAGCGCGACGACAATCGCTTTGCCGAGATATAGGCAGACCACCATTGATTGGAGACGACGGGAATATCCATCGCATGAAAGATCTCGTGCGGTGTGTCTGCCTGTGCAACGGCAAACGGCTCGCCTCTCCCGACGACGCGCTCGCGCAGCTCTGCGCCAAACGCCTTTTGGTAGGCCTTGGCTGAATCTGTGCATTCGAGGCCGCTCACTTCAGCACTCCTTTGGCCGCCAGCTCCGAGTAAGCCGCGGCGCTGGCGCCGGCGATGTCGACGACAAGCTCCTGCGTGTGCTCACCGATTGCAGGGGCCCGGTACGGCGAAACGACGTCATGGGAGAACCCTATCGGCGTACGAACATGGCCGAAGTTGCCCAGCTTCTGGTGAGGCAGGTCGACGAGCGCGCCGCGCTCGCTGAGTGACACGTCCTTCTCGATCATGTCCTCGATATCCTGCACGACGCCTGCTGCGATGCCTTCGCGTTGCAGCAGTGCAGCGAGCTGATGATCGTCGTGTTCGACAGTCCACTCTTCGGCCGGCCGACCACCGGTCAATTCACTCAGGCGTGCGCTATCCGCTTCATCGAACAAACTGATCGCAACCCAGCGATCCTCACCACGCGCGGGAAAGACGTCCTGATGCAACACGTTCGGATCGGCATTTCCCAGTCGTTGTGGCAGTGACCCTGTCTGTGCCGCACAAATGGTTGCCGTCATCTGTTGCACGCAGATTTCGTACATCGACGCATCGATATGGCAACCACGGCCCTGTTTGCGTCGGCAGGCAAGTCCCGCAATCACACAGGCAGCCATCACGTACGGCACGATCACGTCGCCATAAGGCACTGCTCCGGGAATAACGGGATCCCGGTCCGGCCATCCGGTCAGAAAGGTGCGGCCCGACAGCGCGCCGCCCGTGCCGTCGACCCCCCACTCGGCTGCAAGCGGGCCGGTCTGACCAAACACGCTGCCGGACGCCATCACGATTCCGGGGTGTCGCGAGCCGATGGTCGCGTAACCGAGACCGAGCTTGTCCATCGTCCCGGGTGAAAAGTTCTCGACAACGATATCGGCCCATGCGAGTAACGGCTCGATCACCGCCATTGCTTCTGCATGCTTCAGATCGAGCGCGAGACTGCGTTTCGACGTGTTCAGATGCGCAAACCAGGGCTTGTCATCGAGATCGTCAGGGCGCGATGCCGCGACCTGCACGTCCAGCCGCGATAGACAAGGACGATTGCGGCTTTCGATCTTGATCACATCAGCGCCGAGGTCGCCGAGGATCTTGGTCGCAATCGAACCCACCAGTGCCCATGAGAAATCGAGCACTCGAATACCTCCAAGCGGGCCCGATCGAGATGCTGCGGCAGGTGTATCCGCACCGCCCGAGGGCGTCGACGCTGGCGTCAGCACCGCGAAGTGACCGGGCAGTTTGCACCCGTTCTCCTCCGTCCAGAATCCGCGGGCATCAAGGTGCGCGTCGGCCAGCACATCGGCCGGCTCTTCGACGACGCAGGCGTTGATGCCGCGCTGCCGGCCTTCGACGCGAATCTCCTCGCGGGTGCGGGATAGAAAAAATGCAGCGATTGCCTTTTCCCACTTGGCACGCGTTGCGGCATCCAGAGTCGAGCGGTTGTAACGCAGCCAGTCGACGTCGCGCAGCGGATTGTCGAGGCTCGTCACGTCGATCCAGTCCGAGAGCGCCTCGTTGGCAGGCGCACCGAAACGACCCGTCATCAGGCTGTGAAAACACCAGCCGTCCGCGAGCCGCCAGATGCACTTCACCGCAACCTTGCCGTAATTCAGGGCTCCGCCCGCGCGGTGCAGCTTGCGTCGATCGAATTGCCATGCGAGCACGCCGCTGATGTTGCGACTGAACGCGACTTCCTGGATCGATACGTCGACATGCTGACCGCGACCGGAATTCAGGCGCGAGTAGTAGGCAGCCATTGCCCCCGCCGCCGCGACCATCTCAGCATGAAACGTGCACGCGTCGAGCGCTTCCTTGACCGGCCGCCGATTCGGCTGCCCCGTCAGGCGCAGCGTGCCGCCCATGGCGGACGAAACGAGCTCGCTGCCGCGCCATCGCGACCGCGTGCCGCCGCTTCCAAAGTGGGTAACAGACACATGTATCAGCGCCGGATTCCACGCATCGAGTTGCGCCCGCGTCGTACCGGCATCGCACAGCCGCTCAAGACCAAGGTTTTCAACCAGAAAATCTGCGCCTGCGACGGCCGGCTCGTCGATCTGGCCGCGCCGGATCTCGGCACCAAGCGACTCGAGAAAGCGGCATAGCGGGCGGTCAGCCACTGCATCCAAAGCCATCACGACCGTTCCTTCAATTGGTCGCATCAACGTTGGCCGTCAGGAACTCAATGAGACGATCAAGGTTCTGATCATTGAACTGCCAGTGCGCCGCCGGCAGCACGAGCCTTCCGATACCGGCGGCAGCCAGAGCCCCGGTTTGCGGTGGAACATGCCACGCGAGCGCTTCGTCCTCGCGCGTGAGCCAGATAATCACCACTGCTGCACGTGCGGCGCGCGCTCGTTCAACAATCCATTCGCCGCGATCGATCATCGCTCGCGGACTCATCGATGCCAGTTGCAGGTGCCGTGCGAGCGCGAGCGCCGGGCGCTCCGCATCGATGACAATTTCCGGACCCAGTCGGCCCGACCCATGCATGTGCGCTTCGGCTACAACGCTCGCGCCGGCGGCTTCGACTGCGCGATGAATCCGATCGTCGGGCGGTACGCTGCCTGCAAGAAGCACGCGCGGCCAGCTCGCGGTGCTTGTCGGAAAAAGGGTTGTGTCCAACCATTGCACGGGATTGCTCCACAAGACCGCGCGGCCAACGCGCTCATGCCATGGACCGTCGCTGCTACGATTGGCCTCGATTCCGGCGAGTGTCCGGCGCAGCGCATTGGCCTGCCCGATCGCTCCGTTCAGCTCGGCGGGTGCGACGCCAAGCGCGCTACAGAGCTTTAGAATCGCTGCTGCCGTGTGCTTGACGCTCAATTCACGTCGCACGTGTGCGACGTCGAATATCACCGGTTCCGGGCCATTCAACAGGTCGCGTCGCTGCAACTCGGTGACGTAGTAATAGAGCCGCTGACTCGCGTCAGCGGCACGAGAAAAAACGACCGACGAAAGACCGTCGAAGGCGCCCGCATGCCACTGCTCGAGAATCGAACGCGTCCAAAACGGGAAACTCGACTCGAGCCAGCGATCCGCCCAACGTGTAGGTTCACCTGCTGTCCAGGGCAGATGCCCGAACGCTCGACCGGAGGCGAGCAGCACCTCGACCGGCACATCGGGTCCGACAAAGCCGATGCCGCCGTCGGCGAGGGCCGCGAGTGGATCATCGAGAATACGCTCGACGACCGAAGTGACTACAGCCTGATTCATCGTCCCAACCACTGCGGCAGCCCGAGCACGATTACGGGAAACACGACGAGCAGCACGAGATGCAGCAGGTCTGCGGCGAGAAACGGCAGGACGCCCTTGAAGATACGGCCGAGCGACACTTCCGGAGCGACCCCCTGAATCACGTAGAGATTCAGGCCCATCGGCGGATGCACGAAACCGATCTCCATCGCACGCACGAGAAACACTCCGAACCAGATTGCCGACAGGCCGAGATCCGCAACGAGCGGCAGCAGAATCGGCGTTGTCAGCAACATCAGAGCGAGGCCGTCGAGCACGGAACCGATCAACAAGAGAAATACGGCCACCAGCAGCATCGTGCCGACCGGGCCGAAGCCAAATCCGCCGATCGTCGCCCCGATCGCATCCGTCAGTCCGGTGACGCTTATAAAAGCAGCAAATATCAGCGCACCGATGACCACAAGGTAGATCAGACCGCTGGTTCGCAGTGTGTCTTCGAGTGCGCCGCGCAGTGCCTGACCGTTCATACGGCCGCGCAGCACACAAATGACGAGTGCACCGGCGGCGCCGAGCGCTGCGGCTTCCGACGGCGTGACCCAGCCCAGAACAATTCCGCCGGTGACGGTCATGACGAGCAGGCCGATGTCGATGACTCGTCGCAGGGCAGCGCGACGCTCGGACCACGACGAACGCGCGAGCTGCGGTGCAGCCTCGGGGCGCAAGACGACCCAGAGCGCGATAACGAGAAAGTAGCTGAGCATCTGGGTCAGGCCAGGTACGATCGCTGCCGTGAACAGCACGCCGATCGATTGCTCGGCGATGATGCCGAATACGATCAGCGCCCCCGACGGTGGAATCATCTGCCCCAGCGTGCCGCCGGCGGCAACGCTGCCGGTCGCCATGGTATCGGCGTAACCGCGCTCGCGCATTTCCGGTACAGCGACCAGACCCATCGTTGCGGTAGTTGCGAGACTCGATCCGTTGATTGACCCGAATCCTGCGCAGCCGGCGACCGACGCGATCGCCAGCCCGCCGCGACGGTGTCCGAACAGGCGCGATGCCAGGTCGAAAAAGTCGCGGCTTGCTTTCGCGACGAAACACAGGTGCGCCATCAGCATGAACAACGGAAGTGTCCCGAGTTCGTAGCGGGTCAACGTTTCGAACACGAGCACGCCCGACTTGATGAGTGCCGGCTCGAGCCCGAGCGTCAACGCAAGACCAGCGAGGCCGACGAGCCCGAGCGCGAAGCCGATCGGCATACCAGCGAGCAGCAGCGCCAGCAGTGCGACGACGCCGACAAGACCAGTCAGCGGCTGCGCGCTCAACGCGACTCCCGGGTTCCTGGACGCCGCAACGCCAGCACCAGCAGCACGATCAGCGCCAGCACGACTGCGAGGCGCAGTGGCCGATAGGGAATACGCAGAATCTCACTTTCCTCGTAACCGCTCCAGAGATCCGCGGTGATCCACAGGCTGCCTGCCAGCAGCGCAGCAAAAAGCAAGGCCGCAGCGACGGCATACAGAGTTTCGAACCGCCTGCGCCATCGTGATGGCAACCGATCGAGCACGAGGCGGACACGCGCGTGGGCATGATCGAGCGTCGTGATGATCAGCCCTCCGCTTGCTGCAATCAGAACGACCGCCTGAATGATTTCTATCGAACCGATCAGCGGAAACTGCAGCGCGCGACCGAACATTGCGAGCGTATCGACGACCATGGCGATGAGCAGCGCACCACCGGAAATCCATACCAGCATGGTTCGCAGCAGCGAGAGATTCATGTGTCCATCCAGACGGAGGGCTGCCTATGCCAGCATTGTGCGGGACATTCCGAGGCTGTTTCCGGTCCGACGCGGTTGTAGCCAGGCAGCGCGATGCCGGACGGCCAGTGATCGGGATTTGCTGCGTCGAAAACAGTCGCGTCAGTCAGCACGATCATCACAACGCCGTGAGAGCGTCTGTACATTTGATTAACGTATATTGTCGACTACGTTCCGGCGTGCCGAATTGCTGGCAATCTGCGGCGCCGCGCGAGCGGGTGTGCGACGCTGCAGCGGAAGATCGATCCGCGCACCGTCCGAGCCGCCAAGCGTCAGCGCAATGCGTGGCGCCGGTTCGCGACGAATCGCTTCGAGATTGCGTTGGCGTGGGTCTGCACCTGTTACGACGAGTCGCAGTTGATGGCCGGCCGGTATGATTGTTGCCGTTGGAGTCAGAGCAAAACTCAGCAACGCTTCTTCGTCGCTACGCAGCGGCGCATGGTCTGTGGAATTGCCAGTGTGCCACGGCAGGCCGAGCACATCGTAGGGCGCCTCACCGGTTTGACGATATGCGGCGCCAAGGCGCCCGAATGCCAGGACACGCACGCTGCCATCCGGCGCGAGTTGCTCGAGATAGGCGAACAGAATCGGGTCGGGCTGATCGGACAATACCGGCAAATGCACGATTGAGTAACCGGTCAGCTCGTGATCGGCCGCAAACGCGTCAGAGGTAAAGCTCAGGCCATGGCCGTGCTGTGAATCGACCCAAAAGGCGAAATACTCGTCAGAACCGACGGAGTAGTCGACCGAGAATTCCGGACGACCCGCACGCGCAGTGCCGCCTTGCAGGCGCAATGCCTCGGGCGAATCCGGCGCCGCGCCGGGGGAGAGATACCAGGACTCCCGAGGCGCAGCAACTCCGGGCCACTCGTCACCATACTGCCAATGCTGATCGGCTAACGCGTTTTCGAGCCACCATGTAACGCGCGGCTGCGGCTCCGAAGGCGTTACTTCACGTAGATGCTCATCGAAAAACGCTTTGACTTCGCCCGCGAAATCGAAATCCGGTGGCGGGACACAATGCGTGCCCGGACCGAGCAGCAACCGGCTGTCGAGATTCTCCGCCCACTGAACGATCTGGGCGGTCGGTTCGTCCTGCCAATTTCCCCAGAAATACGTTGCGATGTCCGCGTGCTCGAGCTCGTTCAGGTACGTATACGGGCCGACCTCGTCCCAGAATCGATTCCCCGTAAGCTCTGAAATACTGTCTCGAAACGGCATGCCATACCAAAGTTGCGCCATCGGCATGTTGTCCGCATGTTCGGCGACTGCAGCACGCAGCAGACTGCCATCGCGGTCCTCGTCCATCGGCAGACTCATCAGGTCATCGCTCAGCGGTTCGTCGGGTCGTGTGTTGAACTGAGCGGTGATTCCGCCCTTGCGCACAAACGCAAACTTGTCCAGATCGGTGGCGCCGACGAAAACTGCACGCAGCGCCGGCGGCACGGTTGTCGCAACGTGAACGGCTGTTCCACCGAGGTAGGAGCAGCCGTACATCCCGACCTTGCCGTCGGACCAAGGCTGCCGGCTGAGCCATTGAACGAGGTCGTAACCGTCGAGTGCTTCGGTACGATCCTGAAATCCGCGTCTTGAGCCAAAGGATGCGCCCTTGCCGCGTACATCGGCCACGGCGATGACGTAACCGGTATCAAACAGGGCCTGTTCGTCAGCGCGCGAAAACTGCCGCAGCTCGATCAGCCGACCGGCGTCGTCGCGGTAACGTGCACGGTAGGGCGTAAACGAAAACACAACGGGCTGCGGCTCGGCGAGCGGCACGCCGTCGCGCGCGAGACGGTATACACTCATTGCCAGACGCGTGCCGTCGCGCACCGGTACGTATAGCGACTGCCGAAACGGACCAACCGGCTTCGGCAGGTTTTTCTGTATTACGTCCCAGCGATCATCGGTGCACAACCTGCAATGCGGACCGGCGAAATCCCAGCTCGCGTCGGCGTCGGCCTTGAGCTGCCAGTCCAGCCACCGGGCACTGACACGAGCCCATTCGCCGCCATCGCGCTCGCGCCAGAACGTGCCGCCATGCCCGACAGGCAACGCACCGAAAAAGACCGGCACCTGGTCGATGCGAGCCACATCGTCCGCTGCATTCGGGTGCGCAATGTCTTCAGGCCCTCCGCTGAGGTAAAGCGCAGGTCCGTGCAGGCGCTCAAGCTGCGACTTGTCGATCTGCACACCGCTGCGACCCTCTCCAGGGCGAACATAAATTCCGCTGGCCAGCACGAGCGTCGTATCGATTCGAGCATCCCCCGACACGGCGAGCGCCTGCAAACCGCCGCAGCTATGACCGCCGACGGCCACTCGTGTAGTGTCGATGCGACCAAAAAACTCGCTGGCCGCACGAGAGTTTTCGCCGGTCGCCCAGTCGACCGCCTCGGTCAGTTGTTCTGCCTGCGTTTCATCGGGCGTAATCGTGGCGGCTGTCGGTGCTGGCGTCGGCGGCGGTGGATCGGGGTCAAAAGGACGCTCCGCGCGCGGCAGGCCGACGGAAACGACGAAGTAGCCCTGCGATGCGATCTGTCGCAGAAACGCTCCGTAGGCCAGGCCATTGTCTCGACAGCCGCCATTGCCCCAGACGAACAGCGGCAATGCCTGAGCGGGCAAGCTGACGGGACGGTAGATCGTGTGACCTGGCAGATCTGGCCGTAACTCGGCGATCGCCGGAAACGGACCTGACCCGGACGGGTCTCCGAGGAACTCTGCGTCAGCCAAACCTGGCGTTGCTGTGAGCAGCGCAACGAGGATGACCAAACGCGGCTGCGCTCTGCTTGGTTCGTGATAGCTCTTCATCTTGTCAGGCCCGGTCAGTCCATGAGTTGCGTGGCGAGTTCCGATACGGCTGCAAGGCCGTCGCTAATGTGCTGGCGCATTGCGGCTTCCGCGTCTGTTGCGCGACCCTCGACGATCGCCGCAGTAATTTTCCGGTGATCGGCGTTCGCAGCGTCGATGCGCTGATCCCTATAGAAGCCCGCAAAGAGCAATCGGTACGTTGGCACCGATAGCCTCGCGACGAACTGAGCCACGTAGGCATTACCGGATCCTTCGATGATCTGTTTGTGCCACTCGCTGTTGAGTTCGGCGAAGCGTTGGTGACCACCTTCATCGCGCCAACGATTCATTGCGTGTTGAATTTTCAATAGCCGCGTTTTGAGTTTGGGCGCATGGGCCTGGGCAAACTCTGCCGCCGCGAGTCCTTCGAGCGCCATACGCGCGCGGTAGATCTGGACGATTTCCCCCGGTCCGATCTTTTTGACAGACGCGCCGCGGTACTCTTCGATGGTGACGAGATCCTCTGCCTCAAGTCGCTGCAGAGCCTCTCTGACTTTGCTGCGACTGGCGCCGGTCTGTTCGATGATGTCGGCCTCGACCAGTCGCTGTCCCGGCACTACGCGACCGAGCCGTATCCGCTCGCGAATCCAGTTGGCTACGCTGGCCGCACCGACCTGTTTCCTGCTGCGCCGTCGCGCGGTGACCGCCGTCGCCGATGCCATGAGTCAGGGCGCCACTCGAATCAGTGTCCGTCGTGAGCGCCAGTCGTCGACGCCATCCGGGCTCTCCTGTTCTGACTCGGCTTCGATCTCGAAGCGGCGATCGGCAAGTCCGCCCGTCTGAAGCAATCGAGCCACTTCATTCGCACGCTTGGGCGCGAGCGAAATGTCTTCGGCCATGTGTGTACCGTCGGACAGCAAGGTCGCGCCGCTCGAAGCGGTCACCTCGATCGTACGCGCCCCGGTCTTTGTCGCGTAATCGAGGACCTGCGCCAGCGTGCCTGCGTGCCGGCCCATGATCAGCATGTCAAAATCGTAGAAAAGCTCGAATTCCCGCGCTGCGTATGGCGGCACAATAACCTCGGGTTCGGGCGGTGGCCGCTGGAATGCAAGACGTCCGCCGCTCGGTCCCGGCGGCCTTGGCGCGAATGGCACGGTGTAGCGATCCTCGGCTGGAAGAATCGTGTTACAGCGCGAGTCGAAATCCAGCATCGGCGAGATCCTGACCGGATCGAGCACGATGCCGCCGCAGATGCGCTCCTGATCGCTGATCGTGCCCTCGACAAGTACGTTGTGGCCGAGAAACGGCGGGTCGAAATCCGCACTGACGTCGGTCTGGATGCCAAGGTAGTACAGTTCGCCGTCGTATTCCGAGAGCCAGCACGGAACGGTCGCCGTGTCGCGCACGATCGGGCAGCTCACGAAATTGCGTTGCGACGCGGGCGGAGGCTCGGCTGTCGCGGTAGCGGCGATGAGCAACGTGGATGTCATGATTGTGCGTCGATTCATGTCGCGGGCCTCTTCATAGAGTGCTCAGGAAGTTCTCCAGATCGATCTTCTCCTGCTCCGAATAGCGAATGTTGAAGCGCCGATCGTAGAAGTCGATGAGCTCGCGGAGATTTTTCGCCGAACCGTTGACGAAGTACGGCGCGCGCGCCGCCATTCCGCGAAACTGCTGCATGACGATCGCGCCGATGTCGTTGCACTTGCCGGTGATCAGTGCGCGCCCGGGATCCTGCGTAAAGATCGTTCGGCCCAGAAACGGGTGTGGCGCGTGGGATCCGGAGCAGGTGAGCCTGAACAACGGCAGCTCCGGCTCCCTGTCGGACCACGGATCCTGCAGCACCGTGCTGGCCCACGGCAGGTTCGTCGTTCCGACGTCGACCCAGCCGTTTGCAACGTCCATGCCGGTCATATGCATACCGTGACAGGTCGAGCAGGTCCGCTTGATCGGGTTCCCAAGCCCGATGTTGTTGATGTGCATTGCATCGCGGATCCAGAATGTACGGAAGAAGAACACATCGTGGCCGCGTGCGACCGATTCGCGAAACTCACGCTCGGTGTCGCTGTCTGCGTCACCTGTACGCGGAAGTGATTTCCACGCGTCACCCATCGGGAACACGTATCGCGTCGTATTGTTGCCGAGGACACCTGTGCTGCCATCCACGAGCGCCTGTGGCCCGAGCGCCTGCGGCCCACCGGGCTCATCGAGGTCGCCGGCGCCGACATGACGTAGCTGCGCGGCGTAAATTTGCGATTCGAAATCGATGATTTCGGCCAGTTGCGCCTCACTCGGCGGCCCATCTGTCTGAAGATGTTCGAGCGCTGCGGAAATCGCCTGGGTTTTCAGCGTCGGCTCGCGCGCATCTGCCATCATGTTCATGTTGACGAGCCGGCCGGTCTCAGGATCACGGTCGGTTGGGCGCGAATCCTTGATGCTGAATGGTGTAACACCAAAGTCCGCAGCCGTCACGAATTTGAGATTGGCGACCATTCGCGGTCGCCGATAAACGGAAACCGTCGGCTCGTCGCTTTCGAGGCCGTATTTGGGATGGGTGTTGCAACCGCTCGGGTCGCGAACGACCTCGATCGTGAATTCCGGAGTGATCTCCTTGCCCGCAGCATCGCGCGGCGGCCAGGGCAAAAACACCCGAATCAGACCGCGCTCGAGCAGCAGCGAATGCGCTTGCGGATCTCCCGACGGCAGATGAGGACAATTGCGGCCATCGATCGCGGCGAATAGCGGATCATGACCGTTCGTCTCCTGCCAGCGTTGCTGAATCGTCTGCGTGGAGATCGACATCGCATCGGCCGGCTGATGGCAGGTCACGCATGCTCGCCCGTTCGTGCCGATCGGTTCGAAGAAAGCGTTTCCTGCGGTGTCGTAGTTGCCGGATGCATTGACGATGCCGAGCTCGCCGTAATCGTTCGGATACGCTACGCGGCCTGGCAGCAGATGTCCGGAACCTTCAGACCACCAACGATTGGCCGCGCTGTGCTGGGCACCGGCCGACGATACGATGCATAGCGCCACAACGCCCGCTGCGACGATCGGCCAACGGTCTGCGAGGTCACGAGTTACGGCGGAAGAGGGCACTTGTCAATTCCTTCTGCTCAAGCTGATGGCACGGTCCCGGCAGCGACCGTGCCGTTCAACAAAGCTAATTCCCAAGGGGACTAGCTCCCGAAGAAATAGCTCCCTTGTATACCCCAGCGCGCGCCACGCTGGCGCGCGTTTCCTCCGGCATCAAAGATGGTCTGGTCAATGGTCTTGTGTTGAAAATCGCCGGTATTTCCGACCTTGAGCCGCTCGTCCGTGATGTCGCGTCCGTACAGCGCGATCTCCCACTGGCCGCTTGGCGGCGAGATTCCGAGACGGACGTCGAGTCGGTGGTGGCTCGGCACACTATCGAGCGGATCGAAGTCGAAACCGACATCGTAGCCGTCGCTGAACATCATCATTGCACTGAAGAACGCATCCATCTCTCCGATGCGGAAGCTGTACTGCGGCATGAGCGAAACCGTATAGTCCGGCGAAATCGGCAACGGAACACCCGCGAGATCGTTGAAGCAGGGGGTTCCCCTGAGCTTGGCGTCGAGCGAATTGCAGTCGGCCGCGTCATAACGGTCGTACTCGGCTTGATTCAGTGCTGCCGCAAAACCGAGTGTGAAATTGTCAGTCGCAGCCCAGCGTCCGTCGATTTCGACTCCCGTCGTGTGAGCCTGGGCGGCGTTGCCCGTAACGAAACGCCCCTCCTCACTCAGGAATATGGAAACCTGCAGATTCGTGTAATCGACGTCGTACACGGCAAAATTCAGCTCCAGTGAGTTGTTCGCGAGCAGGCTCTTGTAGCCAAACTCGAACCCTTCGGCAAACTCCGGCAGGTAGGTGAACGGATTCGGCAGCCGGCCGCCGATTGCCGGGGACATCACAAAGCCGCCGGCCTTGAGCGCTTCGGCGTATTTCAGGTACATCATGCCGGTGTCGCGGACGTCCCATTCGATTCCGATTTCGGGCAGAGTGTCGTCCGCATCGGCGGTGTCGGTTGCAACGGTGCCGGGAATGCGCTCGCGGTAGCCGTTTGGGTAGTAGGTCGTCGCGCCTTCATACAGGAATTGCCTCGTCGGCGTCAGCGCACCGTCCTTTTCGATGTCCTGCAGCCGGCCGCCGACATTGAGGCGGAAGGATTCAGTAAGGTTTACGGTGCCGGCGAAGAACAAGCTCGTCCAGGTCGCTTCCTCGACGAGGTCGCCGCCGAACGAAACGGCGATTGCGCCGGCAGGCGCCGGACCAAGCGTCCTTGGCAGGAAAACGTCGATCGTCGTATCGAGATCGCTTTGCTGCGTGTAGGCACCGAGCATCCAGTTGAACCTGCGGTCGACAGGCGACGCGATTCTCAACTCGAACGCCGTCTGAGCGAACGTTTCGATGCGCTCGTCGGTGAAGACCGCGACGGTCCCGGCATCGGGGTCGAGCCAGTCGTGCTTGTCGTACTCGACATTCGATGTAGTGATGTTGAGCGTATAGTCACCGACGTCCCAGTTCATGTCGACAAGGAAAATGTCGGACTCATGCGAGCGTTCCTCGTCGAATCCGTATTCGGCAACATTGTTGAGACCACGCGCTACGGGGCTGCAACGCGGCCAGCGTGAGCCAGTTGCAGGGTTAAGTTCAGTGCACGGAATCGGCGTATACGAGTTGCCAAATACCGGATCGCCGTTGGGTAGGGTGCCTGCGTTCCTCGTGCGATCACCCGGTGTCAGGCCGAATTGTGCATCGAGTGCCTCGACCACTTCCCAAATGTCCTGCGTACCTCCGGTTGCAGTCAGACCGTCGAGCACGTCGAGCGTCGTGCCATTGAAAAGCACGTCGAGTGCGCAGACAGCCGGCATGTTGGCCGTGACTGCGGTATGCGCTGAACTGAATTCCGGGCGCAGGTCGCAGCGCGAGTACTCGCGCGGAGTGCCGACCTGCCAGACTTCGTTGTATTCGTACTTGAAGGTCATCTCGAAGTTGTCGCCCGGCGTCCAGAGGCCGGTCAGCCGAATACTGCCGTTGTCCTTGATCCCGAGCTTCTTGCCGGTAGTCACGTCGGTGTAGCCCGCGTCGTCGAGCTGATACGTCCGGCCGGCGAGTCGAAGGCCGAAGTCGTCGCTGATCGGTCCACCGAATCCGAATTCCAGGCTCGATTCCTCATCGGAACCGTACTGCGCCAGTACGTGTCCCTCAAACGCAGCCCCCGGCCTGCGGCTGATGTAGTTCAATGCGCCTGCCGTGGCGCTTTGTCCGGCAAAGGTTGGCTGTGGACCGCGTACGATCTCGACCCGCTCGAGGTCGTAAAACCCGTTCTGGCTCAGATTGTCGCGAGCGTAGTAGACGCCGTCGTGAAACTGCGCAACAGCCTGCTCAAATGCTTCGTTACCCGTCGATGTGCCGATACTTCTTATCCGAATGTTCTGACCGGTGAAGCTGTCACGCATATAGAGATTCGGGATGAAGGTCGACAGGTCCTCCATGTCCGAGAAACCATGGTCGAGAATTGCCTCACCAGTGATCGCCGTGACTGAAATCGGCACGTCCAGCAGACTCTCCGCGCGTCGAGTCGCGGTCACGACGATTTCCTCAAGCTGTTGGGCAAACACAGCAGGTGCAAGAATTGACCCGATTGCGCCGGCCAGCGTCAGTTTTGTTGCGTTTCTTGTCACTGCGTTCTCCTTGGTAACAGCGATTCCTGTTACGGACGATCTGCGTTCGAGCCTGTGAGTGAAACTGATTGTTGTCCCAGCACCACATATTGTCAACAATTTCGTCAATAGTTTGGCTGAGATCGGTGAATCCTGGCCGGTTACTGCGGATGCAGGCCCCATAGACGTCGCTGCGTAATCTGCAGCCCGCTACAGAGCTGCCGCATCACCGTAGACGATCTCGCCCCCGACGAGCGTCAACTCGGAACGAATCTGCTTGAGGGCCTCGTCCGGCACGGCGTCCGGATCGAAGTAGTCAGCGTTCAGCACCGCGAGATCGGCATACTTGCCGGGTTCGATCGTGCCGAGATCGTCTTCCTCGTTGAGGAACCAGCCGTTTGCGGCCGTGTAGAGCCGTAACGCCTCGTCGCGCTCGAGCGTCTGGCCTTCGTTGATGAGTTCGCCGCGTGCGTTGATGCCCGTGACGATGTAGTAGAGGCCGATCCACGGGTTCATCGGCGAGATCTGCATGCCGTCGGAGCTCATGCCGACCGGGACGCCGCTGTCGACGAGCATGCGGAACGGCGGTCCGTTGGCCTGGGCGCTGCCGCTGATGTAGCGCCAGCCGCCGAGCACGCTGACCCCGCCGCCGAGCGCCGCGAGCCTGTCCGCGTATTCGCGCGTGATGAACGGCGCGTGTGCGAGAACCCACCGAAGGTTGGCGATGCCCGGCGCCGGGAGCGACTCATGGATGCTCTGCCAACTGTCGATGATGACCGGGAAATCGGCCGGCGTCAGCGAGTGGTTTTCGTTCCGCCAGCCGGCTTCGGCGACGCGCCGGGTGCCCGCGAGCCATTCCTCGCTCGCCTCGCCGATGATCGGGCTGGCGCCGGCCGTGAACTCGCCGATTCCGACGACCCGCAGCATGGGACCGCCGAAGTCGGGAAACACGTTCAGCAGCCGCGCCTCAAGCTCCGGCGTCGCGGGATCGGTTTCCATGTGCAGGAAGTTCAGGCGGATGCGGTTGATCAGCGCGCCTTCCGCATGCAGTGCGAGCAGCGCGTCGTAGGCGCGATAGCGGTCGAAATGGGCGGCGCCGTCGGCGGCTGTGCCGGCGGCCGGAAAACCGCCCTGATCGAGGTGCGTGGTGATGCCGAGGCTCGCGGCGTAGCGCATCGTGTCGAGCGTGCCGCGCTTCTGATCGTCGAGCGTCTGCAACAGCCTGAGCTCGTGGAGCGCCCGGGTCGCCGGGTTGGGTGTCTGAAAGCCGCCTGCGATGAAGCCGGTGTCCGCACCGTCCACGCCGACCTCGATGCCCTGGCTCTCGAAGAACGCCGTGCCGAGCGAATTCGTGGCCGCCGGCCCGGCAAATGACTCGTGGATGTAGACGGGGTGGTCGGGCGCAGCGGCGTCGAGCTCGGCGAGCGTCGGGAAGCGCGGTTCGCCGGGCGGCGGCACGAACTGGTTCCTGTTGAAGCCGCCGATCGACGTGATCCACGCGCCGGCCGGAAGCTCCGCTGCCCGCGCGCCGATCAGCGCCTGTACGTCCTCGATCGATGCGGCAGACTCGATGCGTGTGTCGTGACCGGGGCGAAGCCCGAGCAGGACGATGTGGTTGTGGTTGTCGATGAGGCCCGGAACGACCGTGCGGCCGTTGAGATCGATGATTTCGGTGCAGTCCGTGGCGCCGAGCGTCCCGTTGCCGAGCGCGGCGAATCGATCGCCGACGATGCGCACGGATTCGACCACCGAGTCGTCGGCATTCATCGTGTGGATGGCCCCGCCCGTCAACACTACGTCGTTGACCGCCGGGCAGTCGGACTGGGCGTTCGCCGTGCTTGCCGCTGCCGCGGCGAGTACCAGAAGCGCGAGCTTGTCGGCGTGCGGCATGGCAGGTCCCCCTGTACTTGGCTTTGGTGTATCGCAGCGTCAGATGATAGATCGTATCGGGTTGCAACGGTCCGAATCATGGCCGGGCGAGCGCGTTGGCGCGAGGCCATCGAGTAGAATCGGCGGAAAAGAACACCAGGTGAAGGGGAAATCATGCGCGCGATCACAAGACTGGTCTTTGTTGGCCTCGTCGCGGCCTCGGCCTCGGCACCGGCGCTCGGTCAGGTCAGCGACTTCCAGGCCGTCACCGACCAGATGCTGCAGAATCCGGATCCGGCGGATTGGCTCATGATCAACCGCACCTACGATCAGCAGCGGTTCAGTCCGCTCGACGAGATCAACCGCGACAACGTGTCCGAACTGGCACTCGCATGGTCGCTGGGACTGCCGGCGGGCGTGCAGGAGTCGACCCCGCTCGTCTACGACGGCGTCATGTACCTGATCGAACCCGGGGCCGGCGTCATCGCGGTCGACGCCACGAACGGCGATCGTATCTGGTCGTACTCGCACGAGATCCCCAACAGCGCGGTCGGGTTCGTCGGACCACCGGAGTCTCAGCGCCAGAAGAGTATCGCCATCTACGCCGACCTGATCTTCTATCCGGCGCCCGATGGCCTCATCGTCGCGCTCGACGCCGCCACCGGCGAAATTCGCTGGCAAACGGAAGTCTTCGACGTGACGACGAACACGCGCCACACGGGCGGCGTGCTCGTCGCCGACGGCAAGGTGATCACGAATCGCGCCTGCCTTCAGCGCTCCGGCTGCTTCATTTCGGCGCACGATGTGTTTACGGGCGAAGAGGCCTGGAAGTTCTACCTGACCGCAGCGCCGGGAACGCGCGACGGCGATACCTGGGGCAACGTTCCGTTGGACGAGCGCGTCGCAAGCTCCTGGGGCCTGCCGGGCTCCTACGACCCGGAGCGGAAGATCACCTATTGGGGCATCGCCAACCCGACGCCGTACACGCGGCTCACGCGGCATGGCAGCGTCGACGCGGTGCCGACGACGGCGCCGGCGGACCTCTACAGCAACTCGACCGTCGCGCTCGACATCGAGCTCGGCGAACTCGTCTGGTATTACCAGCACAACCCCGGCGACGACTGGGATCTCGACCACCTGCACGAGCGAACGATCATCTCGACGGTCTTCGAGCCGGATCCGGAAGCCGTCAAGTGGATCAATCCCGCGATCGAGCGCGGCTCGATTCGCGAAGCCGTCGTCATGGTCGGGGAGGGCGGCGGCATCTGGCTGCTCGACCGCGCGACCGGACAATTCCTCTGGGCGACGCCCTTCCCCTACGACATCCCCGAGTTCCACATTGCGGACATCAACGTTGAAACGGGCCGCACGGTGATCAATGCAGAACGCATGTTCACCGAAGACGGTCAGCGGCAACTCGTCTGTTACCACAATACCCGCAGCTACTGGTCAACGGCCTACGATCCGACCCGCAACGCGCTCTACGTTCCCTATCACGATGCCTGCCTCGACATGACGTCGAATGCCTCTGCGCCGTCCGGTTTCGGGCCGAGAGTCGGGATGCTCCGCCCGGGCACGGAGCTTGAGGACTACTCGTCAATGGCCAGGATCGATCTTTCGACCGGCAGGATGCAGCGCATTCACTCGCAGGTCGCGCCCGGCAACGGCTCGGCCCTCGTGACCGCCGGCGACCTGCTCTTCTGGGGCGACATCGCGCGGCGCTTCCGGGCGTTCGACCCCGACGACGGCGAGGTACTTTGGGAAGCCGTACTTGGCGGAACCATCCAGACGAGCACGATCACCTATGCCGCGGACGGCCGGCAGTACGTTGCGGTCCTGACCGGCAACGGTACGTCGGGAACCGGGACGCCGGCGAGCATCAGCGGTATCGACGTCGTACAGGAACACAATGCGATCTACTCGTTTGCGTTGCCGCGCAGATGACGGTTTGGCGACGGCATGGCCATGGCTGCAAGCCGATCGAGCGCCCGGCTCGGGGACAGCAGACAGCAGGGGCGGGAGACCGTGATTTGTTGAAACCCCGGTGACCCGCGCCGTTATGGCCAGAAACGTCGAGTTGAGTTGCCCGGATAAGCCACACATCGTTCAGACTCGGGCAACCGAACACTTGTTGTTGCGACCCCTCGGGGGAAGACCATGAAACTTTCGTTCAGAAATTCCGTCATTCAGACGCTTGTGACCCTGTTTCTGCTTGGCGCCCTCGCTGGAGTCAAGGCGCAGGAGCCCGAAGCCGCACCCGCCGGAGCCGACGCACAGCAGACGACGCCGCCGGCCGGACAAGCCCGTGCCCGAGGTCCGCGCGGCCCGACGCCGCTCGGCGACGGGCCCTGGGAATTCGATACCAAGGAGGGGCGCATCCGCGTCTCCGTCGTCAGCAAGGACCTCGTGCGCCCCTGGGGCCTGGCTTTCCTGCCCGACGGCGGCATGCTCATCACGGAACGGCCGGGCCGCCTGCGTGTCTTTCGCGACGGCGAACTCGACCCGACCCCGATCGGCGGTCTGCCTGCCATCCGCGCCGTGGTCATCGGCGGCCTGCTCGACATCGCGCTGCATCCGCGTTTCGCGGAGAACCGGCTGATCTACTTCACCTACTCGAAGCCCGATCCGGACGAGCCGACACTCGCGACAACGGCCGTAGGCCGCGCCCGCTGGGATGGCGGCAGCATGCTCGCCGACGTCGAGGATGTCTTCGTGGCCGACGCCTGGTACAGCTCGAGCATGTCGGCGAGCAACAATCGCTGTTGCGGGCAGGGGCCGGCCGACGGCAGTTACGGATCGCGCATCGTTTTCGACGCCGACGGCTTTCTTTACGTCACGCTTGGCGACCGCAACTGGGGCGAGATGGCGCAGAATCCCGCATCGCATCTCGGCAAGATTGTGCGGATTCACGACGACGGTACTGTTCCCGATGACAACCCGTTCGTCGGCACGGACGGTTATCTGCCGGACATCTACACGCTCGGCCACCGCAACCCGCTCGGGCTCGCGATCCACCCGGCGACCGGGGCGCTGTGGTCGACGGAGTTCGGCCCGCGCGGCGGCGACGAACTCAACCGGATCGAGGCCGGCATGAACTACGGCTGGATCCTCGTGACCGAAGGCGAGCACTACAACGGCGACCCGCGGGAACTCGGCAGAAATTCCGTTCCCGGAATGGTCGATCCGGTGCTGTTCTGGTCGCCGGTCATCAATCCGGGCAATCTCGTCTTCTACGACGGCGACGCGTTCCCCGCATGGCAGGGCGACATGCTCATGGCCTCGATGTCGAGAACGTTGCTGCGCGCGAGCTTTGACGAGGCGGGGAATCCTCTGGGGCAGGAGAGGATGCTGACCGAGCTTGGGCAGCGTTTCCGCGATGTCCGGCAGGGGCCTGACGGCCTGGTTTATGTACTGACGGATGAGCAGGGCCGGGGCGATGCTCAGGATCGAACCCTCGTTCTGAGGGGGCGGCCGCTCACATCACCTCCTCGCTCACCCCTCCCGTTGGTCGAAGGGATTCGGGAGAAGGCGGTGCGATCGGCCGCCTTTGGTTGGGGTGGTGGGGCGGCCGCTCACATCACCTCCTCCCTCACCCCTCCCGTTGGTCGAAGGGATTCGGGAGAAGGCGATGCGATCGGCGGCCTTTAGTGGGGTGGTGCGGTGCTATTGGGTGCGTTCGGCCAGTAGCGATTCGAGTAGCGCGACGGTCTCGATGTGGGGCTCGGCGGCCTGGCGCAGGAAGCTCTCGTTGTAGTTGCCCATTGCGAGATCGAGGGGTGTTCGGTCGTTGGCGTCTGTGGCCTCGAGGTTCGCGCCGTTCGCCACCAGGAATTCAACGATGGGGTTGAAGCCTTTCATCGCCGCGCCGTGCAGCGCCGTGCGATGCGGTACGGCGTGCGGGCTCGGGACCTGCCGGCCGCGGGTCTGGTAGCTGTTGTCGCCGCGGCGCGGTATCTCCCTGACCCCTGTGCTCCTCGGCTCCATGACCATTCGCGCGTCGATGTCGGCGCCGGCGTCGAGCAGCAACTGCATCGTGGCGAGCACGCCGTCCATCGTTCGATTGCGGCCGCGCGTCACGCGCAAACCGTACTCGACGCCTGCCGCGGCCATTAACGGCGTGACGCCTTCCTTGCTCGGCAGGTCGACGAGTGCGCCGTGCTCGAGCAGGAGTTCAACGAGCGGTGCGTCGCCGGCCCGTGCGGCCCGAAGCAGCGGGGTCGCGCCCTGCGCGAGGATGGTGTCGCCGCCGCGGTCCTGAGGCACGTTGCGGTACGGCGGGCGGCGCTTGAGCCGGAGGTTCGGGTCCGCGCCGGCCTCGAGCAGCATCCGCGCGACATCGAAGGCTGTGCGCTCGTCCTCGCTCGGAATGACGACCATCGCGCCGTTGCCCATGACGGGAAGCGTGTGCGTGTCGGCGGCCATGTAGAGTGGCGAACGTCCGAAGAGGTCCCATTTGTCGATGTCTGCGCCGGCCTCGATCATGAAGGCCGCGAAATCGTAATTCAGGTTCAAGAGCGCCATGTTGAGCGGGGTTACGCGCTCGGGATCGGCGAGATCCGGGTCGGCGCCCGCGGCAAGCAGGTGTCTGGCGCAGTCGATGCAGCCTTCGCGCGCCGCATAGAGCAGCGGCGTGAAGCCGCCCTTGTTCATGTCCTTCGGACGCGGCTCGGTGATGGTCTTGCGGTCCCACTGGCGAATGACGCCGCGTGCGTCGAGATCGGCGCCGCGTTCGGCGAGAAAGCGGACCATGTCGGCCTGGTTGCGTGCCGAGGCCCACATGAGCGCGGACTGGCCGCCCCAGGCTTCCGTGGCGTTGATGTCGGCGCCCGCGTCGAGCAACGTCTCGGCCGCCTCGACGTTGCCGTTGCGCGCAACGATCATGAGCGCCGTCTCGCTTTCGGGATTGCGTGAGTTGGGATCGGCGCCCGCGTCGAGCAGCGCCGCGACGATCGGCGCCGAACCGATGACGGCGGCTTCGGCAAGCGCCGAGGTCCCGAACTCGTTCGTGAGCGTAACGTTCGCGCCGGCATCGATGAGCGCGTGGACGAGTTCGAGATCGTCGTGGAATGCGGCCCACATCACGGGCGTCGTGCCCGCGGGACCCATCTCGTTCGCGTCGCTGCCGTCAGCGAGCAATTGCAGGGCCGTGACGCGGTCGCCCACTTCGGCGGCGTCGACGAGCGTGATTTCGGCGGAGTGCGAGAAGGGGGAGGAGAGCAGCAGCGCGGCCACGCCGCACAGAGTCGTCAAGCGCGAAACAATGCGGATATTCATGCTTCAGCGAAGCTTGGCGCGAGTCGCGCCGGCTGGGCCGAAAGACCGGCTCGTGGAAGAGGGCTGCCCGGCCGGCGATGCCTTCTTGCTTCCGCCGTCGCCCGTCTCTGCGAAGTGCTCAATGTTCTGTTCCTCGCGCCTTGCAGACCGGGAGCCTGACCGGTCCCGCGGCGACGCGGGACTCCTGCCACCGGTTGCTACACCTCCGACAGGATTCCACCGCTGTCGCCGATCGATTCGACCGGAATATTCGTTCGGTCGAACAGCGTCACGAGCAGATCGGAAAACCGCGTGTCCTGCGGATAGCTCAGATGCTGCCCGCCCCTGATCCGGCCGTGTGCGCGGCCGAGGATCGCCGACGGCAGCGGATCGTTGTTGTGCTTGTCGCTGTTGGACATGTTGCTGCCGAACAGGATCGCGGAGTGATCGAGCACCGTGCCTTCGCCTTCGGGCGTATTGACGAGCCGTTCCACGAAGCCCACGAACCGCTCCGCGAAGTAACGCTGGATCCGGACGAGTTTCTCCTGCTTGTCCGCGTTGTTGCCATGGTGCGAGAGCGGGTGGAACGCTTCGGAAATTCCGAGGTGACCGTAGGTGCGCATGCTCGCTTCACGGTCGAGTGAGATCGTGATGACGCGGGTCAGATCGGCCTGGAAGGCGAGGCCCATGAGGTCGAACATGAGCTGCATGTGCTCGTTGAGGTCGTTCGGAATGCCGACCGGCGCTTCGGGGATGTCCAGATGGCTCATGTCCTGTTCGGAGGCCATCTGCACGCGGCGTTCGATTTCGCGGACCGAATCGAGGTAGTCGCTGACGACGACCCGGTCGCCGACGCCGAGGCTCGCCTGCAGCCGGCCGGCCTGGCTCGTGACGCGATCGAGGATACTGCCGGTCTCGTTGAGGATCGCCTGGCGCTCCTCGTCGGTATCGCCCTGGCCGAACAGCTTGTAGAACACGGCGCGCGGATTGCCTTCCTGGGGCAGCGACTGCGTCGGCGTGCGCCAGGCGACCTGCGCGCCGCGTTGCGACGTCGTGAGTTCCAGGGACGGCAGCCGCGTGTCCTGGCCGATGTGTCGGGCCGCAAACTGGTCGGCCGTGATGCCGGCTTCAGGACCAATGACCCCGGCGTCCCAGGGCGCGACGCAGGAGAGCCAGGTGCGCTCGATGTAGCCGTGCGGTTCCGGACTCTCGGCCGGCTTGTTGCGCAGGCCGGATACGATCGTGAGGTGCTCGCGATACGGCTCGAGCGGCTCGAGGACCGGCGACATCCCGTAGTCCCTGCCCGCCTGCTTCGGCGACCATTGATCCATGATCGCGCCGTGCGGGAAGCCGATGAACGCGAGCCGGACCGGCGCGTTGCCCGCGGCTGTCTGCGACCAGGCCGTCGCAGCCGGGTTCATTGCGTCGAGCAGAGGAAGCGCAATGGTGGCGCCGGCGCCCTTGAGCACGGTGCGGCGCGAGAGATGTTTCTTGCTCAGGTACATGGAGTGTCTCCGCAGCAATCCCTCTTTATACCGGAAATCCGGCACGTCCTAAAGAACGTTTTCCGCGTCCGGAAAGCCCGCCGGCGAGCCGGAACTGGCCGTGACTTCGCCCGTGGGTGCCCCCGGCGCGCGCCGTTTCCTGAACTGGTCGCTTGCGACGATGCCGCGGACGATGGACGAGAAACGGTAATCGTCGGTTACAGCGTCGCGGACGATCTTTCGGACCGTTGGCATGTCGTGATGTTCGAGCGTGCGCCCGGTCGCGTACATGAGCAGCCGTTCGGTGAACGTCTGCACGAACTGATCGGGGCGCTTGAGCAGCGCTTCGCGCAGCTCCACGGGGCCTTCGATCGCACTGCCGTCCGGCAGTACGCCGGAGGCGTCGATCAGTGTGCCGGCGTAGCGGTCGCGATCCCGCCAGGCCCCGGTCGCGTCGAAGTTCTCGAGCGCGAAACCGAGCGGATCCATGATCGCGTGGCAGGAGAAACAGGCGGGATTCTCGCGGTGCGTGGCCATGAGTTCGCGCACGGTCAGCGCTTCGGGCGTGCCGATGTCTTCCTCGTCTAGCGACGGCACTTCGTCGGGCGGGAGCGGCGGCGCTATGCCCTGGATGTGTTCGAGGATGAACGCGCCGCGCAGCACGGGCGAGGTTCGGTTCGGGTAGGCGGCGGCCATGAGGACGGCGCCCTTGCCAAGCAGGCCGTGACGCGCGGTGTCGGTCAGCTCGACGCGCTGGAAGCGGCTGCCCTTGACGTCCGTGATGCCGTAGTGAAGCGCCACGCGTTCGTTGACGTAGCTGTGGTCCGCCGTCAGCAGATCGACGACGCTGCGGTCCTCGGCGAAGATGCTGTTGGCGAAGTGAGTGAGCTCCGTCAGGAACTCCCCGCGCGGATCGCCGACGCCCGCGGCATACGGAAAGATCGTCGAATCCGGCACGACCTCGTCGATGCGCCGGATGTCGAGCCATTGATGCACGAAGTTGCTACCGAGCGTTCCTGCGCGCGGATCGGCGAGCATGCGTGCAAGCTGCGCCTCGAGTACCTCGTCCCGGCCGAGTTCGCCCCGGCCCGCAAGTTCCAGCAGTGAATCGTCGGGTATCGAATTCCAGAGGAAAAACGAGAGTCTCGACGCGAGCTCGAAGTCGTCGATCTCGTAGACTTCCCCTGGGCTCAAGCCCTCGGGAACGTACTCGGCGCGATAGAGGAAGAAGGGACTTGCAAGTACGCCGGTCACGGCGCTCCTGATGCCTTCCTCGAAGCCGCCGGCCGCGTAGCCGTCGCGGTAGTACTCGAGCAGTTCAGCGAGGTCGCTCTCGGCAAGCGGACGGCGGTAGGCGCGCGAGGCGAGCGTCGTGATGATCTCCTCGGCGCACAGGTCAGGTTCGTCGCCGCGGTCGGGATGGCAGACGAAGATCCGGTCCCGACTCGGGGTCGCGCTGATGCCCGTCGGATCGAAGGGTCCCTTGATCTCGAACGAACTCACGCGATAAAGGCGTTCCTGGCCGCCGCCGGGCAGGAACTGCCGGAAGCGGTCGTCGGACTCGGCGAAGGTCCTGTGCCGGAACGCGACGCCGACCTTGTGGGGTCCCGCCGTCGCGAGAAAGCGAATGTTCTTGAGACGGACGTTGACGCGGTCGAGCGCGCCGTCCTGCACCTGGTCGTAGAGCTTCATGTCCTCTTCGCCGCCGACCGTGGTTTCGTGGACGAGTTCGCCGTCGAGCGTCACGACGAGCGTGTTCTCGAACTCCATGCCGTTGCCCCAGATATGGGTGGCCATATCGGCAACGTCGACGACGTACTCGCCGTCCGACGGGAGGTAAACTTCGGCGAGGATGCCGCCGCGCGTGCCCAGCGGCAGACCCGGGACGTGCGTGAGCTGGCGGCCGGGTTCCGCGCGGAACGCCCAGCCGCCTGGTCGCGAATCGGGCCGTCCGACCGCCTGCTGGGCGACGCCGCGCGCTGCGATCACGTATTGCTCGATGAAGGACGGCGACACCTGCAGCGCCGGTCCGATGTTGTCGAAGTATTCAATGATCTCGTCGTCGGGCAGCAGTGCCTCGGAGTCGATTTCAAGCGTGAGCAGATCGCGTATCGCGTTGGCGTATTCCTTGCGGTTGAGCCGATGCAGCACGACCTGTTCGGGGATGTGCTCGACGCCCTGGACGGCATCGAGCGACCGCTCGAGCGCTGCCACGAACCGCCATACTTCCTCGCCCTCGGGCTGGAGCTCGCCGGGCGGGGGCATCACGCGGCCGCGGAGCTTGCGCACGGCGTTCTCGAAGAGTTCCGCGTGCTCCGCCACGCTCTGCGGCGAACGTCCCTCGAAGGTGATGCCGGCGGTGAACTCGGAGTTGTTGTGGCACTCGACGCAATAGCGATCAAGCATGGCCCACTGCGCGCGTGCGTCGGCCGCCGGATCGCCGCCGAACTGCCCGCAGCCGGCCACGAGGGCCAGGGCAAGGGCCGGCGCGGCGGATCTTGCGGCGAGCTTTAACACCGCGTTGCGGTCAATCTCGGTCAAGCCTGTCACCTCACGCTTCTGCGATACGTATCTGTTGCCGTCGGTCGAATGTATCCACCATTGTCGAGCTTCGCGCCTTGCCGGTCAGGCATCTCGTGCTGCCGCCGCGGCGTGGAACATGCCCCCGCCGGCAGCCAAGAGCCTGCATCGCAGGAATTCACGGCTGCAAATTCGCTCTCATTCGCCGCTTCGGCCAGGTGTTTCGTCCCATATTCCCGGCATTATCGCTCCTCGCGCCTTGCCGGCCGGGCGCCCCGTCGGTCTCGGTGCGACGCGAGGCGTTTGCCGCGGGCTGCTAGGCGTCCGGAGACAAGTAGGCCCAAAGGCTTTCGAACGCACGTCTGACGAACTCTTCCGACGGCCCCATGTCAGCGTCGTATTCTTCGGTCGGGCGCGCGTCGACGGCCTCGTCGGGACCCCTGCCGCTGTTCAGCAATCCCGCGAGCCTTGCGTAGATCGTATTGTACATCTCGAATTGCGCTTCGAGGTCGGAGCGGGTCAGTACCCTGCCGTGTGCCGGCACGACGCGCGTTTCGGCGTCGCTGAGGGCGAGCAGCAACTCCATCGTTCCGACCACGCCGCCGATCCACCCGCCCGTCCACCAGTCCACGAGCGGCCAGCCGGCGCCCGATGCCGCACCGCCGACGGCGAGCACGTTCTCGTCGGGAAACTGCACATAGAGATCGCCGTCGGTATGGGCGGCATGTCGCAGATAGCCGTAACGCACGCCGGAATCGAGCGCGCCTTCGTCGTGGAAGGTCAGGTTCGGCTGCGAGGCCTCCGGGAGCGGTTCGAATCGCTGACCGTTCCAGGGCCAGGTGATGTCGGTCGTGAGCCACAGACGCGTGTTCTCCTGGGCGATGATCGTGGCTCCGGCGGCGGCCAGTCGTTCGTTCGAGCCGGTGTGCTCCGGGTGCCAGTGCGAGTTGAAAAGCGTCGTGACGGGCGCGCTCTGCGGCAGCGCAGCGACCGCGTCGAGCAACGCCCCGGAATCGGCGGCCGAGGCCCCGTCGACGAGCACAGTGCCGTCGGAACGGGTCTGCGCGACGATGTTGGTGCCGCCGACCGTCAGTATGTGCAGCGTGTCGCCCAATTGCTGTGTCGCGACGCCGGATCCGGCTTGTGCGCGTGCTTTGCGCGGGCGCAAAGCCGGCAGCCCGAGTGCCGCTCCGACGGCGCCGCCGGCTGCGGCATGCAGGATGCGTCTGCGTGTCGGTGATTGCAACGTGTCTATTCCTCGCCTGCGTGGTTGGGTTCGACAAGCGTCGTTGCTGAGATTGCCGCGCGACTTGCCACGCCCCACAAGATAGCTCCGCAAAAAAGCATTTCAAGCGACGCGCGCCCGAATCCGTCACGGGAAGCGCCGCAGCTTGCCAAGGGGTAAGCAGGTCGATATAAAAGCTAGCAGCAATGAGCGCCCGGGAAAACAACATCAAATACCGGCCCGGCTGCCGCTGGACGGTCGCGGATGGGCAGGCGACCAGGCGCAAGCGCCCGAAGCCCAATGGTGCATTCATCGCAATGGCATGGCTTGCCGGCAGTGCGTGCATGGGGGCAGCCGCACACGCACAACCCGCGGATGTCGAACTCGACCTCCTCCACGTGCAGGGCAATGTCCACATGCTCCACGGCGGGGACGCCGGCAACATCGCCGTGCAGATCGGCAGCGATGGCGTCATGCTCGTCAACGCCATGGGCGGCGGACTCGCCGAGCGAATCGTCGAGACGATCGGCGAGGTCACGAGCGCGCCGGTGCGCTACATCATCAACACGAGCGCGGACCTGCACCATACCGGCGGGAACGCGGAGCTCTCCGCGCTCGGCGAATTCGGTGCGACACCGGCGCTTGCGCCCGGCGAAGTCGCCGGAGCGACGCTCGTGGCCCACGAAAACGTCATGCTGCGCCTGTTCGAACTCGAGTCGAGCGGCTTTCCGCCCGAAGGCGTGCCGCGCACGGTCTACTTCCTGCCTTTCAAGGACATCTTCTTCAATGACGAGCCGGTGTTCATCATCCACGAGCCGAACGCGCATTCCGACGGCGACAGCATCGTGCTGTTCCGAAAGTCCGACACGATCGCGGTCGGCGACCTGTTCGTCCCGGGCCGCTATCCGATCATCGACGTCGAGCGCGGCGGGAGCGTGCAGGGGCTGCTGCGGGCGCTCAACCACGTGCTCGATCTCGCGGTGCCGAGAAACCTGCAAGACGGCGGCACGCGGATCATTCCGGGAAGCGGGCGGCTCTGCAACGAGGCCGATGTCGTCGAGTACCGCAACATGGTGGCCGTGGTGCGCGACCGGGTTCGCGATCTCATGGGCAAGGACATGGACCTGCAGGACATCCAGGCAGCGCGGCCGACACGCGACTACGACACCGAATTCGACGGAGACGGCGAAGCGTTGGTCGAGTCGATCTACATGAGCCTCGCCCAGGCACAGTGAGTCATGAACGGCAAGCTGCTCCGGAACAGGATTCGTAATCCCCACCGGCCAACGAACAGCGTCGGCGGTGCGATGACACTCGCCACGCTGACACGGGTCGGGATCGGCGGAATCGCCGCCGTACTTTGTCTGGCCGCGCCCGCGTTGGCCCAGCGCCCCGGAAGCGGCCCGCCTGCCGAGCCTGTGACGGCCCGCGAGGCGGCACCCGTCGATCTCACGGGCACCTGGGTTTCGGTCGTCAGCGAGGACTGGCGCTGGCGCATGGTGACGCCGGCCCGCGGCGACTTCGCGAGCATTCCGCTCAATACCGAGGGGCGTCAGGTCGGTCTCGAGTGGGACCCGGACGCGGACGCGGCGGCGGGGCTCGAGTGCAAGGCCTTTGGCGCGCCGGCCATTTTGCGGATTCCGGGGCGTGTGCGGATCAGTTGGCAGGACGACGAGACCCTGATGATCGAGACGGACCAGGGCATGCAGACGCGGCTGCTTCGGTTCGACGTAGCGGCCGAGGCGAGCGAGCCGCGCAGCCGGCAAGGCTTTTCGGTGGCCAACTGGGAACGCCCGGCGCAGGGCATCGGTCAGCCGGACGCCTTCACCCTTTTCTCCGGCAGGATCGGCCAGCAACCGCGCTCGCTCGAAGTCACGACGACGAACCTGTTGCCGGGCTATCTGCGGCGCAACGGTCCGCCCTTCAGCGAGGACGCCGTGCTCGAGGAGTATTTCGACCATCACGTGCAAGCAAACGGCGACGAGTGGTTCACGGTCACGACGGTGGTCACGGATCCGACCTACCTGAGCGGTGCGTTCATCACGAGCAGCGACTTCAGAAAGGAAGCGAACGATGACCGTTTCGATCCGGTGGCCTGCTCGGCGAGGTAAGAGAGCATGAAACGCTTTGCCCTTCTGACGACGCTCGCGGTAGCAAGCCCCATGGTCGTCGCCCAGGTGGACTTCTCCGGGGAGTGGGCGCCCACCTATCACGAGGACGCCCCCGAGCGCATTCCGGGTCCGGAGCTCGGTGACTACATGGGCTTGCCGATGAACGACGCGGCGCGCCTGCAGTCCGATTCCTGGGATGCCGACCGCATCTCGATGGTGATGCAGTATCAATGCCGGCCGCATTCGTCCGACTACGGCATGCGCGGCCTCGGCAATATGCGCGTGACCAACGAGTTCGATCCCCAGCACCGGGAATTGATCGCGTTTCGTACCTACATGCCGGCCTGGGGCAGCGAGCGCGTCATCTGGCTCGACGGACGTCCGCATCCGCCGGCTCACGCCGAGCACACCTTCCAGGGGTTCTCGACGGGCGCCTGGAACGGCAACCGGCTGACGATCACGACCACGCATCTGAAGACCAACTACCATCGCCGCAACGGCGTGCCAAGCAGCGACCGGCGCACCGTGACCGAGCACTGGATGCGCCATGGAGGCGTCCTTACCGTCGTGACGGTGGTCGACGACCCGGTGTTCTTCACCGAGCCGCTCGTCAGGAGCCAGAACTGGTACCTCGATCCGGGCCAGCAGGTCCGCCAGTTCTACTGCGAATACGTGACCGAGCTTCCGCCGGTCACGCCCGACAGCATCCCGCACCATCTGCCCGGCGAGAATCCGAACCTGAGCCTGATGGCGGAGTGGTACGGCCTTCCTGATGAAGTGCTTCGCGGCGGAGCCGAGCGCATGTACCCGGAATACCGCGATGGGATGCCGGAGGCCGAGTTCCCCCAGCCGGAAGTGTGCGAGGTCTACTGCGGCTGCCACGACTTCCTGAGTTGCCTTTAGCAGCGTTGCGCAGGCACCTTCTCGGAGTCGGTAGTAACGCGCCGCTGCGTTCGCCCGGCGGCCCACATTCGCGTCGCAGTTTGTGTGTCTGTGCGCAGGTTCCGGCGTCTCACGCAATTGCGTGGCTGTCAAACGCTGCGGCCGAAACGGCCGTTTCGACACTCGCGCCGTATTAGCGTTTGCCACGCTCACCGGGGTGTCATCGACGATTGGCCGTACAATCCGGACATGGCGAAATTCAGGTTGGCTTTCCTGCTACTGTCCCTGGCTTGCTCAGGCGCGCTGGCGCTCGACGGAACACTGATCGTCGCCAATCGTACGGGCGGCAGCATCTCGTTTATCGACCTTGCGGCTGGCGTTGAGATCGCCCGCGTTCCGATCGGTCCCATCATTCCGCACGAGGTTGCAGTTTCGCCGGACGGCACGAAGGCGCTGACCGGAGAGTACGGGCCGGAGGACAATCACGGGCAGCACATCGTTTTGATCGACGTTGCGAGCGCGAGCATAGAAGCGCGGATCGACCTCGGCCCGAACTCCCGTCCGCACACGCCTTTGTTCCTGCCCGACGGGCGCCACGCGGTCGCGACCATGCAGGAATCGGATTTGCTTGCGCTCGTGGATCTCGAAACGCGAAGCGTCGTGCGCACCTATTCAACAGGCGGTCGCGACGGTCACATGGTGCGGTTGAGCCCGGACGGCTCGCGGGCCTATGTGACGAGCCGCGGGGCTGAAGGTACGCTGTCGGTGATCTTCCTTGACGAGGAGCGCGACCCGGTCGTGATCGAGACGGGACTCGGCGCAGAGGGGATCGACGTCAGCGCCGACGGCAGCGAGATCTGGGTTGCAAATCGGCGCGAGGAGACGATTTCCGTCATCGATGCAGAAGCGCTCGAGGTTGTGGCGACGCTTGAGTCGCGGCCGTTCTCCGGCAGGATCGAAATGGGCCCGGACGGCTTCGCCATCGTGCCCAATGGTGGCGGCCGGCAATCGCCGGTGCCGCGGTTCGTCCGCCTGTGGGACGTGAATGCGAGAACACTTGTTGCCGAGGTGCCGCTGCCGGGCGAGCCCTTCGAGGGCAATTTCGGCGCCCTGATCCACGACGGGACGGCGTTTGTCGCCGACCCCGGGGCAGGGCTAATACAGGTCTACGACCTCGCGGAAGGGCTCGGCAGTCGGCGCGTGCTGATCGACAACCACGACTCCCCGGACGGCATGGCATGGTCGCCAGTGCGGGTCAACGCCATGGCGCTGGCCGGTCAGGCCGATTCGCCCGACGGGACGGATCGAACGCGCTCCGGCTCGCCGCCCGCGGGGGCGGATCGACAGGATGCCGGATCGCCGCCCGGCGTGACGGATCCAGCGAATGCAGGATCGTTGTCCGGCGGGACAGATCGAGCGGTTGCCGGACCGCCGCCCAACCTCAGCGGAATCTGGATGCAGGATCGCGGCAACTGGTCGATCGAGGATCTGCCGTTCACTCCTGACGGCCGCGAAAAGCACGCGAGCAAGCGCGCTCCCGATGCAGTCGAGGCATGCACCGTTCACCACTTCGGCCAGACCATCACGGCACCTTTTCCGGTCGAGATCCTGCAGAGTGAGGATCGTGCAACCTTCCTCTACGAGCTCCAGCACGAAGTGCGCCGTATCTTCATCGACGGCCGCGGCCATCCCGAGACGCTGTACCCAAGCATCATGGGGCACTCGGTCGGCCGCTGGGAGGGCGCGACGCTGGTCGTCGAGACGACCGGATTTCGGGAGGGCTGGTTCAGGCCTGAAGGCGTCCCGTACTCGGAGCAGGCACAGGTCACGGAACGCTACACGCTCAACGCGTCCGACGACGAGATCGCTGTCGAGCTTGTCCTGTCTGATCCCGTCTATTATTCCGAACCGGTCGAAGTGGCCCGGCGGCTCACGCTCATGCCCGATGGTGAAATCTTCGAGTATGTTTGCGTCGTCTCGGAGTATCTTTACGAGTGATGGGAAGCAAGCAATTTCGCGGTCTGCCCGGTCTGGGCGGTTTCGCGTTGCTTGCCGGCTGCTGGCTGCCGGCGCTCGCCATCGCTCATCATTCGTTTACGTCGGTCTATGACGTAAACGCACGCACGACCATCGAGGGCGTCGTCACGGAAGTCCTGTACCAGAACCCGCACTCGCGGCTCTACCTCAGCGTTACGGGCGAGGACGGCACGGAGGATATCTGGGAACTGGAGACCCAGAATACGAGCTTTCTCCGCCGGGGCGGTTGGCTCCCCGACTCCGTGAAGGTCGGCGAGCGGCTCACGGTGGAAGGCAACCTCGCCTTCGAGATCGAAAAGCGGCTGTACGTGCAGATCGTGACACGCGAGAACGGCGAAGTGTTCTGGGTGCAGGACCCCGGTCCCTTGCGGGAAGAGGGCTTTCGGTAGTTTCGGAGTCGCCCGCTGACACGAACCTGAAACAGGTTGCGTTTACCGTGTTGTAACTACAAAATATAGCTACAATACGGCAATAATGTTTGAATGGGACGAAGCCAAGAACCAGGCCAACATCCGAAAGCACGGTGTCAGCTTCGAAACGGCGCAACGCATCTTTGCCGGACCCGTTCTCACCTGGCTCGATGAGCGGAGAAACTACGGCGAGCTTCGTCATGTCAGTATCGGGAGAGTGGACAACGTGGCGGTGGTCGTAGTTGCTCACACGGATCGAGACGGCCGCATTCGCTCGATCTCCGCCCGTCCGGCGTCCCGTAAGGAAAGGCAGGCTTATCATGAACGAATACGATAGAGCGCTTACACCCGCCGAGATCGCGGCCACGAACGATGAAAGCATCGACTTCAGCGATGTCGCCGAGTTGGACGACGCGTTCTGGCAGCAGGCAACGCTCGTCAAGCCGGATCTCACCGAGCAGATCACCTTGCGCGTGAAGCGTTCGGTACTGGCCTATTTCAAAGCGTCCGGAAAGGGCTACCAGACGCGTATCAACCGCGTGCTCGAAAGCTACGTTCGCGCGCAAGGCCGGCGCCGATAGCACGGACCGGTATGTCGGCGCGACCGTAGGCTGAAAATTCTGCAAGACGTACCGGGGTCGAGAAGTTCCGGAGAAGTTTCACGACACACGTGCGCATGGGTGCGCTGGGGCTGCAAGCAATTCAGTTTCAGATTGCTTGCCAAAGGCTGAATCCAGCGTTCAGGCCACCAATCAGTCTTGATAAATAATACATTCTTATCAAATACTTATTCTTCAGGAGCTGGCCACTCGACCAAGAACGCCCCGCGCAAATCCCCCGCCGCGAACCCGGTCGCCTGATCCTCGGGATAGTGCCGGGCAATCTCCGTGGCGACTTCCGGCGCGATTTCGGAACCGTGACAGGTCAGGCAGAGGGGTTGGGTGACGATGGCGCTCATGTAGCGGGCGCTGCCGTCGGGCCGCGCCTCGAAGTGCCGGGGCGGTGCCATCGCGCCGGCCGCCAGATCGCGTTCGAACATGGTCAGCACGGCACGCGCGTCTTCGTCAGGCGCATTGTCCGGGTTGCGCAGTCGCAGCGCCGTGCGGCCGACGCTGGCGCCGGCCTGTTCGGACATCCCTGCGGCGATGGGGGAGGCCTCGATACTGCAGACCCGTATGGCTTCAACCGGTCCATCGGTTCCGACCGCGGCAAGCAGGGTTGCGCTGAGCTCCTGGCCGAGCCGCATCGCGGCATCGCGCGACAGGGCCAGACGCTCATCGTCCTGAGCCGCGGCAGGAAGTGTCACAAGGAGCCAAAGTGCCAACAGCGGTTTTCGCTTCATATTGTCGAGCCCACTTGTGAACGATCCTGAATACCGGCGCAGACATCCATGATAGAGCAGGGCGCACGCAGTGGCCCGTTCGACAATCGGTCCTCGGAAGTTCGCTCTTCCCCACGCAATTGCCGACTTCGCCAATCCCATCGCATCGCCGGGCTGGTGAAAGAACGGCCGCCGACTAGAATGGTCGAGCGAGGCGGGTCAGCGATTCGCCCCGCGGGAGGAATTGTCATGCGCACCATCGGAATCCTGGCAGCGGCGATTGCGGCGCTCGGCACGACCGCTTCGGCCCAGGACTCAGACCTGCGCGGACCGGCGGCCGTCAACGAGGCGCGCCTGCTTGCGGCCGATGCCGAGCCCGGCAATTGGCTCTCGTACGGACGCACCTATGACGAGCAGCGCTACAGCCCTCTCGACCGGATCACCACCGAAAACATCGGAGAACTCGGCCTCGCCTGGTACGCCGACATTCCGCTGAACCGCGGCCAGGAAGCGACGCCCATCGTCGTTGACGGCGTGATCTACCTGAGCTCTTCGTGGAGCAACGTGTTCGCCTACGACGCGGCCACGGGCGAGCAACTGTGGCGTTACGATCCCGAGGTGCCACGCGAATGGGCGCTCAACGTCTGTTGCGGCATGGTCAACCGCGGCGTCGCGGCGTGGGACGGCAAGATCTACGTCGGGACGCTCGACGGCCGGCTCGTCGCAATTGACGCAGCGACGGGAGAGGCAGTCTGGGACGTCTACACGATCGACCGGAGCCAACGGTACTCGACCACGGGCGCCGTGCGTGTCGTCAAGGGCCGCGTGCTCGTCGGCAATTCGGGCGGCGAGTTTGGTGTGCGCGGTTACGTTTCGGCCTACGACGCGGAGACGGGCGAACTTGACTGGCGGTTCTACACGGTGCCCGGCAATCCCGCGGACGGCTTCGAGAACGAAGCCATGGAGATGGCCGCGCGGACCTGGAACGGCGAATGGTGGCAGCTTGGCGGCGGAGGTACGGTCTGGGACGCGATCGTCTACGATCCAGTGACGGACCTGGTCTTTGTCGGCGTCGGCAACGGCAGCCCCTGGAACCGTTCGCTCAGGAGCCCGGGCGGCGGCGACAATCTGTTCCTCGCCTCGATCGTTGCAGTCGACCCGGACAACGGCGCCTATGTCTGGCACTACCAGACGACGCCGGGCGAGACCTGGGACTTCACGGCGACGCAGCCGATCATGATCGCCGACCTCGATTTCGAACCGGGGTCGGAAGGCGGGATGCGCCGCGTCGTCATGCAGGCGCCCAAGAACGGGTTCTTCTACGTGCTCGATGCCGCGACCGGCGAACTCATTTCCGCCGACGCCTTCGCGCCCGTGAACTGGGCGAGCCACGTCGATCCCGCGACCGGCCGGCCGGTCGAGAATCTCGAAGCGCGCTACGACGACACGGGTGAGATCGCGTTTGTCACTCCGACAGGTCGCGGAGCGCACAACTGGCAGCCGATGTCGTTCAACCCGAACACCGGGCTTGTCTATTTCGGCTCGCGGCACTCGATGTCGGCCTATCTCGCTGATCCTGATTTCACGCCGACCGCGATCGGCACGAACACCGGGACGTTCCGGGCCTTCTCGCCCGCGCAGCGCGCGGAGGTCTCCGCCCGCGAGGACGCGCTGTTTGCGGATCGCGGCGCGTTGCTCGGCTGGGATCCGGTGGCCCGCGGCCCCGCGTGGCGTTACGTCGATCCGCGCGAGACCGGTAACGGCGGAACGCTGTCGACGGCCGGCAAGCTCGTGTTTGCGGGCGGCGGCGAAGGCGAGTTTTTCGCCTACCGTGCCGACGACGGCGAACGGCTTTGGACCTTCGACGCTCACACCGGTGTCGCGGCGGGCCCGGTCAGCTACGAGGCCGGTGGCGAGCAGTACATCGCCGTCGCAGCGGGCCGCGGCTTGCAGCCCTACTATCAGCCCAACTACTCGCGGCTGCTCGCGTTCAGGCTCGGCGGGACGGCCGAACTTCCGGCCCCGGTCGAGTACGTCGCGCCGGCAGTCGATCCGCCTGCGAGCACGGCGCCCCCGGAGGTCATCGCGCGCGGTGCGGATCTCTTCGGGCAGATCTGCGTGCAATGCCACAACAACAGGCTCGGCACGTTTCCGGACCTGCGCCGCTCCCCGGCGCTCGCCGATGCAGCGTTGTTCGACGGGATCGTGCTCGACGGTGCACTGGCCGCGAACGGCATGGCGTCGTTCGCCGACGCGCTGGCGCCGGACGACGCGGCGGCTGTGCGCGAATACGTCATAACACTCGCCATCGAATTCAGGGACGCTGCGAACGCCAACCGCGCCGCCGTCGAACCGGCCGCCGGGGAGGCGGGCCAGGACGCCGCCGCAGCACAGCCCGCCGAGGATGCACAGCCGCACGAGGATTGAACTCAATCCGCCGGTTTCGCCAAGCGATCACTGCGCCGGCCGCTGCGCTTTCGCCGGGCCTGGCCCGGAAGCCGGACCGCTGCGGCAAACCGGCGACAGGGCATATAATCTGCGCCACCGGATATCCCTTCCTACCAGAAAATTCCAGGGAGAAACACGTGATTCCAAAGATCAGGTCCGCCGCGCTCGCGCTGTGTCTCGTCGGCATCGCATCGGCCGCGTTCGGAATTGCTCCGGACTTCATGGAGAAGCTCACGGACGAATCCCGTCCGCTCGAAGACCGGATGCGCGACGGCGCACGACGGCCCTGGCAGGTCATGCAGTTGCTCGGCGTCGAGGAGGGCATGACGGTCGTGGATATCGGCGCCGGGGGTGGCTGGTATACGCGTGTGTTGTCTGCCGCCGTTGGACCGAGCGGCAGGGTGATCGCCGATTTCGGCCCGCGGGCCTTGCAGCGCGAGGACGGCCGGGCGCCCAGGGAACTTGCAGCGAGCCTCGGCAACGTCCGGGCGTCGTTTGACGATCTTGAAGATCTCGAACCGAACATCGCGGATGTCGCCGTAACCGCGCTCAACATGCATCATGGCAATGCCGAACGGTTGGTCCCGTATCTGCGCGCTGTCGGCGATGTGCTCAAGCCCGGCGGTGTTGCCGCCATCATCGATCACATCGGTTTGCCGGAGATCGACAATTCCCGGCTGCACCGGATGCTGGTCTCTGACGCGCGCGAATGGATCGAGGCGGCGGGGCTTCAGATCGTCGAGGAATCGGATATTCTGCGCACGGCGGCGGATGACCATACGCTGTCGACCACCGATGCGAGGCTGGGAAGGAACAGCGATCGATTCCTGTTCATCGTACGCAAGCCGCAGTAGAGTGGCGGCGGCCGCCCGCCGCCCGGATACCGCAGCCGCCCAGGAATTTTCGGGCGCAGCGGCGCCCCGGCACCCGATTCGGCAACGTACACGAGTCGGCGCGGTTCCAGGATCGCCGCTTGCGCCGGTCGGCTTGGCCATAGTGAGACAAGGCCGATGAGCGAAGACCTGACCCGCTACCATCGCCAGACGCTCCTGCCCGGGATCGGTGAGGAAGGGCAGCGGCGGCTCCTGGCATCCACGGCCTGCGTGCTCGGTTGCGGAGCGCTCGGTAGCGTCATCGCCGATCTGCTCGCGCGGGCCGGCGTCGGCCATCTCGTGATCGTCGACCGGGACTTTATCGAGACCACGAACCTGCAGCGCCAGACGCTGTTCGACGAACAGGACATCGCCGACGGGATCCCGAAGGCGGAAGCGGCCCGGCGCAGGCTCGCCAGGGTCAATTCAGACGTTCGCGTCACCGCGGTCGTGGACGACCTGAACCGGTCGAACATCGAGCGTTTCGCGAGCGACGCGGACGTACTCGTCGACGGCCTCGACAACTTCGAGGGGCGCTACCTCCTCAACGATTTCGCCGTGAAGCACGGCATCCCCTACGTCTACGGCGGCGCGGTCGGCACCGTGGGTGCGGCGTTCGCGATCCTGCCGCATACCCGTGGCGGCGATGCGACCTGGGAGACGCTGCCGGGCGGCAGCCGGGCGGGCCCCTGCCTGCGCTGCCTCTTCGAGGAGGAGCCCGCGCCGGGAACGATGCCGACCTGCGATACGGCCGGCATCCTCGCGTCCGCGGCCGTCACCGTAGCAAGCTTCGAGGTCGCCGAGACGCTCAAGGTGCTGACCGGCAACTACGAGCGGGTCTGCCCGACGATGCTGAACGTCGACCTATGGAGCAACAGCGTGGCGCAGCTTGGCGTCAGCGGTGCTTACGAGCACGGCGACTGCCCGTGCTGCAAGCAAGGACGTTTCGAATACCTCGACGGTTCGCGCGGTTCAGGTGCGACAACGCTGTGCGGACGCGACGCCGTGCAACTTACCCACCGGCAGAGCCGGTCCGGGGTGGATCTCGAGGAGATCGCCGAGCGCCTGCGCGCGCACGGCGACGTGCGGTCCAATCGATTCATGCTGCGCGCGAGCATCACCGACCATGGCAAGCCTTACACCGTGAGCCTGTTCCCGGATGGCCGCGCGATCGTGCATGGCACCGCCGAGGCGGCCGTCGCCAGGGGCATCTATGCGAAGTTCATCGGCGCTTGACTGGGCGCAGCCCGATCTCGACGCCGTCCGCGATCACCCGCTTCGATAGGCGCCGGAAGTCCGAAACGGCCCCGTTTGCCGTCTATGGACGCCCCCGCAATGGCGAGCTTTTCGTTGAACGGATTCGTGCGTGTGGTCAGATACTGTCGTCTATGGACACTCCCCGCTTGCACGCGCAGCGGCCAGGGCCCTGATCTTGCGACGCTTGTCCGATAGCGAACCGCGCGTGTTGACTTGCGTCCGCATCGCTCGGGGATAATCGCCGGCCGGACGCATCGCAACGAAGGGAGAAATGTCGTGACCGCAGTACGGATTCTCGTCGGCACCAGGAAGGGCGCCTTTATTCTCACGGGCGATGGCAAGCGCGATGAATGGTCCGTCGCGGGGCCGCACTTTTCCGGATGGGAGATCTATCACATGAAGGGTTCGCCGGCGGATCCCGACCGCATCTATGCCGCCCAGCACACCGACTGGTTCGGGCAGATCATTCAGCGCTCGAGCGACGGCGGCCAGTCCTGGGAGCAGCCGGGCTCGAGCGACAAGCCGCATGCCGAGTCGTCCGACGCCCCCGCGATGCCCCAGGGCGAGAGCAACAACTTCGCCTACGACACGTCGGCCGAGACCGGGCATCCGCTCACGACCCACCAGTGGTACGACGGCACGCAGCATCCCTGGGAATTCGCGCGGGTGTGGCATCTCGAGCCGTCGTTTACCGATCCGGATGTCGTCTACGCGGGAGTCGAGGACGCTGCGCTCTTTCGCACGAGCGACGGCGGCAAGTCCTGGCACGAGATCTCCGGACTCCGCGGCCATCAGACCGGCGAGGGATGGTCGCCCGGCGCGGGTGGCATGTGCCTGCACACGATCCTGCTCGATCCGGGCAACCCGAACCGGATATACACGGCGATCTCGGCAGCGGGCGCGTTTCGCACGGACGACGGCGGCGACACCTGGCGGCCGATCAACCGCGGGCTGCACTCGCAGTACATACCCGATCCCACGGCCGACACCGGGCATTGCGTGCACCGCCTCGCCATGCACCCGGCCAAGCCCGCCACGCTCTACATGCAGAAGCATTGGGACGTCATGCGCAGCGACGACGCGGGCGACAACTGGCATGAGATCAGCGGCAACCTGCCGTCGGATTTCGGTTTTCCGATCGAAGTGCACGCACACGAACCCGATACGGTCTATGTCGTGCCGATCGAGAGCGACTCCCTGCACTATCCGCCGGAAGGGAAGCTCCGTGTCTACCGCAGCCGAACCGGCGGCAACGAATGGGAAGCGCTGACCGAAGGCCTGCCGCAACAACACTGCTACGTCAACGTGCTGCGCGACGCAATGGCCGTCGATACGCTCGACCCGGGCGGCATCTACTTCGGAACCACGGGCGGGCAGGTCTATGGCTCATCCGATGGTGGCGACACGTGGACGGCGATCGTCCGCGACTTGCCGGCCGTGCTGTCCGTCGAGGTCCAGACGCTGTCGTGATCCAGCTCATCCTGCCGTTCCCGGGTAACGGGCGAGCCCGTCAAGCGGTCAGCTCGACCCCTGGCGCCAACAGCCGATCGGGCGCTGCCGTGTGCCGCATCGCTCTGCCGTTCCCGAGTAAGGGCTGGAGCCAATGAGCAGCGCGAACCGTCGGAACACTGTCACGGTCTGCGTCGTCCTGCCGTTTCACCTGCGCACGCTCGCCGGCATCGACGGCGAGGTGGTCGTGCGCGTTGACGGGGATGTCACGCAGGCAAGCGTGCTCGATGCGCTCGAAGCCCTCTATCCGATGCTGCGCGGCACGATACGCGATCACGCGACGGGGCGGCGTCGGCGGCTTGTGCGGTTTTTTGCCTGCAACGAGGACGTGACGCACGAACCGCCCGACACGCCGTTGCCGGAGGCCGTCAGATCCGGCGCGGAGCCTTTTCTCGTCGTGGGCGCGGTCGCCGGAGGTTAGTTGGCAGCTCGAGGCAAAAGCCCTGCTGCAACTTGGCGAAAGACCGCCTCGTCGAAGACCGCTGATCGGCCGGCAATGCTTCCGCCTGCACTGCGATGCTCGTCGCTTGATCGGCGGTCTCAGGCCAGGCGTTTCGCCCCACACGCTCGAAAATTGTCGTTCCTCGCGCCTTGTCAGGCGGGCGCCGCGCCGGTTGCGGTGCGGCGCGGGGTTCTGCCACGGGCTGCTTGATTCACTCCGCGTGTTTCGCGGCGATCGCTTCGAGCGCGCTCGCGATGTAGTCGGCGGACAGCCAACGGCCATCGATCATGACGCCGGCGTTCATCGCAACAGCGTCGATGTCCTCGAGTGGATTCGCTTCGAGTAGTAGCAGGTCGGCGTTGCGGCCGACGGCTACGGTGCCAGCCTCGTCCTCAGTGCCGAGGAAGCGCGCGACGTTGACCGTACCCGTGCGCAGCACCTCGTAGGGCGTCATGCCGGACTCGACCATGAGCGGCAGCTCGCGATGCAGCGAAAAGCCCGGCACGCTGAAGATCTGCGGCGCATCCGTGCCCATGAGAACGGCTACGCCTTCGTCGTTCATCGTCTTGAGTAACCGTTGGCGCAGCTCGGCTTCGCGCATCGCTGTCTCGCGGTTCGCGTTCGTCCAGGAGGCCGTGGCGCGCTGCGTCCACGTCGCCACCGTATCGCGCTCCATGTAGCGGTTCTCGGGTCGGTCGACGAGCGTTGCCGGGTCGCGTGCGCCGCGCAGGACCTCCCAGAGAATCTGGGTCGGCACGACGGCGACGCCGGCCTCTCGCGTCGCCTGCGCAAGTTCCGGAATCCTGCTTTCGTCGGCGTTGAGCGCGAGAAGCTGGTTGCGGCCCGGACCCGAAGCGGTCAATGCGGGAGAGTCGGCGGGCTGCATGGCTTCGATGTAGTCGTCGAGGTGGTCGATCGTGCTCTGTTTCGCGGCGAGCGCGCCCGGCACGCCGACGTTGATCGAGACGTGGCCGCCCCAGGGGATGCCGACCTCGGTCGCGGTTCGCACGATGGCTTCATAGGCTTCGGCGCTCAGGCCTTCGTGGACCTTGAGCAGGTCGAAACCCTGATCTTTCGCCTCGCGCACGAGCCGCTCGGCGGTTGCCGCATCCGGGACGTTGTTGCCGCGCATCGACGGCGCCGCGAGCCACAGGCGCGGGCCGACGACCTCCCCGTCGGCGACTTGCTGTCTGAGTTCGAGCTGGCTCGTGTGACCCTGCATGCCGCGCACGGTGGTCGCGCCGCCGGCGAGGAAGAGCATGAGGACGTCCTTGGCCTCGCCGTTGTCGTTCGTGAACGGAATGTGGCCATGCATCTCGGAAAGGCCCGGTATCAGGTACTTGCCGTCGCCGTCGATCTCGGTTGCGCCCGATGGCACGCTCGTCTCGGCGGCCGGACCGAGCGCCGTAATGCGGCCGTCCTCGACGACGACGTTCTGATCTTCGAGCACGCGCTCGCTGTCCATCGGTACCACGTTGACGTTCGTGAACGCGAAGCTGCCGCGCTCGGGTGCCTGGGCGGCGGCCGTCCCGGCGAGAGCCGAGCAGGCGGCGAATGCGAGTGCGAGACGGGTGACCTGCGAAGTTCTCATCTTCGTTCTCCTTGCCTTGAGTTGACGCGACACCGCTGCAGGTTGCGTCCGCGCGCCGCGTTCAGCCGTACGCCGCAGGGAGCCGTCGAACCTGCGGTTGGCTGGCGCGTCGTGCTCAGAGCACGCGGTAGTACCTGATCACGACGCCGTTCGGATAGCGTTCGCCCGTGGACACGAAAATCGAGCGCATGAGCCACTGAAGTTCGGGCGCCTCGGTTTCGAACTCCGGGATTGCGCGGAAATAGATTGCGGACTGTTCGATTTCTTCGCCGGCATTGAGTCGGGCCATGACTTCAGGATCAGCGTGGCGGATGCCGATGTTGGTCACATAGATCAGGTGTCCGTCATCGGTTTCGAGCAGGTAGCGGGTGTCGAGCTCGGTAAAGCCGTCTTCGCGGACGATCTGCCAGTCGGCGCCGCCGGGCACGAGTCGGCCCTTGATGCCCGGCCCTTCGAACGTGCCGCTCAGGATGTCGATGATGCGGCGCTGGCCATTGGGCGTCTCGCCGACGATGACCGGGTCCGCGACCTGGGCGAAGAGTTCGAACGCGAACTCCAGGCCTGGCGGTTCGGGTGTGTCCTGTGCCTGTGCTGACATTGTTATTCCGGCCAGAAGCGCGAGCGCGAAACGTATCATGCGAAATCCTCTTGCAGCGAATTGTGTCCGTCAGCGGTCCGGCTGTGCGCGTTGCGCAGGCCGTGGCGGAGCCTGCCGGAATCTTGCGAGGTTGGTACCGTGACGCTGCCGCAATCTGTCGCGGTACGGCCCGCAGCACCGCCGCCAGCCTGGCGCAGCTTGGCGGCGCGTCCCGGTTGGCCTCACAGGCGCGTCACAGTACCATCAAACCGAAGCGGCGCGAAATGCGACACGGCGCCTCCGATGTTCGGTAAGGCGAAGCCGCGAGAAACGCGGACGCGGTGGCTTCAATGATCGGAACGGCGAAACGGCACATTACGCATCCAGGGAGGCTTCAATGATCGGAATGGCTAACCGACGCGGTTCGGTTGCAACCACGGCGTTACTCTTGGCGCTCACTTCGCTGGCGGCTACGGCGCAACTGCGTTCGCTGTCCGGCGAAGCGCTCGACGCGATGCTGGCCGAGCCGATGCCCTACATGCCCGAGGTGCTCGGACCCTTTTCCCATGAGATCTCGTCGGACGATCCCGAGGTGCAGGCCTTTTTCGACCAGGGCTATCAGCTCATGTACGCGTTCGGGAAATACGAAGCCATCCGTTCGTTTCGCGAAGCGCAGAAACTCGACCCGGAGTGCGCCATCTGCTACTGGGGGGAGGCGTGGTCCTGGGGATCGTATCTGAACGTACCGATGTCTGCGGCCGAGGCTCCGCATGCCTTTGCGGCGATGAGCAAGGCGCTTGAACTGCGGGACAACGCAAGTCCGCGCGAGCAGGCCTATATCGACGCGCTCTCGGTCCGCTACGTTGCCGATTACGATTTCGCGAACCGTCGCATCCAGGACGAAGCGTGGGCCGATGCGGCGCGCGCATTGGCCGAGCAGTATCCGGATGACCTCGACGCCGTCACGCTCTACGCCGATGCGCTGTTCCTGCTCGAGGAGAGACGCGGCTACCGCGACATCGACGATCCGAACGTGAAGCGCCTTCACGCCGTGCTCGAGAGCGTTCTCGCGCGCGACATTCGCCACCCGGGCGCCTGTCATCTCTATATCCACGCGACCGAGTCGACCGTCCGGCCCGAGCTTGCCGAACCCTGTGCCGAGTACATGGGCAACGCGATCCCGGGTGCGAGCCACATCAACCACATGCCGTCGCACACCTGGAACGAGGTCGGACGCTGGGGCGACAGCGTGCGCGCGAACATCCAGGCCTGGCACTCCGACCTCAAGGCCGCGACTCGCCAGGGCGTCGCGATCTACCCGCCGCACAATCTGCACATGATGTTCTTCGCGGCCGCGTTCGACGGCCAGGGCGCCATCGCGATGCAGGCGAGCGAGGACTATACGAAGCTCATGGGCGACAATTCCTTTGAGCTGTTGATCCTCGTGCGCTTCGGCCGCTTCGAGGAGGTCCTCGAAGTCACCGAGCGTATGGAATCGGACTACGCGGCCGGAGTCTGGGACTTCGCGCAGGGTTACGCGAGGGTCAAGCTCGGCGAAGCCGACTTTGCGCGCGCACACCTGGCGCGGCTCCGGAAGGATGCCGAGACCACCGACGCCATGATCCGCTTCGATCGGGCGTCGCTCCTGCTCGACGTGCTCGCGGAGATTCTGGCCGGCGAGATCCAGTGGAGCCAGGGCAACCTGCGGGCCGCAATCTCCGCGTTCGAACGCGCCGTCGAGCACGAAGACGAGCTCGGCTACGACGAGCCGGAGCCGCTGCCGTTCGCGGCGCGCCATTGGCTCGGCGCTGCGCTGCTCGAGGCCGGCCGCAATTCGGATGCGGAGCAGGTCTACCGCGACGAACTCGCGGACCATCCGCACAATGGCTGGTCGCTCTTCGGCCTGCGCGAGGCGCTCGCCGCACAGGGCGAGACCGACCCGGAAGTGGACGCGGACTTTGAACGGAGCTGGGCCCGGTCCGATGTGTGGATCACCGGGTCGCGCTTCTGAACTCGCCCGCGGCTCACCAGCCGGCTGGCGCCCGGTAGACGGGCTATCGTCAGGCTTCGGTGTTTGCGAGCCGCAGCCGCAGGCGCCGTTGGTGTCGAAGCAGCGATTGGCTGACAGGTGCAAGCGCCTGGTAAGTCTTTCGTATCGCGTAGATTACTGAAGAGGTGACCGCGAATGGTCTACAAGCGCAATCTGAACGAAATGGACTGGTCGGAGATGGGCAACGGCGCGCACATTCACCACGCGCGCAAGACGCTCACACCGCTCGATCAGGCGTATCTGCCGAAGTTCGGTGTGTCCCTGTACCGGCTCGCGCCGGGAAAGCGGGCGTTCCCGCGCCACGAACACCTGGCGAACGACGAAGGCATCCTCGTGACGCGTGGCAGCGGGACGCTGCGCTACGGCGACGAGGAGATCGCGCTTGGCGAGGGCGACTACGTGCACCTGCCCGCGGCATCCGGTTCTGCGCACCACATGATCAATACGAGCGATGCGGAGCTTGAATACTTCTGCTTCTCGAGCGTCGTCGTGCCCGAGGCCGTGCTCTACCCGGACTCGAACAAGCTCGGTGCATATACGCTGACGCGGGCCGCCGACGGCAAGGGCTGGACGGGCTCGCGCTACATCGTGAGCAACGACCCCGTCGGTTATTTCGACGGCGAGGAGCCCGACTGAGCAGCGAGCGATTCGGCGCTGCCTGCCAACCTGTACCGCGAAAAACCGCGCAAGCTGTCACCCGCGCGAAGCGCTCGGCTGGCAAGCAAATTACTTGCGGGCGTTGATAGTCGTCTGCTTCACGCGCGGCTGGGTGCGATATTCGGGTCAGGCCTGCGGCAACCCTTCGATGTGCCCGATCATGCGCTGGCGTTCCGCCTCGTCCGGCAGCCGGCCGAGCGCCGCGCCCATGTTGTCGAGCATGTGATGCGGTTGGCTCGTCGCGGGCGTGATGACCGTCACGGCCGGATGCGATGCGACGAACTTGAGGAAGAACTGTGCCCAGGTCTCGGCGCCGAATTCGGCGGCCCACTCCGGGACGTCCCGGCCCGCGACGCGTTCCCAGAGCCTCGTGCGGCCGAAGGGCATGTAGATCATGACCGCGATGCCCTGGTCCTGGGCGAGCGGAAAGATTCGCTCCGCGGCATCGAGGTTGTCGACCGCGTAGTCGATGCCGATGAAGTCGAGTCCGTCATCGCGCATGTGCTGCTCGAGCCGCTCGTACTGGGGCTTGAACGTCGTGGTCGCACCGACGTAGCGCAGGCGGCCCTGTTCCTTCGCCTCGTGCAGCATCGGCATCTGGGTTGCCATGTCGCCGAGGTTGTGTACCTGGCTCAGGTCCATTGGCGCGCGGGGAAAGCGTTCGAACGAGGCTTCAAGCTGAGCGCGCGCCGCGTCGGGGTCGGCCGGAGTATCGCCGCGAAAGCCCGCGACATTGAGCTTCGTGGCCCAGAACACATTGTCGGCGATGCCGAGCTCGTCGACGAGCCGACCGGCAACGGCTTCGGACGTACCGCGGCCGTAGCCCGGTGCCGTGTCAAATACCGTGCCGCCCGCATCGATCATCGTCCGGAATACGTCGCGCAGAGGGTCGAGATCGTCGGCGACAGCGAGTTGCTGGAACGTCGCGGAGCTGCCGAGCCCGATGATCGGAATCTGTTCGCCCGTTGCCGGGATCGGCCGGGTCATGACGCCCCCGTCCTGGGCCGCGAGCAAGCGTGTCTTGAGCGAGAGGGCCGCACAGGTCGCGGCAGTCAGCGTCAGGTATTCGCGGCGATTCAGCATGGTCGTTCCTCGTCGTTTGGTGGCGGGGCTTTGCTGTCCGTGGGGCCGGGACCATAGCAGCAAACCGCGGGACCGTGAAGGAAACCGTTTCGACAACGTGAGGTGGGGCAAGGTCGGGGGCGGCAGTATCCATGCCGTGGCGGGCCGCCCGGCAGGCAAGGCCCCGGTTGCCGGCGAGCGGGAATCAGCTTGGCAAACCTCCGACCGTGCTGTAGCGTGTGCTGCTCTTTACCTCCAATGGCGAGGGATTTCCATGTCCATTTTCAAGTTGGCGGCCGCGCTCGCGCTCGGCCTGTTGGTTTCGGCTGCCTCGGCGCAGACGTTCGAGACCGATGAAGACAGAACCCTGTATGCAGTCGGTGTCGTACTCGGCAACAACCTGGTGCAATTCAGCCTGACGCCGCAGGAACTCGCGCTGGTCGAAGCGGGGCTGCGCGATACCGTGTTCGGCAGCGAACCGCGTGTCGACATGGCCGTCTACTCTCAGCAGATCACGGTGCTTCGGGACGCACGCCAGGCGGCCGGAGCGTCTGCCGAGAAGGCGGCGTCGATGGCGTTTATCGACGAGATGGCCCAGGAAGCCGGCGCCGAGCGGTCAGAATCCGGACTCGTCTACATCCCGGTCGCGGCCGGTACGGGCGCGAACCCGACGGCGGCCGATACCGTGCGTGTCCACTACCATGGCACGCTGCGCGACGGGACGGTCTTCGACAGCTCGGTCGATCGCGGGGAACCGATCTCGTTCCCGCTGAACGGCGTCATCTCGTGCTGGACCGAGGGTGTCCAGAAGATGCAGGTTGGCGGCACGAGCAAGCTCGTTTGCCCGTCGGACACCGCCTACGGAGACGCGGGGCAGGGCGTAATTCCCGGCGGTGCGGCGCTCGTGTTCGAGGTGGAGCTGCTCGGGATCGAATAGGACGGGCGTTCAGATATCGAGCGGACCCGTGCTGTCGCCAAAGCTCTCCTGATGCACTCCGAGCTTGTCGAGCATGCTCAGCAGCAGGTTCGACATGGGCGTGTGGGCCGGATACCTGAGGTGTTGGCCGCCCTCGAGCTTGCCTGACGCGCCTCCGGCCAGAATCACGGGCAGCGGGTCGAAATTGTGCTCGTTGCCGTCGCTGAGGCTGCTGCCATAGAGAACCATCGAGTGATCCAGCAGCGTGCCGTCACCGTCGGGCGTAGCGCGTAGTTTTTCGAGGAACCAGGTCAGCGTCTTGACGTGGTAGTTGTTGATGAGCGCGAACTGATCCATGTTCGTGCGCTCGTTGGAATGGTGCGAGGCATTATGGAAGCCCTCGCGCACGCCGCTTCCCGGGTATCGGGCGTTGCTGTTCTCGCGCGCAAGCATGAGCGTCGAGATGCGCGTGATCTCGGTCCTGTAGGCCAGCACCTGCAGATCGAACATGAGCTTCAGGTGTTCCTCGAAATTGTTCGGGATACCGACAGGCGCTGCCGGCAGTTCGAGCCCGGTCGACAGCTTGCTGTCCACTAGATCCACGCGGCGTTCGATTTCGCGGACCTCCTCGAGATACTGGTCGAGCCGCCTGATGTCGGCCGCCGGCAGACCGCGCTTCAGCGAGTCGACCTGACTGCCGACGGAGTCGAGCAGGCTCCTGGCCTGCTGCCGGCGCTCACGGCGTTGCGCGTCGGTACTGCCGTCGCCGAAAAGCCGCTCAAAGACGACCTGCGGATTGTTCTGCATCGGCTGCGGCAGCGTCTCCGACTTCCAGGACAAGGTGTTGCGATAGGCGCAGGTGAAGTCGCGGTCGCAGTTCAGTCCGACCGGTTCGAGCGACAGCTCGATCGACGGCAGGGGCGTGTCCTGGCCGACATGAAGCGCGGCGACCTGGTCGATCGTCGGGCCGAGATAAGCTTCGCCGCCCTTGACCGGGTGCGCACCGCTCAGGAATACGGCGGCGGCACGAACGTGATTCTCGGCGCCGCCGGTGTCCTCGCCGGGCCATGGCGCGACCTGGGCGTGCGCAAGGTCGCTGACGACGCAGACCTGATCGCGAAACGGTTCGAGCGGCGCGAGAATTTCCGAGAACTCGAAACCCTTCCCCTCGATGGCCGGCGTCCACTTGTCCATCGTCGCGCCGTGCGGAACGTAGATGCAGCCGAGCCGCGTTTTCGGAGCCGCCGCGGTCTGGGCAAGCGCCGTGCGCGCCGGGATCATCGAGTCGAGTAGCGGCAGCGCCATGGCAGTGCCGGCGCCGCGCAGCAGCGTACGCCTTGAAAGGTGTCTTTTCGTTATGAACGCCATGTATCCAATAATAAGTCAGGATTCTGTGCCGACGGACAACAAGGCCGGAAAGCGGCTCCTTCCGGACTGTAGCCAGCGTGAATATCGTCAAATATAACTCGATGCTCCCCCAGGTTGTTCGTTTCGGCGGGCGTCGTTGCCGTTTTCGCGCCTTCGGGAGTTCCCCTGGCACGGGCTCTCGATTCCCGACAGCCTATTGCCCCGGTTCGGTCGGGGCCTTGCGCTTCATACGGAAGGCCGGGCTCTTGACGACACCGGCAATGAGACGCGAGAAACGGTAGTCGTCCTCGGCCGTATTCCGGACGATCGCACGGATGGCCGGCATGTCGTAATGCTCGATGCCTCGTCCGAGCGCGTAAGCCATGAGCTTCTCGGTTGCTCGAGCGACGAAGAGTTCCCGGCGCTCGAGCAGGGCGGCCCGCAAACCTGCCGGCCCGTTCATGGGTGTGCCGTCCCAGAGTACTCCGCTTGCGTCGATTGCGACGCCGCCATCGCTGTCACGCCACTTGCCTGTGAGGTCAAAGTTCTCGAGGGCGAAGCCGATCGGGTCGATCATGCCGTGACAGCCCGCGCAGGCCGGATCGTCGCGGTGCCGCTCGAGCTGTTCGCGTACCGTTCCGGGCTCGCTCGTCGCGGCAGCCTGCGCGTCGAGGTCGGTGTCGACACCTTCGGGCGGGCTCGGCGCAGGCGTACCGAGCAGGTTTTCCATGATCCAGGCGCCGCGCATGACGGGCGAGGTCCGGTTCGGCGGCGAGGTGATGGTCAGCAGGCTGCCGTGGCCTGGCAGGCCGCGCCGCGTAGCGTCCGGCAGGGCCACGCGCCGGAAGCGGCTGCCGCGAATGTTGGGAATGCCATAGTGGCGGGCGAGGCGTTCGTCGACAAAGGTGTAATCGGCATCGAGCAGATCGACGATGCTGCGGTCCTCGCGAAGAAGGCTTTCGACGAGCAACTCCGTCTCGCGCCTGAACGACCGGCGCAAGTTGCCGTCGAACTCGTTGGAGATCGGACTGGCCGTGTCGAGTTGCCGCAAGCCCAGCCACTGCGATGCGAAATTGTCGACGAGCGCGTAGGCCTTCGGATCGGCGAGCATCCGTTCGACCTCGCGTTCGAGTTCTGCATCGTCCAGAAGCCTGCCGTCGGCGGCGGCTTCGAGCAGGGCATCGTCCGGGATGCTGCTCCAGAGGAAGAAGGAAAGCCGCGAGGCGAGATCGTAGGCGCCAAGTGCGTAGATTTCCCCGGCGGCAAGATCCGCCGGTTCGCGCTCGAAGCGGAAGATGAACTCCGGATCGACGAGCACGCGCGCAAGCGCATGCTGTATGCCGGTCTCGAAGCTGCCGAGCGCGCGACCCGTGCGATAGAACTCGAGCAGCGTTCCGAGCGACGGATCAGACGCCGCAACGGGGCGCCGGAACGCGCGCGTCGCGAGCGCTGTGAGAATCTCCGTCGCGCAGGCTTCCTCGTCATTCGCCTGTGCCGGTCGGCAGATGAAGATCCGGCGTCGGGTCGCTGTGTCGCCGGCTCCGGATGCGTCGAGCGGTCCGATGATGGACAGGGGGCCTGCACGCCGGTGCTGCCCGCATGCACGGCGAAGAGGTCGTCGACGCCTGCCTGCCGGCTCCCGCGCACGATTGCCGCGCCAAGCATGTGCGCTCCGGCTTCGACGGGCAGCACGAAACTGGCTGGGACACCGCGGCCGAGGAGCCTGACACGCGCCCCGTTCAGTGTGACCTCGACCGGTTCGTCGCCGCCCACCGCCCGCAGTCCGAAACCGCCGCCGGCTCGGCGAATTCGGATCTCGTACTCGGCATCGAGCGGAAACACGTGCTCGACGAGGAAGCCGCCGCGCGTCCCGAGCGGCATCCCGTCGAGATGCTCGGCCTGGGAGAGCCCGCGCGGCGCCGCATAGGTCGCGATCTCGGCACTGGTCGTCGGATCGCCGACTGCGAGCCGGCTGATCTCGGCGGCGGCGGCGACATAGGCCTGCATGTGTGCCGGCGAGACGCTGAGCGCACTCGCGATATTGTCGAACCCGTCGCTCGCGTCGTCGCCGGGCAGCAGTGTCGCCGCGTCGACGGGCAGTCCAAGCAGGTCGCGGATCGCGTTCGCGTATTCGGCGCGGTTGAGCCGGTGCAATGCCGGCGCGCCGGGGTTCGGGTCGGCGAGTGCGGCGGCGTCGAGCGTCGTTTCGAGCCAGGCCGCAAGGGATTCCAGACGCGCGGATTCGGGGCGCGGTTCGCCCGGCGGCGGCATCATTCGGGCGCGAAGCTTGCGGATTGCCGCTTCCCATATCTCGCCGTGACCGGCGATATCGTCGCGGTCGAGCGTGTCGAAAGCCACGCCGCCGGCGAACTCCCCTTCGTTGTGGCAGTCGACGCAGTAGCGCTCGACGAGCGCCCATTGCGCGTCGGCCGCGGGTTCGCCGTTTCTGCCGAGCCAGACGAACACGGCCGTGGCCCCTGCCAGCGCCGCGAAGACAATGACTGCGCGATGGATCACAGCACTCTCCGTCCGGCAAGAATCCTGCGACGGTACACGGTGTACGCTCCACGACGGCGCGTTACTCGATCGATCACCGCGTTTCCCCGTAGCTGCACATTCCTCGACGGTTCACCGTGTCCGCTCCGTGGCAAAAGGTTCCCGGCGGCGAGGTTCTCGCCGTTTGCCCGTGAACGCCACGCCGCGACGTGCCCCCCGATTGTTCACCGCGCCTGCTCCGCGGCGTTGAGTTCCTCGAGCAGTTCGATCGTGGCGGGCTTGCGCTCGGCGCCGACCGCTGCAAGAAAGACGCCTTCGGCCCAGCGCAGCGGCGTGCGGCCGTGCACGTCGGCGACGTCGAGCCGCGCGCCGTTGGCGACGAGAAACTCGATGATTTCGTTCGAGCCGCGGTTCGCTGCGCCGAGCAGGGCCGTCAGGCCCATGGAGTTGGTGGCGTTGATGTCCGCACCGAGTTCGAGGCAGAGCGCGATGGCTTCGAGGAGGGCATCGGGCGAAACCGTGTAGGTCTGCGCGACGACCCAGTTCACGCCGGCCGCCGCCATGTGCGGCGTCGTGCCCGCGAAGGTCGGCAGCTTGGGGTCGGCGCCGTAGTCGAGCAGCAGGCGCATCGTGGCCGTGTCGCCCGACAACGCGGCCCGGAGAAACGGCGTCTGTCCCGTGAAGTCCACCCAGGACACGTCGCCGAGCGAATAGAGCCAGCGCCGGCTCGGCGGCACTTCGCGCGTACGGGCGTTGACGTTTGCGCCATGTTCGAGCAGTTCGCCGATGAATTCCAGGATCGGTGCGCGGTCCACGCCGTTGTCTGTCGGACTGTCCTGGTCCCGGTTGTTCATGTCGAGGTTGCGGTACTCGACGGCGGCGAAGAGTGGCGTGCGGCCCCAGAAGTCGTCAACGTTGACTTCAGCGCCGCGCTCGAGCAGCAGGCGTGCCACGTCGAGTTGATTGTTGAGCGTCGCCATGAGCAGCGGCGCGATGCCGTTCGCTTCGGCAATCTCGAGGTTCGCACCCGCGTCGACGAGCAGCCGTGCCGCCTCGAGCCGGCCGTCCCGCGCCGCATAGAGCAGCGGCGTCATCCCGCCGAGCGCGGCGGCCCGGCGGCCGTGGTCGGGCAGGCCGCCGCGATTGATCCCGACGCCTTCCGAACCGCAGCCCGTGCCCTTGCAGGGCGGCGTGAATTCCGGTGTGGCTCCGATTCGCGTTTGCCGGTCGACTTCGGCGCCGTGCTCGATCAGAAGTTCGACGGCGGCGGGATGGTTCTCGCGAACTGCGAGCATCAGGGCCGTTTGCCGGTAGGTGGGATCTCGCTTGTCGACCGTCGCGCCACGATCGATCAGGAGCGTGATGGCGTCTGCGCGGCCGGTGCGCGTTGCGGTCATGAGCGCGGTCTCGCCAGTCGGCGCCACGGAGTTCGGGTCGGCGCCCGAGTCGAGCAGCGCCGCGATGAGCTCGGCGCTGCCGTTTTCGGCTGCAAGGTGCAGGGGCGATACGCCATAGCGATCTTCGGAGGTCGCGTTTGCTCCAGTGCGAAGCAGCAGTTCCGCAAGTTCCTGGTGGTCGCCGCGCACGGCCCAATGAAGCGCCGTCGTACCGTCTACCGCCGTGGCGTTGACGTTGCTGCCCTGGTCGAGAAGCGTGCCGACCACGGCGATGTCGCCCTGGCTTGAGGCTTCGATCAGAGCCGCTTCGTCGGCCAGTGCCGACGCGACCGGAAGAACCAGCAACAGTAGCGTTCGTTTCAACGTTCGGACAGGCATGATGCAATCCTTACGGAGCGTTGCGCGACGCGCAAGGAACCGACACGCTCGCCCTCTGGCGACCGCGTGCCTGTCAGACCGGGCGGCCGCACGCCCGGTATTTCAGCATGTCGCTGATCCGGCGCTCGCCCTCTGGCGAGCGCGCGCCCGTCCGATTGTAGACCAGGCTCCTGCCGGTGCGGTGCCTCGCGTGGAGCCGTCCCGCGTACGCGTGCGTCGCCTCGCCGCCGGTGACGGGCTGGCGGTATGCGGACGCTGTCCCGCGTGCCTGCACATGTCGCGGTAGTCGCGACTCAGTCGAGATCGAGCCCGCCAAGCACGATCAGATAGTAACTGACGATGCCGACAACCGTTTCGTTGTCGATCACCAGGGCGTGGCTGATGTCGAAACGTTCGAACAAGCGCGCGCAGTTCCGGATGCTCATGTCCGGCCGAACCGATATCACGGGCTTCGCCATGACTTCGAAGACGTTGACGCGTTCGGGCGCCCGGTCCCTGGCGATGACTTCCTTGGCGATGTCCGAGAACAGCACCATGCCGTAATCGTCATGGTCGTGCCGCTTCTCGACGACCAGGCAGGTCGCGCCGACACGTTTCATTATGCGCATCGCTTCCATTACGTCGATGCCGCCGTCGACCTCGGTCACGGACTTGCGCATGACATCGCCGACGGTGATGTTGGGGCGTTCGTTCATAGTTGATCCTCCACGACTTCGACCAGTTCCTCGGCCTGATGTATGACTCCGACGGCATCCTCCACGTCGAGCTGAATCGCGATGCCGGTGCCCGGTTTTGCGTCGAATTCTCCGACATCGGAGATGTGTTCGAGTATCCCGCGGCTCATGTGTTCTTCGACGAGCAGGAGCAGCACGTCCCGCTGGGTGGAGAGCGACAGGCCGAAAAAGGTCGTGTGTTTCGATATGCCCTCGCCGCGCGCGTGGCTGATCAGCGTCGACCCGGTCGCGCCGCTCTCCCGGGCGGCCGTCAGGACCGCTTCCGTCTTGCTGTCGTCGACGAAGGCGATGAGAAGTTTGAAGTGCATGTCAGTCCTCCGTTGGTGGTGGTCGGTCGCGATGTCGGGCTCGCCGGCGCGTTTCGCGGCGTGCCTCGAGCAGTGCGGTGATCTGTGCGTAGGCGAGCACGGTCATGATCGGGAACAGGCAGGTCAGTGCGATCATCCCGAAGCCGTCGAGCAATGCGCTGCGACCCGGTACGTTTGCCGCAAGCCCGAGTCCCAGGGCCGTCACGAGCGGCACGGTCACGGTCGAAGTGGTGACGCCGCCCGAGTCGTAGGCGAGCGGAACAAGCAGTCTCGGGGTGAACGCCGTCTGTATGAGGACGATCGCGTAGGCGGCGGCGATGTACCACTGCAGGGGCGTGCCGGTCAGTATCCTGAAGCAACCGAGCGCAACGCCGAACCCGACTCCGAGCGCGACGACGACCCTGAGTCCCCAGACATGGATCGCGCCGCCTGAAACCTCGCTTGCCTTGAGCGTGACCGCGAGCAAGGCGGGCTCCGCGATCGCGCTGCTGAATCCTATGGCAAACGCGAAAACGAGCAGCCAATAGTAGCTGTACCACGGCAGCAGCACCGCGGAGTCGGCGCCCGCGCCGATCGCGGTCAACTGTTCGGCGACGAATCGCCCGAGCGGAAACAGCGCCCGGTCGAGTCCGAGCAGGAACAGTCCGAGCCCGACAATGACGAATCCGAGACCCACGATGATGCGTGAGACGTTGCTGAACCGGCGCCTGAGCACGACGCCGTGAAAGAAGACCAGGAATACCGCGATCGGCAGCACGTCGAGTGCGGTCGACGCGATGGTCCCTGCAACGGCTGTGATCAGATCCACGCGACGACCATCCCGTAAGCCATGACAAAGACCATCGGCGTCAGCGACGCGAACGCGATCAGGCCGAAGCCGTCCGTCATGGGGTTGCGCCCGCCGATCGACGACGCCAGCCCGACGCCGAGCGCGGCGACCAGAGGCACCGTAACGGTCGACGTGGTGACGCCGCCCGAGTCGTAGGCGATCCCGACGATCTCTGCCGGGGCGAAGAAGGTGATCACGACGACGATCGCGTAACCGCCGATGATGAGTTTCACGAGCGACCAACCCGCGATGATTCGCAACACGCCGAGGATCAGCGCGCAGCCGACAGCCAGTGCGATCGAAATTCTGAGCCCGAGTGCGAAAAGGCCCCTCGCGGCCTCGTCGTTGGCGATGAAGCCCGCGGCGGCCGAGGTCGCTGCCGCCTCGCCCGAAACCGCCGTCACGGCGGGTTCCGCGATCGTGCTTCCGAACCCAAGCAAGAATGCGAAGACGACAAGCCAGACGACGCTGCCGCGACGCGCGAGCGCGTACGCGAGCGTCTCGCCCATCGGGAACAGTGCCAGTTCGAGGCCGTAGGTGAAGAGCGTCAGGCCGAGCACGACCGCGACGAAGCCGTCGATCAGCGCCGCAAGCTCGCCGATGGGCCGATCGAGTACGAAGACCTGAAAGAACAGGATCACCAGGACAATTGGCAGCAGATCCCTGATGCTGCCGAGAGCAATGGTGGAGAAGCGGTGCACGTTCGTCCCTGAACCAGACTGGCGGTCAGCTCGGCATGCCGGGGAACGTGTTCACGAGGCGAGTGTACCGCCGCACGGCCCTGTTGGCAGCCTGACGCGCGCGGGAGTACGATGCCCCGAAATGCCGTGGACGCCGCGACGGGACGCCTGACTCATGGACCCAAAGACCTATTTCGAAACGCTGAATCGGGACTATCTCGGCGTATCGATGCCGAAGGAGGATCTGTTCTGGACGAACTTCATGGGTACGTCGGACGATCACGACGCGTTTGCGGCCGCCGAGACTGCTTACAAGACCTTTATCTCGAACCCGGACCATCTCACCGAAGTGCGCGGGCAGATTCGGGCGGCCGAGGAGCAGCCGGCGGGCGCTGAACGCGAATGGCTGCTGCACGGCCTGCGCGGTTGGCTCCAGTTCTTCGAAGTCAACTCGATCGAGAACGCGGCCGCCCGTGCGATGCAGGCTGACCTGGTCCAGGACGACACCGACCTTTTCGCGAAACGCAAGGCGCTGGCGCTTCATTACGAAAACGAGGCCGGCGAGCGGACCGAAGCCTCGACGCTCGTCTTGAGGACGAACCTCGTGAGCTCTGCCGAGGAGAGTGTCCGGAAGTCCTCGCACGAGGCATTGCTCGACCTTGAACGCTGGGTTGTCGACAACGGCTTCCCCGAGATGGTCAGACGCCGCAACGCCTATGCACGCGGGCTTGGCTACCGTAACTACTTCGACTACAAGGTCAACCACGAGGAGCGGATGACGCCTGAGAGGCTGTTCGAAATCCTCGACGAGTTCGACCGGCAGACCCGCGACGCGCAGGAGCGCGGCTTCGAGCAATTGTCCGCAAAGCACGGAGACGGGGCACTGGCTGCGCACAACCTGAGCTACTACATGCGCGGCGATACTACGCGCGAGCTTGATCCCTATCTGCCGTTTTCGAAGAGTCTGCAGCGCTGGGTCGAATCTTTCGGCCGCATGGGCGTGGAGTTTCGGGATGCGACGCTCACGCTCGACCTGCTCGATCGCAAGGGCAAGTATGAGAACGGGTTCATGCACGCTCCGCGCCCGGCCTGGTTTCGCGATGGTGCGTGGGAACCGGCCAGCATCAACTTCACGAGCAACGCAAACCCGAGCCAGGTGGGCAGCGGGGATGACGGCCTCCTCACGCTGTTCCACGAGGGCGGCCACGCCGCGCACTTCGCGAACATCGCCCAGAACTCGCCGTGCTTCAGTCAGGAGTTCCCGCCGACGTCGATGGCTTACGCGGAGACGCAATCGATGTTCTTCGACAGCCTGCTCAGCGACGGCGACTGGCTCAAGCTCTATGCCAGGAATCGGGCGGGCGATCAGTTGCCCGATGCGCTGATCGAACGCAAGATCCGCTCGGGACAGCCCTATCGCGCATTTTCGGAACGTTGCCTGCTTGTCGTCCCGTACTTCGAATGGGGCGTCTATTCGCTGCCCGAGACCGAGCTTACGGCTGAGCGCCTCATCGAGCTCGCACGAGCCACCGAGAAAAGGATTTTCGGGCTCGACGGCGAGTCACGCCGGCTGCTCTCGATTCCCCACCTGCTCGACCAGAGTTCCGCCTGCTGCTACCACGGCTACCTGCTTGCGAACATGGCCGTACACCAGACCCGCGCCTGGATCACGCGGCAATTCGCTTACCTGACCGACAACCCGGCTGTCGGCCCCTTGCTCGCGGAGCACTACTGGCAGCCCGGCAACAGCGTGAGTCACGACGAAACCTTGCGCAGCCTGACAGGCGAGGGGTTGACCGGGCGCTACCTGGCCGAGCGCTGCAATCGTTCCGTCGAGGAAGCCTGGAGCGAGGCGCGGCAGTCGATCGATGCGGCGCTGGCCCGCGAACGGCCGCCCGTCCGGCCGCTGAGGGCGTCGATCCGCGTCGTGCACGGCGACGAGCTTCTGGCCGACAACAGTGAGTCCGACGCCGCCATGTTCGCGGCCTTCGAGGCCTGGATCGAGCGGCACTATCATTAGCGATTCGTTTAGGCTCTTGCGGTGCGCTGCGGCCGTATCGAGCGCGCGATGACCCGGAGCTTCGCCGCCGCGGGCACAGGGTGAGCATTGATCTCCGGCGTGGGCCGGCTTCAGCGCTGTCGGTCGTGCCTGAGGCGGGTCGCGGCGGCCAGCGCGGCGCCCGGCCGCGACATTCCCTGAGAGCGTTCAAGCTCGTGGCTGATCAGCCGCTCGGCCAATGCCTTGTCGCCGTGGCAAAGGCGGACGAGTTCGGCTTCGTGGTCCCAGGGGCGGAACCTTCCCGAACGAAATACGCTGAGCAGCGAGCGCGACTTTCCTGCACCGCGCTGGCGTCGTTTGACGAGCAACAGAACGAGAGCGGCGCCGACCACGAGAAGAAAAAATGTTTCCAAGCCCACTGGTACCGATCCTGTGCCGCGGTCATCCGATCGTGCTGAAAAGCCACGCGATGTAGCCGGCATAGCACGCCAACAGCACCGCGCCTTCGAGCCGTTCGATACGCGGCTTCACGAGCATGACCGCGAGCGCGACAAGCGACGTCGTGACCATGACGCCGAGATCAACCGGTCCGACGCCATTTGGTACGAGCGGCCTGACGAGCGACGTCGCGCCGAGGATCAGCAGCAGATTGAAGATGTTCGAGCCGATCAGGTTGCCCGCCGCCAGTTCCGGTTGGCCGCGCCGCGCGGCGACGACGGATGTTGCGAGTTCCGGAAGGCTCGTTCCGAGCGCTGCTGCCGACAGGCCGACGAGCGCCGAGGAAATGCCTAGCGCGAGGGCGATCTCGACGGCGGCCCGAACGAACAGGTCGCTGCCGAGGATGAGCATCGCGAGGCTCGCGGCCCCAAACAGCGCGTTGAGCGGGATCGACACATTCGCTTTTGCGGCCGGCGGTGCTTCAGCGGCGAAGGTGGCCGGATAGCGTCCCGCCTGCGCGTCCCGGACCGTCAATGTCACATAGCTGACTATGGAGACGACCAGCACGAATCCCTCGATCCGTCCCAATTGTCCGTCGAGGAGCAGCAACAGGGGGATGGCCAGCGTCGCCAGGACCAGCACGACGGAGTCACGCGCCGCCAGTTGTCCCTTGAGGGCCGGTCGTCCGATCAGCGCGGTCACGCCGAGCACCAGAGTGATGTTGCAGATGTTGGAGCCGACGACGTTGCCGACGGCGAGCCCCGGTGAATCCCGAAACGCCGCCGCGAGGCTGACCGCGAGTTCCGGCGCGCTCGTCGCGAACGCGACGAGCGTAAGGCCGACGACGAGCGGAGTCATGCCGAACCGAATCCCGAGCGCCGCACTTGCGCGTACAAGACCTTCGCCGCCGAACCAGAGCAGCGCAAGGCCCGCAAGAAACAGCAACACCATAGTCATCGGAGTAGGAGCATGTGGAAGCGTCGTTGGCGAGTGGTAGTTCGGCAGTCATCACGGGGGCAATTGCGCGGGGATTCTAGCAGCCCACGGCAGGAGCCCCACTGCATGGGATTGACGACAATCTTGCTGAGGACGATGGATCCACCGGCATCGCGTTCCAGCCGAGCCGCGTTGCTCGTCGCGGAGTCGAATGGCTGCACCCCGTGGCGCAATGTGGATTTGCCTCCGCCTGCGAGCAGGGCCGTGCGGTAACATCCGCGGCGGAGCGCGGCATGGACTACGACTACATCATCATCGGGGCGGGGACGGCCGGCTGCGTGCTCGCGAACCGGCTGTCGGCAGACAGCGACGCCAGCGTGCTGCTGCTCGAAGCCGGCGGCAAGGACGACTACTTCTGGATCGATGTCCCGGTCGGCTATCTCTACACGATCGGCAATCCGCGTACGGACTGGTGCTACGAGATTCAGCCCGATCCCGGTCTCAACGGCAGGACGATCGGCTATGCGCGCGGTCGCGTGCTCGGCGGCTGCTCGTCGATCAACGCGATGATCTACATGCGCGGCCAGCGCAGCGACTACGACCACTGGGCGTCGCTCGGCAACCGCGGCTGGGGCTGGGACGACGTGTTGCCCGTGTTCAAGCGCTCCGAGGACTACGAGCATGGCGCCGATGAGCTGCACGGTGCGGGCGGCGAGCTGCGCGTCGAGGAGCGGCGCGTGAGCTGGGAAATCCTCGATGCCTGGCGCGATGCGGCCGAGGAGTGCGGCATACCCAGGATTCGCGAGTTCAATCGCGGTGACAACTTCGGCAACGCCTACTTCCAGGTGAATCAGCGCGGCGGCGTGCGCTGGAGTGGCACGAAGGCATTCCTGCGTCCGGTCATGCAGCGCGAGAACCTCACCGTGCTCACGGGCGCGCACGTCGAGCGCCTGCGAATCGACTCGCGCGACGGCGTCAAGCGGGCCGTCGGCGTCGAGGTCGTCAGGGGCCAAACCAGGCACAGATTCGAGGCACGGCGCGAGGTCGTGCTCGCCGCGGGGTCGATCGGTTCACCGCAGATTCTGCAGCTCTCCGGAATCGGACCCGGCGAATTGCTGAACCGTCACGGCATCGACGTCGTTCACGAGCTGCCCGGAGTCGGCGAGAACCTCCACGATCACCTGCAGGTGCGCAACGTCTACAAGGTGCGCAACACCACCACGCTGAACCGGCGAGCAAACTCCCTTTGCGGCAAGGCCGCGATGGGGCTTGAGTACTTTCTTTTCAGGACAGGCCCATTGACGATGCCGCCGTCGCAGCTTGGCGCGTTCGCGAAAAGCGATCCGTCGCAGCCTTCGGCCAACATGGAGTGGCACGTACAGCCGTTGTCGCTCGACAAATTTGGTGACCCGCTGCACCGTTTCGATGCGATCACGCCCTCGGTCTGCAATCTGCAACCGACAAGCCGCGGCCATGTCCGTATCGAAAGCCCGGACCCCGCAGCGCATCCCGCGATTACGCTGAACTACCTGTCAACGGACGAGGACCGGCAGGTGGCGGTGGCCGGCATCCGCTTCACGCGCCGCATCATGGCGGCGAAAGCACTCGAGCGATTCAAGCCCGAGGAATGGAAGCCCGGCCAGGAACTTCAAAGTTATGATGAACTCGTGCACGCTGCCGGAGATCTCGGCACGACGATCTTTCACCCGATCGGCACCTGCAAGATGGGGCACGACCCACTTGCCGTCGTCGACGACCGGCTCTGCGTGCATGGCATCGAAGGGTTGCGAGTCATCGACGCCTCGATCATGCCGCGGATCACGTCGGGCAACACGAACGCACCGACGGTCATGATCGCCGAGAAGGGGGCCGAGTTCATTCGCGACGATGCGGGGCGGGTATTGGGATAATGCTTGGCGGGTAGCGGGATCGCATAGAAGAAGAGCTTGAGCTGGCCATGCTCAAGCTGAGGTCGGAACACCGGCACTAAATCTGATTTTATGGTCGAATATCGGGCTAAGCCTAGGCCGGGCAGCTTTGGCATAATGTTGTTGTTCGCTGGTGAGGATATCCCCCGCTGGGACCCACACGAGAAGTGCGGTACAGATCATGGAGCAAGAGATGGAAATCAATGTAGAGTTCGGAAATGATGAACAAGTCTCAGAGATCGAACAGGAAGCACCACAGGATCCAGACGAATTTCTTGCCCAGAATTCCCTTCGAATCGTATACCAGACGAACAATTTCTTTTTGCCACAACTGCGCGATATGATCGAACAAAGAGAAGCGATAAACCTGCGGCCCGAATATCAAAGACGTCTACGCTGGACTAACGCTCAAAAATCCAAATTGATAGAGTCTCTGCTTCTGAATATTCCCGTTCCTCCGGTATTTTTTTACGAGACAGACGCCGCGAGGTATGAGGTCATGGACGGTCAGCAGCGCCTCAACGCCATTAGAGAGTTTTTCGCGGGAGAATTCGCACTTCGAGACTTGCGTGTACTTCAGCCCCTCAACGGTTTGAGGTATTCAATGTGTCCGCCTCGCGTCAAGCGAACTCTTGACCGAGGTACGATTTCGGCAATCGTTCTATTGTTGGAAAGTGAGTCTGAACGTCCGTGGGAAGGCCAGTTTTCCATTACGGACGTAAGGCGTTTGGTTTTCGACCGCTTAAATACCGGTGGTCGACGGCTTAATGCCCAAGAAATTCGAAATGCTCTCAACCCAGGGCCGCTGAATCGGTGCATCATCGAGCTTAGCCGTTTCGATAAATTTACCGAGGTTTTTGGTATTCCCCCGTACACCGAAGATGAGGAAGAGGACTTTTACGAGAACCCACAAAGGCAGAAGAATTCTCTTTACTCTTCGATGAAGGATTGCGAGCTAGTTCTCAGAGTTCTGGCATTGCGCGACCCAGAAAATATCCGAGGCTCGATGAGGTCCATGCTCGACCGTGCAATGCAGCTAGATTTGAGTGAAGAAGAAATTGAAACGTTTTCGATTGAATATAGGAGTCACTTTACGTTTTTGTGTGAACTGTTCGATGGAGATCCGTTCAAGGTAGCTTTTCGGATTGACCAGAAGAAGAGAATTTCGGCCGCATTGTACGATGCCGCGATGGTCGCTATCGGCAGAATTTGGGACCGACGCGCTGACGTTCAGTCGGACAAGGCAGGTGTTACAGAGAGATTGGCGACTGCGGTTGCTCGCGATGACGACTATGAACTAATGGTTGGACGACGTAACACTGCGGACGCTGTCCGTGATCGGATTGACCTATTGCAAAAGATTTTCCTTCCGGAGTGAATTGGTTGGCTACTCCGTTTTCGGTAATTGTTGAAGATTTCGACAACGACTTAGGATCGCTACGTCAGCTTGTGGATATCGCGAGCAGAAAAACTGTGTCAGCAGCGACGCGTGTCACCTTAATACACGCGACGACTTTGATGCTCGCCTCGGTGTTCGAGGAATTCGTTCGCGAAATGGCGCGCGAATCAGCCATTCAGTTGGTGCGAAAGGCGAACAGCGTCGCTGACTTGCCAGTTGCGCTACTTTCGACTGCGTGGAACAGAACGTTTGGTGAATTGGCTCGTAATAGAAACATTAGGCGGTCAAGAAGGGAAATGCGTGAAGTCTTATCCAAACAAGCCCGCCCCACAGTTACTGCGCTTTGGGAGTTTATCGAACGAGACATCAGTCAGGATATTTTCTCCAATCTAATCCACAACGAAAACAATATGCGACCCACGCAGATTAACCAGTTGTTCAAGATTAGTGATCTAACAAATGTGTGCAAGCAAGTTTGTGACCAGTCATCGTTGAAGGCGTTTTTTGAGCAAGAAGATGTCAATCTGACACACGGCGATCTTCTTGACGGATTGGAGAAGTTCTTTGACCGGCGGAACGAGGTCGCACATTCACTAAATTCAGCGAAATCAAGTGCACCAGACGAGATAACTAGTGATATCGACATGTTAGCGGCCTTCTCGAAGGATCTAGGCGTGACACTTGATGTCAACTTTCACGCAAACTAAGGGGCCGAGGTAGGCAAGATATCGATCAGAGATGGTCACTCAGCGTCTCGAAAAGGGAGAAGCCTTCTTATTCGAAGCCGAACGCGACCGGCTATCAGAGATCGGCTGGGATGATCTCGCCAATGGATGTACGATGGTGCTGCACGGTCCGGCCTGGGTGTATCCGCTAGAACGCGGTCGCGGGAGAGTAGCGATAACCGATGTCCTTGCATGCTTCGTGAATCGGGATGTGCAGTAGCGGGTCGCTCAGACTCCGGTGAAATAGCGGCGTGGCGGGAAACGGGCGCTTCTCGATCGCCCGCTCGAAAAGTGCTGTCACGGGCCGGTTGGTCATGGACGACAGGAAGTAGAGCCCGTCGATGTTCGAATAGGCCTCATAGAATCCTCGCGCCCAATCTCGCGCCTGGGGCTTGGGGCCGCTCATCAATTTCATCGAGGCCCCGGCCCGAATCGCGAATGTCTCCGTCAGGTCCAGCACGGTAAGTGCCGCGGAAAGGCGAAATGAAACCAGCCACGGATGGCGATCATTTGGATCGACCTCCCGATTGTCCTGGTACACCTCCGCGAGGCACGTGGGCACGTCGCCGGCGAGATACACGATTCCGCGGTCTTGAAGCTTCGCCTCTCCCGAATCATTGGGCAGATGGTGGTCGAAGCGCGCGGCGGTAGGTCCGTGGAATCGTAGCGCATCCCACCGGGTTGGGTGTTCGCCGCCGCGGCGATAAATCCGGTGCCAGAGTTTCCGAGTGTCCAGCGTTCGCAGCGCGGGTTCGAGCGCGTGCAGGCGATTCAGGTCAGGAGCGTTCGGCAGTTTCGGCACGAAGTCACAAGTGCTTGCCCATAAAGATCACATGGGCCGGGTCCCGCCCCTCCGCCAGCCATTCGAGCGGCGTCAGGCATACCTCCTGCTGGTCGTCGATATACAGGTCGATGTTTTCCTGGTGATACCAATTGAATATTCCCAGTGGGTGCATCGTCACCGGCAATGCCTTGTTGACTTGCGCGATGTTGGGGATCAGCTTGCCGTCGCGGATCTGAAAACCCGGAATCAGGCGCCTGGCGTCCAGGCGAAAGCTGTACAAGTCCCGGCTCGACAGCATCTGGTGGACTCGACCCGGGGTCACCTTGAGTTGCGCCGCCACCTGCTCGGCCGACAGGCTGTGTTCGACCAGGGCGGCGAATCGAACCGCGCCTTCGGCGGCGAGGTCCCGTCCGCCGGTGTGCTCGAGCCGAAGGCCCCCTTCACGGAGTATCGCCTGCTCATGTTCAGTGAGCCCGTGCGTGGGAGAGTCGTAAACCATTGGCTCGATGTTTTCGAGAACGCGGTCGAGCGCTTCCGCGACACCCTCCGGACCCGAGATTCCACGGGCTTCCAGGTAGTCGGGAGCGTATTTGCCAGCCATCACTGTGGATCGATTCTATGGGTGACTAGGTTTCCTAGGTAGTGATAATATCGTTCGCCTGCGCTGTCTGCAATTTGCCGTCGCTGAACCGGACCAATTCGACGCGGTCATGGGACCATGCGGCCGATTGCAAACCGGTCGAGACCTGACTTGGGATCGGACTTCATCCATGCGTTTCATCACCCCTGAATCGCCGAGAGACTGCACGCGTTCTTCGAATTTCCCCCTCCGGGATGATGTTCCGCAATTTCGGAGTACGTTCCTCGCAACCGCGCACGCAACTCCGCTGGCTCCAGACCGTCGTATAGGCCGTGCGACTGTCATATCGCCGCTCGTTCCGTAGAATGGTCAGCCGTTTGCTCGATAGCCGAGGAGTGCGCTACATGAAGATCGCCCGAAGCATTTGGGGTTGGGTGCCGCTCGTCACCATCGCGTACGCCTTGTCCATGACCGCCACGGCGTGGGGCCAGGAGTCCACAGTCGGGGCCGTCCGTCCGAACATCCTTTTGATCATCGCCGACGACATGGGTATCGAGACACTTGTGTCATACGGCGTGGGACAGTCTCCCGCGAGCACTCCGACTCTCGACAGGCTGGCTGACGGGGGGCTGCGGTTCGATAACTTCTGGTCGCAACCGATCTGTTCGCCGACGCGCGCGACGATGCTGACCGGGCGATACGGCTTTCGTACGGGCGTGACGCGACCCACTGGCGACGCCGAGTACATGGGCTTCATGCCCGAGCCCCCACCGAAACCCGAGGGGACGCCCGCGGAGTGCTGCGGCCTCGGCCAGGACGGACCTGCGGGTCGCCCGCGCCGCCCGGGGGTCGGAGGACCGGGATTGGGCCATCAGGAGATCACGTTGCCTCGCTTGCTGACCGAGGCCGGCAGCGGCGCCTACGCGACCGCGGCGATCGGCAAATGGCACCTTGCAGACACCAACAACGGCTGGGAACAGCATCCGAACCACGTAGGCTTCGACCACTTCGCCGGGCTGATGCGCGGATTTCCGGAAGGGTATTACGCATGGACGAAGGTCGTGAATGGCGAGTTCTCCGAACAGTCCGGGTACGGGCCGTCCGCGAAGGTCGATGATGCGCTTCAGTGGATCGAAGCGCGCCAGGAGCGACCGTGGTTTGTCTGGTTGGCGTTCAATACACCGCACACGCCGCTGCACCGCCCGCCGCTCGACTTGATATCCGACAGTCACACCGGCCTCGATCCGAACATCAATCCGATGGACGATCCCCTCCCGTACTTCCACGCGATGATCGAGGCGATGGACAGCGAAATCGGGCGCCTGCTCGCAGGCATCGATGCGGCGACACTCGCCAACACCTACGTGATCTTCATGGGCGACAACGGAACCACTCGCCAGGCTGCGACACTGCCGTTTCAACGTGGGCGAGTCAAGGGGAGCATCTACGAGGGCGGCATCCGGGTGCCGCTGATCGTTGCCGGTCCGGGTGTCAGCGACGGCGCTGTCACAGATGCGCTGGTCAATTCCACCGACATGTTCGCGACCATTCTCGAACTCGGCGGCGTGAGTCTTGCCGAAGCGCTTCCGGCAGATCTGGTCCACGATTCGGTGAGTTTCGCCCCCTACCTCGGGACGCCGGATCGCCCGTCACTCAGAGAATGGATCTACGCGGACGAGATGACGCCTGCGGAAGGCATGCAAGGCGGTGACTTCGCAATCCGGGACGAGCGCTACAAGCTCGTGCGGCGCTCCGGCGACGACGAACTCTACGACCTCGCGGCCGATCCCTTCGAACGCAACGACCTGCTCGCGGGCACGCCGACGGAGGATACGCAGGCTCGCTACATGTCGCTTGCGTCCCGGCTCGAGGCGCTTCACGCAAGCGGGAATTGATAGCAGCCCATCGCTGCGACTACCCTGAGTTCCGATGCCGCGCAGGCGGCTGCCACCGGCTGCCACCGGCAGCGGCACCCCCACCAGGGAACGCGTTCGACCGGACGCCAGGTACGCGACGCAAGCGTGACCGCCGCGCCGCGCCATGATTCCGCCGCCTCTTGCAGTCCGGGCATCCTGTCACAGAACCTTTATCATCTGAATACAGGGGCTATGCGGATTCCAAAGCTCAGGAAACTCCTGGAGAGGAACGAACCCCATACTCGCGTAGAATCCACGCGTTTGTTCATACGCTGCATCGTCAAGGCTCGCACTAACGGTCTTGACTTGCAGAAAACGCGTGTGCCTTTTTCGTAGCCAGTATTCCGCGTGTTCCAAGAGCACTCGGCCAGACCCCTTTCCTCGGTGCTTTCGGTGCACGGCCATGCAGTGCACTTCCGACGACTCGGGAAAGTGCTGATTGAGTGAAATGAACCCTATAGCCTTCCGTTTTTCCATCAAAGCGAAGGTGGGCAGCCGAAGGGTGGCGTCCGCATAGTCGAGAAGAGCTTCCTCGATCCCGAACCATTCAGGAAGACTACGCAAAATCGCTTCACATTGCGCCCGGATTTTTAGTTCTGGCCCTGCGACTTGCATGCTCGCGTTAACTCCCCCAGTCAGGGAGTGTGAACGCTTCATGCCGAAGACGCGTTTCAGTCTTCGAGACCGGAGCCGTAGGAACCGACCGTGCAGTCGTAGGGATAGACCGGAAATTGCGCAGGCGCGTATTCGGTCGTCCAGGTGACCGGACCCGAATAATATTCCGGGTCTTCAACCGAGCGTTCGACCGTCAGCATCCGCTGCTCCCGATCGAGCATGAACCGCTCGGTAGCCACCGCAGCGTCGCTATATGGTGCAACACCCTCCATATTGATCCAGCCTGCGAGCAGGTTTCGCGTCTCCACCACCAGCGTATCGTCCTCCCAATGCCCGATCGAGTAGCCCACCTGGCTTGGAGGGTAGTCGGTCGGAAATTCGGTCTGATCGAGGAAGACCCGGCGCACCGAATGGTTGTACTCGTACAGGATCGTGACCTGGTTCTCCGAGACGATCATCTCCATGGGAAAACCGGAAACGGTATTCAGCCGGCCCCAGTCGATCAGGCAGCGCAAAATGTTGTCGGTGGCTTGATCGTATGCATCCATGACGGCCTGACCCGCGGCCGTGACATGCGAGATATCGGGACGATCGACGCCCGAGGAGGCCCGAATCCAGACGCCTGTCATCTGGTCCCGGCCAGTCCGCGGTTCCTGTCCGTACGCGGGCAGAACAACAAGCAACGCCAGCACCGGGACAAAGCAGTTTCTGAACGCTTGGGTACGCATACCTTCACGCCGATTTACAAACGTTTGAGTCGGCATGGCCTTACACCGATTCATCTTCAAGCTGGATCTGATTCACCCCGTCTCCGACCCCCTCGGCCGTGTTTTCGCCGGTGTCCTGGCGTAGCCCGATCCAGACCCTCCACTCGTCGGCTGGCCGATAAATGCTTCTGAGGTGCAATCCCGGGCGGCCGTCTCTGGCGCGCTCACCGGTCACCCGGACCGTGTCGCCCACGGCGAGGCTGGCGTTTGTCAAACCGCGCCGGTACAGCGCGCCGAGCGGCCACGTTTCTCCCGCCCATACTTCCGTTCCGTCCGAACCTTCGACTTCGATAAAGATGCGACTGTGCGGGCTCGTCAGGTTGACCTCTGCGACGGTTCCGTCGAGGACGATGACGTCGTCCCGATCATATTCAACGACCCAGGTATGGTGCCCCGCCACCGCGCCGGGCACCGCGAACAAAAGAGTGGCCATGATCTTGCGAGGGGATTTCGACAGGTTCATCGAACACTCCGTCATGAGGTCTCAATTCCTGACGTTAGCATGAACTTCAGGCTGCACACATCAGCAAATCCTGACGCCTGTCCGTGCTTGCAGTCGACGCGCGTCCGGCTAGCTGCTCGAAGCGAGTGCGTCTTCGCGCGAGCGCCGGCTTCCCTGCCCGAACCGATCGCCGAGCACGAGCAGGCAAGGCGTGAGCACGAGCGTGAGCAGGGTCGCGAACGCGAGCCCACCGGCCACTGCGGTCGCAAGCTGCGTCCACCACTGCGTCGAGGGTCCGCCGAAGTCTACGTTGCGGCCAAGCAGGTCGACGTTCATGCCGAGTACCATCGGACTCAGGCCGAGGATTGTCGTTACGGTGGTCAGGAGCACCGGTCTCAGGCGCTGCGCACACGCGAGGAGCGCTGCCTCGACCGCCGTCGGGACTGTCGCGCGAATGGCGTTGTAGGTGTCGATCAGCACGATGTTGTTGTTGACGACGATGCCCGCGAGCGCGATGACCCCGATTCCGCTCATGACGACCCCGAACGGCTGATCGGTGACGAGCAGCGCGAGCAGTACGCCCACTGTTGAGAAGAGGACGGCCGAGAGAATCAGCAGCGCCTGGTAGAAGCTGTTGAACTGCGTAACGAGGATGATCGCCATGAGAAACAGCGCGATCGCGAATGCCCGAGTCAGAAACTCCTCGGCCTGGCGCTGCTCCTCGTCTTCGCCCTTGAACGCGACGTTGACCGCGGGATCGAGCGGATTCTGAACGAGCCACTGCTCGATCTCGGCGATCTTGTCGTCGGCCAGGACGCCGTCGGGGACGTCCGCATTGATCGACATGACCCTGACGCCGTCGGTTCGCTGCAGGTTACCGACCCGCGGCGCCGCCACCCTCTGTACGAAGTTGCCGACCGGCACGGCGCCTGTCGCCGACATCACGCGCAGCCGGTCGAGCTGGCTCAGCGTGCGGTCGTCGTCGGGGAACCGTACGCGGATGTCGACTTCGTCGTCGGCGTCGTCCGGCCGGTAATCGCCGATCAGGATGCCGTTCGTGACGAGCTGGATCGAACTGCCCACTGTCGCGATGTTGGCGCCGAAACGGGCCGCCTGTTCGCGGTCGACGTCCATCGTCCAGTCGATGCCCGGAACGGGTCTCGTGTCCGTGATGTCGATGATGTCGCCGATCTCGTCGAGTCCGGCGCGCAGCGCTGCCACCGCGTCGCTCAGGAGTTCCGGGCGTTGCGAGGACAGCTCAAGGTCGATCGGCTTGCCCTGGATGGGCCCGGCTTCGTCCGCCTGGGGCTCGACGACGATGCCGGCGATGTCTGCCGTGCGGGAACGGATCTCGGTGAAGAGCGCCTCCGCGGGCCGGCGCAGCCACCAGTCGACGAAATCGACCTGTACGCGGCCGACGATGTCTTCGGCGACGTCGTTGCCGAGCTGTATGCCGCTGCGCGCGTAGACGGAGTCGAATTCCGGCATTTCGAGAATGCGTTCCTCGACGGACCGAACGAGTTGGTCGCGTTCGTCGACCGAAAGATCTCCGCGCGCATGGATATTGAGCATCGCAATCTCGGGCTCGATCTCGGGGAAGAACTCGAAACCGCGGCCGAGCCCCGCATAGGCACCGATGGAGCCCGCAAGCAGGGCGACGGCGATAGCGAGCACCTTCGCCGGGTGCGCCAGGGCCGTGCGCAGCAGCGAGACATACGCGGCCGTCCCGCCGCTCACGTTCTCAAAGGTCCGCCGGGCTTCTTCGAGCATGGTCGGCTCGGCGCCGGCCTGGATTTCGGCCACGACCTGCGGTCCGCGCCGCTTGCCTATCAGCGAACCGACCGTCGGCACGAACAGCAGCGCCATCGCGAGCGAGGCCGTGAGTGTGGCGAGCAGCGTGATCGGCATGTATTTCATGAACTCGCCGACCATGCCCGGCCAGAACAACAGCGGCAGAAACGCCGCGAGCGTCGTCGCGGTCGACGCCGTGATCGGCCACGCCATGCGCCTGGCTGCGCGCACGTAAGCTTCGGTACGGCGGTAGCCCCGATCCAGGTTTCGCTCGGCAAGTTCGACGACCACGATCGCGCCGTCCACGAGCAGGCCGATCGCCATGATCAGTGCGAACAGCACGACGATGTTCATGCTGTAACCAAGCGCATAGATCGCCAGGATGCCGGTCAGGAACGCGCCCGGGATTGAAATTCCCACGAGGCTCGCCGAGCGCAGGCCGAGCGCGCCGAGTATGACGATCATGACGAGCAGGATGGCGAGCGCGACGTTGTTGGCCAGGTCGCTGAGCATAATGCGGACTTGCGTGGACCTGTCCTGCGTGAAGGTGACCTGGATGTTTTCGGGCCATTCGGCCTGCGCGGCAAGAACCGTATCCCTGACCGCGTCGACGACCTCGATCATGTTCGTGCCGAGCCGCTTGGTGACCTCGAGCGCGACCGCACGCTCGCCGTCAATGCGTGCGTAGCCCGTGGAATCCTTGAACGTCCGCCTGACCGTCGCGACATCGGCAAACGTCACGGTGCCCAGTCCGTCGGTCTTGATCGGCAGCGAGAACATGTCCTCGAGGCCTTCGAAAACGCCCGGGACCTTGACCGAAAATCGGCCTTGCCCGGTGTCGAGCGCGCCCGCGGCAACGAGCCGGTTGCTCTGCTGGACGACGTTGTAGATGTCCTCGTAGCTCAGGTTATAGCTTTCGACCGCGACCGGGTCGACGATGATCTCGACGAGTTCCTCCCGGTCGCCGCCGATGTCCGCTTGCAGCACTCCGGGCAGGCCTTCGAGCGTGTCACGCAGGTTGCGCGCAAGCGTGACCAGAGTTCGTTCCGGCACGTTGCCGTGCAGCATGACCACCAGCACCGGAAAGAGCGCGATGTTGATCTCGCGGATGATCGGCTCTTCGGAATCAGTCGGGAGTTCGGCCTTGGCGAGATCGACCTTCTCGCGGACATCGCCGAGCGCCTGCTCCGGGTCGAATCCCGCCTCGAACTCGAGGATCAGCACGCCGCTGCCTTCCGCTGCGGTCGCGCGCATTTCCTTGAGTCCCTCGATCGTGCGCAGCTCCTGCTCCATCGGTCGGATCAGCAGGCGCTCCGCATCTTCCGGGGAAATCCCTTCGTGAATAACGTTGACGTACAGGAGCGGGATCGGAATGTCCGGCTCCGCTTCCTTGGGGATAGAGATGTAGCTCGCGATGCCCGTGACGATCAGCACCGCAAGTACGAGCAGCGTCGGCCGCGGCCGGGTCACGACGGCGCTGATCAGCGCGTTCATAGCCGCGCGGGGAGTTCGTTGCCTGGTTGCCTGGACTCGGAAAATTCGCCGCGACTGCCTTCTGCGGTCGCATCGGGAACGGGTGTGACGAGCTGTCCTGCGGAAACGAAGCCCTGGCCGATCGTTATCAGGCTGACTTCGTCGGGCAGGCCCGTGACAGCGACGCCGTCGGTCGTGGAGCTTACGATCTCCACGGGATAAAACCGCACCTGGTTGAAGTTATCGACCGACTTGACGCCGATATTGCCGGCGTCGTCGAGCGTCAACAGGGCGGCCGTCAGGAAGTGCGCCGTGATCTCGTCTGCGGCAAGATACAGTTCGGCGGTCATTCCGGCCCTGAACTCGCCGTCGGGGTTCGGCACCGCGAGCTCGACACGGAACGTTCGCGTACTCGCCGCCGCGACCGGGGCGAGGTAACGGATTGTGCCCTCGACGGTCTGGCCGCTGACCAGGACAGCGGAACCCGTGTTGCCGATGCTGATCGCGGCGACGTTGCGCTCGTTGACTTCGCCGACGATAAGCAACGGATCGGTGTCGACGATCCGCGCGACCATGTCGCCGGACCGGACATAGTCGCCGAGCTCGACCTCCCGCTCGTCGAGAACGGCGTCGAACGGCGCTCTGATTCGCGTGTGGCGCAGGTCGACGAGATTCTGTTCGAGAGCCGCGCGCGCGGCGACGAGGTTGGCCCGGGCTTCGGCGATCTGGACGCTCGAGATAAGTCGCCGGTCCTCGAGATCCAGGGCGGCCTCGTACTGCAACTCGCGTTGCGCAATCAGCGCTTCTGCTTCGGCGATGCGCGCTTCAAGGTCGCGCATGTCGAGGCTCACGATGAGCTGGCTCTGCCCGATCCGTCTGCCTCGCTCGGCGCCGAGTTCGACAACCCGGCCATCCATCTCCGCGCGGAGTTCCACGACCCTGTTCGGTTCGGTGCGGGCGCTGACGACGATCTCGCGCGTGATCGTGCGCGCGACGGAGCGTTGCACCGACACTGCCTGCAGTGCGGCTGCCGCTCCTGACGTATCTGCGGCAGAGCTGGACCTGGGGCCTGACGCGTTACCGATGTAGCCGCTCAGCATCCACAAGGCCACCGCGAGCGCTACGCCAGCAGCTATGGCGACTGAACTTATTGTGGTGACTCGTTTCATTCGCTTGAGCAGCAATCGTCCGCGATCGTCCGTTCCGTCGGGCCTGCCTGCAAGCTCGGACGGTGCTTGCGGCAGGGCGGTACTCGTGCCGACGCCGGGCGTTCGATGTCAGTTCCTGGTGCTTTGAGGGTGAGGCGTCGAAAAGTGCCTGGGGGCGTCAGTGGACGCTTTGCGAGTCGCGGATTATACACCCTGCGGACCCATCGGTTGCGGCCTCATTTACGCGTCGGCAGTGCACATTCGCGTGGACTGACCGGCCGGATTGCGTGCAATATGCGGACTCGCTCACTTGTGGGTCGGCATCGTGAATTCCGGGCCTCGGCTCGCCGCATCCGGCCAGCGCTGCATCACGGACTTGTAGCGCGTATAGAAGCGGACGCCTTCCTCGCCGTAGATGTGATGGTCCCCGAAGATGCTGCGTTTCCAGCCTCCGAAGGAATGGAACGCCATCGGTACCGGAATCGCGACGTTGATCCCGACCATGCCGGCCTCGATCCGCCGCGCGAATTCACGCGCGACTCCGCCGTCGCGCGTAAAGCACGCGACGCCGTTGCCAAGCTCGTGCCCGTTGACGAATTCGACCGCGTCGGCGAACGAATCGACGCGGACGACCGAGAGCACGGGGCCGAAGATCTCCTCGCGATAGATGCGCATCTCGGCGGTGACGCGATCGAACAGCGATGGGCCGAGAAAGAACCCGCGTTCGCGTCCGTCGACCGTAACGCCCCGCCCGTCGAGGACCAGCTCGGCGCCCGCGCTGACGCCGTCCTCGATGTACCCGAGCACGCGCTCGCGGTGCTCGGCCGTGATGAGCGGCCCGATGTCGGTGCCAGGGTTCCTGCCGTCGCCGATGCTGAGTTTCGGAATCCGCTGCTTGAGCTTCTCGACAAGGGGATCCGCGGTCGCGCCGACGGCGACGGCAACGGAAATCGCCATGCAGCGCTCCCCGGCCGATCCGTAGCCTGCGCCGACGAGCGAGTCTGCCGCCTGGTCGAGATCGGCATCGGGCATGACGACGAGGTGGTTCTTCGCACCGCCGAGGGCCTGCACGCGCTTGCCGTTCGCCGTGCCCCGGCGATGGATGTGCTCGGCGACCGTCGTCGAACCCACGAAGCTCACGGCGGCGACATCGGCGTGTTCGAGCAAGGCCTCGACAGCGTCGCGATCGCCCTGCACCACGTTGAGAACGCCGTCCGGCAGCCCGGCCTCGGCCAGGAGTTCTGCCATCCTGATCGACACGCCCGGGTCCCGCTCGCTCGGCTTCAGGACGAACGTGTTACCGCAAGCGATCGCGAGCGGAAACATCCACATCGGCACCATGGCGGGAAAGTTGAACGGCGTGATGCCGGCGCAGACGCCGAGCGGCTGGCGCAGCGAGAAGTTGTCGATGCCGCCGCCGATGTTGTCGGAGTGCTGGCCCTTGAGCAGTTGCGGCACGCCGCAGGCGAACTCGACGACCTCGATGCCACGAGTGAGTTCGCCCCTGGCATCGTCAAGCGTCTTGCCGTGCTCGCGGGTGATGAGTGCGGCGAGCTCGTCGCGATGCTCGTCGAGCAGTCGCTTGAAGGTGAACAGAACGCGTGCCCGGCTGAGCGGCGGGGTTTCGCTCCAGGCCGGAAAAGCTGTCCTGGCGGCGCTTACGGCGCGATCGACAACGGCGGGGGTTGCGAGTGCGACGCGGGTCGCGATCTCGCCGAGCGCCGGATCGTAGACGGGCAACGTACGCGACGCCGTAGTATCAAGCCGGCCGCCGATGACGTGGCCGATGATCGCTGCGGCGCTCTGATCGGGATCGCGACTGAATACGCTGCTCATGGCGAGTCATTGTAACGGGAGTGCGATCCGTCGCTCAGACCCGCGGGCTCCTGTCGCGCAGCCAGGCCGCAAATTCGGCTTCATCGATTTCGCGTGCGGCCAGCAGGGTCACGACCTGCACGACCTCCACCTCGGCAGCGGTCAACCGCAATCCGTTCGCCGCCAGGAACACGTATGCGGACATGAAGCCCGCCCGCTTGTTGCCGTCGACAAAGGGATAATTGCGGATGATTCCTCGTGCGTATGCCGCGGCCATGTCGCAGAGGTCAGGCTCACCGTGCGCATTCAGTTGCCTCGGACGCGCAAGGGCCGAATCCAGCAGGCCGGAATCCCGAAGACCAGGGCTGCCGCCATGGGCCGCGAGCATCCGTCCGTGGAAGGCCAGCACGACGGCCTTGCCCGGCCAGACCGGATCCACTATTTCGCCAGTTCGCGCAGTGCATTCCGGTACCGTCTCATGCCTTCCTCGGCGAGCTCCATCTGCCGCTCGAACTCGGGATCGAAGGGGGTGATCCGGTACCCGCCATCGGTCGTTTCAGTCAGGTAGACCACATCGCCCTCGCTTACGCGCAGGGTGTTGACGGCATCCTTGGGGAGCCGCAGATTCAACGAATTTCCTACCTTGTGGACCTTGAGCGCGTGCATCGAAAATCCCTCGCGCGTTTATACTGAAGTATATACGCACGACCCGCCCAAAGGATGTGGCTACTCGAGGACTTCCAGGGAATCCCTGTCCAGCGCAAGCCGCGGCCTGCCTTCCCGGCCGATCTGTCCGGAAACCCGGATGCGGTCGCCGACCGCGATCGTGTCGCGGCTCCATCCGGCGCTTGCCATGCCGTTCAGGTTCGATGATTCGAGATCCCAGATTCGGGTCGAACCGTCGGTCTCGGCGACCTCGATGTAGTAGTGGACGTGAGGGTTCGCCCAGAACACTTCGACGACCACGCCTTCGACTTCGCCAACCTCTTCGGTGTAATTCGCCGAAAGCGCGTGATGTGCCTGCACGCTGGTCCAGCCAGCACTCGCAGCCACGATCAAGGCAGCGTAAACAAGTGTATTTTTCATAGGATGTTCACTCCCAGCATGGGATAGCCCGCTATAGTCGGTTGCCCGATCGCCCCCAGTACTCCTCAAGCCGCCCATCGAGTTGCAGCCCTCGGTAGAACGCATGCGGGTCGCAGGAATACTCCCCGACTTCCGAGTCGTCCGGCAACTTCTGTCGAACCTGGTGCATCAGGATCGGCCGATTGTAGTTGACCGGATCGCTCAGGCTGAACTCGATGTGCAGATTCTCGTCTACATCCAGGTACCAGCGTTCCGTGACGACCGCGCCCGCGTTGAACGGCATTCCCGCCGCGTCCCAGACCGCTTTCTTCAATCCCCGCGTCTCGACCACGAGCGTCGAGCCTTCCCAACGGCCCAGTGAATATCCCATCGACAATTGCGCATCATCGATTCCGTCCGGGAAGCTCCTGCCATCCATGTAGATCCTGCGCACCTCGTGCAGATCCTCATGCAGGACGAAAATCCGGCCCCTGTCTTCGACGACCTCGATAACGAACGGACCGTGCGACATGCGAATCAATCCGTCCGAGACACAACGCAGTATCGGATCGTCAATGGTCAGGTCATAGGCCGCCTGGGCCGCTCGGCCCGCCTCGGTCTGATCGAACGAGTACTTGCTGATAATGGCCGGGCCGCGCCAGATGCCCGTGAGATCGATCGGGTCAGGCGCCGGTGGCGGGCTCTCGGGCGCCGCCTTTGGCGTCGCATGCCAGGCCCCGCGCGCTTGTCCCGCCTCCGTCACCGCGCCCGTCAGGATGCCGTCTTCCAGCACGCCCTCGAGAATGCTCAGATGCTCTCGGTCGCCGACATCGGTCCAGTCGAAATCAAAGCGAATGCGATCGCCTTGCAGACTTAGAAGATTGACGGGACCGCCGTCGATATGGACGTTCACGCTGTCGCCAGACGGCTCGATCGTCAGCGTGCCATAGGCCGGACGACGCGCATTGCCCTGCTCGAGCCACAGCAGCCACTCGCCGACAAACTCGCTCTGCTGCCCGATTGCCGTCACCGGCGAAAAGACAAGGCAAAGAACCGGAATGAGCTTTCTCATGGTGTCGTCCCGTTAGTCAGACTGTGCGAGTCAGAAGGTGATATTTCCCTTGTTGAAGAGATCATGTAACTCATCTTGCGGAGCAGGGCGGGCGTCCAGCGGATCGTCATCCGGCGGTTGACCGCATTTCCCTGCTCGTCCGGGGTGGCCAGAGCGAAGGAGTCAGGGAGTGCTGCCGCTTTTTCGATTGATTGGCCCCGTTCTACGCCATCGCCACGGCCGCTGCAACGTTGTCGAGCGCCTGGTGGATCAGAAGGCGGGAAGTCGCGAGATTCATGCGCATGTGGCCGGCACCGCCCAATCCATAGGCGCTGCCCGGGTTGAGGTAGATCCTCGCATTGTTGCCGAACCAGCGCTGCATGATCTGCTCGGCGGCGATGACGGACCGTGACGTCCTGTTTTCCTCCTCCGCCATCTCATGGGCGCCGACCCGCTCCGCCAGTTCGCTTACGTCCAGCCAAGCCAGGTAGGTACCCTGGGGCTTGGTGTATTTGACCGACGGGACATTGTCGCGCAGGTAGGCGTCCACGAAGTCATGGTTGGCGTCGATGTAGTGGAGCAGTTGATCGAGCCACTCGTCGCCTTCGATGAGCGCGGCCCGGTTTGCCTCCATTCCCAGAGTGCTCAGATCGGCCCGCGTGTTCGAGCGCGCACTCTCGAGCAGATCGGGGTTGGTCGAGAAGTACCACCCGGCCTTCATCCCCGCAAGGCTGAAGGTCTTGCTCGCAGCCTTGAACGTCAGGCTGTTGGCAACGATCTCCCTGTCGGGAAGGCTGGCGAAGGGCGTGTAGCTGTTGCCCGCTGTCACGAAATCGCAATGGATCTCGTCGGCGAGCACGATGACGCGATGGCGCAGGCAAATCTCGCCCATGTGCAGCAGGTCCTCTTCCGACCAGCAGTTGCCCGTCGGATTCTGCGGGTTGCATAGGAGGAAAGCGTTGGCCCGGGTGGCGCGCCGTTCGAAGTCGTCCCAGTCGATCCGGTAATGGCCATCGACGACCTGCATCGGGCTTTCTTCGGCCATTGTCCGTGTGAGGCGGAGGTCCAGATTGTAGAAGCCGTCGTAGGTGGGCGTGTTCAACAGCACGCTTGACCCTGGAGGAGAAAAGGCCCGCAGTGCCGCGATCAGCCCCGCATGCACGCCCGTGGTGAGCTCGATGGATCCCGGGTCGATCTCGAGTCCGTAGCGACGCTGGTTCCAGTCCACGATCGCCTGCGTGTACGAATCCGGCCGCTCCAGATAGCCCCAGTTCTCGTGCTCGCAACGCCTGGCCAGTGCGTCGGTGATGCAGGGCGCGGCGCGGAAGTCCATGTCTGCAATTCCCATCCCGACTTCGATCTCCCCGTCGACTCCTTCGATGGGTCGGTCCCACTTGATGCTGTCGCTGTCCCTGCGGTCGTAGATCTCGTCGAAATCGAAGGTCTGCCGGGCATTGGCGAGCGGTCGTTCCTGGGCGGGGGCTGCCTTCGGCCTGGCCCCGAGCGCGCCCAGGGCCGCCGTCATTCCCGTTCGCCTCAAGAAGGTTCTGCGGCTGAGATCATGGAGTTGCGACATTTTCGTCTCCCGGTGGCATGTAGCGTACTCGCCACTCGGACGCCGGTTCCGGGCCTGGCACGCGAATTCGTTTGGGCCGTGTCCGGCTGCTTGAATTGGGAATTCGCTGCCTGCAGGATACTCTAACGACTTGAAGGCGTTTTAAAATACCGGGCAGGCGGGTTGGCTTGTCCGTCTGATACGCTGTTCGGCAGTGGCCCGATTCGCGGCGATTGCGGCCGGCGTTTCTACCCTCGACAGTGGGTTTCGGCACGAGGACTGGAAGGAATCGCATGTGGACTGAGGTTCGGGGCTTACGCGAGGACATTGACTACGGCACGCCGCCGCGCGACGGCGAACCCGTGTCGCTCACTGTCGACGGGGTCAGTGTGACCGTTGCCGAAGGCAGCTCCGTCATGCTCGCGGCAGCCGAGGCAGAGTGTTCGGTACCGAAACTCTGCGCAACCGACACGCTCGAAGCCTTCGGCAGTTGCCGCGTTTGTCTGGTCGAGATCGAGGGACAGCGCGGTTATCCGGCAAGCTGCACAACCGTGGTCGCGCCGGACATGGTCGTCACGACGCAGTCGAAAGCACTGACGAAGCTGCGCAAGAATGTCATGGAGCTTTACTTGTCCGATTTTCCCGAGTCGGAGATTCCGGACGGCTGGAGCGAGTTTCATGAGACATTGGAAGCGATCGGCCTGAAGGGCCACCGCTACGGCGACGGCCAGAACCATTTCGATCTCCGCATCGATGACTCCAACCCCTACTTCCTGTTCGATCCCGCAAAATGCATCGTCTGCAGCCGCTGCGTCAGAGCCTGCGAGGAGATCCAGGGCACCTTCGCCCTGACGATCCAGGCGCGCGGCTTCGAATCGAAGGTTGCGGCGAGCCAGGACGAAAGCTTCATGGAGTCCGAGTGCGTCAGTTGCGGTGCCTGCGTGCAGGCCTGCCCCAGTCACGCGCTCGTCGAAAAGAGCCTGTTTCCAGGAGGATATGAACGTGCCTAACCCACGCAAGCCAGAGAGAGCAACGATTACGATCTGCGCCTACTGCGGCGTAGGCTGCGGTTTCAAGGCGGAAACCATCGGCGATGAGATCGTAAGGATGACGCCGTGGAAGGACGGCAAGGCCAACCACGGTCATAGCTGCGTAAAGGGTAGATTCGCCTACGATTACTGGCGGCATCCGGACCGGATCACGACGCCGATGATCCGTACGAGTATCGATGACCCCTGGCAGGAGGTCGGCTGGGACGAGGCTTTCGCGCATGGCGCAAGTGAACTCAAGCGCATTCAGGCCGCTTATGGCCGCAGCTCCGTGGGCGGCGTTTCGAGCTCGCGTTGCACGAACGAGGAAATCTTCCTGACGCAGAAATTCGTGCGCGCTGCGCTCGGCAACAACAACATCGACAACTGCGCGCGCATCTGCCACTCGCCGACCCAGTTCGGGCTTTCAGCCACCGTGGGGGCCGGCGCCGCGAGCCAGCACTTCGATTCGGTGCTGCAGGCCGACGTCATCATGGTTGTCGGCGCAAATCCCACCGAAGGCCATCCCGTGTTCGGCTCGATGATGAAACGCCGTGTTCGCCAGGGCGCGAAGCTCATCGTCATCGATCCGCGCCGGACCGAGACGGTCGACAGCCCGCACTGCCGTGCCGATGTCCACCTCGCGCTAAGCCCCGGAACGAATGTCGCGATTCTCAACAGCATCGCGCACGTCATCGTGCGCGAGAACCGCCACGATCCGGACTTCATCAAGTCGCGCTGCGAGTGGCGGGAATTCGAGCTCTGGGCAGAGCTCGTCGGCAGCGACGAATACTCCCCCGATACCATCGGCCCCATCGCCGGCGTCGATCCCGAGGACATCCGCCGCGCTGCGCGAATCTACTCGTCGGGTCCCAGGAGCACGATCTACTACGGCCTCGGCGTCACCGAGCACTCGCAGGGATCGACGGGCGTGATGTGCCTCGGCAACCTGGCGCTCTCCTGTGGCATGTACGGCCGCGAAGGCGTTGGGGTGAACCCGCTGCGCGGCCAGGGCAATGTGCAGGGCGGCAGTTGCCTGGGTAGCTGGCCGCATGTCTTCAGCGGCTATCGCTTCGTCACCGACGATGCGACCCGCGCGAGCTTCGAGGCCGAGTGGGGCATCGGGCTCGACAGCGAGCCCGGGCTGAGGCTGCCGAACATGTTCGATGCGGCGCTGACGGGCCACTTCAAGGGCATGTACATCATGGGCGAAGACCCCGTGCAGTCCGACCCGAACCAGAACCACATCATCGCTGCGCTTCGCAACATGGAGTGCGTGATCATCCACGACCTGTTCCTCAACGAGACTGCGAAGTACGCACACGTCTTCCTGCCGGGCAGCTCGTCGCTTGAGAAGGATGGCACCTTTACCAACGCCGAACGTCGCATCAGCCGCGTTCGCAAGGTGGTCGAGCCGCTCGCGGGCTACCAGGACTGGGAAGTGACGGTGAAGCTCATGAACGCCATGGGCTACGACGTCAGTTATGCACATGCCGGCGAGGTGCTCGACGAGCTCGCACGCCTCTCGCCCGCGTACAGCGGTGCGAGCTTCGAGCTGCTCGACCGCGTCGGCTCCGCACAGTGGCCAGTCGACAAGGCGGCGCCCGAGGGCACGGAGGTGTTGCACATGCAGCAATTCCCGCGCGCAAACGGTCGCGGCACATTCATGCTCACGGGCTACGTGCCGACCGACGAGCGGGTCAGCGATCAGTATCCGCTGCTCCTCACCACGGGTCGAATCCTCAGTCAATACAATGTCGGCACGCAGACACGGCGCACCGCAAACTCCATGTGGCATCCCGAGGATGTGCTCGAGATGTCGCGCGGCGACATGCAGGTGCGCGGGCTTTCCAACGGCGACCGTGTCAAGATCACAAGCCGCTTCGGCTCGACGCGTCTCAGAGTGGTTGAGTCCGAACGCGTGAATCCCGGCGTCATCTACACGACATTCCACCATGCCGAATCCAAGGCCAACGCCGTGACGAGCGACCTTTCCGACTGGGCCACGAATTGCCCGGAGTACAAGGTCACGGCCGTGGAGGTGACGAAACTCCTGCCGGCCGAGTGGTGGCAAGGCGAAGCGGTTGCCGAGCGCCCGGTACAGCGTGAGCCTGAGGCCGCCGTGGCTGCTGCTGAGGAGGTCGTCTGAGCGTGTCGGGCGGCGACGAACGGCCTGCCGTTGCCGGTGAGGTCATCGAGCTTGATCGCCTGATCATGATGGCCAACCAGATCGGCGACTTCTTCGCGCCTTATCCCCCGGAGCGCGCGCGCGAAGGGTTGCGCAACCATCTGCGAACCTACTGGGACCCACGCATGAGGAGCGCCCTGCTGGCGCACATCGATGCCGGCGGCGAAGGTCTGGACGAGGGCGTCATCGAGGGCGCACGCCTGCTGCGCGAAAGCGAGGCCGAGAAAAGCGGCTACTACGGGCCTCCGCAGGCCTGACGCGGCAGTTGGGTGCGAATCGGTGACGCGTAGCGCGAGTTACTGAGGAATTCGGGGCTTGCCAGTCGCAGTCATATCAGTGGGTTTCGCGTAACGAGCTGCGGAAAAGTGTTGGAGTCGACGGCTACCATCGGCTGCGGTCGCCGGTCAGGCTTCCCAGAGCGTTTTCACCGGCATCGCAAACATCCCGGCACCCGTCTGCTGGATCCGATCGCCGTCATGAAGGACGATGCCGCAGGCGAACCGGTCGCCGGCGGTTTCTCTCAAGCGCGCCAAACCGCTGAAGTCCTGGGGTCGCACCGTCGCGCTCGCCTTGACTTCGATTCCAACGATCGTTCCCGGTGAACGTTCGAGCACCAGGTCGACCTCGATTCCGTCCTTGTCGCGGTAGTGACTGATCGTCGTCGGCTCCTCGGTGAGCGCAATGGCTTTGGTGATTTCCGCGTGGACAAAACACTCAAGAAGGGGTCCCAGCGCCGTTCGGTCCTTCTCGATCTCCGTCGTACCCGTCCGCTGGAGGGCAGCGAGCAAACCGGAGTCCAGGAAATGCAGCTTCGGCGCCTTGACGAGCCGCTTCAATCCACTGCGGTGCCAGGCTCGAACGCGACGCACGAGAAACATGTGCTCAAGCAGTACGAGCCAGCGGTCCACGGTCTTGCTGTCGACGCCGAGCCGCGATCCCAGTCCGGACAGGTTGAGAAGTTGGCCGCTAGATACGGCGGCATGGTCGATCAACCGACTCATCTCATCGAGCTTGGCGACCGTTGCGATCTCCGGGACATCGCGCTCGGCCAGGGCGCGAGCATATGCGATATGCCATGATCGGCGCCGCGACGGGAGCGGGCGAGAAAGCGCTTCAGGAAAACCGCCGGCGACCACTCTCTCGATCAGTGCGTCCGTCGGCCCCGTTTCTGCGAAGGCCGGAAAGTCGCCTGAGAACGCGCGCTCGAGAAACCCGGACTGATCGGTACCGACGAGTTCCGCTTGCGAAAACGGCAGTAGTTTGATGGTCTCGATGCGGCCGGCCAGGGAGTCCGGGGAGATTGACCCCCTGAACAGGTCGAACGATCCCGTAATCAGATAGCGCCCGGGACGGGGATCGTCATCAACCGCTTTCTTGAGCGCGAGTATGAGGCCCGGCGCGCGTTGAATTGCGTCGATGGCCGCGGTCGGCATCCGGCGCGTGAATCCCGCCGGATCGTCCTGGGCGAAACTCCTGAACTGGTCATCGTCCAGAGTGACGAACGGGAGGTCTTCGTAACGGGCGATTCGTTGGACGAGCGTCGTCTTGCCAGCCTGGCGCGGTCCGACGACTGCGACGATGCGTGTGTCGTTGAGCGCCGTGCGGATCGGCGCCTCTGCATGGCGTGCGATGAACGTGCCTGTGGTGATTGTCCGTGTCGGCATTTGTGTCGTCCAATTCGGAATGAATGGTCGTCTGATTCGGAATCAGAACCCGTCCAATTTGGAATTTACCATCGTCCGATTCGGAATTTGCGCTTGGTAAGGCCGAGCGTCGTGACTGGTCCGTCGCTGGGGAACGGCGCCAACCGGTCGACTCGGACGCTACCGGCCCTCAGCTCCCGATCGTCACGGTATGTGCTCTAGCCAGAGCCTTTTGCCAAAGCCCATCGCGCAGGCGAACTTTTCCGCAAGCGATCGCCAGCGCGAATATCCATATCGGCACCATGGCGGGAAAGTTGAACGGCGTGATTCCCGTGTAGATGACAAGCCGCTGGCGCAGCGAGAGTTTGTGTATGCTGCGCATGAGTTTGCCTGTCGCGTCGTCGAATTGGTGCTTGAGCGCGATCTTCACCCCGCCCCCATTCCCCGGTACCCTAGACCATCCCCCGGTCGCAACGAGTAACGCCAATGGCCAAGGATCAAACAAGCGGGATCACCGCAGACTCGCCAGGCACCGCTCCAACCCGAGATCCGTTAAGCCGCGTAGCCATCCGGCAGATCGCATTGCTCGCGATCGCCAGCACCGTCGGTTTCGTGCTGCTCATGGCGGGCCTGTCCTGGGCATCGAACCTCACGAGCACAAGCACGGCGACGCTCGATGCGATCGATGTCGAGACCGGCACCGTAACGCTCTCGCTGACCCAGGAGCCGCCGCAGCTCGACAGCACGCGGCTGACCGATTCCGTGAGTGGCAGGATCCTGGGCCACGTCATGGAAGGGCTGCTGCGCTACGACGTCAACAATCAACTCGCGCCGGGCGTCGCCGAACGCTGGGACATCCGCGCCGACGGCGCGACCTTCTGGCTGCGCGAGGAGGCGCGCTGGAGCGACGGCGCGCCCGTCACGGCTCACGACTTCGTGTTTGCCTGGCAGACCGCTCTCGATCCAGCGACAGCATCGCAGTACGCGTTCATCTTTTACGTGCTGAAGAACGGCGAAGCGATCAACACCGGCGAACTCCCCCGCGAGTCGCTCGGCGTCACGGCCGTAAGCGACCGGGTGCTCGAGGTCGAGTTCGAGCAGCCCGTGGCCTACTTCGACAAGCTCGTCGCGTTTCAGACCTACTACCCTATCCGCGAGGATTTCTACCTGAGCCGCGAGGGCCGTTACGCGGCGGACGCCGACGACATGCTCTACAACGGGCCGTTCGAGATCACGGTCTGGGTGCACGGCGCGCACTTGCGTCTCGAGAAGAACCCCGACTACTGGGACCGTGACGGGATCAGCCTCAACGTCATCGACTTCCCCTACATCACGGCCGACGGCAACGCCGCGCTCAATCTCTACCGCGACGGACAGATCGCTGAAGTCAACGGCCTGGGCGCCGAATCGCTCGACCAGGTGCTCGCCGAGCGCTGGCCCGTCGGGCGCTATAGCGACGGCAGCGTCTGGTTCTTCCAGTTGAACCATCGCAGCGACCATCCGACCGGCAACTACAACCTGCGCAAGGCCCTGCAGCTCGTCAACGATCCGGGCGAACTCGTCTACAAGGTCATCAAGATTCCGAGCTACACGCCGGGCGAATCGATCTTTCCGACCTGGCTCAAGGGAGAGAAGGGGCTGTTTCGCCAGGAGTACCCTGCGCCGACGGTCACGCCGAACGTTACACTCGCGCGCGAGCACCTGGAGCAGGCCAAACGAGAGCTCGGCGTCGACGAGATTCCGCCGCTCGTGCTGCTTGCTGACGACACCCCCGGCGCCTCGAAGCAGGCCGAGTACTACCAGAACAGCCTCATGCAGGCTCTGGGTCTGGAGATCCGGATCGACAAGCAGATCTTCAAGCAGCGACTCGCCAAGGTGGAAGCCGGCGAGTTCGACGTGGCCCTTTACGGCTGGGGTCCCGACTTCGACGATCCGCTCACGTTCGCCGACCTCTTCGCATCCTGGAATCCCAACAACCACGGCGAATACGCCAACGCCGAACTTGACGCCCAGGTGCGCATCGCCCAGCAATCGACCGATCAGGCCACGCGCATGGCGGCCTTCGGCAGGATCCAGGAAATCCTGTTCGAGGATGTCGCGATCATCCCCAACTACGAGCGAGGCCAGATGTACATCCAGGATCCCCGCATCAGGGGCGTTGCCCGCCGTGCCGTCGGCGCGGATCCTGACTACACGCGCGCCTATATCGTGACCGACTGACCGCATTCGGCCGTGTTCCGGTACACCGTCAAGCGGCTGATCCAGGGGGTCATCACCGTCTGGTTCATCGCGACGGCGACGTTCATCGCGATGCACTCGGTGCCCGGCGATCCGCTGAGCGGCGAGCGGCTGGCCAACGAGGAGATCCGCGCCAACCTCGAAGCGCGCTACGGCCTCGACCGGCCGCTGTTCGCGCAGTACCTGATCTACATGGGCAACATGGCCCGCGGCGATTTCGGGATTTCGTTCACGCAGCAGAACCGGCGCGTCAACGACATTATCCGCGAACACTTTCCGGTATCGGCGACGCTAGGCATCCTCGCGGTCGTTTTCGCGGCGCTTGGCGGGATTCTCTGGGGCGCGCTGACGGCGCTCTTCAGGAACCGCCTGCCTGACGTCGTCATCATGTTCCTTGTGATTCTCGGCATCTCCGTGCCGAGTTTCGTCGTCGCGGCGTTGAGCCAACTCGGCCTCACGAGCCTCAACGCGCTCCTCGGCGTGTCGATCCTGCCCGTGGCCGGCTGGGGCACGCTGCTGCATATGATCGTACCGTCGATGGTGCTCGGACTCGGGACGATGGCCTTCCTGACCCGGCTCATGCGATCCTCGATGCTTGAGATCGTCAACGCGGACTTCGTGCGCACGGCCAAGTCGAAGGGACTGCCGCCGACGCGCATATTCCTCAAGCATCAGCTCAGAAACGCGATCCTGCCCGTCATCACCGTGCTCGGGCCCGCAATCGCGGCGATCACGACGGGCGGATTCGTCGTCGAGCTCGTGTTTGCGATCCCGGGGCTCGGCAGGTACTTCGTGCAGGCCGTCCAGCAGCTCGATTACACCGTGATCATGGGTACGACCGTGTTTTACGGCGCGTTCCTCGTCTTCATGGTCATCCTCGTCGACCTCCTCTACGGGCTCATCGATCCGCGAGTCAGGCTGGAATGAGCACGGCCGCGTTCAAATTCGGACCCGGTGACTTCGAGCCGGTCGCCACCGAACGGCGCACACAGACGCTCTCGAGGCCGTCGGTCTCGTACTGGCAGGACGCCTGGCGGCGGCTCAAGGAAAACCGGCGCGCGCTGATCTCGCTCTGGATCGTCATCGCGCTCGCGTTCTTTACCCTGGCCGGACCCTTGCTCTGGCGCGTGGATCCGGCCGCGCAGGATCTCGACCAGGTCAGCCTGCCGCCCGGGCTGCCGCGAGTGGCCCTAATAGTCGAGCCCTATGTGCCGTGGGCGGGCATTACTGCGACACCGGTGCCGGGTACGCCGGAGACGCTCGCTGCCGCGACTCCGGACGGTCTCAGGCTCGTCGAACCGGCCACCACCCAGGCCGTGCGTCTCGCCTGGGACCCGGTGCCGGGTGCTTCGGGTTACCAGCTCTACCGCAACATCTTTGATCCGGAGCCCGACGGTGCGGTGGGCCTGCCCGTCGCCGAGATCCTCGACCCGGCGCAGGTCAGCTTCGAGGATCGGCTCGATCTCGAGCCTACCCGTTACTGGTACTCCGTTTTCGCTCGCGACGAGTTCGGCGCCGAGGCCGGCGACTACGCGACGGTCACTGTCGACCTGACCCGCGTCGTCAGCGCCGCCGAAGCCGAAACGCTTGGCTGGATCGACGCTGCGGGTGCGGTCGCTCTGGGCGACGAGATCGTGCTGCCATACTACCCGCTCGGCACCGACTATCTCGGCCGCGACATGCTTTCCCGCCTGATGTACGGTGCGCGCGTATCGCTGTTCATCGGCGTCGTGGCTCCGCTGCTTTTCGTCGTCGTCGGCATCGTCTACGGCAGCGCCGCGGGCTTCATCGGCGGGCGCGTGGACCAGCTCCTCATGCGGTTTGCCGACTTCGTGGTCGCGCTGCCGTTCCTGCTCTTCATGATCCTGTTCAAGATCGCCTTTGGCATCGGACCGGGAGAAAGCGGAATCTTCCCGATGCTCGTCGCGCTCGTCCTGCTCGCTTGGCCTGCGACCGCACGGCTCGTGCGCGGGCAGGTCCTGCAGATTCGCGAGGAGGGCTACATCGGGGCATCGCAACTGCTCGGGGCGAAGACCACCTATCTCGTGCTGCGCCACATGATCCCGAACACCATGGGCGTCATCCTCGTGACGCTGACGTTCGCGGTGCCGACCGTGATCTTCACCGAGGCCTTCCTGTCGTTCATCGGCATGGGCGTCGCGCCGCCGACGCCGTCCTGGGGCAGCATGAGCAACGAGGGTTTGCGGACGATGCTGACGCACCCGCACGAGCTCATCTTCCCCGCAATCTTCATCAGCGTGACCGTGCTCGCGTTCAACCTGCTCGGCGACGGGCTCAGGGACGCGCTCGACGTGCGAATGCGAGGTCGGGAGTGAGCGTCGGCGAAGTGCCCGGCGGCAGGACGGCGCGGCGTCACGACGAGCCGGCACTGCTCGCCGTCGACGACCTGCACGTCGAGTTCGACACCTACGGCGGAGTGGTCAAGGCCGTGCGCGGCGTGAGCTTCAGCGTCCGGCCCGGCAAGACGCTTGCGATCGTGGGTGAGTCCGGCTGCGGCAAGTCGGTCACGGTGCAGAGCATCATGGGGCTGATCCCGATGCCGCCGGGCCGGATCACGCGCGGCACGGCGATGCTCGACGGCATCGATGTCATCCGGCAGAAGGTCGTTGACGGCGAGGACATCCGCGGTTCCCGCATCGGGATGATCTTCCAGGATCCGATGAGCTCGATGAACCCGACGATGACGGTCGGCGACCAGATCGCAGAGACCCTCGAGGTGCATCGCGGCTACACGCGCAAGCAGGCCTACTCGCGCGCCGTGGAACTGCTCGGCATGACCCACATCCCCGAGCCCGCCGACCGCGCGAAGCAGTACCCGTTCGCGTTCTCCGGCGGCATGCTGCAGCGTGCGATCATCGCCATGGCGATCGCCTGCGAGCCCGATATCCTCATTGCCGATGAACCCACCACAGCGCTCGACGTCACGATTCAGGCGCAGATTCTCGACCTGCTCGACGAGCTTCAGGCGACGACCGGCATGGCGATCGTCCTGATCACGCACAACCTTGGCGTCGTCGCGCGGCTTGCCGACGATGTCGCCGTCATGTACGCGGGCCAGATCGTCGAGAAGGGCAGCGCCGAGGAACTCTTTCACGAGTGCGCGCATCCCTACACGCTGGGGCTGCGCGCCGCGATGCCCGGCAACGATCCGACCCGCGAGCAGGGCCTGCAGGCGATCGAGGGCACGCCGCCGGACATGTTCGATCCGCCTCGCGGCTGTGCGTACTTCGCCCGCTGCCCGCACGCGATGCGCCTGTGCGAGGAGAATCGTCCAGAGCGCTTCGAGGTCGCGCCGCACCATTACTCAAGCTGCTGGCTGCAGCATCCGGCCGCGCCGCTTGAAGTTTCGGGGCTCTATCGCGGGGCAGCCGCATGAGCGCGGCGGTCGCAGTACCGGGCGTGTTCCGCGGGGTGCCTGGGTTTGGCGCACCGGTCGGAGCACGGGGCTTGCGTCGCGAGGCGGACGCATGAACGCGCTCGTCGAAGCACGGGGTCTGACGAAACACTTCCGCATCGGCCGGCGACAGGTCGTGCACGCGGTCGATGACATGTCGCTCGCGATCCACGAGCGCGAAATCGTCGGGCTCGTCGGTGAGAGCGGTTCCGGCAAGTCGACGTTCGGCAAGGCGCTGCTCGGGCTGCACGACAAGACGCGCGGCGAGGTCAGCTTCGACGGCGAAACGCTGCCCGGGCGCTACCGGCCGGGGGACTTTCAGCGCTACGCGAGCCGCATGCAGATGATCTTCCAGGATCCCTACTCGAGCCTGAACCCGCGCATGACGGTCGGCGAGATCATCGGCGAAGGCCTGCGCCTGCACAGCGATCTCGCAGGCAGCGAGATTCGCGAGCGGGTCCATGACTGGCTGCGCAGGGTAGGGCTCGAACCGGATCACGCGTCGCGCTACCCGCACGAATTCTCGGGCGGGCAACGGCAGCGGGTCGGGATTGCCCGGGCGCTGATCATGGAGCCGCGCTTTGTGGTCTGCGACGAACCGATCTCGGCGCTCGACGTTTCCGTGCAGGCGCAGATCGTGAGACTGCTCGGCGAGCTCAAGTCCTCGATGGGCCTGACGATGCTCTTCATCGCCCACGACCTGTCGATGGTCCGCTACGTATCCGATCGAATGGCGGTGATGTATCTCGGCTCGCTGATCGAGGTGGGCGCGTCCGATGAGGTGTTCTTCCGCCCGAAGCACCCTTACACGGAAATGCTCATCGGCTCGAACCCGCAGCCGGACCCGAGGATCGAGCGCAGCCGCAAGTCCATCGCGATCGAGGGCGAGATTCCGTCGCCGGTCAATGTCGGCGCCGGTTGCCGCTTTGCTGGGCGTTGCCCGAAGGTCATGTCGGTCTGCAGGACGGAGACGCCGCCGCAGTACAGCGTCCGGGACGAGACCGGAGAACGGCGGGTGGCCTGCCATTTGTACGCTGATGGAGCCGATGCCGGGCGGGCAGGCGCGAGCGATAGCGGCGGAAGCAGCGCTGGGGGAAGCAGCGCTGGGGGAAGCAGCGGTGGCGGCGCAAGCGGTGGCGGTGCAAGCGATGGTGGCGGTGGCTGAGGGCGGCGTCGCGGAGCATGGGTTGCCGCGCGCGTGTGGCAGCCGGCGCGAAGGACAGTCCTGCGAGGACGCGGACAGCCCCATCCATTCCGGTGGGTTGCCGCGCGCGTGCGGCAGCCGGGCTGTTTGTCAGAAACGAGGGAGGAACGGCCATGCGGACCGGCGCGCGTAGGTTCTCGATCGTTGTATTGGCCCTTTGGCCCGTGTTCGCTGTGGCACAGGACGCGGCCGTGCAGCGTGGGGCCATCCAGCTCGGACCCCGGCCCGCGTTTCTAATCGACGCCATGGCCGAAAGTGAGCTCAAGACCACGCTGGAGCAGTGCGCCGCCGGTCCTTTCCAACCGACCGACTTCTCGATCGGTCATCGCGGCGCCGCGCTTCAGTTCGCAGAGCACACTCTGGAATCCTACGTGGCCGCGGTGCGCCAGGGCGCAGGCATTGTCGAATGCGATGTGACGTTCACCAGGGATCGCGAACTCGTGTGCCGGCATTCGCAGTGCGACCTGCACACGACGACCAACATTCTCGAAACGCCGCTCGCGGCGAAGTGTTCGGTGCCGTTCACGCCCTTTGACCCATCGAACGTCGATTCCGAGACGGGTCGGCCGAGGCCTGCGATGGCGCGCTGCTGCACAAGCGACATCACGCTTGCCGAGTTCCGGACGCTCAAACCGAAAATGGACGGCTTTAATCCGACGGCGACGTCTGTCGAGGCGTACCTCGCGGGGACCGCCGCGTGGCGCACGGACCTCTACTCGGCCGACTCAACGCTCATGACCCACGCCGAGAGCGTTGCGCTCTTCCGGGAACTCGGCGTCAAGATGACGCCCGAGCTCAAGTCGCCGAGCGTGGAGATGCCGTTCGAGGGGGCCTATTCGCAGCAGGACTACGCCCAGCAACTCATCGACGAGTACAAGGCCGCGGGCGTCGCGCCCGAGGACGTGTTCGTGCAGTCGTTCGACCTGCGGGACGTGCTCTACTGGATCGAACACGAGCCCGAGTTTGGCCAGCAGGCCGTGTTTCTCGACGGTCGCGACGGCCTCGACCCGCCGCTCGATCCCAACAATCCTGAAACCGTCGTGCCGAGCATGGCGGAGCTTGCGGCGATGGGCGTGCGCATCATCGCGCCGCCGATGTGGATGCTCGTGACCGAACGAGACGGCGAGATCGTGCCATCGGCCTATGCTGAAGCCGCACGCGCCGCGGGCCTCGACATCATCGCCTGGACCTTCGAGCGGACCGCGCCGCTGACCGGGAATCCCCAGTACTACTATCGCTCTATCTACGAAATCGCCGACAGTGACGGCGACCGCTACGTCTTGCTCGACGTGCTCGCCAGGCAGGTCGGCATCATAGGCATCTTCTCGGACTGGCCCGCGACCGTGACCTACTACGCCAACTGCATGGGGCTGTAGTCGCCCACCGCCGGGCGGGCTGTCCGCGGTCGAGTGGGCACCGCGCCTCGGTCGTCGCCGCACTCCAGGTCGCCGAGCTGGACGAGGTTCAGGGGACTGGGCGTGGTCGCGCTACTCGCGGTCGCGGTAGGCGCGCAACGCCGTGTTGAATTCCTCGGCCAACTGTTCCATGACCGCGACCATTCGGTTGTGCTCGCGCACGGCGAGGGAATGTTCGTCGTCGGAGAGGTCCTCTTCGTCGATGACATCCGACAGGCAGGCGAGATACACGTCGCCCGCAGCGATGAATGCCTGCACGTCGTCGCGTCCGGCGATCATCGCGGACTCCCCGGCCACCGTTCCGTCGGGGATGTCCGGCCGCGTCGGCGATTCGCATTCACCGATCATGCGCGCGATGGTGGGCTCAACATCGGGAGCCACCGTGGCATAGAGCGCGACAGCGTCTGCGTAGTCGGCATGGGTTTCGCTGGCGAGCAGGAAGTACTCGTCGAGCGCGGATTGCGCGCGGGCGGCCCTGAGCAGCGCCGCGGCGGTGCTGGCCTCGATGAAGAGCAGGTCCGGGTCCATGACCGCACAGGTGGCCCGATAGTGACCGAGCCAGTCGAGCACCTCGAGCTGATTCCCGCCGTCGAGCGCGTCGGATAGGCGTTCCCGGATTGCGATCGTGCGACCGTCTGCGGGCAGGGAAGCTTGCAGTTCCGGGTCCAGGCGCGCCATGGACGTGACCGAGACCAACGGTTCGGGAACATCCGACGGAAACGCCCCGGCACTGCCCGTCGGCAGCGCCGCGATTGCGTCCACGACTTCCATGCCTTGCGTGACCTGCCCGAACACCGTGTAGCCCGGGCTTCCCGCGGAGCCGTCGAGCTGGTCGTTGTCGGCGACGTTGATGTAGTACTGCGCGGTGGCCGAATTCGGGTCATCGGTGCGTGCCGCGGCCAGGCTGCCGCGGACGTTGCCGAGACCGTTTCCCGACTCGTTGACGACAGGTGCCAGGGTTTGCTTGCGATCGAGCTGCCGGTCGAAACCGCCGCCCTGGATCATGAAACCGGCGATGACGCGGTGAAACACCGTGCCCGAGTAGTAGCCCTGATCGACGTACTCGAGGAAGTTGGCGGCATGCAGCGGCGCCTGCTCGTCATTGAGTTCGACCGTCAAGGCGCCCAGGTCCGTGCATATGGCGACTTCGGTCGCCTGGGACTGTCCCGCGAAACCCGGTGCGACGAAGAGTGCGCAAACAAACTGTGCGGCGGTTCTCGTTGTCATGGTTGCGGCTGCGCGGAACGGCGCGCCGATTCGGTTTTGGTTGTTTTCCAGTGCCTAACGATGCACGCCTGCGCGCGGCTCTGCAAGCGCCGGCAGCCCATGGCGTTACACGAGCTCATGCCGGAACGGGATCGGGATGTGGCGCGGTCTCCGGGGCATCCCGCCGGGGCGCTGCCTCAAACGAGCGCCGCAAGCGGCCGCACACACTCGGGGTCGTCATTGCGCGCGTTGTTGACGTGTGTGCTCACCGGCAGGACCGTCAGAAGTTCGTTGCCGCAGGGTCCGAGCGGAACGTCCTCACCAACGAGCCACGGCGTGAGCGTCTCCGTGTCGAGCACGACCGGCATCCGGTGATGCACCGGCGCCATGGCTTCGTTCGCCTCTGTGGTCAGGATCGTGAAAGTCTCGAGCACGTCGCCCGCCTGACGCCCGCCGAGCACTCTCGTGGGCGTCTGCCCGTCCGGAATCCGCCATTGCTCCCAGAGTCCCGCCAGCAGCATGAGCGGCGCGTCGCCGCGGGTAATCAGGTAGGGCTGTTTCCTGCTTCCCATGCGCGCCCACTCGTAGAAGCCATCCACCGGGACCGCACAGCGCCGTGCGCGAAACGCAGCACGAAACGCCGGTTTCGAGCGCGCGGTCTCGGCTCGGGCGTTGATTGTCCGGTAGCCGATGTCAGGAGACTTCGCCCAGAACGGGATCAGGCCCCAGCGCAGCATCGAGAGTTCGCGGTCGCCGCCGGCATCGCGGATGACCGCCGCCTGCTGGCCCGGTGCGAGGTTGTAGCGCGGGCTGAGCTCCACGGGCGTGCTCGACAGCGATGCGTAGGCATGCACGTCCTGCCAGGAGAAGTATTGCGTAAACCGACCACACATGTTCGCAAGAGTAAACCGGTAGGGCGACGCGATTCAGCCCTCGCCCTTCGCTCGCCCGCCGGAGTCCAGGCCTCGCAAGCGAGCGAACTCCGGGGGCTAACTACCGCGGCCCTCGAAGTTCCTGATTGCGCCGATGCTTGACAACGTCGAGACGAAATAGGGGACGAGCGGCGTGAGGGTCATCTTGACGACCCGCACGCCGTCGATGTCGCCCCTGAGCAGCGCATCGCCGTGATTGATCGCGATCAGGATCGCGCCGACGATCAGTCCGTACAACAGTGCCCGCCGCCAGACGCGCGGCCGGGTTGCGATCGAAAGCCAGGAGGCCATTGCCAGAGTCTCCGCTGCTGTGGATCGCGAAATGCTAACAGCCCGCGATGAATGTCGCGCTGCTCTTCCCGATGCAAGGCGGGGCTTTCGTCAGCGGCGTCCGCCGGGCGTGCCCCGCCGACCGGAGCGGCGCAGCGCCGGCGACGCCTGTCACATGGCGGCCTGTGACGCCGGCTGGAAACGACCGAGCAACTGCACCGCAACCGCGTCGGACTCGGGCACACGGCCGCGGTAGCCGCGTCCGGACACTTCGCGCGTCCGTTCAACCCAAACGGCATCGGCGCGCTTTGCCGCCGCACGCCGCTTGCACTAGACTCGGGCGGATGGAGGGCTCGTCAATGAACCTGAAAACGCGAATCACACTGATGTGTGCCGGCTGTCTCGCGGCTGCGGGGCCGGTCGTGGCGCATCATTCGGTCGCAGGGCAGTTCGATGTCCGCAACCAGATGACGATTACGGGCGTGATTACCGACGTCGACTGGATCAATCCGCACACCTACCTGTATGTCGACGTCACGAGCGACGATGGCAGCGTGAATACCTGGCGGATCGAATCGGCGCCGACGGCGATGATGCGCAAGGCGGGGCTCACGAGCGCGATGCTCATGGGTGACGGCTCGCCGGTCACCATTGTCACGATCCCCGCACGCGACGGCACCGAGAATCTGGGCTGGCTGCTCAGGATCGATTACGAGGCCGGGCACTTCTACCAGTTCGGTGCGGTGGACTAGCCGCGAACACAGTTACGAGGAACGAACCGTGAGCAATATCACAGTGAAGATCGCCCGGGCGGCGGCAGTGCTGGCGGGCGCGGCGTGTCTCGCAGTTTCCGCATCGGGCGTCGCTCAGGAATCTGCCGACATGCCGCGAACCGCGGACGGGCGCCCCGATCTGAACGGGACATGGGACAACGGCGCCGGCATCGACTTTCTGCGTCCGCAGGCCATAGGTGCTTCGATTTGCCTGCGAGGCTGCGAAGAGCAGACGCCGCCGGCGTCCGCGCGGCCGGCCTCGCCCCCGCCGCCGCCCGACAGACCCGTCTACCGTCCCGAATTCGTCGCCATGGTCAAGGATTTCGACGAGCGGCAGGTGGAAACGGATCCCGTTTTGCGCTGTTTCGCGCCCGGCGTGCCGAGGATCGGCCCTCCGGACAAGATCGTGCAGCAGCCGCACGAAGTCGTGTTCCTGTACGACGACGTCTCCGGCAGCTTCTTCCGCATCGTCCCCACCGACGGACGCGGCCACGGCGCCAACCCCGAGCCGAGCTACCTCGGCGACGCTGTCGGTCACTGGGACGGCGACACGCTCGTCGTCGAGACGATCAACTTCAACGGCGAGACGTGGCTGACCGATGACGGGTCCTTCCACACGCCGGACCTGCGCGTCGTCGAGCGGATCTGGCGCGAAGGCGACACGTTGCACTGGCAGGCCACGGCCCACGATCCTGCGGTCCTGGCCGAGCCCTGGGAAAAGCGGCCCCGCACGGCCTTCCTGACCGACCTGGAAGTCGTCGAAGGAGCGCCGTGCATCGAGCGCGATATCGATCACATCGTCGACGGGTCCCATCACGACAATCCACGCTGAACCTTTAGCCGCTTCCACAAGCACGTGGGCCGGCGTCGGCAAGCTGCGTCGCTCTGCAAAGGCCAGGGGAAGCGTCTCGACAGCGCTTCGGGCAACGACCGCGAAATGGTTTTCGTCACCTTCCGGTCTCGTCCAACTCAATCACCCAATCGGCCGCGAACGATGACGGTTCGCGTTGTTCCGGCCATCCCGGGCGCCAATCCCACGGGGACGGCCGGTGCCCCCGTTATCTGCTAGGAGACCAAGATGCTGCGCGTACATTCGACCATGCCATCGATCAACGGCTACAAGGTCCGCATCCTGTTGTCGATGCTCGATGTTCCCTATGAACTCGTCGACATCGACATGTACGGCGGCGAACACAAGCGCGAGCCGTTCCTGTCGCTGAACCCGTTCGGGCAGATGCCGGCGATGGAGGACGGCGACTACACGATCGCCGATTCGCACGCCTGTCTCGTCTACCTGGCCCGAAAACACGACCCGTCGAACACCTGGCTGCCGGCCGACGCCGAAGGCGAGGCCAGGGTCGCCGAGTGGTTGTCGAAGTCGGCCAACGAAGTGCACCAGGGGCCGTGGATGAAGCGGGCCAAGATCCGGCGGCCGGACGCGATCAAGGTACCGGACGAGGAGATCGATGCGCGTTGCGATCATGTCCTCGGCATCATGGACGGCCATCTGGCCGATCGGGAATGGCTGGCGCTCGACCGTCCGACGATCGCCGACGTGTCCTGCTTCTCGCCGATCTCGATGCTCAAGATATCCGGCTACGACACGGACAGGTTGGCCAACGTGACGGCCTGGCTCGACCGCTTTCGCGCGCTGCCGGGCGCGATCGACGCGGACGGCAACCCGTTCGGCTGATCGAGCACCCGGAACGCCCTTCCGGCGACCTCGATGCCTTCCAGCCGGACAGCAAGCGGTTCGCCCGATCGGCGGTTCAGAATGAGGCCTTCTTCTCCACGATCAGTTGTACGTTGTCGATCGTCGGGTCGCCGTTGATCGGAAACGCGAGATCGATGTGCAGGACCGAACCGCGGCTCGCGCGCGGCGATGTCAGGCGCAGGCCGATGCCGACATCGTAGAGCGTGCCGAGGTTCGGAGTGTTCCTCGGATCCCGTCCCCAGACCCGGCCGGCATCGAAGAACACGGCGTAGCCCACCCGGATCAGCCGAAACGGGTACCAGTCCGTAAAGAATCGCTGCTCGACCGTCATCACGGCGCTGCGTTCGCCGCTCTGGTAGCGCAGGGGGAACCCCCTGAGGTTGTTGTCGCCGCCGAGCAGCACCTGGTTCTCCGGATCGAGATTGTTCGTGAGCGTCGCCCTGAAGCTCGCCGAGAACAGGTGCCGTCCCATATTGCGGCGGTAGTAGCGCGCCCCGGCGAAGACGATGCCGTTGCGGACGCTGTCGTCTTCGAGCCGCGCCGACGCCCCGGTGTCAAGCAGCAGGAGCCGGCCGGGACCGCCGGGTTCCCAGCCGCGTGAAGCGGAAAAATTGAACAGCCACGCGTCCCGGTCGGCGCCGAATGCTTCCTGCGACCGGCCGACGCTGAGAAACAGGTCCAGTCCCAGCGGCACGTCTTCGGTCCGCCCGATGTCATTGAGTTCGGTGAGTTCGCGGTAGTCGTCCCCGACGATATGGAGGCCGCCCCAGGGATAGGCGAGTTCACGGTCCCCCGGCAGCAGCGTTGGCTTCGGCAGGTCGACGGTGGGCCGGAAAAGATCCTCCTCGTAGCTGAAACCGGCCAGCCACCGAATCGTCCTGCCATCGACGAAACCGCGCGACCGGCCGCCCTGGATCGTCCATGTGCGTGTGTCGTGATGAAATTCGTCGACGACTTCGCCCAGGTCGTACATCGAATCGATGCGCTCCTCCTCGAGTGCGCTGACCATGAACGACCAGCGCGAGTCGAGCGAGAAGAACGGTCGACCCGCGTCGAAACCCACACGCCGGCCGTCGCTGTTGTCCGAGTAGAGCACGGCGAACCGATCGCGGCCGTCGTTGATGTTGTTGTCCGTATAACTGAAGAGCCGCTCGTCGCGATCCACGTCGCTGCGAAAGGCGATGTCCAGGCGCTTGCCGCGCCCGGCGAGGTTTTCCTCGATCAGGCCGAATCCGTATTCGTTGGTGCCGCCGCTGCGGCCGAGCTTGAGCGAAGGCTTGAGCGACCAGGAGTCGCGGACGGTCACGTCGATGTCGATGGTGTTGCCTGTTTCGTCGAAGCGGCCGGGCCGCACCGAGGCATCGGCGACGTAACCGAGGTTGCGCAGCAGCCGTGCGGATTCGTCGACAACTCGCGCCACGTAGGGATCCCCCGACGCGAAAAGCAGAATACTCCTCACGACGCTCTCGCGAGTCGTGACGTGAATGCGGTTTGCGAGGCGATAAAGCGGCTTGTCCTCGGCGGGGTCGTTGAGGTTGAAGACGTTCTCGACAATGACGTTGACGGTGCCGATCCGGGCGCCGCGCTGCTCGAGCTCCGCTTCGAAGGCGGTGCCGGGTCCGCCTTCTGCCGCCGCGTCCGCACCCACGTCGCCGAAGGATTGCGCACTCGCGTTCGGAACCCACACCGCGGCGAACAGCACGAGGAGTACGCCGCGTCGATCGAGCGCGCGCGCGCAACCGTGGCCGAACCGACGCCCGCCGCGCGGCCCGGTATCAGGCGCCATCGTCATCTGCGTGTTCGAAGCGCGGTTCGCCCCGGCAGGCGATGAGTTGGGCGAGGGCTGCCGCCCGGTCATCCGGGTCCTCAACGATGCCCTCGCGATAAAACAGCACGCGCAGGTTGCCGGCGGCCGCGAGCAGTTCGTTCGGCGCGAGCCGGTAGGCGGGATTTTTCGGGCCGACGACATCGCGGGATGTCTTCAGGTGCTGCTCGCAGACGAAACAGCCGCCGTCGCTGAGCCGCTCGGCAAGCACCGGGATCAACGGCATGTTCACGTAACGCACCATGACGATGAGATCGTAGTGGCTTTCAGGCAGGTGCGTCGCGGCAGCCGCAGGTTCAAGGTCGGCTTCGATCCAGTTGATCGCGAGTCCGCGCTCTCTGGCCATACGGGCACCGCGCTCGAGGCCGACGCTCGAGACGTCCACGGCGTCGACTTCGTATCCGGCCTCGGCGAGGAACAGCGCGTTGCGCCCGGCGCCGCAGGCGACATCAAGGGCGCGTCCGCGCGGCAGATCCGCGAGGCGCTCTGCAAGAAGTTGCGTCGGGTGTAAACGAGCCGCGTAGCTGCCGGCCCGATAACGCTCATCCCACTTGAGGCGATCGGTGTGACTCACCTGGTCTGTCTGGCAGGCTCCCGGGGACCGGAATGATAACGGGACAGGCGCCTGCGAGGCACGCGCGAATCAATCGCACTGCGACCAATGCCACGGTTCGTAGACGATTCCGTAGACGTTGTCACGGCCATAGGGCATCGAGAATGCGAACTGCGCAGCGTTGGCCTTGAGCCACGCGAACGCCGCGGAGTCCTCGAACTCCTCGGTCAGTGGGCGGCAGCCTGGCGTTGCGAGGTCGAGCGCCTTGCCCGTGTGGTGCTGGCTGAACCCGGGCGCCGCGTTGACGCGCAGGATCGAGTCGATCGTCAGCCCCTTCGAGAGTTTGTTGCGGATGAGCTCGACCTGGTAGGCGACGCTGCGAAACCCGGACACGATCAGGAGCTCGACGTCGTCCTCGAGCGCCGCCTGTTTCATGGTGCGCCAGTCGTGCGCCGTGCCGCGCGCAAGCCGCAGCGATCGTCCGAACATGTCGTCGTCGATCTCGACGAGTTCCAGGGCTTCCTCGTAGCGAGGCAAATACGGCCGCGTACCGTAGTCGGCCGGGATTCCAAGCTCCGAAAGCAGGGTCGAGTCGTTCACGGCGTGGTCGGCAGTCCGGATCGCGGTGCTACGAATGTGGCGCTTGCGTGCGAAGCGATGCAATGGATGATCCCAGGAGCCTGCGCCGTAGGAAGTCGCGAAAGCGAAAATTCGCTATCGCCGTCCCTTCGGTTGATCGATTGAGGAGAATATCGAGCCATATTTGACGAAATTGATCGGCCGAAGGGGGGGATGAGAGCGGATTTGCAGCCGCGAATTCCTACGGCGCAGGCTCCTAGACTCGAAAAGTACCCCATCTGCGCAGAGAAAGCTTGAAACCGAGCGACACTCTGCAGCGACCCGTGGCTGAGGTCGCAGCGAATCCAGGCGCAACGCCCGCTTTCGCTACGGCTTGCCAGGAGCTTGCGCTGCAGGAATTCGCGAAAGCGAAAAGCCGCCATCGCCGTCCCTGCGGCCGGTCGATCGAGGGAGAATATCGGGTTATATTTGACGAAGTCGAGCGATTGTGCGGACGGATGAGAGCGGATTTGCAGCCGGGAATTCCCACGGCGCAAGCTCCCGGACAACGCGTCATCGCAGGGTCGGCGCGGGAAGCGGATCGTCTCGCGCCCCGGTCATGCACATGGAGGTTGTGAGTATGGCCCCGTCCATTGACGATACAGAGGTCAGTTCGGGCAAGGTCCTGCTCATGCTCACCGCCATGGCCCTGGCGTGCGCGGCGGACACGATGGCGCTCAACGTGACATGCGAAGCACCGCCGACGGACGTGTCTGGCGCGGTGCCGGCGGATTTCACCGGCAAGCTCATCGTGCTGCCGGGATCGGCCAACACGAAATACCATCTCGCCCGCTTCGTCGAACTCGCAACGCGGCAACTGCCCGGCTTCGAGGTCGAACTCAGGCCGTGGGGCATTCCGTTTCTGGTCGTCCAGAACATCCAGGCGCACGAGCGCAACTTGGCGACTGCCCGGCAGATGGCCGGGGAGATCGTGCAATGGCGGCGCGATCATCCCGACGAGCTTCTTTATCTGTTTGGCTATTCGGGCGGGGCGGGACTCGCCGCGATGATCGTCAGCGAGCTGCCCTATGACGTGATCGTCGACCGCCTGGTCCTCATGGCGTCGGCGGTCTCTGCGGATTTTCCGATGGAGGAGCGGGTCCTGCCGCGGGTCAGCGAGTTCGCCGTCAACTACGCAAGCACCGCCGACGTTCAGGTGGGCTGGGGCACACGCACGTTCGGCACCATCGACCGGGTCAACAGCGCGGGCGCCGGCTCGCGCGGTTTCAATACCGCGGATCCCCGACTTCTGCAGTGGCATTGGACGGCGAGCGACCGCGCCTGGGGCCACCGCGGCAACCACAGGAGCTATCTGGGGCCGCGCTGGCAGAGCGTGTTCCTGCTGCCGGCGCTCGATCCACGCCTGACTGCCGACGATGTCCGGGCGCGCTGGGTGCGGCTCTGCGAGGCGCGGTGAGCATGGCCATCCTCATCGCGGCCGTGATCGGCGGGATACTGGGTTCGGTATTGTTCGGCTTCGCCGAAAACGCTCTGACGGGCGCCGCGCTCGGAGCGCTTGCGGGCTGGCTGGTCACGCTGCAGCGGCGGCTGCGCAAGATCGAGACCGAGGCGGGCCGCAGCGAGCGGCCGATGACGCCTCCCGACGAACCGGTCGGTCCGTCGCCACAAACGGCCGCCGGCACCGAAATGCCGGAACGCGTTGCACACGGCCCCGGGCGAAGCGAGCCCGACGCTGAATTCGGACCGGAACCGGACCCACAAGCGGAACCGGATCCTGAACCGTCGTGGACAGCCGGAGAGCCGCCGGACACACCCTCGTGGGCGCACGGTACGGCCGCTTCCGCAACGCTCGAGCCGAGCATCGCCGAACGCTTCTTGGAGCATTGCAAGCGATGGCTGACGAGCGGCAACGTGCCCGTGAAGGTCGGCGTGATCCTGTCGCTCATCGGAGTCGGATTTCTCGTCAGGGTCGCCGTCGACCGCAACTGGATCGCCTTGCCGATCGAATTCCGACTGATCGGCGTTGCGCTCTTCGGCCTCGCCCTGCTCGGCGTCGGCTGGCGGCTGCGCAGCACGCGGCCGGGCTATGCGCTGAGCCTGCAGGGCGGCGGCATCTCCGTCGTCTACCTGACGACCTATGCGGCGTTCGCCTTGTACGATCTGCTGCCGCCGGTGCCGGCCTTTGCCCTGCTCGTCATCGTTACCGTTGCCGCGGGAGCGCTTGCCGTGCTCCAGAACTCCCGCGAACTCGCGGTGCTCGGTATCGTCGGCGGTTTCCTTGCGCCAGTGCTCGCAGCGTCGGATACCGGCGATCACGTCGTGCTCTTCAGCTACTACGCGCTGCTCAACGGCGCCGTCGTCGGGATTGCCTGGTTCCGGGCATGGCGCGAACTCAACGTGCTCTCGTTCCTGTTCACGTTCGGTGTCGGTGCCTTTTGGGGATACACGTCCTACAGCCCGGACGATTTCGTCTCGACGGAGCCGTTCTTGGTTCTCGCCGTCGCGATGTACATCGCCATTCCCGTCTTGTTTGCAACCCGCGTGGCGCCGAGGATTCGCGGGTTCGTCGACGGCACGCTCGTGTTCGGCACGCCGCTCGTCGGTTTCGGATTGCAGACCGGGCTCGTTGGCGACACCGAATACGGACTCGCGATCAGTGCCGCCACGCTCGCGGGCGTGTACGGGGCGCTCGGGATGTGGATCCTTCGGCGTGGCAGTGCTGAACTCAGGGTACTGGCCGAAGCCTTCCTGAGTCTCGCCGTCGTTTTCGTGACGATCGCGTTTCCGCTGGCGCTCGATGCGCGCTGGACTTCTGCCGCCTGGTCGTTGCAGGGCGCGGCCATGGTCTGGCTCGGGTTCCGCCAGAGTCGGGGACTGGCGCTGGTCGGGGGGCTCGTCCTGCAGATCGCTTCGGCCGTGGCATTCCTGAACCAGGAGGAGGCTGCGCGAGAGCTTGCCGTGCTCAACGGTTCCTTTCTCGGAGCGCTGCTGATCGCCGTCGCCGCGTTGTTTTCCGGCCGGATCTTCGACCGGATTCACGAGGCCGACGACAGGCAGCGCAACCAGGTCGCGGCCTGGGCCTTGCTCGTGTGGGGAACGGTGTGGTGGCTCGGCGCCGGGCACAACGAAATCGTGCGCTTCGTTGCGGATCGGTTCCAGCTCGATTCAGCGCTTCTTTTCGTCGCCGGTACGGTCTGGATCGCAGTTCTGGCCGCGCGGACGCTCGCCTGGCAACGGGTGGCGACGCTCGGCTGCCTGATGGTGCCGGCGATAGCGGTCGGCCTGTTGCTTGCGCTCATTGATCGTCAGCATGCGCTTGAAATTTATGGTTGGCCGGTCTGGTTCGTCGCGTTGGCAACGCACTTCGGTTTCCTGCGCCTGCACGAGTCGCAACTTGGCCGCGTCACGGGCATGCTGCACACGGGCGGCTACTGGCTCATCGCCGCCGTGGCCGCGACCGAGGTCCACTGGTGGGTCGAACGTTCGACAAGCGGCGTCTGGGCGAGTGCGGCGACGCTCGCGGTCGTGGCGGCGCTGCTCCTTGCAACCGTGCGGGGGCGCGACGCACTCGGCTGGCCGCTGCGCGCGCATTGGCGCACGTATGGGCTTGCGGCCGCCGGCGGTACGCTGGCCGTTCTGGCAGTCGCTGCAATCAGGACGAACATCGTGTCGTCGGGCGACCCCACACCCCTGAGCTACGTTCCGTTGCTGAATCCGCTTGAGCTCGCCAGCGGACTCGTGTTCGCGGCAGGCTGGTTCTGGTTCGCGGCCGTGCGCGAACAGCGTGAAATGGATGGGTTCTCATCGCGCTGGCGCGTGCTCGTTCCCGCGTTGCTCGGAGTGTTCCTGTTGACGATGACCGTGGCACGCAGTGTGCACCACTGGGCCGACGTGAGGTACGCGCTCGAACCGCTCGCGGAGTCGACCGCGCTGCAGGCGTCGCTGTCGATCGTCTGGGGAAGCACCGCGCTCGCCGGCATGGTCGTCGGCGCACGCGCCGCGAATCGCGCGGTCTGGATCGCCGGCGGCGTCCTCATGGCGGTCGTCGTCGTGAAACTCTTCGTCGTCGAACTCGACAATGCCGGGACGGTAGGCCGCGTCGTATCGTTCCTCGGCGTCGGCGTGCTGTTGCTCATCGTCGGCTATTTCGCGCCGGTCCCGCCGCGCAGCGAACCGCAGTCCGCAGCGAACTGAGGCGCTGGAGTAAGCCCGGGGCGATGGGTCAGGCGCAATCGGCAACGCCGTTTTCGCACGGGTTCCCGCCCGTACACGCGCCGGGTGCCAGGGTATTGATCCTCGGCAGTCTGCCGGGCGTGAGATCGCTCAGGGAGCAGCAGTACTACGCGCAACCTCAAAATGCCTTCTGGCGGATCATGGGCGCGCTCTGCGGTGCAGGACAGGAACTCACTTACGAAGCTCGGCTCGCAAGGTTGACGGAACACGGCGTCGCGCTCTGGGACGTGCTGGCCGCGGGCAGGCGCCCGGGCAGCCTCGATTCGGCAATCGAGAGGACCACGGCCGTTACGAACGACTTCGCTTCATTCTTCGAAATCAACCCGTCGATCGGGTCGATCTTCTTCAACGGCGCGACGGCCGCGGACCTCTACCGCCGCAAGGTCTTGCCGGGGCTCGCACCGCGCTTCGCCGCGATTGAGCGCCGGACCCTGCCGTCGACGAGTCCCGCCCACGCGCGTATGCGCTTCGCAGAGAAACTCGCGCACTGGTCGGCAGAGCTGACCGCGGCCCGTGACGCGGTCGCCGGCCGCACGTAAGCGGATCAGCGCCGTTCGGCGCGCTCAACGCGTCGACAGGATCGCCGTCGCGTTCACTCCTTGGCCGCGACGCGCTTGCCGTGCAACGGGGCACGGCAAGCACCCGGTTCCTGTCTCACTCGCACACGAAGTTGTCAGCGACCCAGTTCGCCGGGTCGTTCGCGTCGCCGTCGCCGACGTAGACGGCCTGCTCGGGATACGGGCAGACGAGCCGTTCGTTGACCACGGTGCCGTCGTCGAGCTTCCGGACCGTCAATGAATCGGGCGGCGTGCTGTTCTCGACCCATTCGACGATCGGCGCGAGCCGGTCCCAGCTATCCGGGCCCGGCCCGCCCGCGCAGTGCGCCACACCCGGCGGCATGAAGAGCCGCACGGATTCATCAGACACCGCGCGGTCTCCATCGAAGGTGACATCCACGACTTCCCCGTAGAAGTCGACCATCGGCTGGCCCGGAATGACCGTATCGGCCCAGCCGTGCCAGATCAGGAGTTTCCCGCCTTCCTGCTTCAGGTAGCGCGTCATGTCCGGATCGTCGGCATCCGTGATGGCGCGCATCGTGTCGCCGAGACCGGCGGTGAAGTCGTCGAAGTCGAACTGCCACCAGGCGAACTCGGGGGGCTCTCGGGCCGCATCGGGCGCAAGCGAGAGATCGGTAGGCCGAGTCGTCGGTACGCCGGGATCGTTGTCGTAGAAGAGGAAGTTTACATAGTCCGAAGCCAGGCCGATCTGGCCCGGACGATGGTTGTTGCCCTCGTGCGGGACCACGATGAGCGGCCAGCGCATCTCGCTCCCATAGGACTTGCCCTTGTAGATCGACGTGCCCGCGGAATCGTACGGGCCGCTGTAGATGGCCTGGATGGCTGCGAGCTGAGTGGTCGTGAAGCAGTCGTCGGCGTTCACGTCGTCCACGCACATCGCATGGGCGAGGTCGCGCTCGGGCACGAAGTCGCAGGTCTCCGGATTGTTGACCACCCGATCGACAATGCCGTCATTGGCGTCGCACTGCGCGAGCACGGCTTCGGTCAGCATGTTGGCCTTGGTCAGGCTGTCGAGCGTGCCATCGCCGTCGGTGTCGTAGGAGAGCGCGCCGGTGTAGTTGTCCCTGAGCATGACCTGCATGTCCCAGTTGTGGGTGACGTTGAGCCGCTGCAGGAACGATGCGGGCGCGCCTGCGACGATGCCGTCGAAGACCGAAGGCCAGCGCTGCGCAGCCATGAGTCCCTGGCGGCCGCCGGTCGAGCAGCCTTCGTGGTAGGAATACTCCGCCGGCCGGCCGTAGAAGGCCCTTATAGCTGTCTTGGCTGCATCGGTGGTCGCCTTGATGTGGCCGTAGCCATAGACGATTTCTGCCTGCCGGTCGTTGAACGCGAACGTCGCGCCGGGCTGGGAGCCGTTGTCGTGGCCCATGTTGCCGTTGGCGACCGCGTAGCCCTCGGCGACCCGGTGCGGGGCGTAGTCGAGGTCGCCATCGTGACCCCCGTCGCCCCAGTTCAGGAAACGTCCGTTCCAGGCCTCGGGCGCGGGTAGCTGGACGTACCAGGTGAGCCCCGGGCCGACCTGGCCCTGGACATGGCAGTAAGCGGGACCGGACTCGCTGGCCGGACGCCACTCGGCCCGGTAGAGCGTCAGGTTGCGTGTATCGATCATGCTTTCGCAGTGTGCGGCATGATCGTCCTGACCATGGGCGGTGGCGGCAAACGCCAACCAGCCGAGAACAACAATTTTCAGGGTTGCAATGAATCTCATCAGTCGCCTCCTGCAGCGTGGCTGGCGATCAAGCCGAAGTCACCATAAGAAATTGATTTAAATGGACTATATTTGAATTCTTCGCAAGCGGTCCATGGAATCGCGTTTGACAGATTAGCACAGCCAACGATAATCGAATGGGCGCAGGGTATTCCAATTCCAGGTGAGCCTGAAGCGCTGGCGCTCGACGCTCTGCGCGTCGGGGGGCGGCAGAGGAAGGCGCAAGCGGTCATTTCCTGGGCGATCGGGGGCCGGTATGAGTTTCGAATTGTGGATTAACGCTGCTGTTGGCATTGCGATCCTCGCCTTTCTGTGGAATCTGCATCGAGACATGGCCGACGTACGGGAGCGTCTCGCGCGACTCGACGGCACGGTAGCGACGTTGCGGGAAATGCTCTCGGGCATTCTCACGAGGCGCGACTCCTGATTCCACGGCTGCTGTCATGCGGCCCAAGAGATTTTCCTGGCAGTTTCACGGGTGCCGCAATCCCCGCAGCCAATGCAGTGGCATGATCGCGCGTACAGGTAGCCGGTTCGCTCACAAGTATCCTGCGTCGCGAATTATCCGGCGAATCTCGTCGGACCGAAGAAACGCCATGAACGCGACCGCGGCGGCATTGTCGGCACCGCGACCGAGCAGGATCGCGTCCTGTTCGATCGGTTCGTGCAGTTGCGGAGGAACCGCTATGTAGCTGGCGGGGCCGTCCCAGGAGAGCGCCTGCGACAGCGCGACGAGCCCGAGTTCGGCATTGCCGGTGGCGGCCATCGCGAAGGCCTGCCCGATACTCTGGCCGATTGCGATCCTCGGTCTGAAGGTCTCCCACAGGTCGAGCCGCTCTAGCACTTGCTTCGCCGCCGCTCCATACGGCGCGAGTTCGGGGCTCGCGATCGCGATGTGGCGGAAGTCGCCTTCGGCGAGCATCTCGATGCCGCGACCGTCGAGAGTGCCGGCATCGGCGCTCCACAGCACGAGCCGGCCGCGCGCGTAGCTGAACCGGCTCGCGTCGTCGCCGAGACCGTCCGCACCAAGCCGCGCCGGGCGATCATTGTCCGCTGCGAGAAACACATCGAAAGGCGCACCGTTGAGAATCTGGGCATAGATCTGGCCCGTCGAGCCGGGCACGAGGACGATCTCATGACCGGTGCGCTCCTCGAACGCCACCGCGATGCTCTGCATCGGTACGAGGAAGTTCGCGGCGACGGCGATGGTCGCGACCTCGGCTCGCGCGCTCGCCGACAGCAGTACCGCGGCCGCCGCCAGCGCCAGGTGCGTGGAGCCAGGTCGCGGGGCTCGGCAATGCTCCAGGCGTGTCATTCCCCACGTTTGACGAGCTGCCGTCGCCGCGCGACCGGGAGGGATTCGGCAACGCTCCGGGTGCGGCGTCATTCCCCGGCGATGACCTCGTTGTATAGCGATTCGATGAACCGCCCGCCGTTGCCGGTGTCGGCGACCCGCGTCGCGACCGCGATGGCCGTCGCGCATGCCGGCAGCGGGCGGATCTGTGGGAAAAGGCGGCGTTGCATCGCTTGCTCCCGCACCAGGTGCCTCGCCGTATGATCGGTGCGGCGCCGGAAGCGGTCAAATTGACACCGACGCCGCACAGACCGCGGCGATCTCCGAAGAACTGTCGGCGGGCAGTGCTTCCGGACGCAAGGACTTACGAGCTGCCCGGCCTGCCGGCGGATATGACAGATTGCGCGGCCCGTTGAGGAACCCTGGCTGATCGTGCGGCGATCAACCGTCGTCGAGCGACAGCAGTTCCATGTTGCCGCCGATCGCCGCTGTATTGAGCGTCAGCACCTTTTCGGTCGTGAAACGCAGCAGGTAATGGGGGCCGCCGGCCTTGGGCCCCGTTCCCGACAGCCCCTGGCCGCCGAAGGGTTGCGATCCGACGACCGCGCCGACCATGTCGCGGTTCACGTAGACGTTGCCGACGGACACGAACTCGAACAAACGCTCGGCGCGGCCCTCGATGCGGCTGTGAAGCCCAAGGGTGAGTCCGTAGCCGGTACTCATGGCTTCGCTGACCGCTGACTCGATTTCGCGGCCGTCGAACCTGACGACATGCAGGATCGGCCCGAATTGCTCCCCGTCGAGCTGCCGAATGGTCTCGACTTCGAGCAGTTCCGGTGCGACGAACGTGCCGTTGCGGCACTCAGCGGTCAGCGGCGCCGTGTGCCGGCTTGCGCCCTCGGCGGCGAGCCGGGCGACATGCGCCTCGAGCCCCGCGGCAGCGGCCACCGAAATGACGGGTCCGACATCCGTTTCGAGCTTTTCCGGGTCGCCGACGCGCAACTCGTCCATCGCGCCCCGGATCATCGCGAGCGTCCGGTCGGCGATGTCGGCCTGCAGGTACAGCACACGCAGGGCCGAACAGCGCTGCCCGGCGGCACCGAAGGCCGACTGGATGACATCGTCGGTGACCTGTTCGGGCAGCGCCGTCGAATCGACGAACATCACGTTCTGCCCACCGGTCTCGGCGATCAACGGTGCGATGGGCGCGTTGCGCTTGGCCAATGCGCGGTTGATGTGCCAGGCCGTCTGCGTGCTGCCGGTGAACGCCACGCCCGCGGTTTTCGGGTGCGACACCAGTGCCGCGCCGATCGAGCCGTCGCCCGTCAGCAGGTGCAGCACGCCGGCCGGGACACCCGCCGAGTGCAAAAGGCGAACGGCTTCGAACGCGATCAGCGGCGTTTCCTCCGCCGGTTTTGCCACCACCGCGTTGCCGGTCACGAGCGCCGCGGCGATCTGGCCGAGAAAGATCGCGAGCGGGAAGTTCCACGGACTGATGCACACGAATACACCGCGCCCGTGCAGGCTCAGTCGGTTGGACTCGCCGGTGGGTCCGGGCAGCGCCGCGGGTTCGGCCACGAGCCGTCGTGCCTCGGCGGTGTAGTAGCGGCAGAAATCCACTGCTTCGCGGACCTCGGCGACCGCGTCGGGCAGCGTCTTGCCCGCCTCCTTGACGAGCAGGGCGGCGAACTCCTCAAGCACCGCTTCGAGACGGTCCGCGGCGGTCCCGAGCACTCCGGCGCGGTGGGCCGCCCCGACATCGTTCCAGGCAGGCTGCTCGTGCGCCGCGCGTTCGACGGCGCGTTCGACATCGGCCAGCGCGGCATCGACGCAATGGCCGAGGAGTTCCGCATGCCTGGCCGGGTTCCGGATCGCTCGGCGGGCGCAGCCGACTGCTACGCCGGCACCGCGGGGCGCTGCGTCAGTCATGTCGTCTGCCAGGTCGGCAACGCCTGGCGCTGCGCCGGAGAAGCCGTCCGTCACGCCGGCGACGATGGGCGCCGCATGGATGGGCGACCCGGTCAGCGCCGCGCAATGCCGCTTGAGTTCCCGGACGTTGGCGGCATCGGTCAGATCGCGGCCCGCCGAGTTCACGCGCAGGTCGCCGTAGAGTTCGCGGGGCGCGCGGATGCCCGGATGCGCAGCCGGGGAGGTCGCCCCCACCTGGCGCACCGGGTCGGCGACGAGCGCTTCCGGAGGCAGCCGCTCGTTCAGGACACGGTTGACGAACGAGGCATTGGCGCCGTTCTCGAGCAGTCGCCGGACGAGGTAAGCGAGCAGGTCCTCGTGCAAGCCGACCGGTGCGTAGACGCGCACCGGCGGCAGTTCCGGATAATGCGCCGTCGCCGCGCGATAAAGGGATTCACCCATGCCGTGCAGCCGTTGGAACTCGAAGCCTCGAGATTCCTCGGCAAGTGCCATGACGGCAGCCACGGTGTGAGCGTTGTGCGTCGCGAACTGGGCGGCAAGTTCCCCGGGATGCTTGAGCATCCGGCGCACACACACGAGGTAGGCAAGGTCCGTGTTCGCCTTGCGCGTAAAGACGGGAAAGTCGGGATGGCCAAGCGTCTGCGCGTGCTTGATCTCGGCATCCCAGTAAGCGCCCTTGACGAGCCGGACCGGGATGCGGCGCCCCGTGGCGCGCGCCAGCGCGATCAGCCAGTCGATGACGGGCAGAGCTCGCTTGCCGTAGCTCTGCACGGCGAGGCCGAGTCCGGGCCAGCCAGTCAGATCGTCATCCGCCGCCAGGCGCTCGAAGAGCTCGAGCGAGAGATCGAGACGGTCTGCCTCCTCGGCGTCGATCGTGAGCGCGATTCCGCCTGCGGCCGCGCTGTCAGCCAGCGACTTCAGACGAGGATAGAGTTCGCCATGCACGCGCTTGCGCTGCGCGAACTCGTAGCGCGGGTGCAGTGCGGAGAGCTTCACGGACACGGACGCTTGCGCGAGTATGGGCGAAGGCGTCGCGATTTCGGAACCGGAATCGGGCGATGATAAAGCCTCCGCGGCCGCGCGCGCGGGCAGCCCGATCGTGGAACCGGAACCGGAAGGCGGCGAAGCGCCCCCGGGTGTGCGCACAGGCTCCGCGTTCGCCAGCGATGCGATCGCGTGCGAGTAGGCCTCGAGATACCGCCGAGCAGCCTGCGCGTCACGGGCACCTTCGCCGAGCATGTCGTAGGAATAGCGCACGCCCGACGCGCTTCGCCGCAAGGCCTCCTCGATCGTACGTCCCAGCACGAACTCCGCACCGAGGATGTGCAGTGCCTGGCGCAGCGCGCCCTGGATCACCGGTTCCCCGAGCCGCTTGGCCAGGCGCCGCATCCACTGGAGCGGGTCGCTCGCGAACCCGCGGTCGAGGGCGACCACGCTCCCCGTCAGCATGAGTGCCCAGGTGGAAGCGTTGACGAGCAGGTCGTCGGAATGCCCGATGTGCGACGCCCACTCGCGCGTGCCGAGCTTGTCGGCGATGAGCCGCTCGGCGGTCCTGCTGTCGGGAATCCTGAGCAGCGCTTCGGCCAGGCACATGAGCGCGACGCCTTCCTGATTGCTCAGGCCGTACTCGGCGAGAAACCTGTCGAGCACGGTGCGCCCGGCGCGGTCGGCGCGCACGGCCCGGACCAGCGCCGCCGCGTCGCTCCGGATCTGCCCGGCGAGTTCGTCGTCGTAGGGTGCCGCGTCGAGCAGTGCCGCGACGAGCGATGCCTCGTCCGTGAACCTGGCACGGCGAATGGCGCAACGCAGTGGTGCAAGGCCGCCGGAATGTGGTGTCGAAGTCATGCGCCTGGTCGGTCCTTCCGCTCATTGATATTAGTCCCCGGAGAACCGATTTCCGTTCACCATGCTGGTTTTCGGTCCAATGCGCCGGGTCTGCGCCGCGTTGTACGGCCCGCCGGCGCGGTTGCGGGCGGCTCCCCAAGCGGCCAAAATCGGACCCCGTCCAACCAGACCGCCAGTGAGTTCAAGCAACTCCATGTCATCAAGCGGGCAATCGGAATCTGACGGCACCGATGAGGCGGCCGACGAGCGCCTGTTCTCCGGCTACGAGACCCTGCCGAAATTTTACGACGAAATGTTCGAGGCGCCCGGCGTGCCTCGGCCGCATTGCCGCAAGCTCTGCGAGGCGCTGGACGGGATGCGTCCTGCCGAAATCTCGGCCATGCAGGAGTATGCCGAGCGGTCCTTCCTGCACCAGGGGATCACATTCTCGGTCTACGGCGAGGACGACGCGCAGGAGCGGATCATTCCGATCGACTTCCTGCCGAGGCTCCTCGACGCGGCCGACTGGGACCTGATCGAACGCGGGCTCAGGCAGCGGCTCGACGCACTCAATCGCTTTCTTGGCGATGTCTACGGTCAGGCCCATATCCTCAGCGACGGCGTCGTGCCGACCACCCTTGTGCGCGGCTGCCCGCAGTATCGCATCGAGATGCAGGGCCTGCGCGTGCCGCACGGCGTCTATGTCGCGGTCTGCGGCACGGACATCGTGCGGACCAACGACGGTTTCGCCGTGCTCGAGGACAACCTGCGCGTTCCGTCCGGAGTCTCCTACATGCTCGCCAACCGGCGGGCGCTCAAGAGCAGTCTGCGCAACCTTTTCCGGCAACACCATGTTCGCGGCATCGAGGACTACGGCCGGCTGTTGCGCAAGACCCTCGAGGAACTTGCGCCATCCGGCGTCACCGATCCGTGCATCGTCCTGTTGACGCCCGGCGTCCACAACTCCGCCTTCTACGAGCACATGTTCCTTGCGCAGGAAATGGGCGTGGAACTCGTCCAGGGCGGCGACCTCGTCGTGCACAACGGCTTCGTTTACATGCGCACGACCGGGGGCTTGAGAAGGGTCGACGTGATCTACCGCCGCATCGATGACGACTTCATCGACCCGCTGGCTTTCAGGCCCGATTCAGTGCTCGGCACCCCCGGTCTCTTCCATGCCTACCGGCTCGGCAACGTGACGATCGCCAATGCGCCAGGTACGGGAGTCGCCGACGACAAGAGCGTCTATGCCTACGTGCCGGAAATGATTCGCTACTACCTCGCCGAGGAACCATTGCTTGCAAATGTCGAGACGCATCTGTGCCGGGACCCGGACGGGTTGACCTACACGCTCGACAATCTAGACAAGCTCGTGGTCAAGATGGTCGGGGAGTCTGGCGGCTACGGAATGCTGATCGGCCCGCATGCGACGCCCGACGAACGCGCGGCCTATGGCGAGGCGCTGCGCAAGAATCCGGCAAACTACGTCTCCCAGCCCGTGCTCGATCTCTCGGTCGCACCCAGCCATACGGACGACGGCGCAGCACCCCGCCATGTCGATCTTCGGCCGTTCGTGCTCCGGGGCCGGGAGACCCGGCTCGTGCCGGGCGCATTCTGCCGGGTCGCCCTGGTCGAAGGCTCGCTCGTCGTCAATTCAAGCCAGGGAGGCGGCGGGAAGGACCTCTGGGTCCTCTCCGACTGACTGCATGCTGTCGCGCAACGCTCAGGGGCTCTACTGGATGGGCCGTTACCTCGAACGGGCGAGGCACGGCTGCCGGCTGCTCTCGGAGCAGATCGCGGCACTCGAGGACCAGCCTGTCGAGCAGATCGACAGCAACTGGCGGCGTCTGTATCGGGGCCTCGCCCGCACACCGGTGGCCGGCAAACTGACGCCGAACCCGGACGACGACCATTACATGCTCGCCGATGCCTACACGCTTTCCGACGATCTGACCTTCGAACGAAACAATCCCGACTCGATCCGCAACTGCGTTGCCCAGGCTCGCGAAAACGCGCGCCAGGTCCGAAACATCGTCCCGGACAGCATGTGGTCGTGCCTCAACCTGGTCTTTCTGGACCTGCGAGACACTGGCATCGAGGCGATTTGGAAGGACCGTCCGGGCAATTTCTATGCGCAGACTGAAAACTCGCTTCGCGCCTTCGCCGGCATCGCCGAAAGCGTGATGTACCGGGACGACGCCTGGCAGTTTCTCAGGCTCGGGCGCTTCATCGAGCGGGCGCAACTGCTTGCCGTGCTGCTCAATGTACAGATCGAGCTGTACCCGACGGACGATCACCACCACGAATCGGACTGGCGCTCTCTGCTACAGATCTGCGAGGCTGAATTCGCCTATCGCCGGCTTTATCCCCTGCAACACGGGCCGCGCCGCATCGTTGATTTTCTCGTCGTCGACGCCCGGCTCGCACATTCGATCCGCCATGCACTCGCCGAGATGATCGAAACCCTCGATGTCGTGTCCGGCGGGAGTCCGCTGGAGGGTGTGGCAGGCCGGCGTGCGGGCCGGATCGCTTCGCGGATCGATCATGACTGGCCGGAACGCGACCGCGACGACGATTCCGCAACGCGTGCGGCGCTCGAAGGCATCCGGCAGTCCTGCGGGCGCCTGCACGACGACATCGCCGGCACCTATTTCGAATACGAGATCGAGGACACGCCTTGACCGATCCCGTTGTGCGGCAATTGCTGATAGAACACGTCTCTTCCTTCAATTTCAGGGAAGCCGCGCGCGACAGCGTAATGCTGCTGCGACTCAAGCCGCGCGAGGACGCCGGTCAGCGCGTTCTGCGTTACGCACTGACCATCGAACCGGACGCGGTGACCATCCCGTTCACGGACCATTTCGGCAATGCCTGCCACTTGTTCAACATTCATCGAAGTCACCGCCATACCGTCGTGCACTCTCATGTTGAGATCGAGACCATGGACCCGCCGCCGCTGCCGGAGTCACTCGGTGCCCGCGCCTGGAAACCGCTGAACAAGGAGGCCGCATCCCCGCGAAACTGGGAGTTTCTCTCGCCGAGCCGGTTCGCGAGGTCGAGCACTTTGCTCGCCGCGTTCTGCGAGGCGAAAGGAATACGGCGCGGCCGCGATCCCCTGAAGGCGCTGCTCAAGCTCTCCAGGACGCTCCATGCGGAATTCAGCTACGAGCCGGGGCGCACCGCCGTCGATTCACCCATCGACCACATCCTCAAGACGGGCCTTGGCGTTTGTCAGGACTACACGCACGTAATGATCGCCATCGCCCGATCGTGGGGCGTACCGAGCCGCTACGTCTCAGGTTATCTGCACGAGGAGGACTTGCCGGGCGAACAGGCGTCCGCCGGGGCGACCCACGCCTGGGCGGAGTTCTTGCTGCCCGAACTTGGCTGGACGGGCATCGACCCGACCAACGACACGCGCGCCGACCATCGCCATATCGGCGTCGCCGTGGGGCGCGACTACGCTGATGCCTCCCCGACGCGAGGTGTCGTCGTCGGTGGCGGGGCCTCCCGGCTTAACGTGAGCGTGATGGTTTGGGACGTTGCAAAGGGCAGTACACCCAGTCCAGCTTCGCACGAGGAACGGTCGAGCTTTTTCGAACCTGGCACGACCGTGTCGGAGGGACCGGACGGCGCCCGTCAACAATAGGACCATGAATCGAAAGAAGCGAAAGATCAGTCTTGCAGTCGCTGGCTCGATCCCCTCAGGGAAGCGCTCGGGCCCGAATTGCTCGCGCGTTTCGAGGAGGCCAGGAGCGTCTGATCTGGTCTGTTAATGCTTGAATGTCAAACGTTTTGCGTTAAACGGACTGCCTCAAACCCGATCGAAGCCGCGCCCGCCGTCGGTCCGCCGGTTCTTCAATCCGGCAGTCCGACCCATCCGTGAACCCCGCGAGGCGCGTTGCAGGGACAATTCCGTCCAGCCCTATATACTTGGCTTCCATTGTCGACGTTGGCTGAGCAAGGGGACTGCAAACGAATGATTTCCAGACCATGGCTGCCTGGCATCTTGATCGGCGCCGTAATCACTCCCGGCTTCGCCCAGGAATTTGACTCGTTCGGGCGCTCGGAGGTGCTGCCGGAGCCCGAACGCGATTGGGTGTTTGTCGACTACAGCCTTGTCGATGTCGCCGATGATCGCTTCCTCGGGTTGGTCGGCGTGGCCGAGACCTTTCCGTCAGCCGCGTTTGAGTACTCTGCCGATGGTTCGTCATTGTTTGTTATCGAGACCTTCTACACGCGCGGCAACCGCGGGGAACGAACCGACACCGTCACGATTTTCGACACGAGTACGCTGGGTGTTTCGGGAGAAATCGTGATCCCCGCCAAACGGGCTCTGATGCTGGCGGTCACGGGTACCCTGGCGCTCACCGACAACGACCGTTTTCTGGCCGTGTTCAACTTGACGCCGGCCACCTCCATCAGCGTCGTCGACATCGAGTCGAGATCATTCGTCGGTGAAATATCCACGCCCGGTTGCAGCCTGGTGTTTTCAGCGGGCGATCTCAGCTACGTGATGATCTGCGCCAACGGGGACCTGCTGAGCGTAACGCTGGACGAGAACGGTCGCGAAGTGTCCAAGGAGCGCACCGAGCAGTTCTTCGACCCCGAGGTTGATCCGATCCGCGAGCCGGGTGTGCGCTACGGGGACGAGTGGTTGTTCGCATCCTTCGACGGAATCCTGCATTCGGTGGATGTCTCCGGGTCCACTCCCCGGTTCGGCGAGAGCTGGTCGTTGCTCACGGCATCGGACCGCGAGCAGAACTGGCGCATCACCGGGCGTCAGCCCCTTGCGGTCCACCAGCAAAGCGGGCGTCTTTACGTCCTGGCGCGGCAGAACGACGAACCGTTGGACGATCCCGCGGACTGGGACGGAACCGAAATCTGGTCGTTCGATCTGGCAACGCGCGAACGCGTGCAGCGACTGGAAGCGCTCCCGGAAAGCGATGAGAGCGAAGGAGCCGGCGCGGCGATCGGGGCCACCAGCGGGGACGGCGCCTCCAACATCCAGGTCACACAGGGAGACGAGCCGTTGCTGGTTTCGGCTGCAGGAAGCGGAATTTCCGTCCGTCATGCCATGACCGGCGAGTATCTCCACGAGCGACTGCAAAACGCCCCGTCCAGCGGGTGGCTGTCGCTGCGCATTCGGTAGCAGCCGCGAATGGTGGATCCGGCCATTCCACTGGTAATCGCGCTGTCACTGGCGCTGCTCTGGTTTGTCGCGGCCGCGCAGAAACTGCGCGGGTTCGCAGTCTTCGTGACGGTACTCGCCGATTACCGCCTCGTCCCGCGGCGGGCGACCCGGGCCTGTGCCGGTGCCGTGATCGGCCTTGAACTGGCGTTGGGAAGCTGTCTGTTGACTCCTGTCCTGCGGAGCCTCGCGCTGGCCGGCAGCGTGCTGTTGCTGGCTCTATACGCCGTCGCCATCGCCGTGAACCTGTTCAGGGGGCGGCGCTTCATTGATTGTGGCTGCATGGGGCCCGTCGGCCAGCAGTCGCTGAGCGGCTCGCTGGTCGCGCGCAACCTGTCGCTCGCCTGCCTGGCGCTGGCTGCCATGCTGCCCGTGCAGGGCAGGGCGCTGGTCTGGCTCGACGCGATCGCGGTAACGGCGGCCGTCTGCGCGGCGGCGTTGCTGTACGCGGCGATCAATCGCCTTATCGCCAACGCGCCGGATCTTGCGCGGTTGAGGGGCTGATCGTGTCGGGCGCACTGCTGGCGTCGAATGTCTTGCTGTGGATCCTCGTGCTCGTCATGGGCGGCGTGATCCTCGCGCTGGTCCGGCAGATCGGCGTGCTGTACGAGCGCGTCGCTCCGGCGGGCGCCCTGGTGGTCGGCAGCGGCCCGAAAGCCGGCGAGGCGGCGCCCGTATTCACCGTCAGCGACCTGGCAAATCGGGAGCAGCGAGTTGGTGGAGAGCGGGCGGACGACCTGAGTACGCTGTTGTTCTTCCTGTCGCCGACGTGTCCCGTCTGCAAGACGTTGCTGCCGGTGCTCAAGTCGATAGCGCGCGACGAGGGCAGATGGCTAAGCGTGATGTTGGCGAGCGACGGCGCGCGCAAGGAGCACGAGGCGTTCGTGTCGGAGTATCGACTTCAGCAGTTCCCTTATCTGCTATCGTCGGAACTGGGGCTGGGATACCGGGTCGGACGCCTGCCGCACGCCGTGCTGATCGATCGGGAGGGAATCATTCGATCGACCGGACTTGTGAACTCCCGGGAGCACCTGGAGAGTCTGTTTGAGGCCGATGAACGCGGTGTGGCAACCTTGCAGGAATACATGGCCGCCGAGCAATCGAAGGAAGAGGAGGTCGCCTGAGCATGGATTCGACGAACTGGTTTGACCGCAGGTTCGAAACCGGCGCGAGATACCTGGCCAGACTCACGTCGCGGCGCAGCTTTCTGACGCGCCTGGGCACGCTCCTGCTCGGCGGCGCGTCGATTCCGCTTTTGCCGTTGTCGCGGGCGGCGGCCCAGGCCGCGGATACCGGCTTCAAGGATCCCGACATCGAGGGTGACGCCGGCGATCCCATGAGCTGCGACTACTGGCGTTACTGCTCCATCGACGGCTTCATGTCGCCGTGCTGCGGTGGATCGGCGTCGTCCTGCCCGCCCGGAACCGAGATGTCGACGGTGACCTGGATCGGGACGTGCACGAACCCGGCCGATGGCATCGACTACCTCGTTTCCTATAACGATTGTTGCGGCAAGAGTCCCTGCGGCCAGTGCTTCTGCAACAACAACGAAGACGACATGCCCACCTACGTCACCGCCAGGTCGAACAACATCAACTGGTGCCTCGCCCACAGCACCACGGCCTACCACAGCACCGTTGCGCTGGTACTGGGGCGGGCCGACGCCTGAGCAAGCGCAGTGCGGACCGCGTTCGCGCGATTGACCCTGGCATTCGCGCTGGCGGCAGCGGGCACCGTGGCCGCCGCTTCGCCCCGGTTCAACTACATCCTGCATTGTCAGGGTTGCCACCTTGCAGACGGCGCAGCCACACCCGGGAAGATTCCTCCCCTGATCGGAACCGGCAGATTCCTTGCGGTCGAAGGCGGCAGGGAATTCCTCGTGCGTGTCCCGGGAGTGTCCCTGTCCATCATTCCCGACGATGAGCTTGCAGAACTCGTGAACTGGATGCTCTACAGATTCAGCGCCGACGACATGCCGGCGGACTTCGAGCCCTACACGGCAGAGGAGGTCGGGCGCTATCGGCAGTCGCCCCTGGTCGAAGTGGAAACGGTCCGGGTGGGGCTTCTCGGCGCCTACGAGGATGCCCCCGAAAACGCGGATGAGCCGTAAGGCCGCTGTCGATATCCGAGCTAGCGCGGGCGGTTCACCGCCGGCAGCTCGAGAGTGACGATAAGCCCCGGCGCGTTGTCGGTCAGCGTCAGTTGGCCGTCGTGCTGGTCCGCCACCGCGCGTACGAGCGCAAGGCCGAGCCCGTTGCCCGGTTTCGAGCGTGCCTGATCGAGGCGGGCGAACCGCGCGAGCACACGCTCGCGGTCGGACTCGGCAATGCCCGGGCCCGTATCGGTGATGCTGACTGAAATCCGCCTGCCAACGTGGCTCAGGTGAACGTCGATGTACCCGTCGGCCGGCGTGTATTTGACGGCGTTGTCGAGCAGGTTGGACAGCGCCTGGGCGAGCAGTTCCCGATCGCCGAACACCTTCGCGCCGGGTGCGCAATTCAGCCGCAATGCGATGCTGCGCTCCTCGGCCGCGGCCTCGTAGAGCTCTGAGGCGTCGCGCACGATCAGGCTCAGATCGAGTTCGGCGAAGGCGCTGCGGTAGGCGCCTGACTCGACGCGCGCGATGCGCAGCAGCGCGTTGAACGTCTCGAGCAGCCCGTCGGCCTGCGCGAGACACTGCTCGATGCTCTGCCGATCGGGTTCCGGTTCGGTAGCGAGCGCCTCGAGACGTGTGCGCAGCCTCGTCAGCGGGCCGCGCAGGTCGTGGGCGACGCTGTCGCCGACGTGGCGCACGCCGGCGAGCAGGCTTTCGATCTGGTCGAGCATCGCGTTGACGTTGGTGGCGAGCTCCTCGTGCTCGTCGCGGCCGCCGCGCACGGGCACGCGTTGCGAGAGGTCCCCGGCGATGATCCGCCGCGTGGTGCGGTTGAGCTGACTGACGCGGCGCTGGGCGCTGATGCCCATGAGCAGCCCGCCGGCAAGCGCAAGGCCGATCGTCAGGCCGAGTCCCCAGATCGCCGTCTGGCGCAGAAGTCCGTCGATCTGCTCCAGTTCGCGGATCTCGCGGCCGACCAGCAGCCTGAAGCCCGGGCCGACGCCGAGAACCTGCGCGCGCACGGGGACCTGTTCCTCATCGGCCGCCGCGATGACGAAATTGACCCACTCGCCGCTCTGGTTGAACGCGCGCGGCCAGTAGCTGACGTTGCCTGCCAGTGGCCGCAAGTTCGAATCGACGAGCAGGTAGGCTGACCGGTTCTCGGCGTCGCGTCGCACGCGGTCGCCGATCACATCGACGAGTCCCGCGAGCCCGCGTCGTTCGTACTGCTCGGCGAGCCCGGCGATCTCCGCCTGGATGACCGCATCGGTCTGCCGTTCCATGAAGCCGATGGTCGACCAGTAGATGAACGCGAACAGCGCAACGACGGAAAATCCAAAGACGACAATGTAGATCAGCGTGAGCTGAAAGACGCTGGTCCTGAGCAGGGGCGGCAGGCGCATCATGTTCGGGCGCCGCTAGTCGCCGAGCCGGTAGCCCGCGCCGCGCACGGTATGCAGCAACGGCCGCTCGAAGCCCTTGTCGATTTTCGCGCGCAGCCGGCTGATGTGCACGTCGATGACGTTGGTCTGCGGGTCGAAGTGGTAGTCCCAGACGCCCTCGAGCAGCATCGTGCGCGTGACGACCTGGCCCGCGTGGCGCATCAGGAACTCCAGGAGCTTGAACTCGCGCGGCTGCAGGTCGATTTTCGTGTCGCCGCGGCGCACCTCGCGCTTGAGCAGGTCCATGTGCAGGTCCGCGACTTCGAGCGTCGTCTGAGCGGTCGTCGCTGCCGTGCGGGACCGGCGCACCAGCGCCTCGATCCGCGCCATGAGCTCGCTGAAAGCGAAGGGCTTGACGAGATAGTCGTCGCCGCCGGCCTTGAGCCCCTTCACGCGGTCGTCGACTTCGCCGAGCGCGCTCAGGATCAGCACGGGCGTGTCGATGTCCGACGCTCTGAGCGTGCGCACGACCGTCAGCCCTTCGATGCCGGGCAGCATGCGATCGACGATGAGCGCATCGTATTGCTCGGTGGTCGCAAGGAACAGCCCGTCCTTGCCGTTGTCGGCATGGTCCACGTTCCAGCCTGCCTGGTTCAGTCCTTTCCGGACAAACGAGGCAAGCTCGGTGTCGTCCTCGATGATCAGTATCCGCACTTGCCTTCCATCAGACTGCCGTAATCGTCGGAATATCCCTGACGAATTTCGACGCCCGGGGCTGTCCCCCATTCGATAGGGTAAGGCAAACCGCAGGCTCACTTCATGACAAAACCGTAGGGTTTCGGTGAGCTGCAGGTAATGAGCCCGCCCGTATTGTCGTCACCAGGTCGAACGACATTCGAATCACAGGAGGATGACGCGATGAGCAATGGTCATGCGAGGGACGCAGGCTCAGTTTACGGACGAAGACGGGCAAGATGGCGTTACGCCGCCGTCGCGATCGCGGCAATCGCATTGGTGCCGCTCCTGTCGGCGGGGTTTCAGGCCGAGGACGATGGCGGCGCATCGAGGGCCGACGCGGTGGCGCCGCCCGGTGCCGTGTCGTTTGCCGACGTGGTCGAACGCGTGAGTCCGGCCGTCGTCAACATCGCCGTCACGAAAAGGACACGATCGATGCCAACGGCCGTCTGGCCGGATCGTGTCCCGCGCGGCGGAGAATTCGAGCAGTTTTTCAGGCGGTTTTTCGATGCGCCCGGCAGCACGCCGGACGGGCCGCAGTTCCCGCGCCAGGTCCGCGGCGCAGGCTCCGGCTTCGTGATCGATGCCGCCGGCTACATCGCGACGAACCAGCACGTGATCGACGGCGCCGAGGAGATCGTCGTTACGCTTCAGTCCGGCGAGCAGCTCGACGCCGTGGTGATCGGCCAGGACGGGCGAACGGACCTCGCGCTCATCAAGGTCGATGCACCGCCGGAGCTCACCGCGCTCGAGTTCGGCGATTCGGACCGCGCACGCGTCGGCGAATGGGTGCTCGCCATCGGCAACCCGTTCGGTCTCGGCGGGACGGCCACGGCCGGAATCATCTCGGCGCGTGGCCGCGACATCCGGTCCGGGCCCTATGACGACTACCTGCAGATCGATGCACCGATCAATTCGGGCAATTCGGGCGGCCCGGTGTTCAACACGTCCGGCGAGGTCATCGGAGTCAACACAGCCATCTATTCGCCGAACGGCGGCAGCATCGGGATCGGTTTTGCGATTCCCGCCAGCCAGGCGAAGGCGATCCTCGACGAACTCAGGGCGAATGGCGTCGTCGAGCGCGGCTGGCTCGGTGTGTCGATCCGCAGCGTCGATCGGGAACTTGCCGAATCTCTTGGGCTTGACGAAGCGCGTGGCGCCCGGATCGCGCGCGTCGAGCAGGGCAGTCCGGCCGACCGTGCGGGCCTCCTCAACGGCGATGTCATCACGGAGTTTGATGGCGAGGTCGTCGACTCGGCGCGGACGCTGAGTCGGCTTGTCGGCGCCACGGATGCCGACGAACGGATTTCGATCGAGGTGTGGCGAGACGGCGAGACGCTCAAGCTCACCGTGGAGCTCGGGGAACTATCGACGGCGTAAGCACTCGAAGCGTTGCGGTCAGGCTGAAAAGATCCCCCAACTCGCGTCCCGTCTCCCCGGCGGGGCGCTTTTTTTTTCGCGTGGCGGTTGGGAGTTGCCAGGCGCCCGCACCGAAGGCATGCACGGCTGCAGATCCGCTTTTGCGAATTCCTGCGGCGCAGTTTCCTAGATATAAGCGGTATCCCTTGCTAGTCTCAGTCGCCGGACGCGGCCGACGATGACCCGTGGACCAGGTCGACTCACATGCCCAGCTTGCTCAAGGATCCGTTGCTCCATTTTGTCGTGCTCGGCGGCGGGTTGTTCGCCGTCTCCTATTGGCAGGGCGACACGGGTGACGTGGGTCCGGAGCCGATCCACATCAGCGCCGAACAGGTCGAGCAGTTGCGCCAGTCGGCGATACTCTTCAATGGCCGCGAACCGAGCCGCGAGGAACTTGCGGCACTCGTGGAACCGGCGATCCGCGACGAGGTCATGTACCGTGAGGCGCTCGCGCTCGGTCTTGACGTCAACGACGACGAGGTGCGTACGCGCCTGATCGAGAAGATGCGCTACCTGACCGAGGATCTCGCCGATCCGGAGCCCGCGTCGGACGAGGAACTGCGCGTGTTCTTCGACGCGGATCCTGCGCGCTTCCTGATACCTGCCCTCGTGACGTTCGATCAGCTCTACTTCAGTCCCAGCGAGCGCGGCGATGCGCTTCAGGCCGATGTCGATGCGGCGCTCGAGGCGCTGACCGGCGGCGCCGATCCGGAGAGCTTCGGCGACAGCACGCCGCTGCGGTTCCAGATGGACGACGCGCCTCGCGAGCAGATCCAGGTCCTGTTCGGCACGGCGCTGACCGATGCGGTGTTCACGATGCAAGCGGGCGAATGGGCGGGGCCGTTCGAGTCGGACTTCGGTTTGCACCTCGTGCGCGTGGTGTCGCGCAGCGAGGCTCGCCAGCCCGCCTTTGACGAGGTCCGCGACGCGGTGCTCGCGCGCTACGCGCAGGACCAACGCAATCGCGCCAACGACGCAAACTACGCCGAGATTCGCACCCGCTACGAGGTCGTCGTCGATTGGCCTGCTGATGCGGCTGAGGAGAGTCCCTGATGGGTGCGCGCCTCCCGGCGCTGCTCGTCCTGTGCCTGGTGGCCGGCAGCGCCACCGCCCATCGCCTGAGTCCGGCATTTTTCGGCCTGAGCGAGATCGAGCCGAATACCTTCCAGGTGCAGTGGAAAGTGTCGATCTCGGGCGGTCTCGCCGATGCGATGCAGCCTCAGGTGCCGGCCGGTTGCGAGGTCGTCGGTGCGGTGCGCACGTATGCGGTCGAAGATGCCCGAATCGACCACGGCCGCATAAGCTGCGACGAACCGCTGCCCGGCAAGCTCGTCGAGGTCAACGGGCTCGCGGCGACCCAAACCGACGTACTGCTGCGCGTCGACTACCTCGACGGCAGTTCGTTCACGCACCGGCTCGTGCCCGAAAGCCCGAACGTCGTCATTCCCGAGGAGGCCGGTGCGCTCGATGTCGCCGCGACCTACCTCGTGCTCGGCGTCGAGCACATCCTGCTCGGCATCGACCATCTGCTTTTCGTGCTTGCGCTGCTGCTGCTCGTGCGCGGCCTCGGCCGCCTCGTGGTCACGGTGACGGCGTTCACCGTCGCGCACAGCATCACGCTCGGCGCGGCCACGCTAGGGTTCGTGAACGTGCCCATCGCTCCCGTCGAAGCGACGATCGCGCTCAGCATCCTGTTCGTGGCGATGGAACTTGCGCGCGGTGGCGCGGCGGATGCCGGCGGCAGCGCGACCGCGGCTGCGGGCCCTGGCGCCGACGCGACTACTGACCAGGCCAGCGACGCGGCCGCGCGCCATGGCGCTCACCCGGCTCCCGGCTCCGGCACGGGCGCCAGCCTGACCACACGGTTTCCATGGATCGTGGCATTCACCTTCGGTCTTCTGCACGGTTTCGGCTTCGCCGGAGCCCTGAGCGAGGTGGGCTTGCCGCAAACCGCGATACCGCTCGCGTTGTTGTTCTTCAACGTCGGTGTCGAGCTCGGTCAACTGATGTTCATCGCGGCCGTGCTCGTGCTTGGTTGGGGGCTGCGGTATCTTGCAGTGCCGATTCCGCGCTTCTCGGCACGGCTGTCGGCCTACGTGATTGGCAGCGTCGCCGCGTTCTGGGTGTTCGAGCGCACCGCGTCGGTCATTTGAAACGGGACGCATGAACAGCGCCAACGCGGCCGTGCGACGGTCGTAATCGCCGCCGTACTTAGGCAGGTCTATCCGAAGGGGAATCATGGACGCAATCGTCTCAGTCACTTCGACAATCAACAGCGTGATCTGGCATAACTACGCGCTGCTTGCCGTGCTCGGCGCCGGCGTGCTTTTCACGTTCTGGAACGGTTTCGGCCAGTACCGGGCACTGACGCACGGCGTCGCCGTCGTCACGGGCAAGTACGACGAAAAGGGCGATCCCGGCGCGATCAACCATTTCCAGGCGCTGTCGACCGCGCTCTCCGCAACGGTCGGGCTCGGCAACATCGCGGGCGTTGCGATCGCGATTTCCCTGGGCGGACCGGGGGCGCTGTTCTGGATGTGGATGGTCGGTGTCGTCGGCATGTGCCTGAAGATGACCGAGGTCACGCAGTCGATGATGTTCCGGGACACCTCAGACCCCGGCAATCCGCACGGCGGGCCGATGTGGGTCGCCCACCGCGGCTTCAGGCGGCTTTCGCCTGCACTTGCACCCGTCGGTACCACGGTCGGCGTGATCTTCAGCCTGACCCTGCTCGTCTCCACGGCGACGGGCGGCAACATGTTCCAGGCATGGAACGTCGCTGATATCTCTTTCACGTATTTCGGGCTGCCGCACTGGATCGCAGGCGTGATACTCACGCTCGCGGTGGGTGTCGTCATCGTCGGCGGCATCAGGCGCATCGGCGAAATTGCCGGACGGATCGTGCCGTTCATGTGCGCGGCGTATCTGCTCGCGGGCTTCTTCGTGATCGCGGTCAACATCGCTGACGTCCCGGCCATGTTTGCGCTGATCTTCTCCGAGGCGTTCTCGCCGAGCGAAGGGGTGGGTGCGTTCATCGGCGGAACCGCCGGTTACGGATTTCTCAAGGGCTTGCAGCGCGCGTTCTTCTCGAGCGAGGCCGGCCAGGGCTCAGCACCCATCGCGCATTCGGCGGCGAAAACCGAGGAGCCCGTGCGCGAAGGCATCGTTTCCGGGCTTGAGCCGTTCATCGACACGATTGTGGTCTGCACGGTGACCGGTCTCGTGATTCTTACGAGCGGCGTCTGGAATCGCGACCCGGCGCTTGTCTACGACGCGGCGCCTGTGATCTCGCCTGTTGCCGTCAATGGCGAAGCGGCGCCTGCCGGTGGGGACATCGACTGGCGGATGGATCCCGTGGGCGTCACGGTCGCCGATGAACTTATCGCGGAAGCGCAGATGCGGGACGGGGCGATCGTGTTCGTCGTTGTCGAGTCGGGCACGAACGCCGAGACAGGACTCGATCGCTCGCGTGTATTCGGCACGCTGACGGGCAGTGAGGACGCCGGCTGGAGCGTCGAATTCGACCAATTCAGCGCACCGCCAGGCGTTACCCCGGCTCTCTCCATCGACGGCGTTTTCTTCGACTTCAAGGGCGCGTCCCTGACCGCAAAGGCGTTTGACCGCGCTGTACCGGGGCTTGGCGCCTGGTTGGTCCCGGTCGTCGCGTGGCTCTTCGCGTTCTCGACGATCATCTCGTGGGGCTACTACGGTGAGCAGGGCATCGTGTATCTGTTTCGTCGATACGACCATGGCCAACGCGCGGTAATGCCCTATCGCGTGGTGTATTGCCTGCTGATCCTGCTATCGGTGCAATTCATCCGCACGCAGGACGAACTCGACCTGTTCTCGACCTTCGGCACGGGTCTGATGTTGTGGGTCAACGTGCCGATCATGCTGATCTTCGCGCGGATGTCGATGCGCGCCCACCATGATTACTTTGGCCGCTTGCGTACGGGAGAGATGACGCCGACGCGGTGAACCGGGTCGTGCGCCGTTTCGGAAAAACGCGCCGCGCCGCCGGGCCGGCGACTCAGGCGGCGCCGGACAGCTCAAGCACGCTGCGCCGGACGAGCGCGCGCGCCATCGTGACCTTGTAGCCGTTCTTCGCGAGCGGTTGCGCACCTTCGAGCGCGGCATCGGCGGCCTGTTGTGCGAGCTCGGCGGTGATCTGCCGACCGCGCAGCACGTCTTCGGCCGCGGGTACGCGCCACGGGATCGGCGCGACGCCGCCCAGCACGATGCGAGCATCGCGGCAGAGCGCGCCGTCCATGTCGAGGGTCAGCGCGACGCTGACGACGGCATGAGTCCAGGCTTCGCGGTCCATGACCTTGCGGTAGGCGCCCGGCCGGTCGGCGTGCGCGGAAGGCAGCGAGATTCCGATCAGAAGCTCTTCGGACTCAAGGACATTTTCGCGCTGCAGGTTTTCGCGCGGAAGGACGAAGAAATCTGAAGCCGGAACGCTGCGTTCGCCATTCGGACCCGTGACTTGAAACTCGGCGTCGAGCGCGACGAGGGCGTTCGCGATGTCGGAGGGGTGCACGATGAAACTGGGGCCTCCGCCGAAAATCGCATGCTGCTGGTTCTCGCCGGTCACCGAATAGCATCGGTCGCCGCCGCGCTTGAGGCACGCGAATCCCTGGCGGAAGTACCAGCACCAGGGCCGCTGGCAGACGTTGCCGGCGATCGTGCCGGTATTGCGGATCTGCGGTGTGCCGACAGCGGTCGCCGCCTCCGCGAGCACCGGGTAGCGCGACCGGATTCTCTCGTCGTCAGCGAGCGCGTCGACGGTGACGAGTCCGCCGATCCCGGTTCCGTTCTCCGAGCTGCGAATCGAGTCAAGCCCCGGAATGCGCTTCAGATCGACGATCCTGTCGGGCGCCGGGACAAGCTCGTCCTTGACCATGCCGAGCAGGTCACTGCCGCCGCCTGCGGGGTAAGCGATCTCGCCGTTCGCTCTGGCAGTGCCAAGCAACTCGACTGCCTCGTCGAGCGTGGCCGGGCTCAGGTTCTCGAAGGCTTTCATGACATCGCTCCGATGACGCGGTCGCGGCTGATCGGCAACTCCTTGATACGTTTGCCGGTCGCGTTGAATATCGCGTTCGCGATCGCGCCGACGACCGGAATGATCGTCGACTCGCCGATGCTCTTCGCACCCATGGGCCCGTGGGCGTCTTGCGTCTCCACGAACACCACGTCGATCGGTACCGTGTCGAGGTGCGTCATGATGCGCGCCCCGTAGTAACCGGGATTGACCGGGATGCCGGTGTTCCGGTCGTAGAGCAGTTCCTCGTGCAACGCCATGCCGATGCCCTGGATGACGCCGCCCTTGACCTGGCTCGTTGCGGTCAGCGGGTTGACGATGCGGCCGCTGTCGTGCGCGGCGACGTACTTCGTGAGCTGTACGCCGCCAAGCTCCGTGTCGACCTCGAGTTCGACGAAATGCGCGGCGAACGAGTAGCGCTGCTCGCCGTCGAGACTCGGGTTGGGGCTCGCTTCGGCGACGAGTTCCTCGCCCGGACCCGGCGGGCCGCGCTCGGCGAGCTGTCGCTTGAGATCCTCGGCGGCCTCGACGATCGCATACCCCGTGTGGCTCGTCGTGCGCGAGCCCGACTCGCCGACGGAATACGGCGAGCGGTCCGTGTCGCCCCAGACGATTTCGACCTGGTCGAGATCCATCTCCATCGCTTCGGCCGCGATCATGGCGAGCGTCGTCTTGGCACCCGTGCCGATGTCGGTCACTCCGGCGTGCAGCCAGAGCGTGCCGGCGTCGTCGAGCCTGAGCACGGCGTTGCTCAGTCCGAGTCGCGCCGTGAATGCGCCGATCGCCATGCCCGTGCCGCGCTTGATCGGCCCGGCGTCGGCCTCGACCGGCCGGCGGCGATTGCGCCAGTCGAAGGCCTCCGCACCCTGCTCGATGCAGTCGATGAGCCCGTAGCTCGTGTACGGCGTCGCGTCGCGGTACCGGCGAGTCGCGTTCTTCAGGTGAAAGTCGAGCGGATCCATGTCGATCTCGTCACAGATCCGGTCGAGAACCGAGGCGATGCCGAACACGCCCTGTGGATACGACGGCGCGCGGTAGTTGGCGCTCGTCGTCACGTTCGTGTGCACCGTATGGACGGCCTTGCTGACGTTCGGGCACTGGTAGAAGTCGATGCCGGCGATGTCGCCGCTGCTCTTGATGTGCGGACCCATGCCGCTGTAGCCGCGTAGTTCGATCGCGTGCAGCGTGCCGTCGCGCTTCGCGCCGACCCGGTAGTACTGGCTCGTCGGCCAGCGGCCGTGGATCGACAGAAAGTCCTCCTTGCGGGTCAGCTCGAGCTTGACCGGACGTTCCGTGCGCCTGGCCAGTTCCGCGGCGATGAGGTCGGTGTCCTGGCACTGGTTCTTGTTGCCGAAACCGCCTCCCATGTACTCGCAGATCACCCGGACCTGCTCGTTCGGGAGGCCGAACGCCGCGGCGATGTCGTCGCGGCAGTTCGTGATGCCCTGGGTCGGCGTCCAGATCGTGAGCTTGCCCGACTCCCACTCTGCAACTGCGGTGCGCGGTTCCATCTGCGCGTTGTTGTGGTGCTTGGAGACGTAGTGGTCTTCGATGACGACATCCGATTCGGCGAGACCGGTCTCGACGTCGCCGCGCTCGTAGACGGCAGGCCCCGGCACGGCTGCACCGCCGCCCCTCAGTGCGCCGAAAGGAGGCGCGAGGTTGCCGCCGGGCTGGATCGGCACGGCATCAGGTTCAAGCGCTTCTTCGGCATCGAGCACGAACGGCAGCGTGTCGTAGTCGACTTCGATGAGCTGCGCGGCAGCCTCGGCCGTATGCCGGTCAGTGGCGGCCACGGCGGCCACGGCATCGCCGTAGTAGCGCACGGGGTTGTTGAACAGCATCCGCCGGTTGGCGAGGTCGCCCGACGCCCAGTCGATGTCGCAGTTCTCGTGCGTCAGCACGGCCGCGACGCCGTCGAGATCGAGTGCGGCCTGAACATCGATGGCGCGGATCAGCGCGTGCGGATGCGGGCTCCTGAGTATCCGCGCGTAGAGCATTCCGGGGAGCCGGATGTCGGGCGAGTAGCGTGCCTGCCCCGTCACGCGTTCCAGCGCGTCGAGCCTCGGGGTCGGTCGGCCGACGACTCTGAGCGGATCGGCCGCGGCTGGATGTCCCGGCTCGCCGCGAGCGACCGCGGCCTGGTAGTTGAGGAAGTTCGAACAGCGGCAGATGTTGCCGGCAAGCGCTTCGCGAACGTTTGCTTCGGTCACTTCGGTGCCTTCGCTGAGCAGAGCCTTCGCGGACATCAGTTGGCCGGACGTGCAGAATCCGCACTGCGGGGCGTCGTGCGCGATGAAGGCCTCCTGGAGCGGATCGAGAACGCCGTTGCGCGCGAGGCCTTCGACCGTCTCGACGGCCTTGCCGTCGGCCCAGACGGCGAGGTAGCTGCAGGCGAAGATGTTCTTGCCGTCGAGCAGCACCGTGCACGCGCCGCACTCGCCGCGGTCGCAACCGATGCGGGTGCCCGTGAGCTCAAGGTGATCGCGCAGCACTTCGACGAGCGTCCAGCGATCCTCGACCTCCAGCGAATGCGTTTCGCCGTTGACTGTGAGTGCGATGCGCGTTCGCGGGGCGGGCCCTGGTTGCTGGGCAGCGGCCTTCTGTTGCGGGCCGGTCGTCAGCGCCGGCAGCGTTGCCGTAGCCGCGATGCCCGCGCCGCTTCGCCCGAGAAAAGAACGCCTGGTGATGCCGGTCATGCCTGCACTCCCGATGGACCGATCGATGGAACAATAGTCACGCCTGCAAGCCATGTAAACTCGGCGCACGATCCGAACTCGAACGGCCCATGGCAGAAGAGCTTTTGACCGCCGTCGTCGGCAGCTACCCGCAGCCGGACTGGCTCGTCGACCGCGAGTTGCTGCGCAAGTTCATGGCGCCGCGCATCCGCGTCGAGGAGATCTGGCGTGTGCCGGAGCCCGAACTCGAGCAGGCGCAGGACGATGCGACTGTCGACGCAATTCGGGACCAGGAGCGCGCCGGCATCGACATCATCACCGACGGCGAAATCCGGCGCGAGAGCTACTCGAATCGGTTCGCGAACGCGCTCAGCGGCATCGACCGGGAACGCCATGGGGAGATTGTTGGACGCACCGGCGTCCGGGTCCCCGTGCCGCTCGTTTCCGGTCCGATCGAGCGCAAACGGGCCGTGGAAGTGCGCAATCTTGAGTTCCTGCGCGCACGAACGGACCGGAAGATCAAGGTCACGCTGCCGGGTCCGTTCACGATGGCGCAGCAGTCCGTTGATGAGTATTACGGGAACGAGGAAGTACTGGCGTTCGCGTACGCCGATGCCGTCAACGAGGAAGTCCACGCGCTCTTCGGCGCCGGCGCCGACGTGGTCCAGCTCGACGAGCCCTGGTTGCAGTCGCATGCCGAGCAGGCCCGGCGCTACGGTGTCGCGGCCATCAACCGCGCGCTCGCGAAAGCTTCAGGCACGACGGCCGTTCATCTTTGCTTTGGTTACGCCGCACTCGTCAGGAACAAACCTGCCACGGGCTACGATTTCTTGGCTGAACTCGACGACTCGGCGGCGGACCAGATCTCGATCGAGGCGGCACAGCCAGCGCTCGACCTTGAAGTTCTCAGTTCCTTGCCGTCGAAGACGCTGATGGTCGGCGTGCTCGACCTTAACGATGCCGATGTCGAAACCCCCGAGACCGTCGCCGCGCGGATACGCCGGGCTCTCGATGTTGTGCCTCCCGAGCGGCTCATCGTTACACCGGATTGCGGAATGAAGTACCTGCCGCGCGAAACCGCCTTCGGCAAACTCAACGCGCTCGCCGCGGGTGCGTCGATCGTCAGGCGTGAACTACGGTAAATCCCGGTTCCAAAACCGCGCGCGGCAGTCGCCGACGGCCGAGCAATCGAGCAGGGATTGAAGGAGACCGGCGAGGGTCTGCACGAGAACATCGAGTGTTCTCTCGGAAACTCGGAAATACCGTCACCCGAAGTCCGAGGCGTCGAAGATTCGCCGAATGTCGGGGTCCGAATACCGGTCGACTGCCGTTCGTACCGAAATCACCAGCTTTTCTCTCTCGTCGACAAGCGCCTTGATGTCGCCGCGCAACGACGCAAGGCGTAGCACGTTGCGTATCGAGACGAGCAGTTGGGCCTGCTTTTGCAGCACGAACAGGGCGCCGAAGCAACTGAGCGGGAGTAGCAGAATCGCCAGCACCGCCCAGAGCCATCCGAACGCGATGCCGGCCGCAACCGTGATGAGCGCACAGGTCGCAAGCAGTGCCGGAACCGCCGTTGAAACCTTCAGCGTGGCGATGTCATCGACATCGTAGCTGAACCACGAACTCACGGCTGCCGCGAGCCAGACGGCAGGCAGCACGACGATCGCCCCCGGTAGTGCGAGCGGCAGCAGCAGAACGACCAGGGCCATGCGCCGGACGATCCTCGTCATCGCATTGCGTGCGCTGACCGGGTGACTGAGCTGATGGTCCTTCAGTCCCAGCAACTCCAACCGTGACTGGTACGCTTCGACGTCGCCGCGCAGCCGTCGAATGTCCGGCTCGCCGGCGATCCGCATATAGCGATCCACCAAACGGCGGCTGAGCTCGACGTAGGTCGCGGGGGTGAGTTTCGCCGCAACCGGTTTGTACAAGCGGCGCGCGCAGTGAATGAACCGCAACGTCGCCCGGTCCGGCGCGTTCAGGGTGATGCGCGAAAGTCGACCGCGCAGTTCCGCGGTGAGCCGGCGTACGGTCTGCACTTCATCGTGCCGGTAAGCCGCAAGACCGTCTTCATCGATCGGCATCGGTGTACCGAAGTGCAGAAGGACCTGACTTCTGAAGCGATGCCGGTCGAGGTAAGTCAGGCCGAAAGGAACGATTGCGACGCCGGTCTCCCGGCGCTCGGCAGCGCGCAGGGCCATTCTTGCGGCGCCGGTCTTGAGCGTGGATATCTGGCTGTCGGTGTGGCTGATGCCCTCGGGGAAAATGGCCACGCAGCCGCCGTGCGCCAGGATATTGTCAACGCGCTCGAAGGCATCCCGGTTATCCGCGTCGGGCCCGTAGTCCTCACGGCGCACCACGGGCACGCTGCCGATGACATCCAGCAGCCGGGCGAGCAGGGGGATCTTCCACAGTTTCGCGTTGCCGAGAAAATGCACGGGGGTGCGTCCCGCGTGGCACATCAGCAGCAGCCCGTCGATCAACGCGTTGGGGTGGTTGCCGGCGAGGATCACGGCACCCCGCGCGGGCACATTCTCCAGGCCCACGACCTCGATCCGCTGGTAGAAGGTGTGGGCGACCAGCGTCAGGAAGCGAACGAAGGCATGGTAGAGCATGGCCAGAGAGAGTCCGCCATTTTCGGTGAGGGGGAAACTAACAAAACGATCCGGGCATCGCCAAGCTGCGAATCCGGACTTGTCGACTCGATCACCGAACGGGACCGCGCCGCAGTGACGAGTTCAGAACCGGCCGCAGCACTCCGTGGCCGGGGCACGCCGCGCCTTGACGGCCAGGATCCTCCGGTGTGGTTACCCGGCACAAAGGGACACTTTGAAATGGGAGAACGCGAAGCTCATGGTCTTGGGCTGAAAAGCGACAACATGCAAGATGTCGCGCATGCGAATACTATCGGTCTTACAGACCCGCACGCTTGAGGAGGTGCCGGATGCGGTTACCGTACTCGTTGTTACTGCTTTCCGTCGGGGCCTTGGCGCTGGCGCCGGTCACCGCGCATCATTCGCCGGCGATGCTCTACGACCTGAGCCAGGAACTGGTGGTCACCGGCGTCGTGACCCGGTATGACCTTGGCAATCCTCACATGCGGATTTACCTGGACGTCGACAATGACGGCGCCACCGAGCAGTGGCTCGCGGAGGGCGGATCGCGGACTCAGCTCGTGCGTGTGGGCTGGACCGGTGACGAGGTCGCTCCCGGCGATGTGGTCACCGTCCGCGGTCATCCGTCTCGCGATGGCTCGAACCTTGTCCACATGGAGTATCTGACGCTGCCTGACGGAACTGAAGTGTTCGCCGAGGACATCAGGACCGAAGACTTCAACGACCGCCGGCGGCGCAGGTAATGAGAATGAGGATCGTCATGGGCTATCGACCGATCCACGCGTTCTGCTTATCCACATGGGCGCCTGCCCTGGCCTGCGTCGTGCTGGCGCTGTCACATAAGGCGTCGGCGCAATCGGACGACGCCGTGGAGCCGTTCCTCGGCACATGGAGCGGGGTATTCACCGCGCAGCAACACGACTACTGGACAGCCGCGGACATCGCCTGCTTTGTCGGGTGTCCCCGCGATATGTATGAGCACCTGAGCGCCCTGCTTGCCGATCCGGCGAACGATAGCGTTCCCTGGCCCGCCCTCGCAGCGCAAAGTAGCCAGGCGTGGTCTGCGGAATTCGAAGCTCAGATGACGCAAACCGGTATGCAGGTGCGCGAAGCCAACTCGCCTGAATCCGATCCAAAGTTTCTCAATTGCCAGCCCTACGGCTTCGTTCGACAGGCGACGAATCCGTTGCCCATGGAGATCGTTCGGGACGGCGAGGACCTCCTCGTTCGCTATGAGGAATGGTCGCTCCTGCGCCCGATCTATATGGATGGTCGCGATCATCCGGCGCACCGCACGCATACTCTGCTTGGCCACTCGATCGGGAGAGTGGAGGACGGCATGCTGATCGTGGAGACCGAGCGCGTGACGCCGGACCGGATCTCGGATCAGACGCATATTGGACACAGCGGCGAACTCAGGGGCATCGAGAGGTACACGGTGCATGACGATCCGCGGCGTCTCGAGCAGACGCTCACGCTCGAGGATCCCGTAACGTTCACCGGCCAATTGGTCGTCACAAAGACCTGGCTCTACACCCCGGAAGTGGAGTTGGTGCAGGACACCTGCTTCCAGCAGCCGGGCAAGCCCTGAGTTTCACTCAGCCGAGATTGCATACCCTTTCAGTAGCGGCTCGTAATGTTCCACGGATGGAAACGGTTCATAGAAGTGGTGCAGCAGTGACTTCCATGTCTCGTATTCCGGCGACTGCCTGAAGCCAATAGTGTGATCTTCGAGCGACTGCCAACGCACCAGGAGGACGTATCGGTTAGCGTGCTCGAGGTTCCGGCCGAGTTCCAGTGACACGAACCCGGGCATCGAAGAGATGATGCTGCGGGCCGCCGCGAAGGCCTTTTCAAACTCGTTCGCTCTGTCCGGCAGGACGTTCAATAGCGCAAGTTCGAGGACCACTTACTCCTCGATCTGTTACTGCTTGAAGGTCTCGCCGCCCTTCATCACGAAGTGCACGCGGCCGAACTCGTCCACATCCTCACGGGGGTCGCCGGGCACGGCGATGATGTCGGCGAACTTGCCGGGCTCGATGGAGCCCAGGTTTTCCCATTGATTCAATAGCATGGCGGCGCTCCTGGTGGCGCTCACGATGGCCTCCGTGGCCGGCATGCCCCCTTCGGTCATGTAGACGAACTCCCTCCAGTTGTCGCCGTGCGGTGAAACGCCCGTGTCGGTGCCGAATGCGATCGGCACCCCCGCCTGGTACGCCCGGGCGAAAGTAGCGGCGATCACCGGGCCGATCTCCGCGGCCTTGGCACGCACCACCTCCGAGAAGAACCCGTCGACCTGGGCCATTTCCTCAACGAATTTGCCGGCGATTATGGTCGGCACGAACCAGGTGCCTCTCTCCTTCATGAGCTGCATAACCTCGTCGGACATGAGGGTGCCATGCTCGATCGAATCAACGCCTGCAACTACTGCGCGCCGCATGCCTTCGGCGCCGTGGGCATGGGCGGCCACCCTGAATCCGTAGTCCCGGGCCGCCGCGACAATGGCTTCGATCTCCGCCACGGTGAACTGCGGGTTCTCGCCGCTCACGGCCTGGCTCAGCACACCGCCTGTGGCCGTGAGCTTGATCAGGTCCGAGCCTTCCTGGTATCGGGCGCGCACGGCCTGGTAGGCGTCGTCCACGCCGTTGACGACGCCTTCTGCCGGCCCGGGAACACCGCGTAACTCGCTGTTGACGCCGTTGCTCGGGTCGGCATGCCCGCCGGTGGTGGCGAGGCTCTTTCCGGCGGTGAAGATGCGCGGTCCGACGATGTGGCCTTCGGCGACTGCCCGCCGGATCGACTGGGCCACGCCGTCGTCCGTGCCGAGATCCCGCACCGTGGTGAATCCCGCCATGAGCGTGCGTTCCGCGTACGGCACCGCCCGCAATGCCATGTCGGCGGGTTCCAGGGTGAAGCCCTCGAGGAATCGGTCGGGGGTTTGCTCGCTCCCGATGTGCACGTGCATGTCGATCCAGCCGGGCATGACGAAGGCGTCGGTCAGGTCGATGTCGGGTTCGCCCACGTAGCCCGTTTGCACGGCTGTGATGCGATCGCCGTCCACCACGATGGTTGCACCGTCGATCACATCGCCGGCGGCCGCGTCGAACAGTTGGCCCGCGTGAATGACCGTTTGCGCCCAGGCGCTACCTGACAGAAGCAGCGCCAGTATCGATATCGGGATTCTCATCGCATCTCCCCATTCCTGTTTGGTCAGACAGGATAGTGCCTGACCGTCCCGTTGCCAAAGCAGCAAGGCTTGCAGCCGATGGGACCGAGCACCAAAGGGACTCAGCGCTCGCCAGCAAAGAATCCGCGACCAGGGCCTCGCGCCCCTCGACACGCAGGCCCGTTGGTCGCATTGCGGCGGCTGACAGGGGAAGTCAACCGCCGCAACACTGCTGTCGTTGTAGATAGGGGAGTTCCCCGTCCAGTCAGCCGCTCGCGCGAATCGCCTCGACCGCGAGCCGTGAACGCGTCTTGTTGACGGCGCGTTCGAGCGTCATGTTGTAGTAGCGGACGGCTTCCGCATCCTCGCCCATCGTCCGCAATGCGTCGCCCGCTGCCTCACCGGCGGGCTGCACGATGGTCGGCGGACCGATGAACGGAGGCAGCGAGTGCTCGAGCTCGGCGGCCGCCTTGAGCAGTTCGATTCCTTCTTCGGCGTTGCCCTCAGCGATCAGCAACTGACCCTGACCGATGTCCTTCAACACCCGAGATACGGCGGCGCCCGGTCCGGGTCCGGCGCTCTCGGCGACGATGATCGCGTCCACCTCGTCCGCCATCGTGTCCAGGTCGTTGTTCGCCAGGGCCCGGCGCGCGCGGATGTAGTGCTCCGTCGCGCTTTGCATCGGGTTCACCTGATCGAGATCGACCTCGACGTCGAGCAGGGGGTCGTTCCAATCGTCCGTTTCGATCGCAAGAAATGCCCGGCCCATGATGAGCTGCCCGTTCGCCATGTTGTCGCCGCCGGCGATCTGGCCGGTCAGGTAGTCGAGCATTTCGCGGGCCTCGTCGAACTCGTGCAACTGGATGTGCGAATAGAGCAGCCAGCTATGTGTGTGATACGCCTCGTTGCGGGCCAGCATGCCGTCACGATCGGCCCGGCGAGCGATTGAGGCATTGTAGGCGCGCCGATTGAGGTCACGCGTGCCTTCGAAATCCCCTAGCCCGAGAAAGATGTGCGACGGCATGTGCAGCGCATGCACGGCGTCCGGCGCCACGCCGGCGTAGACGCGCGCCGAGCGCAGCCCCAATGGTGCGTGTATCGGGTCGTCGTAGCTGTGGATGTTGTAGTGCAGTGCGCCGGGGTGAAGCGGGTTCCTGTCGAGGATCTCCTCGGTGACCGCCGCTGCGCGCATGTACTTGTCGAATTCCCGGCCGTCGTGGCTCGTCGTCAGGATCGCAAGCGCGTAGAACGCGCCCGCGTCGAGATCGTCAGGCCAGCGTTCGTAGATGTGACCGAGCATCGTGGCGTAGTCGGTCTCGATCTCAAGTTCCGTGCCTTCTTCGGAGAAGAGCCGATGGGCGGCCATCATGTAGGCCCGCTCCCGCTCCGTGGGCGCAAGTTCGAGCTGTTCCTCGGGCGTGGGTGCCAGTTTCTCCAGGGCCGCGCGCCCGGCGGCCAGGTCTTCGCGGTTCCAGAGCGGCTGCTTCTGCGTCAGGGCTTCGCCCCAGTACGCCATGTAGAAGTCGGGGTCGATTTCCTGCGCTTCCCGGAAGCTCTCCCGCGAGTCTTCGAACTCGAAGTTGTGCAGTTGCAGGAGCCCCCGCAGGAACACCGGGTAGGCCTCGGCCGAGCCTGTCGCTTCAAAGTTGCTGACGCCGTAGGTCGTCGTTTCTTCGGTTGCTGTTGCGACGCTATCGTCCGGCGATGCTGCGGAAGCGGCCTCCGCTTGTGCATCGGCCGCGGCTTGCGTCGACGGGGCGCCGGTATCCGAACAGGCCGAAACGGTCAGCAGGGCGATTGTGCAAGCAAGTAATCTCCACATGTCCATCCACCTCCACTCGACTTCGCTGTGTCTCTGCGGCCCTTGATTATAGCTGCGCGCAAGGATCGTCCAATGGCGCGGTGTCTGCCCCGTGACTTAGACTCCTGATCGCTGGACTTTCGGCGTTTCGTACATGAAGACGACCCATTACCTGAGCGCACTGTTGTTGTTTGCCGGGGCGGCTTTCGGCCAGCCGCCGCAAGTGCTCGTGGACCCGGGCCAAAAAAACGTCCGGATGGTGCGGGCCACCTCGGCGCCGGTGATCGATGGCGTGCTCGACGACGCCGCGTGGGCCAGTGCCGCGATGATCGACGACCTGCACCAGGTCACGCCCCAGGAGTATGCGGCGCCGTCGGAGCGCACCGAGATTTACCTGCTCTACGACGACGACGCGCTCTACGTTGCAGCGCGCCTTTTCGACAGCGACCCGGACCTGATCACGGCCCAGAACCTTCGGCAGAACGACAACATCGGCGATGACGATCGTTTCTTCGTCACGCTCGACCCGTTCAACAGCCGCCGCAGCGGGTATTACTTCGGCGTCAACGCCAACGGCGTACGGCAGGACGGGCTGTACCAGAATGTCTCGGAATCCTACGATGCCTGGGACGGCATCTACTCGGCAGCCGCCGAACCGTTCGAGGACGGTTGGATCGCCGAGATGCGGATTCCGTTCAATACGATCTCTTTCGATTCGGGCACCGACACCTGGGGCATGAACTTTTCGCGCGGTGTCGCGCGCAAGAGCGAGGACATCGCCTGGGTATCGCGCAATCGCGCTTTCGATCCAAGCAGCTCCGGGCTCGCCGTTGGATTCGAGGGATTGCAGCAGGGTATCGGGCTTGAAATCACGCCTGCAGCCAGCGTCACGAACTCGCGCAAATTCGCTACCGGCCAGTCGACGTCGGACTTCGAGCCTTCGCTCGATCTTGCGTACCGGCTCACGCCATCGCTGAATGCATCGCTGACCATCAACACGGACTTTTCCGCCACCGAGGTCGACGACCGGCAGGTGAATCTGACGCGGTTCGGGCTGTTCTTTCCCGAAAAGCGCGATTTCTTCTTGCGCGAGGCCGACATCTTCGAGTTCGGGCGTATCGGAGCGCCGGTCGACGCGGTGTATACGTTCGTTACCGGAGCCGCGGCCCGGCAGAACGGCCGGCCGTTTTTCTCGCGCAGCATCGGGCTCAGCAATACCGGTCAGCCTGTCAATGTCGAATACGGCGGCAAGGTCAGCGGCCGTGCGGGGCCCTGGGAACTCGGCGCCCTGTCGATTCGCCAGGACGAGTTTGGCGGCGTCGCCGCAGACACGCTTTCGGTCGTTCGCGCAAAACTCGGCGTGCTCGGCGAATCCAGCGTGGGCGTCATCGCCACCAGTGGAAGTCCGCGAGCGAACCTGGATAACTCCGTTACGGGTTTCGATTTCCTGTATCGCAACACGCGCCTGCCCGGCGGCCGGACGCTGGAAGCGGAAGCCTGGGTGCAGCAAAGCGATACGCCGGGCCTCGACGGCAACGATTCCGCCCACGGATTCGGCATCCGGCTGCCGAGCAGCAGCGGCATTCGCGTCGGCGCCGGACGCAAGGAGTTCGAGGCGAATTTCAATCCTGCGCTCGGTTTCATCAGCCGGCGCGGCGTGACCGATACGACATTTGACATCAGTTACACACTCCTTCCGCGCGCGGGTCGTTTTCAGTCCTTCAAGACGTCGTTCGACACGCAGCGTTTCGAACTCACCGATGGCCGCCTGCAGTCGCAATCGCGGAATCTCAGGCCGTTCTCGTTCAGCAACCGCACCGGGGACAGTGTCGACTTCGTCTACCGCATATACGACGAAGCGCTGTTTGAGCCATTCGAGATCTCACCAGGCGTTGTGATTCCGAGCGGGAAGTACAATTTCCGCGATCGGGGCGGGCAGATCAGGTCCAGCAGCCATCGCCGATTCGCGGGTCTGTTTCGTCTCTTGGCCGGAAGCTTCTACGAGGGCAACCGGACGGATGCTCTGGGCGAGCTGACGTGGCGACCGTCGGCGAAGTTCCGCAGCAGCCTCAGTTACAGCTACAGCGAGGTCGATCTGCCACAGGGAAATTTCGAGACGCGCCTCGCGCGAATCGGCTTCGACTATGTGTTCTCGTCGACGATGTCGTGGGTCAATCTGATCCAGTACGACAATATTTCCGAAACGGTCGGGATCAATATGCGGTGGCACTGGATCCCCGAAGCGGGTCGCGACCTGTATTTCGTCATCAATCACAACCTCACCGATCCGGATCGCGATAACAGGTTCAATTCGATCTCTTCGGATGTGACGGTAAAGCTGAACTACACGTTTCGACTCTGATTGCCGGTCTGGCGTTAGCGAGGGTCGCGCAGCGCTTCATGCGGCAGCACCGGAGATCGATGGTCGGTTTTCGCCGGGATAAGATGTTTCCCGCTTGTCGTGCCGAGGATGGTGTTGACGCCCACGGAGCTGCCATGCGCTACAGAACACTGACGATCATTTTCACGCTCGCCGGACTCGCCGTCGGCGGTAGCGTCCGGGCGCAGTCGCAGCAGCCGGACAACCGTGGCGTGGAGCCGTTCACGATCGACGTGCCCGAGACCGTGCTCGACGACCTCAACGAGCGTCTCGATCGCACGCGCTGGCCGGACCAGTTGCCCGGCACCGGCTGGGACCAGGGCGCCGACACCGCTTACATCCGCGAACTCGCGGACTACTGGCGCAACGACTACGACTGGCGGGCCGAGGAAGCGCGCCTGAACGGTTTCGAGCACTTCCATGCGACCGTGGAGGGGCTGCGCGTGCACTTCGTCCACGAGCGCAGCGACGACCCCGACGCGGTGCCCGTGCTGTTGCTGCACGGCTGGCCGAGCACGTTCGTGCAGATGCTCGATCTCGTGCCGCTACTCACGTCGCCGGGCGAGCACGGGCTGCCGGAGAGCCCGTCCTTTCATGTCGTTGCCGCCTCATTGCCGGGTTACGGGTTCTCGGACATCCCGAACCGGACGCCCTTCGGGTTCGCAAGCTCGGCGCGGCTCATGATCGGACTCATGCACGACGCGCTCGGCTACGAGCGCTACGGTGTGCGCGGCAGCGATATCGGCGGGGCTGTCGTCAGGCAGATGGCGCTCATGGTTCCGGAGCAGATCATCGGCGTGCATCTGACCGGGGTCATCGGTCTGGGCGGCGGCGAGCCGCCCTATACCGAAGCCGAGGAGGCCTATATCGCGGCCAGCGAAGCCATCGAGCCTGAAGTCGCCTACGCGCGGCTGCACATGTCCAAGCCCCAGACGCTCGCGCATTCGCTGCAGGATTCGCCGGTCGGGCTCGCGGCCTGGATCGTGGAGAAGTTCCGGGCCTGGAGCGACGTCGATGGCGATGTCGAGAGCCGCTATACGAAGGACGAGCTGCTCACCAACCTCATGCTGTACTGGGTCACGGGAACGGCGCCGGCGTCGGTCCGCACGTACTACGACTTCGTTCGCGAGCCTTCGCAAACGGGCTGGGTCGAAGTCCCGGTCGGCATGCTCGATACCACGAAGGATCTGTTCCCGGCCGCTCCGCGCGAGTGGGGCGAGCGGCTCTTCAACGTGCATAGCTGGAACGTTACCGACGTCGGCGGGCACTTTCTGGAGTGGGAGGAACCCGAGCTCGTCGCGCGGGACATGCAGGAATTTTTTGGGTCGGTCGAGCGCTGAATCTGACGCGGCGCGGCACCGCAAGTGAAGGGGCCGTAAGGCGTCAAGGCGTGCGCTGAGACGAACGCAATGCGGCACGAGTAGTGGGCGACAGTTACGCGTGCGCTGAGACGAACCCAACCCGTCACTGCATGCGGGAGGGCGTCACGTGCCTTCCGTCACCGGCTACTTCGTGCCGCAATCGCTCCGCCGGCCCCGGTTCGCGGCAGGAATCCGGCCAGCAGACCAATCGCCGGCAGCACCGAGCACAGCATGAACACGTCCCGGATGCTCGTCTGGTCGGCGAGTTCGCCTATTGCGGCGGCGCCGAGCGCTCCCAGGCCGAAGGCGAGCCCGAAAAAAAGTCCCGCGACCGTGCCGACCCTCGCCGGCATGAGTTCCTGTCCGTAAACGACGATCGCCGGGAAGGCCGACGCGAGGATCGCTCCGATCGGCACGCTGAGCACTCCGGTCCAGAAGAGATTCACGTGCGGCAGCGCCAGCGTGAACGGCAGCACGCCGATGATCGAGAACCAGATCACGAACTTGCGGCCGAAGCGGTCGCCGAGCGTGCCGCCCGCGACGGTGCCGAACGCCACGGCCGCGAGGAACACGAACAGGTAAATCTGGGCGTTTCGCACGGATACTTCGAACTGGTCGATGAGGTAGAACATGTAATAGCTCGTCATCGCGGCCATGTAGACGAATTTCGACAGGATCAGCCCGATGAGCACGGCGAGCGCCATACGGACCTGCGCGCGGGAGAAGCCCGATTCGGCCCTGACCTGACTGTCCTCGGACTGCTGGCGTCCGAGCCCGTGATGCCGATACCAGTGCCCGACGCGAACCAGCAGGAGCATCGCGAAGAGTGCCGCCGCGGCGAACCAGGCGACGCTCGTCTGCCCGTAGCGCAACACGACGAAGGCCGCGAGCAGCGGTCCGAGCGACGAGCCGACATTGCCGCCGACCTGAAACAGCGATTGCGCGAGGCCGGGGCGCCCGCCCGAGGCCATGCGCGCGACGCGCGACGACTCCGGGTGAAGCACGGCCGAGCCCGTGCCGATCAGCGCGGCGCCGAGCAGCAATATCGGATAGCTGCCGGCTCGCGACAGGATCAGCAGACCGACGAGCGTGAATCCCATGCCGGCCGGCAGCGAATACGGCAGCGGCTTGCGGTCGGTGTAATAGCCGACGGCCGGTTGCAGCAGCGACGCTGTGAATTGGAAAGTGAACGTCAACAGGCCGATCTGGCCGAAGTCGAGCCCGTAGTTTTCCCTGAGAATCGGGTAGATCGCCGGCAGCAACGACTGCAGCATGTCATTGAGCAGATGACACACGCTGATCGCGCCGATGATTGAAAACGCCGTCGTAGCGGCCTTGTCGCCGGTGGCTGGAGCTTGGGCGGCGTTCATGGCGTTGTCACGTATCGCCCGTTGAACTGGTGTCGCGCCGCAAGGAACATTCCCGCTGTGCCCACCGCAGCGGCGTCAGAGGTGCAGAGCCGGCAACGGCGCTGGGACGGCGCGGCAGGCGTTCAAACCAGGATGCGGCAGCAAACGCGATCAGTGCTTCTGCACGTACCAGTCGAACGGTTCGCCCAACCGGATTCCATTGGCCCAAAGCGCGAGCATGCCTTCGAGGACATGGGCGAAGCGTATCGGCCCAAAGTCCGCGGACTCGAATCCGATCCCCTCGATCAGCTCGGCTATTCGTGCCTTGGCCGCATCGTCATTGCCGACCAGAGGGATGGTGACCGGGCCGCCGGCGCTCGCCGGGTCGTTCATCGTTCTCACTCCCAACGTATTGAAGGCCTTTATGACGTAAGAATCGGGGAGCATGTCCTGCATCATCTCGGCATTGGAGGTCTCGACCATGTGGTTCGCAAAGCCGTCCTCCGGATCCGGCTGTAGTGGATTGGTCGGATCCACAACAATCTTTCCCGACAGATCGCCAAGGCCTTCCACCACATCCAACGCGATGAGTCCCGGAACCGCGATAAACACGATGTCCGCGTCGACGACGGACTCGGCGGGAGTCACCGCCGTAGCCCCGTTACCCGTTTTGGCTACCAGCGCCTGTACGTCATCGCGATCGGGTTCGCGCGATCCGTAAACGATCGTGTGGCCCATTTCGGCGAACTTCGGCCCGAGCGCGTCCGGGACGTTTCCTGTCCCGACAAAGGCGATGGTGTCAGCGTTTGCCGGTCCGATCGCGCCGAATCCGGTCAGCGTCGCCGCCAGGCACGGCACCAGGAAAGATTTCAAGCGTGAGGTGAGCATTTTGCGGTTCCTCTCGTCGTCATGGAGGTTGGGTAGAATCGGCACGAGAGGCTCGCGGTCGCGGTCAGGAAGCTATGGGAGACACGATGCCCGCTCTCGATATCGCCGATTGTATCAACGAGACCTGCCCGTGGTCCGGCAAGCCGGTGCAGGCCTCATTCAGTTCCGCGCGCCGGGACCGGGTCAAGCAGGATCATGCCGTATTCGCCGATCCGTTCGAAGCCGAGCGCCTCATACGCTCTTTGCGCCGGGTGATTGTCTGTTTCGGTGAACAGAATGGACTCGCCGGCGCCGTCTGCTCGCGCGTCCAGCAGCGAACCGGCGACCGCGGCGCGGCCATGGCCTCGGCCACGCAACTCTACGGGAGTGAACACGCCGCCGACCTGCACCATGTCCGGCAGGGCCGCATTGAACGCGGTCATCGATACGAGGCGGCCACCCTCTTCCAGCACCCATAGCGTTCCTGCCCCGATGCTGCGTGCGAGATCGTCGTGGATGGCAGCGTCATCGATGCTGTGATCGGGATATCCCAGGGTGTGCAGGTCGTATTCGCGCCGCCAAGGGACCAATTCCGCCAAGTCGTCGATTCGCGTATGGCGATGAACGACCCGGCCCGAGGACAATGGCCCCGGCACGATCAGGTCGGCAAGATCGAGCCGATAGAGATATTCGGGAACGGTTTTGCCGAGACGCGTTCGGTCGAGATCCAGTTCGGATTCAGCCGCCTCGACCTGGGACCACGGTCCGAGCAGACCATCGATGCGGCGACCGGACTCTCGAGCCACGGCCAGCGCCAGTTCGGCGGGCTGCGTCGGCGCTTGCAGAATGATGTTGCCGTTCCAGTAGTGGGCGGCGACGTCGGTCAGGACATTGTCGGAAAACGCGCCCACGTAGAGTCCATGGACCGGATCTGGCCCGTCAACAAGCCCGCTGTGAAACGCGTTGGCACGCAGGAACATGGACGTCGCCCGATGGCCATCGAGGAAGGCGTCGAAGGCCGCGCGGTCGGCGGGGGTGAGGGGACGGAAGGAGGACATGTTGTTCGGTGTGCCGGATAGTGTGCCGAAGTGTAGACGCGGGGAACGGAGCCGCGCGAGCCATGTGTGCCGTAGTACTCAGTTCCTACGCAGGTCGAATCGTTCCGTCGGGGTACCGGAGGGTGATCCGGGAGCATGGTTGTACAACCCGTGGTTTTTCAGAAGTTTCCAGGAGTTTCCGAACACGCGATTGTCATTTGCTACAGGACCCGATGGACGGGGCATGATATCCTCCGCCCCGGCTATCGCGGGCTTGCGAGTATCGTATCTCCATGTTTTATAGGAGAAAAGTTCTTCTCGGGCTGTTAGAGGCGCTTCAATTCCAGGTCCCCAAGACCGACATGCAGAAATACCTGTTCCTGGTCGCTCAGGAGCAGAAGACACCCTCCTATCACTTCGTCCCGTACCGTTTCGGTTGTTACTCGTTTCAGGCAGATGCCGACAAGCGAACTCTGGCCAAGTACGGACTCATCAGAAGCCACGACAAGTGGGTACTCGATTCAAAACAAGATTTCCTTCAGTCGCTCAAGCCGGAAGATGGCGTTGCGATACGTAAGGCGGTTCAGGAGTTCAGGCGAGTTCGAGGCCAGGATCTCATCCTGTACGTGTATCGCAATTACCCTTACTACGCGATCAATAGCGAAATAAAGGACGACGTTCTGAGTCCCACCGAGCAGCAAGTTGTCGCGGAGTCGCGACCTGCCGCAACGTCTCCACGTCTCTATACGATCGGATACGAAGGGTTGTCGCTAGAGCAGTTCCTGAACAAACTCGTCAGGCGGTCCGTGGCTGTACTCTGCGACGTCAGGCGGAATGCAATGAGCATGAAGTATGGGTTCAGCAAGCGCCTGCTTCAGCATGCGTGCGATGGGGTAGGCATTAGCTACATGCACATGCCTGAGCTTGGAATTGATTCCCACAAGCGAAAACAACTGCGCGCGCGTTCCGACTTCGATGCCCTGTTTCACGACTACGTCAACACGACGTTAGCGGAGAGCAAGGAATCCCTTGATTCGATCACCAGGCTTGTGCGCGACCACGGAAGAGTTGCATTGACCTGCTTTGAAGCTGATGCGGACCTCTGCCATAGAGGGCCGCGTCGCGAGCGCGCTCCTGGCCAGATCCGACTTTGCGCATCAGGTCGCCCATCTGTAGAAAGTGGCCAGGACGCGCGTTCTCATTACCGTCACTACATATCCGTTGCCGTCACGTTCACACGGCGAACTGGTCTGTACAGCGGGAATTCTGGAAGACGGGTCTTGGGTTCGAATCTATCCTGTTCCGTTCGAGTTCCTGGAATTTGGGAAATATCAGTGGGTTGAACTCGACCTGGTTAAGCAAGAGCGTAGTCACGATTTTAGGCCCGAGAGCCACCGACCGCGAAAGTACGATCTCAGCGATCTAATACGTGCTGGTCAACTTGGAACCGAACAGAACTGGCATGAACGGAAACGCGCCTGTCTCAAGCATGTTTACACCAACATGGCGTCGTTGATCGCCGATTCAAACGAACCCGCCAATGTCTCGCTCGCCGCTTTTCGGCCTGCAAGATTAAGAAAATTCATAGTTGAGGATGACGAGCCAGACTGGAAGCCGGAGTGGCTGGAACAGCTCAAGCAGTTACAGTTGCTTACGAGTCGCGGCGGCAATGCCCATAGACCGCGAATCCCTGTCGATAAGATACCCTACAAATTCAAATACCAGTTCGAGGACGACGAGGGCAGAGAATCAACCATGACCATTGAAGATTGGGAGATCGGCGCGCTCTACCGCAACTGTCTGGTGCGCGCAGGAGGCAATAAAAGTGCTGCAATCACCAAGGTTCGACAAAAGTACGAGCATGAATTCTTGGCGGACAAGGACATCACTTTGTTTCTCGGTACCACGCTCGAACACCATCGAAGAAGGCATACCAACCCGTTCACGATAATTGGAGTGTTCTACCCTCCGCGAGTACATCAGCAAGACCTCTTGGGTTGACACCATTCAGCCAGTGTGTAGAGCCATCTCTCCTCCAGGTCACATCGTGCTCTTGGAGAAAGCCGATACTCACGGAGTTCGGCTGGATCGGGCGAGCGAGGGTTGATCCCATGAACACACTGGCCATCGGCATCGCCGACTACGAGCAAGTGAAGGCGCGCACAATGGCGATCGCGCGTGGCGAGTACAAGCCGGCCGAGGGCGATCCGACAGTCTGGGTTACGTCCGTCGAGAGCTTTGCCAAGGTGCTGTCCGAGGGCAACCTGGAACTGCTCGCCTTGATTGCACGGGAACAGCCGGACTCGCTCACCCAACTGGCGGAACTCGCGGGACGTAAGAAATCGAACCTGTCACGGACCCTGAAGACAATGTCGCGCTATGGCCTGGTGGAACTCAGAGCGGGTCCGAGGGGCACGTTGATCCCTCGAGTTGTGTACGACCAGGTGCGTTTGGACCTTTCGCTGAGGCCGGCATCTGGGCGCGTGGCCTAAGAGTGCGGTCGAAATCGTCCTGGTTGTTTCCCGTGCCTGGCTTTAGTGCGATCCCGCCAGATACTCGTCGATAGCCTCTTTCAGCTCACCCGGCTTGAAGCCAAACGGCCCCAATCCACCTGCGTAGGCGATCCGGCCGTCCCTGCCGACCAGGTACAGGCGATCGGGCATTGAGGCATAGGCTTCGGACACTGCGTTGTCCATCTCGTCGACGTAGGTCTTGATGCCGTACTGCATGGCGACCTCACACATGGCAGCGACCTCACGCCGTTCTTCGATCGACTGGTGATGCCGGATGTCGTGGTTGCCCAGGTACCAGCCATCAGTCGGATGGGCTTCCGCGGTATAGATGACGATGAAATGGACCTGATCGTTGTAGTCGCGATAGAGATCTCGAAGGCTCACGGCCCCGGCAACAAAAGGGGGTCACGTGAAGCTGCCGAAGACCAATGCTACGGGCCTGCGGCCAAAGTGCTCGGACAGCGTGACGGGATTCTCGCCCTTGACATCCGATAGCGTGAAATCGGGTGCCATGTCGCCCTTCTTTGGCGCGACGGGATTGTATTTCTTCTTCCAGGCCAAGCTTCGTCGCAGGCCTGTGACTGTCCGCCACAGTTTTCCAAGAAAACTCTTCGGTTTTCGGATGGGCTCGGCGGTTCCCGCGTGGCTCGTATCGAAATCATCTGTCGCTGCAGATCTGTCGTAATTCATGTCGCGAGGGTCCTCAACAACTGCTCAACCGGTTGGCGCTCGTTAGGGGTGACGCCAATGGTACTACTGCGCGAGACAGCATGGCGTTGCATCGGCTTGCCGGCGACGCATCGGGTGTTGCGGTTTCCTGCTTCCGCCCGGTGGTCGAAGTCGGCTTGCGCCATTACGCACTAGTCGGGGTCCGGCAACGATGGCACCGCCTCGATAGCGTCAATGTATGCCGTTGGAAGATTGAGTTCACGGGCACCGGAAAGCACGCAGTCCTTGTAGCTGTCGATGGGCGAAAGATCGGGATCTACCGCCTCCGGCCTGGCCAGGTAGATGTGAGCCTCAACGACTCGGTCACCCGTTGTGGCCTTGACTGTCACACGGCGGTAACCGGGACCTTCAATCTCGTCCATCACAGCGATTTGATCGTCAGACAGGCGATCAAGCGAGCCCCATACTCCGTCGGTCGGTTTGCGCGTGCGGTACGCATCGCATTTGCCTGTATGGTCGATAGTGCTTCGCTTGTGAAATCGGAGCGTGTAGCCAGTGATATACGCAACCCCAACACGCTCGCACGGGCCGACACGCCCCTCAATGACGGCCTTGGGCATGTTGGATCCGTAGCCAAAGTACAGAATGCTCATGAGTCTGACAGCGCGCTTGCTCCCTCGAACATGTCAGCCGTGACACCATGCCAGACGGCCACCCGGAATTCCTGACAAAGCATGTCTTCGGCTTCGAATACCGTTGCCGGAATTCCAGATTGCGCGAGCCTTGGCGCCGCATATGGGCCGACCAGTCCCGCACCGGAAATCAAGACTCTTTCGCAAGTTGCCATGATCGTCAGCCCCCGCAAGTCGCTTCCTCCTCTAAAACCGCTCCGCCGAAAACGCCTCCAAGCCGATTCCTGCCTTCCCTTCGAGCATCAGTTCGGCGAGTACCCATCCGCTGCTCGGCGCCAGAGTGATTCCCAGCATCTGGTGGCCGGCATTCACGTAGACGTTTTCGCGCGACGGCAGCTTGCCGATCACCGGCAGGCTGTCCGGGACGATGGGGCGCATGCCCACCCAGTCCTGCCCGCCGTCGCTCGCCTCGGGGATGTCGACGGCGCGGCTCACCTGGCGGCGCAGCGACCGGATTCGTGCGGGGTCCAAGCGACTGTTGATTCCCGACAGCTCCATCGTTCCGGCGATCCGCAACGCACCGTTGAACGGAGACAAACCGATCTTGATGCCACCGAGGTAGAGCGGTTGGCGAAGCTGGTTCGCGGGCTGCTCGATCGTGATCGAGTAACCCTTGCCGGCCGTGAGCGGAAGGCGCCAATCCAACATGCGACTCAGGGACCCGGCGTGAACACCGGCCGCCAGCACCACGGCGTCGACGTCGAGATCGCCCATCGAGGTAACGATCGCGGTTACGCGGCGCCCCTCGCTCCTGAACCCGGTCGCCGCAACGCCCTCGTGGATCTCGACTCCACGCTCCCTCAACGCCGATCCCAGGCCGGCCGTCAAGGACTCCGGCCGCACATGACGTTCCTTCTCGAGCGCGAGCCCGAACCTGAATCCCGGGCGCAGCAGAGGCTCGCGTGCGTAAAGCGCGGCTTTGTCCAACTCAGTCCACGACGCGGTTGCGGCCGAGCTTCCCGCGGCAGCCGCCAGTTTGACTTCCTTTCGGGATGCTGCCGCCATGTCGGCGTCGCGAAGGGCCATCAGCAGACCGGACTCGCTGTACTCGAACTGCACGCCGTCCGCGGCGAGTTCGTCGTAGCGTTCTATAGTGAATTCGTTGAGTGCGGCCAGCGCCGCGATGCCCAGCTTCTGATCGACTCCGTTACAGAACGAGCGGAACTGCAACAGCCATGGGGTCAGACTCGGAAGGGCCGCGGGCCTGATGTAGAGCGGGCTGTCCCGCCGCAGCATCCACAAGAACGATTTCAGCGTGAGGCCCGGCGCAGGAAGCGGTGTCGCGAGCGACGGGAACACCCAACCCGTGTTTCCAAACGAGCAGCCACCGCCCAGCGTCGACGATTCGATGAGAACGGGATCCGCGCCGAGCTTCTTTAGGTACCAGGCGGTGCAAAGGCCAATGACCCCGCCGCCGACGACCCCGACCCGCATCAGACCGAGGCTCGGGGGAAAGCGAGGCGCAACTCCGTGTCTCCGCCCGGCAGGGGGCGCCGAGCGTGCGAGTTGCCCGCTGAAAGCAGTAGTCTTCGGTTCAACCCGCTGCCTTGAGTTCTTCCCGCAGAATGCGCCGAAGAGTCCTTGCGTCCACGGGCCTGCTCGCCTTGGCAATGTACTCTTTCAATGCACTATCGATCAGTGGTTGGTAACCCAGATCCGCCGCGACGATGTCCCGCTCACCTAACATCTGCTCACCCTGCACAACATCATCCAGATCGCCTTTGATTGGACCGCACACAGACTACCCTGTTTGCGGAACCTCAGGCGGTCAACAGCGTGGACATCGCGAGTCGCCGCGCGAGAGGTCTATACTCTTCGGACGCAGGCGAATCCTGTGGAGAACGGCGATGATCCCAAGAATACGCCTCACATTGTTCCTGGTGTTGTCTGTCAGCGCCGTGTTGGCGCAAGCGCAGGCGCCAGAGCCCGATCCGGGTAGATTCGCCGACGCGATCGAGAGTTTTGCGGCATGGGATCGGAAGAACAGCTATCCGGAGGATGCAATTGTGTTCGTCGGAAGCTCCAGTATCAGGCGATGGGATACTGCCTCGGCCTTTCCCGATCGACCGGTGATCAATCGAGGGTTCGGCGGCTCGCACATCGCCGATGTCAATTTCTACTACGATCAGGTGGTCAAGCCGTACCGGCCGGCAATGGTGGTTTTTTATGCGGGCGATAACGACATAGGAAGCGGGAAGAGCCCGGAGCGAGTGCTGGCCGACTTTCAGCGCTTCTCGGAGATGATCCAGTCGGACCTGCCCGATACGCGCGTCCTGTTTCTCGCCATCAAGCCGAGTTTCCTCCGCTGGGAGCATTGGCCGACGATGGTCGAGGCAAACAGTCTGATCAAGAGCTTCATAGACGAACAGCCGAACATGACCTATGTGGATGTTGCCAGCCCTCTGTTGAACGCTGACGGCCAGCCCAAGGACGTTTTCGTCGCCGATGGGCTGCATCTCAACGACGCCGGTAATCGATTGTGGCAGGAGACGTTGGCGCCTTACCTGCACTAGGCGTACCAGCGATCCGCCCGGAACTCCTGCAGTTCCCGCGGTGATTGTCGTAGAACAAGGGCCGGGTTCCCGCGGATACCTCATCGTTGCCGCTCGACCCTGCCCTGGCCTCAGTCGTCGTCTTTCGCCTGGACCGGATCGAGCAGCACCATCCCGCATTCGCCGATCCGTTCGAAGCCGAGCGATTCATAGGCCCCTTGTGCCGGGTGGTTATCCGCCTCGGTGAAGAGAAGCGATTCCACGGCACCGTCCGACATTGCGTTTATCAATGAACCGGCTACGACGGCGCGCAGGTCAAGTAGAGTATGCTATGCATCACTTCATACGAGATGATTCTCATGCCTCGAACAACGATCTCGATGCCGGAGGACCTCGCGCAGATGGCGCAGCGGGAGGCGCAGCGTCGCGGTGTGAGTCTGTCGGCCGTGGTTCGCCAAGCCCTTGAGCAACATCTGTACAAGCACCGGGGACGTAAGCTGCCGTGGCAAGGCTTGGTGGACCGCGACGCCCCCGCCGCGCGAGATTTGGACGCTGAACTGGGTCGCGACTGGACCGCAGACATTGTTGGCGATCGTTGACAGCGGTCCGTTGCTGGCTTCGGTCAACGTTGCGGACCCTGATCACGCGGCGTGCGTCGAGGCTTTGTCAGGAAGCCGTGCGGACATTGTCATACCGGCGTTGTGCGTGGCCGAAGTGACCTACTTTCTCGGTAAACACCATGGCGCGGATGTGGAAGCGCGATTCCTGGAAGGACTTGCGGAGTTCCCGGTGATTGCGCCGGATCCGGATGACTGGGTTCGCGTGGCCGATCTCGTTCGCCAGTACGCGGACTTGCCGCTGGGCGCCGTGGATGCCGCCGTGGCGGTACTGGCAATGCGGCTTGGCACCGACCGGATCATCACGCTCGATCGCCGGCATTTTTCCGTCCTTCGAAACGCACAAGGCAAGCGATTTGAGCTTGCTCCCTGAGCGGTCATGGGTGACGGTGCCATTCCTGCCCGCTGAACAATAACCAGCGTCCCCCTCCTGGCGCTACACTCCCACCGATGATCCAGCCCGTCGCACGCGTTTACATCGAGTTGCAGGATATCCAACCGAGGATATGGCGCCGCGTCGATGTCCCGCTCACGTCACATTTGCTCGCCCTGCACAACATCATCCAGATCGCATTCGGCTGGACCGACTCGCATCTGTTTCAATTCACCATCGGGAACCGCGACTATGGCGTACCGAGCGAGGAGGACGAGTTCTGGGGCCTCAAGGTCTATCGGGCGGCGGGATTGCGCCTGAGGACACTGGTTGCGCGCGGCGTCGAGCGATTCGTTTACGTATACGACTTCGGCGACAACTGGCGACACGATGTCGTCATCGAACGCGGCGGCGAGAGTGAAAGGCACATGGACTACCCGGTGTTCGTCGACGGTGAACGACGGGGACCGCCAGAGGACGTAGGCGGTGTCAGCGGGTTCATGGAGTTTCTCGAAGCTGTACGCGATCCGATGCATCTGGAGCACCGCGACATGATCAGGTGGTACGGCAAACCGTTCGACCCTTTCGATATCGACGAGCGGTACATTCGGATGGGGTTGCTCGACCTGGCGCGGCGGCGACGCGGTGTGTCGATCTCGGGCTCAAGGAATTGAAGCGATCACCGGGCGGACAGATTCGTTATGGGGGATCCCCATGATCAGATGTAGCCGATTTTTTCGAGACGAATAGCGCTAGCCTTAATGCGCCTGTCACCTTCAGCGCTCTAGCCAGGCGGCAGCGGTGAAGTCGTGGCCGGTGCCGCTCGTGATGGCGTGGTACAACTTTCACGACCGGCGGAGCATCAGCGAGTGACGTGGTGATGAGCGAGCGGCCGAGAATCGACCTTTACAGCGACACGCAGACCCGTCCCTCTCCGGCGATGCGCGAAGCCATGGCGAACGCCGAGGTCGGCGACGAGCAGCGCAACGAGGACCCGACGGTGCGCGAGCTCTGCTCCATGGTCGCGGAGCTGCTCGGCAAGGACGCGGCGCTGTTCCTGCCCTCGGGCACCATGTGCAACGAGATCGCCTACCGGACCCACACGCAGCCGGGCGACGAGATCATCCTCCACGAGTGGAGCCACTCTCTTCACTTCGAGGGCGGCGCCCCGGCCGCGCTCTCGGGCGTGATGCTGCGCACGCTGCCCGGCGAGCGGGGGATGTTCACCGCCGACCAGGTGCGCGGGGCGGTCCGCGGCGACGGTCCGCACTTCCAGCGCTCGCGCCTCGTCTCGGTCGAGAACACCACGAATCTCGGCGGCGGGGCGGTATGGAGCGTCGATGACCTCGACGACATCTCCGAGGTCGCCCGCAAGAACGGCCTCTCCACCCACATGGACGGCGCACGGTTGATGAACGCGGTGGTCGCTTCCGGTGTGCCCGCGTCGGCGTTCGCGCGCGGCTACGACTCGGCGTGGATCGACATGAGCAAGGGGCTCGGGGCGCCGGTCGGAGGCGTGCTGGCGGGCTCCCACGAGTTCATCGCCGAGGCGCTCCGGCACAAGCACCAGTTCGGCGGCGCGATGCGCCAGGCCGGCATCATCGCCGCGGCTGGGGTGTACGCTCTGAAGCACAACGTCGAGCGGCTCGCCGAGGACCACGACAACGCGAAGCGGTTCGCTCGGCTCATCGCGCGGATCGATGGCATCGGGATCGACCCCGACACCATCGAGACCAACATCGTCTACTTCGACGTGGCCGTCACCGGCCTCACCGCGCCGCAGGTGTCGGACCGGCTGCTCGAGCACGGCGTGCGCATCGGTTCGATGGACGAGAGCCTGATGCGCGCCGTCACCCACCTCGACGTCGACACCGCCGGGGTCGAGGAAGCGGCTCACGCGCTGCGGGTGGTGGTCGGTAGTGGTTGACCGAGGGCGCTCTGCTGCCGAGGGCCGCGAGCTGCTCCGCCTGGTCCTCGCGCACCAGCGCCTCGACTACGTCCCCGAGGCCGCCGGGTAAGCTCCGGAGTGACGGCTTGGTAGTACCGCGACGGTAGCCATCATGAAGCGCGCTGCTCCCGGAAGCCGAGCAAGCTCCGGAGCGACGGCTTGGTAGTACCATACGCGCTCGGACCGCTCTGATTCTCGCGAACGTGCGACCGTTAGCAGGCGAATGCTGCGGTTACGTTGTGTCGCTGGGGTACGATTCGCAGCGGCGATGCGCTCGACTCAGGTAGCGAGCTGTCTTGAGTTTCGATTGTTGAATGGGGAGTGGATTCATGAAGGAAAAAGCGAGAATTGCCCTGGTGCCGATCGTCCTGCTCGCCGCAGGCTCGGTGTGGGCTCAGGATGATCTGTTACGACCGGCGCGAGTGGCGCCCGACGAGATGTCCGGTGTTGGGCTGGAATCCGGCCCCCCCGCCGGTACCCGACGAGTTGGTGGTGTCCGGGGAACTCAACGCAAAGCGGAGCTTCCCGTTCAGCGGCGAGGAGCTCAGCGTTGTCATCTTCGAATCCACGCCGGCAAAGACGGATCACACCGAGTCGCCGTTCCCGTTCGACGAGTTCGTCTACGTTCTGAGCGGCAAGCTGATCCTGACGGATGCAGACGGCGAAGTGCAGGAATTTACGGTCGGCGATTCGGTCGTGGTTCCGAAGGGCTGGCGCGGTTATTGGGAAATGCAAGGGAACTATAGGGAGTTGGTTGTCGTTATGGCGGCTGAGGAGTAGAGGTTTCGGGAGTAGTTGCTGGATTGACAGGGGACGTCGATCGGCTGTTCGCGACCCGGTGTGTCGGGCGCACCGGGACATGATTCGGTGGTGCGGTGATTCCTTGCGGTGCGAAGGTCGATGACGCCGCCACGCACCATGCCGGCGCGCCAGAGTCTCCCGCTAACGGTAACGGTGGGCGGGTCACCCAGCGGCTTTGAGTTCTTCCCGCAGAATGCGCCGAAGTGTCCTCGCGTCCAAAGGCTTGTTCGCCTTGGCCAGGTACACTTTCAGAGCATCGTTGATTAGCGTCTGGTAGCCGCGACCCACCTCGTCACCTTTCGCTCTGAAGGCTTCGATAATCTCGTTGTCGAGGTACATCGTGACCCGAGTCTTACCCTTGGATCGCAAGATCGCGCCGCGCTTGCCTTTACTGAAATCGTACTCCTGCCTCATATGCTTTTCTCTCGGACTTGGTTGCGTTTCGTGCTGAAATCAGTCGGATCGCCGTATTCCGGTACGCGTAAACCGCGACTACGACTCGGCTCAACGCGTCCATGCCCACAACAACGTAGCGGTTCTCGTCTGTCGCACTGGGATCCTCGAAGCTAATCGCAAGTGGGTCGTAAAACACCGTCTCTACGTCGGCGAAGCTCACTCCATGCTTCTTCAAGTTGGACCGAGCCTTCGCAGGGTCCCATATGACTTCCATTTGCGGATGGTATGCATATCATATGTATACATCAAGCGGCGTTGGCAATGAAAAAGGGGCTGCGCAGGCCCGACGTCACCGTTGGATCGATCAACTCGGCGCCCGGTTCGAGGCGGATCGGCCGTTGTTGTCCTTACCCGCGCCATCAATGATGCCTGCGCTAACATCGAGACGACGCCGGTGCGCTACATCACCTATCCAGGATTCGCAATCGGCAGTTGTTCGAGTCGGGTTTTCCCGGGTACGAGCAACCGGCCGACCCATTGTGCTGTCACGCCAATACCTGGCGCGGTTCGGCCGCTTCCGGATTCCCGCGCCATTATGGCAGGCGCTCTGGGCCAGTACGCCTGCTGGCTGGATCCGGTCATCGTCGGGGGATGGGGCCGGTTGACGGCAAACCGGCACAGCGCGACGTAGTGGGGAGCCGCCGCGTCCGACAACGCGATTGCGGATCGGGATGACGCGGCCGAAGGCGGACCGGCTACAGATGACGGATCGGAGTGGACCGAAAGCCGCTACGACACCCACGTGGCGCTGGAGCGGGCGAAGCAGTTGCGCGATGGCGGATTCGCGCTGAAATGCGTGTGGTCGGCGTCGGGGATTCGATCCTCTTCGCGTATTGGCCACTGTTGTCCGTGGGCGCGGTAGCGGGATAACGATCTGACGAGGCTGCTGCCCGGCGATCCCCGGTACGATGGCTTTGTAGTGACGCTACCGAAGCAACAGCCCCGACTTTCGACGACTACTGTCAAACGGCTCGGGAGACTAGCGTCGAAAACGCGGCGTCCAACGCTCTTGTAGATAGGCGTCCTCATCCTCGTCTTCATCCTGATAGGTCTCGTCGACAAGTGTCGGACACGTCAATACGGTCAGTGTTTTCCCATAACGCCCTAATCCAATGACCTCTTCGGTTGCCTCGACCGAGCGATTGCCGCCTAGCCAGTTCGAAATGTCGATATCCGCTTCAGAACGATCAGCGCTGGCAATCCTCGCCGGATCTCTGTTGAATTCCGCGGTCTTAGTTCCCTGCGGTACCGGGTGGCCTTTACGTAGCCAAGTCAAGTCTGGGAGAGATTTGATCGTATCTGAAAGGAAACAGTAGTCGATTGCATCGCCGGTACTCATGACAACTGCAACCGCATCATCGGTAAGCTCCGCATAGCGAATAGCAGTTGCCGTTAACGATGTTCGGCACAGAGCAGCCATAGACTCGGCAGCCATCAGACCCTGCTCGCACCTCACAAGTGCGCGGCGAAACAAGTTGGCCGGCATCAGCAATCCGGCGCTAAAATTGTCGGCTTCAAGCTCGTATGGATCAGAGGACGTGAATCCAGCGTGCGACGAATGGGACCCGTCAACAGGTAAGACGTGGTCCAAATGCCCGTCCAGAAAGTAGTGACCGAGTTCATGTCCGACACTAAAACGCTGGAATCCCTCGTTGGGTACGTCGGTTGCGTACAGAATTCCGAAGACGTCCCCGTGCCGCAGAAGCATGCCCGATACGCCGGGCTTTGAGTCCGGCTTGGGCTCGACCAAAATGTCATGGTCGGCGGCTATGGCAAATGGGTCGATCGGTAGCGTCTCAATCCCTTGCCTACGGACGATCGCGTGGCCGAGCTGCTTGGCCATTCTGAAGCGAAAGGCTTGGCTCAAGATTCCTCGCCCTTCTGCGCTCCATCGCGCTTTGCCAACATTTTGAGGAAGTCGCTCGCGAGTTCTCGGTCCCTTCCGGTCAACTTGCTGACATTGCGAAATAGAGGATCGTCAGACTGGGAAAGCGCCGGGTCGTCACTCCGACCAAGTAGGAAATCCGTCGATACCTCTAATGCGATCGCCAGTCGACGGAGGTTGTCGAACGAAGGTTTCCGAGACCCTCTCTCGAAATGGGCAACCGAACTAGGGGGAAGTTTGGCGCGGGCAGCGAGCTCGCCCTGACTCCACACGCGCATGATCCTGGCCGCCCTAAGGCGCTCCTTAAACATCTCAGACCGGGGCTGGCTGTCGCTCATGTCGTAACCGACATAATAGAGTTGACGATAACGCCGGAAGGGCCCATACTCGTCATCGACACATTAGAACTGACGAACGCGTCAATAGCAAGGACTAAGAGGTAGAAGTGGGAATCAAGCACGTCAGCCACGCCGACATCGCGCAGTTTGCACAAGACAGGGTTAACCTCCCTAGGGACAAGGCAAACGAGTATCGAGGCCAAGCTCGCCGACTGCGCGAGAAACTCGACGACTACGTCCGGGACCACCCCGACTTCAGCCTGAAGAAGATGCTTCTATCGGGCAGCATCGCAAAGGGAACCGCCCTGCGATCACTTAATGATATCGACATTGCCTGTTACATCAGCGGTCCCGACGCACCAGCGGATGTCACAGAGCTGCTTGATTACCTGGTCGATCGATTGCGAAAAGCATTTCCCAACTTTAGCCCCGACCAGGTAACGCGACAGACTTACAGCGTGAAAGTGTCGTTTCGCGGTACAGGGCTCGACATCGACGTGGTGCCGGTCCTTTATTACGGCGACGAGAACTGGTACGGCAATCTCATCAGTCAGGATGACGGGTCGTTGCTGAGGACATGCATTCCACGACATCTTGAATTTATCCGCACGCGGAAAAAGGCACAAGAGACGCACTTTGCTCAGGTGGTTCGACTTGTGAAATTCTGGATACGTTACATGAAGCACGAAAATGCCGAGTTTAAGTTTAAGTCATTCATGTGCGAACTGGTCTTGGCGCATTTAGCGGACAAAGCGCTAGATTTCTCCGATTATCCGGAAGCGCTACAGCACTTCTTCACTTACGTTGCGAAAACCGGGCTACGCGAGCAGATCGCGTTTGATGACTACTATCCGCTATCCGCCATTGGTTCGTTTTCGGACCCCATTCAAATTATTGATCCAGTGAATGAAGAGAATAACGCATCACGCTTGTATACGGAGATTCAGGCGGACGCAATCGTCGACGCTGCTCTGGATGCAGGCGACGCGATTGATGCGGCATTACGGGCACCCACAAAGTGGCAGACCGTTTACTACTGGCAGAAGGTATTCGGGTCAGCCTTTCAGATTTAAGGACAGGTTATGAGTCTTAGCTATACATATTCCGAGTCGTTGAGCTTCACGATCACTCATGCACGTCACATCGCTACAAAGGTCAGCACTGATCTCAAGCGGCTGCAGCGTTTCTACGGTCGCCCGTCCGACAGCGAGATCGATGACTATCAGACGGAGTTAGTCGCCTTGCTAAAGGCTGGCTACCTCGCCAAGGTTATATATGGCTTTCAGCGAAACGGTGATTGGATATCACCGACGCTGCGCTATACGGCGCAAGAACTTGCCGGCGGCTCGGCCAATGACGACGATCCCGGTCGGATACGGCCGGGAGCCAACACTTCAGGCGCGTCGTTCTGCAGTTTCCTTACGTACAGTCCTGCTTGGGCATGGTTGTCAGACACCGAGAGAACGGCATTCGAGAGTTCATTGCCCTTCCGAAGAACACCAGCTACAGAGCCCGGGGTGAATGGGTACTTTTGCTCAGATCACACGTATTCTGCTGGGGGTCGCGCCCTTAACCGTTCAAGTGTACGGAGCTTCTAATAATGGAAACCATGCCTACGCTAAATTTATTCGAAAGGCCGATCACCTATCCCGACATTGAGGCCAAGGATCGGCTGGCCAGGCTAGTCGGACTCGACCACCACAAAGCGCGTCTAACGAAGATGATTAGCGTGCTCGTCAACCCGGTCAGTCTGAAAGAGTGGGCCAAGAAGTACCATCCGAATGCGAATGGCATCCTGAGTACTGTTGTGCGACGGCCACCACTCGTTATTCTCGCAGGCGATGTGGGGTCTGGTAAGTCGGAGCTTGCAGAAACAATCGGCGACGCAGTGGCGCGACAGGAGGACATCGAGATCACGCTTCTTCCTATGAGCCTTTCGGCGCGAGGTAAGGGCAGGGTTGGCGAAATGACTGACCTGTTGGCCGCCGCGTTCGACTATACGCTTGCAGAGGCGTTGAAGCTCAAGACGCCAAACGGCGCAGGTCGAGGAGCAGTAATCCTCTTGGTGGATGAGGCGGACGCGCTAGCAGAGTCTCGTGAGACAACTCAAATGCATCATGAAGATCGGGCAGGGGTTAATGCGTTCATCCGCGGCGTAGACCGAATTGCAAATAAAGCTGTTCCGGCTGCAATAATTATGTGCACCAACAGACTGGGCGCGCTTGATCCAGCGTTACTCCGGCGAGCAGCCGACATACTGCCATTTGCACGTCCGGATGGTGGGCAACGCAGTGCTGTGCTCAGTCCAATATTGAAGGAACTAGGGCTGTCGGAGCTGGAAGTAGGAGCGATGGTCACGGCCACGGGCGCCCGCGACGGCCAGGCTTATGGATTTACGTTTTCTGACCTGACGCAACGACTTCTACCCACAATTTTGTTGGATGCCTTTCCTGAAAGGCCCGTCGATGGAACTCGCGCGCTGGCGCTAGCGAAGCAGATGTCGCCAACTCCTCCATTTCAGGAGAACTAGACATGAGCAGTTGGTCGCTTGAACATCTCCTAGCTGGGTTGCATGATGACATTCAGCAGCGGTTGGAGACGGTTCGGAAGAGCCTTCACCACCCTGGTACCAAGGGAGACGCGAGCGAAGCAGTTTGGCTAGAACTATTGCGCCAATATCTGCCCAAGCGGTACCAAGCAGAAACGGCGCACGTAGTTGACAGTGAGGGGGCGTTCAGCGAGCAGATTGATGTGGTCATTTTCGACCGGCAGTATTCGCCCTTTATCTTCCGCTATGAGGGTCAAATTATCGTACCAGCCGAGAGCATCTATGCTGTCTTTGAAGCCAAGCAGTCGGCCAACGCGCAGCACGTGGCGTATGCCCAGAAAAAGATTGCGAGCGTGCGACGGCTTCATCGGACTAGCCTGCCTATTCCCTACGCAAAGGGAACATATCCGGCGAAACCGCCAATTCCTATTTGCGGCGGCTTGCTGACGTTCGAGAGCGACTGGACTCCGCCTCTAAGCAAGCCCCTAGTCGCAGCGTTGGAAAATACCAATGATGAAAACCGGCTGGATCTCGGATGTGTCGCTGCACATGGACTGTTTGCCTTTGACGCAGAGTCAGGTACATATCAAATCCGAGCGGGCGGTAAGCCAGCCACCGCGTTCCTCTTTAGGCTGATCTCACAACTCCAGTTCAGCGGGACCGTGCCAATGATTGATCTTCGAGCCTATGCGCGTTGGCTCTCGACATGATTGCGCAGGCGATAACTGCATGGCCAAGGTGTCCACGAACGGAGCGTAAGCTTCCCCGTCAACGGGACAGTTCTAAAGTAGAGTTTCCGGCTGTTTCAATTCGTCGTCTGAACATGGCTGGGGGTATCCTGCCAGAAAACTCCAACTTCAGACTGTGTCACGCGGGGGGAAGCTTACGGGAGCTGTGAAGGACGAGGTGAGCGAGTCGGTCGGGTCCTGCGTTTTCGGTATGCCGGCCGTTTGGCGCCATGCGATGGATAAAGCCTCGCCTTAGGTCACCGTGGCTGAAAGGGTGACCTCGTTTTCGGGGGTCACGACTCGACCGTAGTGGGCGCTGATTGTAATCAGACGAAATGGGGCCGGAGCGGAGTCGGCGCGCAACGGTAATGTTAGCGCATCGCCGGATGCGGATCTGAGTGATTTGTTCGCTTCGCTTTGATGCGAATCAACGCAGTAGACAGAAGTGAGTCTGAACGATAAGCTCCGCGAATGGCGCTCGTGCACGACTGGACTGCAAAGGCCGAACGCGCGGTCGCGTCAGCGCCCGTAAGGTTGGCCCACACGGCTCTCCAGGAGCCAATTTACGGTTGTCTCAAATTCGCTCTCGGTACTTCGTAACCACCGTTCAAGTGCCCTCGCAGTAATGCTTGCCCCGTCTTTGCGTAGCGCACACTCCCAGATGGTGGCCACGCGCCAAGCGATCGGCGAGGTGGTCAATAGGGGTGCAGGCTACGATGAGTGCGCCTTGGTACTTGATCTGCCCGGGATCCAAGACAAGAAAACTCAATTATATCTGACATCTTCGCATTACCCGTTTTCTCAACCAAACGGTTTCACAAATCAGGTTGCACGAACCGTATGTTCAAGTAACATCTGATTCTCGAACAACTGCCCTCCGCTCTCTGCATCCCCCTACCTGCCATATGAGCTGCTTCGCCGAGCTTTTCCCCATTATGCCTCGGTGAGTTCAGTAGCAATATTGACTGTTGAGCAAGGCAATCTATTTTCCTGAACCCCTGAGATGCTCGCGTACACGAAAGATCGTCTTCACCAAGTAGATCTTTCGTCTAACTTATGTTGATCTGTCCTTTTCCGCGTCCCAGTTCTTGACACGCGTTTTCGCTCGTTTGACGGTTTCAATTCGAAACAATTCTGAATGTCGTAAAACAACACTTTCAAAAGCGTAGTCGAGCATTCCCATATCCGCCAACGCCATGTAACCTTGTGTCTCTTCTGTGCGGTTAACCGCGCGCTCAACTGCGTGAATAATTCCGTGCCGTTTAATCATTTGCCAAGTCCGGGAAGCACGAATTCGCTTTCCATGTTTTCTCGCAAGAGTTTCTTCGTAAGCGTATACAGCTCGCAATGATTCCTTTTCTGAAAGAGTTTGAGCCGTGTGTAGTGATGCACGCAACTCCACGGCTCTGCGTTTGGCAAAGATCGCTAAGTCTGGTCGACCCCGCTCTTCCGCATTCTTAGCGAAAATTTCGCACTGTTGCCACGTCCCTAGCTTTGTTATGCGTTGTTCGTAGGAGTCTTTCATGAATCCCTTTCTCCGTGGACCAGTTCTCAAGAACGCATCAGGTAAACTCTCAGCACAATTCCCAGAGAGTCGGAGGATCCCAAAGATTACGACAGTAGGTTGTCCAGCAAACCATAATAACCGTTGCAATCCCTCTCGGCTGACAACCTATCAGACATTCACAGAATGCAACCACTGATAATATCGCCGAAAACATCGCCGAATTGACATCCGATCTTTCGTTCTTGCAGTATAGCGATTCGTGCAAACGGCATCGGGCAGCAACGCCTGAAAAAATCTATTGCCCATTTACGCTCAAATGCGAAAAAAACGAAAATACTAAGCCTGTGTAAACCAAGTAATGATCTCCGATACCTATATTCGTTTTCTGTTCCAAGGGCGCCCATGCGGAAGCACGTCTGCCAGATAATCGGACAACAAATTATCTGTCTCTGTCACCGTTAGAACGATCAAACTGATGGATGAACCTACTTCCCAATACTTGATATATTTCCCCGTTGCTTTTCCCTTGTGTGCGATTTCGTTACGAAGCCCAACGAACTTGTCGAGATTCTTGCTTCCATGACTCCAAGCGTCTTCTACCTCTTGATCACACCCCAAGTAATTGCTGAGAAGCTTTCTTACATTCGCTGTCTTGGGCGAATGAAGCGATCCAACTGCATCCTTAGTAAATGCTAAGTATATATCTCTCCAACCTTCACCAGCGAGTTCCAATGGTTTCAGTTCGTGCTTAGCCGCCTTCACTCTCTTGCTAATAACCTTTCTAACCTTAAGCGGTAGATTGTCGGGGGACTCAGCTTGTTGTCGAAGCAAATCTACTGCCTCGACGACGACATCTTCAATATACTGCTCCCAACATGCGCAAAGCGTAACGATACAACTCCTTGTTAAATGCCCGAGTCCTCGTTTTCCTTGACCTGTCGGCTTTAGCGCGTCATAGGCCTGTACTAACCCATGTACGTCACTCATGTTGTAAGAGAAAGTTTTGGCGGCTTTGGACGGCATGACCACTAATTTGTTTCAGAGGACTGAGCTAGCGACTTAACAATAAGATGCTGCAGAATTACCGGCTCCTTGTTTGCCGATAAACTCTCGCGACTAGACTGTCAAAGAAGCATTTTGAAGTACGGTCTTGGTTGCTTACTGCGTATTCATCGATGAACAGTAGCATAGCCTGAATCCACGAGGTTAGGTCAACGGTCAACCACCTCAATCACCACCAACAAATGCTTCGCCCGCGATCGCGCCACGTACTGATTCACCCGCTCCCTGGCATCGTCCCTGACCGGCGTCTCTATGGTCACGATGGCGTCGGCCTCCAAGCCCTTGAAGCGGTGCCAGGAAGCGATCAGCACACCCTTGTCCTCGCCCCATTCCTCGAAGCTCTTCGTTGCGGGAATTGTTCCAAACTGGTCCGGCCAGTCGTCGCTGCTGAATCCGGGCGCGAGCACGGCGACCTGTGAGAACCCGAGTCCGCCCAGGTTGGGCATGCACAGGTTCCTCACTCGTCGGCCCGCCTCCCTGAACGCATCGCCAAGCGTCCGCACACGTGCGACCTGCGGTTCGTCGCCCTCAGGCGCGCCGTCCCGCGACCGGGTCTCGTGTCCGACCAGCGTGGCGCAGTGTTCGGCGATTCGGACGGTGTTCCTGCAGTTCTCCGGCAGCTCATACGGCTCCCCGAGTTCCGCTGGCAGGCAGGGCCGCTCGACGTACAGGTTTTGATTAGGGTCATAGAAGACGTAGAAGCAGGTCTTGTCATCCGGATCCCGAAAAACCGACTCGAGGCTCGCCCACCACAGTTCGCGGAAGTCCTGGCCCTCGTCGACCACGACAGCGTCGAACTTGTGTTCCGGCCCCAGCAGCTCGCAGGCCAGCATCAGCGCCTCCGGCGCCAGGTCGTTCCAGAATTCGCGGGAGTTGGGGTTACCCATCTCCCAGAGGGGCACGCCCGCTTCCTTGCACAGCACGTCGGTAAGACCATGGTAGTTCTCGATGACGAGGTTGTCGCCGAAGGACTCCGGTACCGCGTTGCGCAGCCAGTCCTTGAGCGGGCGGTTGTAACAAAGGAAAAGTGTGCGTGCGCCGGCCCGGGCGATGTCCTGCGCCTTGGCCAGTGCCAGGATCGTTTTTCCGGAACCCGCCACGCCCTGGATCGCCGCCCGGGTCTGGTTCGCGAGTATGTCGAGGATCCGTTGCTGGTCGTCGGTCATGCGACGCAGGCGCTCCTCCTGATCCTCAATCTTGCGCCACGCGACCGGGATCAGTTGGTATTTCGGATAGAGCGCCGTGCGGACGGTTTCCACGCTGCGGTCGGTCAACGCGCGGTGGTCTGGTCGATTGAAGCTGCGAAAGATGCGCCGGACCGAATCCTCCACCTGCCTCAGCCTGGCAGCGTCCAGAATCAGCTCGGGCTGGATGCTCGGCGGCAGCTGTCCGTCGAACCGACAGTCGGGGAACGCCACGGCGAAGCCGTAGGTGAAGGGCAGGTTGTCGCCGGCGCGCCCGAACCGGTCTCTCACCAGGCCGACGATGTCGTGCATGCCGCGCTGTGCCTGGGCGAACGGGTCCTTGTTGAGCAACCGCTCCTCGCCGTGAACGACCCGAACCCACTGCCTGCCGTCGAACAGCAGCGAACCGCCCTTGACTTCGACGAACAGCAGGCCGTGCTCGGCATCGAGCAGGACGAAGTCGCATTCGCCTTCCTGGATGGTGCCGGCGCGGGAGCGGGTCAGCCAGTTGAAGCCGTGGAAGACCTCGACTCGGTTGGGAAGGTGCTCGACCAGGGCGCGGGCGACGGTACGTTCGCCGCGGTTGTTGATCTCTGCGGGATCGAGGGCGGGGAAGAGCTTAGCCATGTGGTCGATTCGGTTTAACCGTTGCCACATTCAAGCGGTGTCGCTGCGGGAGGTGACTGGACTGGCGAATACTGCAGCCGTTTGATCCACCGTTGGGCAAGGCCAAGTCAGTGGACCTGGAATCCGGGACTGCAAGCGACATATCGGTATAGCCCATTGAGGCGACCGGGGGATTCAACCCTTGTTCCCTCTTGCTGTCAAAGAACGTGTTTGCGCCCTGACCTTCGTCGGCATGACTCCGTTACAGCTCGCGATGCCCAGCGGCACATGCAAATCCTTGACGGCAGAACCGCCGACGCTGCGATACACTCGATATCGAACCGGGCTCGCAGAAGAAGAGCGCAATCCGCAAATACGCACCGCAATACCAGCACGGTGCGGCGGAGCACCCGGGAACGAGCACCCGGGAACGAGCACCTGGGAACGAGCACCTGGGAACGAGCACCTGGGAACGAACAACCTGGGCGCGGTCATGCGGCCGCACCACGAGAGGTAACGCAGATGACTCGACACACGGACTCCAAGCGTAGGTCGCCCGAGCCTTCCGGCGACCGTAACCGCACATCGTCGGACTCATCCCGCTTGAGCCCTGACTCGTCTGCGGACTCGACCACCGAGTCAGCCATTCCATCCATCCACCGACGGACCTTCCTGAAGACCGGCACGCTAGCCGGTGCTGCGGCACTGGCCGGTGCTACGGACGTGTCACGGGCACAGACGTCGGACTCCTCTGCGCCGGAGCGCGGTGCGACCACACCCATCATGACCGCCCAGGACGAAGCCACACCCCCCGCCGATATCCAGGTCATGAGTTCCAACGAACGCGCCGGTTCCGACTACATGGTCGACGTCTTCAAATCCCTCGACTTCGAATACTTCTGCTCCAACCCGGGCTCGAGCTTTCGCGGCCTGCACGAGTCGCTGATCAACTACGGCGGCAACGTGAACCCCGAGTTCATCACCTGCCTGCACGAGGAGTCGTCGGTTGCCATGGCGCACGGCTACTTCAAGGCCGAAGGCAAGCCGCTCGCGATCATGGCGCACGGCACGGTCGGCCTGCAGCACGCCGCGATGGCGATCTACAACGCCTGGTGCGACCGGGTCCCCGTCTACGTGATCCTCGGCAATCACGGCGATGCGGCGCTCCGGCGCGGCGCGGAGTGGTATCACGGCGTGCAGGACGCGGCGAACATGGTGCGCGACTACACGAAGTGGGACGACACGCCGTGGTCGCTCACGCATTTCGCCGAATCGGCCGTGCGGGCCTACAAGGTCGCGATGACGCCGCCGATGGCGCCCGTCGTGATCACGCTCGACGGTCACCTGCAGGAGGGGCCGATCGCGAAGAACGCCGCACTGCCAATCCCGAGACTCACCGTGCCCGCACCGCCGCAAGGCGAATCGGGTGCAGTCGAGGAAACCGCACGACTGCTGGTCGAGGCGGAATACCCCGTGCTCGTCGCAGACCGTCTCGCACGCACGCCGGCCGGCATCGGCCTGCTCGTCGAACTCGCCGAACTTCTGCAGGCCGCCGTCATCGACCAGGGCAGCCGCCTGAACTTCCCGAACCGCCACCCGCTCAGCCAGAGCCTGCGCGCCGGGGCGGTGATCCAGGAAGCGGACGTCATCGTCGGCTTCGAGCTCACCGACTTCTGGGGGACGGTCAACGCGCTGCGCGATCAGTTGCACCGCTCCGTGCGGCGAGTCGCGAAGCCGTCCGCGAAGCTCGTTTCCGTGACGGCCGGCGACCTTTACTTCGGTTCGAACTACCAGGACTTCCGCCGCATGCAGGAAGTGGACATCGCGATTGCCGCGGACGCCGAAGCGACGCTGCCGACGCTGATCGAGGCCGTGAGGCGACTGGCGGACCGCAGTCGACAGCGCGCGTTCGCCGAGCGCGGGGAGAGGCTGGCCGAGGCAAGCGCCGCAGCGGCCCACGACACGCGGGTCGCGGCGACCTATGCCTGGGACGCAAGCCCCGTCAGCACGGCGCGGCTTTGCTCGGAGATCTGGGCGCAGATTAAAAACGAGGACTGGTCGCTCGTTTCGAGCTACTACAGCGACGGCGGTGCCTGGCCGCGCAAGCTTTGGGACTTCGACCGCCACCACCAGTGGCTCGGTCACGCGGGCGGCGGCGGCATCGGCTACGGCGCGCCGGCTTCGGTCGGGGCGGCGCTCGCGAACCGCAAGCACGGCAGGTTCTCGGTGTCGATCCAGACCGACGGCGACATGATGTACGCACCGGGCGTGCTCTGGACAGCCGCGCATCACAGCATCCCGCTGCTTTGCGTGATGAACAACAACCGCGCCTACCACATGGAGGTCATGCACGTGCAGCGCATTTGCAATGCGCGCAACCGCGACATCGACCGCGCCCGGGTCGGCAGCGTGATCACGGATCCCGACATCGACTACGCGGGCATGGCGCGTTCGCTCGGAGTCCACGCGGAAGGGCCGATCGCCGATCCCGCCGAGCTTGGTCCGGCGCTCGAACGTGCGGTCGCGGTCGTCAAGAGCGGCGAACCGGCGCTTGTCGATGTCGTGACGCAGGTGCGATGACGGTGCGCAACGTCGCCATCGGCCTCATCGCTGCCGCCGCGACCACCACGTCGCTGAGCCTGAATGCCCAGGAGCCGACAGACGGAGCGGAGCTGCTCGCGCGCAGCGGCTGTGCGGTGTGTCACGGCGCAGACGGACAGGGCACGGCCGCCGGACCGAGTCTCGCCGCTGGCACCTTGTCACTGGACGACTTCGTCGCATCGGTCCGGCAGGCAACGCGCACGATGCCGGCCTACGCCGCCGAGGTCCTGCCCGACGAGGACCTGACACGGATGTTCGCATTCCTTGAGGAGCAAACCGCGGAGCCCGCCGCCGCCGGCCGGGCCGATGTCGGGGCGGAGCTGTATTCAGCCTACGGTTGCTATTCCTGCCACGCCAACGAAGCCCAGGGCGGCCAGCACGGACCGCGGCTCGGGCCCGATCCGATCACGTTCACGCGATTTTCCTGGTACACGCGCCATCCGACGCGAACGATGCCGCCGTACTCGGCGGTCGTGCTGTCGGATCAGGACATGGCTGATATCTACGCTTTCGTCGAGGCGCAACCGCAGCCGTCGCCTCTGGAGAGCATCCCGTTGCTTGCTCCGTAGACGACGTCGCCAACGACGGCTCTCGCCCTCACATCTGGGAATCCGTTCGAGTGCTTTCGCATTGCCCGCGCCGCGAGCGGTGCTTCCGCCGGACGGGGTCTGGCCGATCAGCCCTCGTACTCAAGCACGTTCAGCCCTGCGTTCCAGTCCGTGACATACATCACACCGTCCGGCCTGACGTAGGCGTCGCAGGTCTTCGCCGCCCGCGTCACGTTCGCGCGCGGATCGACCATGCGTTCGGGAATCGGCGGGACCCACCAGGCGATTTCGCGCGGGGCGAACGCGTCGCGGATGTCGAACACGCGTACGCCTGCGTTGTTGTACGTCGCGAAGATGGTCTCGTCGCTTTGCAGGCTGCCCGGCCGGTTCTCGTGCAGGTTGTGCGGGCCGAAGGTGCCGAGCGCGCAGAAGTCGCGTTCGGACGGCGTCGGCAGCGTCGCGATCGGCACGGGGTTTTCCTCCGCGCGCACGTCGACGATGAACGTGTGGAAGGTGCCCTTCGCACAGTTCTCTGCATTCGCCTCGTCGGCAACGACGACGAGGTCGCGATCGGGCAGCGGCAGCGCCGTGTGCGTACCTCCCGGAAACGGCGGCGACCAGTTGATCGCCGAGATCAGGGCCGGATTCGCGGGATCGCTGATGTCGTGGATCGTGAGCCCGCCGTCGCGCCAGGCGGCGTAGCCGCGGTCACCGGCAGTGAGCATGTGATGCAGCGCCAGGCGGCGGCCTTCGCCAAGCGTCGGCGTCTCGCCGGCCGCGCGGTTCATGCCGGGCATCCACCACTGCGAGACGATCTCCGGGTTCGTGATGTCGCTGAGGTCGACGATCGCGAGGATGGCGTCGGTGAAGCCGTCGAAGTGTGCGGCGATGTAGGCGTAGCGTCCGCCCGGCCACCAGAGCCGGTTGATGCCGAATCCGGGCATCTCGAGAAAAGCGATCTCGCGCATTTCCGCAGGGTTGGAGATGTCGTGGATGCTCAGTCCCGAACGAAACGCCTGCGGGTCGGTGATGCTGTCGGCGAGGCTGTTCTCGAAGTAGCTGCGCATGTCGTCGTAGGACTGCATCGCGACGACGTTCGCGCCGTTGGCGAGCAGCAGCAGGTCGTCGGCCACCTGCAGGTGATGCGTGCGCGTCTGACCGCCCGCCGTGAAGAAGCCGACCGGGTTCAGGCTGCGCGGGTCGCTCGCGTCGAGGATGGTCACGCCGTTCGAGAACATGTGGCCCACGTAGACATGGCCGCGGTTGTACATGGCCTGGACGCTGTCGGGCCGGCCGCCGATGTCGCTGTACGACAGGTGCCGGAGGCCCTGGCCGATGCCTTCGGGCGGGATTTCGGCTTGCTGCGCCCGGGCGGGCAGCGCGGTCAGGCCGGAGCCCGCTGCGAGCCCCGCGATGCCGAGCATGCAGTCTCGGCGCGTCATGCTTGTCATGGACTGTCTCCCATCGGCGCAGGGTGCCGATCCGGTCGCCCGTCGACTACGGGTTCGACACGAGGTTGCAATACATGCTTCGGCCTGCCGCAAAGCCTCGCTAGTCAGCGACGAGGTTATAGAAGCCACCTTCAACGCTCTCGATGTACGGCCCCATGAGCTCCCTGAATCCGGTCTCGGCGCGCCAGGCGCCGTAGGCCTGCTGGTGCTCGACCGACTCCCAGATCGAGAAGAAGACCACGCGCCCGGGATTTTCGTCATCGACGAGGAGCGCGAAATACTCGCAACCATCGTATTCCCGTGTTTCAACGAGGGCCGGCGTGATGAACTCGATGAACTCGGCTTCCTTGCCTGGAACGATATTGAACGTGGTAATGCTGTGTACTTGTGCAATAGCGACTTGACCGAAGGTCGTAAGCAACACTGCGAGAAACAACTTGCGGATCATGAGAATCTCCTTGTCGATTCAGCGTGATTGATTGCCTGATCAGCGATGCATGCTACAGGACGCCGGCTTCGCGCATGACGGACTCACACTTCGAGCGAATCTCAGTCGCCATTTCGAACGGGTCTGCCTCGACGATGTCGGCGCGGAACAGCTCGACCGAAAGCGCGCCTTCGTAGCCTTTTTCGGCGAGCTTCCCGATGATTCGTTCAACCGGTGCGATGCCGTCGCCCGGAATGATTCTTGAATCGTTGTTGATGAGCTCGCGAGGTCCGGGAGCGAGATCCTGGAAGTGAGCGTGTCGAAGCTCGCCGGGCTCGAGCAGATCGAGATCCTCGAACTTGTTGAGGCCGGACCAGAAGTGGAAGAAGTCCAGCATGGGCGCGACGTTCGGATGATCGGCCTCGCGAACCGCCGACAGTGCCGTCGGCAGCGTCGCCAGGTGCGAAGACGTTCGGGTGAACTCGATCATCGCCGTCAGGCCGAACTCGGCGGTGATTTCGCCGACCTCGTGTATCGCATCGGGTGTCGTGGCGTAGTCGTCCTGCGTGACCGCACGCTGCGTGATCGAAGGCGCGTAGATCCGTTCAAGCCCGAGTTCGGCGAATTGCCCGCATCTGCGCCGCCAGGTTTCGAGCGATTCCGCCCGTGCCGGTCCGTAAATCCAGATGTCCGGCAGCACAGCGGCAGCGGAGACCGGCGTCAGGCCGTTATCGGTGAGGATCTGCCGCGCGCCAGCGAGCGTGTCGCCCGCGAGGAATTCATCGAGCAGCCGGTCGCTGAGTTCCACATACCGAATCCCGGCCCGCGCCCAGCCTTCGAGCGACCCGCGGTAGCCGGCCGCGGCGGAAGTGTTCTGATGAATGGCGAGCATCATGCGGCCGCTCGTCTCGATCTGCGCCTGAAGCAGGCGGGGCAGCATCGCCGCCAGGGGAATGGTCAACAGTTCACGCCGAGTGGTCATCCGATTCCTTTTCACTCATCGAGACAAACTGAGCATTGGCCGTGGTGTTGTCAGGGCTGGGGACTAGCCGCCAATTGGTCGTGGTGTCGTCAAGGTTGGAGACTAACCGCCGATTGATCGTAGTGTCGCCAAAGCCGCCGAGTTCGCTCTGCAATTTCCGCCCGGATCAATGGCCCCGGACTATTGGATGTTGTCCAGTCCCTCCGTGAGTTCGATGTAGGTTCCCCAGGGATCGGTCAGGAAAGCGAGCGCCGTATCGATTTCGTCGACCATGCGGTAAGTGACGTCGAATTCGATGCCTCTGCTCTCGAGCTCCGCGCAAAACGCTTCGAGATCGTCGACTTCAAAGCCGATGTGATCCAGCGCCCGGCCTTGCGTGCCGCTCAGCGGGTCGTCGTAGCGTGTGAAGTTGAGCGCGAGCCCGGGCAGTGCCGCGGTGAATATCGTGGGCAACGGGCCTGGTTGCGGCTGCGCACCGAATATGTCGACGTACCAGTCCCGCATCCGTTCGGGATCTGCGCCGTAGAAATGGATGTGATGACTGACGATCGCTTGCTGCTGAGCGTTGATTTCGAGGAGTTCGACCTTGATGCCGCCAGGGCCGAGGACATGCGCGAAACCCGCTACGGGTCCCTCGTCGATCCTGGCGATACCGTCCACCACCTCGATCCCGGGCGGTGCAGTACCCGCCGTAACCATCTCATGGCCGGCCGCGACCAGGCGGTCGACCATCTCGCGCAGATTCGGCACGGTGAAGGCAACGTGGTCGACCGAGCTGCCGACCATCCCGTCGGACGGAGTTCCTTCGCGCAGCGCAACCAGCGCGTCCGGAAACTTGACGATGGTCAGACCGGGGTCGGCGCCGAGGGTATCTGCCGTGCCGCCAAGCGTATCGACCCAGAACCGCAGTTGTTCGTCCACGTCGCTCACGATGAAGTGATGATGGCCGTTGGTAACCGGGCCGGTCGTCACGAGCTGCGCGAACAACGGCGCGCAGGTCATCGACAGCAAGGCAGCAAGAAGGGCCGAGGCGTTCGTCTTTCGCATGATTCTGAATCCCTGGGAACACCGGATCGTTCCCGCCAATATGCCGCCGTGCCTCGTCAAGAGCAACTTGGCAGGATGGTCTCGTTACTGTCCGAACGTAGCGCGTTGTGAACCGAACTCAACCGACTGCTCGGGCAGGAAGGCGTCTCGTTACTGCCCGAAAGCGGCGCGTTGTAAACCTCTACGCCCGGTTCACTGCCGCGAAGTCCCTGAAAACCTCGGCCACGTCCCGCTCCAACAGCACCACGTTCGTGCCTTGGCGGCAAGCGTCATGGTGCTTGCCGCTAACGCCGCCCGAGAAACCGTGCTCCTCCCGCAGGGTGTCCTTGGCCTCCCGACTCATGGTCATCTGTGCTCAGAGTCGTCGGTCGAGCGAATGCGCGTTGAACTCGATGTTGTGCAGCAGCACGTAGAAGCTCAGCGCATAGATCAGGTGCCGGGCGACGATCTCCCAGTTCTGCAGGATGATCATCCCGAACACGAGTGTGTACATGAGGATCATCGCGGCGGCGATGGCCCAGCGCGTCTTGTAGCCGACGAGCAGCAACACGCCAACCGCGACTTCGACGCCGGGGATCAGCCGCGCTTCGAGCGTCACGAGCCACATCGGCAGCCAGGTCTCGGCAAACTGCGCCTGAGTTGCCTCGACGAAGGCGCTGTAGGCCGGGCCGAGGCGAATGGCCCCGTGCCAGAACATGTTGATGGCCATGAATACCCTGAAGAGCGTATAGGCGAGTGCCTTGTCGTTCATTGTCTCTCCCTTCTTCGGACATGGTAGCTCGCCCGCGATTCGAGACAACGTTGCTCGCCTCGTTCACGGATCACGCGCGTCACCCTTCGCCCATCAGGACCGAAACTTTTGTTGTAACCTGACCGGACAAACAGAACCTTACGGTAAGGACGGCGATATGGCCAAACGTGACCAATCCTCGAGTCCCGCTCGTTCGCGAGAGTTAGACCACGAAGCCGTTACCCGCCGCAATGTCCTGTCCGGGGCCGCCGCGCTCGCGGCCGCTTCGGCCGGCGCCGGGCTCTTCGGCTGCCGGCCGGCCGCGGTGCCGAGCGACGTTCCGGCCGTCGCTCCGCCGCCGAGTGGCGACAGCGTCGTCCTTCGCGGCGCGACCGTGATCTCGATGGATTCCGACGTCGGCGACTTCGAGTCGGCGGACATCCTGATTGAAGGCGAGCAGATCGCTGCCGTCGGTCCCGGTCTTGAGACCCCGGCCGAGGCCATCGACGCGTCAAACATGATCGCGATGCCGGGCTTCGTCGATACGCACCGCCACATGTGGCAGGGTCAGCTCCGGAACATCCTGCCCAACGGGCTCCTGAGCGACTACGGGCGCGACATTACAGGCTCGGCCCGCAGCGTGTTTCGTCCCGAAGACGCCTACATCGGCGATCTCGTCATCGCGCTCGGCGCGATCAACGCGGGCGTCACGACCGTGCTCGACTGGTCCCACATCGGCAACAGCCCCGAGCACACCGACGCCGCGATCGACGGTCTCGCAGAGTCGGGACTGCGCAGCGTTTACGCGTACGGGGGCGGGGCAGCCGGCCCCGAGAATCGCTTTCCCGACGACATCCGCAGGCTCAGGGCGGAACGTTTCTCGTCCGACGATCAGTTGCTCACGCTTGCGATGGCGGCGGGCACGAACACGGCGCACTGGGCCGTCGCTCGCGAGGTCGGCGCCCCCATCACGCTGCACGTGAACGGCAGCGGGCAGTTGTTGCCGCTCGCCGACGCCATGGGACCGGATGTCACGTACATCCACGCGCCGAACCTGACTGAAGAGGAATGGCAGCTCGTCGTCGATACCGGCGGGCACATTTCGATCGCCGCGCCCATCGAGATGGAGATGGGCCACGGCATACCGCCGATCCAGCAGGCGCTCGACCACGGCATCCGGCCAAGTCTGAGCACGGACGTCGAGACCGAGATGCCCGGCGATTTCTTCACGCAGATGCAGTCGGTGTTTACGCTGCAGCGCATGCAGGCACTGGCGCGTCGTCGTGACGGCGACGCCGAAGCACCCGAACTCATCAGCGTCCAGGACGTGGTCGAGTTCGCGACGATCCAGGGCGCCATCGACAACGCGCTCGGGTCGAGGATCGGCAGCCTCACGCCCGGCAAGCAGGGCCGACGTCATCCTGTTGCGCAAGGACGCGATCAACGTGATGCCCGTCAACAACGCCTACGGTGCCGTCGTGCTCGGCATGGATACGAGCAACGTCGACACGGTTTTCATCGCGGGCGTCGTGAGGAAGTGGATGGGCGCGCTCACGGATGTCGATCTCGACCGCGTCGAAAGGCTTGTCACTGAGTCACGCGACCATGTCGTCTCCGCTGCTGGCTGGCCGCAGACGCTGTTCGGCGGCTATCTGCCCGGCCACTGAGATTCGGATACCGGGACACTCACGGCGGAGTCGGTCGCGTTCACGGCCGACGGCCAGAGCCGAGTCACGATCGACGCGCACGCCGCCGATACGCCGCTCGACTGTCTCTCGGAGCCCGGTTTTGCCGCGACGCTCGCGATATACGGCACGGAGTCGGTGGCCCGTGAGAGTTTTTCAGTGACCGGAGGCAGTACGAATCGAACGTCGGGAGGTTACAATGCCTGCTGCGCGCACGTAGGTTGGTATAGATGTCTGACAGTACTTCCGCGCCCGCGATAGGTCGCAGGGAACGAAACAAGCAACAAAAACTCGACAGGATCGTCACGGCGTCGAGGGCACTCTTCTACGCCCAGGGGTACAAGGGGACGACAACGCAGCAGATCGCGCACGCCGCGCAGGTCGCAAGCGGCACGCTGTTCCTGTATGCGAAAACGAAAGAAGACCTCTTGCTGATGGTCTTTTACGAAGAGTTCATCGCGGTCATCGATGGAACGTCGGTGAGTGCCGATGACCCCCGCCCGGTAGAAGAGCAGGTCATGGCGTTGTTCGATGCGCTGCTCGACTATCACGGGCGAGACATCGAGCTCTCGCGTGAGCTGATGAAAGTGCTCACGTTCGTGGCGAATCCCGACAGACGCGACGACCTGCGCGAAATTGTTTACGCGATCGAAAGGCAGTTACAAAGGATCGTCGTGAACTCCCAGGAGAAGGGGGTTTTGAGCGAAAAAACCTGCCCGCAGACCATGGTGCGGATCCTTTTCCGTGTGTACTACCATTGCATGCTGGCCTGGTTGGGCGGTTACTACGGCGACAGGAACGAATGCGACGAGGATCTGGGTGGACTGATCCATGGCGTATTTTGCCCGGTCTATGCCAGCGATCACGCATCCGGAGCAACGTGCGTCGCACGTTAGTCAAGACCGACCGCCAAGCGCATCCATCTTGCGCGAACCTTTTCACCGGGACCTGACCCCACGGGTTCGGCGCCGACAACGGCTGCTTCGCTTATGGGCGGTGTGCGCGCCGCTCAAGGATCGAGCGTAGCCAGATAGGCCGCAAGCGCGACGATATCCTCATCGGTGAGGTTGGCGACCGTCGCGGCCATGAGCGCGGCCATCGGCCCCGCGCGAACTCCGGACTTCATGTCATTGAGCTGACGCACCGTGTAGATCGGTGACGCTCCTGCAATTGCCGGAATGTCGGCCAGACCCGTCAGGTCCTGCCCGTGGCAGATCGCGCACTGGATCGTTCTGCCGTCGCCGCCGGTCCTCGCAAGCTCCTCGCCCCTCGCGACACTGCCGACCGGTGCATAAGCCACGAATCCCGAGTAGGGATGTCTGGCCGTGGCGAGTTCGCGGTCCTCCGGAAATTCGAGAATGCGATTGCCGAGCGGTTCGCTGCCGCCGTCGGGATGGCGGAACCGCATGCGCCCGTCGCCGACGTAGCTTCTGGGCACGGTGTCGCTCTCGATCACATCCACGACCCAGTCGATCGGCTCGATTGCCGCGTAGTACTCGGCAGCCGCGAGGGCGTCTTCATCGGAAATCGCTTCGCCAATGCCGTTCATCCAGAAACGGTCGACTCTGGCTCCGCTCCTGAAGTCGGCCATTTGGCGCATGAAGTAACTGACGGGCAAGCCCGCGAGCTGCGACGACTCGGGGTGCCCCATGCCGGAGGGCAGGTGGCAGGAGGCGCAGGCGCGCACTTCCTCGCCGGCGCCGCGCGCCACGACTTCGGGCAGCGGCGCATGGTCCTCGGGAAACCAGTCTGGCGGATTGAAGAGATCGTCGATCTCGACCTGCGTGTAGCTGCGCTCGCTGCCGGGCACGGTCCTCGGCGCGTTTTCGTCGATCTCGTGGAGCTGTTCCTCGAAGACCTGGTACGCCCATTCGAAATCGGATTGCGCCGTCGCCACGATCGGGAGCAGAGCCAGTAAGCCAAGCAGTTTTTTCACGATTTCCCCCTTCGCGCCTCGAACGGAATGGACAGCGACGACGAGTCTTCGCTCTTGCGAGTTCCTACGCCGCAGGCACCTGACGCGTAAACGCGCCGGCTTCCTTGAGGCTTCCGATTTCATCATCCGAGTAGCCGAGAACCTTGCTCAGGATTTCGTCGGTGTGTTCGCCGAGCAGCGGCGAGCGCTTCACGTCCACGGGTGAGTCCGACAGCTTGATCGGACAGCCGAGGTTGACCCACTTGCCGCGCTCCGGGTGATCGAGTTCGACCATCATCTCCCGGAGCTTGACGTGTTCGTCGTCGTAAAGATCCTCGGTGCTCATGATCGGGCCGCAGGGCACGTCGATTTCGTTGAGGATCGCCATGAATTCGCGCTTCGTGTAGCTCGAGGCATAGTCCTCGAGCATCTGCCACATCTCGGCCTGGTTCTTGCGCCTGACGTCGATGTCGTCGAAACGCGGGTCCGCGGCAAGCGCATCGCCGCCGATGCGCTTCGCGAGCGCGTTCCAGACACGTTCCTGGACGACGACGTAGAGATAGTCGTTCGGTCCGCCGGGCTTGCACTTGACTGCGTTGCCGAGCTGGCCGCCGCCGGAATCGTTGCCGGCGCGCGGCGTGAACGACTCAAACTCCTGCAGCGAGTATTCGGGCAGCGGGCCGCGTTCGATGCGCTGGTGGTCGCGCCACTTCACGCGCGTGAGGTTCATGACGCAGTCCATCATTGCGCACTCGACGTATTGGCCGCGGCCCCGTGCGCTCGCGTTGCAGGAGCGCCGCGAGAATGCCGGCCATGAGGTGCACGCCCGTGCCCGAGTCGCCGATCTGCGCGCCCGTCGCGTACGGCGGGCCTTCCGGCACACCCGTCGTGCTCATCGCGCCGCCCATGGCCTGCGCGACGTTCTCGTAGGCCTTGAACGCGGCATAGGGCCCTTCGGTGCCGAAGCCCTTGATCGAGGCCATGACGATGCGCGGGTTGATCTCGTGGATCGTTTCCCAGCCGAAGCCGAGCCGGTTCAGCACGCCCGGGCCGAAGTTCTCCATGACGACATCGCAGATCTGAAGCAGCTTCCTGAAGACGGCCTTGCCCTGCTCGTTCTTGAGGTTCACGGTGATCGAACGCTTGTTGCAGTTCAGCATCGTGAAATAGAGGCTGTCGGCGTCGGGAATGTCGCGAAGCTGCTTGCGCGTCGCGTCGCCTGCCGGCGACTCGAGCTTGATGACGTCGGCGCCGAGAAAGCCCATGAGCTGGCTCGACGTCGGCCCCGCCTGCACGTGCGTCATGTCGAGGATTCGGATGCCCGACAGTGCTTTGTCCATGACTCGGATGCTCCGCGATTACTAGTACGGCAGATGGTACGGCTGACGCAGGCGCAGGTAGATGCGCGCGTGGCGGGAATGTACGACAGCTGTCCTGTCCACGATTACTTGTACATGGTCTGGCGTTTCGTGCCGGGCGCCCATTCGCTCGGATCGATCCAGATATTGATCACCGCCGACTTGCCCGTGCCGTTCACGGACTCGCGCGCGCGCCGCAGTGCCGCTGCAATCTGTTTCGGGTCGCGCACCTCCTCGCCGTAGCCGCCAAGCATTTCGGCGAACTTCGAGAACGGCACGTCGCCGAGCAGGTTGCCGACATTGCCGCGCTCTTCGCCGTACTTCGCGAGCTGACCGTAGCGGATCTGGTTCATCGCGGAGTTGTTGCCGATCACCGCGATATACGGCGCGCCGAAGCGGTTGGCCGTCTCCATGTCGAACGCCGTCATGCCGAAGGAGCCGTCGCCGTAGTAGCAGAGCACTTCCTTGTTCGGATGCGCGAGCTTGGTCGCCATAGCGAAGCCCGTGCCGACGCCGAGCCCGCCGAGTGCGCCGGGATCCATCCAGTTGCCGGGTGCGCGCGGCTGCACGGCCTGGGCGCTGATCGTCACGACATCGCCGCCGTCGCCGATGTAGACGGTGTCCTCGGTCAGGAACTCATTGAGCTCCCAGGCGACGCGGTAGGGGTGGATCGGTTCGGCGTCGGAGAGGAACAGCGGCATGAGCCGCTCGGTCTTCTGCACCTCGATGGCCCTGAGATGCTCCAGCCAGGCCTTGCGGCGTGTCGCACCGTTGTCGCCGCCGGCCGTCGCCGCGTTGCAGACGGCGCCGAGGATCACGCCGGGATCGCCGACGAGGCCGAGCGAGATGTCGCGGTTCTTCGCGACCGTGCGGTAGTCGAGGTCGATGTGGACGATGGTTGCGTCGTCGCGCAGGCGCTTTCCGTAACCCATGCGGAAGTCGAACGGCGTGCCGACGATGACGATGACATCGGCCTGCTTGAACGCGTCGCCGCGCGTGCGGTGGAAGTAGTGTGGATCGCCCGGGGGCAGGAGTCCGCGCGAGGCGCCGTTCATGTAAGCGGGAATGTTGAGCGTCCTGACGAGATCCAGCGCCTGCTCATGGCCTCGGGACATCCAGACCTGAGCGCCGAGCAGGATCGCGGGCCGGTCAGATTCGACGAGCAGCCGCGCGAGCTTCTCGACATCGTCCGGATCGCCGAGCGACTTCGTCGAGGCGCGGTAGCTGCCGGGCTCGGGGATCGTGACGTCGCCGACGGGGACCTCGCGGTCCAGAATGTCCCGCGGAATCTCGAGATAGCTCGGACCCGGAGCACCGGCGAAGCATTCGCGAGCCGCCATTGCGACCATGTCGGCGATGCGTTCCGTCGAACGCACGCCCGCCGAGAACTTCGTGATCGGCGCCGCGATGTCGACATGCGGCAGGTCCTGCAGCGAGCCCATCTTGTGCTGGGACAGTGCGCCCTGTCCGCCGATATGAAGCACCGGGCTTTCGGAGCGGAACGCCGTCGCTATGCCCGTGAGCGCGTTGGTGAAGCCCGGTCCCGCCGTCGTGATCACGCAGCCGAGGCCGCCGGTCTGGCGCGCGTAGCCGTCGGCCGCGTGCGCGGCCACCTGCTCGTGGCGCACGTCGATGATCCTGATGTCGTGGTCGATACAGCCGTCGTAGGTATCGATGATGTGCCCGCCGCAGAGCGTGAATACCGTGTCGACGCCCTCATTGGCCAGCGCCTGTGCCACGAGGTGACCGCCGGAGACGACGTCGGCGTCGGTGCTCTTCCTCGCCAGCGTGTCTTCGGCGGTCGTCGTCTTCAGTTGTCGTGCAGGGATTGTCATGGAGTCGCTCCGAATGATCGATGCAGTTGTCGGCACGCCAGGCAGGGCCGCGCATGGCCCGGCCTGTGGCGTTCGCTGAATGTGGCGCGTTTTCGCTCGATGGTTTCGACGTCGTTGCTTGCGCGGCGGTATACGGTATACCACGGTTCCAACGTCGGCAATGCGCCGTCTCGGCGGTGTTCCGGTGCGATAGACGGCGGCGCCGGCCCTCCGCTGTCCTGGCGCGAGAGACTGCAGCAATCGCTGTGAACTCGCCCCCGCCACCGGGCCGGTTCCCTGGATCGGGGGTGTTCAGGCCGCCGCCCTCAGGCCGTGCCACGCGCCGGTCGCTGCGCGGCTGCAAGTTCCGTGTTGCAGCGGTGGTGCCTGCATGCTGCTGTGGCCAGGCCACCGGCGTATTCAGAATGCAAGCACGAGCTTGCCGAAGTGGCTGCTCGACTCCATGGCCCGGTGTGCGTCGGCAACCCGCTCGACGGGGTAGATCTCGTGAATCAGCGGCGCGATACGTTCGGTCGCGAAGAGCGGCATGACGACCCGATCGAACTCCTCGATGATGGCGGCCTTCTCCGCGGTCGAGCGCGGCCTCAATACCGAGCCGATGATCCGCTGGCGCTTGACCATGAGCCTCGCGAGGTTGAATTCGGCCTTCGGTCCGCCCATGACGCCAATGAGCACGAGGCGGCCGCCGACGCCGAGCGACCGGAGGTTGCCTTCGAGATAGGGACCGCCGATGTGATCGAGAATGACATCGGCGCCGGCTTTTTTCGTGTAGGCGTGGACGGCGGCGGCGAAGTCCTCCGACTGGTAGTCGATCACGAGGTCCGCGCCGAGTTTCCTGACTCTCTCGACCTTGCCCGGCGATGCCGTCACGATGACCCGGCTGGCCGGAACCAGCGCCTTGCAAAGCTGCAGCCCCGCGGTGTTGACTCCACCGCCCCCGCCGTGCAGTAGCACGGTCTCGCCGTCGGCCAGTCCCGCGATCATGAAGAGATTCAGATACGCCGTGATGCAGGTCTCGCAGATGCACGCCGCCTGCTCGAATGTCATGGTGTCGGGTATGCGCATGACGTGGTTGGCGTGGGCGGTCGCGTATTCGGCATAGCCGCCGCCACCGACGAGGGCGATCACGCGCTCCCCGACGGCTGGCGCTTCGACGCCCGGCCCGATGTTGGCGACGGTGCCGGCGACTTCAAGCCCGAGAATGTGCGACTCGCCGGGCGGCGGCGGATAGTTGCCGAGCCGCTGCACGATGTCGGGCCGGTTGACCGAGGTCGCCGCGACCTCGATGAGCACCTGGTCTTCGCCCGGTTCGGGTTTGTCGGCTTCGCCGACGTAGAGCACGTCCGCGCCGCCGAAGCCGTCCATGAGAACGGCCTTCATCAGTCACCCTGATCGATCGTGTCGCGGGAGTACTTCGCCGGGCAGCCTGCCATGTAGATGCCCGAGGCGACGTTGCTCTCGCAGAACGCTCGCGCCCGTTCCACCTGTTCCTCGATCGCCGCGATCGTCTCGTCGAACGTCGTGACGATCCCGTGGACCGGGATGTTGATCGCGGGGTCGAGGCCGTAGCGTTCGACGCTGTCGAGGTAGGCGCCGCCCCACCAGTGCCAGGTCCAGTTCCAGGTCGTGAAATCGCCTTCGAGGAAGATCCGGTGCTCCGGCACGTAAGCGAAGACCGCGTTCGCCATGTGCAGGTGCCCGACGGCGTGATAAACGTCAACGCGCATCGTTTGGTCCTCGAGGATGAGATGCTCGTCGACGGGCATGAACTTGAGCGGCTGCGGATTGAGCGCCAGCGCATCGGGGAAGTTCGGTGCCGGACGCGAGGTCATCTCGCGAAAAATGCCCTCGTTGCCGCGCTGCGCGATGATCGTGAGTCCGCGCGACACTGCTGCCCGCACGCCGCCGCTGTGGTCGAAGTGATGGTGCGAGACGATGACCTCCGTGACTTCCTTGCCGGGCACGAGCGTGTTGGCAAGATCTATTCGTGCGAGCGTGGCCGTTTCGTTGCCGTACGCTTCGAACATCGTCAGGTGATCCTCGAACTCGATGACGCCGCCGCCGTTATTGCCGTAACGAACGTCCCAGACGCCCTCGGCGATCTCCGTCGCCTGCGCTTCGGCATCCTGTCCGCCAAAACCCGGCGCGCCCGCCTGCTCGGGGAACGGTCCGGGATCGTCGACGTCAATACGGTAGGAATCCACGTTGAAGTAGCTCATCGTCGCGTCGCGCCAGTCGACGATGTGTGTGATCCCGACGGGCAGCCTGACGCCGTCGAACGGCAGGTAGCCCGTGAACCAGGCGGTGTTCGTCACGTCGCCAAGCGTCGTGCTGCCGGAGATCCAGCGCACCCAGGCCGGCAGGTCCGTCGTCGGATCGATCGCCATCCACAAGGTGTCACCCGATTCGATCGTGAACTCGACCACGAGCAGCCCGTCCTCAACGTGCACCGGTCCGAACCCGGTTTCCGGGTCGAGCGCCTCGAGGACGGCCGGCAGCGGGTGGTCTAGCATCGCGACGCCTGTCTGCAGAGTGCTCGTCTCATTCCAGGAATGGCCGCGCTCGTTTGCGAACGGAAACAGGAGGCCGCGCCGGTCTCGGTTCACGGCACGCTCGTTCGCGAGATCGAAGCTGCGCTCGGCCGCAACGGCCGCCCGCCACTTCACAGGCGCGCGCGGATGCGGCGAGAGATTGCCGCCACCGTTCTGGTACAGGTACTGGCCGAATCCCGTGACCACGAAGTTGTCGAGTTCCTGCAGGCGCTCAAGTCCGCCCATGGCTTCGGCGGCCCGCTCGACGAGTGCGCGTGGCTGCTCCTGCGCGTGTGTCGTGCCCGACAGCGCCGCGACAGCGAGCGTCCCGAGGCCGGCCATAACGACAAGTACCTTTTTCGTGTGATGCATGGTGTTTCTCCATCCTGCTCCGCTGGCGGAGCGTGGCCCTTTATCGGTCGTGAGTATAGGCGCAGGTGCAGATGTTGTGGGTTACACTTCCTGCCGCTCGCGCAAGAAGCCAAAGAACGAACAGACTTCAGGGAGACCCGATCATGACGACGCGCACACGACGGTCGATAGCGCCTTGGGCCGCCGGCCTGACGGCAACCGCGCTGGCCGCGGCCGTTTACGCCGTACCCTCGGTATATCCGACCGGCACGACGATCTACGACCCGGATCGAGCGTGGAACGGCTACACGGTCTTCATCGCGCCGGAGGAAGTCGGCGCGATCGTCGTCGACATGAACGGCAACACGGTCAAGCACTGGGAGGGCTATCACGGCGGTGCCGGTGGTCCGGCACGCATCCTGCCTGGCGGCTACGTCCTGGCTGCCGGTCCGACGCGTCCCCCGCACCAGGAGTCGAACGCACTCATTCAGATGGACTTCGAAGGCAATGTCGTGTGGCAGTTCGACCGGCTCGAGCAGGTCCCCGCACCCGACGGCGAGACGATCTGGACGGCCCGCCAGCACCACGACTGGCAGCGCGAAGGCCTGCATGCCGGCTACTACTCGCCCGAGCACGCGACGGTCGCCGAGGGCGGCCGCACGCTCGTGCTCGTCCACATGAATCACACCTTGCCGAACGTGTCCCCGAACGTGCTCGAGGACGACCGGATCATCGAGATTTCCGCCGACGGCGAGATTCTCTGGGATTGGAATTTCGGCGAGCACATCGACGAACTCGGCTTCTCAGACCGCGCGCGGGAACTGCTGCTCGAAGAGCGCGATCTCGGCAATTCCACGCGCGGCTTCGACTGGATGCACGTGAACTCTGCGACCTGGCTCGGCCCGAACCGCATGTACGATGCCGGCGATGAACGGTTCCATCCCGACAACATCATCATCAGTTCGCGCTACGCGAACCTGACGGCGATCATCGCGCGCGACGGATCGATCCCCTGGCGGCTCGGCCCGGACTACAGCGAAACTGAGGGCGGCCGGGAGATCGGCCAGGTGCAGGGCCAGCACAACCCCCACCTCATCCCGAAGGGCCTGCCGGGCGCCGGCAACCTGCTCGTCTTCGACAACGGTGCAAACGCCGGCTGGGGATCGAACAACGTCGAGGGCGCCGTGGGCCCCGGCAATATCATCCGGGCGAACTCCAGAGTGCTCGAGATCGACCCGGTGACGCTTGAGGTCGTCTGGTCCTACTCGATGGCGGGACGCGAAGCCTTCAAGTTTTACAGCCACTACATCAGCAACGCGCAACGCCTCGAGAACGGCAACACCCTGATCATCGAAGGCGCCGACGGCCGCCTCTTCGAGGTCACGCCCGACGGCGACATCGTCTGGGAGTACGTGAGCCCGTACTTCGTCGAACGCGAAGCGCTGTCGAACGCGGTCTACCGCGCCTACCGGCTGCCCTACGACTGGATTCCGCAGCTCGACACGCCCATCGAGCGGCGCGTCGTGCCGCCGGATCTCAGCGAGTTTCGCATCGCGCCGCAGTAGCGTTTGTACCGCGATTCGGTTCGACCCCGCACGGGGCCGAGCCGCGCGGCGCTGCGTTCAGTGCGCGCGCCGTGTCCCGCCCTGTAACGGCGGCAGCGCACAGGCGCGCTTCAGATCACCATCTGGTCGCGGCCGACGATGACCTCGCCGTCGAAGTGGCGGCGCACGCCGGCGATGTAGGCCTCGTCGTCGAGGTCGCCGAGTGCACCGGGGACGAGATGGCTCAGCACCAGCGTTCCGACGCCGGCTGCGGCAGCCATCTGGCCCGCCTCCTCGGTGGTCGTGTGCGTGCCGACGATGTGCGCCCAGATCCCCTCGGCGTTGTCGGCATAGGCGCCGGCCGCGACCATGCCTTCGAACGCTTCACGCATTGCCGCGACTTGCATTGCCTCGCAGACGAGCACATCGGCGCCGCGTGCGAGATCGATGAGACCCTCCGAGTAGGCCGTGTCGCCGGAGAACACGATCGATCGATCGGCGCTGTCGAGCCGGTAGGACAAGGAGCGGTAGGGCATCTCGCGCTTGGAGCTTTCCGGAAAATGCGTGTTTTCGACCGAACTCACGACGACCTTGTCGTCGTTGTAGACCTCCGCCGGCTCCGGCGTCGCTTCGACATCCATGCCCGAAAAAATGTCTACCGGTTGGACGGTCCGATCCTCGTCGATTATGCGGATTCTGGTGTTCGCCTCGCTGAACGCTATGGCGGCCTCGACCATCCGTTCGGTACCGAACGGACCGTACACCGACATCGGCACGATGCGGCCGTCGCTCCATTGGTGACTCAACAGCGCCGCGATGTCGCCGCTGTGATCGTCGTGAAGGTGCGTGAGGAACGTGGCGGCGAGATCGCGATAGATGAGCCCCGCGCGCCGCAATGCCATGAGCGTGCCGTAGCCGCAATCGACGAGATAGGTCTCGCCTTCGACGACGACGGCGTTCGCGCTCTCGCCGCGCTCGGTGTTGAAGTTCGGGCCGCCCTGGGTGCCGAGAAGCACGAGTTTCGTGGCGGCGTCCTGGGCGCGTGCGCCAACACCCGACAGGAGCGCGAGGCCGGGCAGGGCGAGCCGTGCCGAACCCGCGGCGCCAGCCATGACGGCGGTCCGAAGCAGGTCGCGGCGCCCTGGAGTCAGTACAGAGGAGTTCATGACGGGAAGTTCTCCGACGTAGCCGAGTCGCGAGCGATTGTGCCGCTCACGCCGGACACGGTCAAAGCATGTTGTCGTGCCGGAATGTTTGCCGCTAAGCTTCGCCGATGCTGCTACGAACACTTCGCCGCGTTTCGGGGCTCGTGCTGACGGGGCTCGTTCTGTCGCAGGCCCACGCCCAGGACGATCGTCCGAACATCCTGCTCATCATCGCCGACGACATGGGCTATGGCGATCTCGGCATCTACGGTAGCGACATCCGCACCCCCAACATCGACTCGCTCGCCGACGGCGGCATCCTGTTCACGCAGTTTCACGCATCCCCGCTCTGTGCGACGACGCGAGCGATGCTGCTCACCGGCAACAACAACACGATTGCCGGACTCGCCCGCCAGGGCAGCTTCGCAGGACCCGTGATTCCGGGGCTCGCCGGCTACGAGAACCGCCTGTCCGACCGCGTCGCCCTGTTGCCGCGGCTGCTCGGGGACGCGGGCTACCGCACGTATCTGGCCGGCAAGTGGCATCTTGGCACGACGCTCGAATACTCGCCCCACGCGGCTGGTTTCGAGCGCTCATTCGCGCTCAAGCGCGGTTCGGGCAATCACTTCGACGACACGGGGCTTCGACTGACCACGGATCCGAAGTATTTCGAGGACGATACGGAGACGGGCTGGCCTGAAGGCGAATACTCGACCGAGTTCTACACTGACAAGCTCATCTCCTTCCTCGAGGAAGACCGGGACAGCGAGCAGCCGTTCTTCATGATCGCAGCCTACACCTCGCCACACTGGCCGCTGCAGGTGCCGGACGAGGATCTCGACCTCTACCGGGGTCAGTACGACATGGGCTACGATCGCCTGCGCGAGCTGCGGTTCGAGTCGCTCAAGGCTGCCGGCATCATTCCCGCCGACTCGCGTCTGCCGCCGCGCAACCCGGCGACCCGCCCGTTCGACGAACTGAGCCCCGACGAGCAGCGCATGGAGTCGCGCGAGATGGAGCTCTACGCGGCGATGCTCGACAATCTCGACCGCCACGTCGGCCGCCTGTTCGACTACCTGCGCGCGAACGAGCTGTACGACGACACGCTGATCGTGTTCCTTTCCGACAACGGTCCGGCGCCCGAAGACTTCTACTATTCCGGGCTGTACGTCGATTACATACAGGCGCACTACGACGCGTCGTACGAGCGCGCCGGCATGCGCGGCAACTTCCTGTCGTACGGCGCACCGTGGGCCGAGGCCGGATCCGCACCGTTCAAGCTCTACAAGGGTTTTCCGAGCGAAGGCGGTGTCGTGACCTCGATGCTCATGAAGGGGCCGGGCGTGATGCCGCGCGAGGAGTATTCCGACGTCTATCTGACGGTCATGGACCTCGCGCCGACGCTGCTTGAGCTTGCCGGCGCAAGCTATCCCGCCGACAAGGCACCGATGCTCGGCGAGTCCGCGTGGCCGTACTTGTCGGGCCGCGCAGACGCCGTGCATGACGACGATTACGTTACGGTCTTCACCCATCGGCAGTACGCCTCGGTCCGCCAGGGGGACTGGAAGCTGCTTTCGCTCGAGCAGCCGTTCGACGAGCGTTATTTCACGCTCCACAACCTGGCCGAGGATCCCGGTGAGGCGATCGACCTGTCGCTGTCCAATCCTCGCAAGCGCGCCGAATTGCTGGAACTGTGGCGCAGCGAGCGCACCAAGCTCGGCATCGTGTTGCCCGAAGATCTTTAGGCGTTGTCGCGGCGGGCTCGCTGCGCTGACGCGCAAGGAACGTTGGTTCCATGCAAACCTGGACGGGGCGAGCGGCGCTATTGAGCCGCCGCTTCGGCCAATTGCTGCGGCGGTGGCTCCCCGCTCGACTGCGAAGCACGTTCCGGACTACGGAATGCGCCCGCGACGAAGCCGTGTTCGTTCTCCCCGCTCGACTGCAATGGTGGTTCCCGATCACGGAATCTGCCTGTGACAAAGCCGCGTTCGTTCAGGTGGTACACAAGCTCGCTGTTGGGCTTAGAATGGCGACTCCGGCCGGCCACGCCATATTGATCGAGTGCCGACGATGAAGCTTGCATCGAGACTGCCTCCGATTTGCCTCGTCTTGTTTGCCGCCGGATGCGCACCCGCGCCGGAAGGCCGCGATGGCGCCGATGTCGGTGACGCCGACGGGGCGCAAGCCGATGCAGCCGCGCCCGCTGCAGCGGGTGCTGCAGACGCATCAGCCGGGGAGGCCTCGCAGGCCGGGTACTTCGAGTGGCCGGAATACCGCGCCAACCTCGCCGCGCAACGTTATTCGCCGCTTGCCCAGATCGATCGCGACAATGTTGGCGATCTTCGCGTCGCGTGGCGCTGGTACGCGGGCAACTACGGGCCGCGGCCCGAGCAGCGCAACCAGACGACCCCGCTCATGGTCAATGGCGTGCTTTACGCCACGGTCGGCACGACGCGCAACGTCGTCGCGATCGATCCGGCCACGGGCGAGACCCTGTGGGTCTGGCGGCCCGACGAAGGCGAACGCTACGAGAATGCGCCGCGCCGGAGTTCGGGCCGCGGTCTGTCGTACTGGTCGGACGGGCAAGGCGCCGAGCGGCTCATCGTGGTGACGCCGGGCTTCAACCTCGTCGCGCTCGATCCGGGAACCGGCAGGCAGGTGCCGGGCTTCGGCGAGAACGGCATGGTCGACATGTTTGTGGGACTGCGCGGCGAGATCAACGAGCTGGCAAGCATCGGCAACACGTCGCCCGCGATCATCGTCGGCGACACCATCGTCGTGGGGCCCGCGCATGCGATCGGCATGCGGCCCCCGTCAAGGGAGAATCTCAAGGGCGACGTGCGCGGTTTCGACGTGCGCAGCGGCCAACTGCTGTGGACCTTCCGCACGATCCCCGAGCCCGGCGAGCCGGGCTACGAGACCTGGCTTGAAGGCTCCGCCGAATACACGGGCAATGCCGGGGTCTGGGCGCCGATGGCGGCCGACGAGGAACTCGGCCTCGTCTATCTGCCGACCGAGATCCCGACGGGCGACATGTACGGCGGCCACCGCCCCGGCGACAACCTCTACGCCAACAGCCTCGTGGCCGTCGACGCGCGAACCGGCGAGGTCGCGTGGCACTACCAGCTCATTCACCACGACATCTGGGACTGGGACAATCCGACCGCGCCGATTCTCATGGACATCACGGTCGACGGCGAGGACATCAGGGCCGTGGCGCAGATCACGAAGCAGGCCTGGGTGTACACCTTCGACCGCGAGACCGGCGAGCCGGTCTGGCCGATCGAGGAGCGGGTGGTGGGGCCGTCGGACGTGCCCGGCGAGCGCACCGCGTTGACGCAGCCCTTCCCGACGAAGCCGCCGCCGTTCGACCGGCAGGGCTTCAGCGAGGACGACCTGATCGACTTCACGCCGGAACTTCGCGCCGAGGCGCTCGCGGGCATGGCGCAGTTCCGCATGGGCCCGATCTATACGCCGCCGTCGCTCGCCAACGCGCCTGACGGCACGCGCGGCACGCTGATGCTGCCGAGCGCCACGGGCGGAGCGAACTGGGAAGGCGGCGCATACGATCCGGAGACCGGCATTCTCTACGTCGGCTCGTATACGAACGCCTGGGTCATGGCGATCCAGTCCGAGCCCGACTTTTCCGACATGCGATACATACAAGGCGGCGGTGGCGAGCTGCCGTGGCTCGAGGGCCTGCCGCTCGTCAAACCGCCCTGGGGCAGGATCACGGCCATCGACATGAACCGAGGCGAGCTGCTCTGGCAGGTTCCGAACGGCCCGACGCCGGACGACGTGGCCAACAACCCGGCGCTTGCCGGCCTCGACATTCCGCCAACGGGCTCGCCGACACGTCCGCCGACGCTCGTGACACAGACCCTGCTGTTCTCGGCGCCGGGCTGGGGCGCCCAGCCGCTGTTCCGGGCTCACGACAAGGCGACGGGCGACGTGCTTGCCGAGATCGACCTGCCGGGGGCCGTGGGCGGACTGCCGATGACCTACATGATCGATGGCAGGCAGTTCATCGTCGTATCCGTAGCCGGAGAGCGCGGCGCCGAGTTCGTTGCCCTGGCACTGCCCGAGTAACGGCCAGTGACCGGCGCGGGTCACATTCAGGCAGGCCGCGCGGCCTTGTCACGGTCCGCCAGTCGTTGCACATGCGAACGATTTCCGGTGAAAGCAGGTCCAACGAAAGGGCTGCCATGTAAACTCCGCACAGGCGATCCAATGACGGATAGACGAAATCATGACTAACGGACCTGCACCCGCGGCGAACAGCGACGATTTCGCCGTCACGCTCGGCATCGAAGAGGAGTTTTTCCTCGTCGATCCCGAGACGCGCGACCTTCTCGCGGATCCGGACGCCCGCATCTTCGAGGCTTGCGAGGAAAACCGCGGACCGCACAAGATCGTTCGCGAATTCCTGCGCTCCCAGATCGAGACGAATACCCGTGTATGCAGCTCGGTCGGCGATCTGCGCGAGGCCTTGCGCGAGACGCGGCGGCTCGTGATCGACGCGGCCGAGCAATATGGCGCCCGGGTGATGGCCGCATCCATGCATCCCTTCGCGACCTGGAAGGACCAGGCGCCGACGCCGCGCGATCGCTACCACAAGTTTGCAGCCACCTACCAGGAAGCCGTGCGCCGTCTCGTCGTCGGCGGCATGCACATCCACGCCGGCTTCGGCGATGCGGATGCGCGCGTCCGGGTCATGACGGCACTGCGGCGCTACCTGCCGATGCTCCACGGGCTGTCCGCCTCGTCGCCGTTCATCGCCGGTCGCGAAACCGGCTTCAAGTCCTACCGGCTCACGGTCATGGGAAACCTGCCGCGCACGGGCATGCCCGGTCCGCTCGGATCCTGGGCGGAATACGAAAACCTCGTCGCCGAATACCAGCGCATGAACTTCATCGAAGACGGCAGCGAGCTGTGGTGGGACATTCGACCGTCGCATCCGTATCCCACCGTGGAGCTGCGTATCTGCGATGTCTGCACGCGCATCGAGGGCGCGTTGAGCATTGCCGCGCTCTATGCATCGCTGATCCGCAAGCTCATGCGGCTTGACCGCGAGGGCGCGTTGCCGGCGGAGCCGCTCACCGAACTCATCGAGGAGGATCGGTGGATGGCGCAACGCTACGGTGTGTTCGCTTTCCTTGCGAATCGCGACGCCGGCGGGCGGTCGGACATCTACGACCAGACGGCCGAACTCATCGAGGAGTTGGTGCCCGATGCCCAGGCTCTGGGCTGCGAGAACGAGATCCGCCGTGCGCTGACCATCATCAGCGAAGGTTCCGGCGCCGATCGTCAGCTCGACCTGTACCGGCTACGCCTGCTGGAGGGCGACACCCGCGAACAGGCGCTGCGCAAGGTCGTCGACTTCGCGATCGCCGAAACGCGCGAGGGTCTCGAAGCCGGGTCCGACTGACGGGCAAATCACCATCGATCGTCGCGAACGCGTGTTTCGAACGGCGGTTTCCGTCGCCAGGCGGAACCCGCAGCCGCGCTGCCGGTCAACTTTATGCACGGCAGCAGATGGGCTACCGTTGTTGATTCGCATTGAAACCGCCGCAGGCGGATTGCTGTTCCCGTGAGCGCCACGAACGACTATTCACTCATACGCGAACAGGCCGACAGGATCGTTGCGCGCGGCGCGCTCGGCCGGTCGGCCACATACGTGCGACTGCTCGAGTTCCTCGTGGCCTGCGCCGGCGAGGGCCGCACTCCGAAGGAGCTTGAGATCGCCGCCGAGGTGTTCGGCAAGGGTCCGGAGTTCGATCCGAGCCAGGACTCGATGGTTCGCGTTTACGCTCACAATCTGCGCCAGAAGCTCAACCACTACTACAGCAACGACGGCCGCGACCAGACGCTGCAGATCGCGATCCCCAAGGGCGAATATCGCGTCACGATAGTCTCGGCGCAGACGACTCCGGCGGACGAACCGCCGGTCGCGCACGTCGGCCTGTCTCGCGTGCGCCTGGCCGTAGTTGCACTGCTGCTCGTAGCGCTCGGCGCCGGCGTCGGCTTCCTTGTCGGCGCGGGCGGCAACGCCGGGAGTTCCGGCTACGGCGCAGTTGCCGCATCGCCGATCTGGCGCGAGCTCTTCGACGACGATCTGCCCGTGCTCGTCGTCGTCGGCGACTACTACATCGTCGGTGAGCTCGACCAAGCCGGTAACGTGGCGCGGCTGGTCCGGGAATTTGCCGTCAATTCGAGCGAGGATCTCGACGTCTTTGCGATGATGCAGCCCGAGCGCGGCGCCCGTTACGTCGATCTCGATCTGACCTACCTCGCGCGCAGCACGGCATTCGCCCTGCGGGACCTGTTGCGAGTGATCTACACGGCCGACAAGCCCGTCACGGTCGTACCGATGTCCGAACTCGACATCGAGGATCTCAAGACCAGCCACATCGTTTACGTGGGCTACATCAGCGCGCTCGACAAGATCATCGAGTTCGTGTTCGCATCATCGTCGCTCGAGATCGGCGACACGTTCGACGAGCTCACGAACCTCGAAACCGGCGATCGTTACGTGAGCGAGGCCGGACTGCCGGCCGACTACCGCAACTATCGGGATTACGGTCTCTTTTCGACGTTTCCGGGGCCGAGCGGGAACCAACTCGTCGTCGTCGCGGGGACGCGCGACGCGGGCTTGATGCACAGCGCCGAAGCCGTCAGCGACCCACCGTACGTGCGCTCCATCGAGCAGGCCGTGCCCGAAGCCATCGCGGCCGAACCGCCGGCGTTCGAGTTGCTCTATGAAGTCACGGGTTTCGACCGCACCCCCCTCGATGCGAGGCTCGTGCACTCGGCGCAACTTGATTTCAGCGAGATCTGGCGCGGCGAGCTGCTCGAGGCCGATTGACGAAGCGCGTCTTCAGACGAGCCCGACGACCCAGAGCAGGCAGACGACAAGGAAGGACACGATTCCGCCGACGAGCGTCGCGCCGCCATAGCCGAGGATTGCATCGTTGGCGCTGAGCTTCGAAAGCGACGTACAGACCCAGAAGTAGCTGCTGTTCACATACTTGATGATCACCGAGCCACTGGCGCCCGCGAGCATCGCGGCCTCCGGCGAGAGGTTGAGGCTGCCGAGCATCGGTGCGACAAGCGACGCGGCCGTGATGACGCCGACCGTCGTCGAGCCCGTGATCATGTTGCCGATGATGCCGATCACGAACGGCAGGAGAATCGCGGGCAGCCCGTAGGCGGCAAAGATGCCGCTGATGTAATCGACGGCCGGCGTGCCCCTCAGGATTTCGCTCAGCGAGCCGCCGAGCCCGGTCACGACGAGGATCATTGCCGAGATCCTGAGCGCTTCCTCGACCCAGGCGTTCGTCGACGCCTTGCGGTGCTCGGGCGTCCGGATGTTGCGGAACGAGAGCCACACGCCAATGCTGAGCGCGATCACCGGCCAGCCGATGTAGGCGAGCCCGTCGCGCACGATGTGGCCTTCCGGGAGGAAGAGCCGCGAGACGCTCTGTGCGGAAATCAGCACGATCGGTACGGCGATCGGTGCGTACGAACTCCATGCATTGGGCCGCGCGGCATCGCTGTCGAGAAAGTCATCGGTCACGTATTCCTCGGCGGCCATGGTGGGGATGCGCGGCCCGATCACGTACTGGCCCCAGACCCAGCTTCCGAGCGAACCCGCAAGGCAGGCGATTCCGCCGAAAATGATCGTCGTGCCGATGTCCGCGCCGACGATGGCGGCCGCGGCAAGCGGACCGGGCGTGGGCGGAACGATCGCATGGGTGAGCTGCAGCGAGCCGACGAGGCCGATCGACATCACGCTGATCGTGACGCCCATCATCCTTGCGGCCGAGTGCACGAGCGGATTCAGGATCACGTAGGCGACGTCGGAAAAGATCGCGATGCCGAGCACGAAGCCCGTCAGGGTCAGCGCGAGCGGCATGCGTTTCGATCCGACCGCGCTGACCATGGTCTGCGTGATCGTCTGGATTGCACCGGTGTGTCTGAGCGCCTCGGCGATGATCGAACCGAGCACGATGACGACGCCGATCGAGCCGAGCGTGCTGCCGAAGCCCGATTCGAACGCGGCGATGAAGTTGTTTCTTTGCACGCCCGGAATCACGCCGAAAAGCAACAGCGGCACGAGCAGGGCGAGAAACACGTGCCAGCGCCATTTCGCGATCAGAAACAGCAGAAGGACGATGACGCCCAGGAACGCGAAAAGAGCGACCAGCGGGCTCGTGGCGACGGCGGTTGCGGGATCCATGCAGTGCTCCCTTACTCGTTCGCACGCTCGGGCGAAATGTCGGCGAGCCAGTCGAGTGCGGCCGCGACGCCGCCGCGCGCGTGCGGGACGCCCGCCCGGGCCAGGCCCATTTCGACGCCGGCCAGCGTGCCCGCGAGCATGAGGTCGTTGAAGCTGCCGAGGTGGCCAATCCTGAAGACCTTGCCGGCAAGCCGGCCGAGCCCGGTGCCGAGCGACATGTCGAAGGCCTTGAGCACGACCGCACGGAAGCTGTCGGCGTCTTGCCCCTCGGGCATGAGTACGGCCGTGAGCGAACTCGAGTGCTCGTCGGGATTCAGGCAAAGCACCTCGAGTCCCCAGGTCCCGACGGCCAGGCGCGTCGCCGCAGCGTGCCGGTCATGCCGAGCGAAGACATTGTCGAGACCCTCCTCGAGCAGCATGCGGATCGACTCGCTGAGCCCGTAGAGCAGGTTCGTCGCAGGCGTATACGGGAAGAAGCCAGATTTGTTGGCGGCGAGCACATCGTCCCAGCTCCAGTAGCTCTTCGGCGTCGACGCGCTGCGGCTCGCCGCCACGGCCTTGTCCGAGACCGCGTTGAACGCCAATCCCGGCGGCAGCATCAGGCCCTTCTGCGAGCCCGCGACCGTCACGTCGACGCCCCATTCGTCCATCCGGTAGTCGATCGAGGCGAGCGAGGAAATCGTGTCGACCATGAAGAGCGCCGGGTGTTGCGCGCGGTCGATCGCCTTGCGTATTTCGCCGATGCGGCTCGCAACGCCGGTCGAGGTCTCGTTGTGCACGATGCAGACGGCCTTGATCGCGTGTGCGGAATCCGCCGCCAATGCCGCTTCGATTGCTTCCGGATCCGCGCCGTGCCGCCAGTCGGTCGGCAGGACCTGTGTATCGAGCCCGAGCCGCACTGCGAGCTGCTTCCAGAGCACTGCGAATTGCCCCGTCTCGCACATGAGGACCCGGTCCCCGGGCGACAGGGCGTTGACGAGCGCCGCCTCCCAGGCGCCCGTGCCCGACGAGGGATAGATGACGACGGGATGCTCCGTCTGAAAGATCTTCGGCAGCTCGCCAAGGATCTCGAGTCCGAGGGCGGCGAACTCCGGTCCCCGGTGGTCGATCGTCGGTTGGTCGATCGCGCGCAAGACGCGATCGGGAACGTTGGTCGGTCCCGGAATCTGCAGGAAGTGGCGGCCGCTTTCGTGAGTCATGGACGTACCCCGGTTCGCCGCCGCATTGTTATCCAGAGCGCTCGCGATTGCCACACGACCCTGAGCCAGCCACTCGCATCGCTGCGCCTGACTTCATGCTCGGCCCAGGAACGCCTCCTGCATGTCGATCGATCCGAGGCACATCGAGCGTTGCACCTGCCCCCCAAGCGGCCTGACGACCCAAGAGGCCAGGAATTGCGCGGGCCGGCGGCGCCGATGCCGAGGCTACGGTTCGGCTTGCTGCAGCTTTTCCGCGCCGCGTCCGATCACGCTATGATGGCGCCCGTGAACGAGCGGGCTCCTGAGTGCATGGCGGTACGACGATGACCGATCTCGGCGCGCTCGAAGCCCGCTTCCGGCGCGAGCTCGACTGCGAGGTGCTTTTCGACGCGTTTTCCCGCGCCCGCTATTCCACGGATGCCTCCATCTACCAGATCGATCCGCTCGGCATCGTCGTGCCCCGCAACGCGGACGACGCGCTCGTCGCACTTGAAATCGCCGCCGAGTCGAACGTGCCGATACTGCCGCGCGGCGCCGGCAGTTCCCAGTGCGGTCAGGCCGTGGGCAAAGCGGTCATCGTCGACAACAGCAGGCATCTCGCCGGCATCCACGGTCTCGATACGGCCGAGAGGACCGTCTGGGTCGAGCCGGGCGTCGTCCTCGACAGGCTGAACGCATATCTGAAGCCGCACGGGCTCTGGTATCCGGTCGACGTCTCGACATCCGCCCAGGCGACGATCGGCGGAATGACGGCGAACAACAGCTGCGGTGCGCGCTCGATCCGCTACGGCAACATGGTGCACAACGTGCTGGCCGTCGAGGCCTGGCTCACGAGCGGCGACATCGTCGAATTCGGCGAGGTCGGTCCGATCGGCGAGCGCGTCGACGGCCCGCAACGTTACGGTCATCTCGTCGACGTCGTGCGCGGCTACTACGTCGGCGAAGAGGACGAGATCGCCGCACGCGTTCCGAAAGTCCAGCGCCGCGTCGCGGGCTACAACCTGGACATGGCGTCGACGGGCCGCTTCAACATGGCGCAGCTGCTCGTGGGATCCGAAGGCACGCTCGGCTATTTCCGCCGGATCAAGCTCAAACTTGCGCCGCTGCCCCGGCACAAGGTGCTCGGCATCGCGCACTTTCCGACCTTCTACGAGGCGATGAGCCACACTCAGCACATCGTCAAGCTCGAGCCCGCAGCCGTGGAACTCGTCGACCGCACGATGATCGAGCTGTCGCGCGCGAATCCGGCTTTTCAAGGCATCGTGGACCAGGTCGTGCGCGGCGACCCCGACGCGATCCTGCTCGTCGAGTTCGCGGGCGACGACCACGCGGAGCAGCTCGCGAAGCTCGGGGAACTTGTCGAGCTCATGGGCGACCTCGGGCTGCCGGACAGCGTGGTCGAGATCGAGGACCCGGGGCTGCAGAAGGACTTCTGGAACGTTCGCAAGGCCGGTCTCAACATCATGATGTCGATGAAGGGCGACGGGAAGCCCGTGTCCTTCATCGAGGACTGCGCCGTACCGCTCGAGCATCTTGCCGACTACACCGCGCGCCTGACCGAGGTTTTCGAGAAGCACGGGACCCGCGGGACCTGGTACGCGCACGCCTCGGTCGGCACCTTGCACGTGCGGCCGGTGCTCGACATGCGCTCGGACAAGGACGTCAGGTCGATGCGCGCGATCGCCGAGGAAGCCTGCGCGATGGTGCGCGAGTACAAGGGCTCGTACTCGGGCGAACACGGCGACGGTCTCGTGCGCTCGGAATGGATCGAGCCGATGTACGGGCCGAGGCTCACGAAGGCGTTCGGCGAGATCAAGCGCCAGTTCGACCCGAAGGGGCTCATGAACCCCGGCAAGATCGTCGATCCGCCCAGGATGGACGACCGCGAACTGTTTCGTTTCAAACCGGGCTACGCGACGCTGCCGATCGAGACGGCGCTCGACTGGTCCGCGCACGAGGTCGGCGCGCACAACCGTGGGCGCGGCTTCGCGGCGGCTGTCGAGATGTGCAACAACAACGGCCACTGCCGCAAGTTCGACGCGAGCCCGATGTGTCCGTCCTGGCGCGTCACGCACAACGAACGCGACCTGACGCGCGGCCGTGCCAACTCGCTGCGCCGGGCGCTCGCCGGCCAACTCGGCAGCGATGCCCTCACGTCGAAGGACATGTACCGGACGCTCGAACTTTGCGTGTCCTGCAAGGCCTGCAGGCGGGAGTGCCCGACGGGCGTCGACATGGCGGCCATGAAGATCGAGTTTCTGAACCAGTACCACCGCCGGCACGCGCGCCCGCTCAGGGACAGGCTCATCGCCCATCTGCCGCGCCTCGCGCCGAAGGCCGCTCGCCTGTCCGGCTTGATGAATCTGCGCAACCGCATCGCCGGGCTCGGCCTGCTCATGGAAAAACTCGCCGGCATCGCTGCGCGGCGCAGCCTCCCGACCTGGCGGCGCGACCGGTTCCGGCCGGCCGCCGAAAGCCCGGCGAGCGCCTCGGATGCCGACGTCGTGTTGCTGGCGGACACATTCAACATCTACTTCGAACCGGAGAACCTGCGCGCCGCCGTCAAGGTGCTCACGGCCGCGGGTTTCCGCGTCGCGGTTGCCCAGGCCGCGGACGGCGGACGACCGCTGTGCTGCGGCAGGACGTATCTCGCCACGGGCATGGTCGAGGAGGCGCGTGCCGAGGCGAAACGCACCGTTGCGGCATTGAAGCCGTTCGTCGAGCGCGGCGTTCCGGTCATCGGGCTCGAACCGTCCTGCGTGCTCGGTCTGCGCGATGAGTTCCTTACGCTCCTGCCGGGCGCCGACACTGCGGCGCTCGCTGACGCCGCGCTGACGTTCGAAGAGTTCCTGAGCCGCGAGAAAGCCGCGGGCCGGCTCTCGCTGCCGCTCGGGAAGCTGCCCTACCGGCGCGCTCTGGTCCACGGCCACTGCCACCAGAAGGCTTTCGCGGTCATGCCCGCGGTAACCGACACGCTCCGGCTCATACCCGATCTCGCGGTCGAGACGATCCAGTCGAGCTGCTGCGGTATGGCCGGGGCTTTCGGTTACGAAGCCGAACACGTCGAGGTATCGCTCGCGATGGCGGAAATGGCGCTGTTGCCGGTCGTCCGGGACGCGGGCGAGGACACGCTGATCGTCGCGGACGGGACGAGCTGCCGCCACCAGATCGCCGACGGCAGCGAGCGGACGGCACTGCACGTCGCTCGCGTGCTGGCCGATGCGCTCGAGCAAGCTTGATCCACGCGATCGTTCTGCGGTATCAAGGTTGCAAACTCGTACGGGACAAACTTGGACGTGGGGGACACGGTCATGATCGAACTGGATCGCAGAGACTTCATTGCCAGCCTGGGCGGAGCCGCGGCAGTCGGCCTCATGAGTCACGAAGCGCGCGCCGACGCGCTCGAGGATGCGCTCAACGAGCGGCTCGAGCTCGCGCAGGCGGGAGCGCAATCCGGTGGCGGCGACTTCCCGACCGCGGCCGAGGTCGAGGCGCAGATTCCCACGCGCAGCTATCGGCGCGGAACGGGCACATCCTTCCTGAACACGAGCGGCGACAACGTCCCGGTTTTGGCACCGATGCCGGACAATCCAACGCTGTTCGATTTCTTTGATCTACGCTTCGCGCGGCAAAGCAACCATTGCCTGCAGAGCGCGAACAAGGCGATGGAGCGCGGCGTCGACGAGGAGATCATCCTCGCCTGCCTGCTGCACGACACCGTGCAGGCCATCATGCGCACCGACCACGGCTACTGGGGCGCGCAGCTCTACGAGCCGTACGTGCCCGAGCGCACGAGCTTCGCAATCAAGTACCACCAGGCGCTGCGCTTCTACCCGGACACCGAGGCCGGTTATGTCTACCCGGACCTGTACCGCAGGATATTCGGAGAGGACTACGTGCCCGCGGCGCACATCCGCGCCGACTGGAACATGCTGCGCGACCACAGTTGGTACGACGCTCCGCGCGAGGTCACGGTCAGCGACCTGTACGCGTTCGATCCGGACGCCGTCGTGTCGATGGACCCATTCGTCGACATCGTCGGACGCCACTTCCGGCAGCCGGCAGAGGGGCTCGGCAACGACGCGAGTCCCGTGGCGCACATGTGGCGAACCATCGCGAATCCTGACGCGCCGCTGTAGGGAAGCCCGAGAGCCGGGAGCTGCGGGGCCGCCGTGGTCAGGTGGCGGCCCTCGTATCGTATGCGGTCGCCGCACGACAACGAATTCAGGGGAGGTCGGCGATGCGTTTTCAGCAGACAATGGCGGTCACCGCGGCGGTCGTGCTCCCGCTGGCGGTCGCGACTTCGCACGCACAGGGGTGGCGCCAATACACGAGCACGTCTGACAACTTCCGCATTCATGCACCGGGCGAATTCGAGGTCGAAGAGATCGAGTACCCGTCCGAATACGGCGCGGTCATGCCGGCGCGCGTCTACAGCTACGAGGATGGCGCCAACGGCTACGCCATGACCGTCGTCGACTACACCAACGCCAGGGCGATACACGCGGCGCGCTCCGACCGTACCGAAGCCGATTACGAACTCTACTGGGAAGTCGACGTCCGGGCCTCGGTCGCCTATGCGGCGGCGAATCTGCGCCGGCGCGGCGGCGAAGTCACCTACGACGCCTATCACTACATCGACCGCGTCGAAGGCCACCAGCTACAGATCACGAACGACGACGGCTCACGAACGTTCGCCGCGATCTACCTGCACGACAGCCGCCTGTACATCTCCGAGGCGACTGTCGCTCCGGGCTCGCCGCCGCCCGGTATGTTCCAGCAGTCGCTCGAGTTCCTCGACGATGCGGGCAACAGGATCCGCTACCGCAACTACGCCGACGCGATCAAGGTGCGGGATCCCGACATCAGCCCCGACACGAACCCGGCCACGCGCTCCGATTTGCTGTTGCAGTAGCGGTCGGCGGGAGGAGCACAGCATGCGGTACAAAAGCCTGACTCTCGCCGCGCTGGCGACGACGCTGCTTGCGATACCCGCATCAGCTCATCATTCCCACGGCAATTACCTGATGACCGAGTACACGCAGTTGACCGGCACCGTGACGGAGCTTCACTGGGTCAATCCGCACACCTGGGTCTACGTCGATGTCACCGAAGCCGACGGACAGACGGCGACATGGCTCCTCGAAGCCGCGTCGGCCAACACACTGCGCAGGCAGGGCATCGACGAAGACCTCGTGCAGCCCGGCGATACTGTCTCGGTCCGCTGTCACCGACTTCGGGATGGCTCGAACGGTTGCCTGCTCGGATTCCTGACGCCCGATAGCGGAGTCGAGCGGGAATGGGATTGAGCAGCATCGGATCGCCGGGCGGGAAAATCGACCGCCGGGAAACGCATGTCAGACTGCAATGTTCAGCAGTTAGCTGGGAACCAGTGCCATGCGCTTGGCGACCATGTGGCTTGATGCCCAGGCCCAACCGGGATTCTTATTGACTGTGCGCGTAGCCCAATCGGCACAATCCCGCTGCCACGCAACACGGCAGCGGGACGCCATTTCCGAAACCGTTCAGTTCCCGGGCAGCGCGAATACCCACAGCGCCGCGCTGCGAATGATCGGCAGATCGATCTCGGGCGTGAGTAGCGGCCATGACATTGCGTGCGCCGTGCCGTAACCGACGATCAATGCCACATACTGCGTGCCATCGACCGAATAGGTAATGGGCGCGGCACTCGGCACGTCGCCGACTCGCGTGCGCCATAGCGCCTCACCGTCCGCCTCGTCGTACGCCGTGAAATAACGATCGAGTGCACCGGCGAATAACACGCCACCCGCCGTTACCAGCGTGCCGGTCGTCTGCGGTGCGCGCTGTCGCGTCGTCCACAGCGTCTCACGCGTTTCCAGATCGATCGCCTGAATCCGGCCATAGCGGCCATCGCTGTCGATCGTCGGCCTGATCGTCCAGTTGACGCCGGTCGACAACGATCCGCGCACGTCCGGTGGCTGCGGGACCATATCCATGCATGTCTCAACCAGCGGCACGTACAGCACGTTGTTGTTCGGATTGACCGACGCCGGAATCCAGCTCTTTGCGCCGCCCGCGTGCGGACAAACGGTGATCGTCTCTTCGCGCGACGGTATCAGGTCGGGATCGACGAACTTCTCGCCCGTTGCGGGATCGATGCCCGTCATGAAGTTCTGCAAACCCAGATCGAACGAATAAACGTAGTTGCCTTCAAGGTCGATTGCGTCGTAGATGGCTTGTTTGCCGGCGGTGAGGATCACGCGTTGCTCTTGCCCGTCGATTTCCATTTCGACGAGGTGGCGCTCGAAGGACCAGTCAAAGTCCCACTGATCGTTCGGGACATGCTGAAAATACCACTCGATGTTCCCCGTGGCCGGATCCAGTGCGACCGTCGCGTTGGTATAGAGCGCTTCGTTGCTCACGGCGGTACGCCCGATCGGGTCTCTTAGCGGACCGGTGTCATAGGTCGGCGCCGGTCCGAAAAGCGCCACGCCGGTCTCGACATCGTAACCGCCGGGCGTCCAGACGGATCCGCCGGTACGCTCCTCGAGCGGCAGGTCGTTCCAGGTGTTTCCGCCAGGCTCACCCGGACGGGCGATACTGAAAAAGCGCCATATTTCCTCGCCCGACTCTGCATCGAGGCCAACCACATACGCACCACCGGGCGCCTGGCCATTGACGCCCTGCATGACCACGCCATCGGCGACCAGCGGCCCGCCGCTGAGCCCGAACCCGCTGTCAGGGTCCGTGATCGGCGTATCCCAGACGACATCGCCGGTCCTGACATCGAGCCCGATGACGTGTACGTCGGATGTGCCGACGAAAAGCTTGTCGTCGTAGATCGCCATGTTTCGCTTGACCGAAATGCCGCCGTCGCCAAGATCGCGCGCGTAATGCCAGAGAATGTTGCCGTTGGTCGCATCCAGTGCCTGTACATGATCGCCGTAGGAATGCACATAGATGACGCCATCGTGAACGAGCGGCGTCGCCCCGTTCGCGCCGGGCGGAAGTGCTAGTGACCACGCGAGCGTGAGATCGTCGACGTTGTCTGTCGTGATCTGGTCAAGCGGCGAATATCCCGTGCTGTCGTAAGTGCGGCGCCAGTTGAGCCAGTCGTCGGCAGACGGGTTCTCAAGCTCCTCCTGAGAAATCGGGCTGAAGTCGTCCAGGGGATTCGGCCGTTCGGTCCAGGCCGGCAGTTCCACGCCGGGCGCGAGTCCCCCGGCGGGTCCGATCAATCGCAGACGCTGCTGCTCTGTCAACTCCTCGAGGCGCTCGGTCGCGTCCTGCGCCTGCGCGTTGCCGCCTGTGCCGATCAGGACAGCAAGTGCGGTGAAGGTGACTGTTGCCGGACGACCGGCAGCCGCTAGTGGTTTCACGAGACGCATCATCAATGTGTTCCTCATTTTCGTACTCGATTTCCGGGTGTTCGTGCAGCCTGTCTGCCGGCAATCGCCGCGGTCCGCCGGATTCCCGACGGCATCGTCCAGATTACCGGAGGCACGGCTCACACATACGACGCGGAAAGAAGGTTCGGGACTTATCTACCCCAGGTTCCAGCGAGCATCATATTGCCGGGTGCGACAAGCCGCAATCACAGCCACTTGCGGCGTAGCGCTGTCGATCAGCTCGCACACGCGGCGCTATAATCGCGAGTTGACGGGCGCACACTTCGGGCGCAGCGGTTTGAAATCGGGAGGACTCCGGCCATGGCCAGCGCTGACTGGTACTACCACCGCAAGGGATGAACCTCCTGCAATCGCGCCTCCTGGTTTCTGGAGGCTAATGGCATCGAGGTCGCCGAAACCGTTCCGGCGAGCCGCAAGCTGCAGCGCAGCGACGCGGCCGAACTGCTGCGCGGCGCATCCCGGCTGATCGTTGCCAGGGGTCGCAAGGTCACGGAATTCGCCGACGCCGCAAACGCCGACGATGACGCTGTCAACGCCATGCTCGGCCCCACCGGCAACCTGCGAGCTCCCACGATCCGCACCGGCGCCACCGTGCTCGTCGGCTTCAACGAAGAGGTCTACCGCAAGGTTCTTGATACGAACGACTGATGTCGGGTCAGCCGTGCGGCTGCCACAACGGCCGGGTCAGGTTTCGATCGCGCGTCGACCGTTGTCAACGCACGGCGATCGGATTCCCCGGCGAGCCCGTCGCGCCCTTGAGTTTTATCGGCGCGAAGATGAACGCGAACTCGTAGACGCCGTCGGCCGCAAGCGCGCTCAGATCGAGGTTCTCGAAGTTGTAGATGCCGTTGCGCACGAGCAGCCATTCGTGGCCCGCGATCCCGTCTTCGGGATTCTCGCCGGGCACGGCTTCTACCGGGTAGGTGTCCCCGCCGGTCATCACGATTCTCCGGTCCGTGAGCCAGCGAATCGCCGTGATGCCGGGGCCGGGCGGGCTGCCGCCGTAGGTCTCGTTGTCGACCATCCAGAGCTGCCCCCATCCCGTGTGGAACAGCACTGCGTCGCCCTCGTTGATCGAGACGCCCTGCATCTCGAGCGTCGCCTCGATGTCCTCGACCGTGATCACGTAGCTTTCATCGAGCCGATCCACGCCCTTGTACCTCGCAACGTCGATGAGCACGCCGCGCGTGAAGAGCACGCCGACGTTCTCGATGCCGAGCCGCTCAAGTCCATAGGCGGTGCCGAACTCGGACAGTCTGAATCCGTTGTAGAAGATGTGATCGCCGTCGCGCTCGACGCCGATGTGACCGAGCCCGTCGAACTGGGTGCCGACCTGGCCGATCTCGGCGCTCACGAGCTCGTCGTTGAAGACGGTACCGCCCTCGACGGCTGCCGCGCTCGTCGGCAAGCCCGGAATCGTGAGGCTGTAATGGCGGTTGCCGACGAGCGGCATGCCCGCTTCGTAGACGCGGCCGAGTTCGTAGATGCGGCCTTCCTCGATCAGCGACACCGCTTCGAGCACCTTGGCCGGCGTGATCCGGTTTGCGGCGCCGCGCTCGTCGTCGGGTCCCCATTCCGACGGCCACCATTCGTCCGCGTCAGGCGTCTGTGCCGCGGCGAACGGCGCCGCGATCAATCCAGCCAGAATCCAGGTCAAGAGTCGGCAGCGAGCCGGTTCACGCTTCGTTCTCATCGTCCAGCTTCCCTTGTTTGTTGTGCGTACCCCGCGTATAGCCTGCCGCCGATTCCAACGCAGAACAAGGCGGCGAGGCTCCGCGAGCAAGCGCTGTGCCGCTACCGAGGGCTTACCGGCTCGATTTGCGGCTTGTCGAATGGTTCACTTATCGTTGTCCCGAACCAAGCCATAGAGAATGCATCGAATTGATGCACAAGGCGTAAGCGGAGAGTCTGATGGTCACGACGATGTTCGTTCGTATATCTGTCTCGCTGGTGCTCACAGCGCTCGCGATCGGTCCGGCGGCTGCCCAGCGTCAATGGGGCCAGGACCGGTCCATCGAGCAGATCTCCGAAAGCGTCTATCGATGGGGATCGGACGGTCAGTTCGGCGCCTACATCCTGACTTCGGAAGGCATCATCGTCGTCGACGGACACTACTGCCCCTCGGGCACGGTGGATTGGCTCAAGTCCGAACTGGCCACTCGCCACGACGTGCCCGTCAGGTTTCTCGTGCTGAGCCACGATCACCTGGATCACATCTGCAATTCGCAGGTTTTCGACGACACGGCTGTCACGATCGCGCACCGTAACATCCGGCCGCACATCGTTCGCGAGCAGCGAATCTCCTCGGTTCCCGACGTCACCTTCGAGAACGAGATGGACCTGCACCTCGGCGGCGTCAAGGTCACGCTGCTCTACGTCGGGCCGTCGCACAGCGACAACCTGATCCACGTCCACGTGCCTGACGAGGGCGTGCTGATCTCGATCGACATCGCCCGCGACGGGCTGTTTCCCGACCTCAGGGACATGGACGTGCACGGCATGCTGCGCGGACTGCGGACGCTTTCGAAGCTCGACAACGTGGATGTCGTGCTGCCGGGACACGGCCCGCGGCTGCTCGGGCAGGACAACTTCATGCGCACCCACGAGTTCCTTCAGACCCTGCACGACCGCGTGCTCGATCACATGATCGCGGGCCGGACGCTGCCGGAGATACGGCAATTGGTGGCCATGGACGAGTTCCGCGATCTTGGAGGGCTCGACACGTCGCTCGACCCGAACATCGTGACGATGTACGACTTCCTCTACCGATATCGCGAGCCGAACAACCGTCTCACCGAACTCGAGGCCGTGAGCTGCATCGAGGACTCGAGGGCCTGCCGCACGTCCGACTGAGGGGGGGTGGGCCTCGCTCTCCTGTCGCTTCAGTCCGCGGGCACGAGCCGAACGACCGGCGTCGGCAAACCGACGCGATTGTCGACGGCCAGGTAGATGTAGCCGTCCGGACCCTCGCGCACGTCACGAATCCGCAGATCGCCGGCGAGCAGCGGCTCACGGTGCGCGACGCCGCCCTGCTCGTTGAGCCAGATCCTCGACAGCCGCTGGTAATCGGCAGACAGCCCGCCTGCGAAAATATTGCCCTGCCACATGGGGAACGCGTCGCCGGTGTAGACCGCAAGGCCCGACGCGCCGATCGACGGCACCCAGTACAGCGCCGGCTGCTCCATGCCCTCGCGGTGCGGGGCGGAATGGATCGGCAGTCCGCTGCGGTAATTGACCCCGTAACCGATCACGGGCCAGCCGTAGTTGAGCCCGGGACGCGAGACATTGAGCTCGTCGCCGCCCTGCGGGCCGTGCTCGGTCGCCCAGACCTCGCCGGTTTCCGGATGGATGGCGAGCCCCTGCGGATTCCTGTGCCCGTAACTCCAGATTTCCGGCAGCGCGTCGCTGCTTCCGACGAACGGGTTGTCGTCGGGAACGCTGCCGTCGTCGTGCAGCCTCAGGATGGTGCCGTGGTGGGTCATCGGATTCTGCGCGGGGTGAGCCGCGAGGTCTTCGAGGTCGCCTTGCGGGATGAACTGGCGGTCGCCGACGCTGATGAACAGGTAGCCGTCGGCGTCGAACGCGAGCTTCGCGCCGTAGTGGCCGGCTCGCTCGCCCCAGGCGTTCGCCTCGAAGATTTCCTCGACATCGTGCAGGGTGTCGTTCTCGAAGCGCGCACGCAGAAGGGCGGTCGTGCTCTCGGAATTGTCCTCGTTGCCCTTGGCGTAGCTCAGGTAGATCAGGCGGTTGGACTCGAAGTCCGGGTGCACCGCGACTTCCTGCAGACCGCCCTGTCCCTCGTGGCGGACCGCCGGCATGGGGCCGACCGAATCCGGCAGCAGTTCGCCGTCGCGGATGATCCGGAGCCGTCCGGGCCGCTCGGTGACCAGGATGTCGCCGTCGGGCAGAAACGCGATGCTCCACGGATTCTCAAACCCGTCTGCGACGATCTCGATGGTGAAGTCGTGCTGCTGTGACTGGATCACCTGCGCGCCGGCTGGCGCGGCGGTGATTGCGAGTGCCGCGGCAGCGATGAGCAAGGCCGTGGCTCGTGCCGCGTTCAAGCGGCCGGAGGAGGGGCTTCTGGAAACCTTGGGCGCGGACATGGGGACCCCCTTGCAACGCTATTTGATCGGGTTGTCGGACCGGCCCGTGAGTGTACACCAGGAACATTCGCGGCGATGCAGGCAGCTTCCCTTGCGCATCGTGCCAGTGCTTCAGAGCGCTGGCTTGCCGACGGCGCTCGCGCCTTGCCTGAGGAATTGCTAATGTCCGGCCCGCAACACAATGGTGGAGAACATGGATCATGCTGGTCGAGCAGATCTGGACGGCCAACGCGTACCGAAATTTCAACTACCTGATCGCCTGTGAGGAGACGGGCGAGGCGCTCGCCGTCGACCCGCTCGACCACCGCAAGTGCCTCGCCGTCGCGAGGGACAGGGGGTGGGAGATCACGCAGATTCTCAATACCCACGAACACGGCGATCACACCGGCGGCAACCGCGCAATGATTGCAGCGACCGGTGCCCGGCTATTGGCTCACGCCAATGCACGCGGGGCGATACCGGGCATCGATCGCGGGCTCGCTGCCGGCGACGTGATCCGGGTCGGCAAGACCGTCGAGCTCGAAGCGCTCGACACACCCGGCCACACGATGAGCCACGTCTGCGTGCTGTCCCATTCGGCGACCCCGGCGCTTTTCTGCGGGGATACGCTCTTCAACGCCGGCGCAGGCAACTGTCATAACGGCGGACATCCCGCGGAGCTCTACGACACTTTCGCCAACAAGCTCGCTGATCTTCCCGACGACGTGCTGGTCTACCCGGGGCACGACTACATCGCAAACAACCTCGGTTTCACGCTGGCCCGCGAACCCGACAACGGCGCCGCGCGGGAATTGCTCGAGCAGGTGGCCTCTCAGGATCCGGACGAGGCGCTCGTCTCGACGCTCGCCATGGAGAAGGAAATCAATACCTTCTTCCGCCTGCAAAGCCCGACGGTCATTGCACGACTGCGCGAGGAGTTTCCCGACCTGCCTGACGATCCCGACACGCGAACGGTGTTCCTGAAGCTGCGCGAGCTTCGCAACACATGGTGATGGCCGACGGCTGCGGTCGGATCGCGCGCCGGCGCGTCGCTGCCGCGCTCACGGCCTCAGTCGATAACCTTTCCGGAAAATGCTTCGCACGATCATCAGGCAGAGGATCAGAAACGCGAGGGTCATCGTGACGCTGATGCCCAGGCTGACATCGGCGTTTTCATAGAAGCTCCAGCGGAAACCGCTGATCAGGTAGACGATCGGGTTGAACAGCGTCACCGTCTGCCAGACGGGCGGCAGCATGTCGATCGAGTAGAAGCTCCCGCCGAGGAAGGTCAGCGGCGTGATGATCAGCATCGGCACGATCTGCAGGCGCTCGAAGCTGTCCGCCCAGATGCCGAGAATAAAGCCGAGCAGGCTGAACGTCACGGCCGTGAGCACGAGGAAGAACAACATCCAGATCGGGTGCGCGATCTCGAGCGGCACGATCAGGCTGGCCGTGGCGAGAATGATGAGTCCGAGCAGTGCCGACTTCGTCGCGGCCGCGCCGACGTAGCCGAGCACGATTTCGAAATAGGACACCGGTGCGGACAGGATCTCGTAGATCGTGCCGATGAACCGCGGGAAGTAGATGCCGAACGACGCGTTCATGACGCTTTGCATGAGCAGCGACAGCATGATCAGTCCCGGCACGATGAACGCGCCGTAGCTCACGCCGTCGACTTCGGTGATGCGCGAGCCGATCGCCGCGCCGAACACGACGAAGTACAGCGATGTCGAGATGACCGGGGCCAGCACGCTCTGCAGCAGCGTGCGCCAGGTGCGCGCCATCTCGAACAGGTAGATCGCCTTGACGCCGTGGAAGTTCATGTGGGCCGCTTCACGAGATTGACGAAGATTTCTTCGAGCGAGCTCTGCGTCGTGTGCAGATCCCTGAAGCCGATGTTCGCGTCGTTGAGTTCGTCGAGCAATGCGGTAATGCCCGTGCGGTCGGCCTGTGTGTCGTAGGTGAAGACGAGTTCCGAGCCGCCATTGACGAGTTCGAGGCCGAAACCGTCGAGCCGGTCGGGCAGTTCGCTCAGCGGCTCATGCAGCTCGATCGTCATTTGCTTTTTGCCGAGCATGCGCATGAGCCGGGTCTTTTCCTCGACGAGAATGAGTTCGCCGTTGTTGATCACGCCGATCCGGTCGGCGAGTTCCTCGGCTTCATCGATGTAGTGAGTCGTGAGGATGGTCGTGACGCCCGAGTCGCGCAGCTCGCGCACCGTGTCCCACATGTCCTTGCGCAGTTCGACGTCAACGCCAGCCGTCGGCTCGTCGAGAAACAGGATCTGCGGTTCGTGCGACAGCGCCTTGGCGATCAGCAGACGCCGCTTCATGCCGCCTGAAAGCGTGCGAATTTCGTCGTCTTTTCTGTCCCAGAGCCACACGTCCCTGAGCACGCGTTCCAGATGGGCCGGATTCGGGCCCTTGCCGAACAGGCCGCGGCTGAACTTCACCGTGCCCCAGACCGACTCAAACGAGTCGGTCGTCAGTTCCTGCGGCACGAGACCGATAAGCGAACGCGCGGCACGGTAGTCCTTGACGATGTCGTGCCCGTTGACGGTCACCTTGCCCTCGGTCGCGTTGACGAGTCCGCACACGATGTTGATCAGCGTCGTCTTGCCCGCGCCGTTCGGTCCGAGCAACGCGAAAATCTCGCCGCGGCGAATGCCGAGCGATACGTCCCTGAGCGCTTTGAAACCCGTGTCGTAGGTCTTCGAGACGCTCTCGATCGAAACGATGTCGGTGGACTCCATCAGTGTGCCTTGTCGGCCCCAAGCGTTTTCGCGGGTAACGAATGTTACAGCCTCGAAGACTGTGCTACAGGCATTTGCGTCATCGAAGATTCGAAATCGTCGGTCCCCACTTCGACTGACAGCGAGGGTGCCGCGAGACTCTTCGACGACGCCCACATGCCTACCATGAGCCCGTGACCGGAACGGGCCAAGTGTTCCCGGGACGCAACTCCTCGCCTTCGGCAAGCCGGACAAGCTCAGGCGGGTCTCACAACAGGTCCCGCAGTTCCTCCTCCAGGCGTTCGCGCAGGCGGTCGGCGGCTTCGTCCTCGATACGCTGGCGCAGGTATTCCTCGAAGTCCGGACGGATTTCGGCGTCGCTGAGCGTGCCTCTCAGGGTCCACGGGATCGAGCCGCCGACCATGTCGTCCATCGGCTCGCAGCCGCGAATCGCGATCGGGCCGGTGAGTTCGGATTCGAAGTCGTAGTTGAGCTGGCCGCCCGCGAGCCCGAGTCTTCCTGCGCCCGTGATGTCCATGAACGCGGTTCGCACGAGCAGTTCGTCGCTGTGGGCGATGCCTTCGCTGACTGTGGCCGCCCCCTGGATGAGTTCGTAGTTCGTCTGCTCCGGCACGGAATCGTCGGGCGGCGGTAGCGCATCGATGGCGTTGAACGCCGCACAGATCGAGCGGCCGAGGTTGAAGCCCTCGAGCGTGCCGTCACGCAGCGCGAAGCTCAGGTTCCCCTCGGCGTTGCGAAGGTTCTCCGTGACGGTTTCTCCGCTTCCCTTCAACGAGAGGTCGAAACTGCCGGTGCCGCTCACGTTCGATTCGCCGGCGCGCGCCGCGAGCAGGGGCGCGAGTTCGAGGCCGATGGCCTGACCGCTTACCGCGAGGCTCGGCCGCTCGCCAGTCGAGTCGACGCTCAAGCCGCCCTCGAATGTGCCACCGTAGAGATCGGTGCGCGCGGGCGTGAGTTCGGCGCGCCCTTCGCCGAGAACGATCGGCGTCAGGACGTTCTGAAAACTCAATCCGGCGAGCGTCAGGTCGCCGACCTCCACGCGGCCGTCAATGTCCAGCGCATTGAGGGCACGCGACGAAAGCCTGATATCGCCTGCAACGCGTTCGTCGTCGGCGGCTTCGTCCGCGCGAGGCGGCAGGTAGCGGTCGACGTCGATGCGGTCGGCGGCGAGCGTGAACCGGTAGGCCGGGTTGCGGAAGTCGTTGACGACGACGTTTCCTTCGATGCGGCTTTCATCGAGCCGCAGTTCGATGCCGTCGAACTGTCCGCCCGTGGCGTCGATCTCGAAGCGGGCTACGACGTTCGCGGACTGCAACGCTGTCGGATCGGCCGTTTGCGGTACGGGTTGGTCGAAGCGGCGCAGCAGTTCGCGGGGGACGAACGGGTCGAGCCGGGCCTGACCTTCGAGCATCGCCGATTGCGACAGCCGTGCGGCCGTCACCCGGCCGTTGCCGCGCAGTCCGAAAACCTCGAGCGAGACCGGATCGACGATCGCGGAATCGGACAGCGGGTCGTAGCTGAACCCGGCGTCGACTGCGAGCGTGCCGAGTTCGTCCGCGCCGATGTTCTCCGGCAGCAGCGCGGCGAATGCGCTTGCCAGAGCGTCGGGCGCGAAGCGCGACGTGCTGACACTGCCGCGCGCGGCCGTGCCTTCCGGTTCGGACGTGATTTCAAGCTCTCCGGTGGCCGCAGCGCCAAGGAGTTCCGCTTCGAAGTCCCTTAGCAACAGCGAGCCCGTCGCCCGGTTCCAGTCGACGCCGCCCGTGTACGCCAGGCGCTCGAATGCCTCTGCGTCGATCGTTTCAGGCAGCATGGCCGCGAGCAGTGTGCGCAGACTCTCCGTCGTATCGAACGCGACGATGGCAAGCTCCACGCTGAGCTGCTCCGCGCTGTCAATGTTTGCTTCTCCCGTAGCCGTGAACCCGAGCAGATTGGCGTTGACCTTGCTGAGTTCGATCCGCCGCGACTCGAGGCTCGACGCGAAGTCAGCCCGACCCTCGAGTCGCCCGAGCGAGTCGGGGTCGACGCCGTCCGGCAGCGCGACCGCGAGCAGTTCGAGCGCCGTAGCGAGCGGCGCCGGGGCGATCTCGACCGAGCCTGCCAGACGAGGCGCGTCGAACATCGAACTGCCGTTGAGCTGCCAACGCGCTTCCACTCCCCCGATGTGCGTCACGAGCCCTTCGACGCGAAGCGCCTGCGCCTCCGGAACGAGTTCGGCCGTCTGCCAGGTCACATCGACGTCGAGCGTGCCGCTGCCGAGCGGCGGGTCCGTCAACCGGGCGCTTAATTCGGTGGTGCCAACGGTAATCGGGCTGTCGCGGCCGGCTTCGGCCACTTCGACGCTTGCCCGGCCGCGCGCTCGCTCGTCCCCGAGCCCATCCCTGAGCGTGAAATCGAAAATCGTGTCGCGAGCTGCCAACACTTCCGACAGCATCACCGTCGCTTCCGATTCGATCCCGAGCGTCAATTGAGATTCGACGTCGAGAATCTCGAAACCGAGTTCGATGTCAGTAGTCCTGTCCAGGCCGATCGTGTCCGTGTCGAGAGTCAGCCCGCGCACGAGGTAACGAACCTCGTCGACGTTCTCGCGCCAGTAGACGAGCCCGTCGCGCACGCGGATGCCTTCATGTCGAAGCTCTCGAGGGGCTCGTCGGCGGCGGCGGCCTCCGAGCCGGTGCCCGCCCCGTCCAGACGACGGAGCAGATCCTCCCAGTTGCCGCGCCCGTCGGCGTCTGCCGCAAGGTTGAGCTCGACACCTTCGAGCGTGATCGTGCCGACGTCGACTTCCCTGCTCAGCAGAGGAATGAGCCTGACGCGTGCGGCAATCCGTTCGATGGTTGCGAACGGCGCCTCACCGAAGCCCTCGGCATTGCCGACCGCAATGCCGCCGGTCTCGACCGCAAGCCATGGAAAGATTTCCAGTTCGAGCGAATCGTCGATCGTGAAACTGCGGCCCGTCTGCTCTTCGGCCCATTGCGTCACAAAGTCCTTGTAATCGTTCGGATCGAAGAGCCAGACCACGAGCAAGACGGCCAATACGAGCAGCGCCGCCAGGGCGGCGAGCGCGGCTGCCAGATAGCGGATGATCTTCATTGCGGCTTAAGTCCCCGGACCTCAACGCGTTCGCCGTGAATACTCTCAGCATAGCTGCGCAGCGGTCGCGCGAACATCCCGCAGATCGGGTCTGTCGAGCACCAGCCGGGCAACATGGGTTAGGCTCATCAATTCGGCCGGAAAACCGGTGAATGGTTCCCGGGCGGAGAGTTTTCGGGAGAACGTTGATGGAGTATCGCAACCTCGGGCGCACCGGCGTCAAGGTCAGCCTGCTTTGCCTCGGCACGATGATGTTCGGCCGGAAGACCGGCGAGGCGGAGTCGATTCCGATCATCGAGCGCGCGCTCGACGAAGGCATCAACTTCATCGACACGGCTGACGCCTATTCGGCCGGCGAAACCGAGCGGATCGTCGGCAAGGCGCTCGCCGGCAACGGCAGGAGGGAGCGCACGGTTCTGGCGACGAAGGCCTTTTTCCCGCTGGATCGCGACGATCCGAATGCGCGGGGCCTGAGCCGGCGCCATCTGATCCGGGCGTGCGAGGCCTCGCTCGAGCGCCTCGGCACGGACTGGATCGACCTCTATCAACTGCACCGCTCGCAATCGGACATCCCGATCGACGAGACGCTGCGTGCGCTCGACGACCTGATCCGCGCGGGCAAGGTGCGATATATCGGCACGAGCATGTTTCCGGGCTGGAAGATCGTCGAGTCGCTCTGGGCGGCGAAAGAGCTTGGACTCAACCGCTTCGTCAGCGAGCAGTGCACCTATCACCTGCTCGATCGCACTGCCGAGCGCGAAGTCCTACCGGCGGCGCAGAGCTTCGGGCTCGCGGTGCTTCCCTGGGGACCGCTGTGCGGCGGTCTCCTGAGCGGCAAGTACGCGCGCGACGACATCAGCACCGAGGGCCGCTGGCAGGGCGGCAAGGACAACTTCGGCCGGCCTGTGACGCCGGCCGCCTGGGACCTGGTGCAAGCGCACGTCGCACACGCACGCGACAAGGGCTGCACGGCGTCGCAGCTTGCGCTCGCCTGGAACGCCGCGCAGCCTGGTGTGACCGCCCCGATCATCGGTCCGAGGACGATGGAACAACTCATCGACAACCTTGGTGCCTGCGATGTCGCGATCGACTCCGACGACCTCGACCGCACCGATGCGGCGGCGGCTCCCAGAAGCGCCACGCTGCGTTACTACGACGAGGCGATGGGGCTTGATCTCGGCCCCAATTTCGACCGCTGGTGATTTGCACGGCAGTATCGTTGCCCGCCGCCTCGAACCTTGCGCGGCGGGGGGTTCGGCTTGCATTCCGGGGCCGCTGCGGGCGCTTGAGCCTGTGCTAAGCTCGCGGCCGGCAATCGGGCCGGACATGGCGGGAGCGGGGAATGACCGGAGCTGACCCACACGCGCGCCCGTCGCGTCGCCCGCCATGGATCCTCATGATCGGGCCCGGTCTGCTGCTCGCCGCCACGGGCGTCGGCGGAGGCGATCTTGCCACGGGAAGTTTCGTCGGCAGCCTCCTCGGTCCCGCGGTGCTCTGGGCCGTGCTCGTCGGTGCGTTTCTCAAGTTTGTCGTCACGGAAGGGATCGCGCGCTGGCAACTGGCCACGGGCGAGACGCTGCTCGAGGGCGCAGTCGGCAAGCTCGGCCCCGCCGCCATCTGGGTTTTTCTGCCGTACCTGCTGCTGTGGTCGTTTTTCGTGGGTTCGGCCCAGATGAGCGCCTCGGGCGTCGCCCTGCACGCGGCGATCCCGGTGTTCGCGAACGCCGAAACCGGCAAGATCGTTTTCGGCATGATCTCGGGTGTCGCCGGCGTACTCCTGGTCCTCAAGGGCGGTTATGCGCTCTTCGACAAGGTGATGCGGGTGTGTATCGCGGTCATGTTCGTGACCGTGGTCGCCACCGCCATCGCGGTCTGGCCCGGTACGGGCGCCGTCCTGCAGGGTCTGTTCGTCCCGCGAATTCCGGACATCGGCAGTGAAGGGTTCACCTGGACGATCGCGCTGATCGGCGGAGTCGGCGGCACGCTGACGGTGCTCTGCTACGGCTACTGGCTGCGTGAGGAGGGGCTCACGCAGCAGTCGGACCTGCGCGTTTGCCGCATCGATCTTGGCACCGGCTATCTCATGACGGCGGTCTTCGGTATCGCGATGGTCATCGTCGGCAGCACCATTACGGTGCAAGGTGGCGGCGCGGACCTGCTCGTGGATCTTTCGAACCGGCTCGAGGAGTCGCTGGGCGCATGGGGCAAGTGGCTGTTCCTCGTCGGCACGATCGGCGCGGTGCTCAGCAGCCTGCTCGGCGTATGGCAGAGCGTGCCGTACCTCTTCGCGGACTGCTGGCGGCTCCTGCGCCGCTCCGACGACGCTGCCGTGCGCGACCCGGTCGATACACGAGCGGCGCCGTACCGCGCCTATCTCGTGCTCATCGCGCTCGTGCCGATGATCGGACTCTTCAGCAGTTTTCGCCAGGTTCAGTTGCTCTACACCGTGACCGGTGCGTTGTTCTTTCCCGTGCTCGCGTTCGTGCTGCTGATCTTCAACGGCCGCGCGAGCTGGGTGGGGACGGCGTTTCGCAACCGCCCGGCGACGAGCGTCGCACTCGTTGCCGTGCTCGGGTTCTTTTCATGGATCGGCTGGCAGACCGTTTCCGAACTCATCGCATCGGCATGAGCACGCCGTCGCGCATAGGCGCCAAAAAGCGCACCGATCCGGATTTACCGCAACACCCGAGCCTCGTGCACATGCTGCGCGAGGCCGTGGAACTCTCGCCCGACGTGACCGCGGTCATTCAGGAGGAGCGCCGGATCACTTACGCGCAGTTCGGCCGGGCCGTCAACGGTCTCGACGAATTGCTCAGGCAACGCGGCGTCAGCAACGGCCACGTCGTCATCATGATGCCGAACTCGATCGAGATGGACGTCGCGCTCATGGCCGCCATGAGCGCCGGCGCACAGGTGGCCCCGGTCAACCCGTTCTTCACCCCGCCGGAACTCAACAAGACGCTTGGGAGCGTCGACCCGGCCGCCGTGATATGCGATGCCGGAATGCTCGACAAGGCCCGGACGATTACCTCGCACTTCGGAATCGCCGATCCGATCTGCATGGCGCCGGACCAGGTGGATATCGACGAGTGGACTGCCGATGCGGGTCTTGACGGCACGCCGTCCGAACTGCCGGGCCCCGACGATCCGGCGCTGCTGATCTTCACGGGGGGGTCGACCGGAATCCCGAAAGGCGTGGACCACTCGCACCGCGGTCTGGTCTGGTCGCTGCTGCAGCATGTCTCGGTCTGGCCGCTCGAGCCCGGGGCGGAGCGTTTCCTGAACGTCGCGCCGATGTTCCACATCTGGGGCCTGGGCTATGCGGCCTGGGTGCCGATATTTGCCCGGGGCACGCTCGTCATGATCTCGAAGTACGAGCCGGACAAGGTCGTCGCAGGCTTGCACGACCACCGGATTACCGTCTTCGCGGGCGGTCCGGCGCCGATCTACATGGGCCTGCTCGCAAGCGCCGAGTTCGACGGCGCGGACCTTTCGTCGCTGAAGTACTGCCTGTCCGGCGGCGCTCCCTGTCCGGAGGACCTGCACCGGGAGTGGCTCGAACGCACCGGTTGCCCGTTGCTCGAGGGATGGGGCATGTCGGAAGGCGCACCGTTCTGTCTGAACCCCCACGACGACGAGCGCAGGCTCCTGTCCGTCGGCAATCCGGTGCCGGAGACCGAAGTTGAGGTCGTCGACCTCGACGAGGGCACCACGGTACTTCCTGCCGGCGAAGCCGGCGAGGTGCGCGTGCGCGGTCCGCAGCTCATGCAGCGCTACTTCAACAATCCCGGGGAGACCGCACAGGCGTTGCGCGACGGCTGGCTATATACCGGGGACATCGGCTACGTCGACGGCGAGTTCCTGTATCTCGTCGACCGCAAGAAGGACATGGTGCTCGTCGGCGGCTTCAACGTCTATCCGCGCGACGTCGACGAACTGCTGTTCAACCACCCGAAGATTCGCGAAGCGGCGACGGTCGGCAAACCCGACGAGCGGCTCGGCGAAGTCGTGGTTGCGTTCGTCGTGCTCGACAGCGGTCAGCAGATGGACGAGGAAGAGTTCTTCAACTATTGCCGCACGGCCATGGTCAAGTACAAGCGTCCGGTCGAGGTCCACTTTGTGGATTCGCTGCCGAAGACCCGAACGAACAAGATCAACCGTCTCGCGCTCAGGGAGCGGTTGCGGCAGTAGCGAATGCTTCGGGAACGTCCGCGTGCGGCACGATCCCGAGCGACCGTTTCCACTCGCGCGGGTACGTTGCGCGGCCACACCGCAACTGGCAACTGCGCGGCCTGAGCGTGCTGACCGCGTTCCGGCGCGCGGGTAGAATCCGCGGCGACCGGGGGGTGTGCGGAGAAAGTATGGCGATCAAACGACCGGCATGGCCCGAAGGGCGAGTCGTGACGCTCGAGCACGAGTCGCGGATTCTGGCAGACAACCCGCTCGGCGACCCGCACGTGCGCCGCCACGACGTCTGGCTGCCACCGCAGTACGACCGGCAGGCCGGGCGCGGCGCCGGAAGGCGTTTCCCTGTGCTTTTCGATCTCGTCGGGTACACGGGCAGCGGCAAGTCGCATACGAACTGGCGGGGCTTCGACGAAAACGTGCCCGAACGCGCGGCCCCGCCTTATCCACCAGCGCCGGATGAGTCCGTGCATCATCGTCTTCCCGGACTGCTTCACGGCACTCGGCGGCAATCAGTACGTGAACTCGAGCGCGATCGGACGGTATGCCGACTACCTCACGCGCGAACTCGTGCCGCTCATCGATACGGAATTCAGGACGCTCGCCGACCGCGAGCACCGCGGCTGCTTCGGCAAGTCGTCCGGCGGTTACGGGGCGATGTTGCACGGGATGAAATACGCCCGGTACTGGGGCGCGTTCGCCAATCACTCCGGCGACGCCTATTTCGACTTCATCTACCGTTGCGACTGGCCCAATACCCTCGACGCGCTCGCGAAGTTCCGCAAACCGCCGCTCAAGGCTGGACCGTACGAGGCGGGATCGATAGCGGCGACCGGCACCCCGGGCATCGACGACGGTCGGGTCGCGCGCTTTCTCGCGCATGTCTGGAAGAAGAGCGTCCTGAACCGTGCGGAAGGGTATTGCCTGATGAACCTGTGCATGGCCGCGACCTACGATCCCGACCCCGATGCACCGAACGGTTTCAGGCTGCCGTTCGATCTCGAGACCGGAGAGCTCATAGCCGCGCGCTGGCGGCGTTGGCTCGCGCACGATCCGATCAACCTGGTGACGCGCTACGCAAAGAGTCTGCGTACGCTGAAGGGCATCCATATCGACTGCGGGTGGCGCGATCAGTACCGGCTGCACTACGGCAGCCGCATCCTCTCGAAGAGGCTTGCCGAACACGGTGTGGAGCATTGTTACGAGGAGTTCGACGGCACGCATTCGGGTATCGACCACCGGATGGACGTGAGCTTGCCGTTCCTCTCCAGGGCGCTGCGCTAGCAATCCGCCCCGGACCGGCACGTCTTGTCGGGACGGATGACGCGCCAGCCCGGCAAGGCGCCGGCCGCGAGAACTTCGAGCGCGTCAGAGAGACGAACAGCGCAGTTGACCACAGCCGCGTCGCATCAAACTTCACTCGGCTCGCGCGGCGCGGTGCCAGGGGCAGAAGGCGAGCCTGATCGCGCAAGCGCCGGTGTGGCCCAATTTTGGCGACGCTTGGGTTATGATCGGGAAAAGTGCGCGGGCGCGTAACGCGCATCGCGCGCGCAAGGGGTTCCCACAGGAGAGATTCAATGGCGTACGACCTGATCGGCACGGACTTCACTCCTCCGGACATCGAGGCGAAGGTCACGGGTAGAGCGAGATACTCCGAGGACTTCCGGCGCGATGGCATGGTGTTTCTGAAGCTCTTGACGAGCCCCATGCCGCACGCACGAGTCACGAACATCGATGCGAGCGAAGCGCTCGCGATGCCCGGAGTGCACGGCGTCCTGACGGCCGACGAAGTGCCGAACTTCCCGGAACCCCAGGATCCGATCCTGACCAACGAGCCCGTGTACGTCGGTGAGCCGATTCTGGCCGTCGCTGCGGACAGCGAGGCGCTCGCCGCCGATGCGCTCGAGAGAATCCGCGTCGACTACGAGGAACTGCCGTTCACGGTCGATCCGCTGCAAAGCCTGTTCCCGGGCGGCCCGAACGCGAGAACCAACGGCAACATCGCAGACCTGCGTTCCGGCATCGACCTGCAGGAATTGAAATGGACGGCGGCGGACTTTGCGGCCGTCGAGGAAGGCCAGCTTCCGGAAGGACAGCCCGCGGGCGAATGGTCCTACGGCGATGTTGATGCCGGTTTGGCCGAAGCGGCCTTCGTGCTCGACGAGACGTTCGTGACCTGCGGCAACGCGCACCACTGCATGGAGCCGCGATCGGCCATGGCCTACTGGGAGAACGGCCGCTGCCACCTGCATGCTTCATCGCAGAGTCAGAGCTTCCCGGTCCCCACGGTCGCGCGCTATATCGGCATTGCGCCCGAGGAACTCGTGTTCATCGCGGAGTACTGCGGCGGCGGCTTCGGCTCGAAGGGCGCCGGCTATCCCATCATGGCCGTGCCCGCGCTGATGTCGAGAAAGCTCAGCAACCGGCCCGTGATGATGCGCATCGCACGCCACGAGGAATACGCCATCGGTTCGGCGCGCCCGGGCTTTCAGGGGCGGATCAAGATGGGCTTCGCCGCCGACGGGCGCGTGACGGCCGTCGATCTCTACATCGTTCAGGAAAACGGCCCGAATGCCGGTTTCAACGACTGGCAGTCGGCGGCCGATGCCGTGTCGCTCGTGTACACGGTGCCGGCGATGCGCTTCCGGGGCGTGCCCGTGCTGACCAATACCCCGCCGCGCGGCCCGCAGCGCGGGCCCGGCCAGAACCAGATCGCCGAGGCCGTGGAACCGCTCATGGACAAGGCGGCCAGCGAACTGGGAGTCGATCGGGTCGCGATCCGGCGCATCAATGCGCCTGACAATTCAGCGCGCTACGGCGCCAACCAGGGCGGCGTCACGAGCGCTTATCTCGGCGATGCGCTCGACATTGGCGCCGAAGAGTTCAACTGGGAGGAGAGGAAGGCGCGCAGCCGACAGCAGAACGGTTCCAGGGTCGTCGGTCTTGGCATCGGTACGGCGTACCACTCCGCCGGCGGCAGCGGCTTCGACGGACTCGTCGTTCTGACACCGGAAGGCAAGCTGCACATTCACACCGGCGTCGGCAATCTCGGCACGTATTCGCATACGGGCACGTCGCGAGCCGCGGCCGAAGCCCTCAAGTGCGATTGGGCGAACTGCGTCGTCATCCGCGGCGACAGCCGCAACCATCTGCCCTGGAATCTCGGCCAGTTCGGCAGCAACACCTCGTTCACGATGACCCGCTCGAACTGGGCGGGCGCCATGGATGCGGTGGCCAAGCTCAAGGAGATCGCCGCAATGGACCTCGGCGGCGAGCCCGACGACTACGACATCGGCGATCACAGGGTGTTTCTCACGGAGGACCCCGAGCAGGGCATGACCTACCAGGCCGCGGCAGAGCGCGCAATCGAGCTTGGCGGGAAGTACTCCGGCCACGAGGTTCCCGACGACGTGAACCCCATGACCAGGGCCTCGGCGGCGGGCATCGCCGGCACGGGCCTCGTCGGCGTCGCGAAGGACAACATGGAGCACACCGGCACCGTGCCGGCGCTGGCCGCGGGTTTCATCGAGATCGAGCTCGATCTCGAGACCGGAAAGTACGACATCCTCGACTATGTCGGCGTCGCCGATTGCGGCACGGTCATCCACCCGGCCGGACTCGAGACGCAGGTCAAGGGCGGTGCGGTGATGGGCTTCGGCCTCGCGGTATCGGAGCGGCACATCTACGATCCGCAGACCGGTCTGCCGGGCAACATCGGGATGCAGCAATCCGGGCCGCCGTCGTATCTTGACGTTGCGGCCACGATGACGTCGGCTGCGGTCGACATCGCCGACCCGCAGAATCCGGTCGGTGCGAAGGGTATCGGCGAGCCCGTGCAGGGTTGTGCGGCCGCCGCGCTGCTGAGCGCAATTTCCGACGCGCTCGGCGGACACTACTTCAACCGCACGCCGCTTACGACCGACATGATCGTCAATGCCGCGGCTGGCCGCGAGCAGTCGCATGGGCCCTTGCAGGTCAATACGGCGTAGTTTGCAGGCGAATACCGAAAGCAGTTGCAGATCAGGCAAAGAGCAGTCAATTGAGAGCGAAGAGAAGCTTGGTGATGAAGCTACTGCCGGCAGGCGGAACGGACCATGAAGGCCTGTTGAGCGGTTTCACCATTTCACCTAGCATCTGTTCGATTGGATCCATGTCCAGCTTGTCCGAGGGGAGATTTCCTCATGTCCGATAAGAACCTCGTCACAGGACCGGAGTCATTTCCGGAGCCGCGTATTGACGACGGCGCGCTGACGCAAGTCGCATCGACCAAGGCGTCGCGCCGCCAGTTCATCAAGGGTGTCATTGCTTCGGGCGCGGTCGCCTCGAGCGCCGCCGTGTTCCTGACCGCCTGCGAGCCGGGCGAGCAGGCGGCTGCACCGGCCTCGGCCGGTGGAGTCGAGCGGCTGTTGACGCTCAACGTCAACGGTCAGATGCGGCGGGTCGACGTGCTGCCGAACGAAACGCTCGCGATGACGTTGCGCTACAAGCTTAACCTCACAGGCACCAAGCTCGGCTGCGACAGGGGCGAATGCGGTGCATGTACGGTTTTGCTCGACGACGTCGCGCACTACTCATGTTCGACGCTGACGCATGCGGCCAAAAACATGGCAATCACGACGGTCGAAGGTCTCGAGAGCGAGTCCGGCGAACTGCATCCGGTTCAGCAGGCCATGATCGACGAACTCGGCCCGCAATGCGGTTTCTGCACTCCGGGCCAGATCATGAGCGCAGTGGCGCTGCTCACGGCCAACCCGAACCCGACGCGCGACGAGGCGCGGCTTGCGATGTCCGGGAACCTGTGCCGCTGCGGCGCCTACGACAACTACCTGAATTCAGTCATGCGAGCGGCGGAGATGGCGTGACCGCCATGAGCTTCTCCACACTCGAATACAACTTTGCATAAGGAGCGCGAGCCATGTCCAAAGACATGATGCCGGGATTTGAACTGTACCAGCCGGATTCGGTGGATGGCGCGGTTGACCTGTTGGGGCGCTACGGGGGCGAAGCGTGGGCACTGGCCGGCGGCAATGACAGCCTCGACTGGTTCAAGGACCGCGTGAAACGCCCGCAATACGTCGTGGATCTCTCGGGCCTCGACGAGTTGCGCGGCATTCGCGAGATGGACGATGGCGGTATCGAGATCGGCGCGATGACGTCGCTGACCGAGATCGAATCGAGCGCCCTGATCCAGGAACGTTACTCCGTGCTTGCCGATGCGACGCGCCGTGTGGCGAGTCCGCAGATCAGAAACGCGAGCACCATCGGCGGCAACGTTTGCCAGGACACGCGTTGCTGGTATTACCGCTACGGCGTCGACTGCTATCGCGCCGGTGGCAACGAGTGCTACGCCGATACGCCCGAAGGCCAGAACCGCGAGCACTGCCTGTGGGGTGCGGACCGCTGTATAGCCGTTTCTCCCTCCGACACGGCGCCTGCACTCGTCGCGCTCGATGCACGGATGGTCGTGCGCAACGCCGACGGAGACCGCGAGATCGCGGCCGAAGAATTCTTCATCGGTCCTGATATCGATATCGAGCGCATGACGGTGCTCGAGCCCGGCGACGTGCTCACGGCAATCCGGATTCCGGCGGATTGGGCCGGTGCGCGCTTCTACTTCGAGAAGGTCGCCGACCGAAACACCTGGGATTTCCCGCTCGTCAACATCGCTGCGGCGATGTTCGTCGAGGGCGACACCGTGCAGAGCATCCGGATCGTCGCGGGCGCCGTGCAATGCATACCGCGGCGCCTGACCGCGGTCGAGCAGGCGGTGACCGGGCAGCCCAAGAACGAAGCCACGGCGGCCGTGGCCGGGCAGACGGCCGTTCGCGGTGCGACGCCGTTCAATTTCAACCACTTCAAGATTCCGCTGTTGCAGAATCTCGTGACGCGAGCGATCAGGGACGCTTAGTCGCAAACTGCGGCGGAGAATCCTGAACTCGTGGAGCTGTTCCGAACCAGCCGCAACGTCTACGGCCAGGAAACGCTCGCGGGGATGTCCTGGGACCTGATCCTGGTCTTCGTCGCCGTGGGTGCCGCGCTCATCGTGCTCCACGCGGCGTACCGCCTGTTCCTCGCGCCGAAGCGCAAGTAACTGAACCCAGCAGCGTTTCCGAGTGAATCGACCGGTTTCAGAGCGGACGAGCGGTACCGCCGTCACCGACCGGATTCTCAGGCACGCCCTGACGGATCGCGTACTGCACTGGCTCATGGCAGCCTGCACGCTGATCCTGCTCGGAACGTCCTTTCTGCCGATTCTCGGCTGGCAGTTTCCCTGGGTGACCGCGCACTGGGTCAGCGGTTTCGTCCTGATCGCCGCCGTGCTGGTTCACACGGTACGCGCGCTGTTCTGGAAGGACATCCGATCCATGCTCATCGGCAGCGCGGACCTGCGCGACGTGCGGGCGCTTGCGCGTTTCAACCTGCGCCTGAGCGACGCCGTGCCGCCAAGACCCGGAAAGTATTCGCTCGCGCAGAAACTCATCCACCATGCATTTACGGGCGTCGTGCTCGTCGCGCTGGTCACGGGCGCGATCATGATGGCCAAGATCGATACGCCGTGGTGGGACAGCAACCAGTACATCCTCTCCGACGCCACGTGGGGCGTGATCTATGTGCTGCATGGCCTGACCGCGCTGCTGCTCATCACGATGGTGATGGCCCACGTCTACTTCGCGTTGCGCCCGGAGAAGCTGCTCTTCACGCGTTCGATGGTTCTCGGCTGGATCACCCGCAAGGAATATCGGACGTATCACGATCCCGAACGATGGCAGGTCAAATGAGTACAGAACAGCAAATCGGCCCCGAGGTGGACTTGAAAGCAAGGGTCGAAGCGATCGAGTCCGGCTACGAGTTCCTGCTGGCCTACGCGGCGCAGGGCCGCAGCACCGACCGCGGTGGCGGCGCCGGGCACGAGGTACGCGCGTTCCTGGGCAACATGGAACAGGCGCTGACCGGACTCGGCGACGTGGTGCGCGCCCGCGCCGGGCAACGCGGTGCGGCGCTCGTCGCGGCCTGCGGGGCGTTTTTCGACGCTCTCGATGACGATGCGCGCAAGGCGCGCGGGGCGGTGCGACTCGTACTCGCGCAGCAGGACATAAGCTCCCAGCTCGTGGACAATTTCAACGGCAACATTCATGTGCGGGCCATGCTCATGGACCTGTTCGTCGTCGACGAGGCGTTGAAAGACAGGGACTCCGCGGGCTCCTGACCGCTGCACAGTTTTCCGGCGGCTGCGGCAAGTGTCCCGCGTCGCACCGGGATCGACGAGTCACCCGGTCGGCAAGGCGAGCAGAACGAGAGTAATCGGCTCGTTTCAGCGACGAGCAAGGCAGATGGTCGGGATGCATCGGTCCGTCGAACGCCGCGCGACATTTGCCGCAGGCTGATAGACTAATCAGGCCACTAACAACAGGCCACGGCGCACGTCCATGGCCGAAACCAAGGAGGCGGCAATGAGAACGAAGGGTCTGAAGGGAATTTTTCGACTGTCAGCGCTTGCCGGACTTGCCGTCGGCGGGCTCGCCCTCGCGCAACAGGCGCCCGACCGCGGCATTGTGCACGTCGGCGGCGACCTCTACCGCGCCCACAATAACGCACACAACACCGTGTTTCTCGTGACGTCCGAAGGCATCGTCGTCTCGGACCCGATCAACCGGGACTTCGCGGAGTGGTTGCAGAGCGAACTCGGGTCAATGTATGACGTGCCGGTCCGTGTCGTCGCGTACAGCCATCATCACTGGGATCATGCCTCTGGCGGTGAGGTCTTCGCCGATACGGCCGAGGTCGTCGGGCACGAAACGATGCCCGGCGCGCTTGCCATGCCGAGTGGCGACACGCCGCTCAGCGACGCTGCGGCCGCGCTTGATGCGAACGGCAACGGCCAGATCGAGGAATCCGAAGCGAGCGGCAACCTCGCAGGCCAGTTCGCTTTGATCGATGCGGACGGCGACGGCATGCTCACCGGTGCCGAGATCGCGCGAGGCCCGGTCAGCGACGTCCATCCGCCGTCGACCGTCTACTCGGACACGCGGACCATCACGCTCGGCGGCAAGTCCGTCGAGTTGATTCACGTCGCGGCCGATCACTCGCCCGACATGACGGTGCTGCGCTTTCCGGATGAAGACGCCGTGTTCTTCGTGGACATCATCAGTCTTAAGCGCCTGCCGTTCATGGACTTTCCGGGCCTCTCGAGCGTGGACAGCCTGGTCGAGACCATCCAGGCCGTCGAGGCGATCGATTTCAGCGTTGCGGTCGGCGGTCACGGCGACATCGGGACGAAAGAGGATGTCGCAGACCACCGGCGCTACATTGAGGAGTTGCGCGACGCAGTCGCCGCCGGCATGGCCGACGGACAGAGCCTCGAGGAACTGCAGGCCAGCATCACGATGGACGCGTACAGCGAGTGGGGTTCGTTCAACTGGCTTCCCAATAACATCGCCGGCATGTACCGGATACTCGGCAGCGGCGACTGACGGGAATTTCGATCCCGCGGGTAGCTGACGGCCCGTGGCGGGCGCAGCACTGCGTCTGACGGCATATCTCGCGGCAAAGCGGGCCGTGGAGTGGACCACGCCGCACGGCGCCAGCCAATGCTTGCGGCGGCGGGAGCGATTTGTATATGCTCCGGCCGGGTTTTCGACACCGGGATTTCGGATCAATCAGGAGAAGGGTGAAGCATGAAGAATCCGTACAGGAAGTTGATGATGCTCGGCGCGGCGGCCTCGCTGGCGCTTGTGGCCGGATGTGCCCCGGGGGGCGGAGGCGGCGGCGCCGACGAAGACACGCCTGAAGCTGCCGCGTTTCGCTTCCGTCAGGCCGTAATGCGCGTGGCGGCAGGCAAGATGGGTCCGATCGGCGCCATGGCGCGCGAGGAAGTCCCGGTCGACGAGGCGGTGTTCGCCAAGAACGTCAACGACCTCGTCGCTGCAGCCGGCATGATTACCGAAGGCTTCGGAGCGGACGTCTCCAACTCGCCTGCCGGGAGCGCCGCGATGCCCGAGATCTGGACGAACATGGACGACTTCAATGAGCGTGCCGCCAACATGTTGAACGCCGCTCAGGAGTTGGCACAGGTTGTCGAGGACGGTGGATTCTCCGCGGCACAGGGCCTCGTGCAGAGCACGGCCGGCAACTGCGGAGCCTGTCACCGCAGCTATCGCGAACGCGACGAATAAACTCTGAAACTCAGGCACGATGACCGGGAGGCGCTCACTCGAACGCCTCCCGGTCTTGCTGTTTCAGAAGCGCCCGGCGGACGTCGTCGGGTTGCGCACCACGGTTCGGGGAGCTACTGAACGGTGCCGACGCGCTGAAATACGGCGCGGTCGTCGGACTCGACAACGGTGTGCAGGGTCTTGGTATCGCGCTGCACGCTTATTGGCACTTCGACGCCGGCGCGGCCGAGATTCCAGACCTTGCGCAACATCGTCGCCAGGCTCTTCACCGGGGCGTCGTCGACACGCAGAATCACGTCTCCGGGCTTGAGTCCGGCCTTGTCTGCGGGGCAGTTGCGGTAGACGCCGACGATCGTCAGCCGGTCGTGCCGATCCTCATGAACGAGCACCCCTAGCCAGGGCCGCGGCGCCTCCGTGCGGCGGCCGTGTTCGCAGATGTCGTCGATGATGGGCTCAAGCAGGTCGATGGGCACGAACATGTTCGCCGCCGACCCGTCTTCCCCGCTCTCGAAACCCTGGATCAGCAGCGAACCCAGGCCGCACAGCCGTCCATCGCCGTCAATCAGCGCCGCCCCGGACCAGCTGTCATGCGCCGGTGACGTGAATATGGCTTCCTCGAGCAGATACTCCCAACGCCCTGCGAACTCCTGTTTGGCGACGACCTCCGCGTGGACGATCTGATCGGCCTTGCCGCTGGCCGTAACCGTCACCGGAGCGCCGACCGCCAATGTTGCCGTGGTGCCGAGTTCGAACGTCGGACCCTCCATCGGCATGGTCGGCCTCACGAGGCCGAACCCGCTGTCGAAGTCATAACCGACCGCGAACCCGGGCACCAGCGCGCCGTTGTTTGCGCCTATCCAGACAGTCTCGGCCTCGCTGATCACATAGCCGATGGTCGCGATGAGCCCGTCCTCGCGGATCCTCGCGCCGTGCCCCGTGCGTTCTGTGCCGAGCAGGCTCGCGCTCATCGCGTCCTCGGGGATGTGCGCCTTGATCGAGACCATGGCGTCGAGTTGCAGTGTGCTTGATCGCAGGAGGCTGCCCATGGTTCCCAATGTTAACGTTCGCCGTTGCGCGGGTCGATTTCGGATAGCGCTCGCGCAAACACGCGGCGCAGGCTCCGGTATTTCGATCGCGGGAAGGGCCGAAAGTTTCGGCGTGCGTCAGCGCCTCAGGATGGCCCACCAGCGAGCGATGTTGAGCAGGCTCTGCAAGGCGCCGGAAACGTAGGTCAGCGCGGCGGCCAGCAGCAGCCGCCGGGCGCGGGGCATATCTTCCTCGCGCAGCACGCCGCGCAGCTTCACCAGCGGCAGCGCACGCCGGAAGCTCGCGTCGAATTCGGCCGGCAGCGTCAGAGCGTGCACCGCGACGCCCGAACCCAGCACCAGCATGCCGCCGAACAGCGTAATCAGGCCGATCATCGGGATTCGGGTCAGAGCGACGGTGAACGGCGCGAGCATGAGCAGTCCCGCACCGACCTTCTCGACCGGTCCGACCCATTTCACGAGCCGCGTCCGCCAGCGCAGGGGCTTGAACCCGTCGGCATCCTGGATGGCATGGCCGACCTCGTGCGCGGCAACCGTCAGCGCCGTCAGCGAGCGACCGTCGAAGTTGGCCGGAGACAGCCGGACCGCTTTCTCCATCGGATCGTAATGGTCGCCGCGTTCGGTGATTTCCGCGCGCACGTTCTCGAGCGACAGACCGTCAAGCAACTCCCTGGCAACCTGTCCGCCGGTTTTCCGATAGCGGTTCTTCGGAAAGTGATACCGCTTCATGACGGCCGAGACCCACAAACCCGGGCCGATTACGAGTGCTACGAAGATGAGGATCAGTATGACGAAATGCACGGGTCGAACGGATTCCGTGGACGAGTTCCTAGCATAAGCACATTGCGGGCCGATTTCCCGTGCGGGCGACTGGAGTTTCGCCGCGCAATGCGTTGCGAAGCGGGAGTTCGCAGGATGCCGGAAACCCCTGCCTGTGCGACGCCGGACGCGGTGGGCCTCGGGCTGGCGCGCCCGATGCCGCTACACGACCTCGTCCACGACGCGGTTGCGCAGCGTGCCGATCTCGGGAACGCTGACTTCGACGACATCGCCGGCGCCCAGGTACCTTGGCGGATCGAAACGTGCGCCAGCTCCGGTCGGAGTCCCGGTCGCAATGAGGTCGCCCGGGTTGAGCGTCATGAACGTCGACAGATACGCGACGAGGTAGCTGAACGGGAAAATCAGGTTGGCCGTCGTATCGTCCTGGCGCAGTTCCCCGTTGACGTGCGTCGTCAAGTGCAGCGCGCCGGGTTCGGCGACATCGCCGGCGGTCACGAGCCACGGTCCGAGGCTTCCCGAGCGGGCGAAGTTCTTTCCCTGCGTCACGTTGAACTTCGCGTGACGGAGCCAGTCGCGCACCGAGCCTTCGTTCATGAGAGTCAGGCCCGCGACATGCTCCCAGGCTGAATCGGCAGGGATACGCCTGCCGCGCTTGCCGATGACGAGCACGATCTCGCCTTCGTAATCCAGTTGTTCGGATTCCGGCGGCCGCTGGATTGCCTGCTCGTGCCCGACGATGCTGTCGGATGTGCGCATGAAGACGCTCGGATAGCGCGGCACCTCGCTGCCGTCACGGTACTCCTCATTGCGGTTCCCGTAGTTCACGCCGATGCAGACGATCTTGCCGGGATCGGGGATCGTCGGCAGAAACTCGATTTCGTCAAGCGCGTAATCGGGCCGGTGTACGAGAGCGAGTTTCACCACGTTCGCGAGCCGTTGCGCGGCAATGGCCGCCTTGAGCGTGCCGAGATCATCGGGAAGGCGCGCACCGGCATCGATCACTCCGCGGCCCACAACAACCCCGAAGCTCTCGCGCTCGCCGGTACTGAAGCTCAGGAACCGCATGGCGGCCTCACATATGCTGTCGTCTTTCGGTCGTTCACTTGGGGCTCCACGGTTTGCGTATCTCTAGTGTACTCAAGGATGTCCACAATCCGGCACTGAAGTTCTCCCGAGTTTGGCGTGCAGGCGTCCGAATGGACACAACTTTCGTTCCGTCCCCACCGCATTACCGGGCCGAAGCCGAAGCCTGACTGAGTTGGCCATACCTGCTGTGCGACAATAGCGCGCCATTTTGCCGGACAAGGCCAGGATCGGATTCGTGCCCCATCTGATCGTCGAATATTCCAGGAATGTCGAGCAGGACATCGCACTTGACGAACTGCTCGACAAGTTGCGGGACAGTGCGCTTGGTACAGGCGTCTTTCCGCTCGGCGGGCTGCGCGTGCGCGCCATCAGTGCGGATCACTACCGAATCGCGGACTGCGATCCGGCCAACGGCTATATTCATGTTACAGCGCTGATCGGGCACGGACGGCCGCTCGATGTGCGCAAGCGCGCCGGCCAACGGCTGTTCGCCACGTTGACGGAGCATCTCGGGGATGTCTTTGAACAATCGCCGCTTGCGATCTCGTTCAACATTCAGGAGTTTCACCCCGAACTCAATTTCAAGATGAACAACCTGCACGAGCATGTGCGTCGCAGAGCCGCAGCCGACGAACCGCCAACGCTCGCGACTGCCGAGGCGGAGTCCCCGAGCGACGAGCGACGCGCCGGGCGACGGTAAGGGAAGACCATGGGTAGCATCGACATCAACGCCAGCAAGGCGCAGGACTTTCTGCGGCGTTTCCGCGCGAAGCCGGTCGGACACTTCATCGACGGCGAATGGCGCACGGGCACGTCCAGCGAAACGTTCGAAACCCGAACGCCCGTAGACGGCAGCGTGCTCGCCGAAGTCGCCGCGGGAGACGCGTACGATGTCGACCTGGCGGCGCAGGCCGCCGAACGCGCGTTCGGCGAATGGCGCGCGCTCGACGGGCAGGCGCGCCGCAAGCTCCTGCACGGGGTCGCCGACGCTATCGAATCGCGGGCCGAGGAAATTGCGCTCGTCGAGTCGATGGATACGGGCCAGCCGATCCGATTCATGGCGGCAGCGGCGAAGCGCGGCGCGGAGAACTTCAGGTTTTTCGCCGACCGGGCGCCGGAAGCGCACAATGGCCTCTCGCTGCCCGCGGCCAGGCACGTGAATTACACGCTGCGCCAGCCGATCGGTGCGGTGGGAGTCATCACGCCGTGGAACACGCCGTTCATGCTGGCGACCTGGAAGATCGCCCCGGCCCTTGCGGCAGGTTGCACCGTTGTTCACAAGCCTGCGGAGTGGAGCCCGCTGTCGGCCTGCGTGCTCGCGGAAGCCTGTGTCGATGCGGGTGTGCCGGCGGGCGTGCTCAATGTCGTTCACGGCATGGGCGAGACGGCCGGCAAGGCCGTGACCGAACACGAAGCCATCAAGGCGATCGCCTTCGTCGGCGAGTCCGCCACCGGCAGCCTGATCATGGCCCAGGGCGCACCGACGCTCAAGCGCGTGCACTTCGAACTCGGTGGCAAGAATCCCGTGGTCGTTTTCGATGACGCCGATCTCGAACGCGCTCTCGACGCCGTGGCCTTCATGATCTTCAGCCTCAACGGCGAACGCTGTACATCGTCGAGCCGGCTGCTGATCCAGGACAGCATCGAAGCGGAGTTTCTCGAGCGACTCACCGAGCGCGTCGCCCGGATCAGGGTCGGTCATCCGCTCGATCCAGAGACCGACATAGGACCGCTCATCCATCCCGTACACGTGCGCAAGGTGTTGAGCTATTTCGACATTGCGACGGCCGAAGGCGTCACGATTCGCGCAGGCGGAAGGACCGCGGACGCGGGCCCGGCTTATGTCGAGCCCACGATTCTAAGCGGCGCGACGAACGACATGCGGGTCGCCCGCGACGAGATCTTCGGACCCGTGCTGACGGTCATCCCGTTCGCCGACGAGGCCGAGGCGCTCAGGCTCGCCAACGACACGCCCTACGGGCTGGCCGGGTATCTGTGGACTCGCGATACCGGCCGGGCGCTGCGCTTCGCCCAGGCGCTCGAAGCCGGCATGGTGTGGGTGAACTCCGAGAACAACCGCCACCTGCCCGCGCCCTTCGGCGGCATGAAGGCGAGCGGCATCGGCCGTGACGGCGGCGACTACAGTTTCGACTTCTACATGGAAACGCGGAACATCTGTGTTGCTTTGGATCAGCACCGCGTACCATCGCTCGGTCGCTGAGCAAGCGCGGCCCGATCGAAGCTGCTTTCGCTCGAACAAGTCCGGAGTCGAATGAGTTTCACATTGAACATGCCCTTCGTCGGATCAACCCGTGCCGCGTACGCCCCATATCGAACGAGTCCGACATCGCATGAACCGGAACCGCATGAGTGCGGCAATGCATGAGCCCCGTTTCCCATGAGCCTGTACTACGTCCAGAAACTGCTCTACCAGTTGAATCGGGATCCCACGATCCGCAAGCGATTCGACGCCGACCTTGACGAGTTGCTCGGCGAGTATTCGCTGACCGACGAGGAGCGTAAGGCGATCGTCGAGGGCGACATCGGGCTGCTCTATGTCATGGGCGTCAACGGCCAGATTCTCATGCACTACGCTGCCCTGATCGGTCAGGAATGGGACGAGTACATCGCGGCCATGAAGCAGGGGGTTGCCGATCATGGTGCAGTGCGTGGGGGCCTGTACACGCTGCTTGAGGACCGGACACGATGAGCCTCGTCTTCGCCGGCGTCTGCAGTCATGCGCCCGGCATCACCGGCCGTGCGAAGCGCGCGGATCCCGCGGTCAGGGATGCCTTCTACGCAAAACTCGACGAACTCAGGATGCGGCTCGAAGCGGCAAGGCCCGACGTCCTCGTCATCATTGCGGCGGAGCACTTCGCCAACTTCTTCATGAACAACATGCCGGCCTACTGCATGGGGCTCGCCGACGAGTACGAGGGTCCGATCGAGGACGAGGAATGGCTCGCGATCAGGCGTACCACCGTGCCCGGCAACGTGGACCTCTCGCGCCGCATCATCACCTGCATGCTCGGCGAGATCGATCTTTCCTACGCCGAGGAATGGAAGTTCGACCACGGCATCATGGTGCCGCTGAACTTTCTCACGCCGCGTTACGACCTGCCCGTCATTCCCGTTAACGTCAACTGCCAGGGCCCGCCCCTGACGACGCTCGATCGCGCCTACGAGTTCGGCCGCGTGCTGCGGCGTGCCTGCGACGCGCAGCCGGAGCGCATCGCGCTTGTCGGCACGGGCGGCATCTCCCACTGGCCCGCGACACCCGACTCCGGGACCATCAACGAAGCCTGGGATCGGGCCTTCCTCGACAGGTTCATCAACAACCGCCGGGCGGAACTCGTCGCCTACACGGACGAGGAAACGCTGCGCGACGCGGGCCAGGGCGGGTTCGAAATCCGGACCTTTCTCACCGTTGCCGGTGCGACCGAAGGCGCGCCCGGCGAACTCCTGTTCTATGCGCCCATACCGATCTTCGCCGTGGGCTGCACCGTGGCAGAGATGACGGTGCAGTAACGCCGGAGGGACGGTCGAGTTGGAGATCGACAGCAACATGGGCGTAGCCGTGGCCGAGATGGCCGTTCGGTGACGGCAGCCCGACTGCCGCCCTGTTCCATGTCCAACCGCGCACAATTCACGCTCCTGATCCCCTTCCTTGGCGCGCTGACGGCGCTCGGGCCCCTGTCGAACGACCTGTATGTCCCGTCGCTGCCGCTCGTCGCGACGGGTCTCGGAGCGTCCGGCGGTTCGGTGCAACTGACGATGAGTTCCCTGCTGCTCGGGTTTTCGCTCGGTTGTCTCATCTACGGACCGTTGTCCGACCGCTATGGGCGAAAGCCCGTACTCATGCTCGGTCTCGCCGTGTATGTGCTGGCGGGCGTGCTGTCGGCGTTGTCTGCCGACCTCGGAACACTCGTCACCTGGCGCTTCCTGCAGGGCATGGGCGCGTCGTCCGGCATGGTGCTCGCGCGCGCGATCGTTCTTGATCGCTGGACCGGCGAACAGGCTTCGCGCGCGATCTCCTGGATCATGATGATCACGTTCCTCACCCCGGTGATCGCGCCGCTCATCGGCGGCTATGTGGCGTCGCTCGGTTACTGGCCAAGCGTTTTCTGGCTGCAGGCCGGTGCCGGCGGGGTTTGTCTGCTGGCCGTGGCGATGCTGCCGGGCGATCGGCGCACGAGCCCGATGACGGTGATGCGGGCGCTTGGCGCTTACGCCACGATTCTCAAGGATGCCCAGACGCTCGGTTATCTCGCCTGCGTGGGTCTGGCCTTCGTCGGGATGATCGCGTTCGTTACCAACTCCGCGATCGTCTTCACCGGTCACTTCGGGCTTGAGCCGTACCAGTTCGGATTCTGCTTTTCGTTCGTGATGGCCGGCGGTTCGATCGGCTCCTACCTGAACAGCCGCCTGGTCGACCAGCACGGGATATCGCGCATGATCGGCATCGGCACGGTCATTCTCGCGGCCGGGGGCACAGCCGTGCTGGTCGCCTCGGCAACGGATGCCGGACTTGCGGCGACGCTGCTCTCGTTGCTGCTCTATGTCTTCGGCATCGGCTTCGTGTTTGCCAATGCAGTTGCGAGGACGATGAGCCGCTTCCGCGAGAACAGCGGCGCGGCTTCAGCGCTATTTGGAGTCAACCAGTTCCTGATCGGCTCGATCGTCGCGGCAGCGCTCAGTCTCGTGGCCACGTCAACGCCGATGCCGCTGGCTTCGGCGATGGCCGTCGCGGGTCTCGGCGCGGCGGCCGTCTGGTGGGGTTGGCTGAAGCGCCTTTCCGCCGGGATCGCGTGAGCTGCCAGGTACCGGATGCTCGACCGGGCACGCGGCTACAGGTCGAACGGGAGCCGCGCGTTCTCGCCGCGCACCTTGCGGCCCGCAGCCAGGGTGCGGTCCCGCTCCGAATCCATCGCGCCGGTAATGGTGAAGTCAGCCGTGTTTATGGGGTTCTCGTTCGCCGCGACAACCTCACCGCTGCCGCCCGTCGGCATCACGCCCGCCGCCTTGTTCCTTCGCGCCCCATGCCGCAAGATGCGCCTACCGCCCCTCGCAGCAGGACGCAGAATGACAACGGAATCTCCCGCGCCGTCGGAGCTCACGATCGCGGTTTTCGCCGACTTCGAGAACCTTGCGCTCGGCGCCGAGGAGAGCAAGCAGGGCCGGTTCGAGATGGAACTCGTACTCAAGCGAATTCTCGAGCGCGGCAGGATCGTTTTCCGGCGCGCCTACTGCGACTGGAGCCGGTTTCAGAAGTACTCGCGCGAGTTTCATTCGGCCGGTTTCGAGATGATCGACATCCCGCGTTCGTCGGTAAGCGGCAAGAACAGCGCGGACATCCGGATGGTCGTCGACGCGCTCGATCTGTGCTATTCGAAGTCGCACATCGACACGTTTGTGCTCCTGACGGGCGACAGCGATTTCTCGCCGCTGGTTTCGAAGCTCAAGGAGAACGACAAGCGGGTCCTGGGTTGCGGCGTGCGCAGTTCAACGTCCGATCTGCTCGCGTCGAGTTGCGACGAATTCGTCTTCTACGATGACCTCGTGACTGCCGCGAAACGGCCGCGCAAGCGCGGCAACCGGAAGCTCACGTCGAAACAGCGCGAGGTCTTCGGGAGGCTGACCGAAACGGTCGGTTCTCTCGAAGCCGATAACGATCCGCTGTGGGGCTCGGTGGTCAAGACGGCGATGAAACGCGTCTATCCGGACTTCGCCGAGAGCGCCTACGGCTACCGGAACTTCTCGGAGCTGCTCAGGGACGCCAAGCGGGAAGGGCCTGATCGAGCTCGTGGAGGGCGACGCCGGCAACTTCAAGGTCGCATCCGCGGATTGATGCGACGGGCGTGGAAGCGTCGGTTGGGCGATTGACTCATCGGCTACCGGGGCTTATGTGGCGCCCTTGGCCGGCTTGTCCTGATTTGCGGTGTGTGCCGATCCACTCAAGCGCCGCTCGACGCCACGACGGAGACTCGAGTGGGCGGCGTTCAGCGCTGCTCGGGAGCGCGCCCTGCGATCAGCCCCGAACTCGGCGAGTCCAGGTCGCGCCAGAGCTCCAGGGGCGCGCGCGAGAACACGAGGTCGGAACTTCCCGGCACGACGTTCCAGTCGCCTTCGGCGATCTCGGCGGCGAGTTGTCCCGGAGCCCAGGCGGCGTGTCCGGCGTACATACGCAGGTGCGATTCGTTGTCGACATTCACATCGCCGTCGAGTAGATAGTCGGCGCTGCTGCTGACATGGACACCATCGAGCACGCGCAGGTCCTCGATTTCGTCGGGCAGCGGTTCGCTGACCAGAACGACAAGCCGCGTTGGCGCGACGGGGCCGCCGAAGAAGACGCGGCCGGAATCGCCGTGTACGTCCTCGACTTCAGGCGAGACCTGGCCGGGTTCCACCCAGGTCGGGCGGTTGATGATGACGCCGACGGTCCCGTTGTCGTTGTGCCGAATCAGCAGCACAACGGATTCGCGGAAATTCGGATCCGTCAGCGTGCTCCTGGCCACCAGCAGTCCCCCCGTGTAGGGCGTCTGCGCGTGCGCGGTGAGCGCCAGCAGAAACAGTGCGGCCGAGAGTAGCGGTTTCGCGATTGAAGGCATTGCCGCATCATAACGGTTTCGCGGGGGCGATGGCGCATCGGCGGGTCGTCGCCGGTCAAACCTGCGGCCTGCAGAGCGGCGACTACAATGAACCAACGGGAGCAGGGTGCGCCGGCCGCGCGAGGCTTCAGGATGCTGGCCGAGTGGGAGCGCCACGAGGCGACGTGGTTGTCGTGGCCGCACAACCGCGAAACCTGGCCCGGTTGTCTCGAAAGGGCGGAGGCGGCCATGGTCGAGTTTGCCGTCGCGCTCGCCGAACACGAGCGGGTTCACATCAATGTGCTCGACCGCGAACACCAGCTTCATGTGAGTCGGATGCTCGGCGGCCGCGTTCCGCCCGAGAACGTCACGTGGCACGATTTTTCGACGGACGACGCGTGGATCCGCGATTACGGTGCCGTTTTCGTCGTTCGCGGTGCCGGTTCCGAGCGGCTGCTCGCGCTCGACTTCGATTACAACGCCTGGGGAGGCAAGTATCCGCCATACGATCGCGACCGCGGGATCGCCCGGCGCATGGCCGACGCGCTCGGCGTGCCGCGCCGGTCGCCCGGCATCGTTCTCGAGGGCGGCTCGATCGACGTCAACGGCGCAGGTGCGCTTGTGACGACCGGCCAATGCCTGCTGAACGCCAACCGCAATCCCGCGCTTGACCGCAGCGGGCTCGAAGCGCTCTTGGCAGATTCGCTCGGAGCCACGCACGTGATCTGGCTCGGCGACGGTATTGCCGGCGACGATACCGATGGCCATGTCGACAATGTGACGCGGTTCGTGGCTCGAAACACGGTCGTGACCGCCGTGGAGGCAAACGCGGCCGACCCGAACCACAGGCCGCTTGCACTCAACCGCGAACGACTCGCATCGGTTCGACTGCGCGACGGTACGGCGCTCGACATTGTGGATTTGCCCATGCCCGCGCCCGTCTACGTCGCCGGCCAGCGCCTGCCCGCCAGCTACGCGAACTTCTATATCGGCAACGAGATCGTGGCCGTACCGGTGTTCGGTTGCGCCGGGGATGAGCAAGCCTGCAGCATCCTCGGGAGCTGTTTCCCGGGCCGACGCATCGTGCCGGTCGACTGCACCGCGCTGGCCGTAGGACTCGGCGCGCTGCACTGCCTGACGCAGCAGGTACCTTCGGTTCCGCGGGCCGGCTGACCGCTCGCGCTGCCACACGCAGCCGGCACTGGCGGCTACCGCGACACGAATCTCGACGCGAGGTCGATACCGACGCAGAAACCGGGTGTTGTCGCCCGCTTCCCGATTCCCTAATCTATCGCCCCCTTGCCGGGCCAAAGGTCGTTCGGGAGCCAGGACATGGGCGTCATTTCCGACTTCGTTGCCCACAATTTCCGGCACTTCAACAGCGCCGCGCTCGCGGATGCGGCCGACGCCTACGTGCGTCATCTTGAAGGCGGCGGATCGATGATGATCACGCTGGCAGGCGCGATGAGCACGGCGGAACTCGGCATATCCCTTGCGGAAATGATCCGGCGCGAAAAGGTGCACGCGATCTGCTGCACCGGTGCCAACCTCGAGGAGGACATCTTCAACCTCGTTGCGCACGAACATTACCTGCGCATCCCCGACTATCGGGAACTGACGGCGGCGGAGGAAGAGTCGCTGCTCGAGCGAAAGCTCAATCGCGTGACCGATACCTGCATTCCCGAAGCGGAGGCGATGCGGCGCACCGAGACGTGCGTCGTCGAGCGTTGGGTCGAGGCCGATGCGCAGCGCGCGCGCCACTTCCCGCACGAGTTCCTCTATGCCGCGCTTCGCTCCGGCGAACTCGAGCGCCATTACCAGATCGATCCGGCCGATAGCTGGCTGCTCGCCGCCTGCGAGCGCGACCTGCCGCTGTTCGTGCCGGGCTGGGAGGACTCGACCCTCGGCAACATGTATGCGGCGCAATGCATCGCCGGCGAGATCGGCAACGTCGACACGGTCCGTTCGGGCATCGAGTACATGATGGGGCTCGCGGACTGGTACCAGATGGCGTCCGCACACGCCTCGGTCGGATTCTTCCAGATCGGCGGCGGCATCGCCGGCGACTTTCCGATCTGCGTCGTCCCGATGCTCGAGCAGGACCTCAAGCTTGAAGACGTCAGGCGCTGGGGCTACTTCTGTCAGATCAGCGATTCGACAACGAGCTACGGCTCCTACTCCGGCGCCGTGCCCAACGAGAAGATCACCTGGGGCAAGCTCGATGCCGGCACGCCGAAGTTCATGATCGAATCCGACGCGACCATCGTCGCGCCGCTGATCTTCGCCTGCGTGCTCGGAGCCTGAGATGTCGTCGCGGGCGCCAGAGTTCGTTCCGGAAGGTCCCGAACCGGCGTGGACCATCGCCGATTCCGCGCAGCTCTACCGCACGGCGAGCTGGAGCGCGCAGTTCTTCTTCGTCAACGAACTCGGCCACGTCGCGGTCAATGCGATGGACGAGGCTGCGACGACGATGGATGTTGTGGCCATCGTCGAGGAACTACGGCGGCGCGGCGTGCAGTTTCCCGTTCTGCTGCGGTTTCAGGACGTGCTGCGCGCGCGGGTCAGGCGTCTCAACGAAGCGTTCCACAACGCGATCGAGGATGCCGGTTACGGCAACGAGTACCGCGCCGTGTACCCGATCAAGGTCAATCAGTTGCACGAAGTCGTCGACGAACTGCTCGACGCCGGAAAACCCTACCGGATGGGACTGGAGTGCGGCTCGAAGGCGGAACTCATCGCGGCGCTGCCGCAGCTCGACGACGAGACGCTGCTTGTCTGCAACGGCGTCAAGGACAAGTCGATGCTATCGCTGATGATCGCCGGGCAACGACTAGGCAGGGACGTGATACCCGTGATCGAGAATTACTCGGAATTCACCGATCTCAAGGGCCTCGCATTCAACGCCGGCTTTGTGCCGCGGCTCGGTGTCCGCGTTCGGCTGGCGACGCCGGGCTCGGGCCGCTGGTCGGAGTCGTCGGGCGCAAACTCGAAGTTCGGCCTGAGCGTTGCCGAACTGCTGTCGCTGCTGCGCGAACTGGAGGCGAGCGGCCTTGCCGACCGACTGGTGCTGCTGCATTGCCACATCGGCAGCCAGATCGCCGACATACATGTTCTGAAGCAGGCCGCGAAGGAAGTGACCCGGATCTACGCGGAACTCGTCAGCCGTGGCGCGGGCATCAGGTATCTCGACCTCGGCGGCGGCCTCGGCGTCAACTACGATCGGGACCATCTCGAGGAGGATGCGGGCATCAACTACAGCCTGCAGGAATACGCGAATGCCGTCGTGTTCACGGTGCACGAAATCTGTGCCGCGCACGGCGTCCGCGAGCCGATCATCGTCACCGAGAGCGGCCGTGCGCTCACCGCACACCATTCGGCGCTGATCGTGCCCGTGCTCGGGACCCGTGCCAAGGACGACCCGGCGCTCGAGTACACGGTCGACGAGGGGGCTGCTTGCGAGCCGGTTCAGGTCCTGCACTCGGTTGTTTCCGGCCTCGACTCCCTCGACGCGCCGGGAGAGCTGCTTGAGGCCTGGCACGACGCCAACGAGCGCCTCGGTGAGGCGCGCAGTCTGTTCTCGCTGGGCTACCTGGATCTCGAGCAGCGGGCGCTGGCCGAGAGCCTCTATTGGCGGGTGTGCTCGAAGCTGCTTGCGGCGCTCAGGCGATGCCCCGCGCCGACACTTCCCGAGGTCGCCGAGCTCGAGCGCCTGCTCACGGATCTGTACCTTTGCGACTTCTCGATCTTTCAGTCGATGCTCGATCACTGGGCGATCGGCCAGCCGTTTCCGATCATGCCGATCGACCGCCTCGACGAACGGCCGGACCGGCGCGGCGTGCTCGTCGACCTGACCTGCGACTCCGACGGCCGGGTGAAGCATTATGTGTCGGCCCACGCCGACAACAGCTTCCTGCCGCTGCACGCGCCGAACCCGGGCGAGCCCTACTATCTGGCGTTCTTTCTCATGGGCGCCTACGAGGACATCGTCGGCGATGCCCACAACCTGTTCGGGCGCGTGTCCGAAGCGCACATCTATGCGGACCCCGACGAGCCCGATAGTTTCTGGATCGAGAAGATCATTCCCGGCACGGCGATCCAGGACATGCTCGCACAGGTGCAGTACTTCCCGAACGACCTGCATCGTCGCATGAGCGAGCTCGTTCGCGCGAAGATTCAGGAAGGTGTCGTCCGTCCGACACAGGGCATAGCAATCCTCGACCAGTACATGGCCTGTTTTCCGCAGAACACATACTGCAATCCGCGCGACATGGAACAGGACGCGCCGGCGTGAGCGCAGGGCGGGGCGAGGGCCGTGTGGGCGGTCGGGCGGCGGTTTCGACGGTGGGCGCAACAGGTCGCGGGGCGGCCGGCAGGGCGATGGACAGGGCTGCGACCTGCAACGGGAAGCGCAGCCGTGAGTAGCGGACACGGCCGCCGGCGCCTCGCGGTCGGGCTCGTGCAGATGTCGATGGGGACCGATCCCGAGGACAACGCAGCGCGTGCCGACCTCGGTATACGGCGTGCGGCCGCCGAAGGTGCGAAGCTCGTCTGTCTGCCCGAACTCTACCGCTCGCGCTACTTTTGTCAGACCGAGGACGCGGCGAACTTCGATCTCGCAGAGCCCGTACCCGGTCCTTCCACCGAGCACCTGGCCACGCTTGCCGCGGAGCTGGACGTGACGATCGTCGCGGGCGTTTTCGAGCGGCGTGCGCCGGGCATCTACCACAACACGGCCGTCGTGATCGACCGCTCGCGCGGTTACCTCGGCAAGTACCGCAAGATGCACATCCCGGACGATCCCCGTTACCACGAGAAGTTCTACTTCGCTCCGGGCGATCTCGGCTTTGCGTCGTTTCGCACCGAGTCGGCCGAACTTGGTGTGCTCGTCTGCTGGGACCAGTGGTTCCCGGAGGCCGCCCGGATGACGGCGCTCAAGGGCGCTGAGATCCTTGTCTACCCGACTGCGATCGGCTGGCATCCCGAGGAGCGGGATGAGGAAGGCGACCGCCAGCTTGCCGCCTGGGAAACCGTCCAGCGCAGTCACGCGATCGCCAACGGCTGCTTCGTCGTCGCAGCGAACCGGGCGGGATTCGAGCCCGAGTCTGGCGGTGGCGGCGGCATCCAATTCTGGGGGCGGAGTTTCCTCGCGGCGCCGGACGGACGCGTGCTGATGCGCGCGCCGGACGACCGCGAAGCCGTGCTTGTCGGGCGGGTCGACTTGGGCGAAGTTGAGGCCCATCGCCGCGTCTGGCCCTTCTTCCGGGATCGGCGCATCGATGCCTACGATGAATTGCTGACGCGGTTTTCCGACTCCGATGAAACTTGAGGCGTTCGCAGTCGCGCATGAGCCAGCGTAACCGACAGGCTACAGACCGGTTCGAGAGGAACTTTCCGGGTGGCGCTCGTGCTGCCGAACTCATCCGGGTAGTGTCGACAGGGCAGTCAACGGGGCGTATGTTTCGATCACCGAGCCGGAGATTCGGTAGGTCGACACTGCTCGTTTCTTACGGGAACCTCCGATGACTGTTGTTCCGTGGCTAAAACGCCTGACCCATGTGGTCATCTGTTGCTGGCCGGCAATGCCCTCCCTGGCCCAACCGGACCTCAACCCCCTCGATCCCTTCGCCGGCTTGGCGTCCGGGGCCGAGTGGCTGGAGAGATTCACCGTCGAGGCCGATCCCGATCCAGGCGATCCCTTCCACAATCTGGCGGCCAACGAGTGGTGGGCAAGAACATGGAACGGCGAGTGGTCCTCGGCGGCGGCGGAGGGAACGAGCTTCGAGGAGTTCTACGCCGGGTTGCAGGGACGCAGCGGCAACAGCGTCGCTTTGAGGAGCCCGTATCCATGGACGTCTGCGGAGGACCACTGGAACGCATGGCGGCAAGCCGGCGGCGGAGCAACGGCGAACCCACCCGAGACGTTGCCTGACTGGTCCGGCGATTGGCAGACGCGCAGCCTCGTTACCGGCGGCGCCATCCTCGTGCGTGATCTTTGGGCGGGAGTCTCGGAGGACTACAAGCCGCGTTTCGAGCAGGGCCTGCAGGCCGAGCTCGAAGGCTCGCACTGGTGGCCTGCGGACACCTGCCTTCCCAACGGCTATTTCCGCAACGGCTGGTCCTTGCGCTACGTCATGCTCAACAACCAGGTCATGATCATGGCCGAGGATCAACCGCTCAACGAGTACAGGGTGACCTACCACGACGGCCGCGGTTTCGTACCCGAAGGTATGGCGTTTCCGACCTGGTACGGTCAGTCCCAGGGCTTCTGGGACGGCGACGAACTCATCGTTTGGGTCAAGGGCATCAAGGGCTGGTACGCGGGTCACGGTTTACCCGAGTACAGCGGTGAGCTCGAAATCATCGAACGCTGGAAGAGGATCGGAGACGAGATCATCGTCGACATCACGCTGTACGATCCGCTGGCCTTCGCGTTCCCGTGGCACGAGGTAGCACTGCACACCTTGCGCGACGACTGGACGCAACCGCCTGCCGCGCACAATGAATGCGTCTCGACAAACAACGTCTTTCACGACGAGGCCGGACGCATCGCGGAGCTTGGCCCGGACGATCCGCGCTATCGGGACATTTTCGACGCTCGGCCGTGGGCGAAAGTTTTCGAGGAGATGGAGGAAGCCAAGCGATCGGGCCGGTTGCCGGAGGCGCCATCCTTCCTGACGGTGTCGCCGGATTGATGACAGCGCGACAGCCGACGAGACTTCCCGGAGGCCAGACGGCTATGGACCAAGTACAGCTCAGTACAAGGCTCGTGACGGTCGTGGCAGGTGCGCTGGCCGTTTTCGCAACCTCAAGTACGCGAGTTCAAGCTCATCACTCCCATGCGATGTTCGACGACTCACGAGAGGTCACCGTTGTCGGAACCGTGGCCGGTGTCAGCTACGCGAATCCGCATGTCTACCTGTCGGTCGAGACAACGGGGAGCAGCGGCCAGGCCGAGAGATGGTCCGTCGAGATGTCGCACATCGGCAATATGATGAACCGTGGCGTACACGCCAACACGATCAATGTCGGTGACGCGATCACGATATCGATGAACCCGCTCCGGAGCGGGCAAAGAGGCGGCAACTACACGCGCATCGTCTCGATCAATGGCGTGGAGAACACTGCGGAGGGCTCCTCCTGGGCTCCTGCACCGTAGCCAGACCGGCTGACGGACTCGGGGTAACCCATCGGCCAGGTTTTCGTGAATCATGTACGCGGTGAGCCGCGGACCGTCAGGAGTAAACCATTGCGTTTTTCGAAAACCGACGAACTCGAAGCAAAGCTCCCGGACATTCTGGCATCGCCCAAGGATGACGGGGCAGTCGCGATGATCGTCCGCCGACCCGCCACGAACAAACGCGAAGTGGTGGAATCGGGCGAGTTGAACCTCGCCGACGGGCTCGTCGGCGATAACTGGCGGTCGCGCGGCAGTCGGATGACGAACGACGGATCTTCGCATCCGGACATGCAGCTCAATCTGATGAATTCGCGGGTTATTGCGCTGGTGGCCGGATCCCGGGACCGTTGGGCACTCGCCGGCGATCAGTTCTTCGTTGACCTGGATCTTTCCAGGGTGAACCTGCCTGCGGGCACCAGGCTTGCCGTGGGTTCGGCCATTATCGAGGTGACTGCTGTCCCACACCTCGGTTGCAGGAAATTCATGTCCCGGTTCGGGATGGATTCAATGAAGTTCGTGAACTCCAGGCGCGGGAAAGCGCTTTGTTTTCGCGGTATCAATGCGAAGGTGGTGAAGTCGGGTAGTGTCAGTACCGGCGACATCATCCGAAAAGTGCGCACCGACATGGTATGAACCCGGCCGTGCCGTCGACCGGCCCAATCAATTGCCGCGTCGCGACACATGTGAAGTCGAGTACTGACCGGACTCCCGCAATTCAAACCGCCTGGAGAGCTTGTTGTCACTACCCCGCAGTTGAGTCGGGTTGCCCGCCGCCCAGTTGCGCCTGGCTGCTGTCGATGAGCCCGCGCTTCCGCGCGGCGCTGAGCTGCCTGATCTCATGCTCGCGCCTTAGCGCGCTACCACGGTCGACGGCTGTTTCCGCGTAGACGAGTTCCACGGGCAGCCGGCTGCGCGTGTAGCGCGCGCCGCGACCGGCGTTGTGCTCGCCAAGCCGCCTGGCCGAATCCTTCGCGATACCGGTATAGAGGCTGCCGTCGGCGCAGCGCAGGATGTAGACGTGCCAGCGGCCTTCGTCGCCGTCCACGGGATCGGCAGGTGCCGAGTCCTGGCTGTCGTTCACGTATCGAAGACGCGGGAGAGCAGGCCGCCGGCGAGCTTCGGCTCGAACCACGTCGACTTCGGCGGCATGAGAAGTTCCGCGTCCGCGACGGCCATGAGTTGCTCCATCGACGTCGGGTAGAGCGCAAACGCGACCGCTGCATCGCCGGAGTCGACGAGTCTTTCGAGTTCCTCAAGACCGCGAATGCCGCCGACAAAGTCGATGCGTTCGTCGATGCGTGGGTCGGCGATGCCGAACAACGGTTCGATAAGCGCACGCTGCAGCCGGCTGATGTCGAGTGCGGCGACCGGATCGTCGCTGCCGCCGGCTTCGCGCAGCCGCAGCCGATACCATTGGCGATCGAGGTACATCGCGTAAGTCGCGGGCTCGCCGGGCTTCGACGGTGCGGGCAACGGTTCGACCTCGAAATCCTGGTGGACGGCTTCGAGAAGCTCGGTGGGCGTCCGGCCGCCGAAGTCGGCAATTACGCGGTTGTAATCGAGTATCCGCAGCTCGTCGTGGGGAAAGGTGACGACGAGGAAGTGCTCGTGGCTGTCCCCGACATCGGCGCCGTCGCGCATTCGATGGCGCCGTCTGGCCGCTACACGCTCTGCCGCCGCCGAACGGTGATGCCCGTCGGCGATGTACAGGGCGTCAAGCGCGTTCAGCGCGTCACCGAGCGCGCCCACGGCTTCGGGTGCGTCGACCTGCCAGAGCGAATGGACCACCGCATTCGGGCCTTCGATTTCAAACAGGGGTGGTCCCGCGCTTGCATCGGCGACGAGCGCGTCAATCCGTGCATCGCTGCGGTGGGCGCAGAGCACGGGTCCGACCTGCGCGTTTAGAGCGTCCATGTGCTCGACCCGGTCGGTTTCCTTGTCGGGGCGCGTGAGTTCGTGCTTGCGTACCTGGTTCCGCTCATAGGCGGCCAGTGACGCGGCAACCGCGATTCCGGTCTGTACGTGCGAGCCGCTCGTCAATCGCCAGATGTAGAAGGAGGGGAGGTCGTCGCGAACCAGCACGCGGGACTCGGCAAGTCGTGCCAGGTTCTCGGCGCCGCGTGCATACACGGCGCGAGAGTGTGGATCCGTATCGGCGGGCAAATCGATCTCCGGGCGGGAGACGCGCAGAAAACAGTCCGGCCGGCCGGCCGCGATCGCGCGAGCTTCGGCCGTGCTCACGACGTCGTAGAGGGGTGCGATGACGGCGGCGGCAGTTTCGGGGCGGGGTCTGAGTGCCCGGAAGGGCCGTACGAGATCGTGTGCGATGGTCATTGTCGAGCGAGCATTCCTGTGGTGTTTTCGGCCGGGCCGGGTTCTGCAATCGGCGCGCTATTGCGCCACGGATGCCGCGAAAACACAATCGGTGATTCACATTCTGAGCGATTTCCAGACAATCCTCGCCGGCACTCGATCCACACACGGTGGTTCTGTCTGACTGCGCTAGGCCATGCACAAGCGCTCAAGCTGCCGATTGCCGTCAGAATGCATCCCCCGGCTTTACGTTCGATCTGCCGGGAACGACAATCTCGCCTTGTACACGTGCACCTGGCGTACTTCCGACGCACTGTCGAGCAAGGGCCGGGGCGCTCGAGTAACGGTGCCGGCCGAAGGGCCTGGACAGACGGAAACCGCGATACAGGTGATGAATGGGCGAAGCAATCGACAAAGACGATCTGGATAAACTTGTCGGCAGCGAACTCGGCGTTTCCGACTGGGTCGCGATCGACCAGGCGCGCATCGATCAATTCGCCGATGTCGCCGACGATCACCAGTTCATCCACGTGGATCCGGTCCGGGCCGCTGCGACGCCGTTCGGCGGCACGATCGCACACGGATTCATGACGCTGTCACTGCTGGTGCCGCTGTGCCTGGAGTACATTCCGACGCTCAGGGACAGGGCCATGGTGCTCAATTACGGTTTGGACAGGGTTCGCTTCATCGCGCCCGTTCGGGCCGGGCGGCGCATTCGCGCGCGCTGCACGCTCGGCGAAGTGACCGAACGCAAGCCCGGCCAGTTCCTGTTCAGGGTTGACGTGGTCGTCGAAATCGAGAACGAGGCCAAGCCCGCGCTCGCGGCGCAGTGGCTGAGTCTGCATATCGTCAGCCAGTAGCCTGCGCCGTAGGAAGTCGCGAAAGCGGATTTGCAGCCGTGAATTCCTGCGGCGCAGGCCTTTGGGCAGCACGTCGGCCGGGGTCGCTCGACACGACGCAGGCCACGCATTTCAAGCATGGGTATCGAGATATGGGCAAGCTCAGGATGTGGCAGATTGACGCGTTCACCGGGCGTCTCTTCGGCGGCAACCCGGCGGCCGTCGTGCCGCTCGACGATTGGCTCGACGACGCGACGCTGCAGGCGATCGCCCGCGAGAACAATCTGCCGGAGACGGCGTTCTTCGTGCCGATCGAGTCGGGCTACCGCCTGCGCTGGTTCACCCCCGAGGTCGAGGTTCGATTGTGCGGCCACGCGACGCTTGCCTCGGCATTCGTGCTTTTCACGGAACTTCAGCCGCAACTTCAGTCCGTTTCCTTCGAGACGTTGAGCGGGCGCCTTGTTGTCAGGCGCGCCGACGCCGGTCTGGGCATGGACTTCCCGCTCTGGTCGCTGCGGCCCGTCGAGCGCGTTCCGGATGCTTTGACAGCGGGTTTGGGTGTCGAGCCCGAAGAACTTCTGATGGTGGATACCGGTGACAACTTCTTCGCGGTGCTCGACAGCGAATCGACTGTGCGGACGCTCGATCCGGATTTCAGGCTGCTCGAGACGCTGCATCCGGCCGGCGTAATCGTTACGGCGGAGGGCGTCGAGTCAGACTGCGTTTGCCGCTACTTCGCTCCGAGCTACGGGATTCCCGAGGATTCGGGCACCGGATCCATTCATTGCGCCCTCGTCCCTTACTGGTCAGCGCGACTGGGCAAGCAGGAAATCCACTCCCGGCAGCTTTCGGCGCGCGGGTCGGAACTGCATTGCGAGCTTGCCGGTGAACGCACGATTATCCGTGGTCAGGCTGTCAAGTATCTCGAAGGCTGGATCCGCTGCCAGGAGCCTGCGCCGTAGGAATTCGCGGCTGCAAATCCGCTCTCATCCGCCCCTTCGGCTGATCGATTTCGTCAAATAGGGCTCGATATTCTCCTCAATCGATCAACCGAAGGGACGGCGATAGCGAATTTTCGCTTTCGCGACTTCCTACGGCGCAGGCTCCTGGCCCATCCAGCCAATTCTTCGCGTCGTACCCGGACTGGCGAAGAAACCGACTGCCGCTGTGCGCCGAGGGAAACCGGCTAGAATGAATTGCCGGTGGTCCGGAGCCCGAATCAGTCCGAATCCAGAATGAGTGTGCCCCTCGATTCCGTCTACCCGATCGATCCGCGATGAGTGTGCTGCTCGATCTCGCCTACCTGATCGGTATCGTGCTGGGTTCGCCGTGGATCGTCTATCGGCTATTCGTCACGGGCGACTGGCGCAGCGTGCCGAGGCGCTTCGGATTCGGGCTTGGCACGCCGATCCGGCGATGCATCTGGCTGCACGGCTCCTCCGCTGGGGAGGTGGCGGTGCTCAAGCCGCTCATCGCGCGTCTCGAACGCGACATGCCGGCAACCGAACTCGTCGTTTCGGCGTACACGTCGACCGGGCTCGCGGCCGCAGGCAAAGCGTATCCGCTCCACCGCGCGGTACCGTTTCCGCTCGATTTCTCCTTCGTCGTGAAGCGGTTCCTGAACTGTTTCGACCCGTGCCTGATCGTTATCGTCGAATCGGAGTTCTGGCCGAACCTGCTTGCCGAAGCGCGCCGCCGCAACATTCCGGCCGTCGTGCTGAACGGCAAGATTTCGTCGAGGTCGTACCGGATCCACTCCCGCACAGCGGTGGTTCCGCGTGCGCTTCGGGGACTGACACTGATCGCGGCGCAGAGCGAGGAGCACGCGACACGGTTGCGCGCGCTCGGCGTTGCAGGCGAAAGAATCTCCGTCACGGGCAACATGAAGTACGACCTGGCGCCTGCTTCCGGCGACCCGGCTGCCAGACAGGTACTTCGAGAGTCCCTGGGATACGGGTCGGGTGAAACCGTGCTCATCGGCGGCAGTCTGCACCGCGGCGAAGACGAAGCATTGCTCGACGCATGCCGCGCACTCGGCGGCGACGCGCAGGTGTCGCTGATCCTCGTGCCGCGTTACCCGGCCGACGCTGCGCGGGTCCGGCAACATGTCGAGGCGCGGGGCTGGCGGGCCGGTCTCAAGACGGCTGTGGATCGGGGCGACGCCGAAGCACCGGGACACGGCGGCGTGCTCGTCGTCGATACGGTCGGCGAGCTTCGGGAGCTGTACGGGGTCGCCGACGTCGCATTTGTCGGCGGAAGCCTGCGCTACCGCGGCGCCAACAAGGGCGGACACAATCTCATGGAACCCGCCGTGCTCGGCGTGCCGGTGCTTTTCGGGCCCTTCAACTACAGCTTCAGCGAAACGGCCGACGACCTCGTACGCGGCGACGCCGGCATCATCGTTTCCGATGCGGCAGAGATCGCGACACACCTCCAGTCTCTCGTCAGGGATCCGGACCGCCGCCGCGCGATGGGCGAGCGTGCGAAAGAGGTCGTATTGCGCGGTCAGGGCGCGACGCAAAGCAACTACGAGTTGATCGGAGCGCTGCTCGCAGGCGAGCGGGGCGAGTTGCAGGGCACCGCCGTAAGCCGGACAATGCCGCGAACAGCCACAGACCCCGATCCCTCATGAGCACGAAGCAAGTTGCCATAGGCGACATCGATTGCGGTTCGAACGAACTGTTTCTCATCGCGGGCCCCTGCGTCATCGAGGAAGAATCGATGATGCTGCGCACGGCCGAGCGACTGAAGGGTATCTCCGACGAGGTCGGCATACCCGTCATATTCAAGTCCTCGTTCTCCAAGGACAACCGCAGTTCGCTCGAGTATTACCAGGGGCCAGGCCTCGACGAGGGGCTCAGAATCCTCGAACGGATCAAGCGCGAACTTCAGTTGCCGATCCTGACCGACATCCACTATCCGACCCAGGCGGCCCCGGCAGCCGAAGTGGTCGACGTGCTGCAGATCCCGGCGTATCTGTGCATGCAGACCGAGCTCGTCGTGGCCGCGGCGAAGACCGGCAGCGTCGTCAATCTCAAGCACGGTCAGTTCATCGCGCCGGACAACATGGTCAAGCCCGTCAGAAAGATCGAGACGTCCGGTAACGACAGGATCATCCTCACGGAGCGCGGCTACACCTTCGGCTACAACGATCTCATCGTCGATCCGCGCAGCTTCATGCTGCTCGCGCAGATCGGTTATCCCGTGGTCTTCGACATCACGCACACGATCCGGAAGTACGGGATTCCGAGCAAGGATCCGCGCGGCGGAAGCCGCGAGTTCCTGTCGGTCCTGTCGCGTGCGGGCGTTGCGGCCGGCGTCGACGGTGTTTTCATCGAGGCACATCCTTCGCCGCCGGACGCGCTGTGCGACGCAGCAAGCCAGTACTACCTCGACGACCTTGCGGAATTTGTTCGGCCGCTGCTCGAGATCCACGATCTCGTGAAGACCCAGACCGTTCACTGAGACCGTTCTCCGAGGCAATTCATGGACCTGTATCTGGATTCCGTCGATTTCAAGGAGATCGAAGCCGCCGCCGATTTCGGCTTCGTCAAGGGGCTCACGACGACGCCGACGTTCATGCACCGTCACGGCATCACCGATATCGACGGCGCGATCGTCAGACTTTCGGGCATGGTTCCGGAACTGCAGGTCGAAGCGCTCGGCGACACGCCGGACGCCATCGTCGCCGAAGCCGAGCGGATTCTCGCCTTGCCGCTCGAACTCGAACCGGTGTTCAAGCTGCCGATCTCCAATTCCGGCGTAAAGGCCTGCAAGCGCCTGACCGACCGGGGACTGCGCGTCAACGTCCACCTGATCTACACGCTCAACCAGGCTTACATGGCCATGGAGGCCGGCGCGGCTTTCGTGTGTCCGCTGGCAGGACGCCTTCAGGACCAGGGTCACGACGCGATCCGACTGTACGAGCAGTGCGTGGAGACGATCGAGCGCCACCGCTACAACACGAAGGTCATGTTTTCGTCCGTGCGCCATCCGGAGCACGTGCGCCAGGCCCTGCTGTCCGGCGTACACGTGTGCACCGTGCCGTACAACGTGATGATCCGGCTCTGCGACAATTCCCTGACGGCGGTCGGCACGGCGCAGTTCGAGGCGCACACGCAGCTCATGACGCTGCGGGTCAAGGACCTGATCAGGCCCGCCAACCCGGTTTGCAAGCCTTCGGACACCCTGACTGCCGCCATGGTCAGGATGACCGAATCGAGGCTCGGCGTCGTCGCACTCGTCGACGGGCAGGGCGCGGTCGCCGGTGTTTTCACCGACGGCGATCTGAGGCGCAGCCTGCAGTCCGACGGGCATGCAACGCTCGACAGCACGCTTGAGCAGATCGGTTACTCGAAGACCCCGGTCACGCTCGGGCGCGAGAGCGTGCTCGACGAAGCCGTGAAGCGCTTCAAGGAGTTCGAGGTCGACAGCATCATCGTCGTCGATGGCGATGAGCCCTGCGGTGTGCTCGACATTCAGGACCTCGTCAAGATCGGCCTGCTCGGCCAAGAGCACCTGTAATTGATGAGGACCCCGGCCGAGCTCGAGAAGTACTTCTCGGCGCTGGGCGCGGTGTTCGTGACGCCGCGCCGCGAATTCCTCGAGCGGCTGCGCCGAATCCGTGCACTGCTCTTCGATTGGGATGGCGTGTTCAACCCGGGCCTGAAGGGCGAAGGCGTCGCGAACACCTTCACGGAGCCTGATTCGATGGGCACGAACCTGCTGCGCTATGCGTTGTGGCGCGCCAACGGCAGCCTTCCCGTCACCGTAATCGTGAGCGGCGCGGAGAATCCGTCGGCACGCAAGTTTGCGGTTCGCGAGCGCTTCACCGCCGTGTATACGAACGTGCTCGACAAGTCCCGGGTCATCGCGGAGATTCGCAAGACCTACGGGATCGAAGGTGCCGAGATTGCCTGCGTGTTCGACGACGTCAACGACCTTGCGGTCGCCGCCGAGTGCGGCTTGCGTTGCCTCGTCAGGCGCGACGCGAGTCCGCTCCTGCAGGACTTCGTCGCCGAGCACGGGCTATGCGACTACATCACCGCGATGGGCGCCGACCGCCATGCCGTACGGGAAGTCGCGGAACTCATGATGGGGTTGCTCGGCGACTTCGACGCCATCGCGGCTTCGCGGATGCGCTTCGATGAGGACTACACAACTTACTTCAATGCCCGCCAGGCCGTGCAGACGGAATCGGTGGCAGTGGACGAACCCGGTTACTGACGGTGAAGCAAGGCAATGGCCCGCAGTCCGTGCGATATCGACGAATGACGATGGCCGAACCGCGTACCGAAGCTGGAGGCGCCGACTGCGGAGCCGGGCGTTCGATGCCGGATACGGCCGCGACTTGCAGCATGTTGGAATGCGCGCAATGTCCCGCTGCAGAGCTCGCGCACTGATGCTCTGGTCCGTCACGAGCTATCTCCTCCTGCCATACGTCCTCGTGAGTCTGGCGTGGCGCGCGCTCCGCTACCCGGCCTACTGGTATCGCTGGCCCGAGAGGTTCGGGTTCGTGCGGAAACTCGAAGGGCAACGAGTGATCTGGGTGCACGCCGTCTCGGTCGGCGAGGTGCGTTCGGCCGCGGCGCTCATCGATGCCCTGGCCGAACGCTATCCTCGCCATCGCTTGCTCGTGACGACGATGACGCCGACAGGTTCCGAACAGGTGCAGGAGCTTTTCGGCCGCCGCGTCATGCACACCTACCTGCCTTACGACTTCCCGGGAGCCGTGAACCGCTTTCTCGATCGCACGGCTCCGGAACTTGCGGTGATTGCGGAGACGGAGTTTTGGCCCAATCTGTTTCGAGCCTGCAAGCGTCGCGGCATTCCGCTGTGTTTGGTTAACGTCCGGCTGTCGCAGGCGTCCTTCCGCGGCTACAGCTGGGTCGGACGAACCACGCGGGCCATGTTCGCCGACGCCGACCTGATCTGCGCGCAGACGCGCCTGGACGCGCAGCGCCTGCGCAACCTCGGTGTGGGCGATCGCAAGATCGAGGTCACCGGCAATCTCAAGTTCGACGTCGAGTTGCCGCGCGATCTGAGGTCCGAGGGCGAACGGCTCAGGGTCCGGTGGGGCCGCGATCGCCCCGTGTGGATAGCCGCGAGCACGCATCCCGGCGAAGAGCGGCGGATTCTCGATGCGTTCGCAATCCTGCGCTCGACATATCCCGCCATGCTGCTCGTGCTCGTGCCGCGGCATCCGGAGCGGTTTGCTTCTGTCGTCAGGCTTTGCCGGCGGCGTGGCTGCCGTGTGGCCAGGCGCAGCATCGATGGCGGAGTCCTGCCGACCGGCGTCAATGTGCTGATCGGCGACACGATGGGCGAACTGCAGCGGCTCTACGCCGGCGCCGACATCTCGTTCATTGGTGGCAGCCTCGTGCCGAAGGGCGGGCAGAACCCGCTTGAAGCCTGCGCCGTGAGCGTGCCGGTCATCTTCGGCCAACACATGTTTCACTTCGAGGAGATCAGCGCCATGGCGCTCGAGCGCGGCGCTGCCCGGCAGGTGCACGATGTCCGGGCGCTGGCCGACGCGGTTTCGCTGTACTACGAACAACCGGATTTGCGGCGCGCTGCGGGCAGGGCCGCACACAGTCTCATCGAGGACAATCGCGGCGCGCTCGCGGCGACGCTCGAACTCATGACGGAGCGTCTGCCGCAGTTCGGGTTCATCGGCGGCGAGATCGAGCGCCAGGACGAGGAGCTGTCGCCGTCCTGAGCGACGCTATGACTGGCGCTCGCTTAAGTACTCGCCGTTGCAGTGCAGGCACTTTACGGCTTTGTCGGCCGACGCGTATCGTTCGTCACTCAACGCATTGAAATTCCTTGATCTCGATTTCCGGCGACCAGACAGCCCAACCGGAGAGCGTGGTTGGGCCGGTAAATACGGTTGGATCAACCGTGGTCGCCGTCCAATCCATACGGCGCCCATCCGCGCTCAGCGAGTAACGCTCAGTCACCACGGCGTCCTGAGTCAGTGGCACGCCTGCATCGTCGTAGTAGGGGTACGCGATACCGGTGGTTTCGATAACCAGGGCATCTCCGTCCCAGCGACCGCTTGAATGGCCGTAAATGGTGCCAACCCCTTCGTTCGCGCCGTCGTCCGTCAAGTAAATGGTACGTAGACCGTTCCACTCCTCGACCCGCATGATGATCCGATCGCCCTCATCGATGAACTCGATCGGATAGGGTTGGTCAAGCATGCTCGGCATTCCTGCCGGGATGCATTGAGCCGCGAGATCACCGCTGGCGGGATCATACGCGTCCAGGCTTGACTGGGCCGTGTCGGTCAGCGGCAACTCCAGCGGGCGAACGCCAGTAGCCGGAAAGTCAACGGGGGTCCAGACGCGAAACAGGTCTGCTGCCGGTTCGTAGGAGATTTCATACCCTGCGGCACTGGTCAAGGTCAGTTGCGTTTCCGGTGGGAGGTCTTCATCCAACTCGTCCGAAAGCGCCGGAAATATCCCGTATTCGTTTCCGTCTACAACGGCCTGTACAGCGACCATGAGGTTGCGGCCGGATCTGGAAACCGGTCCGATGAGAGTAAGCGTCTCGCCGACCGGAAACAGCTCCGTCGAGAGGCCGTTCCTCTCCAGCGTATTAACCGAACCACCCTCCGCTCGCCAGGTGGTCTGCCCGCCCTGCTCATCTTCGACGGAGAATACCCATACCGTGTGCGGATTTCTCCACGTCAGAGACTCAAGCGTTCCGCTGATGGCTCTCACGTCGGCTGGATCGTAATGGACCACTATGGAATGGTGAGCTTGCACCACGCAGGGAAGACAGAGAACGGCAAAAGCACTTGTTTTCAGGGTCAAAGGCATGGCAACCCTCCAATGAAACGCAGTATTGACCGGTTAAGAAAGATCATGATTGTAAAGGGCAACTTGTATCGTCGCCCGTTCCTGAGGCCCTTCCGCAGGCAACGGGGAAGTCGCACGGCGATGAGTTGTCGGACCCGCGCTGGCCATACTTCATGAAATCTCAGCGCGACCCGTACCGCCGGCGCAGGTCTCGTCCGCCTCGACCGGGACCGAGCGGTCGTTGTAGTCCGATTCGTCGGCCCAGGCTTCGCGGATGCCGTGCAGCATGATCCACGCAGGCGGATCGATGGCCGATTGCGGACCGTGTGGTAATGTCTGCGACCAAAAGGAATCCCTACCAGAAGGCCATCGAAGTGACCACTGAAACAGATACGAAAGTGAATGTGAACAACGAGTTCGGGATGCCGCAGGTCGCTGACGGGTCGTTCGTCAGCTTCCTGTGGCTGTGCAGGGAACACTTGAAGGAACTGACCGTGAGAGCCCTCCGTTGCGTCCCCATCATCGGGCACTCCCTTGATCGTCCGCGTCTACAACCGCTTCGGTCATCGCACAGGCAGATGCTTCGCTGGGCTAGAGCACCCTATGGGTCACCCGGGAAACCAGCATCGCTTGCAGACGTACCGTGGAGCTACGTTCGCGAATATCAGGAAAGGATCCCGTTTACCGGGCTGCGCGAGTACTGGTATCCGGCTCTGAAGTCCGGTCAGCTCCGCCACAACGAAGTCAAGCCCGTCACCATGCTGGGTGAAGACCTGGTGTTCTTTCGCAGCGCCGACGGTCAGCCACGCGCGTTGCTGGATCGATGTCCGCATCGCGGCGTGTTGCTGTCGCTTGGCCAGGTTGGCGTGTGGAAGCCCGGTACCCTGACTTGCCGCTACCATGGAATGACCTTTGACGGTGCGGGTGAGTGCGTAGCGTTTCTCGCGGACGGTCCGGACAGTCCCGCGTGCGGAAAAATTCGTGCACGCTCATTCCCGACGGAGGAGACCGCTGGCATAGTCTGGGTCTATATGGGTGACAAAGTGCCCGCGCCGGTGCTGGATTCAATCCCCCATGCGCGCGAGGTTCTAACCCGTCCTGCTCTGAGGGTCGTTCAAATCGAGTGGCCCTTCAGTCACCTGAACACTCTGGATAACGACATCGATCTCGCCCACCCAAGCTGTCTTCATCGCACGTGCATTCCCTTGTCAGGCCAGAAACTTTGGGGGCGAGTGAGCGCAACCGAGCAACCCTGTGGAGGGATCCGCGCGAGCTATGCAGACGATTTGCCGCACGCTGGGAAACGGCACATCAACGAGATCGAATGGCATCTTCCGAATCTTGCCTATTTCGCCCCGGACACCTTCTTGCCAAATGTTGCCGGCTATTTCTGGGCGGTTCCGAAGGACATCGGAAACTCGACGGCCTGGGCGATCAATGGCGTAAACAGCGCTTCCTTGCGGTATGTGCTCGCTACTGCTTGGTTTCTGGGACGTTTCATACCCGGAAGCCCGAGGCAGTGCGTAGATGCGTCTGATGCAGGGATGATGGCTTCACAAGGTCGGATCGCTGACTGGAGTCGTGACCGATTGACCCGGATTGACGCGCCTGTTGCGAAGGCCCGCCAGATGCTCCGGGATGCTTTCGCTCTGGAGCAAAGGGAGCGAAGCGACCGGACGAAAGGACGAAGCGTCCATGGCTGACACCGCAAATGTGCACCTGGTGGGCAGTATTCCAGGTGACTCCGCCACGGACGTGTTTCGACTGTGCGCCAAGACGGTAGGAAATCTGGTGCGCACTCTGCCCGACGGCGAGACCGGGTACCGCCAGCACTACATCGGCTGGCTGGGCTACAGCGTTTACCGTTCGCATCCGGACCTGGAGGTGGTTGCCAAACCCCATCCCATAGACCCAAGCCACCCGGAAGAATGGAGACAACCCGGCCAGGAGTGGCTGTCGCGCGAAGTCGATCGGTCCGATTTCTGGAAATTCAGAATTCGCGATAGCGTCACGCAGTTTTCCATGCAAACTCTCGGCTATGCCGACGCGGCGATCGAGTCGTACGCCGAGTTTGTACGACTGCGGGCTGCTGGCGTAATCCCCGAGTCCACCCGCTTTCAGGTGTCTCTTCCGAGCGCAGGCGACGGGGCGGGCGCCTTTGCGGCTGACCCTGAGGACCTGCCCCGATTCCTGGCTTCGTACGAAAGTGCAATGGCTGACGATTTGGCGAGGATGATCGACGCTATTCCGGCATCCGACCTGGCTATTCAATGGGACAACGTCGGGTTTGTAATCGGTCATGAGCTTGGAAGAAGCAGGAGTCAAGACACTGGAATTGACGGAATCAGGCCTGGCCGGCTGACGGAAAACTTCCGACAGATGCTCGACCGATTCCTTGGCAACGTTCCCGATGACGTGGCTTTCGGCATTCACTTCTGCTACGGCGACTTCCGGCACCGGCACAGCGTGCAACCGCGTGACCTGGCCGTGCCCGTGTTCCTTGCAAACGAGGCTCTGTCGCTGGCGCGCAGGTCAATCGACTGGATTCACATGCCTGTGCCGCGAAATCGAGCCGATGAGGACTACTTCCGCCCGCTATTGGATATGCGTGCCGACACGCGACTGTTCCTTGGGTTGGTTCATCACACCGATGGCATGGAAGGGACCACCCGGCGAATCGAGGTCGCAAAACGCTTCTGCTCCGATTTCGGTATCTCCACAGAGTGTGGTCTTGGTCGGCGCCCCAGGGAGCAGATACCTGAGCTGCTGGAAATTCACTGCCAGGCAGCAGCGCTCCTGTAGGACCGGGTAGTCGACCGGCGGCCGACTCATGCCCGTTCCCCGTGTGAGTTTCGGGTTCAGCCGGGTAATGCGAGTCGTACAGGCATTCCTGGTGGCCCGAGTGGGGCGCGACTCGACCGCCGCGCGACGAATCGGCCGCTACGTCTCGCGCTCCGCCAGGTAACGCTCGGCATCGAGCGCCGCCATGCAGCCGGCCCCGGCCGAGGTCACGGCCTGGCGGTAGATGGGGTCGGCGACGTCGCCTGCCGCGAACACGCCTTCGACGCTTGTTGCGGTCGCGTACCCGTTCGTACCGCTCTTGACCGTGATGTAGCCGCCTTCCATGTCGAGCTGTCCTTCGAAGATGCCCGTGTTCGGCGTATGTCCGATGGCGATGAAGACGCCTTGCACGGGAACTTGCTGCAGATCGGTGGATTTCGTGTGGGCGATGCGTATTCCGGTCACGCCGTTGTCGTCACCGAGCACCTCGTCGAGGACGTGGTCCCAGAGGATGTCGACATTGCCCTCGCGTGACTTGCCGATGAGCCTGTTGGCGAGGATTTTCTCGGCACGGAACTCGTCGCGCCGGTGCACCACGTTGACCTGCGACGCGATGTTCGAAAGATAAAGCGCTTCCTCGACGGCCGTGTTGCCGCCGCCGATCACGGCGACCGGCTGGTTCCTGAAAAAGAAACCGTCGCAGGTCGCACAGGCCGAAACGCCGCGGCCCTTGTAGGCTTCCTCGGTCGGAAGCCCGAGATACTTCGCGGACGCGCCGGTCGCGATGATCATCGCGTCGCAGGTATAGGTTTCGCTGTCGCCCTTCAGTTCGAACGGACGCGTCCCGAGTTCGACCGCGTTGATGTGGTCGTAGATGAGCTTCGTGCCGAATCGCTCCGCGTGGTCCCGCATGCGGTCCATGAGATCCGGCCCCTGCACGCCGTCGTTGTCGCCCGGCCAGTTGTCGACATCGGTCGTGGTCGTCATCTGCCCGCCGACTTCGACGCCGGTGATGATGACGGGATCGAGCGCGGCGCGCGCGGCATAGACCGCGGCCGTGTAGCCGGCGGGGCCGGAACCGACGATGATCAAGCGGTGGTGTGTATTGCTCATGGGCGCGTCTCTAGGAGCCTGCGCCGCGTATCTTAGTGTACGGCCGTAGCCAAGTCAGTCCCGCCGGAGTTGCGCGTTTCGCAATCTCGTGTTCGTTGCGCACGGCTTCGTCCGCAACGGCGGCTGTGCGCAAGCGATTCAAGTATTATTGCTGCGCACGGTGCATCGGCATTGCAGAGATCAAGAATCCATGGGCATGTATGAATCCATTGGGAGACCGGTCCGGGCAAGGCTACTGGTCACGGCGCGCGGTCTCGGCCCGTCGCCGGCGAAGATCAGGCCGGTCGGCGGCATGCTGGCCCTGGCGTGCGGCCTCGGACTGTTCGTTGCCGCAGGCGGTCCGGCGGCAGCCCAGCAGCACGCCGGTCAGTACGACCAGGTCGACATCGAATATGGCGCGCAGATCTTCGCCCAGCGCTGCGTCGTGTGTCACGGCGAGCGCGGCGATCTGTTGCCGGAGGCCAACCTGCGTAGCGGCAGCTACCGCAACGCATCCTCAGACCGGGAGCTCTCGCGCGTGATCACCAACGGCGTGCCGAACACCGCCATGGTCCCCACGGGCTACACGGGCGCCGAACTCACCGCGCTCGTGGCGTATCTACGCAATATCACGACCTGGGACCCGAGCGCGGGCAGCGTTGCGCTTGGCGACCCGGAACGCGGCCGGGAACTCGCCGAAGGCGCCGGTGGATGCATTTACTGTCACCGGATCGGCGCCGAAGGCCCGCGCTACGCTCCGGCCCTGACCGATGCCGGCGCAAGACTTTCGGCCGCGACGATCCGGCGAATCCTGCTTGATCCGAACGGGGCCATGCTGCCAGCGAACCGGCCGGTGCGCGCGGTCACCGAAGACGGCGAAGTCATCGTCGGGCGCAGGCTCAACGAGGACACGTTTACGGTCCAGTTGATCACGCAGGACGAACGCCTCGTCGCGCTCGACAAGGCCGCGCTTCAGGAATACACGATAGGGACCGAGTCCGCGATGCAGCCGTACGGCGAGATATTCGACGAAGCCGAACTCGCCGATCTGCTCGCCTGGGTCCTGACCCTGCAGGGTTTCGAACGATGAACGCATACTTCCGAACGGCGCTGGCCGCGCCGATCATGCTCCTGGCGCTGACCGCCGGCGCACAGGTCACCTCGGAACAACTCGCGAGCGCGGCCGCGACGCCCGAGAACTGGCTCACGTACTCCGGAACGTACCTGAGCCAGCGCCACACGACACTCGACCGGATTACTCCGGAAAACGTCGACGATCTCGAGCTCAAGTGGGTCTATCAGGCGGCGTCGCTCGAAGCTTTCGAGGCCACGCCGCTCGTGGTCGACGGCATCATGTACCTGACCGAGGCGCCGAATACGGCTGTCGCGCTCGATGCCTCGACGGGCCGCATCTTCTGGCGCTACCAGTACGATCCCTCGACCGAGTCGCGGCCCTGCTGCGGGCGCGTCAACCGCGGTCTTGCGATCCTCGGCGACAAGGTCTTCATGGCGACGATCGACTCCGAGCTCATCGCGATCGATGCCGCGAGCGGTCAGCCCGTCTGGCAAACGACGGTCGCCGATCCGAGCCTCGGCTATGCGATGACGCTTGCTCCGCTTGCCATCGACGACAAGGTCATCGTCGGAGTCGCCGGCGGCGAATACGGCATCCGCGGCTTCATCTCGGCGTACGACGTCGACACGGGCGAGGAAGTCTGGCGCTTTTACACGATCCCGGGCCCTGGCGAACCGGGCCACGAGACCTGGGAGGACGGCGGCGATGCCTGGATGACCGGCGGCGCGTCGGTCTGGCTCACGGGCTCCTACGATCCGGAACTCAACCTGACCTACTGGGGCATCGGCAATCCCGGGCCCGACTGGAATCCGGCGCAGCGTCCCGGCGACAACCTCTACTCCGACAGCGTCGTCGCGCTCGATGCGGACACGGGCGAACTCGTCTGGCACTTCCAGTTCACGCCGGGCGATCCCTACGACTACGACGCGGTGCAGATCCCCGTGCTCGTCGACCTCGCGACCGAGGACATCGCGAGCGACAAGCTCATGCTCTGGGCCAATCGCAACGGCTTCTTCTACGTGCTCGATCGCACCAACGGCGAGTTTATCCGCGGGGAACCGTTCGTCTACGTGAACTGGGCCAGCGGGCTCGACGAGAGCGGCCGGCCGATCGAGACACCGCAGGGGCCGGAGGCCGTGACCTATCCGGGAGTGCAGGGCGGCACCAACTGGTACTCGCCGTCCTACAGCCCGAACACGGAGCTTTTCTACGTTACGGTCTGGGAGAACTACGGCTCGATCTTCAGGCCCGTCGAAGTCGAGTATCAACCCGGCCGGATATTCGGCGGCGGCACGCTCGGAGGGCCGATCCCGGGCGCGGCCAATCTGCCGGGTTTCGGGCGCCAACCGGTCAACAACTGGACCGAGGAGGTCGGTAACGGAGCGATCCACGCGCTCGACCCGCGCACGGGGGAGCAGGTCTGGCGCTTCCCGACGACCGACATCTCGCACAGCGGCATACTGACGACCGCGACGGATGTCCTCTTCACGGGCAGCCGCGAGGGCTACTTCTACGCACTCGATGCACGCGACGGCGAGTTGCTGTGGCGCGAGCGGCTCGGCGGCCAGGGTGCGAACGGTCCGATGTCGTATGCGCTCGACGGCGAACAGTACGTCGCCATCGCCATGGGGGTGGGGCTTTTCGTATACGGGTTGCCCGAGTAGTCAATAACCTCGCTGGAGCGCCTCGATCCGCTCGCTGAGCGGCGGGTGGGACATGAAGAAGCGCTTGAGCCCGACGCGCTTTTGCCCGGAGATTCCGAAGGCCGCCATCGAATCGGGCAGGTCCCCGGGCTGGTGGACGCCTTGCAGGGTCCGCAGGGCCTTGATCATCTTGCCGCGTCCGGCCAGTTGCGCTCCGCCGGCATCGGCACGAAATTCACGTCGGCGCGAAAACCACATCACGATCGTGCTTGCGAGCACGCCGAGGATGATCTGCGCGACGATGCTCGTGATGAAGAAACCCATGCCGTAGCCGCGTTCGTTCTTGAAGATCAGCCGATCGACGAGAAAGCCGATGACGCGCGACAGGAAGATCACGAAGGTGTTGACGACGCCCTGAATCAGGGTCAGCGTGATCATGTCGCCGTTCGCGACGTGGCTGACTTCATGGCCGAGCACGGCCTCGACCGCGTCGCGGTCCATCGAGTTGAGCAGGCCTGTACTGACCGCAACCAGGGCATTGTTGCGGCTTGCGCCCGTGGCAAACGCGTTGATGTCCGACGAACTGTAGACCGCGACTTCGGGACAGCCGATGCCCGCCATGCTCGCCTGGCGCTGCACGGTGGCGAGCAGCCACCGTTCGGTCTCGTTGCTCGGCGACTTGATCACCTTCGCGCCGGTGCTGCGCTTGGCGATCCACTTTGAAATCGCGAGCGAGATGAACGAGCCCGCAAAGCCGATGACGGCCGAAAAGATCAGCAGAGCCTGAAGATCGAGGTCCGTACCCTGCTCATTGAGAATCGACTCGATTCCGAGCAGGCGCAGCACGACGGTCAACACGATCAGAACGGCGACATTGGTCGCAATGAACAGAAAGATCCTTGACATGCGCGTTTCCGAAGTGGGTGGGAATATAACGTTAAAGTGCCGTCCGGCTGCCCCGATTTCAAGTCTTTTCGGCAGCTGCTGTCCGGGGCGGTGACGGCCTCAGCGGTACAACGGGTTAGGATGATCGAAGCGGCATCCGGCATCCCACAGCGAGCGCTGGTTGCCGTGGACCGGAAAGCCTCCGGCGTCGGAGAGCAGTCGCGCAAGGTGCATGAGATTCCACGTCATGAAGGTCGTATTGCGGTTCGTGAAGTCGTTTTCCGGACCGCCCGAACCCTCGTCGAGATAGGACGGCCCGGGTCCGGCTTCCCCGAGCCATGCGGCGTCGGCCTGCGGCGGGATCACGTAGCCTAGGTGCTGCAGCGAATAGAGGATGTTCATCGCACAGTGCTTGGCGCCGTCTTCATTGCCGGTAATCAGACAGCCACCGACCCGACCGTAGTAAGCGTACTGGCCGTGCTCGTTGAGCAGGTGCGAATTGGCGTAGAGCCGTTCGATCGTCTTCGTGCAGATCGAGGTCTTCTCGCCGAGCCAGATTGCGCTTGTCAGCACGAGAATGTTTGCAGCCTTGACCTTCTCGTAGATACCGGGCCATTCGTCCTCGGCCCAGCCCTGGGTGGTCATGTCCGGCCACACGCCATACGCGATGTTGTGATCGACCGGCCGGATGACTTCGACCGAGATGCCGTTTTTCTCCATGATTGCTCTGGAGATGTCGATGAGTCCCTGCGTATGCGAGAGTTCGGGCGACCGTTTGAGCGTGCAGTTGAGGAACAGCGCCTTCAGGTTCGAAAAGTCCCATTCGCTCGATTCGCAGAGCTCGATCTGTTGCTTGGATAGGGTCATCGGACGCCTCTCGTCTTCAGTCGGGTGGTCTGGTTCGGCCTGGATTCGGCTCGGTTCGGTACGCGCCCGATTCACGGTTGCGCGTAGCTAGCGTTCGGCTGATATGGCCTCGGGCTGTCGCTGCGCTCCGCCGCGCGCCATCGGATCCTGCCGGTAGAAGGCCGCGAGCTGGGCATAGATCGCCGAGTGGTGCTCGTTCAGTTCCGCAGGAACGTCGAAAAACATCTCCGAGCACACCGCGAAGAACTCGCCGGGGTCTTCGGCCGCGTACGGGTCGAGCCACGTGTCCTCGCCGCGCTCGAGGCTCGCGGCGAGCGCGTCATAGGTCGTCTGGAACGTCTCGATCCAGGTGTCGAACGACATTCCGCGATGCAGGGGCGGCACGCCGTTGACGGCGCCGTCGAGCAGGTCCAGCTTGTGCGCGAATTCGTGGGCCACGACGTCGAAACCCTCACCCTGGCCGCTCGCGAGCACTTCCTCCCAGCCCAGGACGACGGGGCCCTGCTCCCAGGCTTCACCGCTCAGCACATCGTCGCCGACATGCACCACGCCGGCTTCGTCCTCATACTCGCGTCCGCGCACGACAAATTCGCCCGGATGGACGATGACCGACACGAACCCGGCGTAGGAGTCGAGGCCGAGTTCGAGCACCGGGCGGCAGGCCAGCACCGCAATCCGTAGCCGCATCGCATCGTCGAGCTCGAAACCGGCGGAGGGCTCCAGCGATTTCTCGTGCAGGAACAGCAGCGCAAGATCCTGTAGGCGCTGCAGCTCGTTGCCATCGAGCCGGGACAGACTCGCGATTTCGGCAATGGTCCCATCCCACAGCTCAGCGGGAATCGAACGCCTTGCGAGGATTCGGCGTCGCCGCGAGCGCTTCGAAAATGCGAACATGCGGCGATCATAACTCACGGCAATGGCGCAGATTGGTTACACTCGTTCGTGTTCTTCCGGCCAGGCAACAAGCTCTCCAGCAACGCGGCCCGGCAAGCCAATACAACATTCGGAGGAGCCTGCCATGTACAGAATCGTGTGGATGTCCCTTGCAGCACTGGCGCTGTTGCCGCCGCTCGCTGCTGCCCACCACAGCGTCGCCGTGTGGTTCGATTCGAGCCAGCGGCAGGAGATCGAAGGCGTCGTAACCGAGGTCAGATGGCAGAATCCGCACGTGCGGTTCTTCATGCGTGCGCCGAATGCGGCGGGCGAGGAGACCATCTGGGAGGTCGAGACCCTTTCGGTCAGCGGGATCAGCCGCTGGGGCATCGGGCCGGAACTCATCAACGTCGGCGACCGGGTACTCGTTTCGGGCGCGCCCTCCCGACGGGGGCTTGACAACATCTTCGTGCGCAACCTGTTGTTGCCGAGCGGTCAGGAACTCGTGTTCGGCGGCGAGCCGCGGTTCTCCGACGACGCGCTTCGCGCCGGCGAAGCGAATCCGGCCCGCGAGGGCGACGGTTCCCGTCCCGAACTCGGCGTGTTTCGCGTCTGGACTTCAGGCCAGGGCGGAGGCCAGGTGTTCCCGGAAACCTTCGATGCCGACTTCGACTTCAGTTACTACCCGCTGACGGAGGCGGCGCGAGCTGCGGTTGAGGCTTTCGACTACTTCGAGCAGGACCCGACGAACGATTGCCGGCCGAAGGGCATGCCGATCATCATGGAGCAGCCCTATCCGATGGAGTTCGTCGAAGAGGGCGGCACGGTTCTGCTGCGCATCGAGGAATACGACCTCGTACGGACGATCCACATGGGTGACGCGCCCGATCCCGAGACGCCGCCGCCGACGCCGCTCGGGTACTCCGTCGGCCGCATGGACGGCCGCGACCTCGTCGTCACGACGACGCGGATCAATTCCGGGACGTTCGACAGCGTGGGCGTCCCGTTGAGCCTCGACGCCCGGCTCGAGGAACGCTTCGCGCCGAGCGACGACGGTTCGACGCTTCAATACACGCTGGTCGTCGAGGACCCGGTCAACTTCACAGCGCCCGTCGAGTCCGGCAAGCGCTTCATCTACCAGCCCGAAATAGCGGTTGAGCCGTTCAACTGCATCGAGTAGGGACCTTGCGATGATCATGAGGGGGATCAATCGAATGGTCAGGATCGTTTCATGCGGTTCATTGCCGTGTTTGAGCAGCGGCCGAGTCGCCATGGCCTGTCTGACCGGCCTGGTCTGCCTGCTCGCGGCCGGCTGGTCCGCGAGCGCCGCTGCGCAGACCTGGACGCCTCCGGCCGACGACGAGCGTTGCCCGTCGAGATGGGGCGCAGGCGACGAGCGCGGCTCGGCCAACCACATGGGAGCGGCGACGATAATGCGCGCCGCGCAACTCATCCGGGCCGGCGCGTTCGCGGATCTCGGTCACGCGCTAAATGGCTCGATTCCGCTCGGCGCGCGCCACTTCGACGTCTACATGAAGCCGATGTTCATGAATCCCGAGCCGAACCGCCGCGGCTCGAACGAGGAACTCGTCGTCGCCGAGATCGGTCAGGTCGGCACCCAGTTCGACGGGTTCAGCCACCAGACGATCGGCGGATCGTTCTACAACTGCTTCGACGTCGCCGGCACGATGGGCCGCGACGGCTTTTCCCGGCTCGGCGTAGAGAACGTCGGCACGCTCATGACGCGCGGCGTGCTGCTCGACATCGCGGGACTCAAGGGCGTGGACATGCTGCCCGTGGACTACGAGATCACTGCCGGGGACCTCGAGGCCGAGCTTGCCCGCCATGAGCTCACGATCGAGCCCGGCGACGCGGTAATCATCAACACCGGGTGGGGCGTGTTCTGGTACGAGGATCCCGAGCGCTTCATGGCTTCGGCGCCGGGAATCGGCGTCGGGGCTGCCGAATGGCTCGTGAGCCGTGACCCGATGCTCGTCGGCGCGGACAACCAGGCCGTCGAGATGCAGCCGAATCCCGACCCGGTGCTCAACCTGCCCGTGCACCAGATCATGCTCGTCGTCAACGGCATTCACCTGCTCGAGCGGCTCAAGCTCGACGAGCTCGTCGGGCGTGGCGTGCACGAGTTCGCGCTCGTCGTTCAGCCGCTCAAGATCGAGGGTGCGACGGGGTCGACAGTTGCGCCCACGGCGATCTGGTGATCGCGGCATAGGGTCCGGGCACGACGCCACTCGACTTCCGGGTCGGGCTGCTAGAATGGCGCCGCCCACCGCAACGCCGTGACCAGATGGAAGGAACAAACCACGAAGTCCGCTACGAAGCGGACGAGCAGCCGCCGCTCGGTCTGACCATCGGTCTCGGGGCCCAGTACACGGTTCTCGCTCTCGCCTCGGTCGTCCTGACTCCGGCCATTCTGATCAGCAGTGCCGGCGGCAGCGAGGCGTATCTGACCTGGGCCGTATTCGGCGCGCTTGCCGTGAGCGGCGTGGCCACGATCGTGCAGGCTCTGCGCCTGGGGCGAATCGGCGCCGGCTACATCCTGGTCATGGGCAGTACGGCGGCTTTCCTGCCGATGAGCGTCACGGCGATCGCGGAGGGCGGTCCCGCGCTGCTGGCCACCCTCATCGTCATGTCGTCGATCGTTCAGTTCCTTCTCGGCGCGAAGATGTCCTTGTTGCGGCGCGTGTTCACTCCAACCGTGGCCGGAACCGTGCTCATGCTGGTCCCTGTCAGTCTTGCGCCGATCATCTTCGACAAGCTCACGGAGGCTCCCGCCGGCGTCTCGGAGGCCGCAGCGCCCGTCACCGGCGTCGTCACGCTCGCGGTCGTCGTCCTCGTGGCGCTGCGCCTGTCCGGCGCCTGGCGGATCTGGGCACCGGCCATCGGTCTTGCGGCCGGGGGGCTGACGGGTCTCGCCTATGGCATCTACGACCTCGAGCGGGTCGCGAACGCAGCGTGGATCGGGTTGCCCGACTTCAGCGGGTACCCGGGTCTGGATCTCAACTTCGGCGGCGTGTTCTGGGCGCTGCTGCCGGGATTCATCATCGTGACCCTGGTCGGTGCGATGGACACGCTCGGTGACGCCATTGCTATTCAGCGCGCGTCGTGGCGCAAGCCGCGCGCCATCGATTTCCGGTCCATTCAGGGCGCCATCAACGCGGACGGTTTCGGCAACCTGCTGTCGGGGATCGGCGGGACCGTCCCGAACACGACCTACGGCGCGAGCATCGCGATCGCGGAGCTCACGGGAGTCGCGTCGCGCGCCGTCGGCGTCTGGGTCGGTATCCTGTTCATTGGCCTGGCGTTTTTGCCGAAACTCGTGGCCGTGGTTGTCGCGTTGCCGGGCCCGGTCGCGGGCGCCTATCTCGCGATCATCGTGGCGCTGATTTTCGTTTTCGGCGTGAAGATTCTGACCAACGACGGTCTCGACTACCGCAAGAGCCTTATCGTCGGATTCGCGTTCTGGGTGGGCCTCGCATTCCAGTTCGACATGATCTATCCCGAGCTCATCGAGGGATTCTGGGGCGACCTCCTCGGGCAGGGCATGACCTCTGGCGGGATCACGGTCATCCTCCTGTCGGGTTTCCTGGACCTGACCGGCAGGCGTCCCGGACGTTTGAGGTCCAGTCTCTCGCTCGATGCACTGCCCGCTATCGACGCATTCCTCTGCGACTTCGCCAAGCGCATGCGCTGCGACGAGTCCACGACAAACCGTCTGCGGGCCGTCGCCGAGGAAGCGATACACACGTTGCTCGGCGACGGTGAGCCTGGCGGCAAGCGGGATTTGCTGATCGTTGCGCGGAAAGATGGTCGATCCGCGGACCTCGAGTTCATCGCCGGCGGTGCGGACGTGAACCTCGAGGATCAGCTCGCGATGCTGAGCGAGGGGGTGACCGACCTGCCGAACGAGGCGGAGACGCCGCTGAGGCTGCTGCGGCACTACGCCACGTCAGTCCGCCACCAGCAATACCACGGCACGGACATCGTGACCTTCCGCGTGGAACCGAAGGGAGCCGGCTAAGGCCAGGCTGGATACCGTGTCCTGGGCCGCGACGATCGCGCAGAACCTCGTCCGTCGGCCCGCCTCGCACCTTGCCCTGCGGCGCCAGCTCCTAGCCTGGATACCTCACCGATAAATGGAATGGGACCTTGTCTTGTCGGATAATGTGAGTTAGTTCAGTGACTTACATTTGTCCGACGGAGAGATTCCATGGCGACACAGTGTACTCCGGCGCAACTGAATTTTCATCCCTTCGGACGGCGCGATGTGGTGGCGTGGTTCGACGCCGGTCGGTTGAGCTCGCAACAGGAATTTCACAATCAGGAGAAGATCGGACTTGCACCCCCACTCCCGAGACCCCAAGATGAAGCCGCTCTCAATAACAATCCCAACTCGGTCTACAGTCCAGTCAACTTATCGCTTTAGGCTCATTTCGGTATTGAACTGGCCTAGGATTGTGAGCCGTCAAGCCGATATCAATGCGGGTCACGGCATTGAGGCTCGTGTGCAGGAGCGGCGGACACGGATGCTGGAAATTTGATAAAGCGAGAATGACGGGAACCCCGCCATTGAGGACTGGCTCGCCACTGTGAGAGAGAAGCGGATCACGCTTTTGGCGAGGACGGAAAGAGATGTCAGCAGGGATCACGAAACGGAGATTTCTACAATCCGTCGGGGCGATCGCCGGACCGGCCGCCGTGTATCGGAGCATGACTGCTCTGGGCATGATGGGACCGCGTACGGCCCAGGCGAGCACACTCGAATTGCCTCTTGGATCGGGACGTGGAAAGCACGTTGCCATACTGGGAGCAGGGATAGGCGGCCTGGTGGCGGCCTATGAGCTGTCCAGGGCGGGCTATACCTGCACGGTTTTGGAGGCCACCGCGCGGCCTGGCGGACGGAACTTTACCGCCCGGGGCGGGGATGTGATCCACGAGGAAGACAGTCAGCAATGGGTCGGCTTCGACTACGACGATCATCTGTATGCCAATCTCGGGGCGGGCCGCATCCCTCACCGCCACCGCGCGATACTCGGGTACTGCAGGGAGTTCGGTGTTGGACTCGAGGTCTTCACTAACGACAATCGCGGAGCGCTGTTCCACCACCAGGATCACTTCGAGGGACAGCCGATTACCGCGCGAAGAGTGATGACGGATGCGCGCGGGTATATTGCCGAGCTACTGGCGAAGGCGCTGGGCGGCAACGCCCTGGATTCGGAATTGACGGACGAGGATAAAGAACGGCTGCTTGATGTGCTCAGGGGGTTTGGTAGCTTGAACTCGGAATATCTCTATACGGGCTCAAGCCGGGGGGGATTTCTTGAGGAGTACCTTTTTTCCGAGCTTGGGTTTTCGGGGGATGTACACACTCCACTCGGTTTGAGCGCCCTGCTACAGTCGGGTTTCCTGGACTACCGGTTCAATTTCAGCGAATTTCTCGATCAGAACCCGACACTGTTTCAACCCATCGGAGGGATGGACGCCATTGTCAATGCGTTCGAAGACCGTGTCGGGCGTCTCATTCAATACCGAAGCCCGGTGGAGCGGATCGAACAAACCGAAACCGGCGCACGGATAACGTATAGCTACGATGGCCGTCCATCGCAAATGCTTGAGGCGGACTTTGCGATTTGTACGATCCCCGCTCCTGTCCTGAAGGACATTCCGAACAACTTCAGCGCGGAGACTCAAACCGCGATCGAGGCGGTGCAGTATGTCCCGGCGGTGAAGATTGCCTTCCAGACTCGGCGGCGTTTCTGGGAGGAAGACCAGGCCATCTTTGGCGGTATCTCGTGGACGGATCAGGACATTACGCAAGTCTGGTATCCGGCGGCGGGCTACCAACGGACCAAGGGAGTCATCCTCGGCGCCTATATCTGGGATGATGAACCGGGGTTGCGGTACACGGACCGGACGCCTTTCGAGCGCGAGCAGGCGGCCATTGAAGAGGGTGAACACCTCTTCCCTGGCTATGCCGGCCAGATCGAAGCCGGGGTCAGCCGCGCCTGGGCCAAGGTGCCCTTCCAGAAGGGCGGCTATACGCAGGGTTATAGCGTGGCCGAAAGATTGCGCAGCCCCGAAGGCGCAATCTATTTTGCGGGCGAGCAAACAAGCGGCCTGACCGGGTGGCAGGAGGGTGCTGTCTTGGCGTCTTACTCAGCGCTGGAGGCGATCAATGCTCGAGTGGCGGAAGAACGAAGTTAACTTCTGCACAGGCAACGAGCATTTTCGTCTCGTATCAATGGGGAGCGCTTTGGGAATCTACGCTCTTGTGCTCTGGGCAGGTACAACTGTCGCTCGATCGGGCCTGATGCCCTTCGGCTGACGCTGGACAACGACGACCGGCCAAGTCGGGATTCGGTTCGGTGGCGGCGCCGAACATCTCGATCCTGGTGCGGCTGTCCTTGATCCGATCCGCGACAATTTCGCGGCACAGCAATTCGCTACGGCGCTCGATACCATCAAGGGCTTCCATGCAACGTGTGATTTGCTGCGAGCGTCGACAGCCAAAGTAGGCATGGCCGTCAGCATCGAGCCTGTGATTGGGAGGGTTCGACACGCACGACGACCACGACGAGTTGCGCCGCGACTGCCTGTTGGCGTTGCTGGTGCGCAAGTCGGACCTGAAGGGCAGTGGCCGGGTGCGGGTGCGTGACCGAGGTTATCCGCTGGCCGGGTCCAGCACGTTGAACCGCCTGGAGCTGGGTCTGCGTATTCCACGTAATCCCGGTCACTGATTCCATGTGATCGCGGTCATCGACTCCACGACAACCCGGTCGGCGATTCCACGCGATCCCGGTCACTTGATCGGCGTCACGGAGCGGACCGGCGCGGGACAACCTTGGTACCTTGCTCGCCACTTGGCGGGAGAGATGAGGTGCCGACAGACAGCATGTCCTTGCGCAAGATCAGAGAACTCATGCGGCTGGCTGCCGCTGGCACGAGTTAGCGGCAGATTGCCGCGAGCGTGAACATAGGCCAGAGCACGGTCTCGGACCATCTGAAACGCGCCGAGCGGGCGGGCGTGAGCTGGCCGGAGGCGGCCGGGTGGGACGATGCGGCGCGGGAGCGGGCGCTGTTCCCGCGCCATCGGATATGCCCGCGGAAAACGGTCACGTACGCCTCATTGCAGAAAACTTGCCTGACCTCGGCGACCAATCCGGGAGTTTCCACCCGACCGGAGGCACTCCCCTTCTGACCTTCTTTGAGCCCAGCGCGACTGATATTCCATGGGCGAGAGCGCATTGAGAGCCCGTTCAGGCTAGACCACCGTTGACATTGATCACCTGGCCGGTGATGTAGTTCGCCTGATCACACGCGAGGAAACCGACCAGGTCAGCGACTTCGCCGGGTGTACCGGCACGCTTCGCTGGAACGTTCTTCTCGATGTAATCGCTATCGAATATACCGCCGCTCATGGCGCCGACGATAATCCCCGGCGCCACGGCGTTCGCCGTAATGCCGCGCGAGGCGACTTCCCGTGACAGCGACTTGATCGCCCCGTGCAGGCCCGCCTTAGCCGCCGCATAGTTGGCTTGGCCGCGATTTCCGAGCTGGCCGGCAATCGACGACACCGCGATGACGCGGCCCCACCGCGTGGCAATCATCGGCAGTAGCAACGGACGACACACGTTGTAGAATCCATACAGTGACACATCAATGACCCGATGCCACTGCTCCGGACTCATGCCCGCGAGAGGTGCGTCGTCGTGGATGCCTGCGTTGCTGACGATGATCTGTACTGGGGCATCGGCGACGACCATGTCTAACTCCCGCGCGGTTGCCGCCCGATCCGTCACGTCGAAGCACACCGCCTCTGCAGATGTGCCTTCTTCGGTTAGCTCCTCGACCAAGGACTCGGCCAGCGCCGGGTTTGCACTTGCATGGACGATGACATGACAACCGTCGGCCGCCAATCGCCGACAGACCGCCGCACCGATATCGCCACTGCCACCGGTAACAAGCGCACGGATCATGCGCTCCCCGTCCGCAAGAATGCCACGGTCAGTTGCCCCGACACGAGCAATTGATCGTCTGCCTCAATCGAGAATCGATAGTTCGCTGCGCGGTCGTTGTCCATAACCAACGTTGCCGTGATCCGTAACAGTGTGTTTATTTTGCACAACCATTTGACACGCATTTCGATGTGGCGTGCCGTGACGATGGCGCCGACCATACTACAGTGACCGGCAAGCCGGCTGTGCAAGGCCATGGCCTGCGCACCGTACTCGATCCCGTGCACGGCGGCGAGCCCATCGCCAGTACGCAGCGGGTTATCTTCAGCGCGATGTGAGCTGCTGGTGCAGATGATGTGTGCATCGTCATGGGTGACGACACGCTCGATCAGGCACATGCTTCCTGCATGTGGAACTAGGTGCTGTATCGCGTCAGCCTGCAGCATGACTTTCAATGTCAACGATGACGCTCATGTCGGACAGGTACGGCAGTATTACCCGACTCGTGCGATACGTGGCCAACTGCTTCAGCAACGGAAGCGAGCGTGCCGCAGGATTGCCGACGCGCATGGCCTCCAGTTCAGGATCGTCAAGCGTCGTGCACCGAGTCTTCTCGCAAAGCCTGATTGACATCGACCACCGAGTCGGCACGTCGACCAGCAGCAACCCTACTGCGAACGATGCGCGGAGTTTTCGAAACGGTGCCAATGTATGAGGTGGAGCGGCATCGTACGCGACCAGCAAGGTCGGACCCGCATCGCAGATGATGACTCCGGCGGCACTCAATAAGCCAGCGACGAAACTTGAATCGTACGCCGAGACGCTGATCGAACCGGACATGTCACCGCGCACTTTCGACCAATAGGCTGCTGGCGAGTTGTGCACGGAGTTGTGAAACAGCGTGGGTGACACCGGCTTTTCTGGTAGTGCCAACGCCCGGAGGATCTGGTCGGCGACACCCAGGTCGCCGCAAGAACTGGCGAACACGGAGCTGATTGCTGGAGACTCGGCGAAACAATCCGATAGGGTGTCCTCGCAGCACTGCAATACCATCCGGGTCAACGGGGGCACACGCCGACGCTCATTTGCAGGCAGGCCCGCCGCGACCGCCGTCCGCACCTCGGCTTCCGCTGAAAAGCTCGCGACCCCGGTCAGAACGGCCGCAGCGTCGTGCCAGCCGTCGATACCTGGGCCGATTACTCCGATCCCGGCGATGCCGAGCCTGGTCACGGTGCCCGCCCGAAAATCAGTGATGCGTTTGTGCCACCGAATCCGAACGAGTTTGTCATGACATTACGGATCGGCAAACGCGCTGTCTCGAGCAGGATGGGTGAGCGAATACGCTCGTCGACGTTGGTGGTGTTCAGGCTCCGAAATGCGATGTCCTCCGCGATGGCGATGCACGAAAAAAGCGCTTCGACGATTCCGGCCGCGCCCAGAGCGTGCCCGGTGAATCCCTTTGTCGACGAGCACACAACGGCACCGTCGAAGACTTCGAGCAGCGCCGCGTCTTCGGCGAGGTCGTTTGCCCGTGTCGCTGTGCCGTGAAGGTTGACGTAGTCGATTTGCGACGGCTCGAGTCCTGCGGCAGTCAGTGCCGCGCGCATCGCCCTCGCCGCGCTGGCCCCGTCCGGCCGCGGCGTCGACATGTGCCAGGCGTCGCTGGTTTCCCCGCAGCCCAGCAAGCAGATGTCGGCGTCCGACTCCTGCCACTCGAGCAACGCGAAACCTGCAGCTTCGCCGATGTTTAGCCCGTCTCGATCGCGATCGGCGGGGCGGCAGACGCGCGTAGACACCAGCTGCAGCGAATTGAAGCCGAACAACGTCGTATGACAAAGGCTGTCAACACCGCCGACGATGGCTGCGTCACAGAACCCGGCGTTCATAAATCGCTGTGCAACGGCAAATACCTTGGCGCTGGACGAACATGCCGTGGAGACGACCTCCGCGACACCTCGCAGGCCGAGCAGGCGCCGCGCGAAGTCGCCTACCGAGAACATTTGCTGCGTCGTACTGTATCGGAAACCCTCCGGCAACGTGTCGCGTTTAGGGTCACGCGATTCGTAAGCGACTTCCCCCTCCCGTATTCCTGACGTCGAGGTTCCCAGAAATACGCCTATTCGTGCGGGTCCGTACCGTTCGATCGCATCGTCAACGGCGTCTTGAAACCCGTCGGTGTCGATCGCCAACTGCGCCAGCCGGTTGTTTCTGCAGTCGTAGTCACGAAGGTCGTCGGTCAGCGAGACGCCTTCAACATCGGCGACGCGGCCGATCCACGTATCGAGTTTGGTTTCTCCCAAGTCGGCGCGTTCGAGCCCTCCCCGCTCGTTCAGCAGTGCACCGCGATGTGCCGCAATACCGCGGCCCAAGCAGCTGCAAAGCGTGCTGGCGCTAACCTTTAGCTTCCGCACAATTGTTCGATCTATTCATGAAGGCGGAAAACAGGAAAGCGCTCACGGCACCTGTCGCCACGGTGACTCCGATCGAACTGAGCACCGGTATTTGGGACAGGGACAGCACTGCAAACACCGTTACGGTCGACAGCGCGCAGACAAATATGGAATGTCGGGTGGCTTGTAACTCCAGCGCATCGGCAGAGCTACGCGAGAAAAACAGCGCGTAGTCCAGGCCGATGCCGACAACCAGGAGCAACGACACAAGGTGAAACAGATTAAGCGACTGTCCCAACAGCACGGGAAATGCGACCGCAGTCAATACGCTCCCGAGTACCGGGAGCAGCACTCTCACCCACCGCCCCCGGTCGCGCAGCGCGAGGGCGAGAACTGCGGCGATGAACAATAGCGCCAGCGTCGAGCGCATCAGGATATCGTCGCGATACGCGTTGACAAGATCGCTGGTCGAGCCTTGAATGTCGATGAATGACACGCCTTCGCGGTTCATGTCCCGTAGCCTCTGTTCGAACGCTTCGTGTCGCGACAGCCCCATCAACGACACGATGCCGACAACAGCATTGGCCTCGCGCCTGATCAGGCTTTCCAACCGCGCGCCAATTAGCGTGCCCGTGAAGGCGGATTCGTTCAGCTCGGGGAGTTGCTTCGTGATGGCTACGTCATCCTCAAACGCGCGAAACGCATCGGGACGATACGGTAGTCCCTCGCCCGCCTGATCGATCCTCGCACGCAGCGTTTCCTCATCGGGTAACTGATTACGCCGGGTCCGTTGTAGGTCAGCGCTCGGTAGAACGAGTGCGGCCATGTCGTAGCCGCGCAGCAATTCGTCGTCTATGGCCTGCTGCAGTATCGGTCTAAGCGCCTCCTGACGCCGCAGCATCGTTTCGACCGTCGCGCCCCTCACGAGCAGCGCGTAACCAGGGTCGCCCAGACCCATCGCCGCACGTGTCGAGCGATCCTGCTCCACCAGATTGGGTGGGACGGGACTCAATGCCCCGATGCGGCTGGCAAACACAGCCGTCGGGGCTTGCCACACCAGAGCGAGCGCCGCGATGATAATGACCGGCGGTAGCCACCAAGCGATGGCCAGTGAACGACCCACCGCATCAGCAACGCCTCTCAGACGTGGCACCCTGCGGATGGGGACGGCGACCATCGGCACAAGCAGGTAGCGCGTCAACAGCGCTGCACTTAGCAGGCCACTGATCGAGAACACGGCGAGCTGCTGGATGCCGGCGAAATCGGCCGTCAGCATAGCGGTGAATCCCAGCACTGTCGTCAATACGCCGAGGCGCAGCGTCGGCCATACCCTCGGTACGGACTGCGCGAGCCGTTCGCCCGGGCGCGCGTGACCGAGCAAGTGCACCGGATAGTCCAGTGCCACGCCAAGCAACGTCGCGCCGAACGCAAGGCTGATGCCATGAATAGAGCCCCAGATCAAGGTGGTAACCGCGGTGGCAATCAGTATTGCGCCGGCCAGGGGAACGGAAATCAGCAAGACGCTCGAGACACTTCCGAAGACGAGCAGCAGGATACATATCACCAGCACGGCCGAGCCTACCGACAGCGTCAGCGCCTCTCGCTCAATGCGTGCCTTCGCCGCCACGGCGAAGACCGGCGGGCCGGTAACGACCAACGCGGCATCGCTATCGGTACTGATCGCGGTGAACGCCGTCTCGATGACCGCGGCTGCACGCTCTTGGGCGGCGAGATCCGTGCCGTCGGCCACAGATTCCGCGAGCAAGAACGTCTGCGACTCGTCCACCGGACCACGCGCACCATCGCGACTGCGCGGATCCTGGTTCGGTGGGCGCAAGGTCTCGATGATCCGTCGCAGCGAGCCGGTGGGGTCAGCTGTCAGCAGCTGTTTTTCGAACGGAGATACCGGAGAGAGCAGGTTTTCGAGCCCTGCTTCGAGAGATCCGCGCAGGGCAGACGCGCTAAACTGTGTTGTACCGACGTCCGGATCGAGCAGATAACGATAGCGAAACAGGACCTGTTGAGTCTCATCGTCAAGTGCGGTCTGGCCGGAGTAGACCGACTTGAATTGACCACTTGCCTCGAGTTCGGCCGCCAAACGTTGGTTCATCGAGCCGAGCAGACTCGGCGTTTCGGCGCTGATCACCAGCAACCAGACACGCGACGCGGGACCGGCCTCGATCTCGTTGAGCAACATCGCCTGCGCAACCGTTCGGGCGCGGGGCATGAACGCCCCCAGGTCGGATTCGACGCGAAGCCCAGTCAACAACTGCACGGCCACCGCGACGAAAACCGCACACCAAGCCGCGGCAAGCAACGCGCGCCGGCTACGGGTCAGCGTCATCGAGGATTGTATTGTCGTCGGCAGGCGTCAGAGTCATCAGTGACCAGTCGCCATTCGCCTCGGTGATACGGATTCGGTCGACGCGCATCGCTTCGCCGGAAAACTCGACATAGTCGATGATTGCGGAGAGTCTGCGGCTCCGCGGCCGCAGTTCCAGCGTCCACGCCGGACCGTCGCCGGAAAAACCGATGTGATAGTGTTCCTCAAGGCGCTCGATATCGCCGGACAAAGTTGCCCGAAACGATTCAATGAATGCCCGCAAGTGGGGAACGGAGTCGAGATCGGTTCGATCCTCCTCGCCCTCCTTGGTGACGACCAGCGTGTCACCGATGATCGCGTACGTTTCGTCGACCGGTACCCGAATCTCGCGAACCACTGTCGCGGGCGCGACGTATGTGAGGAACCCCCATTGTTCCAGTTCCGAGTCCAGGATATCGATTGACTTTGTCTCGTGATAGGAGACGCGGCTCGTGTCAACGGCTGCGAAAGACTGCATTAACGCACGGAATCTGTCCGCATCCTGCGCGCTCGAAGCGCTCGAAGCGCTCGAAGCGAAAGCGACCAGCAGCGCGCTAATTTCCCGGACTCGCGTACCAGAAATCATAGAAATTGAACCAATTGTAGGGTGCCTGACGAGCGTAGTGCTCGAGGCGGGCAGCAAATCTCTCAGTCAGTTCTGCGGCACGACCTTCCCTGTCGCCGCGATCCGTCGTGACGACATCCGCGAGCAATTCGAAGTATATGCCGTATCTATTACCGCCTTCGTAAAGGCCAAAGAAAAGGTAGACGGGAAGCCCAAGCAACATTGCCAGCATCATCGGGCCGGTCGGGAACGCGGCCGGCCTACCGAAGAATTCACAACAGTGAGTTTTCTCGTCCGTCATGGCGCGGTCACCGAGCAATCCGATCAGACACCCCCGATCGGCGGCTTCTTTGGCCCTCAGCATCGAGTCGGCGCGGCCCAGCGGAATGACGACATCGGCCACGTCCGGATCGAGGGAATGGAGAAAGCTGGTTATCGCCGGGTTCTGGTCTTCGTGCATCAGCACGCGTAGCGAAAACGCGTCATCGCGTGCGCCTAGCGACCGCAAGACCTCGAAACTGCCTAGATGGGATCCCAATAGCATGCAGGGTGATCCGGCAGCCACCAACTTGAGAATGGGCTGCGCACCCGCCAGCGTGACGTGTACGCAATCAAATCGGCCGCTCACCAAGTATACGCGATCGAGTATGGTACAGGCGAAGACGCGATGGTGCTCGTAACTGTCGCCGAAGGTCGCTTGGCGACCAAGTGCCAACGTCAGAAACTCGCGCGAGGCGCGCCGCGTGGAGCCGCGCGTCAGGAAGAAGAAGAGAGTGATCGGATACAACAGTGCCCAAGCGACCGGTCGTCCGATCTTCAGAGCAATCCACGTGATGAACCGGTACCAGAATGCGGTGCCGCGCTCTCGCTGTGTTCTCCAAGTGTGATGGATCCGTTAGTCCTCGGCGGCCAAGACGATCTCCCCTACGACAATTATATCAGTGCCTCGCAGACACCTGAATCGAACGACGAGGCCTCGCACTGCGATTTCAATTTTCGCATCCTGCTCCGGCCGTAAGGGTGACAGAAATTTTGCGCGACTCAGTGTCGCGAGCCGATATTGTGGATGGCGCGCCTGTATCGCTTCGCGTACCGCGTCAAGTAGCACCGTCGCCGGAACAAGCGGTTCACCGGGAAAGTGCCCCGCCAGGGCCGGGTGATCAGCAGGAAGGCGCATGCTTGTCGTCGACATCGTCATCGGCAGGTCAGACGATCGACCAGGATGCGCGCGTCGTGCTCGGAAAGTTTCCCAGTAGCATTACGAGGCAACCTCGCAACATGAATTACGCGGCGCGGCAGGAAGACCGAGTCGATTTCCCGGGCGAGTTTCGAGCGAATCTGGCGCGTCGACAGCGTCGGCGCGACGACAAAGGCGATCAAACGGTCGACGTCGTCCGCCGGTGTCTCGCAGCAAATGAACACACCGTCTTCTATACCGTCAATTCGGTTTAGGCGCAGGCTCAGGTCCGTCATCGATGCCCGTTTGCCTGCAATCTTGACCATGTCGGTGGGTCGGCCCCGAAGCTCGAAGCTGCTCTTGTCGATGACCTCAATTGCGTCGTCTAGGCGAACAGCCTCATCCGTCGCCGAATATCGAATATGAGCGACCGCGTCCCGTAGCTCGATGTCGATGCCGCCGAGGCAGTTCCAGTGATCATCGACAGCGGTTCGACGGGAAGCGATGGCACCGGTCTCCGTCGAACCAAATATCTCACTGACCTGGACGCGCATTGTCGCTTCACACGCTCTTGCGAGTCGCGTGTCGAGACTCGCTGTCGAACATATGACGCGCCGGATCAACGGCCAGTCCACGTTGCCGCGTCCGCAGGCACGCAGATGAACGGGAGTCGTAATCAGCGTCGGATCGCTTGCTAGTCCTAGTGCCGCTGCAATATCTGCGGGGTAGAACGGTTGGCAACCGAATACGCCCGCTCCGGTCTGCAGCGGCAGCATGATCGATGCCTCAAGTCCGAACATATGCTGAGCGGGTACCGTCGCTACAATATAATCCGTCGCGTCGAAAGCGAAGCGTTCCTGCCAGCGGCGCACGCCAGTCACCATTTCACCCCAGGTCTTTTCGTGCGCCTGTGGCTTGCCTGTGCTCCCAGAGGTCTGCAGGATCACAGCCAAGTGGTCCGCGGGAATGTCCGGAAAATTGGCCTGCCCGCAGTGCGGTGCCGGCACGGATTCAACTGAGACTGTCTCAACAGACAAAGTACGGGCTGCATCCAGCATCGCATAGGAATCCGGATAACGCCCCGCGAGTTCCTCCACTGCGACGTCGGTGTCGTTGACGGGTAACAACGCCGTTTGCCCCCGAATCAGCGCCGCACAGAATGCGATCAGAAATTCACGGCGCCCCTTCGTGAGTATGATCGCGTGACGCCGTTCCGGCAGTTCGTCGGCAAGGGAACGGACACGGCACTGGAATTCGGATTGTGTTAACCCTCCCTGGCGGTCGAAGATCCATAGGCCCCGATCGTGAGGCACCAATAAGGGTAATTTCTTCATCCCCTACCGATAGAACAGAAACCGACGAACGTCCGGTCGGGCCAGCGACAGCAAAAACTCGCCGAAACTATAGTCGACGATCTCTCCCAATACGCGTCGGCGATACATGAATTCGAGAACGAAAAACAGTACCACCAAGAGGTAGCTTACGATATTGACGAACCACGACCATATTTCGATGCTAGCAAATATCGTCAACAGACCGGACATGACTCCCATGATCAGGAAAAAAGCTGCCCATGCTTGTGTCGCACGACGCGTATAGGCTACCTCGGCAGCAGCAAGTTTCGGGCGCATGGCGAATGCGATCCGCGTAATGATTGGCCTTTCTCCAGGCCGTAGCGAACCAGCGAACAACCCGAACATTGCGGCGTAAATCGACACCGACAACAGCTTGATCGCCAGAAGCTCGTGCGACCTCAGGACGGTAAGCAATGCTACTGCGAGCAGGATACACAGCACGTCGATCACGGAGGCCTTTTTCTGTTCGAACAAGCTGGTGAGCAACGGCAGCACCAGAGTTGCGGCCAGATAATAAATGGCGATGGAATGTCGATCGGTCGAAAGGCAGGTGTGCAGCACCAGCGGGTACGCGAGCGTCGCAGCGCTAGTCAGTTGCGCCACGGGAACTAGCGCTGCCGGTTGTCGCGGACAAACTCGCTGAGCGATCGCAAGGAGGCAAACACCTCGATAGCGTCATCGTCGGCGCGGATCTGCACGCCGTACCGCCTCGAGATGGCCAGCGAAAGTTCAAGCGCATCTATCGAATCGAGGCCCAGGCCATCTCCGAACAATGGCTGTTCGGGGTCTATGTCATGCACGTCGATACCCTCAAGATACAGGGTCTCGATAATCATGCTGCCGATTTCTTTCTCCAACTCCGGCACCAAGATCCTCCCTACGGACTCCGCAGAGTCTATAATACAACAATCACGTAAACGCACGTACCCAATGTCTCGTCGACCTCGCACCGATACCAAGATGAATAGTCTATTCGACGCAAAGCCCAGCTCGGCTATCGAATCTGTCGCGGCGGCGCAACGACTCGCGTTTGCCCCAATCGTTTTTCAAGCCGTCCGTGCCCTGAGAGACCTCGGAATTCTATCGGTCTTGGATGCCGCTGGCGAGTTAGGCAAGTCGATCGAAACGGTCGCCGACGAACTGCAGCTGTCGCAATATGGCGTTCGGATTCTGGTCGAAAGCGGCGTGAGCGCGGGCGTCCTCGAACCCGTCGAAGGCGATAGCTATTGCATCAGCAAGGTCGGACACTTTCTGCTCCATGATCGAATGACACGCGTCAACATGGATTTCAATCACCTGGTCTGTTACCTCGGCATGTACAAGCTAGACGCGGCCATCGCCGAAGGGCGTCCCGCCGGATTGGAGGCGATCGACAATGGGTATGCGACGTTGTATGAGGCACTGCCTCACTTGCGGGACGAGATCAGGGACAGTTGGTACGCGTTCGACCACTTCTATTCCGACTCCGCTTACCCGGCCGCGCTTGAGGTCATTTTGGCGCGCCGACCGCAAACGCTCGTCGATATAGGAGCCAACCAGGGACGATTCTCGATTCTGGCGGCGCAAACGGACGCTACGCTCTGCGTGACGATGATCGATCTGCCGGATCAACTGGCGGATGCCATATCGTTGGTGGCGAAAGCCGGGTTCGGGAATCGGGTCGATGCGATCAGCATGGATGTTCGGCGACCGGACGCCGAGATGCCGCGCGGGCGCTGTGCATACTGGCTCAGTCAGTTCCTGTGCTGTTTCAGCGAATCCGAGATCGTATCCCTGTTGCGCCGCTTGAATGAGGCCATGGACCCCGAGTCAAAACTATACATCCTGGAGACCTGCTGGGATCGGCAGCAGTACGAGGCAGCTGCGTTTTCATTGGTCAACACGTCGCCCTACTTCGCGTGCATCGCGAACGGAAACTCAAGAATGTACACGGCTAGCGAAGTGCTTAGCTTGATTGAGCGCTCGGGGTTGCGGTGTTACCAGACTACCGACGGCCTAGGCGCCTTTCACACGCTGTTCGAGTGTGATTCGTCTCGCACGGTCGGGTAGCGGAACCCGCTAAGCGTTACACAACGTAACTAGCGTCGCGGTGATGTCAGTTTGGATGTTTTCCATCCATGAGTTTGCGTTACGGTGAATGTTAACCCTGCCACTTCGCCTTACTCTGTACTCAAGATTGACGCTATCCTTATAGTTGATATCGAACGTCCGGCTATCATATTGAATGTCAACGACCAGTGTATGCTTGCCACGGACAACGACCTGTGCAACTAGATTGCCTTGGCCATCATTCGAGGTAATCGTCCACCCTCGGCCGGACAACCCGATTGTGATCCCCTGTATCAACTGCTCGTCGCTCAGTTCGCAACCCCATTGCGAAGGCGCAGGATCACTAAGTCTGGCCGCCTGCGCGGTCGAAGCGATACCGATGCCTGCGATTATTGTAAGGATTATCAGGTTCAATTTCATACTGCAGTTTCTCATTTCTGTTCTCCTACCACGCGGAATGGATTTGCGGGAAAACCAAAGACTATTGTCCTGTTTCTTGAATACTAAGGATGTTGTTTCTTAGTCTGCCAAATGTCCTGCCCGTCCAGTACCAATGCAGACAAAACGCCTCTACCAGCGATCGTGGAAACACGTCGAAAAACAGGTATGTCGGCTCCGCCGCGCAGGTGATAGTTGGCATCTCCATGTCTGCCGCAAGCGCCCGGACGCGTTCGAGGTGGTATCGACTGGAGACAATTGACACTTGCTTGTATGACGCAACGAGTGGTTGAATCCGGTTGAGATTCTCGACGGTGTTGGACGACAGACTCTCGCGGTATAGATGATCAGGATCGACGCCGCTTTCGACCAAAAACCCGTAGCCGGCGTCTGCCTCGCTCAACCCGTCGTTTGGTCGACCGCCCACAATATACACACACATCGTTGGGTGATCGCGGCAAAGCTGCACCACGCGGTCCAATCGAGTTCGATAATCCCCAGAAATGCGCTCGTCGATCAATCGTTTACCCAAGACGATGGTGGCGTCGCAATCGTCGACATCCGTCGACGATGCGGCAGAAGTTCGGTGAACACGATACAGGAACCAAAGTAACACCGAGCCCAATGTAGCTACGGCGACGAGTAACGACAGTACCAGCGACAGAAAGGCTCGTCCGTCGAAGCCGGGTGGCAGCCTGAGGCGCAACTCCGGTTCGATGGCTGACCGGTAAAGCCCCGGCAGGAAAAGGCCTTGTCGAATTAGCTTCCCGCCGACCATAAGCGTGATGTTGGCAATATCTGCGACCGGCCGAAAGTGACTGGGTCGTAACCCGTCAGAATAAATTGCTGGAATATCAACGGCGACACTTCGTGTACCGCGTTTGGCGGCTTCAATTAAGACTTCGCTCTCAAAAACGAAACCCCGGCTAGCCCCTGTGTTTAGATTCAATTCCCTAAGCAATGAGGTCGGATACAGCCGGAATCCGGACTGCGAATCCTGTATCGAGTACCCTGCCGCCCAAGAAATCCAAAAATTTGCGATGCGGTTAGCGCGAAAGCGTACGGACGGGATCTCGTCCCGCTGGTGAAGCCGTGATCCAATGACGATGGAGTTAGGGTGTTCGGCGGCGGCCCGGACAAGTGCCGGGATGTCTTCGGGCCGGTGTTGACCGTCGCCATCCAGCGTGACCACCGCGTCGGCGCCGGCATCGATGGCAGCCCGCACCCCGCTCCACAGCGCCGCAGCCTTGCGCAGATTGGTTTCGTGGCGGATCAGTCGGACGTTCAGGTCTGCGATACAGTCGGCAGTGCTGTCGGTTGAGCCATCGTCAACGATGACGACGTTCTTACACTGGGCTAGGGCGCGGGTTGCAACATCCCGGATAGTAGCCGACTCGTTATAGGCGGGAATGACAACGGCCAAGGATCGTGTAACGGCGAGCATGCCTAGTATTTGCGTCAACAATCACCGTGTCATTCTAGCTGAGAGATCGGCTCGTGTGTAGACAGATTGTTGTCCATGAGGCGATGTACCGGCACTCAGCCCCCGCCGTTCGCGTCGGCTTTTTCGTCTTCCAAACCCGTACCTGCTGCTGTCTGCGGAATGTTCCGATTGCTTATCATGAAAGTAAGCGCAGCGGTCACCGTTACTCCCGGCGTGGCCGGGGGCGGATCGGTCGCCATGTGCGAGCAGTGGTTCGACTGGCTGCTGATTTACGACCTTTCCGCGGCCGACGTGTTCGTCGTCATCGCCGAGGCCGGGCAGGCTCCGTACTGGGCCTACGCCACCGGCATGGCACGGTTGAGTTGCAGCTTCTGCATCCTGGCGTCGCCGGCGAATCGGCGCCGCGCCGCCTAGCTCCGGCCAGCGCTATATCGCAAATACGTCCATCTCGAACGCCGAATCGGCCACACGCTTTCGCCGACGCGCACGCCACTTCCGGACGTGATCGGCGTCCCGGTACCGCCGCCCCCGCCGAGCCGGCTCCAGACCTAGCATACCGGAGCCCTCGCATCCGGATCGGCCTTGATGTCATCGATGGATCGGGGCGGCGGAATCGGCTCGCCGTCGTCGACCAAGCCCTCTACATGGAAAGCCAGGGCTTCGCTGCCGTGTCGGACGGCGTCGTCGACCGAGTCGCCGACCGATACGCAACCCGGAAGATCGGGGAAGCCGACGCTGTAGCGGGCATTGTCCCGGTGGAAAAACGACACGTAGCGCATGTTTCGTCCTCCTTACGCGTTCCGGCCTATCTGCCGGCAGATCGATGCCGCCGTACCGCGCGGGATGTCCTTGTTCGGGTGCGGCACCGTAACTCGCCTGGGGTTTCCCCGCAGCGCGGGGATAGTCCCTACGCGGCACTAGGCACCGTATTCTCGATGCATTCGGACTGTGCCAATGGCGCCCAGCTGGTTGTTACTCTGTTTGAACTGGCGATCCAGCCCATCGGCCGGACGTCTTGTCCTTCCGCCCCGGGCCGCCAGTTCAGTGAAGCTCATAACGCCTCCTTGCCGGCGGTGCCGGTCCAGTCCAAAACGAAAGAAACCGACGCGCCGGGCGGATCCGGTGCGCAATTACGGAGCTGAGTTGGGATGGGGTCAGCGTCCCCGGGGCAGACACGGCCGAATGGCCGAACGCCCGGAAAAATCGGGTTGGATTTGGGGGTGGCCCCTTGAGGCGGCTCCGCGGCACGGCCGGTCGGGTGTGCCGGAACTGGCGAGGGCTTGGAGGGTACGCGGCCGCGCCTCGCTGGTCGGCCACACGGCGCACCGTATCCCCGTTTCCGGCACCCGTCAAGCGCGGGAAACAATTCCCGCTCAACGTCCCGTTTCGGGTTGTTCCGCGCCTATTTTTCTCGTGTTTTACAGGTCACAGTAGACAGACGGTCTCCGAGCGCCCCATGACTTCGACGCCTGCCGATATTGCGCCCGCCGCGGTCGCTGCCGCGACGGCGCCGCGTCGCCTTCGTGGCACGTTCACTGCGTGCGGGCGCAACATGCCGATCGAGTTCGAGTGCCGCGACGATACGAGCGCCTCAAGGCGGATCTGTACACGCTGACCGTGCGCACGCGCACGGCCGACATGGATGCCGCCGCGGATGCGGCGGAGCAACTTGTCGGCGGGATGCTCGACCAGCTGCAGAAAGATCTCGGCGATGACATCCACCGCACCATAAGCGGGGCGGTTACCCCACCTGGATTTCAGCTTGATGCTGGTGTAAAGGCCCAGGGCATCAGCGCATCGATTTCCGAGGCCGGGTGGCCGGCGGCGATGGCTTCGAGCGTGGCCTTCAGATAGGCGTGGGGGTTCACGCCGTTCATCTTGGCCGTTTCAACCAATGAAGCGATGCGAGCCCAAGCCTTGGCGCCTTCGTCATGGCCGGCGAACAGCGCATTCTTGCGATTCAGGGCCAGTGGCCTGATCGTGTTTTCCGCGGTATTTGTATCCATTTCGACCCGCCCGTCGGTGAGGAACACCTGTAGTCCGTCCCAGTGGTTGCCGATATAGGCCAGCTTCTCGCTCAGTCGCGACTTGGGTGAGACCCGGGCGCGTTGCTTCCGCAGCCACACCCCGAAGTCCTTGACCAGCGGCGCGGTCCGTGTCTGGCGCACGGCCAGCCGGACCTCGGCAGGCTCGCCCCGGATCTCTTTCTCGATGGCGTACATGGCCGCGATCCGCCGCAACCCTTCGGCGGCAATCGTCGAGCGGTGGCTGTCGTGGATCTCGCACAGCTTGCGCCTGGCGTGCGCCCAACAGAAACAGCGGAGCACCCCCTTGCCGGGCACGGCCACCACGATGTAGCCGGCATAACCGTCCACGTGCGGGATGCCTTTCAAGCCCTCGAGAAATCCCTCGGCGTGGCGTCCGCCGCGCCCGGGCGCGTATGAAGAACACCACGCCAGGCGGATCCGGGCCGGCCCAGGGCCGCTGATCGCGGGCCAGCGCCCACAGATACCCCGTCTTGGTCTTGGTCTTGCCCCGGCCCGGGTCCAGCACCGGCGCCCGAGTCTCGTCCATGAACAGATGATCGGACTGCTTCAGATGCCAGGCGAGCCGATCCACCACCGGAATGAGGTGAAACGACGCCTTGCCCACCCAGCCGGCGAGCGTGGAACGGTCCAGTTCCACCCCCGATCGGGCGTAGATCTGCGATTGCCGATACAGCGGCAAATGGTCCGCGTACTTGGAAATGAGCACTTGGGCCAGCGCCCCCTCGGTCGGCAGCCCGCGAATGATGAGGCGCGCCGGCGCGGCCGCCTGGATGACCCGTTGCTCGCAGATTCGGCAGGCGTACTTCGGGCGCACGGTGACGATGACGCGAAGCGTCGCCGGCACGATGTCCAGCCGCTCGGTGCGGTCCTCGCCGATGCGGATCATCTGCCCGCACCCGCAGGGGCACTGCGTGCTGTCCGGTTCGATGACCTGCCCGATCCGCTCCAGGTCCTTCGGCAGATGCCCGAGGTTGCGGCGAGGGGCACGGCGCTTGCGCCCGGGCGATGCCGCGGCAGTGCCCGCCGCGGCCACCGCTTCCTCGACCTCGGCCACCGCGCCCTCCAGGTCCTCGAACGCCAGTTGGCGATCGTTAAACGGGCGCTTCTCCGAGCGCTTGTCGTAGATCGCCCGGCGCAGTTCGCTGACCAGGTGTTCCAGTCGGCGGTTGGAATCGGCGAGCAGCCCCACCTGCGCACGAAGCTCTTCGTTGTCAGCTTGCTGGCGTTCGAACAGCTTCCGATGAGCCTTCGGCAACGCCTTCAGATCGACCGCTTCCGGATGGCTCTACATGACAGAATACTATCATATAATCAGTTAGTTATGAACGAATGTCGGCCCGCAAAGCGGGTCGATACAGGGGCTCCAATGTCGTCTTCAGCATCAGGCCACGGCGCGCGGCCGTCGCACCCTCGGAGACCACGCCCGGCGCCAGTCCAGACCCTCGAACAAAGCCTCGAACTGCGCTCTCGTCAGCCGGATGACACCGTCGCGAACCGCGGGCCAGGCAAACCGGCCCTGCTCCAGCCGCTTGTACGCCAGCACCAAGCCCGTGCCGTCGAACCACAGCACCTTGATGCGGTCGGCGCGCTTGGCTCTGAACGCATAGGCCACCCCCGAATACGGATCCAGTCCCAGCTCGTTCTGCACCACCGCGGCCAGCCCGTCGTGGCCCTTGCGAAAATCCACCGCCTCGGTCGCCACCAGGATCCGCAACCCGTTCGGCGACACCATCACCAGCACCCCGCCAGTGCCACGGCGATCGAGGCAATCCCGGCCGTGTCGATCGTCCCCTCCAGACGAACCGTCACGCCGCGACCTTCGATCACCGCCGAAGGCCGTTCCTCCACCTCCACCGCGGCGAACGCCCCCTGAGGTGGCGCCTTCGCCGATGACGGCGCCACCAGCTTGCCCTGGCGCAGTTGACTGCGCCAGGCCGACAGCCGATTGCGCGCGATCCCGTACCGAGCCGCCACCGCCGTCACCGACTCGCTCGAGGCAAAACTCTCCCGTGTGATCCGAATCTTCTCCTCCGCGCTCCAGCGCCGACTCTTCTTTCGCTTCCTGCCGGACCTTGCGGCTCCGTTGACTGCCTTGGCATCAACCGACTTGGTATCTTGATCGGGCTTGTGCATTGGAATCCTCCCTTTACAAAAGGAGTCATCCAGCCTCATCGGCTCAGCGAAAGGAAGGTGGGGTCGGCTTAGCGCTTACTGGTTGTCGTTCTCCGAGGCCTACCCTCATGCGGTGGTCTTCGAGCAGATCCTCGCCAATCTGCGTACGCACCCGCCCTGGCCGGCGACCGGACAAAGCATCCAACCTGCCCAATCGGACCGGCCAGAGCGTTCGCCGTGCGGACCTGCGCTTGCGGGTCAACCGAGGCCCCAAAAACACCGCCAAAATGGCTGAGAGAACGGCATCCCGGAGGCACCGACCAAAGCACAACACCAAAAGAGACGGCTCACGCTCTCAAAATGCCGTCCATGGCTTCAAATTGGGCTCAACAGACCAATCGGTGACGAACGCGGGCTAACTGATCCCGGTTTCGATCACCGACTCGTGCCAGGGGATCATCAGGCGCTTGATCCCGTTGACCGCGAAGAAGAGCAGCCAGCCGAGGCCCGCCAGCAGGATGATGACGGCGAAGAGCCGCGGCGCGTCGAGCGCGTTCAGGCTCACGACGACCATGTAGCCAAGCCCTACGTTGCCGCCCAGATACTCGCCGACGATCGCGCCGATGAGCGCGAGGACGATCCCGACCTCCATGCCGGCGAATACGTACGGCAGGGTGCTGTGGAAGTCGAGCGAACTGAACGTCTGCCAGCGGTTCGCGTTGAGGCTGCGCATCACTTCGCGGTGACCGGGCTCCACCGAGCGTACGCCGAGCAGCACGTTGAGCATGATCGGAAAGAACGCAAGAATCGCCGCAATGATGACCTTCGAGGTGAGTCCGAAGCCGAACCAGATCACGAACAGCGGAATCAGCGCGACCTTCGGGATCACCTGCAACGCCACGACGAGCGGCCGCACGGCAAGCTCGAGCCAGAAAATGCGGCCGAGCACCGCACCGACCATGACGCCCGTGACAAGAGCGAACCCGAAGCCTACAACCGTTTCGACGAGCGTGATCCGGGCGTGAACGAGCCAGGTATCAGGTTGACGCGAGAACTCGAGCAGCGTCTGCGCAACGGCCTCGGGCGGGGGCAGCACGAACGGCGAAATATCGAAGGCCGTGGTGCTGAGCTTCCAGATCACGACAGTCACGATGAGCAGCAGCGGCGTGCTGATCCAGGGCAGGAGCTTCATGAAGCGCTCGCGGTCCATCACGTATCCTCGTCGAGTTGGTGGCGCAGTTTGCGGACGATGTCCTGAAATTCGGGTTGCGTCTCGAGTTCGAGTTCCCGCGGACGCGAGAACGGCACTGGCGTAATCGAGCGTACGCGCCCGGGCCGCGGCGAGAGCAGCACGATACGGTCGGCGAGAAACACGGCCTCGTTGATCGAATGGGTGACGAGCACCACGGTTGCGCGCGTTGCTGCCGCGATCGATTGCAACTCGAGATTCATCCTGTCGCGTGTCATCGCGTCGAGCGCGCCGAAAGGCTCGTCCAGCAGCAGTACGGCGGGCCGATAGCTCAGTGCGCGGGCGATCGCGGTGCGCTGACGCATGCCCCCGGAGAGTTCGCGCGGGTACGCGTGTTCGAAGCCCGTGAGCCCCACGAGATCGCAAAGTTCATGTGCCCGAGCCCTGCGCGTCTTGCGATCGACCCCCCGGAGCTTGAGCGGAAGGGCGATGTTGTCCTCGACGCTGTACCAGGGGAACAGGTTCGGATCCTGAAACACGATCCCGAGCTTGTTGACGGTTTCGGTATCGAGAACTGCACCGTCCCACAGCGAGCGGCCCTCGGCCCTGACCGCGCCTTCGCTGGGCCTGACGAGTCCGGCAAGAATGCGCAGCAGCGTCGTCTTGCCGCAGCCGGACTGGCCGATGATCGCGATGAACTCCTCGCGCTCGATGGTGAGGTCGATGGCCGTCAGCGCGTGCGTCGTTGCGCGCTTGGTCTCGAAGATCTTCTCGACGCCGACGAGTTCAAGTTCGGGCACAGCCGGAGCGGCCGCCATTTCTCTTACCGCGCTCAAAGGGGGCGTTCGCAAACGAGCCGGCACTCAGCCGGCGGGAACGAGCTCGTTCGTGAACCAGGCGTCCGGATCCAGTCCGCCTTCGACCTGGCCGGCGTTCACGAGTTCGAGATAGCCCGCGCGCCACTGGTCGGGGTCGGTTCTGAGCAACGAGCCCGGGCCGCCCGCCGTCCAGGTGCGTTCATATTCGTTCAGACTTTCGACTGCGACGGCGGTGTCGTCGAGCGTGCCGAAGGAGTATTTCTCCCGCACGATGCGCAGTGTTTCGGCAAATCCGTCGTCGGCGGTCATGAAGTCGATCGCGCCGCGTATGGCGGCAAGGTATCTGCGCGCGATGTCGGCATGTTCCACGAGGCCGGATTCGGAGGCCATGTAGAGCTGCGCGCCGGACTCGATGAAGTCGCCAGGGTTGAGCACGACCGCGTTGGCGGCCTGCGATTCGAGAATCTTGGCCGTGTCGATACTGACCATGAAACCGGCAATGCGGCCCTGCTCGACGAGATTGAATACACCCGGGCCGAGGCCGACGACCTGACGATCGACGCTTTCGACATCGAAGCCGGACGCCGCGGTCATCAGGTTGAGTGTGATCTCCGATGAGCCGCCTTCCGATGGTATGCCGATCGTTTTGCCGACGAAATCGGCCGGTTCGCGCAACGGGTCGGCGGAACTGGAGACAAGGCGGATCGTTGAGCCCTTGATGACCGTGCCGATGTTCATGATCGGAGCGCCGCTGTTCACCGCGTGACTCACCGCCTCGATCTGCCCGATGCGCGTCAGGGGCGCACTGCCCGCAAGTACGAGCTGGATCGCCTGCGCCGAACCGCGGGTCGACTGAAACGTCACGTCGAGCCCCTGGTCGGCGAAATAGCCGCCGGCGTCGGCGAGCAGTTCCGGCGCGAATGTCAGCGTCGTGAGCGGAAGGATCGCGAGAAACGTCAGCGGATCGCCCGTGTCCGGCGTTTCGTCACCGGCGCACGAGGTCAGAAGCACGCCGCTTCCTCCGGCAAGTAGCGCCGAGGCGGAGCCCTGCAGCACGGTGCGGCGCGTGAGCCCGCGGGAGCGGATTGTCATCGTTGCGAATCCCATCTGGTGAAGGTGCGGGTACAGTTTACCTAATCGGAGCGCGGCATTCGTTCCCGGCGAGCGCCCATTAGGTAAACTAGCGGTCCGATTCCGCACTCCGGAGAACGCGATGCGCAAGCAGTTTGCATTGCTCGGCGTCGCTAACAGCCCGTGCCTTGGGATTCGCGTGCCCGACAAGTGTTGCGGTAACGTTCCGTGAGAGTTTCGCACGGGGATGGTTTCGCGGCATGACCCCACGCGTGGAGAGACCATGAAAGCGATGAAAGCCCTGATACTGCGTGGAGCGGGTTTCGCTCTGGCCGCGCTGCTTGCAGGAGGGATCGGTGCGCAGACGCAACGCGAACTGCCGCCCGTCGAGCCCCCACCGCGAGCCTTCGCAACGGCCGAAGAGCACTACGCGCATCTCTACGAGCAGGCCGGCGGCGGCACCGAGCACACCATGGAGACGATCCCCGTGTGGGACGGGCTCTGGTCGAGCGGCAGCAACTCGATGGCCTCGATCTTTCTCGAGGGCGGTTCACGCCGCGCGGGCGGGATTGTCAGGGAAGGCGTGCTGACGCCGCCCTACGAGGCACAGTTCAGGGCCCGCCGCGCCGAGATGGCGGAATACGGCCGGCAGCGCTTCGACCGCCTGACGCGCTGCGAGCACGCGGGCGCGGCGCGCTGGCTCTGGGAACCCTACATCAAGGAGTTTGTCAACCTGCCGCACCAGTCGTGGTTCATGAACGATTTCATGGACGAGACCAGGCGCATCCATATCGGCAAGGCGCATGTGAACATCGAGGCGGCACACTCGCCGACGGGCGACATCATCGGCTTCTGGGACGGCGACAAGCTCGTGATGTGGACCAAGTGGGTGCAGCCGGCGGACTACCTGCGCGGGATGCCGTTGACGAGCAACCAGTTCGAGATGGTGGAGACCTGGCAGCAGGTGGTGCACGAGGACGGTGCGCGGCAACTGGTGACGCAGGTGACGTTCTACGATCCGCTGGCGCTGGTCCGGCCGCAGTCGGCGGTGTACACGCACGATTCAAGGCCTGATCTCGAAGCGGTGGGTGTGCGGATCCGTAACTGGGAATGCGCCAACAGCAGCAACTCCTACCTGGACGAGGACGGCAACACGCAGTTCTATCTGCCGGGCGATCCCGAGTACAAGGACCCGCGCGGTTTCACGGACTTTCCCGAACTGCCGGGGCAGTCGCTCGATCCGATATTCGATGCAGAGAGTGCGGTCCCGTAGCCCCTACAGTGACCGAAAAGGCCGGTGTGCCCTTCGACTCGTCGCGCGACGTGCGAGCGGTACCGCGCACCGCCGGGCGGAGCCGCTTGGCGACACTCGATCTCGGCGTTCAGGCCACTTTCAGTCCTTACGATTGTTCCCGCCCGGAAGGCATTTTACGAACTTGCAACGGATGAGGATTGGCGTCGCTCCTTTGCGCCGCCCGCTCACAGACGAGGCCGGCGGTCGCATCCCCGTTCATGGGGTGTTAATTTGTGGCTGTTTTTGTTAGTTTTCAGCGTTGCAAATCGCGCCCAGATGTGCACTACGCTAGTTCGAATGTTCCCCGGCCTGCCGGACGACATTCGCAGTAGCGGACTTGCAACATACGCGATTCAGCTTTCAACACGTTTGTAGCTCATCGTTGCGGCAACTTGCCGAAGGAGATACTCATGCCGACCCTGCATCGAGCGATGTACTTGTCCATTTCCGCGATTTTGCTGGCAGCATTCGCGATAGGATCAGGCAGTGCGGTCGCCCAGGAGGATGGCGCTGCGCCAGCCGGAGCTCTGGAGGAAGTCACTGTAGTCGGTTCCCGGCGGCGCGACCGGTCGGCATCGGAGTCGCCGGTGCCGGTGGACGTCGTAACGGGCGATGAGTTCCTGGCCCACGGCGACAGCGACATGGACTCGCTGCTCGCGGCCATGGTGCCGTCCTACAACGTGGCCCAGGAGCCCATCAGCGATGCTGCCACGCTCATACGCCCCGCGACACTCCGCTCGCTGCCGCCCGACGCCACGCTTGTGCTTGTCAACGGCAAACGACGCCACCGCGCGGCAGTCATTGCGCTCCTGGGCGCCGGAATTTCCGGTGGTTCCCAGGGCCCCGACCTCTCCGTCATTCCCGCAATCGCGCTCGATCGGCTTGAGGTACTGCGCGACGGCGCCTCGGCGCAGTACGGGTCCGACGCTATCGCCGGCATCATGAACTTCGTGCTCAAGGAAGACTCCGATGGAGTGACCTTCGATGCCAAGTGGGGAAGCCACCTGGAGGGTGACGGCGACTCCTTCACATTTGCGGCCAACGCCGGGTTCGCGTTGACCGATGCGGGTTTTGCGAACCTGAGCTTCGAGTGGAAGGAGGCCGACCCGACGAGCCGCAGCGTGCAGCGCGGCGACGCCCTCGACTTGATCAACGCCGGCAACACCAACGTGCGCCAGCCCGCCGCACAGATATGGGGCGCACCGGAAATTTCCGACGACTTCAAGCTGTTCGGCAACTTCGGTCTGGATCTCGGTGACCGCAGCGAGGTTTATGCGTTTGGCAACTGGGCTGAACGACAGGTGGAAGGTGGTTTCTATTATCGTAATCCCCACACACGCGGGGGTGTGTTCCGCGGGCCGGTGCTGGATGCGCGTGGCAACGAGGTAAAACTGGCGGTAGGCGACACTCCCGGCCAGGGAGATCTCGACGAGGGCAAGCCTTTGGTCTATGCCGACGGTTCGAGGGTCACCGACCGAGAGGGACTCAGAGTCACCTTCGACGACGTGTGGCCAAGCGACGTATTGGATGCAAATAACAACAAGGTTTTCCTGGCGGTAGGCGGCTCCCCGGACCAAGGAGATCTCGACGACGGCGAGCCCTTGGTCTATGACGATGAGTCGGACTATGGTGTGCCAATCACTGACACGGCGGGAATCACCCGCACCGTCAAGGTAGCGGACCTGACGGGCGACGGAACCGGCAATTGCCCCATCGTGCGCGTCGTCGACTATGAGGCCGACAGTGCAGCGCTCGCGGCGATTCAAGACGATCCGGGCTGTTACTCGCTGATCGAGAAATTTCCCGGCGGGTTCACCCCTCAATTCGGCGGTTTCATCGACGACCTGAGCCTCGCCGCTGGCCTGCGCGGGGAGTCGGCCTCGGGCTGGTTCTACGATGTCAGTGTCTCGGTGGGCACCAGCGACGCTTCGTTTTACATCTACAACACCATCAACCCGCAACTGCTCTCGCGGCGCAACGAAATCCCCATCCATTACCAAGCCGGCGGTTACACGGAAACGGATCGGGTGGTCAATTTCGACATGTCGAAACCCATCGACGCGGGTAATCTCTGGGGGCCGGTCAATGTAGCCTACGGCCTCGAGTACCGGGACGAGACATTCCGTATACATAACGGCGACCCTAACTCGTTCTACATCGATCCCAACATCCAACATGGATTGGCGGCGCAGGGCTTCGGTGTCGGTTCCAACGGTTTCGCCGGCTTCCAGCCCGGAGATGCCGGAGAGCACACGGTGAGCGCGTTCGGTGCCTACATCGACTTGGAGGCCGACGTGACTCAGCGCCTGCTGCTCGGCGGTGCGCTCCGTTACGAGGACTACCCAGCCTACGGCAGTACGCTGGACGGCAAGGTCGCGCTGCGTTTGCAAGTTGGCAATAACGTCGCGCTGCGCGGCGCCGTAAGCTCGGGCTTCCGCGTGCCCACCGCGGGGCAGGCGAACCTGCGCAACGTCACCACGGAGTTTCAGAATGGCATGCTCGCGGACATTGCCACACTGCCGCCGACCAACCCCGTTGCCGTGCAGAAGGGCGCTACGGCGCTGACGCCGGAAGAGTCCGTGAACACCACATTCGGCATCGTATTCGACGTTGGCGTCGGCAATGTGACGCTGGACTACTACAATATCGAGATCGAGGATCGGATATCGTTCACCAGCCGGTTCACCCTCGACGAAAACGACATCGACGCGCTCCTCGCGGCCGGCGTCTCCGACGCCACGAGCTTTTCCTCGGTGCGATTCTTCTCCAACCAGCAGACGGTTGAGGCATCCGGTATCGACCTGGTGGCCAGTTGGCCCTTCCAGTTGGGCAGCGGCGCCTCCACCGTGACGCTAGTCGCCAACTGGTCGGAGATCGACCTGACGCGGTTCAATCCGGATTTCACCAGCAAGAACCGCCTGCTGCAAATCGAAGAGGGGCGCCCGGACTCCCGAATCACGGCAACCTGGAGTCATGCCCAGGACCGGTGGCGGATCATGGGGCGTCTGCGCCACTACGGCGAGTTCTACGACGCGCCAACCAACGACGGCTCGGTGGCGTTTTATCCCGCCGCAAGCACGCTGTTCGATTTCGAGGCCGCCTTCGACGTCAACGACACGATGACGATACTGGTGGGGCTGCAGAACGGTTTCGACGAGTATCCCTCGACGAACCCGCACGGTGAGGTTGCTGGCCTGATCTATCCGGAACAGTCCCCGTTCAGCTTCAACGGCGGTTACTACTACCTGCGCGCGACCTGGCAACTCTAACGAAACGGCAAGCGCCGCGGCCGGCATGGCCGCGGCGCGTTTCGTAGGAACGTCGCGGTCGGCCATCGTTCGGCGAAGTGCCTTCAGAACTCGTAGCGGATACCGAGCGTCGCTGAGAGCCCGCCAATATCCGTCAACGTTTGTCTGCCTTCGAACGGAGTCACGCCGTCCGCCTGGACCGGACGGTGGCTGCGGACCGTCGTCCATACATCGCTGTCGGCAACGTCGTCGAATTCGGACCAACGAACCGTCACAAAGGTGGAGACGCCGTCGCTGAGCGCCCGCTCGACACCCGCCATGACCTGGAATCCGAACGACTCGTCGCTCACCTGGGTGTCCAGCAGGCTAAGGGATCCGGCGGCCGCCAGTTGCCATTCCTCCGGCCGATCCGGATTTCCGCCTACCGCCGCCACGTAGCCGTCGGCCAGCGTCCGACGCTGAAACGAGACCGTATAGTTCGAACGCACGCGCGCAAGGCCCGCGCCGACGCCGATATAGGGCGTCCACGCGCCATCTCCGGGAAAATCGTAGATCACGTTGACGAAAACTTGCCTCACACTGAAATCGGAGACCCGGTGATAGGGCGGGTTGTCCGGGCTCCATTCGCTGGCCTTGTCCTGCAGGGCGGGATTGTCGCCGGGCGTGACGAAGGGAACGGTGTCGCCGTCGTGAGAGCGCTTCAGGAATTCTGCTTCGACGCGCACGCGGTCCCAGGCGTAACCCAGGCTCGCCGATCCCGTAATGGCGCCGCCCAGATCGTAGGCTCCCCCGACCAGGCGCCGTACGGTGTTGTCCAGGCAGGCGGCGTCCGAAGGCACCGCCGACGGATCGGCATACAGCAAACGGTCGCAGCGTGTGGGGTGGTTGACAGCGTGCGTGCTCGCACCGACGTCCTCCGTAGCGAAAGCGACCCCGAGACTGGCGTAGAGTCCTTCCGCCGCAGCCATTTGCAGGCCAGGGAGCATGCAGATCGCCGTCACCAGTGTCAGTCGGACCGTTGCTTTCATAGGTGTCGTCTCCAGTACGTCGCCGGACAGTCGGTGCGCAATGGTAGCGTGCGCCGACGTGTCGGTTCTTCGACTGCGCGTTCCCGAGCGCGAAACAACGCGAGCGCTGGCGGGTCTGATTCTCGTTCCGGTAAATTGGTACTCGCTGCCGTGCTGCGAGCCGGCCGCCACCGCCTTGTTCACCAAGCCGTGTCTGCCATAATCGAATTGCGGGCCAGGGCCAGAGGAATCACGGAAGGAGTCGAGATGCCCGAGTCGAATCGACTATGTCGGACCCGTTGCAAACTGCTGTTGATCGGCTGTTCCGCAGCACTTTTGGCAAGCACAGCCGTACTGTCTCAGGAGGATGACTCCGACGCACAGACTCCGGCTGCACGCATCGAGGAAATCGTCGTTATCGGCAGCCGGGCACGCGTCGAGACGCTGGCCAACGAATTGCCGGTGGGCGTGGACGTATTTCAGCGCGTCGATGTGGAGCGGGCCGGCGAGATCAACCTGGGCGCAGCGCTGACGAAGCTCGCGCCCTCATTCAATTATTCGCGCCAGGCCGTTGGCGACGGCGTCCTGTTGCATGCGGCCACACTGCGGGGCTTGAGCCCGGACCAAACCCTCGTGCTCATCAACGGCAAGCGACGGCACAGCATGGCCTGGCTCCGGGTGCTCGACGGCGTGATCGGTTATGGCGCCGGCGGCACCGATCTTGCCGCAATTCCGTCAAGCGCCGTGGGCCGTGTGGAGGTCCTGCGCGACGGTGCGGCGGCACAATACGGTTCGGACGCGATCGCCGGCGTCATCAATATCCAGTTGCGTGACCAGAGCGACGGCGGCGAATTCACGGTTCAGGGCGGGTCGGGAGGCGGCAGCGGCGCGCGGCTCGGCGCGGCGTTCAATGGCGGCATCCCGCTTGCAGACGACGGCTTTCTCAACGTCACGGCGGAGTGGTACGAGGAAGACCCGTTGCGGCGCAACGGCGGTAACGGCGGTCTGGATCCGGGTTTTCAGGATGAACTGGTCGCCGACAGCTCGCCGGCCAACGACAACGCTTTTCTGTTCCTGAATGCCGCCGTGCCCACCGGCAATGGTTCCGAGTTCTATGCCTTTGGCGGCCTCTCCCGCCGCGAGGGGCGCGGCAGCGGCGCCTACCGGTTCCGCTACAACTACTGGGAAGGCCTGCAGTCGGGCAACGACACCTGGGACTTCGTGGTTCCCAACTTCATCAACTTCCACGAGCGCAACACGCATCCGGTCTATCCGAACGGTTTTCTTCCGTACGAGGAGTCCACCATCGATGACGTTTCCGCCGTCTTCGGCTGGCGCAACACCTTTTCGAATTGGGATCTCGACCTCAGCGCGGGTTACGGCAGCAACGAGTACTCCTTCGACGTGAGCGACACGATCAACGCGTCCATCGGCGCTCATTACCTCGACCGTAATCCTGATGCGGCGGTCTCCGACATTGTTGCCAACGCCGGACCCCTCACAGGCCACAGCGGGGGTATCGAATTCGATCAGTTGACCCTGAACGTCGACGTCCGCAGGTCGTTCGGCGATTCCGCGTTGAACGCCATTGCCGCGGGCTTCGAACACCGCCTGGAGAACTACAGGCAGACTGCCGGCGATGAAGCTGCGTGGTCGTGCGGACTGCCCCACGCGCAGGACTACGGCGCGTTCGCGGTCGGGCTCGACGGCGCGCCGCTCGCGGGCACGGTCGCGGCCTGCGGGTTTCAGGGCTACCCGGGCTACAGTCCGCTCAACGCGCGTCTGAGCGACGACGACCGGGACAACAGCGGTGCTTACGTGGAACTGGAATTCCAGCCGAGCGATGACTTGTCCGTCGGAGCGGCGCTGCGAACGGAGAGCTACAGCGACGCCGGCTCGCAAACCACCGGCAAGCTCGCTGCCCGGTTGCGTCTCGGCGAGCGGGTCGCCCTGCGAGGCGCGCTGTCGACGGGGTTTCGCGCCCCGAGCCTCTCGCAGAGGCGCTTCAATTCGATTCTTTTCGTCGGCAGCGAAACAGGCCTGACGACGGTCTTCTCCGTCAACGAAGGGCACGAGGTCGCGCGGACCTTCGGCGTGGACTCGCTCGAGCACGAAACGTCGGAAAACATCAGCGCCGGCCTCGTCGTGACACTCGACGATGTTCAATTCAGCATCGACGCCTACCGGACTCGCGTGAATGATCGTGTGGTGCGGTCCCGAGGAATCGACTGCGCCGGCATCGCCGCCTGCGACGCCGCACGTGTTGGCACGGCGGCGTTCTTCTTCAACGGCGTAGACACCGAAACGCAGGGCGCCGACCTTGTCTTGAGCTGGGAAAAGCCGACTGACGCCGGTCGTCTCCTGCTGTCCGCCAATGCGAACTTCAACAGGACCGGCATCGTCGACCGCAAGATTCCGTCCGGAGCGCCCGCGGGCCTCGGCTTCGGCGATTACTATGGCGGTTGGACCGAGGAACTCCTTGAACGCGGTCAGCCGCGCCGGCAGGCCAACCTGACAATGGACTGGGAGCGTGCCGCTTACGGCGTACTGCTGCGGCTGAATCACTATGGCGAAACGACCCAGCACCCCCTGGATACGGGCATGATCCGGATAGCGGCCACGACTACGGTGGACGTGGAAGCCCGGTTCCAGGCCGGCATGCTGCGCGGCGCGCTCGGAATCAACAACCTTGCTGACGAATTGCCCACGGAGCTGCCAAAGACGCACCTGGCGAACATTCTCTGGGGCATCCGCTACCCGACCGATACGCCCTTTGGGCTCTTCGGTCGATTCGTGTACCTGCGCCTGAGCACCGATTTCTCATTCGGAGGATAGGAGGCTCTCGGCGTTACGCGTCCTGCGAATGGCCGCGGGAGTCAATCTCGCTATTCCTGACTGTTCGGAAGGGTCAGTTCCCGTGACGGGCTCGCATGTCGGCGCGCCTCGCCTCCCGGCCTCAGTGGGTCAGTGCGTATACGGCGAAATTGACGCCCAAGCGAATAGAGGCATTGGCCGCTTCCTGCGGATAACGGTACTCGTCCGCGCGCTGCCAGCCGTCGGCGATGTCGTTGTTGAAGGCGATCATGACCATGACCCGGTCGTCGTCGTCGAGGATCGCGCGCCAGCGCGGTTCAGCGCCGTCGTTGCGATAGCCGCGCGGCAGATGCTGCCAGGTCGGAATCTGCGGACGGTCGCTGAGGTCGTAGACGAGCTGAAAGATCGGGTGCGTGTCGGGCAGGTCGACGATCGGCCGGTCCGGAAAGATCCGGTGCATTCCACGCACGAACCCTTCCCATTCGACGGTTCCGTAGAAGCTGTCGCAGAGCAGGAAGCCGCCGCGCAACAGGTATTCTCGCAGCTTCGCGACCTGCGGGTCGGTCAGGTCCCAGGCGCCGACGAGCCCGGATATCAGAAACGGCCAGTAAAACGCGTCGATGTCGTCGTCGGGATTTACCGGCTGTTCGACGACGCGCACATCGATCATCGTCAGGCGTTCGAGCAGGCGTGCGAATGTGCGGTCGCCCTCCGGGTAGTCGACGGTCCACGCCGTACCGCCGCGCCGCCAGTCGCCGCCCCCGACGCCGAGCGCGTAGCCGCGCCGCGCCTGCGGGAACATGAGGCGCCCGACGACGAATTCGCCGGGTTCCTGAACGCCGAAATCGATGTCGGGCTCCCGGTACCAGCCGCGCTCGATGCTCGGAAACTCGCGCCAGGCTTTCTGCGCCCACGCGGTGTCAGCACAAACAAGGCTCAGGGCGATGAGGACAGGAACGATGCGCACGCGCGCTACTGTATCAGTACGCAAGCATGGCTGCGATGGGCGGGATATTTGCCGGACTTGCGCGCGGTGCTGACGACTGGCAACGGCACTTGCGGATGTTCCCGGACACGTCCCGCCAGTGCGGCGCGCCCAATTGCGGCTATCGCTTGTCTGACAATTTCGGACTACCATACCGGACCTGCGCTGTCAGGCTCGCCGACGCCCGGGCACAGCATGGCGCGCGGAACGGACGAGGAAAGAGTCATGACTGCAAACCGTGCATGGAGCCTTCCTGTATTGGTGACGGCAAGCATGTTGGCTTCGCCGGCGCTGAGCCAGCAGGTCGCGGAAAGCGATTTCGAGAGCGTGGGCCGAGCCTGGCCGCTTGAGCACGATCTGAACGAGTACGATCTCGTGGGCGCGACGATGCGCGTTCCCGGGAGCTTCAGGCGCGATCCGAACGCATTTACGGGATCCGCACGCGCCGGCGAGACGCCGCCAGGTATCGAGCCGCTCGAGCGGGATCTGTTCACCTCCGACGACTTCTACAAGGATCGCGAGCTCTGGAGCGATCCGCGCTACTTCCGCTGCAACAGTCCAGGTGCGATCGAGGACATGTGGGGCGGCAACACCAACGCTCTGATTGGCGACGATCCCCCGGCATCGGCGCCGTGGGGTCATTGCGACCGCGACTATCCGCGCGAGTCGATCGTGAGCCCTTACCCGTTCGAGACCGCGCAGGAGCACTACGAGGCTTTGCTGGCGGAGACGCGCGAACGCGGCGGGCCGACCGAGCACACGTACGCCACCGTGCCGGGCGAGTGGACGGGCCGCTACATGCATCCCGGCCGAACGCCAGGCAACCAGTACTGGTTCCGCACGCGGCACCTGCAGGTGCCGACGCTGCTGTCGATTCTGACCGAGGAATATCAGACCCGATTCGTGCAGGAGGCCTACCACCAGGGAAACACAAACGCCGCACAGTGGCCCTCCGCGTACTGTTGGCCCGAAGGCTTCATGCGGCGCTGGCATGCAGCGGCCGTCTGGGAGCATCACATCATGGTGACGCCGGCGCTCGTGCAGATCCTGGCCGGCGTCGCGCGCAACTTCATCACGAACATCCACATCGGGCGCGAATTCAACATGGAGGGCCGCGTGCCCCGGCTCGGCGCGGATGTCCCGCGCTGGTACGGCGAGACGATCGGTTTCTGGGACGAGGACACGCTGATCACCTGGACGTCGAACATCCAGGGCTGGAAGACCCACGCGGCGTTCGATCACTCGAACTTCATGCAGACGATCGAGATCTACACGCCGAACCGCGACGCGGACGGCAACTTCCTCGGGCTCAACCACGAAACGGTCTTCTACGATCCCGAGGCGCTCGTGGAACCCGTGCGCATCATCAGGAACTATCTCAAGACAAGCGGCTTCGAGGAAGGCGACCCCTATGTCTTCATCGAGTGCATCCAGACGATCTTCCCGATCGACGGCAGGGCGACTCCGGTATCGCCGGGGCAGGTCATCGAGTACGAGGTACCGGACATGTACGGTCGGCCCTGGGCGCAGATCTGGGAGGAGTACTTCGAGCAGGACATGGACAGGCCCGAAGAGGACGACATCTTCAGCTTCGAGTAGGTACACGTTCGCCAGGACAGGTATAAAATAAATTCTGAGTCTGGCGTTCAGACAACTTCAGGAGTAACGCGAACAATGAAAGCCCACAACACGATCCGTGGTCTGTTTGCCGCATCCGGCGTCGCTGTCGCTGCTGTCGTGCTCATCGCCGTGCCGGTTCAGGCGCATCATTCGTTTGCGATGTACAACGTGCAGGCGACCCGTATTTTCACGGGCGTCGTCACCCGCATCGACCCGGCGCCGAATCACCTGGCGATTTTCTTCGCACCGATGAACGACGAGCGCACCAACGTGGTGCGCGACGAGGACGGCGAGCCGATCGTCTGGTCCGTGGAGATGGCCGGTTCAGCGCAAATGGCGAGACAGGGCGTATCCGTCAACTCATTCCCGCCCGGCACCGTTTTCAGCGTCGGCCTGCACCCGCTGCGTAACGGCGAGCCCGGCGGTACCCGCGACGGAGGCCTGTACCGCTGCCCGGATCGGACTCCGCCCGAGCCTGGCATGCATTGCAATTCGGTCGACGGAAACGTTGCGATCGGCGACGACCCGCTCGCGACACCGACGGACTGAGCGGCGAAGCCTGCCGTCGACCCCGCTCGCGCCGTGCCGCGGAGGTTTGCGGGCGTTGGAGCCGTGAATTCCTGCGCTGCAGGCGCCTGAAGTGGGAGTACCCATGCCTATATACGAGTACAAGTGCCGGGGCTGCGAAAACGAGTTCGAAGAGCTCGTGAAACTCGGCGAGGTGCCCGACTGCCCGTCGTGCGGCGGTTCGGACCTTGAGAAGCTCCTGTCGCTGCCGGCCGTGAGTACCGAGAGTTCGCGCAAGCGTACATCCGCCATCGCGCGCAAGGCGACCGACGAGGTTCGCCGCGAACAGAAGCACGCGCAACGCGAGTACGAGCGCAACTACATCAGGGACCACAGTTGACACCCTGATTCTGCCGGGCGCCGCTGCCTGACACCGGCGGGTCGCGCGATCGCCGCAACAACATGCCGCCCCGACGCGCGTGTCGCTCAGCTTGCCGCGGTGCTTCTCGACGAGGTCTGCCACCCCACGGCCCAAAGGCACCCCAGCGCGAAGACGATGAGCGCCATGCCGACGGCCTCCGAGCGGGTCGGAAGTTCCCCGAGTTGAAGCCAGGCCGCGGCCAGCGCAAATGGGGGCGCGAGTAGCGTCGCGAGTCCGGTCACGCCCGCCGCGAGCCGATTCAGTGCGTAGAGCCACACCAGCCACGCGAGCGCCGTCGCGAACACGACGTTGTAGGCCAGCGCGACGGAGAACGAGACGGTCCAGCGCACCGGTTCGCTGTCGAAGGCCAGCGCCAGGACCGTCAGGCAAAGCCCGCCGAGCAGCATTTGCCACGCTGAAACGCTGTACAGCTCGTCACCCTCCAGTTTCAGCCGCTTGACGACGATGTTGCTCACGGCCCAGCACCACGCCGCGCCGATCGCAAAAAGACTGTCGACGATACCGAGCGCGGCATTGAACGGGTCGAGCACGGCGACGAGCCCGCCGACCGCAAGCGCTACTGCGCCCCACTGTGCGCCGCGCATGTGTTCGCCGAGAAAGAACCCCGCGAGCATCAGCGTCCAGAAAGGCATCGTGTAGGCGAGTACGGCGCTCTTGCCGGCTGCGCCAAACTCGACCGCGAGCGCGGCCAGACCGACGAAGCCCATCGTTTGCAGCAGGCCGAGCGACACGATCGCCTTGACCCGCACCGGTTTCAGCGGCCGGCGCAGCGCGAGCACGACCGCGAACAAGACCAGGGCGCTCAGAACGGTGCGCAGCGCCGCGAACGTCAGCGGCGGGGAATCCAGCAGCGCGACCTTCATGACGATCCAGTTGTAACCCCAGATCACCGTCAGCGCGCCGAGCGCGACGGCCGGACCGAGGTCGTGTCGGGAACTTGTAGTCATGGATGCGGGCGTGCGCAGCGTGAAGCGCTTATCGCGCCATCACTGTAGCGTATATATCCACTCGACGACGGCGTCCTCGAGTTCGTTGCCCGGACCGCGGTGCGCGTCCGCTGTGTTGACAAATACGGCCATGACGTAGGTCGGTCCGTTCGGCACGTGCACGTAGCCCGCCAGCGCCGAGACCTCGTCGAGGCTGCCTGTCTTCAGATGCATCCGCCCTTCGCCGTTCCCGCCTTCGAATCGGGTGCGCGTCGTGCCGTCGAGTCCGCCGAGAGCCAGGGACGAGATGAACTCGGGCGCGTAGACGCCGCGCGCGGCTTCCTGAAGCAGTTGCACCAGCAGTGCGGCCGATATGCGTGCATCGCGGGAAAGTCCGGCGCCGTTGTCGACAACGAGCGAATCGATTACGAAACCGCGCTCGCTCAAAAGTTCCTCGATGGCCCGCACGCCCTTTGCGCGCGTGCCCGGCGGCTCGAAGGACTCCGCGCCCATCGTGTAGAGCAACTGGCGCGTCATGACGTTGTTGCTGTTCTTGTTGACGAGACGGATCACGTCGCCGAGCGGACGTGCGCGCCAGGTCAGCGCGAGGCTCGCGTCATCGGAAACTTCCTCGTTGCGCAGCCCGCCCTCGATGGCTCCGCCAAGTTCACTCCAGAGCGCGTCGATCATGCCGAAGGTAAACGTATCGTGCCGCAGCACGGCGCGGTAGAGCTCGTAGGAATTGCAGCGTTGCGGAAACTCGCCTTCAAGGACGATCCGGCTTGCGGACTCCGGGTCGGCTACGTTGAAACTGATCCCGGCCTGAAAGCCGCGGCATCGTCCGCCCACGAGGTCGATCCGGTTGCGGATGTCGAGGTTGGCCAGCGGCGGATCGGTGGAGACCGTGACTCGGCGATTGTTGGGGTCGGCGAGGAAGCGGAAGCGCGTGGCCTTGAAGTTCGTCAACAGCGCATTCGGGGTCACGTTGTAGGCACGGTAAGGCGACTCGTCGAAGCGGCCGGCTTCGGCCTCGAAGACATCGAAGTGGCTGTCATCGAGAACGATGTCACCGAGGATGTTCTCAAGACCCAGACCGCGCAGGACCCGCAGCATCTTCCAGACTTCCTCGACGACGAGGAACGGGTCCCCGAAGCCCTTGATCGCAAGGTCACCGTCGAGTGTCGTGCCGTCAAAGTCGCCGTCGAAGTAGATTTCGGTAGGCCAGGTGTAGGCGGGTCCAAGGATCTCCAGCGCCGACCAGGTGGTTACCATCTTCATGACGGACGCCGGGTTGCGCGGCACGTCGGGCAGGTGGCCAAGCACGGGCACGGGCGAATCCAGTGCCTGCACGACGATGCTGACGTCTTCGGGCGGAATGTCGTGACCGTCGAGAATGAGACTGACGCCGGGAGGCAGCTGGGCGGCCGACTCTGCGGCAAAGGCACAAAGCAGAAGCAAGCCCGCAACCGATCTCATGGACTGCGATTCTGCACGATTCGGAGCCTTTCAGGTAGCCTCAGTGTGCAACGGAACATCCCGATCTTCGCCGGAGTCTGTCGGCGGATGCGCGTGTGACTGCCAGCAGCTGCCGTAAGCAAGGTGCCAACCCCGCCATATAATCCGGGGCAGTCAAGCTCGTTCGGCCCCGAATGTCCCGCATTCTCCTCGCAGCGATCTCTGCGGTCGCAACCGCCATGTCGCCCGTCCGTGCGCAGGACGATTTGCAGGATCCGGCCGCAGCGACCGAATTGTCGGGCGAGGGGCGCGAAGTTCCCGACGAACCCGCGATCCGGGTCCAGGAAGAGATCGTCGTCACGGGCACTCGGCTCCGGCAGCGTTCGGTTACCGACTCCCTTGTGCCGATCGACGTGCTCTCGAGCGACGAGCTGGCCAGGCAGGGCTCCACCGAACTCGACATGCTGCTGCGCAACGTCGTGCCGTCGCTCAATATCAGCGCCACGTCCGGTGACGCGGCGGTGGTCGTGCGACCCGTGAATCTGCGCGGTCTGGCGCCGGACCACACGCTCGTGCTCGTCAACGGCAAGCGCCGCCACCGCGGGGCCGTCATCCTGTGGACGCGCATCGGCGTCTCCCACGGAGCGCAGGGCCCGGACCTTTCGGCCATTCCGGCAATCGCGTTGCGGCAGGTCGAGGTTCTCAGAGACGGGGCTTCGGCGCAGTACGGTTCCGACGCGATTGCCGGGGTCATGAACTTTCTGCTCAGGGACACCGATTCCGGCGGTGCCTTCGAGGTGAGGGCCGGGGGATACGGCGCCGGGGACGGAGAGTCGGCCACCGTTGCGGGCAACGTCGGCCTGCCCTGGGGCGACGGCGGTTTCGTGAATCTGAGCATGGAGTACGGCGGAGCAAGGCCCACGGTCCGGGCGGTGCAGCGAGCCGATGCCGCGTTGCTGCTTGCCGCGGGCAATACGCACGTCGCCGACCCGGCGCATCGCTGGGGCATGGCGGACGTGGCGGACGACCTCAAGCTCTGGGTGAACTTCGGTCGTCCGCTGAGCGGCGACACCGAGGTCTACGGCCACGCGAATTACGCGAGCCGCCTCGTTGGCGGCAGAAACTTCTTCTTCCGCAATCCGAACACGCGCAGTGCCGTGTTCAGTCCTGACGGCGGTGCGACTCTGCTCGTCGGCGATCGGCTCGACGCCAGCGACGGCGTGGTCGATGGGTCCGCCGGCTGCCCCGTCGTGACAGTTTCGAACGGCCTGCCTGACCCCGCCGCGCTCGATGAGGTCCGCGTCAATCCAAACTGCTTTACGTTTCAGGAACGCTTTCCAGGTGGCTTTCAGCCGGCCTTCGGCGGCGATCGTACGGATGCCTCCGTGGTCGGCGGCGTGCGAGGGGTGACCGCTGCCGGCACGTTGTGGGATCTCAGCTTTGGCGTTGGCGCCAATGAAGTCGATTTCTACCTGCACAACAGCGTGAACGCTTCCCTCGGCCTCGACACGCCGACCGATTTCAGGCCGGGCTTCTACCGGCAGCAGGACACCAACGCGAATCTCGACGTTGTTCGAAGCTACGGCAGTCGGCTTCAGGCCGCGGGCGGGCTCGAATGGCGCAACGAGGGGTTCAGGATCGGACTGGGCGACTCCGCGTCATGGCAGATCGGGCCTTATGCGCCGCAGGGTTTCAGTGCCGGGTCCAACGGCTTCCCGGGGTTCAGCCCGATCGCAGCGGGCGAGTGGAACCGGGCGAACGTCGCGATATACGGGGAAGTCGAGTATGGACCCGAGGACGGATCATGGGGGATCGGGGCGGCGCTCAGGCTGGAGAACTACGAGGATTTCGGTTCGGCACCGACCGGCAAACTGGCCGGCAGGATCGAGGCGGCGCCGGGTCTCGCCCTTCGGGGCAGCGTCAGCACCGGTTTCCGTGCTCCGACGCCCGGGCAACAGAACGCGTTCAACGTCTCGACCCAGTGGGCGCCGGAGCTGATGGAGTTGGTCAACAACGGCACCATCCCGCCCACTTCCCGGGTTGCCGCGCTGCGCGGGGGAACGCAACTGGAACCGGAAGAGTCGCTCAACTTTGCCTTTGGTGCGGTGTTCGAGCGTGATGTCCTGACCCTTACGGCCGATCTCTTCCGTATCGATCTCGATGACCGGCTCGGCGTGACGCAGTTGTTCGCGCTGAAGCCCGTCGAAGTCGATCAATTGCTGGCGGAAGGCATCACCAGTGCCGCGAACCTGGCCAATTTCCGTTTCTTCGCGAACGATTTCAAGACCCGTACGCAGGGTCTGGATCTCGTTGCGGCCTGGCGGCCGGCGGCGCTCGGAGGACTTACGCAGATAACGCTCGCCTACAACCTCACCGAGACCGAAGTGGTCTCATGGAACCCGAGCCTGCTCGACAACCGCCGCATCCGGGAGATCGAGGAAGCGCTGCCGGACACGCGCTGGAACCTGACCGTCAACCACGCCGTCGGCCGCTTCGATTTCCTGGCGCGTCTGGGTTATTTCGACAAGTGGTTCGACGTCCGTGACAACTGGACGTATGACGGCGCAGCACTCGTCGATCTCGAAGCGGCGGTGCAATTGAATGCGTCGACCCGCCTGACCATCGGAGCCCGGAACGCGCTCGACAACGAAGCCGGCCGCAACCCCAACCCGACGGCCATCGGCAACATCTTCAGTACGCGCGCGCCGTTGGACACGAACGGTTCCTACTACTACGTTCGGTTCCAGTACCGCTGGGGGGCATTCGATACGGGTTAATACCGCAACGTATGCCGGTACTGGATCGTGAAGTCCGCCACGTTCGAGTGGAAGTTGTTGTCGAGGTCGAAGTCCTGAAGGCCGTGGTTGAGTACGATGAAGAGTTCGCGGCCGTCCTCCGGGATCCAGTGCAGGCGGCTGTTGATGCCCGCCGTTTCCGATGCGTTGTCGTACTGAACCAGGTTCACCCAGGACAGCCTCGACGACAGAATCACGTCCATGCCCACTTGCACGAGGCGCACGTCGAAATCGCCCTGCGGCAGCGAGACGTCATTGAAGTCATAGGCGACCGAAGCCCTGAAGCGTGGCATGGGTATCCATTCGACCGATGCGTTGGCGTTGTCCAGTTCGCCGTCGTAGAAGTCTCCCCTGGCGAAACTCAGGCTCGTCACCACCCGTCGGTGCGGGCCCGTGCCGATTCCGACCCGGAGTTGATCGAACGAATACTTGCCCGGCGAGATCACGATGCCATCGGAAATCTCGAAGGGCTGCCTGACGCCTTCCTTTTCGTTCTGATACATCAACGACAGCGTGTCGGCCGTCTGGTTCTCGAGGTCGAGGCGAAGCTGCATGATCTCGCTCTGCAGTCCGCCGTCGCGGTTCTCGATGCGCTCGATGTTGGTGCCGGCGTATAGCGAGCGCAGGCTCCTTCCGTCGGGACGATGGGTGTAGGCCAGTTCACCGGTGTAATCGATGATGTCGCGCCGATTGATGTAGCCCAGGGCCGGATTGAAATTGGCCTGCACTTCCTTGATGCCGATTCCGCCCCGCAGACCGGTCGTATTCGGCATCCAGAGCCGCGCCCCCCAGGCGCTCTCGTCGCCGACGAGTCCGTCGGTCGAGCTATTGAGATACCACAATTCGGACTCGATCACGCGACCGCTCGGCAGACGGGTGTTCTGGTAGCGAAAGTCGACGCCCGCGACGCTGTTGTCGTGATTCGACTGTGGATCGCCGTCGGTAACGATGACGCCGATCGCGGACTCCGCCAGTACATTGGCGGACGCGCGCGCAACGAAAAGGTCCGAGGGATTGACGTCCTCGAACTGCTCCTGCCGGATCGCAAGCGTACCGATGTTCCAGCGGCCCACGCGACCGCTGAGCTTGCCGCCGCCCGTCAGGTCTACCGGTCGCCCAGTCGAACTCAAGCCGATGCGTCGCGAGAAGAACGGCAACGCGTTCGTGGACAGCGGTGCGGCGAACGGCGAATCGTCACTGCGTTGCCCGATACGCGCGAACTCGAAGATGTCCGCATCCTGGAGGAAGAAATCTCGCTGCTCCGGAAAGAACAGGCCGAATCGCGTCAGATTGACCTGCCGGGCATCGACTTCGGTTGCGGAGAAGTCCGTGTTCAGCGTCAGCGATGCGTTCAGCGACGGCGTGATCTTGTAGAAGACGTCGAGCGAGGGCTCGACATTCGACGCGTCGGATCGAGGCGAGAAATTGCGGCGCTCGTTGGCGGTCAGGGATGGCACGATATCGAGCCCCAGCCCCTGTTCAATGCCCGTGATTCCCGTGAGTTCGCCCGATACCGCCGGTGTTTGCATCCGGTTGGCCGAGACCCAGCCCACGGTTTCGTTATTGCGCGCCACCCGGCGATTGAAATTGAGGCCCCAGGCGTCGGTGTCCGGATTGAACGAGATCGTCTTGAACGGAATTCGCGTCTCGGCGACCCAGCCGTCGTCGCCCTGCGTGGCTTCGGCCTGCCAGATGCCGTTCCATTGCCACTGGACCTGGTTCGAGCCCTTGAACAGCCCTTCCTGGCGCACGCCGTTCGGGTTGACCATGAAACGATAGCCGTTGCGTTTGTCATTGAACGGATCGAGGATGAATTCGAACTGATCGTCGAGCCAGGAATTGTTGCCGCGCTGTCGCAGCACCTTGGCCGTCATGAGGTCCGGCTGATCGTCCTTCATGTCGGCAGCCAGATACAGGGCCTCCTCGTCATAGAGGACGAGGATGCGCGTCAACTGACTCGGCTGTGCGTACTCGACGGGCAGGATCTGGTGAAGGTCCTCCGGCTCGATCGTCGCGGCCTGCGACCAGGCGGCCTCGTCAAGCCGCCCGTCGACCGCAATCGGCTCATCCGTGCGCACGGCCGCGAGCGTCTTCGTTGCCGCGCCCTGCTGGGCCAGGGCGGCAACGGGGCAGGCGAGCGTCACGAGCCCGGCCAACACCCCCCTGGCCCGCACAGACTGAGCTGCGCGAAGCGCGAACAGCCGAGTATGGGTCATGATTCCTCGGCCCTTACTTCGCGGCCACGAATTTGCCACGGACGCTTTGAAGACACCGGTGAAGTGTTGTGGCCATGGCTGCCCGTGCGTGACTCGAGTGCGTTTCCGATCAGCCCGCGCTCGGACCCGCTCCGTGAATTCACTGTATGAGACGCGTCAACTCCCGAATCAGTTCCGATTCCATCGGTTCGTTGAATCCCGCGCTGCGCGCCGCCTCGACGGCTCTTCGGTAGTCGGCGATCGCGAGCGCCAGCGTGCCGGCCGTAACGACGATGCCGTCCTGCAGATCGTCGATGCGCCGGTCCATCGAATCGATCTCGTCGCGTAGCCGGTCCTCCTGCGCCTCGCCAAGTTCATCCTCGCGAATCGAATCTTCGCGATCCTCGATATCGGATCTGAGTTCCTCGATTTCGCTGCGGGCGGAACCGATCGAGGCGGCGTCGTTCCTGAGCCGGGACAGCGAGGTGAACACTTCGCGCCCCAGCTCGTGATTGCGTTGAAAGTCCGGTGCGAGCGCCGCGGGACAGACGGATTGGTCGCGCGAGCCGGAACGTCCCTCGCGGTAAGCGTTGCCCGGCGTGCAAAAGACAGCAAGACCGCGCTCGTGCGCCTCGATGTACGCGTCGGAGTCGGGAACCACATCGTACTCGGCGCATTGCCGCCGATACCGGTTGAGCTCCGAAAGGGGTTGGCCCTGCCGGCCGTCGGTCTCGCCCAGCACGGCCCAGTCGGTGGTGAGGCAGTCCTCTTCTGACAGCGTGGCGCAGCCGTGAACCGCGGTGAAGAGGCCCGCCGCCGCGCAAACGAAAATGACCTTGATCGGCAGGTTTTTTTCGGGTCTGCTCACATCCTTGGACAAACTCAGATCATTATTGCCACGCAAACATCACTGTCCCCGCGAGACCGGGGGCAGTGGACTGGCAATGGCAGTGACTCTCCGAGTTTACCAGCGATTGTCGCGGCCGTATCCGTCACGGCCACCCGATCTCTTCGCCTGGGGTTTGGCTTCGTTGACTCGCATCGGACGCCCTTCGCAATCGACTCCGTTGAGCGCATCGATCGCGGCGCGCGCTTCGGAGTCGCTGGCCATCTCGATGAATGCGAAGCCCTTGCTACGGCCGGTGTCCCGATCGGAAATGAGCTTGGCGGACTCGACAGTTCCGCATTCGGAGAATTTCTCACGCAAGCTGTCTTCGGTGATCGAGTACGGCAGGTTGCCGACGTACAGTTTTCTGCCCATGTTGATGCCTCCTGTTGGCTCAGTACCGCTAATGGAGGATCCGGACAGGAAGTCCGTTGACTCGATAAACGGAGGGACGTGAACGAAGCGCGCATTGTATCCGAAAATGCCGGAGTTCTGCGCGCGCGGCTCTGCGTATGCTTTCGAGCGAAGCAAAAGACCCGGGTCACGCGTTCGCGGCGCACGCCCGCGATCCTCGAGGCGGGATCGCCATGGTGTTTGAAACAGACTCGCCTCTCGTTGCCGAACGGTGTCGATCAACGGCTGGTCAATCGCCTGGCAGGCTGTTGAGAAACTCTCGCCGTCCGAATATCAAGCGTCATGTCTGAGAATTCGCCACCCGGAAACCATCGCGTTACGAGCAGATTCGGCTCTGCATATAGCCCCGCGAATCGTATTTCAACAGCCTGTCAGGGCGTCGCGTCGACGGCAAAACAGTAGTACATGCCGGCGCCCCCCGTCGGGGTCAGGTTCTCCATGGCGCAGCCCTGCGACGGATGCACGGCGTTCCAGGAATTGACTCCGGGCTCGCGGCCGAGGCGGTCGGCGTGACCCAGCATCGCCTGGGCGTCCGCGCTGCCGTCGGTCCAGTCGTTGCAGGTCAGTTCGTGCGCCGTGCCGTCTTCGTTCGTTCCCGTGAGCACGTCGTGCACGAGCGCACCGTCCGCCGGAAGTTGCGCCTCGCCATCGACCACCATGAGGTACACGGGCCTGTCGCCGTTCTCGAACAGCGCTGTTTCGGCGGTGATGTTGTTGTCGCCGTGCAGCTCGTCGAGGTCCGCGGCGATCATGACGCCCAAGGCGTTGTACCAGGGGCCGCCGCCGATGCGGTCGCGCGCATCGACCGCACTCGTGCTCAGATACGCCCGCCAGGTCTTGCCGCCGATGCCGGCGGCTTCGCCCAGTGACTGACAGTGTGCATCGGCGCCGTCGAGCCCGCCGAGGTTGCCGCCCGTGCCCGGGTTCTCGCTCGTGACGAAGAAGCTGGCGTTGTCGGCCGGTCCCTGTGCGAACGACAGGCCGCACAGGAGGCTCGCTGCGATGCCGAGCCCGATATGACGATGAAATCTCCGCATTGAAGGTCTCCGTGTTGGTCCTGGATGGCTAGTACCGGAAAGTATGCCGGTATTGGATCGTGAAATCCGCAACGTTCGAGTGAAAGCTGTTGTCACGGTCGAAATCCTCGAGATTGTGGTTGAGAACGATGTAGAGATCGCGTCCGGCCTCCGGGGTCCAGTGCAGGCGGCTGTTGACGCCCGCCGTTTCTGAAGCGTTGTCGTATTGAACGAGATTCACCCACGAGAGTCTCGATGACAGGATGATGTCCATGCCCGCTCGCACGAGGCGCACGTCGAAGTCGCCTTGCGGAAGCGAGACGTCGTTGAAATCGTACGCGATCGAGGCCCTGAAACGTGGCACGGGTATCCATTCGACCGACGCATTGACGTTATCGAGTTCGCCGAGGTAGAAGTCCCCCTTCGCGTAGCTCAAGCCCGTCACGATTCGCCGATGCTGGCCCGTGTTCACGCCGATCCTGAACTGATCGAACGAGTATTTGCCCGGCGAGATGACGATGCCGTCGGAAATTTCGAAGGGCCGCCTGACGCCTTCCTTCTCGTTCTGGTACTGGAATGACAGCGTGTCGCTAGTCTGATTCTCGAGGTTCACGCGAAACTGCGACACTTCGCTCTGCAGTGCGCCGCCGCGACTCTCGACGCGTTGGACGGTGGCACCCGCGTAAAGCGACCGCAGGCTCAGTCCGGAGGGACGATGCGTATAGCCGAATTCGCCCGTGTAGTCGCGGATGTCGCGCCGATTGATGTAGCCGAGGGCCGGGTTGAAATTGGCCTGCACTTCCTTGATCCCGACGCCGCCCTTGAAGCCTGACGTGTTCGGCATCCACAGCGACACGCCCCAGGCGGCGTCCTCGCCGACGAGTCCGTCGGTCGAGCTCTGCTGATACCAGAGTTCGGATTCGACCACGCGGCCGGCGGGCAGGCGCGTGTTCTGATAACGAAAGTCGATGCCGGCAACGCTGTTGTCGAGATTCGACTGCGGATCGCCGTCGGTGACGATGACGCCGATCGCGGACTCGGCGAGCACGTTGGCGGCCGCGCGCGCGACGAACAGGTTCGAGGCGCCGATGTCCGCGAACTGGTCCTGCTGTATCGCGAGCGTGCCGATATTCCAGCGGCCCACGCGACCGCTGAGCTTGCCGCCTGCCGTGAGATCCACGGGTTGTCCGGTTGAGCTCAGACCGATGCGACGCGAGAAAAACGGCAATGCGTTTGAGGCCAGGGGCGCCGCGAACGGCGAGTCCATGCTGCGTCGCCCGATACGCCCGAACTCGAAGATGTCCGCATCCTGCAGAAAGAAATCGCGCTGTTCCGGAAAGAACAGTCCGAAACGCGTCAGGTTGATCTGCCGATCATCGACTTCGGTCGCGGAAAAGTCCGTGTTCAGCGTCAGCGACGCGTTCAGGGACGGTGTGATCTTGTAGAAGACGTCGAGCGACGGCTCGGTCTCCGACACGTCGCCCCGGGGCGAGAAACTGCGTCGTTGGTTCGCGGTCAGCGATGGCACGATGTCGAGGCCGAGACCCTGCTCGATATCCGCGATGCCCGTGAGTTCGCCCGATATCGCCGGGCTTTGCGTACGGTTTCTCGAGACCCAGCCCATGGTTTCATTGGTGCGGGCGACCCTGCGATTCAGGTTGAGGCCCCAGACGTCGGTAGCCGGATTGAACGAGATCGTCTTGAACGGGATCCGCGTCTCGGCCACCCAGCCGTCGTCCCCCTGCGTGGCCTCAGCCTGCCAGATGCCGTTCCATTGCCACTGGACCTGGTCGGAGCCCTTGAAGAGTCCTTCCTGTCTGACGCCGTGCGGGTTGACCTGGAATCGGTAACCGTTGCGCTTGTCGTTGAAGGGGTCGAGAAAGATATTGAACTGATCGTCGAGCCACGAGTTGTTGCCGCCCTGGCGCAGCACCTTGGCGGTCATGAGCTCCGGCTGGTCATCTCTCATGTCCGCAGCCAGATACAGAGCCTCCTCGTCGTAGAGCACGAGGAAGCGCGTCCACTGGGTTGGGTCCGAATACTCGACGGGCAGGATCTGGTGAAGGTCCTCCGGCTCGATCGTCGCGGCCTCGTTCCACGCAGGCTCGTCCAGTCGTCCGTTGATGACGATCGGCTCGGTCGTGCGCGCGGCCGCGAGCGTCTTGATCGACGCGCCCTGCTGGGCCAATCCGGCGGCAGGGCAGACGACCGTTCCGAGCCCGGCCAACAGCCCCGCGGCCCGCGCAAGCGGATTCATGCTCCGATCAGCTCCCCGACTATGGGACATGTTCCTGCAGCCCTTGCGGCCCCGGCACGATTTTGCCACGTTATGCGCGCAACTTTTGTTCGAACCAGGAAACGCATGAGGATCGGCATCCTGCATCCCGGCGACATGGGGGCGTCCGTGGGGCACTCCGCCCGGTTGGCGGGCAACGAGGCCTACTGGTCGTCCGACGGGCGTTCGGCCAGAACGCGCGAACGTGCCGAGCGTGCCTGCCTGATCGACTGCGCGAACCTGGACGAGATCGCGTCGCGCTGCGACTTGCTCTTGAGCGTCTGTCCGCCTCAGGCCAGCGGTGAGCTCGCGGCGACAGTGCGCGCGAGCGGATTCTGCGGGGTATTTGTCGACGCCAACGCGATTTCGCCCGAGCGCAGCCGCTCGATCGCGGCGACGTTTGACGACTCGCGGATCGCGTACGTGGACGGCGGTATCGTGGGCCCTGCGGCATGGCAGGCGGGTACCACGCGCCTGTACCTGTCGGGCGCCGAGGCCGGGGCGGTGGCGAACGCCTTCGAGGGCGGTCCGCTCGAGCCGCGAGTGATCGACGAGCGGATCGGTTCGGCGTCGGCGATGAAGATGTGTTTCGCCGCGTGGAACAAGGGTCAGATCGCCCTAGCGGCCGAGGTGCTGGCCGCCGCGGCGCACTTTGGCGTCAGCGATTTTCTGAGGTCGGAGTGGGGCGGCGACGCGACCGATGCGCGGATCGACACCGCGCGCCGGATCGCCGATCGCGCCTGGCGCTGGGAACCGGAGATGTACGAGATCGCGGCGACACTCGCCTCGGCGGAACTGCCCGACGGGATACATCGGGCGGCGGCGGAACTCTACTCGCGGCTCGCGTCCTTCAAGGATTGCGCCGAACCTCCGGATCGGGAGGCGCTGCTGGCCGCGTTGCTCGAACCGCGCGAACGGTGACGGTGCACTTTCGATGAAGCTCGGCCTGATTTCGGTCGACGGCAAGCCAACGCCGATCGTCGCGCTCGTCGATCGGGAATCGTCCTCGTTGGATGGCGGTTCCGCCGCGCCGGCCGCGGCGCCGGACGATGGGCCGGCCGAGGAGCACAGCGGCGGCAGGGCGATCGCAGTCGGCGATTTGCTCGCTGGACGCGGACTAACGCCACCGGCCAGCATGATCGACCTCATCGTCGACGCCGATCGCTATCTGCCGGTTCTTGAGAGCGCATTGGATCAGCTCCGGATCAACAAGAATCATCGCGCGATCGCCAACTATGGGCGGTATATCGGCTCAGCCGGTCCCGGGAGGGCAACGATCGACCTCTCGGACCGCGAATGGCTGCCGCCGCAGCCCGATCCGCGCAAGATTCTCGGCGTTGCGTTCAACAACCGGCGGATTCGCAACGACGTGCACGTCGATCCCGGCGTGCCGAATTATTTCCTCAAGTCAGCAAGCTGCCTGATCGGTCACCGACAGTCAGTCATCATTCGGCCGTACTACGGCAACACCATCCCGGAACCTGAGCTTTGCGCGATCATCGGCCGACGTGCGAAGGACGTGCCGGTCGAATCGGCGCTCGAGCACGTCTTCGGCTATTCCATCATCGACGACATCACCTCGCATGGCATGAAGTTCTCGATGGATTCCGTGGCGACCACGCGCGCGGCTGAACTCATGCGCCCGGAGTACCTGGCGTGGCGCCGCAGGCGAGACGAGGACGATACCGACCTGTTCTTCGTCTACCACACGCGGTCGAAGAACAGCGACACGTTCGGGCCCATGGGGCCATGGATCACGACGCGCGATGAAATCGCCGATCCGGGCAAGCTGCGCCTGCGCGCGTGGTGCGACGGCGAACTTTTCTCCGACGACACCACGGCGCGCTACACGTTTTCGGTGGCGGAACTGATCGCCGAGGCGTCGCGGTTCTTCACTCTCGATCCCGGCGATATCATTTCGTGCGGCACGGCTGCGAAGGGCACCGGGAAGTTTCCGCATGCTCATCGATCCGTGCTGCTGCAGGAGCGCGAGTGCCGCATCGACATCGAACTTGAAGGGCTCGGCACGCTGACCCACTTCGTCAGGCACGAGCCCTGAACAGTTCCCACCGACAGTTCCGGATTCCGATGAAGCCATACAGATCACGAGTGCCTGCCGGGCGTCCTCGGGGCGCCTTGTCACGGTTGCACGGACCGCTGCCGGCGCTATCGTGGCAGTCTGTGCCGCGCTCGTCGCCGCACGTGTCGCCGCGGCCGCCCAGTACGGTTCGGACGCCATCGCCGGCGTCATCAACTTCAATCTCAAGTCCGACGATTCGGGCTTCGATTGCGTCACGCGGCTCGGCGGTTACTCGGAGGGCGACGGGGACGAGGTCACGGTCGAAGCCAACGCGGGATTCCCGCTCGGCAACGGCGGATTCATCAACATCAGCGGTCAGTACTCCGACACCGAGCCAACGAACCGTTCGGAACCCTACGACATCCCGATCGGCAGCTCCGGACAGACCCCGCTCGAAGCGACGCGCAACCAGCTCACCGTGGATGGCGTCACGTACTACGGGCCGGACGCCCACAGCTACAGCTACGCGGCGGACGGGACGATCGTGCAGGTCCTGCCCGGCAGCGACGGCATCCCCGACGACCTCGATACCCGCTATGCCGACAACTTCCACCGCGTGGGCGGTCCGCGCGCGTTCGAAAGTCCCGCGCAGATCTGGGGGCAGCCGCGGCGCGAACAGGCGCTCGTCGTCGTCAATGCCGCGGTGCCGCTGTTAGCGGCCGTGGAACCTTACGGCTACGGCAATTATGCGGACCGCGACCAGGGCGGAGGGTTTTTCTATCGCCGCCCGGGAGTGAGCCAGTTACTGCCGCTCAGGCTCGAGGACGGTTCCATCCACGATCCGCGCACGAGCCTGTACCCGTCCGGCTTCACGCCGTTCTTCTCGACCGTCGCAACGGACTACAGCGGAGCGTTCGGACTTCGCGGCGAAACGACGCGCGGGCTCAGCTACGACGTCTCCTTGAACCATGGCAAGCACGAGCTGCGCTATCGACTGGAGAACACGCTGAACCCCTCGCTCGGACCGGCCACCCCGACCGGGTTTCACCCGGGGAATCTTGTCGGCGACGAGTTGGCGCTCAACGCCGACCTGTCCTGGCCGGTCGATGTGGGACGCGCGAGTCCGCTCAACGTCGCGTTCGGTTTCGAATACCGGGAGGAGGGCTACGCGATCGAGGCGGGTGACGCGGCGTCCTCGGCCGTCGGGCCGTTCGCGGCACCCGACTCGTTCAACTTCGAGATCACCCGGGCCGAGGTCGATGCCGATCCGAGCGACGACCTGACCGTCATCGAGTGCCGGATTCCGGGGTTCGCCGCGGTCGGCTCCCTCTGCCCGGCGGGCGACCCGATCCGCAACGTGGTTCCGGTCGGATCGAACGGCTTTCCGGGTTATTCCCCACAATTCACGTCGGACATAAAACGCGACAGCTACGCGGGCTACATCGATCTCGAACTCGACGTGAGCGATGACTGGCTCGTGAACGCCGCCGCTCGCTTCGAAAGCTTTTCGGATTTCGGCGATGTGGCCATCGGCAAACCTGCCATGCGTTACCGGGTGACCGACCGTCTCAATCTGCGCGGTTCGGCGGGAACCGGTTTTCGCGCTCCGACGCCCGGCCAGATTTCAACGACCAACGTTTCCACGCGCATCAACGAGCAGGGGCTGCCGGTGGCTGAAGGTGTCTTTCCCGCAGAGCATCCGGCAGCGGGACTCTTCGGCGCGCGGGCCCTCGGCCCCGAGCATTCGAAGTCCTTTACTCTCGGTCTCGCGGCCGAACCGACCGATGGGCTGTCCCTGGCGCTCGATTACTACTGGATCGAACTTCACGACCGCATCATCCTGTCCTCCCAGTTTGCGGTCGGACCGGACCAGGTGCGGCAACTCGAGGCGCTGGGCGTTCCGGGCGCCAATACCATCGCCCAGGTGCGGTTCTTCACCAATGACGTGGACTCCGAGACCCGCGGCATCGATCTCGTCGCCACCTGGAACGGCGACTGGTTCGGGGGTGGCACCACGCTGCAGGCGGCCGTCAACCGCAACACGACGAAGCTGACCGAACGGGGCCGCTTCGTCGACAGCGAGGCGGAACACGATTCGAGGTACGGTGCGCCGAACACACGCGCTGTCATGTCGATGCGGCAGGCCTGGGACCGCCTCGACCTGCTCATTCGCGGCAGTTACTTCAGCGACTACGCGAATGCCTCGACGGCGAGCCTGACCGAGATCCAGCACTTCGGCAGCACGTTCTTCGTCGATCTCGAAGCGAGCTGGGCGTTCGGGGATCGCTACCGCCTCAAGTTCGGTTCGCATAACCTGTTCGACACCTACCCCGACCGCGGCGAATTCGAAGTGTGCTGCGGGCGCATCTACCGCAGCGACTCGCTGCTGTCCTGGCAGGGCAGGTCCGTATACCTTCAATTCGCGGCGTCGTGGTTCTGAGATGCGAATCCGCTGACTCGGCAGGTTCCGCCGGCAGCGGAAACGCGACCGCCACGACACCATGGGCGCGGCATCGCGCGTAGCGGCCCCGACGGCTTCGCGATGGTTCGGCGACCGGCGGCGATGTCGGGCGGGCTTCAGGTCCTGGAATCGGCGGAGGCGGGATTCGGAAAAAGGTTCGACTGATCCTCCCCTTCGCGCGGGATGAGGCAAGTGAAGTCCTTCTCGACGAGGATATCGAGGCGGTCGCCGCCCGGTAAGGTCTGCTCGCCTCGAATCGAGACCTCCTCCGGCTGCTGCCAGGTGTCGACCCGCTCGCGGGGCAGCACGACCCGGACACCCTTGCCGTCGTAGCCTGCCGAGATCGAGTCGGCTGCCGGGCCTTTCCCAGAATCGGCGACTTCAAGGCGATAGACGAGCTTCGCGCCCGGACCGAACGCGACGCTGTCCTCCACGAAACCTTCCGCCGTGAGTTGCGCGAGTTCCGCCTGCGAGACGCGAAATCTGACCGAATTGCCGAGAATCCTGAGTTTCATGGTGTTGTCAGCGAGATTGAGTATCACGGTCCAGGGCGGGCGCAGTGTACCTTGAATTTTCCTGTCCATGCGCGACCGGCGAGACCCGTTTCGCGCCTGGGCCTGCGACCGGACGCCTTGTGTGCGCAGCGTCGCGGCGGTCCGTGCATGATTCCATACCCTCGCGATTCTGCCTCATGTCTCGCTGGACAGGCCCTGGCCTTTCGCGCGCGCCGGTTCACGCATAAACTTGCCGCGGCAATTCGCCCCGGTATTTCGGAAAGGAGACCACATGATGATTGGATACGTGACGATAGGCACCAACGATCCCGAGCGAGCCCACAAGTTCTACGACGAGGTTCTGAGGCTGCTCGGCGGCGAGCGTTTCATGGAAATGGAGCAATTTGTGGCATGGCGGTCGAGCGAGACGGCGCCTGGCATCGCGGTCACCAAGCCCTTCGACGGCAACCCGGCGACGTTCGGCAACGGCACCATGGTCGCCTTGCACGCCGGCTCGCCGGAGAAGGTGCAGGAAGTGCATGCCAAGGCGCTCGAACTCGGCGGTGTGGACGAAGGTGCGCCCGGCAGGCGCATGGGAAACTACTACGGTGGGTACTTCCGCGATCTCGACGGTAACAAGCTCGTCGCCTTTTGCTTTGTGCCGGACGAGGAGTGAGGCGCGGTTGCAGGTTCCGGGCACCGGACGGCATCGGTCGCGAGGCGCCCGGCCTGCGTCGTGCGTGTCGTCGTGGCGGCGACCCGCAGGGGCCGGGGCGCGAGCGCATCGAGTTCCAGCCGCCCGGCCGGCGCCGAATGCCGGCGCTCGGCGTCCCTGGGCTCCGCGCGTCTGCCCGGATCCCGCGCACATGACACTCGCCGGTCGCAAGCGCATTCGCCGGTGGCGCGACCGGGCGCGACCACTGGTGGTCGCCGGTGTCGCAATCTACGCGGCGGGCTTCTTTCTTGACTGGCTCCTCGCGTACGAGTTCTATTGGCTGCTGACCTTCGGCGGCGGCCTCATCGTCCTGATCGGCGCAGGCTGCGGACTGCTCTGGCTCCTTGACTCATCGACCCTCGGCAAAAACCAGACAAGCCCCGACGACTCTCAGAACTGAAGTTCCAGCGCCGCACACAGGAACGCCATGAGCGGTGCGGCCACCGCGAATCGCGCAGCGGTTCGCTCGGCGAAATCCCCGGCGACGACGTCGTCGTCATCGATCGGGCAACTCGCGATGAAGTCCTTCCGCTTGATGTCCTCGATAAACGGCTGGTCGGCCGTGAACCCGCGTGGCGGGCGTTTCAGTTGCTGCCCGCCAAACTCGAAATACTTCTGGAACCGGCCGTCGCCGCCCGCGTTCTTCCAGGCATCCGGCTTCTCGACGATGCGCGTGCGGATCGCGGCGAGAGCGCTTGATTCGGGACGCCAGATGCCGGCGCCGAGAAAGCAGCGGCCGGGCTCGACATGCACATAGAACCCCGGTGCGTGAACGTCCTTGCCGCGTTCGTGCCGGAACTGGATGCCGATGTTGGTCTTGTACGGGGTCTTGTCGTGCGAGAAGCGCGTGTCGCGGTAGATCCGCATGAGCGAGCCGCCGACGCGTTTCGGAATCGCGACGAAGTGCGCGGAAATGCGCTCGATGTGCGGACCCATGGTCTCGATGTAGTCGAGCGCCGGGGCGAGGACATCGGCTTCGTAGCGGTGCTTGTTGGCCTGAAACCACGTGCGCTCGTTGTTCGCCGCGATTTCCTCGAGGAAACGCAACGTTGCGGGCCGGAACGCACTGTCGGCTGTCTGGTTCGGGATGTTCATGCCGGGGATTCTAACCGTGGCGCACGTCTGTCGAAATCGGTTAATTTGCCGTGATCATGCAGGATAATGTGTCGGTGAACGGCGGCTCCGGGCAGACAGCGTCCACCCGGGATGCCGGGGAAACAGCAAGCGTTACGGGCGGCCGTGACGCCGCAAGCGTTCCGGATGCCCCACCGCGGGGAGATGTTCCGGATCCCGTGGAACTCGTCGTCGGGCCGCGCCATCGGCCGCTCGGCGGCCTCACGGTCAATCGGGTCTGGCCGACCGCACGGCGGCGCCTGGTCGGGCCGTTCATCTTCTTCGATCACATGCTTCCCGCCGAACTCGGGCCCGGTCATGGCCTCGACGTGCCGCCGCACCCGCACATCGGCCTGGCGACGGTCACGTACCTCTTCGAAGGCGAAATGCTGCACCGCGACAGCATCGGCTGCGAGCAGATCATCCGGCCGGGAGAGCTCAACTGGATGTCGGCGGGCTCGGGCATCGTTCACTCCGAGCGCAGCACGGATGCCGAGCGCGCCCGCGCGTCGCGGGTTCACGGCATCCAGTCATGGGTCGCACTGCCGCGTGATCACGAGCTCTCGGCGCCGAGCTTCATTCACTATCCGGCGGATCGATTGCCGGTCGTTAAACGCGAGGGCGTGTGGCTCAAGCTCATCGCGGGCTCGGCATTCGGGGCACGTGCCGCGATTGAGACACTCTCGGAACTGTTCTACGTCGAGGCGGATCTCGATGTCGGCGCGGCGTTGATGCTTGGGCCGGAGCTTGGCGAGCGCGCCGCCTATATCATCGACGGTGGCATCGAGGTCGGGCTTGCGACCAACAAGTCTGGCGGTGTCGAGATGGGACTTGCTGACAACGAGTTGGACAGCGCCGGAGCCGGCGCGCATCGTACGCCTGACCGTCGAGGCATGAAAGTGCAGCGTGTGGGTTACGCATCCGGCAAGTTGCTCGTGTTTCGCGACGGCTCCGAGATCGAGATCCTCTCCCGGTCTGGCGCGAAGCTCATGCTCTTCGGCGGCGCGCCGCTCGACGGCGAACGGCACATCTGGTGGAACTTCGTCTCGAGTTCGGCGGAGCGCATTGAAGCTGCCAAGAGCGACTGGAAAGCGCGCCGGTTCCCGGCTGTGCCGGGCGACGACGGCTACATGCCTGCACCCGAGTAAGCGCCAGTCAGCTTGTGAATTCTGGAGGTTTCTTGACGGACTGACGCCGCGCAAACGATTAGATTTCTCATCGTGACTTGATGCTTCCTTCGGAAGCGATGCTTACGGCAAAGGAGAGGCAGATGAGAATCGATTTGGCATTCGCGGTGGCGGCACTGTTGGGCAGCCACGCTGCATGGGCGCAGCTTGAGGCGGACACGGACGGGGATGGCGCAATCAGCCTGACGGAGTATCAGGCCGGTTTCCAGGAGGCCGCCGAACAACGCTTCCAGTCGCGCGATACTGACGGCGACGGGCTTCTGACGGCCGAAGAACTTCGTGGCGGCCGCGACCGTGGCGAACTCAGCGACAACGTGCGCACGGGGTTCAGCGACCGGGTCCTGACGCGCCTCGACAGCGACGACGATGGGTTCGTAACGCTCGCAGAGGTCCAGGCCGGGCGTCCGGACGCGACCCAGGAATGGTTCACGCAGCGCGACGCCAACGGTGACGGCCAGCTTTCCGGCGACGAACTCCGGACGCCGCGCTTCGGCGGCCGGGATCGCGACGGTGTCCAATTGCAGGTCGACAGCAACGGCGACGGTGCGTGGTCGCTCGACGAGCTTCAGGCCGTACGGGAGGATTTCAGCGCTGAACGGTTCGAGCAGCTCGACAGCGATGGCGACGGCATCATCAGCGAGGACGAACGCTCCGGGCGTCGCGGCATTTTCCGCGATCGCAGGGGGCGCTGAGGGCAAGCGGGCCCGCGGGCAGGCAGGGTCGGCGTTCCCCCGGTCCGATTCCTGCCTGCCCGCTGCTCAGGACCCTGAACTCGCGGCAAGAGGCCGGCGCGTACAGGGATGACAACGCTGGCGAAAAGCGACTGGGCGTTTGGGGCCGTGGCCCGAAGAAACCGTCCCCGAACAGTCAGTCCGTGTCGCGCCCCCCGAAGCGGACCCGGAAAAGCTGAATGAAGCCCACGCGCTGCATCTCGCGATTGGCCGGGAAGAGCGGCGCAAGTGACGCGGCCGGATCGTCGGGGTCGTACAGCGGCATGAAATTCGCCCGAATTCTCCCAAGCTCCTCAGCCTGAGTCTGCCGCGCGCGCCAGGTGCTGCCGAGGTCCGGCAATCGCCATGGATTGTCATTCGTAACAATCACTTCCTCGATCATGTCGACTCGGTCCCCGGGCGGATCCGCAAGCCGCGCCTGTGACGGGACATTGTCGATCCGGGGCGGCAAGGCCAGCTCGTCTTCGTCGGCCTGAGCAAACGCGCCAGCCGGCGCGACGAGGCAAGCGAACGCGATGAGCCCGACAGCGTGGTGGGCGCGTGACGCGGTGGCCCTACCGCGACTCAACCCGATTCCTCCAGGCCAATGACCTGAACCAGTAGTTGGTCGTTGTCGGCAACCAGGTATCGGCGTTACGGGCTTCGATCCAGGCGTTCAGAAGAAACACGAAATCCGGATCGCCCTTTGCGACCGCGAACGCGGTCGGGGTCTCGAGCAGGGGGCGAGCTATCGGTACGTCGACCATGGCCGGGTTCTCGATCGCGAGGAACGTCGGCACCGGCTCTTCCTCGAGAAAGCCGTCGAGCTCGCCGGCGACGAGCGCGTTGCGGGCCAACTCCACGTTCTCGAAGACGACGAGTTCGGCCCTCGGCAGGATGCGTTCGGCAAGCGCCATTGCCACGGATCCTTCAACGGCGCCGATCTTGCGCGTGCCGGTGTTGAGATCCTGCAGTTCCTGTACGTTGGACGTGTTCTCGAGGTTGGTGGCAAGTGCGACACCGCCCAGGGCATATGGATCGCTGAAGTTGACGTGCAGGGCCCGATCCAGGGTGACGGCGAGGCCCGCCGCGATCACGTCGATCTCGCCGGCTTCCAGAGCGAGGATGATTCTGTCCCACTCGTAGACGCGGATGTCGGCCTCAAGCTCCATGTCTTCGGCGAGTTTTCTCGCGACGTCGACTTCGAAGCCTGCAAGTTCGCCATCGGCGTCGCGCAGCGTCCACGGCGTCGACAGCACGACGCCGACCCGGAGCGTGCCTTCATTGAGCACCTGCTGCAGCGGACGTGCCTCGGCCGGCGCCGGAAACGCGAACATGAGCAGCAGCGGTGCAAGCAGCGCCAGTGGCGCAAAACGCGGTTTTCGCGTCGGAATCGCAGCGACGCCGATCGAGTGTGACAACTTCGGACCTCCGTTACGTCCGCTTGCCCGAACCGCGCCGATCGCTTCCGGGCAGCCGCCCGGGAGCCTGTGCTGCTGAAATTCACGGCTGCGCGCTTTCGCAACTGCCGCCCGGCGAGCTTCTGGCCGCGGCTGTGTCATCCGACGATACCGACAACCGCGCCCGTACAGCAAGTCGCGATCGTCCCGCCGACGATCGATTTCAGGCCGAGGCTTGCGACTTCGCGGCGCCGTTCGGGAATCATTACCGTGAACCCGCCGATCATGATGCCGACACTGCCGAAGTTGGCCATGCCGCAAAGCGCATAACTCATGATCAGTACGCTGCGCTCGCTGAGTTGACCGTCCGAAAGCTCCGCAAGGCTCAGATACGCGAGCAGCTCGTTGAGCACCGTTTTGATGCCCATGAGGCTGCCCGCGACCGTGGCTTCGCTCCAGGGGATGCCCATGAGCCAGACGACGGGCGCCATGAGCCAGCCGAGCATCCGTTCGAGACTCAGGGCCTGCCCTGCGAACTCCGGCAGCAGGCCGAGTACGGCATTTGCCAGGTGCACGAGTGCGAGCAGCACGATCAGCATCGCGACGACGTTTAGATAGAGCGCAAGACCGCGCTCTGCGCCCTGTGTCACGGCATCCATGGAGCTCGCCGCCTGCGAGCGGAGGTCGGCAAGCTCGGCGGACGTGCTGCGATTGCCCGGAGGCACCATGATCCAGGCCACCATGATCGCGGCCGGCGCGCTGATGATCGATGCGGTGATGAGGTGTCCGACGGCACCGTCGAGCACCGGGCCGAGTATGGTCGTATAGAGCACAAGCACGGTGCCCGCGATCGTCGCCATGCCGACGCACATCACCATGAAGAGTTCGCCGCGGTCGAGTTCCCTGAGGTAGTCGCGGATGAAAAGTGGCGCCTCGACCATGCCGACGAAGATGTTGGCGGCGGCAGACAGCGACACGGCGCCGCCGACGCCGAGCGTCCGCTCGAAAAGCAGCGAGAAACCCTTGACGATGAGCGGGAGTATCCGCCAGTAGGCCAATAGCGATGTCAATGCGCTGACAACGATCAGCAGCGGCAGCGCGCGGAATGCGAGCACGAGGCTGCCGCCGACCGCCGTCTCCTCGAATGGCAGCGGTCCGCCGCCGAGATAGCCGAAGACGAAACTCGTGCCGGCCTCGGTCGCGTTCTGCAGGGCGACGACGGCGTTGTTGAGGCTCGCGAAGACGCTTTGTGCCGGCGGCAGCCTGAGTACGATCAGGGCGATGACGAACTGCAGCCCGAGTCCGGCGACCGGCACCCGCCATCTGAGCGCGCGGCGGTTCTCGCTGATGAGCCAGGCGGTCGCGGTCAGCACGAGCAGGCCGAAGGCGCCCTGGAGTATCGTCATCTGCTGCCCTGTCCCGCCGCTGGCACCGGATCGCGTGAGTTGGCGTACTATACGCGCATCGCCGCCGCGCTGAACAGCGGCCATTCGGCGCACGCGGGCAGGCAGACGACGCAACAGATGAGCAGCACAGGGGAACGCGACGGTCGGTCACCTCAAGGGCGCCGCGGGCGCCCGCCGCTCCTCATCGCGGCCGGTTTCATCGGGGCGTTTGCGGCAAGCATCGCGACCATCATCTACACGGGCCTGCTCGTTGACGGGCCGCGGCGGGAGTCTGCGGCGAACAGTGCTGCAGTCGAGGCGGGCCTCCCTGCTACGCGAAACGTCGACGCCGACGCGCGCCCGGAGCGTGCCGAGGTCGTCGGTGCAGCGGCGGATGGCCGTCCCGCCGACGACGAAGCCAGCGAAGATCCCGAGAGCACGACCGGGGCGGCCGGTGATGGAACCGGGGTCGGCAGCGCTCGCGGCGAGACCGCGCGATGAGCGGCGCATCGCGAGCACGCGCGGCTGCACCGGGGAGTGCAGCGAGCCCCGAGCCTGACGGAGCGACCTCGACCGCGACAGCGGTGCCAGGGACTGCAGTGAACCCTGACCCCAGCGATGTGACCGCCATGGTGCCGTCGGGGACCGTCGCCGACTCCGAGCCCGCAACTGCGGGCGTGGCTTCCGTCGCCGGAAAATCCGCCGGCCGCGAGCATGACATCCCGACAATGGCTGCCGCACAACCACTGTCCGGCGAGTGCAGGACGATCGAGGCTGCGCTGCGCCGCAAGGCCGGCCGGGCGATCGCCGACTACGGCATGATCGGCGAGGGCGATCTCGTCATGGTGTGTCTGTCGGGCGGCAAGGACTCCTACACGCTGCTTGACATGCTGTTGGGTCTGCAGCGGCGCGCCCCGGTGCACTTCGATCTTGTCGCCGTGAACCTCGACCAGAAGCAACCCGGGTTTCCGAGCGAGACTTTGCCGAAGTACCTCGATACGCTCGGGGTGCCTTACCGGATCGTCGAGGAAGACACCTATTCGGTCGTCACGCGCGTCATCGACATCGGCAAGACCTACTGCGGCCTGTGCTCGAGGCTGCGCCGCGGCATCCTCTACCGCGTCGCCACCGAGCTCGGCGCCAACAGGATCGCGCTCGGCCACCACCGCGAGGATTTCGTCGAGACGCTGTTCCTCAACATGTTCTACGGCGCGAGTCTCAAGGCGATGCCGCCGAAGCTCAGGAGCGACGACGGGCGCCATGTTGTCATTCGTCCGCTTGCCTACTGCGCAGAACCGGACATCGCGCGCTATGCGCGACTTCGCGAGTTTCCGATCATCCCCTGCGACCTGTGCGGCTCGCAGCAGAATCTCAAGCGCGCGGAAATCAAGGCGATGCTCGCGGCCTGGGAACGCAGCGACCCGGGCCGGACGGAGAGGCTTTTCCGCAGCCTGCAGAACGTGAGCCCCTCACACCTCGCTGACGCCGACCTGCACGATTTCATGAGCCTGTAGCCGGCCGCGGCGGGGTCACTCCGAATTCCCGCGCGCCGCGATGTGAGCGAAGCGATCCGCCATATGAAATGCAAGGAGTCACTCTCTTGAATACTGCAAAGTCCGTGCAGCAGCGACCCAGCGTGTGCCCGCTGGATTGTCCGGACACCTGCAGCCTTTCAGTCACGACCGACGGGCTGCGCGTACTCGGCATACGCGGCTCGCAGGCCAATCCATATACGGCCGGGGCGATCTGCAACAAGGTCGCGCGTTCCTTTCCGGAGTTCGTGCACGGCTCCGGGCGGCTCACCCACCCAATGAAGCGCGTCGGCCCTCGAGGCGGGGACGGCTTCGAGCGGATTTCCTGGGCCGAGGCCCTGGACCTGATTCACGCAAACATCTCCTGCGCCATCGCGCGGCACGGCCCGGAGACGGTGCTGCCGTTCAACTATGCCGGCCCGCACGGTGAGCTTGCCGGAGGCTCGATGGACCGCCGATTCTTCCACAAGCTCGGAGCGTCGATGCTGTCGCGCGGACACCTCTGCGGTCTCGTGCGCAGTTCCGCCTATGCGAGCCTCTACGGCGCCGCGCCAGGGATGCCGCCCGAGCAGATTCGCCACTCCGATCTCGTCGTGGTCTGGGGCAACAACGTCACGGTATCCAACCTGCATCTCGCGCGGGAAATTCAGGCAGCCCGGAAGGGAAGGGACGCGCGCCTCATCGTCGTCGACCCGAAGCGCACGCGCATCGCCGAGCAGGCCGACCTGTTCATCCAGATCCGCCCGGGCACGGATGTGGTGCTGGCTCTCGCGCTGGCGGCCGAGCTCGAGCGGCGCGGCGCCCACGACCGGGCATTCATCGATCGGTGGGTCGATGGCTGCGACGCCTACATGGCGCATGCCCGCACGCATACGTCGGAGACGGTGACTGAAGTGTGCGGCGTGCCCCGCGCGGCCTTCGACACTCTTGCGCAGTGGTACTGCGACGCGACGACGGTCGGAGTCTCCGTCGGTAACGGAGTCGAGCGCAGTCGCAGCGGCGGCTCCGGCCTGCGTGCCGCCATGGCGCTGCAGGCGCTCACCGGAAACCACGGGCGGCTCGGCGCCGGTGTATTTGCCAAGCCCGGGCACGCCTTTCCTCGAGACACGACCCGCTTGCAGCGCCCGGACCTGGTGCCCGAGGGTACGCGGACCATCAACATAGTCGACGTCTCGCGCCTGCTGCTCGAAGACAATCTGGACCCCCCGATCAGGGCCGTATTCATCTACAACCACAATCCGGTCGCGACTCATCCCGACCAGAACCGCATGCGCCGGGCGCTCGCCCGGCAGGACGTGTTTGTGGCCGGCGCCGACGTGGTGATGACGGACTCGATGCGATATTGCGATGTTGTGCTGCCGGCTTCGAGTCACTTCGAATTCGCAGACATCTACGCCGCCTACGGGCATCGCCATCTGCAAAGAGCCGACGCGGTGATTCCCCCGGTCGGCGAGTCGCTGCCGAACACCGAGATTTTCCGGCGCCTGGCGGCTCGATTCGGATTCGACGAGCCCATATTCCGCGAGAGCGACCAGGAGTTGATGAATGCGGCATTCCTGGATGGCGACTCCCGCTTGGGAGGCCGCCGACCGAGCCGCTTGCCGGTGGATTCGGCGCTTGCCATGACCACCCCCGACGGCGCTGAGCCGATCATGTGCGCCACCGTGCGACCCGCGACCGAGTCGGGGCGAATCGAGCTTTACAGCCGCGATCTCGAGGCTCGGTTCGGCTACGGCCTGCCGCGCTACGAACCGGTCGAGCGCGACTGGCCGCTGACCGTCATTTCGCCGTCGTCACCGAAGCGGACCAACGCCACTCTCGGCAACTGCGCGCTGTCGAGCGGCCCGGAAGAGGTTGAGATTCACCCCGACGACGCCAAGCCGCGCGGCATTTCGGACGGCGACACGCTCACGGTCTACAACGAGCGCGGAGAGACTTCCCTGGTGGCGAGAATTAGCGATGCGGTCTTGCCCGGGGTCCTCTACACCCCGAAAGGCGTCTGGCTCTCGGCGACCGCGACCGGTCAGACCGTCAATGCGCTGCTCAACGCCGACATCCGGACCGATATCGAGGACGGCGCATGCTGCAATGAGGCGTTCTGCGATGTGGCGCGCGAGGGTTCACGCTAGCGCGCCCGTGACTACGACGCGATCTGCAGGTCCGAGGATTCCTCCAGACGCCGACGCTGTTCGTCGAGACCCGTCCAGAATACGAGGACGCCGTCGAGCATCTCGTTGGCGTCGCGGACGAACGCATCCTCGTCCACCTTGCGTTCACGGTAGAACGATGCCAGCTCGTCCCAGGTGTGTTGAGCGTGGGTTTCCTCTAGCCGGGCGTGCCAACTGAAGAAGGCCAGGTTCAGGCCCGGCAGGTTCTCCCGCCCCTTGAACGTCTGCCAGCCCTGCACGAGTTCGTCCCAGAATCCGGCCGCCGCCCAGTTTTCGACGGCCCACGACGCGGCCTCGGCAACGGCATAGTTCTCGCTGCCGTACAGGCGTACGAGTTCATCGCAGAAGTGCAGGGTCGCGGGCGTTCCGAAGCGGCGCTTGCCGAGTTGCGGCAGGGTCAGGTTCAGTGGCTTGGCCATGCGCAGCAAGAGCTCGAAGTGAGCGGCGCGAAAGTGAAACGTGCCGCCCTCGATCGTGCCGACAAGGCTGCCGAGTTCGGCGTCGTCGCGAGTCCGTCCGCGGTATCCCACTCCGATTTCGTTGGCGAGAATTTCCTTGGAAGCGCGCATTTCCTCGATGGTTTCGGCATTGACCATCTTGCGTAGCTGAGCGAACAGGAACTCGTTGGAAAAGACCGAGAACTGCACGAGGAAGGCCCGCGCCTGTTCACGGGAGAAGTCGCCGTTGCGGAACCATCGTGTGTACGGGTTGGCCACGATGACGGGATGATTGAGAACCTCCCGCCACAGCCGGCGCTTGAACAGCTCGAACGATGTGTTGTCCATCCTTGTTCCTCCAGATTCCTTGACTCCTAATGAAATATTAGTCCAATTAGAGTAGTGTTTTTGTTCAAATAGTGATGTTTATTTATAATAAATTAGATTAAAGTATCAATATTGTGGAGTTGAATGAATGGATCATCCAACCTATGCGCTCGACGCGATCGACGTCAGGATTCTTGCCGAATTGCAGCGCAATGCCCGGGTCAGCATTACGGAACTCGCCAACCGCGTGGCACTGACCGCCACGCCCTGCGCGCGGCGCGTGCGCCTGCTTGAGCAGGCGGGTTATATCGGCGGCTACGCCACGCTTCTCGATCAGCGCGCCGTCGGTCTGCCGGTCACCGCGTTCGTGGAAGTGCGGTTGACACGTGAACGGCAGGAGGAGGTCCGGGCGTTCGAATCGAGCGTACGCGGCTATCCCGAGGTCATGGAATGCTGGGCCATGTCGGGCGGTTACGACTATCTGCTGCGCGTGGTGACCGCGGACCTGCAGGCCTACAACCGGTTCATGCGCAACAAGCTGTTGAGCCTGCCGTCGGTGAGCCACGTGGAGACCGGGTTCGGCCTGGAGCAGATCCTCGGCCGCACGGCGCTGCCTCTGGATCAACTCGCGAGCGCATCGTAGTCGTCGCTGCCAAGCGGTCGATGAGCACATGTGTTGGGACGGCGCATCGCCGACTTCAGCCGCCCGCCGGGCCGGACCGCTTGTCGCTGGCCGAGCGGCTCGAGCGTGTCGGTGCCGTAAAGGGAAATCGGTCCTAAGCGGAACCTTCGTCGACGACCGGGTTCAGCAGCGTGCCGACGCCCGTGATGTCGACTTCGACGACATCGCCCGCCTGCATCCAGAGCGGCGGTGTGCGTCCGGCGCCGACGCCGCCCGGCGTTCCGCTGACGATCACGTCGCCCGGTTCAAGTTGTGCCCAGGTCGTGCAGTACGCGATCAGGTCGGGAATGTCGAAGCAGAGTTCTGCGACGCTTTCGTCTTGAACGACAGCGCCATTGAGCACCGTACGCAGATGAAACGCGGTCGGGTCCGGCGCTTCGTCGGCCGTCACGACCCACGGCCCGAACGCGCCGCTGTGATGGAAATTCTTTCCTGCCGTCCACTGCGGGCCGTGCCGCTGGTAGTCCCTGACGCTGCCGTCGTTGAAACAGCTATAGCCCGCCACATACGCGAGCGCCGACTCGCGCGGAACGTGACGCGCGCGCCGGCCGATGATCACGGCAAGTTCCCCCTCGAAATCGAAGCGCTCCGACGCGTTCGGCCGAATCATCGGCTGGCCGTGGCCGACGATGCTGTCGGCGAAGCGTACGAACAGCACCGGGTAGTCGGGACGTTCGCGGCCCATCTCGAGGATGTGCGGCATGTAGTTGATGCCGACGCAGATGAGCTTGGCGCCCGGGTCAGGGATGGGCGGGAGGAATGCGATGTCATCAATGGCGCAATCCGCTGATCGGCCCTCGAACGCCCGCAAGCGGTCCAGAGCACCCGCAAGCAGCAGGTCGCGAAGGCCCGGATATTCCGACCTGAGTTCCGCTCCGGCGTCGACGACACCGCCGTCCACGGCGATGCCGTAGCTTGCTTCTCCGTTGCGAACAAAGCTGATGAGTCGCATGTCTTGAAATTCCTCGTCGTTTCAAGCCGGGCTGGCCGCGCCGGGCATTGTACGGGCGGTCCAACGCCGCTGCCATGCGTCATATGCGCCGGATGTCGCCTGCCGGCGCACCAGTACGCGCAATAAACAGGGCTACGCGCAAGAAATCGTTGCGCGTAGTGGCTTTCGAGGTCGAAGGGAACTACGGTCGTTTCGCTTCCGCGCCCAGGACGGAAACGGCTTCGTCGAGGCCCATGACCTGCTGCCCCTTGCGGCCGAGGCGCCGGATCGAGACCGTGCCGTCGGCGACTTCGCGGCGGCCGAGCGCGATGATGACCGGTACCTTGGCGAGACTGTGTTCGCGGACCTTGAGGTTGATCTTCTCGTTGCGCACGTCCGTGAACGCCCGCAGCCCGGCGGCCTTCAATTCACGCAAGACCTCATGGGCATGGTCGTCGGCGTCGGACGTGATCGTCACGACCGCGATCTGCTCCGGCGCAAGCCAGAACGGCAGCTTGCCGGCATAGTGCTCGAGCAGGATGCCGATGAACCGCTCGAGCGAGCCGAAGATCGCCCGGTGCAGCAGCACGGGGGTATGCCGGTCGCCGTCCTCGCCGATGTACGTCGCGCCGAGGCGCTCCGGGAGATTCAGGTCGACCTGCAGCGTCCCGCACTGCCATTCGCGGCCGATCGCGTCGCGCAGCACGAACTCGATCTTCGGTCCGTAGAAGGCGCCCTCGCCGGGGTTGTGCGTGTAGTCGAGATCGAGGCTCTGCATCGCTTCGATCAATGCGCTCTCGGCCCGGTCCCAGACCGCGTCGTCGCCGACGCGCCGTTCCGGCCGGTCGGCGAACTTGACGATGACATCGTCGAATCCGGCATCCCTGTAGATGCCGAGCAGCAGGTTGCAGACCGCCCCGGTTTCGGCCGTGACCTGGTCCTCGGTGCAGAATATGTGTGCGTCGTCCTGCGTGAACCCCCTCACCCGCATGAGTCCATGCAGTGCGCCTGACGGCTCGTAGCGGTGCACCTTGCCGAACTCCGCGAGCCGGAACGGCAGATCGCGATAGCTGCGCAGTTCGTTGCGGAAGACCTGTACGTGGCCCGGGCAGTTCATCGGCTTGACCGCGAGCGTGCGCTCGTCGGCGGTCCGGCTCGTGAACATGTGCTCGCCGAAGGTCTCGAGGTGGCCGGAGGCTTCCCACAGCGAAACGTCCATGAGTTCGGGTGTGTTGACCTCCCGGTAACCCGCCGCTTCCTGGCGCGCGCGCAGGAATTCGACGAGCGTCTGAAACAGCGTCCAGCCCTTCGGATGCCAGAACGCCGAGCCCACCGCTTCGTCCTGGAAGTGGAACAGGTCCATCTGCCGGCCAAGGCGCCGATGATCGCGCCGCTCGGCTTCCTCGAGCCGCCGCACATACTGATCGAGTTGCTTCTGGCTGGCCCAGGCCGTGCCGTAGATGCGCCGCAGCATTTCGTTGCGGGAATCGCCGCGCCAGTAGGCGCCTGCGAGCTTCGTGAGCTTGAAGGCCTGGCCGAGCCTGCTGGTGGACGGCAGATGCGGACCGCGGCAGAGATCCACGAATTCACCCTGACGGTAGACGGTGATCGGTTCGCCCTCGGGAATGCCCGCGATGATCTCCGCCTTGTAGTGCTCGCCGAGTTCGGTGAAGAACCGGATGGCTTCGTTGCGGTCCCAGACTTCCCGGGTGATCGCCTCGTCGCGCTCGACGATCTCGCGCATGCGCTCTTCGATGCGTTCGAGATCATCCGGAACGAAGGGCTCTTCGCGCGAAAAGTCGTAATAGAAGCCGTCCTCGATCGCCGGGCCGATGGTCACCTGAGTACCCGGATACAGTTCCGTGACGGCCTCCGCCATCACGTGGGCGGCGTCGTGGCGCAGGATCTCGAGCCCGTCGGCCGAGTCGCGGGTGACGATCTCCAGCGCAGCATCGGTCTCGAGCGGCGCCGTGAGGTCCCTGAGTTCGCCGTCGACGCGCACGGCGACGGCGTCGCGAGCGAGACGCGAACCTATGCTGCGTGCGACGGCAAGGCCGTCCACGGATTCGGAGAACGCTCTGGTGGAGCCGTCCGGCAGTGTGATTTCCGGCATTCCTCGTGACCCGGCTTGCGATCCGCTGCGACAGGTTGCGCATTTTACGACTTGGCGCCCGGCATTCCACGTTGCCTGCGCCCGTGACGGCACGGCTGATCGCCCGAGCTGCCGCTGGCGCGCGTTATCGTGCGTATGCCGCGGGTGAGCATTGCGTTGCTGCCGGTCGATCCGAGCAGGCTTGCAGCTAGACTTGTCTTGTCCGAAGATTGCCCTGCCCGAACCGCCTTCGTCCCGACGCCCGACGCATTCACCATGGAATTCACGCTCGAATCGCTGCGCGAAGCGGCCGAGATCGTTTATCGGCACGTGCCGGCAACGCCGCAGTTCGCCTGGCCGCTGCTGAGCCGGCACGCGGGTCTCACCGTCTGGGTCAAGCACGAGAACCATACGTCGATCGGAGCCTTCAAGATTCGCGGCGGGGTCTTGTACATGCACCGGTTGCGGCAGCGGGAGCCGGACTGTGCCGGCGTGATCGCTGCAACGCGGGGCAATCACGGCCAGTCCGTCGCCGTCGCTGCGGCGCACCACGGTCTGCGCGCGGTGATCGTCGTGCCGCACGGCAACAATCCGGAAAAAAACGCCGCCATGATCGGTCAGGGCGCCGAACTCGTGGAACATGGCGGGGACTTTCAGGAAGCACACGAATTTGCCTGCGAGATGGCCGACCGCGAGGGTCTGCACCTGATTGGTTCGTTCGACCCCGCGCTGGTCCGGGGCGTGGCTTCGTACGCGCTCGAACTCTTCGCGGGCGCCGATGCGCTGGATGCCGTCTACGTGCCCGTCGGACTCGGTTCGGGAATCTGCGCCGTCATCGCCGCGCGCAACGCGCTCGGCCTGTCGACCGAGGTCGTGGGCGTGCAGGCCGAGGGCGCTCCGTGCTACGCGCTGTCATTCGAGGCCGGCCGGCCGGTGTCGACGGCGAGCGCCGATACCATGGCCGACGGCGTCGCCACGCGCGTTCCGGACGATACGGCCGTCGAGATGATCAACCGCAATGCCGCGCGCGTAGTAACCGTGAGCGACGCGGCAATCCTCGAGGCCCAGCGCCTGTTGCTGCGCCTGACGCACAACCTCGCCGAACCCTCCGGCGCCTGTGCGCTCGCCGCGCTGCTCAGGGAACGCCGCCGGATGGCCGGCAAGACCGCCGCAGTGATCCTCAGCGGCGGCAATGCTGATGCGGCGAATCTCAGGCAGGTGATCGGGGGGATCTGATGGGCGCGGTTGACTCGATGGCGTGGGGACGATCCCCATGCGGGCGCGATGTCCGACCCGTCAACAGGCCTCCCCGGACCGATCGTCCCGGCCTGCGCCGGATCATCCTCCCGATGCCAACAGAAGCGTTGCCGGGTCAGTAATTGAAGACGATGTCTGCCTGCAACCTGTTGTAGTCACGCAGTCTTTCGGCGGCTTCTCCGCGGTCGCCGATGATGTAGCGCAGCCCCAGATTCCAGCCGCCGGGAAACGCATACCCTGCACGAAGCGTGTGACCGCTTCCGTCGCTGGTGCCACCGGCGAAGTCCGAGTCCGTGAACGCGCCGACAACGGCGTTGGCCTCGAGGTCCTGGTAGATATACGCCAGGTTCCAGGTTCCGTTATCGGAGGAACGCCGATAGTCGATGCCGAGCGCCAGACCGTCAGAATAGGCGTCGGCTTCGGAATTCGTGACGTAGTCCACGAACATTCTCAGGGGACTGCCGGCCAGCTCGAGCGTCAGTTCGCCAAACACCTCCATCTGGGAGAACCCGAAAAGGTAATTGCCGTTGGCGTCGAGCTGGTTGCCCTGGCCGTTGAGAGGGGTGAACACGGGCGCGCGACCTTGCGCGTGGCTGAGTTCATGGATGCTCGCACCAGCGGTAAGGGACACGCCCTCGGCGGGTGAACCTCGATAGCCCATCTGCAGGCCATACCACATCGTCTCCGGGCCGGACCCGCGTTCTTCGGCCCAGAATGCGGCCGTATTGGCAAAAAACCCGCCCGAAGCCACCTTGAGTGCAAGACCCTCGGGACGGAGATCGCCATCGTAGAGCAGATGGTAGCCGCCGGGCCGGAAGTACGGGTTGGCCATTTTTCCACCTGCCAGGGTCAGGCGATCGGTGAGCGCCCAGTCAAAGTAGGCAAGATCAATGCCAATGGACTTTCTCGAAAACCCACCGTCGAGACTCTGATTGCCGCTGTCATTGGCAATGCCTCCCGTGGACAGGCCGAAGCCGACCTCCATGTTTTCGCTGAGCATCGCGGTGGCGTTGGCCCTTGCGCGGATGCGATGTCTGTGCCGCACGGAAACCAGGTCGTCATTGATCGTTTCGTGCCGATAACGCAGGTCACCGTCGAGAACCAACCCTTCTGTCCATGCCGCTGCTGTCGGCGCCGGAGACGGCAGTTCTACCGCTCGCTCGACCTCAAGCTCCAGGTCTTCTTCAACATCACCGGCGACGCTTGCTTCGATGCGCGCGAGCCGCTCCTCAAGCTCGGCGATCCGTGCAAGGAGTTGAGCGGTCACGTCCTGCGACTGTGTCTGTGCATTCAGCGACGTTGCGGTAAGGCAGCACGAGACAAGCACGATCGAAAGGACGTATCTCATTGAATAGACTCCTGGTCGAGGCTCGAACGGACGATCCTGTCCAGTTCCTTCCGCTTGTGGACCCGTCCGTAGATTCCGGGACCGTACGCGATGGAAAATCGCTACCAGCGCCGCTCGAAGCGCTTTCGCAGCAGGATTGCGCTGGCGTTCATCAACAGCAGAAACGCCAGCAGCACCAGAATCGCGGCCGATGTCCGCTCGACGAAAGCCCGTTCCGGGCTGTCCGCCCAGAGGTAGACCTGCACCGGCAGAGCCGTCGCCGGATCCAGGGGGCTCTCGGGCACGTCCACGATGAATGCAACCATCCCGATCATGAGCAGCGGCGCCGATTCCCCCAGCGCCCTCGCCATGCCGATGATCGTGCCCGTCAGCATGCCCGGCAGGGCTAGCGGTATGACATGGTGGAATATCGTCTGCATCCTGGATGCGCCGACTCCCAGTGCCGCCTCCCGGATGGACGGGGGAACCGACATCAATGCCGCCCTGGCGGCGATAATGACCACGGGCAATGTCATGAGTGTCAGAACCAGCCCGCCAACCACGGGCGCAGAGCGCGGCAAGCCGAAGATGTTGATGAACAGCGCCAGACCCAGCAAACCGAATACGATGGAAGGCACCGCAGCCAGGTTGTTTATGTTGACCTCGATCAGGTCGGTCCAGCGATTCTTCGGTGCGAATTCCTCCAGATAGATGGCGGTCGCGACCCCGAGCGGAAAGGACAGCGCGAGGGTAACCAGCAGCATCAGGAAGGATCCCACCACGGCGCTCCAGATGCCGGACATTTCCGGATCGCGAGAGTCGCCGGAGGTGAAGAAGCGGTGGTTGAACTGGCGCCCGACAGCGCCATCCGCCTCCAGTTGCTCGATCCATCCCAATTGCCTGTCGCTGATGCGCCGTTGCGATTCTTCAGCGGTACGGTCAATGTGGCCCTTGATCAGCATGTCCACGTCGTCGTCGGCCACGAACCACTGACGGAGGGTTCCTCCAACGAGATCCGGATTCGCGAGCACCTGGTCTCTGAGTTCGAATCCCGCACCCGGGCTGACCAGAGCGAACAGCTCCCGTAGATCGTTCCGGCTCCCCACTTCGGGGAACCGGGCTCTCAACGCATTCCTGATCAAGCCCTGGTAGTCCGCGCGACCAAGCGTCTGCGCGTCGCGTTCACCGTCGGGGTCGATGGACGTTGCTGTCAATTCGACATCGAGCAGGATATGGGTCTGCACGAATGCCGTGTAGCCGTTACCGACCAGCGTAGAGAAGAAAAACGCGAGAAAGGCCAGCCCCAACAGCACAGCACCGAGGCCCGCCAACCTGAAGTTGCGCTCGCGCCGATACCGCCGGGCGATTCCCCGGGCCACCCGTTCCTTCACGTCCGTTGCGTGGCTACTCATATTGTTCCCGGTATCGGCGGACTACACGCAGCGCGACGATGTTCAGAACCAGCGTCGTCAGGAACAGCAGCAGGCCGAGCGCAAAGGCGGCAAGCGTCTTCGCGCTGTCGAATTCCTGGTCGCCAATCAGCAGGGTCACGATCTGCACGGTCACCGTTGTGACCGCCTCCAGAGGGTTCACCGTGAGGTTCGCAGCGAGACCGGCCGCCATGACCACGATCATGGTCTCGCCAATTGCCCTGGATGCCGCCAGCAGGATTCCGCCGACGATACCCGGCAACGCGGCCGGCAGGACCACCAGCCGAATCGTTTCGGACCGGGTGGCGCCCAGCCCGTACGAGCCGTCGCGCAGTTCGTGCGGAACCGCCTTTATCACGTCATCGGAAAGGGAGGAAACAAAGGGGATGATCATGATCCCCATTACCAGGCCGGCGCCCAGTGCACTCTCGGAAGAAACACTGAGTCCCAGACCTTCGCCGAACCCGCGCAGTAGCGGGCCCACGGTCAGTGCGGCAAAGTACCCGTAGACGACCGTCGGGATACCCGCGAGTACCTCGAGCATCGGCTTGGCGAAAGAGCGCACCCGCGAGTTCGCATATTCCGACAGGTAGATCGCCGACATGAGTCCAACCGGAACGGCAACCGACATGGCGATGCCGGAGATCAACAGCGTTCCGGCGAACAGCGGTACCGCGCCGAACGCCCCCGACGACCCGACCTGGTCCGGACGTATCGCTGTCTGCGGACTCCAACTCAGTCCGAACAGAAACTCAAGCGGAGAAACCTGCTGAAAGAAGCGCAGCGCTTCGAACAGGACGGAGAGAAAGATTCCGATGGTGGTGAATATCGCGACCGTGGAAGCTGCCAACAGCAGCATTCGAGTGGTCCGTTCCACCTTGTTGCGGGCGCGAAATCCGGGTTCCACTCTCCGCAGCGCCCACCCGAGAGCCGCCAACCCGACGAGAAGAACCAGCAGCGCAACGCCCAGATCGCTGATTCGCTGCAGCGACATATAGTGAGATGCCGCTGCCAGAATCTCGTCGGTGGGTTCGCCGGAGACGATATTGCCCTGGACCAGATTCCTGATGTCGTTATACACAAGGCCGAGTTCGGCGTCCGGGAGCTCGAGCATGGCCTCGGGCAGTGTCGCCAGCACCTGCGAGCGGATAAAGCCGGGTTCGGCAAGTTGCCACAGACAAAAGAGCACGAGCGCCGGCAACGCGCACCAGATGGCAACGTAGCTGCCGTGGTAGCCCGGCAGTGAGTGGACCTTTACACCCCTGCCGGTTGAGACTGATCGGCGGCGACCCAGCAGATACGCCACTGCGGTCATGGCAAGCAAGGCCATCAGAACCGTAGAGGAAGGCATTGACGGGCTGCTACTGTCGTGTCACTGCGCGGACCGCACGAATGTCGTGTCAGTAGGGCAGGCTGACGTTGTCCAGTCTCCGCACGGCCTCGAGCACTGTCCGGCGCTCGGTGTCCGGTAGCGGGATCAGTCCCCGGTCGGACAGGTAACCGAACTCTCCCCAGGCGGCCTCGCTGGTCAGCTCCACCAGAAACTCCTCGATTCCCGGGATTTCTCCGACGTGCAGCTTCTTGACATAGCTGTACAGCGGGCGCGACACGGGATAGCTGCCATCGGCGATCGAGTCGAATTCGGGTGCGACTCCGTCGATGAGCGAGCCCTGGACCTTGTCCTGGTTCTGGTCGAGAAAGCTGAATCCGAAAATACCGAGTGCAGTGGGATTGGCTTCGAGTTTCTGGACGATGAGGTTGTCGTTCTCACCGGCCTCGATAAAGGCGCCGTCCTCGCGCATCGTGAAGCAAGCTGCGTCGCGGGCATCGTCGGCAAGCGTTTCGATCATCGGGAACGCCTCGCATCCGGCCAGCATGACCAATTCCACGAAGGCGTCGCGTGTGCCCGAGGTCGGTGGCGGACCGAGCACCTCGATGCGTATGTTCGGCAATGCGGCGTCGACGTCGCCCCAGTTCCGGTGGGGATTCGGGACAAGGCTGCTGCCGGTGGCATCGGGGACATCCTTTGCGAGCGCCAGATAAATCTGCTTGCGCGTCAGTTCGTACGTGGGTGCACCATTGACGTTGGCCAGTACGATGCCGTCATAACCGATCTTCACCTCGACGATTTCAGCGATACCGTTCCTGGCACACTGGTCGATCTCCGATTGCCGCACACGCCGGGAAGAGTTGGTGATATCCGGGTACTGAACACCGGCTCCGGAACAAAACAGCTTGAACCCGCCGCCGGATCCCGTGGACTCGATCTTGGGCGTACTGAAATCGGTAGCGCGCCCGAATCGCTCCGCGGCCACCGTGGAAAACGGGTACACGGTCGATGAACCGACGATGCTGATATAGTCGCGTGCGGCTTGCGCGTTCGCCGTCTGAACCAGGACCGCGGCCCCCAATCCGAACACGCACGCAACGAGCGAAGCGGAATACTTTCCCATCGTGCCTCCCACTGAATCCCTGGTGAAACGCTGACGTCAGAAAGCGTGCCAGTCGAATGTTAAGGAATCATTAAGGTGCACCGGCGACGTTCACATCGCTGCGGTTACCGCGATCTCGTCAGGGGATGGTCTGCCTGGCGCTGCTCGCAAGACTGATTTCCGACTCGACACTCGTCAGGCTGGAGTGTCGGATGTCGGTTCCGTGAGCCATGTAAATGGCATGCTCGCAGATATTCTTGGTGTGGTCGCCGATTCGCTCGAGGGCACGCGCGGCCCAACACAGTTCCATCTCCCGGGTTATGGTGCGCGGGTCCTCCAGCATGAATGTCAGGCTCTGACGGCTGATCGCCTCGTACTCTTCATCGACGATCTCGTCCGCCTTCATGACCTCCAGAGCCTGCTTTACGTCCAGCCGCGCAAACGCATCCAGTGCATCCCGAATCATCCCCTTGACATGGTGGGTAAGGTTTCGAAGTTCGCGGAAGTTCGTGGACGGACGCTTCACCGTCGCGAGGCGGGCGGCAAGCTGGCCTATTTTCTCAGTTTCGTCGCCGATTCTCTCAAGATCCGTAATCGTCTTCATGGCCGCGACTATGAGGCGCAAATCCCGTGCCGCCGGTGCCCGCGTCGCAAGGATTCGGCGGCACTCCTCATCAATGCGCATTTCCATTTCGTTCACGTGCCGGTCCGACTCCGCAACGCCGAGGCCCAATTCGCTGTCGGCCTCCGCGATCGCATTGACGGCACGGTCGAACTGCTCTTCGACCATCCCGCCCATCGTCAGTACGAGGTTGTGAATTCCCGCGAGGTCCTTGTTGAAGCTTCGGGAAGTGTGCTGGCTCAGGGTTTCGACTTCCATCGTGGCGCAATTATAGTACGGAGGCCGCCGATGCGGGCTGAGATCCCGCTACCGCTAACGCCTGCCACACTGCGTCAATTTGCACGTCATGACGCAGGCCCGGCGCCCGAAATACGCGCTTCGGGCAGGAAGGCCCCCCGACCGGGCAGAGCCCGACCGGGGGCGAACAGTCCATTGGCGGGGGAGAGGACCGGACTATTCGTGTTTTTCGCCGTCGTCGGACCGGATGTCGCGATCGATGCGCCACTCGCCGGCGTCAAGTCTCCAGATCTGGGCGAATTCGCCGGATCGGATGGCGTGCCTGCCGTCGCGGTCGATCACCCGATAGGTCCCGTGCACGAGGGTAAAGTCCGTGCCGTCGAGCGTGCTCGTGACCGTCGCCAGGGTCCTGGTAGCGCCTTTGGCGAGATGGCGCGCCCAGAATATCCCGATGTGGTCGCGGCCTACCAGCGTCGGTGCATTGTGTTGCGCGAGTTCCGCGTCCTCGCGGTAGAGCGCCGCCAATGCAATTCGGTCGCGGCTGTTGAAGGCGTCAACCCAGAGGTCGGTAAGGGCCTCGGCATGCGACAGCGAGTGCGCGTGACCGCCGGAGGAGGCCAGCCAGATTGTGGCGGCGGCGGCGAGCGCATAGAGATATTTCGTTGCTTTCACTGTTCCTTTCCTTATGAAACTCCTTTGCATATTTAGTCAATCGGGTTGGACACAGGTTCCGACAATGTCGCATTCCGGCATTCAAGAGACGCATCATGCGGCTGATATACTCGCTCGTCTTCGGTTCAGCCGACGCCAACACAAACGAAACGGGACGCTCCATCATGCGCTTGCTCGTGAGCACGCTCTCACGCCGCGCGTGAGACGAAGTTCGTCCGGACGGTCAACCGTTACTGAACGCAAGCGATAAAGTCGGTGAGGCTCGACTCGGACCAGGCCAGAAAAGGCATGTGGCAATCGGAGAGACTGATGCAGCGCAGAGGATGGATTCGTGGCTTGACCGCCAACCTGGCCGTCGTATTCCTTGCGTCGAACAGCTACGCCCAGGCTCCCTCGATTCCGGACCGCGGGCAGCGGGCGATCGACGAGTATCTGGACCAGGTGGTGCGCGATACCCGCATTCCGGGGCTCGTAGCCCTGGTCACCAACCGTGATGAGATCATTTATTCCGGTGCGTTCGGCAGCCAGGACGTTGCACAGGCGCGGCGGATGAGCGTGGACTCGATCTTCCGGATCGCGTCGATGACCAAGCCGATGACTTCGCTGGCCGTGATGATGCTGATCGAGGACGGCGAACTCGAACTCAACGACCCCGTTTCAACCTACCTCCCGGGCCACGTGCCGGATGAAGTCTTCGAAGCGTTCGACCCTGATGACAATAGTTTCACGTCCCGGCCAGCGAACGGCGAGGTCACGGTGCGTCACCTGCAAACGCATACCTCGGGGCTCGGCTACGACATCTTCAGTGACATTCTGTATCCGCTGCTGCGCGGTGAGATTCCGCCGGCCTCTGCCCTTGGCTTCCCGCTGCTTCACGACCCGGGATCAAGGTGGACGTACGGCGAGAGCACCCGTGTGCTGGGCGACCTTGTCGAGACGATTTCGGGGCAGCGAGTGGATGAGTTCTTGCGGGAACGCATCCTTGCGCCTCTCGAAATGTCCGATACCGGCTACGTTGTGCCAAGCGAAAACAATGCCCGACTGGTCACGCTGCATACAACCGTCGAGAACGGACTGGTCGAGCAGCCGAACCCCGAGGGTACGGTCAGCGAGCCGGTGCGCGGCGATGGCGGACTGTTCTCCACTGCCCCGGATTACGCTCGCTTCATGCGCATGATCCTCAACAAGGGACTTGGCGACGACGACGTCCGTCTCCTGCGGGCAGGTACCGTCGACCTCATGGCGCAGAATCACATCGGCGAGCTGCGCGTGCAGCTCATGCCGGCCCCAAACTCTTCCATGTCGCGCCCGTTCCCATTGGGCGCGGGAACGGACACGTTCGGATTGGGGTTCCAGATTACCGCCGAGCACGATTCCACCACCATGCGCTCACCGGGCAGCCTGAGCTGGGCGGGCATCTTCAATACGGAGTTCTGGATCGATCCGGAAACCGGCATCGGCACCGTGCTGCTTATGCAGTACCTGCCCTTCTACGACGATACCGCGATCGAGGCGTTGCAGGGCTTCGAAGAGAGGGTCTACAGGCACCTGCAGTAGCCGCCGCCGGCTATCCAGGATCAACACGAACCGAATTGAGGGGATTACGGCATGAGCGACCAACGCAAGCCGACTTCCGTGACCGATCGAATAGCACCGCGACCGGAGCCGAACGCGGTACCCGACCGGATCGACCGGCGCGGCTTCTTCGCAGGGGCGGCCATGTTGACGGTCGGCGGCCTCGGGACCCGGTCCGGGTTCGCGCAACAAACCCCATCAGGTGACTCGCAGGCCAGCGCGCGGGCAGCGGACGCCGAAGAACGACTCGCCACGCAAATCGGGCGTGCCCAGCGCTGGGGCGGGCGCGACCCGGCCGACTGGGTGCGGCCCCGGTCGGGCGTCGACCACAACGTCGTCATCCTGGGCGGCGGCCAGAGCGGCATGGCGATCGCGTACGGACTCAAGCGCCTGGGCGTCGGTGGCGTCCAGATCATCGACCGCGCCGAGCCGGGCCTGGCGGGAATCTGGCGAACGACCGCGCGGATGCACCAGCTACGTACACCGAAGACGCTGGCGGGCCCCGAGCAGGAGAACCCGATCCTGAGCTTTCAGGCCTGGTACGAAACGCTCAATGGCCCCGACGCCTACGACGCTCTGGACCGCATTCCGACGCTGGCCTGGGCCGACTACCTGGACTGGTACCAGCAGGCCAACGGCATTGAAGTCCGCTACCGTACGAACCTGCTTGAGATCGAGCCGCAAGGCGATTTCCTGCGCCTGCACCTCGAGTCCGAGGGCGAGCGCCGTGTCGAGACGACGCGCAAGCTCGTGCTCGCGAACGGCTATGCCGGCGCCGGCGGACCCAATGTGCCGGGCTTCCTGAGCGCACTGCCGACGGCGTTCTGGACGCATACCGCAGGCCGGATACGGTTCGATACCTTTGCGGGCAAGAACATCGCCATTGTCGGCGCGGGATCTTCGGCGTTCGATGCGGCGGCGGTCGCGCTTGAAAGCGGTGCGGCCGAAGTGCACGTCTTCAACCGGCGGCCCTACGTCGGCTACCCGGCGCCACGAGCGCCCGGTTCGCCGGCGCCCGACCGCGGACACGCCAACGTGCTCGCGCTGAGCTACGAGTTGCCGGACATCGTGCGCTGGCGCAATTTCGTGTCCCGCGAGCGTGGCGTGGCGACGGTTCCCATGGATTCGATCGAACGCGTCATGCAGTTCGACAACTTCCGGGTCCATCTCGAGAGTTCGTTGTCCGACGTCAGGATCGCCGACGGCAGGGTCGTAGCGAACGCGCCGGGCGGGCCGTGGCAGTTCGATCACTTGATCGCTGGAACCGGTTATCGCATCGATCTCTCAGCGCAGCCTGAACTCGCGGGGATCCACGAATCCATCGAGCTATGGCGCGACCGCTATGAGCCGGAGCCCGGCGAGGACAGTGCGTCCGCCGCCATCCATCCCTACCTTGGCCCCGGGTTCGAGTTCCTGGCTCGCGAAGGAACAAACGCGAATTACCTGCGCAACATTCACTGCTTCAACCTTTCCGCGATGCTGAGTTTCGGCAAGCCGGTCGGCGACATCCCGAGCGTCGCGGATCACCCGAGGCTCGTGATGGCCATAGCTCGCGATCTTTATCGCGAGAGCGTCGACACCGAAATCCATCGGCGTTTCTTCAACACGCCCGCAACACCGCCGGACCCGGCGCCGTACCAGCGGGCCGTGCAGGGCAGGGCGCAGGCTGCCGCCTGATAGAAGGCATCCGGACAACAGCCGGGGCAAATGGAGTTGTCCCGGATCGAACGGTTCCCGGGAGACGTCGTCAACTCCCCGTTTGTGCCGCAAGCTCCAGCCGAAATCCCGGATAAGCGAACGCGCCCTTGAGAGCGCGGCAGTCCTTTTCGGAAAGCCCTTCCCCGCGGGCGATCTCGTACCACCGCGCCGTGACGATTGCTTGCATCTCGTTGACGATCGCTTCGGCCTGCTCACGCTTGAGCAGGAAGCGCGCATGTTGCGAGAGCAGGTTGAGTGCATGAGCGTAGCGGCCCATGTCGCCGCAGCTAAGTGCAAGGTCGCGGCGCTCCAGACTGATCTGCGGGCCTGGCGTCAGGTCGTAAGCGGGCGAGAGTCGCCAGTCATCGTACATCGCGATTACCGCGTGGTTGCGCGGATGGTCATCGGTGTTGGTAATCAGTGCGTTGAAGCACATCCGGCGAAAGAGCTCCCGTGCATCCGATTTCGGTTGCGCTGATATCCGACGCAGTTCTTCGGCCAGCAGTACGTAGGACCATTTCTCGCGGTCCGTGTAGCTGTCTTCCGCACGCAGCAGCGTCAGGGCGCTCAGCATCCTCGCGCGGCGGTAGCCCGAGTCGGTTTTCTCCCGGTCAAATCTCCTGATCAGCAGCACGTCGCGGTCGCCGACCGTAGCCACGCGGGCTTGCGCCGCATTGATCCCGCATGCGCGGGCGAGTGCGAGCATCGCGCATTCGGCGCGCGCCTGGTTCCACCTGTCATCCATTCGATTGAACTTGGCAATCCAGAGCCCCTTATCGTCTTCGACTACTGTCTTGGGGCGGGCTCCGCCCATGGAGGTCCCTGCATACATGAGTTCCCGGACCTGCGCGGCGTCGGCGTCGCCCTGCGGCAGGTCTTCGTCCGCGACGATGGCGTCGGCAGATCTCTGCAGCGCCTCGAGGTCGAGCGTCCGTTTGAATTCGCGGCGCGGGTCCGGCGGCTCGGCGTGCCGGCCGAAACCGAGCGCCCCCGCGCGGTCATCGGGTGAGAAAAGCAGGTAGTCGATTTCTTCGAGCTGCGGCTTGCCGCCGAGCTTTTCGATAACACGGCGCCCCCAGTAATCGGGACTCGCATCGCGCAGGGCTCCGAACATGCCTCCGAGCAGCGTTGTCTGGCGGGTCATGGGTCCCAGCTTGAGTTCAAGTGGATCGATCGGTACGGCGTTGTCGCGAGCAAGATAGCTTCTGCCGTAGACGAATCGGCCCGTCGGTACGCCCTGACGGTTCGTGCCGAGATCGAACCTCCCGGCGGCCACGAACTCCGTTTCCCCCGGAAGGACGACATGGACGTAGCATTCGCTCATTCCCGTTCCCTAGAAATCGCTGTCGAGCGTCGCGCTCGTGCGGGCCCGGGCCCGTTCCCGCAACCCGGCCCGTGCAAGCCCTGCCTCGTCACGAGCGGGATCGGCAAGTTCGCGCAACGGGTCGAGCAGGTCGTAAGCCCACAGCAGCGCGATGTATACGGCCGTGCTCGTCGAGGGCTTGCCTTTCTCCGCATCGGACACGGGGCGAGGACCGGTTCCGATCTTTTCTGCGACATCCTCGATCGTGAGGTTCCGGCGCAGCCGCGCCGTGCGCAGGTTCGAGCCGAGGCGCTTGAGAGCCTGTTCGACCGGGTACGGCGGCGTGACCAACAGTGTGTTTCTTGCTGTCATATGCTCTTGAGGATAAATTAAAGTCGTTAATCTGCTCTTGAGAGCATATCAAGCAGTTCAGGAAGCAACAAGCGGCGTTTGCGCTGGAGTGCAGGCCAGATGCGGCGGTCGGGACTGCGCTCAGTTGAAGGTGAACGCGACGCCGAAGCCCGAGTTGTTGCCCACATCGATTTCACCCAGGACCGCGTCGAGGGGCAGATGTTCAGTTGGAAGATGGATGAACCGGTGGAAAACCCGGACAAGATGCAGCCCTTCCATCGCTTTACGGCCGAGCGCGGGGCTTGTGGCCGGTTACGCCGTCTTTGTCGCTCCAGGCGCATCGGCGCCGCGCCGGTCCTGCAATTGCTCGGCGAAGTACTCCCAGTCGCGGACGAAGCGGTACGCGTGCCGGGCCGGCGGTTGCGGGGATTGGGTTTCAAGCCAGCGTACGGCCGAATCGCTGCGGTTGTAGAAGGCGTGCGTGCAGCCGACGCCAGCCCAGAGGAAATCGCCGGGCTGCATCGGGTATTTCTTGTCATCAGCCCAGGCCTCCACCTCACCGTCGACGATGTAGTAGGCCTCTTCGAGCGGATGGTTGTGAGGGTGAACGCAGCCCTTGGGCTCGTATTCGACCATGAACATCGTGTGCAGCGCAGCGTCGAGCCGCTCGTCGACGAGCATTTTCATGGCCACGCCGCTGAAGACGATCGCTCCCGTCGCGACGCTCGCCGCGACCTTGGGCGCGTCTGTTGTCTGTGTCGCGCGCAACGCCTCGACGCTGATGTCGTCGTCGGCCATCCGGAACAGGTGCCTTGAGGTCGGGTCGCGAATGTCGAGCGGCTCGATCGGGAGGTCGGGCGGCGGCCCGAGAAAATAGGTGTCGTCGGCAAAATTCTCGCCTCGCGGCACCGGCGTGTTCATGTCGATCCACTTCGCTGTGCCGCTCGCCGGGCCGAGCCAGGCCTGCGTCACGCCGACCGGGAGCAGTCCGCAAGCGCCGGGGCCGAGCCGCCACGCGCGCTCGCCGAGGACGAGCACGGGTTCGCCCTCGAGGACGTAGAAACTCTTCTCGAAGGACTGCAGGTGCTGGTTCACATGACCGTCTGCGTCGAGTTCACAAAGGCCCCAGCCCGAATGCACGGCTCCGCAGTCCCGGTCGGACAGCGCATGGCGTCGATATCCCGCGGCGTCCGCTGGAAACGCCGGCGTCGGCTTGATGTCGGCGGCCCTGATGAAGTGATGCATGTTCTGTCTCCGTTCTGTCTCGCGTCAGTGCATTCAGCGGCCCAGCATGAGCTCCGGCAGGAAGAGCGATATCGCCGGGACGTAGGTGACGAGCACGAGAAAGGCGAGCAACAGCACGAGCCACGGCAGGCTCGCCCGGATCACCTGTGTCAGCGAAAGGTTGGATACGCCACTCGCGACGAAGAGATTCAGGCCCACGGGCGGCGTCACCATGCCGATTTCCATGTTCACGACCATGATTATGCCGAGGTGGACCGGGTCGATGCCAAGGCCGACCGCAAGCGGAAAGATGATCGGCGCAAGAATCAGGACCACGGACGTCGGGTCCATGAGATTGCCGGCGACGAGCAGTATGAGGTTGACGAGAATCAGAAACGCCCAGGGCGGCAGGTCGGCGGCGAGCACGGCCTGCGAGATCCCCTGCGGAATCTGTTCCGTGGTCAGGACGAACGCGAAAACGTAAGCGTTGGCCACGATGAACATGAGCATCGTGGTCGTCCGTGCGCCCTGGACGAGTACCGCGGGGATCTGCCTGAGTCCGATGTCGCGGTAGACGAAGACCGCGACGATGAGCGCGTAGACGGCCGACACCGCGGCGGCTTCGGTCGGCGTGAAGACGCCGCCATAGATCCCGCCAAGCACGAGGACGATGAGCAGCAGCCCCCAGAAGGCTTCGCGCCCGGTACGCAGCACGTCGCGCCAGCTCGTGGTGCCGCGCTCCGGCAGGTGCTGACGGCCACTGCGGAAGTAGATCGTCGTCATCATCGCCAGCGTCAGCAGCAGTCCCGGAATCACCCCCGCGATGAAGAGCGCTCCGACCGAGGTCTCCGTAATCGCGCCGTAGACGACCATGACGATCGACGGCGGAATGAGAATGCCGAGCGTGCCGGCGTTCGTCACGACGCCCGTCGCGTATTCGCGCCGATAACCGGCGCTGACCATGCCCGCGATCGTTATCGAACCGACCGCGACGACCGTTGCGGGCGACGAACCCGAGACCGCCGCGAACAGCATGCAGGCGAGCACCGATCCCATCGCGAGACCGCCGCGAATCCACCCGGTAATCGCCGTCGCGAAGGCGATGAGCCGGCGCGCGACGCCGCCGCTCGTGAGAAACGTGCCGGCCAGGATGAAGAACGGTACGGCGAGCAGCGGATAGACTTCCGTTGCGTGGTTGAATCGCTGCGCGAGCGACAGCAGCGATTGGTCGCCGAAGAACGCGAGCGTGAGCACACTCGCAAGACCGAGCGACATCGCCACGGGCACGCGCATGGCGAGAAAGAGCAGCAGCGAACCGATCAGGAAGGTGACGGTCATTCCTGCGGTCCTTCTTCGTCCGACCGGGATGACGCTTCGTCGGAACGGCGCGTCGGTCCCGCGGTCCGGTCCGCGTGTTCCTCCGGACGGACCTCCGCTTGTTCCGCCCGATGCCCGAGCGCGCCGCGCGTGCCCTTCCATATCCCGAGCGCCGCCTGCCCGAGCCTGAGTCCGAGCAGGGCGAAGCCGATCGGCAATGACGACAGCAGCACCCAGCGCGGCAGCGGGATATCGTGAGCGAGACTGCCGAAGTCAAAGAGACGCTGGACCAGCGTGAAGCTGCCGCTAAACATCAGCACGGCGTAAAGCAGGCTCAGGCCCACCGCGGTCAGCGCCACGAGCTTCTGGGCGCGCGGCGAAAGACGCTCGGTGAGGAGTTCGACGGCGATGTGGCTGTCGGTGCGTATGCCCGCCGAGATGCCGATCAGGACGAGCCAACTGAAGAGATAGATCGTCGCCTCGAGCAGCCAGACGAGACCGGTGTCAAAGACGTAACGCAACACGACCTGGCTGAAGGTCAGCACGGTCATGATCGCGAGGGCCGTCGCGGTGAAGAACTCCTCGAGGCGGTCCAGTGCGCGATTCAGCGAACGGGCGATCGTCATACAGAACCTTCAGCGGCACAGCCCCCGACCGTGGCCTCCCGCTCGCGCAGCGGCCGGGCGTGGGCGCGCTCAGCCAGGATATGCGCGTTCACGAAAGCGAGCGAAATGGCCCAGCCGGCGCCCGGTTTCAGCCCGTCGGCCCGTGGCGACGCGACATTTCGGTTCGAATGGCCCCTGCGCGCGCGGGGGCATCACGCATCGCCGCTGGCGACATCGCCACTGGCGAAGAATCGCCGCTGAACACGCGGGATCATCGCCGGTCGTGGCTCAATGACCGGCCGCGCCGGCCGCGTCGAGCACTTCCGCGCCGATGTCGTCGGAGAACATGTCCCAGACGGGCCGCATGGCCGCACGCCACTGTTCGCGTTCTTCGGGCGTGAGTGCGATCAGCGTATTGCGGCCGGAGTCGATCACGGCGGCACGCGCCTCGTCGTTGATCTTCACGGCGGTCGTATTCACGAACTGCGTGGCTTCGACCAGCGACTGTTCGAGGACGTCGCGAACATCCTCGGGCAGGCCGCGCCAATGATCGGGATTCACGGCGACGAAATAGCCGATGTAACCGTGATTGGTCTCGGTGATGAACTCCTGCACCTCGTAGAACTTGCTCGCGTAGATGTTCGACCAGGTGTTCTCCTGGGCATCGACGGCGCCCATCTGCAGCGCCTGGTAGACCTCCGAGAACGGCATCTTTTGCGGGTTGCCGCCGATCGCCCGGATCTGCTCGAGCAGCACGTCGGAGTCCATGATGCGGAATTCGAGACCGTCGGCGTCCGCGGGCACTCGCAACGGCGTGCCGGCGGTGAGCTGCTTCGTGCCGTTGTGCCAGTAGGTGAGTCCAAGGAGGCCCCGGCCCTCAAGCTCCTTCAGCAGTTGCTGACCGACGGCGCCGTTCTGGAACGCCTCGACCTGCGCCATGTCGGCGAACAGGAACGGCAGATCGAAGACCTGGAAGCGTCTGGTCAGCCGGTCGAGCTTCGAAAGCGAAATCGCGATCATCTGGATCTCGCCGAAAGCCAGTGCTTCGAGCGATGCCTGATCGTTGATCAGGCTGCTCGATGGATAGACTTCGACGGTCACCCGGCCTGGCAGGCGTTCCTCGACGAGCTGCTTGAAATAGTCCGCGCCCTGACCCTTCGGGGTCGTCGGCGCGAGATCGTGGGGGAACTTGATGATGATGGACTGGGACAGGACCGTACCCGGCGTGGCCGCAAAGGCGAGCCAGATTGCCGTCAGAATCGCTTTTCTCATTTTGCGTCCCCCGTACTCACTTAATGACCTGGGTCAAGATACACGTCTTTCGCAGCGTGGCCGGCATATCGCAGAACCCCAACCGACGCAGTCGTCTCGCCGCGCCGATTCGAGCCCGCTACGATTCGCCCCCGGTCGGCGCTGCGGGGGCCGAAATTGCACTGGCTCCGGTACGCAACAAGTCTGCCATTACCGGCCGGCCTATGGTCAAGTGGCTATGCCAACGCCGCGGCGCCCGCGTCGGCGCAAACCTCGTCTTCGGCGCTCGATCCTCCGGAGACGCCGAGCGCCCCGATCAGTTTACCGTCAACGATGATCGGCAGGCCGCCCTCGACCGGGATGGCGTCCTTGAGGCGCAGCACGAGCAGTCCGTCGCCGCCGCTCGCAAGACGTTCCTGGAACGTCTGTGTCGGGCGCTTGAAGATCGCGGCCGAGCGTGCCTTTGACTCCGCGATGGCGATGCTGCCGACCTGGGTCTGGTCCATTTTCTCCAGATACACCAGGTAGCCGCCCGGGTCGACGATCGCGATGACCATCGTCCAGCCATTGTCGTGCGCCGGCGCCAGTGCCGCCTCGGCCACCCGCCTGGCTTGCGCCAGCGTGATCGAAGATCCGTAGGGCGGCAGCTTCGGTCCGGCTGTCGGCGGTTGCGGCTTGTCGGTGCTCATGCTCGTCGCGACCGTGGCTTGCGGTGGATCGGAACCCTGTCAGGCTGACGGATATCCGTATTCATTGCTTGCGGCCCTCTCGTCATGTTGCCGGCGGCGCCTGTCCGGTCTGCGGTGGCCGTGCGGCGTTCATGTGCCGTCGGCGCGCGGGCAGCCGGCGGTCTCGTCCCGACGTTGTCGCCGCTGCCGCCCCGGGGGCGTTCATGTTCCATCGTCGTCCTTTCCCAGCGCGGTGTCCGTCGCCTGACCGCCGAGACGGCGGTATACCTGGTGGGCGACGACGAAGTCGTTGCGGTCGATACCGAGGCCGCGGCAGGCGTTCATCATTTCGTTCGCGGCGGCCGCGAGCGGCACGGGACTGCCGGACTTTCGCGCCATTTCGAGCACGAGCAGCATGTCCTTCTGTTGCAGCGTCACGTCGGCGAGCGGCACCTCGGGCATCCGGCCTTCGAGGATGAAGGGACCGCGATAGCCGAGCACCGGTGCGGCCGTCACGCTCTTGAGAATCGCGTCGAGCGCGATGTCCCGATCCACGCCGCCTTTCTCCGCAAGCGCCACGGCCTCGCCGAACGCGATGACCTCGACCATGAGGAGCGCGTTGACGGCGAGCTTCATGACATGGGCCTGGCCGCTCGCGCCGATGTAGGTCACCTTCGGCCCGATCGCGCGCAGCACCGGCTCGACCCGCTCGAAGGCTTCGCGGTCGCCGCCGATCATGAACGAGGCGTTACCCTGCTCGACGGTGACCGGGCTGCCGGACAACGGTGCGTCAAGCATTGCGAGGCCGCGCTCGGCAAACTCGGCGCAGAGCATGCGGCTGATATCGGGCGCGATCGTGCCCATGTCGATGTAGATGCCGCCCGGCTGGAGTCCCGCGATGACGCCGTCCTCGCCGAGCGCGACCCTCTTCACGGCTTCGCCGTCGGTGACGATCGAGAAGACGATGTCCGACGCTTGGGCGACGGCCGCGGGCGTGTCGGCCCAGAGCATGCCCTGCTCGAGCAGAGGCGCCGCCTTGTCCGCCGTTCTGTTCCAGCCCGTGACCCGGTAGCCCGCGGCAAGCAGGCGCGGCACGATGACCTGGCCCATGGCGCCCAGGCCGATAAAGCCGATGTTCAATCAACGTTCCTCGTGGTCGCAAGTTCGATCGAGCCCGCGCCGCCGAACAGGCACGTGGCCGGCCCGGGCGATCGCATCGAGTGACTATACCCGAAAGCGTTTTCGCGGCATTCCGGGATCGCGTAGGGAGCGGCGACTCGGAATGTTCGCTTGCGCGAAAGCCTGCGTACCGGTCTCACGCCCGCTGTTGCGCGTACGACCCGGATCTTGCGCAATGGCTCTAGCCCTCAAATCTCACCAAGGGCCACGATGATCTCGCAAGTTCCTGAAATTCATCCGTTATGCTCCATGGTAAAGCGCGGCTTGGTGAGATTTGCGGGCTAGCCTAGTTGCTCGACGGGCCGTCAGGACACGCTGTCTGTCCCGGTCGAGTTCACCCGGCCGGCGCCCGCAGCCTTTCCCTGACCTGCAGCACGAGCGCGTAGACCACCGGCAGCACCAGCAGACACAGCACGGCGGTGGTCACCATTCCGCCGATCATCGGGGCCGCGATGCGCTGCATCACGTCCGATCCCGTGCCGAAGATCAGCATGATCGGCAGCAGACCCATGATCGTCGACATCGCGGTCATCGCTACGGCGCGAACCCGCTGTGATGTGCCGCGCTGCACGGCATCCCTGATCTCGTCGACTGAGAGCGCCACGCTCCCGGCATCGCCCGCTCGAACAGGATCATTGCCCGTTTCGGCGTCGGCATCGCCAGCCGTGATGGCCTCGCGTCTGGCCTGACGGCGCTCCGCGACGGCCTGGTCGATGAACGTCAGGACCAGCACGCCGGTCTCCACGGCAACGCCCGCAAGCGCAATGAACCCGACGGCCACGGCGACCGACAGATTGAAGCCGTACCACCAGACCATCCAGAACCCGCCGACGAGGGCGAAGGGTACAGACAGCATCACGGTCAGCGGCGCCGAGATGTTCCTGAAGTTCAGGTACAGCAGTAGGAACATGAACAGCAGCGTCGCAGGGATCACGATGCGCAGACGTTGTGCGGCGCGCTCCATGTACTCGTACTGGCCCGACCAGGTAACCGTATAGCCCTCCGGAATCTCGACCTGTTCGGCCAGTGCCTGTTGAGCCTGTGCGACGAAACCGCCGACGTCGGAGGTCGCGATGTCGATGTAGACCCAGGCGTTCGGCCGCGCGCCTTCGCTCTTGATCACTGGCGGCCCCCTGCGCAGCACGATGTCGGCGACCTGTCCGAGGGGGATCTGGGCGCCGTTGGGCGTCGGGATCAGCACCCGGCGCAACCGTTCGGGATCGTCGCGCAGTTCGCGGGGATAGCGGACGTTGACCGGATAGCGCTCGAGACCCTCGACGGTCTCCGTGACCTGCATGCCGCCGACCGCGGACATGATGACGTCCTGGATGTCGCCGGGCGTAAGCCCGTGCCGGGCCGCCTCGTCGCGGCGGATGTCGAAGTCCAGGAAGTAGCCACCGGCCGCCCGGTCGCCGTACGCCGAGAGCGTCTCCGGCAGTGTGCCCATCGCCCGTTCCGCGTCGAGCGCGACCTGCTCGAGCACGGCCAGATCGGGTCCTGCGATCTTGATGCCGACCGGCGTCCTGATGCCCGTCGACAGCATGTCGATGCGTGTCCTGATGGGCAGCGTCCAGGCGTTTGCGAGCCCGGGAAAGCGGATCGCCGCGTCCATCTCGCGCATGAGGTCCGCGGTCGTCTTTGCCGGATCCGGCCATTGTTCGCGCGGTTTGAGGCGCGCGATGGTCTCGATCATCGACAGCGGTGCGGGGTCGGTCGCAGTTTCCGCCCGCCCGACCTTGCCGAACACCGTTTCCACCTCCGGGAAGGTGGCCAGGATCTTGTCCGTCTGCTGCAGCAGTTCCTCGGCCTTGGTGATCGACACGCCCGGGAAGGTCGTCGGCATGTAGAGCACGTCGCCCTCGTCGAGCGGCGGCATGAATTCGGCGCCGAGCCTCGAGAGCGGGTACCAGGTCATCGCCAGAAGACCCGCCACCACGACCAACGTCGCAGCGCGCCAGCGCAACAGTCCCCGCAATATCGGGGCATGCAGCGCCGCAAGCAGCCGGCTGATGGGATTGGCGGCATCGCCGCGAATCCGGCCGCGCACGAAGAACCCGATCAGGATCGGCACGACCGTGATCGCGAGCAGCGCGGCGCCCGCCATCGAATAGCTGCTCGTGAATGCCAGCGGCTTGAAGAGCCGCCCTTCCTGGGCCTGCAGCGTGAAGATCGCGAAGTACGACACGACCACGACGAGCAGCGAGAAGAACAGCGGCGGCCCGACTTCGCGCGCGGCCGTCGCCACCGCTCCCCAGCGTTCCCGGGCCGTCAGCCGGCCGTCCTTGTCTTTGGCTGCGAGCGCCAGATGCCGGTGCGAGTTCTCGATCAGCACGATGGGCCCGTCCACCATGGCGCCGATGGCGATGGCGATGCCGCCGAGCGACATGATGTTCGCGTTGATGCCCTGCAACCGCATGGCGATGAACGCGAGCAGGATGCCGATCGGCAGCGTGATCAGGACCACGAGCGCCGAGCGCAGATGGAACAGGAACACCGCGCAGATGAGCGTGACCAGCACGAACTCGAGCAACAGCGTGTTCGACAGGTTGTCGACCGCACGAGCGATGAGGTCGCCGCGGTCGTAGGTGGGTACGATCTCGACGCCGTCGGGCAGCCCCGGTTCGAGTTCCTCGAGTTTGGCCCTGACGGCCTCGATGGTGCTGAGCGCGTTCTCGCCGTAGCGCATGACGACGATGCCGCCCGCCACCTCGCCCTCGCCGTTGAGTTCGGCGATCCCGCGGCGCAGTTCCGGACCCGTCCCGACATCGGCGATGTCGCGCACGCGAATCGGCGTGCCGCGCTCGTCGACACCGACAGCGATGTCCTCGATATCCTCGATCGACCGGATGTAGCCCAGGCCGCGCACCATGTACTCGGTCTCCGACATCTCGACGAGCCGGCCGCCGACATCGCGGTTGGAGCGCATGATGGCGTCGCGGACTCGTGAGATCGGAATGTTGTAGGCGAGCAGCGCGTTCGGGTCGACCTCGACCTGGTACTGCTTGACGTAGCCGCCGATCGACGCGACCTCGGCGACGCCCGGCACCGTCTGCAGCGGGTAGCGCAGGTACCAGTCCTGGATGGACCTGAGTTCGGCGAGGTCGTGCTGTCCGCTGCGGTCCACGACCGCGTATTCGTAGATCCAGCCGACGCCGGTCGCGTCGGGTCCGAGCGTGGGCGTGACCCCTTCCGGCAAGCGTCCGCTCACGTAATTCAGGTATTCGAGCACGCGCGAGCGGGCCCAGTACATGTCCGTGCCGTCCTCGAAAATGACGTACACGAAGGACAGGCCGAAGAACGAATAACCGCGCACGACATCGGCAAACGGCACGGCGAGCATGGCGGTCGTGAGCGGATACGTGACCTGGTCCTCGACCACCTGCGGCGCCTGACCGGGGTATTCGGTCAGGACGATCACCTGCACGTCGGAGAGGTCCGGAATCGCGTCGAGCGGGGTCGTTCTGACGACGCCGATCCCGGCCGCCGCCAGCAGCACGACGAGGATCGTGACGAGAACCCGGTTCTCGATCGACGCTTCGATGATGCGCCCGATCATTGCCGGTCTCCCGGCAGTACGACGGGAATCGCGGAGAGAATCCGGTTCTCGGTCGACGCCTGGATGATGCGCCCGATCATTGCCGGTCTCCCGTTAGCACGACGGGAATCGCGACGGGCAAGCGGCCCCGGCGCGACGCAGCAACTGTCGTGGAGGCGGGGGTCGAGGCCGCTTGGGCGCCGGCGACGAGAAGCTGATGCCCGCTCGACGCCTCGACCGTCCTGCTAATCATCGACCGCCTCCAGCATCTTCGCCGCGGCCTCGCGCAGTTTCGACTCGGAATCGATGAGGAACTGCGCGGATACGACGACTTCCTCGCCCGCCTGCACGCCTTCGAGGATCTGCGTGAAGCCGTTGCTCTGGACACCGTGCCGGACCTCCCGGGGCTCGAACCTGCCCGGTGCACGCACGACGTAGACCTGCTCGCGCAGGCCCGAGCGTACGATGGCCTCGGAAGGCACGGCCACCACGCCTTCCTCGGGGCTCGCCTCGATGGTGACGTCGGCGAACATGTCGGGTTTGAGAACGAGATCGGCGTTGGCGAACTCGAGCCGTGCCTTGATGGTGCGCGTCCGGCTTTCGGCATACGGATAGATGTAGGTCAGGCGGCCCTCGAAAACGCGTCCCGGTGCAGCGGCGACGGTCATGCGGGCGAGATCGCCGGCCCGTACCCAGGGCAGTTCGTCCTCGAAGATGTCGACGAGCACCCAGACCGCCGTGAGATCGGCGATCGTGTAGAGCTCGGTCTGTGGCGTGACGTACTGCCCTTCGCGGGCGCCAATGTTGATCACGATGCCCGGGGCAGGGGAGTGGATGTGGAGCTGTTCCTGCACCGTTCCCGTCTCGGTCAGCTCGGTGATCTGGTGTTCGGGCACGTCGAGCAGCCGCAGCCGGTCGAGGGTCGACTGCACGAGGTCGCCGGCGCCCCGGCGGACGTCGGGAAACGGGCTCGCATTCAACGTGTCCCGGTTGCGCAGCGCCACGAGGTACTCCTGCTGCGTGACGACGAGTTGCGGCGCGTAGATGCTGAGCAGGATCTCGTCCGCGTCGATCGGTTCGCCGGTGGTTTCGACATAGAGTTCGTCGATCCAGCCGTCGACCTTCGGATGCAGCCGCGTGATGCGCCGCTCGTCGTAGTCGACGCGCCCGAGCGTGTGGACCGTACGCGCGAGCGTGCGCCGCTCGGCCGGTGCCGTGCGCACGCCGATGTTTTGAACGGTCACCGGGTCGATGAGGACAGTGCCCGCGGGACCGGAGCCCGCGAGGGAGTCGGCATAGACCGGGACGTAGTCCATGCCCATCTCGTCCCTGGCCGGGACCGCTGACGTGATGTCCGGCGAGTGCGGGTGCCGGTAGAACAAGGGTTCCGGTTCGTCGTCGGCCGCGTCCGCTGCGACCGGCGTCGGTGCCATGTGCTGGCCCGCGAGCCAGTAGCCACCGCCGCCCGACAGGGCCGCGATGACAACGAGGCCGAACGCAATCAGGATCGTTCTATTCATATAGCACCTCCATGCCGGCGGCTGCCGCGAGTTCCGCGAGCGCTGCCTTGGCCGTGCCGAGTGCTTCCCAGTAGTTGATCTGGGAGTTGTAGAGCGTGAGCTGGCTGTTCAGGACGTTCAGAAAGTCGACTTCGTTGACCTGGTAGGCCGCGAGCATCGACGTCACCGTCTGCTGCGCCTGGGGAATGATCGCGGTCTCGAGCAGCGAGACCTCTTCGCGAGCGGCCTCGTATTCGGCGCGGTGCGCGGCGATCGCGGACTGAATGGAGCCCAGCGTATGGCGCAGCATCAGCCGGCGCTGCGAGACTTCGTGGTTGCGCTGTTCAATCGCCCGGCGCTGTTTCGATTCGGCGTAAAGCGGGACGCTGACGTTGAACATGAAGCTCACGAAATCGGAACGGTCGCCGCCGCGCAGCGGATCCTCGCCCTGTCGGTAGCCGTAGCCCGCGCCCACCGAGAAATTCGGGCGCGTGTACCGCTCGGAGAGATCCAGCCGCGCACGGGCCGCGTCCACGAGCGCGTTGTCGGCGGCCAGCGCGGGATGGTTGGCGACGGCCGACTGCAGCAACTCGTCTACCGTGGGCACGTCGGGCAAGCGCAGGTTGGCGGGCGTCTGAGGCAGGGCGATGCCTTCCCCGGAGCCGAGATCGAGCAACTCCGCGAGCGCCGCCTGTGCTTGCGAACGCATCGCAGCCACGCGCAGCTCACGCTCGAGCAAGCGCGAAAGCTCGAGCTGCGCGAGCAGCACGTCCTGCTGCAGTCCGTCTCCGACCCGATACTTGCTCTGGGCGATCTCGATGAAATCCCGCATGAGCGCCTGGTTCTGCTCGACGATCTGCAGCGCGCGGTCCTGCTGGAAAAGACGCCACCAGGTCGTCCGGACGCGTGCCGCAAGCACCAGGGCCGTGTCCTCGACACTCGCGAAACCCGCATCGGCTTCGTGCTGCGCAGCGTCCACGAGGAGTCGGCGGTTGCCGGGGAAGGGAATCGCCTGGCTGAACGTGAGCTGAAGCTGGGTCATCGGCTCGCGATCGAGGCTGAACGAGTCGACCGGCAGGTTCATCGCGTTCAGGCCGACGGTCGGATCGGGCAGGGCGCCGGCCTGCGGTGGGATCTCCTGCAGCGCCCGGGCCCCGGGCGAGCATCGCGGCGTAGTGGGGGTTGGAGGACAGCGCGATTTCGACGGCGGCGGCGAGCGCGAGTCCGCGCGCCTGGCCGACATCCGCAGGAGGAGCAGCCTCCTGAGCGTTTGCGACGCTTGTGGCGAAAGCGCAAATGCACACGGCAGCGACGGCTGCTATTGCGTGCGAACGCCAGCGCCGACCCCGATGCGGTGCGGGACAGTTACGACGGGTTGCCGGACATCGCCGGAGGCGCTGCCGGGCGTGCGTGCCGGAACGGCGATTTATGTGGGACGCATGCCCACGCAGAAACGACATAACGATCTCCTTGCCTGAAACCGGAAAAGAACGGTCGCAGGGAGATCGCTAGCTCAGATAGACGCAGAAAAGGATGTTGGGGGGTGGGCCTTTGGGAAGGAATCCGCAGTGGTCCGGCCCTGCGGAAACGGTTGGCCGGGGCAGTGGCCGCAATTCGGTCCAGCGCGGTAACGGTACTTGCGGTACTTCGTCCGCGCCGGCACCGAAGTTGAGTTTCGCCGTCCGCCTGTCCGCGTCGAATCGATCGAGGGACGCACACTCTTCGGTGAGGGTCGCGCAATCGGCGTGCGCCGAGGACGGGCAGTGCGGGCAATGGCGCTCCGCCTGTTCCTGTTCGCCGTGCCCGGTATGGCCGGCATGACTTGAGTGGTCCAGATGTCCGGCATGTCCGGCAGGGAGGGTGGTTTCGGCGTGGCCGGCATGCCCGGCATCCCCGTCCATGTCCGTCGCCGAGGCGCACGGTTGCCACAGCATTCCGACCCAGACAACGGCGAGGAGCGCGGACAGTCTGGGTGTCCAGCGCTTCTGCCGTCGGCGAATTGCGGCGAGGACGTTCATTGCATGGAGCCTCAAGGAATCACTGTAGTGCAACGGTCCCGGCAACACAAACGACTTCCGGCCCCGGATCGACGCCGTTCGCGCGCATCGCGAAGGACTCCGCTTCGCGCTGCGTCGTTACACTTGAGGGCTCGAGAGTTCACGAGGTAAGTCCATGTGCGCCTCAGCAAATCCATGATCTGGTTCTGTGTCCGACGTGACGGTTTGGCCAGGCGCCATGGGTGGCTCGGCGATGTCGCGCTGTCCGACTTGCCGCGACATCTCGGGGCACGCCCGGATGAGCGGATAGAGGTCTGTGTCGTGGAGCGTTCGCGCCCGGTCGTACCGGAGCGATTCTCCGAATCCTTCTATCCGCGTGTACAGGGCATCGTCGGGATGGAAGTCGCTCTGGGTGACAGCGCGGTCCGGTACTCGCCGACCCGAATGCTCGCTGCCAACCTGTCTTTCAGGCGCGCGCTGGAGCGATTTATCGAGCGACACGGCGCCGGCGCGAGCGAGTTCGCAAAGCATGGCACGCTCCGCGAGCTTTCCGCGCGACAGTTGTTGATTGCCGGCGACGGAACGAAGCCGACCGAGTTGTACCGCGGTGGCTCGCTGGTTCGTCTGGAGTCTTCGAGCGTGGAAAACCGTGCCGCGGAAATCGCCGAGGGCATTGCGCAATGGATGCTCTGCAACATGTCTCCCAACGGCGCGCTTCCGTACAAATATTGGCCGAGCCGCGGGGAGGAATCGCCGGCAGACAACGCCATTCGACGGTTCCTGGCATCGCTGGCTCTGGCGCGTTTCGGTGAACTTCGCGACAGCGCCGAGATTCGGGAGGCTGCGGTCCGCAACTTGCGCTACAACCTGCGCCGCTATTTCAGCGATATCGGCGGCGGTCGCGGTGCGATCGTCGAACGAAGCGGCGCCAAACTGGGCGCCGCGGCGCTCGCCGCTCTGGCGATCCTCGAGAGTCCCGCGAGCGAGGAGTTTGCGGGAGAACTCAAGATGCTGGCTGCCGGCGTGGACTCGCTTGCCGGCGGACCGGACGGATTTCGGACATTTTTCTTTCCACAGGCGCGCGACGGCCAGAACTGGAACTTCTACAGTGGCGAAGCACTTCTTTTCTGGGCGGAGGCGATACGCCGGCGGGCGTCCTGCGCACCTTCGGTCGAGCGATTCACCGAGACGTTCGAGCGTTGCAGGCAGCGGCATCGCCGTGCTCGAAATCCGGCTTTCATTCCCTGGCATACGCAAGCCTGCGCTGCACTCTACGCGCACACCAAACGGCGTGAGTTGGCCGATTTCGTATTCGAGATCAATGACTGGTTGTTGCCGATGCAGCAATGGGACGGATTGACCGAGGATCTTCGCGGGAGGTTCTACGACCCGAGGCATCGGGAATTCGGTCCGCCTCACGCGGCTTCCACCGGTGTTTATCTCGAAGGGCTTGCCGACGCCCTGGCGCTGGCCCGCACGCTCGGCGACGATGCGCGAACCGAGGCCTACCGGCAAGCCGTCGAGCGCGGGGTGCGCTCGCTGCGGCAACTGCAGTTTCGCGACGAGCGCGACGCATTTTACGTCTCAAGAAAGCCGCGAGTGCTCGGCGCCTTGCGCACCGAGGTCTACGACAACTCCGTACGCGTCGATTCGGCGGCGCACGCCCTTGCCGCTGCTGTAAAAACGCTGCAGCCCACGATCCAGGCGAAGGATTCGCGCGGCTAGACCGTCACAAGTAGTGAAGCGTCCGGCGGCATGACCCATGCACGTGACGGGGGACTCAACGTTGCGTACCAGCGGTTCCCGTCAGGGCGTACCCACCATCCGACGGAAGAAGTCGCCGGGAGCGTTGTCATGAGATTCTGGAACTGGGCTGTTTCCTGGGTCGCCACGTTGCTGGTCCTGACCGACGGTGGCAGCAGCCGCGCGCAATTGCCGGAAGACTCGGGCGCCTCGGATTCGGATTCGGCATCCGAATCCAGCCAGAAACGCGTCATCGGGGCGGTCTCGAGTTTCGGCAGCGTCAACGTCGGCGGAATCCGCTTCGATACGTCGAACGCCGCCATCTCGATCGACGGCACGCTCGGGCTGGAAGAGCAGCTCCAGCCGGGCCATGTGGTCCGGGTCGACGGTACCGTCGACGAAACGAACACGACAGGCGTGGCCGAGCGCGTCAGCTACGAGCCGCACGTGACCGGACCCATTGACGCTGTCGACATCGAAAACGACCGGCTGAGCGTACTCGGGCAGTCGATCGTTCTGACTCCCGATACATCTTTCGACAGCGAGGACGACGTGTCCGGCCTGCCTTCATTTTCGATCGGCGATGCAGTCGAGATCAGTGGGTTCGTCATGTCCGACAGTGCGATATCCGCCACGCGGATTCAACGCCAGGCAGCGGGTACACCGCTGCGGGTCCTGGGTAAGGTCAGCGAATTGATGGCCATGGAGTCACGGTTCACGCTCGGCGCCCTCGTCGTCAGGTCCCATGCCGCCCGGCTCGATGACTTCGCCGGTGGAAGTCTCAAGGATGGTGACTGGGTCGAAGTGCGCTGCGATCTCGTCGGTGACGGCTGTTTCGATGAATCCGGCGCTTTTGTCGCCACGTCGATAGCGTACAAGCGCCCGGATGCCATCGGGGTGCGCGAACCGGACATCGACGACGTCACGATAGAGGGGTTCGTCACCTTCTTCGAGTCCCCCCTGGACTTTCACATTTCCGACGTGCCCGTCAGGACCACGCCGGACACTCAATTCGAGGGCGATGACGAGCAACATCTGCGGGTGGAAACACGTGCGAGGGTCACAGGCACGATTGAAGCGGGTACGGACAAGCTTGTGGCGAAGAGCGTGGACGTCGAGCCCGTTTCAAGGGTTCAGATCGAGGCGCGTGTCGACGAGGTCGACGTGGACAGCGGCACCGTGACCCTGCTTGGCCTGACGATCCAGACGAACGAATTGACGCGGTTCGAGGACAACAGCGATGCAGGCATCCGCCAATTCGGAATCGACGATATCTATTTTTTCGATTACCTGGAAGTGAGGTCGGAGCAGTCGCCGCCTGGTTCGGGTCCTCTGGTCGCGACGAGCATCGAGCGTGTGAACGGGCAGACCCAAATCAGACTGAGCGGGTTCGTGGACACACAGTACCAACGCCGGACCCAGTTCAACGTCCACGGCATCTGGATCCTGACGAGTTCGTTTACGCGATTCGAACCCGGTTTTCATGATCGTGTCAGCGATGTCGAGTTCGTCGCGACGCAGGGCTGGGCGATCGGCACCAGCTTCATCATCGCTTCCGAGATAGGGACTGACAACCAATTCGAAGATGACCCGTACTACCACGCCTATTTCCTTGCCAGCGGTGATGGCGATGGCGACGGCGATGGCGATGGCGACGGCGACGGCGACGGCGATGGCGACGGGGATGGCGATGGTGACGGCGATGGCGACGGCGACGGCGACGGCGACGGCGATGGTGACGGCGATGGTGACGGCGACGGGGATGGCGATGGTGACGGCGATGGCGATGGCGATGGCGATGGCGATGGCGATGGGGATGGGGATGGCGATGGCGATGGCGATGGCGATGGCGACGGCGATGGCGATGGCGATGGCGATGGCGATGGCGATGGCGACGGCGACGGGGATGGCGACGGCGATGGGGATGGGGATGGGGATGGGGATGGGGATGGGGATGGGGATGGGGATGGCGATGGCGATGGCGACGGCGACGGGGATGGCGACGGCGATGGGGATGGGGATGGGGATGGGGATGGGGATGGGGATGGCGATGGCGATGGCGACGGCGATGACGACGACGACGACGACGACGACGACGACGACGACGACGACGACGACGACGACGACGAAGATGATGACTGACGGACGTCAGCTCTCTGCACGACCGGCATCAGCGTGGGGCCTTCGGAAGGGAGTCGCGTTCAGGAACCGTCGCGGGGCGTTTTGCTCTCCAGCGGGTACACGAAGTGCCCGCGGCCGGCTGCGGGCAGCACATCGAAAATCAAGTGGATTCGCGGTTCGCTGGACGGATTCATCGCCCAGTGCCGCACCTTGTTGTTGAAGATCCACAGTTCGCCTTCGCGCATGACCGCAGTCTCATCCCCCGCGGTCAAGGGACTGCCGTCCCGACTCCTGAGCACGAGGTGGTAGCGGTCCCTGATGCGGTAGTACGCGCCTGTGTCCACGTGTGGAAATACCTGGCTTTCGGGCAACAGCGAAACCAGCGTTACCCGGCCCAATTCACCCGCAATTGAAGCGGCGACGCTCTCGCAGAATTGCAGCGTCAGCGGAAACCTGGCGACCATTTTCATCACGCGGCACTCGTGCACGTCGTTCGCGTTTTTTGCGCCCGGCGGCAGCGGCTTCATCGCGGCGCGCAGGAAGATGTTCTCCGTGTGCCGCTGGCAGCGGACCTTGCGTTGGCGGCTTGTATCCCATTTCCACAGCTCTGCAGCGGCGTCGAGTTCCGCAAGCAGGGGTGCCGTGTCGACATTGGCCACCATGATGAAGTTTGCGTTTGTGTTACTCATTGCCTTCGTGTTTCGGTCAAAAGGTCCAGGTGAATCCCGCCGAGTGAACCCTGGGCAGACTGTTCAGCGTCTGGAGCCACAGCTCATCGCTGTCGGCATGGCGCCTGAACTCGTATTCCCTCGTGTAAGGGTTCGAGCGGTCGAACATGTTGGTCACTTCGACAAACACAGCCAGGGCGCTGCGCGGCAGTTGGAACTTGCGCGTCAGCCGCAGATCGACAGAACGGTATGCACCGGTGCGCTCGGAATTGCGTTTGCCGGTTGCGACGATCCGGCCGCTCGGGTTCAAGGCCACGGGAGTGGTCGGCCATCCGTCGTGTTGAATTAATCCGAGGCTGAAATTCCAGCGGGCGGTATTCAGGATCAGCCCGCTGCTCAGCGTGTGTGTGCGGTCCCAACTCCTGAGCGTCGAATGCCCGCCAAGCTCGTCCGTGAAGCGCGACCAGCTATAGCCCGCCCACCAGGTCAGGTTGTCGCGCGCCTGCTGTTCCACGAACATCTCGAAACCGCGTGCCTCGGCCTTGTCCGGTGCGATCCGGATTCGGTCAGGCTTCAACTCCGGAAACATGGTCAGCGGGTTAAGCAGGTTCTCAAATCGCGGGCGCAGTTCGCTCATCTGCTTGCGATAGGCTTCGAGTCTGAGCCGGAGGCCCGAGCGGAACTCGCTTTCGATGCCGATGACGGTATGGTCGGCGCGCTGCGGCGGAAAGTAGCGCTGCACGCCGTCTTCAAGTTGCAGCTCGTAGATGGCCTGCGCCTGCCAGAACCTGCCAAGACTGCCTTTTAGGTACAAGCCGTCGGTGAGCCGGTAGCGCAGCCCGACGCGGGGCGACGCGGTGTCGGGTCGTTCGCGGCTGAGCGTCTGACGATCCCAGCGCAGGCCGGCTTCGACAGCCAGGCGGTCTCCGGGAGCGTAGCGGACGCTGCCGTACAGCGCGTACTGCGCGCCATCCGGGTACATGCGTATGTCGCGAGAGTGCGCCGGCGTGCTCGCGGCGCCCGGAAAATCGACCAGCACGTCATAAGCCACTTCGTCGGCGTAGACGTATTCCCCCTGCATGTCGCCGAGCAGACCGCCAAGGTGGACCAGAACACGTTCGTTGATTGTCGCGGACCAGTCGCTCTTGACCGTGAACACACGCGAGACGCGCGCATCCTCGAGCCGGCCGGAGGACACCCCCTCAAGATAACTGAAGCCCGACCGCTCATCACCGAGGCGCGTACGCGCCACAAGGGTCGTGCCCGTCCACCGTTGCCCCGGCGAGTGATCGAAACGCAGCCACAGATAGCTGTCTTCGCCGGTGGCGTGCACGTGCTGGCGCCCGTCGAGATGGGTGACGGTGACATCGTCGTCGAACAGCAGGAAGTTGCCGGTCACCTGCAAGCTGTCGCTGAGCCGGTAGGCGAGCTTCGCGTAGGTGTTCAGATAGATGGGCCGTCCGTCATAGTTTTCGGAGGACTCGTGGTAAAGGTCCAGCGTGCTTCTGCGGACCGAGCCGACCCAACTTCCATTGGCGAACGTTCCGGAACTCACCACCGACACATTGAACAGGCTCACCGACACCTCGTGGAAACGCCTCTCCGGCGCCGTCAGTGAGGCGATGTCGATGATGCCGCTCACTACGCCCCCGTAAGCCGCCGGGAAACCGCCGGTGAAGACATCCATGGAAGCGACGAGCCTCGGGTCGATGGCACTGAAAAGGTTGTTAAAGTCCTGCAGGTGAAAAGGGTCGTGCAGGCGCAGGCCGTCGAAATGCACGATCGTCTCGCGGGTTTCTCCGCCGCGCATACTCGGTTTCGCGCCCACGCTGTCGCTGCCGACTCCCGGCAGGCGCGCGACGGGCCGGAGCGCGTCGTCGCCGAGATCGGGCATGTATTCGAGGTGTCCGCTCCAAAGACGAACCATGGATTGGCCGACGGTCCTGGCGAGTTGATAGCGGCTGCCGGCAACGACGATTTCCTCGATGGGGCGTGGCTGTGGCGTGTTGATATTCAGTTCCGGTTCAATGTCCGGGGCATCGGCGGCGGGTGGATAATCGGCCTCGGAAGCTGCCCCGGGACCGCGCACGACAAGCACGCTGCCGTCGGGACCGGGCCTGACCGCGAGTCCGGCTGGCTCAAGGATTCCGGTCAGGATTTCGAGTGGATCGCCGGATTCCGGAACCGAGAGAACACGCATCCACGGCTTGACCAGGTCATTGCTGTAGATGATCGCAAGGCCTTCGGCGCGCAAGACCTCAAGCGCCTGTTCCAGCGGCAGCCCACGCAGTTCGTCGGGTTCCACCGCCAGTACGCCGCAACAGTTCAGGCCAAGCACGACGGCCAACAGATGAAATACGCTTTTTCGCACGGTGACGCGAGGTTGCCCGTGTTGCGTCTATCGCGTTCGGATCAATACTACGCCATCGTCCAGAACAACGTGATCGAGGTCCGTTGTCGCGAGCGCGATTTCCAGCGCCTCAAGCGGTGGTACGTTGCCGAGGTTCCCGCGCATGGTGATGAGGCGCGTCTGCCGTTCGACGGCAGGATCGGCGAACCGCAGCTCATGGCCGGTCTCCCTGACGACCCAGTCCAGAAGCTCGATGAGCGGCCGGCCGTCGATCGGCGGCGCATCCGCAAGGGCGATCGCCCATGACCATTCCGGATCATGGGCAGGGAATGGCGTGCTTTGTGCACTGCCCCCGGAGTCGAGGCGTAGCTGTTCGCCCGCGGCGCCGGTCAATTCGGGAAACTGCGGTCCGCGCTGAACCGCCACGCTGCCTTCCCGGATGCGTACGCGCAGCGCATCCGCAAAAGTCGTGGCTTCAAACTGGGTTCCGATGGTACGTAGCAAGCCGTAAGCTGTGACGACCTCCAGGCTGCCGTTGCCCGTAGCCGCGCTCGAATCGAAGTACATCGTGCCAGCGACGAGTTCGACCTGCGCGATCGATGCCAGCGTCAGTTCGGTCGACTCGTCGACGCGCAAGGACCCGCCTTGGGTGAGATCCAGGGCGACCCGGTTTCCGGTCGAGGTTCGGAGCCTTGCGCCCGCCGTCCATTCGACGGCGCTGTCGTCCACCGTCCGCCAGGTTTCTTCATTCGCATCGAAAACCATGACCTGTCCATCAAGGACGGTAGTGAACGCGATGACGGGCGGCGGCGCTGGCGTCAGCAACCGCATCGTCAAAGGTATGCCGATCGCGAAAACTGCGGCCGCCGCGGCAAGTGCGAAGTAACGCCGGCGCCGGCGCCGGCGCCGAGAGCGAACCTGCTCCTGCCATGCTTCCCGTGCAACCGCAAGGACCTGCTCGTAATCGGCAGCGGAAGGTGTTGGCCGACGCCCACCCGCCCTTACAAGTTCACCCACGATGTCGCGGCCGACATCGGCGGTTGCCGCCGTTGAGCCCGTTGCCTGTCTCGTTTCGTCAGTCATTGCGGTACTTCAAGCCCTGTCGTTGTCCGGCGCGGGGTCGAACGGCAGTACGTGCACGGATTCTGCAATCGATCCCATGGCCTTGCGGAACGCCACTCGAGCCCGTGTGAGCAGGGATTCGGCCGCCTTCGGCCCGATGTCGAGCCGTTCGGCAATGCTTTTCACCGACAAACCATCCACGTATTTCCACTCCAGGACGTCGCCGTAGTGTCCAGGCAGGCGATCCAGCGTAGCCTGGATCAGCCGCATCACATCGGCGCGCGCCGCGAGCGCTTCGGGTTGCTCGGATTCGCCTGCTGCGAGGGTGTCGAGGATTCGCTGAACGGCTCCCTGGTCCTCGAGCAGCGAGATAGTTGGCAATTCACGATCGCGCCTGCGCGCGTAGTCGATGATGTTGTTTCTCAGGATCCTGTACATCCAGCCCTGCAGCGACCCTTCGCCCCGCCAGGTATCCAGGTGTTCGAACGCCTTGCAAAAGGTTTCCTGCACCACTTCCACCGCCTCGTCGTGCTGACCGTCCAATCGGGCAAGCGCGTATCGGTACAGCTTCGGGAAGAAGCTGTCGAAAAGCTCCTTAAATGCTGCCTCATCTCCTCCAAGGAGCCGTTTGACCGTTTCGTGATCGTCGTACACGACACGCATATTGCGTCTCTTGTCCTTATGGACGCTGCAAGGCGCTCAATCCTTCGCGGCAACAGGCCGGTGCGATGTGGCGGGGCACTGCACGAGCACCTGTGCCAGGTGTCGCCCGTCAGGTACGCGTAGCCGATCGAGCGTAGCCGAAGATACAATTTGGACAATGTCGATTGTTAGGGCCGATGGATCGAATTGACCTTGAGGGCGATGTCACGCTTTCGTGCGAGCCCCGGTGAGGACTACCGCAACACCACAGTGCCACAGCTTGTCTGCGAGACGCTTCCCGTGGGCGTAGGCTTCGACATTGCGTTCTCGTCGAACCTGGACATTTCGCGAGCGGGACGAAACTGTACACTCGCTCATCCGAAGTACCACGAGCTGAGCATGAGTCAATCCAAACAGGCCGCGAAAGCAACGTCAATAGTCACGATTCCGGCCGCAGCCTTCCATGCTTCGGTTCCCATCGCTGTCTTGGGCTACATTTGAACGACAGTCCGGAAAGCCTGACTATCGCGCGCGACCACATTGTGGACTTCAACAGGCAGGCCGTGCTCGCAGAGAGTTCCGAGGCGCTTCGCGATATTGCCGAAGTTCGGGATCCGCCTTGAGGTGGCACGATCGTGATTCGGGCTGACCTGGCGCGTGTGGCGCTGTGGAGGGTGTCGCTGCCGTTCGAACGGCTACGGGAGGCCGGACTGGCTGCGGCGACGTTTGTCCTTGCAGTCGCGACCATTCAGAAGGCAGCGGCCCAGCAAGTGCCGGCCGTTGACGAGGGCGCCGTCGAAGAAGTGGTCGTGACCGGTTCGCGGATTCGCCGCGACCCGCTGAACGAGCGCGCTCCTCTGACCGTGCTCGACGGTGACGCGCTCGAACGCACCGGGCTCACCAACCTTGGCGACGCGTTACAGAATCTGCCCGTCGCGGGTTCAGCGCCGAATTCGCAGTTCAACGTTCCCGGCAATTCCGGCTTTCCGCAGGACGGCGCGGGCATCGGCGCCGGGTCCGTGCAGGTTGCGCTGCGCAACGTGGGATCGAAGCGCACGCTCGTGCTCGTCGACGGGCGCCGCTGGATCGCCGGCGCTTCGGCATCGGGTGTTCCCGGTCATGTCGATCTGAATTCGATTCCCGACAATGTCATCGCGCGTGTCGAAGTCCTGCAGGACGGCGCGTCGGCGATCTACGGGTCCGATGCGATCGGCGGAGTCGTCAACATCATCACGGATCGCAACTTCAACGGTCTGAGCTTCGATCTGCAGACGGGCGGCTATCTCGGCGAGGGCGACGGCGAGTCGACGGCAGCCGGTGTGAAGTGGGGCGCCGGTAACGAGACGACGCATCTGGTCCTGAGCGCGAGCTACCGCGACGAGCGCGGTGTCGAGACGGCGGCGCGGGCGCGCTCCGCCTTTCCCAATCCCGACGCCACGAGTTGCGATGTCCCGGCAACACTGTGTTCCTCGTTCACGCCGCAGGGGCGGTTCGTCTTCGGCCCGAATCTGGCCGGCGGCGCGAGCATCACGCTCAATGACGGCGTCCTCAACGACGGCCTGGACAACCTCCCGCGGTTCGATCCGGCGAATCCGCATGCCGGTGACTTCCACGCCTTCACGGCGGCCGACCGTTTCAACTACAACGGCCCGGGCTTCAATTTCCTGCGCACGCCCAACGAACGCGTCAACCTGTTCGCGAGCGCAAGGCACACGGCCGGGCCGAGCACGGAACTATTCGCCACGCTCTCGTACACGAACCGCTCGTCTGCGACGCGGGCCGCGCCCGAACCGCTGTGCCTCGGTTCCGGTTGCGGCAATCGGATCAACGAGCAGTTCCTCATATCGGCCGAGAACCCTTACAACCCCTTCGGTGCCGATCTTGCCGCGGCCGCAGGGACACTGGCTTTCTTCGGGCGCCGTCCGCTCGAGTCCGGTCCGCGCGAGTTCTACCAGGACGTCGACACGTACTTCGGCACCTTCGGCGTCGAGGGCGAACTGAGACCGGGCGGCCGTTCCCTTTTCTGGGAGGCCTACGGCAGCTACGGTGAAAATCGCGGCTTTCAGGAGAAATACAACTCGCACAATGCGGCCAGGCTGCAGATTGCGATGGGCGATCCGGCGGTCTGTGCCGCGACGCCGGGCTGCGTGCCGTTCAACTTTTTCGGCGGGCAGGGACCGGATGGCGCGGGCTCCATCACGCAGGACATGCTCGACTACGTCACGTTCACGCAGCGTGACTTCAGCGACCAGAAGCTCGCGAACGCGGCCTTCAACCTGAGCGGGGAGCTGTTCTCGATGCCGGCCGGCGAGGCGGGCGTCGCGGCCGGGATCGAGTTCCGCGATCACGATGGCTCGTTCCGGCCCGACCCCATCGCAGAACGCGGCGAGACGGCCGGTATCCCCGCCGGATCGACGCGGGGCGGGTTCGATGTCACCGAATACTACGCGGAGCTCAATCTGCCGCTCGTCTCGTCCGGGGTGCGCTACTGGGATCTGAATCTCGCGGTACGCAACTCCGACTACAGCACGTTCGGATCCGAATCGACCTACCAGGTGAATACACTGTTCCGACCTGCCGACGCGGTTACGTTGCGGGCTTCGCATTCGACCGGGTTTCGCGCGCCCGGGATCGGGGAGTTGTTCGGCGGCGCGGCGCGCGAGGATTTCCTGTTTCTGGATACCTGCGTGGACGTGCTCGGGCAGGCAGGCTCCGCGAACGGCGGGCGCGACGAACCGCAGCCGCAAGGCATCGTCGCCAATTGCGCGAGCCTCGGAGTACCGGCGAACCTGATCCAGACCAACCCGCAACTGTCGGCCGTCTCCGCGGGGAACCGGTCGCTGGACCCGGAGACCTCCGAGCAACTCACGGCCGGCATCGTGTTCAGTTCGGCTCCGTCGGCCGACTGGATCGAGAACCTGACCCTGTCGGCCGACTACTACGACCTCACGATCGACGATGCAATCCAGGGACGCACTCCGAGCGACGTCATTGCCGCCTGTGTCGCGACGCTCGATCCGCTGTTCTGCGACCTCGTGCCGCGTACGGCCATCGGCGTGCTCGGCGTGATCGACAACCGCCTGCAGAACATCGGCGGAATCGAGGCCAGCGGCTATGACGTCTCGCTCGCGGTGAGCGGCCCGCAAGGTCCGGCAGGCCGATTCAACGCGACGTTCAATGCATCGTTCCTGAGTTCCTACGAGGAACGCACGGCCAATATCGACGGGACCGAAACGGTCACCGATCGCGCCGGCACGCACACCAGCGAGACGTTCCAGCGCGCGTTTCCGAAACTGCGCTGGGTGACGACGCTCGACTGGAGCAGGGACCGGTGGGCCGCGGGCCTGAGTCTGCGCTGGACCGACAGCATGTCGGTCGACGGGACCAACGGCGTCGATTCCTCACTGTTCGCGGACCTGGTGCTGACATATCGCCCGCGCGCGGCCGACGATGGCTGGACCGTATCGCTCGGATTCAACAACCTGTTCGACGAAGACCCTCCGGTCTGTTTCGGCTGCGGGGTCACCGGCATGAGCCAGGTCGTGCATGACCTGCCGGGACGCGTCGGCTATCTGCGCGTGAACTACCGCGGTTCGACGGCCTCGCAATAGCTCCCGTTCCGCCCGTCCGCAGCCGTCTGCCGCGGCGGGTTCAAGCCTGTACCATTACCCGCCATGATTCGTCGCGCTCCCCTCGGCGCCGCCTGCCTTGGCGTACTCGCCACGCCGCTCGCGGCGCAGCAAACGCTGACCGATCCGGGCCAGAAAAGCGTGCGTGTCGTGCGCACCGACACGCCGCCCGTCATCGACGGCGACCTCCGCGACGCGGTCTGGGCAAACGCCGCGTTCATCGACGATCTTCACCAGACGGACCCCGTCGAGTATGCCGAGCCGTCCGAGCCTACCGAGATCTACGTTCTCTACGATGACGACGCGCTATACGTGGCAGCGCGCCTGTACGACTCCGGCCGCGATCAGATCACCGCCAACAACATGCGCCAGAACGACGAGATCGCAGAGGACGATCGTTTCTATGTGACGATCGATCCGTTCAATGAACGGCGCAGCGGCTACTACTTCGGGGTCAACCCGAACGGTGTGCGCGGCGACGGCCTGTATCGCAATGTCAGCGAGTTCTACAGCGACTGGGACAGCATCTACGACGCGGCCGCGGGCCGTTTCGAGGGCGGCTGGACCGCGGAGATCGAGATCCCGTACAAATCGATCTCCTTCGACCCGACCACCGATACCTGGGGGCTGAACTTCTCACGCGGCATCATGCGCCGTGACGAGAACATCGCCTGGGTCTCTCGCAACAGGCAATACAACCCGTCAGTCTCCGGGCTCGGCGTCGGCTTCGAGGGGCTCGAACAGGGACTCGGGCTCGACATCGTGCCGTCGGTCAGCCTCAGCGAGGTACGCACCTTTTCGCACGATCCCTTTGCCGAAGATCGGTCGAAAACGAGCCTCGAACCGACTGTGGACGTTTTCTACAAGCTCACGCCACAGCTCAACGCCTCCCTGACGGCCAACACCGACTTCTCGGCCACGGACGTCGATGACCGTCAGGTCAACCTCGATCGCTTCGGGCTTTTCTTTCCCGAGAAGCGCGACTTTTTCCTGCGCGAGTCCGATATCTTCGAATTCGGCGGAATCGGCGGCCAGCGCCAGTCGCAGATCCCGGGGCTCAATGCGCTGGCTCAGAACGGCCTGCCGTTCTTCTCGCGCCGGATTGGCCTGAGTCCGAGCGGAACACCCATCGACCTCGAAGTGGGCGGCAAGATCAGCGGGCGTGTGGGCCGTTTCGAACTCGGTGCGCTGTCCGTTCGCCAGGACGCTTTCGGCGACATCGATGCCAGGACGCTGTCCGTTATTCGTACGCGGGCCGGCGTTCTCAACGAGTCGAATCTCGGTGTCATCGTGACTGAGGGCAATCCGGGTGAGAATCTCGACAACTCGTTGGCGGGTCTGGATTTCTCTTACCGGAACACACGGCTGCCGGGCGGCCGCTCGCTCGAGGCCGACGTCTGGTATCAGCAAAGCGATACAGAAGGCGTCGATTCCGAGCAGGCGGCTTTCGGCGTCGGCGTGCGCCTGCCGACCAACGAGGGTTTCAGGGCGGAGTTCGACTACAGGGAATACGAAGCCAATTTCAATCCGGCGCTCGGCTTCGTCAATCGCCGCAACGTTTCCGATGCCAAGCTGAGCCTGGGCTACATGGTTCGTCCCGCGAGCGGGTACCTGCAGAGCTGGCTCATGCACCTGGATGTGGAGCATGTCGATCAGCTCGATACCGGTGCCCTGCAGACGCATGGATTGTTTATCCGCCCCATAGTGCTGCGTAACCGCACCGGCGACGTGTTCTCGTTCGGTTATCGCGGTTTGACTGAAGGCATCGCCAGTCCCTTCGAGATCTCGCCCGGCATCGTCATTCCGGTGGGGCAATACCAAAACGGCGACTGGGGTGGGCAGTTCACCACGGCCGGGCATCGCGAGTTCGCAGGCCACATGCGTATCGTGTGGACCAACGACGGAACCTACTTCAATGGCGACCGCCTCGACGTGCACAGCGAACTCACATGGCGCCCGTCAGCGCGATTTCGCGGCAACCTGGTTTACAGCTACAGCGAAATCGATCTGCCGCAAGGCAGCTTCGAGACCCGCCTCGTCGCCGCGGGCATCGACTTCGCGTTCACGTCGACGCTGTCCTGGGTCAACCTGATCCAGTACGACAACGTCACCGAGACCGCGGGCATCAACATGCGGCTTCACTGGATTCCCGAAGCCGGCCGCGAGGTGTATTTCGTGATCAATCACAACGTCGAGGACTACGATCGGGACAATCGTTTTCGCTCGACGGTGTCGGACATAACCGCCAAGGTGAACTATACGTTCCGGTTCTGAAGTTCTGCGACGCGAACCTCAAACCCTGTTTCGAGAACTCTCCGTGGGGTAAGGGTCCGGCTGTTGCTGGAGCCGCAACATCCAGCTTACGCGTTCTCGCTCCGCTGAACGTGCTGCCGCAAGGCACGGTTGATTTCGGTCTGATACCCACGCCCGCCCGGCGCGTTTCTCTTGAACCAGGCCAGCACGTCCGCGTCGAGGCGCAATGTGATCTGCCTCTTGACCGGGCGATAGAAGAGGCCACGCTGGGCATCCGGCCAATTTACGGCTTCGGGGATATCGCTTGTGTCGATCTGTGAATCCGGAATGGATTCGAGCGCGGCCAGATCTGCCTTCTGTTGCTCGGTCAATGGCTTAGAAGTTGCCCTGTTCATAGAGTCTCCGTTCGTGCGGTGTCGCTTTTCGGGCGCTGACGATCCGTCCCGTTACCTCGCCGGTGTCAAGGCCGGTCCAGGGAAAGGTGTGGACCACGATCACCATGACATTGCCGATCATGCCGATCGTTTGCCATCGCTCTTCGTCTGAATGCGGTTCCTCGCGCGAGACTGCCAGCGGATCGCCGAACACGAGCTGGGCTGTTTCGAAACCCAGGCCATGCTTCTTCCGGTTGTTGAGGTTCTTGCCGTCGTCCCATACCCAGCGCAAGGATGCGAATCTCCAGTAGTTGCTTAACTGTAGTTACACGTGTAGCGACCGTCAACTCAAGATCGGACGGTACCACCACACTAAAAGCCAGTCTGTTGCGTTATTGGCGAGAATGCCCAAAATTGGCGCTGGCATGAACGCCAACGGACGGAGAACACGCTGACTACCCTGGACAAGCGCAGCCTCTCGGAACGCGACATCTGCACCAAGTTCATCACGCCGGCCCTGCGTCGGGCGGAGTGGGACGAGATGCAGCAAATCCGCGAGGAGCAGAGCTTCACCAAGGGCCGCATCATCGTTCGCGGCAAGCTGGTCACACGATCGATAGGGAAGGCACGCGAACCCGTTTGAAAGACGGAGATATTCTTATTTCGATAACTGGCGACGTGGGGATGCTTGGGCTGATTCCAGAAGAGTTCGGAGAAGCGTACATAAACCAGCACATTGCGATGGTGCGGCCCATGCGAGAGATGAAGGGCCGTTTTCTCGCCGAATTGTTTCGTTCACCGTTCGCCCAGGAACAATTCAACAAGCCCCAGCGAGGCATCAAGAATAGCTTTCGTTTGACTGATGTAACTCAGTTCGCGGTCCCACTTCCTCCGCTCGCCGAACAATCACGCATCCTGACAAAGATCGATGAACTGATGGCCGTCTGCGATCGGTTGGAAACGAATCTCGATACTGTGGCAGCTTGCTGTGACCGACTCTTAAAGTTGCAGTTTCAGCAAGCACTGTAAGCTGTCGAATGAGTTCATTGCTCTATGACCGAGGCATGCACAAATTGTTGGACTGGCCAACGTCTGCCCTTCCATGCGCGACCCAAGTCCGTTTTGCTCTGATCTATGGTGTGTTCTAGTAGAGGCTTGATATGTGGAATCTGTACGCGAACGCGGTCCAGTCAATTCGAATCGGAATCGAGGACTATCAAGAGAGCGATCCTGCGCGAGCGTTGTCTGCTGCACGTAACTTATATGCGGGCCTGCTACTGTTGGCAAAGGAAGTGCTTGTACGTGCGGCACCGAATGCCGGCGAAAATGACGTTATCGGTGCTGTTTACGTCCCAGTACCTGATCGCTCCGGTGGAGTTGAGTTTGTTCCTGAATCCAAACGAACTATTGACTTCGCTCAAATTGGCAAGCGCTTCAAGGGGTTCGGGCTTGTAATCGATGACAAAGCATTGCGGGAATTAAATCGCATCCGTAACGAAGTCGAACACCGGTATCCAAATGTATCGCACGATGTTGTTCGAGAAGCACTTGCGACAGCATTTCCCGTCGCGGTGCAATTGTTTCGAATTCTGCGTGAGGAACCTGCCAGCGTCTTGGGCGGTGCCTGGGACAGAATGCTCGAAGTACGAGAAGTGTTCGAACAAGAACGGCAGCAATGTCACGCTTCATTCGACAAAGTGAATTGGCATTCTTGGATACTAACAAACACAATGCTATCGTGCCCCGAATGTCAGTCAGAACTAGTGGCTCAGGAAGATCCTGAAAACACGGAACAACATAACGTTGCTGCACGTTGCCGTTGCTGCGGAGTGGCGATAACAGCTGAAGCTCTAGTTGAGAATGTCGTCAATGAGTTCCTAAGGGAATCAATTTATGTTGCAATGACTGATGGCGGAGACGAGCCTGTTTGGGAGTGTCCAGAATGCGCGCTTAATACCTATATCGTCACCGAAGAAGATAATGGGTGCGCGTGGTGCGAATTCGTGCTCGAACGGGATTGCTTGCGCTGCGGCACCACATTGGTTCCAGGTGACGTGGATGCCAACGACTACCGATTGTGTAGCTATTGTGGGTATATTATTTCCAAAGACGATTGACCTTGATGGTGCAAATCTCGGGCCAGTAGCGCGTTTTCGATGGCCTGGACTCACTTCCGAACCATCGGAATGTCGCGGAAATCGAGTATTTGGTGGCCGTTCGGTTGAACCAGTAATCCGGCGCGATTGATAAATGGATATCGCAGGGTCTGTATCGTCTGAAGCGGCGGGATAGTTCGTCGTTTCTGATTAATGGACCGCTGATCGACGGAATTGGCCTGCAAGGTTCGCACTAGTTTTAGACCGCCAACGATCGAGCCCCAGGCACGTGAGTCTACGCGCAAGCTGTGGGATCTTGCGCTCTACTCAACACAGGCCTGGGTCGATGCAATTTAAAGTAGAAACGCAACGGAGTATTGTTAGTGAGCGAAACAAAGACCGTCAAGCTGAACGCGTATCTTCTCAAGGCGAGTTACGTGCTTGGAGACCCCATCATTACACAAGGTAAGATGTCGGAATTAGAGATTGACATTCCGAACTCCGGTCCTGGCCGTCTGTATGTAACCCAGACAAACCCTCATGCACCGGGATGGGCTTGGTTTCTTCTACCAATCGGCGAAGAAGCGATCTCGAATCTGACAGTAGCGTCTGTAGGTGTCGTTCTCATTGTCCCAGCGGAAGGACGGTATTTTGCTGCGTGTTTTGGTCATGGTTATGCCTACCTCGACAAGCGTTACATCGAAGCACGTTTCGGCCTTCGGACGTGCCTCAACATCGTAGATCCCGAGACCATACGACTTCTCGACAAACGCACCTTCGACTCGCTTGGAAAACTCTCCCATGAACAATCAACGCGACCCGTAAACATACGGGAATTTGGGTTGGAGATTGATAAGGATTTGCTTCGATCACTTGTCGGTACGCCACTTGAGGGTTCGTTTGGTAAACAGGTTGCAGGCAAGGATAGCATTTGCGTTAGAGTGCCGATAACAGTGAATCAACTACCTGGTTTCTTGGGCCGCTGTTTCGAAGAGAGCAAAAAGGAAACTTACAAGAACAATTTTGAATTCATCGATAATATCTTTGAGATTACAGATCCAGAACAAATCGAACTCCTGGAGCTACAGCTAATCGAAAATCTAAACACCACGGCCAACTCGAAAATCTGGTTGGCTATTCCAGACATTATCAAATGGGAAGAGTCCTCAGGGTTTAGGTACTCGAAAAAACAAAGTGAGCCGATCGTTGACGATGTCCGGCTTACCGGATACATCCAACGGTGGTCGTTGGACGGTAGTATGTCTATTTCTGACATGAAAAAGCATAGAATATTTCAATTTGGTAATGATGATACGACCGTGTTGAACAGTTGGCCGGTGTATCATTGCCTCTATGCTGAAGTCGCACTGGGAGGAAAAACATACATTTTGACTGAAGGGGCTTGGTACAATATTTACCAAAACTTCGTTTCATCCGTCCAAGCCGAGATCAATGAAATCCCGTCATTCGGTAAACAACTTCCGGTGTGGGGCGACGAACATGAGCAGGATTATAACGAACGCGTTTGTGCGCAATCCAATGACAACTTTGTACTAATGGATCGCAAACAGATCTTCCACGGTGGTGGTGCGAGTTCGATCGAGTTTTGCGACTTGCTTTCATCCGAAAGAGAAATAATTCATGTGAAGAATTACAGTGGCTCAAGTGTGTTGAGTCACTTGTTCCATCAAGGCATGAACTCGGCGTTCTTGACTGTGGGAGATATAGAGTTCAGGCAGAAGGTAAACCAAAAGTTGCCGGACTCGCACAAGCTTCCAGAAGAGGGCTTATTTCCGAGTTCAGACTACGAGGTTGTATTTGCTATTGGAACACGAGATCCGATAGGTTTTGATCTTCCCTTCTTTAGCAAGGTGTCTTTGCGAAATTCGTTTAGAAATCTGCGCGTGTCAGGTTACCGTGTGTCATTTGCGAAGATACGACGAAATATGCTCGAAGACATAAGTTGATTTTACAGATAGGTATTCTCCTGACAATTGCACATTCAGGAATGGCTTTGCCACCGTCGGCGATTGGCTTTCACAGGCGTGCGCCGACGGTCGGAATGTCAGGCGATTACCGTCTCAATCCACTCAATTCGCGGCGACGATCCGCCGTGCAGGGGCGAGCGGTTCCTGCCCCGGCCGCATTCTAAGATCGCCTCGCCCACGTCTGCCAAAGCGGACCGGTCCTGAGGCTCCCCTCAGCGGCACCGTGCCAGCCCTGTTAGAAATCGCCGACATTTCACGGGGCATGGTGCGTTCCGGGGCCATCTGCACGGACATCGTAGTTCCTTCCGGTACCTCGTCGGTCTCAGTTCGGTGTATGTCGTCTTAAGGCGTCGGCTTTTTTCGCCCAAGCGGAACCCGGCCGCGGACTCTTGTTTCGACGACCTTCTCTAAATCGGTGAACTCGACGGCGTCAGGGTCTTGCGGCTGCCGCTTCAGCGGCTGCGTCCGGAAGCTTGAATTCAGTCGTTTGGCGTTTGTTCGAGGGCGGGGCCGGCAGCACCCGGGGCGATGTACACAAGATGCGTCTCGACGCGGGGCAGCCGCTCGCTGACGTCCGCGATGTCGCCGGAGAGCCGTTGGTTCATGCTGAACGGTTGCCAATACAGGCCGGCGACTGCGGCGAGAATCGAGATCAGCAGGGCGCGATCGAGGCGACCGTTTTTCATGCCACGAGCCTATTACGGCGATCAAATCTTCGTCAATGGGCCGTTTCATGAAGAATCGCATGGTTATTGCGCGATCGAACCGCATGCCAGTCAGAGCGGTTGACGGCCCGAGACGGAATCGGGCCGCGAACGGTGCGGGTGCCGGGTAACCGGGTGCCGGGGCGCCTGTTAACGGGCGATAGTCAAGTAACGAGCGACACGGCGCAGATATCAGATCGTATCGTCGCCCGAAAACCTCCGCGCCCCCGCATAAAGCAACAACCCCGACACCAACGTAGCCAACGCCGCCGCCATCTCCCACGGACTCTGCGTCGCGGCAAGCGCAGCGAACAACAGCGTGAAGCTCACAAACACGAGCGGCGCCCAGGGATATCCCGGCAGAGCCCTGGCGATCCGGGGCTGTCGGCGTGCAACGACGAAGAGCGTTGCCACAGTCGCGGCCGTGCACAGCGCGAGCGTGAAACCGAGATAAGAGAGCAGCTCCCTGAGACCGGCGATCCAGACGACGACGATCGCGAGCGCCGACTGCATGAGCACGGACACCATCGGCGTTTCGCCCTTGAGCCTGAGCGCGCGCGGCATCAGGCCGTCGTCGGCCATCTTGGCGTAGACGCGGGGTCCGACCATCGTCATGGCCGATACGGAGGTGAAGAGCGCAATCGCGATCACGATACGAACAGCGATCGCGAGCCTGTCCCCGCCGATAGCCTGGGCGGCGGCCGCGGCGACATCCTCCTGGAAGGCGATGGCGTCGTACGGCGCTGCCAGCACGAACACGGCGTTGAGCGCCAGATAGACGAGCATCGTCACGAAGGTGCCGAGCAGCAGGCCGCGCGGCACGAGCTTCTTCGCGACCGGGACTTCGCCCGCGATGTAGACCGCCGCGTTGAAGCCGGAGTAGCTGAACGAGATCCACATGAGCGTGAGGGCGAACGCCGCGATCGAGAACGGCGGCACGAGCTCAGAGCGTTCGCCCATCTCGTTCAGTCCCTGCCAGTCGTCAAAGCCGACGACGCCGACGGCGAACGCGCAGAAGCCGCCGATGAGGACGAGCTTGAGCGCGACGGCGAGGTTCTGGACCCAGGCGCCCTGCCTGAGCCTGAACGCGTGCAGCATGGCTGCGACCGCGATGACCGAGGTCGCAATCCACTGCGACGCGTAGGATTCGGAGTCCACGGGCGCCACATAGACCGAGAACGTGATGGCCGCGTAGGCGATCGCGCCGACGAAACCGGCCAGCAGCGATACCCAGCCGGCGATGAAGCCGGCGCGCGGATGCAGGTTACGCGACAGATACAGGTATTCGCCGCCGGATGCCGGCACGAGGCGTGCGAGCGTGCCGTAGCTCATTGCGCCGCAGAGCGCGAGCAGGCCGCCGATGAACCAGGCAGCGAGCACCTGCAGCGGTGAACCGAGATCCCCGAGTGCGAAGCCCGACGTCGTGAAGATGCCCGCGCCGATCATGTTCGCGACGACGAGGGCGGCGAGGGTCAATGGCCCCAGCGGATGCGCTCGCATCTTGAGAACGCCCGAGTCGTCCGTTACGCAAGTAGTACAGCGGAAGTCACTGGCGCTGTAACGGGATCGGTAACGGATACACGCAAGGGCTCATTCGTATGCGGAAACTCGGCCCGGTAGCCTATCGTCTTCCCGGCGCGGAAACGGGCACACGTTTACAACCTCGGCTACAGCCACCGTCGTGCGCACGCTTAGATGCGATCGAAGTGGAGGACGTAGTTCTCCTCCATGCCCTCGATTTCGACTTCCTCGGTCAGGCGAAAGCCGTTCGCTTCGATTTCGGCCGTGAACTGCGCCTTGTCCGCGCGGATGTGCTCGATCCTGGGCTCGATGCGTTCGTAATCGACCACGACGAACTTGCCTCCGGGCCGCAGGGACTGGTGGATCGACGCGAGCATGGCCTCGTGGTCCTCGAAGTGATGGTAGGTGTCGCAGACGAAGACGACGTCCACCGAGCCTTCCGCAAGTCCGGTCGAGCGGTCGTCGCCGAGTATCGTCGTGATCTGGGTCAGGTTCTGTTCGGCGGCCTTCGTTGCGATGTACTCGATGAACCGCGGCACGATATCGACCGCGTAGACCGAGCCCTCCGTGCCGACGGCCGCCGCGAAAAGCGGCTCGTACAGGCCCGTTCCGGCGCCGACATCGGCGATGGCCTGACCGGGCTCAAGTCCGATCGACGCGACGATCTCCTCGCGGAAGTCGAACACCTCCCGGCCCTCGGACTCGAAGCGGTCGGCCCAGACTTCGACCTGCAGCTCGGGATCCTTGTACCGTTCGTTGAGGCCGGCCACGTCCGTCTGCTGTGCGCTCGTGGACGTAGCGGCGAGCCAGCCCGCGGCGACGGGCAGCATGGCAATTCGATGAAGCTTCATGGTGCGTTTCCTGTACAACGTGGTGGAGCAGTTCCGCTGCGAATCTGCGGGTCCTCAAGGCGGGGAATATACCATCGCAGAGCGGTCGGCCATTACACAGCGGGCCGGGCTCCCGATCTGCCTGCCCGTGGGTCTCAGGACCGATTCGGAGATCGTTTGGCTCTATCGCAAGGTACGCTTGAGCCGATCGTCTCGAAAGACTGTTCCGACGCGCATCGCGACGCCGGCGGTAGTCGTCGTGCCGCACGTCCGGAGGGTCTTGCTGGCTCCAGCAAGCCGATCCGTTCACGGTAGCTGCGAGCCGGTTCAGCCGGGATGACAGTACATTTTCGGCCGGTGAGCGACATGGCCAGCTTCGGATTGAAACGGGCACCTCAAGTTGTTGACACGTTTTGGCCGAAATCAGACAATACGCTGCTTGTGTCTGCGGAGGGGTACCCAAGCGGTCAACGGGGGCAGACTGTAAATCTGCTGGCTATGCCTTCGTAGGTTCGAATCCTACCCCCTCCACCATTTGCGAGGGGAAGGACGGCTGGAAAGGCGGGTGTAGTTCAAGGGTAGAACCTCAGCCTTCCAAGCTGATGATGGCGGTTCGATTCCGCTCACCCGCTCCATTTGGACAGATGACGGGAAGGGATTGGAGTCAACCGCCACTTCTGTTTCACGGCGGATTACTGAGTCATGGTTGGGTGAGAGTTGAGGTTTGACGCCGGTTTCTTCACTGCCCACATAGCTCAGCGGTAGAGCACTTCCTTGGTAAGGAAGAGGTCACCGGTTCAAGTCCGGTTGTGGGCTCCACGGTTGTGCACATTCAACAAGTTAAGCGAGTACTCGTTTTCATATTGATGCGTGTCCTGATGCTGCAGCCGGCAACCGGCGCGCCAGTCGCACGCAAGTCACGAAGTAGCAGGAGCGATCTCGATGGCCAAGTCGAAATTTGAGAGGACGAAGCCCCATGTGAACGTGGGGACGATCGGGCACGTGGATCATGGCAAGACGACGCTGACGGCGGCGTTGACGATGGTGATGGCGGCGAAGCACGGCGGCGAGATCACGGAGTTTGACGAGATTGACAAGGCGCCGGAAGAGAAGGCGCGGGGCATCACGATTGCGACGGCGCATGTGGAGTACGAGAGCGAGAGCCGGCACTACGCGCACGTGGACTGTCCGGGTCACGCGGACTACGTGAAGAACATGATCACGGGTGCGGCGCAGATGGACGGCGCGATTCTGGTGGTGTCGGCGGCGGACGGGCCGATGCCGCAGACGCGCGAGCACATTCTTTTGGCGCGTCAGGTGGGCGTGCCGTACATGGTGGTGTACCTGAACAAGGCCGACATGGTGGACGACGAGGAGTTGCTGGAGCTGGTGGAGCTTGAGGTCCGCGATCTGTTGTCGACGTACGAGTTTCCCGGCGACGACACGCCGATCGTGACGGGCAGCGCGCTGAAGGCGCTGGAGGGTGACGATTCGGAGCTGGGCACGCAGAGCGTGACGGCGCTGGTGGAGGCGATGGACGAGTACATCCCGATTCCGGAGCGGTTGATTGACGGGGCGTTCCTGATGCCGATCGAGGACGTGTTCTCGATCTCGGGCCGGGGCACGGTGGTGACGGGGCGTGTGGAGCGCGGCGTGGTGAAGATGGGCGAAGAGGTGGAGATCGTCGGGATCAAGGAGACGGAGAAGACGACCTGCACGGGCGTGGAGATGTTCAGGAAGCTGCTTGACCAGGGTCAGGCGGGCGACAACGTGGGCGTGTTGCTGCGCGGCACGAAGCGAGACGAAGTGGAGCGCGGTCAGGTGTTGGCGAAGCCGGGGTCGATCACGCCGCACACGAAGTTCGAGTGCGAGGTGTACATATTGACGAAGGAAGAGGGCGGCCGACACACGCCGTTTTTCAAGGGATATCGGCCGCAGTTTTATTTTCGGACGACGGACGTGACGGGCGCTGTGGAGTTGCCGGAGGCGACGGAGATGGTGATGCCGGGCGACAACGTGCAGATGAAGGTGGACCTGCATGCGCCGATCGCGATGGAGGAAGGGTTGCGGTTTGCGATCCGCGAGGGCGGTCGGACCGTCGGCGCCGGCGTGGTCGCAAAGGTCATCGAATAACCGCGGCCTCACGCCCGGGCCAGAGGAAAACTCAAGGCCAGTAGCTCAATTGGCAGAGCAGCGGTCTCCAAAACCGCAGGTTGGGGGTTCGAGTCCCTCCTGGCCTGCCAACCCGGGTTGGCGACGCTGGCTGCTGCACAGATACGAAGCGCATTGAACACATTTGAGTCCTGGGATCATGGACGCGAAATTTGAGAACGAACCGACTTTTGTCGACACGATCAAGATTTTTCTGGCTCTGGCCATCCTGATCGGGAGCATCGTCGGTTACTACTACTACGCGAACGAGTCGGCGTTGCTGCGAGCCGTCGGCGTGCTCGTCGCGTTTGGCGTGTCCGTCTGGGTCGCATTCCAGTCGGTCCAGGGACAAACCCTCTGGAAGTTCATCCAGGGATCGCGGGTGGAACTCAGGAAAGTCGTCTGGCCGACGCGCGAGGAAGCAATCCAGACGACCGGAATCGTCCTGCTCTTCGCATCGATCATGGGAGTTTTCTTCTGGCTGCTCGACCTTTTCCTGCTCTGGTTCACGACGCTGGTTACCGGCCAGGGAGGCTGAGCGCATGGCGCTGCAATGGTACGTGGTACATGCGTATTCCAACTACGAGCACAAGGTCAAGTCGTCTTTGGAGGAACGCATAAAGAGATACGGACTCGAGGAAAGGTTCGGGCAGATTCTCGTGCCGACCGAGGAAGTCGTCGAGATGCGCGAAGGGCAAAAGCGCAGGAGCGAGCGCAAGTTCTTCCCGGGCTACGTGCTCGTACAGATGGAGATGACGGACTCGACCTGGCATCTCGTGAAGGAAGTGCCGAAGGTGCTCGGCTTCATCGGCGGCAGCAGCGACAAGCCCGCTCCGATCAGCGAGAGCGAGGCGGATGCGATCCTGAACAGGGTGCAGGAGGGCGTCGACAAGCCGCGGCCGAAGGTGCTGTTCGAACCGGGCGAGGTGGTCCGCGTCACGGACGGGCCGTTCAACGATTTCAACGGCGTCGTCGAGCAGGTGAATTACGACAAGAGCAAGGTCAGGGTCGCCGTGCAGATTCTCGGCAGGTCCACTCCCGTAGACCTGGACTTCGGCCAGGTGGAGAAGGCTTAGGAAATCGAGCAGGCAGATGGCGAAGAAAATAGAAACCTATATCAAGTTGCAGGTCCCGGCAGGGCAGGCCAACCCGAGCCCGCCGGTCGGTCCGGCGCTCGGTCAGCACGGCGTGAACATCATGGAGTTCTGCAAGGCGTTCAATGCCGCAACGCAGAACACCGAGCAGGGCATGCCCGTGCCGGTCGTGGTTTCCGTATACAGCGACCGAAGCTTCACGTTCATCACGAAGACGCCGCCCGCGGCGGTGCTGTTGAAGAAGGCTGCCGGAGTCGCCAAGGGCAGCGGCACGCCGAATTCGCTGAAGGTCGGCACCGTGACCCGTGAACAGCTCGAGGAGATTGCGCGGCTCAAGGATCCCGACCTCAACGCCGCGAACCTCGACGCCGCCGTGCGGATCATCGCCGGCAGCGCCCGCAGCATGGGTCTCGAAGTGGAGGGGCTGTAAGTGGCGAACTTGAGCAAGGCCCGCAAGGCACGGGCAGAGCGCTTCGAGAAGGGCAAGGCCTACGAGGCTGACGAAGCCTTCGGACTGGTCAAGGAGCTCGCGGGCGCGAAATTCGTCGAGTCCATCGATGTCTCGGTGAATCTGGGCGTCGACCCGCGCAAGTCCGATCAGGTGGTGCGCGGCTCGACCGTGCTGCCGCACGGTACGGGCAAGGAAGTCAGGGTCGCGGTATTCGCGCAGGGCGCCAACGCCGAGGCCGCGACCGAGGCCGGCGCGGACATCGTCGGAATGGATGACCTTGCCGAGACCATCCAGGGCGGCGAGCTCAATTTCGACGTAGTCATCGCGAGTCCGGATGCGATGCGCGTCGTCGGCAAGCTCGGCAGGATCCTCGGGCCGCGCGGGCTCATGCCGAACCCGAAGGTGGGCACGGTCACGCCCGACGTGGCTGCGGCCGTCAGGAACGCCAAGGCCGGCCAGGTCCGCTACCGCACGGATCGCGCGGGCACCGTGCACTGTCCGATCGGCAACGTCGACTTCGAGGTTGACGCGCTCAAGGAAAATCTCGCGGCGCTGCTGGCAGACCTGAACAAGGCAAAGCCCGCGTCGTCCAAGGGGGTCTACATGAAACAGGTTGCAGTTTCTTCGACGATGGGGCCGGGGCTGGTGGTGGACCAGTCCACGGTGGCGCCGGGAAACTGACCGCGTGACCGAGTTCCGGCCGACGTGCCCGGGACCGAAAACATGAGGCCGGGAGCCGAGCGAACACAGAGTGTCTTCCGCCTCTGCCGGGAGTGAGAGTATGCCGCTGAACATCGAAGCCAAGAAGGCGCTGGTCGCCGAGGTCAACACCGTGGCCGCGTCGGCGCTATCCGCGGTCGCGGCCGAGTATCGCGGGCTGACCGTGTCGGAAATGACGGATCTGCGCGCCGAAGCGCGCAACGCCGATGTCTATCTGAAAGTCGTGAAGAACACGCTCGCCAAACGTGCGGTCGAAGGCACCGACTTTCAGTGCATGCAGGAGAGTTTGAAGGGTCCGTTGCTGCTGGCCTTTTCCCGCGACGATCCCGGTGCGGCGGCCCGGGTGATCAAGAGTTTCGCCAAGGAACACGAAAAGCTCGTGACCGTGGCCGTGTCGGTCGGCGGCGAGCTCTACGCGCAGGACGCTCTGGATCGGGTCGCCTCGCTGCCGACGCTCGACGAGGCGCGTGCGACCTTGCTTGCAACATTCATGGCGCCCGCATCGCAACTCGTGCGTACGCTCGCCGAGCCCGCCGCGATGCTGGCGCGCACGCTGCAGGCGCGCAGCGAGCAGACAGGGGAAGCGTAATCGAACGACCGCATCTCGGCGCACGCTGCGTCCGCGCAGCGAGCAGACCTGGTGGGTTGGAGTTTTGGTTTCAGGTAATCGTTATCTGTTGAGGAGTGATAATCATGGCTTTGTCCAACGAAGAGCTGATCGAGGCACTGAGCAACAAGCCGGTCATGGAGATCGTCGAGCTCGTCAAGTCGCTCGAGGAACAGTGGGGCGTGTCGGCGGCAGCGCCCGTCGCGGTCGCCGCGGTGCCCGGTGCGGGGGCCGAAGCGGCCGAGGTCGAGGAACAGACCGAATTCGACGTGGTGATGACCTCGTTCGGTTCGACCAAGGTTGCCGTCATCAAGGTCGTCAGGGCCGCTACGGGCCTGGGCCTCAAGGAGTCGAAGGACCTCGTCGAGAGCGTGCCCGGCGCGGTCAAGCAGGCTGTAACGAAGGACGAAGCCGAGGAGCTCAAGAAGCAACTCGAGGAAGCAGGCGCCAGCGTCGAGATCAAGTGACGCGGCGTCGCCGGTGTTGCACGATCAGCGCTCCGCGGCATGCCGCAGGGGCGGGCGTTCCCGTTCTCAATTCAGGCCAGCGTACGTGTGCGGCAGCGCAGGTGCCGCCGTGCTCGGCTGCCTGATCCACTACATTTCGGAGTAGTTGGCAATGGCTTATTCGTTTACCGAGAAGAAACGCATTCGAAAGGACTACGGGAAGCTTCCGGGGATACTCGACGTTCCCTATCTCCTTTCGATCCAGATCGACTCCTACCAGCGCTTTCTGCAGGTCGACGTGCCCGCAGGGGAACGCGATGAGACCGGGCTGCACGCGGCCTTCAGGAGCGTGTTCCCGATCGTCAGCTACTCCGGCAACGCGGCGCTCGAATACGTCGCATACCGGCTCGGCGAGCCCGTATTCGATGTCAAGGAATGCCAACTGCGCGGGATGACCTACGCCGCGCCGCTGCGCGTGCTCGTCAGGCTCGTGATCTACGACAGGGAAGTTTCCGGACCGAAGAAAAAGGTCAAGGACATTCGCGAGCAGGAGGTCTACCTCGGCGAAATGCCGCTCATGACCGATCACGGGACTTTCGTGATCAACGGTACCGAGAGAGTCATCGTTTCACAGTTGCATCGCTCGCCCGGCGTTTTCTTTGATCATGACAAGGGCAAGACGCACTCATCCGGGAAACTGCTGTTTTCCGCGCGGGTCATCCCCTATCGCGGGTCCTGGCTCGATTTCGAGTTTGACGCGAAGGATTGCCTGTTCGTCCGGATCGACCGGCGCCGCAAGCTGCCCGTCAGCATCATGCTGCGTGCGCTCGATTACTCGAATCAGGACATCCTCGACCTGTTCTTCGAAAAGAACACCTTCTCCGTATCGAAGAAGGGCATCCGGCTGCACCTGATACCGGAGCGTCTCAAGGGCGAGACCGCGGGCTTCGACATCAAGGTCGGCCGAAAGATGATCGTCGAGAAGGACCGGCGGATCACGCTGCGCCACGTGCGCGACCTGGAGAAGGCCGAGGTCAAAGAGCTCGACGTGCCCGTGGAGTATCTCGTCGGCAAGATTCTCGCTCACGATGTCATCGACACCGAGACAGGCGAGTTGCTGGCCAATGCGAACGACGAGTTGACGGGTGAGCTGATCGAGCAGCTCATGGAGTCCGGCGCCGACATGATCGAGACGCTGTTCGTCAACGATCTTGACCGCGGGCCCTATGTCTCGAACACGCTCAGGATCGACTCGACAAACACGAAGCTCGAAGCGCTGGTCGAGATCTACAGAATGATGCGTCCGGGCGAGCCGCCAACGAAGGAGGCGGCCGAGAATCTGTTCCAGAACCTGTTTTTCAATCCCGAACGCTACGACCTGTCGGCTGTCGGGCGCATGAAGTTCAACCGCAGGGTCGGGCGGCAGCAGTCCAATGGCGACGGAATCCTCAGCAAGGAAGACATCATCGAGGTGCTGAAGACCCTGATCGACATCCGCAACGGCTACGGCTCGGTCGACGATATCGACCACCTCGGCAATCGCCGGATCCGAAGCGTGGGCGAGATGTCCGAGAACGCCTTCCGGATCGGCCTGGTCCGCGTCGAACGGGCCGTCAAGGAACGTCTGACGCTGGCGGAGTCCGAAGGGCTCATGCCGCAGGAAATGATCAACGCCAAGCCCGTTGCCGCGGCGGTCAAGGAGTTTTTCGGTTCAAGCCAGCTCTCGCAGTTCATGGACCAGAACAATCCGCTTTCGGAGGTCACCCACAAGCGGCGCGTGTCAGCGCTCGGCCCGGGCGGCCTGACTCGCGAGCGGGCCGGGTTCGAGGTGCGCGACGTGCATCCGACGCACTACGGGCGCGTGTGTCCGATCGAGACGCCGGAAGGGCCGAACATCGGCCTGATCAACTCCCTCGCCGTCTATGCGCGGACCAACGAGTACGGCTTTCTCGAAACGCCCTACAGGAAGGTCATCGACGGCAAGGTGTCAGGTCAGATCGATTATCTGTCGGCGATCGAGGAAGGCCAGTTCGTCATCGCCCAGGTCAACGCGAACCTGAGCCCGGAGGGTGAGTTCACCGACGAACTCGTCTCCTGCCGCCACCAGAACGAGTTCGCCCTGTATCCCGCCGACCGAATCCAGTACATGGATGTGTCGCCCAAGCAGATCGTCTCCGTGGCGGCGTCACTGATTCCGTTTCTCGAACACGACGACGCGAACCGGGCCCTGATGGGATCGAACATGCAGCGCCAGGCGGTCCCGACTCTGCGCACGGAGACTCCGCTCGTCGGCACGGGCATGGAGCGCGCGGTCGCTGTCGATTCCGGCGTGGCTGTCATCGCCAGGCGCGGCGGCGTCGTCGACTCGGTCGACGCGTCGCGCATCGTCGTGCGCGTCAATGACGACGAAACGACGGCCGGCGAGTCGGGTGTCGACATCTACAACCTGACCAAGTACACGCGCTCGAACCAGAACACGTGCATCAATCAGCGCCCGCTCGTCAAGGGCGGCGACGCGATCGCCCGCAACGACGTGCTCGCCGACGGCCCCTCGACGAGCATGGGCGAGCTGGCGCTCGGCCAGAACCTGCTCGTCGCGTTCATGCCCTGGAACGGCTACAACTTCGAGGATTCGATCCTGATCTCCGAGCGCGTCGTCGAGGAGGACCGGTTCACGACGATCCACATCGAGGAGCTGACCTGCGTCGCACGCGACACGAGGCTCGGGCCCGAGGAAGTGACCGCCGATATTCCGAACGTCGGCGACGCCGCACTGACCAAGCTCGACCTGTCCGGCATCGCGTTCATCGGAGCGGAGGTCCGTGCGGGCGACATTCTCGTCGGCAAGGTGACCCCGAAAGGGGAAACCCAGCTTACGCCGGAGGAGAAGCTGCTGCGCGCGATCTTCGGCGAGAAGGCTTCGGATGTGAAGGATACCTCTCTGCGCGTCCCGCCGGGGATGGACGGCACCGTCATTGACGTGCGCGTGTTCACCCGCGACGGCATCGAAAAGGACGAAAGGGCGCTCGCCATCGAACAGCATGAAATCGAAGCGGTCCGCAAGGATCTCGACGACCAGCAGCGAATTCTCGAGGACGATATCTACCAGCGCGTCGAAAAGCTGTTGCTGAACAAGGTGGCGCTCGGCGGGCCGGAGGGACTGAAGGCCGGCGGCAAGATCACGAAGGGTTATCTCGGTGGTTTGCCCCGCGACGAGTGGTTCGCCGTTCGTCTCAAGAACGACGAGGCCAACAGCCAGCTCGAGCACGCGGCCGAACGGCTGCGCTCGCAGCGCGAAGAGTTCGAGCGGCGCTTTGAGGAAAAGAGCCAGAAGATCACCGCGGGCGACGATCTCGCGCCAGGCGTGCTCAAGATGGTCAAGGTCTACCTGGCCGTGAAGCGGCGCATCCAGCCCGGCGACAAGATGGCCGGACGGCACGGCAACAAGGGTGTCATTTCGATGATCGTACCCGTCGAAGACCTGCCGTACATGGAAGACGGCACGCCCGTCGACATCGTGCTGAACCCGCTCGGGGTGCCGTCGCGCATGAACGTCGGCCAGGTGCTCGAGACCCATCTCGGCTGGGCCGCCAAGGGCCTCGGGCTCAAGATCGGCGAGATGGTCGCGTCCGGCGAGAACACGTCGTCGCTGCGCGAGTTCCTGGGACAGATCTACAACGAAACGGGCGGCCAGAAGGTTGAGCTCGACAGCCTCGATGACGAGGAGGTTCAGGAGCTTGCGGGCAACCTGGGACGCGGCGTGCCGATCGCAACGCCGGTGTTTGACGGCGCCCAGGAGGACGAGATCAAGCACCTGCTCGAGATGGCGGGCCTGCCACGGTCCGGTCAGGCGATGCTGGTCGATGGCCGCACCGGCGAGCCCTTCGACCGGCCGATCACGACCGGCTACATGTACATGCTCAAGCTCAACCATCTCGTCGACGACAAGATGCATGCGCGTTCCACGGGGCCGTACAGCCTCGTGACCCAGCAGCCGCTCGGCGGCAAGGCGCAGTTCGGCGGACAGCGATTCGGCGAGATGGAGGTCTGGGCGCTCGAAGCCTATGGCGCGGCCTACACCTTGCAGGAAATGTTGACGGTCAAGTCCGACGACGTGCAGGGCCGAACGAAAATGTACAAGAACATCGTCGACGGCACGCACGCGATGCAGGCCGGGATGCCCGAATCGTTCAATGTCCTGGTCAAGGAGATTCGCTCGCTCGGGATCAACATCGATCTTGAGCAGGCGACCTGATCGTGGCCGGTCCGATGCTCGAGTCCACGTACATCGTTTACGACAAAGCTATTGCGGCAGGTGACGCTCCATGAAGGATCTACTGAAGCTGTTCAAGCAACAGAACCTGATCGAGGATTTCGACCTCATCAAGATTGGCCTTGCGTCCCCGGACATGATCCGTTCCTGGTCGTATGGCGAGGTCAGAAAGCCCGAGACGATCAACTACCGCACCTTCAAGCCGGAGCGCGACGGGCTCTTCTGCGCGAAGATCTTCGGCCCGATCAAGGACTACGAGTGCCTGTGCGGCAAGTACAAGCGGCTCAAGCATCGCGGCGTCGTCTGCGAGAAGTGCGGCGTCGAGGTCACGCAGACGAAGGTCCGCCGCGAGCGGATGGGACACATCGAACTCGCAAGCCCGGTCGCCCATATCTGGTTTCTGAAGTCCCTGCCGTCGCGGATCGGCCTCATGCTCGACATGACGCTGCGCGAGATCGAGCGCATCCTCTATTTTGAGGCCTTTGTCGTCGTCGAGCCCGGCATGACCCCGCTCGAACGAGGCCAGTTGCTGACGGACGAGACCTATCTCGAAGCGATGGAGCAGTACGGCGACGAGTTCGACGCCCGCATGGGCGCCGAAGCGGTGCGCGACCTGCTCATTTCCATGGATCTTGAAGCCGAGATCGCGGGCGTTCGCGACGACATCGACGCGACGAACTCCGAGACCAAGATCAAGCGCCTGTCCAAGCGCCTGAGACTGCTCGAGTCGTTCATGGACTCCACCCACCGGCCCGAGTGGATGGTCATGACGGTGCTCCCGGTGCTGCCGCCGGATCTCAGGCCGCTGGTTCCGCTCGACGGCGGCCGCTTCGCGACGTCGGACCTCAATGACCTCTACCGCCGCGTCATCAATCGCAACAATCGCCTGCGCCGGCTTCTCGAACTCAATGCGCCCGACATCATCGTGCGCAACGAGAAGCGCATGCTGCAGGAAGCCGTCGACGCATTGCTCGACAACGGCCGCCGGGGCCGTGCGATTACCGGCACGAACAAGCGCCCGCTCAAATCGCTCGCCGACATGATCAAGGGCAAGCAGGGCCGGTTCCGGCAGAACCTGCTCGGCAAGCGCGTCGACTATTCGGGCCGCTCGGTCATCGTCGTCGGGCCGACGCTGAAGCTGCACCAGTGCGGGCTGCCGAAGAAGCTGGCGCTTGAGCTTTTCAAGCCGTTCATCTTCGCCAAGCTTCAACTGCGCGGCGAGGCGACGACCATCAAGGCCGCAAAGCGGCTCGTCGAGCGCGAAGGTCCCGAGGTCTGGGACATCCTCGAGCAGGTCATCCGCGAGCACCCCGTCATGCTGAACCGTGCGCCGACGCTGCACCGGCTCGGCATCCAGGCTTTCGAGCCGGTGCTGATCGAAGGCAAGGCGATCCAGCTTCACCCGCTCGTGTGCACCGCGTTCAACGCCGACTTCGACGGCGACCAGATGGCCGTGCACGTGCCGCTGTCGCTCGAAGCCCAGCTCGAGGCGCGCGTCCTCATGATGTCGAGCAACAACATCCTGTCGCCCGCCAACGGCGAGCCGATCATCGTCCCGTCGCAGGATGTCGTGCTCGGGCTCTATTACCTGACGCGCACCAGCGTCAACGTACGCGGCGAAGGGATGGTGTTCGCAGACCTCGAGGAGGTTCACCGTGCCTACGAGTCCGGTACGCTGGATTTGCACGCCTCGGTCAAGGTCCGGATCCGGGAAACGGACGAGAACGGCGACATCCAGTCGCAGATCGTCGAGACGACTGCCGGCAGGAGCGTGCTGTCGGAGATCCTGCCCGACGGCCTGTCGTTCAGCGTGATCAACAAGCCGATGAACAAGCGGGCAATCTCCGAAGTGATCAACGCCTGCTACCGCCAACTCGGCCTCAAGGAGACCGTCGTCTTTGCCGACCAGCTCATGTACATGGGCTTCGGCTACGCGACGAAGTCCGGCGTCTCGTTCGGCGTCGACGACATGGTCGTTCCAGGCGAGAAGTCGACCATCCTCGGGCTCGCCGAGGGTGAGGTCAAGGACATCCAGGACCAGTACGCTGCGGGCCTGGTGACGGACGGCGAGCGCTACAACAAGGTTGTCGATATCTGGTCGCGAACGAATGACCAGGTCGCCAAGGCGATGATGCAACAGCTTGGCGTCGAATCGGTCATGGATGCCGCCGGGAAGCCGGCCGAACAGGAGTCGTTCAACTCGATCTACATGATGGCTGACTCCGGTGCGCGAGGATCGGCCGCTCAGATCAGGCAGCTTGCCGGAATGCGCGGCCTCATGGCCAAGCCCGACGGCTCGATCATCGAAACGCCGATCACGGCGAACTTCCGCGAGGGGCTCGATGTCCTGCAGTACTTCATTTCCACGCACGGCGCACGCAAGGGTCTGGCCGACACGGCGCTCAAGACCGCCAACTCCGGTTACCTGACGCGCCGACTCGTCGACGTGGCCCAGGATCTTGCGGTGACGGAAGACGATTGCGGCACGGAAACGGGGCTGCTCATGACGCCGCTCGTCGAAGGCGGCGACATCGTCGAGCCGCTGCGCGAGCGCGTGCTCGGACGCGTCGCCGCGGCCGACGTGCTCGCGCCCGGAACGGAGGAGCGAGTGCTCGAGGCCGGTGCCCTGCTCGACGAGAGGGCCGTCCGTACGCTTGAAAAACACTCGGTGGATCAGTTGCTCGTGCGTTCGCCGATCACCTGCGAGACGCAATACGGCGTCTGCGCCCAGTGCTACGGCCGCGATCTCGCGCGCGGGCACCGCGTCAATCGCGGCGAGGCCGTCGGCGTCATCGCGGCGCAGTCGATCGGCGAGCCCGGTACGCAGCTCACCATGCGCACCTTCCACATTGGCGGCGCGGCGTCACGGTCGGCAGCTTCGGACAGCGTCGAGATCAAAAGCAAGGGCACGATTCGGATGGTCAACATCAAGACCATCGAGCATGAAGAGCGCGGCCACCTGATCACGACCTCGCGGTCCGGCGAGATTGCCGTCATCGACGAATTCGGTCGGGAACGGGAGCGCTACAAGATTCCCTACGGCGCGCAGTTGGCGGTCGGGGACGGCGCGAAGGTTGAGGCCGGCCAGCTCGTCGCGAGCTGGGACCCGCATACGCATCCGGTCGTCACGGAGGTGGCGGGTCATCTGCAGTTCGAGGATTTCATCGACGGAGTCACGGTCGCGACGCAGGTCGACGATGTCACCGGTCTGACGAACATTGTCGTGCTCGATGCCGCCCATCGCGGCAGCTCCGATTACCGCCCGACGGCGAAGCTGGTCGACGGCGAGGGCGAGCCCCTGTTGTTCCCGAATACCGACATCCCGGCGGCCTACACGCTGCCCGCGGGTGCGGTGATCAGCATGGCGGACGGCGCGCGGGTCACGGTCGGCGACGTGCTCGCGCGGCTGCCGCAGGAAACGACCAAGACGCGCGACATCACGGGCGGTCTGCCTCGCGTCGCCGACCTCTTCGAGGCGCGCCGACCGAAGGATCCCGCGATTCTCGCCGAGCACACGGGCACAGTGAGCTTCGGCAAGGAAACCAAGGGCAAGCGGCGCCTCGTCATTACTGACGAGGACGGCGAGCAGCACGAGGACCTGATCCCGAAGTGGCGCCATCTGAACGTGTTCGAGGGTGAGAAGGTCATGCGCGGCGAGATCATCGCCGACGGCGAGCCGAATCCCCACGACATCCTGCGACTGCAGGGCATCGAGAGTCTCGCGGATTATCTCGTTCGCGAGATTCAGGACGTCTACCGGCTGCAGGGCGTGAAGATCAACGACAAGCACATCGAGGTCATCATCCGGCAGATGCTGCGCAAGGCGGAGATTGCGGACTCCGGAGACACGCGCCTGTTGCGCGGCGAGCAGCTTGATCGCGCCCGTGTGCTCGAGATCAACCAGACCGCCGAGGCCGAAGACGGGGAACCCGCGCGATTCGAGCCCGTGCTGCTCGGCATCACGAAGGCATCGCTTGCGACCGAGTCGTTCATTTCCGCCGCGTCGTTCCAGGAAACCACGCGCGTACTGACCGAAGCGGCCGTCCGCGGGCTGCAGGACGACCTCAGAGGGCTCAAGGAGAACGTCATCGTCGGGCGCCTGATTCCGGCTGGTACGGGCAACGCTTACCACGAGGAACGCCGCAGGACTCAGGAAGACATCCTCGCCGACGAACTCGCGGAGCTCGATGCGGCCAGCGGGGACACGGCCGAGGCGCAGAAAGTCGAACCTGCGTCGCCCGCGGCGCCGGAGCCCGCCGAGGAAGTGGCCGAGGAGGTGCCGGCAAGCTGATATCGAGCACAAAAGGGGCGCCGATCGGTTGACGCCGGTCGTCGCTCTCCCTAAAGTGCAGCGGGGATTCGGCGCCGGGCGGTTGCCGCCGGCGCACCTTGGGGGCTCGGAAGTCAGCCCGTACCAGGGAAACTGCAATGGCTCGGATGCCGGAAGCGGCAGCGGGCCGCTTTTACTTTTTATCAATTGCGTGGCGCAGCTTGAGCGCGCCGACAGAGCACGACAGAGGGTTTGGGCAAGTCACATGGCGACCACTAATCAACTCGTCCGCAAGCCGCGGTCGACGAAACGCGCGAAGAGCAGCGTTCCCGCGCTCGGCGCATCGCCGCAAAAGCGCGGCGTGTGCACGCGCGTCTACACGACGACGCCCAAGAAACCCAACTCGGCAATGCGCAAGGTCGCCCGCGTGCGTCTCACGAACGGTTTCGAGGTGACGAGCTATATCGGCGGCGAGGGACATAACCTGCAGGAGCACTCGGTCGTGCTGATACGCGGCGGCCGCGTCAAGGATTTGCCGGGCGTCCGCTATCACATCGTACGCGGCACGCTCGATTGCGCCGGCGTCAGCGACCGCCGCAGAGGGCGTTCGAAGTACGGCACCAAGCGGCCGAAGAGCTGATTCGCGTCGAGATCGACCAATGTCAAGACGAAGCAAGGCGCCGCGTCGCCCGATACTGCCCGATCCCAAGTACGGCAACGAAATGCTGGCGAGATTCGTCAACATGGTCATGTTGAGCGGCAAGAAATCGGTCGCCGAACGGATCGTCTATGGCGCGCTCGACAGAATTGCGAACCGTACCGGCCGCGACGAGCGCCACGCACTCGAACTGCTCGGCCAGGCGCTCGACAACATCAAGCCTGCCGTCGAGGTCAAGTCCAGGCGCGTCGGCGGTGCAACCTACCAGGTTCCGATCGAGGTTCGCGCGACCCGACGGGAAACGCTCGCGATGCGCTGGGCGATCGATGCGGCCCGGAAACGATCGGAAAAGACGATGGCTTTGCGCTTGGCCCACGAACTGCTCGACGCGGCCGAGAACCGCGGTGCGGCCGTAAAGAAGCGCGAGGACACCCACCGGATGGCCGAGGCCAACAAGGCTTTCGCCCATTATCGGTGGTGAGAGCCCATGGATTCGAGGCAAATGCGTGGCACGGAAGACCCCCATAGAGCGGTATCGAAATATCGGCATCATGGCCCACATCGATGCCGGCAAGACGACCACGACTGAGCGAATCCTCTTCTACACCGGCGTATCTCACAAGATGGGCGAGGTCCATGACGGCGCCGCCGTGATGGACTGGATGGAGCAGGAACAGGAGCGCGGCATCACGATCACGTCCGCCGCCACGACCTGCTTCTGGAAGGGCATGGACCAGGCGCTTCCCGAGCACCGCATCAACATCATCGATACGCCCGGTCACGTCGACTTCACGATCGAGGTCGAGCGCAGCCTGCGCGTGCTCGACGGAGCCGTGGCCGTGTTTTGCGCGGTCGGCGGCGTGGAGCCGCAATCGGAGACCGTCTGGCGTCAGGCCGACAAGTACGGTGTGCCGCGGCTCGCCTTCGTCAACAAGATGGATCGCGCGGGCGCCGACTTCTTTCGCGTGGTCGGCCAGATCGAGCGGCGTCTTAACGGCAAGCCCGTGCTCCTGCAGACTCCGCTCGGCGCCGAGGACAAATACCGCGGCGTCATCGATCTCGCCAAGATGAAGGTCATCGCCTGGGACGAAACGGCACTGGGTGTGCGTTTCCAGGAACTGGAAATCCCCGACGACATGCGCGCCGATGCCGGGCAATGGCACGAAAAGCTCGTCGAAGTGGCCGCCGAGGCCGACGAGGGGTTGCTCGACAAGTACCTTAGCGAAGGCACGCTCACGGTCGAGGAGATCAAGCGTGGCGTGAGAACGCGCTGCATCAACGGCGATATCGTGCCGGTCCTGTGCGGCAGTGCGTTCAAGAACAAGGGCGTGCAGGCTGTCCTGGACGCAGTGATCGACTACTTGCCGTCGCCCATCGATCGTCCGCCGATCCGGGGCATGCTCGAGAACAACAGCGAAGGCACGCGCGAGTCGACCGACGATGCGCCGTTCGCGGCCCTGGCCTTCAAGATCGCGACCGACCCCTTCGTCGGCAACCTGGCGTTTTTCAGGGTCTATTCGGGCGTCCTGAACTCGGGCGACACCGTCTACAACGCCGTCAAGGGCAAGCGCGAGCGCATCGGCCGTATCCTGCAGATGCACGCGAACGACCGTGCCGAACTCAACGAGGTCCGGGCGGGGGATATCGCGGCGGCCGTCGGTCTCAGGGAAGTGACGACAGGCGACAGCCTCACGGACCCGAAGCGCGTGATCGTGCTCGAACGCATGGAGTTTCCCGAACCCGTGATCTCGGTGGCCGTCGAACCGCGCACCAAGGCCGATCAGGAGCGCCTCGGCGTCGCGCTGGGCAAGCTCGCGAGGGAGGATCCCTCGTTCCGGGTCCATACGGACGAGGAATCCGCGCAGACGATCATCTCCGGCATGGGCGAGTTGCACCTGGACATCATCGTCGACCGCATGAAACGCGAGTTCAAGGTCGAGGCCAACGTCGGCAAGCCGCAGGTCGCCTATCGCGAAACGATTCGCAAGACCGTCGAGCAGGAGGGCAAGTTCGCTCGCCAGACGGGCGGGCGCGGCCAGTACGGTCACGTTCACATCCGGATCGAACCGCTGGAGTCAGGGACCGGATACGAATTCGCCAACGAGGTCGTCGGCGGCGCGGTTCCGAAGGAGTACATTCCCGCGGTCGACAAGGGCGTGCGGGAGCAGATGGCCAACGGCGTGCTCGCGGGCTATCCGATGGTCGACTGCAGGGTCACGCTCTACGACGGTTCCTATCACGAGGTGGATTCGAGCGAGGTCGCGTTCAGGATCGCGGGATCCATGGCGTTCCGGGACGGCGCGCAGCGGTCGAAGCCCGTGCTGCTCGAGCCTGTCATGAGTGTCGAGGTCGTCACGCCTGCACAGTACATGGGCGACGTCAACGGAGATCTGAACCGGCGGCGCGGCATCCTGCGGGGTCTGGAGGACGCGCCCGCCGGCAAGATCGTCAGGGCCGAGGTGCCGTTGGCCGAAATGTTCGGCTACGCGACGACGCTGCGCTCGGCGAGCCAGGGCCGGGCCACCTACACCATGGAATTTTCGCGGTACGCCGAAGTACCATCCACGGTCGCCGACGGCGTCATCAGGGCCAGAACGGGTTAGCCGCCGGTATTTTGGACAAGATCAGACGGAGAGGGAGCGATCTCGATGGCCAAGTCGAAATTTGAGAGGACGAAGCCCCATGTGAACGTGGGGACGATCGGGCACGTGGATCATGGCAAGACGACGCTGACGGCGGCGTTGACGATGGTGATGGCGGCGAAGCACGGCGGCGAGATCACGGAGTTTGACGAGATTGACAAGGCGCCGGAAGAGAAGGCGCGGGGCATCACGATTGCGACGGCGCATGTGGAGTACGAGAGCGAGAGCCGGCACTACGCGCACGTGGACTGTCCGGGTCACGCGGACTACGTGAAGAACATGATCACGGGTGCGGCGCAGATGGACGGCGCGATTCTGGTGGTGTCGGCGGCGGACGGGCCGATGCCGCAGACGCGCGAGCACATTCTTTTGGCGCGTCAGGTGGGCGTGCCGTACATGGTGGTGTACCTGAACAAGGCCGACATGGTGGACGACGAGGAGTTGCTGGAGCTGGTGGAGCTTGAGGTCCGCGATCTGTTGTCGACGTACGAGTTTCCCGGCGACGACACGCCGATCGTGACGGGCAGCGCGCTGAAGGCGCTGGAGGGTGACGATTCGGAGCTGGGCACGCAGAGCGTGACGGCGCTGGTGGAGGCGATGGACGAGTACATCCCGATTCCGGAGCGGTTGATTGACGGGGCGTTCCTGATGCCGATCGAGGACGTGTTCTCGATCTCGGGCCGGGGCACGGTGGTGACGGGGCGTGTGGAGCGCGGCGTGGTGAAGATGGGCGAAGAGGTGGAGATCGTCGGGATCAAGGAGACGGAGAAGACGACCTGCACGGGCGTGGAGATGTTCAGGAAGCTGCTTGACCAGGGTCAGGCGGGCGACAACGTGGGCGTGTTGCTGCGCGGCACGAAGCGAGACGAAGTGGAGCGCGGTCAGGTGTTGGCGAAGCCGGGGTCGATCACGCCGCACACGAAGTTCGAGTGCGAGGTGTACATATTGACGAAGGAAGAGGGCGGCCGACACACGCCGTTTTTCAAGGGATATCGGCCGCAGTTTTATTTTCGGACGACGGACGTGACGGGCGCTGTGGAGTTGCCGGAGGCGACGGAGATGGTGATGCCGGGCGACAACGTGCAGATGAAGGTGGACCTGCATGCGCCGATCGCGATGGAGGAAGGGTTGCGGTTTGCGATCCGCGAGGGCGGTCGGACCGTCGGCGCCGGCGTGGTCGCAAAGGTCATCGAATAACCGCGCTTGCCGCGGCGGGAAGGTATTGAAATGGCGACTAACCAGAATATCAGGATAAGACTCAAGGCTTTCGACCACAGGCTGATCGACAAGTCGGCGCGCGAAATTGTCGAAACGGCAAAGCGCACGGGCGCGACGGTCAAGGGCCCGGTCCCGCTGCCGACCAAGATCGAGCGTTATACGGTGCTGATCTCGCCGCACGTGAACAAGGACGCCCGCGACCAGTATGAGCTCCTGACGCACAAACGGCTCATGGACATCGTCGATCCGACGGACAAGACTGTCGATGCCCTGATGAAGCTCGAGCTGCCGGCGGGCGTCGACGTTCAGATCAAGCTGAACTAGGAGTTTTCGCCGCGGCAAGCGGTTGAGGTTTTTTGTCGGTCGTTGGCGTTGAACAGGCAATGGCCGGTGTTATAATGCCCGGCTACTTGTGGTCCGGCAGGCTCGAGCCGCCGGGCCGCTTTCGTGCTAGGGGCTGCGGCAGTGACCGCTGCGGCCATCTCATCGGGAGCGACATCGCCGGCCGATACCGGCATTGCCGTATTGGGCGCCAGCGTGCTTGACGCTGCGCTGGCTGAAGCGCCGAGCCACTGAGCAGGCGCGGATACAGAGGATTGACTGATGCCTATCGGTCTGGTGGGCCGTAAGTGCGGCATGACTCGCATATTCACGGATGCCGGTGAATCCATACCGGTGACCGTGATTGAAGTCCTGCCCAACCGGGTCACAATGTTCAAGACACCCGAACGTGACGGCTACCGCGCCGTTCAGGTGACTCTCGGCCGAACTGCGCCCGATCGGATCACGAAGGCCGAAGCCGGCCATTTCGCAAGCAACGGCATCGAGCCCGGCGAAGGGCTCTGGGAATTCCGTCTGAACGCCGATGAAGGCGACGACCTTGAACCGGGAGCGGAGCTCAAGGTCGACCGCTTCGAGGCTGGTCAGCGCGTCGACGTCGTTGGCACGTCCAGGGGCAAGGGCTACGCGGGCACCGTAAAGCGGCACAACTTCAGTACCCAGGACAACACTCACGGCAACTCGCTCGCGCACCGTGCACCGGGCTCGATCGGTCAGAACCAGACGCCGGGCCGCGTCTTCAAGGGCAAGAAGATGTCCGGTCAGCTCGGCAACGTGCGCAAGACGTCGCCCAACCTCGACATCATCCGGGTCGATGTCGACCGCAACCTGCTCCTCGTCAAGGGTGCGGTACCAGGCGCTCCGAGCGGCCGCGTCATCGTCCTTCCGGCAGTCAAGAGCGCATAGCCACACCGGGTCGCGACATGATAGTCAAGCTGCATGACAATGCCGGAACGCTCGAAGTCGCAGATTCGCTGTTCGCGGCCCGATTCAACGAGCCGCTGATCCATCAGGTCGTAACGGCCTACCTGAGCCACCAGCGTGCCGGCACCAAGGCCCAGAAGAGTCGTTCGGACGCCCGCGGCGGCGGTGCGAAACCCTGGCGCCAGAAAGGTACTGGGCGGGCGCGTGCCGGCACGATCCGCAGCCCCTTGTGGGTCGGCGGCGGCAGGACGTTTGCAGCCCGGCCGCGTGATCACCGCCAGAAGGTCAACCGGAAGATGTACCGGGGCGCGTTGCGTTCGCTGGTCTCGGAGTTGCTGCGCCAGGAACGCCTGCTGATCACGAACGAACTCGCGGTCGCGGAACCGAAAACGAAATTGCTCAGGGCGAGGCTCGACGAACTCGACGTCGAGCGCGGCTTGCTCGTCGTTGAAGCTTTCGACCGCAATCTCTGGCTTGCCGCGCGCAATCTGCCGCAGGTGTTCGTGGAAACGGCGGCGGTCGTCGACCCGGTCAGCCTCATTTCGTCGGACAAGGTCGTCATGACGGCCGCGGCAGCGAAGCTGCTCGAGGAGCGACTCCAATGAGCGTCGTCGCTCAGGAAAGGCTCATGCAGGTGCTGCTGGGTCCACACATGTCGGAGAAGTCGACGCTCGCCGCGGACCAGAGCGGGCACATCGTGTTCAAGGTGCGCCGCGACGCGACCAAGAGCGAGATTCGCAGGGCCGTCGAAATGCTGCTCGACGTAAAAGTGGCGTCGGTGACCGTCGCGCATATGCCCGGCAAGGCCAAGCGCTTCGGCAAGAACATGGGCCGGCGCCCGGCCTGGAAGAAGGCTTACGTGCGGCTCGCCCCCGGCCACGAAGTCGATTTCATCGGCGCCGAATAAGTTCGAGGACTGAACCGTGCCCGTACGCAAGCTCAAACCCACCTCGCCAGGGCAGCGCTTTACCGTGCGCGACGTAAGGACCGGGCTGCACAAGGGCAAGCCGCACGCGTCCCTGCTCGCGCCGTTGTCGAAACAGGGCGGCCGCAACAACGCCGGGCGGATCACCGTGCGCCACCGGGGCGGGGGCCACAAGCGGCACTATCGGCTCGTTGATTTCAGGCGACACAAGGACGGCGTCCCGGGGCGGGTCGAGCGGCTGGAATACGACCCGAACCGCAGCGCCAACATTGCGCTCGTGCTCTACGCCGACGGCGAGCGGCGCTACATCCTCGCGCCGAAGCGCGTCAGGACCGGCGACGTCGTCCAGTCGGGCAGCGATGCGCCGATCAAGCCCGGCAACGCGTTGCCGCTCAAGAACATACCCGTCGGCACGCAGGTTCACTGCGTGGAGATGAAGCCCGGCAAGGGCGGCCAGATGGCGCGCAGCGCCGGCGCATCCGTGCAGATCGTCGCACGTGAGGGCAATTACGCAACGCTGCGAATGCGCTCCGGCGAGATGCGCAGGATTCACGTGAACTGTCGGGCGACTGTCGGCGAGGTCGGCAACGACGAGCACAACCTCCGCAAGCTCGGCAAAGCCGGCGCAAAGCGGTGGCGCGGTGTCAGGCCGACGGTCAGGGGCGTCGCGATGAACCCGGTCGATCACCCCCACGGCGGCGGCGAGGGCAGGACTTCGGGCGGTCGTCATCCGGTATCGCCCTGGGGCGTGCCCGCCAAGGGTTACAAGACGAGAAGCAACAAGCGAACCGGATCGATGATCCTTCGCCGAAGGAACAAGAAGTAGGTGCAGCGGCATGAGCCGATCGGAAATCAGTTGAGATGCCACGTTCGATAAAAAAGGGACCGTTCGTCGATATCCACCTGCTGAAGAAGGTGGAAAAGGCCGCTCAGAACAACGATCGGCGGCCGATCAGGACGTGGTCGCGCCGCTCAATGGTCGTGCCCGACATGGTGGGGCTGACCATTGCGGTCCATAACGGCCGCCAACATGTTCCCGTGTTGATCTCGGAGAACATGGTCGGCCACAAGCTTGGTGAATTCGCGGTAACAAGGACGTTCCGCGGTCACTCCGGCGATCGCAAGTCCAAGGGTTGATTGCGGGAGGCCCGGTTTGATGGAAGTCGCAGCCAAGCTAAGGTACGCGCGCATTTCGCCGCAGAAGTGCCGCCTCGTGGCGGATCAGATTCGCGGCAAGTCCGTGGCGCAGGCGCTGAACATTCTGCGCTTCAGCCCGAAGAAGGCGGCCAGCGTCGTGCACAAGGTACTCGAATCGGCGATCGCCAACGCCGAGCACAATCATGGCGCGGACATCGACGAGCTCAGGGTCGCGGTCGTCGAAGTCAACCAGGCTCCGACTTTCAAGCGCTACAGGGCTCGGGCCAAGGGCAGGGGCAACCGGATATTGAAGCGCAATAGCCACATTACGGTGCGGGTCGCCGACGAGTAATTCAATGGGACAAAAAGTTCATCCGATCGGAATTCGCCTGGGCATCACGAAGGAGTGGTGTTCGAAGTGGTACGCCGATTCGCAGGGATATTCGGATTTCGTGGAACAGGACCACCGCGTTCGCGATTTCCTCAGAAAGAGGCTCAGGGACGCTTCGGTCAGCAGAATCCATATTGAAAGACCGGCGCAGCGGGCCAATATCACCATACATACGGCGCGGCCGGGCATCGTCATCGGCAAGAAGGGCGAGGATATCGAGAAGTTGCGCAACGAGGTCGCCCGCCTGCTGGCGATGCCGCTGCATGACGTCAGGATCAATATTGCGGAAATCCGCAAGCCCGAACTCGACGCTCAGCTTGTTGCGGAAGGGGTCGCCCAGCAGTTGGAGCGGCGCATACAGTTCCGTCGCGCCATGCGTCGGGCCGTCACGAACACGATGCGAATCGGGGCGGAGGGCATCAAGGTCAAGGTTTCCGGGCGGCTGAATGGCGCCGAGATCGCCCGCTCGGAGTGGTACCGGGAAGGCCGGGTGCCGTTGCACACGCTGCGCGCGGACATCGACTACGGTCTCGCCGAAGCCCGCACGACCTATGGCGTGATCGGCGTGAAGGTCTGGGTGTTTCGGGGCGAGGTGTTCGAGTCCTCCGGCGCATCCCGGGACGGGTCCGACACGGCGCGCAAGCAATAGCGGAACAACTCCATGCTTCAACCGAAACGAACCAAATTCAGGAAACAGCAGAAGGGCCGCAATCGCGGTTTCGCGCAGCGCGGCAACTCCGTGAGTTTCGGCGAATACGGCCTGAAGGCCCTCAGCCGCGGCCAGTTGACGTCGCGTCAGATCGAGGCTGCACGGCGCGCCATGACGCGGCATGTCAAGCGTGGCGGCAAGATCTGGATTCGCGTCTTTCCCGACAAGCCGATCACGAAAAAGCCGCTCGAGGTCCGCCAGGGCAAGGGCAAGGGCAACGTCGAATACTGGGTTGCGCAGATCCAGCCCGGCCGGGTCCTCTACGAAATGTCCGGCGTCAACGAACCGGTAGCCCGCGAAGCCTTCAAAAGGGCGGCGGCCAAGCTGCCCGTTCGAACCGCGGTGATCCAGCGGCACGCAATCTGATGAAGGCCAGGGAACTCAGAAGCATGTCCGGTGAGGATCTCGGCGAGGAATTGCTGAAGCTCAGGCGTGCGCAATTCGGATTGCGCATCCAGGCCGTGACGGGCCAGGGCGTCAAGCCCGACCAGCACGGCAAGATTCGCAAGGACATCGCAAGAATCAAGACGGTCCTGCGCGAACGGGCAGGCAGCGAAACAGAGAGTGACAGCGAATGAGCGCCGAGGAAACAACCGCAGGCACCGCGACGCGGAAGGTCGTCGGCCGCGTGGTCAGCGACGGGATGGACAAGAGCGTGACAGTCGCGGTCGAGCGGCTCGTGCGCCATCCGGTGTACGGCAAGTACATCCGCCGGACATCGAAGGTCCTTGCGCACGACGAGGATAACGGTTGCCGACAGGGCGACACTGTCGCGATAAGCGAATGTAGGCCATTGTCGAAGCGCAAGTCGTGGCGGGTCGTCGAGATCGTCACGCGCGCCGTATCGGACGAGGCGCAGACTTGAGGGTCCGGCGATGATTCAAGCTGAAACCGTTCTGAAATCCGCCGACAACAGCGGCGCGCGCAGGCTCCAGTGCATCAAGGTCCTGGGCGGCTCCAAGCGCCGTTACGCGCGCATCGGCGACATCATCAGGGTGACGATCAAGGACGCGATACCGCGCGGCCGGGTCAAGAAGGGCGAGATCTACCATGCGGTCGTCGTGCGCACGCGCAAGGGGATCAGGCGTCCCGACGGCTCCGCGATACGTTTCGACGGAAACGCCGCAGTGCTGCTCAACAACCGTTTCGAGCCGATCGGAACGCGGATTTTCGGCCCCGTAACACGGGAACTGCGTACCAACCGCTTCATGAAGATCATCTCGCTCGCGCCGGAAGTGCTGTAGGACACGTCATGCAACGTATCAGGCAAGGCGACGAAGTCATCGTCATCGCGGGCAAGGACAAGGGCCGGCGCGGATCGGTGCTGCGCGTGTACCGTGACGGGCGCGTGCTCGTCGAGAACGTCAATGTGGCGCACAAGCACCAGAAGCCCAATCCGAACGCCGGCGTGCCTGGCGGAATCATCGAGAAGGAGATTCCGCTGCACGCATCGAACGTCATGCTTTACAACCCGGCCACCGACAAGGGCGACCGGGTCGGCGTTCGCATTCTCGAGGACGGGCGCAAGGTGCGTTACTTCAAGTCCAACAACGAAGTTCTGGATGGTTGAGATGAGCCGGCTGCAGAAATTTTACGCCACGGAGGTCGTGCCGAAGCTCAGCGAGCGGCTCGACATTTCCAACGTCATGGCGGTGCCCCGAATCTCCAAGATCACCCTGAACATGGGCGTCGGTGAAGCACTCGTGGACCGCAAGATTCTCGACAATGCGATCGGCGATCTGACGCGCATCGCCGGACAGAAGCCCGTGCCCTGCCTCGCGCGCAGGTCCGTGGCGAGTTTCAAGGTCCGGGAAGGTTTTCCGATCGGTTGCAAGGTCACGCTGCGCAGGCAGCGCATGTACGAGTTTCTCGATCGCCTGATCAACGTGGCGATTCCGCGTATCCGCGACTTTCGCGGGTTTTCCGCCCGATCCTTCGATGGTCGGGGCAATTACAGTCTCGGTGTCAGGGAGCAGATCATCTTTCCCGAGATCGACTATGACAAGGTCGATGCGATTCGCGGACTGGATATCGCGATATCCACGACGGCACATGACGACGCCGGCGGCCGGGCATTGCTCGAGGCGTTCAGTTTTCCGCTCAGAGGCTGACTCAGGGAGCGCTTGATGGCAAAGAAATCGATGATCGCAAGGCAGAAGAAGCGGCTGCGCACGGTGCAGCGCTACGCCGCGAAACGCGAGAAGCTCAGGAAGATCATTCGCGATCCCCTGGCGTCGGACGAGCAGAAGCTCGCCGCGCAACTCGGCCTGCAGGCACTGCCGCGCAACGCAAGCCCGGTGCGCCTCAGGAACCGGTGCGCGATATCGGGGCGGCCGAACGGCTATTACCGGAAGTTCGGTCTCGGGCGCAACAAGCTGCGAGAAGCGACCATGCGCGGCGAGATTCCAGGCTTGTCGAAGGCAAGCTGGTAGGCGGGAGGATCGTCCGGTGAGTATGAATGACCCGATCGCCGATATGCTGACGCGGATCAGGAACGGCCAGAAGGCCCGCAAGGTCGCGGTGTCCTTGCCTGCCTCGAGCGTCAAGCTCGCGATCGCCGAAGTCCTGCACCGCGAAGGCTACGTCAGCGGTGTGTCGACGGAAGAAGACGGTGCGAAAATGACGTTGACGGTCGAACTCAAGTACCAGGGCGACGAGCCGGTCATCGAGCGCATCGAGCGCGTGAGCCGACCGGGGCTCCGGGTCTATGTCAGCACCGACAAGTTGCCGAAGGTTCAGGGCGGCCTGGGTGTTGCAATCGTTTCGACCTCAAGCGGCGTGATGTCCGATCGTGAAGCCCGTGCCGGGCGCCACGGCGGCGAAGTGCTGTGCATCGTTTCCTGATGCGGCAGGAATGAAGCAATGTCCCGAGTAGCCAAACTTCCCGTCGAACTCGTCAAGGACGTTTCGGCCAGTATCGAGGGTCAGGCATTGACCATCGACGGACCGAAGGGCAGCCTGTTGCTCGACGTCAACTCGGAAGTCGAAGTCAGGCAGCACAACGGCGGTCTCGCCGTTGCGGCGCGTTCGGGCAGTCGTTTTGCCAACGCGATTGCGGGCACGACGCGCGCACTGATCGCCAACATGGTCACGGGCGTGAGCGCCGGATTCGAGCGCAGGCTCCAACTCGTCGGCGTCGGCTATCGCTGCCAGGCGAAGGACGGAACGATCACGCTCTCCCTGGGGTTTTCGCATCCGGTCAGGTATTCGGCACCCGATGGTGTAACGATCGAAACGCCGAGCCAGACCGAAATCGTCGTCAAGGGGATCGATCGCCAGCGGGTCGGACAGGTGGCCGCCGAGCTCAGGGCCTTTCGGCCGCCGGAACCTTACAAGGGCAAGGGTGTCCGTTATGCGGACGAGCGCATCGTCCTGCGCGAGGCCAAGAAGAAGTAGCAGCACCGATGCACAAGAAGACGAAACGCCAACGACGCGCCCGCCGTACGCGGGCCAGGATTGCCCTGCAGGGCGTGCACCGGCTGTGCGTGCACCGCACGCCGCGGCACATCTATGCGCAGATCATCGATCCGGGCGGCGCGCGCACCGTCGTGAGCGCCTCGACGATCGCGAAGGAACTGCGCGAGACGCTCAAGGCGACGGGCAACAGGGAAGCGGCCGCGGCAGTCGGAAAATTGATCGCCGAGCGGGCGAAGGAGCAGGGGATCGAGCGGGGCCGCATTCGACCGCTCGGGGTTCAGGTATCACGGCCGGGTCAAGGCGCTTGCCGATGCGGCGCGTGAAGCGGGCCTGCAAATCTAGTCGCGGCGCGGCAGTCAGGGTCGGAATCGATGGCAACCGAAGAATTTCAGGAAAAACTCGTCGCGGTCAATCGCGTGGCGAAGGTCGTCAAGGGCGGCCGGCAGTTTGGCTTCACGGCGCTGACCGTGGTCGGTGACGGCAACGGCCGCGTCGGCTACGGCTACGGGAAGGCGCGCGAGCTCCCGCTCGCGATCCAGAAGTCCATGCAGGCGGCGCGCAAGAACGTGCGCAGGATTCATCTGAAGCAGGAGACGCTGCAGTACGAAATGCGCGGCCGGCACGGTGCGACGCGCGTGTTCATGCAACCGGCGTCGGAAGGCACCGGAATCATCGCGGGCGGAGCGATGCGTGCGGTCTTCGAGTGCGCAGGCGTGCGCAACGTGTTGGCAAAGAGCTACGGCTCGCGCAATCCCATCAACCTCGTCCGGGCGACGCTCAACGCGCTCGAGAACATGCGTTCTCCGGAGGAAATCGCTGCCAAGCGCGGCAAGACGGTCGCGGAAATACTGGGTACGGAGGAGTAGGTGGCGAGGAAGGCGAAACAGCTACGGATCACGCTGCTCAGGAGCAGGTTCCACCGCAAGCCCGGCCACGCCGAGTGTCTGCGCGGCCTGGGCCCTGCGCCGGCGGCACCAGACCGTGACCATCGCCGATACGCCGGAGAACAGGGGCATGGTCCGCAAGGTCGGCTACCTGTTGCAGGTCGAGGAGGTCTGACGTGCGCCTGAACACACTCAAGCCCGCTCGCGGCAGCCGCCGCGCGGCCAAGCGCCGGGGACGCGGTGCCTCGGCCGGACAGGGCGCGACGGCCGGCCGCGGCACGAAGGGTCAGCACGCACGCTCGGGCGGCTATCACAAGACGGGTTTCGAGGGCGGACAAATGCCGTTGCAGCGGCGTCTGCCAAAGGTCGGTTTCGCGGCCCGGCGCACGCGCACCGGGGCTGAAGTGCGGGTCCACGAGCTTGCCCGGTTCGCCGATCAGAGCGTGGACCTCGCAGCGCTCAAGGCCGCGAACCTGATTCCCGGGCACGCCGACCGCGCGAAGGTTTTCGCGTCCGGCACACTCGACAAGCCTGTCCGGGTCGTCGGGCTGAAAGTGACGCCCGGTGCGAAAAAGATTATTGAGGCCGCAGGGGGCAGCGTGGAG
>CAXXDW010000005.1:0-520381 GCA_963665575.2 Gammaproteobacteria bacterium | reverse complement strand
CTGCCGCGCGGCGAATCCGGCGCCGAGGCGTTCGGCCGGTGTACCGGAATTTCGCGATTGGCCTTCTGCGCGGCCTGCGGCCAGCCTCGGTAGTTGTTGCGCAACTCGTCCGGCGCGAAATCGCTCGGCGAGAGCCAGGTGCCCGCTTCGAGCCCGACAACGTCCATGCCGGCTTCGGCGAGAGGCAGCACGGCAACGCCGCCGACGCCCCCGAGGCCGATGACGGCAACATCCGTGGCCGCGAGCGTGACCGTCACGGCGAGTCACCTTCGCCGTCTGGCGAATCGAACATCGGCAGATCGTAGGCCGAGAGCCTCGTGGTCGGTGATCCTGCATCCATCGCCTGCTCGTCCGGGCCGACGGCCAGACGCAGCCCCGGATAGCCGAGCATCTCCCAGCCGATGAAATCGCGGTTTCCGCCGTAATGCGGATCCGAGAACGTGCCCTGTACCGTGTGTTGCAGGACCATGTCGAGGAACGACGCAGCGTCGGGCGTGAACCCGTCGGCGGCATTGCGTTCGAGGTCGACAAGCACGGCGTCCTGCCGGTTCTCGTCGAGTTCAGCGAACGGCTGACCGGCCGTGTTGCGGGCATGCGCGTCGAGGGCGTCCAGTCCTGCGGCGTAGCGCGATTGAAGTTCGGCGAAAAGGCCACCGAGCGCGCGATCGATATAGCGCGCGGCACCCGCCTCGAGCGCGCCCGGACCATTCTCGTCGCTCGGGATCAACCGGGCGACGACGGCTTCGAGAATCCGAGCATGCAGGTTCGTCAGGTTCTCGAACGGTTCCGCCGCATCCGCGTCCGAAAGTCCCTGCGCAAGGGCACTTTGCGGAACGGCTGTCGCTGCCCCGGCCGCTGCCGCACGCTTGAGCATCTCCCGCCGCGACAGAAATGCGCTCATCTCCGTCCTCCTGCCGTCGAATCCTGTCGATACGCCGGACGGTACCATATCGGCCCATCGCAGATGTGCCGACGGATGAAGCCGCAGTGCTGCCGTTCTTGACGCCGACGCGGCCGTGGGCCTATGTTCGACTGCAACACAAGAAGCTGTGAGATTGACTCGGGGGGAGCCATGCCGTCGTATCGAACAGCCCTGCTCGCGGGCGCGCTTCTCGCGGTCGCGGCGCAAACGGCAGCCCAGCAGACGGGCGGCCAGGCGGCGCAATCCGATGTCCCGGACGCCACCTGGGTTTTCGACACCTACACGCCCGGCGTCTGCACGACGACCGGCGCAGCGCACGGCGGCTGTCCTGCGGGAGAACTCGTTCGTATTCGAGTGGTCACGATCGCCTACGGTCTGGTGCGCCCCTGGCATCTGAGCTTCCTGCCCGGCGGTCTGGACATGCTCGTGACCGAGTTGCCCGGCAGCCTGCGCATCATTCGCGACGGGCAACTCGATCCCGAACCCATCCCGGGCTGGCCGAACGACGCCATCGCGTCGCAAAACCTCAATTCGGTCGTGCTGCACCCCGACTACGAGTCCAACGGCCTTCTGTTCTTTTCTTATGTGAAGCGCCGCGACGGCGGCGACACGACGGTCGCGCTCGCCCGCGGCCACTTCGACGGCGAACAGGTCTCGAACCTCGAGGAGATTTTCGTCGCCGACGCCTGGGGTACGGGCGCGACGGCTGGACGGGCCGAGGCCGGTCCCGACGGCATGATCTACCTCACGGTCGGCGACCGCGACGCCGGCAACCTGACCGACGATCCGAGCTATCGCATGCTCGCGCAAAGCCTGCAGAGCCACGTCGGCAAGGTGCTGAGGCTGCGCGACAACGGCAGCGCACCGGACGACAACCCGTTCGCCGGACGAGACGACGCCAAACCGGAAATCTATACCTACGGCCACCGCAACGCGCAGGGACTCGACTGGCACCCGGAGACCGGCGAGCTCTGGGCCACGGAGATCGGCCCCCTGGCCGGCGACGAGCTCAACCGGCTGATGCCCGGCAGCAACTACGGCTGGCCGCTCGTCTCGCTCGGCAAGATCTACACCGGCAACCTCGCCTCGGAACAGTCCTGGTACCGGCCCGGAATGGAGATGCCCGTGATGTTCTGGGTGCCCGCGATCAGCCCGTCGAGCGTGATGATCTATGACGGCGACCAATTCCCGCTCTGGCAAGGACACTTCTTCATCGGCGCCCTGAGCGGACAGCAGTTGCAGCGCGCGTCATTCAACCAGCCGCTGCAGTCCGAACGGCGCGACCCGATGCTCGTACAGCTCGACGCACGCATACGCGACGTGCGCCAGGGACCCGACGACAACATTTACCTCGCCGTGTCGCGCGACCAGCAGGGCGGACCCGGCAGTGCGAGAAACACGCCGAACGGCTCGATCCTGCGCGTCGAGCCCGCCGACGAGTAACGACGAGGAAAATCGCATGCGAATACGACACAGCGTTTCTGTTTTTTGCGCGGCAAGTGTGCTCGCCGCGTCGCCAGCGAGCCTGGCGCAAGAGGACGACATTCCGCGCCTTTCCGACGGGACTCCCAACTTCAGCGGCGTCTGGCAATCGCTGACCACGGCGAACTGGGACATCCTGAGCCACGGCGCGAGCGCGGGACCGCCCGAGTACGGTGCATTGCTGTCCGTGCCGCCCGGCAGGGGCATCGTCGACGGCGACGAGATCCCGTACCTGCCCGAAGCGCTCGAGCAGAAGCAACGCAACTTCGAGTCCCGCTGGACCGAGGATCCCGAGGCGAAGTGCTTCATGCCCGGCACCCCGCGCGCGAACTACATGCCCTACCCCTTCCAGATCTTTCATTCAGAAGCCGGCATGCTGTTCGCCTACCAGTTCGCGGGTGCGGCCCGAATCATCAATCTCGACAACCATCAGCCGTCGGCGATCGATAGCTGGATGGGCTGGTCGAACGGGAGCTTCGAGGAGGACACGCTGGTAGTCGATGTCACAGGCTTCAATGGGCTTGGCTGGCTCGACCGCTCGGGCAACCATGCAGGTTACCGGCTGCGTGTCGTTGAACGCTACACGTTTGCGGGCCCTGACGCGATCGACTACGAAGCCACGCTCGAGGATCCCGATACGTTTTCCGAGCCGTGGACGATGCGCTTTCGCCTCTACAGAGTGGCGGAACCCGAGACGCACCTGATGGAATTCAAATGCGTGGCGTTCACCGAGGAACTGCTCTACGGCGAGTTTTACAAGCGGCCGGAAGAGTGATCAGGAGAGGGACATGAACAAGCGATCAATTCTCGTTTCAGTCGCCGTGCCGTTCGCCGTGTGTGCGGCCACGGGATGCGAAGCACAGGTCGAGCGGACTCCATGGGGCGACCCGGACCTGCAGGGCCTCTGGTCGAACGCGACGCTGACGCCGCTGCAGCGTCCCGACGCACTCGGCGACACGGCCTTCTTCACACCCGAGGAAGCCGAAGCCTATGTCGCCGAACGCATCGAGGCCACCAATGCAGATCGGACCATCGGCCAGACGGGCTCGGTGGGCTCATACAACGATGCGTGGTTCGACCGGGGCAACAGCATCGTGCCGACCCTGCGCACGTCGCTGATCGTCGATCCCGCCAACGGCAAGGTTCCACCGTTCACGCCCGAAGCCCAACAGCAGCACGAGGCGAATCTCGCCTACGCTCAGGATCATCCCGTCGACACTCCGGCTGACCGATTTTTGACGGAACGGTGCATCGTTTTCGGCGGCGGGGCCGCGCCGCTGTTTCCGGAGCCCTACAACAACAACTACTACATCGTGCAGACGCCCGACTACGTGACGATCATGGCGGAGATCAACCACGAGGTCCGCATCGTTCCGATCGACGGGCGACCCCACTTCCCGGAGCGCGTCCTGCAATGGACCGGCGATTCGCGCGGCTACTGGGACGGCGACACGCTGGTCGTGGAAACCCGCAATCAGCGAACCAACCGATTCTTCTACGGCGTGCAGATGCTGAATTCCGTGATGAGCGACCAGTTCAGTGTGGTGGAACGATTCACGCGCACGGCGCCCGATCAGATCCGCTATGAAGCGAGCATTGACGACCCCGCGGTCTTCACGGCGCCGTGGAGCGTCGAGATCTACATGCACCCGCAGGAAGGGCCGCTCGTCGAATACGCCTGCCACGAAGGCAATTACGGCCTGACCGGCATGCTGTCGGCGGCGCGCGCGGAAGAACGCCGCGCGGCCGAGGCGGAGCAATCAACGGAACAATGAACGGGAGAACCCGGATGCGATCACAATTGGCTGTTGCGCTCACGGGCGCCTGTTTCGTCGCGGCATTGCCCGCGAACGCTCATCACGCGTTTTCGGCCGAATTCGACGCGAATCAGCCGATCACGCTCGAAGGCGTCGTCACACGCATCGAGTGGATCAATCCTCACGCCTGGATTCACATCGACGTCGAAGACGAAGACGGAAACGTCGAGAGCTGGATGATCGAAGCGGGCAGTCCGAACACGCTCGTGCGCCGCGGCATGACGCGCGACTCGATCCCGCGCGGCACCGAAGTCGTCGTCTTCGGCTATCGCCACCGCAACGGCTCCAACGCCGCCAACGGCCGCGACGTCACGCTGCCCGACGGCTCGAGGCTGTTCCTGAGTTCGCCGAGAACGGGTGCGCCGGACGGCGACGAGCCCTGATCGGGGCGGTCGGCCGTCGCGCCGCGGTTGGCCTGCAGGAACGCCGCGAACTCTCCTTTGGTATCCGCGAGAATCTCGCGCACGGCGGTCCGGTCGGCTTGCGACAGGTGGGCGAAGTCGCCGCTCGGATCCTCGCCCGCAAGGATCTCGTCGATGCGACGGTACACGTAAGTCCGCGTGATGTCGGGCAGTGCGTCGAAGGCTTCCGAGTGGATCAGGTAGCTCAGCGGATAGCGGAACACGCGACGCGCAAGATCCAGTTCGCGCAGTGAGCGGCCCGCGTTGTCGCGCACTGCGCGCGCCTCGAACTGCTCGGCGAATCCCGATGTGCCTTCGATCGGGCCGGCAAGCTCGACAGCGTCGGCGAAGAGCATCGCGCGAACCAATGGTTCGGCGATATCGGCTACGACACCTCCAGTGACGTCGTCCGTGGTGGTCCCGTCGGTCGCGGTTCCGTCTGCCACAGTTCCGTCTGCCGCCGTTCCGTCTGCCGCCGTTCCGTCTGCCGCCGTTCGGTCGGTCGTCGTTCCACCCGCGACCGATTCGGCAGCCTCTCCCCCACCGACATCCGGAACAGGACGCTCCAGTCTCACCCCGCCCGCCCCGTCCCCGGCTTCGAGCGCCGTGCGGGTGTCGTAGTTGACGCGCGTGATGAGGTTCTGGATCGCGACCTGGTGCTCGATCACGAGCAGCGCCACGATATCGCTGTAGCGCGCCGGATACGGGCTCGTGTCGAGAAACCCATCGAGGTCGGTAATGTTGCCGACACGCAGTGAGTCGAGATTCTGCAGCGCCGCCACGTCCCTCACGATCAGGTTGCCGAGGTGCACCTGGTCGCCGTGGCTGCCGGTCACGTACCAACCGCCCCAGCGGTTTCGGAGCGGCGTCTGCTCGCTCGTCAGAATCCACCCTTCGTGGGCGACGAGGTTGCCGTCCGTACCGATATAGCCCGAGCCGAGTATGAACCGCGGCACGCCGCCGCCGGTCAGCGAATACGAATCGTGGCAGCGCAGGCAGCGGCCGAGTTGCCGCTCGAACGGTGCGTCAACTGCCGCGCGCTGCTCGAGCGTGTAGAACACGGGCCCGAGGTTCGGATCCATCGATGCGATCTCGATCGTCGGCGCGTCGCGGGTCCACGCGACGTACGTCGCATCGTTAAAGAAGATCGCCCGCGGCGTCTCCGGTGTGATGCCCCTGATCTGCAGGCTCGTCTTGGAGAACACGAGTAATTGCGATGCCGCATCGATCTCGAGCGCGGCCAGCAGGGAATCGAGATAGCCCCGCTCGCCGTCGAACACGAGACTCTCATCGCCGACCGCAAGCCGCTCGCGCAGCCGCGCGACCGGGTCCGCGAGATCGGCCTCGCCATAGCCGATTACCGGGTATTCGGCGGCGTAGCGCAACGCAGCGGGGTCCTGTTCGGCGGGAGCGACTTCAGGTGTCTGTGGCGCTTCGGGTGCTTCGCGCGCGGCTTGCGGGCGCAGCGCAAGCACGGCCCAGGCGGCAAGACCCGCCATCACGGCCAGTCCAACGACCACGCCTACCCGGTTCAGTTGACCGCTTCGAACCTGCCCGCCGTCGACCACTTTTCGGCTGCGCCTCCGGACCCCGATTACATGGTGCTTGATTATCGCGCCGCAGGAGCATCGCTGCCAGCATGGTCAGGCTCACTCCTTGCCGGGCGCGCTCGGAGTGCTCGGAGCGCAGCCTTGAGCGGACCTCGGCTCAGCGCCAGGCGTCGACCGAGACAGTCCAACTCGGCTGGTAGCGCCCACCGATCATCTTCCATGCGCCCTGGGTCTCGCCGCCCGCAACGACGATCTTTATCTGGTCGGGCTCGAATATCGGGATGAGCTCGTCGGGATCGGCGCGAAGCCGTGAGGCATACGGTTCGACGCCGGCCTCGGCCTGCGGGCGCATGAGCGTCTGGATCCACTGGTTGTCCCAGTACTCGCGCGCCGTCAGGCGGGCGTTGTCCGTGCACCAGGCGATGAACTTCTCCTTGCTGTCGTATCCGAGGTCGACGAAGCCGCGCGCGCAGATCGGGTCCATGACGATGATCGGCGGCAGGTACTGTTCGGCGCCCGCGAAGGCGTGCCGGAACTTCTCCTGCCAGGTTTCGCGCGGTCCGTAACCGGCCTGGGTATACCAGCCGCCGAAAAAGACGCTCGCCGTGCTCTCGGTCGGCTCGTAGCCGTGCTGGACGTGAAACGGCGTCCAGGGGCTTCGTTCCTCGGCTTCGGCGAACGTCGAACTGTAGTTGTACCAGTTGCCGAGCGAGCCCATGTAGGTGTCGCCGGGCTCCGAGCCGCCCTGCAGATTGATCGACAACAGGTTGTAGGCGCGCCCGATCGTCGCGTTCGCGTGGTTGTAGGGCCCGAGCACACCGATGCCGTCGCCCATGCCGATCTCCTTGCGGATTGGCCCGTTGATCAGCGAGATCATCGCGAACGAGTTAGTGCTGCTGGAACGCGATGTCTGGCCGGTCGACGCGAGTGCGAGGATTACGGGCAGGTACTCCGGCCGCGCGCCGGCCATGACGGCGTTGACGGCGACCTTCTCGACGGTGAACTCCCAATACTCGCGAAAGAACGTGGGTCTGAGCTTGCCGACAACCTCGTCGGGCGCGTGACTCGTGCCCTCGAGCATGCGCGCCACGCGCTCCTCGGTCGGCAGGATCACGGGCAGATGATCGGTCCAGCCGTTGGCCTGAAAGTGTTGCTGGAGATTGTCCTCGGTATCCGACTCAAGCAGGCGCGGCGTGTTGCGCTCGAAGCTCACACCCTGGAGATCGGTCTCGTCGAGCGGGTTCGACAGGCCTTCGATGACCTCCTGCATGAACGGCCGGCTCGAGACGGGGTCCGTGCCGTAGATGTAGGCGCGAAGCTGTTCGGGCGAGCGGTCGACGACCGGCTGCGGGACGTAGGCCTGGCGCGACGTGGGCATTCCGTTGGCCCGAGTGACGGCATTGACGAGCCGCGCGAAGATGTCCGTGTGCACGGCGACCGTCGGCACACCCTGCTCTTCGAGAGACATTGCAAGCCCGGCGACCGTCGGGCTGCAGGTGCTTCACAATCCGACGCCGAGTATCGCGGCATCGCCCTCCTCACCTATGGCGGCGCGCATGTCGGGATCGTCGTACCAGCTCTCGCGCGGCCTGATGGTGCGGATCCTGACGGTCGGCAGGTGTTGCGCGAACCAGTGCTGCATCTGGTCCATGAACACGTCGGAATTGTCGAACAGGCAGTCGACCAGAAAGACCACCTTGCCCTCGAGACCCGCAAGCCGCGGCGCAAGCCGCTTGCCCGTGACCCTGGGCGGATAGCCCCGCGGGTCGTGGACGATGAGTTTGTTCGTCATTGAAGTCGCCTGTCCTCGTGGTGTTCCTGCCGTAAGCAGTGCCGGTAGACCGCGCTGTGTACTTGCCGGGCCGCGGTCTGCCCTCGGCGCAGTCCGTATCGCCAATTCGCGGCCGTTCCTGCCTGTTTGTCGACGTGCGTGCCGAAACCTCCCGTTTCGCGCGATATCGTTCGACCGCGTCAGCCAGGCCAAACGCCGTCGGCCAGGAAACGGTCGGCCGCGATCGCCGCAAGCGTGCCGTCGCCCGCCGCGGCCACCGCACGTCCGGCCGCGCCCGACCGGACCGTGCCCGCGCCGAACAGGCCCCTGAGCCCGGTGCGCATCTGCGTGTCGACAGGAATGCGGCCAGTGGAGTCGAGGTTCAGCCGGTCGGCGAGCAACGCCGCGTTAGGCCGCAGGCCAATGTATACAAAGACCGCGCTCGTCTCCAGGTCGCCAGTTCCGTCGCCGCCCGAGCCGCCCGGCGCCTCCCGCACACGCACACCGTCTACCGCGTCCTCGCCGATGATCTCGACGACTTCCGTCGAGGGAAAGAATTCGATTCTCGGGTGCGCGGCGGCGCGCGTGCGGAAGCTCTCCTGGGCGGTCAGCTCCTCGCCGCGATGCACGACCATGACCTTCGAGGCATGGTCGGCCAGCGTCAGAGCTTCCTGCAACGCCGAGTCGCCGCCGCCGACCGCGACCACGGGCTTGCCGCCGAGCAGCGGCGCATCGCAGCTCGCGCAGTGGCTGACGCCCTTGCCGCGCAACAGCGCCTCGCCCGGCACTCCAAGTTCCCTGAGTTCGGTACCGGTCGCAACGATCACGGCACGCGCAGCGTAGTCGCCGCTCCCGGTCGCAAGCTGCCATGCGTCGCCGTCGGAAGTGAGCGCCTCAACCCGGCTCATCGCAAACTCGGCCCCGGCGTCGGCGGCCTGGCCCTGCGCCAGCGGACACAGTTCGTAACCCGCGATCCCGTCGGGATGGCCCGGATAGCCCTCGATCTTCTCGATGCTGAGCAGATGCCCGCCGAGCAGCTCGCTCGTGTGGATGAGCGTGCGCCTGCCAAGCCGCGCCGACACGAGGCCGGCCGTAAGACCCGCGATGCCGCCGCCGACGACGATTACATCGAACTTGCTGTTCACGACGCTGTCCGCATAGCCAATTGGTCGAGCACGAAAGCATACTGCTCGGCAACTTCGTCGAAGCGCCTGAACCGCCCCGACTTGCCACCGTGACCGGCTTGCATCTGTACGCGGTAGACGACCAGGTTATCGTCGGTCTTGCGCGCGCGCAGACGCGCCACATACTTGCTCGGTTCCCAATACTGTACCTGGGAATCCCAAAGGCCCGTGCTGACAAACATGGCTGGATACTCTTTCGCTTCGAGTTGATCGTACGGAGAGTACGAGAGAATGTAATCGTAGTAGGTCTTGTCCTCCGGGTTGCCCCATTCGTCGTATTCGTTCGTCGTCAGCGGAATGCCCGCATCGAGCATTGTCGTCACGACATCCACGAACGGGACCAATGACACGATCACGCGATACTTTTCCGGTGCCATATTGGCGACGGCCCCGACGAGCAAGCCGCCGGCGCTGCCGCCCATGGCCGCCACGCGATCGGCGGCCGCGTAGCCTTGTTCGACCAGGAAGTCCGTCACGTCGATGAAGTCGGTAAACGAATTGACCTTGTTCAGGAGCTTGCCGTCGTCGTACCAGGACCGGCCCATTTCCTGGCCGCCGCGAATGTGCGCCAGCGCATACACCATGCCGCGGTCGACGAGGCTCAAGACATTGCTGCTGAATCGCGGGTCGTTGCTGAAACCATACGAACCGTAACCGTACTGCATGAGCGCGGCAGTGCCATCTTGCGCCAGGCCCTCGCGGTAGAGAACGCTGACCGGAATCCGTGTACCGTCGCGCGCTGTGGCCCAAAGTCGCTCGGTCACGTAGTCATGTTTGTCGAACCCGCCAAGGACGGGCTGTTCCTTCAACAACTTGCGTTCGTTGCTCCGGACATCCAATTCATAGGTGCTGGTCGGCGTCGTCATCGAGGTGTAGGTGTAGCGAAGCCGATCGGAGGCGGACTCGGCGTTCACCGACAAGGCCATGGCGTAAGCTGTCTCGTCGGCGTCAACGTACCGGGTCCGGCCGTCGCCGGCCACGATTCGAATGCGAGTGAGCCCGCCGGAGCGTTCACCGATGGCCATGAAATCATCGAATAGCTCGAAGTCTCTGATAAACACGTCAGCGTCATGCGCAATGAGGTCGCGCCACCGGGAGCGATCGCCCGAAGCGTCATCGCCGGTTTCCATCAACTTGAAGTTCCGGGCATTCCAGTTGGTGCGAATCACCCAGCGCGCGCCGAGGTGATCGGCCGAGTATTCGACATCTCGCTCCCGCGGCGCCAAGACCCGAAACTCGCCCGGCGCCGCGGCCTCGGTAAAGCGCAGCTCGCTTGAGACGGTACTTTCGAGGTGGATGCAGATGTACTTTTCCGAGCGCGTCGTGCTCAAGCCAATATAGAAACTGTCATCCGGCTCCTCGTATACGATCGGGTCGCGGCCGGGCTCGCCGCCGACGGTGTGCGACTTGACCCATCGCGTCAGCAGCGTGGTCTCGTCGTTCACGACGTAATAGAGCGTCTTGTTGTCGGCGGCCCATGCAAGACTCGTCGAAATGCCGGGAATCCGCACCGGCAGCAACTCGCCGGTCGAAAGATCCTTGACTCTCAACGTGAATTGGCGGCGCCCGACGGTATCTTCGACATAGGCAAGAAGGGCTTGATTCGGACTGATCTCCCAATTGCCGATTTCATGGAAATCGTGCCCGTCGGCCAGTTCATTGACGTCGAGCATGATCTCTTCCGGCGCGTCCATGTTGCCCTTGCGGCGCGCGTGGATGGGGTATTGCTGCCCCTCTTCGAAGCGCGTGTAGTACCAGTAGTCCTTGTACTTGTAAGGTACGGAGCTGTCGTCCTGCTTGATCCGTCCGACCAGTTCCTCGAACAGGAGGGCTCGAGACTCGGCCAGCGGCGCCACGACCGCGTCGGCATAGTCGTTCTCGGCCTCGAGGTACGCCAACACGTCAGTGCTTGCGCGTTCATCGTCGCGCAACCAATGGTATTCGTCCTGTCGCGTGGCGCCGTGCGGCGCTGCAACTTCGAAAGGTCGTCGCTCTGCGGCGGGCGGCGGCACTGGCACTGCGTCGGAATCGAGCAGCGGCACGATCGCGGGCGCCGGAACGGTGGCGTCGATCGGTTTAACTCCCATGAGTCCGTCAGGGTCCGTGCAAGCAGAGAGCGAAACGATAGCGAAGGTTAGCGCAACTCGTCTGCGGGCATTGACGCTTGTGGAACGGATCGTGGTTTTATGGGGCACTTCGCAATGGATTATCCCGCACGGCGGCTTCGATTGGTTCGCTGTTTCTGCCCGCCTCGCGGGTTCGCGCCGTGACCCGGCGCGCCGCTGCGACTCCGGCCGGTACCACCGGGAAAGTTCTCGCGATGCGCCGGGCGTGGCGAGCGCGGCTTCGACGAACGTCCACCACGCCGGATCGGCTCAGCCCGGATTCGCGGATCAACCTCGAAACCCGGAATGATTTCCCGTTCGATCCTGCAATCGAGCAGGCTTTCGATCGCATCAAGCAGCTTCAGTTCATCGATACAGACAAGCGACACGGCCTGGCCTTCCCGACCTGCGCGGGCTGTACGCCCGATGCGATGCACGTAGTCCTCCGGCACTTCCGGCAACTCGTAGTTGACGACATGCGGCAGTCGTTCGATATCGAGGCCCCGGGCGGCAACGTCCGTTGCAACCAGCACGCGGATCTCACCGCTCTTGAAGCCTGCGAGCGCCTTTGTTCGCGCACCCTGCGACTTGTTGCCGTGAATGGCAGTGGCCCTTAGCCCGTCCTTCGACAACTGCTCCGCCAGCCGGTTGGCGCCATGCTTGGTTCGCACGAATACCAGTACCTGGCGCCAATTCCGGGAATCGATCCGGTGCGAGAGCAGTTCGCGCTTGCGACGCCTGTCAACCGGATAAACGATCTGTTGCACGCGTTCTGCCGCGGTATTGTTCGGCGTCGCTTGAATCTCGGTCGGCGAGTTCAGGAGACTGCCGGCGAGCTGGCGGATTTCCCTCGAAAACGTCGCCGAGAACAACAGGTTCTGGCGGTGTTTCGGCAGGACGTTCAGGATTCTGCGGATGTCGCGGATGAAGCCCATGTCGAGCATCCGATCGCCTTCGTCGAGGACGAGCATTCGAACGTTCGACAAGTCCACGGTCCCTTGCTGAACGTGATCGAGCAGACGGCCGGGTGTCGCGACGACGATGTCGACGCCCCGCTGCAGCGTGGCAATCTGCGGCCGGATGCCCACGCCGCCAAAAATGATCGCGCACCTGGACGCCATGTGACGGCCGTAGTCGCGCGCGCTTTGACCGATCTGCGCGGCGAGTTCGCGGGTGGGTGTGAGAATCAGCGCGCGCGGCCGCCGCTGCTTCCTGTCGACCGGCAACTCTCGCAGCCGTTGCAAGAGGGGCAGCATGAAGCCGGCCGTTTTGCCGGTACCGGTTTGGGCACAAGCGAGAACGTCAGCGCCGGCGAGGACAAGCGGTATCGCCTGCTGCTGGATCGGGGTTGCCTCCGTGTAACCGAGTTCGTCGATCGCACGAAGCAGCTCGGCCGCAAGACCGAGTTCATTGAATTGCATTTTGGAATTTCTCCAGGGGTGCCCGACCGATCGGTGAATATCCATCCGGATCTGATCGCCGGTTCGGATATCGACGGGATTGGTCTCGGCCCGGGCGGAAAGATGTATGAGTGCTTCCGGCAGCAAGAACAGTCGTCGCTGCGGTGTGGTTGGCGCAGACCGATGTGCGTCAAGCGGGGCGGACTATAACAGACGCAGGCGCAAAAGCCAGGACCAGGTCGCTGAGTTCAGTGCCGCGGGCGCTCGTCCTCGTATGCGCTCAACTGTGCATGAGGTCGGCTCCGAAACGACGGAGGCATTCAATCTGCGGGTGGCGCGGATCCTTCCAGGTAGATTTTTCTGCCGTCCGTGAATGTAATGTCGCGGCCGCTGGCGCGGTTTCTGCCGTCTCGGGACCGGTAGCCGTCGACGAGAATTTCGGTGCCTGCCGGCAAGGTGTTCTCGTTGATTCCTTTGCGGAACAGCGTGTTCGGTGTCCCGCCTTCGATGGCCCAACTCACCACGCTGCCGTCTTCATTCGTGACGTCGATATGAATCCACGAGTGGGGATTGATGAGCTCGACTTCGGTCACGGTCCCTCGTAGCTGGATCGGCTGGTTGGGGTCGAATTCCGCGGCGAATGAATGATGCGCGCGCAGCGGAGCGGCGGTCAGGGCGAATATCGCGGTAGCAGCGAGAATCGCTGGATTTGTCTTCATCGAATGCTCTCCCACGTTCTCAATGGTCCCTCCGGGGGCTCGATCCTCATCTCGCAGCTTCAGCTGCCCTCGCTTCTTCGGCCCGAGCGCCGCCAAGAATACCGATCATGCTTTGATTGCCTTCGTGACAGGCATACTCATAAATCAGATCGTTGGTCTTCCTCGCCGGTATCTGCACGGTCCAGGATTCCGTAAACGCATCGGGATCGTCGACCGTGAACTCGTAGAGCAGCACGTCGTCGGCGACGCGTGTAAACCGCTCGGTCAGGCGCATGTTTTCGCTGGCGCCGCGAAAGTTGCTCTGATCCGTAAAGTTCCTGGTCTCGACAACGAGCGTGTCGCCGTCCCAATGGCCGCGGGAGCTGCCGAGCCATTGCCGAACATCGCTCGGCAGATGCGGCCGCCCATCGAGCGGGACGATGCGCGCGTCATGGATCATCTCATTGAGAATGAGTACGTGGTCGGCGGTTTGCACGATCTGGAAATTGTTGTTGTATGCCGTCGGCAACATGGGCGGCCCGGCACTGACCCACAGGATGCAACGGTCGGATAAAGTGCGATCCTCCGGACCGTCGGCGGGATGCAATCTCCTTCTCTCGGCGCGTGCATCGCTCCGCTGCTGGCCCTCCTCCGTCAGTGCGGGGACAAGGCCGTCAGCAGGGTGGATGACCAGCGACGTACGCCGCGTGACCGCGATGTTGTCGCCCCAGTCCCACCAGAAATCGTTGTACGCGCTGCTCAGGTCGGCAGCGGCGTCATCCGGCCGGCGGTCCATATTCGTCTCTTCCTGCCTGCGCCGCTCGTACTCGATGGCTTCCTCCGCGGTAAGGAACTCCTTGTCCGCAAGGTCGGCCGGTCTCTCGAGGGGCGTAATGACGGCGTTCGACCAGGTGCCCTGCAGGTCGGGCTGACCGTCGGGTGTGCGGGCGGGCTCGTAACTGTCGGCGGTGGCCGATTGCGCGTATCCGGCGACCGGTACCGAGGCAAGCAGCGCTGCAAATCCGGCGATTCGCAGCGCGTCGATGAAATGACTCATACGTTGGTGCATCGTAAACCTCCGCATCGCGGGCAGCTCGTTCAATCCTGCTTGCGAAGGTGACCGTACATCTTTTCCTCCGCAAATTCGGCACACTTGAATTCCATGAGTTGAGCGTTTTCTTCGACGCGGCGGTAGAGCGGCAGACTGATACTCCACGGCCGCGTGAACACATTCGGATCCTCGATGGTCGCCTCGTAGAGCAGATGATCGGGACCCATCGCTGTGTACCGCTCGACGACGTGCAGGGCGTCGCTATGGAAGTTGCCGGCCCGGTCGAACCAGGTCTCGTCGTTCTGATTCGTGACGTCGACGACCAGCGTGTCGCCCTCCCAACGGCCGACAGACCACCCCATCCAGCTCCTGGCGGGACTCGGACCCGGATCGTTCATGTGGATCGTGCGCACGGCGCCCGCGTACTGGTAGGCGATCATGACGTAATCGGCGGTCTGGAGAATCTGGAACGGCTGACCCATATAGGTTGCCCGCGGCACGCCCGGCAGATAACACTTGGCTTCGGGATCGAGCTCGACCCGATTGGCGAAATTCTCTCGCTGCTGCTCGGCGGCCCACGGCTGGTACGGGATTTCACCACCCTCGACGATGCCGGTCCCCGGGGGCGTGGCCGCCAGCGCGCCGAGTTCGGGTACGGGGGGATGGTCCGCCGCGTGCGGCCGGATATCCCAGTTCGCCGAAACAAGTGCCTGCCAGATTCCGTTCAGATTCGGGCCGGCATCCGCAGCAGTCGACGCCGGTTGCTGATCGCCGGACGCAGCATTGCTTGCCGGCGTCTGATCGAGCGGGGCTTCGCAGCTCGACAGCAGGAAAACGAACGCGAGCAGCACCGCCGTCCTGGCCGTGGAAACTCCCGAGTCACGAAACTGACTTCGCACCTGACCCCCCGCGTTTCTGTTTTCACCAGCATACCGCCATGGCGGGCGAGCGCCAACCATGATCGCCGGCGAGTGGGCGACGCGAGCTTATCTCAGGGTCTCGAAGATGCGGCTGTACTTGAGAACGATCTCGCGGCCCCTGGGCAGCGCGCCGAAACCCCGCTCGTCGACCTCGTTGTATACGACGTATAGGCCCGCGTTCGCGGTCTGCAGCCAGGAGAAGCGCAGATTGGTCGAGACCTGGTCCTGTGTTTCGTTGTACTGCATGAGCATCTCGACGACCATGCTCGGCGAGAACGAGTACGACAACCGGAACCGCCAGAGGTCCGCCGTGAACTTCCCTCCGGGGACAGGCAGGTCGAACTCGTTGTAGTTGTAGGAAAGTTCGGAGTTGAACTTGTCGCCGACGCGAAAGCGCCAGGCAGGTTCCAGAGTGACGCGATCGCCGCCGAAGCGCCCGCCGAAGTAGCTGCGCACTTCAAAATTCAGAGTGTCGGAGCGATTGCCCTGATACACCAGTTGCAGCTCATTGTGATGGTAGATCCCCGGCTGCACCGTGACGCCAGGAACGATATCGAAGGGTTCCCTTAGCCCTTCGGTCGTGAGGTTGATGCCCGTATGGATTTCGCGGCTGGACTGGTACCTCCAGTGCGTATCCATGTGCAGAAAGCCCGTTTCCTGAAACCCTTCGAAGTCCCAATAGCCGCGATAGATGACATGCGGCCTGATCTCAAAGATCCTGCCCATGCTGACCGGGCGCAGGCGCCTGAAGATACGGCCCTCGAAACTCCGGAAGTTTCGCCGCGCCAGGAATCCGACTTCGGGATTGAAATCGAGACCGACTTCGGTGTACCCGGCTCCGAGGGTCCAGTCGGCGTCGTTGTAATCGCCTGAAATCGCGAATGCGTCATCGCGGCCCGTCAGGCCGGGCGTCGCGGTCTTGGCAACCCAGGCCTGGATCTGAGCGTTCGCGCCGATGCCCCAGCGCCCGTCGATGGCGTAGGTCTGGTTCTGGTCGTCGGCCGGATTGCCGAGCAGACTGCCGTCGCCGTCCCGGTCGACGACCAGGACGCCGACCGCGGAGCGGTTCGGCAGTTCCTGGTTCACGCGCGCGACCGTGTAGTCGTTGCCGGATGCGAGCCCCGCCACCGCCTCGGAGCTCATGCGCAGGAGCCCCACGTTCGTCGACGAGCCGATCTTGCCGGACAGGCGCAGCCCGCCGTCAATGGGTATCGGCCTTCCGGCTGCGATGCCGATGCGTCGGCTGAAGAAAAGCTCGACGTCGCGCGGATTGCCGACCGTGAACTGGCCGGCATTCTCGAGAAAGAACGTCCGCTTCTCCGGAAAGAACAGGCTGAAACGGTCGAGGTTGACCTGTTGCTCGTCAACCTCGACCTGGGCGAAATCCGTGTTGAATGTCGCGTCGAGCGTGAGGCTCGGCGTGATCGAGTACTTGAAGTCGACGCCGACCTCGTCGTCCGACTCGCGGCCCGTGAACTCGCCGCCGCGCCGCGTGCGGCCAAGCACATACGGCGTGATCTGCAGATTGCGCTGCCTCGGAACACGGATACCTTCGATGGAACCCGCCTCGGAAACCCGATAGAGATTGCGATCCTGGGAGAGCGGCGCCCAGAATGCGACCTCGTTGTTGCGGCGGATGCGGCGTTCGAAGTTGAATCCCCAGGTTTGGACCGGGTCCGTACCGAATCTCAGCGAAGTGAACGGAATCTCCAATTCCGCGCTCCAGCCCACTTCGGACACCGACGTCGCCACAGTCCAGGACGTATCCCAATCCTGGTTGAACCCGCCTCCGCCCCCGGCGAACTGGCCCTGGCCCTCGCGTGCCACCTGCCCGTCGAACTCTATGCCCGCCGGGTTCGTTCCGAAAACATAGCCGTTCTGCCGATCGAGCAGGCCGTCGATGAGCACGCGGAAGCTGTCGGTATCCTCGAGCGAGGAATCCCGCCGGCTGTCAGTCGAGATGATTCTGAGCGGTTCGTCGTCGTAAGCGATGAAGCCGATGTGCAGGGCCTCGTCCGTGTAGCCGACGTAAACCTCGCTTCGCTGGCTCGCCGCTTGTCCCGCCTGAGGCTGGATCTGCCAGAAATCATCGATCGGCACGGCGCCGTTCCAGGCGGGGTCGCCGGCAACGTTACCGTCAGTGACGGGCGCGATCGCGAGCTCCACGGCGCGGGCAACCGGCTGCGAGGTCGCGATGGCCGGTTCCTGCGTCGCGCCCGCAGCACAGACGACGAGCGCGCCGATTCCGGCCATCGCCGCAATACGCGGCGCGCCAGCAAGCTTCGATGAGGGGAACGGGCTCGGCAACATACAAACTCACCCGCTACAGTCGACGCGATGTCGTCCTGGGCCGCGGCAGTTTACGCGATCCGGGTGACCGTTCCCAACCGCCAAAAGACCGGAAATCCATGCGGAAACGTGCTCTCGGAGGCCCCACGAAAGAAACCTCGCGGCGAACGCAGCCACGGCGTCAGCGGGATTCGCCGCACCAGGCCAGCCACATTGCAGCGGTCCAGGAAAAGTCGTCGCCCCCGGTACCCGAACCTGACATTGGTGAGAAGGCCTCGCGGAACCCATGCCCGCCGATCAGGCGCCTGCTTTCTGTCCGCAGACGTTCCGCCCAGTCGAAGAGACCGTTTTCCTCGAAGCCCTTGGCGAGCATGTAGTTGACGACAATCCAGACCGGCCCTCGCCAGTAACGCACGGCATCGAACCGCGAGTCGTCGGGGTCGTGACTTGGCGCCATATACGCGACCGAATGACTCATTCGCTCCCAATGCACTGCCATGTGCCTACGCTGAGCCGGGCTTCCCGCCCCGGCGTAGTAGCACAGAAAGGACGTATTGGTCACCAGACCGGAGAGACGACCCGTCCTCATGTCGCGCGAACAGAAGGTTCGAGCGCCATCATCCCAGAGGCAATCGACCCCGGCCTCGAGCTGCGCGATGTAGCCTTCCAGTTCGTTCCTGGCATCGCTGTAACCGAGATCGTCCGCGAGCTGTGCCAGGTCCCGGTTGGCACGCAGCAGGATCATCGTCGTGCCCACATCGGCGACTCGAAAAGGCCCGTGCTTCCCGATGATTTCATGATCCCATCCGTTCTTTCGACCGAAATCGACGAGTGCAAGATAGCGATCGTAGTCCAGATCAGTCGGGCGCATTTCCGCGCCGGCGTGCTGCAAATCGCGACGCCGGTACGGCTTGACGGCCGATGTGTCGATCGCGGCTGAAGGCGCCTCCCATTCGGCTGAGTTGTCCCGTCCGCTTTCCCATGGATGCGTAATCGTTGCCGCGGCACAATCAACCCCAACGCGGTACTTGTGAAACCAGCGGTGCCAGGCAAGAACCTTCGGAAACAACGCGGACAAACGGTTCTTCACCGGACCATCAGTTGCCGTCCTCCACAACGAATTGACAATGCTCGCGGCAACGGGCGGTTGCGTGATGCCGGAGGTCGGCAGATGCGATCCGGCATTCCAGACGGACGGACCCGGAAAATAATCCGGGTCGTCCCGGCGAAAGACGATGTGAGGCAGGAATCCATCGTCCCATTGGGCATCGAAAAGCGTTTCGAACTCCGCGCATGCGCGCGACTCGTCAAATGTTGCAAGGCCCAGCGCAACGAACGCGGAGTCCCAGTTCCATTGGTGCGGGTACAGCCCTCTCGTCGGAACCGTGAACCCGCCCCGGTCGTTGGCTCGAAGAATCTCGCGCGCAGACTCGCTGATCTGGTGGTCTGTCGCTCTCATCGGTCACAGGTTTCGAGCGTTCGCCCTAGCCCGGATATTGCATGAGTGCGCTGGGTCCCGGAGCCCGTCGTCTGTTTTGGGCGGGATTCGTGCCGATTCGGTTGCGGGCAAGGGGACCGGCACGCGCGAGGCGATTAGCCGAGGCGTTTTTCGGCAGGCTGAGGCGGTTTTGCGGGCTTGGGGCGAGGTGATCTGTGGGCGGGACCCGCCCGAGTGGCCGGCGTTCGCCGAAGCGCCGTTATCCGGGCTTCAGCCGAACCGCGGCGGTGAGGAACAGGTCCTGATGTGGATGGCTGCTGGACAGCAATAGCTGCACGCGCCGGGTGTTGCGCAGCACCACGGCGCCGATCTTCAGAAGCCTGAGCCGGATCGTGCCGACATAGGCGCGGGCCAGCTCGGTGTCGGCCAGGGCGATCCGGCGGATCGTGTCGAGCAGCACATAGGCCAGGGCGGAGAGCAGCACGCGGTATTGGTTGGGCCACCACTCGTGGCAACTGGTGCGGTCGGCGAACAGGTCCAGCTGTTGTTCCTTGATCCTGTTCTCCATGTCGCCGCGAGCACAATACACCGCGTCGTAGAGGTGTTGCGGTGCGCCGGTCAGGTTGGTGACGACATAGCGCGGGTTGGCGCCTCTTGAGGTGTGCTCGGCCTTGACGATCACCCGCCTTGGCCGGTCCCAGGTCTGGGCGGCATAGGCCAAGTCATCGAACAGGCGCTGCTTGCGTTGGGTGCGCCGGTAGGCTTGGCGGGCCTCAGTCAACCGGGGTTGAGCGAGTTCGTTCAACCGCGGGTTGCGGGCGATCCCGACGATGTAGTCGACGCCCTTGCGCTCGCACCAGGCCAGCAGCCGCCAGCGGCAAAAGCCGCTGTCGCCGCGAAACACGATCCGGACCTTCGGCCAGGCCCGGCGAAGCCGCTTGACCAGCAAGGCCAACACCGCCCAGGCGTGCCGGGCGCCGTCGATCTTGCTCGGGCGCAAGTAGCTCACCAGCAGCCGGTCGCCGCAGAACACATACAAGGGCAGAAAACAGTAGTGGTTGTAATAGCCGTGAAAAAATCGGCCCACCTGCTGCCCGTGCACCCGGTCGTCGGTGGCGTCGAAGTCCAAGACCAAGCGCCGGGGCGGCCGCTTGTACGACGCAATGAACCGGTCCACCAGGACCTCGTGCAACCGCACCGCCTCGTCCCGGCCCGCCCGCCGCTCGAACCGGCACAAGGTCGAGGCACTGGCCAAGGCCCGGTCGCTGTCCACGGCCGTCTGCAGCGCCAGGTCCCGCCGCAGTTCGTCGTGGTCGTTCAGGTCCTCATAGCCCAGCGCCAGTCCATAAATCCGCTGGCGGACGATCGCCAAGGCATCGTGCCGGCAACTGGCCCGGCGGCGCGGGTCCGAAAGCGCCTTCGCCACCCGCTCGGTCAATCCCAAGGCCCGATCGGCCTGGCGCAGCAGTACCGCGCCGCCATTGGAGGTGATGGCGCCGCCGGAAAAACGAGCCTCCACCCGGCGGCCCTTGCAGCGTGGAAAGAACAGTGGTTCCCGGATACAATCCGTCATGGGCAAGGCGTCCTTCGATGTCAGCGTAAGTAACTGAATTATATCGAAGATACTACGCCTTGCCCGCCTCACTCATGCAATATTCGGGCTAGGTGAACCATGCCCGCAAATGGTGCAAGTACGTGCTCGCAGACACGATCAGCAGGAAAAAGCCCCCGAGTGCGATTGCATATTTCGTGCGAACAGCAGGCGCAACGGCCGCATCCGCAGACCCATTCGTCGCGGTGTCCATCGCCCGCCTGCCCTTCGAGACAACGCTTGTGGCTGCGGCGACGGCAACCGTCACAGCCAGGCCGATAAAGTTCCACCACATCCAGAAAATCTGCGGTTGCTCATTCCACAGGTACAGGTTCAAGGCCACGCCCGCGATCAACCCGACACTTGCACCGCTACCGTTGATTCGGCGGCTCAACATGCCAAGCAGAAAAACGCCAAGGATCGGACCGTAAAGCGCAGATCCCACCATATTGATCGCCTCGATCACCGTCGGCGCTATCGATCCGGCGAAGAACGAGAAGACGAGGATTACAACTCCCCAGAAAACCGACACGCCGCGCGCCCACAGGACCTTCATGGACTTGTCTTGCGGTCTTGCCCCGAGCGCTTCGATGTCCTCGAGCGTTACGGCGGCCAGAGAATTCACCGCGGAACTCAGTGACGACATGGCTGCCGCAAATATCGCGACAAGCAGAAGGCCGATGATTCCGTGGGGCAGTGTTTCGATGATGAAGACCGGCATCATGAGATCGGGCTGATCGGCCGGAATTCTCCGAGCCAGTACGGGATCGCCTGCTATCGCCACCCCGACGATCAGCCCGACGAAACAATACAGAAGCACCAGGGGGAATCGCAGGACGCCGTTTGCGAACAGCAGTAAGCGCGCGTCCCTGAGGTCTCTTGCCGCGAGGATGCGCTGGGCCTGCGTCTGGTCGCAGCCATAGTAGGACGCGTACAGGACGAAGCCACCGAACAACATCGGCAAGAAGCCGAATTCGTCTCCCGACAGGCCGAGTGAGCCGAAGTCGACGGCGCTCAGTCGGGAAGGATCGACTTCCTGCCAGAAAACGCTGAAACCTCCGACGCTCGCGAGCGCATACCAGCCGACAAGGATCAGCCCGCCAAACACGAGGGACATCTGTATGGCATCGCTGTATACGACTGCTTTCATGCCTCCGGATGTCGAGTAGACGAGCGTGATCAGGCCGACCACCACGACCGACTGCCACAAGGGGATGCCCAGCGCAGCCTCGAGAATGAGCCCCATTGCATAGACCATGATCCCGGTTGCGAACGACCGGACCACCTGGAACGACACGCTGACGAGCACGCGTGTCGAACGACCGAAACGCTGGTCCAGGTATTCGTAGACGCTGACGATACCGGCACCTTTCAGAGCCGGTGCGATCACGAACATGACGAGGATCATTGCCAGCGGCAGGGAGAACTCGTAGGTCAGCCACTTCAGTCCGCCGTCCTCGCGCAATCCGACAAACGCCGGGGCCGAAATGAAGCTGATGGCCGACAGTTGCGTCGCCATCGTCGAAAGGGACAGCGGGAACCACCCCATGCTTCGGCCACCCAGGAAGTAGTCGGATTCACTCGACTGCCTGCGCAGTGCGTACCCGAACAGCAAAAGCGCAGCGAGGTATGTAGCGATGACTACATGGTCGGTGGCGTTCATGCGTTGGTTTCCGGCCCGCCTTCAGGTTCCCGCATTCGCAGTACGCTATCATTTCGGCGTCGTTGCTTCCGGTCTTGACACGGCACCAGGAGCCTGCACGGGAGGAATTCACGGCTGCAAGCCCGCTCTCATCCGCCCCATCGCCCGATCGATTTCGTCAAATATGGCTCGACATTCTCCTCAAGCGATTGGACGATGGGACGGCGATATCGGGTTTTCGCTTTCGCGACTTCCTGCGGCGCAGGCGCTTGGCCTGTCTCGCCTCGATCGTGGTACAGCCGTGGTACCGACGATCCACATCGGGTCCGTCAGATGAAGATAATCCTCCCCGCGCTGTGTTGTCTGTTGTTTGTTCCGCACGGACTGTCGGCTCAACAAGCCGATCCTGAGAACACCCCGGTCGCGTACAGGTCGGACAGCCACTTCCATCTCCTTGATTTTCTTCAGAACGGCGAATTTCTGAACACGGATGGCAGGTTTCCGGGTTCCGAATGGGGCTTGAACCCCGGCGGCCGCTATTCGACGCTACCGTTCGGCGAGAGGGGCCGAAGAATCGAGGCCCTGCTCGCGGGAATGGCTGCGGCGCGAGTGGAACACATCATGGTCTCAGGCATGCCGTTCATCAAGAAGTGGTCGGAAAACGAGCCGTTCCTGAGGCCGAGGTATTACCTCGACAGCAGCTCGCCGGTAAAGCGTGCGCGCGATACGGACATCACTGTCGCCTCGGCCATCGTCGATTACCGCACGAAATATGCCGACGACCCCGAACAGCTCGGCGAACTGCGCAAGATTCATCCGTTCATAACGGGTTTCGACGGCACCGACCTCGGTGCGGTGGATCTCATCGTGAAACGCATAAAGGAGTTCCCGGGAATCTGGGAGGGCATCGGGGAAGTGATGTCCCGCCACGACGACCTCACCAATCTCTCCATGGGCGAGCGACCCCGCGCAGACCATCCGGCGCTCGTGCGCGTGTGCCGATTCGCGGGAAGGCACTCTCTCCCGGTGAGCATTCATCACAACATTGCGCCGATTTCCAGGAATCTGGACGAAATCAAGCCTCCCCTCTATCTCGATGAGTTCGTGCAACTGCTGCGGCACTGTCGATGGCAGGAGGGCGACGTCAGCTACACGACGCGGTTCATCTGGTGCCATGCCGGCATCAGCAGACGGGTCACCGTCGACAATCTCGCGTTCTGGATCGAGGAGGTCCTGAAGGAGACGGGAGATCAGGTGTACATCGACCTGTCCTGGGTGGTCCTTGACGACTATGTCCACCGGGAACTCGACCGTTGGGTCGAGTTGATCGAGCGCTATCCGGACCGCTTCATGATCGGGTCCGATGCGGTCGGTGCCGCCAGTCGGATCGGCGAGGAACTCGACCGTTTCGACCCGCTGTTGTCACGCCTCTCCGAGGATGCGCGAAGCCTCGTGGCTCATGACAACTTTGCCGATCTCATGCAGGAGATGGCCGAGTTGCGGTCGGCAGCGGGTTTGGGAGAACAGGGCGTCGTGCTCGAGTACAGCTACGAGTTCCCGGAATATGCCAATACGGGGCGGTTGCCGGACTCCGAGTCATTCGTTCGGTCCCGAATGCAAACACAGTAGCGCGGCGACGCGCCCCCATCCGCGTTTCGCTATCTCGGGTCGCCGCAGCACGTCACCACGCGGCGGCGGTCAGCCTTTCGTCGTTCCCCGGGTGAACGAACCCTACTGCCTCGGCGCCGCCATGCTGACGTATACTGCTACGGGCTCATATCGGTAATGACCGTACGCTTGCAACATCGTCAGCACATGCCGATCCATACTTTTTTCAACAAGCCGGTAGCGCACTTCATCGAAGCCCGGAGGCTCGAGTCAGACGCAACGGTGCACGTGTGAAATCAATCTGCTCATTGGCGGCATCGCTCGGATTGCTGGGCGCTTCGACGGCGCTCGGCCACCACAGCGATGCGGTTTACGACCGGGAAACCGTCGTCGCGTTCGAGGGCGTCGTCACGAACTACAGTTTCAGCAATCCCCATGTGAGGATCGTCGTGGCAACCGGCGACGCGAACGGCGACACGGTCGAGTGGGACATCGAAACCGGCTCGACGCCGATCATGATTCGCAGCGGTTGGTCGCCCGACCTGCTGAGCGTCGGCGATACCGTCGTCGTCAGAGCTCATCCGGACCGCACCGGACGCCTGCGAGCCATCCTGAACACGCTCGAAACCGCGGACGGCCGGCTCTTCCTGCAGGACGAATCGGACCCAGAGGAGACGGTGGCAGCGTCGAGCGTTGAAGGAGTCTGGAAAGGGCTCAACGGATTCAGCCTGCGCCGGGGTCTCGGCCAGGTGCCATTGACGCCCGCGGCGCAAGCGGCGCGGGCCGAGTTCGACTACCTGACCCAAAGCCCGGTCAGGGACTGCGTACCGCCACCGCCACCAGCCCTGATCGGCTCGACGGTCTACCTCAACGCGATCGAGATTCTCGATGACCGCGTTCTGCTCAGAACCGAGTACTTCGACCAGACGCGAATCGTGTACCTGGATGGGCGCGGGCACCCGGAAACCGGCGAACGCACCGCCTGGGAGGGTCATTCGATCGGCTGGTGGGAAGGCGACACGCTCGTCGTGGACACGACTCATTTCCGGGATCATCCGGAGGGTAACGGTCGAGGCGTGCCTTCGGGCGCGCACAAGCACCTGATCGAACGCTACTCGCTGAGCGACGACGGAAGGCGTTTGCAGGTCGAAGCCTCCCTTGAAGATCCCCAGTACCTCGCAGAACCCTTCAACGGCTATACCGAGTTGGTGTATGCGCCCGAACTTCAGCTTTACCGTTATGACTGCGATCCCGTGCTGTCCAGACAGGCCGGTTTTGAATAGATCGTTGCCAGGCGCTCGCGCCCGAACGGCCCTGAGGTGCAGGTGGTTGTCGAGGTGCTCAAGTTCGCAGCCGTGGTCGCGGCAGACGCTGCCGTAACGGGATAAGAGGGTTGTCGCCATTTGTCCAGTCGGCGCTGACACCGGGTAGTTCGGAGGAATGGTTGGATGTTGGTGAGTGCGATCGAAAAAACCGCCCGCGACGGCGTAGCCGCCGTCGGCGCGCTCGCTGCCCGTTGGCGTGAGCCGGCAGCCGGACTGTCGGGCAACGTGCGTTTCGGTAAACCCGAATCCATGCTGCGCACGGGCAGCCGGACGAGACGCCCGCGAACGCTTGGGACCGTTGCAGTCGTCGCGAGCGTCGTCGTCGTCGGCGCCTGCAGCAATCCGTCAGACATCGCTGGCGTACCCGGGAACATCAGCTACAACTGGCACGTCCGGCCGATCCTCTCGGAGAACTGCTTCAAGTGCCACGGCCCGGATGTCGAGGGGCGTGAAGCCAGCCTGCGCCTGGATTCCTCCGAATTTGCCTTTGACCGCCTTGAAGGCCCGCGCGAGCGCTACGCGATCGTGCCCGGAGACCCCGACGAAGGCGAACTGATCTGGCGCATCAACGCGCCGAACTCCGACGACGTGATGCCGCCCGTCAGGACCCACAAGGTGTTGACGGATCGTGAAAAGGCGATTCTGCGTCAATGGATCGCCGACGGAGCCGAATACCAGCGCCACTGGGCGTTTCTCACGCCTGAAGTCGTGCCGGCGCCGCGCACAGGTTTCGACGACCGCGCCATCAACGGGATCGATCCGTACATCTTTGCCGGTCTGGAGCGCGAGGGCATGACGCCTTCACCGCAGGCCGATCGCGAAACGCTGATCAACCGGGTCAGCCTGACCTTGACCGGCCTGCCGCCGGCGCTCGATGAAGTCGACGCCTTCGTTGCGGATACCAGCCCCGACGCCTATGAGCAACTCGTCGAGCGCTTGCTTGAGTCGCCGCGTTACGCCGAACACATGGCGGGCTATTGGCTCGACCTCGCGCGTTGGAGCGACACCGATGGATTTCTCGATGATCATCACGATCGATTCCTGTGGCCATGGCGCGACTGGGTGATCGACGCGTTCGACCGAAACATGCCGTTGGACGAGTTCGGCACATGGCAACTCGCCGGCGACCTGCTGCCCGATCCGGGCGAAGAGCAGATCCTGGCGACGGCCTTCCTCAGGGTCGGCAAGCGTTCCACGGAGAATGGCGCGATCGACGAGGAATACAAGGTCGAATACATGGTCGAGCGGACCGATAACGCGCTTGGCACCGCGTTCATGGGGCTCACTCTCGGCTGCGCACGCTGCCACGACCACCGCTACGACCCGATCAGTCAGCGCGAGTACTACGAGTTGGGCGCGTTTTTCAACAGCAACGACGAACCCGGCCAATACGCGCCCGGCTACAGCGGGATCCAGGGCGGTCCGACCCTGCCCTGGCCAAGCGACCAGCAGAGCGTTGACATCGAAGCCGCCGCAGCGCGAGTGGCCGAACGCGAAGCCGCGTATCGTGCGGCGCTGGCGGACGCGACGGCTGAAACCGAGGCCGCCGTGGGCGGACTGCTCGCCGGGGATGGCTTGCCCGCGGTTGCGACGCTGCGCGTATCGCTCCAGCGCGATCTCGCGGCGCACTACGCCTTCGAAACGGCAACGCCGGCTGAGCTGACGGACCTGCCCACGCCCCGCCCGCCGCGCCTGCCGCCGCCTACGCTGATCGAATTCACGTCCAGTCCCAACGCTCGGCCGCCACCCGAATTCGAGACCGACGAGGAACGCCGGGCAGCGGAACTCGAAGCGCGCGTGCCGGCCCTCTACAACGCCGGTGAACTTGAGCTCTCACCCGCCGCGACGGCCGGAGTGTCCGCTGCCGTCATCCAGGCGCCGATCTTTCGCGACGGCATCGCCGGACAGGCACTCTTCTTCGACGAGACCAACAAGGGCTTCCTGGGCCGCGATGTCGGCTACTACGACCGCAGCCAGCCATTCTCGATCGACTTCTGGTTCTACGCTGCCGAAGCCTACGACGATGCCCCGGTGCTCAATCACATGGGCGAAAACAACTCCGGCCGCACCGGCTACAAGCTGTCGATCGAACAGGGGCATCTGTGGGTCCAACTCGCTCACTCGCCGCCGGCCAACATGATTGCGCTCAGGTCGACCGCACCGTTCCCGGTCGGCGAATGGACCCACGTGACATTGACCTACGACGGTTCAAGCCGCGCCGCCGGAACGCGCGTGTTCGTCAACGGCAGGCAAGCGCAGATGCGTGTCGAGCGCGACGCGCTCACACGCAGCATTCTGCCGTGGAGCAGCGGAGACCAACTCGATCCCTTCCTTGGACTTGCTTTCGGCACGCGTTTCCGCGTGAAGGCGCCCGTCGGCAGCGGGCTTGACGAATTGCGGCTGTACGACCGGGAGCTGGCGCCCGCGGAAGTCGCCGTGCTGCACGCGGACATGATCGGTCGATCCGTCGCCCTGGACCGTAACGATCTCGTTGACGCGCTGGTAGCGGGCGATGCGCGCGTCGTTGCGGCGCTCGACGAACTCACGGCCGCCCGAAGCGCGCACGATGAACTCGTGACTGCCGTACCGCAGGTGCTCGTCATGGGCGACACGCCCGAAGCGATCCCGACGCACGTCCTGTACCGGGGCGTCTACAGCGAGCCGCGCGACGAAGTCGAGCCGCGGGGCCTCGAGAGCGTCATGGACTGGGACGATTCCTTGCCGAAGAGTCGGCTCGGGCTCGCACAGTGGCTCTTCGACGCGTCCAATCCGCTCACGGCACGCGTGTTCGTGAACCGGATCTGGCAGATGCACTTCGGCCGCGGAATCGTCGAGACAGCCGAGGACTTCGGCTCGCAGGGCTCGATCCCGACACACCCGGAACTCCTCGACTGGCTTGCGACCGAGTTCATCGAATCCGGATGGGACGTCAAGGCGCTGCACCGGCTCATCGTCACGTCCAGAACCTTCCGGCAGAGCTCCGTCGTCTCCGAAGTGCTCGCGGCGAACGATCCCGATAACGCACTGTATGCACGCGGACCGCGCTGGCGGATGACCGCCGAGATGGTTCGCGATCACGCGCTCGCGGTCAGCGGACTGCTCGTGGGCACGATCGGCGGTGAGAGCGTACGGCCGTATCAGCCTGGCGGAATCTGGAATCCCGGGAACAGTTTCTACGAATACCCCGAGTCCGATGCCATCCCGACCGACGAGCATCACCGGCGCACGATGTACACCTTCGTGAAGCGCAACGCCCTGCACCCGGCGCTTCGCAATTTCGATTTCATGAACCGCACCGAGAGCGTCGCGCGCCGCCGCTCGTCGAACACGCCGCTGCAGGCGCTCACGCTCCTCAACGATCCGCAATACGTCGAGGCCTATCGCGCTCTTGCGGGCGTCGTCCTGACGTCCGGCGATGGTGCGCGCGCCCAGCTCAGGCGCCTGTACCGGCTCGCGACGCGCACGACACCGACTGAAGCGATGCTCGACCGTCTCGAGAGCTACCTTGCGGATCAGCTGGCGGCCTTCGGAGCCGATCCGGACAAGGCGATTGCGTTGCTCGAAGTCGGCGTGACGGACCCCGACCCGGCACTCGATTCCACAACGCTTGCAGCATTGACCAACGTCGCGGCGGTGGTCATGAATTCGCCAGATGCCTACACGGTGCGCTGACATGCACGAGACCCGCTCACCCGATACCCGCACGGTTCGCTGAAATGAACGAGACGAATACCCCGGTCGATCGCGCCAGGCGCCGCTTCCTCGCCGAGGCGGGCATCGGGCTCGGCAGCCTGTCGCTGCTCGAGCTCGTCGGCGGCGGCGCGCTTGCCCAGACCGCCGCACCGACCGCCCAGGCCGGCATTCTTGGCGCGGGCCACCACCCGGAGCGCGCCAAGCGCGTGATCATGCTGCACATGCTGGGGGCGATTTCGCACGTCGACACTTTCGACTACAAACCCAGGCTTTTCGAGATGCACGGACAGGAGATCCCGCCGTCGGTGCGCGAGACGCAACGGCTCTCGACGATGTCGAACGGCCAGTCGGCCTTTCCGATCCTCGCGCCGCTGAGACCCTTTCAGCAACGCGGCCAGAGCGGCGCCTGGGTCAGCGACTTCCTCCCGCACACCGCGTCGATCGCCGACGAGCTTTGCTTCATCAAGAGCCTGCACACGGAGCACGTCAACCACGATCCGGCCTCGAAGTTCCTGCATACGGGCTTTCAGTTGGCCGGACGGCCCTCCGCCGGCGCCTGGGTCAGCCACGCGCTCGGCTCCGACAATCGCGATCTGCCGAACTTTGTCGTCATGAATTCCGGCAGCGGGATGGGCGTGCCGCAGGATTCGGCGATCTGGGGCACGGGCTTCCTGCCGTCAAACCACCAGGGCGTCGAATTTCGGGCAGCCGAGGATCCGGTGCTCTACATCAACAATCCCGATGGAATCGAGCAAACCGACCGGCGCGCCATGCTTGACGCGCTCGCCGACATTGCGCGCCTGCAGCACGAGGTCTCGAACGACCCCGAGGTGTTCTCGCGGGTGAGCCAGTACGAAATGGCCTACCGAATGCAGCGCTCCGTCCCCGAGATTGCGGACATTTCCGACGAGCCGGAACACGTGCTCGACCTCTACGGCCCGGATGTCCATACGCCGGGCAGCTTCGCGCGCAACTGCCTGATAGCGCGGAGGCTTTGCGAACGCGGCGTCAAGTACCAGACGCTCTTTGCCCTCGGGTGGGATCACCACCTGACGATCAGAACAAACTTCCCGCTGCGCTGCCAGGAGGTCGACCAACCGGCCGCGGCGCTCGTCACGGATCTCAAGCAGCGCGGCCTGCTCGAGGACACGCTGGTGCTCTTCGGGAGCGAGTTCGGCCGCACGCCGTTCGCGCAGGGTCAGATCGACAATCCGATCGTCGGCCGGGATCACCACGGCGGCGGCTTTACATGGTGGCTTGCGGGCGGCGGCGTCAAGGCCGGATTCACACACGGCGAGACCGACGAATTCGCCTACAACGTGGTCGAGGATCCGGTGCATATCCACGATCTCAACGCGACCCTGCTGCACATCCTCGGCATCGATCACGAGCGCCTGACATTCCGTTTCCAGGGCAGGGACTATCGACTCACGGACGTGCACGGGCGGGTCGTGCAGGAGATTCTTGCGTAGGCAGCGAACGCCCTGGCCACCGCCGCGATTCGCGCCGCAGCTCGGTCACATTCAGGGGGCTACGAACGCCGCCGCCATCGAAGTTTCCGTTCGCGGACCAGGCCGAGTCAGACCACCTGCAGCGCCGCGAGCACGCGCTCGCGCGTGAACGGCAGCGCCCGGACCCGGGCGCCCGTCGCGCGGAACACGGCGTTTGCGACCGCGGCGCCGGTCGTCGCGAGACCGAGTTCTCCAACACCTGACGGCGGAGCGTCGCTCGCAAGTGCCTTGACCACGATCTCGGGGACCTCGTTCATCCGCATGACCGGGTAGTCGTGGAAGTTCGACTGCTCGACGACGCCATTCCTGATCGTGATCCGCTCCCTCAGTGCGTTGCTCAGGCCGTAGATGACGTTGCCCTCGAGTTGCGCTTCGGTGTTGCGCGGCGCGACGATGAGCCCCGCGTCGACGACCATCCAGAACCGTTGCACCGCGATGTCGCCGGTGCCTGCGTCGACCGAGACCTCAGCGATTCCGGCGGCGACCGACGCACCGCCGTAGTCGGAGAGCGCGACACCGAGCGCCGTCCCGTCGCGTTGCCGCGGCCAGTCGGCGAGCCTGCCGGCCTCCTCGAGCACGGCGCGGCCACGCGGATCGTTGCGGGCCAGATCGAGCCGGAACTCGAGCGGGTCCGCGCCGCTCGAATGCGCGAGTTCGTCGATGAACGACTCATTCGCGAAACGTGTATAGCTCGACGCGACGCCGCGCCAGGCAAGCACCCGCGAGCAGCGCTCCATTCTGACGTGCTCCGCGCGGAGGTTCGGTATGGCGTAGCGCGTCTCCTGCGCGCCGTTCATCGCGATGCCGTCGCGGCCGCGGGACATGGCCCAGCGCGGCGGGTTCATGTATTCGAGCACGCTCGGCGCCGCGACGCGCTGGTGCACCGCGACGATACGGCCGTCCGCATCAAGTCCGCCGCGAAGGAACTGCGCGGCAAGCGGGCGGAAGGTGCCGTCCCTGACGTCGTCCTCCCGGCTCCAGATCACCTTGACGGGCCTGCCGATCTGCCGCGAGACGAAGAGCGCATCGTCGATGTCCTTCTGGCGGTACTCCGTGCGCCGCCCGAAGGCGCCGCCGACGTAGGGCAGATGCAGCGTGATCTTGTCGGTCGTGGTATCGAGCGCCTCCGCGGCGCCCATCACGGCCATGCTCTGCGACTGCGTGCTGACCCAGATCTCCGCTGATTTGCCGTCGGCGGACACCGATGCCGTGGCGTTCATGGGTTCCATCTGGGCGTGATAGGCCGCATCGGTGACATAGGTCGCTTCGATGACCCGCTCGGCGCCGGCGAGTGCCGCATCTGCGTCGCCGACGTCCTGCCACAGCGGGCTGTCGGTGGAGAATCCGGTATCGCGGGCGTGCGCTTCATACTCCGCAAGCACGGCGTCGGAATCGACGTCCCGGAACCGCGACTCGTTGCTCCAGCTCACTTCGAGTGCATCCTTGCCGGCGATACTCGCCTCGACGGTCTCGGCCACGACAGCGACCCCCGAGGGAATCGAGACGATCTCGAAAACGCCGGGAATCGCCAGCGCCGCCGCGCCATCGACCGAGACCGGCCGTTCGCCTTCGACCGGCGCGCGCAGGACCGACGCATAGACCATGCCTGGAACCTGTACGTCGATTCCGAACTCAGCCGAGCCGTCGCTCTTGGCCTCGACGTCGACCCGAAGCACGTCGGTACCGACGTAGCGGTAGTCGCTTCGATCCTTGAACTCGCTCTCGTCGACGGGCTCGATGTGCTCAGGCGCCTCGGCGAACGAGGCGATTTCCCCGTAGCTCATGCGCCTTCCCGATGCGGTATGGACGACCGTGCTCGGCTCGGTCACGAGTTCCGATACAGCCACGCCCCATTCGCTTGCGGCGGCATCGAGCAGCACCCTGCGCGCCTGGGCGCCGGCCTGGCGCATCGCCTCGTAATAGCCGCGCAGGGTTTGGCTGCCGGCCGTATAGAGGATGCCCTCGCCGAGGTAGCGAAACGCGCGCGGGTTGCCGTAGTCGGGATCGTGCGTCGCCACCTGTTCGACGCGCACGCGGTCCCAGTCGGCATCGAGTTCCTCCGCGAGCACGAGCGGCAGAGCGGTCATCGTGCCCTGACCTAGCTCGGTCCCGGCAAACTGAATCGTGATCTCGTCGTCGGCGCCGATCGTGACCCAGAGGTTTGGCGCGAGTTCCTCGTTGCCGGACGTCTGCGCCGCCGCGCGGAGCATTCCGCCCGCGCCGACCGCGAAGGTCAGACCGCCGACACCGCGCAGGAAGCCGCGCCGCGTTGCCGGGCGCTCGAGTACGTCGGTCGCCTCGATAACCCGCCCTTCGCGTGACCCGGATCGCATCGTGGATACGCTTGCAGGCTCAAGCAGGTCTTTCGCTTTCATCGTCCGCCCTCCCCGGCCGCGCGCTCGATCGCCCTGACGATCCTCGGGTACGTGCCGCAACGGCAGAGATTCGTGCTCATGTGGGTCACGATGTCCTCGCGGCTCGGGTCAGGGTTCCTGGCCAGTAGATCGGCCGCACGCATGATCTGCCCGGACTGGCAGTAGCCGCACTGCGGCACTTCCTCGGCAACCCAGGCGCGTTGCAGCGGGTGACCGTCTTCGCCGACCAGCCCTTCGATCGTCGTGACCTCACGGCCCTCGACCGCGGTGAGCGGCGTCAGGCAGGAGAAGGTCGAGTTGCCGTCGATGTGCACGGTGCAGGCGCCGCACTGGCCGATCCCGCAACCGTACTTGGTACCGGTCAGTTTCAGGTGTTCACGCAGGACCCACAGCAGCCGCGTGTCGCCGTCCGCCTCGACGGTGACCGGCTGCCCGTTGATATTGAAGCTCGCCATGGACCTTTCTCCGTTTCAGCCCGCGAATGTCGAATGCTCGCGGATGGCCGACGCCTCCGGGCAAGTTGCGCCGGAGGCTGTCACGAAAATAGCAAATGCCCCGTGTGCTGTCTTGCGAATCGCATCGCGCCGCATAAACGCGTCCCCGGAAGCGCGCGAAGCGACCGTCAACTCGCGTCGCACCGGCAGGATGTTGAAATTCGATTCACGGGGCCACATGCAGAGCCAAATTAGCTCGTAACGCGTTGATTTCTGGTTGGCAAATTCTCCGACATGACGCTTGAGATTCGGACGGCGAGAGATTCTTGCAGCCTGCTAGTCCATGACGGCAGCGATTGCCTCAAGCAGGCGATCGCACAGAATCCCGGCGTCCTCTGTCGAGATATTGAGCGGAGGGCTGATCGAAAGGCGCGACCCCCGGGCTCGGAGCAACAAGCCGATGTCCAGTGCCTTGCCGACGATCTGCTGACACACTTCTCCCGACACGGGCTCGCCGTCCGCCGTCGTCAATTCGACGCCGATCATGAGTCCCGCGCCACTCACTTCACCAATGTGGTCGAGGTGCTCGGCAGCAGCATCGAGTCTGTCGAAAACCTCGCTCGAAACGTTTTCCACGTTGGAGCAGATGTTTTCGCTTTCGTAGGCATCAAGCGCCGCCAGGCTGGCGGCCATTGCGAGCGGGTGCCCGCTGTTCGTGACGCCCGTCAGGTAGCTGCCCCTGACCTGCTCGAATACGCGATCGTTGAACACGACCGCGCCACATGGCACATAGTTACTCGTGATGCCCTTCCCGAGCACCATCATGTCGGGCGTGACGTCATATGTTTCGGAGGCGAACATCCTGCCGGTGCGGCAAAAGCCGGTCATGACTTCATCGAGGATCAGCAGTACGTCGTAGCTGTCGCAGACTTCGCGAACGAGCTTCCAGTAGTTGGCAGGCGGCGGTATGTATCCGCCGACACCCATGATCGGCTCGGCCACGAAAGCCGCTACCGAGTCGGCTCCTTCCCGCTCGATGGCCCGAGCAAGTTCATTCGCGCACATCACTGCGAAATCCTTCGGATCCATGTCACGCGCGCGACGGTACTGGTACGGCGGCTCGATATGAATATGCCCGGCAAGCAGACCCGGAACGCCCGGCATGCCGGCCATGTCCATGCCCGAGGCAGTCATCGCCGCAGCGGTGTTGCCGTGATACCCCTCGTAGCGGCTGATGATCTTGAACCTGGTGGGCTTCACCTTCGACCAGTACTGCCTCACCAGGGAGAAGGCCAGCTCGTTCGCCTCCGAACCGCCGGAACAAAAGAAAACGTGGTCCAGGGTACCGGGCGCCAGCGCGGCGATACGCGCGGCAGCTTCGATCGCCGGGGGGTGTCCCATTCCGTAGAACAGCGCCGCGAACGGCAATCGATCGATCTGGGCCTTGACGGCATCGATGATGCCCGCGTGCCCGTAACCGAGGTTGACGCAACATAGTTGCGCACGCCCATCGAGATAGCCCTTGCCGTCAAGGTCGTATAACCATACGCCCTCGCCGCGGTCGAAGATTACTCTTGACGCTTCGCCAACGGGTGACAAGGGATGAACGAGGTGCGCCTTGTCAAGCGCGAACAGATCTTCTTTTCGCATCGACCCTGTCTGTAATTGCGTCAACACAGGAACCCGTCAAGACCGCACTCCAATGAAAAACGGCGTGACAGTGTCCCGCCACGCCGTTTTCAAGATCAGCCGGTTTTCGGTCAGAAGCGGTAGCCAAATCTCAGACCGCTGGTGCGCGGCGCCTGAAACATCTTGTTGCAGCCGACATATGTACCACTTGGTGCACCCTGGCCCGCATTACCGCAGCCGGATGCCGTCTGAATAATCTCGTCTTCGATATTGCGTACATAAACCTCGCCGAACCAGCCATTGTCGTCGGCCTCCCAGAACAAACTGAGGTTCGAACGCGAGTAGTCGTCCTGAATATCGACCTCGAGGCCGTGCGGACGTGTCTTGTACTTGGATTTATAAACGATCTGAATCCTTGGAGTCAGCGTGCCGTTCATGACACTCCATTCGACAGGCACCCAGGAGAGGTTGATGGACCTGTCGGGTGCATTGAGCACCGTCTCTCCCGATACATCAATCACAGCTCCGCCGCCGAGGATCGGATCCGGCAGGTTGGGGAACTCGCCATAGTGCGCATCGAGCAGACCGAGGCCAAAATCCAGGCGGCCACCGGAGTCGCCGTAAAGCAGCGAAGCTTCGATTTCGATTCCCGTGATGTCGACATTCGTTGCATTGACAGCGGTATTGGTTGGAATGCCGCCAATCAGGCGAACGACCGACTCAACCTTGCTGCCATAGTCATTGAGAAACGCAGCCATGCTTATTCGTCCCCGGCCATCCATGAAGGTGCCCTTGAAGCCGACTTCGAAAGCATTGACGGTCTCCGGATCGTAGATATCCAGCATGAATACGCCCGCCCGAGGGTTGCTGCCGGGGCCGGCGCTGCCACGGTTGAATCCTCCGGCCTTGTACCCGGTGCTGAACTTCACATAGAACATCGAATTGTCACCGGCAGCGAAGTCCAGCCCGACATCATATGTCGTTTCATTCCACGCGGGATTGGCAACCTGCGCCCTGTAAGGAGGACCGAATATTATGCCTGGCTCTGTCAGCCAGACCCGGAAATAGCTGCCTGCGCTCGGATCCGATGCGATACCGCCCTTGTCCTTCTCGTCGTCGGTGTAGCGCACGCCGACTCTGAAGGTCACCACGTCGCTGAGGTCGTAGGTCAGGTTGCCGAAGACGGCCTGCGATTCGATCGACAGATCCCTGTCGATGAAATTGACGTTGAGATGTCTACCAATATTCGGACTGCCGAGATATACCGGCTGGAACTGGAAATTTCCGTTGATCTTTTCATCAAGGTAGTAGAGACCGGCAATCCATTGGAGAGGTCCGTCGGTGTTCGACGTTAACCGCAATTCGGCATTGATCGATTCGGACTTCGTCGTTTCCCGAACGCCGCCGTCGACAGGGATTCCATTGATGTACTCGCCATAGCTGCTCCCGGTATTGTAGTTGCGCTCATGTTCGCGAGAGGCTACAAGCGCGGTCAGATCAAAGGTCTCGAAGCTGGAATTGAGTTCAAACTTGAAATTGGTATCTGAATTATCGCGGAAGCTCTGCTGCTCGCCAGGTGGACGAAAGGCTTGCGGAAGCAGCGAAACATCGCCCGGACTGCCGCTGACGCCCAGACCGACGTTACAATGCACATCGGTAGGGCAAGGCACAACAATAGAGTTGTTACCGATGGCATCCTTGTTATAGTGATCTGCTGTTAACAACAGTGACGTAGCGTCACCAATATTCCAGAGCAGGTGCGCGCGAACACCGAGATCGTCTGCATCGTTCAGGTCCTCAACCAGAGGCCCGTTATCGAAGTATCCATCGTGCTTCTGGTAAGTAAACGCCAACCTCGCGGCAAAGGTATCGGAAACCGGCAGATTGAACGCGCCCTGAGCGTTCGTGGTGCTATAGCTGCCCAGGCCCAGTTCCAGATTGCCGCTGTAGCCGTCAAAGTTCGGCTTGTTGGTTATAACGTTAACCACACCCGTCGTGCTGTTGCGGCCGTACAGGGTCCCCTGCGGTCCTCGCAGCACCTCGAGCCGCTCAACGTCATAGAAATACGCTGCAACACCGGACATTCTCGGAACGTTTGCGCCATCGATAAAGAACGGCGTGGTCGCATCGTCCGTGTTGCGGCGCTCGTTTTGCGAAACGCCACGGATCGCAATGTACGTTGCATCGCGGGCGCCTTCGGTACCGATCGTCAGATTCGGTACGGCGTCCCCGAGGCCGAGCGAATCCAGGACGCCCCGCTGCAGGAGTTCGTCTCCGGTAATCGCCGTCACCGAAATCGGCGCATCGGTCAGTGCTTCCGCCCGCCGGGTCGCCGTGACGATGACTTCCTCAAGCGTGTTCTGCGCGAGCGCTGCAGGGGGGACGCCCAGGACAAGCGCGGCTCCTGCAAGCAACGCCATTCGACTAAATTTACTGTTCTTCACAAGAGTACTCCCGGTTATTTTGTTTTCTGATTGAATGTGACACCCGAGCGAACAAATACCACGCCAAATCTGCAAGGAGGCTGTAAGCTGCCTCCCGTTGCGTGCCAGCGACAAGACACAACTGTACCGATTGCAGGCAACGTTAGCTGACAGATTCCAGCGAAGTCAACACGCAAAGCCAGGAATTCTTGACACCGCGAGTGCCCGTATTGATACTGAAACGTTGAATACACGTACAGTAACCACATTTTGCGAGCCATATTGTCAGTACATCTTACAAAAATTGTTCCGCCTCGCACTTGAGGTCGAAGAACCCGGATTCAACGATTGCGAACAAGAATCGAAGCGCTCAAAAAGGGGACACATCATGAGACCGATATTCTGGTTAGCGTTTTGCAGCGTTGCACTTACGGCCGCCTGCGAGAGCCAAATGTCCACAGACAGCGGTGCCGCCGACGATGCGCGCCCAGCGGTCGACCTGACTGATCTTCAGGCGACTCTCGAGCGCGGTTCGGAGCTTTATCGGGGAAGCGGTGCGTGCGCCGATTGTCACGGTGATCTCGGCGAAGGCATAGACGGGCCTTCGCTAACCTTCGGGCCGAGCGCATACGACATCTACTATCAGCTCAACACGAACCCCGAGATGGCCGAGTCCCGCGATGACATGCGGGCAAGCAATGACGAAATCGTCGCTTTGGCCGCTTACGTGCTCGATCTGACAGGCGGTACCGTGACGGCTGAGGTCATCGCCGAGAACGTGAACTCGGTGGCCAACGCGCGAGAGTTCGAAGAATTCATACCCGAGACGTACCTGCTTTCGGAGTACGACCAGGGGATTGCGGTCATTGAGGATCAGGACGAGGCACTCAGCGACTGGCAGCGTCGCTCGCAGACCGGCAACATCATGCGCACCTTCCAAAGCCAGGTCGTCGCGACCTGGGATCCCGGCGAGCCGAAGTTCGAGCCCGAACCGGGCAAGGTCTACTTCTACGAGAACACGGGCGCCAACAGGCCGCCCGGATACGAGCAGGAAGGCGAACCTTCGAACAGCGTCATAGTCGGCGATGCAACCACGAAGGAAGTCATTGCCTCATACCAGTTCCCGCCAGAGCTGCGTACCTCGATGCACGCGACGGCAGTGACGCCCGACGGTCGCTACGTCTACATTCCGGGCCCTCGGCCGCTGCTCGAAGGTGAAACGCAGCAGACGACCTCGGGCACCCAACTGCGCTATGCGATTCCGGGTCTCGACAGCTCTGCGACGATCGTGAAGGCGGATGCGCTGACACTGCAGCCCGTCGAACAGGTCGTGGTCGGCGGCCGAATGCACCACGCACAGATATTCCAGGACCGCTACATGCTCGTCGACACGTTCGGCCGCGAAGACGACGGGCTCGATGTGTTCCTGATGGATCCCGAGACCAATGAGGTCATCGGTGGCGTGCGCGACGAGGAGCTCGGCGGATCGACCTACACCGCGTTCACCGACAACGAACTCATCTACATCCTCATGGAGCCTGCCGGTTACGGTAGCAGCACGGCTGGCGGGTATCTCGCAGCGCTGCGCTACAACCAGGGCGAGTACACGGCGCTCCGATCATTCTGGGTCGCGGTGCTGGACCCTGAGACCTGGGAGGTCCTGCGCGAGTATCCCTACCGCGGTTTTCGCTCGAGCTGGATCACGATCGATTCGGCGAGCGAGTACATGTACGTTCCGGCGAGTGCGAACGCGTACGTCAACAAGATCAACCTTGCCACGGGCGCCACGGTATGGACGACACCGACCGGCACCGGTCCCTATGGCGCAACACTGAACGTGGACGAGTCCGAACTCTGGGTAGCGGACAAGGGCGAGACGACCGGCATGTTCGGTCGCACGCTCACCGTCGTCGACGTGCTATCCGGCCGTCCGATCGACACGCTCTTTGCCGGTTACCAGATCGACCACGTGATGTTGTCACCCGACGGACGCGAGATCTGGGGCACCAGCAACAAGGACGGCCAGGTCTATGTCTGGGATGCTGCAACGCGCGAACAAACGCACGTGATCGACATGCCGAATTTCGGTGACGCGCACGGACTCGTTTTCGTCTGGTACGACGACGACGGCGTAGCTCGCGTCGTTCGCGATCAGGGTGGATTCCACGGCGGCATCAATCCAACGCTGGGCCGACCACTGGAGTACTGAAAACTGTGGGCGCGAACGGAGGCGCGCCCGCGAAAATCCCGTCGGGCGTGAAGGCGCGGCGCCGTCATCGCGCACGGTGTGCCCGTCGGCCGCCCGAGCTTGCGTGAATCTGCAGGAATCAACATGGCATTTCTCCACGAAGAGAATTCGAGTCGACCCTATCATCTGGGGCCGTATCCCTTTGAAACGTTAGCTCAAAATCCGGAAATCGAAGCACACGAGGCTGGCAACGCCGCGCAGCCCCAGCCTCGACTTGACGACACCGAGAATGAACTCGCAAAAATCGCCCGCACTTACGCGAGCCGATTTCTGAGTCTGCGAGACGATGCTGTAGAACACGGCAGAGCCGCGGTCCCCGACGATCTCGCCCGGCGGAGCGTGGACGTCAAGGGGCTATGCCTGTTCCTCGATGCCGCCCACGTAGGCATATGCAAGGTTCCAGCGAGCGCCTGGTACCCGAACCGGGAAGAGACTGACCAGCAATACGGCGTCGCGATCGTCGTCGAAGACGGCCGCATGCCCGAGCAGGGCGAGATGGCGTATCGATGGCTTGATGGTGCGGCGAAGGACATCAGCCGGATGCGCGGCGCCGAGATCGCCGTGAGTGTCGCAGCCTACATTCGAACCCTGGGGTTTTCCGCGACGGTACATTCAGCCCACGAAACGGACGTCGATCTCAACAAGCTGGCCGTCCTGTCCGGAGTTGCGGCCCGTCGCGGCGACGACGTTGTCAGCCCTTACCTCGGGGATGGAATTACCGTTGCGGCGGTAACGACGGAATATCCGCTCGCGGTGGATCAGCCGCTCGCATCGAACAAGCCGGCGAACAGGGGACTCCGATACTGGCGCGGCATCAATGGCGCACTGTCGGGCCGGGAACGTAACCGCCGCGCACGCCGGCCATTGCATATGAGCCGGTACCCCATGGAACAGGTGAAGCGGGTAGACCGGCCCACCACGTTGATTATCGACGACGAGGTCCCGCGCGTACCGAAACGCGCCGATGGCTTTGCTCGCGCCACGATGGGGGATTTCGGCAAGAAGGCGAAGGCCGCGGGCTTCAGCGGAATGACGAAATCTCCCCACAACACCGGAATCATGGCGCCGATGCCCACGATGGTGCCGTACCAGAACGGAGAGGTCGCGAAGTCCATTGAGTCTGACTGCGGCGATCCTGCCAAGAACGCCAGGGCCATCAAATCGCTGGCTTATCACATGGGCGCCGACCTGGTCGGAATCTGCGAAGTCCCGGATTACGCCTGGTACTCGCACAAGAGCGATGGCGAACCTATCGAGCCCTACCATCGATACGCGATTTGCATGCTGATCGATCAGGGCTACGAAACGATGGAGGGCGCGAGCGGCGATGACTGGATATCCGCCGCACAATCCATGCGCGCTTATACACGCGGCGCGGAGATTTCAGGCGTCATGGGTGAGTTCATCCGTGGTCTGGGATTTCCGGCGCGCTCACATACGGCCATCGACGGCGAGGTGATGCAGATCCCCTTGTTGCTCCTGGCGGGTCTCGGAGAACTGAGTCGGATCGGCGAGCTCGTACTCAATCCCTATGTCGGACCGCGCTTCAAATCGGTCGTGCTGACGACCGACATCCCGATGGAAGTGGACAAGCCCATCGACTTCGGTCTGCAGTACTTTTGTTCCAATTGCCTGAAGTGTTCGCGTGAGTGTCCGGTCAATGCCATGTCGTTCGGCGACAAGGTGATGTTCAACGGCTATGAAATGTGGAAGCCGGACATCGAACGCTGTGTCAGCTATCGCCTTACGAACCCCAAGGGGTCCATGTGCGGGCGATGCATGAAGATGTGCCCGTTGAACAAGATCCCCAGCGTCGATGGGCCGCTTGTGCATCGCATCGGCACGTGGCTCGGCGTCAATGCCCGCTGGCTGAAGCCGATCCTCGTGCCGATCGCCGTCTACTTCGACGACAAGCTTGGCTACGGGAAGCGCAATCCGAACAAGAAGTGGTGGGTGGACCTGGAGCTCGTCGACGGCGTGGGCCAGCCTCCCGCCAGGGGCTCCAATGAACGCGATCTGGATCTCGGCCACCTGACCAAGGCAAGCAAGCAGAAAATCGCATACTACCCGGCCAGCGTCATGCCGCCGCCGGATGCCGACGACGCCTCTCCCGCGGACCGCAAGGCAGCCATCGCCATCCTGAAGGACATGGAAACGCCGGCGCAGGCCCGGGCGCGTGTCGCCGCAGGCGGAGCGACACCGGCGATGTACTTCGCGCCTCGGCAGAAATCGTCCGATCGGGAAGCTGCGAAACAGCGCACGGCGCCTGCTGTCGAAAGCGGACCCGCCACGGGCCTCGGTCGATGGCAGCTCACACTCAAGACACCGATGGGCGAACGTACGCCCGTTATCGAGATCCTGCAGTCCGGCGCCGCTTGCACCGGCACGGTCACGGATGAAACGGGAACTCGCGAACTGTTCGATGTGAGCGCCCAGGGCAACGAACTTGAATTCTCGGCCGAGGTGAAGTCGCCGATGGGCAAGATGAAACTCCGGTTCGCCGCTTCGGTCAGCGGCGACAGCCTGACCGGAAAGGTGAAGACCCCCATGGGGAAGAACGCATTCGGCGGCGAACGGCTGCCGGCTGCGGAAGCGGAGACCGCAGAGGCTGTCGGCTAGCCGGGGCAACGATGCCCCCGCCTCAACCGGGCGGCTGAAAGCGTAACAATACGGTGACATTCAATCAGCCGCCCTTGCTCATCGTCAGCCCTCCTTTTCGTCCCTTCGCTGACGAAGGAGGGCCCGATGTGGCCTGTAGAACCGATATGTCGTTCTTGTAGCGCGGGTTGTCAGAAACGGTATCCAAACAGCACCCCGGCAGTGCGAGGCGCCTGAAACATCTTTGTACACGCGATCCCCGGACCAGCAGTAGTAGCCGGGCTGCCACAACCTGATGCTGACTGAATAATCTCGTCCCCGAGATTCCGGACATAGACCTCGCCGTACCAACCACTGTTCATTGATTCCCAATACAGACTGAGATTGGTGATCGTGTAGGCATCCTGTATGTCAACCAGCAATCCGTGTGGCCGCGTCTTGTACTTTGACTTGTGTGCCACCTGCAGCCTCGGGGTCAACTCTCCATTCATGGCACTCCATACAACCGGAATCCATGAGATGGAAGCACTCCGTTCCGGGGCATTGAGTACTGTCTCTCCGGAGACATCGATTACCGCTCCGCCGCCAAGGATTGGATCCGGCAGATTCGGGAACGAGCCGTATTCCGCGTCGAGAAGACCCAGGCTGAAGTCGAAACGTCCACCCGAGTCTCCGTAAAGCATCGAGCTCTCAACTTCGAGACCCAGGATATCGACGTTGGTGGCATTGACAGCGGTGTTGGTGGGTATGCCGTTGATGATTCTGACGACCGATTCAACCTTGCTGGCATAGTTATTGAGAAACGCCGCGATGCCCAGGGTGCCGCGTCCATCGAGCAGGGAGCCCTTGTAGCCGACTTCGAAAGCTGCCACGGTCTCGGGCTCATAGATATCCAGCATGAATACACCGGCTCGTGGATTGCTGCCCGGGCCTGCACTGCCGCGGTTGAAACCGCCAGCCTTGTAGCCCGTGCTGTACTTGGCGTAAAACATGGAGTCGTCGCTTACCGCGAAATCCAACCCGACATCATAGGTCGTCTCGTTCCACGCGGGATTGGCAACCTGCGCCCTGTAAGGAGGGCCGAATGTCTGGCCTGTCTCTGTAATACCGACTCTAAAGTAACTGCCCGCACTCGGATCTGAAGCGATACCGCCCTTGTCCTTCTCGTCGTCGGTATAACGTACGCCCATTCTGAAAGTGACAACATCACTGAGATCATATGAGATATTGCCGAAGATCGCCTGCGATTCGATCGTCAGGTCTCTATCGACAAAATTGACACTCAGGTGATTGCCGATATTGGGTGGCCCGAATCCTGGTCCAACGACTGCCGGCTGGAACTTGAAGTCTCCGTTGATCTCTTCATCGAGCGCATACAAACCCGCTATCCATTGGAAACGTCCGTCGGTATTCGAGGTTAGCCGCACTTCTGCACTGAGGGATTCAGACTTCGTCGTTTCCCGCACCCCACCGTCAGCGGGGACACCGTTCAGGGACTCGCCGAAGGCGCTGCCAGTGTTGTAATCGCGCTCGTGCTCCCGAGAGGAAATCAGCGCCGTAAGATCAAAGCTCTGGAAGCTGTGATTCAGCTCAAGCTTGAAATTGGTATCGGAGTTGTCACGAAAGCCCTGGGCATTACCGCGAAAGGCCTGAGGAATCAGTGAAATATCGCCTTCCGAACTCGTGAGGCCCAGGCCTATATGGCAAGTCACATCCGACGGGCAAGGCACGCCCAGAGAATTGTTACCCACTCCTTGTTTGTTGTAATGATCCGCCGTCAACAGAAGTGAAGTGGCATCTCCGAAATCCCACAGCAGATGCGCGCGCACACCAAGGTCATCCGCATCGCTGTTGTCGTCTACGAGTGGCCCATTCTCGAAGTAGCCGTCACGTCGAGCGTAGGTAAATGCAAATCTTGCTGCAAAGTTGTCGCTCAATGGCGCGTTAAGCGCGCCCGTTGCGTGGTAGCTTGAGAAGTTACCGACCCCCACTTCGATATCGCCGCCATAGTCATCGAAGTTCGGCTTTCTCGTAATGAGGTTAACCACGCCCGTCGTACTGTTGCGACCGTACAGAGTCCCCTGAGGTCCACGAAGAACTTCGATTCGTTCTACGTCATAAAAATAGGCAGCAACGCCGGACATTCTCGGAACGGTGGCTCCATCGATGAAAAAGGGCGTGGTGGCATCGTCCGTGTTACGGCGTTCGTTCTGGGAAACACCCCGGATGGCAATGTACGTCGCATCGCGGGCGCCCTCGGTACCGATGGTCAGGTTGGGTACGATAGCCCCCAGTCCCAGCGTGTCCAGGACTCCCTGTCGCTGCAGTTCATCACCGGAAATGGCAGTGACCGACAGCGGCGCATCGAGGAGCGATTCCTCGCGTCTTGTGGCCGTAACGATGATCTCTTCGATTGTTTGCTGAGCCGAAGCCTGAAAGGGAACGGCCAAAGCAAGCGTAACTGCCGCGGGCAAGATCCTTAGGCTGTAGTTTCTTGATTTCACGAAAGCGTCTCCTGGAATTGAATCGAGCTGCTCGCCCTGAGTTGTTGCCGATCGCGACCCTCCACGGGCCAGTGACGGGCCGAAGCTGATATTCGGCGGCCCGTCATTTCGAACTCTTCTTCATCTACGCTATAGCGACCCCGACGTGCGCATCCTAGAAAAGAAGCATTTTCTTGATTTCGAGTGGAGTTGTCTGTGCCGTTGGTACAAAGGGAATCTCACAACCGGCGCCCGTGATTCGCGAGGAGATGAGCTCCCAATTCTCATAAACCAGGCCGGGCTTTGAGAATGGGTTTACAGGGATGTCGTCATAAATGCGCGCAGCGGTAATATGAGCTGAATCGTCGTAGTCGTAGACAGCCAGCCCGGCGGTGCTGCGTTCGAATTGAATGCTCCCCCAGCTATCGAGGTTCTCCTCGATCGCACAGGTCGTGTTGTCGCTGGTAACCGTAACTGGCTGTAGTGGAACTCCACCGTCTTCTGCCATTGCGATCGCAAAAAACCTGACCAGCTTGCATCCCCGGTAGGGCACGCTCGGCACTCCCATGAGCGACCCGCCCAGAGCGAAGAGCTTCCAAACATTGAAATCGGCAGCCGCGATGCTATCCACATAGGTCCGCACTGCCGGAGGAATTTCATCAATCAAGCCTGGGTCGGCGGGAAGCATCGCTGCACGCAAGAATTCGTGAGCACCGGAAAGAAACCCGTAGCTATAGTAAAGGCGAATAGCGCGAATGCCGCTCATCCCCAGATCAGTCACCGCGGCGAACATGATCGGTCGCGGCACCGGAGGTATGGGAAGCTGGATCCCGACCTCCTGAACTGTTCGCTCGAGCGAACTCGTTTCCTTGACTTGCCGCAGGCCGTCGACTGACGCTCCGAGGCCTTCGAGCCACGACAACTCCTCTTTGAGGAATCTCTCCACGGCATTGCGACCCGCGACTGGCCCGCTACGCGGCGCATCTATATTGGGTTCGCCCTCGAAGGAATCCAGAATGGCAGAGAAATCTCCTGCGAGCAGATGCTCGTAGAAATCCAATGCGGCAACATCGGCAACATCGGCATCATGGGCCAAGCTCTGTCTGGTCATAACGGCTCCCTCCTGGCGGGTCGCGCATGTCTGGTTGTCAGTCGATCGAGTCTGCCTCGTAGCCTACGCCCTCCCAGCCGTCGGCGGGTCGTACGATGCTGAGCATCTGGAGCCGATTGCTCCCATCTCTTGCACGTCTCCCGGTAACGACAATGTCGTCGCCGACCCGCAGGTCATCGTGCTGCCAGCCTCGTCTGCTCAAAATGTTGCGGGGGTAGGTCTCAGCCTCCCAGAGTTCAGTTGCGCCTTCCTCGCTCGTGGTTTCGAAATAGACCCGACTGTGAGGGTTCTGATACCAAACTTCGGTAACGGTTCCCGTCAGCGTGGTAATGGTTTCAACGTCGTATTGCGAGACGAAAGAATGATGCGCCTGAAGGGAAGTTGACCCCAGCACTCCAATCACCATAGCTACCAGATTTCTGCCCATTCCGGAGTACTCGTGTTTCTATTGTGCGCTTGGTAACAGGTGTGGCCGAACAATGCACTCGTAGTATTGGATGTCTTCTTCACTGCGCCGATATCGCTTGTTGACTGTCCAAGGCTCTCGGTAGTAGTTGGGATCATCAATCACGATTTCGACGACCAATCGATCGCCATCCTCTTCCAGGGTGTAGCGTTCCACCAGGTGCAGGTCCGAGGTGTACGGAAAGCCCTGGGGACGAAAGAGACCACCGTCCTCCACACCAACAGTGTCTACGACCAAGGTGTCGCGGTCCCACCGGCCGGTGCTATGGCCGATCACTGTCGGGAAGGCGTTTTCAGGATGAGGCCGTCCATCCATGAATATCCGGCGAACCTGATGCTCGTACTCATAAAGAATAGTGATCCGATCTTCCTCTTGAATGATTTCATGCGGGAAGGGGCCGGAGATGATACGGCCGAGCGCAATGAGGCAACGATGGGCCGGGTCATTCTCGGGTGCGGCTGCCCAGGCGTCCTGAGCGGCTCTACCGGCATCGTTGAAGGGCGGTTCGGTTGGCCAACCCTCGGTAGCCCAGTCCTCCGGCTCCCAGGCCCCCGAGAGATCGGGAGCTGCCTCTACCGCGCTCGCGTGCAGACCGACAAGGAGAATGCATGCCAACAGGCCAGGAAGCTTGTCACTTTTTCCCATGTACATGGATGCTATGAGCTGCGGATTAGGTCACAATGGTTTGTTCAAAATCTTGAACGGAACACCAAATGCCGACGAACTCGCTTGAGCGCGCGCTCAAGCTGCTGGAACTCCTGGAACGGATGCCCGGTGGGCTGCGCAATGCCGACATTTGCCGCGAGTTGGAAATCCCCGCCAGTACGGCTTCCTACATCCTCACCCGGCTGGAACAGGGCGGCTATGTGCAGCGCGAACCGAAAACACGGCGCTACCACATGGGCTTGAGCGTAGTGGCCCTGGCGCATGGCGCGCTCCGAGACCTCGGAGTTCGCTCATTCTCCGAGCCAGTTCTGTACCGTTTGGCCAGCTACACCGGTCTTTCCCCCGGTATCGGCGTCTTGAGGAGAAACTGCGTACTGATAGTGGACCGCGTGGAAGGACGGGAAGCCAGGAACCGTGCCGCTGGCGCGCATGTTTCGGATATGCGCACGCGGGAACATCGCGAGATCGGCCGTGAACTACCCATCCACACAACCGCGCTCGGAAAAGTGCTGCTGGCATATCTTGACCCGGAGTCTCGCGAAGAATTGCTGCGCGACTTGAGGTTGGACCGAATTACATCGAAAACAATTGTTTCGCAAGACCGATTCCTTGCCGAGATCGAAGAAATACGGATTCAGGGTTATGCGACTGCTCTGGAAGAGCATTATCCGGGAGTACGTGCGTTAAGCGTACCGATTCGGGACGCGGCCGGAAGCGTTATCGCGGCGCTTGCCTTGAACGGCGGCATCGCTGAACCCATTTGGCGTAACCAGAAAGCACTCATTGAACCTTTACGAATCGCCGCAGTAGAGATTTCGAAGCGCGCGTTCTAGCCCGGAAAGCTCGCCAGGCGCCGCGATGATCGCGCAGAATTTTGGAAGTTCGGGTACGACACAGCCCTCGCGCAACAAAGGTTGCCCCCGAAGAAACCAGGTCTTCGGGGGGTGTCGCCTGCTGAAATCGGAATCGAGCCAGTGACCGTCAGCGATTGGCTCGTTGTTCTCCCCTAGAAAGCCAGCGGATCAGGCCTGATCTGGAACTTGACGGCCTTGCCGAGCGTGCCCAGCCCGCCTTCGGTGTGCCAGATCAGGTGCGTGCCGTAGTTCGCCCACAGACCGCGTCCCTTCCAGCCGGCACTCGGGTCATCGATGCGGCCGTCGAGCCCGCGATGGAAAAAGCCCAGCGGGTACGGCACGCGCAGCGTCGTCCATTCTCCGGTCTCCGGATCGAGCGCAAGCAAGGCATCGGAATTCGAACCCGTCGCGATCGGCGTGTCCTGGCCGAGACCCGATATGTTGTGCTGATCGACCCAGCCGAAATAGTGAAAGTCGGTCGGCACGTCGGTGCCCTGGAACGTCGGACCGTCGGTACGGAAGAGCGTCCAGCCTTCCTCGCAGTGCGTGCCCGTGATCATCTCCGGACCGTTCAGCACCTCGCACTGGCTGCGGTCGAAACGCGCGAAGTGGCTGCTGCCTGCCAATGCGGCCCAGACGATGCCGTTGCTGTCGATATCGATTCCGCGCGGATCGAAGCCGGGGTCCGGCACCTGGTAGAACTCGGCCATGCAGGTCTCAGGCGGATTCGTGCCGGGATCGACGCGCACGATGTGGCCGGGATAGCTCTCCGAGGCGCCCCAGACGGCGCTGTCGACGGGGCTCGGGATGACCGAATACAGGTTGTAGCTCACTTCGGAGTCGAGGGTCGGATCGAACTCGCCCTGCCATTCGTTCCACGGCCGCGTGATCTGCCCGTCGCCGTTGGTGTCGAGAATCTGCGGGCACCAGCCCTGCGTCGCCTGCTCGTCGCCCGTACGGTCGAATTCACGCGTGTTGATCCAGCCGACGATCGGCCCGAGCAGTTCGTTGAAGTAGAGGGTCTGGTCGGGATCGTTGTCGAACTGCAGGTGATGCGTCGAGAAGCAGGTATCGATGAGCACGAACTCTTCGGTTTCCGGGTCGTAATAGGACGCTTGGCGGAAGCTTCTGTTCAGCGGGTAGTACTGAGCGTACTCGTTGTCCGACCCTTCCATGCACCAGACGGGCTGGTCGTTGCGGATCTTCGACGTCATCCACACGCGACCCTTGCGGTCGAGCATCGGGTTGTGCGGATCGGACGGATGCTCCGGCCCCCACAGGTGCGTGTCGCCCCAGAAGTTCGAAGGCACGGCCGGCGGCGGGAAGCGCGTGTTGACCTCGCGGGGATCCTCGCGCGTCGGGACGATGAGTTCGTAGGTGTCGTTGTCGATCGGATCGAGCACGGTCAGCTTGCCGTGGCCGGACGACACCGCGTACACCGGACCATAGGCGTTGACGGTCGGATCGTTCTTGTCAGTCGTGATCTCGTCGTGCATGAAGGAGTCTTCGACACCCCAGTCCCAGAGCGTCACGACGACGTTGCGCTCGATGCCCTCGGGCCGCTCGGGCTCGTCCGGCACCTCGCCGGCCTCGATGCGGTTCGTCCAGTCGGCGAACCTCTGCATGGCGGCCTCGCGTCCGAACGCGCTGAAGGCACCCGCCATCGACGTGCCGCGCACGCCGATCTGCGTGCGATAGCCCCAGGCCTCCTCGGCCGACTCGAAGCCCAGGTGGTCCATGTGGTCGAGCGTGCGCGTGATTTCGTTGCCGATCTGGTGGCAGAAATTGCAGGAGCTTTTCTGGTTGTTCAGCCACTGCTTCTGCGTGAGCATCTGCGGCGAGATGCCGTTGCCGTCGGGACCCGTGCCCGGGAAGTCGCTTTCCGCGGGCGGCTCGAACATTGAGTACCAGTGGTTGGCGGGATAGACGCGCGCCGCCTCCTGGCGCGTCTCGGCCACAATCGCTTCGAGCGCGAGCCCGCGATCGCCGGGCCGCCCCTCGACGGGTTCGGAATCAACAAGCCCGTAGCCGCGCACCCAGACGTTGTAGGTGGCTTCGGGCAACTCCGGCAGCACATATTGGCCGTCGTCGTCGGTCACGACGATCTTCGTGAACGGCGTCTTGAGGTCAGCCGTTTCGGCAATCACCCAGACGCCGGCTTCGGGCCCGTTGGCGCTCTCGACGACGCCCGTGATGTAGCCCTCGGGCAGATCGAGCTGCCGCTGCGCCGACGCCGTCGCGCCGATGGCCAGCGCGGCTGCCACCGCAGCGATGGCCCCGATCCGGACAGCAAGATTTCGTCCGCGTGCGCGAAATGACTCGCTCATGACAGTTCCCCTTCGAACCTGGTTCATTGCATGGATCCGGTTGCACGGCCGGCGTTCGGGCGGCAAACCCTTCCGCGACCGTGCCCGGAGATTCTTCTCTCGTGGGGACAGGATTATACGAACAACGGCAGAGAAAGCCGGAACGCCGGGCGCGGGGTGAGGATCGCTCTACCAGGCCGCGTGCGACCCGCTGCCTCGCGCGCAGTCACTCCACGCTGCGATTGCGTTGCCGGTTTGCCATGATGCCGGCGAGAACTCCGATGCAACAACCCGCAAGAAGCCCGACTGCAAGCGGCCCGAGGTCGAGCCACGCACCGACTGCTCCGAAGACCACGCCAACGACGATCCCCAATAACGTGATCTTCAGAAGCAAAGTTGACCACGATCCCTGACCTGATTCGTTAGCGGCCATTTCGCGCACCAAGTTGCCTGTCCCGTGTCTCCCGGTAAGTATAGTCCCACGCAACAACGACCCGGAATGCCCGGTAAGCGGTCAACGTGATAAATTCAACGCAAGCAGGAGATCGTCCATGAAGACAACACTTTCGTGTCTCTGCGCGGCGGGGATCATCGCCCTGGCGGCAAGCGCCTTCGCGCACCACTCCCGACCCGCCGCCTATCACGTCGATCAGTTGATCGTGATCGAGGGCGTGGCCACACAGCTTTTCTGGCGCAACCCGCACCCCTTCCTGTTCGTCGAGGTCGAGCAGGAGGACGGCAGCGTCGTGACCTGGGCCGCCGAGATGGCGCCGACAATCGCGATGACGAAGGGCGGTTACACCGAGGAGTCTATCGAACCCGGTCAACACATCATGGTCGTCGGCAGCCCGGCCCGCGAAGGCAAGCGCATCCTCACGTTCGAAGGCGCATATCGTCCGGCGGACGACTGGGTCTACGGGATGGACCCGCGCTCCGCCGCTGCCTCGCCATGAACCTGAACATCCGGGACGTGACGCAATGAACCGACCATCAAGAACAGCACCGACCGTGACAGCTCTGATTTCGCTCGCGGCACTCGCCGCTTCGCACTTGGCCTACGGCCAGGGCGAAACCGCGGACACGAGCATCCTCGGCCTCTGGGAGGGCCTGCTGCATGAAGATTTCGGCTACCGTCTGCTGGGCCCGGTGAAGGGCGACTACGAGGGCCTGCCGCTGACCGAGGCGGCCATCGCAATCGCCGACACCTATGATCCCGACGACTACTACCTGCCCGAAAACCAGTGCCTGCCGCACGGCGCGGCCTACATCATGCGCGGGCCATTGGCCAAGGAAATCCTCTACGAGGACGACGACACGATACTGATCCGCATCGAGCTCGAGGCCCAGGAACGCAGGATCTATCTCGATGGGCGCCCATGGCCCGGGGGAGAGCTGACCTGGCAAGGGCACTCTGTCGGCCATTTCGAAGGCGACATGCTAGTCGTCACCACGACCCACATGAGGCCGCGCTACATCCGCCGCAACGGCGTGCCTCACAGCGCCGACGCCGTCATGACCGAGTACTTCATGCGCACGGGCGAGTACCTGTCGCTCGTCACGGTTCTCGAGGATCCGGAGTTTCTGCGGGTGCCTCTCGTTCGCAGCGTGAGCCACAGACGGCTGACCGACGACTACCAGTGGGACGTGTATACCTGCGAGGTCATCGAGTGGCCGGGAGGGTTTCCGGGGGCGGAGTGATGAATCGGTCCTGGCCATGCGCTGCCGGAATGCGCGCCTGAGGCCGGTCGGCAGCGAACGTTCGACGTCCCGACAACCGCACGGAGTCCGCGGGCGTCTCCGCTGCGCTCGGCACCAATCCGTCATCTCCTGTCGCGACTCCGCCGACGGTTGAGAACGGTAACGGCAACAAGACCGGTGACGCCACCGCAAACCAGCGAGACGGGCAACCCTCCGAGCCCGAGCCAGCCGCCAACGATGCCGACGATCACGCCAATCGCGATCGCCAGCAAGCCAACCGTGGGCAAGTCCGACAACCACATCGTGAGTCTCGACTGACTATCGCTCATTGTCTCCTCCGTTGAGAAAGTGATTCGCAGCTACCCGCATGCAAGGTAGCGCTCGACATTAAACCTGACGGCCGTGATGAACTCACCAACGTTTTCTGCGGCATACAGTTCGAGGATATCGTCCGTCGCCATCTCGATCTCGAAACGCGCGCAGCATTGCGCGACGATCGAGACGATGCTCAGGGAATCGAGATCGAGCGACGCCATGCTCGTCGAGGAATCGATGGATGACGCATCCACGCCGGCAGCGGCCACGACGATTTGGTGAACAATTTCTTCGAGCTCGGGCAACGCTTGCATGACTCCGACTCCGCAAGGCGATTTCAAGGCGCCTGCCTGCATATGCCTTGCACTCAACAACCGATCGAAAACAGCTTGCGCAGTTCCCGTCTATCGGACCCGATTAGTGCATCGAGATCGGCCTCGCCAACCGCTTCGCCAACCCGTTCGCCAACCCGTTCGCGAACCGCTTCGCCAGCCGCTTCGCCAGCCGCTTCCTTTGCGGCATCGCAAGTTCCGGCCTGTTGGTCCCGAAACCCGGACGTTGCTGGCGCCGCACGCTCGATACACTCGTCGACATTCCTGGCGGTTGGTCCTGACATCTCTCTTCCCTCGTGTCGTCAGACTATCGGAGCCGGTACTGCGGGCATTGGCAACTCTCCAAAGCGATCCCCGCTCGGCCGCTCCGATCGCTGAGCCGTGACTTGTGTGATGCCGGTGAGCTTGCCGCCCTCGATGGTTACGACGCGATCCGCCTGCGCGACCGTCTGCGGGCGATGGGCGATGATCACCCGCGTGACGTTGAGGCTTCGTATGGCGGAGTTGACCTGGCGCTCGCGTTCGAGGTCGAGGTGGGCAGTGGCCTCGTCGAGCAGCAGTATTCTCGGGTGCGGATACAGTGCGCGAGCCAGCAGGATGCGTTGCGTCTGCCCGCCTGACAGCGCCGAACCCATGTAGCCGACAAAGGTATTGTAGGCCATCGGCATGCGGATGATCTCCTCGTGAATTGCCGCCATGCGCGCACACTCTTCAACTCGCGCCTGGTCGCGGCGTTCGCTGAAAAAGCTGATGTTGTCGGCGATCGTGCCGTCGAAGAGCGTATCGTCCTGGGTCACGCTTCCGATCCAGGCCCGGACGCCGTCGGCATCCGACTGCCTCAGCTCCCGGCCGTCGATAAGGATGTCGCCCTCAGTTGGACTGAGAATCCCGAGCACCAGGTGCATGAGCGTCGTCTTGCCGCAGCCCGAGGAACCGACGATCGCAACCGACTCGCCCGCCTCGATCCTGAGGTCGATGCCATCCAGAACCCAGGGTTCGTGCTCGGCATAACGAAAACGCAAGCCGCGCAGCTCTATCGTCGGCTCGACCTCCGTCTCGTCCGACAAAGCCAGGCGTTCAGTCTCGTCGATGTCTTCCGGCTCCGTCATGACAATGTCCGCCAGACGTTCGCCCTGCAAGCCCAGCATCCGGAGTTCACAATACTTGTCTATAAGTGCGGCGACCCGTGTCGCGAACTGCCGCTTGTAGGCGAGAAACGCAATCAGCATGCCTGCCGTCAACTGTCCGCCGAGCACCAGTGTCGCGCCCAGCCAGATGACGACGACATTCTCGACACCGAACAGTAGCCCCTCGGCAAGCCGGTAGAAGATCTGCAGCTTCTGCGTGCGAAGACCCGCGTTGATCTGGTTGACGAGCAAGGCAAGCCAGCTCGTGCGGCGTTCCGCGCGGCGCCGATAGAGCTTGATGGCCTTGACGCCTCGCACCGTTTCCAGGAAGTGACTTTCCTGCCGGGCCGCGTGCACGATGTTCTGCTCGGTGGCGTGGCGCAGCGGCGCAAACCATGCCCAGCGGATCAAGGCGTAAATCGTCAACGCGCCAACGCAGATCCACGACAACAGGGGGCTGTACAGGAAAATCACGACCAGGGTGATCACCGTGACCGCGCCGTCGGCAATCGCTTCGATGAACGTCGTGGTCAAGGTGCGCTGGATGACGTCGATCGAACGAAACCTCGACACGGTATCGCCCAGGTGGCGCTTTTCGAAGTAGGACAGCGGCAATCTCAACAGGTGCGTGAAAACATTTGCCTGCCACTGGATGCTGAGATTTGTACTGAAGTACATGATGACCCAGGAGCGAAGCCCCGTGATCGACTGCTGCAAGACAGCCAGCAGCAGAAAACCGACCGCCAGCATCGTCAGAAGATCGCCGTTGAACGACACGAGCACATGGTCGATGACCCACTGCAAAAACAGCGGGCTTGCGATCGCGAAAATCTCAAGCGCAAGCGCAAGCAGCAGAATCTGGCCGAGCGAGCGAAAGAGGCCTGTCACACGGCCCATGAGGTCGCGCAGCCTTACATCGGACCGGTCGCTGCGCGGCTCGAAATCATGATTCGGCCAGAGCTCGAGGGCTACACCGGTGAATGCCGGAGACGCTTCGTCGTAGGAAAGCCTGCGGTATCCGGCTGCCGGGTCGTGGATCTCGACGCCGTTGCCGCGTACCGACTTCAGTACGACAAAGTGATTGAACTCCCAATGCAGAATGCACGGGCACCTGAGCTTGTCGAGATCTTCGAGTTCAAGCCGCAGCGGCCGCGTAGCGAGACCCAGACGGCCGGCAACATCGACGATCCCGTTGAGTCTCGCACCCTTTAGGGACACCGGGAAGCGCCGCCGCAGCGATGCAAGATCGGTGCGATAGCCATGATAATTGGCGATCATCGACAGGCAGGCGAGCGCGCACTCGGCAGCCTCCGTCTGCAGTTCGACGCCGAGGCGTGTTCTCAGGCCGAGGCGAAGCTGGTCGATAACCATTCGATCGTCGCATCCATGCGGCAAAACCGGCGTTCACGAATACGAATTCATTCGTATCCGCGGGAAATCCCAGTACTGACTGACCTAGTCGGTAAGCGGGAACCGGAGCGGCATGGACATCCAGCGTTCCGGTTCCGAAATGGCTTGCCGGTGATAGCCGGACGGCCAATGGACGTGCTGGCTGTCCGCTACCGGTCTCCCGAACGTTTTCGCGAGACGAGTGCGCGCGCCAGAAACCCAACGAGCAGCCCGACCACGACGGCCAACACGACAGTTTCTGCCAATGACAATTCGTTCGATAACCAAACTGCGGCCACTGTGAAACCCACGGCCATGCATGCCGGGAGAAACCACTTGCTGCGTACCTTGTTCACGAAGCGTTCGTCCATGCGTTCAAACAGGGCTGGTGGAGGGTCTGGAGCGGCCCCTGGTACGAGGTCGCTTGTACACATACTACTCCGGTTTCCTCAGGAACGACTTCGGCCCGTACTGCCGTGCAATGGTCTTCCGGGCGCTGCCTTACAGCATCAGGGCTTGCGTGCAGAGAAGAGCGGGAACCGGAACGAGGGTCTGATCGTGCGTTCCGGTTCCCGAAGCATCAACACGGGATTCAATCCCACAGAAACGGCGACTCGTCTTTCTCGCGCTAGTCCTCCGATCGGCTGTGCGCTATGCAAAAGCGCGCCAACGATCCGGCGAGCGATCCGATCGCGATCGCTAAAAACACTGTCTCAACAACCGTCATTTCTGTCGCCATCGAGATCGCGGCGACCGCGAGACCAACGCTGAAACAAACGAGGTAAAACCATTTCCTCTTGCCTGGCTGATTCCACTGGATCTTGTCTGCTTTGTTCATATCGCGATTTCCTGGCGTCGGACTACATCAAGAACCTCAGGGCCGTCGACGGCAACGGCTCAGCAAGCCAGCCAGTTCCAGACCTGACTGCCGATGTAGGTGAAGCCGCCTCCGATGGCGCCACCGATCGCACCGATGCCCGCGCCATGCAACCCGCCGAGATACAGCCCGGTCGCGGCCCCACCAAGCGCCCCTGCGAACACCGAACCACCGAAGTCATGCCAACTCCAGGCACCGCTCACGAGCAGCAACTCCTCAGCGGAAAGCTCGCGCATCGCGCCGGGAGCCGGCAACTCCATGGCAACCGCCGATGCACTGACCGAAGGGCTCATTTCAACCGAGTACATAGTCCACCTCCAATGTGTTTTCACGTTCCGTCGTTTGTCGCGTCGGGCGACATGAGCACGTTAGCGATCCTTGACCAACGATCCCACACCTGAATCGGGGCGTTTCGAGTCAAATTGGGCACGACGAAAATTGCGGCCAGCAACATACCAGTGTCTCGCCCGAGCGCCGGGAACAGCAAAAGCCTGTCACCCATGCACGGCCACAACCTGGGGCTAAGCCCGCTTGTACGCGCTCAGTGCAAGCATGAGCCCGATGGTGTTGTCGCGTGTCTCGCGGAAGAAGGCCAGCGAGAATTCGGGCATCGGGCACTCGAGGATCGGTTCTTCGTTCTCGGCTGCGATGAGTTCGGCCCGGAGCTTGCGGCCTTCCCCTTCCGACCCGACTTCGAGCACCAGCCGGTCATCATCCCGTTCGGCCGTTACGGTCGTCCGGCCGCCGCCGATGTAGAAACCTGCAAGCTCGTCAAGCTCGAAGGGCAGCGATCGCGATGCACGCGGTGCCATGCGTCCGCTCAGTTGCTGGCAGAGCACGGTCAGAATGTAATCGCGCAGATGGGGGAGTTGTGCGTTGAGGCCGACGACAACGGCGAGCCTGGATCGCGGATCATAGCGCAGCCCGATGCACTGGCCGCGGCTTAGCCCGTTGTGGCCGAGACAACCGTCGCGCTGGTGCGCCGTTCCACAGCCGAAGGCCACGGGTCGCAGCTCGGCGTAGGCGCCACCGACAACGGCCGGCAGTGTGACGGCGCGGAGCTTTAGCAGATCGAGAGTTGCCGCGGAGATCGGCTCGGCCGCACTACCGTTCGGCCTCGCGAGCGCTTCGGCAAGGGTAAGTAGATCGGCTGCAGACACCGAAATCGGAGCAAACGACGGTTCCCAGAATTCCGACATGCCCGGTACAGCCGTGCTCGGGCGAAAGCGGTGCGTTGCCGGGTCGAAGTCGTGATGTCCGGCGCTCGTCACTCTCGATGAACCCGTATTGCAATCGGCCGCGCGGATGCCGAGCGGCTCAAGCAGCTTCGTGCGAATCAGTTGATTTGAGTCCTGACCCGTGACCCGCCGAACGATCCGTCCGAGCAGCACGGCTTCGCTGTGCTCGTAGCTGAATACGGCCCCAGGTTTGAAGAACTGCGGCGCCGAGCGAAGGTAGTCGACGAAACGATCCCAAGTGAGCGACCGGCCGTCAGCGTCGTGAATACTGACGCCGCGGTACCCGCTCGTATGCGACAGCAGGTGCCGCGCACGCACCGAGTCGCCAGTCGGAGTGCCACGCAACTCGGGGAGGTACTCGCCGATCGGCACATCAAGGTCGAGCTTGCCCTCGCGGACGAGTTCCAAAACGACGGCGGCCAGCAGCAGTTTCGTAACGCAACCGAGCCGGAATAGCGCGTGTTGCGACATCCGATCGGACCCACCCACCGCGGTAGCGCCGACATTGATGTATATCCGCTGCTGAAGGTTGCTTACCGCAACCGCTATGCCGGGAACCTGTGTTTGTGCACGGACCTGCGAGACGAAGGCGTCGATTTGGGCCGCCACCGCGTCGGGAGAATGCTGCATGAGCTGCTCCGATCATGGACGTTTGAGTCGCGTATTTTCATCGCGTCAGCGGCGCGGCGGATATCGGAATTTTCAGGCATTGCGTCAAGAAGCGACGGTTGAAGGATTACCGGTTCCCTGGGCTATCGTCATGGCAGCCATCGTGGCACTTCAAACCTCCAACCGCGGAGCTTCGTCGTCATATGCAAACTGCATCGCCGCTGTTTCGCCAGACCGCCCTTGAAGCGCGCGAGCGCGAGACGCTTGGCGGGATCGTCCTGGTCCGCCCACCGTCCTTCGGCATATTCTGCGGTATCGTGCTCGTTGTCACACTTGCGCTGGTCGGATTCTTCGTCTGGGGCGAATACACGCAACACGAGACGCTGTTCGGCCAACTCGTTCCGGCGCGCGGTATCGTGGAGGTCCGTGCACCGCAGGTTGGAACGATCGTTCAGCGAAGCGTCGCGGAAGGGAGCGTCGTAGCAAGCGGCGATGTGCTCTACATCATTTCGAGCGAACGTGTGAGCCGCACCCACGGTCCGATTCACGACTCCGTGGCGCGCCAGCTTGACATCCGCCGCGGCAGCTTGCTGCGACAGATCGAGCATACGGACCTCTCGGCCGAGAGCGACCATGCCGCGCTAAAGCGCAGAATCGCAGCACTCGAATCGGATCTCGACGAACTCGCAGAGCTGTTGCTTGCCGATCGGGAACGCGTCGAGCTTGCCGAGGATTCTTACGCTCGTCATGCGCGACTCGAACGCCAAGGCTTCATTCCGGGCGAAGCCCTTACAGCCAAGCGGGGTGAAATGCTCGACCGGCGCTCGCGTATGAAACACCTTGAGCGCGAGCGCTCGCAAGCATTAGCAGAGCTTGAAGAACTGCAGAATCGGCTGATCCATCTCCCGATCGAACACCGTATCCGGATCGCCGAACTCGAGCGCGCCGTCGCAATGGTCGATCAGGAGATGGCCGAGAATGACGCAAGACGCAGCATCGTGATCGCGGCGCCGTCCGATGGCATCGCGACCGCCGTCATGGGCAGCGTCGGACAACCGGTAGACGGCGGAAGACCGCTCGTTTCGATCGTACCGGTCGATTCCCAATTGCGGGCCGAACTCTATGCACCGAGCCGCGCCATCGGCTTCGTCACTCCCGGCGATGAAGTCTGGTTACGATACCGGGCCTATCCGTATCAGAAGTACGGTCACTATCGAGGCACGGTCGCGACGATATCCCGCAAGCCGTTATCGGCCGGGGAACTTCCAACGTTGCAGGCATCGGTTCCCGCCCTGAATCGGGAACCGCTGTATCAGATCGTCGTGCGGATCGATGAGCAGTCGATCCGGATCGATGACCAGCCGCGCGAGCTCAGGGCCGGCATGCTGGTCGAAGCAGACATTTTGCGCGAGTCGCGGCACCTCTACGAGTGGATACTCGAACCGCTGCGTACGCTGACCGGCAGGATCCACTGACACGACAAGCGACCGGGAAGCTGTACCGCACGGCGATTTCGAACGTGCACTGGTGGACAGGCCATGTCGCCGTGCAGTTCGGGATCCAGGAACCTGCGCCACAGTGAGTCGCGAAAGCGAGAAACCGATATCGCCGTCCCGGCGTGCGATCGATTGAGGAGAGTATCGAACCATACTTACGAAACCGATCGCGCGATGGGGCGGATGAGAGCAGATTTGCAGCCGTAAATTCCTGCCGTGCAGTCTCCTGGGCTCCGGTTTCGCGTCCGTTAAGCCAGCGGTGTCGAATGGCATCTTGGGATGACGCATCGACCGTTCCACAGCCAGCATCCCGCACTGCCGTTGCGCTCGATGAACTGGACGAAGGGAAAAGTGTCCGGGGCGCCGGGCTCCGGCAGGAAGACACCGGCGGCTGCCGGCTGCAAGCACGTGCCGAAGCACTGCTCGGGCGCTGCGGCGGTGTCGCGCCGCGAACGGACGCGCTCCGGCGAAATTTGGCCAGCCGCTGATGGGCGCCGTGCCTCCAGCCGAAGGCCACCCGCGCTCACGCGAATTCGTATCGTCTCGGCTGCGGTCGCATAGACACCCGCATGCCGCGCCAGATCCATGCCCTCGGTCTCCTCAACGGTCAATCGCCTCGGCAACCTCAGCCCGGAAATCTCCGGCAGGAGACATCCGAACAGGCGCGCGGCAATCAGGAGCGCCGGCTGTTGCCGCGAGGCGACCACAAGCGCCGTACCGTACCGGGGGCGAATGCGCACGAGTATCGAAGCTCCGGGCCAGGTGGAATGATGACCGAACCAGTTCTCGCCATACGACTTCCAACCCCGGTAAACGCCGCGTTCGAACGGACTGTAGCCCGGCAGCCGCACGATCCCGGCTCGATCGGTCGTCGGCAGAGTTCGCGTAGCCGCACGGTTCCCTCTCGGTCGAACGGGACCCGACCCGCCGCCGGCGTCACCCTCCGAAGCACATCTGTCGGCGCCGTCGCGCTCCAAAGCACAACTGTCTTCGGGCCACACATCGGATTCGTGCGTCATGACATGCCCGAGAAACCGAAGCAGGTCGATGACGGTCAGGAACAGTTCCCTGCCGATGGAAGGACACAGGAGCGCTCCGGCGCCTGGTGCAGCCAGCGACGTTCCGCGCGCGGCGCTCAGTTGCAACGGAACGAACAAGCGCTCCCGGAGCAGCACTTGCCAACTCACGCCGGCTACTCGCTCGAGCACCGCAGCGATGAGCCACGCACCGGCGCTTGAGTAGCTGTACAGCATGCCCGGCGCAAACAGCAGCTCAGCGGCAACGAGCCGGCGCGTGAGCAGCGGCGCATCGATTCGTCCTCCGCTCAGGCGCGGGGCATCGCGGAGCGCCGAATCGTCGAGTCCGTGGGTGTGATCGAGCAGGTGCCGAAGCGTGATGCGCGAATACACCTCGCGGGCATGCGCGGTTGCGCCGTGCAAATGCTCCGCAACGGAACCGTCAAGCTCGACGCGGCCTGTCGCCACGGCCTGGCGCAACAGCTCGGCCACTAGCAGCTTCGTGATACATCCCGCGTTGAATGCTCCTGGCAAGCGGCTTGCGGCACTGTCCGCGACCCGCGCGACACGGGAGACTCCACCATGAAGGATTCCGATTTCGACCTGACCCGGAGCGCTTCGGCGCGCAATCTCATCGAGCCGCAATTGCAGATACCCGGGCTCGACAAATGCGCGCACATCGACTGTCGAGTTCATGGCTATAGAACAAGCCAGCAGGCACGTCGCGGTCAATTCGCATTTCGGAACGGATTCGCAAGTTTGCGGACTCGATCCCTGCCGCGCGGTCCTGCCCAATATCCCCATGACGGAACCGAGCTTCAGGCGTTTCGCGCTGCGCGCCCCAAACCGCATCGCGATCCGCGAGGCGAGCGGACGCTGCTTCACGCGCGGTCAACTCGCCGCGCTGATCGATCGGACGGCACGAGCACTCGCAACCGCCGGGATCGAGCCCGGCGACGCCATCGCGATCGTTTCGCCGAACTGCGCGGAGTACCTTGCCGTGTACCTCGCCGGCCTCCGGGCGGGGCTCCACGTCGTTCCGGTGAACTGGCATCTCGCCAAACAGGAACGGGACTTCATTCTCGACGATTCGGGCGCGAAAGCGATACTCGTCCACGAACGCCTGCCCGCATCGGGACTCGCCGACCTGGCCGCCCACAAGAATCCGGGAACGCTACTGGTCGGCATCGGCGACGCGCCGGGCTGCGTGCCGCTGAGCGAATTCGTCGCCGGCCACACCGCCGAACCTCCGAATCGTCGTTTCATGGGCCGCGCGATGCATTACACGTCCGCGACCACAGGCAAGCCCAAGGCCGTGCTGCTGCAGCGCGACCGCGCGGAGACCGCACGACGGAAGGTCATCGAGTTCCACCGGCCCGCGAGGATCGACCCAAGCGCGGACAATGTGCATTTGTGCAATTCGATGCTCTATTTCGCGGCGCCGCTCGAACGCGCCGTGAGCGCGCTGCACATGGGGCATGCGCTCGTTCTCGTCGAGCGCTGGGACCCCAGGCAGTGTCTCGATCTCATCGAAACTCATGGCGTCACGACAAGCTTCATGGTTCCGTCGATGTTCATCCGACTGCTGAAGCTTCCGGAGGCAACACGGGCTCGCTACTCGACGGACTCGCTGAAGTTTGTGGCGCACGGGGGCGCACCCTGTCCGCCAGGCATCAAGCGCAAGATGATCGATTGGTGGGGGCCGATCATCTGGGAAGGCTACAGCGCCACGGAGTGCCAGGGCACTGTCGCAAGCAGCGAGGAATGGCTCCGGTATCCCGGTACGGTCGGCAGGCCGATTCCGGGTTCGGAGATTTGCATCATGAACGACGCAGGCGAACCGCTGCCGCCCGGCGAAGTCGGCGCCGTTTACATGACCCGGTTTACCGGTGACCGCTTCGAGTACCGCAACGACCCCGAAGCGACGCGCGCCTGTCACCGCGGCGAGTTCATTACCGTCGGAGACCTGGGCTACCTGAACGAGGAGGGTTATCTGTTCCTGTGCGACCGCCGGACCGACCTGATCATCTCGTCCGGCATGAACATCTACCCGGCGCAAATCGAGCAGGTTCTCGTGGAACACCCGGCGGTCGCCGACTGCGCGGTTATCGGCGCCCCGCATGAGCTGCTCGGTCAGGTTCCGAAGGCCATCGTCGAGCCGGCGCCGAGCGCCGAACCAGGCAGCGCGCTTACGGCCGACCTGCTTGCATGGCTAGCCGACAGGCTCGCGGCGGCGAAGCTGCCGCACAACATCGAGTACGTGAGCACGTTGCCGCGCGGCCCGAACGGCAAGCTCTACAAGCGGGGGTTGGTCAGGTAGGTCCGACACTACCGTGTCCCGCGCATCCTCGGCTCACTCACGATCGTCGTTTCAGTACCCGGTTTCACGGATGTGATGGCCCAACGTGGAAAACAAGCCGATCGGCGCGGAAACCACGTCTCACATATCAGGTGTTACGCCTGATCGCCTCGCACCCACCCATGTACGGCCTGAGCACCTCGGGAACCGCGATCGTCCCGTCGCCCTGCTGGTAGTTCTCCACCACGGCGATGAGCGCACGCCCGGCCGCGACGCCCGAGCCGTTGAGCGTATGCAAGGGCTCCGGCCTCCCCGTCTCGGGTTTCCGCCAGCGCGCACGCATCCGCCGCGCCTGATACGCCTCGAAGTTGCTGCAGGATGAAATCTCCCTGTACCGGTTCTGGCCGGGAAGCCAGACCTCGATATCGTAGGTCTTGGCGGCGGCCGCACCAGTGTCCCCTGCGCAAAGCGTGACCACGCGGTAGGCGAGCCCGAGCCGCTGAAGGATGACTTCCGCGTTGGCGGTGAGTTCCTCGTGCGCCGCTCGGGAGTCCTCGGGTCTGACGATGTGCACGAGTTCGACCTTCTCGAACTGGTGGTGGCGGAACATGCCGCGCATGTCCTTGCCGTAGGAACCGGCCTCGGAACGAAAACAGGGTGTATGCGCAGTGAGTTTGATGGGCAGCCTGTCCGCCTCGACGATGGATTCGCGCACGAGGTTCGTCAGCGGCACCTCGGCCGTCGGGATCAGAAAGTACCGGCTGTCGCCGGCGACCGCGAAAAGATCCTCCTCGAACTTCGGCAGTTGCCCGGTCCCGAATAGCGCGTTCTCGTTGGCGAGGTACGGCACGTAGGTCTCGGCGTAGCCGTGTTCGGTCGTATGCACGTCGAGCATGAACTGGATCAGCGCGCGGTGGAGCCTGGCCAGCTCGCCGTGCAGCACGGCGAAGCGGCTGCCGGCGAGCTTCGCCGCCGACTCGAGATCGAGCATGCCGAGCGCGGCGCCGAGATCGGCATGGTCCTTGGGCTCGAAATCGAACTCGGGAGGTTCGCCCCAGCGCCGGATCTCGACGTTTGCCGCCTCGTCGGTGCCGTCCGGGACGTCGTCTGCAAGCAGGTTCGGCAGCCCCGCCATGACCTCGTCGAGCGTGCCGCCGACGGCGTTGAGGCTGGCTTCAGCCTTGGCTAGCTTGTCGCCGAGCGCGCCGACCTCCTTGCGCAACGCGTCGATGTCCTCGCCCGCGGCCCTGGCCGCGCCGATCGCCTTCGAGCGCGTGTTGCGCTCCTGACGCAGCGACTCGACCTCGACCTGCAGGCGCTTGCGCTCCGCGTCGAGCTTGAGAAACCCGCCGCGGTCGAAGACGTACCCGCGCCTCGCCAGGTTCCTGGCGACCGCGTCGGGATCGTTCCTGAGAAGTCTCGGGTCCAGCATGGGGCGCAATTGTATTGAGTGTGCGGCGCTACGGCGAGCGCGGCTCAGGCGAAGAGACGCCGCTCGATGCGTTGGCACCAGCCGCCGATGAGCCAGAGCGCGGCGCACAGTCCCACGCCGATGCCCAGCGCATTCGCGGCGATGTCGAGCGGGTCGAAGCTACGCGACGGCACGCCGAGCTGCAGGAAGTCGAGCGCCGCGCCGAGCGCGACGAGGAGCACGGCGACCACGCCGTAGAGCCCGCGCCGGCAGAGACCCGCGAACCAGATCATGAGCACGAAATACGCCCCCGCGTGCAGCAGTTCTTCCATGAATTCGATCCTGAGGAGCCCGACCAGCCACGGCATGTTCGAGGCGGGCAGCAGGCTGCCGGCGCACACGGCCGCAACGACGAGCCAGCCGGCGCCGAGCCACAGCCAGGGCAGCCGCAAGGGCAGCACGGGCGGCTACCCCTCCCCGCCGATCACGTCGACGCCGGGCGGCGGCTCGAACTCGAAGGCGCTGTCGCTGAGGTCCGTATTGACGGCGATGCCTGAGAACGTGATCGAGGTGACCTGATCGAGGCCGTCCACGAGTTCGAGCTGCACGGGCAGCCCGTCAATGAAACCGATCAGCACCGAGCGGAAGTCCGTGCCGCCGGGCTTCGGACTCAGTCTGATCCAGTCCGCGCCGTCGCTCGCGTAGTCCTCGACGACGTCGAAGCCGTCACGCACGTCCTCTTCGCCGCTGAGCAGCATCGCCGGACTCGAAGGATTGTCGGAATCGAGCGGCGCCACGGTCGCCTGCGCGAGTTCGATGTCGTACATCCAAAGTTGCGCCCCGTCGGCGACGACGAGCTGTTCGATCGGCGACTCGTAACGCCAGAGAAACCGGTTCGGCCGCTTGAGCGACAGCGTGCCTTGCGCGGTATCGAGCAACTGCCCGTCGGAGCTCGTCAGTTCCTGCTCGAACTCGGCCGTGAAGGTGTCGACTTCGGCGAGGAAGCTGTCGAGCGCCAGGGCGCCGGGCGTCGCGGACGCGTCAACCGGCTCCTGCGCCGAAGCCAGTGCGGCGGGGAGTGCCAGAACGAGCAAAACGCGAGCAAACGCGGCGATGGAGCTTGTCGGAACAACGGCTTGCCGGGCGACGGACGGCGGGAGAACTCGCCGCGAAGCGGCATGGGGGAGGCATTCCTTGTGTGTTGACACGGCCGTCCCGAAGCGAGAACGGCTAGTCGCCGGGCGGAGGCGGCGCGAGTACCTCCCTGAATCCATTGGATTGCAAACTCCCGACGATGCCCGCCTCTTCCATGGCCTCGACCATGCGGGCCGCGCGGTTGTAGCCGATCTTCAACCGCCTCTGAATACCGGATATGGATGCCTTTCTCGTCTCGGTGACGATCCTGACGGCCTGATCGTAAAGCGCGTCCTGCTCACTGTCCATCTGCGCATCGACCGCCGGCGAAAGCCCCGGAACCGGTTCCGTCGAGTCCGCGAGCACGTCGTCTACGAACTCAGGTTCGCCGCTCGCGCGCAGCGACTCAACCACGGCGTGCACCTCGTTGTCGGAGACGAACGCGCCGTGCACGCGCGTCGGTTGCGATACGCCGGGCGGCAGGTACAGCATGTCGCCGTGGCCGAGCAGCGTCTCCGCGCCCATCTGGTCGAGAATCGTCCTCGAGTCGACCTTGGCCGACACCTGAAACGCAATCCGGCACGGGATATTGGCCTTGATGAGTCCGGTGATCACGTCCACCGACGGGCGCTGGGTGGCGATGATCATATGGATGCCCGATGCCCTCGCCTTCTGGGCGAGGCGCGCGATGAGCTCCTCGACCTTCTTGCCGACCATCATCATCATGTCGGCGAGTTCGTCGATGATCACGACGACAAACGGCAACGGCTCGAGTTCGTCGGCGTCCCCGGGATGCTCGCCCGGAGCGATGTCCGAGACGCGCAACGGCTCGCCCTTGTCGATCGCCTCGCGGACCTTGCGGTTGTAACCGGAAACGTGGCGCACGCCGAGGCCGGCCATGAGCGCGTAGCGGCGTTCCATCTCCGCCACGCACCAGCGCAGCGCGTTGGCCGCTTCCTTCATGTCCGTGACGACGGGCGCGAGCAGATGCGGGATGCCCTCGTAGACGGAGAGCTCGAGCATCTTCGGATCGACCATGATCAGGCGCACCTGCTCGGGCGTGGACTTGTAGAGCAGGCTCAGCACCATGGCGTTGAGCGCGACGGACTTGCCGGAACCCGTTGTGCCCGCGATCAGCAGGTGAGGCATGCGCAGCAGGTCCGCGACGAAGGGCCGCCCGCCGATGTCCTTGCCGAGCGCGAGCGTCAACGGCGACTTCAGATCGTCGAAGACATCCGAGCGCACGATCTCGGCGAACGCGATGAGTTCGCGCGCCTCGTTGGGAATCTCGAGCCCGACATAGGGTTTGCCGGGGATGACCTCGACGACGCGCACGCTCAGGGTCGAAAGCGAACGGGCGAGATCCTTCGCGAGGTTGCTGATCTGGCTGACCTTGACGCCCGGGGCGGGCTTCAGTTCGAAGCGCGTGACGATCGGGCCCGGGTGAATGGCGACGACCTCGACTTCGATGCCGAAGTCGGAGAGCTTGTGCTCGACGACACGCGACATGCCCTCGAGCTCCTCGGCCGAGTAGCCGCCCTTTCTGTCGGGCGGGTCGTCGAGCAGCGACATTTTCGGCAGCGCAGCGGGCTCGGTGGCCTCGAACAATGGCGCCTGCCGCTCGCGCTCGGACCGCTCGCTGACCTCGACACGCTCGATCTTCGGTTCGATCCGGGCGGCGCGCTGGCGAGCCTTCCTGCGGCGCTTGACGACCTTGTTCCTGTGCTCGAGCTTCGCGCGCCGGTCGTCGCGCCGAACCTGCACGTTTCCGACCAGCGTAGCGACCCCGGCATAGGCTGCGAGCGTCCCGCGGCCGACGCCCTCCATCACCGTCATCCAGGAAACACCCGTCGCCAGCGACACGGAGCTCAGCCAGAAGACGAGCAGGCAAACCGTCGCGCCGAGATGGCCGAGGACCGCTTCAAGGCCGAGACCCGCGCCCTGGCCGAGAAACCCGCCTGCGGTTTCGCGAAGTTCCGGAGCCGTGAAATGCAGCGTGGCCAGGCCCGAACTTGTCACGATGGCCAGCACGAATCCGGCCGGCCTGACAAACCGGTTGGCACGGTTGAGGGGAGCCTTCGGCTCGCGGAACATCAGCAATCCCGCGAGCAGCACGAGCACCGGGAAGAGATAGGCGGACAGGCCAAAAACAAGGAAAGCGATATCGGCGAACCAGGCGCCCCAGGGACCCATGAGGTTGAGGACGGCCTCGTTCGTGCCGGAACTGCTGAACGCAGGATCCTCCGGCTGGTAGCTCATGAGCGCAATGAGCAGGATCAGGCTGAGTCCGGTCAGGATCCAGAATGCGGCCTCGCGCAGTACGCGCAGACGCGGAACGCCCAGGGACGCTACATCTGTGCTTACCCTTGCCATATTCACGTTATACAGGAAAAACCCTGCTTAAGGTACTGATTATACTGATCACCAGCCACATGCAAAGTACCCGTCCGTGATTGTCGACGGAAATCGGGACAGCCGTTCGCATACTATGGGCGATCCGCACTCATGATCGATCCCGGTGCGTACCGCGACTGAACGACCGACTCTCGCCCGCCTTTCGAGCCTGGATGAGATTGCAGCGGCCGAGTGGAATGCGCTCGCTGGCGAGGACGCGTTCCTGTGTCACGAGTTCCTGGCGGCGCTCGAACACGCGGGCTGCGTCGGGCCGGGCACGGCCCTGGGAGCCCTGTCATCTCGTCGCGCGTTCCGGCTCCGGACGATTGGTCGGAGCGCTGCCCTTGTACGTCAAGCACGATTCGCGCGGCGAGTTCGTGTTCGACTGGAGCTGGGCCGACGCGTACGAGCGCGCCGGAATGGACTATTACCCGAAGCTCGTTTCGTCAGTTCCGTTCACGCCTGCGACCGGCGCCCGCCTGCTGATCGCCCCGGACGGCGCGACGAACGCGGTCGCCGAAGTGCTTGTCGATGCCGCCGTCGGTCTCGCCGAGGAAGCGGGCGTATCCTCGCTGCACGTGCTGTTCCCGACCGAGCCCGAACAGTCGTTCCTGAGCGAGCGCGGTTTCCTCACTCGCAAGGGATGCCAGTTCCACTGGAGCAACCGCGGTTACGCCGATTTCGACGACTTTCTCGGCCGGTTCAGCTCGGCCAAACGCAAGAAGGTGCGCCGCGAGCGGCGGCGGATCCGCGAAGCGGACATCCGTTTCGAGCACCTGCACGGCGACGAGCCGAATGCGGACGACTGGGACGCCGTGTTCGAGTTCTACTCGCGCACGTTCCATCGCCGCGGACGCGCGCCGTATCTCAATCGTGCGTTCTTCGACGAAATCGCGGCAACGATGCCGCAGAAGCTCCTGATCGTGCTCGCGCGCTACCAGGCGATGCCGATCGCGACGGCGATCTGTTTCCGCGGCCAGGATACGCTTTACGGCCGCTATTGGGGCAGCATGGCCGATTTCCACAGCCTGCACTTCGAAGCCTGCTACTACCAGGGGATCGAGTACTGCATTCGCGAAGGGCTGGCCAGCTTCGAACCCGGAACCCAGGGCGAACACAAGATCAGCCGAGGGTTCTCGCCGACCGCGACCTGGTCCTGCCATTGGCTCAGCGAGCCGGGCTTTCATCGGGCGGTCGAGGACTTCCTCGCCCGCGAGCAGAGCCACGTGGACACCTACATGGAGTATCTCGACGGACGCGTGCCGTACCGGCGCGGCGAGGCCGAGGACCGCTGCACGTGAGCCTGGTCCCCTGGCTCGCACCATCGGACGGACCCGACGCCCTGCCCGATCCATCGCGCGCGCTCGCCGAACCGAACGGCCTGCTCGCGATTGGCGGAACGCTGCATCCGGACTGGCTGCTTGCAAGTTACTCCAACGGCGTATTCCCGTGGTATGAGGAGGGCGACCCGATCCTGTGGTGGTCCCCCGATCCTCGGGCCGTGTTGTGGCCGGAGGATCTCAGGATCTCGCGCAGCCTGCGCCGCACGCTGGCCAAAGAACGGTTCGAGGTGACGGCCGACGCCGCGTTCGACGCCGTCATCGATGCCTGCGCCGAGCCGCGCCGCGACGAGGCCGCCACATGGATCACACACGACATGGCCGCGGCCTACAAGCGGTTTCACGCGCTGGGCTGGGCCCATTCCTTCGAAGCCTGGCAGGACGGCGAACTCGCGGGCGGTCTCTACGGTATCCGCATCGGCCGGATGTTCTTCGGCGAGTCGATGTTCTCGCGCGCCACGGACGCATCGAAGGTCGCACTGGCAGGCGCCGTCCCGTACCTGCAGGCGCGCGGCGTCGCGCTCATCGACTGCCAGACGCCGTCAGAACACCTTGCGCGCCTCGGCGCAACGAACATGCCGCGATCGGAATTCCTCACGCATCTCGAACGCTATCGCGAACCGGCGGGATCCCCCGGGTCGTGGCATCAGGACTTCGCCGCGTTTTCCCGAGCCCCCGCAAACGTGTGAGCGCCCTCGATATCTGAAGCAAATTGGCGTTTTCGGAAGATCGGCATGAGTTATGCCGAAGTACATTTCCGTTTGCCCGCCCCGCGGCCGTGTGCAACAATTCGGCGCCCGAGCGCGCGACGGAATATGGCCAAAGAAGACGCAATCCAGATGGAAGGTATGGTCACGGAGACCTTGCCGAACACGACCTTCAGGGTCGAACTGGAGAATGGCCACCTCATCACGGCCCACATCTCGGGCAAGATGCGCAAGAACTACATTCGGATCCTCAAGGGCGACAAGGTCACCGTCGAACTGACGCCCTACGATCTGAGCAAGGGCCGCATCGTCTACCGATCTCGCTGAACCGCGTTGCCCATTGAAGCTCGCCGCTAAAGCCCGGCGCGCCGGGCCGAAGCACCACACAAGGATTGTCGGTACGACCCCCGCAGCGGCACGAGACCGTCACCGGTTCGCTCGCCTCCCCTGCCCGGCGGCACAGTCCGGCTCGCCGCGGCCGAGCGGTCCGGAAAGGAACTACTGGATGTGTTCGAGCTCGGGTGTGACGGGCTCCGGCATCAGCAGCAGGCCATCGCCGTCGGTATCGACATCGACGCGCAGGTGGCCGCCGTCGCTGAGCCTGCCGAACAGCAGTTCCTCGGCGAGCGGCCGCTTGATGTGTTCCTGTATGACGCGGGCCATCGGCCGCGCGCCCATTTTCTCGTCATAGCCCCGTGCTGCGATCCAACGCCTGGCGGCGGGCTCAAGCTCGATCGTGACGTTGTTGTTCTCGAGCTGGGCTTCGAGTTCGACGATGAGCTTGTCGACGACGCGCGCGACCGACTTCTCATCGAGCGGATCGAACTGGATGATCGCATCGAGCCGGTTGCGAAACTCCGGCGAGAAGAGCTTCTTGACCACTTCCATCGCATCGGAGGAGTGGTCCTGGAGCGTGAACCCGACCGATGCCCGGCTCATTTCCTGAGCGCCCGCGTTCGTCGTCATGACGATCGTGACATTGCGGAAGTCGGCCTTGCGGCCGTTGTTGTCGGTGAGCGTGCCGTGATCCATGACCTGCAGCAGCAGGTTGAAGACTTCCGGATGCGCCTTCTCGATCTCGTCGAAGAGCAGCACGCTGTGCGGATGCTTCGTGATCGCCTCGGTCAGCAGGCCGCCCTGGTCAAAGCCGACGTAGCCTGGCGGCGCACCGATGAGACGCGACACGGTATGGCGCTCCATGTATTCGGACATGTCGAACCGCACGAGCTCGACGCCCGTGATCAGCGCGAGCTGCCGCGTGACTTCGGTCTTGCCGACGCCGGTGGGGCCTGAGAACAGGAACGAGCCGACCGGCCGCTCTTCGTCGCCAAGACCCGAGCGCGCCATCTTGATGGCCGAAGCGAGCGCATCGATCGCGCGGTCCTGACCGAAAATCACGAGCTTCAGGTCGCGTTCGAGACTCTGCAGCACATCGCGGTCGGAAGCCGATACGTTCTTGGGCGGAATCCGCGCCATTTTCGCGACGATGTTCTCGATCAGCTCGACGTTGACGATGTCGGGCCGCCGGTCCTCCGGTTGCAGTCGGCAGTTCGCCCCCGCCTCGTCGATCACATCGATGGCCTTGTCGGGCAGATGCCGGTCGTTGACATGGCGGCTTGCGAGCTCGGCTGCTGCAGTCAACGCATCATCCTCGTAGGCGATGCCGTGATGCTCCTCGAAACGGCTCCTGAGGCCGCGCAGGATGTCGATGGTCTCCTCGACCGTGGGCTCCGTGACATCGATCTTCTGGAAACGCCTGGCGAGCGCGTGATCCTTCTCGAAGATGCCGCGAAACTCCGAATAGGTCGTCGAGCCGATGCAGCGCAACTCGCCGTTTGCAAGCACGGGCTTGATCAGGTTGGATGCGTCCATTACGCCGCCGGACGCCGCGCCCGCGCCGATGACGGTGTGGATCTCGTCGATGAAGAGAATCGCGCCAGGCAGCTTCTTGAGCTCCGCAACGACGCCCTTCAGCCGCTTCTCGAAGTCGCCTCGATACTTCGTGCCGGCGATCAGCGAGCCCATGTCGAGCGCGTAGATCGTGGCGTCGCCGAGCACCTCGGGCGCGTCGCCCTCGACGATGAGCCGCGCAAGCCCTTCGGCGAGCGCCGTCTTGCCGACGCCTGCTTCGCCGACGAACAGCGGATTGTTCTTGCGCCGCCGGCACAGGATCTGCACGGTCCGTTCGATCTCGTGTTCCCTGCCGATCAGCGGATCGATATCGCCGCGCTCGGCGCGCTCGTTGAGATTGCTCGTGAACCGCTCAAGCGGCCCCGGCTCCGGCGCCCCGCGTTCCACCTCGACGCGGTCGCCCTCGGCGGGCTCCGGAGTGGCCTCGCGCAGCTTCGAGACACCGTGCGACACGAAATGGGTCACATCGAGACGCGTGACGTCCTGCTCGCCAAGCAGATAGACGGCCTGTGACTGCTTTTCGTTGAATATCGCAACGAGCACGTTGGACGGAGTGACTTCCTCGCGACCGCTCGACTGGACGTGGAAAATGGCGCGCTGCAGGACCCGCTGGAACCCGAGCGTGGGCTGAACTTCCGTATCCTCCTGCTCCGCGGAGCGGAACCGTGGCGTGGAGTCGGTAATGAATTCCTTGAGATCGGTGTTGAGCCGGTCGATATCGGCGCCGCATTCCCTGAGGATGTCGACCACTTCCGGCGTATCGAGCAGCGCGAGCAGCAGATGCTCGACGGTGATGAACTCGTGGCACTCCTCGCGTGCCCGCTGAAATGCCTCGTTCAGGCTGAATTCGAGTTCACGCGACAACATCAGTTCTCTTCCATCGTGCAAAGCAGCGGGTGCTGGTGCTGCTGCGCCAGGCCGGTGACCTGGGCAACCTTGGTCTCCGCAATTTCGTAAGTGTACACGCCGCAGACTCCCTTGCCCTTCGTATGCACCTCCAGCATGATCCTGGTCGCGGAATTTCGCTCGAGTCCGAATACGTTCTGCAACACCTGCACGACGAATTCCATCGGTGTGTAGTCGTCATTGAGTAGAATAACGCGGTACAGCGGCGGGCGTTTAAGGCGCGGCGGCGCCTCCTCGGTTACGGTTCCGAAGTCGCCCTCGCCAGGTTGCCGTGTGGGGTCGGCCATTGCTGGCATTCTATTGATCTTGGCGGGCCAATAAAACGGCCCCGCACATGCCGCGACACGGGGTGTCCGCCGACGGCGCGGTCACACGCGGTCCGGTCACTTGTTTGAAGCATCCGACGTAACTTACGATGCGAAGCTGGACCAGGAGCCTGCGGCGCAGGAAGTCGCGAAAGCGAAAGTTGGACATCGCCGTCCGCACAATCGATCGGTTGAGGAGAATATCGAGCCATATTTGACGAAATCGATCGGGCGAAGGGGCGGACGAGAACAGGATTGCAGCCGCGAATTCCTGCGGCGCCGGCTACTGGAGTCTGGCAGCCCGTGGCAGAGCCCCGCGTCGCATCGAGACTGTCGAAGGACACACTGATGGATGTCGCGAATCGACTTGCCCGCTTGCAGGAGCGAACGCCGGAGCAGTGGCTGCGAGCCGCGAACACGGTCCTCCCTGCAGCCGCAACCGCGATCCTCCTCGTTGTACTTGCCTGGCGTGTGGCCGACCTGACCTGGAGCATCGTGCCCGGCGAGCGAGCGGACGACCCCTATCCCGAGGTCGCGGCGTTCGTGCCGGTGACAGGGACGGCCAACCCGATTCCGCCGGTCACGCTCGACGCGCTCAGCGAAGCGCATCTCTTCGGCGAACCGGCGCTGCCGCCGGCCGATGCAGAAGCGAGCGCCGCAGTCGCCGCCGCGGACGCCCCGGACACGATGCTCAACCTGGTCCTTGCCGGCGTCGTCGCACGCGAACCCGGCAGCCAACCCGGCCAGGCGATCATCCTGAGCGGCAACCGGGAACAGAAGGTCTACAGCGTCGGCGACACGATCGACGGCACCAACGGCGCGAGACTTCACTCCGTGCTCGCCGACCGGGTGCTGTTGAACCGGTCCGGCCAACTTGAAGCGCTGCGGCTGCCACGGGAACTCCCTGCCCAGGCGCGGCAGATTGCTCCGCGAATTGCCCCGCAGCCGTTGTTCGGTGGCAGAACGCCGGACAACCCCGCAACGCTTAGCCAGGTCATCGGCGCGAATGCGTCGCGCATTTCCGACGTCATCCGGATCGCACCGGCGATCGACTCCGGACAGGTCGTCGGGTTTCGCGTCAACCCGGGCGCGGACGCCGCCGCTTTCACGGCCTTGGGGCTCGAACCCGGCGACATCGTCACCGAGGTCAACGGGACCGTCATCGACGACCCGAACCGTGGCCTGCAGGTCTTCGAAGCCCTTGGCGAAACGACGATGGCCAACGTGACGCTGTTGCGCAACGGCGCCCCGCAGGCGGTCGTCATCGATACCTCACAATTGCTGGAGATCGCGGAGTAAAGCCCATGAACCTTCCCGAAGCGATCGGTCGTCGGAATCGAACCGTTGCATACGGCAGTCGGGCTGCCGGCCGCATTCGAGCGACGGCCCTCGGCGCGTTGCTCGGTCTTGCAGCTCTGCACGCCGCACACGGCCAGGACGATCAGCAGATCATGCCGAACTACCGCGAAGCCGACATCCGGCAGGTCGTCGAAGCCGTCGGCGCGGTCACGGGCCGCAACTTCATCGTCGACCCCCGCGTGAACGCCGACGTGACGCTGCTGTCGTTCTCGCCGATGACCCCCGACACCTTCTACCAGGCGTTCCTGTCAACGCTGCAGGTGCACGGTTTCGCGGCCGTCGAAGCGGAAGACATCGTGCAGATCATTCCCGACGCAACCTCTCGCATGTTCGGCGGCTCCGTCGAGCAAGGCCGGGGCGCGGACGTCGTCACGCGCGTCATCGAACTTGCCAACGTCGGCGCCACGGCGCTCGTGCCGATTCTCAGACCGCTGATCCCGCAGGCCGGCAATATCGTGGCGCATCCTGAGTCGAACATCCTGATCATCTCGGACCGCGCGGCGAACGTCGAGAGAATGGTCAACATCATCCGCCGCATCGATGTCTCGGGCGCGTCGGAGATCGAGGTCATTCAGCTTGAGAACGCTTCGGCAACGGAGACGGTCAGGATGCTCGACGCCCTGAACCAGGCGGCCCAGGTGGCCGGAGGGGCGCCGACAGTCCGGGTGGTCGCCGACGAGCGTACCAACAGTGTGCTGTTGAGCGGCACGGAGCCCAACCGCCTGCGGTTTCGCGCATTGATCGCGCATCTGGACACGCCTTCGGGCGCGGGCGGCGACACGCAGGTCCGCTACCTGCGCTACGCCGACGCCGAAGAACTGGCCGACCAACTGCAAAGCCAGTTTCGCGAGGCGGCCGAGGAAGAAGGCGAAGCGGTCGGGCCGGACGCCGGCGGCGTGCGCATCTGGGCCGATCCGGGCACCAACGCGCTCGTGATCGATGCGCCGGCGAACACACTGCAGGACATCAACGCGGTGATCGACAAGATCGACATCCGCCGCGCCCAGGTGCAGGTCGACGCGATCATCGTCGAGATCAGCGAGGACCTCGCCGCGGACCTCGGCGTCACCTGGGCGATCGACGGCAGCGCGAGCGACCGGGGCGTCGGAGTGACGAACTTCGGCATCGGAAGGGGCATCGTCCAGCTCGGCGCGGCCGCGACGGCCGACACGCTGAACCCCTCCTCCATCGCGCAGGGCGTAACGATCGGCGTCGGCCGGTTCATGGACGCCGGCACGAACTGGGCGGCGATCGTCTCCGCGCTGCAGGGCGACGCGGCGACGAACGTCGTCTCGACCCCGACGATCGTGACGCTCGACAACGAGACGGCCGAAATCAACGTCGGCCAGGAAGTGCCGTTCCTGACCGGATCGTTCGCGAATACGGGCGCGGCACAGGGCGCCATCAATCCGTTCCAGACGATCCAGCGCCAACCGGTCGGCACGCGCCTTGAGATCACGCCGCAGATCAACGAAGGCTCGGGCGTCAAGCTCACGATCACGCAGGAGACCTCGAGCGTCGCGGCCGGAGCGGCGGGCGCCGTCGACCTCGTCACGAACACGCGCGAAATCACGACATCGGTGTTCGTCGAGGACGGCGAGATGCTCGTGCTCGGCGGCCTCATGAACGATGAACTCAGGCAGAACGAACAGCGCGTGCCGGGACTCGGTCGGGTTCCGGGGCTCAGGTGGCTGTTCCGCGCGCGCGACACCGAACGGCTCCAGACGAACCTCATGGTGTTCATCCGGCCGACGATCCTGCGCGACAGCGCCGCCGCGCGGTTCGAGACCAACGCGAAGTACCAGTACCTGCGCGACCTGCAGCTCGAAGCCGCCGAGGAACCGATCCCGCTCATGCGCGACGTGGAGCGGCCGCTGCTGCCGGAACTCCCGGAGGCGGCGCAAACCTCAGAGGACGGCGGCGAGGTCGAGACCCGGGACGATGGCAACGGACCCTGAGGCCGCGGCCCATGCGGCGGCAGCCCGCGAGGATGCGCCGTCCAGCCGCCGGCTGCCGTTCGCCTTTGCCAAACGCCACGGCGTACTGATCCAGGACGCAGGCGACGGCCGTGCGCGGGCGATCTATCGTCCGGACGCTTCTCTGCTCAGCCTCGCCGAAGTCAGGCGCTTCGCGCGCGGCCCCGTGGACTTCGTGCCCGTGGACGAGGAGCAGTTCGACGCCCGCCTGCAGACGGCCTACGAGAGCGGCGCCGCCCGGACGATGGTCGAGGGCCTCGATGGCGAGACCGACCTGCTCGCCGTCGCCCAGCAGCTCCCCGAACCCTCGGATTTGCTCGACAGCGACGATGACGCACCGATTATCCGCCTGATCAACGCCTTGCTGACCCAGGCGGTGCGGGACAACGCGTCTGACATCCACATCGAACCTTACGAGAACAGGCTCACGGTCCGGTTCCGGATCGACGGCGTCCTCCAGGAGGTCCTGCGGTCGCGCCGGGCCGTCGCGCCGCTCGTCGTGTCGAGAATCAAGGTCATGTCGAAGCTCGACATCGCCGAGAAGCGGGTGCCCCAGGACGGACGCATTTCGCTGAGGATCGCCGGGCGTGCGGTCGACGTGCGCGTCTCGACGATTCCGTCCGGCCACGGCGAGCGGGTCGTTCTAAGGCTCCTCGACAAGCAGGCCGGAAGGCTCGACCTCGCCGAGCTCGGCATGTCCGATGCCGACCGTGAGACGATGGACGAACTCATCCACCGGCCGAACGGCATCCTGCTCGTCACGGGTCCGACCGGATCGGGCAAGACCACGACGCTTTACGCGGCGCTCGAGCGCATCAACGATCGCACGCGGAACATCCTGACCGTCGAGGACCCCGTCGAATATCACATCGACGGTATCGGCCAGACGCAGGTCAACACCAAGGTGGAAATGACGTTCGCGCGCGGCTTGCGGGCGATCCTGAGGCAGGACCCCGATGTGGTCATGGTCGGCGAGATTCGCGACCTCGAAACCGCCGCGATCGCCGTGCAGGCCAGCCTCACCGGACACCTCGTGCTCTCGACGCTGCATACGAACACGGCCGTCGGCGCGGTGACCCGGCTCAGGGACATGGGTGTCGAACCGTTCCTGCTGTCATCGAGCCTGATCGGCGTGCTCGCCCAGCGCCTCGTGCGCGTGCTCGACCCCGCCAGGCGCCGGCCGTACGAGGCCAGCGAACCGGAGTGCCGGATGCTCGGGGCCGATCCGGCACAGCCGCCGACGCTCTACCGGGCAGGTGGCGACCCCAACGCCTACAGCGGACGGACCGGAATATATGAACTCATCGCCGTCGACCGAAGGTTGCGCACGATGATTCACGACGGCGCCAGCGAACAGGCGCTCGAGCACCATGCGCGCGAGCGCGGGCCGAGCATCCGGCAGGACGGCATGCGCAAGGTGCTGGCCGGCACGACCACGCTCGAAGAGGTTCTACGGGTCACGCGCAGCGACTGATGGGCGCTTTTCAGTACGTCGCCGTCGACGCCGGCGGCAAGGAACACAAGGGCGTTCTCGAAGGCGATACGCCGCGGCATGTTCGCCAACTGCTTCGGGACCGGCAACTGGTGCCCGTCGAGGTCGCGGCCGTCGAGACCGCATCCCGGAGCACGAGACGCACGCCGTTGAGGCTCGGACGCCGCGGCATCGGCTCGCTCGACCTCGCTCTCGTCACGCGCCAGCTTGCAACGCTCATCCGGGCCGGACTGCCGCTCGACGAAGCGCTGCTCGCGGCGAGCGAACAAACCGACAAGCCGCGCCTGAAGACCATCATTCTCGGTGCACGGGCGAAGGTGATCGAGGGCCACACGCTCGCTTCCGGCCTCGATGACTTTCCGCAGGCGTTTCCCGTCGTCTACCGGGCAACGGTCGCCGCCGGCGAGCAGGCCGGTCAGCTCGACGCGGTCCTCGAACGCCTCGCCGACTACACGGAATCCCGCCACAGCCTCAGGCAGAGGATCAGCCACGCCCTCGTGTATCCGATCGTGTTGACGACGCTTGCGCTCGCGATCGTGACCTTCATGCTCATCTACATCGTGCCCAAGGTCGTCGGCGTCTTCGAGACCACCGGCCAGGAGCTGCCGATCCTCACGCGCAGCCTGATCGCGCTGTCGGCGTTTCTGCAGGACTGGTGGTGGGCCTTGCTCGTCGCCTTCGCCGCGGCGATCCTGGTGACCGGCCGCGTGTTGCGCAGCGAGACCGCCCGCCGGCGGCTGCACTGGTGGATTCTCGCAACGCCCCTGCTCGGCCGCGTGACGCGCGGGCTCAATACGGCCCGTTTCACGAGAACGCTGTCGATCCTGACTTCGAGCGGCGTTCCCGTGCTCGAGGCGCTCAGGATCGGTGCGACGGTCGTGGACAATCTGCCGATGCGCGACGCCGTCGAGGACGCGAGCGTGCGCGTGCGCGAAGGCGCGGCCATCGGCCGGTCTCTCGCGCAATCGAAGCTGTTCCCGCCGATGAGCATCCGCCTGATCTCGAGCGGCGAGGCCAGCGGCGAACTCGACGACATGCTCGAACGGGCCGCAACCCATCAGGAAGACGAGATGGACAACCTGCTCGGGACGCTGCTCAATGTTCTCGAGCCTGCGCTGATCGTCGTCATGGGCCTCATCGTGCTCGCGATCGTCATGGCGATCCTGCTGCCGATCTTCCAGATCAACCAGCTCACCATCTGAGCCGAGCCCGAACCCCGGGCGTCAGCGGAAGTCTCTCGAACGGACCGTAAGCCGGCCCAGCAAGCGGCTTTGGTCATGCAGCCGCTCGGCGATGATGTGCAGCACTTCGCCTTCCTTCTGGATGCGCCCTTCGACCCCGAGCAGCGCCGCGCCGAGCAGCGTGCGCCGGTCGCGCTGCGCGACGTTCTCCCAGACGACGAGATTCAGATGACCCGTCTCGTCCTCGACGGTCACGAAGGTCACCCCGTCCGCGCTCGCCGGCCGTTGCCGGATGATCACGAGCCCCGCCGCGCACACTCGCGTACCGTGTTCGAGGCGGCGTACGGCTTCGGCCCCGAGTATGCCCATGGCGTCCAGGCGTTTGCGCAACAGCGCAAGGGGGTGGCGTCCGAGCGTGAGCCCCAGCCGGCGATAGTCCGCCATGATGTCCTCGCCTTCCGTGGGCGCCTTCAGCATCGGAATGGCTTCGGGGATGCGGGTCTGGTCGAGCAGGGGCGCCGGTTTCTCGATGCCGGCCACGGTCCAGCGGGCCCGGTGCCGATTCTTCGCAAACGGTTCGAGCGCGCCGGCAGCGGCCAGTGCACCGAGGTCCTTCGCATCGAGCTTCGCCCGCCGTGCCATATCCTCCACGTCTGCGAATTCGCACTGCGCGCGGGCCTCGACCAGCCGCTGACTGCCCTGTGAGGAAAGCCCCTTGACGACGCGCAGACCGAGGCGTATCGCCGGTCCGCCGCGGTCGTCGGGCTCCAGGGACGAGTCCCGGAAGCTCCGGGTAACGGCGACCGGCCTGACCTCCACGTCCTGCTCGCGGGCCGCGCGCAGCAGTTGCGCCGGGGCATAAAACCCCATCGGCTGACTGTTGAGCAGCGCACAGAAAAAGACGGCCGGCTCATGACACTTGAGCCACGCTGAAACGTAGGCCAGCAGCGCGAAGCTCGCGGCGTGCGATTCGGGAAACCCGTATTCGCCGAAACCCCTGATCTGATTGAAGATCCGCACGGCAAACTCGCGGCGATAGCCGCGCGCGAGCATGCCCTGGATCAGCCGCTCCTCCATGGGTTCGAGATCGCCGCGGCGGCGCCAGGCGGCCATCGCGCGGCGCAACTGGTCGGCCTCGCCCGGCGAGAAACCGGCAGCGACGATCGCAAGCTGCATGACCTGCTCCTGGAAGATCGGCACCCCCAGGGTGCGTTCGAGCACCTTGCGCACGTCTTCGCTCGGATAGTTCACGGGCTCCTCGCCATTGCGCCGCCTGAGATAGGGATGGACCATGTCGCCCTGGATGGGGCCCGGCCGGATGATCGCGACCTCGATGACGAGATCGTAGTAGCAACGGGGCCTGAGCCTCGGCAGCATCGCCATCTGTGCGCGGGACTCGATCTGAAAGACGCCCACGGTGTCGGCCCTCGAGATCATCCGGTATACCTCGGGATCCTCGGCCGGGATGCTGTCCATCGAGAACTCGCGTCCGTAGAACGCCCTGATGAGTTCGAAACTCTTCCTGATCGCGCTCAGCATCCCGAGTCCGAGAATGTCGACCTTCAGCAGCCCAAGCTCCTCGAGATCGTCCTTGTCCCACTGAATCACCGTGCGCTCCGGCATGGCCGCATTCTCGATCGGTACGAGCTCGCACAAGGGACGTTGGGAAATCACGAAACCGCCGACGTGCTGGGACAGATGCCGTGGGAAACCGAGCAGGGATTCGACCAGGCCCAGCAGGCGGCGAACCCTGGGGCTCGCGGAGTCGAGACCCGATTCGGCCACGCGTTCGGCGTCGACCTGCCTGCGATCCCACCAGTGCAGGGATCTCGCGAGCGCGTCGAGTTCGGCTGCGTCGAAACCGAGCGCCTTGCCGACGTCGCGGATCGCGCTCTTCGGCCGGTAGGTGATGACCGTTGCGGCCAGGGCCGCACGCTCGCGGGAATACTTCGCGTAGATGTACTGGATGACCTCCTCCCTGCGCTCGTGCTCGAAATCGACGTCTATATCGGGAGGTTCGTTGCGTTCCCTTGAAATGAACCGCTCCATGAGCATTTCCATCCGCGCCGGATCGACCTCGGTGATCCCGAGGCAGAAACAGACCGCGGAGTTCGCGGCCGACCCCCTGCCCTGACACAGGATCCCTTCCTCGCGGGCGAAGCGCACGATGTCGTGAACGGTCAGGAAATACGGTTCGTATCCGAGCTCCTCGATGAGCCCGAGCTCATGCTCCACGAGTCTCTTCACCTTCTCCGGCACGCCTTCCGGCCAGCGCTGCCGCGCGCCCGCCTCGGTCAGGATGCGCAGATGGCTCGTCGGAGTCCGGCCCTCGGGCACGAGTTCGCCGGGGTATTCGTAGCGCAGCTCGTCGAGCGAGAAGTCGATCCGCTCGAGTATCGAGAGCGTCTCGTTCAGGAGCTCCCGCGGATAGATCCGGACAAGCTCGTCCAGCGGCCTGAGCACGCGCTCGGCGTTCGGATGCAGCGCAAAGCCCAATCGCCTGACGGGCTTGCCGAGCCGGATGGCCGTCAGCGTGTCCTGCAGCATTCGGCGCTTGCGGCTGTGCATGTGCACGTTGCCGCTGGCCACCATGGGCAAGCCGAACCGCTTCGCGCTTGCGCGGCAGGCATCGAGCGTCTGCCGCTTGCAGCCATCGGACAGCAGTTCCACCGCGAGCCACAGGCGGTCGGCGAAGCGCTCCCTGAGCCAGGCGCCGTCCCCGTCATTCCGGGAGGCCCGGGCCAGCCAGAGCAGCAGGCACTGCGAGGGCTCAAGGTGACGGGCCAGATCTTCCCGCCCGATTCGATACTCTCCCTTGGCGGCCGCCCTGCGCGCGAAGCCGATCAACTTGCAAAGCTCGCCGTAGGCCCGGCGGTTCGGTGCGAGAACGACCAGCTTCAGGTGCTCCTCGGTCGTGAACTCGCTGCCGACAACGAATTTCAACGGCAGCTCCCGCGAGGCCGCATGGGCGCGAACGATGCCGGCGACGGAACATTCGTCGGTCAGGGCGAGCCCCGCATAACCAAGCTCGCCGGCCCGCTCGATGAGCTCCTGCGGGTGAGACGCTCCGCGCAGAAACGTGAAGTTGCTGAGACTATGCAGCTCCGCGTATTGCATCGAAGACACGACCGAAGACGGGCGGCAGAGGCTCCCGGATGCCCTCAGCCGAAAAGGCCATGCAGGAACCACTCACGCGTGACGCGGTCCTGGTACACCCACAGTTTCTCGCCCCGCGAAGCCGAAGCCGTGAAGTAGTCCCTTCTGATGTCCCCGCCGTCCCACCAGCCGCTTTCGATACGCTCGGGCTCGGGCCCCATTCGCAGCGGCCCCCGGCATCGGAACCGGGCGGCGCCCTGCGCAAGCGGCAACGGCGAAGGCAGCATCCACAGCGGCCGGTCGGCGAGCTTGCGCTCTTTGGCAACCTGGCGTCCGGGGTCTTTCTTCCCGGAGGATGTTTCGAGAAGCTGTCCGGTCAACCGGGTCCATCCCAACTCGGGCCGGTGTTCCGCGGCAAGTTCGAAACCGCACACGCCCTCCACACCGAAACGCCCGCGCAGACGCTCGATCAGGCCGGCTTTCGAAACCGGCCGGCCAGCCGGGTGGCCTCTCTCTCCGAAGAGTGCCGGCGGCCTGATCTGCATGGGGCTCAGGGCGCGAAGCTGCAAGCCGACCGCGATGACGGGTGCGGGCACGAGCAGGCTTTCAAGACGCGCAAGCAGCGGGTCGAGCAGCCTGTCCGCCTCATGAACCGCTTCGGTGAGATCCAGGCCGCTCACGGTCGGCGGTCGGTGCGCATGATGAAGAACGATCGCGAGCTGCCGGGCCTGCGCCTGGCGGCCGCGCAAGCGGTCAACGAGGCCTTCGACCATCTTCCCGAGCGCAGCGCCCAACACTTCGCGATCGTCGGTCTCGGCCGGGAAATCGAATCGTGAACTGAAGTTCCGGGGCTTCTCGAAGGCGACTCTCGGATCGGGCCGTCTTGCCAGTGCCCGGTCCAGCTCCTGCAAGTAGCGCGGGCCGACCCGGCGTGCGAATCCATCCCGGGGCAGACGCAGGCAATCGCCGATGCTGCGTATTCCCATCTCGTTCAAGAGCGTCAGGATGTTCTCGGGCCATTGCGTCACCGGCAGCGGCAGCGGCCCCAGTTTGCCGGCCAGGGCGCGGGTCTCGAGCACGTTCGCACCCTGTTGACGTGCCAGCCACAACGCTCCGAGAGGCGTGGGCGCCGCGCACAGATGAAAGGAGAAGCGGCGGGCGGCGATTTCCGTTGCCAATTCCCGTTCGACGGCTTGAAGGCCTCCGAACAGTTTCAGGCTCCCCCGCACCTCGAGCAGCAGGCTGTCCGGGGTCGCGAGACAGACCAGCGGCGTGATCCGGTCGCACCAGACCGCCAACGGCTCAAGATTCTGCCGCGCCTCCGGGTCCGCCAGACGGACGGCGAGCCACAAGCGCTCCTCCCGCTTCGCCGCGGTATCCGGCGGAGCGCGCGGCGCCGGCTCTCGGGACAAGTGTGCTAACGGCTGGAGCATGAGATTTCACCGTCAGGCCGGTCTCTCGAGCACGACCGTCCCGGGCCGGGTACCGCGGCACTTGATTATTTCGACCCGGATAACGGCATCCGCTACAGACAGCCTCAGTCTCAGCGCGGCAGGGGAACTGCGCCGCAGCGTGGCGCCCGGACGAAAAAGCACCGTCCAGCAGGCGTTTTCTTCCGCGCCGAGCTGCAAACGGCGCAAAGCCTTGTCATTTGCCGATTCGAGCCAGGCCAGTACGGCGGCACAGGAGCCCGAACGCAGGGCCTGCTCGACCGCCCATAGCACATTGTGTCCGGCATCGCTCCCGGAACGATCCTTTTCCGGCGCAGCGTTTCCGTCGGCCGACGGGTGCACCAGGAGCAGCCGGTCCAGCTCGATCCCGGAGCGCTCAAGCGCCGGTGCATATGGAATGAACGGCGGATCGACCCAGACGATCCAATGCCCGGGGTTGCCTGTACCGACACTCAGAAAGGCCAGGGCTGGCATCAACAGGCTCAATTCGCCGATGCCATAACGCTCGGGAACGATTTCCGTCAGGGCATCCCGGGGCCAGCCGCCGCCCGGAAGATAGCGGTCGAGTTCGGCGAAACCCGTCGGCAGCGTCCTGCAGGCAGCATGGCCGCCCCGGCCCCTCCAGATCCTCCGATGCAGTATGAGTTCGTCGACGCTCATCGGATCCGCATCGAATTGCGGACCACGCCGACGACCACCCCCTCTATCGTGAAATGCCGTTCCCTCAAGTCGACTTCGATCGGTTCGAACTCGGGGTTTTCGGGCAGGAGCCACACCCGATGCCCTTCCTGCCGGTAACGCTTGACCGTGACTTCGTCCTCCAGGCGCGCCACGATGATCTGCCGGTTGCGAACTTCGGGCGTGCGATGGACCGCGACCAGGTCGCCATCCAGGATGCCCGCATCCTTCATGCTCATGCCCTGTACCCGGAGCAGGAAATGCGGCGGCGTTTCGAAAAGGTCGGTATCGATTCGATAGCGAGCCTCGATATGCTCCTCGGCCAATACCGGCTCGCCGGCCGCCACCCGCCCGACGAGCGGCAAGCCCGACGTCTCCCGGGGCGATCGTTCCTGAAACGCATCCTTGAACCTGATTCCGCGTGACTTGCCTCTGAGAAGCTCGATGACGCCCTTGCGTTCGAGCGCCCGCAGATGCTCCTCGGCGGCGTTCACCGAGCGGAACTTCAGTGCCCCGGCGATCTCGGCACGCGTGGGCGGCATGCCCGTATCACGGATAACCTCTTGAATAAGAAGGATGATTTCCCTTTGTCTCGGGGTCAGTTCGCGCATTGTACAGACCTGAATAAATATTCAGGCTGATAATATATACATATATGGCGAGGATCAAGGACAAACCGGGAGCGATGTCCGGCCTTGCGCTCGCGTCAGGCCGGAAACGATCAGGCGCAGTCCGGTCGAAACGGCACAACAGACGGGCCATTCGGCCTCAATCGATCCACATTTCTTCAATTGCAGTAGAGCCCGACTTCGGGAATAATTGCGGCACTTTTCGGGCTCCAGTCTCAGGGGAAAAATCAATGACCATGAAACTCCGTAACGCTCTGCGGGCGGCAGCGTTTGCATGCAGCATCGTATTGCTAAGCGGCTGTGCGAACACCGACGCTCTTGAACAGGAGATGAACACGGCCATCGCGGCTGCTCAAACTGCGGCCGAGGCCGCGCAAAGTGCCGCAAACGAGGCGAGACAGCTTGCTACTGCGGCTCAGAGCACCGCAAACGAGGCCCTTGAAGATGCCCGGGAAGCCCAGGCCGGCGTCGAAGCGACCAATCAGCGATTGGACCGCATGGCGGAAGAAGGCGTACTGAAGTAACCCTTCCCGGAACCTGACGCGGCGCTTTTGGGCCGCAGCCGGGTCAGCCCGGCAAATCAGACTATCTGAAGCCGCCGACAACCGTCGGCGGCTTTTCAGTGTGCGCGTGCAACCGCGCCGTCGTCCCCGGCGGCCGCTGACGCAACGGCTTGCGGAACACCGCGGGCCGCTTCCATCACGCGTTCGGCGGAACGCCAGTCGAGTTGCGCACCGCGTTCCTCCGTGACCTCGATATAGGCGCGCGTCAGATCCGTCGCGCTCCACTGCCCCGCGGTGAACTCCTCATCGAGAGGCGGATGCGCTTCGAGATACAGGCCTTCCTCGCCCCAGCCGAACTTGAACGGCTGATTGACGAGCTGCACCGGCACACCCAACGCCACCACAGGGAACAAGGCCTCGATATCCTCGGGGAACATGCGGATGCAGCCATGCGTGACGCGCATCCCGACACCGGCGGGCATGTTGGTGCCGTGAATGAGATAGCCCGGAATACCCAGGCGCAACGCGAAATCGCCGAGCGGGTTATCCGGCCCCGGCGGCACCACGGCCGGCAGGAAATCGTTCCGTGCGGCGTGCTCGTCGCGGATCGATTGCGGCGGATACCAGGCCGGATTCTCGGTCTTCGCAACCACGCTCGTGCGGCCGAGCGGCGTGCGCCAGTCCTGGCGTCCGATGCTGATCGGGTGCGTGATGACCGTCTCGTCATCGGGGAAGTAGTAGAGCCTGAGTTCCGGAACATTGATCACGATTCCGCTGCGCTCGGCCCGCGGCAGCACGAACTGCGTCGGCAGCACGATCTCGGTGCCCTCGCCCGGCAACCACGGATCGACGTCCGGGTTGGCACGGCGCAGTTCCTCGTAGCCTACGTTGTAGCGGCGCGCGAGCCTCACGAAGGTGTCTTCGTAACGCGCCTCGATGATCCGGACCGAGCCGACGACGTCGCGCCCCCCGGACAGTTCGAACTGCGCAGCCCCGGCGCCGGTTACTCCGGCGAAAAGGCCTGCCAGCAGCAGGACGCTGCGGGTCATGCCGCGCAACGCCTGTCGTGTCACCCCGATTACGTTGTTCATGGTGTTCATCCTGCCCACCGCTTAACGCACACGGGGGACTAGTATCGCACGAGACTCGCTTGCCGGGTAACCGCCGGCGCCTCTCATGCGCGAATACGTTCTTGTGACTGCTTGCCGAGCAACTCGCCGATCTTGAGCGGCACGCCCTTGCGCGCCTCGACGATCGCCGTCTGAACGGCCGTCTCGAACGCGAGTTGGTCCGCGCCGCCATGGCTCTTGAGCACGATCCCGTTCAGACCGACGAGACTCGCGCCGTTGTAGAGGCGGGGATCGAGTCTCGCACGCAGCGCGTCGAGCGCGGAGTTCGCCGCAACGCCCTGCAGTTTGCGCAAACTGCTGCGATTGAATTCCTGTCTGAGGAACGAACCGATCAACCCGGCCACGCCCTCCATCGTCTTGATCGCCACATTGCCGACGAGCCCGTCGCTGACGACAACGTCGACATCCGCATGGAATATCCCGTCGCCTTCGACGAAGCCCAGGTAGTTCAGGCCGCTTTGGCTCAGCAGGTTGCCGGCCTCGCGGATGACCTCGTTGCCCTTGATGTCCTCCTGACCGACATTGAGCAACCCGACGCGCGGTTGATCGACGTCGAGGATGCCCGAGGCGATGACCGATCCCATGAGCGCAAACTGCAGCAGATGCTCGGCCGTACAGCCGACGTTGGCGCCGATGTCGAGCATGAAGGTCGGGGACTTCAGTCCCGGCACCACCGAGATGATCGCCGGCCGGTCTATTCCGGGCAGCGTCTTGAGGACGTATCTGGCGGTCGCCATAAGCGCGCCGGTATTGCCCGAGCTTACGCAGGCCTGCGCTTCGGTGGACTTTACAAGTTCGATCGCGACGCGCAAGGAGGAACGCTTCTTGTGGCGCAGCGCCTCGCCCGGATGCTCGTCCATCCCGACCACTTCGGTCGCCGTACGGTAGCGCAGCCGATTGCCGTACTTGCCGCCCGTCCGGGCCTTGACCTCGTCGAGAACGTCGGCGAGACCGACGAGAATCAAATTGACGGAATCGTCCTTCTCCAGCGTCGCGAGCGCCGCAGGCACAACGACGGTGGGTCCGCGGTCGCCGCCCATTGCATCAAGGGCGATGGTGACCTTGCGGCTCATCAAATGCGTGACGGATGCTTACCGAGTGAACCGGGCGCTGCGTGCCACGGCTGAGGCAGGCTGCCTGCCTACTCTTCGTCGGTGTCCTGAGGCACCTCGAAGACGCGTTTGCCCCGGTAGAATCCGTCCGCCGTCACATGATGCCGTACGTGAGTCTCCCCGGTCGCCGCGTCAACGGCCAGCGTGCGACTCTTGAGCGCGTCGTGGGATCGGCGCGTGTCGCGCTTCGACCGCGTCTTACGTCTTTGCTGAACAGCCATTGCTCATGTTCTCCTCAGTGTTTTTCCGGCGCAGCGCAGTCGAGAGTCCATGCTTCGTTCATCGAAGCGTCGCTGTGCTGACGCACCAGGCCACCGCATTCGTCCGCTCGTGCATGCCGCGGCATGAGCGGCAACGATACGATCAACTCGTCTTCGATGAGCCGTGCGGGCATCATCCGATCGCCTTCCAGCACGACCGGTTCATAAGCTTCAGGCAACCGCGCCGCCATGGATGCAGTCTCCACCAATCCCAGTTCGGCCCGCGCCTGCACCGCGTGCAGCATCGGTTCCAGGCAACGCTGGCATACCAATGCAAGCGTCGCATCACACTCAAGCTCCACGATCACCCAGGCTCCGCCGTGTTTCGCGAAACGCAGCTTCGCTGTCACACTGCCGTCGTGTGCATGTAGCATGTCGCAGAGCCGCGCAAGCCGCTTGAGTTCGATTTCGCCGCTCAGCTCGGTCTGCCGCTCTGCCAGCACGTCCAGCCACGACAAGCTGTACCAAGTGTGCAGCGATCCGGGCATGGGCAGCCTATGGTAAGTAGTAGGCTTATCAAGGTCAAAATCATTGGGCCGACGGATACGATACCGACCGATCATGCGCAAACTGATCCTGGCATCAACTTCCCCATACCGGAAACTCCTGCTTGAGCGGCTCGAACTTGCATTTGACGTCATTGCACCTGATGTCCGGGAGACGGCCGAACCCGGCGAGGCACCGCACGCACTCGCCGCGCGGCTCGCTGCCGAGAAGGCGGGCGCGGTGCACGCTCCCGACGCGATCGTCATAGGTTCCGATCAGGTCGCTTCGATCGACGGCGAAGTGTTGAGAAAACCCGGAACGCACGACGTGGCGGTCAGGCAGCTTGCGGCCTGCCAAGGCCGCTCGGCGGTGTTCGACACGGCCGCGGTCATCGTCGACAACAGGTCCGCACGCCGCTGGCAGACAACGGACACAACGGAAGTCGAGTTCGCCGAACTCGATGAAAGCGTGCTCGATGCCTATCTGCGCCGCGAGCAGCCGTATGACTGCGCCGGCGGCTTCAAGGCCGAGGGCCTCGGAATTTCGCTCTTCAGGCGCATCCGGTCGGACGATCCCACCGCGCTGCTCGGACTGCCGCTGATCTGGGTAGCGACGACGCTCAGGCAGGCGGGCCTCGACCCGCTGTGCGCAGCCGGCGTCGACCCGAAGAACACGATTTGATCGGTGCGCCACAGCCCGGGATCGAGCTCTCGGGACGTGTCAGGCGGCCATCACCATCGCGAAGCCGTCGATCCGTGAGCGCAGGACAACCCGACCGCGCCGAACGGTCATGGTCGAGGTCTTGCCGGGACCAAACTCCGGCAGCACGGGCGATAGCGGCTTTGTTATAGTCCCCGCTCGAATACTACGAGATCCGCAAGTTGTTCTGCGAGCCAGACGCGAGTCGGCGGTGACGGAGCAACAAGGACTTTTACCGGGAGGGGGTACAGTGGCAGATCACAAGCCGGTTCAGGCCGACTACGACCTTCGCACACGAGCGTTGGTCTCGGTGTTGACCAGAAAGGGCCTTGTCGACCCGGCATCCATGGACGCCGTTGTCGAGTATCACGAGAGTCAGGTCGGGCCGCATGTCGGCGCCGGCCTTGTCGCAAGGAGCTGGGTGGATCCGGACTATCGTCGCCGGCTGCTTGCGGACGCAAGAGCCGTCGCGCGCGAGGAAAGCCTGACGGGGTTTCAATCCACGGATCTGGTCGCCGTGGCGAATACGCCATCGGTGCACAACCTGGTTGTCTGCACGCTGTGTTCCTGCTATCCATGGTCCCTCCTCGGTCTTCCCCCGACCTGGTACAAGGATTCGGCGTACCGGGCGCGAGTGGTGATCGAGCCCCGCAACGTACTGCGCGAATTCGGGCTCGACCTCGATGACGAAGTCGAAGTCAGGGTTTGGGACAGTACGGCGGAGGTTCGCTATCTGGTCATCCCACAGCGCCCACCGGGTACTGAGGGCATGTCTGTCGAAGGGCTGGCGGCCCTGGTAACGCGGGACTCGATGATAGGTGCCGAGACGCTTGCGGCAAGTGGCCAGCAATGAACGGCGTACACGATCTGGGCGGCATGGACGGATTCACGCTGCCGCAGCGCGAGGAGAAGGAAGGACCGATCCTCACCGAAGAGTGGCAGCGACTGCTCTGGGGGCTGGTCTGGTCGATGCGCGTGCCCGGGGTATCCCGCGGCGGGCGTGCAGCGATGGAGCAGTCCATTCCGCCGGCGCTTTATCTCGGCATGCCGTATTACGCGCGATGGCTCCATCGTGCCGAACAGTCGGTGCTCGAGAGTGGTCTTGTGACTGTCGCGGAACTCGATAATCCCGATGGCCCTCTCTCGATGCCCGATATTCCGAACTTCGAGCCGCCCGGACCGGAAATCATCGTCAACGGATTTCTCGCCGGGGATATTTCCGCGGAGATGGATGTGGACTTGCCGTCCCGGTTCTCTGTCGGTGACGCAGTGATCGCCAGGAACGCGCATCCGGTGGGACACACTCGAGCACCCCGTTATGTTCGCGGGCGCCGGGGCACGATTCACCGTGATCACGGAGTGCATGAGTTTCAGGATCAGCTGCCGCCAGGGGTCGAACAGGAGGCGCAGCACCTGTATTCGGTGATGTTTACCGGCCGGGAGCTGTGGGGCAGCCGGGGCGGCTCCAGAGACCGAATCTACGTTGATCTTTGGGACGATCATCTGGAATCGGTGGCGTAAAGGGTCAAGATGGGCGATCCGGACAAGCTTGCACAGCTTTCGCTGCTTTCCCGCGACGAAACAGATCCACCATTCGGGGAACCGTGGCAGGCGCAAGCCTTTGCCATTGTCGTCGAACTCATCGAGTCCGGCCGCCTCACGCAGGAAGAGTGGTCGCAACGGCTGTCCGTCGAACTCAAGGCCGCTGAAGGCCGAGGCGAGTACGACACGGGCGAACGGTACTACGCCCACTGGTTGGCGGCGCTTGAACGCCTCGCTGTCGACAAGGAGATTACGGCATGGAACGAGTTGGCCGAGGAGCGCGAAGAAACCCGCATGAATGACCATCATCGGCGGGATGAGCAACTGAAGTCCCCTTGACGGGGAATGGCTGTCTCCCTGTCACGGCACCGTCCATGCTCGCGTTCGCCGACAACAACGCGGCGGATGCCGTCATCGCCCAATGTGCACGCCAGATGCCGGAGAATGATATGAGCACTGTTTTGAAACGTTACCCGAGTCGGTTCCTTGTGTTTTTTCTTCTGTCCCCGGCCGTACAGGCTACGGAAGTCGATGTTCTGTTCAGTCAGGAACTGCTGGACATCCAGGGCAAGTCAGGCCAGATGCTAACCGTGACATTCGCACCGGGAGAGGCTTCCGGGCAACATCGTCACAACGCACACACCTTTGTCTACGTGCTTGAAGGCCGTGTCGTCATGCAGGTCAGGGGAGGCGAAGAGGTCACCTTGTCGGCGGGACAGACCTTCTATGAAAACCCGGATGACATCCATAGCGTCTCAAGAAACGCCAGTGACACCGAGCCTGCGAAAATACTTGTTTTCTTTGTCAAGGAAACCGATGCACCGGTCACCGTACCGGTTGAGTGAGTCACGCAGCAAACGGCTTGTGCCGGTGTGGGTTGTTCATGCCAGACAAGCCACTTTCCGTTGCATCCGATAGCAATCGTCAGCCGGTCCGGATCGTAGCGGCGATCCTGCTGCTGGTCGCCGGTGGCGTGCAGGCGCAGCCGACAGTCGACTTCATCCCGTCCAATGCGGCGCTTCATTACGCTGCGCGGGCGTACCGGGCGATCTGGGAGGAGGACGGCGAGCGCATCATGGCCGCGCTCGAGGCCAGGACCTGTTTGCAGTTTCCCGAATCAAGCGTAACGGCCTCGGTGGCCGATGCGGTCAGTCATTCCGGAGGGCCCGACCACCCGATGCGCCTTCGCGCGAGCTACAGGATCGAGGTGAAGAAATCCACGCTGGTCCACGAACTCGGCCACCGCCACCTTTGGCAGCTTGTCGAGCGGCTGGACGGTATCGACGGACACATGACGCTGTATCTCGTCCTCGACCGGGTTTGGGCGGACGTTTGGGGCGAGGAATTTGCCGCCAACCAGGTCCGCAACGAAGCGGACTGGGGCACTGACTACGCGGCTGCCTGGGCCTGGGCGCGTTCGCTCGATCCGCAGGAGCGCACACGGCTGTGGAACCGGCTCCTGGCCATGAACGGGTTTGCGAACGGTTGCGGCCGTTTGCCCGGCGACACCGAGTGAGGCCAGTTCGGTCGAGAGGCCGCTGCCAAAGACGGGGCCGGGAGCCACGAAGCGAAGAGCGGCGCGCCGGCGCTAGTTTTCCGATCGCGTGAACGGAACAAAGACGACCGGCAGGATGTCGCTGACACCGGTGGAGCCGTCGGGCGCCTTATCGAGGACCTGCAGGGACTGCGTACGGTTCGCGGCGCCGACGGGCACGACCAGCTTGCCGCCGACCGCAAGCTGATCGATCAGCGGCTGGGGGATTCGTTCGGGCGCCGCCGTGACGAGGATCGCATCGAAAGGCGCAAACTCGGGCCACCCCTGATATCCATCGCCCACGCGCACGGTCACGTTGTCGTATCCCAGGCGATCCAGCGTGCCTGCGGCCCGGAGCCCCAGAGGCTCGACGATCTCGATCGTATGGACGTGTTCCACGATCTCGGCCAGGACCGCCGCCTGGTACCCGGACCCGGTGCCGATTTCCAGAACGACGGACTCCGGCCCGACCTCCGCCAGGTCCGTCATGAGGGCCACGATGTACGGCTGGGAGATCGTCTGCCCGTCCCCGATCGGAAGCGGCCGGTTGTCGTAGGCAAACTGCCGCACGGCCTCGGGAACGAACTCGTGGCGCGGGACCGTCGCCATGGCCGCCATCACGGCTTCGGCCAGCGCGGGTCTGCCGGTCGTGGACCGGGTCTGGCGAACGACCCGTTCGATCTCATCGATGAGCGCGGCGCGCTGTTCCGTGAACGAACCCTGAGACGACGCCAGGGATGCGCCGAGCGACAGGAGAACCAGAGTCAGAACCGTTGTGCGAAGAGCGGACACCAGGTGCGGGCCTCGGAAAGCTCCGTTCCCATTGTAGCGGGCTCGAGGGCGTAACCACGCCCACTGGCCAATCGCTTCCTGCCGTGGAAGAATCGAGGGATGTATACAAGAAGCATTCCGATTGCGGTCATCCTCGGGTCATGGCTGACGTTCGCAGCGGCGCACGCCCACCACTCCTGGTCGGGAATCTACGACAGGGAGAAGCGCATCACGGTGGAGGGGGTGGTGACACAGTTCCTGGTCCAGCGCCCGCATCTCGCGCTGCTGCTCGATGTTCGCAACGACGCCGGAGAAACCGAACGGTGGACCGTGGAGTGGGGCAGCCCGAGGCGGCTGCGGGAAGCGGGCTACGATGAGAGTGTGCTCAAACCCGGCGACGCGGTCGTCGTCACGGGTCAGCCCCCGTGGACGCCGGGGAGGAAGACCGTACGGATGCGCTCTCTCACGCGGCCGGCAGATGGCTTCACGTTGAGCGGGCGACGGCGCCGCTGATCGAACCTGCCGCCACGCGGGAATGCACTGCTCCTGGGAGCCTGCGCCGTAGGAATGGGCCGTACCGGTAATTCGCTGGCGCCGTCCCTTCGGTCGATCGATTGCGGAGAATATCGGGTCATATTTGACGAAAACGAGCGGCTGAAGGGGCGGATGAGAGCGGACTTGCAGCCGTGAATTCCTACGGCGCAGGCTCCTGGACGCCGGCCGAGGAACCGGTCGCCAGCCGCCTTTTCCCTGGCGCCGTTGATGCCGCTGGAAGCCTGGCTGAAGTACAAGGCCGCGGCTGAAACCGAAAGGGTGCGCGCCGGCCCGAATCCATCGATCGTCTGCCCCTCGGCCCGACTGTCAGCGCCTCGCCCTGGACCGCCAGGTCCGTTTGCTGCGCTCGTGTTCGAGCGACTCGAGCACGCGGCCGAGCTCCGCGGGCAAAGGCACGCTGACGGAAAATTCCACATCGCTGTCCGGCCACTGGAATGCGACGGCGTGGGCATGCAGAAACATGCGGTCGAGACCCAGATCGTTCATGTGCTTATTGAAGCGTTCGTCGCCATAACGCTCGTCGCCCGCAACGGGATGTTGCAGGTGCGCGGCATGCGCGCGAATCTGATGGGTTCTGCCGGTCCCGATGCCCACCTCCATGAAGGCGGCCACATTGCGAAACTGCTCGATGGGCCGGAAGTGGCTCTGCGCCGGTTTTCCCTGCGCATCGACGCGGGTGCGAACCTCGCCGGGCCGGCGATCCGACCTGAGCGGCTCGTCGATTTCCATGCTGCCGAACTGCCAGTTGCCGCGGACCAGCGCCAGGTAGCGTTTTTCGACGCGCCCTTCGCGCAGCAACTGGTGGAGCGCGCGCAGACTGCTGCGCCGCTTTGCCACGAGCAGGCAGCCCGATGTTGCCCGGTCAAGGCGATGCACGAGTTCAAGCGTTCCGAGCTCGGGTCTCAGGCTGCGTAGCGCCTCGATACAACCGAGGTCCACGCCGCTGCCGCCGTGTACGGCGAGCCCGGCCGGCTTGTCGATGACAAGTACGCGCGAATCCTCATGGACGATGCGGTCGGCCAGCCGATCGGGCACGTTGCCGACCCGGCGCGGCGCCGGACCTGGCCGCTGCCTGACGGGCGGGATCCTCACGCGGTCGCCGGCTCGCAGCCGGTAACGCGGCGCGATACGTCCGGAATTCACCCGAACCTGCCCCGAACGAATGAGCCGATACACATGACTGCGCGGCACGCCCGAAAGCAGGCTCAGCAGGAAGTTGTCAAGGCGCTGGCCCGCCGTTTCGGCATCGATGTCGCGGTAACGTACCGCTTGTCTGTTTTCGTTTTCCGTAAGATTCAAAGGCTTACCGAATCAAGCACGCCCGGAACCATGTTATAGTAGCGGCGCGGGCGACACCCGTGGCGATCTGCCCGCGCTGCTCCGGCAGCCATGAAACGCTCCTGCTGAGCGGCCACAACACGCAAATTCATTTTGTCGGCGCCCCGGATCCGGGCCGTCGCGATACAGGTCAGGCAACGTCTCTCCGTCGCAAACGTTACGACAAGTTCCGCGAACAAGACGGTTTGAGCGACTCCATCCACAGGATAGAACCATGACTCCGCGGTGCAGCATGACATACAGATGCATCGCTTTCTCAGGTATCGCGGTCGGCGCAGCAAATCCGGGGCCTGCTTCAGAAAGGCTGAGGATTTATGAAACGCATGCTAGTCAATGCAACTCAACAAGAGGAGTTGCGCGTGGCCATGGTCGATGGCCAGAATCTCTACGACCTTAATATCGAGGTTCCGTCCCGCGAGCAACGCCGAGCCAATATCTACAAGGGCCGCATAACGAGAGTCGAACCCAGTCTCGAGGCCGCGTTCGTCGATTACGGCGCCCAGCGACACGGCTTCCTTCCGCTCAAGGAAATTTCCAGCGAGTACTTCCTGCAGCAGCCCGGTCAGGGTGAGCGGCCGCAAATCAAGAGCGTGCTCAAGGAAGGGCAGGAAATCGTCGTCCAGGTCGAGAAGGAAGAACGCGGCAACAAGGGTGCCGCACTGACCACCTTCATCAGCCTCGCGGGACGGTTTCTCGTCCTCATGCCGAACGACTCCCGTGCCAGCGGCGTTTCGCGCCGGATAACCGGCGAGGACAGGGACATCGTACGCCAGTCGCTCAAGGAGCTTGACGCACCGGACTCGATGGGCTGCATCGTCAGGACCGCCGGCGTCGGACGAGATGTCGAAGAGTTGCGCTGGGACCTCCACTACCTGATCAGCGTCTGGGAAGCGATCAAGTCGGTCGTCGTCACGCGCCCCGCGCCGTTTCTCATCTACCAGGAAGGCAACGCGATCGTCCGCGCGCTCCGGGATTACCTCTCCAACGACATCGGCGAGATCGTCGTTGACGACGCCGTCGTCCACAAGGACGCACTGGACTTCATGGAACGGGTCCTGCCGAACCAGATACGCAAGCTCAAGTATTACGACGACCCGACGGTACCGCTCTTCACGCGGTTTCAGATCGAGAGCCAGATCGAATCGGCCTTCGCGCACAGCGTGTCGCTGCCTTCAGGCGGCAGCATCGTCATCGATCACACCGAGGCGCTGACCGCGATCGACATCAACTCCGCACGCGCGACGAAAGGCGGCGACATCGAAGCGACGGCCTTCAACACAAACCTCGAAGCTGCCCAGGAGATCGCGAGGCAAATGCGGCTGCGCGACCTCGGCGGACTCGTCGTCATCGACTTCATCGACATGGGGCCGCACCGCAACCAGCGCGACGTCGAGAACAAGCTGCGCGAAGCCGTCCGACAGGACCGCGCCCGAATCCAGATCGGCAAGATCTCGAAGTTCGGCTTGCTCGAGATGTCCCGGCAGCGATTGCGGCCGTCGCTTGAAGAATCGACGCAAGCCGTGTGCCCGCGTTGCAACGGCAACGGCGTGGTCCGCGATGTCGAGTCGCTGGCCCTGGCCATTCTCAGGCTGGTTGGCGAGGAGGCGCGCAAGGAACGCAGCGCCAGGGTCATTGTGCGGCTGCCGGTCGATGTGGCCAACTACCTGCTCAACGAAAAGCGCGACTGGGTGCAGTCGATTCAGGACAACAACCACGTTTCAGTCATCCTGGTCGGCGATCCCGCGCTCGAGACGCCGAGCTACAGCATCCGCCGCGTACGTGACGACGAAATTGGGCAGGCAGAGAACGCTAGCCCGAGCTACGCACTCACCGAGCCCAGGCAAGATCTGTCCGCCGCCTTCGAGGAGTCCGGTCAACAACCGCAGCCGGAGCAAGCGGCCGTATCCGGCGTGTTGCCGAAGACGCCTGCGCCGCAGCCGAGGCCGCGCGCGGCGCGCCGCAAGCCCAGGAAATCTGTCTGGCGACGTCTCTTCGGCTGGCTGATGCCGGCGCCGAAGGGTCGGCGCCAGCGCGGCCGGAAACACACGCGCACGGACCGCAAGCGGGCCGCGCCGCGCCAGCGCGATGCAAGCCGGAACCGCCGCTCCGGACAAGCCGAGCGCCGCAGCCGGACTCGAAGCAGCGCACGGAAGGGTCGTGGACAGAGCGCGGCCGAAACCGATGCCGGCACAGCGAAAGCTGACGTGAAGTCCGCCGCGAAACCCGCGGCGAAGTCGTCCGCAGACGCGGACGGCGCCTCGCGCGGACGGCGCAGGCGCGGGCGCAAGGGATCTGGCGGAACGCGTTCGCAGTCAGCCGAGGCACACAAGGCCGAGCCGGCGCGAAAGAAGCGCCGCAGCAGGAAGGCAGCGAACAAGGCCGAGCCCGATGCGGCAACGGCCGAGCCCAAGGCGAAGACCGGCAAGGGCAACGGTCAGGAGCGACCGGACGCGTCCGCGCCTGCCGCGCCTGCCGCGACGGTCGCAACCGAGGCGCAAACGCCGCCGACTGAGCCGACAGCCGCTGCATCGAAACCGGACAAGGCCGGGGCTCCCCCGCCAACGCCTGCGCAAACGACTGAACGCAGTGAGGCGACGCCCGAACCTTCGGCGTCTGCAGCACCGGCTCAAGCCAGGGCCGACGAAACGATCGCGACGGGTGAGCCGCGCGCGGCCGAGCCCGAGACAGTCGTTGCCGCGCAAGCACCTTCCGGCGCAACCGACGAGCCACCGTCGAAGACCGGGCAGCCCGTTCCTGCAGAGGAGCCATCGGCGCAAGGCGAGAAACAAGCAGCCGAGCCGAAACGACGGGCTTCTCCCAAGCGCAAACGCGCGAAGCGGGGCAAGAGTGCGGGAACGGAGTCGACGGAAGCTGCTGCAACAGAAAACCCCGACTCGGACAGGCGCCAGTCGAAAGCCGACCGCGACGCAGGACCCGACGAGCGGACGTCGGCCGAACCACCTGCCGCACCGCCTGCGGAACCGCCAGCGGAACCCCTTGCCGGGACTCAGGAGTCCGCGTCGGCGCGCCCGCCGGCAGAGCAGGTAGCCGGTTCAGACAGCGGGCCGCCCGCGGCGGCGAAACCGAAGCGGACCGCCGCGGCTGAACCGCAACCCGCCGACTCTGCCGATCACAGTGGCGATTCGGCCAAACCAGCTGCGAAGGTCAAATCTGCCGAAGCTGCTGAACCTCCAGAACCCGCGGAGCCTACTGAACCTACCGAGCACCCCGCGCCCACCGAGCCTGCCGAGTCCCCCCTGACTGCCAAGCCTGCGCCTGCTGCCGAGTCACCGAACGCCGCTGACGGCGACGGCGAAGCGAAACCGGCCGGCAAGCCCGGCGCTGCGTTCAGGTCGATCGGAGACGCGCCGCCCGCCGCGCCCGGCGCAGGCCAGGATCGGCCGACGACGCCGTCGGACTAGCCGCCGCGGGCGCGGACCCGCAGGTGCTCGATCAACCCGGTTGAGGCTTCCTCGACCAGGTCGAGCACGTACTCGAAACCGTTGCTCCCGCCGTAGTAAGGATCGGGCACTGCCGCTCGACCGAGTTGCGGTGCGAACTCGAGAAACAGCCGAATGCGGTCGTGAAACTCCGGCGGGCTCTGCTCGATCAGCGTGTCACGGTTCAGTTCGTCCATGGCCAGCACGAGGTCGAAGCGCGCGAAGTCCGCGGTGCTCACGAGCCGTGCCCTTTGCCGACTCAGATCGACGTCCCTGTGCCGCGCCGCACGCTGCGCCCTGGGGTCCGGCGGCTCGCCGACGTGATAGGCATGCGTGCCCGCCGAATCGACCTCGATGTGCAACTCCGGCGCCTGCTCCCCGAGCACCTTGAGAAACATGCCTTCGGCGGTGGGAGAACGGCAGATATTGCCCATGCAGACAAACAGAATGCTGAAGTCGTACTCGGGTTGCGGCATGTCGTGTGGTCCTCCCGGTCGCGCCGGCGGAGTCAGTCGGATCGCGACGCCACGATCGCGCGGACCGCTTCGAGATCCTCTTGCGTGTCGACGCCGCGTGGCGGCGCATCGACGGCATCGGCAACCACGATGCGAAGCCCCAGGTGCAACGCGCGCAACTGCTCCAGCCGTTCCTCGCGCTCGAGCGGCGACGTCGGCGCCGCCGCCAAGGCCTTGAGATTCCCGGCGCGGTAGGCATAGATGCCGACGTGACGCCGCGTCAGGGCGGCGGCAGGGCCTGCCGCCCGGTGCGGGATCGGTGCACGGCTGAAGTAAAGCGCAAAGCCCTCGCGGTCCGTGACGACCTTGACCATGTTCGGATCCAGAAACTCCGCCTCGGTGCGGACCGGCGTCGTCAGCGTCGCGATTGCCGCCGCCGGGGTCGAGGCCAGGAGGTCCGCAACCTGGCTCACGAGTGCCGGCGGCAACAGCGGTTCGTCGCCCTGGACGTTGACGACGATCTGCTCGTCGTCCCAGCCGCAGCGCCCGGCGAGTTCGGCGATTCGATCGGTGCCGCTCGCGTGGGCGGCGGCCGTGATCTCTACCTTCGCACCGTGCTCGCGGCAAGCCGCAGCGATCCTGTCGTCATCGGTAGCGACGATGACTTCCCGTGCCCGAGAGCGGCGCGCGCGCTCGTGCACCCAGGCGACCATCGGCCGGCCGGCGATATCGGCAAGCGCCTTGCCTGGGAGGCGGCTGGATCCGAAGCGGGCGGGGATTACGACGATGAAATCAGTCACTCCGGTCAGCCCTGAATTTCGAGTTGACGCATCAGGAGTTCCATCAGTCGGTCCCCGTCATCGCCGTCGAACGTCATATCGACTATCACTGCCCAAACGTTGCCCGGCGCGAAACTGCGGCATTTTACAGCGTCCTTCTCGGTGATCAGCACCTGAGCCGCGTCAGCGAAGCGGAGATCGGCTTCGCGAATCGTGGCGTGATCGCCCAACGGCCGCCGATCGACGGTGACGCCGCTGCGCTCGAGCAGCGCAAAGAAGCGCTCCGGGTGACCGATCCCGGCGACGGCGTGCACCTCGCTGCCCTTGAAGTCATCGAGACCGCGCACCGCGCCGTCGGCGAGGCGCTCCACGCGCACCGCTGCGAGCGCCGCCCGGTACACATCCCCGCGGCCCTGCCCCCAGCCGCCTGAATTCACGACGATCGCATCGACCGAGTCGAGCCGCCTGGCGGGTTCGCGCAGCGGACCGGCCGGCAGGCACAGTCCGTTGCCGAGACCCCGCTGACCATCCACGACGCCGATCTCGAAGCGCCGCCCGAGGCGATAGTGCTGCAGACCGTCGTCCGCCAGCAGCACATCGACCTTGCGCCGTTCGAGCAGAAATTTCGCCGCCGCGACGCGGTCAGGTCCCGCCGCAACCGGAAACCCTGTCCGTTGCGCAAGAAGCACGGGCTCGTCGCCTACCTGGCCGGGATCGCTGTCGCGCGTGACCCATTGCGGCCACTCCCGTGCACGTCCCTTGTAGCCGCGCGTCACGATACCGACGTCGAGTCGGCGCTGCTGCAGGGCTTCGCCGAGCCAGACGATGCACGGCGTCTTGCCGGTGCCGCCGACCGTGATGTTGCCGACGACGAGGACCGGCGCCTCCGGGTCGACCGCTCGCAGCAGGCCCCCGCCGGTAAAGCGCCCGTCGGAGCACCGCGGCCGTCCGATATGGCAACGCAGCGGGCCAAAGCAACCATCCGAGCGGACTGCCGCCGTACCAGATCGCGTTGAAAAGCCCTGTCAGGCGACGCCGCGCCCAATCCGCCATACCCGGGACACCTATTCCGCAAACTGCATGCCGTGCAGCATCGAATACCAGCCGTTTTGCCGGGTCAGTTCCCGGTGAGTCCCCTGCTCCACAATCCGGCCATCCTTCATGACGATGATTCGATCCGCATCCTCGACCGTCGACAGGCGGTGTGCGATCACGAGCGTCGTTCTGCCCTGCATGAGGCGCCCGAGTGCGTCCTGAACGTGGCGCTCGGATTCCGTATCCAGTGCCGACGTCGCCTCGTCGAGGATCAGCACCGGTGCATCCTTGAGCAGGGCTCGGGCGATCGCCACGCGCTGGCGCTGCCCGCCGGACAGCAGCACCCCGCGCTCGCCGACCTGCGCATCGAGGCCATCGGGCAATTCTTCAGCAAATTCAGATACATGTGCGGCTTCGGCCACCCGCTCGATGGCGGCGCGCGAGCACTCGCGCAATGCACCGTAGGCGATGTTTCCCGCGATGCTGTCATCGAAGAGCACGACATCCTGGCTCACGAAGCTGATCTGGCGGCGCAGGTCCGCAAGCCCGAACTCGCGGATGTCCGTACCGTCGAGCAGGATCCGGCCGCTGTCGATGTCGTAAAAGCGCGGCAACAGCCCCACGAGCGTCGACTTGCCGCTGCCCGAGCGGCCGACGACGGCGATCGTCGATCCGGATGGCGCCTCGAAGCTGACGTCGTCGAGAACCGCCCCATTGGCTTCGTCGTAAGCGAACCGGACATCCCGATACTCGACATTGCCCCGCGCACGTGCCAGCGGCGTCTTGCCCGGATCCGGCTCGCCGGGTTCGTCGAGCACCTCGAAGAGGCTCTCCGCGGCCGCGATCCCGCGCTGCAGCGCGACATTGATGTTGACCAGGCGCTTGAGCGGCGCGAGCAGCATCGCGAGCGCGCCGATGAACCCCATGAACGTGGCCGCCGTCAGTTCGATCGAGAACCAGCCCGAGAACACGAAAAAGACGATGACGGCGACGCCCAGGGCGACGATGTACTGGATCAGCGCATCGCCGAATGAGCGGATCGCGGCCACGCGCAGGTGCAGACGGAAGTTCTTCGCGTTGACCCGGACGAACTGCGCCTGCTCCTGCTTCTCGCCGGCGAAGATCTTCACGATGCGACTGCCGCGCAGGGTCTGTTCGGTCAGCCGCGTTACATCGCCCATCGAATCCTGGATCCGTGTGCTCTGGCGCCGGAACGCTCGGCCCATGACCCCGACCAGCAGCGCGATCACCGGACCGACCACGACGATCAGCAGCGTCAGGCGCACGTTGAAATAGAGCATCATGCCGAGCATTCCGAGCACGAGCAGACTGTCGCGAATGACGACCGCCACCGCATTGGACACGGCCTCGGCAACCTGTTCGGTATTGAACGTGAGTTTCGAGATCAGTGCGCCGGTGGAACTGCGGTCATGGAAGCCGACCGGCAGGCGCAGGTAGCTGTCGAACAGCTCTTCGCGCAGGTCGCGTATCGCCGAGCGGCCAACCCAGTTCAGACCGTAAACCGTCAGAAAATCCATCGCGCCGCGCAACGCGAAAACGATGGCGATCAATGCCGGCAACCGAAACGGACTGCCCCGGTTCAGTTCATCCTCGACGAGCTGATCGATGATGTCTCTGAGGAAGAGCGGCACCGTCAGCGAGATCCCGGCGTAAATGATGATCGCGGCAACGGCCGGCACGATGACGTACCAGTAGGGCGAAACGTACGTGAGCAACCGACGGTAAACGCTCACCACGTCGGGATTGAGCCGCAGGATCATGGGTCAGCCGTCGGGGGAACTCACCGTCGCGATGCTGATCTCGACGAAACCGGTCTGACCGGCAACGTCCAGCGCCGTCACGACCGCCTGGTGTCGAGCTTCGGCATCGGCCCGTATGAAAACCGGCAGTTCGCGATTGTTCCCGGCAAGCCGCTCGATGGCGGCCCTGAGCGTGCTGCGCTCGTTGTTGACGAGTGGCCTCCCGTTGACCGCGTAACTGCCCGTTTGCGAAATCGTGATCTCGAGGATTTCACTGTCGGCCTGAGGTCGCGTCTCGGCATTCGCCTCCGGCAGGCGCAGATTGATCTCGGCCTCGCGGACAAAGCTGGTCGAGACCATGAAGAACACGAGCAGCAACAGCACGACGTCGATCAACGACGTGAGGTTGATTTCAGGCTCGTCGTTTGAGCGGCGCCGAAGGTTCATTGCTCACGGACATCAGCTCCGACCGCCTGCGCTCGAGCAGCGAGTCGAGGAACCTGACCGTCTCCTTCTCCATCTGCACGACGAGCCCGTCGACGCGCCCGCGCAGATAGCGATACCCGATCAGTGCGGGTATCGCGACACAGAGGCCGGCGGCTGTCGTGATCAGGGCCTCCGAGATACCCCCGGCGAGCACGGCGGGGTTGCCGACGCCGTTCGCGGTAATCGCGGCGAACACCTTGATCATGCCTATCACGGTGCCGAGCAGTCCGAGCAGCGGCGAGACCGCGGCAATCGTGCCGAGCGAAGTGAGGTATCGCTCCAGTTCGTGCACGACATGCCGGCCGCTGTCTTCGATCTTCTCCTTGACGACGTCCCGGTCGGCGTGCCGATGCGTAAGCGCCGTCGCGAGTATCCGGCCGAGCGGTGAGTTGTCGTGCAGTTTCTGCAGATGGCCGGGGTCGAGCTGGTCGTGCCTGGCCCACTCGTGCACCTGGCGGACCAGGTTTTTCGGGGAGACGTGCTCCGGACGAAGCGTCCAGAGCCTTTCGAGAACGATCGCGGCCGCCACGATCGAGCAGGCAATGATCGGCAGCATCAGCCAGCCGCCTGCTTGCACGATCTCGAGCATGAGATCCCCGCAACTCCCGGAATATGGCCCGAACTATAGCGTGCCTACCGGGGTTTCTCCAGACAGCAGGGGCGTTCTCGCGCGCCAGTAGCGGAGCGTGGCGGCACGTTCCGTATGGGGGCGCACGGCGCCTGCACCGAGCCTGAGTCTCACAGCGCCGGTATCGCCCGTGACGATGAGTCGGGCGCCCGCCGCTTCCCAACGCTGCCGGACTTCGGGCTTCGGAAACCCCCAGCGGTTCGCGTAGCCGGCCGAGACGATCGCCGTGCTCGCCCCGATTGCCGCAACGAACCGCGCTGACGACGAGGTCGCGCTGCCGTGATGGGGCACGATCGCAACGTCGGCGTGAATGCCTTCGTGGTCGGCAAGCAGCCGCTCCGCTCGCGACTCGACGTCGCCCGTGATGAGCATGGAACCGGAGTGCGTGGAGACCTTGAGCACGCAGGAACTCTCGTTGCCGAGCGGGTGGAACGCCGGGGGCGGATGGAGGATGTCGAAGCGAACCTCGTCCCAGACCCAGCTCTGACCCGCGACGCAAATCCTGCCTCGCAATGCATCGACGTCAGGCCCGCGCAGCACATCGGCTTGCGGGTAGGCCGCGAGCACCGCGCCGGCGCCACCGGAGTGATCGGCGTCGGCATGACCTACGAGCAGAAGATCCAGAGCGCGACCGTCGCGCCGCATCAGTCCGGGTACGATGATTTCGCGCCCGGCATTGAAACCCGACCGCGCCACGGGCCCTGCGTCATAGAGCATTCGTCGGTTTGCCGTCTCGACGAGGACGGCTAGCCCGTGGCCGACATCGAAGACAAGCACATCGGCCGTGCCCGGCGGCGGCCTGCCGGATGCGCCGAACGCTAGCGGTACGAGCCCAAGCCAGGCGAAGCTGCGCCCAGGCAGCGGGTGCCAGGCGAGTCCCAAGACGACCGCGAGTACCGCCAGCGCCGCGGCGAACGGTGCGGGCTGCGGCAACGCAACCGCAGCCCAGGGCCAGCGGGCGATCCAGTCGAGTACCGCCCAGGCTCCGTCGGCGAGATATCCGGTCAGGACGAGCAGCACCTGCCCGGCCTCACCCAGCGTGAGCGCGACTGTGCTCGCGAGTGTGAGCGGCACCATGACGAGACTGAAGAACGGGATCGCTACGAAATTCACGAGCGGCGAGACAAGCGAAATTTCGCCGAAGAAAAGGCTCGACAGCGGCACGAGAGCGAGCGTGATATTCCACTGCACGCGGGCGAACAATCGGAACCGCCAGGCCAACCGCGTGTTGGCTGTTTCCCGTACCCGCGAAAACGGCCCGAGCCGCCTCGTCTCCTGCACTTCGGCGCCGTCCCGTGACGCCGTGAACTCCCCGCTGCTGCCCAGCGCAAGCAGCGCGGCCACGGCACCGAACGACAGCCAGAACGATGCCGTAAGCGTCGCGAGCGGATCCCAGACGAGGATTGCGAGGAGCGCTGCGGCGAGTCCATGGAAAAGACCGACAGTGCGACGGCTGACGAGCATCGCGAGTGCGACGGCGACCATGAGCACGGCGCGCTGCGTCGGCAGGCCGAAACCGGCAAGCGCGGCATAGGCGAATGCGGCGACGGCGCTTGCCGCAGCCGCGGCCTCGAGGTCGTAATTCGCGAGCGTCTGCGGCAACCTGAGCACGATCAGGCGCGCCAACGCGAATACGAACGCGGCGACGAGTCCGATGTGCATTCCGCTGATAGCGACCAAGTGACTCGTGCCGGTCCGCCGCAACCACTCCCAGTGGCTGTCCTCGAACCCACCGCGCTCGCCGATGGCAAGCGCGGTGATCAACGCGCCAGCGCCAGGACTCGGGCTTGCCGCAGCGATCCGATTCGCAATCTTCTGACGCCTTATCAACCATCGCTGTGCAAGGCCGTGCTGCCGCGAGACGGTACCGCCTGAACGCACGTAACCTGTCGCGCCGTAATCCTCGAGCATGAGCCAGCGTTCGTAGTCGAACGCCCCGGGGTTCGCAAGCCCGCGCGGCGCACGCAGACGCACCACGAGCGCATAGTCCCGTCCTGCAGCCAGGTCAGCCGGAGCGTCGTACCAGGTCAGGCGCAGCCGTTCGGGTACCTGCTGGTTGCCGCCACGATCGACGCGGAACGAGAACACGGCGCGAGCCTCGTCGACGCTCGGCAAGGCATCGATCCAGCCGGCAACCTCGAAGTCGCGGCCCGCCAGCGATTCAGGCAAACGCGCGTCGAGCCGCGCATCCGCATGGAAGGACGTCCAGAGAAACCCGACGATCGCAAAGCCGGCCAGTCGCACGGCGGGGCTGGCGGATGCCAGGACCGCCGCGAGTCCGCCGGGGAGGCCGATAGATTGCCCGAGCAGCCTCGCGGCGGGAAAGGCGAACGCCAGGGCCGCCGCCAGAACGAGCGGCGCCGTCAGCAGCGCGCCCGGCAACCCCGGCAACACCTGCACACAGAGATTACCGAGCAGCCACGCGCCGGCGATCGCCGGCAAGCCGCCCGGAGTGAACCTCCGCCGTGCGCCCGGGGCAGATTCCCCGCAGCCCGGAGCCACTGCGAACCGACTTTTCTTGCGCGCTCCGCAGACCGATTCAGTGTTGTCTAGATTGCTTGCAATTTGCCGTCCTTGAGCGTGAGGACGCGATCCATTCGCGCCGCGAGATCGGGGTCGTGCGTAACGACGACGAGGCTCGTGCCGAGCGAAGCGTTCAGCTCGAGCAACACGTCGAATACGCGCATCCCCGTGGGTCGGTCGAGATTGCCGGTCGGCTCGTCGGCGAGCACGGCCGCCGGACGCGTGACGAGCGCGCGGGCAACCGCCGTTCGCTGCCGCTCGCCGCCCGACAGTTCGCCGGGACGATGCTCGGTGCGCTCGGCGAGCCCTACGCGCTCGAGCATCGTGTGCGACTCACGCTCGGCTTCGGCAGGCCGCATGCCGCGAACGAGCAACGGCATCGCCACGTTCTCGAGTGCGGAGAACTCCGGCAGCAGGTGGTGAAACTGGTAGACGAATCCGAGCGCGCGATTGCGCAGGCGACCGCGCGCGGCATGGCCGAGGCGATGCATCGATTCGCCGGCGACGACGACCTCGCCGGCTGTCGGTTCGTCGAGCCCGCCGAGCAACTGCAGCAACGTGGTCTTGCCCGATCCCGAGGCGCCGACGATCGCAATGCGGTCGCCGGCTTCGACTTCGAGATCGATCCCGCGCAGGACCTCGAGCACGCGCCCGGCCTCGCTGAAGGTCTTGACGAGACCGGCGGCGCGCAGCACGGATCCCGCGGCCTGCCCCTTACTCATGGCACTTCCCATGACACTGTCCATGACACTTCCCGTGGCATCCGGCGTGCGCTCGCCGAGTGCCCGCCCGCGCATCTGCTGCCGGCCCCTCGCTCATGGCAGCCCCCATGGCGGTGCTCTCAGCGCTGCGCGCGGCACCATTGGCGGCGTTCCTCATAGCGCTTGCGGCAACGCTATTCATGGCGCAAGGCCTCCGCCGGTGCCTGGCGCGCAGCGCTGAGCGCCGGGTAGAACGTTGCCGCAACGGCAAGCAGCAGGGCAAGCAGCGCGATTCGCGTGACTTCGCCCGCTTGCGCCCGGGCCGGCAGGTCGCTGATGAAATAGACCTCGCCGGACAGCAGGTCCAGGTTGAACCAGGCTTCGAACGCGGCGACCGCGCCTTGCAGTTGCGACACGACGAGCAGCCCCAGACCGACCCCGAACAGCGTGCCGAGCAGCCCGATCAACGTGCCCTGGTTCGCGAAGATCGCGAGGATTCCGAATGGCGACGCCCCGTAGCTGCGCAGGATCGCGATGTCGCCGCGCTTGTCGCGGACCACCATCACGAGCGTCGACACGATGTTGAATGCCGCGACGCCGACGACAAGGCTCAGGATCACGAACATGATCGTCTTCGTCAGTTGAATCGAGCGAAAGAAGTTGACGTGCTGGCGCGTCCAGTCGGTCACGTAGAAGCCGCCGCCGAGATCGAGCGCAAGTTCGGTTGCGGTACGGCCGGCGGCATAGATGTCGGTGACGGCGAGCCTGACGCCGCTCGCCCGCCCCCGTGTCGCATAGAGCCGCGCGCCATCATGCATGTTCACGAAAGTCAGGCCGCGGTCGTACTCGTACATGCCGGCCTCGAAAACGCCGGCAACGGTGAAGCTGCGCATCCTCGGAAAGATGCCGGCCGGCGTGACCCGGCCCTGCGCAAGCACCAGTACGATGTTGTCGCCGACGCCGATGTCGAGGTCTTCGGCCAGCATGCTGCCGATCAGCATGTTGAAGCTGCCGGCTTCAAGCGCCTCGATGCTGCCCTCGCGCAGCACATCGGCGATCGCCGAAACCGCGGGTTCGAGCAACGGCTCGATACCCCTGACGCCTACGCCCGCGGTGGCTTCGCCAGCGACGATCACGCCCTGCCCTTCGACGAACGGAGCGGCGGCCACGACATCCTCGCGCGCGAGCGCGCGGTCGCGGACCGCCTGCCAGTCATCGAGCGGCCCGTCGAGACCCGTGATCGCCGCGTCGGACACCATGCCGAGAATCCTCTGTTGCAACTCGTACTCGAAGCCGTTCATCACCGACAGCACGACGATTAATACCGCGACGGCAAGCCCGATGCCTACCATCGAAACGAGCGAGATGAACGAGATAAACCCGTTTCGGCTGCGCGCACGCAGATATCGGAACGACATCGAGAGTTGCCAGGGCTGTCTCACGGCTCACTCGTAGCGCAGCGCCTGTGCCGGCGCAACGGCGGCCGCGCGGCGTGAGGGATACACCGTTGCGAGCACCGCGACGAGCAGCGCGAGCGCAGGAATGAGAACGACGTCGAGCGCCTGGATTTCCGCCGGGATCTCGGTCACGTAATAGACGTCGCCCGGCATGATCCTGAAGTTCAAGGTCGTCTCGAGCCATGGAACGATCGACTCGACATTGAGCGCGAGACCGATCCCGAGCCCGGTGCCGAGCAGGGTTCCGACGAGCCCGATGACCGCGCCCTGCACGAAGAAGATGCGCGCGACGCGCTCGGGCTCCAGACCGCAGGTGCGCAGGATCGCGATGTCCCGTTCCTTCTCCGTGACGACCATCATGAGCGATGCGACGATGTTGAAGGCCGCAACGGCGACGATGAACATCATGATGACCGTCATCATCGTCTTCTCGATGCGTATGGCGCGGAAGTAGCTTCGATGCTCTTCGGTCCAGTTCGAGTAGCGGTAAGACCCGCCCAACGCATCGCTGACACGCTGCTGGAAACCGGCCGCCGCCAGCGGGTCGTCAAGCCGGACGGCCAGACCTTCCGGCCGCTGCCCGAGGTCGGCAAGCTCGCTCGCGTCGCCGACGTGCACGAGCGCGAGATTGGCATCGTGCTCCTGTATGCCCGCCTCGAAGGTGCCGGCGACGACAAAGCCCGCAAGCTTCGGCGCCGGCCGCCCATTGTCGAAGTTCGGTACGAGGAGATTGACGCGGTCACCGACATCGACACCGAGGCCGAAAGCCAGTATCCGGCCGAGCACGATGCGCCTGGCGCCATTTTCGAGCTGACCGAGCGCGGCCGGGTCGATGACTCTCGCAAAGTCGGACACGGCCGATTCTTCGTCCGGATCCACCCCGCGCACGAGACTCGGCCTGAGATTCGGACCCGCCGCGATCATGCCCTCTAGCAGCACGTACGGCGCAACGCCGGCGACGCCGTCCTCCGCCTCGAGCTGCCGCTTCAACTCCGGCCAGTCGTCGACGCCGGCCAGCGGTGCAGCAACCGTGGCATGGCCGCTCATGCTCAACAGCCGCGTGCGAAGCTCCGTCTCGAACCCGTTCATGACCGACAGGATGACGATCAGCGCAGCGACACCGAGCGCGATGCCGAGCAGCGACGCCATGCTCATGAACGACGCGATGCCGCGGCGCCGGCGCGAGCGCAGGTAGCGCAGGCCGACAAAGCACTCCAGCGGTTGGAACATGGGCAGGAATTAAACCATACGCGAACCTTGCGGCGGGAACGGCGGCGCACCGCTTGTGCGGGTGGACCGCGTGCAGGCGCACGGCCCGTCGCGCGTGGGATAATTCATCGTTTTCGCCGTACCTCAGGCTGGCATGAACCACGCGGACCCATTGTTCGACCTCGCGCTGCCCGCGCCGGACCGTCCGCACGTCGTCTGGGACCGGCTGTTCGGCGCGGCGCCGAGCCTCGCGGCGGCCGAAGCGCTGACCCGCCACGAGGGTCCGGTCTGTGTCCTCGCGCGCTCCGCACGCGCTGCAGAGCAACTTGAACGAGACCTCGCGTTCTTCACGGACGGCCAGCCGCTCAGGCGCTTCAGCGATTACGAGACGCTGCCCTATGAATCCATCTCCGCGCCGCACGACCTGGTCGCCGAACGCCTCGCGATCCTGCATCGGCTCGCGAGCGGCGACCCCGTCAGGCTCATCGTACACGCCGAAGCGCTGCTGAACCGGCTGCCCCCGCCGCAGTACGTTGTGGGCCGTTCGCTGAGGCTGAACGTCGGCGAACAGGTCGATCGCGAAGCGCTCACGGCACGGCTCGTGGAGCACGGCTACCTGCGCGTCGAGCAGGTCGCAGAAGCCGGAGAGATCGCCGTGCGCGGAGCGGTCACCGACATCTTTCCGAGTGGTGTGGAAACGCCCGTGCGCGTGGAGTTCTTCGACGACGAGATCGAGAGCCTGCGCACCTTCGATCCCCACAGCCAGCGTACCGTCGGCACGACGGATACCGTCCGCGTGCTGCCGGCACGCGAGTTTCCGTTCGATGCAGTCGGCATACGCGGTTTCAGGCATCGGTTCCGGGACCGTTTCCCCGTCGCCCCGGGGCAATGTCCGGTCTATCGGGACATTTCCGACGGTCTGCTGCCTGCCGGGATCGAGTATTACCTGCCGCTGTTTTTCGACGAGACGGCTTCGCTGTTCGACTACCTGCCGCGCGATACCCTGCTGGTTCGCATGGAAAGCGCCTTCGACGGCCTCGACGCGGGCTGGCAGCTCGTCGAGGAGCGGTTCGCCGAACTCGACGGCAACACGGAGCACCCCAATCTCGCCCCCGATCAGGCGTTCTGGGCTCCCGACCTGCTCAGGCGTCAGGCCGGGGAGCTGCTTGCGCTCGATCTGCTTGCACAACGCAGCGGTGCGACCGACATCGAGACGCTCGACGCGGGCACCGCGCACCCGGCAGGTTCGGATATCCCGAGCGACCCCGACCGAATCGCCCGCTGGCTCGACGGCAGCAAGGACGGCGAACGCACGTTGCTGCTGGCTTCCTCGCCGGGCCGCCGGGAGATGCTGCGCGAGCTTGTCGCAGGCCGAGGTTACCGGCCCGAAAACGTACAGGGCTGGAAGAGCTTCCTGGCGTCGGAAGCCGAACTCTGCGTCGCGGCAGGCGAGCTTGAACAGGGGCTGCGGCTGCCGGATCGAGGCTTGCGGGTCATCACGGCTCTGCAATTGGGGATCGAGCGGCCGCGCCAACGCAGTCGCCGGCGGCGCCCGGCACGCGACCCCGAAACGCTGATTCGCGAGCTTGCGGATCTCAGGGTCGGCGCGCCGGTCGTCCACGAGGAGTACGGAATCGGCCGCTACCGGGGGCTCGCGACGCTCGATGTCGACGATGTCCCGACGGAGTTTCTTTTGCTGGAGTACGCCGACGAGGACAAGCTCTATGTCCCGGTGCACGACCTGCGCCTCGTGACGCGCTACAGCGGCGCGTCGCCCGAGGACGCGCCGCTGCATCGGCTGGGCTCCGACCAATGGGCGCGGGCCCGACGCAAGGCGGAGCGGCAGGTCCGCGACGTCGCGGCGGAATTGCTTAACCTCTACGCGCAGCGAGCAGCGAGGACCGGCGAGCGCCTGAGTTGCGAGCAACAGTCTTACGAACGCTTCGCGCGCGAGTTCCCGTTCGAGGAGACCGACGACCAGTTGACGGCGATCGATCAGGTCATCGGAGACCTTGCGAGCGAGCAGGCGATGGACCGGGTCGTCTGCGGCGATGTCGGCTTCGGCAAGACCGAGGTTGCTTTGCGCGCGGCTTTCGTGACCTCGTTCGCGGGTTGTCAGGTCGCCGTGCTCGTCCCGACGACGCTGCTCGCGCAGCAACATTTCCGGACCTTCACGGACCGCTTTGCCGACTGGCCGATCAGCGTCGAACTCCTGTCACGCTTTCGCAGCGCAAAGGAGGTACAGGGCGTCCTCAAGCGGCTCGAAAACGGAACTGTCGATGTCGTGATCGGCACGCATCGCCTGCTGCAGCCGGATCTCCGCTTCCGCAGGCTCGGTCTCGTGATCGTCGACGAAGAGCATCGCTTCGGCGTCAAGCACAAGGAACGGCTCAAGCGACTGCGAGCGGAGGTCGACATGCTGACGCTGACCGCGACGCCCATCCCGCGCACGCTCAACATGTCGCTCGGCGGCTTGCGAGACCTCACGATCATCGCCACGCCGCCCGCCGAACGGCTGTCGGTCAGGACGTTCGTCGGCGAATGGACCAACCAGGGCATCCGCCAGGCGGTGCTGCGCGAGCTCAGGCGCGGCGGCCAGGTCTACTTCGTCCACAACCGGGTCGAGGACATCGAAACACAGGCGTCGAAACTGCGCGCACTGCTGCCGGAGACGGACATCCGGGTCGCGCACGGGCAAATGTCCGAACGCGCGCTCGAAGCGGTCATGCTCGACTTCTACCACCGGCGATTCCGCATACTCGTGTGCAGCACGATCATCGAGAGCGGCATCGATATCCCTACAGCCAACACCATCATCATCAACCGCGCCGACCGGCTGGGACTCGCTCAACTGCACCAACTCAGGGGCCGGGTCGGGCGTTCGCATCACCAGGCCTACGCCTATCTCATCGCGCCGCCCCTGCGCGCGCTCACCGCCGATGCGGCGAAACGACTCGAAGCGATCGCGGCGCTCGAGGATCTCGGATCCGGCTTCATGGTCGCGACTCACGATCTTGAAATCCGCGGCGCCGGGGAGCTGCTTGGCGAAGGCCAGAGCGGCGACATCCAGGCGATCGGCTTCACGCTCTATAACGAACTGCTGTCGCGCGCGGTCGCGGACCTTCGCGCCGGGCGCGAACCGGTCCTCGACGACCCGTTCACGCACGGTCCGGATATCGAGACGGGGCCTTTCCGCGTTGATACCGGAAGACTACATGCCCGATGTGCACATGCGGCTCGTTCACTACAAGCGCATCGCGAGCGCCGACTCCGGCGAGGAACTCGACGAGCTCAAGGTCGAACTCATCGACCGGTTCGGCTTGCTGCCCCCGGCCACCAATTCGCTGTTCGCGATTGCCCGGCTCAAGCTGCTCGCCCAACGGCTGGGCATCGTCAGGATCCAGGCCGGCGCCACGGGCGGCGTGCTCAGGTTCGGAGAAAGCGCGAACGTCTCGCCCGTGGCTCTCGTCAGTCTCGTCGAGGACGACCCGGGCGTCTTTCGGCTCGACGGCCCTTTCAAGCTGCGTTTCTCGCGCGAACTCGCCGAGGATGAGGAGCGCATACGGTGCATCGAGGAGATTCTGGCCCGTCTGGGCGCAGCAGAGACAGCGTCCGAGGCGGCCTGACCGCGTTGTCGCGCCGAACCCACCGTAGCGGTGGCCATCGCGTCCGCAAGCGCCGCCGGGCAGCCTGTCCGCGATGGCGCCGCTATAATCGCGTAATGATGCAGCACATCCTGCTGTCCGGCGCCACGGCACTCTTTGGACTCGGCTTCACCGGCCTGGCCGTGCCCCAGGAGACGCCTGAAGGCGGCAGCGAGGCATCCGAAGCGTCCAGATATCATGTGGAAGTGATCATCTTCGCCAACGCGGATTTCGATCCGACCGAGGAGTTGTTCGACTACGTGGCTCAACGGCTCCACATCGAAGCGCCGCTTGCGCTCGCGGCGCCCACGATGCGGCCCGTACCCGAGGCGGTGTGGACGTATCCCGAAGACGCGGAGCCCGAGACCGAACCCGTACCCGGTGTCGTGAGGTTCGGTGGCAGGGTCATCGCGGCCGGACGACCGCTGCCGGAGCCGCGTCAGGCGCCGTCCGACCGGCCGCGCCTCGTGCTCGACGGGGTGCGCAGACCGCCACGCGAACTCGACGCCTTGCCGCGGCTGGCGCTCGGTCCGGACGGCCTCGCAAGCCCGGTAAGCGAAACCGAAGCACCGGCGCTTCCGGAAATCAGGGTGATGGTGGAAAAGACCTTCGCCATTCCTTCGCTGCTCGAGCTGCCGGAACCGCCAGCCGAACCGCCGGTGGACCCGTTCGCGGTAGGTCCGCTCGTACTCGGCCCATTCGACCCGGACGCGCTGGCCGATGCAGACGCGCTCGACGATGCGCCTGTTGCGCCCGAGGAACCGGAAGCGGAGCCGCCGCGCCGCTACGCCGAGGAACTCGACCGCGAATACGCGATTTTGCCGGTCGATTCTTCGACCGAACGCACGATCCGTTATCGTGTGCTGCGCACCGGGGAACTCAGGCTCGGCAGTGCCTATGCGAGACTTCAGCGGCTTGGCGGCTACCGACCGCTGCTGCATGCCGGCTGGTCCCAGGAGGGGCTCGGCGAGGCGGACTCGGTACCGCTGCCGCTGTCGCGTCTCGGCAAGTCCAATCCCGCCGGGACGATTCAACTGCACCTGCAACGCTTCCTGCACCTCACGCTCGATCTCGACTATCGCCATACGCTCAGCCCGGGGCCGGCCTCGTCGCCCGCCACGGCGGCGCCGTCCGTCGCGTCATCAGAATCCCCGGGCCGAGCCGTAGTCGCGCGATCGGACGAACTCAGCGAGATTGAACTCGCACCGCATTACTACATCGTCGAGGACCGCCGCACACGCAACGGCGATGTGAACTACTTCGACCATCCCGCCTTTGGTGTGCTCGTGCTCGTCACGCGCGCCCCGGAAGCGCCCGAGGCCACCGATGAGGACACTCAGGACGGCAGGCCTGCGGCGTGAGGGCTTCGCAGGTTTGCGCGCGGATTGGCGGGAAGCCATCCGTCAGTCATTGTGCGTCAAGTTGACGCGAGCAGCCGCTTCAATACCTCATCCACACGAAGCATGCCGCCCGCCAGGGCCTGATCGATCTCTGCGTGAATTTGCACACCGCCGGGCGACCGGCCTGCGGCGTAGTTGACAGCCACGGCCAGCACCGCGTAGTCGATTCCGAGTTCGCGCGCCAGCACGGCCTCGGGCATCGCCGTCATGCCGACCATCGTGCAGCCGTCGCGTTCCAGCCGATCGATCTCCGCCGCGGTTTCGAGCCGCGGCCCCTGGACCACGCCATAGACCCCGCGCCGGATGCAGTGCCCGCAATCGGCCGCGGCGGCTGCGATCGCCCCGCTCAGGATCGGATCGAACGGCAAGGTGAAGTCGACGTGCCGCGTTTCGATGTCTTGGCCTTCGCCGAAGCTGCTCTCACGGCCGGCGGTGTAGTCGATCAGTTGATCGGGAATGGCGATCGAGCCGGGAGTGAGGTCCGGCGCGATCGCTCCGACGAGGTTTATGGCGATCACGCGCCCCACCCCGGCCTCATGCAGCGCCCGGACGTTGGCCCGATAATTGACCGCGTGCGGCGCGATCCAGCGTTCGACACCGTGCCGCGCAACGCACGCAAGCCGGTTATCGGCGATCGCCACGCTCAGTAATGGACTGGAAGGCTCGCCGAACGGCGTTTGCACGGGCTCGGTACCCACAACGTCAAGGCCGAGGGCGGCCAGGCCGCTGCCAACGATCAGGCCAAGATCCGGGCTCATGGCGCCGGCACCGCGTAAAGTGCCGGCAGGCCGCGCCAGTAACCCTTGTAGTCCATCCCGCAGCCGAAGATGTACTCGTCTTCGGAGACCGTGATACCGACGTAGTCGGCATGCGGAAGGACGGGCTCGCCGTCGATGTCCTTCGCAACGAGAACGGCGATGGATACCGATGCGGCACCAAGGTCCTTGAGCCTGGTGCTGAGGTCGCGCAGCGTCGCGCCGCGGTCGCGCACATCGTCAACGACCAGTACGTGGCGTCCGGCGAGCTCCTGGTCCGGTTTCACGTGCCACTCGACGGCGCCGCCCGTCAGCCTCTTGCCGTAGCGGCTCGCGTGCACATAGCTGAACTCATAGGGAAAATCGAAATGCTGGCAGAGCCTGACCGCCGTGAAGACGCCGCCGTTCATGACGACAACGACGACCGGGTTCGCCATGCCCAACTCCGCTTCGATCCGCTTCGCCATATCGGCGATGGTTCGGTCGATCCCATCGGCCGTTACGACCTCCCGGGACTCATGGCGCACCCGCGCAATGCTCTCGTCAAGCGTCATCGATTCACTCCCCGAAGTCGAAACCCGGCCACGCCGACAATTCCAGAAGCGCGTCCCGGGCCGCGCGCCAGTCCGGCGAGGCTCGCAACTCGTCCCATGACCGCGTGTCGCCGCCGCGCAGCCGCGCAAGGCGCAATTGTCCGGTCGGGTTGACGTAGCCTGCAAACTCCGACAGCAGTGCCGGTATTTGGTCAAGCTCGTTGCATACCAGAACGAGATCGCATCCCACGTCGAGCGACCTTCGCACGCGCTCGACGAGCCCGCCCGCGACCGCGGCACCGGCCATGCCCATGTCGTCGGAGATCACCGCGCCGGCAAATCCGAGTTCACCGCGAAGCTGCGTCTCGATCCACCATCTCGAGAGGCTTGCGGGCTCGGGATCAATCTCGGGAAAGATCACGTGGCCGACCATGATCGACCGCAATCCGGCGGCGATCAGGCCTCGGTACGGCAGCAGATCGCCGGCGAGTTCGTCGGGGCTTCGCCGGTCGACGGCGAGTGCCGTGTGCGAATCGCTGCCGGCGCCCGCATGAGTCGGGAAGTGCTTGGCCGTCGAAACCATGCCGGCGTCGCCAAGACCAGCGTCGAAACCCAGCGCAAGCCGGCTCACGGCTTCGCTCCCGCCGTGCAGTGCGCGGTCCCCGATGACATCGGCAATGCCGAGGTCGAGATCGACCACCGGTGCGAAGCACAGGTCCACGCCAACGGCCCTGAGTTCCGCGGCCAGCAGCCACGCAATCGACCGTATGCTGCGCTCTGCCGCCGCCGGGTCCTCGTCGTACAGGCGGCCGAAGCTGCGCGCCGGAGGCAGGCGGCAAAACGGCTCGCGAAAGCGCTGGACGCGGCCGCCTTCCTGGTCGACGGCGACGAGCAGCGGCGGATGGCGAACCGCGCGAACGTCCGCCACGAGGCGCTGAAGTTGTTCAGGCCCGTCGAAGTTGCGCGCAAACAGGATGACTCCGCCGATCAGCGGCGACGCGAGCCACTCACGCTCCTGTGCCTGAAGTGACGTTCCTGAAACGCCGATCATCAAGGGGCCGAGTGACATCGCTGCTCTAGTGCCCTCAGCGGACGGCGGCTCGCCGACTCGATCCTCGACGATCGACCCGTGCTGCGCGCGGCAGGCGCGAGCCCCCCGTCGTGCGATACCGCGCGATCAGCTCCGGGCGCTGCGCTCGAAACACGTCATGACCTCCACATGGTGAGTGTTCGGAAACATGTCGAAAACCCTTGCGGTACGCAAGCGATAACGCGAGTCCTCGAGGATTACGCGCGCATCCCGGGCGAGCGTCGCGGGATGGCAGGAAACGTAGACAATACGCCGTGGCGAGGCGGCTGCCAGCTCGGCAACCACAGCCTCGGCGCCCGTGCGCGGCGGATCGAGAATCACGAGATCCCACGACTCCTGCAGGAAGCTCCAGCCGCGTTGCGCAAGGTCGGCCGCGAGGAAGTTCGCGTTGCCGATGCCATTGCGCTCGGCATTGCGTGCGGCGCGCGCGACGAGTCCCGCATCGCTTTCCACACCCAGTACGGAGCCGGCGTGCCTTGCCAGGGGCAAACTGAAGTTGCCGAGCCCGCAATACAGATCGAGCACGCGGTCATTGGGTTCGGGCTCGGCAGCGGCGACAAGCTCGGCGACCACTTGCGCGTTGATCCCGGCGTTGATCTGCACGAAATCAGTCGGAGCGAACTCGAGCTCGACATCGAAGTCCGGCAATGCGTAACTCAGTGTGCGTGCCTCGCCAAGCGGCGCGGCCGTACCGGGACCGGCGGTCTGCAGGTACACATCGAGCCCGTGGCGTTCGCCGAACGATCGAAAGCCTGCACTGTCCGCGGCCGTCGGCGCGTCGAGCACGCGCAGCACGATCGCCCGGTTCTCATCCCCGACCGCCAGCTCCACCTGGGGCAGCCGGTCCTTCACGCTGCTCGAGGTGACGATTTCGGAAAGTTCGCCGAGCGCCGAATCGAGCGGCGGCGCAAGCACCGGACAGCTCGCCATGTCCGTAACGTAGGTCGTGGCGCGTTCCCTGAAGCCGACGAGGGTACGCGCCTTGCCGTGCACGTACCTGGCACTGAGACGGGCGCGGCGGCGATAGTTCCATTGCCGACTGGGCACGGGATCGAGCCACTGCTCGGGCTCGACACCGCCGATTCTGCGCAATGCCTCCTCAGCGCTGCGTTGTTTGAAACGAAGCTGCGCCTCGTAGTGCAGGTGTTGCAGCGAGCAACCGCCGCAGAGTCCGAAGTACCGGCAGCGCGGCTCGACGCGATCCGGAGACGGCTCGAGCACGCTCTGAAGTTCCGCTTCGGTGACGCGCCGCCGACGGCCCTTCGGTCTGAGCATGACGCGCTCGTTCGGCAGGGCGCCCGCGACAAAGACGGGCTGGCCGTCGAGTTCCGCGACGCCCCGGCCATCGTGAGTGAGGTCGCGAATCGCGGCCTCTACGGGATCGTCACTGCGTGCGGTCATGTCCCCGGGCCGAAGGTCCTGTGAGTTACCGGGACCGCCATCGTCGGCTGTTCCGTGAGTGGCCGTCTCATGCGGCGCCCGGCTCGCCGACACGCGCTTGTGCGGATGCCTCGCGATGCGGCTGCCATGCCGCGAGGAACTCCTTGAGATGCGGTTGCTGCGATTGTTCGAGCTTCGTCCTGAGCCTTGCAAGCTCGGCCTCGTGGCCGGACTCATCGAGCACGCCTCGAATGAGTTGGAAGCGCAGGTAGATGAGATAGGTGTTGAGCGCGTCCGTCTCGCAGTAGTTGCGGATGTCCTCGAGCCTGCCCTGCAGGTAGCAGTCCCAGACGTTGTCGCCGCTCATGCCGAGCTTGCCCGGCAGGCCGAGTAGCTGCGCGACCTGCTCGAGCGACGAGCGCCCGCCGAATTGATACCCGGCAAGAACGTCCATGAGGTCGAGGTGCCGCCAGTGGAACCTGCCGAGATAGTTGTTGTAGCGGAACTCCCGGTCGGAATCGCCAATCTCCCAGTAGCGTGCCGCGTTCACGCCGTGCCGCAATGACCGGTAGTGCAGCACCGGCAGGTCGAAGCCCGTGCCGTTCCACGACACCAGCTCCGGACCGTATCGATCGATGCCGTCGAAGAATCTCCGCACGAGTTCCTTCTCCGGGGACGATGCATCGCCGACACTGAAAACGTGCAGATCGTCGCCGCGCCGCAGGACCGCCGAGATCGCCACGACCCGGTGCTGCGGCAACGGCAGGAAATCGGTCTGGCGCGCCTGCTTCTGCTTGAAATACATGATCTTGCCGACCGACGCCTCGTCGAGATCGGCCACATCGTAGAGCCGCCGGCCAAGTTCGATGTCCGGCACGGTCTCGATATCAAAAACCAGAGTGTTCATGCCCTTTGCGTTCCCTGCTGTCGTGTCCTGCAATCTAGCTGCGCTTCGGCGCAGGCTCCAGGTCCTTCCGCATCAATACGGCGACGGCGACCACGAGCCCGGCTTCATCGGTCAGTGAGAGAAATCCGCTGCCGATCCCCAGGCGCTCGCACATCGCAATGCCGCGCGGCGAATAGACGACCTGCGGCTGGCCGAGTGCGTTCGGCACCGTGCCGACATCCCGAATCCAGATGCCATTGCGAAACCCGGTACCCATGGCCTTCACGATCGCTTCCTTGGCCGCGAAACGCATCGCGAGAAAACGCGCCGGGTGCTTGCTCCCGAGGAACAGGTCCTGCTCCTCGTCGAGCAGCAGGCGGCGCGCGAAGTGGTCCCCGAAACGCTCCCAGACCCGTTCGACCCGCGACAGACGCAGCACATCGGTGCCGATCCCGAAAATCAATGGTCGAGCCCCAACTCGACGATGTCCTCGAGCACGCCGCGGGTCTTGAGCCGGCGCTGGCCGAGATACGAGTCAAGTACGCGTCCGAGCAAGCGTTTCGCCGCACGCAGGCTGTCGCGGTCATCGAGCGAGCGGCTGTGCAGTGAAATGAGCTCCCGTCCCCAGAAGGCCATACCGTCGCTCGCAGCGTCCGCACGTCTGGGACCGTGTTCGAGCTCGAACACGTAGCGGCACTCCGGTTGCAGAGGGTCGCCCGTGCTCGCATCGCGGTCCAGTTCAAGACCGTAACCGAGCCCGCGCAGCAGACCGAGCTCGAAAAGCCGAACCGTCCGCGCGAGCGGCAACCCTTGCGCGAGCGCCGCGAGACAGTGCTCGTAGCATTCGAAGACGTCACTGTTCGGATCGCCGCGCACCGACAGGCGCAGGATGAGTTCATTGACGTAGTACCCGGCAAGCAGCGCTTGACCGCGCAGCGCGAAATCCGCAGCTTCGGGCTCGACACCGGTCAGTCGGCCGAGCTCGCCGCGCCGGGTCCACGACAGGCGCAGCGGTACAAACGGCTGAAGATGGGCGCGCTGTCCATTGGCGGTACGCCTGGAACCTTGCGCCACGAGCCCGACCCGGCCGCGACCCGCGGTCAGGCATTCCACGATCTGGCTCGAGTTGCGGTAGGAACGGTGGTGCAGTACGAAGCCGCGCTCGAGCAGGACCCGTTCGCGCTCAGTCATGGCGTATCGAAGCCGAGTCGACGCAGTTCACGCTCATTATCGGACCAATGCTCACGCACCTTCACCCATAGTTCAAGGTGCACTCGGGCGCCGAGCAGGCGGCACAACTCGATTCGCGCCTCGCGGCCGACGCTCTTGAGAACCCGCCCGTCCTTGCCGATGACGATGGGCTTGTGACTGTCGCGCTCCAGCCAGATCAGCGCGTGCATGAGCCAGCGCTCGTCCTCGAACTTGCTCAGATGCTCGACTTCGACCGTGAGCCCATAGGGGACTTCCTGATGGAGATGCTCGAGAAGCTTCTCTCGTATCGTCTCGGCCGCGCGAAACTCGGCGGTGCGGTCAGTGGCCATGTCCTTCGGGAACAGGGCCGGCCCAGACGGGAGGTGTTCGAGAATCTCCGCCGTCAGTCGCCCGAGGTTCTCGCCGGTCTTCGCGCTCACGGGAACGTACGCGACGAAGGGATAGCGCTCAAGTTCCGTGAGCACTGGCAGCAGGCCGCTCCTCGCGCGCAGCCTGTCGATCTTGTTGACCACCACGATGGCCCGTGCATTGCGTTCGTTGAGCAATTCGAAGAGCTTGCGGTCCTGCGCCGTTGCGCCCCGAGCTTCGATCAGTATCAGCACCAGATCGCAGTCGTCGATCGCGTGATGGATCGCGCGAGCCATGACCCTGTGCAACGCACGCTTCGCTCGGCCGGCATGGCCCGGAGTATCCACGAACACCGCCTGATCCGCCCCGGCGTTCAACACGCCGAGGATCTTGTGGCGGGTGGTATGCGGCTTTGCGCTGACGATGCTGATCTTCTGGCCGATCACCGCGTTGAGCAGCGTGGACTTGCCCACGTTCGGCCGGCCGACGATGGCTACGTAGCCGGAACGCGGGTCCTTACTCGTGCTCATCCGTCAGTTCCCGGAGCATCGTGGCGGCCGCATCCTGCTCCGCACGCCGCCGGCTCGAGCCCGCGCCGCGCGTCGGCGCTGCGAGTTTGCCGACGGTGCAGCTCACGACGAAGATCTTCGCATGATCGCTGCCGAACTCGGAATCCACCGCGTAGCTCGGCAGGCCCAGTCCGCGCCCCTGCAACCACTCCTGCAGCCTGGATTTGGCGTCCTTGAGCTCGGGGGTTCGCGGCAACGCAGCGAGCCTTGCCGCGAACAGCCGTTGAACGAGCCGGTCGGCCGCGGCATGACCACCGTCCAAGAACACGGCGCCAATCAGGGCTTCGAGCGCGTCGGCGAGCGCGGACTCGCGCTGCGCGCCACCCGCCCGCAATTCGCTCTTGCCGAGGATGATCTGTGTATCGATCGCAAGCTCGCGGCCGATCTCGGCCATTGTCGTTCCGTTCACGAGCGCCGCCCTGGCACGGGTCAATTCGCCCTCGGCGTCATCGGGCCGCGATTCAAAGAGAAGCCTCGCGATGCTGATACCCAACACGGCATCGCCAAGAAACTCCAGCCGTTCATTGTTGGTCCTGGACGCGCTGCTGTGTGTCAGCGCCTGTTCGAGCAGGGACAAGTCGTTGAAGCGATAGTCGAGCCGGATCCTGGCCCACTGTTCCCGGTCGACCGCTTCGGACTCGCGGTTCACTGGCAGCGCGAGGCGATGCCGGCCCCGCGGCTTCGCCGCCTCCCGCTCACTCGATGCTTGTGCCGATGCGGCCCCACCGCGGACCGCCTTCAGCGAAGCCCTGCCAGCTCATCCACACGCGCATGGCCCGGCCGACGAGATTGTTCTCGGGGATGAACTCGACTCCGCGAAACCGGCTGTCCTGGCTGTTGTCGCGATTGTCGCCCATGACGAAGTAGTGCCCGTCGGGCACACGGTATGTGCCGCCGCGGCTAATCACCCCTCGAGTGTGGTAAATCTCATGCTCTCTCGCGCCAAGAAGCTCGCGCGCCCGGTCCACGCCGGGTTCATCGTCGACCCTGCCAAGCATCTCGACGGGAACGAGCTCGCCGTTGATCGTCAGTTGCTTGCTGCTCGCCTCGTAGACGATGGTGTCACCCGGAAGACCGACCACTCTTTTGATGTAGTTGATGGATGGGTCCGAGGGCAGTCTGAAGACGACCACATCGCCGCGTTGCGGTTCTCCGATTTCGACGATCTTGCTGTTGACGACGGGCAGACGCAGCCCATAAGCGAACTTGTTCACGAAAATGAAGTCGCCGTCGAGAAGCGTCGGCATCATCGAGCCGGAGGGAATGCGAAACGGTTCGAACAGGAAGGACCGAAGCACCAGCACGATCAGCAATATGGGAAAGAACGACCGGGAATACTCGACGACGACAGGCTCGGCGACCGTGTCCCCGCGGCTCGCCGCAATGCGCCGGGAACGTTTGAGCACCAGAGCGTCGAACAGCCAGATCAGCCCCGTGGCGAACGTGGCGATGACGAGCAGCAGCGCGAAATCCAATGTTCGTTTCCTCTAGCCGGCCGGGGAAGGTGCCCGAGTATTCGTCATTATAGGTCCACCCGCAATACGGTGAGAGACGCTCCCTCGACCCGCCCCAGGCATCGGAAACCGCAGTTCCAAGGAGCCTTTCAGCGTCCGGACGCCGTAGCGAGATAGCGCTCGACGCGCTCGGGGTCGAGATGGTACTGGCAAAGCTCTTCGTCAGCAGCGCTCAGCACGGGAATCCTCAGACCATAGCGGCGCTTGAGCCCGCGATCCCCGCTGATATCAACGACTCGCAGCCTGGCCCGCCCGCGCACGAGCGGCTCGAGCTGTCCGGCCATGACATCGCATAGATGACAATCCGGCCGCGTGTAGAGTGTCAGCGTGATCACTCGACCTGTTTCAGGGTCACCTGGCGCAGCGTGGCCCGCTCGATGCGGCGCCGCAACCCCGGCGTCAGCAACGCGGCAAGTGCGACACCGCTGACGGCGCCCGCGAAGCAGCCGAGGTCGGTCCCGGTCATGCCCGCGCCTGCCAGCGCCCCTGCGAGCAGGCCCGCCCAGGGCAAGCCGTGCAGCGTCACGGCGCTTGACAGCACGCAATGGCGCGGCAGCGAGACGAGTACCGGGGTTCCGGCGCTCACCGAAACGTTGGACGCGAGTGCCGCGCGCGCGCCGCGCGTCGTATCGGGAAACCAGCGCCACATGCATGTGCCCGCGCAGCCGGGGCAGGCCTGCGACTCGTCAAGCTCGACCTGCACGCGACCGTCGGCATCGGTGTTGCGAACAACGGCTCGCACCGTCATGCAGTCGGTCATGGTGATGGTTGCCGCCTACTCGGCGTTCAGGGATATCGCGATCTGGTGCAGGGTCTTGTAGGGCACTTCACCGATCGCTGTGACCTTGCGCCCGCTCACGGTTGTCGAGAAGGCGTTGGTGCTGCCGAGCCTCGTGAAGCCTTCGGCGCCATCGTCGACCGCCCGTGGGTCTTCGATGAACACCGACACCGCCGCGAGCCCGTCGGAGTAGACATGATGCTCGACCGGGTGTTCGGAACCCGCAAGCGGCCCGTGCTTGGCGACCGAGAGCGCAAAACCGCCCGGCAGCATGGACGCCTGCCACAGCACGCCGTCGTCGGGCACCGAGATCGAGCGTTCCGTCGCCAGCAGGCTGAACCCGCTGGTGTCGATTTGCGACTCGATTCGGTCGGCGGGTATCGATTCGAAGATTTCAAAGCGCGTGAACAGTATCTGTTCGATGATCTCCCCGTTCTCGTCCATGAGCTGCGACTTCAGCGGCATCGCCGTTTCCTCGTCGAGCCAGAGCCGGTAGCCGTAGCGGAACTCGTCACGGGGACTGATTCGTATGACCTGGGTCGGCCGCTCGGCGACCCTGTCCGTCGCATCGAATGCGAATTCGTAGTGCGGCTCGAGAGTCTCCGAATAGCTCGGCAGCGCCGCGACCAGGGGACTCGCATCGCGTGCTTCGTCGACAAGGATTACGCCGCGGTCGGGCAGGATGCAGCGGATCTGTTCGGCGTGACGGATGATTTCGCGGCCGACGCCATCGTTCGACACGATGCGCTCGCTGACGAGCCCATTCTCGTTGCGGTGAGTGATATCCAGTGTTTCGGCGTTGCCGCTGTGAAGGTGGACGAAAGTCCCTTCGTAGTTGAGTTCCTCCATCGCACCGGTCATGCGCTCAAGCCATGACCGCACATCCTGCGCGACGGCCTCCATGGAGATGAAGGCGACCAGCAGCGCAAATGCCCACATGCAACGGTGCCGGCCGGCCTTCATTCGTTATTGCCCTGCGCTGCAGCAGCGAGTTCGGTGTCGACTGTACCGACGAGGTCCGAATCGAAGGACGTTCGCCGGACGCGGTTCGCGTACTCGCTGTGACGGATGAGGTAATTGGCCAACCGTGTCGGGGGGGAAACGAGGCGTCGCTGCTCCACGTCCTGCGGAACGACGTAGCTCGGCACATCGGCCTGGCCAGCGGCCTGCAACGACTGCTCGGCGTCCGGCGTGCCGGCATCGAGCCCGCCCTGGGCCGTGAACCTGAGCGTCAGCACCGCGGCAACCGCGACAGTGGCCGCAATGCCGAACGCCATGGCAGGCTTCAGCAACCTGACGGCGGGCCTCCGACCGACGGCGCTGCGCGCCTGTGGAATGCTGACGCCGCTCAGTGACTCCTGCACCCTGCGGCGCAGGATGTCCGGATCCGGAGACAGCAATTCGCCGCGCAGTGCCGCGCGAATCCTGGCGTATCTGACCAGCCGATCTCGCTCGGCGGGGTCATGGTCGAGGCGTCTGATAAAGAAAGCACACTCTTCGGCCGACATGTCGTCGTCCATGAATGCGGAGGCCTGATCCTGAGTTTTTTCTGTCACGTGCTCAATCGAGTAGTGGAGCGAGTTGCCTGTCGATGGCCTCCCGAGCCCGGAAAATTCGCGACCGCACCGTACCGACGGGACATTCCATCGTCTGGGCGATCTCTTCGTAGCTCATGCCTTCGATTTCCCGCAAGATGATGGCCGTTCTCAACTCTTCGGCCAGTTCGCCGATCGCCTTGTTGACGACGGCCCGGATTTCCTCGGACAGCGCCAGACCTTCCGGCGTGTCGATGTCCTGCAGTTTGGCCGTTACCTCGTAGTGTTCGTTCTCCTGCAGATCCAGGTCGAAGGTCGCCGGTCGCCGCCGCACCGCAACGAGGTAGTTCTTTGCCGTATTGATCGCGATTCTGTAGAGCCATGTGTAAAACGCGCTGTCTCCTCTAAACGACGGCGCGGCGCGGTAGGCCTTGAGGAATGCCTCCTGTGAAACGTCGAGTGCCTCGGACGGGTCTCGCACATATCGCATGATCAGCTTCAGGATCTTGTGCTGATATTTTAGCACCAACAGGTCGAATGCCGACCGGTCCCCCTGTTGGACTCGCTTGATCAGCGCAAGATCCGAAGTGTCCTTTCCGCTACTTCCCCCGACCGCGGATTCCGCCTCTCGTTTCTCCGTAGACCGCATTTCGCACCAAAAAGTTCGCCTTAATTGCATCCGGGGGCCTGTGGCGCAGGCTCCAAGCGGCCGCCGCAACCGTTCTGGCGCGGCTGGACGCCCGATTGTAGCCGAAACTGCGCCTACTCAGCGGAGGTTCGGAATCCTGTCTCGCGCACGGCGACCTGCAGGCGCCGCCAGTCCCGGGCGCGAAGCTGATCGCGCAGCAGCACGAACCGCAGTGAGCGATCGGGCAAGACGAACTCGAGCAGCACCCAAAACGCGGCAAAGCGGGTGCCGGTTCCGAGTTCGAGATCGAACAGGCCGCGTGCGGGTATTGACCAGCGGCCATCCGCGGACCTCGCGAGCAGGACCCGGGTGTCCGGGAAGCGAAACGCAGCATGAACCGCAAGAACGCCGAAGCCCACGAAGCCCACCACGACGCTTCGAGTCGCCGCGAGCACGCTGCCCCAGAGCAACAGGTGAAGCGCGGCCCACCAGAGCACGAGTACGCCCGACCGCCTAGCGGCGAAACTTGAGACTGCTCCGGATACCTCGAATGAGCCGGACATGTTCGCGATCCGCGGGTTCCGCCCGGCCTAGAATGTAGCTGTAAAGTTCAGGATCCGGCAGGTCCAAAATCGCCGCGAATCGCAACTTATCGTCATCGTCCAGCGTCTCGAAGGAAGCCTCGAGGAAGGCCTCGAGCACGGTGTCGAGTTCGCGCATGCCGCGCCGGCAGCGCCACCTGAGGTTGGCCTTGGGGTCCGGTCCTGGTTCGGACACGAAAGCGGGGCTTTGACGCGGGCCGCTAGTGCTGCCGCTCGGCCATGAGTTTCTTGATCTCGGCAATCGCCCGGCCGGGATTCAGATCCTTGGGGCAGGCCGCGGTGCAATTCAGGATCGTGTGACAGCGATACAGTCGGAACGGATCCTCAAGCGCATCGAGCCGCTCGCCGGTCGTTTCGTCCCGGCTGTCGACGATCCAGCGCCAGGCCTGCAGCAGAGCCGCAGGCCCAAGGTAGCGTTCCGGGTTCCACCAGTAGCTCGGGCACGAGGTCGAACAGCAGGCGCACAGGATGCACGCCGACGGTTCGTCGATCTTCTCCTGATCCTCCTTCGACTGCAGGCGCTCGCGATCCGGCGGCGGCGGGGTGCGCGCCTCGAGCCACGGCTTGATCGACGCGTACTGGGCATAGAAGTTGGTCAGGTCGGTGACGAGATCCTTGACCACCGGCATGCTCGGCAGCGGGTAGATCCGGACGACGCCCCTGACCTCCTCGACGGGCTTGATGCAGGCGAGCGCGTTCGTGCCGTCGACGTTCATCGAGCACGAGCCGCAGATGCCTTCGCGGCAGGAGCGGCGGAAAGTCAGCGACGGGTCGATCTCGTCCTTGATCTTGATCAGCACGTCGAGCACCATCGGCCCGCATTCGTCCATGTCGACGCTGTAGGTGTCGACTCTCGGGTTCTCGCCCGAACCCGGTTCATAACGGTAGACCTCGAACTTGCGCGCGGCAGTGGCCCCTTCGGTGCCGCCGAAGTCCCTGCCGCGCCTGACCCGCGAATTGGCCGGTAACCGAAACTGCGCCATCGTGTCCTCTCTGTCAGTAGGTTCTTGCCTTGAGCGCCACGGACTCGACGTCCTCGGTCATGGGGTCGAGCTGGACCGGCCGGTAGTCGAACCGCACCGCGCCGCGCTCGTCGACCCAGGCAAGCGTGTGCTTGAGCCAGTTCTCGTCGTCGCGCTCGGGATAATCCTCTCTGGCCTGCGCGCCCCGGCTCTCGGTACGGTTCGCCGCCGACTTGATCGTACCCATCGCCTGCAGCAGCAGGTTCTCAAGCTCGATCGTCTCGACGAGATCCGTGTTCCAGATCATTCCGCGGTCCGCGACGTTAACGTCGGCGAAGGACGCGAAAACCTGTTCGAGCTTCTCGATCCCTTCCTCGAGCGACTGCGCGGTGCGGAACACGGCCGCGTGGTCCTGCATCGTGCGCTGCATGTCGAGCCTGATCCGGGCCGTCGGCAGCGAGCCGTCCGCGTGGCGCAGCCGGTCGACGCGCGCGACCGCCTCTTCGCCGGCCGACGCCGCGAGTGGTCTGGAGCCTGCGCCCGGCCTGATGAGTTCGCCGCAGCGCCTTGCGGCGGCGCGGCCGAAGATCACGAGATCGATCAGCGAATTGGAACCCAGCCGGTTCGCGCCGTGAACTGAAACACAGGCGCCCTCGCCGAGGGCCATGAGGCCGGGCACGACATATTCTTCGCCGTGCTCGTTGCGGGATATCACCTCGCCGTGGTGATTGGTCGGCACACCGCCCATGTTGTAGTGCACGGTGGGCAGCACCGGGATCGGTTCCTTCGTCACGTCGACGCCGGCGAAGATTCGTGCCGTCTCGGCTATACCCGGCAGCCGTTCCTCGATCACGTCGCGGCCGACGTGGTCAAGATGCAGGTGCACGTGGTCCTTGAGTCGGCCGACGCCGCGGCCTTCGCGCAACTCTATCGTGATCGAGCGGCTGACCACGTCCCGGGAAGCCAGGTCCTTCGCGTGCGGTGCATAGCGTTCCATGAACCGCTCGCCTTCGGAGTTCGTCAGGTAGCCGCCTTCGCCGCGCACACCCTCCGATATCAACATCCCCGGACCGTAGATCCCGGTCGGGTGAAACTGCACGAACTCCAGGTCCTCCAGCGGCAACCCGGCGCGCAGCACCATGGCGTTGCCGTCCCCGGTGCAGATATGGGCCGAGGTGCACGAGAAATAGGCCCGGCCATAGCCTCCGGTCGCGAGAATGACCATGCGCGCCGCGAATCGATGCAGCCGCCCTTCGGCCAGGTCGATCGCGACGACGCCGCGGCACTCGCCATTCTCCATGATCAGGTCGATCGCGAAGTACTCGATGTAAAACTCCGCGTCGTGCCTGAGCGACTGCTGATAGAGCGTATGCAGCATCGCGTGCCCGGTGCGGTCCGCTGCAGCACAGGTGCGCTGCGCGGTCCCCTCGCCGTAACGCGTCGTCATGCCGCCGAACGGGCGCTGGTAGATCCGGCCGTCCCCGGTCCTCGAGAACGGCACACCGTAGTGCTCAAGCTCGATGACCGACGCCGGCGCCTCCTTGCACATGTAGGCGATGGCGTCCTGATCGCCGAGCCAGTCGGACCCCTTGACGGTGTCGTACATGTGCCAGCGCCAGTCGTCCTCGCCCATGTTGCCGAGCGCGGCGCTGATTCCGCCCTGGGCAGCGACCGTATGACTGCGGGTCGGGAACACTTTCGTGAGACAGGCCGTCGACAACCCCTGTTCGGCGAGCCCCAGCGTTGCTCTGAGACCGGCCCCGCCGGCGCCGACGACGACGACGTCGTAGCTGTGGTCGATAAACTCGTAGTCGCGGGTCATCACGGCGTCCCGAGCGCGACCTTCAGGATCGCGAACACCCCGGCGATGGCGCCAAGAGTGTGTGCGAACGTCGAAAGCACCAGAACGGAGACTTTAAGCCCCGTTGAGTGAACGTAGTCCTCGACGACGACCTGCACGCCCAGCCAGGAGTGATAGACGATGCTGAGCGTCGTCGCGACGAGCAGCGCGCCGGTGATCGGGCTGCCGATCCACGCGGTCATCGCCGCATGCGAGTAGTCGTCAAGGGTCGCCAGCGATACGGCGAACCACAAGCCGAGCGGCACGAGCGCAACCGCCGTCAGGCGCTGCGCCCACCAGTGCTGTGTAGCCCCGGCTGCCGTGCCGAGGCCGAGCACCCTGTTCAGCGGTGTAATCAAGCTCAACGCCGGACCCTCAGAAGATGACAAGAACGGTAAAGCCCGCCGATGCAAGCACCGAAACGACGACGACCGCCCAGCCGCTTGCGCGATACTGCGCCGGTTCGAAGCCTCGGCCTGCGTCCCAGAACAGGTGCCGTATCCCGTTGCAAAGGTGAAAGAAGAAACAGAATGTCCAGCCCGCCAGCAGCAGTTTGAACGGCCACATCGCAAAGACCTGCTCGACCAGACCATAGGCTTCCGGCCCGCTCGCAAGCGCGATGAGCCACCATGCGAGCGCAACCGCACCGACCGACAACAAAAGCCCCGTGATCCTGTGCAGGCTCGACAAGACCATGGTGATCTGAAATCGATAGACCTGCAGGTGCGGCGACAGGGGCCGCTCAACCCCATCCATTGCGGTTTCGCTCTCCTCGTGGATCGATGATGACGTGAATCCGGCCGAACTAGCGCGGCCGCGGGCTGCTAGAAATCAATGCAACGACCGCCCCTTTCCCAATCGCCGTAGCGTGTCGGCTCGGGGCCCTTCGGGCCACCGATTTCCTTCGGGCGTTCCGCTTGCTCCTCGACCCCGGTTGCCGGAGCCTCGGGACGTTGCTCGGTCGCCTCTTGTTCGCGCTTGCCGGGCATCGTTAAAGTGTGCCAGAAACCGCTTGTTTTCGCACCCGACTCCGACCGACTTCTGGCCGAGACCAGCCCGGACATGGACCGAAACGATGCCTGATCGCCCCCTGCGCTATTGCCGACGCGACGACACGGCCTTCATCGAGGTCTCCGGCAGCGATGCGCGCACCTTTCTGCACGCCCAGTTGAGTCTGGCGATCCCGGCGCTGCCCTGGCGCACCGCCCTGCTCGCCGGCTGGCACGATCCGAAGGGCCGTGTTCGCGCACTTTTCCGGCTCGTGCCGGGGAATCGGCGCTGGCTATTGATGACGCCACGCGCCAGTGCAGCCGCGCTCGCGGCAAGGTTGCGCATGTTCGTGCTTCGATCCGATGTCGAGCTCGCGGTAGTCGACGAAACGGCCCTCGTCAGCGTGATCGGCGGGACTGACGACGAGCTCGCGCGGCTCGGCATACCGTCGGGAGCCGACAACGCCATGGCCGAAATCGACGGTGTATGCCGGATCAGGATCGGCCCCGAGCTGGCGTATCTGATCGGTCCGGCGGGTACGCTTACCGGCCTCGTCGCCGGTTACGAAGAAGCTCCGCGCGAATCCGCCGAGCTTGCGGAGATCGAGCTCGGAATCGCGGCGATCCCCGCGGGCATCGAGCACGATTTCGTTGCCCAGATGCTGAATCTCGAGCAGCTCGGCGCGATTTCCTTCGACAAGGGCTGCTACCCGGGACAGGAAGTCATCGCTCGGATCCACAACCTCGGTTCGGTCAAGCGGCGCGCGCAGCGCTTTGCGGTCGAGCCGGGCGCCCGTATCGAACCCGGCACGCCGGTGCACGATGGCGCGAACGGGGTCGTCGGTCAGGTCGTTCGTGCGGCCGAAACCCGTGATCGATGCGAATTGCTCGCAGTCGTCAGGCTCGATGCCGCAAAGCAGGCGCTCTACCTTGGCCGAAAACGATTGCGTCGGCTGGCGCTGCCCTGGGATGAACACGATCGCATGGCAACAGGCGTGTGACGCAAACCCGTGCCGGACGGCGTCCTCGCACGACCAGCAATCTGCGGCAGATGTCCGCGTCGCAGCGATCAGATGAGGTGAGCGTCTTGCCGCCTGTTGCCAGGAGCCTGCGCCACAGGAAGTCGCGAATCGCCGTCTTCGGCGAGGCGTTTCGTCCAAAGCGAAAATTCGCTATCGCCGCCCCTTCGGTTGATCGATTGAGGAGAATATCGAGCCCTATTTGACGAAATCGATCGGGCGAAAGGGCGGATGAGAGCGGATTTGCAGCCGCGAATTCCTGCGGCGCAGGCTTCTAGCCCGAATATTGCATGAGTGAGGCGGGCAAGGCGTAGTATCTTCGATATAATTCAGTTACTTACGCTGACATCGAAGGACGCCTTGCCCATGACGGATTGTATCCGGGAACCACTGTTCTTTCCACGCTGCAAGGGCCGCCGGGTGGAGGCTCGTTTTTCCGGCGGCGCCATCACCTCCAATGGCGGCGCGGTACTGCTGCGCCAGGCCGATCGGGCCTTGGGATTGACCGAGCGGGTGGCGAAGGCGCTTTCGGACCCGCGCCGCCGGGCCAGTTGCCGGCACGATGCCTTGGCGATCGTCCGCCAGCGGATTTATGGACTGGCGCTGGGCTATGAGGACCTGAACGACCACGACGAACTGCGGCGGGACCTGGCGCTGCAGACGGCCGTGGACAGCGACCGGGCCTTGGCCAGTGCCTCGACCTTGTGCCGGTTCGAGCGGCGGGCGGGCCGGGACGAGGCGGTGCGGTTGCACGAGGTCCTGGTGGACCGGTTCATTGCGTCGTACAAGCGGCCGCCCCGGCGCTTGGTCTTGGACTTCGACGCCACCGACGACCGGGTGCACGGGCAGCAGGTGGGCCGATTTTTTCACGGCTATTACAACCACTACTGTTTTCTGCCCTTGTATGTGTTCTGCGGCGACCGGCTGCTGGTGAGCTACTTGCGCCCGAGCAAGATCGACGGCGCCCGGCACGCCTGGGCGGTGTTGGCCTTGCTGGTCAAGCGGCTTCGCCGGGCCTGGCCGAAGGTCCGGATCGTGTTTCGCGGCGACAGCGGCTTTTGCCGCTGGCGGCTGCTGGCCTGGTGCGAGCGCAAGGGCGTCGACTACATCGTCGGGATCGCCCGCAACCCGCGGTTGAACGAACTCGCTCAACCCCGGTTGACTGAGGCCCGCCAAGCCTACCGGCGCACCCAACGCAAGCAGCGCCTGTTCGATGACTTGGCCTATGCCGCCCAGACCTGGGACCGGCCAAGGCGGGTGATCGTCAAGGCCGAGCACACCTCAAGAGGCGCCAACCCGCGCTATGTCGTCACCAACCTGACCGGCGCACCGCAACACCTCTACGACGCGGTGTATTGTGCTCGCGGCGACATGGAGAACAGGATCAAGGAACAACAGCTGGACCTGTTCGCCGACCGCACCAGTTGCCACGAGTGGTGGCCCAACCAATACCGCGTGCTGCTCTCCGCCCTGGCCTATGTGCTGCTCGACACGATCCGCCGGATCGCCCTGGCCGACACCGAGCTGGCCCGCGCCTATGTCGGCACGATCCGGCTCAGGCTTCTGAAGATCGGCGCCGTGGTGCTGCGCAACACCCGGCGCGTGCAGCTATTGCTGTCCAGCAGCCATCCACATCAGGACCTGTTCCTCACCGCCGCGGTTCGGCTGAAGCCCGGATAACGGCGCTTCGGCGAACGCCGGCCACTCGGGCGGGTCCCGCCCACAGATCACCTCGCCCCAAGCCCGCAAAACCGCCTCAGCCTGCCGAAAAACGCCTCGGCTAATCGCCTCGCGCGTGCCGGTCCCCTTGCCCGCAACCGAATCGGCACGAATCCCGCCCAAAACAGACGACGGGCTCCGGGACCCAGCGCACTCATGCAATATCCGGGCTAGGTCCGCGACTCGGGACGCAACTGCGGAAACAGCAGCACATCGCGAATCGACGCCGAGTCGGTGATCAGCATCGCCAGCCGATCGACGCCGATGCCGATTCCTGCCGCCGGCGGCATGCCGTACTCGAGCGCGCGAACGTAGTCCTCGTCGTAGAACATCGCTTCATCGTCGCCGCGCTCCCTTGCAGCGAGCTGCTCCCTGAAGCGCTCGGCCTGATCGTCCGGATCGTTGAGCTCGGAAAACCCGTTGGCGATCTCGCGGCCCGCGATAAAGAGTTCAAAGCGGTCCGTCAGGAACGGGTCCGCGTCGGTGCGGCGCGCCAGAGGCGAAACCTCGGCGGGATAGTGCGTGATAAAAACCGGGCCGCTAAGCCCAGGTTCCACCGTCTTCTCGAAGAGCTCAAATTGGAGTTTGCCGGGGCCTGAGTCCGGGTGGATTTCGATCCCGTGCTGCTCGCAGAGTCCTGCCAACCGTTCGGCATCCCTGATATCGCCGACGTCAAGCTCCGGGCTGGATTCGCGCAACGCGTCCTCGAGGGTCAGGCGGCGAAACTCTCCGGCCAGGTCGTACTGCTCGCCCTGATAGTCGATCCCGGTGTCGCCGAGAAGGTAACGCACGCTCTCGCGAATGAGGTTCTCGGTCAGCGACATGGCGTCGGTGTATTGCGCGTACGCCTGGTAGATTTCGAGAATCGTGAACTCGGGGTTGTGCCGTGTCGACAGGCCTTCGTTGCGAAACACGCGATTGAGTTCGTAGACGCGCTCGAACCCGCCGACGAGCAACCGCTTGAGATACAGTTCCGGCGCGATCCTGAGGTACAGGGTCTGCTCCAGCGCATGGTGCCAGGTCTCGAACGGGCGCGCGGCCGCGCCGCCCGGGATCGGATGCATCATGGGCGTCTCGACCTCCATGAAGTCGAGCGCGTCGAGAAACGAGCGGATGAACCTGACCAGCACGGTGCGCTGTTCGAACTTCCTGCGGCTCGTCTCGCTGGCGATGAGGTCGAGGTACCGGCGGCGGAGCCTGAGCTCCTGGTCGGCGATTCCGCGCCACTTCTCGGGCAGCGGCCTGAGCGACTTGACGAGTAGCCTGAGTTCGCTGACCCGCACGGAAAGCTGGCCGGTGTTCGTGAAAAAAAGCTTGCCGACGGCACCCAGAATGTCGCCGAGATCGAGCGCCTTGAACTCGGCGTAGTGCTCCGCGCCGATCGCGTCGCGCTGCACGAACAACTGGATCCTTCCGGAGCGGTCCTGCAGGTCGACGAAGCTGTTCTTTCCCATGACGCGGCGCGTCATCATTCGGCCGGCGACGCGTACGTCGACCGCTTCGCTCTCGAGCGTCTCCGCCGAGTGCCTGCCGTAGGCCGCCGTCAACTCATCGGCGAGCGAGTCCCGGTGGAAGTCGTTCGGAAACGCGTTGCCGGCCTCACGCAGGCGCTCGAGCTTCTGTCTGCGTTCGGCGACCAGACGGTGCCCGGTGCTTTTGCCTGTATCGGACATCCGGGTCTACAACCCCTGCTTGAGACTCTCTTCGAGGAACATGTCGATGCCGCCGTCGAGCACGGCAGTCGGCTGACCGCTTTCGATCCCGGTCCTTAGGTCCTTGACCCGGGACTGGTCGAGCACGTAGGAGCGGATCTGGCTGCCCCAGCCGATATCGGACTTGCCGCCCTCGATCGCCTCGGCTTCCTCGCGCCGCTTCTGCTGCTCCAGTTCATAGAGCTTCGCCTTGAGCTGCCCCATTGCCGTTGCCTTGTTCTTGTGCTGGGACCGGTCATTCTGACACTGCACGACGATGCCCGACGGCTGGTGGGTAACGCGCACGGCGGACTCGGTCTTGTTGACGTGCTGACCTCCGGCGCCGCTGGCGCGATAGACGTCGATCCGGAGATCCGCCGGGTTGATCTCGATCTCTATGGCCTCGTCGAGTTCGGGCGCGACGAACACGGCCGCGAACGATGTGTGCCTGCGGTGACCGGCATCGAACGGCGATTTCCGCACGAGGCGGTGAACGCCGGTCTCGGTGCGCAGCCACCCGAAGGCGTACTCGCCGCTGAAGCGTACGGTGGCGCTCTTTATGCCCGCGACGTCGCCGCCGGACACCTCAAGCAGTTCGGTATCGAAGCCGCGCTCCTCGCCCCAGCGCAGATACATCCGCAACAGCATCTCCGCCCAGTCCTGGGCTTCGGTTCCGCCGGAACCGGCCTGTATGTCGACGAACGCACCGTGGCGATCCATCGCGCCGGCGAACATCCGCTGGAACTCGAGCTGCCCGACTTCGGCCTCGATGCCCGTCAGCTCGTCGGCGAGATCGTTCAGCGTCTCCTCGTCGCTCTCGGCCTCGGCGAGGGCATGCAATTCCTCTGCTTCGTCCAGTGACCGGTCAAGCCGGCTTATCGTCGCGATGACGCGCTCGAGCGCGGCTCGTTCCCGGCCGAGGCTCTGGGCGCGCTCCTGGTCTGACCAGACGCCGGGGTCTTCGAGTTCCCGATCGACCGCCGAAAGACGCTCGAGCTTGGCGTCGTAGTCAAAGGTACCCCCTCAGGGCGCCGCAACGCTCCTGTAGCTCTTCGATCTTTGCGTTGACTCGCGTCGTTTCCATGAGAGCGCCCCGAAATTCCGGCGCATACTAGCATGCGGACCACGCCGCTGACGGCGCCCCCCTGCGGTCCGCGCGCGGCACCGCACGTACCGCAACGACGCAACTCATCGTCCCGGCCATTGCCTATAATCGTCCCCTTCCGAATCGCGAACAGGAACGGGAAGCCAAGGTGCAGCTTACGAAGGAATCTGCCGAGGCCCATGTGATTCACGCCTGGGAATCGGGACGCATGCGGATCGGCAACCGCTGGCTGACCGGCAACGTCATCGTCGCGCCCGACCGCATCGTGCCGGACTGGGACGTCGGCGATGCGGCCCGGATCGCATACGAACACCTCGCCCCGGCGATCGACCTCGATCCGGAGATCATTCTGCTCGGAACCGGGGCCGGGGCGGCCGTCCCCGATGTCGGCCTGATCGCGTCGCTTGCGCAGCTCTCGATCGGGCTTGAAATAATGAGCACGCCGGCCGCATGCCGGACCTACAACGTGCTCGTGAGCGAGCAGCGCAGAGTCGTCGCGGCGCTGCTGAATCCCGCGTGAAGCCAACGCTGAATGACTGCCAGGAGCCTGCGCCGTAGAAAGTCGCGAATCGCCGTCTTCGGCGAGGCGTTTCGTCCAAAGCGAAAATTCGCTATCGCCGTCCCTTCGGTTGATCGATTGAGGAGAATATCGAGCCCTATTTGACGAAATCGATCGGCCGAAGGGGCGGATGAGAGCGGATTTGCAGCCGCGAATTCCTACGGCGCAGGCTCCTAGGGCGTCGACAGGTATTGCGCAGGATTGACGGGCACACCGTTCTGCCTGATCTCGAAATGCAGGCGCGCGGTACGCTCCGGGCCGAACCCCATCTCGGCGATCTTCTGACCCTGGCGGACGTCGTCTCCCTGGTCCACGAGCAGACGGTCGTTGTAACCGTACGCGCTCAGGAACGTGTCGTCATGCTTGATGATGACGAGCTGGCCGTAGCGGTTCAGGCCGCTGCCCGCGTACACCACGTGCCCGGCAGCCGCAGCGTTGATCGACTGGCCCGCCTGTCCGCCAATACCGATGCCGCTCGCAATGGCCTCGGAGGAGCCGAACTCGCTGATCACGGGCCCCTGCGTCGGCCATTGCCATTGAGATGCGGCAGTGGCTCCCGGTGCAGCAGTGGCTTCCGGTGCTGGAGACGGACGCGGAGCGGCCGCGGGTTCGGGCGCCGCCGGCGTGCGCGGTGGAACCGCCGGTCCCGGCACGGCGACGCGCCGGCCGGGCTGCGAGGCGGGTACGGCGGCACGTTGTCCGGCATCTGAAGACGGCGCCGAGGCGCGTTCAGCCGTTGGTGCGGGCTCTGCTGGCGCAGCTTGCGCGGGCGGCATTGCAGCACGCGACGATCCTTCCGCCGGGGCCGGATCGGTGAGCCGGATGCGCTGCCCGATCAGGATCACGTCAGGGTTCTCAAGATCATTCCAGCTCGCGAGCGTGCGGTAGTCCATGCCGTAGCGCCAGGCAATCGAATACAGCGTGTCGCCGGGCTGAACGATATAGGCCGGTACCCGATTGCCGCGCGAAATCGTCCCGCACGCGGCGAGTGCGAGACAGCCGAGGATGAGCACGAATCTCATAGGAAGCGTACGGCGAGATATGCGAGCACGATCGCGGCGACGGTCGCCCAGCCGATCGTGTCGACGTGCCGTTTGAGCTGCCGCTCCATGCGTTCGCCTCCCCAGACCAGCAACCCCGCGACGAGGAAGAAGCGCGCGCCGCGGCCCAGAAACGATGCAACGATAAACACAGGCAGCAAGGTGTGCAACGCACCGGCGGCGATCGTGAAGACCTTGTACGGGATCGGCGAGAACCCGGCAACCAGCACCGCCCAGAAGCCCCATTGCCCGAACCAGGCCGTTGCGCGCAAATAGTCTTCCCAGTAACCGGCCGAACGCAGTACAGGCTCGACGGAGTCGAGCGCCAGCCAACCGATCGCATACCCGGCCACTCCGCCAATGACAGAGGCGATCGTGGTCAGCAAGGCGAGCCGCCAGCCATGTTCGGGACGCGCAAGCGTCATCGGTGCAAGCAATATATCGGGAGGAACGGGAAAGAACGAGGACTCGGCGAAGCTCATCGCCGCGAGATAGCGGTGCGCATGTCGGTGCCGGGACCAGCCCATGACCGTGTCGTACAGTGGCGTGAAGAGCCTCATGACTCTATGCCCTCTACAAGCGGCACGAAACTCACTCGCAGGAGGTCCCGGCGCTCGAAACGCGTGCCCCGGCGCGTCAAGCTCACGAGCGACTGCCCACCCGGAGCACCGACGGGAAGCACGAGCCGCCCGCCGTCCTCGAGCTGCTCCAGCAACTCCTCGGGAACGGTCCGGGGCGCCGCCGCGACCAGAATGCCGTCGAACGGCGCCTGGCTGCGCCAGCCATGCCAGCCATCGGCATGACGCAGACTCACGTTGTTGATCCCGAGCGACTGCAGGTTGCCCTGTGCGCGCCGGAACAGCGCCTGGATCCGCTCGATACTGAAAATGTGCCGCACGAAGCCAGCCAGCACCGCCGTCTGGTACCCGCATCCCGTGCCGATTTCGAGCACCTTGCCTGGCGTGCGCCCGTCGCCCTCGTCCCGAACGAGTTCCTCCGTCATCGCGGCGACGATGTAGGGCTGGGATATCGTCTGGCCGCGGCCGAGCGGCAGCGCCGTATCCTCATAGGCGCGGCTTGCCAGTGCCTCGTCGACGAAAAGATGTCTGGGGACCTCCCGAATCTGCTCCAGTACCTGCGCATTTGCAATACCGTTCGAACGCAGGCGCTCAACGAGCCGGTCGCGCGTTCGCGCCGACGTCATGCCTATTCCGGCACGCTCGCGCCGGTTCATCGCACCTCACGTAACCAGTCGCGCAACGTATCGAGGCTTGCATGGTCGGTCAGGTCCGTCTTGATCGGCGTGACCGACACGCAGCCGTCGGCAATCGCGTGGAAATCGGTACCGGGACCGGCATCCTGGCCGGCGCCCGCGGGACCGACCCAATAGATGGGTTGATTCTTGGGGTCCAGTGCCTTGATCACGGGCTCAGACTTGTGTCTGAAACCGAGCCGCGTGGTCACGATGCCCTTGAGCTCCTCGAAGGGCCGATCCGGCACGTTGACGTTGAGAATCGTGTCCTGCATCAGCGGTTGGTCGATCATCTGCCGAACGAGCATGCGAGTCACTGCAGCGGCCGTATCGAATCTCTCGGAGCCGTCGAGCACGAGCGACACGGCGATCGCAGGCAACCCAAGAAACCGGCCCTCCATGGCCGCCGCGACGGTACCCGAATAAAGCACGTCATCGCCGAGGTTCGCCCCGTGATTGATGCCGGACACGACCATGTCCGGCTCGCTGTCGAGCAGACCCGTAATCGCGACGTGCACGCTGTCCGTGGGAGTCCCGTTTACGCAGTAGACGTTGGCGCCGACCTGCTCGACCCGGAGCGGCGAATCGAGGGTCAGCGAGTTGCTTACACCGCTCTGATTGCGGTCCGGTGCCACGACCGTGACTTCGGCCAGATCGTCAAGATTCGCGGCGAGAACGCGCAGGCCTCTGGCCTGATAGCCATCATCGTTGGACAACAGGATCCGCACGCACCAATCCCTGGAATGGCCCCAAGAGCATTAACTATACTGGAAGCAGGTAGCCGGTCCCACAGATGAAATCGCATTCAGCAGAGCGCCGGAGAGAGCCGAGTGCGGCGACTTTCACAGGGCGATCGACCCCGACTGCAGGAACGCAACAGTGATCGACGACGACGACCGCCAGGCATTCGCTGCCGCGACCCAGGGCGTCAAGCCGGTCAAGCGGAGCGACCGCGTTGCAGTCAGCTCGCCGCGCCCCGCCGCCCGGGCCACCCACAGTCGGGCAGCCGTGACCGAGATGCTGCGCGAGAGTCTCGACGGTCCCGCGCCCGAGCTGTTGGGTGAGGACCTCGCCTTTTGCCGCCCCGGCGTCCCGAAAACCGTGTTTCGCAACCTGAAGCGAGGCCGCTTCAGCATCGAGGACGAGTGCGATCTGCACGGTTTGACGCAAACCGAAGCGAAAGCGGCCCTAAGGGACTTCGTCGTTGAGTGTTCCGAGCGCGGGCTCGGTTGCGTGCGAATCATCCACGGCAAGGGTATGCGCTCCGGACCGGGCGGCCCCGTGCTCAAGCAGCTTGTCCAAAACTGCCTGGCCCGCTGGGACGAGGTGCTCGCATTCGCGTGCGCGCAACTGAAGCACGGCGGAAGCGGTGCGGTCTATGTGCTGCTACGGCGGCGGTAGGCGCCTGCGGCGCAGACTACTGACGAGCGTCGCCGCGAAACGGCGTAATCTGATAGAAGGTTTCATCGTCGCGCACCATCCCGAGCTCGGCACGCGCCCGTTCCTCGACGGCATCGAGCCCCTGCTTGAGGTCGAGAACTTCCGCCTCAAGCGCAGCGTTGCGGCTTGCGAGCGACCGGTTGACCTCGGTCTGCTCGCCGAGCGCGGCTTCAAGCTGCCAGACCTCGCGCAAGCCGCCGTCGGTCATCCAGAGCTTGTACTGCAGCAGCACGAGCAGCCCGGTGAAAATGACGATAAACAAGCGCATCGAACTTCAGTGTTTCCAGCTCACCCGCCGGTCGGAAAATCGCTCAGAGGTCCATCGGAAACGCCGCCGCGCCCGGGTACTCGGCACGGTCGCCCAGCAGCCGTTCTATCCTGAGCAACTGATTATACTTTGCCAGGCGGTCGGAGCGGGACAACGACCCTGTCTTGATCTGCGTCGCCGCGGTCGCGACCGCGATGTCGGCGATCGTCACGTCCTCCGTCTCCCCGGAGCGGTGCGAGACGACAGCCGAGTAGCCCGCTTCATCGGCCATTGCAACCGCATCCAGAGTCTCGCTCAGCGTGCCGATCTGGTTGGGTTTGACCAGTATGCTGTTGGCGATCCTCTCCTCGATACCGGCCGCGAAGATGCTCGTGTTGGTCACGAACAGGTCGTCGCCGACGAGCTGAATCCTGTCGCGCAAACGCCCGCTCAGCCTGCGCCAACCATCCCAGTCGTCCTCGGCCATGCCGTCCTCGATCGACACGATCGGATAGCGGGCGACGAGATCTTCGAGGAAACCCGTGAACTCGTCCGGCGTGAAGCGCCTGTGCTCTGACGCCAGCGTGTAGGCCCCATCCGAATGGAATTCGGAACTTGCGACGTCGAGCCCCAGATAGATCTCCCTGCCGAGCGTCATTCCCGCTCTATCGACGGCTTCGGCAATCACGCCCAATGCGGCTTCGTTCGATTCGAGGTCAGGTGCGTATCCGCCCTCGTCGCCGACGGCCGTGCTCAGCCCCCGGCGCTTGAGCACATCCCCGAGCGCGTGAAACACCTCGACCCCATATCTGAGGCTCTCCGAGAAACTCGGCGCGCCGACCGGCAGAATCATGAATTCCTGGATGTCGACGTTGTTGTCCGCGTGCGCTCCGCCGTTGAGCACGTTCATCATCGGCACGGGCATGACGTAGGAATCGCGTTGCTCGAGATGTTCGAACAGCGGCACAGCGCGTTCGCTCGCCATGGCCTTCGCGCTCGCGAGCGACACGGCCAGCGTCGCATTGGCGCCGAGCCGCGACTTGTTCGGCGTACCGTCGACTTCCATGAGTCGCGTGTCGAGCGCGCGTTGATCTGCGGCATCGATGCCGAGCACGGCGTCGCGAATTTCGCCGTTTACGTGCGCCACCGCCTGCTGCACGCCCCGGCCGAGATAGCGCTTCATGTCGCCGTCCCTGAGTTCGACGGCCTCGCGGATACCGGTCGACGCACCGGACGGGACGGCAGCCCGACCGCGGGCGCCGCGCTCAAGCACGACTTCCGCTTCGACGGTCGGGTTGCCCCGCGAATCGATGATCTCGAGCCCGGCGACGTCGCTGATCCGGCTCATCGTTCGTGCGTTCAGGCGCTTGCCGCTCGCGCGAGCTTCAGACCCTGACCCGCGCGCGCGGCCCGGATGAAGCTCGTGAACAGCGGATGGCCGTCGCGCGGGTTCGACGTGAACTCCGGATGGAACTGCGAAGCCAGCAGCCAGGGGTGGTCCCTGAGTTCGATGATCTCGACCAGGCCGTCCTTCGAGACGCCCGAGAACACGATCCCCTTGTCCTCCATGCGCTGCCGATAGTTGTTGTTGAACTCGTAACGATGGCGGTGCCGCTCGGCGATCTCCTCGCGCCCGTAGGCCCGGTGCGCGAGGCTCGAACGCTTCAGCTCGCAGGTCTGGGCGCCGAGCCGCATCGTGCCGCCGAGATCCGACTTCGCATCGCGCTGCTGGCGCTCGCCGCTTTGATCCTGCCATTCCTCGAGCAATCCGATCACGGGATCGGCGGTCGCTCGGTCGAACTCGGTCGAGTGCGCGCCCGGCAACCCGAGCACGTTGCGTGCGAATTCGATCGCCGCCACATGCATTCCCAGACAAATGCCGAGATACGGCACGTGCTTCTCGCGGGCGAACTGCACGGCACGGATCTTGCCCTCGATTCCGCGCTCGCCGAAGCCGCCGGGCACGAGAATGGCGTCGACGTCATGCAGGCAGGACGCTCCGTTCGACTCGATTTCCTCCGATTCCAGGTACTCGATGTTCACTCGCGTGCGCGTGCGTATGCCCGCGTGGCGCAGCGCCTCGGTCAACGACATGTAGGAGTCCTTGAGGTCGACGTACTTGCCGACCATGCCGATCGTGACTTCGGACTCCGGATTCCTGCGCGCGTCCACGACCGCGGTCCACTCGGAGAGATCCGCAGGGTCAGCGTCGAGTTCCAGTTCATTGACGACGATGTCATCGAGTCCCTGTTCGTTGAGCATGAGCGGAATCTCGTAAAGGTCGGCGACATCGACCGCGGAGATCACCGCCCGTTCGTGGACGTTCGTGAACAGCGAGATCTTGGCGCGTTGCTCGTCCGGCAGGGAGTGCTCGGAACGGCACACGAGCACCTGCGGCTGGATGCCGATCGAGCGCAGTTCCTTGACCGAGTGCTGTGTCGGCTTGGTCTTGATTTCCTGCGATGCCGCGATGTACGGCACGAGTGTCAGGTGAATGTAGAGCACGCGCGCCCTGCCGAGTTCGACGCCCATCTGGCGGATCGCCTCGAGAAACGGCAGCGACTCGATGTCGCCGACGGTGCCGCCGATCTCGACCAGGCAGACATCGGCGCCGTCGGCGCCGCTTTCGATGCTGCGCTTGATCTCATCGGTGATGTGCGGGATGACCTGTACAGTCGCGCCCAGGTATTCGCCCTGGCGCTCCTTGGAGATGACATTGGAATAGATCCGGCCGGTCGTGAAATTGCTGTTGCGGCCCGTCCTGGTACGTACGAAACGCTCGTAGTGGCCGAGGTCGAGATCCGTTTCGGTACCGTCGTCGGTGACGAATACCTCGCCGTGCTGAAACGGGCTCATCGTTCCCGGGTCGACATTGATGTAAGGGTCGAGCTTCATGAGCCTGACCTTCAGACCGCGGGCTTCGAGGATCGCGCCGAGACACGCGGAGGTGATCCCCTTGCCGAGCGATGAGACGACGCCGCCAGTAACGAAGATAAATCGAGTCATAGCCCGCCTGTCACTCTGGTCCACGCCGGGGCGCCTGCGCTGTCCGCATCGGACGGCGGAGGGACGGAGCCTCGGTAAGCGGTGTGGTTACGTTCAAGACGGCATTACAACTTACCAAAAGAACATGGCTGCGGCCAGCCGGCAGCCCGCACGACAATAACTCCGTCAGTCCTTGCGCAGTTGATCTACAATCGCCTGATCCTGGCGCGCAACTTCTGGCTGGTATGAACACAACTGCCGTCGACTCCCGAGCGGCGCAAATGCACCCGCCCCGCCGGCTCAATCCACGGGTTCTGGTCTCAGGTCTGGCGGTTTCGATCGTGCTCGCGCTCTACCTGATGCAGACGTTCGGCTGGCGCCAGGCGGCGCTCTTCCTCGTCGGCATTGGAGCCGGCGTCGTGCTCTATCACGCCGCGTTCGGCTTTACCTCCGCGTGGCGCAACGCCGTGCACAGCGGCCGCACGGCGGGTCTCAGATCGCAACTCGTGATGCTCGCGGTGACGGCTTTGATTTTCCTGCCGTTGCTCGCGCAGGGCGAACTCTGGGGCACTGAACTCAACGGTTCGGTCCGGCCGCTGAGCCTGTCGGTGGTCGCGGGCGCCTTCGTCTTCGGTCTGGGCATGCAGTTGGGCAGCGGCTGCGCATCGGGAACGCTCTTCACCGTGGGCGGCGGCAGCGCCCGCATGGTGGTTACACTTGCGGCTTTCATCGCGGGATCCGTGCTCGGCGCCTACCATCGGCCAGCCTGGGATGCGGCCATGCCGAGCCTCGGGCCCGTTTCGCTGCAGGACGAACTCGGCACGGCGGGCGGGCTCGCGATGACCTTCGTGCTGCTCGCAGCAATCTGGATCGCAGCGGTGCGCTACGAGCGCCGACGTCACGGCGAGGCTGCCTCAATCGGATTCCCGCTGAGCGGCACGGCCTGGCTGCGCGGTCCCTGGCCACTTGTGGCCGGTGCACTGGGGCTGGCCGCGGTCAACATCGCCACGCTGTCGCTGGCCGGTCGGCCATGGGGGATTACCTCCGGCTTCGCGCTGTGGGGCTCCAAGGCGGCCGCGGCGATGGGCGTCGATGTCGCCGCCTGGCCCTACTGGCAGGGCGCGGCGGGCAGCGCGCTTGAGGCGAGCGTGTTCAGCAATGTCACGTCGGTCATGAATTTCGGCATCGTTCTCGGCGCACTGATGGCCGCTGGGCTCGCCGGACGATTCGCACCGGTGTGGCGCATTCCCCCGCGCTCGCTGATTGCGGCCGTGGTCGGCGGCCTGCTCCTCGGTTACGGCGCCCGCATCGCCTACGGCTGCAACATCGGGGCGTTCTTCAGCGGCGTGTCTTCGTCGAGCTTGCATGGCTGGGTGTGGCTTGCCGCGGGTTTCGCCGGCAGTGCCCTCGGTACCCGGATTCGTCCGCATTTCGGACTGGCCAACTGAGAGCGGCGGCACGGCGCAAGGCCGCCGCGGTCAATGGATCGGCGGGTGATCCGTCCATGTCACGCGCCACCACCTGCCGCGGGCCGATTCGCCGCGCGCGGCGTCGTTGGTCCACAGGTCGCCGACGGCTGCGATCATGTCGCCCCGATAGATCAGCGGAACACGGCCCCGCATCCACGGCACGATCCCGGCTTCCTGGAACAGGCTCTTGAGCGGTCGGCTCTGAGCGCGGTTCAGCGGCTTCAATCGCTCGCCGCCGCGGCGAAAGCGCACCTCGAGTCCGGCCTGAACCCAGGCATCGGGAAGACCCGGGGCATCGCCGGGTCCGAGGACAAGCCGGCCCTCGACCCCCTCCCAGGGTTCGTTGGGGGCGAGCCGCGCGGTTGCGCTGTGCGGCCGCGGCGGCGCCAGCGGCTCGAACAGGTACAGACGATCACGGTACACGCGCGCTTCGGCGCCGGGCCAGGTCACCGCCGTACTGGCGTCGGGTCGCGTCACCGACAGGCTCCGCCTGAGTTCCTCGAGCTGGCTTGCGCTCGGGACGGGCAAACCGCGCCCGCGGATTGCGAAACGCAGCGCGTTGCGCTGCCGCGCCGGTTCAAGCACCCGCAGCCGCTCGCGATCGATGCTGGTCGCGGACGCCGCCTGTTCGAGATCGATCGCGGCGAGTTCTTCAAGCAAATCGTCCGCCTCGCGCATGTTTCCTGCCAGGCGCGCGGCCGTGCGGCCGGCGGCGGGCCAACGAGCGGTCAAGCGCGGCACGATTTCCGCACGCAGAAAATTCCGGTCGTGAACAGGGTCGGCGTTGCCGGGATCCTCGAGCCAATCGAGTCCCCAGCGATCGGCTTGCGCGAGGATCTGCGCGCGCGAGAAAGCAAGCAAGGGCCGCCCGACGGTGATTCCGGCCATCTCGCGCAGAGGTGCGATCGCACCCAGACCCGTGACGCCGGCACCGCGAAGCATGCGCAGCAACAGTGTTTCGAACTGATCGTCGGCATGATGCGCCGTAAGCAGGATTTCACCCGGTGCGAGCAGTTCGCCGAGCGCAGCGTAACGAACCTCGCGGGCCGCCGCTTCAAAACCGCGACCGGCGCCCGCATCGACGCTGACGCGCTTGCTGCGGAACTCGACGCCAAGATCGGCGGCGACCCGTCGACAGTCGTCGGCCCAGTCCCCCGAGGCGGGGTGCGTCGCGTGGTCGATGTGCAGCGCCGCTAGCCGCGGCTGCATGCCGAGCCTCGTGAGCGCAGTCAGGAGAACGGTGGAATCGACGCCGCCGCTGAACGCCACCGCCCAACGCGGTGCGACCGCCTTGTCCGGCACGAGCGCGGCAAGCCCGTCCTGCAGTTCGTCGAGAAACGGCTCCTGTGCTCGCCTGTCTCCCATGTCTTTTGTCCCTGTGCGGGCAGAGCCTCCTCCGGCTGCGACAAACGCAAGGGTAGCTGCACTACCGGTCGCTTGAGACCCTCGCGCGCAGGAACGCGCGCGAGGGCGTACTTCGGATGTATTCACCGCGCGTCTCAAGCGACCGGTAGTGCGCCTCCCCGCAAACCGGCGCAACGGCTTTCCCGTTACTCGACAGCGTGACTGCCTGCGAAGCAGCGCAGCTGCCTGGCATCGGCGCTCAGCCTTCCTTGTAGGTGCCGAACCCGAAGAGCTTTTTCCGCCGTGCTGTAATCAATTCCTCGCGCGGCACGGTCTGCAGTTCGGCCAGCGCCTGCAGCAGCGCGTTCTTCACGGCTTCGCCCATCGCCGCCGGATCGCGATGCGCGCCGCCGAGGGGTTCGGCGATGACTTCGTCGACGAGTCCGAGCTTGAGCAGCCGCTCAGCCGTGATGCCGAGCGCCTCGGCCGCAGCCTCCGCCTTGTCGGCGCTGCGCCAGAGAATCGACGCGCAGCCTTCGGGCGAGATCACCGAGTAAATGCTGTATTGCAGCATGAATACGCGATCTGCGACGCCGATCGCAAGCGCGCCGCCCGAACCGCCTTCGCCGGTCACGAGGCTCACGATCGGAGTCCTGAGCCCCGCCATCGTAAGAAGGTTGCGCGCGATCGCCTCGCTCTGGCCGCGTTCTTCGGCGCCGACGCCAGGGTAGGCTCCGGCGGTGTCGATCAATGTCACCACCGGAAGCCCGAATCTCTCGGCCAGTCGCATCAGGCGCTGCGCCTTGCGATAGCCTTCCGGCCGGGCCATGCCGTAGTTGCGCATGACTCTTTCGCGGGTGTCGCGCCCTTTCTGATGCCCGATCACGACGACCGGCTGACCCTGCAGGCGCGCGAGACCGGCAATGATCGATCGATCGTCGGCGTACATCCGGTCGCCGTGCAGTTCCTGGAAGTCCGTGAAGCAGCGGGCAATGTAGTCGAGCGTGTACGGCCGTTGCGGGTGGCGCGCAAGCTGCGCGATCTGCCAGGCGCTGAGATTCGAGAAAATGCTACGGGTCAGCGAATCGCTGCGCTTCCTTAGCCGCTCGATCTCCTCGCTGATATTGATTTCGGAGTCGTCGCCGACGAACCGGAGCTCGGCGATCCGAGCTTCGAGCTCGGCGATCGGCTGCTCAAATCCAAGGAATTTCAGGTCCATATCGGTGCAACTTGAGGTTTTGTCGGCACGATACCGTCAATCTTCAAAGATTGGCAAGTGACAGCCTGAACCGCGAAACCGCCGTGCCGGCGTCCGGATTTATTGCCGATCGGCTGGGATCTGCGCCTGTGCGGCGCGCGCCAGTCTGCTCAGGCGAGGTGTTTCGGATAGTGGACCGACACCTGGTTCTCGCCGAGCATGCGGCCGAGGCGTTCGAGAAGGTCGCGGGTCGGCCTGACCGTCCAGTCCTGCCCCAGTGTCAGGGTTGCGCCAGCAAGTGAACCGCAATACCTCACGCAAACCTCGCACTTTCCGCCCCGGTGGTTCTCGAGGAGGCGCTTGATGTTCTCGATCGTCGGACGGCTGCCGTTGCCGCTGTCAAGAGCAATCGTGAGGCGCCTCGCCCGTTGCTCGATCTCCTCGTCTATCGCATGCAGGCTCTCGGCGAGCATGGACCAGTCATTGAGGAAACGGTCGTACCTGATCTGACCCTCGACGACGAGCAAGGCATCCCGGGCGATCAGGTGCTGGTGGCGGCTGCGAACCTCGTCGAACAGTGTGACTTCGATGCTGCGCGAGTTGTCGTCGACAACGATCGTCATCGAGTTTCCCCGCCGCCTGAGGTCCATGACCATGCCGGCCAGCGTCGCGCTCATGCGCGCTCGCGTGTGCTGCGCATCAGCCGACAACCTGGCGACAACATTTGCAATTGAACCGTCGGTGAAGTGCCTGCAGTGCTGAGCGTACTCGTCGAAGGGATGGCCGCTCAGGTACAAGCCCAGGCTCTCGCGCTCGGCGGCAAGCCGTTCCCGGCTGCTCCAGTCGTCGACGGCGGCAAGCACCTGAGAGAGCGCCCCGCCGGAGTCCTCGCGGCCGAACAGCGTGCTCTGGCCGGCCGAATCGTCGCGTGCGTGGCGTTGGGCAAATTGCAGCGTGTCGCCGATTGCGGCCAGCAGCGTCGGCCGGTTCTCGCCGAGTTCGTCAAGTGCGCCGGCACGCGCCAGCGCCTCCAGAGCCCGACGGTTGAGCTTGTTGGGATCGACCCGGCTGCAGAAGTCCAGCAGGTTCTCGAATCGGCCGCGCGCAGATCGCTCGGCCACGATCGCTTCGGCGAGGCCCTGGCCGACGCCCTTGACCGCCGCCAGGCCGTAGCTGATCCTGCGCTCGCCGAGCCTGGTGAAACCGCAATCGGAACGGTTCACGTTCGGCGTATCGATACCGATACCGAACACGCCACACTCATCCTTGAGGATGATGAGCTTGTCCGTATCGTCGAGGTCCGCCGTCATGACGGCGGCCATGAATGCGACCGGATGATGCGCCTTGAGCCACGCCGTCTGATAGGCGATGACGGCGTAGGCCGCCGAATGCGACTTGTTGAATCCGTACTCCGCAAACTTCTCCATGAGGTTGAAGATGTGCTCGGCGAGCCCGGGTTCGACGCCACGCTTGCGGGCGCCCTCGAGAAAGACGGCGCGCTGTTTGGCCATCTCCCCGGCATCCTTCTTGCCCATCGCGCGCCTCAGCAGATCGGAGCCTGCGAGCGAATAGCCGGCCAGTATCCGCGCAATCTGCATGACCTGTTCCTGGTAGAGGATCACGCCGTAGGTCGAACGCAACACCGGCTCGAGTTCCGGATGGAGATAGTCGATCTGATCCTGGCCCTGCTTGCGATTGATGAAGTCGTCGGCCATGCGCATGGGACCCGGACGGAACAGCGCGACGATCGCAACGATATCGCCGAAGCGGTCCGGACCGATCCGCCTGATCAGATCGCGCATCCCGCGAGACTCGAGCTGAAATACCGCGGTGGTGTTGAGCGTATTGAGCAGGTCGTAGGTCTTCTTGTCGTCAAACCCGATCGCGTCGAGATCGATCGGCTCCTCGCCGCGCGCCGTGCGGCTTCGATTGATGGTCCCGACCGCCTTGTCGATGATCGTCAGTGTCTTCAGACCGAGGAAATCGAACTTCACGAGCCCCAGCGCTTCGGCGTCGTCCTTGTCGAACTGGGTCAGGGAAGCGCCTTCGGGATCGCGGTACAGCGGCATGAACCGCGTCAGGGGAGCGGGCGCGATCACCACGCCGCCGGCATGGGTACCGACGTTGCGGGCCAGCCCCTCAAGCCGGCGCGCCTGGTCGATTATCGACCGGACTTGAGGGTCTGCCGAATAGAGCCGACTCAGTTCCTCTTCGTCCTCGAGGGCCTTGTCGAGGGTTATCTTGAGCTCGAACGGAATGAGCCTCGCGATGCGATCGACAAAGCCGTAGGGCTGACCGAGCGCACGCCCGACATCGCGCACGACGGCACGGGCCGCCATCGTGCCGAACGTCACGATCTGCGATACATGGTCGGCGCCGTAGCGACGCGCGACATGGTCGATAACCCGGTCGCGTCCGTCGATACAGAAGTCGATGTCGAAATCGGGCAGCGAAACGCGTTCCGGATTCAGAAATCGTTCGAACAGAAGATCGTGGACGATCGGATCGAGGTCAGTGATGCCGAGCGCATAGGCGACCAGCGATCCGGCTCCGGATCCCCGGCCAGGACCCACCGGAATCGCCTGCTCGCGCGCCCAGGCGACAAAATCGGCAACGATGAGAAAGTAACCCTCGAAACCCGTATTGCAGATGACGCCGAGTTCGCTTTCGAGGCGCTTGCGATACGCGTCCTGACGGTCCGCATCGACGACACCGGAGTTGCGCAGGCGTGCAGCGATTCCGTCACTGGACCTCTCGCGCAGATGGGACTCGGCCGATTGGCCGCCCTCTATCTCGTATTGCGGCATGAACCTTCGCTCGAGATCGAGTTCGAAGCTGCAGCGCCTGGCCACCTCCACGGTATTGGCCAGCGCTTCGGGCAGGTCCGCGAAGCGGGCCGCCATTTCGTCTGACGACTTCAGAAACTGCTCGGCGCTGTAGTCCTTCGGCCGGTTCGGATCCTCGACCGTCCAGCCCCCGGCGATCGCGACCCGCGTCTCATGCGCATCGAAGTCGTCGCGGTCGAGGAAGCACACCTCGTTCGTAGCGAGTAACGGTACGCTGTGAGTCGCCGCGAGTTCGACCGCCTGACGGACGTAGGCCGTCTCGTCGCTCCTGCCCAGGCGCTGCAACTCGATGTAGAAGCGGCCCGGCATGCGCCCGAGCCACTCCTCGAGCACGTCCTCGGCACGACGCCCGGAGGTCGTGCTCAGGATCGCACGGCCGAGTTCTCCGCATTGAGCGCCTGAAAGCGCGATCAGACCTTCGAGCGCTTGCGGCTCAAGCCACTCGTTGAGAATGACAGTGCGCCCATGGCAGGGCCCGAGCTCATGACCGAGGGACAGGAGCCGCGTCAGCCGCCCGTAGCCTTCGGTATTCATGCACAGCAGCGTCAACTGCGTCGGTTCACTGTCCTCACGCGACTGTGCGATTCGGATGTCCGCGCCCACGATGGGCTTTATGCCTCTCGCCACGGTCTCGCGGTAGAACTTCACGAGCGCCGACACGTTTGACTGATCGGTCATCGCGATTGCCGGCATGCCAAGCGCTACGGCCTTCTCGGCCAACGCCTTCACACGCACGATGCTGTCGACCAGCGAATACTCGGTGTGAACGCGCAGGTGAACGAAGCCAGTCATTGTCCGGCCGCCCGTCGAAATCCCGGACCGCGAGCAAGCGGCGCGAAACTCATGCGATGGATCGCACAGGGACCGAGCCGTTGGAGCGCATCGATGTGCTCGCGCGTCGGGTAGCCCTTGTTGCGGTCGAAGCCGTAGCCCGGGTAAGCACGATGCCACCGTCGCATCAGGCGGTCGCGGCAGACCTTCGCCAGTATCGATGCCGCGCTGATGCAAGCCACGCTCTGGTCGCCGCGAACGACCGCTTCGGTCCGGTAGCGGCCGGGGTGGCGCCTGAACGACGGGGCGCGGTTGCCGTCCACGCGCACGAGATCCGGCCGCACCGCCAGACCGAGCACAGCCCGCTCCATCGCGAGCAAAGTGGCCTGCAGGACGTTGAGTTCATCGACTTCGCCCGGCGCCGCGGCTGCAAGCGCGAACGCGACCGCGTTGCGGCGAATCTCGCGAGCGAGCCGAGTCCGCCGGCGTTCGGTCAGGAGCTTTGAGTCGCGCAAGCCGGCCACCGGCCGCGCGGCATCGAGAATGACGGCCGCAGCGATGACGGGGCCGGCCAGAGGACCTCGCCCCGCTTCGTCGACACCTGCGACGATGGCGCCCGTCGCCACAGTCGCCGGCTCGTGGTGGATCATCGACATCAGGGCACAGGTTCCCGCAAGGCCAGTTTCAGCACGGCATCGGCGGCCGACGCGCTGGCGTCTTGCCTGAGTTGCTCATGGATGGCAATGAACTCGTCCCGAAAACCGGGCGCATTCGCATCGGTCTCGAGGCAGCGCAACAGCGCCGGTCCAAGTATATCGGGCCGGACATCGCGCTGAACAAATTCGGGTACGAGCGGGTGTCCGGCAAGCAGGTTCGGCAGCGAGAAGTGCGGCAGGCGCTGGATTCCCATGCGCCGGGCAAGCCAATACGTCAGGCCGGAAAGGCGGTGCGCCACGACCATGCGCCGTTTCAGCAGCAGCGCTTCAAGCGTCGCCGTACCGGACGCCGTCAACACGGCGTCGGCGGCCGCGAGCACCTCGCGCGCCCGTCCCGTGACCTGGAGCGGCGGCGGATCGAGTTTGAGGCGGTTCGCCGCCGCGCGGCAGATCTCCCCGGCCGGTGCGTTCGCAAGGGCGACGACGCATCGCAAATCAGGGCGCTCGCGTTGCAACCATTGCGCCGTTGCGAGAAACGGCTCGCTCAAGCGTGCAACTTCGGCTTTCCGGCTGCCGGGCAGGATCGCAACGACCGGGCCGGTCACCGGCAACCCGAGCTCCGCCTTCGCCCGCCCAGCGTCGACTTCGAGCGGGATCGCATCTGCGAGCGGATGTCCGACAAATCGGGCAGTGACGTCATGCGCCGCGTAGAACTCCGTCTCAAAAGGCAACAGACACAGCACAAGATCGGTGGCCTTGCGCACTTTTGACACTCTGGACTGGCGCCACGCCCAGACCTGCGGACTCCCGTATTGCACCGCCGGAATGCCGGCAGCCCTGACCGCTGCCGCTACCGGCAGGTTGAAGTCGGATGAATCGATTCCCACGAACACATCCGGGCGCAATCCGACGATGCGAGCGATGAGCCGGCGGCGCAGCCTGAGCAGACGCGGCAGGTGCGGCAGCACCTCGGCCAGGCCCATGACCGACAGCTCCTCGATGCGGTGCCATGGCTCGCAACCTGAATCGATCATGTGTTGGCCGGCGATGCCGTGGAACGTGGCATCGGGCTCCCGCTCCCGGATCGCGTCGATCAGGCCCGCACCGAGCGTGTCGCCCGAAACCTCGCCCGCGACGAGCGCAATGCGCGTGCGCCGCCGTGCCGGCCCCTTAGCGGACGATGCCGCGCGAACCATGCGTCAGCGAGCTTACGAACGGCTCAAGTTCCGGTTGGGACTCGAGGCGCGCCTCGAGTTCGGCAACGGCTTCCTCGAGATTCGATCCCTGCCTGTAGACGACGCGATAGGCATCGCGAATGTTACGGATCGCGGCGGATGACAAGCCGCGCCGCCTGAGTCCCTCGGTGTTGATGCCGCGCGGCCTGATCGGCCGACCGGACACGGTCACAAAGGCTGGTATGTCCTTGGTCACGTAACTGAACATGCTGCACAGCGAACTCTGACCAAGCACGCAGTGCTGGTGCACGGCCGTAAATCCGCCGAGCAACACATGGTCGCCGACATGCACGTGACCGGCGATCGACGCATTGTTCGCAAAAATCGTGTGGTCCCCGACCACGCAGTCGTGCGCGATATGGGAGTAGGCCATGATCCAGTTGTCATTGCCGACCCGGGTCACCCCCTGGTCCTGCACGGTGCCTCGATTGATCGTGCAGTACTCGCGGATCGTGTTGCGCGCGCCGATGACGAGCTCGGTTCGCTCGCCGCCGAATTTCTTGTCCTGCGGGTCGTCGCCCACCGAGGCGAACGAAAACACGTGATTGTCGGCGCCCATCGTTGTCGGTCCCCGGATGACCGCGTGCGCATCGATGCTGCAGCCCGGACCGATCTCGACGTCCGCGCCGATCACCGCGTAGGGTCCGACATACGCGTCGTCGTGAACGATGGCCGAAGGATCGACGACGGCACGTCTGTCGATCAAGGCTCTTTCCTGGTCGCCATGAGGATCTCGGCCTCGGCAACCGATTCGCCGTCCACTTCGGCGCGGCACTCGAAGCGCCACAGGGCCTGCTTGCGGGCCGTCAGCTCGGCCTTGAGCACGAGCTGATCGCCCGGCCTCACCGTTCGCTTGAAGCGCGCACTGCGAATCGCGACGAGGTAGAGAATTCTCACACTTTGCTCTGCTGCCGTTGCGCTCTCCCAGGCAAGCACGCCGCTCGCCTGCGCCAGGGCCTCGATGACAAGCACGCCCGGCATGACGGGATGGTCCGGAAAGTGCCCGACGAAGTGATCTTCGTTGATGCTGACGTTCTTGATCGCCACGATCGACTTGCCCGGAACGACCTCGGTAACCCGATCGACCATAAGAAACGGGAAGCGATGCGGCAGGCGCTGCAGTACCCCTTCGATGTCCAGTGAGTGCGATTCAGCCATTGTCCCGTCCTTGCGGACCGTTCCCGTCGGCCCGTCCCGGGAATCCCGTCCGTTCGATGGCCCGAAGGCGCTCCGCGAGCGCGTCGAGTTGCCGGAAGCGGGCGGCGCTGCGCCGCCAGCGCTGCGCCTGCTCGGCCGGCAGGCTGCCGCCGTAAACGCCAGGCTCTCGAATGGATTTCGTCACGACGCTTCTGAACGTGAACATGACATCGTCGCAGATCTCCAGATGGTTGATCATGACGACGCCGCCCCCGACCTTGCAGCGCCGGCCGATCCTGGTGCTTCCGGCGGCACCTGACATCGCCGCCATGACGGTATGCGCGCCGACGCGGACGTTGTGAGCGATCTGCACGAGATTGTCGAGCTTGGCGCCATCCTCTATGACCGTGTTCTCGATCGTGCCTCGATCGATCGTCGTGTTGGCGCCGATCTCGACGTCGTCGCCGATCGTGACTCCACCAAGCTGGGGAACCTTCACCCACTCGCCGTCGTCCTCGGCAAAGCCGAAACCGTCCGACCCGATCACGACTCCGGGGTGAATCACGCAGCGCGCTCCGACGCTTACGCCGTCGAGCACGGTTACGCGAGCCAGCAGGCGCGAGGCGGCTCCAATCCGTACGTCGGCACCGATCACGCTGCCGGCGCCAAGCATCGCCCCCTCGCCGACGACGCTCGCCGAGCCGATCACGACGTTCGGGCCGATGCACGCCGACTCGGCAACGAGCGCGTCGGCAGCGATCGTTGCGGTGGCGTGCACGCCCGGTTCGACGTCGCGCGGCGGATGCAGGAACGCCGCGATTCGAGCGTAGGTCGCGTAGGGGTTCGAGCTGACCAGGCTCGCGACGGGACAGTCCGCCTGGTGCCGTTCCTCGAGAACGACGGCAGCGGCTCGGGTGTCGTGCAGTTGGCTGCGAAAGTGAGGGTTGGCCAGAAAACTTACGGCGCCGGGACCTGCGCCCGACAAGGTCGCTACGCGGTCAACGACAGCGCGGCTGTCGCCATCGAGCTCGCAACCGTAAAGACCAGCGAGCTCACCGAGGGTCACCGGCTGCGCGGGCTCGCGCAGGCCAGAGACATTATTCCTCACTGCCGGATTGTTGAAAGCCGGCCTGTATCGATTCCAGCACGTCCTGGGTGATGTCAACGGCGGTGCTGTAATACAGAACGTCGGCCACGACGAGGTCGAAGCCGGTCTCCCTCGCGTACGCCTGCACCGCCTGAAGCAACGAGGCCTGCAGGTTGCCGAGCTCCTCGTTGCGCCGCAGGTTGAAGTCCTCGTTGAGCTCGTTGTTTTCGCGCTGCAGGTCGCGTTGTTCGTCGCGAATCTGCCGTTCGAGGCTGACGCGCTCCTCTTCGCCCATGACCGAAGAGTCGCGCTGATACGTTTCCTGCTTCTCCTGCAGCGCGGTTTGCAACGCGACAAGGTCGCGCTGGCGAGGCGCGAACTCGGCTTCGAGCGCGGCCATGGCTTCCTGTGTCTGAGGCGCTTGCTCGAGCAGGATGCCGACATTGACGACGCCGATCCTCAGCGGCGCCTGCGCAAAGGCGGTAACGGCCGCAAACGCCGTGGCAAGCAGCGCGACCCGGGTCGCCACGCGCTGTTTCCTCGTCATGAGTTCAGTCCCTCAAAAATTCAAAATGCGTTGCCGATGGAGAACTGGAACCTTTCGATCTCGTCGCCCCACAGGTAGTCCGTCTCGTCTTGCGCATTCAGCGGTGACGCGTAGCTGAAACGCAAGAGACCGAGCGGAGCGAGCCATTCTACGGCAAGCCCCACCGACTGCTTCAAATTATCATAATCGAAATCGTATTCGAGTTTGTTGACGCCGGTCCTGTCGTAGAACGTCACGCCGCCGGTGGAGAACACATTGCCGATATCGTAGAAGAGCGAGATTCGCGTCGAATTGCCGAGCTTGCCCGGCGTCGGCAGGATGAGTTCGAGCTGATTGGCAACCAGCATGTTGCCGCCGTAGGGGTTGCCGAGCGAATCGATCGGCCCCATCCAGCTTTCCTTGAAGCCCCGAACCGTGCCGGGCCCGCCGCCGAAGAAGTTGCGAAACGGCGGCGGTGCGGTGGTCTCACCGTAGCCTTCTCCGAGCGCGAGCTCCGAGTTGATCTTGAAGCGCCAGGCGCCAGGCAGCCGGAAGTACTTGGTGAAATCCATTCGGGCGACGTAATACTCGACCTCGCTGCCGGGCACGGCGGCCTGCAGGTTCATGCTGAGCCGCATGCCGCTGTCGGGAAAGAGCACCCGGTTGCGCGAATCGAAAGCCCAGCCCGCGACCAGTTCGAAAGACTGGGTCTCGGTTGCCGCGATCGCGGAATTCGGGCCGCCAATGTCAATCTGATTGCCGTTGTTCAGGACCCACTCGCGCGCCTGCTGGGAGCTGTAGTAGCTCGTGATCAATTCGGCGCTCTGGTAGGAGAACCCGAATCTGAGTTGCTGGTACTCCGTGATCGGATAGGCCCAGTTGAGGCCGGCGGTCATCGTGGTCGTGGAGAACTGCGAAGCGACGGACGTGAATTGCTCGATGTCCTGGTAGGAGAACTGGATCGACCTCTGCAGACCGTCCATGTTTCGGTATGGGTCGGTGAAGCTCAGGTCGTAGACCTTGTAGTACTCCCCACCCGTGAGGTTCAGCGCGACCCGGTTGCCGGTGCCCATGAAATTCGAATGGATGAAGTTTCCGCCGAGGATGACGCCCTGCGTTCCCGAGTAGCCGACGCTGCCACCGAATTGTCCCGGCAGGCCCTCTTCGATTGCGAACTGGACATCGACGAGATCGGGACTCCCCGCCACGGGCACGGTTTCGTAATCGACGGTCTCGACGTACGGCAGGCGCTGCAGAAGGATCTTCGAGCGCTCCAGCAGATCGTTGGACAGATAGCCGCCCTCGAACTGGCGCATCTCGCGCCGGAACACCTCGTCGTTGACGTTGTCGGCGCCATTGAAATTGATGCGCCGCACGTAGACCCGGCTCTGCGCGTCGACGAAGAACGTCACGGCGACTTCCCGCGTTTCCTCGTCGAGCTCGGGCACGGCCTGAATCTGCGGAAATGCGTAACCGTCGCGCCCAAGGCGGATTCGCATCGCCTCCTCGCTGAACGTCAGAAGCTGCTGGGAGAAAATCTGCCCCGGCTGAGACAGGATCAGCGCGTTGAGTTCCTCTTCCGGGACGGCCGTGTCGCCGGCCAGACGCACGTCGGAGATCACATACAGGTCGCCTTCGTCGACACTGATCGTGACGAAGATGTCCTTCTTGTCCGGCGATATCGTGACCACGGGCTGACCGTCCAGGCGGAAGTCGGCGTAGCCGCGGTCCATGTAGAACGACCTGAGCGTCTCGATGTCGCCCTCGAGAGCCTCCTTCGAATAGCGGTTGTCGTCACGGATGAACGACAGCCAGTTGCCCGTGGTCAGTTCGAAACCGTCGAGGATGTCCTCGTCGCCGAACCGGCTGTTGCCGACAATGTTGATCTGCCGGATCTGCGCGCGTTCGCCTTCCACGATCTCGATCTCCACGCGAACGCGGTTGTCGGAGAGGTCCTCTACGGTCGCCTCGACAAGCGCACCGTACTTTCCGCGGCCGTAGTACTCGTCGGTCAGAAATTGCTGGACTTCGTCGAGCACGGACCGGTCGAAAATCCTGCCCTGGGCGAGGCCGACGTCGCGGAGCGAGCGTTCGAGATCCTCGTCCTCGATGTCCTCGTTACCGGAGAACGTGAACTCCTCGATCGTCGGCCGTTCGAGCACGGCGATGACCAGCGTGTCACCGTCGCGGCGTATCTCGATGTCCTGGAAGAAACCCGTCGAGTAAATCGCGCGGATCGACTCGCGAACGACCTGTTCGTCGACCGTGTCGCCGATGTTGAGGGGCAGGTAGTTGTAGATCGTGCCTTCGGAAATCCGCTGTGCCCCTTCCACCTGGAAGTTCTGGACGACGAACGGCAACTGCGCCGCAACGGGTGCGGCCGCAATCAGGCCGGCAAGACAGGCGATCGTTCGAGTCAGGCGTACATGCATCATTAGCTGAACATCCTGCTTATGTCGTTGTAGAACACGAAACTCATCAAGACGATGAGAAACACGATACCAAGTTGCTGGCCGACGAGCATGGCGCGCTCGGACAGCGGCGAGCCCTTGAGCCATTCGGCGAGCTGATAGACGATCTGCCCGCCATCGAGCAGCGGAATCGGCAGGAGATTCATGATGCCGAGACTGATGCTGACGATACTCAGAAACGCGAGAAATGCGGTGAATCCGGCCTCGGCGCTGTCACCGGCGTAGGCGGCGATCGAGATGGGACCTGAGACGTTTCTGAGCGACACGTCGCCGATCACCATGCGCCCCAGCATGCGCACGGTCAGCGCGGTCATCTCCCAGGTCTTTGCGGCACCCCGGTACAGCCCTTCCACGACGCCGTAGCGCTCCTCGGACCGGATGCGCTCCAGCACATCGTCGGGCAGTTGCGATGGACGCCAGGCGCCGATGCGGCCGACACGCTCGCCATTCTCCTCGACCTCACCGATCAGCATGGTCAGTTCGACGACCCCGTAGCGCTCGTCGTCCGCAATCCGTTCCACGACGTCGTCCGGCAAGCTCGATGGACTGCGGGCGACAACCTGACCGACGCTCTCGCCGGCATCGACACGCAACGCGAGTTCGACTTCGCGATTCTCCCTGAGCACGAGCAGCGAGACGGTCTCGCCCGGCCGCGCCCGGATCGTCTCGAGCCAGGCCTGCCAGCTTTCGATGGGCTCGCCGTCGACGCTGAGCACCCGATCGCCGGCCGTGAGCCCGGCCCGCTCGGCCGGAGAATCAGGATCCACACGCTCGATGTCAGGTGGCATCGTCGGACCGGGCCTGATTCCGAGACCGCTGAAAAGCGCCTCGGGCTCCGTGAGTTCCGACACCCGATCTCGTACGTCAAGTTCCACGAAGCGCTCGGTGCCGGCTGCATCGCTGACATCGAGTTCGATCCGGCCATCCGCGAGCAACTCGTCGAGAATCGCGATCACCGCCTGTTCCCAGGTCGCTGTCGGCTTGCCTCCGACAGCCCTGATTTCGTCATCGGCGCGCAAACCCGCAACCGCGGCGACCGATCCTTCCGATACCGCCCCGACGACCGGCTTGAGCGCCGGAATGCCGGACACGAACATGACCCAGTAAGCGAAGATCGCGAACAGGAAGTTGAAACCGGGGCCGGCAGCCAACACGGCGATGCGGTGCGGGATCGGGCGGCGGTTGAAGGCGCGGTGGCGTTCGGCTTCGTCAACCGGGCCCTCGCGCTCGTCGAGCAGTTTGACGTAACCGCCCAACGGCACGGACGACAACCAGTACTCGACGTGATCCGGCGCCCCGCCCTGCCAGCGCCACAGCGGCCGCCCGAAACCGACCGAGAACCGCAGGACCTTGAAACCCAGCTTCCTGGCCACGATGAAATGCCCGTATTCGTGCACGGACACGAGTACGCCGATGGCGACGATGAAGGCGATTATGGAAAGTGCGAGATCCACCATTGCCGGATCCGGAGCCAACCTCGTTGAGTTGTGCCTGCGGTTATTCTACCCATTCGTCGGGTACGGTGCGCGGACCCGCACCGGCATCGAAACCCCACAGGCGGCTGCGCGCGGCCGGGAACATGCACCCCACGACTGAACTGACAGCTGCCGCCGTGCCCGGTTCCGGCCCGACATCCGAAAAACGGCGTATCTGACGAAATCGTAATGTTTCGCGGTCACGGCACGCCGCGCATGGCGCAGGATCCGCGTCAATCCTGCCGCGGCCTGTCAGCCGAGGAGCCCGAAGATTTCGAGACCGAGCGCGTAGACGGGTATCGCGGTTGTCATTCCATCGATCCGATCCATGACGCCGCCGTGCCCGGGCAGCACACCGCCGCTGTCCTTCGCACCGACGTTGCGCTTGAGCATGCTGACCGTGAGGTCGCCGATGACGGACGCGGCAGCCATCGCGACCGCGGTCGCAAGAATGGCCGGCACCGGCACGGCGAGCGCGTGGCTCGCAAGCAGGGCCGCCACAGCGGCAAGGCCGATCCCGCCGCCGACGCCTTCCCGGGTCTTGCCGGGGCTGATTCGCGGCGCGAGCTTCGTGCGGCCGATCGCACGGCCGACGAAAAACGCGCCGATGTCGGCTGCCGCAACGAGCGCCAGACCGGCAAACGCGAGCCACGGCCCTCGCGGCCCTGCACCGTGGATATGGGTCAGGAGCAGCCAGCCCGGAAGTAGCGCAGCGATACCGACGGCCGCTATCGCCGCCGCGGGCAGGGGACGCGGCCAGACAGCCAGCCCGTACGCCGCAACGAGCCAACCCGCCAGCGCGACAACGAGCACAGCGTCGACAAGCAACGCCGCCCGCGGAAAGGTCGCGAACATGAGCAAGGCCAGAGCGACGACGTAGACTCCGCGAGCGCGCGACCCGCACTTCGCAAACCTGGCCCATTCCCAGCTTCCCGCCAGCACGAACGCGCCAAGCAGCACCGCGACCGCCGCTGTCGGAAGCAGCAGGATGCCTGTCGTGGCAGCTCCGCCGAGCACGAGTGCGGTGACGACGCGCGCCGCCAGCGGCCGACTCGGCGAATTGCGGCCGTCAGTCACGGTGTCGGAGTCTCAAAACTCCATGATCTCCGCTTCTTTCTCGCTGAGCAGAGCGTCGATTGCCGCCACGTTGCGGTCCGTGATCTTCTGGATATCGTCATGCGCGCGATGATCTTCGTCCTCGGTGATCATTTTTTCCCTGAGCAGTTCCTTGAGCGAACCGAGCGCGTCACGGCGAATGTTGCGCAGGGCGATGCGGCCGGTCTCTGCTTCGCCGCGCACGATGCGGACGAGTTCCTTGCGGCGCTCCTCCGTCATGGCCGGTACCGGAACGCGTATCACGGTGCCCGCCGACATCGGCGTCAGTCCGAGGTCGGAGTTCAGGATCGCTCTCTCGACAACCGCAACCATGGGTTTCTCCCAGGGCGTGACCGTAAGCGTGCGTGCATCCTCGACGCTCAGCGTCGCGACCTGGTTCACCGGAACCTGCGCTCCATAGTATTCGACGGTGAGGTGCTCGAGCAGGCCGATGTTCGCGCGGCCGGTCCGCAGGCGCCGAAACTCTCCCCTGAGCGACTCGATGCTGCGCTGCATCCTCACGTCGGCTTCCTTTTTGACGTCTTCCATCATGAGTTGGTGCCTGTGGCTGACAGCGTGTTCGTGACCGAGGTCCCGAGCGGCGCGCCGCACGCGACGCGCACGAGATCGCCCGGATTGTTGAGATTGAACACGACGAGCGGCAGATCGTTGTCGCGGCACATGACGATCGCCGTCGCATCCATGACATTGAGCTTGTCCGAAAGAACCTTATCGAACGACAGCGAGCCGTAGCGCACGGCTTCCGGATCGACCACGGGGTCGGCGGAATAGACGCCGTCGACCTTGGTGGCCTTGATCAGGACATCGGCGCCGATCTCGATCGCCCTGAGGCTCGCCGCGGTGTCGGTCGTGAAAAACGGGTTGCCCGTACCCGCGGCGAAGAGCACGAGCCGGCCTTTCTCGAGATGCCGCACGGCCCGGCGGCGTATGTAGTCCTCGCACACTTCATGGATCTGCAGCGCCGACATGACGCGCGCATACACCCCCTGACGTTCGAGGGCATCCTGCAGCGCGAGCGCGTTGATGACCGTGGCCAGCATGCCCATGTGATCGGCCGTGACACGGTCCATGCCGGCCTCCGCGAGTCCGGCGCCGCGAAAGATGTTGCCGCCGCCGATGACGAGCCCGACCTCAACGCCCCGGGAAGCGATTTCGGCAACCTCGGTCGCAATTCGCAGGATGACGGGCGGATCGATACCGTATTGCTGGCTGCCCAACAGCGCTTCGCCACTGAGTTTGAGCAGTATCCGCCGATATGCTGGCGAGTCTTGCGCCATCAAGCCCCCCAAGGCTCGCGGCGATACGCCGCGGCGCCAGCCTTTATAGCAAAGCGGCGACCTCTTCTCCAAAGCCGGCCTGCTTCCTTTCGATGCCTTCGCCGACCTCGAAGCGAACGAAACGCTTGACCGTGGCGCCTTGCTGCGCGAGCAACTGACCGACTTTCGTGTCGGTGTCCTTGACGAACTGCTGTCCCGTCAGGGTCACTTCGTCGAAGTGCTTTCTGAGCCGCCCTTCGACGATCTTGCTGACGATGTGATCGGGTTTCCCCGTCCGGGCCGCCTGGGCCGAGAGTATCTCCGTCTCCCTTGCAACCTCGTCCTCGGGCACATCGTCGATGGAAACGTAGCTTGGCGATGCCGCAGCAACGTGCATCGCGAGGTCGCGCGCGAGCTCCTCGCTGCCGCCGTCAAGATCCACGACCACGCCGATCCGGTCCATGTGGACGTACGAACCGACGGTGTCGGAACTCTCGAGCCTCGTGAACCGGCGCACGACGATGTTCTCGCCGATCTTGCTGATGAGCGCCTGGCGCAATTCGCTCACGGTCGCACCGCCAGTGTCCAGTTCCATGAGCGCCTCGACCGAAGCCGGCGCATGGTCGAGCACCGCCTGCGCCACGAGTGCCGTGAACTCGCGGAAGTTCCCGTCCTTCGCGACAAAATCGGTTTCGGAATTGATTTCCAGCAGCGCGTAGCGCCCGCCGTCCGCATCGCCGGCGACGAGCACCTGCCCTTCCGCGGCGATACGCGACGCCTTTCTGTCCGCCTTCGCCTGCCCCGCCTTGCGCAGCAGGTCTGAAGCCGCATCGATGTCGCCGCCGGCTTCGACGAGCGCCTTTTTGCAGTCCATCATGCCCGCGCCTGTGCGTTCGCGCAGTGCCTTGACCTGTGCCGGTTTAATCTGCATCGCAGAGCCTCGTTTGCAAATGGATGAAGGCCGCGCCGCGGCGGCAGTCGCCGCCCGATCCGGCGGCCTAGTCGGCCGATTTCTCCGCGGAAGCTTCCTCGGTCGGCGCCGCCGCCGGAGCCTTGCCGTCGTCGGCCTCGCCGCTCGATTCGGCAGCTTCCGCTGACTCGGCAGCTTCCGCTGACTCGGCAGCCTCGGACGGCGCCTCGGCTTGTGACGTTTCTGCAGCGACCGGCGACTCTGCAGCCTCGGCTGGTTCCACAGCGTCGGTCGGCGCCGCAGCCTTTGCCTGTTCCGCGGCCTCGGCAGCCGCGTCCTCCGGCGCGGCGGGTCCGCCCGATGGCGCGGTTTCGTCGGATGCTGCCGCCTCGCTCGATTCCGGCGCGGTGGCTGCAACCTTGGATCTGACCCTCGTCCGGGTCGTCACCGTCGCCTGCTTCGTGCTCCTCCCCTTCGGCCGCTGTCGCCCCGGTGTCGATGCGGGTTCGGCAATCGGTCGGCCTTCTTCGTCGAGCTCGATGAAATCGCCCTCGCCGACGGGTACCTCCGGCAGTGACGCCTTGCCGTCAAGCACCGCGTCGGCGATGCCTTCCGTATAGAGCCGGATGGCCCGCATCGCGTCGTCGTTGCCCGGAATCGTGTAATCGATGCCGTCGGGCGAGCAATTCGTATCGACCACCGCAACGACGGCGATTCCGAGCTTTTTCGCCTCCCGGACGGCAATCTCCTCATGCGCGACGTCAACCACGAACACGGCGTCGGGCAACGACTCCATTTCCTTGATGCCGCCAAGGGCTCGCAGCAACTTGTCGCGTTCGCGCGCGAGTTCGAGCATTTCCTTCTTCGTGAAGTCGCCGCCGCCCGCATCGGTCAACTCTTCGAGTTCGTGCAGCCTCTTGACGGACTGACGGATCGTCTTGAAGTTCGTGAGCATGCCGCCGAGCCACCGCTGGCTCACATGCGGCATTCCACAGCGCACGGCCTCCTCGGCGACCGCCTGGCGCGCCGCGCGCTTGGACCCGACGAACAGGATCTTGCCGCCGTCCGCGACGAGCCTGCGGACGAACTCCACTGCCTCCCTGTACATCGGCAGCGTCTGCTCGAGATTGACGATATGAATCTTGTTGCGCTCGCCGAAGATGTATGGAGCCATCTTCGGGTTCCAGAAGCGGGTCTGGTGCCCGAAATGCACGCCCGCTTCCAGCATCCGGCACATCGTGACGTCGGCCATGGAAGCTCCTCAGTCGGGTTAGTCCTCCACGTGTCCCCGCCAGCAACCCCGGCGGCGAACCGCAGGAGCACCCGGCTGACGAGACGCGACACGTGTGTGTCTTTAAATTGCCTCAAAGGCGCGCGCTTTATACCATAGCGACCGGACAGCAACAACGCTGCCACACGTTTCTTGTCCCCACTGACTGCGCGGTCCGTCCGCACCGCATGCACCGTCATGGCCGCCACGATCAAAACCATTGAAGAACAGGAGAAGATGCGGGTTGCCGGACGGCTTGCCGCAAGCGTTCTCGACATGATCGGCGATCATGTGCGCCCTGGAATCTCTACCGGCGAACTCGACCGCATATGCCACGAGTTCATCGTCGGACCGCTCGGGGCAATTCCCGCTCCGCTCAATTACAAGGGGTTTCCGAAGTCGATCTGCACATCGGTCAATCACGTGGTCTGTCACGGCATACCCGGTGACCGGGTGTTGCGAAACGGCGATATCGTCAACATCGACATCACGGTGATCAAGGATGGGTACCACGGCGACACGAGCCGCATGTTTCACGTCGGCAAGGCGCCCGTGATCGCCGAGCGCCTGTCGCGCGTGTGTTTCGAAGGCATGTGGGAAGGCATTCGCGCCATCCGGCCGGGCGCGCGGCTCGGTGACATCGGTCACGCCGTGCAGTCCCACGTCGAGCGAAACCGTTTCACGGTGGTGCGCGAATACTGCGGCCACGGCATCGGCCGGGTATTTCACGAAGACCCCCAGGTGCTCCACTACGGCAGACCCGGCACAGGGATGCAACTCACACGGGGAATGACCATAACCGTCGAGCCGATGGTCAATGCGGGCAAGCGCGAAGTGAAGCTGCTCGCCGACGGCTGGACGGTCGTGACCAAGGACCACTCGCTGTCGGCACAGTGGGAGCACACCGTGCTCGTCACCGACTCGGGTTTCGAGGTGCTGACGCTCGGCGCCGGCGACGCGGCAAACTGAAGTGGATGCCAGCGTAAGCTCGACGACCGCTGCCGCGCCGCCGGAGCAGCGTGCGGACCTGGCCGCGCTTCGGTCCTCGCTCGAGCACGGGTCGACGAGCGTCGCCGCCTTGCGAACGCTGCTCAAGGACGCAAACGACGAACTCAAGCGGCGCTTCCTGAACCGGGAGCCTGTTGAGGACCTCGTCGCGTCGCGCTCGGATATCGTCGATCTCGTGATCCTGGCAAGCTGGCAGCAGTTCGCCGCAACGATAGCCGAGACGACCGATCTCGTCGCCGTGGGCGGCTACGGCCGCGGCGAATTGCACCCGCATTCCGACATCGACCTGCTGCTCCTGCTCGGGAACCCCAGCCAGGCAGGCGCCGACGCGGCGATCAGCCAGTTCCTGACGTTTCTGTGGGATATCGGGCTTGAGGTCGGCCACAGCGTGCGCACGCTCGACGACTGCGCCGAGCAGGCCCGCGACGACCTGACGGTGGCGACGACCTTGATGGAAACGCGGCTGCTTGCCGGGCCCGGCCATCTTTTTGAAGGTCTGCCGGCACGCATCGGCGCCAGGCACATGTGGGACGCGGCCGGGTTCTACGTCGCGAAAGTCGAGGAGCAGGTCGAGCGCCATCACCGCTTTCACGACACCGCCTACAACCTCGAACCCAACGTCAAGAGCAGTCCGGGCGGGCTCAGGGACATCCAGACGATCTGCTGGATCGCCCTGCGTCACTTCGGCACGGGCAAACTCGACGAACTTCGCGAGCGCGGCTTTCTGACCGCCGGGCAGTTTCGAATCCTCGTCACGGGCCGGGCCTTCCTGTGGCGGGTCCGATTCGGCCTGCACCTGTTGACCGGCCGGCGCGAGGACCGGCTGCTGTTCGACCATCAGACCAAGCTCGCTGCCATGCTCGGCTACGAGGACGCGACTTTCACGCTGGCCGTGGAACAGCTCATGCAGCGCTACTACCGTACGGTCAGGGAAGTGAGCCGCCTGAACGAGATGCTGCTGCAGCTCTTCGAGGAAGCGCTGTTGCTCGACGCGGACGAGGCGCCCGTGCCGCTGGGGTCGGCGTTTCAGGTTCGCCACGGCTACGTCGAAACCGTCGACGATGGTGTGTTCATGCGCGAACCGTCGGCGCTGCTCGAGATTTTCCTGTTGCTCGCACAGAACCTGGATCTCAAGGGCATCAGCGCCCGCACCATCGCGCAGATCAAACAGCACCTCTGGCTGATCGACGAGGAATTTCGCCAGAATCCGCGGCACCAGCGCCTGTTTCTCGACCTCATCCGGGCGCCGAGCGGCGTCACCCGTACCCTGAAGCGGATGAACACCTACGGCGTGCTCGGCCTGTACATCCCCGCATTCGGCCGCATCGTCGGCCGTATGCAATACGACCTTTTCCATATCTACACCGTCGACGAACACACACTCATCGTCGTCGAGAACCTCAGACGGCTTTCGCTGCCGAGGTTCGACGACGAATGTCCGCATGGCAGCGCCGTCATGCAGCAATTGGAGAAGCCCGAGGTCGCGTATCTCGCGGGGCTCTTCCATGACATCGCCAAGGGCCGCGGCGGGGATCACTCCGAACTCGGTGCGGTCGATGCCGAAGCCTTCTGTCTCGAGCACGGCATGAGCCGCTACGATGCGCGCGTCGTCGCATGGCTCGTGAGGCATCACCTGCTGCTGTCGATGACGGCGCAGAGAAAGGACATCAACGATCCGGCGATCATCAACGAGTTTGCCCGGGCCGTCAGCGACGAGAAGCATCTTGACTACCTCTATGTGCTCACGCTCGCCGACGTGCGCGGCACGAATCCGAAGATCTGGAACTCGTGGAAGGACACGCTGTTCCTCGAACTCTACCGCAACACCAAGCGCGCATTGCGGCGGGGGCTCTCAAATCCCATCGACAAGGACGAGCTGATTCTGGAGACCCAGGCCAGTGCGCGCGATCTGCTTTTCGAGCGGGGCATCGAGCAGGGCCGCTGGCAGGATCTGTGGTCGACGTTCACGGACGAATACTTCCTGCGCCACCGGCCCGAGGAGGTCGCCTGGCACACCGAGGTTCTGGTGAATTCGAAGTCGCGGGAGTCCCTGGTCGTCGACCTCAACGATGCGATCGCCGAAGGCCTGACGGTCATCATGGTCTACGCGATGAGGCAACTGCACTTCTTCGGCCGCACGACCGCGGCACTTGACGAACTCGCACTGAATGTCGTGGATGCCCGCATTGTCCCAACGGCCGGCGAACGCAGTCTCGACACCTACTGCGTGCTGGAAAGCGACGGCAGCCCGATTACCGAGCGCCGCCGGCTCGCCGAAATCAGGCAGCGCCTGATCCGGGCGCTCTCGCACGACGATCCGCAATCGATCCGGGTCACGCGCCGGGCGCCGCGCCAGGTCAGAATGTTCCTGACCCGGGTGCAGGTCTCGATTTTCAGCGAACCGAACAATCAGCGCACCGTGGTCGAACTCGTCGCAAGCGATCGGCCGGGCCTCCTGTATCGCGTGGGCAAGGTCTTCGAGCATGAGCGCGTGGCGTTGCAGAATGCGAAGATCGCGACCATCGGCGAGCGCGCCGAGGACGTCTTTTTCGTGACGACCGACAACAACGTACCGCTCGACGAGCCGCACTGCGAGCGACTCGAGGGCGCGCTTCGCTCGGCGCTGTCCGAACAGGACCGCAAGGAGACCTGATGGCGGAGCTTGGCAATGTGATCGAAGCCGCCTGGGAGCGGCGCGGCGAACTGGCCCCGGGCAAGGTCGACGCGGAACTCGGTGAAGCGATCGAAACGTGCATCGCCGGGCTCGACAGCGGCCGTTTTCGTGTTGCAGAGCCCGTGGACGGTACATGGGTCGTCAACGAGTGGCTCAAGAAGGCCGTGCTCCTTTCGTTCCGGGTCAGGGACAACGAGGCCATCGACGCCGGTTACACGAGATTCTTCGACAAGGTGCCGCTCAAGTACTCGGAGTGGTCGCACGACGATTTCGAACGTGCGGGCACCCGCGTGGTCCCCGACGCAGTCGTAAGGCGCGGTGCTTACGTCGCGAGCGATGTCGTGCTCATGCCGTCCTTCGTCAACATCGGCGCGTACGTCGACTCGGGCACCATGGTCGATACCTGGGCGACGGTCGGCAGTTGCGCGCAAATCGGCAGGAACGTTCACCTGTCGGGCGGCGCCGGCATCGGCGGCGTGCTCGAACCGCTGCAGGCCGCACCCACGATCATCGAAGACGACTGCTTCATCGGGGCGCGGTCGGAGGTCGTCGAGGGCGTGATCGTCGAACGCGGCAGCGTGATCTCGATGGGCGTCTTCATCGGCCAGAGCACGCGAATCTACGATCGGGAAACCGAAAGGATTCTCTACGGCCGGGTACCGGCCGGATCCGTCGTCGTTCCGGGCAGCCTGCCGGCCGGCAACGGCAAGTACAGCCTCTATTGTGCGATCATCGTCAAGCGCGTCGATGACCGAACGCGCGCCAGGACGAGCATCAACGAGCTACTGAGGCTGTAGCCGCCGCGCGTGCGGTTGCACTCCCGAGTTGCAGGCGATGTCCCGGTGGATGAAGGGGCCGATCGCATCCGCGCCCGGCGAGCCCTTCGCACCGGCGCGAGAGAAGATGCGGGCGCTCGCGCTGCAAGACTCAGCCGAAACGGCCCGTGATGTAGTCTTCGGTGAGCTTGTGGCGTGGGTTCGTGAAGATCGACTCGGTGCTGCCAACCTCGACAAGCTTGCCGAGATGGAAGTACGCGACTCGCTGCGACACGCGCGCTGCCTGCTGCATCGAATGGGTCACGATCACAATGGCGTAGTTCTGCCTGAGTTCGTCGATGAGATCCTCGATCCGGGCCGTCGCGATCGGGTCGAGTGCCGAGCAAGGCTCGTCCATGAGAATCACTTCCGGGCTCACGGCGATGGTGCGCGCGATGCACAGGCGCTGCTGCTGCCCGCCGGACAATCCGGTTCCGGGCTCATCGAGCCGGTCACGCACTTCGACCCAGAGCCCCGCACGTTCGAGACTGCGCCGCACGATCCGGTCGAGTTCCGTTCGATTCCTTGCGATGCCGTGGATCCGCGGGCCGTAGGCGACATTGTCGTAAACGGATTTCGGGAACGGGTTCGGCTTCTGAAAGACCATGCCCACGCGCGCGCGCAGCATGACGACATCCATCCGGCGCGAGTAGATGTCCTCATCGTCGAGCCTGATCTCGCCGGTCACGCGCGCGGACTCGATCGTGTCGTTCATGCGGTTGAGGCAGCGCAGATAGGTCGTCTTCCCGCAGCCGGAGGGCCCGATCAGTGCGATGACCTCGTTTCGCCCGATGTCGAGATTGACGTGCCGAATGGCATGATTGTCGCCGTAATGGACATCCACGCCGCGAGTGCGAATGACGGGATTGGAGGAGGTAAAATCGCCGACAGTCTCGTGGGCGTCCGCGATCGCGGCCGGGACCGCTGCGGATTGCGGCGGCGGCTCGGCGGCCCGCTCCGGGATCGCTTCGGACAAGTCTTGGCTCGTTGGCTTCGGGACTCCGTTCACAGTCTACTCCAATCCAGGAGCCTACATCCTCGCTGGGGTCGGCCACGGTACGCGCGGCAGCACGTTAACATAGCCGCACGAGCGTAGCCGCCGAGTATTACCGAACAATTACGGCAATGTGTCGGCACTGCGCTCGCCCGGACCGGCACGAAACACAGTTTTACGTAAAATATCAATATGTTAGGTAGACCTTCGCGCGCGCTGACCGCACTCCCCCCATGGAACTGCTCGAACTGACAAGCGCGTTGATCGCGCGGCGTTCGGTCACGCCCGACGATGCGGGCTGTCAGCAATTGCTTGGTCAGTTGCTCGAGGACTCCGGGTTTCGGACCGAGCCGCTTCAGTTCAATGACGTCAGCAACCTCTGGGCACGGCGCGGCGATGCGGCTCCGGTCGTCGTATTTGCGGGCCATACTGATGTTGTGCCGCCGGGGCCGTCCGGGCAATGGCGCAGCGATCCGTTTGTCGCGACGGAGGCTGACGGGAAGCTCCGCGGTCGCGGTGCGGCCGACATGAAAGCGAGCCTGGCGGCCATGGTCAAGGCCTGCCAGCGCTTCGCGGCCACCTATCCGGAGCATCCGGGATCGATCGGCGTACTGTTGACGAGCGACGAGGAAGGGCCGGCCGTTGACGGGACGGCCAGGGTCATGGCGACGCTCGAACGGCGCGGCGAACTCTTCGACTTCTGTGTCGTCGGAGAGCCGTCGAGCAGCGAGCGGCTCGGCGATACGATCAGGGTCGGTCGGCGCGGCAGCCTGTCCGGCCTGATGACGATCAAGGGTGAGCTTGGCCATGTGGCCTATCCCTTGCGGGCCGAAAACCCCATACACGCGCTTGCCCGGTTCGTGCAGGCGATGACCGCCGAACCGATCGACGCAGGCAATGACCATTTCCCGCCGACGACCTTCCAGATGGTCAACGTGTCGAGCGACGCGGGTGCGCCGAATGTCACGCCGGCGGTACTCAACTGCCGCTTCAACCTTCGCTACAACTCGCTTTGGAACCGCGAGACTCTCGCAAGACGCGTCGAGAAAACGCTCGATGCGCTCGGCGTGGACTACGAACTGCACTGGCGGCTCGCCGGCGAACCGTTCCTGACCTCCGAAGGACGACTGACGGACGCGGTCGTGCGCGCAATCCGCGAGGAGACGGGTGTCGATGCGGCACTCTCCACGGGCGGCGGCACGTCCGACGGGCGCTACATTGCGCCTTACGGGATCGAGGTCGTCGAAATCGGCCCGGTGAACGAGACGATCCACAAGGTCAACGAGGAAGTCATCGTCGCCGACATCGTCGCGCTTGAAAGGATCTACTTCAGGGTCGCGGAACTCTTGCTCGTGCCTACGGCCGCACGCGATTCCAGTTGGCCGCGACGCTGAGGGCAGCAAGCGCCACGAACCAGATCAGGACCCAGGCCGGCATGCTGAGTCCCATGAACGACCAGTTGATGTCGGCGCACTCGCCGGAGCCGGTAAAGACCATGCGCACGGCTTCGACCAGCGGAAAGACGTCAAGAATGTAATCGAGCCCGGGCCCGCAGGCCGGCACGGCATCCGCCGGCAGGTTCTGCAGCCAGACATGGCGCCCCGCGATCGCCGCGCCGACGGCCGCGACCGCGACGCCGAGCACGCCGTAGGCCCGTGCGGACTTGCCCGCCGGGCCATGCAACGCCGCGACGAGCATCACGATCCCGACGCCGATCATGGCGACGCGCTGAAATATGCAAAGCGGGCAGGCCTCCAGCCCCACGACGTATTGCGAGTAAAGCGCATACGCCATGAGCCCGATCACGATGACTACACCGGCAAGGTTCAACAGGCGGCGCTGGCCGCGCGTCTCGATCATGTGTTTGCCTCCGCAACTTCTCCGGCAAGCGTGACCTCCGCTTCGATCGCCTCGACGCTCGTATAACGGATGTCCTTGCCGTGCACCATATAGACCACGTATTCGGAAATGTTCTTCGCGTGGTCTCCGATACGCTCGAGTGAGCGAGCGAGCCACATGGAATCCATCCCGCGCGATATCGTGCGCGGGTCTTCCATCATGAAAGTGATCGCCTGCCGGTGGATCGACTCATATTCCTCGTCGACGATTTCATCGGCCTTGACGATCTCGAGCGCGCCTTTCGCGTCGAGCCTCGCAAATGCATCGAGCGTGCCGCGGATCATCTGCTTGACGTGCCCGGCAAGGTTTCTCAGTTCACGATAGTTCGTCGTCGGACGCTCCACTCCGGCAAGCCGCGCTGCGAGCCTGCCGATCTTCTCGGCTTCGTCGCCGATGCGCTCGAGATCCGTGATCGTCTTGATGATCGCGACGATGAGCCTGAGATCGCCGGCCGCTGGTGCGCGGGTCGCGAGTATCCGGCTGCAGGCCTCGTCGATGCTGACCTCCATGCGGTTGATCTTGAAGTCGTCTTGCGCGACCTGCAGGCCCAATGCGCTGTCCCTTGTCGTGAGCGCCTCGATCGCGCGGTCGAGCTGCTCTTCGACGAGCCCACCCATCGTCAGAACGGAATTGTAGAGGCTTTCGATATCGGCGTTGAAGCTGCGTGATATGTGTTGTCGGAGATCCTCAACTTCCACCCACTGACTCCCTGGCAGCGATCTTTCGGGCCATTATACGGCCGCTTCGGCCTGGCCTCCGCGATACAGGAGCCTCTCCGGAGCGAAGCGGCAACGGAACGAGCTGCCCTCGCCCTCGACGCTTGCGATCTCGAGAACGCCATTGTGCCGCTGCACGGCGTGCTTCACGATCGCAAGCCCGAGCCCGGTACCTCCCATGGCTCGCGAACGGCCCGGATCGACACGGTAAAACCGTTCGGTGATCCGAGGGATCTCTTCCTCGGGAATGCCGATACCCGTGTCGGTCACTTCAAAAGCCGCGCCCTGGTCATCGGTACGCCAGACGACCGCGACACTTCCCGTCGCCGGTGTGAACCTCACCGCATTATGAATCAGGTTGAAAAAGATCGAATGAAGCTCCGTCTCGTTGCCGAGCAAGGCCGCATCAGTCTCCAGCTGCAAGCTCACGGCCGGATGCTCCGCGGGCGCCGAATCGAAATCCCTGACCATGAGACCGAGCATCGTGCAGACATCGACGAAGTCGCGGCTCGCGTCGCTCTCGGCGGACTCCAGGCGCATCAGTTCCATGAGGTCTCGCAGAATCTGCGTCATGCGGTTCGACTGGCGCAGCATTTCGGCGATCGGCACCTTCCAGCGGTTCGGCAAGTCCTCATCGTCGGCAAACGTATCCAGATATCCGCTGAGCACGGTCAACGGCGAACGCAATTCGTGCGAGGCGTTGGCGACGAAATCGCGCCGCGTGCGTTCGAGATTGACCTCGCGCGTGACGTTGCGGACGATTGCGATCCGTTGGTCACGCCCGTAGGGGATGATCTGCAGGGCGAGCCAGGCGGACTCCATTTTCGGCGACGGAAAGGTTATGCCCTCGCCGCCGGGTTCGGCGAGGTAGCTTACGAATTCGGGGTGCCTGATCAGGTTGTCGAGCCTGCGGCCGATGTCCGTTCGCGGATCGAGGCCAAGCAGCAGGGTCGCGGCCGGATTGAACCAGACGATCTCGTTGTCGCCATTGAGGATCACGCCGCCGTCGCTCAGTGCCCCTGTACTTTCGCGGATTTCCCTGAGCACGCGGTGGAACTTTTTCTTGCGGTTGCGCGACTTGGTCTTGATCGTGTCGACACGGGCCAGAATCTCGGCCCAGAGTCCACGCGTCGCGAACGGCGCGTGCCGCTTGCCTCCGTCGAGCATGCGATCGAGCAGAAAAATGTAGCGCAACGTGTGCGCGACGTAGAGCAGCAGCGCCGCGGTCAACCACCAGGCGGGCGCACCGAAGAGCAGGCCGAGCAGCGCGGCGGCGGCGAGCCAGGCAGCCAGAAAGACGACTTGTTTGGCCCACCTTCGCCGCAACATCAAACCTCTCGGGGAGAGAAGCAATAACCGGCCCCACGCGCCGTGCGGATCAGCTTGTGATAGCCGAACGGCGTCAGCGCCTTGCGCAGCCGGCGTATGTGCACGTCGACCGTGCGTTCCTCGACGTACACATTGCCTCCCCATACGCTGTCCAGAAGCTGCGAACGACTGTAGACGCGGCCGGGATGGCGCATGAAAAACTCGAGCAGGCGGTACTCGGTGGGGCTCAATGCGATTGCGTCATCACCGACCGTCACCAGATGACTGGCGGCGTCGAGCTTCAATTCCCCGACCGTGAGCATTTCATCGTCCGACACGCTGCCGCGCCTGAGCGCCGCGCGAATGCGCGCAAGCAGTTCGCGCTGCGAGAACGGCTTGACGATGTAGTCGTCGGCGCCGGCATCGAGCCCCGTGACCCGATCGTCCTCATCGGAAAGTGCCGTGACCATGATCACCGGTATCTCGCGGGTTCTGGGGTCGCGCTTGAGTTGGCGTGTAAGCTCAAGACCGCTGACGTCCGGCAACATCCAGTCCATGAGAACCACGTCCGGGCACCTGTCCGCGATCGCGGCGCGCGCCTCGCGGCCGTCGTCGACCGCCTGGACCTCGTATCCTGCGCGGCCGAGATTGAATGTCAGCATGTCGCGTATCGGCCGTTCGTCTTCGACTACCAGGACGGTTTTTCGGGACATCGCCTCAATCCGGCAGACCTCGGTCCCACAATTAGAGACGCCCATTATTACAATTTGGTGACGCGCATGCGCGCGCCTGCCTGCTCTGGCCTACGGCGACGACGACCGCCGCCACGCGCTCTCGTCGCGAAGATAGACGGGCAGGGCCGACGCGGCGGGGCTGATCCGTCCGGCCGCGCAGTCGCGACGCGCGCGCGGCAACAGATCGCGAGCCGTCGGCACGCAGGCGCCGTGAACCGCAGAGGCCCGGGCAAGCTGCGCCGCGAGTTCATTGCGATACACCGCAAAGCCGTTTCCGACCGCGGCCCAGGGATCGCCGGGGGACGACTGCAATGTCACCGGGGCGCCGAGACGCTCGGGTCCGTCGTGCTCGGCAAGCCCGTCATCGATGCGGAACGTCGCCCAGTACACCTCGCCCATCCGTGCGTCGACGCAGACGAGCGAGCGGGTCGAAGCATGCTCCCGCCAGGCGCGTTGCGCCGCCGCAGCCAGACTCGATACCGCAACGACCGGCAAGCCGCACGACAGCGCAAGACCCTGGGTGACGGCCGCCGCGAGGCGGATACCGCTGAAGGAACCCGGCCCGCGTCCGAATGCGATCGCATCGAGCGACCCGAGCACCAACCCAGCCTCGGCAAGCAGTTCCCGGACTACCGGCAGCACGCGCTCGGACTGCTCGCGCGGGGTCGCAATCTCGCGTTCGATGACGGCCGTGCCGTCAAGCAGCGCAAGCGAGCCCGTGGGGCTTGACGTTTCTATCGCAAGCAGTTTCATCCGGCGTACATTGTGCTTTGTTCCGCGGAGAAAGGCAGTGAGCCCGCAGGCTCCCGAAGCCCGGCCGCAAATTCGAGTGCGGCATCGCGGTCGGTGAGCAACGGCATCGGCGGGAGGCTCCTGAGAAACACGCGGCCGTACGGCCGGGTCGCGAGCCTGGGATCGCCAAGAACGATGAGTCCACGGTCATCGAAGTCCCGAATCAGGCGACCGGCGCCCTGTTTGAGCGCGAGCACCGCCTCGGGCAACTGGAATTCCCTGAAGGGATCCCCGCCGTTGCGCCGAACCGCTTCGATGCGAGCCTGGATCATCGGGTCGTTGGGGGCCTGGAACGGCAACTTCGCGATCACGACGACGCGCAATGCGTGACCGCGCACGTCGACGCCCTGCCAGAAGCTGTTGGTGCCAAGCAGAACCGCGTTGCCCGCCGCGCGAAACGCTGCCAGTTGCTGGCTGCGGGAACCCGCGCCCTGCACCAGCACGGGCCCCGGCGCCGATTGCTGCTCGAGCCAGTCCCGCGCGAGGTTGAGTGCGCGATAACTCGTGAACAGCATAAACGCACCGCCGCCGGAGGCTTCGATGAGCGGCCAGACATCTTCCATGAGTGCGGTCACATGACCCGGATCAGCGGGGTCCGGCAAGCCCCGCGGCAGGTAGATCCGGCCGTTTTCCTCGTGGTCGAACGGGCTCGGCAGCGTGCTTGTGAGCGCGTCGTCGATCCCGACGCGAGCCAGAAAGTGCGTGAAATCATCACCGACGGCGAGTGTCGCCGACGTAAAGATCCATGCCGCCGCCTGATCCGCCAGACGCTCGGCCATGGCCGCACCGATGTCGAGCGGAGTCCAGTGCACGGCCAGGGATCGAGGCGACACTTCAAGCCATCGCAGCCCATCGCCGGGATCGTCGGCCATGACGACTTCAAGCCGCCGCGATGCCTGCGCGCAGCGCTCGCGGCAACGGGCGAGGCCCGCGCTCGCCGACTCGACCGGTTCGAGCGCCTGGCCGGCCTCGGCCACGGCGCCTTGCAGCTCGGCAAGCACAGCCACGAGGTGCCCCGGCGCGGCTTCCCAGGCGAACCGCCCCTGTGTACGGGTCGCTTCGCGCCGCGCGCTGACCAGTGCGCCGGAAAGCGACGCCGACGCATCGCCGGCCTGTCGGTCGAGGCCTGCCGAGCTGCCCTCGCGCACGATGTCGCGCAGCAGCGCTTCGAGTTCCCGGCTCGCCACCGACATGCTGAAGACCCGCTGGGCGATGTCCGGAAACTGGTGCGCCTCGTCGACGACGATCACATCGGCACCGGGCAGGAGTTCGCCGAACCCGGCCTCCTTGAGCGCGAGGTCGGCGAGCAGCAGATGATGGTTCACGATGACAACCTGCGCCGCCATCGCCTTGCGCCGTGCATCGACGACGAAACAGCGCTCGAGAAACTCGCATCGACTGCCCAGGCAATTGTCGACCGTCGACGTGATCAGACCGCGCAGCGTGTGCTCGGCGGCCAGTTCATCGAGTTCGGCCAGGTCGCCGCTCGCGCTCGACCGCCCCCAGTCTGCGAGCGTCGCAAGCGTGCCCGCCGCCACGGGCTCGCGGCCATCCAGGCGTGCCGTTTCGAACCGGTGCCAGCACAGGTAATTGCTTCGGCCCTTGAGCAGCGCAATCTCGACAGGCCTGCCGAGTACGGCGCCGAGCGCCGGCAGATCCCGGCTGAACAATTGGTCCTGCAATGTCCGCGTTCCGGTGGAGATGATCGCCCGCCGGCCCGACAGCAGCACGGGTACGAGATACGCGTACGTTTTTCCGATACCGGTCCCGGCTTCGAGCGCGGCGTGCCGACCGTCGTCGATCGCCTCGCCGACAAACTCGGCCATCTGCTCTTGCGCTGCCCTGTAGGTGTATCCGGGCAAGCGTTCCGCGAGGCGGCCGCCCGGGCCGAAGATGTCCGCAAGCACCGGCATCGCGCAACTATAGCCTGTTGCAGAACCGAAACGGATTGAAGAATCCTGGTCTCGGTGCGGATTTGCCCGCGATGCGCCGCTTGCAGTCACGAGGATGCGCACGGTGACGAAACGATGGAAGCCCGCATCGGCGGGATCGGGTTCCCGTCGCGAGCATGCGCGCGGGGACACAAACCGGCGCGTTCATCCCGGCGCCGAGTGGGATACGCATGCCGGCGGGAATTCAACTGCTCCCGTTGGCAGGACCGTGAAGGTATACTCCTCCGCTTTGGCAGCGCGGGTTCCAGCCTGACCGTGACGACTCAACTCAAACCCCTCGAAAACTGGGTCGGCAAAGTCGCCGAATCGACCCGGCCCGACAACATTCACTGGTGTACCGGCAGCGAGCAGGAATACCGGCAACTCATCGATCAGATGCTCGGCGACGGTACGCTGCTCGAGCTCAACCAGCAACATTATCCCGGTTGCTACCTGCACCGTTCGGATCCGACCGACGTGGCGCGCGTCGAGCATCTGACCTTCGTGTGCACGCACAACCAGGAAGACGCGGGTCCGAACAACAACTGGAAGCCGCCCGAAGAAGCCAAACGCACCATGCAGGAGTGCTTCGACGGCTGTATGCGCGGGCGCACGATGTACGTGATCCCCTACTGCATGGGGCCGATCGACTCGCCTTACTCGCGCTGCGGCGTCGAGATCACGGACAGCCCCTACGTCGTCGCCAACATGTATCTGATGACCCGCATGGGCGATTCCGCACTCGCGCGCATCGAGCGCGACGGCAACTTCGTCAAGGGCCTGCACTCCACGGGCGAGCTCGACCCGGAACGCCGCTACATCGTGCATTTCCCGGAAGAGCTCTCGATCATGAGCTTCGGTTCGGGCTACGGCGGCAACGCGCTGCTCGGCAAGAAGTGCCACGCGCTCAGAATCGCGAGCTACCAGGCGCGCACGGAAGGCTGGCTTGCCGAGCACATGCTGATCGTCGGCATCCGGAGTCCCGAAGGGGAAACTCACTATCTGGCCTGCGCGTTCCCGTCCCAGTGCGGCAAGACCAACCTCGCGATGCTGATCCCTCCCGAAGGCTACGAGGACTGGAAGGTCTGGACGCTCGGCGACGACATCGCCTGGATGCACCTGGACGCCTCCGGACAGCTTCGCGCAATCAATCCGGAGGCCGGCTATTTCGGCGTCGTGCCGGGCACGAATCGCAAGACCAATCCCAACGCTTACGACATGATCGAAGCGGATACGATCTTCACGAACGTCGCGGTCACGGCCGACAACCAGCCCTGGTGGGAAGGCAAGGAAACCGGCGAACCCGTGCTCGACTGGGTCGGCAATCCGTACGAACAGGCCAATGGACCGGCCGCTCATCCGAACTCGAGGTTTACCGTTTCAGCCCGGCAGAATCCGTGCTACTCCGAACTCGCCGATTCGCCGGACGGTGTGCCCATCTCGGCGCTTGTGTTCGGCGGCCGCCGCAGCGAACTGGCACCGCTGGTCTTCGAGGCCAGAGACTGGGCGCACGGCGTGCTCGTCGGTGCGGGCGTCGCGTCGGAAACCACCGCCGCCGCCACGGGACAGGTCGGCATCGTCAGGCGCGACCCGATGGCCATGAAGCCGTTTTGCGGCTACAACTATGGCGACTACTGGGCTCACTGGCTCAGTTTCGCGAACCGCTCCGACCGCCTGCCCAGGGTTTTTCACGTCAACTGGTTCAGGCGCGACAGCGATGGCAGGTTCCTGTGGCCGGGCTTTGGCGAGAACCTGCGCGTTCTGCGTTGGATCATCGACCGCTGCGCGGACCGGATCGGCGCCGACGAGCGGCCGATCGGCTACCTGCCGCGCCCCGGGGATCTCGACGTCAACGGGATCGACGTCTCCGACGACACGCTTCAGCAACTGTTGAGCGTCGACACCGGGCAGTGGCGCGCCGAAGTCGACGAAATCGGTGACTACCTCGCCAGCTTCGGTGACCGCCTGCCGCCCGAACTGCGCAGCGAACACGACAAGATCCGCCAAGCGCTCGAATCCTGAGACGTCCTCAGAACGACCCGGACGGGCATCCATGTCCGCTACGTAAGCGGGCGTTGCATTTGGCGCCCGCTAACACGCTTGACCTGAGCTTGCTGACCCGTCGCGCCGTTCTCAGTGAGCGGCCGTCGGCCGCAGCGGCACTTCGGCGGAACTGCCCGGGTTACGCAAGCGTGCCGCAGGTCCTGCCGCCCGCTGTGCGGCGAGCAGGCGCTTGCACGCCTTCAAGCCCGCCGTCCCTTCGACCAGCTCTCCAAGTCCGCGCCGCCAGCGGCGCGCGCCCGGCTGGTGCGCATACAGGCCCATGAGGTGGCGCGTCATCACGCGCAGCGGCGTGCCCGCGGCAAGTTCCGATTCCACGTAGTCGAGGTAGGCTGCCGCGACATCCGCGCGCGCTTCGGGCACTCCGTCGGCAAATATCCGCGCGTCGAGTTCGCCCATGAGCATCGGCTCGGCATACGCCGTTCTGCCGAGCATGATGCCGTCGACATGCGCCAGTTCCCGCAGGGCGGCCGGGACCGTATCGAGCCCCCCGTTCAGGACGACCTCCAGTTCCGGGAAGTCGGCCCTCAATCGATGTACGCGTGCGTAATCGAGCGGTGGAATCGTGCGATTTTCCTTTGGACTCAAACCACTGAGCCACGCCTTTCGGGCATGCACAAAGAGCGACCGGCAGCCGGCGTCGACGACCTGTCGGACGAACTCGTGCACGAACGCGTAGTCGTCGCGATCATCGACTCCGATCCGGCATTTCACCGTCACCGGGATGCCGACGGCGCTCTGCATCGCGTCGATACAGGCGGCAACGAGCGCAGGTTCGAGCATGAGCGCCACGCCGAAACGGCCCGCCTTGACACGCGGGCTCGGACAACCGACGTTGAGATTGATCTCGTCGTAGCCCGCCGCATCGCCGAGTCGCGCGGCGGCGGCAAGAAGTTCAGGATCGCTCCCCCCGAGCTGCAGGGCGACCGGGTGCTCGCGGGGATCGAAACGCAGAAACCGTTCAGCATCGCCGTGAACGAGTGCGGTGGCCGTGATCATTTCGGTGTAGACCCAGGCATTCGGCGAGATCAGTCTCAGCAGATAACGGCAATGCCGGTCCGTGCGCTCCATCATCGGCGCGACGCAAAGCTTGTGCGGCGTCATTGCGCGACGCCTCTGGCCGTTTCCGCGATCAGGTGATCGACGAGCGCACGGTAGGCCTCGTCGTTCGACGCGCCCGCCGCGAGCGCCTGCCCGTGTACTTCGAGCTGCCGGTGAGCGCTCGTGCCGCGCGCGAGAATCGTACGCGTATGTTCGACGTGGCTCACGCAACCGAGCGCCTCGGCATCCTCGCGGACCAGTTCGAGCACCTCCTCGAGCAATTGCGGGAAGGGAATGACGCGGCCGCGGCCGAAGTCGATGAGTCCCCGGTCGAAACTGTAGCGCATCGCCCGCCAGCGGTTCTGGCCGATCAGCATGGGCGAGTATTCCCGCCAACGCTGATTGTTCAGGCGCAAGCGGTAGAGCAGGCGCAGGATGCAGCAGATCATCGCAGCGAGGCACAGCGCATCCTCGATGTCGGTGCACACATCCATGATCCGCGCCTCAAGCGTCGGATAGCGGCCGCTCGGCCGGATGTCCCACCAGATCTTCGTCGCGTCCTCGATCAGGCCCGCCTCCACCATGACCTTGACGAGGCGCTGGTACTCGGCGTAACTGGAGAAGCGCTCCGGCAGACCGGTTCTCGGCAGGGCGTCGAATACCGTCAGGCGGTAGGACTTCAGTCCCGTATCCTTACCTTCCCAGAACGGCGACGAGCATGACATCGCGAGCAGATGCGGCAGGAAGTAACTGACCTGGTTAAGCAGATCGATGCGCAGTTCGTCATCCTCAATGCCGACGTGCACGTGCATGCCGCAGATCAGGAGCCGCTGGGCGGTCGCCTGCATTTCCTCGGACAACGCGTCGTAGCGGGCACGCTCGGTATGTTGCTGAGCCGCCCAGTCCGCAAACGGGTGAGTCGATGCCGCGATCGGCGCGAGCCCGTGCCGGTCGGCGACCTCGATCACGGACCTGCGCAACAAGCGCAGCGCCGCCGCGACTTCGTCCATGTTGCGGCAGACACGCGTGCCGACCTCGATCTGGGACTTCAGGAATTCCGGCGTAACCTGCTGGCCTTCCGCGCGCTCGGAGCACTCCTCGAGCATCGCGTCCGGCATCCTTGCAACGAGATCCCGGCTCTCGCGGTCGACGAGCATGTACTCCTCTTCGACGCCGATCGTGAATGACGGCTCGTTCATTTACGCGGCTCTCCTGCCCGGTCAGCCCTATCGAGTATAGAGCGCTTCCTGCTCGAGCACGGGCCGTAGCGCGGCCGCGAGCCGCGTGGCCCAGCGCTCCTGCCCGACTTCGTCACGGACCAGATCCTGGCGAATCTCGATGCCGGCGTGCGCGATGCCGAGCGTCTCGGCGTGATGATCGATCGTGAAATCGGCCGGGTGACGACCCGAGTACGGTTCATTGTCGGCCACGACGAGGTCGCGATCGTTCCTGAGCGCGTGCATCAGCGGCAGTGGTAGCCGCGGATCCTTGTCCCAGAGCACGCCGACGTGGCAGGGCCGCTCGACACCGCTCGCGCGGGGCGTGAAGCTGTGGATGGCGATCAACACCGGGCACTGCTCTGCGGTCGTTCCGGCGTCGATACGCTGCCTGATCGCGCGGTGATACGGGTGATACACATCGCGGGCTCTCGCCCCCTTGGCCTCCATGCTTAAACCGATGTTGCCGGGTACGAGTATCCCGTCGCTGATCTCGACAAACGCGCCGGCATCGTGCAGCGAGCGATTCAGATCGACGACGAGGCGCGAGTAGCCCGCGAGCACGGCATCGGCATCGAACCAGCGCGCGAGCCGGCGAGCGACGCTCGCAGCGCCAATGTCCCAACCGATATGGTCATCGAGATGATGGTCGGCGAGACCCAGCCGGTCGAGCGATCGCGGCACGCGGTTCGCCGCGTGGTCGCAGACAAAGATAATCGGGCGTGTGCCCGTTCCCTCGATCAGTTCGTACGCCGGCGGTTCGTCGTCGGCGAGAATTGAAGCGGATTGCCGTGACGAGGCAGGTTTCGGCTGCATCCCATGTCGAATCGCGAGTTCAGCGGGCGACGATTCTGACACAATCGGCAGCGCGGTTCTCATGGTTCGATCCGGCGACTGTGCTTCAGGTGCGTGTGCGATGCCGACCCGATACATAACGCGGAACCGGAAAGAAACCTTGATAACTTACGGAAACACCCAGTACCGGCAGCGGCGACCACCAGGCGGATTCGCATTGGTTCGGCCACGAAAAGGCTGGAGTGTCCCGTGGGACAACTCACGGCCTAGTGCACGCTTGTCACTTGGTTTTCTCGAAACGCACTAGCGAATTCTCATTGAGCGTACCGCTCTTGGCTCCCTTTGGAGGAATGATCGTTAGCCTGGAATTGGCTCGCTTTGACTCAGCTTGAAGCGGCTTTTTCAGAATACGGAACGGCGAGCGGCGTATGGCTTCTTCCACATCCGGCCAAGGTTGCACAGTGCCTGTGAACTGACTAACCAGCAGCAAGACGAGCTGATCCCAATTCGGTTCTTCAGAAAACAGCGTCAACTGATTCGGGTCAGTTGCATCCGAAAATGAAAAGCTACCGGACTGATCCACTTTCCACATCGCATCCTTCATTGCGTCGATGCCGGCGGGATGATTAGTGGCGAAAAACAGATCGTAGCTTGTCATGTTCCTTGAGTTCTTCATCGTGAAGAATCTTACGTAGTCCGCACGGACAACTTCCACAAGTTGCCGCTGGTACAGTGTCCGAAGGTGTATCTCTCTATCGAGCCCGACCATGTCCAATGCCGCGCGCCAGTCTCTGCGGCCGTACAAGCGATCAGCGTGCCCTTCGAACTCGGGAGTTGGTATGAACCGGTTAAGCCAGCCAGTCATGAACGTAATGAGGACTTCGCACTTCGGATGTGCCATCAGACGGCGGATCATGTCCAACGGTACCTGGACCCCGAACGGATCGATGAACGCAAATGTTGGAGCGGGACGACTGTCCTGTTGTTCGATATTGTCCAAAGCTCGACCGAGAGCTACTTCGCACTCCTCATTGCGTATGCTGACACGCACGTTCTTGGGGGTTTCGATCCCATCAACCACCTGTCGCAGAGAGTCGCAGCGGTCCTGATCAGCCTCGACAAACAAGTAGCTCACCTTAGCGCTCATCATGGCTCTATAGGAATGCTCCAGAAAAGCTCTCAGAGCAATGATCGGGCTTCCTTCTTCGCCATCGCTGTACAACCCAGGACCGGCAAATGCATCGATGACGACAACGCGGTCATTCCACCTCGTTGTTATCGGCAACCACGCGTTGAGGTACTTTCGCAGGATGACATGCTTGGCCTCAGTGTGAGGCTTGAGTTCCCAACGGACCGCCTTCTCCCTGGCCATCGGCATTTCCCGTTCTTGGCTACGCAGGTACTCGTTCAAGCTCCGACGGATTGACGCCCGGAAAATTCAGCCACTGCCTGCCGTCGATCGTATTTCCACCTGCTTTCGGTGTGCGCCCGCCCCACTGCTTGAAGAAGAAAGTGACGCCCTGCCTCAAGCAATCGTCACGCAGCTCTCTCACCCATGCAGGCTGGATCGGACGCGCTCCATGTCCACTCTCGCCACCGACGATCGCCCAATCGATTCCCCGTAACTTCAGCTTTCCCATCGGTGCGAGCAACGGTTCGAAGGACACGAAACGCATTGAAGCGCTCGTCTGCTTAAGATGCTCAAGGCGTACCAGCACCTTTGGGCTCTCAACCGAAACGCCCAACCAGATATGACGAGGAGCCTTGCAACCGAGATACCTAGCGTTCACGAAGTTTCGCAAGAGCGAGCTGCGCTTGGTTAGCACTTGAAAAGTGTGTCGTTGTGCGCGCTCCATGGTGTCGAATACTCGGGCGATGTAGTCGACGGGAATGTCCTTGTGGAAGAGATCGCTCATCGAGTTCACGAAGATCATTCGAGGCTTCTTCCAGGCCAGAGGTTGTTCCAAGCGTTTCGGTCGTAACGTAAGCTCGAAACCGTTTTCAAATGGATGCCCCTTGACCCCGCGAAATCGTTCGGAGAAACGTTCGGCGTAGCAGTTATCGCAGCCGGGACTCACTTTCGTGCAGCCAGTGACGGGATTCCAGGTTGCATCCGTCCATTCAATTTGTGATCTATCAGCCACCTGCGCTCCCATTACTGTATATGGATACAGTATCATCGAGGCAGCCTACGATACAAGCCGCCACACCCGGCAAAATCCCGCATAGCCTCATGACGAGCGAAGTACGCCCTTCAAGGCTTGCTCGTGGCCGAGGCCCAGAATCCAGCCTTCCTCTCGTTCGATACTCTGCCGCTCGCGAGACGTTAACGCTTCCGTTCCTCGAAACAAAGCGGCGAGTCCGCCTCGTGCGTCGAGACTAGCGAACGCCTCGGAATTGACGAGCACTTGGGCACGATCCGTGATCGTCTCGCCGTCGCGCCGGCGCTCGTTTACGGTTTCCTTGAGCAGGGACGGATAGACCTCCGCGATGACCAAACGAGATGGTTCTTCACGTTCAGGGGCGCGCAAACCGGTGTCGAAGGGCCAGACCGCTGTGTGCGGACCAAGAAAGGTGTCTTGTCTGATGCGGTTGATCGCGGGAAGACCGAGAATCACCTGGGAGCCGACAGAACCAGCGTAAAAGAGTTGCCAAACCGACTTCGCGCCTTGCGCGTGAGAATCCGCAACACGCTTGTCATTTGGGTGCGCACCACCATCGGCCGTCCGGTCTCTCGCGCGTCTCGGGATGTCTGGGTAGTTCCACGTCTGCGGACAGCCCCAGAACGGACCTGTTCCAGGGTAACTACGATTTAGCTCCGCGGCCACGTCAAAGCGGTTGTTGGAGTTATCTTCCGAATCCGAGACGCGGTCTCCAAACCAGTCCCACAAGTCGAGCGCCTCGGCACCTTCACGTTGCGTCAGATGCTCGGCAACACCCGCCGGATAGCCGAACGGAAAGTCGAATGCCACGAGAACGCGGCGACCGCACTCTATTTCCGACGAAATCAGCTGCACTAGCTCTTGAATGGTCTGATGGCGAGTACGGGCATATTTCGGGGACTCGACGTAGCCGTCACGTGCAGTGGCCCACCAAATCGCGTTTTCGCAGGGAGTTGGGCCGGTAGGCGTTGACGCCGCTGACCAATCAACGACGATGTGTGTATCGAACAGTGGCCCCCAGGATTCCTGTGCGGACCGCTCATCCAACTGACGCGATTCCGATCGCTTTTTCCCTGAACGAGAGGATGGTGCGTTGGTGCGAGTCCGCAACCGCCGAGGCGTCGGCCGGTAAAACGCTGCGATGCGCGAGACGACGTACTCAATCTGCTCATCACTGAGTTCCGGGTAGATCGGCAGTGCCAGTGATTCGGCTGCGGCGCGGCGTGCGTTCGGGAAGTCACCGGCGGCGTGCCCCAGGTCGGCGAAGCAGGCCTGCTCGTGCAGCGCGAGCGGATAGTAGATTTCCGTGCGGATCTCCTGCTCGGCCAGGTACGAACGCAACTCGTCGCGACGTTCTGCGCGAATCACATACTGGTTGAAGATGTGGCGTCCTTCATCGGCAAACGGAGGCGTTACGTACTCTCCGATTTTCGCCGCTTCGATCAGCCGGGCGTAACGTGCGGCATTGGCCCCCCGCGCCTGAGTCCAGCGATCCAGATGTCCGAGCTTGACCAGCAATACGGCCGCCTGCAGCGCATCGAGTCGGAAATTGCCGCCGACCTCGTCATGCAGGTACTTCGTGTGGCCACCGTGGACGCGAAGCTTGCGGATGCGTTCAGCGAGTTCCGCGTCGTTGCTGACACACATCCCTGCATCGCCGAAAGCGCCGAGATTCTTGGTCGGGAAGAAGGAGAAACAGCCGATGTCGCCGATGCTGCCGGCCCTGCGGCCGTCGCCGAGTTCCGCGCCGATGGCCTGGGCGGCGTCCTCGACCACGGGCAGGCGATAGCCGCGGGCGATTTCGAGCAGCGCGTCCATGTCGGCCATCTGACCGAATAGATGAACGGGCAGGATCGCGCGCACACGCCCGCCCGTTCGTTTGTTAACGAGGTCGGCGCCGTCCCGCTCGCACTGTGTGCCGAGCAGGTCGGCAACGGCTGACGGATCCAGGTTGAAGGTCGCCTCGTCGATATCGCAGAACAACGGCCTGGCACCAAGCCGGGCGATCGTCCCGGCGGTCGCGAAGAACGTATAGGGCGTGGTGACAACCTCGTCACCGGGCCCGATGTCGAGCGTCGTGAGCGCGACGAGCAAAGCGTCGGTACCGGACGATACGCCGATCGCGTAATTCGCCTGCGAGTATTCGGCGATTCGCCGTTCAAATTCCTCGACCCTGAGTCCCAGCACGAAGTACTGGCTGTCGCAGACCTCGCGGATCGCTTGTTCGACCCCTTCCCTGATTTGCGCGTACTGCGCCTTGAGATCGATCAGCGGTACCTGCATGGCTCGGCAACCCCTGTGTTCAACGGCCTTGCGGGACGTCTTCGCCGTCGAGCGCAGCGCGGACCCGATCGTGGTCTTCGGGCGTATTCACGCTCGCGAGCTTCGATGCGTCCGGAAGTTCGACGCAGCGGATCCGGGACTCCTCGAGCAGGCCGCGCAGCGAGCGTCTTCCAGTTCGTGCGCGGCTCAGCAGAGCGTCGTGGGCACTCGGTTCCCAAATCGCGCACAGCGGCTCGGGCTTGCCGTCGCGACCGCGAAAAGCCGTTGCGATCGCGCCCGGGTCGCGCTCGCCCATGAGTTCCCGCAGTATCGCCCCGTCGACGAACGGCATGTCGGTGGCGAGCACAAGCCACGCGGCGGCTTCGAATCGTTCCCAGGCCGCCATCAGGCCAGCAGCCGGACCCTTGGCGGTCCGATCCTCGTCGACGATGTACGGGAGTCGTGAATAGGGTTCAGCATCGGTCTGCCCCGGCCGGACCGACACGAAGGCGCGCGCGCAGATGGAATCGAGCATGCGCCACGTACGGATCGCCTGCGGTTCTCCGGCGTACGCAAGCTGTCCCTTGTCCAACCCCATCCTGCGGCTCTCCCCACCGGCCAGCACGAGGCCCCACAGCGGAGGCGCAGCCTCGTCATTGCCCCGGTTACTCAATCGGCTGGTCCGCTCAGTCGAGCCGCTTCTTTTCGAACGCCCACTCGGGATGGTTGCAAAGCCCGCAATCCTCGCCCAGGAACATGGCGGCCGCCCCGGCGTCGTCGCGCAGCGTCCACTCGAGCCAGTTCACAACGACACGCGCGGCCGCGCCGCCATTCGGCTCGTTGTATGTCCCGCCATGGCCCTTGTCGATGTTCGCGACGGCGACGGGCACGTGATCGATGCGCCGATAGTCGTCCATCCCGTTCTCATAGGCGATGTCGGACGGGCCGCCGAGAACGTAGAGCGTCGGAAAATGCAGGTCGTCGAGCACCGCTTTTGTCGTATCCATTCCGGCCAGGCGCGTGACCTCGTCATTGAGCACGCCGCTGTTCATGATCACGGCCGTATCGACCCGGGCATCGCGCGCGTTGAGCAAGGCCTGCAAGCCTCCGCAGCTAAAGCCCGATACGGCAATCGCACCAGGATCGATCAGCCCGTAGTAGGCGCTCCCCTGCTCGGCGTTCATCGCCAGGGCCCAGTCTATGGCCTCTGCGAGCTGTTGTGGTCGCGTGGCCTGCGCGCGCTCCTCGCGCGTTTCTGCTTCACGGATTCTCAAGGCTTGCGCAGGACGCTCGGCCGCATCCGGCCCGCTATGGATGCCGCCGGGTGCGATAGCGAGGTAGCCGTGCGAAGCGACTTCCAGCAGATGCAAGCGGGAACTTGCCGCATCGTCGCTACAGCCGCCGTTTCCGAAAACATAGACGCCGAGCCTGGTGTCGCCGAGGCGGTCGAGATCGTCGGGCCTGTAGACGACCTGATCGGACAGGCCGGGCTCGATCAGCTTCACGGCGGGAAACGGTCCCGTGCCGGGCGTATCCGGCGAAGCTTCGCCACCCGGACGTGACGGCGCCTGGGCTTCGGCCGCGGCGCCAACAAGAACTCCCGAGACAATTGAACACACGATTGCAGTTCGATTCATGTTGCCATCCCCTCGCTTCGCGGAGCTTGTTGCCGCTGAGACCGTATTCTAGGCTTGTCGGTCAGCGTTGCGATATATCGGAAAACCTGCGGCCCGATTACTACAGCTACACCTTCAATGTCGGTTACTGGTGAGGTAATTGGCGAGGATGATCGTCGCCGCAAGTAGCAGCCCGCCGACCACCGGCAGTTTGCGCCCGATGTTCGACAAGCCCGTCCGTTCGACGAGCTTGTCGAGCCGGAATCCATTATCCGGAAAGCGGAAGTGGACCCCACTCGCTTGACAGTTTGGCAGCGACGTATTGGGGAACTGACGCCAGTCGCGGTCATGCTGCCAAACCCATCGGCCGGACTCCATCGCAGACCGAATTGGTCCTTCAGCCTTCGAACCGGGAACAGTCTGCCCGTAGTTGTAACGGTCAATCCAGCAGCCGACCGGCCGCTTAGCCTGAAACAAACCATACCTGGCGACGGGTACGCCATTGCAACGGAATACGACCGGGTAGAATGGATTGCCGGTGTCGACTGCCGTAATCACCTTCCGCGAATCGCCTCGAGATCGCGGTCCGTGCTACCGCCTCGACCCAGAATCGCATAGACGCGTTCAACCGGGTGCTGCGCCGTGGTTCGCTTACGGATGAGTAGACCTTCCCCTATCGGCGCGATCTCGACCTCCACGTTGTGGTTCATGCCGAGCTGATCCCGGAGCGGCTTCGGATGAGCCGCCTTAGCCGGAAAGGACCGCAGCAAGGTGGCGTCCCCACGGGTACTTGTAATTAACCCCAGGGTGCCAATAAAAACAATCACATAGCAACAGAGAGTCTCATATGAGATCAAGAATCTAAAGCAAAGCGGAATCCCGATCGAGACTGGACAAGGGTCTGAGCGTCTAATCTGGGAGTCCCAAGTGGGGCTTGGCATATAGCTTGATGTTCTCGCGCCCGAGATGGCCGATCCAGCACGCTGTACTCCGTGAATGTTCCACTGTCGACGATGCCGTTTCTCGATGGGTTCCCCTGTGCTTCAACAATCCGCCCGATACGGGCTCGGAACGCGTAGCGGAAGACTTGCTATTCAGTACCGAGAATTGGGAAGGATTGCAGGAGTAAATCCCAAGACCGTCAGCTTCGATCACGCGAACCTGCCGGTCGGGCAGATCGCTATTGTGGTTTGTGAGAACGATCTTGGTCGTCTCGTCTCACCGCAACATCCGATCGCCGGTACACGCCGTCTATCGAACCGGAGCGCCTGCAAACCACAGATCCAGAACCCCTTGAGGCTCAGCTTCCGGATCAAGTGCGCAAACGCCCACGCGATGCCTTCCGATAAAGTCCGGCTGCTCCAACCACTCAGCGTCGCCTGCACGAGGCACCAACAGCACGGCGCTTTCGGGCCGTCGCCCGTTCCAACGCAGCGCATCCCTGTAAACATGCGCGGACCCCATCGCCTCCAGAATGTTGGACCGCCCGGTTCGGTATTTCGCGTCGAGCACGTACCACTTCCGCATGTCCCCGTCAGACCGAGTCAGCACAATATCGGGTTCGCGTGCACCGGAAATCGATCTGAAGCCGCTGTTCGGACTTTGATCGCCCGCTGGAAACCTTGGCTGCAGCAAGAGTTCGATGCTCCGGGTTCCGCTCCTTGAACCCCTCAGCGCCACCGTCGCCTTCCACTTGTTGCTTCGCAGTTTCGACCAGCTATATTCCGGTTTGGCCTCCCGCACTGCATCGCAGAGCTGAACGAAACACCATCGTTCGTAGATCTCCCACGTTGGCGATATCCACATGCGTTCAGCCTGAGGCGGACCCTCGGCGCCACGCCGCAGAATCCTCCAACCCGATCCGTAAGCGTTTGAATACGCGGGATCCGCGGAAACCGCGTTCAATCCCGCAGCCGAGATCTCCCGCCGCTTCACGTTGGCCAACGGCGGGATGCGCTGAAAGTGGCGCAATCGCGCCATCAAGCGATCAATAAACTCGCGGCGGCGCGGCCAGCGGGCGGCAAGGGCGGTGCGCGTTGTCGACTCGGGCTCGTTCTCCACGATCGACTGAAGTTCATCCCGGAGCCGGACAGCACGGCGGGATACTTCGTGAGTAATGGCAGCAATACAACGGTTGGCAGCGCCGTCGAGCGTTTCGCGGGCGACCGGTACATCGAAGTGGGGCATCGCGCCTGTCGGTGTCGGGGCGTGTTCCCCAGCGCCCAGCGCCTTCAGTAGCTGTGCGCTTCCGAGCGCGGCCAGGGCCGTCTGCCGGTCAGCGCGGCGAACCTGCGGCAACGGCAAGTGCGCTCTTTCGGCCCGCAATTCCCTCAGCGGCTGGCGCGAGATGGCCGACAGCGCTCGCACGAACCGGTCTCCATATGCGCGCAGCCGAGCATACTCGAGCCATGGTTCAGAAATGGCAGCCTCGTGCCCTATCGGCGATGCGGCGGGTTCGGTGCCCAGCACCAAACCGGGGTCGAACGCCCATATCCGTTCGAGCATCGCCTCAAACATGTCGCGCCCCAGCTTCTGGGGATGCGGAGATACATCCAGCAGGTAGGTCGCGCGGGTGCGATCACCGGGACCAAGCAGTTCGGCGCGCACTTGTCCCGCGTAGAACCCGGGACTCCAGACCCAATCGCTGCCGTCAGTTTGGAGAATCTCGTCATCGATCAAGAGCCGGTCGCCTTCGGCCGTTTTCCGTAGCCGATACTTGCCGCCTTCGCGAAACCCAACGGCCACATCGTCCGCGCCAATTCGCCAAGTCATCGGACTTCGAGGATCATCCGACAATGAACGAACGTGGAGATCTGTCGAATCTCCCGCCACAGCTATCGCCAGAATCGCGCGCTGCCGGTTGAGTCAAGGTCGTCCGACAACTCCTTGACCTTGCGAACGCAATTTTCCAAGCGGTGCCGATTGAGGACTTCCGAAGACTGTTTCAGGGCGTCGCGAAATCGCGGCGAGTCCTCACCGCGCAACTTGGGAAGGACCTTGGCGTAGACGACGTCATCCAGAACCGTGGCGAGGTTGATTGCGCCCCCGTCTGCCATCACGTGATTCGTGTAGTCGAGCACATCGTCGACAACTCGCCAACCGAAATGCAGGCGCGTCGGGCGGAGGCTCGCCATCAGATCCGTCAATAGCAGACGAACCTCGTCCTCCTGTTCCCCGGAAAGGTCCCGCTTTCCCCAACGGGGATAGGCCTCCAGATCGACGTCCCAAAACTCGATGGTGAACGCCCGGTCCAGGACTTTGTCCGAAATACCGTGAGTGGTTTCGTCCATGTTCACCGTTCCGATGATCACCAGGTTGCTCGGATATCTGATGTGAGTGGGTACGCCGTCGAACAATTCTCCCTCTCGGTGCAGCGTCAGTGCCTCCCCGGTTTCCATCGCCGAAAGGATGGGCGCAAGGTACTGCTCGGGGCGGGACAGGTTCATCTCGTCCAGAACCACGGTGAACGGCCGATCCGGCGCATCCGTAGCGGCAATCAGAAACTCCAGAAAAGGCGTGCGAACGTAGGAGTCACCCTGCAACGGGTTGACGTACCCCAGTAGCGCGGACGGGTCGTACCATCCAGGCTGTACCGGCACGGTGCACAAGTGGCGGTCGCTTCCGCCGTCCTCGCCCGCGATGGCCTTCCCATAAGCCCGTGCGAGCAACGTCTTCCCTGAACCTGAAAGCCCCGTGAGAACGGCAAAATGCCGACGCTCGTTCGCCCACAAGCCCGCGTGAAGCTTTCGGATCACCCGCCCTGGAAAATGTCCACGTTGCGCAATGTCATCGCATATGTCGGTAAACGCGGGCGTACTGATCGAAACGGGTTCGGGGTCGACCGGTACTGCGATCAAATCATCAGACTGCGTCCGAGGCGGTTCCAGCGCTTCCGGCTGCCAGTGAATTCGTTGCGCCCATTCTTTCCCTGCATCGCTCAGAAAGAAGAAATTGCCGTCATCAAGGTCCAACATATCGAGTGCTCGAAGCTCCCTGATGATTGCTTGCGGCCCCCACGTACTCGTCCAGCCGGGGTTCACTGCTTGAATCCGTCGCACCAATTCCTGCCATGAACAGCGGGTCTCGTCTCGCAGAATCACCAAAGCATGGTCGACGCCCAGGATTCTGGTGACGAGCCAGTCCATCAGTACCTCGGGATCGTCCGATTCCAGGAACGCATGTCCGCGGTCCGTAAGCACAAATCGATTTCCGTCGGACTTCAGGCACTTATACTCGCTTGCAATGACGTTGATCTGAGTCCCGATCGAACTTTCCTTCAGATTGGGATTGACGGTCTTCACATGACTCACAAGTTCTTCGCGCGTGACTCCGTCGCGGCAGAACTCGAGAATGTTCAGCAACGCCTCGCGACCTCCTGAAATTCCCGTCAGTCCCTTCCTTCTTCTGGCAGCCGGCAATGGCACGAGCCTTTCCTCTCCGGGAAGAACTTGCGGGGTCACGGTTCTTTCGTCGTCCGACGGAGCGACACAGTGCTGGTCCAACATCCATGGCAGCCGCATCCGGTCGACTATTCCATCGATGTCATCTTCCGCCGGCGCCGGTCCTCGAACTTCGTCCAGTCGCCGAAGGATATTGGAGTGGCAGGACGGCCCAGAGCCGCCTCGGTCACCGAACATGGCCGCATGCAGGCGCTTCATCCTGTCAATGTAGGCCACCGTGGTGAAATCGGACGGCAAAAATCCCGCCAGCACCCTGTAGATCTTCAAGCGCGGCGTGCGGTTCGTGTACTGGCACACCTTCTCTTCCAACTCGTCGTACAAATTGTCCAGCGCTGCCTTCCTGCGTTCAGGCGAGTCCGGCAGACGTTCCATGGATCGCTCCGCAAGCCAGTTTCGAAATTCCGGATCCGCGATGGCCGCGTCAACTGGAATGTTTCCCTGCCCTTGAGAAGAAACAGGGTTGTCGTCCCAGATTCTCCGCTGGAACTCTTCGCTCGCGCGTGTCTGAAAATCTGCTGTGCGCACTTCGGCCAGGAACTCGCGCAAATCGTTACCCCACTGTACGTAGCCGGAGTCCGTCGGTGCATTTTCCACGACATCCGAGCACGCCTGCTTCAATTCCTCGTCGTTTCTGAGGTCAACCAATTCGCCATCTCCCGCACGGTGCGTTTCATCGTGAGTGTACCAAGTGCGACGCAAGCTTTTGAATTCAGCCGTTTCCCCCGCGCGACGCACGCAAGATATCGTCGCCAATACTGGCGTCGATCCGAGCGGCGGACTCCTTCACCGACTCCTCCGCCAAGTGCGCGTGTCTCGCGGTAGTCTGCACCTAGGTGTGGCCCAGGAGCTTGCCGATCACTGGGAGACTCTCCCCGAGTGCCAGCGCGCGGGAGGCGAACAAGTGTCTCAGGTCTTGAATCCCCACGTCCTTGAGTTCCGCCCGCTCGCGCACCTTGCACCACGACCAGTCGATGTTCCTGAATGGCTTGCCGGGGAGCGTCAGTCGTAGATCGTCTCGATAGACGTTCGGGTCCCAGAGCAGCAAGCCTTGCCGGCTTCTCCGCTTCCCCATCACCGCACCGAATTCGCCCACCCCTTCGATCATGCCCGTAGCGGCGGCCTTCCCGGCGAACGGGTGTTCAGCGCCACATGCGTCTGGCCAGTTCCCGTTCTTCCTCGTCGCGCGCGTCCATGTAGATGGCGGTGGTGTCGAGCGAGCGGTGCCCGAGCCATTTCTGGACCAGGCGCGGCTGGCGCATGGCGGCGGCGCGCACGCCGAACCCGTGACGCAGGCCTTTCGGGGTGGCGTTCGAGCCCTCGATGCCGGCGGCGCGAATGGCGCCCTTGACGTGCTGGTAAGCATGGGTGCGTCCCCACGTCCAGAGTCGCGGTGCTTTTCGGCCGGCCGCGGTGCGCCGGTCCTGGCGGCGGATCCGGTGCACGAGCTCGAGCGTATCGAGCAGTGCGGCAGGAATCGGGACGCTACGGTGGCGGACCGCCTGACGCTGTTTGAGCGTCCGGAACGTGAGGGACTTGCGTTCTAGATCCACGTGCCGGGCGGTCAGTTTCAGTGCCACCGCCAGCCTGCAACCGGTGTGCGCGAGCACCAGACAGAACAATCGGACCTCGGTGCGTTCGCGCGCGGCCGCCACCGCGGTAAAGCGCTCGATCTCATCCGCGGTGAGGTACTTGCGCTCGCCGGCCTAGGTGCGAAGCTGCACGCGGAACCTGAAAATTTGATTTGGGAACTGTTCGGAGTTTAGCTGCCTGCGGGACCGGCGGGAACGCTCACGGCGCCCCCTGGGCGGAAAAGGCGAACACTACGCCGGCATTGTGTTTAGGTGAGAAAACACCTTTGGCGTGGACGGTACGCAATCCGAAGGCTTCCGGGGACTCCGCTTGTCTACACCGCGTTCATCGGAGGGTTGTATGTTTCGATTAGAATCGATTCCAGCGACCTCCGTTCTATCTCGTTCTGCATCACGCGGGCATGAACGTGAGTCGCACCCTGACGAATTGCCTCTGGCCAGCGTTCATGACTGTTGTTCGCCGCACCTAGACGTGATCTGAACGATGTCGTTTGTCCGACGTACTTGGCCCGCCACCATCGTCCGTCTGGGCTCGTCCCCGCGAAGATGTAGACACCGGGTACATCGTTCCAGTTTGTTTGTGTGGGGTCGTAGCTTGTGAAGTCGTAGCCACCCCACGAAACGATCTTCGAATTGCTCACGAATTGGCTACCGGATTTGTGGGCATCCCTGCGGGTGTTTCCTTGTAGATGGCGACCACGAAATACCAAATGGTCACACCAACAAGGAGCAGAATCAGCACCAGACAATGCGCGATCATTCCCAACGCCGCCCCTGCCGACAGCGCGTCGATATCGTTCCGGCCGACTATCGCCAAGATGATGTGGAAGAGGGCTATCCACGATCCTGCGAACAGTGTCAAAGCCATAGCGTTTACGCCGATCCGGGGTAGTAGCCGTCCCGCTTCCCGAACATCTGCCGCAGTCATGGCGGTGATCGCTACGAAGATGGCGACGACGATATACAGCGGCGCCTCGGGCAGCGCCAGGGTGGCTGCTTCAATCCCCTCCTGCATGGGCTATACGGCCTGAATGGCGTTCTTCAATCCGTGCTCGAAGTGATCCCTGAACTGCTTACTGATTCGATAGCGAGTGCTGAACTCCCACCACCGCTGCGCTTTTCGGAGTCTATACCCCCTCTCGCTGGCTCCGTGGCCGTGCCTCGAAAGGTGAACGAGTCGTCCACTGTCCACTATCTTGTAGTGGGTGTCCGGCTCTTGTCTGCCGCCGTTCAGATACCAGATCTCGATGCGGTTTCGGATTTCCTCCGAGCGAGCCAAGTTGAGCAGTTCTAGGGACTGGTCCGCATCGTTGAAGAGGCATCTAACCTTGATGTTGCGTCTACCTATCCGCTCTCGCAGTGCGTCCATGACGTCCTGGCTGTTGTACATCGAACCCGAAAAGTCGTTGCCGTCATCGTGAATGTCAATCTGATGGCGAGTCTGATTCACCAAGTCAATGAACATCTCCGTGGCTTGCTCATCCGTGTTCAGTCCAGATTCCTCTCGAAGCCTGAGGTCGCCCTGAACCGACGCAATAAGGAACGCGCTAGTCAGAAAGCCTGCCGCCAAGATAGCTATGACTACCCATTCGGCACCCTGGATCAATTCCATTGGTTGTTCTTCTCCGTTTCTGGCGTTTACATTCGCTTCTGGGAGCAGAAATAGCCTGAATCGCGGCGGAACCTGCTCTCCTGCGGCCCGCGAGTTTATGGCAGTACCTAGGGACCATACAACCTTTTTGCGCGGAACAATCGGCGCCAAACCGAGCTAAACCACCGCCACACCGCATCGCTTGTGAGCCACGCGCTTCCGTGTCGCGGCCAACAGCCTCGACTCTACCCCATCAAAACAATGCCGTCCATTTGCACTTCAACGCCGCCATCGTCCGGTCACTGCTGCCCACGATAGGTATGTGGACCATAGGACATCACCTTCCCCTACAAGCGCAACAAGTATCTGCGTTCGTTCTGCCAGTAGCTCACGCGACGAATCCGACTTCCCGATCGCAACCTTGAATTGATCGACACGTGTGACTCCCGCAGTTAGCTGGAGACGTTCGATGACTTCCTGTGCGTTACGGCGCGCGGCTTCGCGTTCCCCGATTCCCTGCTCAAGGGTGGCGATGGCTTCGTCCTTCTCAGTCGCGCGGTCCCGCAGGCGTAGCGCGTCGGCGAGACGCCGCTCCAGCTTGATCACGGCATCTTCAGGCGCGAGCCCAACCAGATCGGGTGCGACGGTCTCCGCGAGACTCGCGACATCGTCGTCGAACGCGGTCACTTCGGCTTCGATCTTGCCAATCCGTTCGTGACGCAGGTCATTGACCTTGTCGACGATCGAGCGCATTTCATCGATCGTATCGACCTGCGCGGCAACTGCCTCCGGGTCGACTGTGGTATCGAGTCCAAGTGCGCCGACAGCGACCGCCCAGTGACTTTGCCATTCCGACCACTCCGCCTCGGACCTCCTGGCCGACTCGCGCTCGCGATCGGCATCCGCAACGGCCTGGCGATGCGCCTCGACCAACCGGCGTCCGCTTTCGACGGCTTTCTCATGCTCGCGCAGCGCGTCGGAGGCGACTTCCAGGACGACAGCAAGCGGTTGGCCAGCCAAGTCACCGCTTCCGACACCAATTTTGGAAAGTGCGTCAACAAGGCGAGTTCGGGTCTCTGCCTCCTGACGGCTTAGCGCGGCTAACTGTCGCTCTGCAGTTTCCCGACGCGCGTGCGCGTTCAATGTCGCCCTTCGCGCGGTAACCCACTCCAGCATCTCGTCGGGTGACAGTGGTTCGAACGGCGCTTGTGCCCACAGTTCGCGCCACTCGGCATCGAGCGCCCGACACTGCGCGTTGAGCGCCTCTGCCTCCTCGCGAAGGCTCTCGAGTCGATCCTGGTCTTCGGCGATCTGGCGCCCGGTGACCACCAGACGGGCTGCAGCCTCGGCCTTGCCGAAGCAAAGGTCGGCAAGATCGTCCGCCGAGTGAACTGCAGCCTCATAGGCATCGGCCAATTGATCCTCTGAATCCGAGAAAGCTCTGATCCCGGATTCCGGTACCGACTCGCCGTCCAGAGTCACGCGGCCCACTCTCGCGGCCAATCGTTCCACTCTAGCGCGCGTCTTCAGACTCTCAACTCCGGCCAGGGCTACGGCACCTTCATTGTGGTTCTCGAATCAAGGAAGCCCCATTTCCGTGTACGTCTCGGCCGTCGGTGGGCTGATCGAAGGCTGCTCACCAATCATCACAATTCACTGCTGGGAACTTGCAGTCGTGACGAAGCGGAAACCGGCGTGCCGCTGGTTCCGGGCCTCCAGATTGCGACAATCGTTATAGACCCTCAGTTTGTTGGGCTCAGCCGGTTGGGGGGGTCCTGCGGCGAGAACTCACTGCGAGTGCGAGGCCGGATCCCATTGTACTTGTGCTGCCAAGCCTGCAGCCTCGACTGACTTCCTTTTTCTGGGTCAGGGTCGGACAGAAGTCGCGTGCTTCATTGACGTCTCGTCCGGTAGTCCCTCGGCACAGGTCTCGCCCCGGGCGACAAAGCGCATCCCTTCGTAGACCTTAGCTCGCTTCTTGACCCTTCGCGGCAACAAATCCAGTAGGAGATCGACTGCCGCCTTGTAGGTCAGATGGTCCAAAATCCGAACCTTTGCGACCGTGCTAAGGCTGTTGTTTCCCGCACGGACTTCCGAAATCGTTGACGGAGGAATCGACAGGGCTTTCGCGAGCGCCCGGTCTGTCCTGACACCGAACTTGCGCTTCAAATCGTCGAGTCGGGCGACCCAGAAACCGTCGAAGAACCCGTTGCCGTCATGCGGGTCGAAGATCTTGGCTATGTGCTCATCGATCAGAACCCTGATGCGCGGCGGGAAGAGGCGCAGGTAGTCCGATTCGGCAATTGCAAAATCCAGCCGCCTGAACACCTCCAGCTTTGCCTCGACAGACAATTCCTGCTCACCCCGCCGCACGTTCGCGAGCATCTGCTTGCGCATTCCGAGCGAGGCAGCGAGCTTGGTATAGGTCGCGCAGTTCTCTAGCTCCTTGAGCTCCTCGAGACGCGCAACCCAGTAGGCGGACTGATCGTTTGACGCAATGGCGGACAATGGGTACTATTTTTGCGAACTTACGTACTTTCGCCAGTCTCGCGCAGCACCATGTCCGCGTCAAGAGCATTCAAGCCGACATACGTTCCGCCGGGAGTGGTACTGCCCACTCGCCAGGTCGAGATTCCGATTGCCAGCGTTCCCGCGATCGCGGGACTCGTCGGGAAACGTCATGACAGAGATTGCCACGGTGCCGAGACCGTTTCACTGCTTCGCCAACCGTTCGTGACCCGAAATCGGGACGACACGTACGCACTGGTGAGCGACCCGCTTGCACTTGAACTGGACCTGAGAGGAGTTACTGCGAAATACATCGTAGCGATTGAAATTGAATCCGGACCTGAATACTCCCGGGATTTGGAGTTACTGCGTACACATTGCGTGTATGTCGATTCCACCAGGTGCTCGATGTCCCGTACCGAGTTCCTGGATGCCCTTTTCGACGGCACCCTTGATCCCATTTCCAGAAAATTCGTGAGCCAACGCAAGTTGGACATTCGCGGGCACCAAGCCAGTTGTCTGCTCATTGGTGATGCGCGGATTCCCAGGGCAACATGGTATCGATTCAGGTCCGAACGCGTGAAGAACGCACAACGAGACCGCACCAGGCCAAGCGCTCGACGCTCCGCTCACCGAACGGTGACCCTACCATCGCGGGGAAACGGCCTAGACAGGAGAAGATACGGTCGTCGCGAGAACGGGGAGACGCAATTCTCGACTGACAAGACTGAAAGTCCGCTGCAACAGGATTTTTTCTCTGATGAAGCGGAATAACATTTATTCCAAGAACCCGATCGATGCCGTCCGGGAGGCGATGGATCGGATTCCGCATGCATGGACATCGTTCGAGCAACAGGAAGCCGTTGAGAGCATTCTGAGGCTTGCCATGCCCCCGCTTGCAGTGGATGACGTTCTGCGAGCCAGCACCGTCCTGTATGTCGCCAGAATAATAGACAAGGCGACCTATCGCCTCGTGTGGCGATACATCGCACGGGCTGGACGAAGATTCGACGGACACGCGCGAAAAAGCGAAATGTCTCACCCACAGTATTTTGCCATGATGCACCTGTACGACGAGGGTCGTCGGCACAACGATGCTGGAATACATGCCGTGCAACTCGTCGCCATGCTGACACAACGAGCTGCCGTTCCGCCAAGATTCAGTGGCGTGATGTACTATCGACATTTCCTTTCCTTCCGAGATACCTGTCGACTTTATTGGCGATTCTCCGATGAGACTGTTTCGCATGACTTGTCGGGTCTGAAGGATGGGTTGCACAGATTTGTCCAGCATTTTCTGGCACGGTCGGACCTTTCTGTAACGAATCGCAAGAAGTTTCATCACACCGATCTGATCCTAAGTGGAGCGCTTCTCTTCGGTGGCGTTAAACCCAAGGGAACAAGCTCGCACGAGCGCATCCGTCCAATCGGCGGCGAAATCGTGCTTTCACCGGCCCACCTTGTGTCGGAGACGCGCCCGATCCGGTTGATGTCGGCGCGCGCCAGCGAAGAAATCGCTGACGACACCGGCGTTACGTTTGGCGTCACCTATCCCCATCAGTCCACCCGCTGTGATCAACACCGCATCAACCGTGGCATCCGGTCGGGGTTTGCACGAACCAATGTCTGTACGATTGCCGACATGTCAGCGTGCTCTCTGAGCACTCAGCGAGCTTTTCTGCTTCATACCGAACGCACCGCTGATGAAGCGTCATTCGCCTTGACGTGGTTCGTTGCGTTCATGGGACTCAATTTCCACCGACCGATCGTCGAAAGGTCACCAGAACACCACAACCCGAGCGACGATGAAATCCTTGTTTGCGCGGAACACAACGCCGTCGTGTACAACATTCTGCGAAGGCGCCGCGTGAAAGTATCGGAGGTGACTTTCGAGACATGTGGACGAGCATTCTTTCCTGTCGGGGAGCGCATCGCCGCAGGACTGTTGGAAATCGCCCGGTCGCTGAATCAAGAATCAATCGTGGCGGCGCTTCGCCGCAAGGCACGCACCTTCGCGGAGGTGCGCGCCGGACAAACGCCTACCTTGGCAAGGCTTCGTGCAGGAAGCCGGACCCACATGAAGCGCCTCGGGCTCTGTGCCCTGGATCGAGCGGCACTGAGAGGCCGTGTGCCACCCGCGCTTCTTGCGATCAGTGCCTATTATCCGGCGACCGTTAAAGGCGTCTTCAAGAATTTCGAGCGCGCCTATTCCCGCGCGGTCTCGGCCTGGTGTCTGCCGGATGCCTTTCGGCTTGAATTCGGACGTCTGCCGCCAGCACACGACGGCCCAATCTTCCGGAAATCGTCGAGAGGAAGACGTTTCGCAGCCGAGCTCCTGCACGCAATAGGCACGCTGTATGTCAAACGGGCCAGCGCCCTCAGGATGGAGCGCTGCGCACTACATGTCGATCGGCTAATGGACGCGCTCAGTTCGCATGAACTCGGTTGCTACGCATTGCAGGAAATGGGTGTCGGGTTGCGCCCCATAGGCAAGGTTGGCGACGCGTCGATAACGGGAGCCCGCTACGGTGCACTTGTCGCCGACAAAGGATCTCGACACTTTTCGGAGCGTTCACTCTCGGTGGTTTCCACAATCCACGAAAAGATGCTTGAAGTTCGCGAGGCTAATCTGGATTTCGCTCGGCACGCTCTGTCGAACATCGCGGTTTCCCTTCGGTTTGACGAGCCGAAGTCAGACCTGGCCCGGCTGTTTCGATACGACCCGGAAAAGGGATTGCTCATCGGGAATCGGATTCGGGCCCGCAACTTCAGGACACTTGTAACGGAGCTGCCGGGAATCCTGGTTGGAGATGAACCCTACAACGTCCTGCGTCACGTAAGCACACAAGAACTGGGCGCCAGGGTGCCGCGCTGGCAGAGCGACGAGCACCACGGTCACAAGATCATCGGACGTGAACCCTTCGGCGCCTGGTCAACGGTTTCCGTTGCCGACTTCGGGCAGCTCGCTCGTTCCCTTGAGTCGCTGCATGCTGAAATCGTGCCGGAATCGTTGCTTCGCCCGATAGGCCAACTCAATGGCTGAAGCAGACACCGATGGTTGTCGAGGTCAAGAAACGGGCTCGATCCGGCTTGCTGTTGCCGTCGACACTTCTTCGCCACTCGCGAATCAAGCAGTTCGACGATCTCGTTCGCTGGCTATGGCACGAGGCACCGCTATCCACGGATGTTCCGGACCTCGGCCTGTTAAGAACCTATCTGTCGTTGATGAGCGACTCGGTATTGCCCGCGTCGGTCGCACGCGAGACGTTGAGGGAGCTTTGGCATTGCAAGCCACAAGAACTGGATCGAGTGTGCCTTCCCGCTCAGCGCGGAGACCGTTCCGGACGAAAGGCAATTCTGGGACTGGCCATAAGGACAAGGTTGTCCATCCATTGTTCAAGATTCCGCAAGCCAGTCGAGTCGCAAGAGCGATTCGGCACCGCCACCAGAATGCCAACTGACGCCGAGTTGGCTGCGAGGCTCAAGAAGCAGTTGGCTCTGGCGAACAAGCTTGCGGCGGCGGACTGGTCGTTTTCGATGGCCGACCTTGCCGAACTGGCCCCGTTCGTTGCGATGCGGGCAGGCGCGGAACCGTATCACTTCACTCTGCTCAGGAATGTCGTTCGGCCCGTGTCTCAGGACGACGCCGACTCATATCAACTCAATCAGGTATCGCAGGAAACCTATTCCCATTTGCTGGCCCGAGCCAATGTCTCGGATCTGAGACTTCGGAATGGCCGCCGGCCGGTCGACGAGGCGCTTTCGGTTCGCTCCGACCTGGCCAGAGATTGGGTCATGGAATCGAAAATCGTCATTCGGTGGCTTTGCGCCAGACTGCGAGAACGGATCCCGGGCCACTGCGATACGACCGTGAAGAAAGATACGGCCCGAAGGATACTCGCGCAGGCTCGTGACAAGGTTCCGGAGTTCTATCCGAAGGCGTGCATCACTCGAATCGCGATTGACTTTGCCGAAGCCAGCTTCGTTGACGGCGGCTCCATCACCGCCTCAACACTGAGAACGTATTTGGACAGGTGCGTGATCAAGGGCCTGCTGGATTGCGACGAGGCGTTCTCACTGGCCGACTGGGACCCGGACGACTTCCGTGACAATATCGAGCACCGTCTGGCTGCCAGACGATTTTCCTCGCGAACAAAAGGACTCGTTCTACACGCCTACAACCGGTTCCTGCGATTCGCCTGTCCAGGACTGGGGATTCCGCGCGTATCCCTGGCCAGCCTGTCGCGCGAGTTCATCGGTGGCGCGGGCCAGTGGCGGCTGGTCAGTCCGCATGCCATCGATCACCTGCTGGGCTTGTTGTCGGACTCCGATGAAGGCATCAATCGTCAGATCGCGGTCACGATTGCCCTTGCCTTTTTCGGAGGATTGCGAGCATCGGAAGTCCGCAAGCTGACGCTCAACGACATCATCATCGATGACGACCTAGAGACCCTTGAAATCGAAGTGGTTCGTGGGAAGACCTCCAATGCTCGTCGCCGAATTCCGTTCCATGCCTTGGCGGGACGGAACGCACTGGAGCTGGTGAAACGGGAATGGCGCCTCAGGCACGACCAGTTCTCGTCACCAAGGCCTCTTTCTGGCACCGCTTTCCTCGGCCCGTCAGGTGATTCGGCCGGGTACGGCTACAACTCTCTTTCTACCGCGTGCCGAGCTGTACTGAAGCTCGCCTTTGGCGAGTCCGCCAACATTCACATGCTCCGGCATTCCTTCTGCTCCATTCTCTTTGTTCGTTGGTACGCGCTTCGCCATCCGGACATCCTGCTCGACCATCGCGACCGCTCGCACGAAATCTACCAGACCGAACGGCAAGACAAGCTCCTCGAATTCTTCGCGGGCATTGTGTCCCTCGAAGGGGACGCCAGACCGTACGACTTGATCTCCCTGATCAAGATCACCGGTCACGCAACACCCGGCACCTTTTTTGTCTATTACGTGCATTCCTACTCGCTGGTTCACGAGCACACGGTGATGAGAATCGCCAGCGATTACCGGGCGGAATCCATCAGCGACAAAGTGATCCAGGCGCTGGTACCCGGCATGCGGAGTTCGGCGAGCCGGGCTCGCCTCAAGGAGAAGACACTTCAGGAAATCTGTCGCGCCAGGCGACTCTTGTGATCCCGGTCTGAGTCGCCGGTCAAGTGACCAAATCCACTATCTGGAGTTCCAGAATTCAGCGCAGGCTTGAACAACCCTTGTCTTTCCCTCGGGGTCCAACCGACTCCGGCGCGGCCACCACAACGGTGTTCGAATGGCGACGAACCGGGGTTGCCGCGGTCCTGTTCTCGTTCCTGAGGCCGGCCCACCCCTGGGCGGTTGTCGTTGATTCGAACTCTATCCGCGTTGAATTTGTGTTCTGGTCAATGGCCATCCCGCTGACGGATATCGAGGCCGTCGACATCCGACATGGCCGACATTGGGTTTCCGCAGCGCTACGTCGGTCCTCGGGCGATGTTGTCCTGTTCGGGCTGACACCTGACGACGCAAGCGCACTCGCCGAGGCGGTCCGGCGTGCGTGTGTAAATTGGTGGCGCCTTGCCGTGCGTCCGGAGATCGAGGCGCTTCGCTCCGTGCACGCTCGACTCGCCCGGCTGGAGGCCCCCGAAACGTACGTCCCAGCTCGTTTCATCGAGGATCTCGCGCGTGACGCGGCACGTGCCGACCGCGCGTTCGTGAAGCGAATAACGCCCTGGATTCGCGGTAGTCCGGAAGTAGAAATGTGGAAGGACATCATACGATTCCTGCAGGAGCCGCACGATGCAAGATCCAGGGCGAATGACATTTTCTTTCAAAATGAACTGTTTCGCTCGCGCACCTTCTTCGACTCAATCGAGCGGCGCCCGCTTACGGATGAGCAGGTACGGGCGGTGGTGTTCGATGATCAAAGCAATCTCGTTGTTGCCGCCGCCGGCAGCGGCAAAACGTCGGTGATCGTGGCCAAGGCCGGTTGGCTCATCGAAAGAGGCCTCCGGCACCCCTCCGAAATCCTGGTCCTGGCGTTCGCACGCACGGCTCGCGCCGAGATGCGTGAACGCATCCGGCGGCGGCTCGGACCTACCCGGTCACGCCAGATCAACGCTCACACGTTTCACAGTTTGGGCCTGTCGATCATAGCCCGTGCCGAAGGGAAGCGACCTTCGCTTGCCGACACCGCCAAGAGTGACCGTGCGTTTCGCGAGCTCTTGAAGAGCGTCGTCGCCGACCTGCTCTTTGACGACGAGCACTCGGCAACGGTGTTGCAGTGGTTCCGCGAGTGGTTCGCACCGTACAGAAGCCGCCACGACTTCGCCAACCGGGGTGAATACGGGCGCTACCTCGCCCAGCACAACATCCGGACGTTGAAGGGCGAGAAGGCTGGGAGCTACGAACACTGTGTGATTGCCAATTTCCTGCTCCTCGGTGGCATCGCCTATGACTACGGAGGCCCCTACGAACAGGATATCGAGACTCCGGACGGCCGCCCGTACCAACCCGACTTCTTTCTTTCCGATCACGGCGTCTATATCGAGCACTTCGACATGGATGCCGAGGGCATGCCCCCGCCGTTCATCGATGCCGAAAGGTACCGCCAAGGCGTGGAATGGAAGCGCCGTGTCCACGCCGATCACGGCACATCGCTGATCGAGACGTACAGCTGTCAACACCCTGACGGTTCGCTCCTGCGCAATCTCTCGAAGGAGCTTGACGCCCGTGGCGTCGTTCTCTCTCCCTTGCCAAGGGAGAGCGTGCTTGCACTTCTCCAAGAGCGGGGACGAATCGATTCCTTCTCCCGACTGCTCGCCACTTTCCTGCGACATTTCAAGGGTGCCGGGCTGTCCTTCGATGAGATCTCTCGACGCGCAGCCACACACGAGGACACGGGCAGGGCTGAAGCGTTTCTGACTGTGTTCCAGCCTGTTTTCGAGCGCTACGAGAAATCGCTGGCCGACTCGGACACGGTCGACTTCGAAGACATCATCAGGCGCGCGACGGACTTGGTGGAGTCCGGACGCTACCGCAACAGGTTCGGATACATTCTCGTTGACGAGTTCCAGGACATCTTTCCGGCGTGCGCCAGGTTGCTCAAGGCGTTGCTGGACAACTCCCGGGGTTCACAGCTGTTTGCGGTCGGTGACGACTGGCAGTCCATCAATCGGTTCGCCGGGTCGGACCTTGGCATCATGCGGGAGTTCGGGAGGCACTTCGGCAAACATACGCGCATCGATCTGGAAACCATGTTCCGTACTTCCGACCGCATCGCCACAGTGGCCACCGACTTTGTGCTCCGCAATCCGGCGCAGATCCGGAAGGCTATCCGTCCGATGCGCCGCGCCGACGGACCCGCCGTGCACATTTGCGTACCCGGCCAGGAAACCGAACTGTTATCGGAAACGCTGGACCGCATTGCGCGTGACGCCCGGCGCCGCCAGGGAAAATCCGCCGTGCTGCTATTGGGCCGCTACAATCATCTGGAGCCGCCAGATCTGGATCGTCTGGCCAGCCGCCATCCCCGCCTTCGCCTTGCCTTTTCGACGATACACCGCTCCAAGGGGCTCGAGGCCGACTACGTCGTGATACTTGGCGTTACCGGCGGCAGGCTCGGCTTTCCTTCCAACGTCGCGGACGATCCTCTGCTCGGTCTGGTGTTGTCCGCTCCGGAAGAGTATCCGCATGCCGAAGAGCGACGACTGATGTATGTCGCCATGACCCGGGCACGACGCCAAGTCCATCTTCTTGCAGATGGTGATCCGCGGTCGTCGTTTGTGATTGAACTGATCGATGGAGATTATGATGTTTCCGTCGTCGGCCAATCGCCAGAGCCTGGTGTCTACTGCCCGCGATGCAAGGCGGGGCGTCTTGAGCAACGGGAAAACCGGCGCGACCAGAGCAAATTCTACGGCTGTACGAACGTTCCGCACTGCACGTACGTGGCACGTCCGTGTCCCAATTGCGGCTCAGGCCTTCCCGTCAAGGCCGGTGACGCTCACCGCTGCGGGAATTGCCAGCACGCTCTGGACACCTGTCCTGTCTGCGACAGTTGGCTCGTAACCCGGAAAGGCCGGTATGGACGCTTTCAGGGGTGTGCGACCTGGCCGGAGTGCGAATACACACGCGGCCTGCGCCCGTCTTGACCGGGTCGTGATCATCGAAAACCCTGCCGAGCATCCCAATAGCGGGGCGACCACGACAGACCCTGGCCTTCAGGGTTCGTCGCACGAGCGGTAGTACGAAGCCGCGTACGCCGACATCTGGCCCGCGTGGCATTGCCCGTCCAACAACTCACCGGCGAGCCGTTCGACGCGGCAACGGATCGAAATGGTATGCGATGCGTTTCCCTGAGACGGATATGGCCACGCCAAATGGCAAGGTCACGTAAACCGGTTGGCATTTGACAAGCGAGTTGCATGCGCGAACGCCATCGCGCTTGCGCCCGCAGGGTGAACGGCCGAGCGGATTCCCCCGTCCTGGCGTCAGGACTCTCTGGCGATTTCCACGCTCTCCCGGCTGTTGCCCTGAGCGAAGTACCCGGCGAAGACCCGAGGGGCGCGTCCGCGGCCGCTCCAAAGATGTTCGATGCCGTCGACAACCAGCCGATACTTGGGCGCAACCTTTGCGCGCTTGCCACCGCGTCGCTTCCTGGTACGGCGGCGCCTGCGAACCGGGGCGGGCTGCTGCAGATCGGCAATGGACAGGCCACTGTCGGCCAAAAGCGCATTTATCCGCTTGATGTTGTTCTGTTTCTCGCGTTCCGCCTTGTCTCTCGCACGCTTTTCTTTCGCTTCCAACGCCACATTCAAGGATTCGATGAGCTTCTTGAGCGCAGAGATTTCCAGCCTGTTTGCAGCGGCTTTGGCCTTTACGCGTGACCGCGCGAGTTCTTCGAGAACTGACATTGTCAAAGGTTTCCTTGATGTATGGATTTGTGAAGCTCGCAAATTGTAGCTGTGTCGGACACACCTCATCAACGAATAATGACATTACGTCGCATGTGCACCGCCTAGTTTCGGAGAGTCCCCCGACTTGCTGACATGCTCCAGCGACTTGTCATAGTAGACTTCATGGATTGACCTGCCCTAGTCTCGAGCACCGTGGGTTATGTTTGGGGTTTGGGCTACGGGCGAGCGCCCGACCATGTCTTCAATAGCGGAATCGGCGTTTTCGAGCACCTCAACGCAGAACTGGCCAAGCTACTTCGCAGCTGACTCAAATCCGGTCCCTCCGGTCCTTCGGTAGATCTCCTCAGCCCCAAGCGCATAGCGAACCTCCGGCATTGGATCCGATTGCACGCCGTCCAACCACTCATCAAGCACGCCGTCGTCCATGCCCGAATCCTTCAGGGCCATCGCAAGCCTCACGGAATACTTGCGGATCAAGCCGACATCGGAATCGCGCCACTCATCGACCCAACTTTCATAGTCAGTTTCCGACCGCATGAGATCAAGAACACTAACCAGCCTGTTCCGATCCGATTCGGAGACCACACCGGCCTTGACAAACAGGCACGCGCGATGAAGCGCGAATACCAGTCCCGGCTCGCGCCTCATCAGGCAAATTGAAATCGTTTCCTGAACAAGTGCCTTCGGCACCGCAGCAATTCCCCGACCAGGAAGATCGGCGAACCACAACACCGCCCTTAACGCAGCATCGACGACTCTCCGTTGTTGGCTGATCAGTCCCTTCTGAATAATCTCAGTCACTTCGTCCGCAAAGTGTTCATTACAAGCCACCAGCGCCGGCAGCGCCACTATCAGTTCCGGAACCGTGTCCGTTCCCGTGCCGTTTGGTTCGGTGAACGGGTGCACGCGGGACAAAAACCCTCGAACACGGTCATCGTCAACTCCGGATGCCGCAAGCGACGGCAAAATTGTCGACGCGAGCACATTGCCGATCAATTCGCTCGTTCGCTCCTCTCGCCTAAAGATGCCCAGTGGATTCGGCGAGGGTTGCCACTTCAACGCATGATCTAGGATGGAAAGCGCGTCCTGGCGTTCCACGCTGTACGGTTCGTACTTTCCGTCAAAGCCATACGACGCACCCGTAAGGTCCACAAGGAGCTCTTCTTTCACCGCTGTTATCGGAACGTTCCGATAACAGCGGATATGGGAACCTTATGGTTATGGGAACCTGAGCCCCTGCGGGCGATGATTTTCGAGGGATAGAGCAAGGATCAGGTTCCCATAAAAATTAACGGGTTCAGGTAGCTGCGAGCATCGCGAGTAACTCGTCCTGCACACCCTTGAACATGCCCTTCCGAAGGCTGGGAGGGCGCCATTTGTCGAGCGTATCCAGCTTGTCGGTCGGATCGGCCCGCAGATACATCTCGGTGGTCTGAAGGCTTGAGTGTCCAAGCCAGAGTGAGACCTTCCTGACGTCACCGGTCGCCTCCAGAGTGTGGATCGCGCAAGCGTGACGCAACAGGTGGGGAGATACGGTCTTTGCGGCGATCGAAGGCACGCTGCGCGTAGCGGTTTGCGCATGCAGGACAAGCCGTTTCGCGAAGCCGCGCCGGGTCATGCCGGTGCCCATGGCATTGAGGAAGAGATGCCGGTCGGGACTTTTCGCCCGGATGCCCAGCCAGTCACGCAGGGCACCGCGGGTTTCCTTCCACAGCGGCAGGACGCGTTCCCGCCGGCCTTTGCCGATGATGTGCACCTGGTCGAGAGCCGGCATCTTCAGATTCTCCAGCGCAAGCCCGACCAGTTCCGAGACCCGCAGGCCGGCATTGTAGGTGAGACACAGCATCGCGCGATCCCGTATTCCAACCACCGTACCCGGGTCCGGCGCGTCGAGCAGCGCCCGCGTTTCGGCACGGTCGAGATAGCCGATGAGCGGTACTTCGCCCTTCTTCGCCGGGATTTCACGCACCTGTGCGGCGAGGTCGAGATAGCCGGGGTGGCGGAACTCAAGGAACCGGAAGAAGCTCTTGATGGCCGCAAGCCGGGCATTGCGTGTACGCACCCCGTTTCCCCGATCCCGTTCGAGATGTTCGAGGAACTCGAGGATGGTCGCGATGTCGAGATGACCGATCTTGAGCGTGCAGGGCCGGATGCCGTGTTTGTCCGCCGCGAACACGACCAGCAACTTGAAGCACAGGGCATAACTGTCAACGGTATGCCGGCTCGCGCCCCGGTCGCGTGGAAGATACTCCCGCAGGAACATCGCCAGGGGGGAAGCAAGTTCAGCCATTGTTCTTCCTCCCCGCATGCAGCCTCTCGGTTGCCTGCGACACCTGTCGCAGCAGCACCGGTGTGGCTTCCAGGTACCAGTAGGTGTCGGCGGCGTTGGAATGGCCGAGATAGGTCGACAGCGTCAGCATGTGCCGGGCGATATCCTGGCGCCCGACCGAGAGCGTGCTTTCGAGCGCGCGAACTGCGAACCCGTGTCGAAGGTCGTGAAGGCGCGTCCCAGGCTCGCCTGGACCGGCTCGAAGCCCGACCCGCCGTGCCAGCTTAACGAACACGGTCGAGAGATAAACCGGGTGCATGGGCCGGCCGGTCGAGAGCACGAACAGGTGCTCGTCGGACCCGCCGCGGCGTTTCCTCTCCCGGAGATACTCATCCATGGCCCGATGCACGCTGCCATGCAGCGGGACCAGGCGGCGCTTGCCGAACTTCGCATTCCTGATCAGCAAGCCATCCGCCGTCAGGTCCGTCAGCAAGAGCCCGGCCGCCTCCGAGCGGCGCAAACCGGTCGCGGCGATCAGTCCCAGTATGTAATGGAAGGTCAAGGGCGTGATCGATCCGGCCGGCGGCAGCTCCAGCGCCGCATCCATGATCTGCCCGATCTCGCTCAATGACAGCAGATGAGGCGATGGCCGCCGTGACGTCACCTTGCCCAACGCATCGCGGTCCGGCACCTCGTGACGTTCGTCGTCGGCGTGCAAGACGCTGGCCAGATCGCACACACAGCGCAGTTTGGCTTGCGCCTGTCGGGCAGAGGACGTTGTCGATGCCCACTCCAGTACCGTGCTGCTGCGCACGAAGCGCTCACCACGGGCCTCGGCATGGGTGGCGTAATCCTGCAGGCACCGGGCCTGTTGCACGTAAGCATGGCCCAGGGCCCGGCGGAATTTAACGTAGTGCTCCACATGTTCCGTCAGGGTCATTTTTCTTCTCCGGCGACCGGCCAGGGCTGGGCCACTTCCCGGAGCATTCCAACATCGACCCGTGCATAGATCGCCGTTGTCTGCGTGGATTGATGGCGCAGCAGGGTGGCGATGACTTCCAGCGGCGTTCTGTCGCGCAGCAGATTCGTCGCCGCGGAATGCCGAAAGATATGCCCCGCCGGCAGTCCCTCCGCCTTGACGCCGGACCGCTTGATCGCCGCTTGCGCGACCGCCGACACACCACCGCTGGTCAGGGCCTGATCGAGCGGTGGCACCATGCGCAGGAACACCTTCCCGGCATATACGACAGGCCGGGCATGGAGGATGTAATCCTTGAGCGCGTCGCCGACATCCTGCGGCAGGGGCAAGACCGCGGCACGTCGCGATTTGCCGCTGACCCGAACGACCGCATTGTCCCAGTCGATATCGTTCAACCGAAGACCGGCGACATCGCCGGCCCGCAGGGCGAGCCGGGCGAGGAGCAGCAGGATGGCGCGATCGCGCATGCCCATGGGCGCCGTGCGGTCGCAGGATACAATGATGCGTTCGATATCGTCGCGCGGCAAATGACGCGGCAATGTCGAGAACCTTTGCTGGGGCACCGTCGGAACGGCGCCGACAAGCCCCGGCCGGCAAAGGCCTTCCAGCACGAGGAAGCGTAGATACAACCGAAGCGCTGAGGTCTCGCGTCTGACAAGATGACGCGATGCCGCCTCAAGGCGGCACCGCACCGTATCCCCGATCAGTGTCGCGCTGTATCGATTTGGGTCATCGCCAAGATGAGGAAGCAGCATTCGCATGGCCCGGTCGTAACTCTGTATTGTTCCCTCCGCGATGCCGCGATAGCGCCGCAGCCAGACCGGGAAACGCGCCAGGTATTGTCCGGGTTCCTCGATCGCCGGCGTCGGTCGCGGCGGGGCGATGCCCGTGCTTATCAGGTAATCGATGAACAACCCGATTTTCGTTCGGCTGTTGTTGCGACCCGCGAATCTGCCGGTCCTGATGAAGAAGTGCGGATGCACACAAGTGCAGTCGTGCGCAAGGAAACGGGACAAGACCTCATCATCGACCTCGCCGATTTCGGTATCGCCCAGGTAGAGCCAGACGATGAAGTGTCGACAGCGCTTGCGGTAGGCGGCAATCGAGTCGGGCACATACCCTTGCGCCACGAGCGTTTCAAGGAACGACTCCACCACACCGCCGCCGCTCTCGATCTCCGCGGGCATCCGCACTCGTCCCGTTTCCATGAGGAAGTCGAGGAACCGGTGCAGATGCCATCGCGCGCGGCCGAGGTTCTTGCGGTAACCGTGCGGACCGGGACAGGCGCAGCCATGGTTCAGGAATCGATGCAAGAGGCGAATGTCGAGCGTCTCGATCCCTGTCCCATTCGCTGACAACCAGGCAATGATGTGAAGGACCGTTCGGATGCACTTGCCAATCAGGCTCCGGGAATACCCCAAGGCCTGCAATCGCGCCTGGTAGGTCTCGACGATGCCCGGGTCCGGTTCACGACTCGCTTCGGGCGACGCGATGTTTGTGATCATGGAAGACATGCTGATTCTCCTGTCCAACGTTAAAAGTGACAGGAGATAAGCACATTCTTATGGGAACCTGATCCTTGCTCTATCCCTCGAAAATCATCGCCCGCAGGGGCTCAGGTTCCCATAACCATAAGGTTCCCATATCCGCTGTTATCGGAACGTTCCGATAACAGCGGCGAGATCGGCGACCCTTGCGGGGTCCCCTTACGCTCTTGGCGAGCTCGGTTCGTGCGGCGTTTGCCGCCCTGGCCGTCGTCTTCCTCCACCGCCATCTCCAGCCACGCCTTGATGAGTCCGAGCACTCTGCCATCGCTGACGCGACGCGCGACGCTCTTCATCAATTCCGCGTGCGGGATCTCGCCAAAATAGTTGGACAGATCACCGTCGACCACCTCGTTGTGCCCCCTGTTCAGGAGCCGGTGAATGCGTTTGACCGCATCCAGGGCACTTCGCTCCGGTCGGTATCCGTACTGTTCCGGTTGCAGGTCCGCCTCGAATATCGGCGTCAGCACAAGCATTGCCGATGTCTGCGCCACCCGGTCCCGAATCGTCGGTATACCCAAAGGCCGGAACTTACCGGGCTGTTTCTTCGGGATCAGTACTTGCCGCACCGGTTGCGGCGCGTAGGTCCGGTCCCTCAGAGCCCGCGACAGTTCCCCAACCCACCGCTCAACCCCGTACGCATCGATGTCCGCAAAACTCTCCCCGTCGACACCGGGCTGGCCGCCGTTACGGCGCGCCATAGCCCAAGCCTCCGTGAGAAAATCCTGTCGCCATACCTTGTCGTACAAAGCGTGAAAACGGCGATCGGGTTCTTCCTTCGCTTTCGCATATAAAACGGTCTGGAGGTTCCGAACCCTTTGTGACCCTATTAGACTCGCGCCAGTGGTCATGCCTTGTCCCCTTTCCGCTTCTCTCTCGAAGTCAGGCCCCTTTCCTCGACCGGCATTACCCGGCGTCCTCAGTCGTACGGGCCTGTCCGCCACCCCGCCGGTCCGGCCTACCCCTCACGAGGGTCCGGTTGGTGCGTGCACACCACCGACAGGGCTTCCCGTGTTGCCACGTCCTCCATCTTCCATGCATGCCGGCGCCACTACCCCGGCGGGTACGTCTCGGTGCGCGCGTCGCTTTACTTCCCGATCCGCCATCGGCCTTCCCCTAATTACAGGAGGGTCGGCTCCCGCATTGCCCTTTTCGAGGCCTGCTCAGCGTTCACTCGCGTTCCGGCCTGCACGGTCGCTGAACTGCTCAATGCAGCCCTTTGTCACCGAAGTGCTTCAGACCATGTCGTTACCTCCATGACCCGCTTCGGCTGCTACCAACCGAATGCGACAATTGTCGGGTGGGATTTGCACCCACTAGGAAAACGCGCCTTTCCACGGCGCACTGCAATATCCGGGCTAAGTGCCTGCATAAACGCGCGGACTGGTGTTAAGCGTCCAGTTGTCGATGTTGGTATTCGGACTAAGCCACCATCGCTCCCGCCAGTGGAAGCGATGGTCGGAAGGATGGCGAAAGCGACGCTACGCCATTAGAAACAGCCGGTGGCAGGTCTCGATTCAGCGTGACCGATTCGGATACGTCCAGGCCCGACGCTGTCTACGGCGGCGCACGTTGCGGCAGCAGCAGACGTCAACCGTAGCGCCAAACATCCCGAACGTGGCGGAACCGCGTTGGACCGTGATCATGTGCCCAATAGAAGGTGTCCAACCGCAATCGCTCGAACGTCTCCGCGCTCTCACGAGTCGCTGAGCACCATCAGCAGCGACTGCGCGAACACGAAAGGAGGCACCAACGGCTGAACGGAACCGCGCACGGTCGTCGCCATCACCAGGGCGAGGTCGTTTTCCCTGACGCCGAAATCCTCCGGGGAAAGGCCAATAGCGAGTACGCGCACGCCCCGACCTTGAGCGACCGAGACCAAATCTGTCAACGGACCGGGTTCAGCACCCAGGTTGATGGTGATCAGAAGATCGCCAGTGCCCATTCCTGACACATGCCGCCTGTCCTCCCGATCAAGCGCTGCCAAGTGACGGCACCGGTATCCGATCTGGCAGAGGCCATCGCCGAGACATGCGGCGACCGCACTGGCGTTGTGTTGCCCCGCCACGGCGATGGAACGTGCCGAATCGATCATTCGCACGGCCTGCTGGAATCGTTCCGCTGGAATCTGGGCGACGAAATCCGCGATGGCTTCGGCCGATGCCGCCGCGAGTCCGCTTAGCACGTCAAGTGGATCGGATTCTTTCGGCGGCATGTTGGGTATACGTCGGCCGAGACAGGTGGCTTCGATTTCGGACTACGGCGAATCGACGGACGATTGTCGGGAAAGGGAATCGGAAGCGCGATGGTATCGGAGTTCGCTGTCCGTTCCTGTCCCAAACGGCCCTGTCGAACAGGAATCGGGGGAGGCCACACGGACGCCAGGTAGCTTATCCGGGCCGGGCTGGTTGGCGGCCATGCCCGGGATACAGCTTGGTCGCGTCGTGCCCGAGCCATCGTAGATCTGGCTCCATGTCGGCGGTGGATATCGACACTCAACGCCCAAGGTCACCGCGAAGGCCATACTTGCAGTCACGAATTTTTCCAGCATAACCATTTTGTTCTATTGCGCGTCTATAAGTGAAAAATAATTCGATTGCAAATGGATGTACAAAATTCGAGTCTGCGGCGTTGGCAGTTGGAACGAGTTCCGGGAGATAAGACACGTACGCTGTTCGAGTTCCACTGGTCGCCAAGTGCTGAACTTTTGCTAACATGCGCGGCCTATTTTATTGGGGGTTGGCTTTCTTGACCGTGAAGGTAAGTGTTTGATGGAGTGTGAACACAAGCCACCGAGGGACTTCGGTGAGTTTCATGAATTGCTGTTTGGACATTTCGATTCACTGAGCCCCCATCTTCAGCGAATTGCTGAGTACGCGCTCGGTGCCCCCAATCGGTTCGCGCTGCAGACCGTGGCCGAGGTGGCTGGAGAAACAGGCGTACAGCCGTCCACGCTTGTCCGTTTCGCCAAGGAGTTCGGTTTCTCAGGCTACGCTGAACTGAGGCAGCTCTTCCGCGCTCGGCTGCTGCTGGCGGAGCGTTCGTCGCAAGTACGACTTCGTGAGCAGCAGCAGAAAATCGCCGACGCCGCCGGACAGGATACACATCGCGAGCTCCAAGCGTTTTCGGATGCATCGATCTTGGCCATTGAATCACTCAAGGCGCAGATCGACGCCGACGCCCTGAGAGAAGCCGTGCGCCTCCTGGACGCGGCGCGCACGATCCATGTCGTCGGCCGCGGGCGGGTCTGGCCGATCTCGCTGTGCCTGGTACACGGCCTGATAGAAATCAAGCGCGCGGCGAGCATTGTCGACGGGCTCGCTGGAACCCTCGCCCGGCAGATCGAGATGATCGATGGCCGGGATGCGTTGATCGCTCTTGGTGGCGTGGACGATTCGCCGGACCTTGCTGACGCTGTTGTTGCGGCGCACGCGAATCGGGTTCCCGTGATCGCGATCACTTATTCCGACGTCAGTGTCAGCGCACGCCATTCGAGCGTGTACCTGGTGGTCCGTGATGCTGACGTTCGTCCGTTCCCGCCGTTGGCCGCCCATGTCGTGTTGGCCCAATCCCTGATTCTTAGCCTGCATGGCCGCTTGCGCGACGCAGAAGGGTCGCGGGCCAATGAGCGCGGCGGGAAGTGAGCCGCACTGGCGCTGTCGAACGGCCACATACGGGTCTCGATCCCATGTCCGTACCCCGAGCAGCCGGCGCTCGGGTGTCGATGCCGCACATCTGGACTGGTCCTCCCGGTTCAACGGCAGTCGACGATACAAAGGAGGTCGCCGCCTCGCGTGTGTCCGATGGGCACAGAACTCTTTTCGATCGGTTCCCGCAGTTGACCGTTCCCCTGGATTCGAGCCACCCTGGATGTGGGAGGATCAGCATTTGACGGCGAATCGCGCCCGAGCGTCGGCCGACACGCCCAAAGCTCCTTCCGAACCGCCGGGAAATCGCCTCTCAGGCGCGCAAGCAGACCGCCGCCATCATCGGCCGGATCAAGGCGGGCGAAGGGGCGCTTCCGAAAAGCGCGGAGCCCGTGGCCGAACCGACGGTGGCGGATCTGGCTGAGCGCTACCTTCGCACGCACGTGGCGGTGGAATGCAAGCAGTCCAGCGAACGGTCGTACCGCAAGTCGCTCGCGCATATCCTGCCCGTGCTGGGCGATATGCCGGTCGGCTCGGTGGAGCGCGAGCACGTGGCGTCGCTGCACCTGGCGATGCGCGACACACCGGTCGCGGCGAACATGGTGCTGTGGGTGCTGTCGAAGATGTTCTCGCTGGCGGAGGCGTGGGGGCTGCGTGCGCCGGGCCGCAATCCCTGCCGGTCGGTGCGCAGGTACAAGACGGCTTGCAAAGACCGGTTCCTGAGCCGGGAGGAATACCGGCGGATCGGCCGCGTACTGGATCGGGCCGAAGCGGACGGGATGACGTGGCCGGCCGCGGTGGCGGCAATCCGGTTTCTGATGCTGACGGGCTGCCGGAGCCGGGAGGTGGCCACGCTGCGTTGGGACGATGTGGACTTCAAGGGCGGGAAGCTGCGGATGAGGGATTCGAAGAACGGTCCCCGCATGGTGCCGTTGACGCCGACCGCGGTGGACCTGCTGGAGGGGATTCGCCGGGTGGATGGCAATCCCTGGGTGTTCGTGGGCTGGTCGAAGGGCTCTCACGTGGAGCAACTCTCCAATCACTGGCATCGCCTGCACGTGCGTGCGGACCTGTCCGACGTGCGGCTGCACGATCTGCGTCACTCCTATGCGTCCCGCGCCCTGGCGCTGGGCGAGAGCCTGTCGATGATCGGCAAGCTCCTGGGGCACTCGAAGGTGGAAACGACCGCGCGCTACGCGCACCTTGCGCGGGACACGGAAAAGGTGTCGGCGGCGCGGATCGCCGGCAGCATCGAGGAGGACATCCTTCCGGATGTCGCCCGGGAGGCGGCGGCGTAGGGGGCCGGGGAGCGGGACTGCAGCGGCAGGATCCCCGCAGGGGAAATTCAGGCACGATGGCGAAACTCAAACGAAGGACAATTTCCTGCCGCACCGTGGAGCGACTGTCGGCGGAAAAGGACACGGTGTACTGGGACCGCACATTGTCGGGGTTCGGCGTGCGCGTGTACGCCACCGGCAGCAAGGTCTATGTCGTGCAGACGCGCTCGGGCGGGTGATCGAAGCGCGTGACCATCGGCCGCCACGGGGTGGTCACCGCGGATCAGGCCCGCCGGCGGGCGGCGTTGATCATCGCACGGATCAAGTCGGGCAAGGCGGCGGTGGCCGGTTTGGAACGGAAGGGGAACGCCCTGACGGTGGCGGAACTGGCCGGTCGGTATCTGGACGAGCATGTGGACATACGGTGCAAGCCGAGCACGGCGGCGCGGATTCGTTCAACGCTCAGGACGCACCTCGTTCCGGAGTTCGGCGATTTGTGGCGCGACAATCGGGATGAGATGCGTCGTCTCACCCTGATCGTCGCGCCACAGTCGGAGACCGGTTGAAGAGAATCTTTGTGCTGGCAAGTTGAAAACTTGGGGGGGTGGATGAGAGATAGTCACCCACCGGCGTGCCTGAGCATGCTGGCGGGTGACTTCGGTTATGGCCTACCCGGTATTGAAGCCATTGGAACGCGGCCGAGCCGCGATCCAGCACTCTATTTCTCTCTCGGGCCAGCGCACCGCGCGCTGCCCCACCCTTCGCGGAAGAGGAAACCTACCGGCCCGCATCATCCGATATAGCGTCGAACGCGCGAGTCCGGTACGTCGCTCCACTTGTGGTCGCGTGAGCATTCTGTTCATTTGCAATAATCCTTTCTCGTTGTCATATCGTCGATCTGGCCCTTTCGCATGCGCAGCAGGCCCACGAGGCGAAATCGGCGGTGCGCTCGCGCTGCGCGCGGTGCTTCTCGCGTCGAGCGCGGCGCCACTCTTGCCAACCTGATCGTGCGTTGGCGTACTACGGTCAATTGTTGTGCGGGTCATAGCTGACCTCCTTCTTGGAAACAGTTCAGGAAAAATTGGGGTGATGCACCCGGCACCCGTTGTACGGGTCCGGGCCGGGCCGTACCCGGAAGTCAATCGACGATCGCGATCGCGATTCAAGCGAGCGCAGTCGCCTTGCACGCAGACGCGCGCAATTCTTCTCGGTAGATCAGATGATCAGTGCCGCAAGGCCGCGTGGCCATTGGGCAGGTGCTGTGCCGGCGTGTTCGGCGTGACCATCACACTCGCGCATAATGGCCAGAACGGACGTAGGGCGAATGCCCCATATAATTGCACTCTAGTCCGGTTGGATCCCCTTTGCAAGTATCGCAGCGACAATCCGCCGAGCAGTCGATATCGGGAGGGGAGTTACCCACGCGGTGCAGCACCAGATGCCTACCGCGCGCGCTTTGGGGGATACATTTAAGAACCCGCCAACGCTGTTGCTTCACAGCACGTATACGATTGCAGAAGGATTCCTTAGCCGGGCGGCGCGACGACCTTGGATCGCTCCCCGGTCAGGTATTCCGACCACTGATCCATCAGTCTGCGCCGTCGCTGGAACAGGTCGGAACGAAAATAGGCTCCCTCGACGCCACCGACCACATGCGCGAGCGCTGCCTCGGCAAGGTCCTGCGGTTTGCCCGTGTCCGCGCACCAATCCCGAAAGGTTGAACGGAACCCATGAACGGTTGCGCGGTCAGCAATCCCGTTGTCCCTCAAGACCTTCAAGAGCGTCATGTCGGACATCGGGCGCCCGACGCGCATTGGCGACGGGAATATGAGCCCCGAACCGTCGTCACACGCCCGAGCCTCATCCAGCACAGCCAGAGCGGCCTTCGAAAGCGGTACTCGGTGCTCACGCCCATTCTTTGTCCGCTCTCGCGGAATCTTCCACACGTCGCCCTCAATTTCGTTCCAACGAGCACCCCGAATCTCGCCGGAGCGCGTTGCCGTGTGCACCAGAAACCAAAGCGCCGCTATCGACGTGAGTGAGCCCCGCAGGCCGCGCAACGTATCGGGCAGGTCCTTGTACGGTAGCGCACGGTAGTGTGTCCTGGCGGGTCGCTTGCGCGGCAGCGCGCCGTTAATGACCTCTCCTGCCGGGTTCGCATCTATGAGTCCGGACGCCGTCGCGTGATCGAATACGGCCACGAGCCGTTGACGAAGTTTGCGCGCCTGCTCGGGCTTTTTTGTCCATATAGGTGCCAGAATCGCGAGAGTGTGCTCGCGGCTGATCCGGTCGATGGGTTTATGGCCGATCTTCGGGAGAACGTAATGTGCCATCGAGCGGCGCCAGTTCTTCTCGGTAATGGTGCTGCGCCATGTCGGAGCCTTGGCCGCAAGCACAATGTCGTTTATGGCTTCAAACGTCGGAACTGCGGCACGACGCTTGCGCTCCGCTCGCGCGGCCTCACGCTCAGCGACAGGATTTCCGTCCATCATCAGTTTTGCTCGATTCTGCATGGCCAAGGTGCGTGCGGCCGCAAGTGAGACAGCCGGAAAGCTGCCCAGCCCGATATCCCGACGCTTCCCATTTACCAAAAGTCGTTGAATCCACGACTTCGAGCCGCCCTTGGCGACACACAGATACAACGTGGGGTCCGCGCGGTGCAACCCGCGCTTAGTGGTATGCTTTGCTTCCAAGGCCGTGATGCGTCTCACCGCGTTTCCCCACAAATTTCCCAACAACTGGAATCGGGAACATATGAGACTATGCGGTACCTGTCAAGACTTCAATGATGGGCAAAACCTAGCATTCACAACGGTTTCAGCTCGGTATTTGGAACGATTGGGAATGCATAAACACTTGAAAATGTGCTCCTAGGGAGCGCCAACCCGATTCCAGTCAAACATGGCCGGGAACGACGACGGTGGAGGCTCCGAGACCTTCCGCAAACGCCGCCAGAACGCCGGCCAACTCCGGACCGGCCCCTTCCACGGCAGGGTTCGCCAGACACTTTCGCTGTAGTTGCGCGCGTCCAAACGGCTCGCATGAACCACCCCGGGGGTGGGGCCGCATGTCATCGATCACGCGTCCGTCGGTCAGCGTCGCGCGAATGCTTCCAGTGTAGTTACCGGGACACTCGTCATTGGGGTCGATCCCGAAACGGACCCGTTCGGCCACCGCGATCACGTCTCCGGGAGTTCGTGTGAACAATCTTGACGGAATCCCGAGCTAGCTTGTCAGCTCCAGCAAGCGGACCAGTTCGTCCTGCATGTCTTCAAGCAACGGCGCCGCCTCCGGAGCGTCGATGATGTTGTTCATCTCGTAAGGGTCCGCCTCGAGATCGTACAGTTCGTCCATGCCCTCAAGTTCGGTGTACTGAATGTACTTGTAGCGCTCGGTGCGCACCGCCTTGTAGCCCATGCTCAATACGCGTGTGAACTCCAGGTCTCGCCCGGGACCCGGTACTCTGCGGAGATAGTCGTCGGGATCGGAGTGGTGTTCGATCAGCAGGGAGGTACGCCAATCACCCGGGTTCGCTCCGCTCAGGATTGGAACCAGACTGGCACCTTGCACCGGGTCCTCCGGCTCCTGACCTGCCAGATCGAGGATCGTCGATGCCAGGTCAATGATGAGCACCATCTGCTCCGGCCGGGTGCCCGGCTCGATCAGACCCGGGTAGCGGATCGCCATGGGGATTCGCACCGACTCCTCATACGCCAGACGCCGCTGGGCATTCAGACCGTGCTCGCCATAAAAATAACCGTGATCGCTGGTTACTACGAAAACGGTGCGATCCAGTTCACCGGTGCGATCCAGGGTCTCCAGCAACCTGCCCACGCTCTCATCCACGCCCGTCATCATCTCGAGCCGGTCGCGAATCGTCGCATCGCTGGTCGAAGTCTCCGGGCCCAGCGGAGGCAGATCCGGCACTCTGCGCACCAGGGCGGGCTTGTCCAGGGGCGGTACACCGGCGCTCGGAAGTCGCGCCACGGGCTCATCGTCGTAAATTCCCAGGTGCCGATCCGCCGCGATGAACCCGCCCTCTATCAGGCCAAGTGACGGGTCCGGGTGCACCGCCTTTTGCGAGAAGAAGAGCACGAACGGCTCTTCCCGGGGAACCTCGAGGAACGACACGGCCTGGTCCGTGAGCACGTCAGTCACATGCCCTTCGAACTTCAACCGTTCACTCCCCACAAAAAGTTCCGGGTCGGTATTCGTCCCCTGGCCGATCAGGCTGACCCAGGTGTCGAAGCCCGGCCGGGGCGTGCCGTCGGTTCCCATGTGCCACTTGCCGACGAACGCGGTGTCGTAGCCCGTGCTGTCGAGCTGGCGCGGAAACGTATTCAGATCGTGGCCGCGACGGTTGGTGTTGTCGATGATCCCGTTGGTGTGGGCATAGAGCCCGGTCAGGATACTCGCCCGGGCCGGCGAGCAGAGCGGTGTGGTCGTAAACGCATTGAGGAACATGGCCCCTTCCGCGGCCACCCGGTCGATATTGGGCGTGCGCACGAACGGATGCCCGCCCGCGCCGAAATCGTCCCAGCGCATGTCGTCCACAAGAACGACGACGAAGTTCGGCCGGTCATCGGCTTGCGCCATGGCGAGGGGCGGAACAGCCAGCACCAGCAGCGCAGCGGCGAACAGCAACGGTAGGGACAACAAACGGTTACGGGCCATGGCGATTCACCTGTTACGGTTCGGACCGATTTCTTGGACTAGCCGACAATGACTCCGATGCACTCGATTTCAACGCGGCCGCCGAGCGCGAGACCGCTCGTTCCCAGAGCGCTTCGCGCCGGCAGATTATCGCCGAAGAACGTCACGTAGACCTCGTTCATCTGTTCCCACTCCGCCATGTCGGCGAGAAAGACGGTGCACTTGACGACCCGATCCATGGACGAACCGTGACGCTCGAGGCTCACCCTTATGTTCTCGAGCGCCTGTCGAGTTTCCGCGGCAATGCCGCCCGAGACCAGGGCCGTCCTCGGTGGTGCCGAGTTTCCCGGACAGGAAGAGCAGCTTGCCGAAGCGCACCGCGTCGGAAAACGGCAGAACCATACCGCCGGGTCCGGCTGCCGAAAAGTATTCGATGTCGTCGATTTGTGAAATCGCCGGCCCTGAAAGAACCAACAGCGCGATTGTTGCCAGAATTGGTCTGTACATGGCTTCTCCCTATTGAATGACACCGGTATCGCGGAGAAACGTTTCGGTGTCGCTTGCGAACCCGTCGACGAAACGGGCAGATTCGGCCTGGACAGGCTGAGCAGCGATCTTTAGTCCGGCGAGTGGCAGCGCAAGTACGCCAGGCTGCCGAAGAGACCGGAACTCGATCTCGGGTATCGGCTGATTGTCGCCAGCACCTGACACGGTGGCTGCGTCCAGTGAGCCTTGCCTTACTCTTTACTTCGTGCTCTCGCGAGTAGTCAGACCCAACGATGTCCAGGCCAGCATTCCGCCCCGGTAGTACGAGATTTTCGCGGCAGGAAAGCCCGCCTCCGCCATCGCCCGCATGGCGCTGGGGCTCTGGCCGCAATTCGGACCATTGCAATAAAGCACGACGTTGACGGCGTTGTCGCAGCTCCATGCGCCCTGCTCCGCCTGGCAGCCGAGTTCGTCCAGTCGGCCGGCCATCTCGTCGTAGGGAATATTCACACTGCCGGGGATCGTGCCTGCGAACTGCGATGTCGCGGTGCGCGAATCGACGACCAGGGCGCCCGGATCCTGGAGTGCTTCAATGACTTCCAGTTCGCCCACCGTCGTCACCCCGGCAACGGGCACCATGGGGTTGATCGGGCCCTTGACCAGCATGATGTCGTTGGCGAAGCGTTCGAGCGTGATGGGGCCTTCGTGCGATTCGAAGCTGATGCTCAATTCGTCCGGTTTGATGGGCAGCGGTTCGTCTTGCGCATGAATGGCCGTTGCCGCCAGGGCAAACACTCCGCTCGCAATGATTAACTTGATGGCTTGCATGCTCGTCTCCTCTGATTGAGTTCGGTCCGCCGCGACGATCAGTTGCCGCCGCGATCGATGTTGATTGTGACTGTGGCCGGCGCGCCGTCATCTGTCAGGCCGTAGTACTCGACATGGTACCGATCGGCAGTGTAGGCGTCGCCGCCATCAGCGCCGTCATGTAACGCCCGGTTGATGCCGAGATTGCCCAGCGAGAGCAGTTGTCCGGGCATCAGGTCCCTGCCGAAGGACTGCAGGTGGTCCCGGAGCCATCGAACCGCATCGATGGGCCGGTACCAGTCGGCCATGGACGCTCGCTGGATCACTGTCCCGGTCTCATCGAGCACGGCGTATTCCATGTTGTTGAGGCGATCCAACCACTCCTGCGTCGCTTCGATGGGAACAGGTTCCCCGGCAAACGCGGTGCGGCTCGACATGTTTCCGACGATACCGCGAATCATCCCGTTGGGGTCCGGTTCGGCCGTGGGGTCCGGTATCTCGGCGAATGGTACGACCGCGTCGAGACCGGCGAGTATCTCGAGGTCGGTCTGCGCCTCGTTGATGGACTCGCTGCCCACCCGAAACGCGAAATCGGCCTCGAGGAAGCTGGCGGCCCCCATGTCCTGCGGACGGATCGCGGCGCCGTCGTCGAGAAACATGCCGGACAACAGTTGTGCCCGGATACCGCCGGGCGGGAAGTTTGGATTGGGAGGTCCGGGGCTGTGGCCGCCGGTCTTGTAGCCCACCACGTCGCCCATGGTCGGGCGCAGCAGCTCAACCGTCTCGTCCTGCCAGCGATAGGCCTCCTGCAGGGACAACTCCGGCGCGAAGGGCCGGATCGCCCGGACGTTCAGAAAATCGTCCGCCATTGCGGCCACCGCAGCGCGAACGTCGGACTCGTCCGCGGTCGCTTCAGCCTGACCCAGCGCGTTGCCGGCGCAAACCAACCCGGCCATGACGGCCAGCGCCGGACCGACGCCGATTCCTGCCGAACCGCCCTTGTATGGTCTCATCATGTATTTCTCCCAAGTCGTGTCGGGACGGGCGAGCCGCCACCAACTCCCGCGGGTTCAACGGGCACGGGCACGCGCACGCCCATGAAGCACCTTCTTCTTGTTCAAGTTATTGTTGTAATTGGCGATTATCGGGCGTTCTCGGTCGCTGGCCGAGCGGTTACTCGATGGGCGCAAGCAACTCCGGCGCAGTCACGAGCTGTCGCACGCCATGCGACCCTGTTTCGTTAAAGACGTTGCCCTGCTCGGCCCAGCGGTGCAACGAGTTGATATCGAGCCTGGCACACTGCGGTCGCACGCTCCAGGTAACCTGGGCGGCCGAACATGTGCTCTGGTCGTACGACGGCCCGGTAGTCGAGCCGCGGAACATCACCGGCTCACCGGTCGTCACGGGAATCATCCGTGCCTGGTGCAGGCCGTCGACGACGTTGCCGCCGTATGCCATTGCCGTGAAGTCGAGCGCATCGGGATCGTTGACGACCAGAAACACCTGGGCTTCGACTCGCAACAGGGGGTCGCTGCAGGTTTCCGGGACGCAAGCGCCAAGCCCCTCGCCAGGCATCGCGGCACATGTGGTATGAACCCAGTGGACTTCGATCGTGTCGCCGGGCTCAACGCCGCCGTAGGCGCCCGCAGCCGGTGCGAGGTCAGCTTCGCTGAGGTCGGCCGCCGCGTCACAGGCATAGCCGCCATCTTCGGCATCACTCACAAAGACGCTGAATCCAGGACCCCTGTGTTCGGCGTTGGTATGGGTATGAAGATTGCACAGGTTCATCTCGCTCGCGGGCGGCGCGAACGGAAAGGTGACCGTGTTCAACCCGGCCGCGCTGCCGATGTCGCGCGGAGTTTGCGGTCCCATGTCGAGGCAAAGCGCCTGGTCGGCGCTTTCCGGGGCAGCGTCGGCAGACAGATCGGACTGTGGAGCAACGTCGGCAGACGGGTCGGGCTCCGGCATGTTCTCGGTACCGCAACCAAGGAGCATCACGGAAAGCGCGATACAGAAGATCGGGACAATTCTCACGATTCGGCTCCTTCTGTGAATCTTCGCATTGTAGACAAAAGACGCTTCCAAGGTTTCGAAGCCCGACCGCTGCGCGCCGTCCTGGTCGGTAATTTCAGGTCGCTCGATGCCGGTTTTCGCCCCATCACAATGCGATCATGCCGAGATGGCGTACGGTGCGGTTGGCGGGCAGGATGACGGTCTCGACCCGCTCGATGCTCGCAAGGTCCGCCTGTAGCGGATCGACCGACGCCGAGGTCGACAACGCGATGGTCCCTGGCGCCCGATGCAGTCACTCTCGCGGCTGATCGACCATGGCCCGGGAACCCTCACTTGTCGCCCGCAGAGCACTGCGAATCAACGGAGTATTGTCGTCAGAACCTCGCCTTGCACCGACACCACGGACAGGCCGCCTTCATGGCCGTCCCGATCCGTATTGATGAGCACCAACTCGGTTGCCTGCCCCTCACCGTTGCGGAACACCGGATAGACAATCCGCTCAATCGCCGACTCCGGAGTCGCCTGCAACGGCACATCGGTGACCACCTCGTCACCATCGACGGCCAAAGTGCTCTCCTGCATGGCGACGGAGACGTCGGCATCCGCGAACACTCGGACCGTCCCGCGAAGCGGGCTCATTCCGAACACCTCCTCCACCGAGAGCACGACCCGCTCACCGAGCGGCACGCTGCGTTCGTGTCGCCCGGCCGATGCGCCATCGATGTCGAACAGCTCCAGGTACACCGTCGCAGGCACCCGGCCTTCGTTCACGATGCTGAGTTCAGCATCGATGTCACCGTGATGCAGCACGTCCGGCCAGGTGTCCACCGGCGCCCAGAACAACGTCCCTTCCTGATGCGAAGCGACCGTGTGTACGCTTTGGGCGCCACCGCCGCGCCTGAGCGAGGTGACGATCGCGTGTGCGGATGGCGCCACTCCCCCGGCTGCGCGCACGATCGCGTAGCCCGCAAGCGGCGGCTCGCCGTCCGACGGCATCTCGTGGATGAACACGCTCCGTGGATCGATCTCGTACTCCACGGGAGCATGACCGGCGACCTCGAGCTGCCCGCTGACAGGCTCGTCACCGGGATTCAGCAGCACGTACTGAACGTGCTGGCCTGCGCCGGTAGTCACCGCGGGCAGTATCCGGCGTTCAGCCAGCAGCCCGCCTGGAGCAAATTCGCCCGTCGTCTTCGGGGCGGGGGCGAGCAGCGTATCGCCGGCGCCATTCGGGATTTCCAGCAGGCCGTTCACGCCCAGCGGCGCGTCCGCCTCGATGCGCAGCACGCCTTGCAGATCCGCCCTGCCCTCGAACAGCTCAGCCACGCTTTCGGATAACTGAGCGCCGGCATCGAGGCGACGCGTCTCGCTGAATTGCTCACCGCTCAGCGTCTCGAGTTCGAATTCCACGCTCACCGGCGCGTCGTTGCCGTTGACGAGCGACATGGCTGTGTCGCGCCCGTCGCGCGTGTCCACATGGATCGAGGCCGAACTCGTGGGCGCGTCCGCGGCAAGCACCGCCGCGGAAATCAGCTCGCGGCTCTGCCGCTCACTTTGCGGATGAATGACCGCCCGGGTCACGAAGTGCGTGCTCAAGGCCGCGACGCGGCCCGCCTCGCTCAGCCGCAGCTCGGAGTACCCGGATTCATACGGCTCCGGACCCGTCGACATCAGCGCGTCGAGCGACGCGTAGCGCAGGTTCGAGCGCGGTGGCAGATCCACGCGCCAGGTCTCCCGCGGCATCGTGAACACCGTCATACGGCCGTTCAGTCCTTCCGTCTGGAACAGCCGCTGGTCGTACTCGTCGAAAAAACTTCCGCGCGGGTCGTGCAGTCGGTCCTGATGGTTGCGCGGATCGCCGGGTCCGGCACTCATCGTCTCGAAGTCGTGCTCGCCGATCACACCGATGGCGGCCGGGAAGTTCTGCAGGGTCTCGGCAGACACATCGAATACGAGCACGCGATGATGGAACTTGTGCGACACGTACAGGTGACTATTCGCCGCGTCGTAGGAGATTCCGTCAGGCTGCCTGAAGCGCTGCCGCGACAGGCCCGGCTCCGCGCTCGTGAAGTCCGGCTGGCCGATCACGTGGGAAGCGGCCATTCCGTTCTCGAACCGGTCCGGATGCACATCGAACACGAGCACGCGCTCCTGCCACGGCAGTTCCACGAACAGCCGCTGTCCGGCCTCGTCCACAACGAGATCGCCGGGCTGGCGCCATCGCGTCGCTGACAGGCCCTCCTCCTTCGATTCGAAGTCGTCCTGGCCAAGGACACCCATCGCCGGGGCTCCGTTTGCAATGCGATCCGGGTGAACGTCGAATACGAGCACGCGGTTGTTGCTGCCGTCGGCGACGAAGAGGCGCTGGTAGACCTTGTCGAGTGCAAGTTCCGCGGTCCGCCCGCCGCTCGTGCCGATGCCGTTGCCCTCCCGGGAACCGAAGTGCAGCCGGTCGGCGGCCGTTGCCTGCTCGTACGACGTGAAATCGGCCTGCCCGAGCACGTACGAGGCCGCCATGCCGCTCTCGACCTGACCTGGCGTCATGTCGAAGACCAGCACGCGCTCGTTCCAGGTGTCCGCGACGAAGACACGCTCATGCGACTCGTCGTATTCCACCGCGAGCGGCAACTTGATCGTGCTCGCGTCCCGGCCGGGAAGAAGCACGGTCGTCGACGGGTCCTGCTGGCCGAGCACCCAGCGCGCGCCGCGGTCGAGCAGGCGGTTCATCCGGTCGAGCTGGAAGATCATGACGCGGTGGCTGTAGTTGTCGCTCATGAAGAGCCGGTGATGCACGCGATCCACCGACACGTCCCTGCCCTGCGTCCAGAATCGCGGCGAGATCCGGTCGTTGGCCGAGCGCGCAAGAAAGTCCGGCTCGCCTTCGGGATTGATGTGACCGAGCTGGTCGACGAGCGGCGTCATGGTTGTGCTCATCCGCTCCGGATGAATGTCGAAGATGTTGATGCGATTACCGGCCGGATACCCGTCCGGCACGTATGCGATCTGCCGATCCGTATCGACCGTCACGCGAGTCATCGTGAGCCGGTCCTGCGTGATCGCGGGATCGGTATCCTCGAAGTCCGGCTGGCCGAGAACGGCGATTGCGTCCGGGTTCGATGCGCCCTCGAGCGCGGCCGGCGACACGTCGAACATCATCACGCGGTTCCTCGTGAACGAGCCGACCAGCAGGCGATCGTATTCGTAGTCGAGCGAAATCGGTCCGTTGCTGATCTTGCGCGAGTCCTCGTTCGGCTCGTTCGAGTCGAAGTCGTCCTGGCCAATGACCGAAAACGCCTCGAAACCCGACACCTGATCGAGGCTCCGGTCGCTGACATCGAATGCGAGCACACGGTTGCCGTCCATGACGAACAGCGCTTCTCGCCGCGGGTCGTAGGCCAGGCTGTTCGGGCTGCTCAGACCGTCGCGGCCGACCCGGTCCTCGCGCGAGACGAAATCGGGCTGCCCTATGACGGCGATCGCTTCCATGCCCGTTTCCAGTTGCTCCGGATCGATATCCCAGACGAGCACGCGGTTGTTGGCGCCATCCGTATAGAAGAGCAGTTGCCGGTCTTCCGCGACCAGGGCGGTGCCCCGGCTGCCGATCCTGTCCGGTCCTATCCCCGGGTCCCAGGTATCGAAATTGGGCTGGCCGAGAACGGCGATGGCTTCGGGCAGGTCGGTCGGATCCAGCGTGTCCAGATACTCCGGATCGAGATCGAAGACCATGATGCGCGCACCCGGCGGACCGAGGCCGGAGCCGTCCGGCACGAAGAGGCGCTGATTGACGGAATCGAACGAGCCGCCCGTGGGGAAATTGAGCTCCTCCCGGCCGAGCGGCGCGAAGGCGAATCCCCGGCCTATGAGGCTGCGGCCGATGCCGCGGTCGGCGTGGCGCCTGAGCGGCAGCCCCGCCTCGTCGAGCTGGTAGATGTCATAACGGCTGTTGCCGTGATGTCCGATGAAGAGTCGGTCATTGGCCTTGTCCAAGGCCACACTGCCGGGTCACCAGACGCCGTGAGCCGTGGCGCCTCCATTGGCCACGCCGCCGATGAAGGAAGGATTGCCGGCGAGATCCTCTGCGCCGAGCGTGTCGCTCGCCGGGATTCCGGCGATCTGAGCTTGCGCGGCCGTGGCCAGAACGCTCGCGGCCAATGCAAATGATATGCGCATCGTGATGTTTCCCCGGGAAGTTCAGTGGCTGGAAGCAATAGATCACGCGGCAACAGTTGTGTCAACGCGGCCGTTCACGACCCATCAACCCCACACGCGCGCGACACCGCGACCTCCGGCCCGGCAGGAAAGCGACGGCGTTCAGGGCGGAGCTTTCCGCGATATTGTGCGAGGCCAACCGGCAGCGCACTATACTGATACCGTACTGTTCAAAGTTCATCGACATCGTCGGAAGGATGCAACCGGGTTGGAAAGCGCTTTTTTCGATGCTGGCACTGGCGCTTGGCGGTTGTGCGCAAGTGCTTGGCCCCGAAGGCGCGTTGACGACCGTACCGTACGAGCTCACCGACAGCGGCCGCATACTCGTGGACGTGCGCATAGACGGCAGCGGGCCCTATCCGTTTTCTCTGGATACCGGTGCAAGCATCTCGTTCCTTTTCCTCGACCCCGAGAGGGAACTCGAGCTTGAGACCTTGCCTGGCGTTACGGCTACGGTCCGCGGGCTGGTCGCCTCCGGAAAGTATCCCGTCGTGCAGGTCGGTCGCCTTCAGGTCGGGGACGAAGTCTGGTTAGGCCCCAAGATGGTTTCCGTACCGGAAGCGACGCCGGCCACGCGAGGCGTCGCCGGTGTACTGGGCGTCGATTTCCTGAGGCGCTATGGGCTCTGGTTCTCCGCGCAGAATCGCGTGCTGCGCCTGTACGAGCCCGCCCTCCTGAGCGGCCGGGCCTACGAAGGCTGGGCGCTGGTGCCCCTCGAACCCGTCAGCATCGGCCTGGCAAGTGCGCCGCTGTATTTCTTCGACATCGAGATCGGCGGCCGGACGATGCCGGCGCTGCTCGATCTCGGCTCGGGCACGAATCTCATCAATGCTCCGGCGGCCACGTTTCTCCGCCTGACGCCCACGGAGCCCAGCGAGGAACTCATGGTGGCGGGCGCTCTGGAGACCGCGCCGATTCTCGCTCGACTGCAGACGGCCATGCGTACGTCGAACGTAAGCTGGGAGAACGAGGATCTGCTGATCGCGGATCTCGGAATCTTCGCGACGCTGCTGCACGAAGACGCACCACTGGCGATTCTGGGCTCAGGACTCCTGCGGCAACGCGATTTCGTGATCGACTTCGAACGCAATCGCCTGTTCATCCGCAGGGGGATGGGCGAACTCGAACCCGAGTAACAGCGCAGGCTCCTAGTGCTCGAGCGTTTCGTCGTCCCCGGCCGTCGCTTCGGCGTCCTCGTCGATCGCGGCATTGACGCCTGAACCGGACCCCAGCCTGCCGTCAAGCGTGAAGAGCCACACGCTGTCGCCGCGCGGCGTACCCGGGAAGAAGGAACCCGCGGAGAGCGCGACGAGATACTGCTTGCCCTCGTGCTCGAATGTGCTCGGCGCCGCATGGATCCCGGCGTCCGTCTCGTACTCCCAGAGCAACTCGCCGTTGGACTTGTCGAGCGCCGTCAGGCGGCCGTCGTTGCGGCCGACGAAGATGAGCCCGCCTCGTGTCACGATCGAGCCCGCGTAACACATCTGCTCCCATTGGCGCCGCCAGGCCAGAAGGTTCGTCTTGAGATCGACGGCAGCGAAGATGCCCCGCCGCGGCACGCCCGTGCGTGAATATTCCCCGCCGAAGTAGCTTTCTCCCGGCGTCGGCATCTCCCACTCGACGCCGCCTTCGCTTGTCGAGAAGGCGCCCGCACCGTCGTGCGCACAGACGTAGAAGAGATCGGTCTCGGGATCGTGCGAACTCGGCGGCCAGTTCGCGCCGCCGGTGGCCATCGGCTTGACCGGAACGAATTCGTCCCAGAACGGCGTGAAGATACGCCCCTGGTTCACGAGCGTGAAGCCTTCCGGCGCAATGTCGATCTCCTGCGGCACGACGGCCTCGCCGATCGGGTAGGGCTGCGTTGCCGCAGTCGCCTGGCGCGGTTCCTGGGGGACCGGGCGTTCCTCGATGCCGACGAGCGGTTCGCCCGTTTCCCGATCGAGAATATAGACGAAGCCGGTCTTGCCGACCTCGACGATGCCCTTGCGCATTTCGCCGTCGTATTCCGCTTCGAACAGGATCACCGGATTCGGTGAGTCGTAGTCCCAGATGTCGTGGTGAACCTGCTGGAAGTGCCAGCGGTATTCGCCGGTCTCGGCCTCGATTGCGACGATCGAGACGCTGAAGAGATTGTCGCCGGGCCGCACCGACCCGTTGGCGTCGGGTCCGGGATTGCCGGTCGAGAAGTAGACGAGGCCGAGTTCCGGATCCACGGCCGGCGTCTGCCAGACGGCGCCGCCGCCGTACAGCCATGTGTCGTTGTAGTCGGGCCAGGTGTCGTGGCCGACCTCGCCGGGACCGGGAATCGTATAGAAGGTCCAGCGAAGATCGCCCGTCGCGGCATCGTAGGCCTTGACGCGGCCGCGGCTCGCCCGGTCGCCGCCCGCGAAGCCGGTGATGACCATCCCGTCGTAGTAGAGCGGCGCCGAGGTAATGCTGAAGCCGTCGTGGTTGTGCTCGGCCTGCACGGACCACACGACCTCGCCGGTCGCCTGGTCGAGGGCGACGAGCTTGCCGTCGAGCTGACCGGAGTAGATCCTGCCCTCGCCCATCGCGACTCCGCGGCTCATCCACCCGCAGCAGATCACGGTGATGTCGTCACTGAGATTCGCTTCGTGCGTCCAGAGAATCTTTCCCGATTCGACGGCGATCGCGAAGACATCGTTCGCGCCCGTCGGGATGTAGATGACACCCTCGTAGACCAGCGGCTGGGCCTGGCCCGAATACTTGCTCGCCGTACCGGAACCGTTGAGGCCAATACGCCATTGCGGGCTCAATCGCGCGACGTTGTCGCGATTGATCCCGGTCAACGGCGAGTAACGCTGGTTGTAGACATTGCCGCCGTTGGTAATCCAGGCGTCGGTCGGCCACGCAGCGAGTTCTTCGCCGCTGAAGGCCGGCGACACGGCGTGGATCGTCTCCTGATCCTCCGGTATGGCCGTGGATTGAGCCAGGACGGCCCTGAAGCCGGGTACTGCCGCAAGCAGTACGAGAAGAGTGATCGACAGTTTGTTTCGCCCCATGACCCTGCCCCCTTGACGGCGGCGCTCCAGGAGCCTGCGCCGCAGGAGTTCACGGCTGCAGATCCGTGTTCGCAACTTCCTGCGGCTGAGGCTCCCGGGCGCACCGCGCGTGCAGCTTCGTACGGTTTCCCCGGACCGACCAGCATACTACAGGCAAGTGGCGCGATCGCTGCGTCCTTCGCGCCCGGATCGCCTATACTTGATCGCTTGCCGACCGACTGACGGATCGACATGCAGCGCTCGCGCCTATACCTCACAGCCGTCGTTGTCACGTGCGTGGCCGTGGCGGGTACCGTGCTGATATACCGCGCCGGGGAGCCCGAGCGGCACTGGGCGATGCTGCAGACCCATTGCGTAGACTGCCACAACGATATCGACCGGTCCGGCGACCTCACCTTCGAGAGCCTGACGGCGCAGTCAGTGACCGAACACCCCGAGGTCTTCGAGACAGTCGTCGGGAAGTTGCGCGGCCGGCTGATGCCGCCGCCCGACCGCGAGCAACCCGCCCAGCCCGAGATCGACAACTTCGTAAGCTGGCTCGAGGGCGAACTCGACGCCGCGAACCCCGGCTCCGCGGGCTACGTGCAGGCGCAAAGACTCAGCCGCATCGAATACGCTGAAGCCGTGAAGGGGCTGCTCGGCGTCGAAATCGATCCGGTCGAGCACCTTCCCGCCGAAATTGAACTTGAAGGTTTCACGAACATTGCGGCCGCGCTATCGGCTTCACCGACCTTCGTCGAGCAGTACGTCAACGTCGCAAGCACGGTCGCGCACCTCGCGGTCGGCGAACCCGAGCCCAAGGTCGCGACCGCGTATTTTCCGCCGCCGAGCGACAGGCAGAATGCCTACGTCGACGGCATGCCGCTCGGCACACGCGGCGGCATCCGGTTCACGCATACCTTCCCGGCCGACGGCGAGTACCGGCTCACTGTCACAAACCTCGGCGCGGGGCTCTACCCGCGTGCGCTGGAAACCGAGCACACGCTCGTCGTGCTCGTCGACCGCACCGAACAGTGGCGCGGCGGCGTCGGCGGCGCAGAGGATCTCGCGCTGATCGATCGCGGCGGCGCTCCCGGGCGTGCCGAGATCATGGCGCGCTTCGCCGACATACCGGTTCACGTCGAAGCGGGCGTGCACGAGGTCATCCTCACCTTCATCGAGCGGGCTCGTGCCGCGAGCGACGAGCAGATCTCGATCTTCTCGCCGACTCGCAGCTTCAGTTTCACCGGCGCGCCGCGCGTACCGACGATCGCAGGCGGCATCGACATGATCGGGCCGTACGCATCGACGGGCCTGTCGCGCACGGCAAGCCGCGAACTGCTCTTCGTCTGCGAGCCCGAGGTCGCCGAGCGCGAACTCGACTGCGCAGAACGCATCACGGCGAACCTCGCCAGGCGCGCGTTCCGCAGGCCGGTCACACCGACGGACCTCGACCGTCTCATGCCGTTTTACGAGCAGGGACGCGAGCAAACGGGCAGCTTCGACGGCGGCATCGAATTCATGACCACCGCCGTGCTTGCGAGCCCAGACTTTCTCTATCGCACGATTTCGCCGCAGGAGGATGTGCCAGGCGAGCGTTACGCGCTCGCCGATTTCGAGCTGGCTTCACGGCTCGCGTTCTTTCTCTGGAGTCAGGGACCGGACGACGAGTTGCTCGCGCTGGCGGACGCGGGTCGACTCTCCGATCCGCAGATACTCGACGCCGAGGTCACACGCATGCTGGCCGATCCGCGTGCCGAAGCGCTGGTCACGAACTTTGCGCTGCCCTGGCTCAATGTCGATGATCTCGACGCCGTCGAGCCCGATGTTCAGCTCTTCGGATTCGAGTTCACCGAGGCGCTGCGACAGGACTTCGCCACGGAAATCGAGTTCTTCGTCAGCAGCATCCTGCTCGGCGATGTCGACGTGCGCGAGTTACTGAACGCCGGGCACTCCTTCCTCAACGAGCGCCTCGCGCGGCATTACGGCGTGGATTCGGTGGTCGGCCCGCAGTTCCGGCGAGTCACGGTCGACGACCCGACCCGCCACGGGTTGCTCGGCAAGGGCGCCGTGCTCCTCAGTACCTCGTACGGCGACCGCACGTCGCCCGTGCTGCGCGGCGTGTGGGTGCTCGAAAAGCTCATGGGTACGCCGCCGACCCCGCCCCCGCCCGGCGTCGAAACCAACCTTTCGACGCCCGAAGGGGAAGAACCGATAACGATTCGCGCGAGACTCGAGCAGCACCGCGCGAATCCGAACTGCCAGGGCTGCCACGGGGTCATCGACCCTTACGGTCTTGCGCTTGAGAACTACACGGTCACGGGGCGCTGGCGCGACTACGACGCCGCGGCCCGGGCCCCGATCGATGCGAGCACGCTGTTGCCCGGCGAACGGGCAATCGAAGGCCCCGTGCAACTGCGCGACGCGTTGCTCGCAAGCTCCGACCAGTTCGTGCAGGCGCTCACCGAGAAACTCATGATGTATGCTCTGGGGCGCGAGCTCGAGTATTTCGACATGCCGCAAGTGCGCGGCGTCGTGCGCGCCGCAGCGGCCGAGGACAACCGCTTCTCGGCCATCGTCGCCGGCATCGTGCAAAGCGAAGCATTTCGCATGCAGGCCGTGCCCGACGAGGTCGGCCAAAGCGCAGCCGAGCCGGCAGAACTTGCGTTCGCGCCGACACCGGGCCGACAGTTCGAGAGGGAATAGCGCCATGTATCTGACCAGGAAACATATTTCCCGCCGCGCGGTACTCCGGGCCGCGGGCGTCTCCCTGGGGCTGCCGCTGCTCGACGCGATGGTCCCCGCGGCAACCGCCCTTGCGCAGACGGCCGCCGCTCCGAAGCTCAAGGCCGGCTTCTTCTACCTGCCGCATGGCGCGATCATGTGGAACACGCCCTACGGCGCCGAAATGGACCACTGGACGCCAAGCGGCGCGGGCGCGGACTTCACGCTGAGTCCGATTCTCGAGCCGCTCGAGCAGTACAAGGATTTCGTCGCCTCGTTCGGCGAACTCGAGAACAAGGCGCCGCGCAACTCCGTGCATACGCTCGTACCGGCCACGTGGCTCAGCGGCGTTTCGCCCGACGATGAGGCGACCGGAGCGGCGATGGCGCCGACCATCGACCAGCTCATCGCCGAGCGGATCGGTCAGGACAGCGTGCTGCCCTCGCTCGAGGTCGCGTCGGAGACGACGCAGCAGAGTGCCGCGTGCTCGGGCGGCAGCGCCTGCTACTACAGCTCGACGCTGTCGTTTCGCAATGCCACAACGCCTCTGCCTATGGAGTTCAATCCCCGCAAGGTGTTCGTACAGCTCTTCGGCGCGGGCGACACGCCCGAGGAACGCCAGATCATCGCCGGGCGCACGCGCAGCATCCTGGATCTCATCAACGAGCGTTCCCACGAACTGCAGCGTGAACTCGGACCGCGCGACCGGGCGGTCCTGAGCGACTACCTCGAGTCCGTGCGCGAGACGGAACGGCGTGTCGCGAAGGCCTCCGAACGCGATCTCACCGGCATCGACCTGCCCGACACGCCGATCGGCGAGCTGTCGGACTTCGACGCGCAGTTGCGCCTGATGTTCGACCTGATTGCGCTCGCCTACCAGGCGAACGTGACGCGCGTCGCGACCTATTTCATGGTCGGCGAAGGCACGAACCGGACCTACAACCACATCGGCGTGCCGGATGCATTCCATCCCCTGTCGCACCACGCGAACAACCTCCAGCGCATAGAGAAACTCGTGAGGGTTCAGCGCTACCACGTCGAGCGTTTCGCCGAATTCGTGGACAAGCTTGCGCAGATTCCCGACGGCGAGGGTTCGCTGCTCGACAACTCGATGCTTCTGTACGGCTCGAACATGAGCAACAGCGACCGGCACAACAACTACCCGCTGCCGAACATCCTCGTCGGTGGCGGCTGCGGGACGATTCGCGGCGGCCAGCACATCGATCTGCCCGAACGCACGCCGCTTGCGAACCTGCATCTGACGATCGTCAACAAGGCCGGCCTGGAGCGCACGAGCGTGGCAGACAGCACCGGTGAAATTGCCGGGGTCTGAACGCCAACGGGCACCTCGGGAGCCAGCATGACCAACCGCCGGACAGTGCTGCAGGGTCTCGCGAGCGCGGCGATCCTGCCATGGCCGCGTCTCGCCGCAACGGCGGGCGGCCTGGCCGTGTCGCAGCTTTCCGGCGAGCTCGCGCTGATCGAGGGCGCCGGCGGCAACATTCTCGTGCTTGAGACCGGCGAAGGCCGGGTTCTGGTCGACAGTGGCGCTGCCGCGTCGCGCGAGGCCGTGCTCGCGACGCTCGACGAGCTGTCCGACCGGGCGGTCACAGCGGTCTTCAACACCCACTGGCACCTCGACCAGGTCGGGTCCAACGAGACTTTCGGCGAGCGCGGCGCGACGATCTTCGCACACGAAAAGACGCGCCAGCGGCTGACGGCAGGCTATTACCTGCCGACAGAAGACCGCTACGCGCCGCCCTTGCCCAACGCGGCGCTACCGGCACAGACGACCTTCACCGAGGACACGACGAGCATCGGCGGACAAAGAATCGAATACGGCTACATGATCCTCGCCCATACCGACGGCGATCTCTACGTGGCGTTCCCGGACCTCAACATCATCGCGGTCGGGGATGTCGTGTCGCGGGTCCGCGACCCCGTATTCGACTGGTTCGGCGGCGGCTGGCTCGGCGGCCGCGTCGATTCGCTCGCCCGATTGCTCGAACTCAGCGACGCCAGCACCCGTTTCGTGCCGAGCTACGGCCCCGTCATCGGCCGCGCCGAGCTTCAGGCCGAGCACGACCTCATGTTGGAACTCTTCGAACGCATGGTCGAGCACGTCAGGCTCGGCGAGACGGCCGAGGACATGCTCACGACCGGCGTCCTCGACGACCTCCGGCGGACGTTCGAGAATCCGTTCAAACTGCTCTATGACATGCACAAGGGGTTCTGGGCGCATCACAACAAGCTCATGCCCGACATCGTCTAGCGGGCTGGCAGGAGCGAAGGATGATCATCGACACAAGAAGCGTGCTGCTTGCGACAGTCGGCTCGCTTTCGTTCGGCACGGCCGGCGCGCAGCACTCGCTCGCCGAACTCATTCAGGACGGCAACCGGCAGAGCGCGCTCGAACTCATCGCCGAAGGCGCCGACGTCAACGCCGCGCAGGGCGACGGCACTACGCCGCTGCACTGGGCCGTCTACAGGATCGATACCGAACTCACCCGCAGCCTGCTCGAGCACGGCGCGGATGCAGCCGCGATCAATCGCTACGGCGCAAGCCCGGTCGCCGAGGCCGTGAAGGCGGCCCATCCCGGGCTCGTTGCGATGCTGCTCGAGGCCGGCGCTGATCCGGAATCGCCGAATCTCGACGGTCAGACCGCGTTGATGCTCGCGGCCCGAAGCGGTTCGCCAGAGATCGCGAGACTGCTCGTCGAACACGGCGCCGATGTAGATGCCCGGGAATCCTGGCGCGGCCAGACGGCGCTCATGTGGGCGGTCGAGGGGCGCCATGCGGAAATCGCGCGCTACCTGGTCGAGCACGGCGCAGATGTCAGCGCCCGCGCGTTCGCGAACGACTGGGGCGCCCAGATCACTTCGGAGCCGCGCGCGCAGTACCGCCCGACCGGCGGTCTGACACCGCTTCTCTACGCGGCGCGGTCCGGCTGCGTCGACTGCACCGCGGCGATCCTGGCGGCCGGCGAGCCGGTCGACCGCCCGACGCCCGACGGCGTGACGCCGCTGATGATCGCGATCGACAACTTCGAGTACGACACGGCAGCGCTCCTGCTCGACTCGGGAGCGGACCCGCACCTGTCGGACTGGTGGGGCCGCACGGCGCTTTATGTCGCTGTCGACATGAACAGCTACGTGTCGCGCGAGGTTCTCGGGGGGCTGCGGAGCTCCGGTAGCGACTCGTTTCCCGGCGCAACAGCCTCTGTAAACACAAGCGCGATCGACATTGTTCGCCGGCTGCTTGCCGCGGGCGTCGCCGTGAACAGTCAGCTCAACATGCATCGCGTCGGCCGCGGCGGCAACAGCCAGCGTTTCAACGACGACCTGCTCACGACAGGCGCCACGCCATTGTTGCGTGCGGCGATTACTCACGACCACGAGTCGATGCGACTGTTGCTCGAACACGGCGCGAACGTGGACCTGCCCAACGTCATGGGGGTGACACCGCTCATGGCGGCTGCCGGCATCGGCGTGCGCGACAGCAACTTCGGCAGCAACCGATCGCCGCGATTCGCGACAGACGAATTCATCGAGGACAAGGTCATCGTCTCGTTGGAGATCCTGCTCGCGGCCGGCGCCGACATCGACGCCCGCGTCACCGACATGCACAGCCGCAGCGCCCGCATCGCGCGCCTGAGTCAGATGACCGACCGCGAAGGCCAGACGGCGCTCTATTCCCCCGCCGGCCGGGGCTGGACCCGCGTGGTCGAGTTCATGCTCGCGAACGGCGCCGAGGTCGATATCGTCGATGCGATCGGCCAGTCGCCGCTCGACGCGGCTTCGGGTCGCCTGACACGCGGCGGCGGCGTGCATGAAGACGTCGCGGCGATTCTCGCCAGCGCGTATCAATAAGGGCGCTCCGCTGACGTAGCCCGTGCGGGGCACTGCGCTATCGGTCGCGGGCTTCGTTGCGGGGAGTTGCATTACAGGTCGCTTGAGACCCTCGCGCGCAGGGACGCGCGCGCGGAGCGTACAGGGATGTATTTACCGCGTGTCTCAAGCGACCTGTAATGCAACTCCCCTTGCGTTTGTGGCAGGCCGGGCGTGCGGGAGCGTCTCATCCGTTCGAGCGTCGTCGGCGCGGAGCGAGCCAGGGATGGCGCGAGGCGGCGCCGAGAAATTGAGACCGAACGCGAAGTCCGCGCCCGCATTCCGCGCTGATCCGCAGTCACATGTTGATATAGGCTGGCCCGCCGTCCTCCGGCGGTACCCAGACGATGTTCTGGCGCGGGTCCTTGATGTCGCAGACCTTGCAATGCAGGCAGTTCTGGGCGTTGACCTGCAGGCGAGCCGCACCGTCCTCGCGGACGATTTCATAGACCTTTGCCGGGCAGTAACGCTGCTCGGGCGCATCGAACTCGGGCAGGTTGTATGCGACTGGCAGTTCCGGGTCCCTGAACGTCAGGTGACCTGGCTGATCCTCTTCGTGATTGGTACCGGAGAAATACACCGACGTCAGCTTGTCGAAGCTCAGCACGCCGTCAGGCTGCGGGTAGCGGATCGCCTCGCACTGCGCCGCGGGCCTGAGCGCCGCGTGGTCCGGCGTACGGTCGTGAATGGTCCACGGCGCCCTGCCGCGCAGGATCGCCTGGTCGATGAACACGTATGCGCCGCCGACGAAGGCGCCCCAGCGATGTAACGCCGGCTGCACGTTGCGGCAGCTTCGCAGCTCCTCCCCGACCCAACTCGCCATAAGCCGATCCTCGTAGCCGGCAAGTTCCTTTCCCTCCGGTACGCCGCCCGGCCACGCGTCGACGATGGTCTCGGCAGCCACCATGCCGGACTTCATGGCCGTGTGAATGCCCTTGATCTTGGCGAAGTTGAGCGTGCCGGCGTCGCAACCGACGATGAGCGCGCCAGGCATCGAGAGCTTTGGCAGGGAGTTGAACCCGCCCTTGGTGATCGCCCTTGCACCGTAAGCGATCCGTTTGCCGCCCTTCAGCGTGTCACGCAGCGCCGGGTGGTGCTTGAGCCGCTGCAGCTCCGCGTAGGGATCGACCCAGGGGTTGGCGTAATTCAGATCGACGATGAGCCCGACCGAGACCTGCGCCTCACCGTAGTGATATGAGAAAAAACCGCCCGATGCGTGTGGCGACAGCGGCCACCCGGCGCCGTGCACGACCTTGCCGGGCTCGTGCCGGCCGGGATCGACCTCCCAGACTTCCTTGAGACCGATCGCGAAGTGCTGCGGATCGGCACCGCCGGCAAGACCGCGCGCCTCGATCAGGCGTCTCGCCAAATGACCGCGCGAGCCCTCCGCGAGCACCAGTTGCCGCGCATTGAGCGCCATACCGGGTTCGTACGCGTCCTTGCGTTCGCCGCTGCGCGACACCCCGCGGTCGCTCGTCACGACCCCGATGACCGCGCCGTCGTCGTCTAACAGCAGATCCGCGGCCGCGAAACCGGGGAAAAGGTCCACGCCCAGTTCCATCGCCCGTTCGGCGAGCCAGCGGCACAGCGCGCCCAGGCTTGCGATGTGGAGCCCCTTGTTATGCATGCCCGGCGGCACGAGCAGGCTCGGCAGGCGCACAGAGGCCGACTCGCCGAGCAGGTAACGGAACTCGTCAACCGTGACGGGCGTGGCGAACGACGCCGCCTGCGACTGCCAGCCCGGCGTCAGCTCGTCGAGCGCCCGCCCGTCGAGCACGGCCCCGGACAGGCTGTGACCGCCGATCTCGGCGGCCTTCTCGAGCACGCAGACTTCGAGATCCAGCGATGCGGCCGACGCCTGCTGCTTCAGGCGAATGGCCGTTGCGAGACCCGCCGGGCCGCCGCCGACGACAACAACGTCGTAGTCGATCGACTCGCGTTCGACGCCGTCCATCAGGCTATCGAGACGCCGGTACCACGGATACACCGATGTTGCTCAGGCGAAGCCTCTTCGTTTCGTCCTGCAATGGTTCGGGGACCGGTGCCGACCGGAACACGGAAAGCGAAGTCGAACAGTGCGGGCGCATGAGGGCTCGGATGAATGGTCCGTGTGCGCAAGACAGCGCGTTGTTCATCGCCGACTTGCTTGAGGCATACTAAGCGAAAAGGACCAAAACCCGCCAACGGTCGGGCTTCCCGACCACTATCAATGGACGTTCCGCAACCATGAGATACACCAGCAAACATGCTAACGCCCGCGCAAACGTGCCGTTCGCTGCACGCCCGGCAGGTCTGGCACTGATCGCCACCGTGTCGCTTGGCGCCGCCGCGCAGGAGACCCCGGCCCCGGCGCCGATCGTCCAGCCCGGTCCTCCGGGAGAGCCGAGCCGGCTGATTACGCCCGAGGAAGCCACCGACCTCGCCGGTCTGAGAGTCACGGACGCCGATGTGAGGTTCATGCAGGGCATGATCACGCATCATGCGCAGGCTCTTGACATGACCCTGCTGGTCGATGACCGGACCCAGCGCGACGCCATACGCCTGCTCGCGCAGCGAATCGAACTCTCGCAGGAAGACGAGATCGCGATGATGCAGGACTGGTTGCGCGAACGCGGTCTGGAGACCCCGGACCTCGATGCGCATCACGATCACGATGCGGAGCTCATGCCCGGCATGGCAACGCCCGAGCAGATGGCGGAACTGACCGCGGCCGACGGCGCCGCGTTCGATACGCTGTTCCTCGAGCTCATGATCGAGCATCACGAGGGCGCGGTGGAAATGGTGGACGAGCTCCTCGAACAGCCGGGCTCGGCGCAGGATTCGGTCCTCTACAACTTCACGACCGACATCAACGCCGACCAGACCGCCGAGATCGACCGCATGGACGCGATGCTGGCCGGGTTCTCTCCCGACCCCCGGGTCGACCTCGCGGCCGGCTTCGACGACGCGGAGCAGGTCTCATTCAACATGCAGCTCCTCGTCTCGTTGCCGAAACCCGCGGGCTTCTTCGATCCGGAGTATCCGGAAGGCCGGCCCAGGTTCGAGCGCCCGAACCGAAGCGGTGGCGACCGTCCGGGACCGGACGCGCCCGCAGCGACACAGGCCGAGGACACCGGCGCTGCCGCACAGACTGATTCCTCCGGTGCCGACGCGGAAGCTGAACCGGAGTTGGCCGACGGGGAAACCGACGACGACCGAGCTCCTGACGCCGACGACGCCGAGAGTGCAAACCTTGCCGACGCCGGCGACGACGCCAACGAAGAGGACGAGGACGGCGGACCGCGGCCGAGCTTGCTCAACTTCGGCAATACCGACCTGGTCTTCGCCGGCAACGTCGTCGTCGCGGGCAATTACCACGGCTTCAATGCCTACGACATCAGCGACCCGCGCTCCCCCCAACTGCTGAGTTCGGTCGTGTGCCCGGGCGGCCAGGGCGACGTATCGATCGTCGGCGATCTGCTGATCCTGTCCGTCGAGCAGACTCGCGGGCGGCTCGACTGCGGCTTGCAGGGCGTGGCCGAAGTACACAGCGACGAGCGTTTCCGGGGCATCAGGATATTCGACGTCAGCGACTTCACGCTGCCGGTACAGGTCGGCGCCGTGCAGACCTGCCGCGGATCCCATACGCACACGGTCGTGACCGACCCGGATGACGAGGGCAACATCTACGTCTACGGCTCAGGGACCAGCCGCGTGCGTCCGGAAGAGGAAATGGACAGTTGCACGGACGATTCGCCGTTCGAGAACCCCGAAACGGCGCTCTTCCGGATCGACGTCATCCGGATTCCGGTCGAGAACCCGGGCGGCGCCGAGATCGTCAACCGCCCATACGTTTTTTCGGACCCCGAATCCGGCGTGATCGCCGGACTCTGGGAAGGCGGCGACCACGGCGACGGCACGCAGCGAACGAGCGAAACAAACGCCTGCCACGACATCACCGCGTATCCGGAAATCGGGCTTGCCGCGGGCGCCTGCTCGGGTAACGGCATCCTTCTGGACATCTCCGATCCGATCAATCCCGTTCGTGTCGACGAGGTCATCGACACAGGCTTCGCCTACTGGCACTCGGCGACGTTCAACAACGACGGCAGCAAGGTCCTCTTCACCGACGAATGGGGCGGCGGCGGACGGCCGCGCTGCCGCGCGTCGGATCCGCGCAACTGGGGGGCTGACGCCATTTACGACATCGTCGACGGCGAGTTGCAGTTTCGCAGCTACTTCAAGCTCCCGGCTCCGCAGACCGACAAGGAAAACTGCGTAGCCCACAACGGCTCGCTCGTCCCCGTTCCGGGCCGCGACATCTTCGTGCAAGCCTGGTACCAGGGCGGGATTACGGTCATCGACTTCACGGACTCGTCCAACCCGGTCGAAATCGCGTTCTTCGATCGCGGCCCCATAAGCGCCGAAAATCTCATGCAGGGCGGCTACTGGTCGGCCTACTGGTACGGCGGCCATGTCTACGGCACCGAGATCGCGCGCGGTTTCGACGTCTTTGCCCTCACGCCGAGCCGCTTCCTGACCGGGAACGAGATCGCGGCCGCGTCGTTGAGGTCACCGGACGCCGTATCCAACCCGCAGCAGCAGCGCCGGCACGTCTGGCCTGCCGAACCTGTCGTTGCCGAAGCTTACGTCGATCAACTGACGCGAAGCGGAATCATCGAGGACGCGCAGGAAGACGCGCTCAGGGATGCCCTCGGCCGGGCGTCCGAGGCACTTGGCGGGAGTTCTGAAGCCGCCGCCACAGCGGACGAACTCAGGAACCTTGCCGCGTCGCTGGCGCCCGCCGGGGACGATCTCAGCGAAACGGCGCGCAGCCGGCTGGCGGCACTTGCCCGGACGATGGAGGACATTGCCGGACGTTTGAACTAGACGCAGCGGCGCGCGGCCGGTCCGGGCATGGGGCTCGGACCGGCTACGCACCCCGGGAGCAGGCGGCCATGGCCTTCGACCTTGAGGTAAACGGCGTCCGGCACAGCGTCGATGCGGACCCGCAGACGCCGCTGCTGTGGATCATCCGCGACCGGATCGGCCTTACGGGCACCAAGTTCAGTTGCGGCATCGGGGCTTGCGGCGCCTGCACGGTGCACATCAACGGGCAGCCCGTGCGCTCCTGCAGCGTTGCCGCGGAGACCGCCGCGGGCAAAGCGATCACGACCATCGAAGGCGTCTCGACCGGTGGCGATCATCCGGTCCAGCTTGCCTTCAAGGAACTCGATGCGCCGCAATGCGGCTATTGCCAATCCGGCATGATCATGAGCGCGCTTGCGCTGCTCGACGCGATCCCGGATCCCGGCGACGCCGATATCGACGCCTGGGTGACCAATGCCTGCCGCTGCAGCACCTACTACCGGGTCCGCCAGGCCATCCATCTTGCCGCCGAACTCATGAGGGCGGAACAATGAGCGCTACCGGGGACCGCAGACGGCGTCCGGGCCAACGGAAGCCCGCGCGCGCGCGCGATACCCGCATTAAAGATGTGCAACGCGGCGAATCGATCAGCCTTCAGCGCACGCCTCCGGGCTCTGGTAAAACCACGGAACGGACAGGCATGGACCGCCGCGAGTTCCTGGCGATGGCGGCGGCCGCCAAAGGCGCCTTCGTTATGGGTTTCTGGCTGCCGCCGCGCCCGGCGAGTGCCCAGCAAAGCGACGGCACCGTGTGGTACGAGGACCCCGAAGCCCCCGAGATCAATGCCTGGATCGTCATCGACCCGGACGACAGCGTGACGGTCCGCATCGCCCAGACCGAACTCGGCCAGGGCGTTTGGACCTCGAACGCGATGATGGTCGCAGAGGAACTGCAGTGCGACTGGAGCCGCGTGCGCCCGGAGTACGCGTCGGCCAACCGAGACGCACGCGAGTTGGCGCCGGTATGGACGCTCGAGGTCATGGGCGACGGCGCGCGGGACCCCACCGGCGGCGGCGAACCCGGTTTCGGGAATCGCGCCCGGACAGGTGTGTTCGGGATTCCCGACAGTCTTTACCGACGCATGCGGACCAACGCCGCCGCCTCCGTCAAGGACGGCCGCTATTACCTGCAACTTGCCGGCGCGGAAGCGCGCGAGCGGCTGTTGCTTGCGGCGGCGAACGAATGGGACGTGCCGGTGAACGAGTTGACAGCCAAAGACAGCGTCATCACGCACGCGCCGAGTGGCCGCACGACGACCTTCGGCGCAATTGCACATCTCGCTGCCGTAACCCCGCACCCGAACCCGGAAGCGATCTCGATCAAGTCTCCGGGCGAATGGACCCTCATGGGCACGGAGCAGAAGAACCTCGACGTGCCGATGAAGGTCACCGGCGAGACCGTCTACGCGATCGACGTGAGCCTCCCCGGCATGAAGTGGGCGGCCGTGAAGACCTGCCCGGTCTACGGCGGCGATGTCGCGGCGTATGACTTCGACGCCATTCGCGATCTTCCAGGCGTGCGCTCGGCCGTGCGGCTTCCCACCCCCGATCCGGCGCTGACGCGCGGCCGCATCTTCAGCGGCGGCGTGGCGGTTATTGCCGACACCTGGTACGAGGCGAAAACGGCGCTCGATCGCATGCCGATCGACTGGACGGTTCCGCCCGAAAACGCAGCATTCAATACCGCAAACATGCGCCAGGCGCTGCTCGACTCGCTAGACGCGCCTGGAACGGTCCGCGTCGACGAAGGCGATGTGGACGCTGGATTCGCCGACGCCGCACAGGTCGTCGAAGCGACCTACTCGACCCCCTACCTGCCGCGCGCGCGCATGGAACCCGGCAACGCGACGGTGCTCGTCACCGACGAACGCGTCGATATCTGGATCGGCGATCAGAGCCCGCAGGAAACGCGCTTCAGCGCCTCTGAGATCACGGGCATCCCCGAAGAACAGGTCTACCTGCACATGTGCCATCTCGGCGGCGGTTTCGGCAGAAACGGCAACGGCCCGCAGGCCGAGCAGGCGATCACGATCGCCAACGCCAATCGCGGTACGCCGATCCACATGTTGTGGACGCGAGAAGAAGACTTCATCGGCACGACCTACCGGGCGATGGGCATGGCGCGGCTCAAGGCCGGCCTCGACGAGGACGGCTGGCCGCTCGCGCTCGAGGTCCGCATCGCCATGCAGGACGACGGCTTCGGGCCGACGGCGTCCTTCGGCGGCGCGTCGCGCTACCACGCCCCGAACTACCGCTTCTCGAACCACACGACCGACTTTCACGTGCCTGTCGGCACGCGCCGCGGCGTAAGCCAGGCCGCGCACGAGTTCTACCGCGAAACCTTCATCGACGAACTCGCCCACGTGGCCGGCAGGGACCCCTATCTCTACCGTCGCGAACTCATCGCCAGAACCGATATCCCGTACAAGGACGACATGATCCGGGCACTCGACATCGCCGCCGAGATGTCCGGCTGGGGCATTCCGCTGCCGCCGGGCACGGCGCGCGCGATCGCGCTTGAGGAACGCGGCGCCGAGACCGGCCGGTCGGCGACGATCAGCGCCATGGTCCATACCGTCTCGGTCAGCCGCGAAGGCGGGGTCCGGCTCGAGCGCGTGGATGTCGCACACGAAACCGGCTTCGGTCTCGTCAACCCGCTGTCGGTGAAGAAGCAGATCGAAGGCCAGATTACCTGGTTCTACAATGACGCGATGCACCAGGCCTGTACGATCGCAGACGGCCGGATCGTGGAGAACAACTTCGACAGCTTCCCACTCTCGCGTATTGACGAGGATCCACCCGAGATCAACATCCGCTTCTTCGAGACCGATCACTGGCTCATCGGCATGGGCCACGACCGCGCGACGTCCGTGCAGTCCGGTATCGGCGACGCCATCTTCCAGATCACGGGCAAACGCTTCCGCGATCTGCCGTTCGCCCGGCACGACCTGAGTTGGGGTTGAGCCCCGAAGCGAACAGAACAGTGCAAACTACAACCCGGGAGTCCGGGGCGCGACAAGCCATTGCAAGTTGAATTCCATGAGACCGGAACGATGAAAACAACGCACATCACCTGTACCACCGTCCTGCTGCTCGCGGCCATCGCAGCGCACGCCCACCACTCACGGGCACCGTTTTTGCTCGACGAAACCTTCGAGCTCGAGGGCACGGTCACGGAAGTCGCGTGGCGCAGTCCCCACGTCTACATGGAAGTGCTCGCCGTCGACAGCGACGGCAGCGAGACGACCTGGACCTACGAGGGCCATTCCGTCGGGGGCCTGAAGCGGTTTGGTTGGACAGAAGACACGATCAAGGCTGGCGATCGCGTCGTCGTCGTCGCAAATCCGAATCGCGACCCCGACAGGAAATTCGGCCTCCTCGACAGCGTGACGCGTACCGACGGCGAGACCTTCTACTCGTTCCGCATCCCGGAAAGCGAGGGCGGGAATCCGCGCCGGCGGCCGCTCGCGGGCTCGACGGATCACTCCGGCCACTGGAACCGGATCGGCACGCTGCGCCAGGCGCTCGTCGGCGGGTTCGGGCCGCCAACGGGCTGGCCAGTCAATGAGGCGGGTCAGGCTCAAATCGACGCGTTCGATCCCGACGGCAACCCGTCATTCGACTGCGAAGCCACGGGCATGCCCGGCCTGATCCTGTCGCCCTACACGCATCTGTGGATTCGCGAGGGGGGCCGCATCGTCATCGAGAAAGACCAGTCGCCGCTGACACGCGTCATCCACCTCGACGGCTCCGCACCGCCCGCCGATTACGAACCCAACGTGCTTGGCTACTCGGTTGGGCACTTCGAGGACGACGGCACGCTCGTCGTCGAGACGACAGGCTTTAGTCCGACGCGCTGGGGCCTGACACGCGGCATCGACTCGAGCGACCAGAAACGCATCACCGAGCGCTACTGGCTCGAGCCGGACGGCTACGTGAAGCGCGTGTCGTATACGGTCGAGGACCCCGTCTACCTGACGGAGCCCGTGACGCGCGAGGGCGGCTACACGCTGATCCCCGAGCACGAATTCACCGAACTGCCCTGCGACCCCGAAACCGCACGGCGCCATCTCCAGTTCGAGTAGCACGCCCCTCGGAGCGGTGCGGCCGCATCGTCAACAGCGAGTCTCAATCCGCGACAACTCGAGGGGAGGCGCACTGCGGGCCGCTTGAAACCCTCGCGCGCAGGGACGCGCGCGCGGACCCTGCATGGACGCATTCACGGCGTGTTTCAAGCGGCCCGTAGTGCGCCTCCCCGCAACCCTGAGAGGACGCGCGCGCGAAGCGTATTTCGGATGTATTCACCGCGTGTCTCAAGCGAGCGGTAGAGCGCCTCCCCGCCACACGAGCGCAGCCGTACCCCTGCGCTGACGTCTTCGACAGGACGGCTCAGTCCATCTCGGCCAGTTGCTGGAGCAGGCGGCCCTTCGGGCTGTCGGCGGGGACGAAGCGCTGCACGCGCTCGCCCGCGAAGACCTCGCCCGTGTAGATGTTGCCCTCGGAATCGACGGCGATCATGTGCAGGCCGAAGAACTGGCCGCCGTTCTCTCCCATGTTGCCCATCTGGCCGACGAGTTCTCCGCTCGCACGGTCGAGGAACCAGATACGGTTGTTGGTGAGATCGGAGATATACAGGAACTGCTGCTCCGGGTCGGGCGAAAAGGCGACGCCGCCCGTCGAGCCGCCGACACCGGTTCCCGGCGCGATGACGAACTCATCGAGGAACTCGCCTTCCTTCGTCGTCACGTGGATCCGGTTGGCATTGCGATCCGCCGCATAGACGAGGCCGTCGTTTGAAACATTGAGTGTCAGGTGACCGACAAATTCGGGCGGCATCGGGCCGTTCGGCGTGTACTCGCGATCGGCGTCGTCCGTGCTGATATCCGCAAGCGGCTTGCCGTAGGCGCCCCAGCCGCGCTTGAACTCGAAGGTGTCCAGATCGAAGACCAGCACACGCCCGCCGAGGTAGTTGTCGGCCACGTACATCTCGTTGTCCGCTTCGATGATGCGGATTTCCTCGAGTCCGCCGACGATCATCGGCGTTTCGGGCGGATACGTCTCGCGGAAGGCCGCGCGCGCTTCCGCGCGCATGGCCAACGCCGCGGCATCCGGGCCCGCCCCCCTTGACTGAGGCAGGAAACGGTACACCGCACCGACGCCGCCTTCGCCCGGAGCGCGGCCCGGCGGCGGGCGCAAACCGACGGGCGCGCCGTTCTCGCGCTCGGGCGTGCGCGCCACTTCGGCTACGACTTCTCCGGTGCCCGGGTCGTACTTGCGCACCGTGTCCTGACCGATGTAGACGAACCCTTCGCTGTCGACATCCATGCCGTGCCCCTGCGGCGCGTCGAACGAGCCGATGACGTTGCCGTCGCTGTCCAGGTGAATCATCGAAGGCGGCCTGACACAACACAAGGCGAGCGGCGGCGAATGCTCGGCATGCAACTCGATGGCCGTGAGGTCGTTGGGCCTGTTCAGCACCCAGACATTGTCATTGGCATCGACGGCGAGCCCCGTGACGCCGCCGATCTTCCAGTTGTTCGGATACGGGTTCGGCCAGGTGGGGTCGAATATGTAGTTCGGTACGGCCTGCGCCCGTGCTTCGATACCGGCGAATGTGACTGCGAACAGGGCAGCGGCCAGCGGCGCAAGCAGGCCCGCGTTTCTCGGAGTCGTCGTCATGATTGGGTCCCCACGGCAGCGATTCGGTTTGCGCCCGAGTGTAGCAGCCCGCGGACAACGTCGCGCTTCGAGGATACAGGCCGCCTCGCCAGCGACGGCCTGCCGGACGCGGTCCGGCCTTGATCGTCCGGGGCCGAAACCCGGTCGCGCAGGGCTTGCCCGCAGCTTCCCGATGCAGTAGATATCGGCGCGACGCTGTCTAATGTGCGAACTGCCGCCGCAAACCGTTCAGGAGGCGCCGCCCCGATGAGACTCGACCCGAATTCGCTCCAACTCGATCGTTTCCTCCCGAAGCGCGCCGGGAACCCGGTTTCCGGCCGCTCGTGGGCGCTGGTCGTGCTGCTCGCGTTCGTGACCGGGTGCGTCACGAGCCCCACCGGGCGGCGGCAGCTCATGATCGTTTCGCCCGAGGTTGCGATCGCGGAGTCGGCAAGCGCCTATGTTCAAACGGTGCGCGAGCTCGACGACGACGACAAGCTGCTCGACGATCCGGCGCTCGAGCGGCGCGTCGAGGAAATCACCGGGCGCGTGGTCGCCGCAGCGGTGCAGCGGTATCCGCACACAGCCGACTGGCGGTGGAGCGTCGCGCTCGTCGACGACCCCGAGACCGTTAACGCCTGGTGCATGGCCGGCGGCCGGATGGCGGTCTACAGCGGCCTGATTGAACGCCTCGCGCTGACGGACGACGAGTTGGCCCACATCATGGGGCACGAAGCTTCTCACGCAATCGCCAATCACACCGCCGAACGCATGTCGCTCGCGCTGCTTACCCAGTTGGGCGTCGCGGCAGCCGCACGGGAACGCGACGACAACAACCCCGCGGTCCTTTCCGCCGCTGCGCTTGCCGCGCAAGTGGCTGTCACGCTGCCGAACAGCCGCACGGCCGAATCCGAAGCGGATCGCATGGGCATGGAACTGGCGGTGCGTGCAGGTTACGACCCCGCGGGCGCGGTCACCGTTTGGCGCAAAATGGAGGCACTGGGCGAATCGCGACCGCCGGAGTTCCTGAGCTCACATCCCAGCCCCGATGATCGGCGCGCTGAGCTTGCCGCACTGATCGAGCAGATGGGCCCGCTTGTGCCAGCCGTTGCGCCGCAACCGTATCCGATCAATATCGTGAACTGACTCGGGAACAGGCTGCCCGGGCACCGCGACCGCACCAGGCGGTCGTCGGCCGGGGTCATTGAAGTCGCACCCGGCGATCGCTCGGAGGGGTCGCTCGCCGCCTGAACCGAGATCACTCTCCCGTGTCGGACACTACGATCGCGGGATCGACCGTTCACCGCGCGAGCACACTGACACGGGCCGATTACAGACCAGCGAGTTCGAGCAACTCGCGCGGGTGCCGGTTTCGAGCCTCGGCGTATATCGGCCTCACGGCGTCGATGAAAGCCGCAGCCTCCTCCGGCGCGAGTTCGAGGATCTCGCCGCCGGCTTCGCGGATCGCCTCGGCCGCCGCCGTCTCCTCTTCGTCCTTGAGGCCGCGCTGAAACTCCACGGCGTCGCTCACCGCCAGCCGCAACTCCGACTGCAGCTCGTCGGGCCAGGCGTCGAACGTCTGACGGTGCACAAAGATGGGACGCGAAATGTAGGAGTGACTGCTTGCGGTGTGAAAGCGGTGGAACTGGTGAACGCCATACGTCACCGTGTTGGCAAACGGATTCTCCTGGGCATCGAGCGTGCCCGCCATGATTCGCTCGATGGCTTCGGTGAGGTCCATGATTTCCGGACTCGCGCCGAGCAATTCGAAGGCGCGCGCGTGCACCTGGCTCGGCAGCACCCGTATGGCCATGCCCTGAAGGTCCGCGAGCGAGCGCACGGGTCTGAGCCGGTTGGATATGTGGCGCAGCCCGTTCTCGAAGTAGCCGAGGATCCGGAAGTCCGTTCGTGCCTCGATGGCGGCCGTCAGATGCTGGCCCAGTTCGCCGTCCATCGCAGCGCGCGCGGTCGTGTTGTCGGTGAAGAGAAACGGCAGGTCCACGATGCCGAGATCGGAGATTCTCTCGGACAGATAACTGCTTGACTGGTAACCGAGCGTCAGCACGCCCTGCTCCACCAGCCACAGGATATCGAGCGCCCGATAACCGAGATCCAGGATGTTGTAGACGTAGCGCACCTCGATCTCGTCGCCGAAATTCGCTTCGAGCCTGTCGCCCACGCGCTTGAGCGCGAGACTGAAGCTCGTCGTCGGCGGGCCGTATCCGCCCATGACGATGCGAATGGGACCGTCCGCCGCCGGCCGTTGCGCCCGTAGCAGCGGTCCGCTCCACGCGGTGGCGACCGCGCCGGCGCCGACAGCGGCTGACGTCTTGAGAAATCGTCGTCTCGACATGGCTCCCCTCCAATCAGGGTCGTCGGGCGCAATGTGCGACGGGTGCTTCGCAACCCATTGCGCTATCGCTCCTGCAAACGTCCGATCCCGCCTGCGGATCCATGGTGCAGGCCGTACGGCGCCGTCGCAAGCCGCCGAGCGAACGCGCCCGATACTTGCACAGACTCGGATCGCGCCCAAAATCCATGTAAACTCGGCTTGCACGTTTTGCACTTCACGTGATCACGGACTTGCGGTGGGAGTCGGTCCGTAAAGGAGGAGGCGTTATGGTTTCCAGAAAATGGATTCTCGCCCTGTTGCTCGTTGCTGCGTCAAACCCCGGGTTCGCCCAGCAAGTCGAGGACTTTTCCGACGCGATAGAGATGTTTCGCCAGGTTCCGGAGGTGGGCCCGTACTTCGATTCGGCGTACGGCTTCGCCGTCTGGAACACGATCGCCAGAGGCGGCCTGGGTATCGGCGCGGCCACCGGCCGGGGACAGGTCTATGTCAACGGACAGGTCACCGGGTTCAGCCGTCTGCTCGACGTTTCGATCGGCCTGCAGGCCGGCGGACAGGCTTATCGGCAGATCATCTTTTTCAAGGATCGCCTCGCCTACGACGAGTTCACGCGCGGGAACTTCGAATTTGACGCGTCGGCATCCGCGGTCGCCGTCACGGCCAGCGCCCAGACGTCGTCAGGAACCCAGGGTAGCCAGGCGACCGTCGGCGCTTCGGGCGCCGGGCGGGCACTCGCCAGCGGCACCTATCAGAACGGCTTGCGGGTCTTCACCCTGGCCATCGGCGGTCTGATGGCCCAGGCCACCATCGCCGGGCAGAAGTACAACTTCAGGTCTGTACGGTATCCGGATACCGGCGCCCCAGTGACGCCGTAGCAGCGCCGCTGAACCGTATCGCGAGGGGCTGAACGGCTCCCGTTGCGGGGCGCGTCGCGCTCGCGCGCCGGCGGCATTTGCGTACGCTTTGCAGCGTTGCCACTACATCGAGTCGCCGTCTACCCGTCCACTCACCCGGCGCCGAATTCGCATCCGGGCACGCAAGGGCCGACCGGCCTTGCGCGACTGCGAAAACCGGCAGCGAGCGCGCGAGCCAGACATCCCGGCCGACGAAAAGCACAACAACGCATCTGCGCGGAAAATGCTACGCTTGCGCGTCACAAACCGCCGCCCGCGGAACCGAAGGGGATGGAAAAACAACGATGAATATGACTGATCCGCGCGACACGATCGCCAATTCGCCGATGAGTTTTCTGCAGATCGTTGCCGTTGCGCTGACGCTCAGCCTGTGCGCGCTCGACGGTTTCGATGTGCTGTCGATCAGCTTCGCATCGCCGGGAATTGCCAGGGAATGGGGCATCAACCGGGCGGAGCTCGGCATCGTGTTGTCGATGGAACTGATCGGAATGGCGATCGGCTCGCTGTTGCTCGGCGGCGTGGCCGACAAGATCGGCAGGCGCAAGACGATTCTCGCCTGCCTCGTGCTCATGACCTTCGGCATGTTCATGGCGACGCAGGTTTACGGCCTGATCGATCTGTCGATCTGGCGCGTCCTGACGGGTCTTGGCATCGGCGGGATGTTGGCGGCGATTACCGCCACCGCGGCCGAGTTCTCAAGCACCAGGCGGCGGGATTTCGCCGTCTCGATCATGTCGATCGGTTACCCGATCGGGGCGGTGGTCGGCGGCATGATTGTCGCAGTATTGCTGCAGGGGAACGAGGAAAACTGGCGCTATGTGTTCTACTTTGGCGCGGCGATCACGGCGGTTTTCATCCCGCTCGTCTATCTCTTCGTGCCGGAGTCGATCCACTGGCTCGCGCGCAAGCAGCCCGCGGGCGCGCTCGAACAGATCAACGCGACGCTCAGGCGCATGGGACATGAGGCCATCGCAGCGCTGCCGGAGGTGAAGCTCGAAGAGCGCAAGCGTTCGATCGGCGATATCTTTTCGCCGACGCTGGTCAGGATTACCGTGCTGCTGACCATGGCGTATTTCCTGCACATCACGACGTTCTATTTCATCGTCAAGTGGATACCGGAGATCGTCGTCCGCATGGGCTTCGACATCTCTCAGGCCGGAAGCGTGTTGGTCTGGACCAACGTAGGCGGCGCCACGGGCGGCGCGGTGCTCGCGTTCCTGACGCTGCGGTTCGGCGTCAAGGGATTGACGATCGGCGCGCTGGTGCTGTCGACGGTCCTCGTCACCATTTTCGGACGGTCGCCCGCCGATCTCGAGCGGCTGTCGATGATCAGCGCGTTCGCCGGCTTCTTCACGAACGCCGCGATCGTCGGACTCTACGCGCTCTTCGCCCGGGCGTTTCCGACGCATGTCCGGGCATTCGGCACGGGCTTTGCGATCGGCGTCGGGCGCGGCGGCTCCGTGCTCGCTCCGATCATCGCGGGCTTCCTGTTCGAGGGCGGCGTCGGTCTGCCGACCGTCGCGATCGTCATGTCGGTCGGCTCGCTTGTCGCCGCCGGACTTCTGCTGCTGCTGAAGCTCAAGCCCGAGAAGGCGATCCCGGCAGAGACGGAAAGCGAAAAGTCGGAGGTTGCGGACCTGCAACCCTCGGCTGCAAGCACCTGATCGCGTCCAAAACCTGACGCGGCCACTCGCGGGAACCCCGCGAGTGGCCGCTTCGCACTCTGACTTGCCTCAATTCGACGCGAGTCTCGCTAGCGCCAGTCGTCGACGGCCACGCTCCTGCTGTAGCCGCACTCGTTGACGCTCCACCTGATGTTGCCGCTGCCGCCGACGACGACGACCTCGACCCTCTCGAGGTAGGGGATCGGCGCGTCATCGGGCAGGCCCAACCACGTCGCGTAGGGCTCTCTGCCGGCGCGGGCCGGTCCGAGCTTGTAGTTGATGACCTCCTGGTCGAGCCAGTAGTGGTACTTCGGCGTCGTGATGTTCTGCTTGACCCAGTCGATGAGCTTCTCCTTCGAGTCGAAGCCGAACCGCAGGAACGGCGCCGTTACGGCCGGGTCGATCAGCAGCATCTTGGAGCCGCGGTTCGGCGGACCGAGACCGCCGATGAAGCGCTGCAGCACCCACTCCCAGTCCTCGTCGCGCAGGACCATCATCGTGTTCTGGCTCTGGCAGCCGGAGAACGTGCTGACGACGCTCTCGTCGCTGGCGAAGCCCTTCTGCACATGCAGGGGATCCCAGCCTTCGGGCAGCCCGTCGACATTCTCGGCGAACACGGCCGGAACCGCGCTCATCGGATTGCCCTGCACGCCGAGATAGGTGTGGCCGGGCACCGAACCGCCCGTGACGTTCCCGGACAGCAAGCCCCAGGCACGCCCGATCAGAGCACCGGCGTTGTCGTACAGACCGAGCGCGCCGGTTCCGGAATTGAGCAGCAGTTCGTCGACGATCGGGCCGTTGAATACGCCCATGGCCGTCATCGACGAAGTCGAACTCGAGCGCGCGTTGGTCCGGGTGCCTGCAAGCGCGAGAATTGCCGGAAAATGCTCAGGCCTTGCGCCGGCCATGACCGCGTTGATCGCGGTCGTCTCGACCGTGTACTCCCAGGCCTCGCGCGTGCCCGTGACGCGCATCCGGCCAATGACCTCGTCGCGATCGCGCGAGGTCCCTGCGAGCATTGCATCGACGCGCTCCTGCGTCGGCATGATGATCGGCAACTGGTCGCTCCAGAACCTGTCATCGAAGTAGCGCTGCAGGTTTTCCCGCGTGTCCGGACCGATGAACTCTCGCTTCGTGCGTTCGAAGATCCCGGTCGTCAGCTCCTCGTCCTTGAGGGGCCGGGTCAGGTGGCCAACGATCTCCTCCATGAGGGGGATCTTGTGGACCGGATCGTAACCGGCGATGTACTCGGCAAGCTCGTCGGGCGTCTTGCCCCCGACCGGCGTATGCGTGAACGCAAGCCGCAACGCGGGCATGCCCTCCTCCAGCGCCTTGTCGTGGACGAGATCCGTCAGGGCATCGACGATGACTCCGACTGCGGGGATACCGTAGTTCGCTTCGACTTCAGCAACATGGCCGACGACCGCCGGCGCACAGGTGCTTCAATGGCCTATGGCCATCACCATCAGGCCATCGACGGACTGAATCTCCCGCCACAGTTCCGGATCGTCCTGGCTGTAGGCGCCCCGCTTGACGCGATAGATCGCGTTGACTTCGGGCATGTTGGCCTTCATCCATTTCTCCATTTCCATGAGAAACAGATCGCCGCCGTTGAACGTTACATCGACGAGATAGATCGTCTTGCCGTCGAGGCTCTCCGGGCGCGGCGCCATGGCCCTGCGCTCGATCGGCGGCGCGATGCCCGTGGGATTCATTACCGTGAAGAGCCGCGCGTCCGTCTGCGCCTCCGACTCGGTCAGGAACGAAGCTCCGCCGAATGCGAGCGCAAGTCCGAGGCCAAGGTGCCCGAATCGCCGTGGCGACACACCTCCCGCCGTAAGTCTCGTCCGCCTGATCAACCGCATGGCCATACCCCCTCTGCGAAAAAGTCGGTTCCGGATATTGGAAGATTGTCAATACTATAACGGAACGTCGAACGGGTAACACGGGTTCGCGAGCGCGTCGTCCCGACACTGGCGACCGCTCGGGAACCGGCCTGCTCGTTGACGCGAAGCGGTTGACAGGCGACCATGTATGATTATCTGAACGATGCCTCTGCCGTCCCCGCACCGCTGCGGGAAGCGGCTGAAGAAGGAGGACGATGATGACGCACGGCGCTGGCGGACTACCTTCGATATTGGCAGTTGGATTGGCGGGCGCGTTGCTTGCGTCAGGCTCCGCCCTGGCGCAGGACGACGAGTTCGACGATTGCGTGTTCGTCGATGGCGAGTGTATCGAGGGCTACGTCTATGTAGCGGAGTTCGTGTCGCCGCAGGAACTGAAGTCGCTGATGGAGGCGGAGTCGGACGACATCGTCATCGTCGACACCGCGGCGGAACTCATCTTCGAAGACGAACGCATCCCGGGTTCGGTCAATTTCCCCTGGGTCCATGAACTGAGCCTGCCCGTCACGCTGCCGCGCGACAAGACGCTCGTGATCTACTGCGCCTGTAACGATCACGAGGATTCCGTCGACATGGCCCAGAAACTCGGCCTGGTCGGATATCTCGACGTCAAGGTGCTTGAAGGCGGCTGGTTCGAGTGGCTCGATCTCGGTTACGAAACTGTCGGACTCGCTGTCGAGGAGACCCAATAGCATGAAGAACGCTACAACGCGCATCGCCGCTGCAGCGGCAACCTGCTGCGCCGTACTGCTCGCTGCGGCGGCCTGGGCTCAAAGTTCGATTTCAGGACTCCAGATCGGCTCGCCTACCGCCTCGATCCCGGTGCTCGACGTAACAGGCCAGTACGCCGGCCAGCGAATCTGCTACGTGTGCGAGTTTCAGGACGTACCGAACGTGCTCGCTTTCTTCCGCGAGACCGGCGACGAGACTGCCGACCTGATCCGGCAGCTTGACGAACTGTACCTGCGCCACAAGCACGAGGACTTCAAGGCCGTGGCAGCGATCGTGGTCGGTGAAGAGGCTTCACCGTGGCTCGAGGAACTGAGCGCATCGGCCGGGCTCGAGATTCCGCTTGTCGTCTTCAGGAGGGGTCCGAGAGACGTCGCCATGCGCCTGTACGAAATCGACCCCGAGGTTGACAACACCTTCCTCGTGACGGTCAACCGTTTCGTCGTCGACAACGTCTCCGGTATCGCTGCTGACGAATTCGGCCGCGTCGTCGACGCGACCGAGCAGATGATGGCGCAAAATACGCCCTAGCGGTTCACGAAGACTCAGGCTCGAGGTCCGGCTCATGCAGGCGAAAATTCGCAGATCCCGCTGGCTCGTTGCATCGTGCACCGCCATTGCCGCGGCCTGCTCGCTGTCGGCCAGCGCCCAGGATATTCCCGTGGTCACACCGGAGAATCTTGCCGCGCTCATCGCCGGGAACGAAGGCAAGGTCGTGGTCGTCAACTTCTGGGCGACCTGGTGCCCGCCCTGCCTCAGGGAGTTCCCCGACATCATCGACGTCTACAAGCGCTACCGCGACGACGGGCTGGAGGTGCTCGCGGTTTCAATGAACTATCCGGAGGAAATGGCCGACATCGAGGAGTTCCTGCAGAACTTCGATCCGCCGTTTCCGGTCCTGCTGGCGGCGACGGTGGACGAGACCTTCTACGAAGCCGTGCTCGACTCCTGGTACGGGGAGATGCCGATGACGCTGATCTTCGACACGGCCGGTAACCGCGTCCATATCCACAAGAGACCGGTCACCTACCCCGAGCTTGCGACCGAGGTCCTGGCGCTGCTCCCGTCCTCCTGACGGCCGGCACGCGCGCAAGTCAGCCTCTCCGCGCGCTCCCTGCCCGTCCGGTTCAACGCCTGGCGTCGCCGGGCCGCAAACGGCGATGCCCGTCCTCAACGGCGGTCGCGCAAACCCTCGGTGAGTTCGATCCTGGTGCCCCACGGGTCGACGATCGTCGCAGTCGCGATACCGCCGAGTTCGTCGGCCTGGCGCCAGGGACTCGCGAGTGCTATCCCCTCCGCCTCGAGGCCCTCAACGAAGGCCGCGAGGTCCCGGACCTCGAAGCCGACGTGGTCGACGGCGCGGCCCTGCGTCCCGACGAGTTCCTCGTCCGGCAGCCAACTGAAGAAGTTCAACATGTAGCCGACTCCCGGCAGATCGGCGCCGATGAAAAAGTCGGTCTGTCCGGGCCTGAGCGTCGCATCGAAGGCACGCATGTACCACTGCTGCATCGCCACGAAATCTTCGTTGACGAAGTGAACGTGGTGATGGACGATCGGCGGCGGATTTTCCTCGCTGCTCGTCACGAGTTCCACCTTGACGCCGTCGGGACCCAGCAAATAGGAGAATCGGCCGTAGTTGCCGGCCGTCGGGGGGCTTGCAGTCTCGCCCGGGGCGGGTGCCCGGCCAACGGTGAGTTCGTAGCCGTTCGCCACCACCTCGGTCGTCAAGGCCGGCACATCGGGCACGGCGAAGCCGATGTGATCGAATGTTGTGCCGCGTGTCGGCCCCGTCGGCGGCGACTCGCGAAGCACGATGAAGATGTCCGGAAACTCGATGACGGCGATGTCGCTGTCACCGAAGTCGGCAACCGTCCCGCCAAGCGTGTCGACCCAGAAACGCAGGTGCTCGTCAATGCTCGTGACGTTCAGGTCATAGTGACCGACGACGACCGGGGCCTCCTTGTTGAGCAGTTCGGGCACCGCCCGCGGGGCCGCGGCGAGCAAGGCGAGTGCCGCGACGATGAAACCCGCCAGTCGAATCATGGTCGTTTCCCCCTGGGCCTCATTCACCCATCGCGCTGCTCGTATCCGAATGCTTCGCGCAGCATCGTACGACTTCGAAAGATGTCAGAACGAGGTGCCGGGCCGCAAGTTCGTCCCGTGGCCGGACCGAAGCCTCAGGCTGTGAGGCCGAGCAAGCTCACGATGCCCCAGACCAGCACCGCCGCCACGCCCAGGTACAGCGCCGCGGTGAGCAAACGCATCGTTCGCAACTGCCGCTTCATGGCAGCACCTTCGTTGACATGCGGAAACGGTTCGTCCGGGACCTCCGCGACCCCGAGAAACTCGCATAGCGGCCCCCAGCCCTCACGCACATCGAAAACGAGTAGCCGCTCGGGCGGCACATGCCTGCGGACGGCTTCGATGTGCTCGTTGAACACCCCGATGGCATGGTCCCGGTCCTCGAAGCGGCCATCGAACGTGCCGTCCCAGATCGCCTCAAAGGTCAGCCGGCGCACATGCCGGAAGCGCTTCAACCACATGAGCCACACGGGCGGCATGAGCTTCGAGAACGGATAGATCGTCTCGCTCACGCTGCGGTACCACGACTCCGGATCGCGCACGGTGAGGACGACCCTGGCATCCGGATAGCGGTTCATCTGTTCCTTGTAGAATGCCGCAGCCGGCCAGTCGACGGACGACAGATAGCCATCGAACACGGCGTCCCAGTCAGGCTCGCCGTCGAGCACGGCAGCCCACAACGACGGGTGGCCGGGGTTCCGGACGACTTCCATCATGTGATAGCACTTGCCGAAACCCAGACGCTCAAGCGCGAGTTTCAGCGACATCGTACCTGTGCGGCCGAATCCGGCACCGATGACCTTCAACGCCAACTCAACATCCTCTTTGTGGGGAAACAGATGCGCTGGTGCTTCTGTCCCGCTCAGTCGGCGGCCGGAAGCGGGTAATGGGCAATTCGACAATCTCCGAGTGCGAGTTCGCCCGGTATCAACCGAGCGCCGCGAGATAAGCGGCAACAGCGCCATTGTAGCCAAGCTCAAGCGCGTCAGCGGTAAACGCGTGGCCGATGCTGACCTCGGCGAGTTCGGGGACGCTGCGCTGGAACAGGGGCAGATTGTCGAGGTTCAGATCGTGACCGGCATTGATGCCGAGCCCGTTTGCAATCGCGGTTTCGGCCGCTGCGACGAAGCCCGCGAGCACACGTTCGCAATCGCCCGCCGCGTGCGCCGTAGCATATGACTCGGTATACAGTTCGATCCGGTGAGCGCCGCAGGCCGCGGCGAGTTCCATCGCCGCGGGGTCGGGATCCATGAAGAGGCTCACCCGCATCCCGGCCGCCCCGAGGCCCGCGACGATCGGCTTCAGGCGTTCGCCGTCGGCCACGAGATCCCAGCCGTGGTCCGAGGTCCGCTGATCCGGGTCGTCCGGTACGAGAGTGACCTGATCCGGACGGGCCTCATGGACGATCTCCAGTAGTTCCCCGGTCGGATTGCCTTCGATATTGAACTCGACGCGACCGGCGAATTCGTCCCTGATCAGGCGGTCAAGGTCCGCGACGTCACCGGGACGAACATGGCGCTGATCGGGACGCGGATGGACAGTGATGCCGTGCCCCCCGGCGGCGATGATTCGCCTGGCCGCGTTGACGACGCTCGGATACCCGACGTCTCTCTGGTTGCGCAGCAGCGCGACCTTGTTGACGTTGACGCTGAGTTTCGTCTTCATCCGGTGGGTCCTCAGTGGTAGCTGGGCGCAGATCGACGCACAGGTGGCGCGTCACCCGATCGGCTACACCCGGCACGGGCTTTCGGCATCGCCAGTGCCGAGCGTGACTGCGCCACAAAGTATAGTGATGTGTCATGACGATGCCAGCGTGGAGCGAAGTCACCGGGCTCGCTGCCCGCAGCGTGCGGTATAGTCATATGATCGTATCCGAACGGTACGCTGGAACCGATGCCATGAAACAAGAACGACAACGCATTTTCCGCCTCGCGCTGCCGCTGTGCCTTGGGCTCGCCGTGTGCCCGAACGCCGGGGCGCAGGAAATCGACAACCCTGACGTTTTCGCCGTGGCGGCGATGGTCGCCGAGGAAGTCGAACTGGTCCGGGAATTCATGGGGCGCCCTTTCGACGACAGTCCGCGCCTGCCCGCGTCCGACGTCTCCCAGCACGTGGTCTACTTCCAGGCCCAGTCGCTGTTTCGCAAGCTCAACCAACTGGCCCAGGAGCAGGCTGGCGCCGAACGCGTCGCAGCACCGCCCGTGCCGGAGGGCGATCTGACCCCCGCCGACACGATCGTGGTCGTCACGGAGGCCCTGACACAGGTCCGCAGCGTGAAGCGCGCGCTCGATATCGAACGGGAAGCTGACGTATTTCCGCCCACCGGCTCGTCCGCGACCGGGACTTTCATGACGCTGCTCGACATCAATCGACAGGTCAATCTGCTCCTGGAAGAACCGCCGCGTCCGATGGACGTATTCGGACAGGTCACCCTCTCGTCCGTCTTCGCCGCGGGGGTTCTCTCTCACCTTGGCGAATCGGAGATCCTGCCGCAGGCCCCACCCTTCGACGGATACAAGCGCCCCGCGGATGTCTACGGAGTGTTGCTCCGATGCGCGGAAATCCTGGGGCGAATCGGCGATGACGCCGGCGCACCGACACTGCACATCAGTCCCCGGCGCAATATCCCCGACGATATCGAGCCTGGCCACGTCTACGACATCTCCACCATCCTCGTGGGAGGCCTGGCGCTGGTGTCAAGCATGCTCGAGGCGGAGGATGTCTTCCCGACGCTCGAAACCCCTGAGAAGATCTTCCCGACGCAAGTGTACGCACGCGCCAATGTGCTACTGCAGCAACTGGAACAGATCGAGCGGTTGCTATAGCAGCTCTTGTCCGCGCACGGTGCCCGACACCGCGGGCTAGCTCTGCGCCTTCAACAGCGATCCCGAGAAACGCGATCGGTGTCCGAACCTGCTGGCGCGGCGGCTGCAGCGGCTCGTCGCGACGATCCCCCGCCTGCGGGGCAACGTCGAAGCCGCCGATCTAATGCGTTTCGGCGGCCCCTCCGTAGTACTCCATCACGTGCTCCGTCGGGGGCGCGTTGGGCCAGTGAATCGTCGAACGCTCGATACTCGGCCGGGCGAAAAGGCGCCGGCGGTAGGCCTCGACACGCGGCAGATGTACGCCGTCGTCAGTCGCCCAGATGTAGCCGAGACCTAGCCACTGGATGCGGAAGAGGCTCACGGCCCAGAAGAGGTCGGCCATCGTGAACCGATCGCCGAAAAGCCACTCGCCGCCCGTCGCTTCGAGTTGTTGCTCGAGGTCCGCGAGCAGCGCCTTGAACTCGGCGAGAGAGGCGCGCATGTCGCTTTCGGTCCGTACGTAGGCCCTGGCCTTCTGTTCCTTGACGATCTTGTGCTCGTAGGCTGCCAGGAGCACCGGGTCGTCGGCCACGGTCGCCATGTTCTCGCGGAGCTTGCCGATCTTGACATCGTGGGCGGTCTTCATCATCTCCTGGACGAAGCCCGGACGCCCATCGCCTTCGGGATTGGCGCCGTACAGGAGCGCAACGTGCGGAGTGCGATCGACGACATCCATCTGCGCGATGACCTCGGACTCGATGTCCTTCGGCACGAGTTCGGTGCCTTCGGCGATAGCGGAATCGAGGTAAAGGCACGTCGCCTTGGAGTTGACGAGGACCTTGCCGGCCTCGTAGTCGACGACCGTCGGGACAACGCAGGGATCGAAGCCCTCGGTCTCCGTGGATGAGCGCCCCGTGTACCCCTCGACAAGCGGTTGCGGGATCGCTTCGCCGCCCTTGACCCTGAGCCTCACATACTCGGGAAAGTAGTTCTGGATGTTGGGCGGCAGAATGTCGATGTCGTGGGAAACGTAGCTCGCGTTCTTCTCGTCGAGCACGGCCCTGACCTTGTACGAGCACATCGACATGAAAAAGTGGTAGACCTCGAAGCGCGGCGCCTCATCGGGCTTCTCGTTGATCACCCGGTTGCGCTCGGGATCCGTGTACCTGGTATTGGCCGCCTCGACCATTTGCCTGAGTTCTGACTTGTCCATCAATTCCACCACCTCACAGCTAGACGCCGGATTAGATACCACATGGAAGCGCGATGGCAACCGCTGTACGGCACGACTACTGGACACGTCAGGCGTACAAATCACGACCTCATGCCACAAATCTGACGAACACCCTCGTCAGAACGGCGCGCCGCAGTTTCGTGCCAGCCACCGCGTGTGTCCCGGTCAACTGCGCAGACCCGGGCGGTCCGGCAATCCGGGACGCGATCGGCCGTGCCGATTTGCATTGCACGGCGCGGCAAACGATCATCCGTACGTAACAGATCGCCAACCCATGGCAACGTCACTTCAGTGAGGGCTTCTACGATGAGGAACTCGATCGGCCTGGTCGCCGCAACCGTCGCAGTCGCGGTCGTCGCAGGCCAATTTCTCGCGACTGAGCTCGCGGCGCAACCCCGCGATCTCGGCGATATTTTCCTTTCCGAAGACAACGACTCGTTCGATCCGGGCCTGCCCATCGGCGCGGCATTCCCCGAGATCCGCGCGCTTTACCAGGGGCAGGAAATCACAACGGTCGACGAGTTCATGGAAGACAGGGGGCTGGCGTTCTTCGCCGTGCGCTCCGCCGACTGGTGACCCTTCTGCAGAGCGCAGCTCGGGCAGTTGCAGGAAAGTGTTGAAGACTTCGCAGAAGCGGGCATCGGTATCGTCGTCATCACCTACGACGCACCGGAACTGCAGCAGGCCTTCGTCGAGGCGGGTGGCATCACGTACGAGTTCATCTCCGACATCGATGCCGCGACGATTCTCGCGCTCGGGATTCTAAATGAAGACTACGTCCCGGGCGACGATGCCTACGGCATTCCGCACCCGGGCGTGTTCGTGCTGAATCCGGACGGCGAGATCGTCGGCAAGGTGTTCATCGAGTCGTACCGGGAGCGGGTCGACGGCCCCGGGACGCTCGCTTACGCTCTCGAGGTGCTCGACTGAGCTGCGCGAGCGGCAAGGGCACTGACAGGCGGACCGGCAAGCAGCGTAGGGATACGCCTCCCGGCGAGCCTCGGTAAAGCGCACACGTGCAGGAATTTCTTGTGTCGACGCACCAGGAGCCTGCGATTCAGGCTTGTATGGAATCAACGTTCCCTGCGCGTCTGCGCAGCGAAGCCGCTGCGACAACGCCTACGTCACGGTCATGATGTCGTAGCACACCGCGAGGCTCACGAGCGGGTTGCGTCCCGGCGTCGGCCGGTACTCGAGCGCGACGAAGCCCTCGTAGCCCATGTCGACGATTTCCCGCGCGATGTAGCGGTAGTTCATCTCGCTCGTGTCGTCGATCTCCGCGCGCGATGGCACGCCTGCGACATGGACATGGCATATCAGGTCCAAGTTGTCGCGCATGGTCCGTACGACGTCGCCGTTGGCGATCTGCACGTGATAGACGTCATAGACGATCCTGATGTTCGGCGAACCGGTCCTGCGGCAGACGTCGAAGCCCCATTCGATGTCGTCGAACACCTGATCGGTGCGGTTGTCCGCGGCGACCTTCGAATTGGTGATCTCCATGCAGACGTAGACGCCGTTTTCCTCGGCGTAGGGTGCGATGCGCGACAGGATCTCGACGGCGTGGTCGGCGCCCTCCTCCCGTGACATCCCGCGCCGTTCGCCGGGCAACGCGATGAGATTGGGACAGCCCACCTGGGCGCACATGTCGATCCCGGCGTGAGTCGCTTCCTCGATCCGGTCGTGCAGTTCCTGGCGGATGAGACCGTTTTCGAAGGTCGTGCCGGTGCCGACCATCATCGCCGGTGCGAGCCCGTGGTCCTCGAGTATCGGGATCTGGTCCGGCTCCGGCAGGTCCATGCCGGCGAATCCGAGCGCCGCGAGCACCTCGCAACGCTCCTCGATACCGAGATCGAGGTCGCCCCAGACCTGCGGCATGACGCTCTGCCTGATCCTGCCCTGGCGGATACCCGGCTCAAGTGCCTGAGCCCCCTGGAACCGCGCCATCAGCGCCGGCGAGGCCGCGAGCGTGGCAAGCAGCTTACGTCTTTGCAATTTGTGTCTCCTGGCGATGACTTGCATGATGGGCGACCCTGACTATAGTGCTACGCGTGAGTATCTGTCACGACCATTCCGATTGCCACCACGGAGCAGTCGTCTCCCCTGACGAACCCGGCGCGAAGGGGCGGACCGTACTCACATCGCCAAGGCCGACCCCACAGGAGTAGCCACAACATGCACCGCCTCATGCAGCTTTCAATCGGCACGGCCTGCCTCGGACTTGCCCTGGGCGCGTGCGAATCCCCGACCACAACGCCGACTTCCAACACTGAATTGCCCGACGCCACGGAGGCTGCCACGGTGAATACCCCAGGTGAACTCGACCTTGAACTCGTTCCGCTGCCCGGCAAGGAGGCCGACGCCCCGCAGTTGACGCAGGCGCAGGTCGTGCGCCTGGAGACGACTGCCGGCGACGTGACGATCGAGGTCTATCCGGAGGCCGCGCCGAACGCGGCCCAACGCTTCGTCGAACTCGTGGAGTCCGGCTTCTATGACGACATCCCGATTTCGCGGGTCGTACCCGGATTCGTCGCCCAGTTCGGCATCAACTGGCGCGACCCGCACCGATCCTGGCAGAACCGGAATTTCGACGACGACCCGACACTGTTCGCGCTCGAGCGCGGGACGCTCGCGTTCGCCAAGGCCGGGCCGAACACCAACTCGACGCAGGTTTTCATCAACTACATCGAAAACAACCGGCTCGCCGACCCGCAATACAACTTCACGGTGTTCGCCAAGATCGTCGACGGCATGGATGCCGTGGATCAGTTCGTGCAGGTCGGCGATCCGAGCGGCGGCCTCAACCAGACGCGCCTTTGGGCCGACGGCGACGCCTATCTCGAATCGCTCGAGGTCCAGCCGACGATGATCGTGAGCGCGACAGTGCTCTGAACCTGCCCGACCCGGCCGCGTCCGCCGCCTGAATCCGACAGGCTCTGATCGGTCGTCACTCCACAGGAGGACCGGCGCCGTTCCCACATTCGCGTTGTTCGATGCGGCCGGGCACCGCGTCGTTGATACCCGGCAGGGGTTCCCCCGGCACCATCGCTTCAGTCGCGTTGCCCGGTCCCGCCCGACCGGTTCACGCGCCGGCGCCAGACGATGAAACCGGTGATGAACATCGCGGCAGGAATCAGGCCGATCAGTACCCAGAACGTGCGCACTCCGATTCCGCCGAAACGCCCGAAGTGCAGATCGATGAGCAACAGCAGCGCGCCCTCCCCGGGGCGTTCGAAGTCGGTCGGGTCGGAGTCGAGCGAGTCCATGACCCATTCGAAAGGCGTCGGGAACGCAAAGTAGACCGCCGTCAGCGCCCAGACGAAGAGCATCGCGAACGCCCAGAAACCGAGCGCACTGTGCAGTTGCCAGGTCAACGGCTTCGATTTGCGCGCCGGACGAACCAGCATGCTGCCGAGCCAGCGTCCCTTCCCCGGCCACCAGAGAAACGCTCCGGTAAGCACGATGACGAGCACCAGCGCGCCACCGATCCCGTTGATGGTCCGCCCGGTCTGGCCGGCGAGCAGGTTGTCGTGCAGGTCGACGAACCACTCCATGACCTGCATCGGAGGCGGATAGGTGTCGCCCATGTCGACGCCCCTGAACTGATCGAACTGCCGCGACGATTCCTCGCCGTCGCGCTGGAGCCTCACGTAGACCGGCTCGTCCGGGCGCCGCCGGGGCTCGATGATCGAAAGGATTTCGTAATCCGCGTAGACACGCTCGACGGCTTCGGCAAGACCATCGCCTGCCAGCGGGATACCGATGGCCTCGGGCACGGTGCGAGGCACGAGCCACATCCCCAGTTCGCGCCGGAAGACGACAGCGCTTCCGCTGACGCTTACGACGATGATGTAGATGCCGATTGTGACCGCGAGCCACAGGTGGACCTGCAGGATCGCCTTGCGAAACCCGAGCGCCTGGGGCCTGTGGACCCAGCGCTGCCAGGCGGATCTGTTCGGCTGCTTCAAATACCCACCGTCGCGATTCGAGCCGGAGCGTTCGGGCACGCTGTCCTTCTTGTGGTAGTTCCCGGAGGATGCCGCGTCGCGACAGGGTCATGCCCGTGAGCTTGACCTCGCCTCTCCCCGGCAGCCGGAAAGTGTAATCAAGCCAGGGCACCTTGACCATTCGGCCGCAGACCTGCTCCGAACCTGTTTCGAAGCGATGCCGTCCGGCGTCGCGGGGAATCCACCTCGTCCACTGGAGCGCGAAGTCTGAAGGTCGAATCCGCCTTGTCCAGCGGAGCCTGATTTTCGAAGGCCAAATCCGCCTCGCGGACCGATCCTGCGAGGTTGCTGCGGCCGACTTCGAGGCCGCACCGATCGGGCGTTTCCGGTGAGCGCAATGGCCTTTCGTGCTACGATCTGCGACGTGGGAACTCCAGTGCGTCACGAAAGGCGCCGCAATCGCGGTGTGCCTTTTCCCGTGCGTGCAGCGCGAGTGCTGCTTGCAGTTATGGCGACCCTCGTCATCGCGGGTTGCGCGAACTCGCCGCCGGCCAGCGTCGAGAATATCTGCCTGATCTTCGACGACAAGCGGCGTTGGTACCGGGCCGCGAAGGCGTCCGAAGAGCGCTGGGGCACGCCGATTCACGTGCAGATGGCCATCATCCGCCAGGAATCCACGTTCCAGTTCGACGCCAGACCCCCGCGCACGAAGCTGCTCGGGTTCATCCCGTGGCGCAGACCCTCTGACGCCTACGGCTACGCGCAAGCGCTGGAGAGCACCTGGCAGCAATACCGGGACGAGACGGGCCGCCGCTTCGCCGATCGCGACGACTTCCGCGCGGCCATCGACTTCGTCGGCTGGTACACCGACAAGTCACAGAAAGCCGCGGGTATCTCGAAGTGGGACCCCTACAATCAATACCTCGCCTACCACGAGGGTCCGGGCGGCTGGAGCCGCAACACGCATGCCGGCAAGGGCTGGCTGCTCGATGTCGCGCGCCAGGTCGACTACAAGGCGAAGGAATGGGGTGCGCAGCTCAATAGCTGCGAGGGCGAACTCGGCTGAGGCCGGTTTCGCCGGTTCAGTCCGCAGGTCCGGTTCCGCTCCCAGGTTCGGTTCAAATCACCGGTCAGTTCAGCCCTCAAGACCCAGTTCCGCACGCAACAGCGCCTCGATCTCGGCGCTGGTCTCGATGTCCGATTCGCCGAGCGTGACGCCGGTCTGAGCACCGGTCTGAATCCACCACTCGATGATCTGCACCTGCTCCGGCGTCAACGGGGTGTTGCCTTCCGCCGGCATGAACGCTTCGTCTTCGGGCGGCAGTGTGATGCGGTTCACGAGTTCGCTGAACTGCGGGTTACCGGCAGATATCGTGCCACCCGTCTCGCCACCGCGCATGAGGGCTTCATGGGTCGTCATGTCGAGTTCGGCTTCGGTCGTGTCGGTACCGTGGCAGTCCGTGCAGCGCTGCCGCAGGATCGGGGCGACGATATCGAGAAACGGATCGGCCATCGCGATATCGGTGATCGGCGGACGCCTCGGTCCGAGGCCCGCGAGCGAACGTACGGGTTGCGGCGCGTACTCGACGAGATATGTCGAACCGTGGGTCAGGTTGCCGCCGTAATGCCCGGTGATCAGGACGAGCAGCAGCGCCAGCAACGATGCCGGGAAATACACCGGCGCGTAGTTGCGTGCGAATTTGCTTAGCCGCAACACCGCGACGACAGCGATCAGCACGCCGAGCGCCGTACCGAACGTCCGATGCTGGACGCCGGACGCACTGCCGAAGCTGCCCTCGGCGAAATGGAAGTAGCCAAGCACGACCGTGACAACGGCCGTGACCGCGGCCGCACCCCACAGAAACGGCGAAGCGGATTCGAGGTAGCGGTATTTCTCGCGCCGCGCGAGCGCTTCGAGCACGACGATCGCAATGATGATGCCGATCGGCACATGCAGAACGAGCACATGAAAACGGCCAAGGAAATAGATGAAACTCATGCGGTCCCAACCTTCACTGTGTGTCTACGAACATCCCGGCGCGTCACGTCAGTCGTCATGACGCGAGTCCCGCAGAACTCTAGTTTGCGGACCGCGACAAATCAAACCTGCTGTCTGACGCCATATGGCGCACCTGGCCGGTACCGACCGGCAAGGCGGCGCGATTCGCCAACGCAACGCCCGAAACGGGCACGACCCCGCTGCACGATGTACAGCGGGGCCGCGCTACAAGGAAGACCGGCGCGAACCGGTCGGATCAGGTCAAGCCCTCAGAAGCCCTGGTTCCACATGAGCCTGAACATGCGCCCGCGGCCATCGTAAAGACCGGAGTTGTACGTGATCAGACCATTGGGGTTCAGCGGCGGCTCCTCGTCGGTGATATTGAGCACCGTGAACGACAGTGTCGCGGGACGGCTCATCGGCACATCCCAGTCATACACGACATCCAACTGCGTATAGGCGCTCTCGTCGAAGGCGTCCTCCAGCGGATTCGGGTCCGTGTTCGTGATGCCCGAGACGTAGCGGAAGGTACCGCGGACATTGTGGTTGCCTCTTCCGTAGGTCAGGATCAGATTGGCCCTGAGATCCGGATTGGTCGAGACGCCCGCGACACCGTCGCCGTCCGTGCCGACGACGTTTCTGAGCGTCCCGGCCATGCGCCCGCGAAACTCGGGCGTTGCACCGTCATCGTTGACGCCGTCGATGCCCGAGTACTCCTCGACGAAAGAACCGACGAACCGGGCGCCGAGCCTGTGGATACCAAAGTCCCGGCGCCAGTCGAGCGTCAGGTCGAAGCCGTTGGTGATGATGATGTCCTGGTTCTGCCAACTCGACCGGAAGATCTGGAAGTCGAATCCGGTCAGGCAGCCTTCGGGCAACGGGATATCGGCTTGTTCGTCGTCGTTCTCATCCATGAACCGCCAGCCGCGAGTAACTTCACAGTACTCATTGGGCCGGCCCGGGAACAGCGGATGAGGACTCAGCTCCGGCGAGACGGGATTGGAGTTGTTCGCCCCCGCGTTGACCCAGCCGTCGAGCAGATCCTGCCTGAGCGTGTCCTCGGCGTCGGTCGTGGCGACGAGGTTCGTGAACTCGTAGTCCCACCAGGTCAGGTCCACGGTGAAGTTGTCGGTGATGTCCCAGGTCACCCCGAGCGTGAAGTTGTCCGATTCCTCGGGGAGCAGGTTCGGATTGCCGACACCGATGCCCGTCGCCTGGGTAACCTCGCCGCCGATCGTGTCGCGCGCGACGGAACCGCCGCCGACGCCGAACAGATGGGTCTCGGCGGGCAAACGGAACGACGAGCCCGCGGTGGCGCGGAAGTACAGGTTGTCGGCGGGAGTCCACAACATCGAGATCTTCGGTTCCGTGGAACTGAGGCCGAGCGTTTCCTCGGCACGCGCGGCGATATCGATCTCGAGATCCTCATGCGGGAACATGACGAGTTCGGCAAAAAAGGCTTCCGTATCGCGTTGCGAGTCCCAGTCCCGCAGTATCTGCGGGCGGAATCCCAGACCGCCGTCCTTGCGAACCGTGTCGACACCGATGTCGAGTTCCTGGTTGCGCACCTGCACCCCCAGAGCGACGCCGGTGGTACCGCCGGCCATTTCCCACAGCTCGCCCGTGGTCAGGAACTCGAACGAAGTGAACCGCGACTCGTTGATGGCCTGGCCGCCGAACATCATCCAGTCGAGCAGTTCCGGGGAGTTGTACAGCGTGCGCTTCGGCGGCGAGTTCGGGTCGCTCGGATCGATCGGCGTCTCGTCAAAGGGGTCGGCGATCAGGCGGCTCGCGAACGGGTTCCAGTATTGGCAGGACCCGACGCCACGCTGAATGGTCGGGTCGCTGGTTGCGCCCTGGACGTAATTCCATTTGCAGGACGGGCCGCCGTAGCCCTGCACGGCCCGCATGTACCGGTCGGTAATCGTGTCCATCGCGTTGTTGCGCTGGTCGTTCTGCGAAAACGTACCGGTCAGCCGCCAGTTCCAGCTATCGCTGAACATGCCTTCGAGGCTCGCCGCCACGCGATAGGTGTTCTGCCTGTTCGAACTGTCGAGCGAAGTTTCATCGCCGTCGAGCGGACTCAACTGGCGGCTGAAAATGCGGCCGAAGTCCTGCAGTGGAAACGTTCCGCCGGAACGCACGTGCGCGTCGAGCACGCCCGGATTGGTTCGCGGCAGAATCGGGACCTGGCCCGAGACCGACGGCAGCGCCAGCAACGGCACGCCCGTGCCGTAGCTCGATTGCGACTCCGTGCGTGCGAAGCTCGCCTCGACGCGCATGGTGCTGAGCGGGCCGCTTCCGAAGTCCTGGGTGAACACCGCCATGCCCGTCAGCTCCGTGCGCTCCGGCACGGTGGTGCGCTGCAGGCTCAGCAGGCCGCGGCAGAAGGGGCCGCTGATGAACCCCGCGGGATCCGTGATGTCGTCGGTCTGCGGCGTGCCGCCGATCTCCGGGCTGCTGCACAGCGGGTCGCGGTGCCAGCCGCGGCGCGGAGCTCCCGGGGCAGCGAGGTAGGTACCGGGATTCCACAGTGCCGTGATCAGGCCGTGCGAAAGCCGTTCGGGCCCGAAGCGGTCTTCCTCCTGGAGCTTGTTCTCGCGGCGCTGCATCTCGACGGCCATGACCAGATGCGAATCGCTGTCGCCGGTGCCGAAGATGGCCGATGTTACGACCTCGGGCGTATCGGTCTGCGTCTGCGCCCATTGGCTCGATACGTTGACTTCGAGCCCCTCGAACCTGTCGCGAGTGATGAAGTTGACGACGCCTGCAACGGCGTCGGAACCGTACAGCGCCGAGGCGCCGTCGAGCAACATCTCGATACGCTCGACCATGATGCTCGGCGCGAGGTTGTTGATATCCACCTGGGAACCGGCGTTGGCGTCGATCGTCATGCGCTGGCCGTTCAGGAGCACGAGCGTCGAGCGGCTGCCCAGACCGCGCATGTTGATGCTGTTGGTCGGCCTTTCCCAGTTGCTCGTCACGTTGGCGGTGGAAATCTGCGGCATGTCGCGTACCACCTCAGCCAGCGTGACCCGCTGGTTGGCGCGAATTTCCGCGGCGTCGAGAATGGACACCGGCTGCGGACGGTCAGCCGGGCGGCTGATGAACGAGCCGGTGACGACGATTTCCTCGAGCTCGCCGCTAACCTGAGCCATCAGGCTCGGCGGCGCGAGAACCGCCGCGCAAGCCGATGCAAGCGCACCGATCGGCAGCCTTGCCAATAGACGATTATTCATGTGTTTTCTCCCCCTGGTTTAAAGGCAACAACTGCGAACGTGCGTTCACCCCATAGGATTCAGGGACCATTGTTGACAAGGTGGTAATCGCCGCGGTGAACCGCCGGGTTAATATCAGATTGTCAGACGCACTAACTGTCCGGCATGCTACCCATGCCCGCCAGTCAGCGTCAACAGGCGTGACGAGTATTGTTGCAACAAAGACACATTATCCGTTGGCGCTCGACGTCCGACCGGGACAGGGATGTCCATGGTCGTGGCTCCCGGGCGAACAGCACCGTTGGAGACGCTGCACCGGAACCCGGTCGAGGCTGCCAGCTCTCGTTTGGTGACTTCGCCGCGGCGCAGCGGATATGATCAGCGTAGCGCATATCGTCGTAACGCTTTGACCAATCTGCGAATTAACCTGATGGCGACCGTTTACCAGTCTCCTTTGAGCCGTTCAGACCGGCACGTTCCCGGTATTGGTCTCGGGATGGTGCTCGCTCTGATGCCGCTGACCGCCGCGTATGCCCAGGACGAGCTTGCGAGAGGCCTTGAAGAGTGCGCGGCCCTGAGCGCCGATGCCGAGCGGCTGGCTTGCTACGACAGGCTGCAGCGCGGCGCACCGCAAGCCGACGACGAGCCGAGCGAAGCAGGTCCAGCGAACGCGACAATCGAAGCCGATGTGAGCGAAACCACTGCGATCGAAACTACCGCGAGCGAAACCATCGCGACCGAAACTACCGCGAGCGAAACCATCGCGACCGAAACTGCTCCGATCGAAACCACTGCGGAGCGAAACGACGCAGGCGCGCAAGTCGAGCCGGCTGCCGAACCTCAGGTTACCGAGAGCATCGCAGACCGAAGCGACTCGCCGGAGCAGGTCGTGCAGTCAGCCGAACCCGCCGAAGAAGCGTCCCGGCGCCCCTTCTGGCGCCGCTTGCGGGACCGGATCGCAAGGAGAGGCGCGGATACAGACGAGTCGATTGACGACCGGGCGGCGTCCGAAGTGTCAGCGACGAGGCCGGACGCGGCACAGACCAACGAGACTCGCTCGGACGACGGCATCGAGGTCACGGTCGTCGACGTACGCCGCAACCTTTCGGGACTTGCGGTCTTTCTGACCGAAGACAACGGCACGTGGGTGCAGATCAGCACGCGCGACCGTACGTATCCGGAAACACCCTTCAGCGCGCGAATCTCGGGCGGCTTGATGGGCGGCCGTTTCCTGACACCGCAGAGCGGCGGGATCGCCGTGCGCGTTCGCGGGCCCGATTGATTTCGGACATACGGCCGGCGCCTCCACGGCGCTACGCCACCGCAATGCCGCACGGAGCGCCGTCCGTGGCCCCGGAGTTGGCCAGCTTCGGCAAAGCACACGGCAAGCGCCCCCGGAACCGTCTCGGCACTAACGCGCAGGCTGACGGACGTCGTCATTACGCAACGGCTGTCGTCCCGACTCCGGCTGCTACGGCAGACTCAGTGCCACCCACTCCGGAGCGACCTCCCGCCCCCCCACGGCGACGACGATGTACTGCCTGCCCTCATGCATGTACGTCATGGGCGCGCCGGTCGTACCGGCTGGCAGATCGATCTCGGCGACAACTTCGCCCGTCGCCTTGTCCCAGGCGCGGAATATCGGTTCCCCGTAGCTCGGTGCGGTCTCGAGCGGCTGGCCCGGCTGGATGCGGCCCGCGACGATCATCGCGTCCGAACCCTCACCCGCGAAAAGCAGCGTCCTGGTCAACAGCGGCGCGGGGCGTCCGGGATTGCCAAGCGGACCGAGGTTCAGATGCCGGATAGCCGGATGGTCGGTCGGCCCTTCCCCGTTCGGGACCTGCCACAGTATCTCGCCGACATTCATGTCGTACGCCGTGATGCGCCCATAGGGCGGCTTGAAGAGCGGCAGCCCCCGCGGCCCGCCCATCCACAGCCGCGTGCCCTTGACGTAGCGCAGGTTCGTGAATTCCGGGTCGCCAGGTTCGATATCGGCGACGAACGGCCCCGTTTCCGACGGTACATAGAAGCGTTGGGTTTCGGGATCGAATGCAGCGCCGTGCCAGTTGGCGCCGCCTTGGGAGCCCGGCAACTGGATCGTGCCCAGGTTGCCGCCCGGACTGTCATCGCGGATCGTCGGCGGCGTGAACAGCGGCCCCGTCGTATACCGCGAAACGATCTCAAGCGCCTCCTCGCGCAGCTCGGGCGTGAAGTCGATGAGGTTCTCCTGCGTGGAACCCTGCAGGTCGAAAGGCGGCGGCTTCGTCGGGAAGGGCTGGGTGGCGGCGGTTTGCTCGCCGGGCACGTTCGATTGTGGCACCGGTCGATCCTCGATCGGCCAGACCGGCTCGCCCGTCGCGCGGTCGAGCACGTAGACGAACGCCTGCTTGGTAACTACCGCGACCGCCTTGATCTCGCGGCCGTCAATGGTGATGTCCATGAGCACGGGCGCTGCGGGGAGATCGTAGTCCCAGAGGGGGTGGCGGATCGTCTGGAAGTGCCATAGCCGCTCTCCGGTCCGTGCCTCGACGGCGACAATGGCCTGGGCGTAGAGGTTGTCGCCGGGCCGGTGGCCGCCGTACATGTCGCTGGTCGGCGATGACATCGGCATGTAAAGGATGCCGAGTTCCTCGTCCGCGCTGAAGATCGACCAGGCGGAGCCGTGGCCCGTGTACTCCCAGGAACCCTCTTCCCAGGTATCGACGCCGAATTCGCCGGCCTGCGGGATGACGTGGAAGACCCAGCGAAGCTCACCGGTGCGCACGTCGTAGGCGCGCGTGTCCCCGCGCGGCGCTTCCATGGCCGCGAACGTGTCGTTGGTCGTGTGACCGACCACGGCGACATCGCCGACGACAAACGGTATGCCGCTCCAGGCGTGGCGCAGTCCGCCCTCGAGCGCGTCGCTGAGATTCACGCGACCGTTCTCGCCGAACTCCGTAATTCGCTCGCCCGTCGCCGGATCGAGCGCCATGAGGTATTCCCCGCGCTGCAGAAGGATGCGCGCGTCATCGCCCTCGCCCCACCAGGAGACGCCGCGCGTGCCCGTGCCCCGGTAGCCGTCGGCTCCGCCCTCGAACGGCGCCTCGACCCAAACCGTTTCTCCCGTACCCGGGTCGAAGGCTTCGACGAAACCGATCGGGTTCGGCGCGTAAAGCACACCGTCGACCATGATCGGCGTGGGCCTGAAGCTGTTGCCGTAGCGCAGGTCCGGCACCTGTTCCAATATCGATGCATCCACGGCCGGACGCCGCCAGGCGATCTGCAATTGTGCGGCATTGCGACGCTCGATCTGATCGAGCGGCGAGTACTTCGTCGCGCCGCTGTCGCCGTTATAGAACCGCCACTCGCCGTCGACCGCGCCGTGCTGGGCCCGCGCCGCCGGGACGGCGAGAAATGCGGCCGTTACAAGCGCTGCGACTACTGTCCGCGCATGGGCTTGCACCGTCGCCGCTGCCCTCGTTGCCGTTGTCGGAGTCATTGTTCGGCCCACCATCGTACGGTCCACCATCGTTCGCTCCACCGCCGCTTGCCCCGCTGCCTCTCCTGTCACCGTGGTTGGCCCCGCCAACGGTCACCTTGTCATTGTTCGCAGCTCCGCCTTGAGCTGCGCCCTGGTGTGCTCTGCGATCGGAGCCCTGCCACCCGTCGCCGCCGCGACGTGGCGCCGCTCACCGCGATGTCTCCGGGATCGTCACGGTCGTGCCCCAAAAACCGTGGGCTCTCGCGACGTACCGCGGTGCACCGTTTCAGGCATCGCGCAGGCAGTATATGTCACGGCCAGATGCTCGCGGGCACGAGCACTTCACCGTCGAAGATCTTGCGCGCCGTGCGCACGAGGCAGGCCGACTCGACCGTGAGCGAGCCACCCTCGCCCGATGTCCGGAGGGTGACTTCCAGCGCCCCTGACGGATGCTCGATAACGCAGCGACCGGCGTGTGCGAAGTCCGCGTCGGCAAGCGGGCTCGCGACCGTTCCCGGCATCAGCGCGCAGGCGGCGACACAGATTGCGCCGGTCACGGCGTGAGCCGCATGCAGGGTGTCCGGAGTGAAATAGCGCGAGCTGATCAGCCCACCCGTGCGCGGGCGCGCGAGAACGGCCACTTTTGGCACGACCTTGTCACGGACATCGCCGAGCCCCATGCGGCGACCCGCTTCGCGCCTGATGCGCTCGAGTTTCGCCATGAATTCACGGTCTGGCGCCAACGCGTCGGTTTCGTAGCCGCCGAGGCCGAATTCCGACGCCTCGATCATGACCATCGGCATCGCGACGTCGATGCAGGACGCGGCAACGCCGTCGATGGTTTCGCTCGACCTTCCCGTCGGAAACATCGAACCGCACTTGGCACCGACGATATCGATGAACTCGAGCCAAACCGGCGCCGCGGCGCCGGGAACGCCATCGAGCCGCTGCTCGCCGTCGTAGCTGACGCACCCGCCAGGCGTCTCGATGAGGGCGCGGATGCGGGCGCCGGTGTTGACGTTGTGGATCGTGACCGAGGTCTCGGGGTCGGCGGGCCGCACCATACCGCGCTCGACCGCGAAGGGCCCGACGCCGGCGAGCATATTGCCGCAGGAGGGCTCCGTGTCGACGCTCGGCCTGTCGATGGCGACCTGCGCAAACAGATAGTCGACATCGACGCCGGGATGTTCCGACGGCGCGACGATCGCGACCTTGCTCGTCAGCGAATCCGCTCCGCCCACGCCGTCGACCTGTCGCGCGTCCGGCGAGCCCATGACGGCCAGCAGCACGCGGTCCCGCGCCGCCGGGTCGGCCGGCAGATCCCGGGCACGAAAGTAGGGACCCCGCGACGTACCGCCGCGCATGAAGAGGCACGGTATCGCCCGCTGAGTCATGGCGATGCCCCGCTCATGGTCCCATCCCCCACCACAACTGCAGCACACCGCGCGGCAGCTCGACGAGGAGCACGCGTTCGACGCCCCAAAGTGCGAGCGAGGTCAGGCCCGCAAGCAGCAGCGTCTTGCCAACAGCTGCGCCAGCCTTGAACCTGAGAAAAAGCGCAATCCAGACCGCCGCAGCGACGACCAGACCCGCGAACGCCGTCGCGGCGATGAACCCCGCGATCCAGGCGAACTGGATGGAGATCCCGCGCTTCGGAGCGGTGCCTGGCAGCTGCTCCGCGTCGAAGTTGAGCCTGGTACCGGGCGTGGCGAACATGAGCACCCCCGCCAGGCAGACGCAGGCGAGCAAGGTTGCGATCCCGATGATTGCGGGAAACATCCACGCCAGCGGCGAACGTTGCAGGCTGCTTGCGACAGCGTAGACGACGATCCCGGCCGCCAGCGCGACAAAAACGAGCTGCGGGCGCGGGTCGACCGCTTCCGCCCGCTCGGCGGGCACGGCCGACCCGCTCGCGGCGCCGTCGCCCGCGATTGCCACGGGGCTGCGCCGCGCGCCGCGCGCACCGAACCACACGGAGACGACCGTTATCGCGAGAATGATCAGCACGCCGGGTCTCAGCAGCATTTGCCAGCCGTAGAACTGAGCCGCCAGATTCAGGTAGCCCTCGGCCTGCGGCGCGAGCACGAAACCGATCAGAAACGCCGGGCGCGACCAGTCGAATCGCTTGAGCAAAACGCCGAGCGCGCCGATGCCGAGCAAGGCGACGAGGTCCATGAGACTGCGCGTCGCCTGGAATGCCGCAAAGCTGATCGCGACGATCATGAACGGGGCAAGGTAGCCGAACGGCACGGTGGTCAGGCGCGCGATCGGCCGCGCGAGCACGATGCAAAGCCCCGCGCCGAGCACGTTCGCAAGTGCGAGCGACCAGACGATCGTGTAGGTCAGATCCAGATCGTTCGACACCATCGCAGGACCGGCCTCGATGCCGAGCAGCACCATGCCGCCGAGAAACACCGCCATGGCGCCGGACCCCGGGATGCCGAACAGCAGCGTCGGCATCAGACCGCCGCCCTCCTTGGCATTGTTGGCCGACTCCGGCGCCAGCACGCCCCGGATGTCGCCCTTGCCGAATCGCGACTTGTCCTTCGCGACCTGCACGACGTGGCCATAGGCGAGCCAGTCCACGACCGTACCGCCGAGCCCGGGGATCGCGCCGATGATCGTTCCGAGCGCCGAGCAGCGCAGACACAGCGCCCAGTGGCGAACGAGATCGCGCAACCCGTCGGCCCAGCTTCCCGCGAGCCGTCCGCTCGTTGCGATCGCGCTTCCGGCACGCAGCAGGCCGATGATCTCGGGGATCGCGAAGAGCCCGATCCCGACGACGACAAGCGGGAGACCGTCGTAAAGATAGTCGACCCCGAACGTGATCCGGAACTCCCCGGTCGCTGGCGCCGCACCGATCGATCCCATGGTCATTCCGAGTCCCGCGGCCGCAAGCCCCTTCCAGAGTCCGCTGCCGGAAAGCACTCCGACCATCGAGAGACCAAGCACCGCGAGCATGAAGAGTTCGGCGGACCCGAACGTCAGGATCAGCGGCCGTGCGATCTGCACAAAGAACGTGAGAATCACCGCGCCGACGAGGCCGCCGCAGAGCGATGCGCCGAACGCGGCCGCCAGCGCGCGCGAGGCCTGCCCCTGCTGCGACAGCGGAAAGCCGTCGAGCACGGTCGCCTGGCTTGCACTCGATCCCGGGATGCCCATGAGCACCGAGGTGAAGGTGTCCGATGTCGGGATGACCGCGACGAGGCCAATGAGCATCGCCAGCGCCGAGACGGTATCCATGCCGTAGAGGAACGGCATGAGCAGGGACAGGCCCGCTATTCCGCCAAGCCCCGGAAAGACGCCGACGGTCAGGCCGAGCACGACGCCGACGCCCAGATACAGCACGTGCTCGACCGTCGCGAGGTTGGCGATGGCGGCGGTCAGGGCCTCGAGCAAGGTCAGCCCTCGAGATTGACCCGGAAGTCTTCCCTGAGCCAGTCCCTGACCCAGGCGATCGCGCTTGCAGGCACGTCGGTTGCAAGCTCGTAGATCGTCTGGGCCGCAGCGCCGGTGACCTGCTCGTACGTGCCGAGCGCCGCGGGCTTGCCAGCCAGGTACTCCGGATCGCGCTTGTACGCTTGCACGGCGTCTTCGTAGGCGAGCACGACATCGTCGGGTGTCTCACTCGGCACGACAAGCAGCTTCTGGGCAGGGAAACCCGCCGTAAAGAACGCGAACCAGCTCTCCCAGGCGATCCCCGCCGGCACCCGGCCATGAACCGCCTCGTAGATTTCGCCGATGTGAGGCAGGTCCGGGAAGCTCGGATCCCTGACGAGCCTGCCCTGCTCGTCGAGCGTGCCCCAACTGAAGAGCGGCACGGCGTCGCCTCTCTCGATCAACGGCACGACGTTACGCAGATAGGCGGTCGAGGTCTGATAGTCGATGTTGAGCTCGCCGCGCTCGAACGCGAGCCGGCCGGCCCCGCGGCCGCTGATTCCGAAGATCGTGCGCACGTTGAGCCCGAGCAGCTTGAACGCGAGCACCGGAACGAGATCGAGCGACGTCGGTCCCTGACTGCCGTAGAGCAACGGCACCGAGGCGATCCTGGCGAGTTCCGTAGGGTCCGCGATGCCGAGCCGTGAGGAGACGTAAACCACCCCGCCCGTACCGTAGGCCATGAGCACGCGCCAGTCGCGATAGTCGTAACGCACGCGTGGATCGCCCATGAGATACGGAAACTGCGTCGATGCCGAGGTACCGAGCACCGTAAGGCCATCGGGCCGTGCCCGTGCCGCGAAGCGGTTGGCGCCCGTGATCGAGCCGCCGCCCGGCACGTTGCGGACCACGACGGTCGGGCGGCCAGGCAGGTAGCGCGAGAGATACGGTGCATTGAAGCGCCCCCAGGTATCCGACCCGCCGCCTTCCTTGAACGGGATCAACAGCTCGATGACGCGGCCGCTGAAGTCGGCGGCGCCCAGGTTCGCGCCCGGCACCGTCAACGCAGCGAACGCGGCGCCCAGTACGTCTCTTCTGGCGACAGTCCTCACGGTTGTCAGTCGTCCTCTTCGCCCTCGATCGGTGCGACACCCGTCGCTTCGGCCCGCAGCGAACTCTCGATGCCCATCCGGAGCAACGCCGTCTCGCTCGGCGCCTGGAAGAAACTGAAACCGGCGCGGTCGCGCCAAGCTTGCGGCCCGCCGAGCTTGAGTCCCGCGGCGAGGGTGACGTCATGGATCGTCGTGACCATCGCCTCGTACTCCGGCATGCCCTGGCTGAGCCCGGAAAAGCTGCCGAGATCCGTACTCGCGGCCATGACGACATCGACGCCTTCGACGGCGGCGATCTCCTCGGCGATCTCGACGCCCGCCGGCGACTCGATCATCGCGACGATGAGGAGATTGTCGTTGGCCGTCGCGCGATAGTCATCACCCCACAGTGCGCGGTACTGCCCACCGCCCAGGCTGCGTACGCCCTCGGGCGGAAATTTCGCGTAGCGGACCGCGTCGCTGATCTTTTCGACCGTATCGACCAGCGGCACGATGATCCCGAGCGCGCCGATGTCGGTCGCTTTCTGGAGGTCGCCGGCCGTCGCGTCCGGAATCCGGACGAACGGGATTGCCGGTGCGTCCCGGCAGGCCCAGATCATCCGCGCGACCTCCTGGTAGGTCAGCGGGCTGTGCTGCATCTCGATCCATACGAAGTCGAAACCGGAGTTCGCCATGGCGCAATAGATGTTGGGATCCGGAACCGTGAGCGTGCCGCCGACGACCTGCTGGCCTGCCTCGAGCTTCGACTTGACGGTGTTGTAGATCCGGGTCTCCTGCGCGGTCGCGGCTGCGGACATGGCGGCGGCGAGCACAGCTGCGCAGCGGAGCCATCGTTGTGCGGACATGGGCATCTCCCTGATGTTGTTCGATCCATCTATAACACTGTCGGCGCGCAGACGCACGACGCCAAAACGTCGGCAGCGGAAAACGAGGCAGGCCATGTCGCGAGCCAGCGTCGCTACTGCGCGAGGTCCGGCTGGTCGGAACAATTGTCGCGCAGGCGAATCGTCATGCCACGCAACTCTCGCCTCCGAGCGTTACTCCGCTGTCGGCGACCGCGCCGCCGATATCCCGCAAATCCGGCCGAAGACGGCGCCTGCGAGCAGCCCCGTACCGCCCGGATAGTTGTGAAAGAAGAGGCCGCCGACGAGTTCGCCCGCCGCGTAGAGCCCCGGGATCGGTTCGAGCTCAGTGTCGAGCACGCGGGCGTCGGCGTCGATTCTCAAGCCCCCGAAAGTGAACGTGATCCCGCAGGTCACGGCGTAGGCCTCCAATGGCGGTTCGTCTATGGTGTTCGCCCAGTTCGACTTGTTGACTGCGAGACCTTCGGTGCGGCGGCCGTCGCGCACGTTGGGATCGAAGGCGATGTCCTGCCGGACGGCCGCGTTGTAGCTTTCGATCTCGGCCTTGCACGCCTCCCGGTCCACGTCCTGCATGCCTTCAAGCAGTTCGTCGAGCGTGTCGGCACGCACTCGCGTGACCTGCCGGATCGAGTACTCGTCGCGCAACAGCGGCTTCGCCTTCGCATCGAAGATCTGCCATGCGTACTGGCCGGGTTGTCGCAGCAGCTCGGCGCCGTATTTCGCATAGGTGTAGTTCCTGAAATCCGCGCCCTCGTCGAGGAAGCGCCTGCCGTGTGAGTTCACGACGATGCCGAAGGGATACGAGTGCTTCTGGAACTGATCGCCGACCGCGAGATCGCCGAATTCGGGCGCATTCCTGTCCCAGGCGACCGAGTGGCAGCCTGACCAGTTGCCGTAAGGCGCGGCGCCGACCGCGAGCGCCATGCGTATCCCGTCGCCCGTGTTGAAACGCGTGCCGCGCACCCTGGCGAGTTCCCAGCCCGGACCAAGGTAGCGGGTGCGCCATTCCGGGTTGGCCTGGAAGCCTCCCGACGCCAGGATGACGGCTCGCGCGGGCAGCGTTTCGGGCCTTCCGCCGCGGCGCCTCACAATGACGCCCGTGACGTCGCGGCCGTCAAAGTCGAGATCGATTGCACGTGTGCCGTAGGCAATCTCGATGCCGCGCTTGCGGCAGGCCACGGTCAGGCCGTCGACGAGCCCGGGTCCGCCGCCCGATGCCTCGACTGTAAGCCCGCCCCAGAATCTGAATTTGCCGTCGACCCTGAAGGCCTGGCGGCCGTAGATCGGCACGAAGCGGATGCCGGCCCGGCGCAGCCAGACCAGCGTGTCCTTCGAACGAGTCACGAGACACTCGACGAGATCCGGATCGCAACGGTACTCGGTCACCCGGAACATATCGTCGAAAAACTGCTCCTTGGGATAACTCCCGAAATCGCTTGTCGCAAGTTCCTCGAGCGACAGGTCGGTCAGGACTTCGCGCAGTTCCTCGAGGTCCGAGTAGGCGAAGCGAATGGACCCCGCCGTGAAGCGGCTGTTGCCGCCGCTTTCCGCCTCGGGAGCGCGTTCGAGCACGGTGACATCGGCGCCCGCGTCGCTCGCCGCGATTGCGGCGCACAAGGCAGCATTGCCGCCGCCGACGACGATGACGTCGGCCATACTCACAGGCCCTGAGCCGTTTGCACTGCCATGACCTCTGCCGGCTCTGTCGCGGCCAGCACCCCGAGAAACGTCTGAACAACGGCGCTGACAAGAGCCGAATGTTCCATAAATCAATTATTTATGGAGCGGACAACGATGCCGCTTCGGGCTGTTCGGAGCATCCCTGACTCACATGGGCTGCTGTGCGCCGACCGGGCGCGCCACGCATCCGGTCGCGCCTGCCCCGCCGCAGCTACTGCGAACAGGCGAAGCTCTCTGCCTGATCCGTATCGCCCCCGACGAATCGCGCCGTTTCCGGATACGGGCACAACGGCCGCGTTCGCGTCACTGCACCGTCCTCGACAAGGCTCGCCTCGATCCGGTCCGGCGCGACGCCCTGCTCGACCCAGGCTTCGATCGCCGCCTGCGCATCGAACTGGCTCGGACCCGGTCCGCCGCGGCAATGCTGCATGCCAGGCGCCATGAAGAGACGGAAGAAGTCCCTCGTCTCGCCGATACCGCCGTCGGAGCCGCCACCGACGGTTGCGGCGACACGCTCGTAGTAGTCGATCGTACCCTCGGGGAAGATCACCTGATCGTTCCAGCCGTGGTAGAGGATGAGCTTGTTGCCCGCGTCGCGAAACTCACCCACATCGGGGTCCGTGGCGACCAGCGCCTCGCCGGTTGCTTCATGGCTGCGTTCGACATCGGCGTCGTAGTCGAACGTCCGCCAGTCCCAGTCGACATCGTTGAACACGCTCCGGCTGAAATACTCGTCCGCGATCGGCGCGGCGCCGGAGCCTGCGACCAGCAACCAGCTCAGCTCGCCGCCCGGCGCAAGGCCCGGATGCAGATGCTCGCCCGTGCGCGGGTTGCTGGGACCGGCGTAGATCTTGCGTACGGCCTCGACCTGTTCGGCGCTCAGGCACTGGCTGCTCGCGCCGGACGAGCACTGCAGCGTTGCGGGGTCAAACGTGCACATCCGGGGATCCTCGATGACGCCGTCCCCGACGCCGTCGATCGTGTCGCACTGAGCCAGCGCGGCGCTGTTGACGACCGAGAGTTCCGTCGGCGTCAGCATCGTATCGCCGACGGGTTTCGCTGCGAGCGCGATCCACAACTGCGTGTAGTGCGTCGCGACGAAGTGGTTGACGGGCGCGCCCGAGACGATGCCGTCGTAGTCGTCCGGAAAGCGCTGCGCCTGCATGAGGCCCTGCCGGCCGCCCGTCGAGCAGCCGTTGAAGTAGTTGTAGTCTGCCGGCCGGCCGAAATACGAACTCAGGATCGCCTTCGACTTCGCGGTCATCTCGTTGATCGCGCGATAGCCGTAGTCGCGCAGCAGGCCGTCATCGTGGAGCCATTCCAGGTCGCTCGCCACGTGCCCGGTATCGGTGGATGCCGTGACGTAACCGGCCTGGATGTTCGGGACCATTGCGCCATAGCTGATGACGCCGGCGAAGCCGCCGCCGCCGACCGCCTGAAACCGCCCGTTCCAGGCGTCGGGCTCAGGCAGCCAGACCTCGAAATTGATCGCGGTGTCGACGACCCCCCGGACCCGGCAGAACGCCGGGAGATCGTTGACGACCTGCTGCCCGCCAAAACCGGGTGTCGAAAACGGCCCGGCCGGCACGGACTCCGCTTCAAGCGAAGTCACTTCCGACAGAGTGAGGTCCGCGATCGCCTCGCAGGCGGATCCCGCCTCGACTTCCTGTGCCTGACCGGCCTGCGCCCATAACGACAGCGCAACGCCCACGCCGAGGGCGGAAATTGTTGTTCTCATGGGACCTCCGGTTTCGTGTGCCGCAAGGAAGGGGTCCAGTTTAGGCACGCTTCGCGATCCAGGACAAGCGGCGCCCAAGCCGCGTCTGCGCACGCTCGACACGTCACGTTTTCTTCAACTCGGAAACGTTGCCTGGCATGGCAGCCGTCCGGCCCGAACCGAGCCCTATCGCGCACCGGACCGCGCCCGGTCGATGATGCCGGCCAGCGCCGCGTCGAACCCGGGGCCGCTCGGCAGTTCGATGCGGAACAGGTCCGATAAAGCGTCCTTGATTTCGAGCACCGATCCAAGCTCGCTGCGTTCCACGGCGCCGTCCGCGTGACGCACGGTCAGGCCAGTGTCGAATAGCCCGTAGCGCCGGTCCGTCGCCGGTCTCGCTGCCATCAGGGACGTCCGGAAAAACGAATCCGCATGCGTCGATACGAAATGATTCGCGACCTCGAAATCGATCGGCAACTGCGGTTGCAGGTCGAACAGATATAGGGATCGCCACTCGCCGCCGAGCAGGGCCTCAAGGCTGTAGATCGACTCCGAGCGGACCAGGCGGAACCGTTCGTGTGGCGTCGCCTGCTCGATGTCGGTCTCGAAGATCAGCGGCCCGGTCAGCGTCAGGCCGCCGAAGCCGACATCGCAGACATGCGGCTGTCCGTCGACCTGAACCCGCAAGAGCATGTGCGTGCGCGGACCGAGCGGTTCGCCCTCGTGGTTGAACACGACGCGCGCGGACAGGGACTCGACCTCGAATCCCACCGCCGCGAGTACCGCAGCGAAGAATCGATTGTGTTCGAAGCAATATCCACCCCTTCTCGCATCGACGAGCTTGCGCTCGAGCGACGGCAGATCGAGGGCGACGCGCTCGCCCATCAGCGTGTGCAGGTTCTCGAACGCGATCGCCGTGGGATGCAGCAGATGCAGCGCACGCAACGTGGCCAGATCGGGCTTGCGCGGACCCTCGTAGGCGATGCGCCGGAAGTAGGCGTCAAGATCGATGGCGCGTGTCATGGCGCCAGGTGGTGGATGCGGGGAGTACGGCACCGCACTGTCCTTCGGCTGCGAAGGGCAGCGAGCATCCTCGGCCTCAGCCGTCGAGAATCCCCGAGAGCCGCGGATACACCCTGCGCGCATTGCCCTCGAAAATCCTGTAGCGATCGTCATCGTCGAGCTTGGTGCTGGAATCGATGTAGCGCTTGGTGTCGTCGAAGTAGTTCCCGGTCTCCGGATCGATGCCGCGAACGGCGCCGACCATTTCCGACGCGAACAGAACATTGTCGACCGGAATCACTTCAAGCAGCAGGTCGATGCCGGGCTGATGGTAGACGCAGGTGTCGAAGAACACGTTGTTCATCATGCTTTCGGCAAGCGGCGGCAGCTTCAGCATGTCGGCCAGACCGCGGAATCGCCCCCAGTGAAACGGCACCGCCCCGCCGCCGTGCGGGATGATGACCTTCAGCTCCGGGAAGTCGAGGAACACTTCCGACGTCATGAGCTGCATGAACGCGATCGTGTCGGCGCTCAGATAGTACGAACCCGTGGTCTGGAAGTACGGCGTGTTGCAGGCGCCGCTGACGTGGATCATCGCGGGCACTTCGAGCTCGCTCATCTTCTCGTAGAGCGGGTACCAGTAGCGGTCGCCGAGCGCCGGACCGGTGAAGAAACCGCCGGTTGTGTCCGGGTTCAGGTTGCAGCCGATAAAGCCGAGTTTGTTCACGCAGCGCTCGAGTTCGGCGATCGACGTGTCGAGCGGCGCGCCCGGCGACTGCGGCAACTGGGCGACGCCGATGAAGTTGTCCGGATACAGCCGCGTCAGCCGATAGATCAGGTCGTTGCAGTGCTCCGTCCAGGCGCGGCTCGTTGTCGGGTTGCCGATGTGATGGCCCATCCCGCTCGCGCGCGGCGAGAATATCGTGAGATCGGTCCCGCGCTCGCTCTGCAGCTTCAGTTGCGCGCCTTCGACGCTCTCGCGCAGTTCGGCGTCGCTGATGTCCAGCGTGCCCTTCGCGGCCTCGTGGTCGGGATCGCGCGCAAGTTCCGCCTTCTGGCGCTCGCGGTATTCGCCGAGCTGCTTCGGAGCCGTCGTGTAGTGGCCATGGCAATCGATAATCATCGGTCCTCCCTGACAGTCACGCCGCATTGCGGCTCAGTAGTCGAGCGCTCGCCCGAGGCGTGGGTCGATGCCGTTGTGAAAACCGCCCTGGTCGCGCACGACCCTCGACTCCCCGTTCTCGTCGTAATGCACCCAGACCAGGCCATGCGGCGCGGCGAATTTCGGCATGTCGATGATGTGGGCCTGCTCCCGGGTTACCGCGTCGAATACGTAGATGCGGCCTTCGCTGTTGCTCGTTGCCCAGAATTCGCGGCCGTTGGGTGCAAGCAGCAGATGGTCAACGCCGTAGCCCGAGAACAGCGTCTCGAGCGAGCGGCCCGTTTCGTTTTCAAGCACCGAGATGGTCCTGCCCATCATGCCCGTCGTCTCGCCCTTGTTGGCAACCCAGATCTCGCTCTCGTCGGCGTTGAGGTTCGCGCCGTACGGACTGATACCGGTCGGTGCGGCCCAGACCACTTCGCCGCTTGCAAGGTTGATCTTGCTGAGATTCGACGAACCGCCGGCCGGGATGTACATGTGCTCGCGCGCCGCGTCAAACGCGATCCAGTCGCCGCGATAACCCGGATACGGGTATTCGTTGACGACTTCCCATGTAGTCGGATCGACCCTCGCGACCCAGAAAGGCCGCATCGACGTCAACGTGCCGGTTCTGAGCTGTCCCGCGGCGAGAAAGCCCGACCAGGTCTTGTCGCCGAGCGACGTACCGTACCCGAGCGGCTCCATGAGCAGGTAAATGTACTCGTCGTCGGTCCATGCGGTATAGGGCGAACCTCCGAGCTCGTCACTGCGCACGCCGCCAACGACCCGGTCGGTCTGCGGATCGAACAGCATGACGTCGAGCCCGTCCCTGTCGCGCGCGAAGCTGTCGAGCAACAGATAGCGGTCCTGGAAGATCTGGCCGTGGTGCAGGCGAGCGCCGGTCATGAGCTGCTTGACCGGTTGCAGCGTGATCGCGTCGACCTTGAGCAGCGACTGCGGCGTCGTCAGTGAGAACGCGCTCTCCCCTTGCGAGAACGGCCGTGCCCCGATGATGTACACGTATTTGCCGTCAGGCGACATGACGGTCGTGTGCACGCCGCCGCGAAGCTCCGGCGCCAGCTCGTAGGACGCGATGATCTCCTTTGTCTCGGCGTCGCCGACAACGACCTGCGTCGATTCGGGCGGCGCAACGTCGGCAGGGCGAAATGCTCCCCCTGTGCTCAGATTCTCGTAGAAGTAGGTCTTGCCGGGCTCGGGCGTGAACTTCGGTTCGCCCGGCTCGAAGCTCGCCACCTCGCGCACCTCGTAGTCGCGCTTGATGCTGCCCGTCTTCGCTCGCCGTTGCCAGTCCGACAGCACCGATTCGAACGTCTCGACTTCGGCCAGTGCCTGGTCGCGTTCGGTCAGAAAGTAGTCCGGCACGTGCTCGAACTCCTGCACGCTGTTGAGCGTCGCGCGGAGTCCGTCGATATCGATGTCCGCGGGTTCGGCGCCGAAGAACGTCCGCAGAAACACCGACACGGCCACGAGATCCTCGGGCTCCGGCTGCAGGAGTTCGCGCAGCGGCGCCATCTGCGGGTTGGACCTGAACTGGTAGTCGATATCGAAGGGCGTCGGACCGAACGCAAGCGACGGCCCGATCAGGCCCAGCGCATCCTCGCCGTGACAAGTCCAGCATGCGGCGGGCTGCCGGAAAATGGCCTCGCCGCGCGCGGCGAGTTCGGCAAGCTCGTCCGGCTCCTGGGCGAAAACGATCGAAATGAGGCTCGACATCGCACCGAGCACAAGCAGTATTCTCGTCATGACGATCTCGCTTCGGAACCGTCCGGCAGGGCCACGTACTGTAGCAATGGCCGGTAAAGCGGGCAAAGCGCAAAGCAGCCTTTACGAGGCTGCTCCCCGCCCGAGCGGCGTGCCAATCCCCGAATCAATGCTGATAGTATCGGCGCGATCATGAATGGAGCACGCCCGATGAGACGACTCACCGCCCTTGTATTGGCCGTTACCGGCATGTTGGCGTCCCTGCCTGCTCTCGCGCAGGACTCGGACTTCGTGCCGGTCACCGATGCGATGTTGCAGGACCCGGATCCCGCCGACTGGCTCATGTGGCGGCGAACGCTCGATAGCTGGGGCTACAGCCCGCTCGACGGGATCGATCGGAACAATGTCAACGAACTTCAGCTCGTGTGGACCCGCCCGCTGGCCGACGGCGATCAGGAAGGCACGCCGCTGGTCTATCGCGGTGTCATGTACTTCCCGAATCCGGCCGACATCACGCAGGCCATCGACGCCGCAAGCGGGGATCTGATCTGGGAATACAACCGCGGCATGCCCGACGATGTCGGCGAGTACTTCCCCGCGCCCGCAACCAACCGGAACATCGCGATTCACGGCAACGTGATTCTCGACAACGGCGCCGACGGCTACGCCTATGCAATCGATGCGGCGACGGGCGAACTCGCCTGGGAGAGTTTCATACTCGACTACCGCGAAGGCGCAAAGAACAGCTCCGGGCCGATCGTCGCGAACGGCAAGGTGATCTCCGGCAGAAGCTGCGAGCCCGAAGGGGGGCCGGAAGCCTGCGTGATCACGGCATTCGACGCGCGCACGGGCGAGGAACTGTGGCGCACGCGGACCATCCCGCGGCCCGGCGAGCCCGGCGACGAGAGCTGGGGCGACGTGCCCTACGAGGAGCGCTGGCACGTCGGCATGTGGATGGTGCCGAGCTTCGACCCTGAGCTCAACCTGATCTACGTCGGCACGTCCGTCACCTCGCCGGCGCCGAAATTCATGCTTGGGGGCAACCAGGAACAGCACCTTTACCATAACTCGACGCTGGCGCTCGATGGCGACACGGGCGAGATCGTCTGGTACCTGCAACATGTGGTCGATCACTGGGATCTCGACCATCCGTTCGAACGGTTGCTCATCGACACGGAGGTCGCACCTGATCCCGACGAGGTCACGTGGATCAACCCGCAGGTCAGGCCAGGCGAAACCCGCAAGGTGATCACCGGCATCCCGGGCAAGACGGGAATTGTCTATACGCTCGACCGGGAGACCGGCCAGTTTCTCTGGGCCCGGGAGACGACGCCGCAGAACGTCATCTCGAGCATAAACATCGAGTCGGGCGCGGCGACTGTCGCCCCCGAGAAGCTCTTCACGGCCGCAGGGCAGGAACTTCTGATCTGTCCGAGCACGCGGGGCGGCAAGAATTACCCGGCGGGCACCTACAGCCCGCTTACGGGGCTGATGTATTTCCCACTGCAGAACACCTGCATGATGTCGACCTCGGCTGCCGAGGTACCGAGTCTCGACGATCTCTATGCGATCCGGAACCGTAACCTGATCGCACCCGGCATCGACGATGTCGGCACGATCGAGGCGATCTCCGTCGCGACGGGCGAGACCGCCTGGAGGTTCGAGCAGCGATCCGGCGTGCTGTCGCTGATAGCGACAGGCGGCGGGCTGTTGTTCGGCGGCGACGTGAACGGGCGGTTCCGCGCTTACAATCAGGACAACGGCGACATTCTCTGGGAGGTCAACCTCGGCTCGCCCGTGAACGGCTATCCCGCGACCTACGAGGTTGACGGCAGGCAGTACGTGGCCGTCAGCACGGGCGGCTCGGGACTCGCCTTCAACCTCGGCAGCCTGACGCCCGAACTTCGCACGGGATTCGGCAACCAGCTCTACGTTTTCGCACTGCCGGAGCGGTAGCGCGCTTGTCGATTGTCCGTGAGCCCGGTTCTAGCTCGCCGATGAGAGCGCCAGGCCCGGGCGGCGCAGTGCTTGTGGCAAGGCCCTGAAGCCAATCCGCGCAATACGCACACAAATGGTGCTTTCATTGCGGGTTTCGCGGGCTACCCTGATATCGCAACCGGGTCACGAGCCAACGCCCGCACCCAGCGGTTCACCGAGACTCCATCACGGCCGACACAGCGTTTGATACACTGGGCGCTGCCCGAAGGCTCAAGGCTGCGGGCATCCAGGCCGAACATGCCGAAGCCATCGTGGAAGTGATGGGCCAATCCGTCAATCAACTGGTGACCGTGGAGCGCTTCGAGGCCGGAATCGCGACGTTGCTGGCCCGCATCGATGCGGTCCATGACGGCTTGCACGCCCGTGTCGATGCGGTACATGTCGAGTTCCTGGCCCGCATCGACTCCGGTCGCACCGAAATGAGGGCCGAGATCGCGCGTTCCCTCCTGATCGCGGTGGGCGTCATGATCGCCGCCAACGCGCTGATGATGGCGATACTCGGCGTCGTCCTGACGAGTGGCGCAAGCTTGTAACGACGCTGGCGGCCACTGCTTCGCGTTCCCCACCAGCATCATCGGCTGACTGTGGTTTCCCCGCAGGCCGCGGCGCGTTCGAGGAGTTTCGCAAGCCCGCGGTGCCGAAGACGCCTGACTTCGCAGCGGCCAGCAGATCACGGCAGGACCCTGCGTCGCGTTCGCCAACGTGTTTTGTCGTCCGGTCGCCGGTCGCCGGTCGCCGAAACGCTACCTGTGGCGCGGCTACAACGACAAACCGGACGATTGACTTGCGCGCACAACGAAGCATAATTACCCGATTGCTTAGAAAGGGAGCGCAGGGGTTTCGTCATAGTGTCGATTTTTCGTATGCGGACCCAACCGCCGAAGTCTTTGAACCGGACACACCATCTGTCGGTACTCGATCTGACCACACCGTACCTCCATCTCAACGACAAACATCAATGGGAGCAACCATGAAACGCAATACCCTGGCCATCGCCATCGCCGCCGCACTGGGAGCGCCGGCGGCTTCTCTCGCGCCGCAACTCACTGGCGCGCAGGAGGCAGGCGGCCTTGAGGAGATCGTCGTCACGGCAACACGCCGTGAGCAGGACCTCCAGGAAGTTCCGGTGTCGATCGTCGCCATCACGGGGGACAATCTCGAACTGCAGGGCCTCGACAGCCTCGAGGACGTCGGCAACTACATACCGAACCTCAACATCCAGGGTGGCGGTGCCGGAACCTTCGGCACGCAGTTCCGGGTTCGCGGGCTGCCGAACGTCGGCATGTTCGTCGACGGCGTCTGGCAGGTGAACACCAACGGCTTCCTGATTCAGGACCTCGTCGATGTCGACCGCATCGAGGTGCTGCGCGGCCCGCAGGGCACGACCTACGGCCGCGACGCGGTCGGCGGCGCGATTCGTGTCTGGACGCGGCGACCCGGTGAAGAGTTCGGCGGCAGCGTCACCGCGACTACCGGTTCGAACGATCGCCGCGACGCCAAGGTGTCCCTCGATGTGCCGTTGTCGGACAATTTCCGGACGAAGTGGACGGCCTCGAGCCTGTATCGAGGCGGCTACATCCAGGGATTGACGATCGACCACCAGTTCGGCGATATCGACCAGAACGTCTACCGCGGCGATATGGTCTGGACGCCGTCCGACACCGTGGACATTCGTCTGACTCACTCCGAGGACGAGGTGTGGTTCACCGAACCGCGCATCCAGAACGGCATCTGGGACACGGCGCTTATCCCGGGCCCCGGAGGCGATGTCCCGCCCGTTCAGACCTGGGGCGTGATTCCCGCCCAGTTTTACGGGCTGGCGGTCGAAGGCGCGGCGAAGCGCGGCGTCACTCTGGACATCGACCCCTTCGACGCCGAGCACTTTGAGGCGGGCTACCCGGGCGGCGTGGTCGGCCAATGGGAGAACCGCTCGAACGTGACGCTGCCGTCGCACATCCGGCGCGGCCAGACCACGCTCGACATCAACGTGGACATCACGGACAACATCAGCGTGCAGTCGCTGAGCGGGATAACAAAGGTCAGGAGCGACATCAACGTCGACTGGGAAAACAGCGACTACGTGCTCGTCGAAGACATCATCCGCACCGATCTCGAGGTTTTCAGCGAAGAGATCCAGATCAGCGGCGGCAACGACCGAGTGAGCTGGGTGGCCGGCGTCTACTACTGGGAGCAGGAGTCGCGCAATCGAAACGCCCGCTTCACACTCGACGAATTCCGCGTACTGCAAGGCGAGGAAAGACCGGAGCTGTTGCTGTCGGATGTATTCGCCTCGGATCGTTGCGTGATGCACGCCCCTGCGGATACACCGGTTCTTCGGCCGTTTTTCTTTAACCGCCCAAGTGCAGAAACCGGCCTCACCACGTGTCAGTTCGTTGCGGCGTTCACGATGGACGCTTTCGCGTACGACCGCCTGCAATACTCGGAGCAGGACGGTTGGGCCGTATTCGGCGAAGCCACGATCGCACTGACGGACAGGCTGGATCTCACGCTCGGTATTCGCCAGCACGATCAGAACGAAGAGAGCGGCGACCTGGCCCGGATTCCCGGCGTCACCGCACCAAGGCTCAAGACCGGCAACAGGCTGCACACGCACGGCGATCCGTTCGCCGGCACGCGTCCCACGACACTCACTCCCGACCAGGCTGTCTCGTTCGACCAGGACACGTACAAGGCGGCGCTGCAGATGCAGTTCACCGACAACGTCATGGGCTACTTCAGCTACTCGGAAGGGTTCGACTCCGGCGGCGTCGACTCCGCCCAGGTGGGTGGCGCAGGCGTGAATCAGTACTTCCCGTACGATCCGCAGATCATCGAGAACACCGAGATCGGTATCCGCGCCGATCTCATGAACGGCCTGCTGCGCGTGAACGCGACGTATTTCGATTCCGACTGGCTCAACATCCAGAACGCCGGCGTTGTCCGCGACCAGGACGGCAACGAGTTGACGTCGCTTGCGACCCAGAACGTCGGCGAGGCCAACGCAAGCGGTTTTGAGCTTGAGGTCACGGTCGTACCGACCGATTCGCTGATGCTCAACTTCAACCTCGGCCTGCTCGATACGGGGTACACCTACGTTGCCCCGGGCGTGCCGCGTCAGGACATCAGCCTCGACACGGAGTTTCAGCAAGCGCCCGACCTCACCTACAACGTGGGCATCCAATACGATGCGAGCCTCAGCGACGGAGGTAGTGTGACGACACGCGTCGATTACGCTTACTCAGACAAATTCTGGCGTTCGCTCAACTTCCTGCGGATGGACTGGTACGGACCGAAGAATGGCGGACCCGTTCCCGCCGGCATCGACGAGAGCGGCGACTGGGGCGTTCTCAACGCCCGCGTCACCTACACGCCGGGCGCAGGCAACTGGCAAATGTCCGTTTTCGGCACCAACCTGACCAACGAGTACATGTTGAACTCAGGTTTCTTCCACGGGATCTGGGGTTACAACTTCGCTACCGTGTCGCGTCCTCGCGAAGCGGGCATCTCGTTGACGGTCAACTTCTAGTTGGGGTTTGTCCTTCGGTTGAGGTTTGACCTGTAGTTGACGCTCGATTGAGCTGGGCGCTCGATAGAGCTGACTGAACAGCGCCGGCGGTTCGAAAGGACCGCCGGCGCTTTCTTTTGGCATCGCGGCGGGTTTCAAACTAGAATCTCGCGACAGTGTCAAGCAGGAGCAACCGCAATGCGTAAGCTGACCGCTTCGGCGGCCTTGCTCGTCTTCGCCGCCGGGCTGCCGGCCACTTCGGCGCTCGCGCAATTCGATCTTTCCGGGGAATGGTCGCCCCGCTATCACGAGGATCAGCCGGAACGCCTTCCCGGACCCGATCTCGTGGAGTTCCACGGCATACCGATCAACGAGGCCGGCAGGCTGCGCGGGCTGAGCTGGAGCCCGTCCCTGCTCACGCTGCCCGAACACCAGTGCAAGCCCCATCCGTCCGACTACGCCCACCGCGGACCGGGGCAAATGCGCATCTGGAACGAATACGACAGCGATTCCCAGCAACTCGTTGCCATCCATACGCGGCTTCGCTGGCAGGCGCCGGAACGGACCATCTGGATGGACGGCCGGCCGCATCCGCCGGAGTACGCCGCCCACACCTGGCAGGGGTTCTCCACCGGCAAGTGGGACGGCCAGCGACTGACGGTCACGACCACGCACCTCAAGCAGGGCTGGTACCGACGCAACGGTCTCGCACGCAGCGACGAGGCCCACGTTACGGAGCATTTCCTCCGCCATGAGAACTACCTGACCCAGATCGTCATCATCGACGACCCGGTGTATCTCGAGGAGCCGTTCATACGTTCCAACAACTGGGTCCTGGATCCGCGCCAGCAGCTCACCCCCTACCTTTGCGACATCGTCGTCGAGGTCGATCGCCCGCAGGGCACCGTGCCGCACTACCTGCCGGGACAGAACCCGTTCCTCGAGGACTACGCCAATCTCTATGGGCTGCCTCTGGAAGGCACGCTCGGCGGTGCTCACACCATGTATCCGGAATTCATTGAATGAGCGAGGCAACACAAGCGAATTTCGCTCAAGCCGCAATGGTGCGCGTCAACCGATCGACGCGCACGGCCGCGAGTATCGCGGCGACGGCCGCACTGTGCGGGCTTGCCTGCAACGCACTGGCCCAGAGCGGGTCCGGCGACGCAGCACCTGAAATCAGCGTGTTGCCCGTGCAGGGCGGAATCTACATGCTCGTCGGGCCGGCAGGCAATGTCACGGTTCAGGTCGGCGACGATGGCGTCCTCGTGGTCGACACGATGGGCACAGCAATGGGCGAGGCGCTGCTCGCAGCCATTCGGGAAATCACGGACAAGCCGATCACCTTCCTGGTCAACACCCACGCGCATCCCGATCATATCGGCGGCAACGCGGTCCTTGCCGAGGCGGGCAGTAATATCGCCGGCGGAAACGTTGTCGGCACCATCGCCGACGCGGGCGCAACCGCCAGGATCGTCGCCCACGAAAACGCGCTGATCGCGATCACCGCCGCCGCCGAACCGCTGCCGTTCGAAGGCTGGCCGACGGACACCTACTTCAACGACCGAAAGGAACTGTTCTTCAACGGCGAAGCGGTGCAACTGCTTCATCAGCCGGCCGCCCATACCGACGGCGACAGCATCGTGTTCTTCCGCCGCTCCGACGTCATCGCCACGGGCGACATCTTCCTGACCACCGCGTATCCGTATATCGACCGCGCCGCGGGTGGCTCGTTTCAGGGCATCCTCGATTCCCTGAACCGCATCCTCGATCTCGCCGTACCGGCAGACCGGCAGGAAGGCGGAACGATGATCATCCCCGGACACGGACGCCTCTGCGACGAGGCCGATGTGCTCGAGTACCGCGACATGCTGACGATCATCCGGGATCGCATCCGGTATCTTGTGGACCAGGGAATGTCGCTCGAGGAAGTCCGCGAAGCGCGCCCAACGCTCGATTACGACGGCCGCTACGGTGCCGATTCGGGCTTCTGGACGACCGATCAGTTCATCGGGGCGGTGTACGGGGAATTGAGCGAAACGGCCGGCGAAACCGCCGGTTGACATGCAATAAGAGGTTGAAACCATGAAACGTGCATTTCTGTTGGGTCTTGTCTGCGGCGCACTGACGCTGGGCGCGTCTGCGAGCGCACATCACTCCTTCGCAGCCACGTACCTGATCAACGACGAGCAGACCGTCGAGGGTACTCTGGTGGCGTTCCTGTACCGCAACCCGCACGCCTTCCTGCATCTCAACGTGACCGACGAGGCAGGCGAGACGGTGCGCTGGGCCGTCGAATGGGGCGGCGCGACCACGCTGACGGGCGAAAATGTCACGCGCGAGACGCTCAAGCCCGGCGACCAGGTCGTGATCACGGGCAACCCCGGTCGCGATCCGCAGGATCACCGCTTGCGCCTGCGCAGCATCGAGCGGCCGTCCGACGGCTGGGCCTGGAGTGGCGACTTTGACTGAGCGGAGGATGAAGTTTGCGATCGCAACGCTGTTGGCAGGCGTTGCATTCGCGGCCATTCCTCCGGCAAGCGCCCAGGAGCCGGTGACGGCTCGAAGCGCCGCACCGGCCGACCTCACCGGATTCTGGACTGCGGTAGTTACCGAGGACTGGCGCTGGCGCATGGTGACCCCGCCCAAGGGCGACTACGCGAGCATGCCGCTCAGCGAAGAAGGTCGGCGCGTCGCCGACACCTGGGATCCGGCCGAGGGCGGCAATTCCTGCAAGGCCTACGGCGCCGCCGGCGTGATGCGCATGCCGCTCAGGGTGCGCATCTCCTGGGAAGACGACAACACGCTCCGGATCGATACCGACCACGGCATGCAGACTCGGTTGCTCCGTTTCGAAGCGCCACCGGAGCCGGAATCCGCGGACCCAACGCTGCATGGCTACTCCCGGGCAAGCTGGGGCGGAACGGACATCGGATTCGACCGCATCGAGCGGCGGATGGACGACGTCAGCTCGACACTCAAGGTGATCACGAGCCATCTGAGCCCCGGCTACCTGCGCACCAATGGCGTACCGTACGGCGAGCAGACAATGATGACCGAGTTCTTCGACCGCCATGCGGCCTATGACGACGAGTGGTTCACCGTTACGACCATCGTCTCCGATCCGGAGTATCTGAACCAGGAATACATCACCAGTTCGGACTTCAAGCGCCTGCCTGACGATTCGTCCTGGAACCCGTCGCCGTGTGACTGAGCGCAAGGATGCGGGGAGTTTCACTACCGAACGCTTGAGACACGCGGTAGATACATCCCTGTACGCTCCACGCGCGCATCCCTTCGCGCGAGGGTCTCAATCGTTCGGTAGTGAAACTTCCCTTCTCTCAGCGGCAAGCTGAAGTATCCGCGACGTGCAGTGGGCGCCGCTTGTTGTCAGGGGGGTGACGAGGACTGAGTGCGCACTCCGGGCCTTGCTGCCTCAGAGCGCCTCAAGCACCTGTACGATGGCGTCGGTACCCTGCGCCGGCGCCATGATGTGAGCACCCGCGACGCCGTCGATTTCGCGCAGCCCCCGTATAAGCTCGACGCAAATCCGCCGCCCTTCGGCACGCGCGTCGTCGGCGCCTTCCAGTCGAGCGATGGTTTCATCGGGAACGTGAACGCCGAACAGGTTCTTGTTCATCCAGATCGCCGATTTTGCCGACCTGATCGGCCCGACGCCGATGATCATGCCCACGCGATCCGTGATGCCGTCGTCCCGCAGGCGGCCGATGTAGCCGCGTGCGACATCAAGATCGAAGCAGAATTGCGTCTGGATGAAGCCCGCGCCCGCATCGACCTTGCCCAGAATCCACTTCGATTCCCACTTCTCGTCGGGCATCCTCGGGACGTCCGCACCGCCGATGAAAAACTCGGGCGGCGGGTTGATCTTGCGCCCCGACGGTAGCTGCCCGGTGTCACGCATGTCCCTCGCGAGCATCATGAGTTCTGTCGACTTCAGATCGAACACGGGCTTGGCATCGGGCTGATCGCCGCCCCCGGGATCGTCACCATGCAGCACCAGCATGTTGTGCACGCCCTGGGCGGAGGCGCCGATCAGGTCGCCCGCGAGCGCGATGCGATTGCGGTCCCGGCAGGTCACCTGCAGGATCGGCTCGATGCCGTTGTGGACCAGCAGCGCCGTGGCCGCGAAACTGCTCATGGCCGTTCTGCCTGCGGCCGCATCCGTGATGTTGATCGCGTTGACACCGCCGCGCAGTTGCGCCGCCTCATCGAGCAGGCTCGCTCCGCTGCCCGACAACGGCGGAACGATTTCCGCGGTAATGACAAATTCCCTGTTGGCGATGCTGTCCTGCAATTTTGTCGACATGTCTTTTTGTCCCTGAACGAGTAGGGAATCGATGATTCCGGGATCGGGTGGCGATCGAACGCGTTATTGTATCGCCGCGGCCGGAAACCGCACGCGGTGGCGCCGTGGTGACTCGGGCGGCGCGCGAGGCTCTTTGCTTCAAGGCGGCCTCGGTCCCGCCGGCTCCCGGTCCCGTCAGCTTCCGGTCCCGCTGCGCGAGGTTCGCGCGCGCTTTCCCTACGGCGGCGTTGTCGTATCGAACGACGACCCTGCGAACACTTCCCTGCCGTCGCTGAGCGTGACCGTGCGCGCGTTTGCCACGTTGTCTTGCGTCTTCGAGCGGAATCCCTCGACGGTAACGACAGTGCCCGGCACCAGCGAATCCCTGCGCCAACCGAGCCGCATGAGACCGTTCGGCGGCCCGAGTTCGAGGTCCCAGTGCACGATTTCGCCGTTCTCGTCCGGGGCATCGATATAGAGCCGTGCGTGCGGATTCGTCCACTCCAGCAGTGTGACGGTGCCCGTGATCGTGACCGGCAGGTTGCGGTCGTATTCGGCGAAAAAGGAATGGTGCGGCAGTGCCGCTGCGCCAGCCAGAACCGACCCGCAAACGGTCACCGTCGCGATCAAGGTTCGAACGTTCATCGGGCCTCTCCTTGACGGGCGTGCGAAACGCTATGATAAGTGCGGCTCGACGCATCTGTCATGGCTTCAAACGGATGCCGTTTCGGCGTGCCCGCGAGCGCGCCGGAACAATTCGACTTTAGCGCCGCCGGAGTCTCTCGAGCAGGCGCATCAACAGGCACGGAGGAAGGAAGTGTCCCGTCCCGCAAGCATCATCGGACCCGGAGTAGCGATGCTGGCCGCGGCTCTGTTCGCTGCAGCGTCGGCGTCCGCACAATGGCCGCGCTACCCGACGCCCGATGTCCCGCGTACCCCCGACGGCGAAGTCGACCTCGACGCGCCGGCACCGCGCACCGCCGACGGCCGTCCGGATCTGTCGGGACTGTGGCGGATACGCAGAGGTTCGCAGCAGGACGAGGACGCGCCCGAACCGCCGCCGGACAGCCCACCGCTCGCAGGCTTCCGCGACATTGCGCAGAACATGGAAGGCGGGCTGCCGTTTCAGCCCTGGGCACAGGCGCTGCTCGAGGAGCGCGAGGCGGCCGGCAGCGCGGACAACCCCGAAGCGCATTGCCTGCCAATGGGCAACCTGCAGTTCCACACGCAAGGTGCGCCACGCAGGTTCGTGCAGACGCCCGGTCTGATGGTGATCCTCTACGAAGCGAGCATGGGCGTGCGGCAGATTTTCACCGACGGGCGGCCGTCGCCTGACAACGATCCGCAACCATGGTGGTACGGCTATTCGACGGGCCACTGGGAGGACGACACGCTCGTCGTCGTGACGACCCATTTCCGGGACGGCGGCTGGCTCGACATCGCCGGCAGCCCGCGGACGGACGCGGCGACGATCACGGAGCGCTTCAGACGCCCGAGCTACGGCCGGATGGAAATCGACATCACGGTCGACGACCCCAGGGCCTACACGGAGCCGTGGACCGTACGCGTGAACCAGGAAATCATGGTCGACGAGGACCTCATCGAGTTCATCTGCCTCGAGAACCAGCGCTTCGGGCAGTAAGGCGCAACGCGACTGAACCCGCGGCATGACGGAGCCCCATCCGGTACCGAACAGTCCTGAACGGGGGACCGGCGGAGCGGTTGTCGGACACCCGACGGGCAGCCCGCGTGTATCATCTCGGCGCATGAATTCGGTCTTTCGGGTTCGTTGCATGTCGGCATTGCGTGCGAACTGCGCAAGCGCTCGCAGTACGTAAGGTTTTGAGGCTCTCTGGAGTGACGCGAATGGGAGTGATGATCAACGGCAAGTGGACGACGGACGAGGAAGCCTCGGCGCTCAAATTCGACGACGGCCGCTGGCAGCGCGACGTTTCGGTAATTCGCCACTGGATCACGGCCGACGGTTCGCCGGGCCCGACCGGTGAAGGCGGCTTCAGGGCGGAACCGGGCCGCTACCATCTCTTCGTCGCCTATGGCTGTCCCTGGGCGCACAGGGCGCTTATCTTCCGCGTACTCAAGGGACTCGAGGACATGATCTCGGTGTCGATCGCGCTGCCGCGCCGCAGCGACCAGGGCTGGATCTTCGACGCGGAAGGCGAATTCAGCGACGGCCTGCTCGGCAAGCATGCGCTCTGGGAGGTCTACGCCGAAGGGCACCCCGGCTATACGGGCCGCGTGACGGTGCCCGTGCTTTACGACAAGGAGACCGAACGCGTCGTCAACAACGAATCCGCCGACATCATCCGCATGCTGAACGGCGCCTTCGACGAAACCGGAGCCAACGACCGCGACTATTATCCGCAGGAGCTTCGATCCGAGATCGACACGCTCAACGAGCGGATCTACGCCAACGTCAACAACGGCGTGTACCGCGCCGGTTTCGCGCGCAGCCAGGACGCCTACGAGGAAGCTTTCGACCAGGTGTTCGAAGCGCTGGATTTCCTCGAGGATCGTCTGGGCCGGCAGCGGTACCTGTGCGGCGACCGGCAGACCGAAGCGGACTGGCGCCTGTTCCCGACGCTCGCGAGATTCGACGTCGCGTATCACTACGCGTTCAAGTGCAACCTGAGACGGCTCATGGATTATCCGAACCTCTGGCCGTACACGCGCGACCTCTACCAGTCGCCCGGCATCTCGCGGACCGTGAAGCCGGACCTCTACAAGCACGGCTACTTCTCGATCAGCGAACTGCGCAATCCGCTCGGCATCGTGCCCAAGGGGCCGCTCGTCGACTTCACCGTCGCGCACGACCGCGAACGCCTGAGCGCGGCCGCCTGATTTCGCACCCATTTGCGCGCGACTGAGCGCGCTACGATAATGCCCGCTGGAATGCCGTGGCGAATCTCCGCGTCGCACCTTGAATGCAGCGGGCGCTTGCCACGGGACGCCACAGGCTGACCATACAGACAGAGGCGGGAAGACAGATGCAACGACTGAGTCACACTAGCGCACTGATGATCGCCGCGGCGGCGTTCTGCTACGCGGGCACCACGTTTGCTGCCGACTGGAACGTCGACAAGACAACGAGCACGTTATCGTTCGTGGGCGTCCAGCAGGGTACGAAGTTCACGGGACGGTTCGGGACCTTCGACGCGACGATCAGCTTCGATCCCGCCTCTCCCGAAGGCGGCAGTGTCGTCGGAATTGTGCAGACCGACTCCGTCAACACGCGCGATCATGATCGCGACGCCGCGCTGATCGATGGCGACTGGTTCGACAGCAGCCAATATCCCGAAGCAACCTTCGAGTCGGAGAGCATCGTGGCTCTCGATGACGGCACGTACGACGCAGTCGGCCAGCTCACGCTCAGGGGAAACACGCGGCCGGTGACGCTGCATTTCAGCTTCACTGACGCCGGCGACGGCAGCGCGAAATTCGCGGGCGAGTTTTCGATCAACCGTTTCCGCTACGGTGTCGGCGCAGGCTGGAACGACACGACCTGGGTCGGCGAGGACGTCGACGTCTCGATCAACCTGAATCTGACTCAGTAGCCCGGCTTGACGGCCGGGCGCCGCGAGCGTCCGCCGGTAGCCAGAGCGTCCGCCGGATGCCGGGGGGTGACGACCGCCGTTGCCCGCGCGAGTTCCTGCTTCGCAAGACCGCAAGGAGAGTCGTACCGTCTCCCGCAGGGCAAGGGCAGTGCCTTGCGGCCGCTTGCCCGCGCCGCCCGGACAACACTCGCAGGAACGCCGCTCAGACGCGGATACCGGGCGCCGGGAACCCTCGACAAAACTCGGTCACCTCGGCACGAACCCGACCGATCTCGGAGTCGTCATCTGCGTTGGCAATGACGCGATCGATCCATGCGGCAATCAGCGGCATGTCCTTCTCGAGCATGCCGCGCGACGTGACAGCCGGCGTTCCAATCCTCAATCCACTCGGGTCGAAGGGCTTGCGCGAATCGAACGGTACCGTGTTGTAGTTGCACTCGATACCGGCGCGGTTGAGCGCCTGGGCCGCAGGCTTGCCGTTGATGCCGCGCGGCGTGACGTCCATGAGGATCAGGTGGTTGTCGGTTCCGCCGGAGATCAACCTGAAACCGTAGCCTGCCAGTGCCTCGGCAAGCGCATTGGCGTTCGCGACGATCCGGTGCGCATAGGATCTGAACTCTTCCGTGGCCGCTTCGCGCAAGGCGACCGCGATCGCCGCCGTCGTGTGATCGTGCGGTCCGCCCTGTAATCCGGGGAACACCGCACGGTCGAGTTCCTTCGCATGCGCTCCGTCGGAAAGAATCATCCCGCCGCGCGGGCCGCGCAGCGTCTTGTGGGTTGTCGTCGTGACGATGCTGGCGTGCGGAAATGGATGCGGGTGGGCGCCCGCGACCACGAGACCGGAGATGTGGGCGATGTCGGCGACGAGCACCGCGCCCACGGCCGAGGCGATCTCGGCGAAGCCCGCGAAATCCCAGGTCCGCGGGTAGGCCGTACCGCCACAAAAAATGAGTTTTGGCCGCTCCCGATGCGCGAGATCCTCGACTGCATTGAGATCGATGCGATGGGTCTCCCGATCGACCTCGTAGCCCACGGACCTGTAGATCCGGCCCGAAAAATTCACGTTCAAGCCATGGGTAATGTGGCCGCCGAACGGCAACCCGAGCCCCATGACCGTGTCACCGGCCTCGAGCAGCGCCATGTACACGGCCTGGTTGGCCGGGGATCCCGAATACGGCTGCACATTCGCGTGCGCCGCGCCGAACAGGGCCTTCGCACGCTCGATCGCGAGCGTCTCGACCCGGTCGATGAAGTCCTGCCCTTCGTAGTATCTGCGCCCCGGATAGCCCTCCGAATACTTGTTGCAAAGCACCGATCCGGTCGCCTCGAGGACCGCCGAGGACACGTAGTTCTCCGACGCAATCAGGCGGATGCACTCATCCTGCCGTTCGGCTTCCCTGCAGACGAGTTCGTGGATATCCGGGTCGGCGGCTTCAAGCGCAGACGGTGACGACATGGTTTCTCCCTGGAATCGACTTGCCGGGACGGCGGGACCGCCGGCGGCGCGCGCTATTCTACCGGACTGTTCGCAGGACCGTGGATGCGAACCGCCCGCGTGAGCGCGCCTGCCGGATGACGCCGAACACGGTCGCGGCGTATCCGGCGTCGGGACATGCACGGCGAGCGTCAGAGACCCTGGAGGAATGCCGCCTCGCAACTGTACTGTAAACACCACCCGCGGCAGCACAATCGAAGCGGCGGGCCGGCTATTGCCCCGCCCCTACGGACCCCCTATTCTGCTTGGCCATGAATACGAACAACTGCTTTGTGCGTCTTGCCGCACTCGCCGCGGCCGCCATGTTGGCAGTCCCCGCGGCGGCCGAAGTGACGCGTATCGAAGTGACCTCTCAAGGCGAGATCGCCGGTGGTCAGCACTTCGGTGACGCCGGCGCGTTCGAGAAGGTCGCCGGGACGATGCACTTCGCCGTCGACCCCGAAGCTGCCGCCAATCGAATCGTCAGGGACATCGCTCACGCGCCGCGCAACGAAGACGGCGCGGTCGAGTTCTCGGCCGACTTCTTCCTGATCAGGCCCGTGGATGCCGAACGCGGCAACGGGACGTTGCTGTTCGATGTCGCAAACCGCGGCCGCAAACTCATGCTGTCGCGATTCAACATGGCGTCGGGCAGCCCGGACCCCGAGTCCGCCGCCGACTTCGGCGACGGCTTCCTGCAGCGGCACGGCTACTCGCTGCTTTGGGTCGGCTGGCAATTCGACGTCCCGCAGGCCGATGGCATGTTGCGCGTCAGCGTTCCGCAGGCCGGCGCCGGAGGCCATTCGGCGAGCGGCCTCGTGCGCAGCGACTTCATCGTCCGCGAACGCGTGTCGAGCCAGGGGCTTGGCGACCGCGGCCATGTCCCCTACCCCGTCGCCGATCCGGACAACCCGGCCAACGTCATGACCGTGCGCGACAAGCCCGGCGGCGAAAGACAAGCGATCGATCGAACGCATTGGGGTTTCGGCCGGCTCGAAGACGGAGAAATCGTTCCCGACCGCGGCATGGTGTACCTGAGCGGCGGCTTCGAGCCGCACCGCATCTACGAAGTCGTCTACGAGTCCGAGAATCCTGGCATCGCGGGACTCGGGCTCGCAGCCATCCGCGACGCCGTCTCGACACTCAAGCACGACGGCGCCGCCGAACTCGCCGTCAGCGCCGACGCCTTCGACCGCGCAATCGTGTTCGGCGCCTCGCAAAGCGGTCGGCTCGTTCGGACCTTCCTCTACGACGGATTCAACGCGGACGAGCGGCAACGCAGGGTATTTGACGGCGCGATACCGCATATCGCCGGCGGCGCCAGGGGCAGCTTCAACAACCGTTTCGCGCAACCGTCGCGCGCGAGCTGGAGTTTCTTCTATCCGAGCGCGATCTTCCCGTTCATGAGCCGCGAGCAGACGCAACCAGCCTGGGGCGAGTGCGAAGGCTGCGGCGGCCTGACCGACGGACTGCTGGCCGGCATCGCGCCTGAACACTTGCCGAAAGTCTTTCACACGAACTCGTCGAACGAATACTGGCGCAGCACCGCCGCGCTCACGCACATCTCGCTCGATGCAGAAGACGTGCAGCCGCTCAACAATGAACGCATCTATCTGCTTGCCGGCACCCAACACGGCCCGGCAGCGTTCCCTCCACGCATTGGCCAGGGCCAGCTCCCGGCCAACCCGAACGAATACACGTGGTTCCTGCGCGCACTGCTGATCGCGCTCGACGCATGGATCGCCGACGACGTCGAACCGCCGCCGAGCAGTTATCCGAAGCTCGCCGACGGGACGCTCGCGGCGCTCGGGCACCTGGAGTTTCCGGACATACCCGGCGTATCGACGCCCGGCCACATCGAACCCGTGGCGGGACTGGATTTCGGGCCGGGATTCAGGACTGATGGCGTCGCCACGATCGAGCCGCCGACGCTCGGTCCGGCCTACCCCCTGCGGCTACCGCAGGTCGATGCAGACGGCAACGAGACCGCGGGACTGCGCTCGCCGGACCTCGCCGTGCCGCTCGCGACCTACACCGGCTGGAACCTGTTCGATCCAGCCGTCGGTCCCGAGGACGAACTCGTGAGCCTGCTCGGCGGGTACATCCCCTTCGCCGCGACAGCCGACGAGCGCGAGCGGCGCCAGGATCCGCGCCCGGCCATTCTCGAACGTTACGCTGGCCGCGATGCGTACATCGGCCGCGTAGCGCAGTATTCCACCGGGCTCGTCGACCAGGGCTACCTTCTTGCCGAGGACGTGCCGGAAATCGTCCGCCGCGCGACCGCGCACTGGGACGCTCTGGTACCGGCACCGCGGTAGCGATCGAAGCTGTACCGATGGCCCGCAGCAGATGGCAACATTTGGATTGAACTCATTCGCCCTGCCTGAGCGACAAGCCATGCGACCCATCACGATGCGCCAGGAATCGAACAAAGCGCGTCTCATCGCGCAAGCTGCCGCACTGGCCGTGGCGGCGTCGGCATGCTGTGTCACGGCGGCGGTTGCGGAACTGCCGCCCGCGCCCGTGCCTGTTGAAAACCCGCTTACTGAAGAGAAGCGCGTTCTCGGCAAGATCCTGTTCTGGGACGAGCAATTGTCGAGCGACAACACTGTCGCCTGCGGTACCTGCCACGTTCCCGCCGCCGGTGGCGTGGACCCCCGCATGGGCAGACATCCGGGTACGGATCCCGGCACGATAGACGATGTCAGGGGCTCGCCTGGAATCGTGAGCCTCGACAGCCACGGCCGACCGACTGAGCACCCCGTCTTCGGCTTCGAACGCCAGGTTACGTCTCGCCTGAGCTTGTCCAATTTCGGTTCGTTATGGGCCAGTGAAGCGTTCTGGGACGGCAGCGCGGCAGGCGAGTTCCGCGACCCCCTGACGGGACGGATCGCGATCGAAGCAGGCGGAGCACTCGAGAACCAGGCACTTGCGGCGCTCTCGAACGAGGCCGAAATGGCAAAGCACGGACGGACCTGGCAGGAACTCACAAGCAAGCTTGTCCGAGCGACTCCGCTGGGTGTCGCAAGCGATCTGCCCGACGACCTCGCCACGGCGCTTCGCGACTCGCCTGACTATCCGAAGCTCTTCGCCGACGCGTTCGGCGACCCGGCGATTACCCCGGTGCGCATCGCGTTCGCGATCGCGAGCTACGAACGGACGCTTCTGCCGAATCAGACGCCATGGGACCGCCACCAGGCGGGCGATTCCGACGCGATGAGCGAGGTCGAAATCCTCGGCTGGCAGGCGATGCAGGACTTTCAGTGCGTCAAGTGCCACGAAGCGCCATTGTTCACTAACAACGACTACTTCAACATCGGGCTGAGACGCGCCGACTACGACCCTGGCCGGCAGGCCGTTACGGGCGATCCCGAAGATGCAGGCGAAGTTCGGGTGCCGAGCCTCAGGAACGTGGGCCTCAGGCCCCGGTTCATGCACACAGGGGAGTTTCAGACGCTCGGCGCCGCCATCGGCTTTTACCGCACGGGCGCGGTCTTGGCCGAGCGCGACGTGATCCCGGGCGGAGGCAACTATGCCTTCAACATGAGCAACGTGACAGAGGGCGATATCCGCGCGTTTCTCGAAAACGCGCTGACCGATCCGCGCGTACGCGACGAACGATTCCCGTTCGATCGACCTGCACTCAGGACCGAACGCCACGGCGCCGATGCGCTACCGCCCGTCGCGCCACGCAACCTCGGGGCGACTGCCGGGGAAAACTCGCTCAGGCTGAGCTGGGACTCCCCCGCGGACAACACCGGCGTCGTCGACTACGTCCTTGCGCGCGACGGCAGCGTCATCGCGCTGCTTACCGCGACGTCCTTCGTGGATGCCGATCCACCGCTGGCGTCGTCCGTAACCTATACTCTGCTCGCACGCGACGCCGCGCAGAACGAATCCCCTCCCGCACGGCTGACGATCTCCAGAGCCCAATGACCGAAAACGCACTGCGCAAGACTCGAGACCTCGCGAGTCTCGATCTCGACAGCCGCACGGGCTGGCCGGCCGAGTTGCGCGTGCTGCTCGACAAGTTTCCGCGCGAAACCTGGAGATCCAGACCGTCGCCGGTCGCCGAGTTCTGGCTCGACAAGCACGACTGGTTCCGCCACCAGAGCACGGCGCTTAAGTCCGCAGGCGACGATTACCGCGAAGGGCGCAGCGAAGCGATGGTCTTTGCGAGCTGGCTCGCGCCGCGCCTGCAGAATTTCCTGGCGCACCTGCACGGGCATCACCAGATCGAGGACTACCACTACTTCCCGGCGTTCCGCGCCGCCGAAGAGCGGCTGGCACCCGGTTTCGACGCACTCGCGGCCGACCACGAACTGCTGCACGAGGGAATCTCCGAGGTCGTAACGACCGTCAACGCCTTCTTCGAGGCAATTCGCGGCGAGAATGCGGACGACGCCACGCGTCACGCTGCCGACCGCTACATCGCCTGCAGCGAGACGACGTTCCGGCGCTTGCTGCGCCACCTCGGCGACGAGGAAGACCTGATCATCCCGGTCATGCTCGACCGCGGTTAACGGCCCGGCACCAGTTCCTCGACGACGCGCTCGTGGCGCAGGTCGGCAATCGCTTCCTTCGCGCGCAGAGATTCGGCCCGTTCGACGGAGAAGCTCTGGCGTATATCCCGCGATGATGTCGCGACGTGGAACCGGTACTCGCCCGGGTCCACGATCCATGCGCGCGCGTCCGGGTCGAACGAGGCGAGATCCTCGACCCGGACGTCGATTTCAAGCGTCTGCGACTGGCCGGGCTCGAGCAATGCGCTCTTGGCATAGGCCCGCAGTTCCCGAACCGGCTTGACAAGCCGCTCCGACGGCGCTTCGACGTAAACCTGCACGACTACCTTGCCGGCGAAGTCGCCGGTATTCGTAACCGTCACGGCGGTGCGGTAGCCGGAATCGGTGAGTGTGGGCTGCACCGCGTCCACCTCGAACGTGGTGTAGGACAGGCCGTGACCGAAGGGCCAGGCCGGCTCCACATCAAACGTGTCGTAGTAGCGGTAACCGACGAAGAGGCCATCGCGATACTCGACCTCCGCCGGCCTGCCGCGCGACAAGGCCCCGAACCCGGGCACCTCCTCTTCCGACAGTTCAATACCCGGAAAGCTCATCGCCGAGGCCGCCGACGGTACGTCGCCGTAGGCGAGCGGGAAGGACGTCGGCAACTTGCCCGACGGGTTGACCCTGCCCGTGAGCACGTCGACAACAGCGTGCCCGGCCTCCTGTCCGCCCTGCCAGGGCAGGATGATCGCGTCGGCGTGTTCGCGCCAGCTCGCGGTTTCGATCACGTTGCCGACATTGAGGATCACGACCACCTTCTTCTGCTCGGCGCGGAACGCTGCCGAAACGTCGGCGAGCATCGCCTGCTCGGCCTGGCTCAGATCGAAGTCGGCCTCGATCTCGCGATCCTGGAACTCGCCGGAATTGCGTCCGATCGTGACTACGGCAAGGTCGGCGGTCTGCGCGGCCCGGTCGATCGCGGCCGGATCGAGCGGCATTTCGGGAATCAGCGGCACGAGTTCGAAAAAGAACTCGGGCACCGGCAGTTTGGCCTCCTCGACAGCGCGATAGTCGGCATAGGTTTGCGCGAGTTCCGCGTCGATCTCGAAACCCGCCTCATCGAGCCCCTGTACCAGCGAGACGGTATAGGCCTCGTTGACGTCACCGCTGCCGGAACCGCCCGCAATGAACTCGTACGAGGTCGCGCCGAAAGCGGCGATGTTTCTTTCGTTGTCCGCCAGCGGCAGCGCCGCGCCGTCGTTCTTGAGCAGCACCGTGCCCTCGGCCGCGGCCGCGCGCGCCGTTGCGGCGTGCCCCTCGAGGTCCGGCTCGTTGCTGTACGCATACCGTTGCTGCGAACGCGACCGCGCAACCATCGTCAGGATGCGTTCTACGTTGAGATCGAGTTCCGCCTCGGTGAGTTCGCCGGTCTCAAGCGCGCGGCGAATCGCCTCGCTGCGCTCGGGCACACCCGGCATCAGCAGATTGTTGCCGGCCTTCATCTGGGCGACCGGGTCATCGCCGGCAAACCAGTCGGTCATGACCACGCCTTCGAAGCCCCATTCGTCCCGAAGCACCGTAGTCAGCAGATCGCGCGACTCCGACACGGGGCTGCCGTTGATCTGGTTGTAGGCGCTCATGATCGCCCAGGGTTGCGAGCGTTCGACGGCGATTTCCCAGCCGCGCAGGTAGACTTCGCGCAGCGTGCGTTCGTTGATCAGCGTGTCGATGAGCTGACGGTTCGTTTCCTGGTTATTGGCGAGGTAGTGCTTGATCGTCGCGCCGACGCCGTTGGACTCCACGCCGTTGACCACGGCCGCGGCCATCGTCCCGGACAACAGCGGGTCTTCGGAGAAATACTCGAAATTGCGACCCCCGAGCGGATTGCGGTGCAGGTTCATACCCGGCGCGAGAAACACATCAACGCCGTACTCCCTGATCTCCTCGCCCATTGCGATACCGACCTGTTCGACGAGATCGACATCCCAGGTCGACGCGAGCGCCGTCGCCACCGGGAACGCCGTCGCATAGTAGGTCGCAGCGTCGTCTTCGCGCTGCGGCAGGATGCGCAGGCCCGCCGGCCCGTCGGCGAGAACCGCGTCGCGAATGCCGAGTTCGGGAAGCGCAACCGTGTAGCCCGCCGCGCCGGGGACCCGGTCGATGTCCTGCTCGAGGCTCTCGGGGTCGCCGCGTGAACCGCTGACGAGACGGGCCTTCTGCTCGAGGCCAAGTTGCGCCATCCACTGGCGTACCTGGGCATCCACCGCGGCCGCCTCGGCGCTCGCGCGAGCCGCCTCGTTCCCGGACTGGCTGCCTGCTTGCCCGGCTGGCGCCGCGGACTGCGCGCTCGCGCGGTTCGCCCCTGCGGCATCGCCCGTCACGCCCGAACGTTCGCCGGAGCGCTCCGCGGTGTCGTTCGGTTCGGCGGTCACTGTCTCGGCGTGTTCCGGTGCCGGGTTGTCCCGTGTGGAATCCGTGCACGCGGCAGCGAGCGCCGCGAGAAGCACGATGACCATGGCTCGCATTTCAGCTCCCGATTGTCGTTACAGTCAGTCTGGCGACGTTTCCGCCGTTGAGCGGCAAGGCTTAAGCGCGGGCGTTTCTCAGCGCTCAGGATGCGTCGGAGTCCTGCAAGGGCGCGCCGCGCAGATCTTCGGCACGCTCTACCTTGACGAGCACCGCGAATCCGTTTCTCTCCGGATCGCGTTCGCGTTCGACCTGCAGAATCCTGTCCCAGACCTTCTCGCGAACCGGACCGTCCTTGTATACCGTCGCCGTTCCGAAAAACCGCGCGACGCCCGCAAATGGCAGCAGGCTCTCCCGGAGTTCGGTTTTCTGGTAGAAGACCATGATCTTGTCGCCATCGGCGATGTCGCTCACGCCGCCCCGGCTGCGTTCCCAGAACGCTATCGTCTCGTCATCGAATACGCAGGTGCTGCCGCGCAGGGAAATCCGCGGGTAACCGTCGCCATCCACGGTTCCGAGGAGCGGTGTATCCGGCCACAAGGCGTCGTTGATGTGCGGCTGCAGCGCTGTGGGAATCTTCGCCATGATTCGCTCCGCATAAAACCGGCTCAGTTTATCGACGGAGCAAACGCCCGCCAAGCACCGCAGGCTCGGTGTCGAAACAAGACCGTCGTCTCGAACCGCTCCGGATCCGCGAGGACTCCTCTGGATTGCCGACGGCGGCTTCCGACGAGTCCGGACCCCGGCCTGCAGCGAACACTCAACCGCGCCTGAACACGACCGTCAGGTTGTTGGCCGGCATCTCGACGACTTCGTCGAGCAGGAAGCCATATTTGCCGGCTTCGGCTGCGACGTCGTCGAGATCGCGAACGCCCCACTCGGCGTTCCGGGCCTTGAGGTTCGCATCGAAGGCCTCGTTGCTCGGCGCGGTGTGCCGGCCGTCACGCCTGTAGGGACCGTAGAGCACGAGAGGCGCGGTTTCTCCGAGGACACCGTCGACGCCGCGAAACAAGGCTTCGGTCGCTGTCCACGGCGAGATGTGGATCATGTTGATGCACACCACCGCATCGGCGCCCGGGACCGGCCAGGGCTGCTCATGCACGTCGAGCCGCAGCGGCATTCTCGCGTTGGCGAGCGCACTCGCATCGACGAGCGACTCGATCCACGCGAGCGCGCGGCCGTCGGAGTCGCTCGGCTGCCAGACGAGTTCCGGCAGCGCACGTGCGAAGTACACGACATGTTGACCCGTGCCGCTCGCGATCTCCAGCACGGTTCCCGTCCGCGGCAGCGCACGTTGCAGCACGTCGAGGATCGGCGCCTTGTTGCGCTCCGCGGCGGCATTGCGGACGACGTTGGGGCGGTGCTGCGGCATGGCGGTATTGTGCCGGAATCGACGTGCCCACGCGCAGCGTGAACCGTCCGCCGCAGGCAGAGTCCCATGACGTACAATTCTGGACATTCTGTGCAGTTTCGGCCGATGCAATAGCCCCGCCAATGTGCCAGGAGCCCGCGTCGCAGGAAGTCGCGGCTGCAATTCCGCTCTCATCCGCCCCAGCGCCCGGTCGATTTCGTCAAATATGGCTCGATACTCTCCTCAATCGATCGACCGAAGGGACGACGATAGCGAGTTTTCTCGATCGCGACTTCCTGCGGTGCAGGCTCCTGGCGGGCAATGGCGCATCGCGTCCGCCATTGCCCGCCCCGCAGGGAAGCGGAGCCTGTGAACGCGATGCGTTTTCGACACGCCCTTATCGTTCTTGCGATCTGCGCTCTCGCGGCCTGTGGGGGCGGGAGCAGCTCGACTCCGCCGCCGCCAACGGAGCCGCCACCCGTCCAGCAGCCGCCGCCGGATCCACCGCCCGACCCGCCTACAGACCCGGACCCACCGCCCGATCCGCCACCGGACCCGCCCACGGACCCCGATCCGCCACCGGATCCGCCCACGGACCCGGACCCCGAACCACCGCCGCCGCAAGGTTCAACCTGGACGCCGAACGTCTTCCTGCCGGCCGAGACCTTTGCTGCGCAGTGCGAAATCCCGCGCAGCGGCAACAATCCGGAAACGGGCCGGCCCTACCCGGACATTCAGGGCTCGACGCTTGCCGAAAACAACTGGCTGCGCTCCTGGAGCAATAACCTTTATCTTTGGTACGACGAGATCATGGACCGCGACCCCGGGCTGTACCCGACACGCGACTACTTCGACCTGCTCAGGACCGAAGAACTCACGTCGTCGGGGAACCCCAAGGACCGTTTCCACTTCACCTATACGACCGAAGAGTGGAACCGCCTGGCACAATCGGGCGTTTCCGCCGGTTACGGGGTCGAGTGGGCACTGGTCGCGCGCACGGTACCGCGGCACATCGTCGTCGCGTATACATCGCCGGATACGCCCGCCACGCGGGCCCCGGCGAATCTCGCGCGCGGCGCGGTCGTGCTCGAGATCGACGGCGTTGATGTCGTCAACGCAACGGATGCCGCCGCCGTCGACGCGCTGATTTCCGGACTCTTTCCCGATGGTGCCGGCGAAACGCATACCTTCCGGATTCAGGATCCGGGTTCAGACACGTCGCGCGAGGTCACCTTGCGCTCGGAGTTCGTCACGCTCGAGCCGGTGCAACACGTCAAGACCATCGATACACCAACCGGCAGCGTCGGATACATGTTCTTCAGCGATCACATCGCGACGTCGGAACCCGCGCTCATCGAAGCGGTCAACGAACTCGAACAGGCCGCAATCACCGACCTCGTGCTCGACCTGCGCTACAACGGCGGCGGCTTTCTCTACATCGCGAGCGAGCTCGCCTACATGATCGCCGGACCGGTCCCGACAGCCGGTCGCGCGTTCGAGGAAATCCGGTTCAACGACAAGCACCCGGTTACGAACCCGGTTACGGGCAGGCCGCTGACGCCGCTGGAGTTCCTGCCGGAGTCGATCGGGGATTCGCAATATCGCGGGACGCGGCTCCCGTCACTGGATCTGCCGCGCGTGTTCGTCCTGACCGGCCGTGGGACCTGCTCGGCCAGCGAATCGATCATGAACGGCCTGCGCGGCGTCGACGTCGAGGTCATTCAGATCGGCGGATCAACCTGCGGCAAGCCGTATGGCTTCTACCCGGCCGACAACTGCGGTACGACCTACTTCTCGATTCAGTTCAGGGGTGTGAACGCCAAGGGCTTCGGCGACTATGCCGACGGTTTCTCGCCGGACAACTTCACTGGCCGGGCCGACACGACGATTCCCGGCTGTGCCGTGGACGACGACTTCACGCGACCGCTCGGCGACCTGGAGGAAGGCAGACTTGCCGCGGCGCTCGCATATCGGGTCGACGGAACCTGCCCCGCGCCCCCGGCAAGCACGATCCTGCGGAATTTTCCCGCGGCCGGGGCCGCTACGGGTGCAACCGAGTTTCCCGCGGACGACGTCGCGCTCAATCGGTCGCCGTTCAGGGAGAACCGCTGGCTGGATGGATTGCCATGATGGCCGCCTCCGCCGTGGCACCGGCGAAACGGAGCCCGGTCCGCCGCTGCGGTGCCCGCGTGGGCAATCTGCGTCGCCGACCGCGGGCGAATGCGCTAAAGTCACGTCCGGTTCCCGCACCGCGCCGGGAATCGCAGGATCAACGGACAGCTAATAGCAGGTAAGGGATGCCCCGCGTTTCAATCACGTTTATCGTCGCGACGCTCGTCGTATTGTCCGCCTGCCGCGGCGGACGGGCCACGCTCGAGGACGTGCCCGCTCTCATCGTGAACCCGACGCCAACGTCGCGTTTCGAACTCACGCGCGTCGTGACGACCGCGGTCAACGACACGGCCATTGCGCTGGCCGACGACGCGCTGACCGAGACGAGTACGCTGATCCTCGAACGCGCGCCCCCGCGTTCGATCGAGGATCAGCCCGCAATCGGCCGCCTGCTCGACCAGCCGGTCCGGTTCCGCCTCGTAATCAACGGTGAGAACTGTGTGCTCATCAACGAGGCTGACAGTCGCCGCTGGCGCCTTTTTCAGACCGAGTGCATACCGGCAGCGGACTAGCCCTCAATGCCTATGCCATGAAGAAACTTGCCGTCATCGACGACTACGAGAACGCAGCGCTCGGGTCCGCGGACTGGGCCGCCATCGGGGACGCCGTCGAGATCAGCGTCTTCCACGATCACCTGGCAGACGAGGACGCGGTCGCCGAACGCCTCGAACCGTTCGAGATCGTCACGATGATGCGCGAGCGCACGCCGTTTCCGCGATCGCTGCTCGCCAGGCTGCCGAATCTCGCGCTCCTCAACACGACGGGCAGGCGCAACGCCTCGATCGACCTCGAAGCGGCGCGCGCTAACGGCATCGTCGTCACCGGAACGCCGATCCTGCCCTACCCCGCGGCCGAGCACGCCTGGGCGCTCATTATCGCGCTCGCCAAGCGCGTGCCCGAGGACGATCGAATCATGCGCGAAGGACGCTGGGGAGAAGGCCTCGGCGTCGGCCTGAACGGCAAGACACTCGGCGTTGTCGGTCTCGGCAGGCTCGGCCCGCAGGTCGCAGGAATCGGTCAGGCATTCGGCATGAATGTCGTGGCCTGGAGCCTCAACCTGACGCAGGCGCGCTGCGAGGAGTTCGGGGTCAGGCTCGTGTCGCGCAAGGCGCTTTTCGCCACGTCCGACTTCGTCACGGTGCACCTCACGCTCGGCGACCGCAGCCGCGGCCTGATCGGCGCGGCCGACTTCGGCCTGATGAAACCCACGGCGTATTTCATCAACACGAGCCGGGGACCGATCGTCCAGGAAATGGCCCTGCTCGACGCACTTGAATCCGGCCGCATCGCCGGCGCCGGCCTCGACGTTTACGACACCGAACCACTGCCCGCCGACCATCCCCTGCGCGACCTTCCCAACACGGCCCTGACGCCGCACACGGGTTACGTGACGAAGGAGAACTACGAGCTCTTTTTCACGACGACCGTCGCCAACATCCGTGCCTGGCTCGACGGCGAACCCGTCAACGTCCTGACCTGACCCGCGCAGCCGTAGCGGCCTACAGCCTGAGGAGTTCCGCCGCCGTGCCCCCGAGGATGGCAACGAGTTCGTCGTCGCCGAGCCCTTCGACCGCCAGTGCGTCGCCGACCGGATCCTCGGCCGCGATCGGGAACGGGTAGTCGGTGCCGAGCACGATCCGGTCGGAGCCGACCTCGTTGATCAGGTGCGCCAGATTGTCGGCGGAGTAGACGACCGTGTCGTAGTAGAGTTGGCGCAGGTATTCGCTCGGCGTTTTCTCGATGCCCTGACAGCCGCTCGTGCGTTGTGCGCAATTGTCGGAACGGCCGATATAGGACGGCAGATAGCCACCGCCGTGCGACCAGACGATCCGGATCCGCGGATGGCGGTCCAGGAAGCCGCTGAAGATCATGTGCGACATCGCGACCGTCGTGTCGAGTGGCATTCCGACCGTATTGCCGAGCGCGCCTGCGCCTGCGAAGCGGCCGCCGGCATCGCCGAAGCTGGCTTCAGGATGGATGAAAACCACGGCCTGAAGTTCTTCGGCCCGCGTCCAGAACGGCTCGAAACGCGGCGCGGAAATCTCCTCGTCGCCGATCAGCGTCGTCATCATGACGCCGCGCAGATCCAGTTCCTGCACCAGATAATCGAGTTGCCCGACCGCGAGTTCCGGGTGTTGCAAGGACACGGCGCCGAGCCCGACCAGGCGGTCGGGATGCATGGCCACGACCTCGGACATCTTCTCGTTCAGTAGCCTCGCGATCGCGTCGGCAAGCTCCGGCTCTGCCCAATCGTGCTGATGCTGGAAGTGCAGCGTCAGCGCCTGAACGTCGATACCCTGCCGGTCCATGTCCTCGAGACGGTCATCCATGCTCGTGAGTCGCGGCGCCATCGGCGAGCGCAGGAATGCGCCGATGTCCGACTCCGCGCGCTCGTAGCCCTCGATGAGTTCCCAGACCTCCGGTACGAGGATGTGTGCGTGCATGTCGATCGTGCGGACCCGTTCACCGTTGATGACCGTCGGACCGCGGCGCGGCCCCGAAGCGGCCTGCTGCGCAATCGCCCACTCGCAACCGCACATCGCAACGCCTGCCGATGCCGCAGCCCTCAGGAACTCTCTTCGCGTCTGTCTCATCGATGCCCCCGAATATGCCGACCAATCGTCGCGCGGGCTCGCGCGGTCCCTGCAAACGCCCCCGGGTCCATGTCGCCGATGCGCCGGTCGCCGAGATCCTGCAGGCGCTCGACAATGGCGTTCGTGCGCGGGCTTTCGTTGAAGAGAAAGTAGCCCATGAGGCTCTCGAAGCCGGGGTCGTTCGTCGCGCCGCCTGTGATCAACGACTTGTAACTCGCGATCATGTCGCTCGGCGCGAACGCTTCCTCGGTGGCGATGCGCCGGTAGCTTCGCTGCGTATCGGCTCCGGACATCCGGCTGCCCCTTGCTGTGGCCAGTTGACGAAGCCGTACACGATATACGGTACATGGGTGCGCGTATATCCCGCACGCGACCGGAACGCTCGACGAACGTGCTCGGCAACCGCGCGATAGGCTCCGCGAAGCGATCGTTGTAGACTCCGCCGGACGCACTTCGGCACACGCGACGAGCGAGCAACAATGGCATTACAGAAACTCGACCACGTCACCGTAAATACCGACGACCTGGAAGATACAAGGGATTTCTACTGCAACGTGCTCGGCATGACCGACGGTTACCGCCCGGAACTCGGATTCGAGGGGGCGTGGTTCTACGTCGGCGACACGCCCTGCATTCATGTGTGCGAGTGGGCGTCGTACACGGTCTGGGCCGAGGCGCAAGGTCTCCCGCACTCGAAACGCGCAGCCGGCACCGGGTCGCTGGACCATGTCGCGTTCAATGCGGAGGACTATGACGGTGCCGTCGCAAGGCTCGAGGCGAGCGGACTTGACTTCAGTCGCAACCTCGTACGTGACATTTCGCTTCGGCAACTCTTCGTCCGGGATCCGAACGGCGTTTGTGTCGAACTCAACTTCCGCGGCGACTGACAGTGGCGCCGTACGCGCCGGCGGAGGGTCACGCGACCTGCAGGCGTCGACCTGAACTCGGGCCTGGACCGGCCCCGCCACCGCAGGGTTTCCCGGCGGGCCGCGTGCTCCTCGGCCATCGAACCGGAACGTCCGGGCGATCGGGCTCACCGTGCCGCGGCGTAAGCTCTCGTCGCGGGGTCGAACCCGGCTGGAGTTTGGCTTCGAGCTGCTAGATCGCCGATGCCCGACGCATACGCCCACGCCTGGGAACGTTCACTGTCCGATCCGGAAGGCTTCTGGGCCGAGGCCGCGAGCGGCGTCGACTGGATTGAACCCTGGGAACGCGTCCTCGACGATTCTGACGCGCCGTTGTACCGCTGGTTTTCCGGCGGACAACTCAACACCTGCTACAACTGCCTGGACCGGCACGTGCAACGCGGCCGCGCGGAGCAGCCCGCACTGATCTACGAGAGCGTCATGACCGACGGGTCACGAACCTACAGCTACGCGGAGCTGCTCGTTCTCACGGCAAGGTTCGCCGGCGCGCTTGCGCAAGCCGACGTCCGCAAGGGCGATCGCGTCATCATCTACATGCCGATGGTGCCGGAAACCGTTGTCGCGATGCTGGCCTGCGCGCGTCTGGGCGCGGTGCATTCGGTCGTCTTCGGCGGCTTTGCGGCCGCCGAGCTTGCCACGCGCATCGACGACGCGAAGCCGCGCGCCATCGTGTCCGCAAGCTGCGGTCTCGAACCCGGCCGCGTCGTAGCCTACAAGCCCCTGCTCGATGCCGCAATTGGCATGGCCGCGCACAAGCCCTCGGCCTGCATCATCCTGCAGCGTGCCGAGCTTGCAGCCGAACTCGGACCGGACGACATCGACTGGAGCGAGGCGCTTGCGGCAGCGCAACCGCACGAGTGCGTCGCGGTCGCCGCGACCGACCCGCTCTATATCCTCTACACCTCGGGCACGACCGGGCAGCCCAAGGGCATCGTGCGCGACAACGGCGGTCACGCGGTCGCGCTCAACTGGTCCATGCAGGCGATCTACGGCATTGAGGCCGGCGATGTCTATTGGGCCGCATCCGACGTCGGCTGGGTCGTGGGTCACTCCTACATCGTCTACGCGCCGCTCTTCAAGGGCGCAACGACCCTGCTCTTCGAAGGCAAGCCCGTCGGCACACCCGACGCGGGAACGTTCTGGCGCATCGTCGAGCGGCACCGCGTCAAGGTCATGTTCACGGCGCCGACGGCGCTGCGCGCGATACGCCGCGACGACCCGGAAGGCCGGTTCATCGCCGCGCACGATACGAGTTCCATGCAAGCGCTGTTTCTGGCCGGCGAGCGCAGCGATCCGGAAACCCTGAACTGGGCGGGCGCCCAGCTTGGCAGACCCGTCATCGATCACTGGTGGCAGACGGAAACCGGCTGGGCAATCACCGCCAATCCGCGCGGACTGGGCCTCTTTCCGATCCGTCCGGGATCGGCCAACAAGCCGGTTCCGGGCTGGGATGTGCGCGTGCTCGACGACGACGGCAAACCCGCGGCGGCGGACCGCATCGGCGCGATCGCCTGCAAGCTGCCATTGCCCCCGGGAACGCTTCCCACACTCTGGAACGCGGACAAGCGATTCAGGGAGGCCTATCTTCAGCGTTTTCCGGGCTACTACACGACGGGTGACGCGGGCTACATCGACGCCGACGGCTACGTACACGTGCTCACGCGTACCGACGATGTCATCAACGTCGCGGGGCATCGGCTGTCGACCGGAGCGATCGAGGAGGTTCTGGCTGCGCACCCGGATATCGCCGAGTGTGCCGTGACGGGCATCGCCGATGCCATCAAGGGCCAGGTCCCGCTCGGCTTTTTGTGCCGGAAATCGGGCCATGGTCGTCCCGAAGCCGACATCGTCCGCGAGGTCGTCGCGCTGGTCCGCGAACGCATCGGGCCCGTGGCCGCGTTCAAGCAGGCCGTCCTCGTGGAGCGGCTGCCGAAGACCCGCTCGGGGAAGATCCTGCGCGGCACTCTGCGCGCCATGGCCGACGGCAGGGAGCATGCGATTCCCGCCACGATCGACGATCCGGCAATCCTCGAGGAGATTGCCGCGGTCCTGCGCGAGCACGGGTTTCCGGCACCGTGATTCGGCGCCGCGTCCACCGGACAGATACTCATAAGCCATTGATTTAGCTTTCCTTGTGTCTGTTCCAGGCGCATGTGTCTACTTTCGCGAGCGGGACCGGACGTATACTGACCGCGGTTCCGAACGGAGGTTGCCGTGAGCACGGCGACGATCAATTTTCTGCTCTGCGCTTCCCTGGCTGCGCTCGCCTTGTCGGACGGCCGCGCCAGTGAATTCACGGTCGCAACCTGGAACCTCGAGCACCTGAACGACACCGTCGGCGAGGGCTGCGTGCCGAGAACGGAGTCCGACTACGCCGAGCTTGCACGCCGGATTGCCGCGCTCGACGCGCATGTCGTCGGTTTCCAGGAAGTCGAGAACGAGGCGGCGGCGCGGCGCATCTTTCCGTCCGGCGAGTGGGACATCGCCTTCTCGTCCCGCCCGTCCACGGGCGCAGGCCCGCCCTGCTACGACAGGCCCGAGGCACGGCTCAATCACCAGGGCACGGGCTTCGCGATCAGGAGCGCGCTCGCGTGGCAGCGCCACCCCGATCTCGAGGACATTGCGGCGGGAAGCCGGAACTATCGCTGGGGTACCGACATTACCGTAACCGTGGACGGCCGCGAGCTCAGACTCCTGTCCGTGCATCTCGCCTCCGGCTGCTGGGGCGAGCGTGAGGACCGCAGTTCCCGGCGCAGCAGGACCTGTGCGACGCTGCGTGAACAGTTCGATGAACTTGGCCAGTGGGTCGAGGCGCGGCGCGACGAGGACTCCACGTTCGTGATGCTCGGCGACTTCAACCGCCGCCTTGCGATACCACGCGACTGGGGCTGGCGCGCACTGGCGCCGCGCTCGGCCAGACTGCAGCTGCTGACAGGCGAAATCGACACGCAGTGCGACCCGGATTTCTCCGAATTCGTCGATCACCTGGTCGCAAACCCCGCCGCGTCTCGGCTGCTCGTCCCAGGCTCCATCAGGGAACTGCCCCGAGAGACGCCGCACCCGGATCACTGCGCGGTCGCGGCCACTTTCCTGCTTGAATAGCCGAGCGGCATCATCGTCGCCGCACGGCCGAGTATCAAGGAACTCTCAACCCCTTTCTGCGTTGGACCTGCCGCAGCCGTGCGGCACGATCCCGGTGTGAACTCGCAGCCATGAATTCTCAGTTGCCTTGCACGCTGGGCGTGCCACGAGCGGATGGCGTCATCGGGTGGGCAGCCAACAGGCACGAACGATCTCAAGCTCTCCGTACTCAACCGCACCACCGCGTCGAGTAGAATCGCAGCGAACAACCACGAGAGAACATCGATGTCCCGAATCCACACCACTCTACCCTGCGCAGTACTCCTGCTCACCGGTACACAAGCCGCGGCCCAGGACTTCCCGCCCGGTTATCTCGATCCTGAACCCATACTGAGCGCCGCCGAACAAGCCATCGGCGCAAGCAATCTCCAGTGCGTGACGGTCGCCGGCGAAGCGTATTCGGGCGCCGTCGGCCAGCAGCGCCTCAACGACAAGAACGTCGACTGGCCGCGCGGTGCGCCGCTGGAGAACTACTCGCGGACGATGGACTGGGACGCCGGCACGATGATCGAGACCTTCGACCGCATGCCCGGAGCGAATCCGGCCTCGTGGAAGTACGGCGTCGGCTGGTTGAGCGGCACGCCGACGCAACGCAACGCGCGTCAGCACTTCTACGTCATGGGCGACCACGCCTGGCACCAGGACGGCGAGGATGCCTTGCCGGTTGCGGCGCGTCCGGAAGACGCCGAGATCTGGCAGCTCGACATGTGGCTCAATCCGCACGGCTTTCTCAAGGCCGCGCGCCTGCCCGGCGCGAACCCGGTCGCAAGCTGGCGCTGGGAACTCGGTGAGATGGGCCGCGACGGACCGACGACGCAGCCGGAGCGCGTCCGGATCGTCTCGATCACGATGTTCGGCAAGTACCGTGTCGACGCGACGGTCAACAGCGAGAACCTGCTGCAACGCATCCACACCTGGGTCGGCGATCCGGTGCTCGGCGACATGAACTACGAGCACGAATTCTTCAACGACGAGTACGCCGATCTCGGCAACGGCATCCGCTTTCCGACCCGCTGGCACAGCCACCAGGGTTGGGACGACAACTACCAGGCACAGAGCATCAACGCCGGTCACAATGCCTTCGGCGGCATTCTCGACGACATCAGCGCGAATGACTGCAATACGGACATCAACGTGCCCGAGTCCGTGCTGAACGCCGAATTTTCGGTCACCGTCGAAAGCCAGGAACTCGCCGACGGCGTGGTTCTGCTCGGCGGCTCATCGCACAACAGCGTCGCCGTCGAGTTCGACGACTTCGTGACGGTCATAGAGGCGCCGATCGACGAGGCGCGCAGCCTCGCCGTGATCGAAACGGTCGTCGATCTGTTTCCCGGCAAGCCGATCCGCTTCGTCGTCAACACCCACCAGCATCACGACCATGTCGGCGGGCTCAGGACCTACATGCACATCGGCGCGACGATCGTGACGCACCGCGTCAATTTTCCGTTCTACACGAACGACGTGCTCAACTACGCGCCGCGCACGATGGCGCCCGACATGGTCTCGCTGTGGCCGCCGACCGAACTCGCCGAAGGCTACTACTACGAACTCGTGACCGAGAACTACGTCATCAGCGACGGGCAGCGCAACCTGAATCTTTCCTACGTGCACCCGCTCGACCGCGTCGAAGGCATGCTCATGGCCTACCTTCCCGGTGAACGCATGGTCATCGAGGCCGATCTCTTCGATACGCACGAGGCGCAACCCGCCGAACCGACCCAGGCCAACATGACGCTGCTGAACCAGGTGCGGCGGCTTGGACTCGAGGTGGACACGATCGTGCCGATCCACGGGCGTCCGGCGGCGTGGTCGGAGTTCGTTGATATCGTCGGGAACTAGCGGGGCTGCGGAGACTCGACTTCACACCTGATCGAGTCAGGGAGGTCAGCGGAACACTCAGCGAAGGTTTCCGGTCGGGCCACACGATCACCGGGTTCGAGAACCCTCTCCCTGCGCTGCGTTCGCCTGCGAGACCAGGCTGAGAACTCAACGGGTCGAGAGCTACCGCGCAGCCTCCTCGCGTTCGCGCACGCGCTCGCCCGACAGAATGTTCGCCATCCCGTAGTTGCCTTCCGTGCACGCATACTCGAAGAGTACCGCGTCCATCAGGGTCAATGGGTAGACGCCGCCCCACGGCTCCGCCCAGGTATCGGGATCCACAATCGTGAACGCGTACTCGACCGTATCGTGGTCGATCCGCGTCAGACGTTCCGTCACACGCAGGTTTTCGCTCGCGCCTCGCCACGCCGTCGCGGGGTGAAATCCCGCCGTCTCGATCACGAGCGTGTCGCCGTCCCAGCGGCCGACCGACGTGCCGTTGTACTGCGGCAGCAAATCGCCCGGCAGTTCGCGGCCGTCCGTCGGGATGATCCTCGGGTCGCCCATTTCACCCTGAATGAGGACGTAGCCGGGGCTCTGGAATATCTGCAGATTGCTGTTGTAACCGCGCGGCAGGATCGGTGGCAGCGTGCTCGACCAAATGATGCAGCGCTCGGTCAACGACCTGAATTCCGGGCCGTCGAACTCATGCCCGCGTCTGGCTTCGGCGCGCGCCTCGCGTCGCGCCACGGCCGACGGCAGCAGCGGCGGGATTCTGCCGTTGGCCGGCATTGTGACGATCGAGGTTCGGAGGTTCGGCGATGTCACGCCCTCGTTCTCGCTCAACGCAAAGGTGCCGAAGTCGTAATGGACATCCGCCGGCGTTCCCGGAGTCGTCTCGTCGTCTTCGTCCACCTGCTCCAGCCGCGCCTGCTCGAACGCCGCAAATTCCTCGGGCGTCAAGAACTCCTTTTCGCCGAACTCTGGCGGGCGCTGGAGCGGTGCGACGGTGAACTCGGCGTAGACGCCGGAGAGATCCGGCACGCCCCAGGTCGTGCGGGGATGGTCTGCCACGGTCGGCGTCTGCGCCAGTGCGTCGAGCGGGGCGGCAAGCAGCACGGCCGTCGCCGCGGCGGACGCGAAAAGCGCGGCGGTAGCGTTCAAACAGGCTTCACGTTTCATTGTCTCGATGTTCCTTCGGGCGGTGCAGTGCCGGGCTTGCGCAAATGCCCGTATATTCTCTCTTCCGCAAACGGTTCGCATTTGAACTCCAGCAAACGATAGTTCTCCTCGACGATACGATAGAGCGGCATGCGAATCGTCCAGGATCGCGAAAACACCGTCGGGTCGTCGATGGTCGCTTCGTACTGGAGGTGGTTCGGCCCGATCGGCGTGTAGCGCTCCACGATATGGGCATTCGCGCTCGCATAGTTGCCCGCACGATCCAGCCATGTCTGGCCGTTCAGACCCGTGACGTCGACGACGAAGCTGTCCTCCTCCCAATGGCCGTTCGACCAGCCCATCCAACTGTCGAGCGGCGCTTCACTTTCGCCGTCCACGAATATGCGTCTGAAGCCGGTCGCAAACTGGTAAACGATGACGATGTCGCGTTCGTTCTGCACGATCTGGAACGGATACGGCATGTACGAGGAGCGCGGCACGCCGCCCAGGTAGCAGTTCCCTTCCGGGTCCTCCGTCAGGCGTTGCGCATGGCGCCGGTCCCGTTCGGCAAGCGCTTCGGGCAGATACGGGAGCCTGCCGCCTTCGACAACGCCGTGACCCGGAGGAACGGCGAACTGCGCACCGAGCTCGAGCAGCACGGGATAGTCCGCAATGTGAGATTCCAGATTCCAGTGGGCCGTACCTACTGCCTGCCAGACGCCGCTCAGGTCCGGGCGCCCGCCCGCGGTGCGTGGGAACTCGGTCAGGACCTGCGCCGTGGCGTTCGCCGCGGCGAGCAGCACGGCCAGCGTCCATGCGATTCGTCGAATCGTCATTGCGCGCTCGAGTTCGGCGTTGGCGTGCCCTGAAAGAACAGCTCGCGCCCGTCGGCGAACCTCATGTCGCGGCCGACCGCACGGTTCGAACGGTCGCGTGCCTGGTAGCCGCGGATGACAAGCTCCGAGCCGATCGGTATCGAGTTCTTCGTGATACCTCGCCGGACCAGCGCGTTCGGACTGCCGCCTTCGATCATCCACACGACAGATTCGCCAGTCTCGTCGACGACTTCGACGTGGATCCACGAGTGCGGATTGATCAATTCGACTTTGGTCACCGTGCCCTCGAACTCGACGGGCCGCTCCACGTCGAACTCGGTCGCAAACGCATGGTGCGCACGAACCGCCGCGTTTGCCAGCGCGCTCGCGGCGAAAAGGACAATCAGCGTGGCAGGTCGCATCGCCGCCTCCCTCTGTCTGGATATCATGCAAACAGATAATGCCGGATTTGGGGGGCGCATTTCCACGCCGGTGACTTTCCCGGCAGTTGCAGGCCAGTTTCCTGGAACAATCCTGGCAATGCCGGAGTCACTCCGGCCTGGGTCAGGCCACTGCGGCCGGACTAGCGCGTCAGCCAGACGATAAAACGTTCGTTTACGTCGTCGGCGTTGTCGCTCCACCACTCCCAGTCGCTTCTCAGGGCGCGCTCGGTGTGCTCCGGCGTATTGGGCATGTGCGGGCGCATTTCGATACCGGTTTCCTCGTGCGTGGAAACCAGGTCATCGGCGGACCTGCGAACCGGGCTGTAGGCAATGTAACGACTGACGCGCGCCATGGATTCCGGCCGGGAGGCAAATTCCACGAACTGAATCGCCTCTGCCAGTCGCGGCGTGCCCGCCACGATACCCAGTTGACCGGTGTCCAGCACCTGTCCGTCCCAGACGATGACGAAGGGTTGGTTCTCGAGGATCTGAGCGTTGAAGATGCGCCCGTTGTAGGCCGTCGTCATGGCCACTTCGCCGTCGGCAAGCATCTGCGGCGGCTGTGCGCCTGCTTCCCACCAGACGATTTCGGATTTGATGGTATCGAGCTTGCGAAACGCCCGCTCGAGGCCATCCTCGGTGTCCATGACCGCATAAACCTCATCCACAGGGACTCCGTCGGCCATGAGCGCGAATTCGATGTTCACCAGCGGTGCGCGACGCATGCCGCGCCGGCCGGGGAATCGTTCCAGATCGAAGAAGTCGTTGATCGTCTGCGGCGGCTCGCCGGCCAGCGATTCCGTGTTGTAGGCGTACACCGTGGAATAAAACAAGCTGCCAGCGCCGCAGTCGCTTAGCGTGTCGGGATAGAAGTCCTCCTCAAGCGACGACCCGTCGGTGGCTGGCGGCAAATCGGCTGGGTCGATGAATTCCAGCAGACCTTCATCGCAACCGCGTATCGCATCGGCAATCTCCAGATCCACGACGTCCCAGTTCACCGATCGCGCCTGTACCTGGGCGCGTATCTGCGCGAGACCGCCGTTGTAATCCTCGAGCCGGACCTCGATGCCGGTCTCTTCGGCAAAAGGGTTGTGAATCGCCGCCTGAACGGCCCGGGCATAGGAGCCGCCCCAGGACACCACGGTCAGGGATTGCGCCTGCACGGGCAAACTCAGGACGCAGAGCGACAGGACCGCAGCCGTTCCGGCACATGCACGCAGGATCGAATGACTCATGACATCGTTCTCTCAGCAATATATATGGCTACGAGCCGGGCGCGCACCCGCGGCACCGGACAGCGTCAGAACTCATAACGCAGCCCGATGCGCACCGTTCGCGGCTGCTGGAATCGGGTCGGAAATCCGAAGGTGGGCGAAACGCGGCGGCCGCCCCAGCGGTCGGCCCACTCGTCCACTTCCAGTTCCGCATCCAGGTCCAGCACGTTGAAAACGTCGAGCCGCGCTGTCAGCGTGCCGCCGAAGAACGTGTCGGCAGTGTACTTCAGACCGAGATCCAGTCGGTACACGTTCGCTGTCGTTCCCAGCGATCCGCGCGGCGTCAACTCGCCCTGCCGGTAGAAGGCCAACGGTCCGTGCAGCCGTGCGTACGGGTCGCTGGGATGAAACCCGAAGGCATTGCGCGGACGGCCGCTTGCGAAATGCAGCGCAGCGCTGGCCTGCCAGTCGGCGGCAAATTCCCAGCCCCCCCACATCTTGAGCTGATGGCGCCGATCATTGGGAAGATCGCCGTCGGCACCGTCCAGAAGACCCCTGGAGTCGAACTGTGTCGTAGCGCCGGTCAAATCCTCACCGGTATCGCTGCGCACGGTGCCCTCGTAGTTGCCGTGGCTGCGCGACCAGGTGTACGAGGCACGTGCATAGAACACCCCGTCCCAACGGCGCTGCAGATCCAGCGTCACCGCCTTGTAGCGGCGCTTCATGGACGGAAAGCCCAGTTGCTCCGCCGACAAGCTGAGTTCGTCCAGGCTGCCGTCGCCGTCGAGATCGAAAAAGGTCCGGACATCGCGACCGGGATTGGCGAGGACGTAGTTGTTTCCCCGGTAGTCGCCGATGGCCTGGTCGATCGTGATGTCCTCGATGCCCTCGACGAGGTCGCGCCAGGTCAGGGTGACACCGAAAATGTAGTCCGACACGAGCCGCTCGTAGCCGAGGATGAACTCATCCTGCGCCATGGGCTCGATGTCCTGATCGACCAGGGTGCGGCTATCGGGCGAAGAGCCATCGGCGAACACCGTCGTCTGGCCGATCTGCGCGCCAAGCACCGTGCTGCCGTCCTCGGCGATCGGTTGATCGAATACGTACCAGCCTTCGGTGGCGGACCATGGACTCCCGAGGAAAATATTGATGGCGCTCGCGACCGGCAGGTGGTAGCGGCCGTAGTTGGCAAACAGCTTGGAGTTCCTGTCGCCGCCGACATCCCACGAGAAACCGATGCGCGGTGCGTACTGGTCCGTAATCTTCACGATCGACTGACCTGCCGCATTGCGGTTGTCGAAGCGTTCGTGGCGCAGACCCAGTCGCAGGGTTGCATCGATGGGAGCGATCGTCCATTCGTCTTCGACGTAGAACGCCGTCGAAAGAACGTCGAAGTGGCCGGCTCTCGAAAACTCGCGGTAGCGCGTCACTTGTGTCACTGCGTCGGGCACGATCCCGCCGTTGCGAAGAGGCTCTCCGGGCGTCGCGGTCCGGTACTGAAAATACGCGTCTCCCGAGTAGCCCAGGCTGTCGAAGGAAGTGTTCTGTTCGCGGTCCATGCCGAAGCGGATCAGGTGTTGGTCACCGGCAGCCCATTCGATATCGATCCGCCCGATCTCGCGTTCATCGTCCGCTGCGGCCTTGACGCTGTTGGTCCAGCAGCCGATTTGCCTGAAACCGCGGAAACGGGAATCGATCGCGACGGGGCATGTGGCGTCCGCCGGAGACGCGGAGCTGAGGTCGTATTCGCTCGTCCCCCACATGAGCGTCGCGGCCAGGCGTGTGCCGAAGTAGCCCCTGTAGGTGAAGATGTGATTGTCGCCTCCGCGGCCAATCGCGGTCTCTTCGAGTTCCCGGCCGAGCGTGTTTGTGGACGCATTCCATCGCAAGCTTGTGCGATCCACGGTTCTCTTGTCCGAGAATCCCGTGTATTCGATGCGATGATCGTCGTTGAGCAGCCAATCGAGTTTCAGACCCCAGAATCCGTCGTCGTCGGATTCCCGGTAGAGCCGGCCCCAACTGCTGTAGTCGTTGACTTCGACATCCCTGAATTCGTAGATGCCATAGGCGAACAGCCGGTCGCGGACCAGCGGTCCGCTGGCGGAGACAAACGTACTGTAATCGTCCCTCTCGTCGAACCCGTCCGCCGAGTCGTATTCGATACGCGGCGATGGATGTTCCACGTTCGGCACGTCGCCGCGCAGCGAATCGGGTTGGAAGTAGCCGCCAAGGGTGAATTGCCATTCGTTCGAGCCCCTTTTCGTGACCGCGTTCACCACACCCCCCGTGGCGCGCCCGAATTCGGCGCCGTAGCCGCCGGTCTTGATCTGGAACTGGTCGTAGAACTCGAACGGAATGGTGCTGGCACCGAGCCCGTTGCGGAAGTTGGTCACGTTCATGCCGTTGACGTAGTAGACGTTCTCCGCGACCGAGGCGCCGCCCAGCGATGCATACGCGGAGCCCGTGCCGTAGTGGGCGCGGTTCCCGGCCGCTCCGAACGCCAGATCGCCCTGCACCGCGCCTGGCGCCATCAGCACCACCGCGTTCTGGTCCCTCGGGATCGGCAGACGAAGGATGTCGTCGGAAGTCACGACCCTCGCAGTCTCCGCCCGTGTGACATCGAGCGGGGACACCGACTCGCCGACGACGATGACTTCCTCCACAGCTCTTGGGTTCTCCAGCAGCAGTTCGATGGACGTGCCTTCGCCAACGTTCACGTCCGAGGGAACGAAACTCGACTGCAGGCCGCCGAGCGTCGCGTATACCGCGTAGCGGCCGACCGCAAGCGCCGAAAACCTATAGCGACCGTCCGCGTCGGTGACCGCCGTGCGACGCCGCGAGGTGTCCGGATCAAGGGCGGTGACGATGGCACCCGACACGGGACCTGTGGCCGAGGTCACTCTGCCGTAGATGTAGCCGAGGGTCGTGCCCTGGGCGTGGACAACACTTGCAAACAAGCCGATGGACCCCAGAAACGCACATAGCGCGGCGCCACTACCCGCACGGGCCGAAGAAATCAACTGGAGTGCTCCAACGAAGGGTCTGCCATGAAATATATAAAATATATTTTTATATGTATACGGCAACAACAGAAGTGTGAACGATGTCCCCGGAGAGGACCGTGAGAAGTTGGCGGAGGGAGTGGGATTCGAACCCACGGTACAGCAAGCTGTACACTTGATTTCGAGTCAAGCCCGTTCGACCGCTCCGGCATCCCTCCGCGCGCAAATCTAACAGCAGAGCGTGCCGAGGGAAATAGCTGCGTCCCGGAACCGTGGCTTCCTCTACCGGCTGAACGCCGTGCCGGCGGCGTATCCCATCCCGACAGCCAGCAGGCAGATCACAACAGTGAGCACGACGTTGCCGCTCGCCGCGATCCATTGGCCGTCACGGGCAAGGTTGAGCGTCTCCAGGCTCAAGGCGGAGAACGTCGTGAACCCGCCGCACAGGCCGACCATCAGAAACGCGCGAGCATCGGGCGCCAGCAAGAGCCGGCCGTCGTCGACGGTCAGTGACGCAAGGAAGCCGATGAGCAAAGAACCTGTGACGTTGACAAACAGCGTACCCCACGGAAAGGCCGTACCAAAATAGCGTGCGGCCAGGTCCGAGCAGCCATGGCGCGCCATGCCGCCGAGCGCGCTGCCGAGCCCGATCCACAGATAGCTCACGTGGGTTTTGCCGGTCGGTTGTCGAGGCAGGGCGCGTTCATGCAGCAATTTTAGCGAAAACAACTGCGGGCTTGGTCCTTGCCGGGTCGAGCGCGTTCGCGTGCTATTTCGCCCGCAACATCCGCATGCCGTTTAGCGTTACGAGAAGCGTTGCGCCCACATCGGCCACCACGGCCATCCAGAGCGTTGCGATGCCGGGCACGGCAAGCGCGAGGAACGCGAGCTTGAGACCGAGACTGAGGGCGACGTTCTGGTAGACGAGCCGCTGAGTCTTGCGGCCGATGGAAACGGCCTGGGGCAATTGACCGAGATCGTCGTGCATGAGCACCACATCGGCGACCTCCATGGCCTGGTGGGAACCGGCTCCGCCCATCGCGATGCCGAGTCTGGCACCGGCAAGCGCCGGCGTATCGTTGATGCCGTCGCCCACCATCGCCGCGCTGCCGTAACGCGCCTGGAGCCGTTGCACCGCATCGAGCTTGGCGTCGGGCATGAGTTCGGATTCGACTTCGTCGATTGCTCCAAGTTCGCCGGCTATGCCGTCTGCAACCCCGGTCCGGTCGCCGGTCAGCATGACGAGCCGGCAGTCCCTGTCGATCAACTTGAGCGCCAGCAATGCATCCCGGGCTTCGGGCCGTGGCCGGTCTTCGACCTCGATGTAGCCGAGCATCCGCTCCTCGTCGCCGACGAGCATGACCGACCTGGCGTCCTCGTGGCCACGGGGACCAAACTCGGCAAGTCTCGGGGACGCCTCGAACAGCGCCTCATGGCCGACGGTGACGCGGCGCCCGTCGAGCGTTCCGCTGACGCCTCGGCCGGCATGCGAAACCACGTCGGTCGCGCGTTCGTAGCGGTGCTGAACCTCCCGATCGGTCGCGGCTTCGAGCACGGCATGCGCCAACGGATGTGTCGAACCGCGCTCAACGGAAGCCGCGACTGCAACCAGTTCGTCGCAGGGGTCGCAGGATTCGGCGTTCAGGGGCTCGTGCTCGCACTCTTGCGACCGCGTTCGGGTGACGACCGGCCGGCCGTGAGTCAGGGTCCCGGTCTTGTCGAATGCGAAAACCCGTGTTCTCGCCAGCGCATCGAGTTGCGCACCGCCCTTTACGAGCACGCCGAGCGTCGCAAGCCGCGTCAGCGCGCTGACCATGGTGACCGGGATGCTGATGATCAGCGCACAGGGGCAAGCCACGATCAGGAGCGCGAGCCCGCGGTAAAGCCAGCCCGGCGAATCGCCCTGACCGGCGACGAACGGCTGGCCGAACGCAAGGGGAGGCACGACAGCGACGGCCACGGCAAACGAAACGACCGCGGGCATGTACCAGCGTGCAAACCGGTCGACGAGACGCTCGGCGGGCGAGCGCTGCGCCTGGGCCTGTTCGACGAGCGCGGCAATCCTGGAGATCGTGAAGTCCTCGGCACGGCTCGCGACTTCGATTTCGAGCGCCCCGTGGCCGTTGATCGTACCCGCGTAGACATCGTCCCCGATGCGCTTCGAAACGGGCAGGGATTCCCCGGTGATCGCGGCCTCGTCGATTCCCGACTCGCCCTCAACGACTCGACCGTCAGCCGGCAGCCGTTCGTCAGGCCTGACGAGGATACGGTCGCCGGGCTCAAGTTCGACGACCGGAATCTGCACGTAGTGTCGATGACCGTCACCGTCCGATCCCGCGTGTGTTCTTACGACCGTGGCTTCGTTGGGCCTCAGCGTCAGCAAGCCGTGCAGGGAGTCCCGCGAGCGCGCGGCACTGTAGCCTTCGAGCGCCTCACCGAGCGTGTAAAGCAATACGACCGTAACCGCCTCGCCGGACGCCCCGATCGCCACGGCGCCTGCAACGGCCGTCGTCATCAGCAATTCCATCGTGATCCGGCGCGCATGGATCGCCGAACGCAGCGCCCGGTTCGCGATCGGGTAGCCTGCGACGGCGATCGCGAACCAGTGCAGTGCGGTGACGAGACCTGAAAACGGCTGGCCAGAAACGATGCCGCTGACCGGGAGCGCTGCCAGCACCACGAGCCCCAGAACGAGTGCGATTCGGGTATCGCTGCGCCGCCACAGGTACTGAAGGAAGCCCGCGAATCCGCCTGCGCGTTCCGGCGCCGCAGCCATCGCCGGGGTCGAAGGTTCGAGCAGACGATATCCGAGTGCGTCGACACGTTCGCGCAGCGCAGCCGCCGGCGCACGACCGGTGCATTCGAGCGTCTCGGCCATGAAGTTGACGCGGGCCGCGTCGACCCCCTCGAGTTCCGCGAGCGCCTGTTCGATGGTCCGGGCGCAATCGGCACAATCCATCCCGGCGACCTTGAATCGCTGGGTACGCGGCGGATCTGCGGTGGCGGCGATAGACGGCATCCGGCTTCGGCTTGACGGTCCCAAATGAAGCCTAGACCCTCAAGTCAACTTGAAGGTCAACCCTCAACGGCGGAATTCGACGCCTCGAGATCGAGAAAGAACTGCGCGAACAGAAACGCTTCGTCACCTTCCGCCGTGAACTGGTAGCCCTCCGCCGTGCGCTCCAGGCGCGGCGCGCCATGCGCGTGGCAGTCGGCTTCGAGCGCGGCGATCTCGGCCAGCGCATCGCCAAGAACGGGATCGTGTCCGGGAATCAGCACGCGATAGCTGTCACCGTCCCGCCAGACATGGATGTGCTTGCCCCCGAGCGCTTGGACGAGCTGATCCCGACCGAAATGAGCCAGGCTGCAGCCCGTGCGCTCGAGCAGCCAGTCGAGCGTGGCCTGGGCCTGCGAGTCGCCGTGATCGTGGCCGCACACGCGCTGGATCAGGCGCTCGTAGAGTTCTTCCGTGTCGCCGGACTCCGACCGCGCCCGTGCCCTGAGCTCAAGCAGGAATTCGCCCATCTCGTGGCGCTGCACCAGCAACTCGGTGAGCTGGCGTTCGATCTCGAAATAGCGTTTCTCCGCGACCGCGGTCACGGTTTCGTCAAGCAGATCGCCCGATCCGAGCCTCGCCAGCAGCAGCCTGATGTCGCTCAGCGAAAACCCGAGCCGCTGGGCACGCTGAATGAAGAGCAGCGTTCGCTCCGCCTCCGGCTCGTAGATCCGGTAACCGGCGTCGGTGCGCCCGCTGGGCCTGAGCAGGTCCTGCTCCTCGTAGTAGCGCAGCGTCGCGGTCGAGACGCCGGCGAGCTTCGCAAGCTGGCCGATCGTCAGCGTGGCCATGAACTGCAATCCGGTCCCACGGACAACATCGTATTGCGTGCTTGCGCAACGCCTCCTCAAAAAGAGTGTTCGCAGGCAATATCGGGCAATTGCGCCACTGGCGCAACGCCTCGGCGCAGCGCTTTGCAATGCGGGGCTGTGATGGAGTTCGCGCAGACTCCTAGCTTACGCCAGGCGCGGCGCCGTTCAGGACATCAAGCGCCTGGGCGTGAAGCTCCGCGGTCGCGGCAGCGACCACCTGACCGCCGCCGAGCGGCAGCCGCCCCTGCCAGTCGGTGACGACGCCGCCGGCGCCCTCGACGATAGGAATGAGCGGCACGATGTCGTACGACTTGAGCCCGTCTTCGACCACGAGGTCCGTGTAGCCCGCCGCGAGCATCGCGTAGTTGTAGCAGTCTCCGCCGAACCGGCTCATGAGACACTGCTTCGCCAGTGCCCCGAACGCATCGGCCGCGGCAGCGGCGAACAGGTCCGGATGCGTGCTCGCGAGCGTCGCCTGCTCAAGCTCCGTGCATTGCCGCGTCCTCAGCCGTTCCCGCCGCTCGGGGTGAATCAGCCAGGCCCCGCTCGGCGCGCCGAGAAACACTTCATTCAGCACGGGCTGGCACAGCACGCCAAGCAGCGGCGACCCATCGTGAACGAGACCGACCAGGGTCCCCCACAGCGGCGAACCGGTCATGAACGAGCGCGTGCCGTCGATCGGATCGATGATCCAGGTGTAGCGCGACTGCGCCGGATGCGTACCCTGCTCTTCTCCAACGATGCCGTGATCGGGATATCGCTCGAGGATCGCCTCGCGAAGCAGTGATTCGACAGCGCGATCCGCGCTCGTGACCGGATCGAACCCGCCGCTTCTCTTGTTCTCGATCGTAAGCTGCTTGCGAAAATACGCCCTGGCTGTCGTCCCCGCCGCGCGCGCGAGTTCCAGGCTGAAACTCTCGAGAATCGCGATTTCCTGCGCGCCTTCAGCCATGCATGCCGCCCGAATCGTCAAGCAAGGTCTTGTCAATCCTGTTCGTCAAGGTCCGACGCCATATTGAACAATGGTTTATCGCGCGGCGAACAGCGACCGGCCGAACTGTCCGGAGCACTCCCAGGTCGCAAGTATGGCTCGATCACCCGTCAACCCACCCAGGCGCGCGCGTTGTCGAAGAGTTTCTGCCACGGCGAGCATTCGCCCCAGTCGGCCGGATGCCAGGAATGCTGAACGGTACGAAACACCCGCTCCGGATGGGGCATCATGATCGTGACCCGCCCGTCGTCGTTCGTGAGCCCGGCGATGCCGTTCGGCGACCCGTTCGGATTGGCGGGATAGCGTTCGGCCGTGCGGCCATCGTTGGAGACGTAGCGCAGCGCGGTCAGCGAAGCCTCGCATTCCTCCAGCAGATCTGCAGACCCGAACTCCGCCCGGCCCTCGCCATGCGATGTGACGATCGGCAGGCGGGAACCCGCCATGCCGTCGAGCAACACCGAGCGGTTCGGCACGATCTCGACAAGCGACAGGCGCGCCTCGAACTGGTCGGAGCGATTGCGTACGAAGCGGGGCCATGCCCCGGCCCCCGGAATCAGCGCTTTCAGCGCCGCGAGCATCTGACAGCCGTTGCACACGCCAAGCGCGAACGTGTCCTCACGCACGAAAAACGCCTCGAAAGCGCCGCGGACACGTTCATCGTAGAGGATCGCCTTCGCCCACCCGCCTCCGGCGCCGAGCACGTCACCATAGGAAAATCCGCCGCAGGCAAGAAGCCCCGTGTATCCCTCGAGTTCCTTGCGCCCGGCGACAAGATCGCTCATGTGCACGTCGTGGGCTTCGAAGCCCGCGCGGTCGAGCGCCGCCGCCATTTCGAGTTGGCCGTTCACCCCCTGTTCGCGCAGAATCGCGACCTTCGGACGCCCCGAGCGCTCAGTGCGTATCGGCAGATTCATATCCGGAATCGGGAACGTCAATGAGGCGTTGAGCCCGGGATCGTCTTCGTCGAGCGTGCTGTCGCGAGCTTCCTGCGCGCACTCGGGGTTGTCGCGCAGCGCCTGCATGCGCCAGGTCAGCTCCGACCACTTCGCGTGCAGTTCGACGCGACTTGCGCGGTAGAACTCCTCGTCATCGCGACGGACCACGATTTCGTCGTGGCGGGCAGGCGCAGCAACCACCGAATACGGCACCGAGCCCTGCGCCTGAAGAACCTGTTCAACCCGCGGCAGTTCGGCGCGCCCGACCTCAATCACCGCGCCGGGTTCCTCGGCGAAAAGCCAGGGCACGACATCGCTGACTTGTGCGGGAACGCGAATATCCAGTCCCCGCCTCGAAGCGAACGCCATTTCGGCGAGCGTGACGAAGAGCCCGCCGTCCGAACGGTCGTGATAAGCCGAAACCAGACCCGCCTCGCGCAGCTCGCGCTGTGCCCGGAAGAAGTGCACGAGCCGCTCGGGCGAATCGAGGTCGGGCGGCTCGCCGCCGTAGCTGGCAAAACTCTGGGCAAGGCACGATCCGCCGAGCCGAGTGCGACCGCCGGAGAGATCGAGCAGCACGAGCACCGTGTCGTCCCGGGCGCGGTCGAGCTCCGGCGTCAGGCAGCGGCGGACATCGGCGACCGGCGCGAATGCCGAAACGACCAGCGAAACCGGTGCCGTCACGTCCAGGTCCCTGCCGTTCTCGCACCACTCGGTCTTCATCGACAGCGAATCCTTGCCGACCGGGATCGCGACACCGAGCGCCGGGCACAGCTCCTCGCCGACGGCCCGCACCATCTCGTAGAGGTCGAAATCGTCGTCGCCGAAGCCTGCCGCCGCCATCCAGTTTGCCGACAGGCGGATGTCGCCGAGCGCCGCAACGTCGGCCGACGCGATGTTCGTGATCGCTTCGGCGACCGCGAGGCGTGCCGCGGCCGGCCCGTGGCGGATCGCGACCGGTGTGCGTTCGCCGATCGCGATCGCTTCGCCCGTGTAGTCCGAGAAGCTCGAGAGCGTCACTGCCGCATCGCCGACCGGCACCTGCCAGGGACCGACGAGCTGATCGCGCGATGCCATGCCGCCGACCGTGCGGTCGCCGATGTGGATCAGAAAGGATTTGTCGGCAACCGCCGGAAAGCTCAGCACGCGGTCGACGGCCTCGGCCAGTGCAATTGCGCCGTGGTCCCAGACTGCGCAGTCGCGCGACCGACTTGCGGCCTCGCGCGTCATCTTCGGCGGCTTGCCGAAGAGCACCTCCATGGGCATCGCCACGGGCGTGTTTTCGAACTGCTCGTCATTGACGACGAGTTCACGCTCCGCCGTCAACGTGCCGAGCACGGCGAAGGGACAGCGTTCGCGTTCGCAAAGCGCGGTGAAGGCAGCGAGACGGTCGGACTCGATGCTCAGGATGTACCGTTCCTGCGACTCGTTGCACCACAGTTCCATCGGCGTCATGCCGGGCTCGTCGTTCGGCACGTTGCGCAATTCGACTACGGCTCCGCAGTCGCTGTGCTCGACGATCTCGGGGATGGCGTTCGACAATCCGCCCGCGCCGACGTCGTGAATTGCCGCGATCGGATTGCGCTGCCCGAGTGCCCAGCACGCATCGATGACTTCCTGTGCACGCCGCTGCATCTCCGGATTGCCGCGCTGCACCGATGCGTAGTCGAGTTCCTCCTCGCCCGAGCCGCTGCCCGTCGACGACGCCGCTCCGCCGCCGAGCCCGATCAGCATCGCCGGTCCGCCGATGACGACGAGTCTCGAACCCGGACCCGGCCTCGCCTTCTCGACATGGCCGTCCCGGACGTTGCCGAGCCCGCCGGCCAGCATGATCGGCTTGTGATACCCGCGCCACTGGCCGTCGCTCTCGAGCAGGCAGGTCCGGAAGTAACCGTTGAGGTTCGGCCGACCGAACTCGTTGTTGAACTGCGCCCCTCCGATCGGCCCCTCGAGCATGATCTGCAGTGGCGAGGCGATGCGCGCAGGACGCCCCGGCGAAGCTGCTTCCCATGGCCGCGGCCAGCCAGGAATCTCAAGGTGGGAGACGGTGAATCCGGTAAGCCCGGCCTTCGGCTTTGCGCCGCGCCCGGTCGCACCTTCGTCGCGGATCTCGCCGCCGGAACCGGTCGCCGCCCCCGGGAACGGCGAGATCGCCGTCGGATGGTTGTGCGTCTCGACTTTCATCACGAGGTGGGCCGGCTCCTCGACGTGGACATAACGAGATGTAGCGGGCTCCGGAAAAAACCACCTGGCCGCAGGACCGGCGACGACGGCCGCGTTGTCCGAATAGGCCGAAAGCACGCCGTCCGGTGCATGCGCGTGCGTGTTTCGAATCATCTGGAACAGGCTCTTTTCGGCCAGTGCGCCGTCGATGATCCAGCTCGCATTGAACACCTTGTGGCGACAATGCTCGGAGTTCGCCTGAGCGAACATCATGAGTTCGACGTCCGACGGGTTGCGCCCGAGCACCTCGAACTGTGCGACGAGGTAGTCGATTTCGTCGTCCGACAGCGCAAGCCCGAGCCTGCCGTTGGCCTCGTCGAGCGCCGCACGGCCGAGTCCGTTCGCATCGACCCACTCGACGGGCTTCGGGGCGTGCCTGCCGAAAAGCAGCGCTTCGCCCGGCGCTTCGGCCGTGAACGATTCGGTCATCCTGTCGTGCAGCAGGTCGGCAAGCGATGCGACTTCCTCGTCCGCGAGCGTGCGGCGAACGGCGAGCTCGTAGACGCGGCCACGTTCCAGACGATCGACGGGGAGCGCGCAGATCCTGGCGATTTCCGTCGCCTTGGAGGACCAGGGGGAGATCGTGCCCAGGCGCGGTACCGCGAACAGCGACAGCCTGAGCGCCGGATCGCCCGGCGCCGACGTGGCCGGCGTACCGTAATCGAGCAGTGCGTCGAGCACGGCCCGCTCACTCGAGGCGAGCGCGCGCTCGAGATGAACGAAATGGAGAAACCGTACGCTGACGCCGGCAACCGCATCTGAGCGCGATCGCAAGCGAGCCTGCAACCTGCTCAGGCGAAAGGCCGTCTCGGCCGCAGGTCCGGCCAACTGCAGCATCGTCATGGGTTCAACTAAATCGACTAACGTTCCGTGGGTCCGCCCTTGCCGCCCTGGCCCTGCGGCGTGTACATCGGGATCGGAAACTGCGCGATGTTGCTGCCTTCGGCATCCCGGACCTTGCTCGCGCCCTGCTCGTCGACTTCGTCAATGCGTAGTATCGAATGCATCGGCAAATAGGTTCGCCTGACACCTGAAAACTCCGACTTGATCTTCTCCTCGGAGGGATCCACGACCACGCTCGAGCGCGCCCCGAAGACGAGCTTCTCGATCTCGATGAAACCGAACAGCGCGCCCTGGCTCACCTGCCGGGCGTACACCTCGTACACCTTGCCCTGGTTGACGAAGACGACCTTGTAAATCGGCTCGGATGCCATGAGGTGCTGAGCTCGCGTTCGGGACGCGCAGCTTAGCACAAGCAGGCACGCCGAACGGTCCGAAAATTCAGCGCCCGATCTCGCTGCACGAGGCTCCGAGAGCAAAGCAACTGTAACAGCGGTGGTGACGCATGTAGATGCGCTCGCCCATGCTCTCAGTCAGCGTGTCGCCAAGGTCGTAGGAGTCGTCGTCGTCGACGAGCGTGCAGGCATAGACTCGCATCCTGCCGTTGATCCGGACGACCATTTTCGAGAAAGCGCACATGAATTCCCGGCGGCTCTCTTCGCTGTGGTATGCGGTCATGCAATGCTCGGTGACCTGTGGCACGGGCGGGTGCGAACCCGGAGTCAGAAAGTCCGGGAAGCCGACTATCGTCGTGTCACGGGGCAGTCCATGCCGGGCGAAAAGCAACCGGAATTGCGACTCGGTCCGTTGCCCGTCCTCGCCCGCATCGATCTGCCGCGCTACGGAGACGTGAAAGCCGCGCTCGTGCAGCGCCGCCAGTGCCGCCCACGCCTTGTCAAAACTCCCCGCACCGCGGCCAGCGTCGTGGCGGCTCGGATCCGGATAGTCGAGGCTGATCCTGAACGAGACCGGATGCGCCTGGGCGCGCAGCGTCTCGATCTGGGCCAGACGCCTGAGCACCGGATCGGTACCGTTGGTCAGCACAAGGCAGGGCCTGAAGCTCGAGGCGTACCGGAGGATGTTGACGAAGTCCCTGACGATGAAGGGTTCGCCGCCCGTGAACGAAAACCGCTCGACGCCAAGCGCGACAGCCTCGTCGATAAACGGCTTCGCATCCGCGAGACTGATCCGGTCGAGCCGCCCGTCGCCGGGCCTGGAGCCCTCGAGGCAGAACGGACAGGCCAGATTGCACGCCGTCCCGGTATGGAACCACAGCTCCCTGAGCGCGTACGGATCGATATAGCCGCACGGTTCGCGCGTTTCGGTGAGCGGAAACTCCCTGAGGTTGGCATTCATGAATTGAGCCTCGTGTCCGGCTCGTCGCGATCGCTTTGAGAGTCCGGCGCGCCGCCGTCCCCCACGATGTCGGGCCTGCGCCCGCCGTGATATGCGACCGCCAGTTTCTCGGACGAAACGCCTAGCATATTACACATCGCGAGCCAGCGATTGCGCCAGGTTCGCGACCACCAGCCGTCGCGCTCCCAGCGCCGCGTCGCCACGCGCACGGCCGGTGCCAGCGAGCGGAACCTTCCACGCCTCGCCAAACGTCTGACGAGCCGCACCTCCTCGAACAGCGGCTGGTGCGGAAACCCGCCGCAGTTCAGATAGACATCGCGCCGCACAAAAATGCCCTGATCCCCGTAGGGAACGCCGCCGAGCGCTACTCGCAGGGACACGCACCGCTCAAGCAGACGTTTGTACCAGGTCCGCTGCCCCTGAAACTCGAAGCGAAAGCAGCCGCCCTCGGCGCCGCCCGCGAGCGCCGACCCGATCGCATCGAGACCGTCGTGCGGAGGCTCTACGGTGGCATGCAGGAACCACAGCACATCCGAGCGGGCCTGCCTTGCGCCGCAATCGAGCTGGGCACCTCTGTTTGCGTGCGTTGCGACGAGGCGGCAGCCATGTTCGCCGCACAGATCCGTGAGCCGGGGATCGGATCGACCCGCGACGACGATGATCTCTTCCGGCCGGCCTCGCCAGCCCTCGATCCCGCCCAGCAGTTGCGCGAGGGCTTCCACGTCGCCGAGTACCGGTACGACGACCGCGATGTCGTGCTTCACGGGCGCAGGTTCCATCTGAACCAGGCGCCGAATAGCCGTCGTGCAAACGCAGTCAATCGCTTGCGGTTGAAATCGTCCGCCATGCGGCGCAGGTACTCCGAGCGGGTCGGATAAGGCAGAGCCGTCTTCGCGAGACCGCCGAGGCGAAGGCCGTTCGTCATCGCGATGCAAACGGCCGCAAGCTGCTCGCCCGCGTCCCGTCCCACGATCGTCGCCCCGAGAATCCGGCCGTCGTTCGGCGCAGCCAGAACCTCCGCAAAACCTTGCTCGTCGCCCTGCGCCCTGCCGCGGTCGAGATCGCCGAAGGCCACGCGCCAGGTATCGAATGCGCTGCCGTCCTGTTCAAGCTCGACTTTCGACCGGCCGACCTGCGCGACCTCGGGGTCCGTATAGGTGCAATGCGGAATGACGAGCCTGCGTGTCGTGGCCGTCGGTACGAATAGCGCGTTCTGCACGACGATGCGCGCATGGGCGTCGGCATTGTGCGTGAACTGAAGCCGCGCGCAGACGTCGCCAGCCGCATAGATTCGCCGGTTCGTCGTGCGCAGGTAATCGTCGACGATGATGAGGCCGCCCTGGCCGGTCTGTACACCGGCACGCTCAAGATCAAGGTCGTCGCTGTTGGCCCGTCTCCCTGCGGCAACGAGCACCTCGTCCGCCCTGGTCTCGACTCCGTTCGCGGTCACGATGACTTCGGCGCCGTGCCGCCCGACGCGCTCCACCGACGCGTTCAGGTGCAGTTGGACTCCGCTCAGTTCGAGCGCTCTGGTGACGATCTCACCCGCTTCGCGAGTCTCCGGCGCAAGCACCCGGTCGGCCATCTCGAACAGATGCACTTCGACATTCATGCGCGAGAACGCCTGGGCGAGTTCGCTGCCGATCGGGCCGCCGCCGACGATCGCAAGCCGCCGCGGCCGTGCGCCAAGATCGAACACGGTCTCATTGGTCAGCGGCCGGGCCTCGGCCAGCCCCGCTATCGGCGGCAGCGCTGCGCGTGCGCCCGTGGCGATGACGATCCGCCGCGCCGACAGGCTGACGCCTTCGACCTGCACCGTATCGCCGCTGAGAAACCGCGCCGCACCGAGAAAAACATCCACGCCCGCAGCGACGTAGCGCTCTATCGAATCGTGCTCGGCGATCCGCGAGCGCACCTCGCGCAGCCATTCGAATGCTTCGTCGAAACAGTCGGTATGAGCGCGCTGCGCGGTGAACTCGAGCAGCGCTTTCGACGGGACGCAACCGACATTGAGGCAATCGCCGCCCATCGCCTCCCGCTCGACCAGCGCGACCCGCGCGCCGAGACCTGCGGCCGCAATTGCGGTAACGAGGCCTGCCGGTCCCGCGCCGATCACGATGAGGTGGTATCTGCGAGCCGGGCGAGGGTTGCGGTAGTCGGCCGGAGACACGAGGCGCCGCCAGCGCTGGTCGTGTTGCGAACCGGGATATGCGGCCGGGAGCGTCACGGCTGCATCATCGGTTCCCGGAACCGGCCGCCTGGCGCTGCAGGTGAGTGCCGAGCGTGCGCGTCGCCCTGCGCGTGATCAACACGACCAGAAGCAGCGTTGCCACCAGCCCCCCGATCAGCAACGCGAGTCCGAACCACCCGCCGTCGAATTCGCCCCCGCCGAGGGCGGCGAGGTCCTGGGCAACCGTACCGAAGTATACGTACAGCACCGTACCGGGCAGCATGCCGATCCACGACGCGAAGAAGTAGTCCCGGAACCGTACGGACGTAACGCCGAGACCGTAGTTCAGGAGGTTGAACGGAAACAGCGGCGACAGGCGCGCGAGCAGCACGATGGTAAAGCCCTGCTCGCCCACCGCACTGTCGAGTGCACCGAACCGCGGCAGGCGGTCGATGCGCCGTTCCGCCCAGTCCCTGACGAAAAACCGCCCGATCAGGAAAGCGCCGGATGCGCCAAGCACGCTGCCTGCCGACACGAGCGCGACGCCGAGCGGCAGTCCGAACACGAAGCCCGCCACGAGCGTGATCAGCGATCCTGGAATCAGCAGCACCGTGGCCGCAATGTAGGCGCCAACGTAGACGGCCCACGCCAGCCCGCGATTCGTCTGGATCCACACGATTGCGACATCGAGCCAGTCGAGAACGGGCGCAAACGCAACGGCGACGCCAAGCACGACGAGCAGCACGACGAAAACGAGCGGCTTGTAGGCGTTGTTCATGATGTCGAGCCGGGCAATTGGCAATGTGAGCCGCTTGGCAGTCTCTTAGCTGTTTGGACTGTCGGCCCGGTCGGCAGGTTCAGTCGCGCTGCCGGCGGCCGTGTCGCGCCCGAGATGAGCGCCGAGCACGCGAGTGGCCATGCGGCCGATAACGACGACGAGAAGAACTGTCGCCGCGAGCCCGCCGATCGCAAGCGCAAGACCGTAGGGCCCGCGGTCGAACTCTCCTTCCGTCAGGGTCAAGAGATCCTGCGCGAGGCTGCCGAAATAAACGTAAAGCGCCAGTGCCGGCAGCAAGCCGATCCAGGTCGCAAGAACGTAATCGCGAAAACGCACGCCCGTCACGCCGAACGCGTAGTTGAGCAGAAAGAACGGAAAAAACGGCGACAGGCGCGACAGAAACACGATCTTGAATCCGTCCGTTCTTGCGGCGCTGTCGAGGGCCTCGAATGACGGCAATCGCTCGATGCGCCGCTTGACCCAATCGCGCGCGAGGAAGCGGCCGACGAGGAAAGCGCCAGCCGCGCCGAGCAGGCTGCCGAGCGACGCAGGCACGACGCCGAGCGGGAATCCGAATACGAAGCCGCCGACGAGCGTCGGAAGGGTTGCGGGAATCAACAGCACCGTGGCTGCGGCAAACGCACAGACAAAAACGGCCCACGACAACGCCGGATGAGCCTCGATCCACGCGATGCCCGCCGCGAGCCAGTCGCGGATCGGCAGTCCCGCGGCTCCGGACGCGGCAATGACGACCGTGGCGCCGACGACCACGAGCAGCACTACGAAAACGAGCGGCTTGCCGGAACTCTTCACAACCGCGGTTCGGGACGATGGCCGTCGTTCGCCAGCCAGGCGCCAAGCGCCCTGCGCGCCGGACGAGGATCGCCCGACACGGTACGCCCGAACGCATCCAGATCCTCGAGCGTGTCGATGTCAGCAAGGGCCGCAAGACGGGCCGTTTTCCAGCCGTGGTCGGTACACAAGCGCTCGAGTTCCGCCATGAGGTTCGCGCTGCTCCACGCGAGACCGCCGAGATCCGGCCATTCCCGTCGCGCCCCCATCAGCACGACCCCGCCGTCGTGCGCGGGACCGAGGACCGCGTCGTGATTGTCGAGCGCATCCGCGGCCTCATCGAGGTAGCGTGCGTCGAGTGCCGGACAGTCGATGCCGATGAAGATCTGCCGTTGCAAACCCTGCGAGCGAAGTACGCCGTTGACGTGATTGATCCGCTCACCGAGATTGCTTCCACGTTGCAGCACGACCGCGTCGCAGCGGTCCATCCGTTCCACCGCCCATTCGCCGTCGGCTTCTCCCGCCGGCGCGAAGCACACGGGCCCGGGCCAGGCGGCCACATCCTCGAGCGCGCAGCGCCACAGGTGCCCGGCGGCGATCGAGGCGAGCGGTCCGATCGAGGCCGCCAGGCGCCGCTTCGACCGCCCGGGCGCCTTGAACATCAACACGAGGCAGCTCTCGGGCGTGCGCCTGGCGTTCCGATTGTCCATGACCATACGCGCGTCGCCGTGCCCGGCCAGCGTCACTCGCGCCGGGTTCGCCGGATTATGCCTCATCGTGCGCGGCGCAACTTTGCTATAGTCGCCCGGCTCGCATTGAGTGCGCCGCTAAGGCAGGACCATGGTCAAGTTGGTGGTAAGCAATCGCGTCGGGGCGACCGTCGAGGTCGACGCCGTCGCGGGGATTTCCATGATGGAGAACATCCGCGAACTCGACGACAGCGTCGATGCGATCTGCGGCGGTATGTGCTCCTGCGCGACCTGTCACGTCTTCATCGAACCATCCTTGTGGGACAGCCTGCCCGAGCGCGGCTACGAGGAACTGATGCTGCTGCAGGATCTGGATTCGTTCGACCCGGAGCGATCCCGCTTGAGCTGCCAGATCGAAGTGACCGGGGATCACGATGGCATCGCGCTGAAAGTGGGCCCCGAAGAGTGAATGGAAACCGCGTCTCGGGATCTGGAGGATAGTCATGCCGAGCCTTTCGCGCCTTATCGCCGCGCTCGCGTTGATCCCGGCGGTCCTTGCTGCCTGTGGAGACTCGCCGCCGACGGTCGAGGCGCCGACCGCCGAAGCGCCGGCCGAAGACCGCTCGCTCATCCGCACGATCGACTCCGACGGTTTTGGCGCGATGCTCGAATCCGCTCGCGGCGACGTCGTGCTGCTCAACCTCTGGGCGACGTGGTGCGCACCGTGCCTGAAGGAGATCCCCGATCTCGTCGAACTCGAACGGGACCTGGCTGAGCGCGGCCTCAGCGTCATCGGAATCTCACTCGACGACGCCGATGCCGGCGACGAGGTCCTGTCGTTCCGCGACGAGTACTTCCCGGAGTTTCTTACCTACCACGTGCTCGACGACGACTGGTACGCACTGCTGGCGGACTTCGCTCCGAACTGGCCAAGCGTGCTGCCCACGGTCTTCGTCATCGATCGCAACGGCGAACTCGTCCAGACGCTGGTCGGCGGCAAGGACTACGAGGCGTTTGCAGCGATCGTCGAACCGCTGCTGTAGCCGATGCCGGCTCCTGCAGGAATGGTGCCTGCCTGACCTGATCTCGTTCCCCTGTAACACCTCAGTCGCGTCGGTCGTCGGACGCCGGATTCTCGTCTACAGCCGCAGCAGCTACGCCTGATTGGGCGGAAGACCGCCTCGCAAAGCCTGATTGGCGGAAGACCGCCTCGCAAAGCCTGATTCTGGTGCGCCTGGCGCACCGAACGGGGGCGAATGCCGCTCGCCAGTACCCCTGCCTGTCGGCTATCTGACTGACAGCAAAGCACATTTCAAAATTGGCACGAATGCTGCATCAAGCAATCGTTCAATCCGATGCATCCTGCACGAGGAGGAAATGTGCCATGAAGAGACTATCAATTGCCGTCGCGTTACTGGCCCTGTGGGCGGTGCCGATCGTTTCGATGGGCCAGATGAGCGCCAATGTCGGCTGGGTCAGCGATTACGTGTACCGAGGCTACTACCAGGAAGACTCGTCGGCATTCGCCGGTTTCGACTACGAGGATGAGTCGGGCTTCTATATCGGCACCTGGGGCGCCGACGTCGGCGAAGGTATGGAGACCGACCTGTACTTTGGCTACGGCGGCGGTTCCGGCGACTTCGGCTGGTCGATCGGATACACCGGCTATTTCTACACGGATGACTTCGACGACACCTATACCGAGGTGAATCTCGGTTTCTCCTACGGAATCTTCGCGCTCGACTTCGCCTCTGGAGAATGGGACGGCTTCGGTGCACCTGAGGACTACACGTTCACGTCGATCACGCTCTCGCCCTCGGTGGGTCCGTACTTCACCTTCGGCAGCTTCGGCGAGGACTTCGACGGCGACTACTTCGAACTGGGCTATGGCCTGGACATCAACGGCGTCGATCTTTCGATTGCGCTGATACAGAGCGACGAACTGCCGGTCACTTCCGATGGCGGCGAGTGGCAGTTCGTCCTGGGTCTGACCAAGAGCATCGATATCGGCGGTTCCGACTGAACCGGCTCCAACGACGACACAAGGAGAGAACCATGAAACTCATTATGGCGGTGGTAAAGCCGTTCAAGCTTGAGGACGTTCGCCAGGCCCCTGGGCGAAACCGGAGTACAGGGACTCACGGTGACTGAAGTCAAGGGTTTCGGCAGGCAGAAGGGCCACACCGAACTCTACCGGGGTGCGGAATACTCGGTGGACTTCGTACCCAAGACGAAAATCGAGGCCGCCGTCCCGGACGCACTCGTCGACCAGGCCATCGAGGCCATCGTCAGTGCCGCATCGACGGGCTCGATCGGCGACGGCAAGGTCTTTGTCTCCAGTCTCGACCACGCGGTGAGGATCCGTACGGGTGAGACCGGCGACCAGGCGCTATGACTGACTGGAGGACAAATACGATGAAGTTCAATTTCAGCAAGAAAGGATTGCGGCTCGGCACCGGGTCGCTGCTCGCCGTGGCCGTACCGGGAATCGCGTCGGCGCAGGACGTTCTGGACTCCGGAGACACCGCCTGGATGCTCACGGCCACGGCGCTCGTGCTCTTCATGACGATCCCGGGCCTGTCGCTGTTCTATGCCGGCATGGTGCGGGCCAAGAACGCGCTCTCGGTCATGATGCAGTGTTTCGCCATCACCTGCCTGATGACGGTGCTCTGGGCGCTCTACGTCTACAGCCTCGCATTCGGTAACGATATCGGCGGCGTGATCGGCGACTTCAGCAAGGCCTTCATGTCCGGCGTCGGCGTCGATGTCGTGAGCGGCACGATCCCGGAGACCGTCTTCTCGATCTTCCAGCTCACGTTTGCGGTCATTACTCCGGCGCTCATCGTCGGCGCATTCGCCGAGCGCATGAAGTTCTCGGCGATGCTCTGGTTCATGACGCTTTGGGTCACGATCGTCTACGCACCCATCGCGCACTGGGTCTGGGGCGGCGGTTGGCTCGGTGAACTCGGCGTACTCGACTTCGCGGGCGGCACGGTCGTCCATATCAACGCCGGCGTCGCAGGCCTTGTGGCCGCGATCGTTCTCGGCAGGCGCCGCGGCTATCCGCGCACGGCGATGAAGCCGAGCAACCTGGTTCTGACGATGGTCGGCGCCGGCATGCTCTGGGTCGGCTGGTTCGGCTTCAATGCCGGCAGCGAACTCGCGGCAGACGGCGTGGCCGGCATGGCCATGGCGGTCACCCAGATCGCAACTGCAGCGGCGGCGCTGACCTGGATGTTCCTCGAGTGGTTCAACCACGGCAAGCCGAGCGCCCTCGGCCTGGTCTCCGGCGCAGTCGCCGGACTCGTCGCGATCACGCCGGCCTCGGGTTTCGTCGGACCCATGGGCGCGCTCGTCATCGGCGCGGCATCGGGGCTGATGTGCTATCTCGCGGTTGTCAAGGTGAAGCACGCCATGGGCTACGACGACTCGCTCGATGCGTTCGGAGTGCACGGCATCGGCGGCATCGTCGGCGCGATCCTGACCGGTGTCTTCGTCGATGCCGGACTCGGCGGCGCAGGTCTTGCCGAAGGTACGACCATCGCCGGCCAGGTGGGACTGCAGGCGGTCGGCGTCATTGCGACGATCGTCTACTGCGGCGTGGTCAGCTTCATCCTGCTCAAGGTGCTCGATGCCGTCATCGGACTTCGCGTCAATGCGGAGGAAGAAGAGGAAGGTCTCGACCTCGTACTGCACGACGAGCAGGGCTACAACCTGACCTGATGATGGACCCGATCTGATTCACTTGTTTTTATGCTGGCCGGCGGCTGCCATGAGCAGCGCGGCCAGCCTCCTTTCCTCTCGCGCTCCCAAACTCGGCGCCACTTCGGTGGCGCCTTTTTTTTGCATCGCAAGACAAGCTCGCAGCCTGTGGGGAGCTCGGCCGCGTGCCGCCGTTCGAGCGTCGTACGCTCATCCGCAACCTGATGCGGCTCAGAGCCGCTGGCCCCCGTCGACCTCGATGAACCGACCGTTGACGTAATCGTTCTCGATGATGAAGGCGGCCGCGTGCGCGACTTCCTCGGGCCGGCCGATCCGGCCGACAGGGATCGACGCAGCCATTTTCTCGAGGATCTCGGACCTCATGGCGGCGAGGATTTCGGTCTCGACGAAGCCCGGTGCTATCGCGTTGCTGCGTATGCCGTGCCGCGCGAGTTCCTTCGCCCAGACAACGGTCAACGCGGCGACAGCGGCCTTGGCGGCCGAGTAGTTGCTCTGGCCGAAGTTTCCGTGCCGGGAGATGCTCGAAACATTGATGATGCAGCCGCCGTTGCCGAGCCGGATCATCTGCTCGGCGGCCTCGCGCCCGCACAGGAACACACCGGTCAGGTTCACGTCGATCACGGCCTGCCAATCCGAGAGCGGGAGCTTGTCCAGGACCTCGCCGTCCCGGGCCTTGACGAGCAGTCCGTCGCGCAGGATGCCGGCGTTGGCGATCGAGACGTCAAGCCGGCCGAAGTCGCGCACCGTGCGCGCGTAGACCGCCGCGACCTGGTCCTCGTCCGCAACGTTGGCGGTGTAGCAGCGCGCGCGGGCGCCCCGGGACTCGCACTTCGAGCGCGTATCGGCAAGCGTGGTGTCGTCGATGTCGACAAGCGCGATGTCCGCGCCCTTCGCCGCGAGACCGACAGCCATCGCCGCGCCGAGACCCCGCCCGGCGCCCGTGATCAATACCATTCTACCGTTCAACTCCATCGATCGATGCTCGCGCATTCGATGTTGGAATGGTAGTCGCAGCGCCAATTCGACCGTCCTTGATGACGAGTTCGTGTGTGAAGCGCGTGCGGATGTCGCTGTGGTGGGATGCGCACACGAGCTGGGTTCCGGAGGCGACAAACGCGTTTAACTCGGTCCGGACGACTTCACGGCTCAGCGCATCGAGCCCTTCGAACGGTTCGTCAAGCAGCAACACCCGAGGCGCGTTGACGAGCATGCGCGCGAGCAGCGTTCGTCTGAGCTGACCGTACGACAGCGTGGACAGCGGCCGCGACGTGTAGTCCGAGAGCGCAAATCGTTCGAGTATCCCGGCCGTCGTCTTCGCCTGGCGGGCCGTGAGCGGCCGCGTGAGCCCGATGCTCGATGCGAAACCCGACGCGACACAGTCGTGCACGGTCGAGGGAAAGCGGTATTCGGCGTGCAATTCCGCGGAAACGAAACCGATCTGGCGTCGCAGCTCCCACACGCTGCTCGGGTCGCCGAGCCCCGGCCAACGGACCGTGCCGCCGCGCGCCGGCCGCAACTGCGCGTGAATGAGCTTGAGAAAGCAGCTCTTGCCCGCGCCGTTCGCGCCGCGAACGAGCCAGTGTTCGCCGGGCTCGAGCCGCCAGCAGATGTCATGCAGCACGCGTTTTTCTCCGAGCCAGACATCGGCGCGGTCGATCGCGATCAACGGTCCGCTGCTGCGGACGGCCACGGAGTCTCCGAGCGCAGGAACTTCCCGGACACCCGGAGCGCTGTGTTCGCGGGCTTGCGACCCTGGATCTCCGGATGCACCCGCACGATGAGTGGTGCGCTTCACGATGCGTCCGTCCTCCAGGTGAAGCACCGCTGTCACGATCGAAGGCAGGTCTGCGGCCGCGTGGGCCGTCGCCACGATGGTCGTGGCGCGCCCGACCCGCGCGACGAGTTTGTCGAGAACCGCGCGGGAATTGCGATCGAGGCCGCCCGCGGGCTCGTCGAGCAGCAGAATCGATGGCCTGAACGCCATGCTCCGCGCGATCAGCACCCGCCGCTGTTCGCCGCGGGAGAGTTCGAGAAACGGCCGCTCGACAAGTGAACCGAGCCCGAACTCGCGCATCATGGCCCGTGCACGGATCAGTTCGGCGGGATTTGCCCGCTTGCGCGGTACGTCCTGCCGAAAGACGCCCGACAGGACAACATCGAGCGCGGAGAAGTTCCAGCCCCATTTCGCATAACGATCCTGAAGTTCGGGGCCCACGAGCGTGACTCGACGCCGTGCCTCGACCGCGTCGCGGTGCAATCGTCCATCGAAGCTGTAGCTGCGAGTCCCGGCGCCGGGTACGGGCCAGAGCGTCCCCGCGACGAGACCGAGCAAGCTCGATTTGCCGCTGCCGTTCGGTCCGACGACGCCCCAGTGCGCGCCTTTCATGAGTTCCCAGCCAATCCCGCGCAGCACAGGCGTCCCCGCGATCCTCGCATCGACATTTGCAAGTGACAGCAGCGGGGATCGAGCGGTCAAAGCCGGGCTCCGGTGGCCATTGCGATGAGCGCGGCTACCTTAGCACTGGTTGGCAACGATCGATTCGCCCGCGGCGCGAAGAATTCGCCCTGCGTCAGCGGGTACGCGTTCCGTCCCGTGCTTGCCCCTGCGGTCCGGTGCTGGTATTGGTCAGGGGTAATGAGCAGCATCGTTCCAGACGTCGGCGATGTCATGGAAGCGCGATTGCGCCTCAAGGACTGGCTCGTCGCAACGCCGACGCTCGAATCGGCCGTAATCAACGAGCGTGCCGGAACGCGCGTGCTCGTCAAGGCCGAGTGCCTGCAGCACGGCGGCAGCTTCAAGATACGCGGCGCGCTGAATCGGCTGCTGCTGCTTGGTCACGGCGAGCGCAGCGCCGGCGTCGTGGCGTACTCGTCCGGCAACCATGGGCATGCCGTCGCGCTCGCGGCTCAGTGGCTTGCCGTGCCCGCGACGATCGTCATGCCGCGCGACGCACCTGAAACCAAGCAGTCGAGCGTCCGCCGGCTCGGGGCCGAAATTGTGCTGTTCGATCGATATCGCGACGATCGCGAGCAGATCGCAGCCTCCGTCGCAAACGAGCGCGGCGCAGCGCTGGTCCCGCCGTTCGACCATCCCGACGTCATCGCGGGCCAGGGCACGCTCGGCCTGGAGCTTGCCGCCGCGGCGCAGGCACGCAATCTCGATCTTTCCGCGGCGCTCATCCCCTGCGGCGGGGGTGGACTGATCGCGGGGTGCTCACTGGCGCTCAAGGCCGTGTTCCCGAAGTGCGAAATACATGCAGTGGAACCTGAAGGCTACGACGATACCGCGCGTTCGCTCGCGGCCGGCAGCCGGCAGAAACTGGATTCGCTGCCGCGGACGCTTTGCGACGGCCTGATGTCAGCCATGCCCGGCGCAATCAGCTTCGCGATCAACAAGGACATGCTTGCCGGCGCATGCGATGTCGAGGACGATGAAGTCCTCGACGCGATCGCATTGGCAGCCCGTCATCTGAAGCTCGTGGTCGAACCGTCGGGCGCGGTTGCCCTGGCGGCGGCGCTGCGCGGCGGTCATGCCCGACACTCGTGTATCGGCGTTGTGGTTTCCGGCGGCAACGTCGATGCCGCGGTGCTGGTTCGGGCCCTTGCGGGGCGGTAACGCGCCTGCCTGTCGGCACCCCGGGGCCGGAACAGCGAAGCGGCCTTGCGGCGACCGCCACCGATCGGGCCGTATGTGCCGCCGGGACGATAAACGGCCATAATAGCGTTACGCCGGGCTCCCGGAACGGCGGTGAGAGTATGCGTCCGTATGCAGTTGCGCGAAATCGATCGTCTGGATGAATGCTACAGGCTGGAGTCGGGCACATTATTTCTCACCGGGCTCCAGGCCCTGGTCAGATTGCTTCTGACGCAACGCTACCGCGACGAACGCGAGAATCTGAATACGGCGGGTTTCGTTTCCGGCTATCGCGGTTCGCCGCTCGGTGGACTCGACCGGGAGTTGTGGCGCGCGCGCCCCTTCCTCGACGCCTCTCACGTCAGGTTCGAGCCCGGACTCAACGAGGATCTCGCCGCGACATCGATCTGGGGCACGCAGCAGGCGAACCTCTTCCCCGGCGCGCGTTACGATGGCGTATTCTCGCTGTGGTACGGCAAGGGCCCCGGCGTCGACCGGTCGGGCGATGCGTTCAAGCACGGCAATTCGGCCGGCACGTCCGCGCACGGCGGCGTTCTCGTCGCCGTAGGTGACGACCACACCTGCAAGTCCTCGTCGCTGGCGCACCAGAGCGAATACGCCTTCATCGACGCGATGATGCCGTTGCTCAATCCGGCCGATGTGCAGGAACTGCTCGACTACGGCCTCTTCGGATTCGCGCTGTCGCGATTCAGCGGCTGCTGGGTCGGACTGAAGGTGATCCAGGAAACCGCCGACGCGACCCAGACCGTCTCGAGCGACCCCGACGCACCACGGATCGTCCGACCCGAATTCGAGATGCCGCCCGGCGGACTCAATATTCGCTGGCCCGATCCCCCGAACGATCAGGAATACCGGCTGCAGCGCCACAAGCTCCATGCGGCGCTCGCGTTCGCGCGCGCCAACGCGCTCAATCACGTCGCGATCGCTTCGAGCTCCCGCAATCTCGGTATCGTGACCACGGGCAAGGCGCATCTCGATGTGCTGCAGGCACTGGAGGACCTCGGCATCAGCCGCCGTCGCGCCGCGGAAATCGGCATCAATATCTTCAAGGTCGGAATGAGCTGGCCGCTCGAACCGGACGGTATCCGGGAGTTCGCCGAGGGGCTCGACGAGATCATCGTCGTGGAGGAAAAGCGCGGCGTCATCGAAAACCAGCTCAAGGAACAGCTCTACAACTGGCAGGCGAAGCTTCGCCCGCTGATCATCGGCAAGCACGACGAGCACGGCGAGTGGATTTTACCGTCGGCGGGCGAACTCACCCCTGCACGGATTGCCCGCGTGCTCGCTCGCCGGATGCAGCGATTCTACTCGAGCCCGGACGTCGACCGGCGCGTTCGCTTCCTCGAGGAGCAGGAGCGCAATCTCGCCCTCATCGACGGCAGCGACGTGCGGAGAATGCCGCATTTCTGCTCCGGCTGCCCGCACAACACCTCCACCCGCGTCCCTGAAGGCAGTCGCGCGGTCGGCGGAATCGGCTGTCACTTCATGGCCGCCTGGATGGACCGGGACAACGTCACGTACTCGCAGATGGGCGGCGAGGGCGCGACCTGGATCGGCCAGGCGCCGTACACCGAGACGAAACACGTGTTCCAGAACCTCGGCGACGGAACCTACGCGCACTCGGGCATCCTGGCGATCCGCGCCGCCGTCGCGGCAGACGTCAACATCACCTACAAGATCCTTTTCAACGATGCCGTTGCAATGACGGGCGGACAGCCCGTGGAGGGCAATCTCACCGTCGCGCGCGTCGCGCATCAACTGGCCGCCGAAGGCGTCGAACCGATCGTCGTGGTCAGCGACGAACCCGACAGCCATGGCCGCCACTCGGGGCTCCCGGAAGGCGTCGCCGTGCATCACCGCCGCCGGCTCGACACGCTGCAGCGGGAGTTGCGCGAGTGCGAGGGTGTGTCGGCGCTGATCTACGATCAGACCTGTGCCGCGGAACTGCGCCGCAAGCGCAAGAAGAAGCTCGTGGCCGCACCGACCCGGCGCGTCGTGATCAACGAACTGGTCTGCGAGGGCTGCGGCGACTGCAACGCGATCTCGAATTGCCTCTCGGTTGCGGCACTGGAAACCGAGTTCGGCCGCAAACGCACGATCAATCAGTCCGCCTGCAACCAGGATTTCAGTTGCCTTGAAGGATTCTGCCCGAGCTTTGTCACGCTCGAAGGCGCCGCCCATGATCCTGTCAAGCCGCTCGCATCCGAAACGCTGCCGGATCTCCCCGAACCACAGACAGCGGAACTCGGTACGGCCTACAACATCCTGATCGCCGGCATCGGCGGCACCGGCGTCGTAACGGCCAGCGGCCTGATCGCACTTGCGGCCCACCTCGAAGGTCGCGTCGTACTTCAACTTGACCAGACGGGGCTCGCCCAGAAATTCGGCGCCGTCTTCTCGCACGTCCGGGTTGCGCCGGACCGCGAACGCGTACACGGCATGAGGATTCCGGCCGGCCAGGTAGATCTGCTGCTCGGTGCGGACCTGATCGTCGCAGCCGAGCACGAGTCGCTGTCGATGCTCTCGCCGGAGCGATCCGCGGTCATCGTCAACACCCACGAGGAAATGCCGCCGCGCTTCGTTCGCGAGCGCGACTTCGCATTTCCCGGCCAGCGCCTGCTCGCGGACCTTCGCAGCCACAGCCGGTCGGACCGGCTGTCGACGCTCGACGCCACGCGACTCGCCTCGGCGCTGCTCGGCGACAACATCGGTGCGAATGTGTTCCTGCTCGGTTTCGCTTTCCAGCGCGGCCTGCTGCCCGTGTCCGGCAAGGCCCTGTACCGGGCGCTCGAGCTCTACGGAGTCAATGTCGAGCAGAACAAGCGGGCGTTTGACTGGGGCCGGTTCACTGCCGAGAGCCCCGACGAGGTCGAGGCCATGGCCGGCGGCATTGATGGGCGCCGCGAACAGTCGCGCACCTTCGACGACGTCGTGGCGCGCCGCGAGACGTTTCTCGAGTCCTACCAGGACAAGCGCTATGCCGAGCGCTACGCGAGCCGCGTGCGCCGAATCGAGTCGCTCGAGCAACGGCTTCGGCCCGGAAGCTCCGCGCTCGCCGACGCCGTCGCCCGCAGCTATTTCAAGCTGCTGGCCTACAAGGACGAATACGAGGTCGCAAGACTGTACACGCAGACGGACTTTCTGGCGGGCCTGCGCAAGGAGTTCGGAGAGTCATTCCGGTTCCGGTTCCACTTCTCCCCGCCGCTCATTGCCGGCCGCGATCCCGACACCGGAAGACCGCGAAAGTACGCTTTCGGCGGCTGGGCACTTGTGCTGCTCAAGGTGTTGGCAAGGCTCAAGGGTTTGCGGGGAACCGGGTTTGATGTTTTCGGCTGGACCGGCGAACGGCGCCTGGAACGGCGGCTCATCGCCGACTACGAAGCGTTGCTCGACAAGTTCGAAGCCGAACTTGATGAGCGCCGCCTCGACCTTGCCGCCGAACTCGCCGCACTGCCGCAATCCGTGCGCGGCTTCGGCCCGATCAAGGCCGCGGCGGTCCAGCGCTTCGAACGCGATCGCGATGCAAGGCTCGCCTGCTGGGACGAACATCCGGGAGAGCGCGCCGAAAGCCCGCCACGGGCAAGCGCCGCATGAGCGGTTTCGGGCCCCTTGTCCCGCAAGACGCTGCGGCGCGGGCTCCTAGCGTCTGAGGCGTTGTTCGGCGGCAGTCGCGCAGCGTATGCAGCGGTCGGCGAAGGGATACGCCTCGAGCCGCGCCATCGGGATTTCTTCACCGCAATCCGCACAGATGCCGTACTCGCCGTTCTTGAGCTGATCGAGCGCCTTGGCGATCCGGGTCAGCTCCGACCGGGCCTCGTTACCGAGCGCATCCACGACCTCGGCGTTCTCAAGCTCCTGAGCCTGCTCCTGGGAGTCGGCGCTGCGTCCGGCCGTGAGATTCTTCTTGATTCGCTCGAGGCGAACCGCAACTTCCTTGCGCTTGGCAATCAGCGTTCGCTCTATGTGGGCGTACTGCTCCATCGAGGTCCCGTCTCCGAACTTCGCCACATGTACTGCAAACAGGACACCTGCGGCCCGGCAGCCATTCCCCTGCGGCCGGAACGACGCGACGCGGACGCTGTATTTCCCGTACGGTGTCCTCGTATCCTGTCGCCCGATTCGAGCATACCGTCTCTTGACGCGCGACCCAAACTCCAGGCTGCACAACCATGACCGACCTTCGCGTACTCGTCGTCACCGATCAGGGGGATCGCCCCGAGACGGGAATGCTCATCAAGCTGCACGAAGCCGGCGTCGGCATCCGGGTCCTGTGTTGGGAGGATTGCCCGTACCTGCGCTGGCTCAGCGATGCCGGAGTCCCCTTCGCGCCGCTCAGGCTCACCGGGAAACGCGACAGGGCAGGCACGCGCACGATCGCCCGGCATCTGGACGAGTATCGCCCGCAGATCCTTCACCTGCTGCGCAAACAGCCAATTTTCAACGGCCTGGCGGCCGCAAGGGGGCGTCCGGCAAGGGTCGTCCTCTACCGCGGCATCGTCGGCAATGTGAGTGTCCTGAACCCGCTCGACTGGATGAGCTTTCTGAACCCCAGGGTCGACAGGATCGTCTGCGTCGCCGAAGCCGTGCGGCAGTCGTTCCTGCGACTGGGGTTCGCGGGAGTGCGTCTCCCGCCGGAAAAGCTCGTGACCATCCACAAGGGGCATGATCTTGACTGGTACCGGGACCCGCCCGCCGATCTTGGCGAATTCGGCATTCCGCCCTCGGCCTTCGTCGTCAACTGCGTAGCCAACGTGCGGCCTCGCAAGGGCCTGCCCCTGTTCATCGATGCCTGTGCCTCGCTGCCTGCCGATCTGGACATGCATTTTCTGCTGATCGGCCGCGGCATGGATTCGCCGGAGCTGCTGCGGCGCATTGCCCGCAGTCCGAACCCGGACCGCTTCCATGTGCTGGGCTTTCGCAGCGACTCGCCGCAGCTCATGGCCGCCAGCGACGTGAGCGTGCTGCCGAGCCTGCGCCGCGAAGGCCTGCCGCGCTCGATCATCGAGTCGATGAGCTACCGCACCACGCCGGTCGTGAGCGACGCCGGCGGCAGCCCGGAACTTGTCGAACACGGGCGCTCGGGACTCGTCGTTCCGGCCGGCGATGCCGGCGCGCTCGCCGAGGCGCTCGAGAGCCTGCGGCGCGATCCCGACGGGTGCCGTGAACTCGGTGAGAACGCGCGCATCAGGATCGCCAGCGACTTCGACGTCGAAATGACGGCGCAGAAGACTCTCGCGCTTTACAGGGAACTCGCGTCACCGACCTGACCGCCCTGGCGCGAACCGCGCCGGGCTGACCTCAGCCATGTCACAGCGCCTTGAATCGCGGCTGCCGATCAAGTCTGGCGGGGCGACCGGATGGTATAGTCCACGATCCGAACTACGGGCCCGAACGGTCCCCGCTCTCCCATTTCGATACACGATACACGCCGAGGTACCGAACCATGAAACGATTGCTGGCCATAGCCCTGATCTACGGCGCCTACGGCGCCTACGCCGCAACGGCGTTCGCACAGAGCGAAGTCGTACGCGAGGATGTCGAGGGCATCGTCAATTTCGCCCGGATCGAAACCACCGTCGCCTGCGCGGGCGCCATCACGCCCGACTCGGTCGAAAAAATTCGCGGCATGGGTTTCCGCAGCATCATCAACCTGCGCCGAGCGTCGGAAGAAGGCGCGAACATCGAGGCCGAATCCGCGGCCGCGGACGCTGCCGGGATCAAGTTCGTCCACCTGCCCTTCGGCGGCCCCGAGCTCGATCCGGGCGTGGCGGACCAGTTTCTCGAAACGATTACCGAAGCGGATACGTCGCCCGCGTTCATTCATTGCGCCGGAGGCGGGCGTGCAGCCACGATGTGGTTCATCAAGCGCGTGATCGTGGATGAGTGGGACATCGACACGGCGCTCGGGGAAGCCACCGCGCTTGGCATGAACCCGGAGAGTCCCACGAGAGCATTCGCTCTGGAGTACATCGCCGCTCACGCGGGCTAGCCGCCTGCCTGAACCGATTGTGGCCGCGGCAGACAAGGCGGATGCCGCGGCTGCGTTTGCACGCGTCGTCCGCGCTGCGATCGACGCCAAGACCAAGCCGGTCGGCGCCCTCGGCAGGCTCGAAACGCTGGCGGCACAGATTGCCGAAGTCCAGCAGACCCTCGAGCCCCTCGCCGAACGGTGCCGGCTGACGGTCTTCGCCGCGGACCACGGTATCGCCGCGGCGGGCGTCTCCGCCTATCCCTCCGAAGTTACCCGGCAGATGGTGCTGAATTTCCTCGCGGGCGGCGCCGCGGCCAACGTGATCGCCCGGGTGCTCGGCGTCGAAATCACGATCGTCGACGCGGGCGTCAGTGGCGACGCGATCGAGCACCCGGCTCTGCTCTCCCACCGCATCGCGTCCGGAACGCGCAATGCCGTGAACGAGCCGGCCATGACTGCATCCCAATGTGAACAGGCACTGGATGCCGGATGGAGTCTCGGCAACGAACCCGGCCACGAGGCCGCCTGCTTCGGCGAGATGGGCATCGGCAACACCTCATCGGCGAGCCTCGTCGCCGCGAAGCTGCTCGGTGTGCCTGTCGAAGGGCTCGCCGGCCCCGGCACCGGCCTCGACGATGCCGGACTCGCTCGCAAACGGCGTGTCCTCGAGTCCGCGGCAGCACGCACGCCAAACGAACTGGAGCCCGTGCAGGCACTCAGCGAATATGGTGGCTTCGAATCGGTGATGCTGGCCGGCGCCATGCTGGGCGCGGCCGAGGCAGGCAAGCTCGTGCTCGTGGACGGTTTCATCGCGACCGTGTCGGCCCTGGCTGCGGTCCGCATGTCGTCCGGCTTGAAGCGTCACCTCGTGTTCGCCCATCGCTCGGCCGAACCCGGCCATGGCACGGTGCTCGAGGCGCTCGACGTCGATCCGCTGCTCGACCTCGACATGCGCCTCGGCGAAGGTACGGGCGCATTGCTGGCCTGGCCGCTGGTCCAGGCCGCTGCGACCGTGCTGCGTGACATGGCGAGCTTCGCGTCCGCCGGGGTCAGCGAGCGGACGTGAACGGCGCACTCGCCAATGAGTGGCGCGCATTCGCACTTGCGGTGCAGTTTCTCACGCGGGTGCCGATCGATCCGGGCCAGGACTACAGCGAGCAACGTTTCGCTGCTTCGGTGCGCTACCTTGCACTTGTCGGCGCGCTGATCGGAGCATCTTGCGCCGCGGCATTCTGGTTTCTGCTGTTCTGGTTTTCCGTTCCGGTCGCACTCCTCCTTGCCCTGGCGGCAGGGCTCGCCGTTACCGGCGCGTTTCACGAAGACGGGCTGGCCGACACCTTCGACGGCATCGGCGCGTCCGCCGGCGACCGGGAGCGCGCGCTTGAAATCATGCGCGACAGCCGCCTCGGCACTTACGGTACGACAGCGTTGATCATGGCCCTGGCACTGAAGTACGCGGCGCTCCTGACGCTGCCGCCGATCGCCATCGGCATCGCACTCATTGCCGGCCACGGCCTCTCGAGGCTCTCGAGCGTCATCGCGATGCAGACAGGCAATTACGTGCGCACGGCCGGCACGGGCACGCCCCTTGCAGGCCGTCTCGGCGCACTCGGTTGGTGCGTGACCGGGCTCGTCGGTCTGCTGCTCGTGGCAGGTCTCGCGGTATCGGCGACGCCCGCAACCGCGCTGAGCGGCCTGGCCGGACTCGGCATCGGGCACATGGCGATGCGCCTGTATTACGAGCGACGGCTCAAGGGCTACACCGGCGATACGCTCGGTGCGGTACAACAGGCCAGCGAAACGGGCCTCTATCTCGGGCTCGCCGCATGGGCCTGATCCTCATACGACACACGCGGCCGGACGTGCCGTCGGGCCTGTGCTACGGCCGCACGGATGTCGCCCTTGCCGACAGCTTCGCCGAGGAAGCAGCCAGGGTCCTTGCCGCCTTGCCGGAGATTCGCTTCCTCGTAACGAGTCCGTTGCAGCGCTGCATGGCGCTCGCGCAATACATCGCTGCTGCGAAAGAGCTGCCGCTCGCAGTGGACGAGCGGCTCATGGAAATGGACTTCGGCGCCTGGCAGGGGCGGTACTGGTCCGACCTGCCGACTTCGGACCTGGATGCCTGGTCAGACGACTTTCTGCATGCACGACCGCATGGCGGGGAAAGCGTGGCCATGTTCGCAAGCCGGGTGGACGCCGCACTCGCCCCGTGGTCCGCCCGACAGGAACCCGTTGCGGTCGTCACCCACGCCGGTGTGATCAAGGTCGCCTGCCAGCCCGAATGCGACCTGCCGAGGGACTTCGAGGCACCGGTCGACTTCGGCGGCATCGTGCTGCTTGAGGACGCGGGCCGATCGGGCAAGACGCGGCGCGAGCGGCAACTTGACGCCCGTTCGCCGATGTCCGGATAATGCCCGCAGATGGTGCCGTCGTGAGGACGGCCGAAAGGGAACTCGGTGCAAATCCGAGGCTGTACCCGCAACTGTAAGTCGGGAGTTCGCGGCCCGAAGGCCACTGGAGAAATCTCCGGGAAGGCGGTCAGCGAGCGACGATCGACGAGCCAGGAGACCTGCCATCGCGTCGTTCGTTCGTGGGTCGGGCACATTATCCGCGAACGGGAGTGAGCGCCGGGTACCATCCTGACGTCCCTTCTCCCTGGTAACGACATGCAACTGGAGCCGCGTCCGGCGGCGCCTGCCGTCGCCGGGCCGGAGTTGTCGTACGGCGCGCCCCCTGGGGCGTGGGAGGAGATCGATGCTGCGCGCTCCTGGGATGTTCGGGCTGGCCGTTCTGGTGCTGCCCTTCAACATTGTCCACGCTCAATCGTCGAGTGACGGCGAGGAAACCCGCCTCGAGACCATCGTCGTCACCGGGACCCGGATCGAACAGACCGCCGCGGAGGCCGGATCGACGGTCCGGGTCATCGATGCCGCCCGGATCGAAGCCCTGGGATTCAATCAGGCCCTTGATGTCATCGCCAGCGCACCGGGTGTGACGATCAACCAGAACGGCGCGTTCGGGGGTACCGCCACCGTGAGCATCCGCGGCGCCTCCAGCGATCAGACGCTCGTGCTGATCGACGGCGTGTCGGTCAACGATACGACGTCGCCCGGCGGCGGCTTCGACTTTGCACGACTCGACACGGAACACATCGAGCGAATCGAGATATTGAGCGGTCCGCAGTCGACGCTTTGGGGAACGGATGCCATCGGTGGCGTGGTCTCGATCGTGACCAAGCGGCCGGGCGAGGAACTGAGCGGCAACGTGTTCGCACAGGCAGGTTCGTTCGGCGCGTTTCGCAGCGGCGCCTCGCTGAGCCGTGGCGGCGACCGGGGGGACTTCAGGATCACGGCGACCCGACTTGCGACCGACGGGATATCCAAGGCCGACGGGCGCAACGGCAATCCGGAGGACGACAGTTTCGACTCCCTGTCACTTGCCGTCCAGGGCGGGATCAAGCTGCCCGCAGGTGCGCGCCTCGATGCGAGAGTGCTGCAGACCGACGCGACGAACGAATTCGACAGCTTCGTGTTCGGAGCTCAGGGCAACGTCGGTGACGGCGACGAGCTCAGCCAGACGAAGGAACGCTCGGCAAATCTGTCGCTGACGGCGCCGCTGCTCGGCGGGCGGCTCGACAATCTGCTCATGGTCGGTCACGCCGAGATCGACCGGCACAACGTCAGCAACGGCGCGCCAAGCTTCGACGCCGAAGGCGAACGAACGCTCTTCCGTTACCAGGGCACGCTCAGGATCGATGCGCGCAACACGCTGGCCGCGGGCATCGAGCGCGAGGAGTCGACGGCCAACCGGGACCGCAGTTCCCTTGACGGGCTGTTCGCGCTCTACGAGTTGAGCCCGTCTCAGGACCTCAACCTCACCGCCGGCCTGCGCTCCGACGACCATGACCGGTTCGGCTCGCAGACCACCGCCCGGCTTGCCGCCGCGTACCGCCTGAACTCCGCGATGACGCTGCGCGGAAGCTGGGGAGAGGGATTCAAGGCGCCCACCATCTTCCAGTCCACCTTCTTCTGCTGCGGCACGACCGGCGCAAACACGGCGCTGCGCTCGGAACGCTCCGAGGGCATCGACGTCGGGCTTGACTGGCGATCACCGAGCGGGCGCACGCGAACCGGCGTCACGCTGTTCCGCCAGGACACCGAGAACCTCATCGTGTTCTCCTTCGGGGTCGGCGGTTACGAGAACATCGCCGAAGTCGAATCCGAGGGCGTCGAAATCTCCGCCCGGTGGACACTCTCGCAGTCGCTCGAGTTGCTCGCGGACTACGCCTGGATCAACGCGACGGACGGTCGCGGCACGCCGCTGCGATACCTGCCCAGGCATTCCGGCGACCTGGCACTGAGTTTCGATCCCGCCGGCCCGTACTCGGGCAGCGTACTGTTTCGCTACAACAGCCCGGAGACCGACCTGAGCGGCATCGAAGTGGATGAGTGGACACGCATCGACATCAGCGCCCGCTACGAACTGTCCGCCAACGTCGAACTTTATGCACGGCTGGAGAACGTGCTCGATACCCACTATCAGCAGGTCCTGGGCTACGGTACGCCCGGCCGTTCCGGTTGGGTGGGCGCGCGATGGCGCTACTGATCCCGGACGGGCTCCGATGCTGCACGCCAGCCGCCCGGCGGCGCCCCTGGCTTGCGGCCATCCTTGCCGCAGCGCTTTGCGGGTGCGGCAGCAACGTGCCCGACCGCCCTGCCCCCGACCGTCGTCCGGAGCGGGTCGTGAGTCTGGATTACTGTGCCGACCAATACGTTCTGAAGTTCGTCGGGAGGGAACGTATCCTCGCCGTGTCGCCCGACGCGGCCCGCGAATTCTCGTACATGCGCGATCGTGCGGCCGGGCTGCCGACGATCCGCCCCGTCACGGAAGATGTCATCACCCTGCAACCCGATCTGGTCGTTCGATCCTACGGCGGCGGACCGCAGGCGCCCGCGATGTTCGAGCGTGCCGGCATCGACGTACACACGATCGCCTGGGCCGAAAACATCGAATCGATCGTCACGCTGATCGAGGCAACGGCGGGCGTGCTGGGGTCGGCCGAACAGGGACGGGCCGTCGCCGCGGATATGCGCGAGCGCCTGGCAGCGCTGCCCCGGGCCGCGCCGGGAACCGAAGCGCTCTACATGACGCCCTCCGGCGTAACGGCCGGCCCCGGAACCCTCGTCGACGAAGTGTTCCGGGCCGCGGGACTCGCCAACTTTCAGACACGGCCCGGCTGGCGGGAACTTCCACTCGAGCGGCTCGCCTACGAACAGCCCGACCTCATCGTCCCCGCGTTCTTCGACAGCCTGACCGATCATCCCGACGCCTGGAGCCCGATGCGCCATCCGGTGGCGCGAGCGCAGCTTCAAGCCGAGGCAGTCGTCCCGATCGCGGGCGCCTGGACCGCCTGCGGAGCCTGGTTCCTCGTGGACGCGGTCGAGGCGCTGGCACAGGGTGCGGCACGCTGAACCGCGGGATCTGAGCCGTGCGGGCGGACTTCGCAGCGCTGATCGTGGCCTGTACGGCGGCGCTCTTCGCCGCCTGTCTGCTCGGTTCGACACCCATGGAGATCGAGCGTGTGCTCGCGGCGCTGGTCGGGCGCGGCGCTCCCGGCGACGAACTGGTCGTCCTGCAAATCCGCCTGCCGAGGGCCCTGACCGCGTTCGCCGTGGGAGCCGCTCTTGGCACGAGCGGCGCGGCCCTGCAGGGACTCTTGCGCAATCCGCTGGCCGAACCGGGCGTGCTCGGCATCTCCTCGGTAGCCTCGCTCGGAGCGACCGGGGCGCTCTACTACGGCCTCGCCGCGATGAGCGCGTGGGCGATGCCGGCCGCGGCCATACTCGGCGCACTCGCAGGAACCGCCCTGATCGCGCTGGCGGCGCTGCGCACGTCATCGGCGGTAACGCTGATCCTCATCGGCGTGGGGCTTGCGAGTTTCGCGGGCGCTGCGATGAACCTCATGATGAACCTCGCGCCGAACCCGTTTTCGCTGGCGGACATGATCAACTGGATGCTCGGCTCGGTTGCCAACCGCAGCCTGCTGGACCTGGCCTTTGCGGCGCCGTTCCTGCTCACCGGGCTCGGCATACTTTTTGCCGCACGGCGAGGCCTGTCGGCACTGACACTCGGCGAGGAGGCTGCAAGCGGCGTCGGCCTTAACCTGCGCCGCCAGAGGCTTGCGATCGTGCTCGGCACGGGGCTTGCCACCGGCGCCGCGGTGGCGCTCGCTGGCGTGATCGGCTTTGTCGGCATCGTCGCCCCGCACATCGTGAGACCCATGGTCGATCACGACCCCGCACGCTCGCTGCTGCCGTCGGCGCTCCTGGCCGGGCTGATTCTCGTGCTTGCGGATATCGGCGTGCGCCTGACGCCCACCGTCAGCGAACTGAAGCTCGGAGTCGTTGCGGCACTGGTGGGCGCACCCGCGTTCATCTGGATCGCCATGCAACGACGCACGGTACACGACTGAAGGGCGCCCCGTGATGAGCCAGGCCGAGCGAACACACGATCGATTCCGGGGACTGCAGGTCGTGGAAATGACGGTATGCGCCGGTCCGGTCAAGCTCGTCGAGGCGGCCTCGTTCAACCTTGCAGCCGGAGAACTCGTCGCGTTACTCGGCCCGAACGGCGCGGGCAAGACCAGCCTGTTGCGCGGCGTGATCGGCCTCGCCCCGCGCGAATCGGGACACGCGCGGATCGACGGACAGGACACCGCGGACATGCAGCCGCGCAAGCGCGCGCGACAGCTCGCCTACCTGCCCCAGAACCGGCCCCTGGCCTGGCCGAACCCGGTCCGCGACGTGGTCGCGCTCGGCCGGTTTTCGCACGGCGCGGCGCTCGGGCGACTGCGCGGCACGGACCGACAGGCCGTGCAAAGTGCGCTGGCCGCCTGCGATCTCGACAAGCTCGCCCGGCGCTCGACGTCGACCCTCTCCGGCGGAGAACTGGCCCGGGTGCACTGCGCCCGCGCGTTCGCAGCCGAGGCGCCGCTGCTGATCGCCGACGAGCCGGTGGCCGAACTTGATCCCTACCACCAATTCCGGGTCATGGACCTGATTCGGGACTTCGTCGATCAGGGCGGCGGCGCGCTCGTGGTATTGCATGACGTGGTACTTGCCCGGCGCTACGCGGACCGCTTCCTCTGGATGAAGGATGGCCGGATCGTCGCCGACGGTTCGCCCGGCGAGACCCTGAGTGCAGAACGCCTGGCGCAGATTTACGGTGTGCGCGGCCATATAGACGGCGAACGGCTGGACCTGCTCGGCCCGCTTTGACGCGCGGTGGTGCGGCCTGTGGTTCTCGCGAGAGCTCGTGACGCGACTTGCCGCCGGCCAGCGCCGGGGACTTGTTAGCGGGACTTCACCGTCACCGGCAACCCTGCGACCATGAGCTCGACTCGCTGACATACCGCGGCGACCGCCTGGTTCAGGCTGCCCTGCGCGTCCCGGAAGGCGCGGCCGAGGGCTGTCGTCGGCACGAGCCCGGTGCCCACTTCGTTGGAGACGAGGATCACGGGACCGGGCGGGGCATCGAGGAATCGCACGAGTGCCGCCGTGTGAGCGCCGACGTCATGCTCGTAATGCATCAGGTTGGAAAGCCACAGCGTCAGGCAATCGACCACCACGACGCAATCGGGGGCCGAGGCTCCCTCGAGCGCCGCCACAAGTTCGACGGGGGCTTCGATCGTCCCGAAGTCGGTGCCGCGATCCGCCCGATGGCGCTCGATGCGCCGCGCCACCTCCTCATCCGACGGCTCCGCCGTCGCAATGAAAACCCTGTGTCCGGAATCCTGTCCCGGCAATTGCCCGGCGAGTTCGAGTGCGCGGCGACTCTTGCCGGACCGTGCGCCGCCGATGATGAGTGCCGTCTGCATGGGGAGCACGTCCGACCGTTGCCGAACGCGGCCTCAGCCGTCGCCCCGCACGGCGATATCGAAGCGCTCGCAGTAGTCGCGAAAGCGATCGACTTCGGTATCGCGATCAAGCCCGTACTGCGCCAGCGTGTAGCGGTGCTTGCCGTGCTTGTTCCTGGGATTCGCGCTGAGGAATCCTGCCATCGCCGCGCGCGCCTGCTCGTTCCACCTCCAGCCGAGAAAGCCGTAGATCCGTTCGACCGTCGCAAGCGGCGCCGCAGCGATATCTTCATAGCTGACGTCGAGAAAGCGCTCCGCCGGTGCACCGTTGCGAACGTCGAGGAAGTTCTCAAGTGCGCCTGCCCAGCGGGCCGTCCAGTCTGCGGCAACCTCGGCAGGATCGACACGATCGCTGAAGGCGCGCCGCAGTACCGTCGCATGACTGGCCATCGACGGGAGAGCACGCAGCGGATCGCGGTGGGTCTGGATGATCCGCGCGTCGGGGTATCGGCCGAGCAGAGCCTGAAGCCCAAAGAGGTGCCCGGGCGCCTTGAGCACCCAGCGGCCGGCCGGCCCGCGGACCTGCAGATGCTGTAGCACGCGGCGGTGGTAGGCGTAGGCGAGCTCCTGGCCCTCACGCTCGAACCAGTCCTCGTAGGAAGGAACATTGTGGGTGGTATGAAACTGGATGCTCGCGAATACCTGCGCGGTGATGGCAATGCACTCCTGGGGCAGATCCGCCGCAATCGCGTGAATCTTCATGAACTCCGGCACGAGGTGGTCGGCCAGGGCGAGCCGCACCGCGGTCTGGCGACGAGCGCGCGCAATGCCCCCGGCATCGTTCGGATGAGCGGCGGGGTACATGACCTCCCAGGTCCGCGGCGCACGGCTGGCGGGATCGGCGCTCAGCAAGCCATGCAGCAGCGTCGTGCCCGTGCGCGGCAGGCCGACGACGAACACCGGAGCCACGATGGCGTCGTTGGCGATGCCCGGTGATCGGGCGCGCTCGGCCTCCAGGTACAGCAACTGCTCGAACAGGCTGACAAGGAGTTCCCGGACCGTGACGCGTCCGAGCGTCGAAAGACGGGCTTCGTTTCGATAAGACTCGAGCAGGCGCGCGAACGGCTCATCGATCGGCCAGTCCCCAAGGTCGTCGAGGCCGGTTCGCCGCCGCGCGGCGCGTTCGAGCGACTCGCGATCGAGCGCAGGCGGATCGAAGCCGGCACTGCGCAGCACCTTGCCGCCCGAGTTCAGCGCGCCGACACCGGCCTTGACGCCAAGACCGCCGAGGTTCATCTGCAAATTACGGCGTTTTGCTACCATTCGCGCGCGGCATTGTCGCCCAGCCGCCCCGGTTCCAGCAATCCGATACCCCCATGACGCTCAGTGAAGTCCGGTCGTTGATCCGTGCCGTCCCCGACTTTCCGAAACCGGGGATCGTGTTCCGCGACATCACTCCGCTGCTCGCGCACCCCGCCGGTTTCAGCGCGACGATCGATGCGCTTGCCGAGCAGGCAAGGGGCGTCCATGCCGACGGCATCCTGGCCATCGAGTCGAGGGGCTTCATTTTCGGCGCCGCGCTAGCGCACCGTCTCGGCCTGCCGCTACAGCTCGTGCGCAAGAAGGGCAAGCTGCCGCGCGACGCCATCAGCATCCGCTACGAACTCGAGTACGGCCACGATCACCTCGAGGTCCACACCGATGCGATCGAGCCGAGCGGCCGCTACCTGATCGTTGACGACCTCCTCGCCACGGGCGGAACGGCCTCGGCCACCGTGAGGCTCGTCCGTCAGCAACAGGGCATCGTTGCCAAGTGTCTGTTCGTGGTGGAGCTGTCGGCCCTGAACGGACGCAAGACGCTGGGCGACGTTCCCGTCGTCAGCCTCCTGAGTTTCCGATAACGCGCGCACGCCGCGCCCGCATGGACGTAATTTACCGCCTGTCTCAAGCGACGGGTAGTGCAACTCCCCGCCACCCTCGGCGGAGCGAGCCGTTCAGCTCGAACGCCTCAGAATGAAATTCGCAAGCCACGCCAGACCGTCGGCGCCGGGGCCGAGCGATTCAAGCATGGCGCTCGCGTGCCTGTGGAGTTCATCGGCGCGCGCGCGCGCGCCATCGACGCCGAGCACCGCAGGATACGTCGACTTGTCGTTGGCCCGGTCGCTGCCCGCGCTCTTGCCGAGCGTCGCGGTGTCCTGCTCGACCTCGAGCAGGTCGTCGCGAATCTGAAACACGAGGCCAAGGTCTCGAGAGAATGCATCGAGTTTGTCGCGCGCCTCGGCCGGCATGTCTGCGAGTACACTCGGCATCATGATCGAGGCGCGCAGCAGCGCCCCGGTCTTGCGGCGGTGAATGTTCTCGAGCGCGGCTTCGCCAGCGCGCCGGCCCTCCGCTTCCATGTCGAGACTCTGGCCGCCGACCATGCCCGCAGGACCCGCGGCGCGTGCGAGCCAGGCTACGACCTCCAGCCGCGCGGCGGCGGGGTGCGATGCCAGCACGTCATCCGCGCTCAGCGTCTCGAACGCCAGCGCCTGCAGCGCATCGCCGGCCAATATGGCCGTCGCCTCATCGAACTGCCGGTGCGTCGTCGGACGGCCGCGCCTGAGATCGTCGTCGTCCATCGCCGGCAGGTCGTCGTGGACCAGGGAATAGGCATGGACGAGTTCGACGGACGCCGCGATCGCATCGACGGATTCGGCAGCGACGCCGGCAAGTTCTCCCGACGCGTAAGCGAGCAGCGGCCGGATCCGTTTGCCGGCGCCAAGCACGGAATATTCCATGGCCGCGCGTAGCCGCCGCGGGGTGCCGTCGCCGTTTGAAAGCGCTTGTGCGAGCCGGCGGTTGACGCGTTCCCGGTACGTTTCGAGGCGGTCACCGAACACGTTGTCCAGCGGGGCTCGTGCTATCATGGCAGGCCATCCTAACACCGAAACATTCTGTACGGTGCACGCGTTCGTAAAGCCCGGATCGAGCCGGCGAAGTCCGGCTGAACCGACCGATTTCGCGTATCAGTCCGACATTCTCCCGGGGGTATCCCGGACCTTTGCCCTGACCATTCCCGTACTGCCGGACAAGCTCGCAGACGTTGTCACGAATGCGTATCTGCTGTGCCGGATCGCCGACACCATCGAGGACGACACGGGGCTCGACAACGTCCAGAAATCGGACTTTCACGAACGGTTCGTCGCGGTCGTCGACGGCAGCGAGCCCGCCCGCCCCTTCGCCGACGACCTTCTGCCGCTGCTCTCGTCGCGTGTGCTCGCCGACGAACGAAAACTGATCGAGAACACCGGGAAAGTCATTCGCGTTACGCACAGCTTTTCCGCTGACGAGCGTGCGGCGCTCACGCGCTGCGTGCGCATCATGTGCTCCGGCATGCCGGAGTTTCAGCGCAACAAGGGCTTGCGCGGCCTCGAAGATCTCGACGAAATGGCCAGGTATTGCTATTTCGTCGCCGGGGTCGTGGGTGAAATGCTCACCGAACTCTTTTGCCTGCATTGCCCGGACTTGCGCGACCGTCGCGAGCAGATGATGCAGCTTGCCGTGTCATTCGGCCAGGGGCTGCAGATGACGAACATTCTCAAGGACATCTGGGACGACCGGCAGGCGGACACCTGCTGGCTGCCGCGGTCGGTGTTCGGCAATGGCGAATTCAGACTGGAGCTGCTCGAGGAACATCACCGGTCCGAAGCGTTCACGCAGGGTCTGAATGAACTCGTCGGCGTTGCGCATGGCCATTTGCGCAACGCGCTCAATTACACCTGCCTGATCCCGAAGCGCGAGATCGGCATCCGCAGGTTCTGTCTGTGGGCCATCGGCCTCGCCGTCCTGACGCTGCGCAAGATTCATCGCAATCCCTCGTTCACCGCTGGAGCCGAAGTCAAGGTTTCCCGCCGTACCGTCAAGGCCACCGTAGTGACGACAAACATGACGCTCATGAGCAATCGCGCGCTCAGGATCATGTTCGATCGCGCCGCCGACGGCCTGCCGCTCGCAAACGCCCCGCTGACTGGCCGCGACGGGACGCCGCGTGGCGCGGAAACCGGCGAGGCGCGCGCCTGACACGACTGGAGCGGATCCATGACAGCCGATCCGCCACGGCCCGTCATCGCGATCATCGTCGCGCTCGCATCGGAACGCGTTGCAGTCGAAGCCGGGTTTGCCGGCGAGCGCATGGCCATGCTGGTGCTGAAGCAGAGCGGTCCCGGTCGCAAGAACGCTGCAGCCGCGGCGCGCGCCGTCGCTGAATCCGGTGCCGATGCATTGGTGTCGCTCGGTCTGGCGGGCGGGCTTGAGCCACATCTGCAATCCGGCACGGCCGTCGTCCCGGACCGGATCATCCTTCCGAGCGGTGAAACGCTTGCAACGGACTACGGCTGGAGAAAACGAATCGTCGATGCCATCGGTTCGGAGCTTGCAACCCACGAAGGCCCGCTGCTAACTGCCAACACCGTGCTCGACACCCCGGAGCGCAAGTGCGCGGCCGCGCAAGCCACGGGTGCCGTCGCTGTCGACATGGAATCTGCGGCGATCGCAGCCGTAGCTGCAGATGCGGGCCTGCCTGCCGTGGCGATACGCGTCGTCGCGGACTGCGCAGCCGATGCCTTGCCGGCCGGTGTCGCGGGGTGGATCGACTCCAGCGGACACCGCAGAATCGCACCGGTCGCCGCAGCGGTGCTGCGCCCCGCTCAGTGGCCCGTACTCGCGTTGCTTGCCCGCCGCCACCGTACTGCGCAACGTGCGCTGAAGACCGCAGCATATCGATTGGCCCGTACGGATTTCGAGTTCTCGCCGGCGCCGTGACCGACCTTGCAGCGCCGAACATGACCCGCCCCGGCGGCCGGATCGGCAACGCGCTTGCGGCCTGGGTCCGCCTGGTCCTGGGCTTTCGCAAGACCACGATCCTGATCTGGATCGCACTCGCCGGACTCGGCATCCACGAGGCGGTCAGCGACCTCGGCATCAGCACCGACACGGCCGACATGATTTCCCCGCAACTCCCCTGGCGGCAGGATTTCATCGCGTACCGGGAGAGCTTCCCTTCCCGCGACCGCAATCTCATAGTGGTCATCGATACCGCGAGCGTCTCGCGCGCCGATGCCTTTGCCGCTGATCTGGCCGATGCCCTGCGTGCGGAGCCCGATCTTTACCCGTCCGTATTCCTGCCCGGCGATGGCGAGTTTTTCGAACGCAACGGTTTGCTCTATCTCACGGTTCCGGAACTTGAGCGCCTGAGCGATCGGCTGGCCGAGGCACAGCCCCTGTTCGGGCTGCTCGAGGACCGGTTCAACGGCGGCGGACTGCTCGAGGTCGTAACGGATTTTGTCGCGGCGTCGCAGCCGAGCAGCGGCCGCGACTCCGCGGAGCTTGACGTGCTGTTCGCGCAGATCGCCCGTTCGCTCGATGCGGCAAGCGCTGGCGAACGCTACCGGATCGGCTGGCAAGCGCTCATCGGCGGCGAGGATGCGGCAGCAGCAAGGCGGCTCATACTGCTCAGGCCTTCGCTCGACTTCAGCCGCGTTCAGGCCGCAGGGCCTGCCATCGACAGGCTCGCAGCCCTGATCGGGGAATTGCGCGGCACGGACAGTGAGGCGCCAACGGTGCGCGTCACCGGCACGCTCGCGATGGAGCATGAGGAACTTCTCAGCGTGAGCCGCAGTGCCGGCATCGCCGGCCTCATGGCGCTCGTGCTCGTTGCTCTCGTGCTCTACTGGGCGCTGCGTTCGACACGGCTGCTCGCGATCTCTCTCGTGACGCTCCTCAGTGGCCTTGCGGTGACGGCGTCCTTCGCTGCCCTTGCCGTCGGCCATCTGAACCTGATCTCCGTGGCTTTCGCGGTGCTCTACATCGGTCTCGGGGTCGATTTTCTCCTGCACTTCTGCCTGAGATTCAAGGAACTCGCGGCCGCCGGAACCGATGTCGAGCGGGCCGTCGTCGAGACCGCGCGTGGCGTCGGGGCATCGCTGGCGATCTGCACCATGACGACCGCTGCCGCGTTCTATGCGTTCATTCCGACCCCGTTCGATGGTGTGTCCGAACTCGGGCTCATTTCGGGCAGTGGAATGTTCGTGAGCCTGTTCGCAAGCCTGAGCCTGCTGCCCGCGCTCGTCGCGACGTTCGTGACGCCCGCATCGAGCGGTGCCGCGCACAACTGGAAAGAAAGCCGCCTGGCCGGCGCACTCACGGGGTATCCGAAAGCCAGCCTGATCGTCGCATGCCTCGTCGCCACGCTGACTCTCGGATCGCTGCCCCGCGTCTCGTTCGACAACAACCCGATTCATCTGAGGGACCCCGACTCCGAATCCGTCCTCGCGATCGAGGATCTCGCGAGGGACAGCGAAGCGCCGCTGCTCAACATGGTCGCACTCGCCGCGGACCGCTCGGAGGCGGCGGGCTGGGCCAGCGAACTCGCGCAACTGCCGGAGGTGCGCGAGATCATGAGTTTCAATTCGCTCCTGCCCGCGGGACAAACCGAAAAGACTCTGCTGATCGAGGACATTGGCCTTTTCATGGGCACGAGTCTCGCCCACGCCGCAAGGGCCCCGGCCGATCCCGAAACGCTGCGCCGCGGCCTCGGGACGCTCGCAGACACGCTCGCCGCCGCGGCGAGCCCAAGCGGCACCGAGCAGGCCTTGCAGGAAGCGGTCGAACGGCTGCTCAACATCGTCGACGCGACGCCTGCATCCGCGGCCGCGCCGCTGCTGGCGACGCTTGACGAGGACCTGATCGGAGATCTGCCCGAACAACTACGGCGTCTCGCGGCAAGCCTCGAGGCACAGCCCTTCGAGCGCGGCGACTTGCCCATGGAATTGACCGAACGCTGGATCGACAGCACCGGCCGCGAGCTCATCGAGATCGTGCCGTCCGAGAACATCAACGACAACGCTGCGGCGGAACGTTTCGTCGCAGCCGTACACGGCATCGTGCCCGCAGCCACTGGATTGCCGGTCGTGTTCCGGGAGGCATCGGCCACGGCCGTGCGCTCGTTCCAGCTCGCGCTCAGCTACGCACTGGTCATGGTCACGGTGTTGCTTGCGGTGCTGTTGCGGCGTGGCCGCGATGTCATGCTGGTCCTCGTGCCCATACTGTTCGCGGCCGGCACGACGGCGGGACTTACGGTCTGGCTCGACATCCCGTTCAATTTCGCCAACATCATCGCCCTGCCGCTGCTGGTCGGCGTGGGGGTCGACAACGGCATTCACATGGTCCACAGGATGCGTACGGAACCGCCGGCCGACGGTGAACCGCTGGCCACGAGCACGCCGCGTGCGGTGCTTGCGAGCGGGCTCACGACCATCGCCAGCTTCGGCAATCTCGCCTTCTCGTCGCATGTCGGCATGGCCAGCATGGGCAAGCTGCTGACGCTTGGCATGGCCGTGACCCTCGCGGCAACGCTGCTCCTGCTGCCCGCGCTCTACAAGCTTCAGGCGAATCGATGACCACGCTCGTGACCGGTGCAAACGGGTTTGTCGGCGCCGCCGTCGTGCGCGAGCTTCTCGCAGACAGGCGGCCCGTGCGCGCATTCGTACGCGCGACGAGCGACTGCAGAAACCTCAAAGGACTACCCGTCGATATCGTCCGCGGCGATCTCAACGATCCGGGATCATTGCGCGCCGCGGTCGACGGCTGCCGCTTCGTCATGCACGTCGCGGCCGACTACAGGCTCTGGGTGCCCGATGCCGAATCGATGTACGAAACGAACGTACAAGGCTCCGTGCGCGTGCTCGAAGCAGCTGCCGCATCGAGTGTCGAGCGAATGGTCCATACCTCGAGCGTCGCCGTTCTCGGCTCGCGCTCAGGCGCGGCGCCGGCGGATGAAGAGACGCCCGTGACGCTTGCCGAGATGATCGGCCCGTACAAGCGCTCGAAGTTCCTTGGCGAGCAGGGCCGTACGGGATCGCGCCGCCGAACTCGGATTCCCCCTGGTCACCGTGAACCCGTCGACACCGATCGGACCAGGCGATGTCAAACCCACGCCGACAGGCCGTATCATTGTCGATGCGGCGAACGGCCGGATGCCGGCGTTCGTCGACACCGGTCTCAACATCGTGCACGTGGACGACGTCGCGCGCGGTCATCTGCTCGCGCTTGACAACGGCAACGTGGGCGAACGCTATATCCTCGGCGGAACTGACATGACGTTGCAGGAGATTCTCGGAACCATCGCCACACTCACCGGGCGCAGGGCACCGCGCATCCGGCTGCCGCGCCGGGTGGTCTATCCGCTCGCGGTCTGTGCGGAAGCGGTTGCGGCCATGACGGGCGCCGAACCGCTCGTGAACCGCGATGCCGTGCGCATGGCGGCGAAGCACATGTATTTTTCGAGCGCGAAAGCCGAGGGTGAGTTGGGCTACACGTCGCGCGAGCCCGGCGCCGCGCTCGCCGACGCACTCGAATGGTTCACGCGCCACGGCTACGTCCGCTGAGATGATCAAGGCTGCCACTGCCCGCGCCAGGTCCAACATTGCGCTCGTCAAGTACTGGGGCAAGGCCGAAGGCACGCTGAACGTACCCGCCGTCGGCTCGATTTCGATCACGCTGGATGCGCTGTGGTCCGACACGCAAATCGAATTCGACCCCGCGCTCGAAACAGACGAACTCCTGCTTGACGGCGAACGCCGTCCCGACGGGCTTGTCCGTGTCTCGGCCTGCCTCGACATTCTGCGGGAGCTAGCGGGCGTCGACACACGCGCGGCGGTCGTGAGCCGCAACAACTTTCCGACCGGCGCGGGGCTCGCGTCGTCGGCGTCAGGTTTCGCGGCGCTCGTCGGCGCCGCGGCGCGCGCGCTCGGACTCGAACTCGAGCCCAGACAGCTCAGCATCATCGCCCGGCGGGGCTCGGGCTCCGCGGCGCGCTCGATATTCGGCGGTTTCGTCGAGATGCATGCGGGAGCCGCCCCGGACGGGCTTGACAGTTACGCCGAGCCGCTCCTTGCTGGCAAGGAGTGGCCGCTCGATGTCGTCGTCGCAGTGACCTCCGCGGGCGAGAAGGCAGTCGCTTCGGGCAGCGGCATGCGGCGTTCCGCTCGATCGTCGCCCTACCATGCCGCGTGGCTCAAGACGCATCCGGCCGACCTGGCGCTCTGCCGACAAGCCATCCGGACTCGCGACTTCGAAGCTCTCGCGCAGGTCGCTGAGGCGAGCTGTCTCAAGATGCATGCCGCTGCCATGGCCGCAGTCCCGGCGTTGATCTACTTCAACGGCGTCACGGTCGAATGTATCGGCCGCATCCGGCAACTCAGGAAGTCCGGAATCGCCGTACTTTTCACCGTCGACGCGGGACCGCAGATCAAGGCCGTCTGCGCACCCGATGCGCGCGCCGCGGTCCGTGACGCGCTCGGCGACATGCCCGGCGTCGTCGAGATCATCGAAACCGGGCTCGGTCCCGGTGTGGAGACGCGTGCGTGCGCTTCGTAGCGCGGGCACCCGGCAAGCTCGTCGTTCTCGGCGAATACGCGGTTCTCGGCGGTGCGCCGGCGCTCGTGGTTGCTGTAGACCGCTACTGCCGGGCAAGCATCGGACCGAGTGACGACTCGCAATGCCATCTGGAAACGCGCGCACCCCGGCCGCGGCGGATCGACCGGGCGCCCGGCGAACGGACCGGCGTTGCCCTGGTCGATCTGGTTTGCAACGCGACGTTCGAACCTCGACGCGTCAAGCCCTGGCGTGCCGTGCTCGACTCGACGGAACTCTTCGACTCCAAAGTCAAGCTCGGGCTCGGTTCGAGCGCCGCGGCGATCAGCGCCTGGGCCGGCGTCTGGGCAGCGTGGGCGGACGCCGCCGGACTGCGGACACCCATGCCCGCTGTCGAGCGATTGATTCAAGTGCACAGAGCGTTCCAGCATGGCGCAGGCAGCGGGCTCGATGTCGCCGCATCGCTGACGGGCGGTGCGATCGAATTTCGCCTCGAAGGCTCCGCGCGCCCTCGCGTCTCTACAGTCCGCCTGCCGAAACAAGTACCATTGAAAGGCATCTTTACCGGCAGCGCCGCGTCGACGACCGATCTCGTGGCCCATTACAGGAAGTGGTCCGCAGCATGCCCTGAAGCCGCTGAGCGACGGTGGCGAATCATGGCATCCGTCGCCGAGGCCGGCTGCGCTGCTGCAAGGAACGATGATGCAGACGCGTTTCTCGGAGCCGTCACGGACTATGGAAGGCATCTCGACAGCCTGGGCAAGGCCATGGGTGCGGATATCGTGACGGCGGAGCATCGCGCGATCGGTGCCGTGGCCGGCGACTACGGTGTCAGCTACAAGGTCAGCGGCGCGGGCGGCGGCGATCTCGGCATCGTATTCGCCCGCGACCCGGAGGCGCTCGGGGCTTTTGCATCGGCCGTCCGCAGCAGCGGTTATCGGGTCATCGATCTCGAACTCGACCGGCATGGACTGACCGTCGAGGACGCCACGCAATGAGTTCCGACGGATTGAGAATTCCGGAGTTCTACAAGCTCAGCGTCAGGGAGCGGGTTCGGGCCGTGCACGAACGCGGCGTGCTCACCGCGGATGACTTTCGCTCGCTGTCGACCGGCAAGCACACGCTCGACCTCTCGTCAGCGGACAGCATGGTCGAGAACGTCGTCGGCATCATGGGGCTGCCGCTCGCGCTCGGCATGAACCTGCTCGTCAACGACAAGCAGTACGTGGTACCGATGGTCGTCGAAGAGCCCTCGGTCGTGGCGGGGCTCGGCTCCGCATGCAAGCTCATCAGGAACGTCGGCGGATTCACGGCCACTTCGAGCGATCCGATCCTGATCGGCCAGATTCAGCTCATCGAACTGCCCGACATCGATGCGGCAAAGCACGCGCTCGACGAGCGCAGGGGCGAGATTCTCAATCTGGCCAACAGCTTCCACCCGAACATGGTTGCGCGCGGCGGCGGCGCGCGCGACCTTGAGTTCTTCGTGCATCGGCTGCCCTCCAGCGGCAAGCCCATGCTCGTGATCCACCTGCTCGTGGACACGCGCGATGCCATGGGCGCGAACCTCGTCAACGGCATGTGCGAGGGCGTCTCCCCGCTGATCGAAACGATCACCGGTGGGCAGGCCTTTCTGCGGATACTGTCCAACCTCACCGACCGCGCCCTCGTTCGCGCGAGCTGCACGATACCCGCAAGCGAACTCACCGGGCGCGGCTACACGGGCGAGGAAGCCCGCGACGGCATCGTCATCGCGGCCGACTTCGCCGCCGTCGATCCCTACCGCGCCGCAACCCACAACAAGGGCATCATGAACGGCATCGACCCGCTCGCGATCGCGACCGGCAACGACTGGCGCGCGATCGAGGCCGGCGCGCATGCCTATGCCTGCCGCGGCGGGCGATACACTTCGCTCACGGACTGGCATGCGGATGCCGACGGCAATCTGCACGGCAGCATCGAGATTCCGATCAAGGTCGGCATTGTCGGCGCGCCGCTCGAATCGAATCCGACGGTCGCCCTCAACCTCCGGCTACTTGGTGTCGAATCGGCCACGCAACTCGCCGAAGTCATGGCGGCCGTGGGACTGGCGCAAAACTTTGCCGCGATCCGGGCACTCGCGACCGAAGGCATACAGAAGGGTCACATGACATTGCATGCGCGCAGCGTCGTAACGGCCTCGGGTGCGCCCCCGGAAGACTTCGACGCCGTGCTCGACCGCCTCGTGCAAAGCGGCGTGATCAAGGTGTGGAAAGCGCGCGAGATCGTGGAGGACATCAGGCGCGAACGGCAGCGCAGCAACGGCTCAAGCCGAAAGCGAAGCACGGATGCGAAACTCGGCGTGGGATTCGGCAAGGTCGTGCTGCTTGGCGAACACGCAGTCGTCTACGGCCGCCACGCGATCGGTGCACCCGTACCCCTGACGATCAAGGCCCTTATCGAGGATTGCGATGCGGGCATCCACCTCATGATTCCGCGCTGGGGCGTCGAATACGAGCTCGCGGCGGACCCCAGGGACAGGCGCTCGTTCGAACGGCCCGCCGGTGTGGTGCTCGACAAGCTCGGTCTCAGCGGCCGCAGCATGCGGATCGAAGTCTTCCCTGACGTGCCGCGCGGCATGGGTCTGGGCGGATCGGCGGCGATGGCCGTCGCGATCGTGCGCGCGCTCGACAGTCACTTCAAACTCGGCCTGACGGACGCCGGGATCAATGCACTTGCGTTCGAATCGGAAAAGATCGCTCACGGCAGCCCGAGCGGACTCGACAACACGATTGCGAGCTACGGCAAGCCGGTCGTTTATCGCCCCGGCGATCCGCCGCTGGTCGAACCGTTGAATGTCGCCGAACCGATTCCGGCCGTCATCGGCATGAGCGGCACCGAGGGACTGACTGCGACGACCGTCCGGCGCGTGCGCGAAGCCTGGCGCAAGGACAGCAAGCTCTACGAGCGCATCTTCGATGAGATCGACGCGCTGACCCTGCGCGCCGTCGAGGCCATTCAGGATCGCGATCTCGAGTTGCTCGGGGAGTTGATGAACATCAATCACGGCATGCTCAACGCGCTGCAGGTGTCCACACCCGACCTCGAGCAACTCGTCGAAACAGCACGCAGGCACGGCGCGCTCGGCGCGAAGCTCACGGGTGGCGGTGGCGGCGGCTCCGTGATCGCGATCTGCGGCGGTGACACGCAACCGGTTGCGAGAGCGATCAGGGCCGCGGGATATCAGGCTTTGGCAGTCAACCTGGGGGCGGACCTCAATGGCTCGTGAGAAGGTCGTCTCAAGCGACAGCGAAGAACTGATTCTCGTCGACGAGCTCGACCGGGAGATCGGCGTCAAGGCCAAGAGCGAGTGTCACGCGGGCAATGGCATCCTTCACCGGGCGTTTTCGATATTCGTCTTCAACGGCGCCAACGAACTGTTGCTGCAACAGCGCAGCGGACAGAAACCGCTGTGGCCGAACTACTGGTCCAATACCTGCTGCTCGCATCCGCGCCGCGGCGAATCGATGGACGAGGCCCTGTCGCGCCGGCTTTCCGAAGAACTCGGGTTCGACTGTCCGCTGCAGTACCTCTACAAGTTCAAATATCACGCCCAATACGGCACGCTTGGTGCCGAACACGAGTATTGCTGGGTATACTACGGGCGCCACGACGGCAACTTCGACGTCAACGTCAATGAGGTTGCCGACTGGCGCTTCGTGGACGTGGCGTCGCTGAACGCGGAACTCGAACTGCACACGGACCGGTTCACGCCCTGGTTCAGGATGGAATGGGCGCACATCAGCAACAATTACCTCGACAATATCCTTGCGGGTGCGGACCCGAAATGACGGGCGAAACGCAGGACCAGGAATAAGACATGGGAATCCCCCTGGTACAAAAGTACCGGATCGGCCGCTACATCCTTGAGCAGAAGCTCAAGCGCAATCGCCGTTATCCGCTCGTGCTCATGCTCGAGCCGCTGTTTCAGTGCAATCTGGCCTGTGCGGGCTGCGGCAAGATCGACTACCCCGACGACATCCTGCGCAAGCGCGTGAGTGTCGAGGACGCATTGGCCGCCGTCGACGAGTGCGGTGCACCGGTCGTGTCGATCCCGGGAGGCGAGCCGCTGATCCACAAGGAGATGCCGCAGATCGTCAAAGGCATCGTGGAGCGAAAGAAGTTCGTGTACCTGTGCACGAACGCGTTGCTGCTCGAACAGAAGATCGCGGACTACGAGCCCTCCCCGTATCTTACGTTCTCGATCCACCTCGACGGCAACCGCGAGCGCCATGACGAGTCGGTCTGCCGCGAGGGCGTATTCGACAAGGCCATCGCCGCGATCAGAGCGGCCCGCGAACGCGGGTTCCGGGTCACGGCCAACTGCACGCTCTATGCCGGCGAAGATCCCGACGATGTCGCCGACTTCTTCGACTACGCGATGACGCTCGGCATCGAGGGCATCATGGTTTCGCCGGGTTACAGCTACGAACACGCACCGCGTCAGGACGTGTTCATGGGCCGGCGCAAGTCCAAGGAACTGTTCAGGGCGATCTTCCGGCGCGGCCGTACGCGCCGCAGTAGGTGGCGCTTCAACCAGTCGAGCCTGTTCATGGATTTCCTGGCCGGCAACCAGACGTTCCAGTGCACGCCCTGGTCGAATCCGACCTACAACGTCTTTGGCTGGCAGAAGCCGTGCTACCTGCTCGTCGACGAAGGCTATGCCGACAGTTTCCGGGATCTCATGACCACGACGGACTGGGACCGCTACGGCACGGGCATCAATCCGAAGTGCGACAACTGCATGGCGCACTGCGGCTATGAAGGCACGGCGGTCGAGCGCATGGTCGCAAGACCGCTGCAGGCGCTCAGGGTGTTCCTGTTCGGCCCCGACCTCGACGGTCAGATGGCGCCGGAACTGCCGGTTCTGCACGGCGGCCAGCCGGGCGGCGTGGCGATCCCCGTCGATCACATCGGCAAACTGGACCGCAAAGGGCATTAGGAGCCTGCGCCGCCGCATGCGACTCCGGGTTCCGCCGCGGCCTACCGGCACGGCACGCGCGCTACCTGGAAGGACCGTGCCTGTCAATCTTCTCGGCGCCAGCCCGGCAGCCCGCGCGGCCGACGTGCTCGCTGCGGGCATGCTGCTCGCCGTCTCGTTCCTCGCGGCCAGCGCGTCCGCCCAGGTGTCCGATGGCGACGCTCCTGCGGCCGAGGCGGTCGTCGCGCGCCTGCATCGCGGACTCGTGGAGGCATCGTCGAGCGAGCCTGACGCGAGCCTCGACACTCGTTTGGAGCGCCTGCGCCCGCTCATCGCGGGGACCCATGACCTGCCCTATATCGCCGAGCTTGCGATCCGCCGCCAATGGCGGGATCTCGCCGCCGCGGATCGCGAACGCTTCGCGGCCGCATTCGAGCGGCTCAGCGTCATGACCTATGTGAGCCAGTTCTCCGCCGTCGATGCGAACGCATTCACGATCGTCGGCAGCGCAGACGCGGGCTCGCGCAGGATCGAGGTCAACGCCACGATCTCCCGCGGCGACGGCGGCGACGGCGGCGACGGCGGCGACATCACCCTCGACTACACGCTGCAGGAGCGCGACGGCGACTGGATGATCGTCAACGTGCTCGCGGACGGAGTCAGCGACCTGGCCCTCAAGCGGGCGGAATACCGGCGCATCCTGGACGACGGCACGATCGACGATCTCATCGATCACCTGAGCGCCCAGGCCAACGACCTCATGTAACGGCCCGCAGTGTTACCGCGCGCCCTGGCGGGACGAAGCCCGGGAAACCATCGCGAGCTAGCGGACGAAGCGGTAGTACTCGATCCCTTCGTCGCTGAAGTTCGGGTTCGTGTTGTTGCCGACGAAGTCGACGACGAAACCGCTCGGCGGCGCGTCGAGACCCGCGGCTTCGCCGGTGTCGTGCAGCGATTCGTATTGGTCGCGGTCCAGATCCTGGTAGCTGCCAAGCGCAGCGCCGAACCCGATCTTCGAGGCGGCCTCGGCCCAGTCGTCGCACACCGTCATGGGCAGGGCTTCGGCCGCGTCTCCACTGCCGTAGCCGACGGCGAGCACGTTGCGCCCGGCCAGTTCGAGTTCGCGATCGAGGGCGTCTTCCATGCCGGCCGCAAGCCAGGCCGGCAGCGCCGCACAATAGATGTTGCCGACTTCCTTCATCGCTTCGGCGCCGAGCGACATCTTCGACCTGACGAGGTCGAAGTCCGGTCCCGCACGAAACTCGCGCAGCACGCGCATGCTGAGCGGATACGCGTCCGCATCGATATTGTCGTCCTTGACGAGTTGCAGGACGTCAGGCCGTGAATTCATTTCGGCGATGAGGTCGTCGACACCGAAGTCCATGCCCCGGCAGAGCCGCTCGAGCGCCACGCGACCCGCGTCGCCATCGCGGCCGAGCGCGAACAGCCAGCTCATCGCAAACGAGGATTCGGGCATCCGGTGATAGGGCCGGTGCATGAAGACGGCCGCGAGTTCGCGATAATACTTCACCGGCTCCGAACCCATGCGCTGCACCATGTCGTCGAGCGCGTGCAGCGTTTCGTCGAGGTAGCAGGTGGTGGAGTACTTGCCGTTGAACACCGGCAGGTCCTGGAAGTGGCAGTTCAGCGTGCCGCGAATGATGTTGCGCAGCACCGGCTTTCGAAAGTCGACGGCCCGGTACGACGACGCGCTGCCGATGTGAGCGAGATCGACGGACAACAGTTTCGGGTCGCGCTCGACGAGCATCGCCACCGCGCCTGCGCCCTGCGTCGGCTCGCCGGAACTGCCCCGCGCATATTCGGCGATATCGGCGCTGACGACGATCGCGCAGCGGTCCCGGGGTTCGAGTGCGAGGTACCTCGCCGCGTACTTGAGCGCGTAGACGCCGCCAAGGCAGGCATGCTTGACCTCCGGCACCTCGCAGTTGCGATTGATCGCGGCCATTGCGCGCCCCTGGAGCGCTTCGTCGACCATGCCCTTGACGATGACCGCGCCGGCGGAGTTATCGGTGCTCGATTCTGTGCCGAGGCCCAGGAAGCCGACGCGACGGGGGTCGATATCGTACCGCTCGATGAGCCGCATGACCGCGGTGGCCGCGATCGTGTAGACACTTTGCTCCGGACCGCGCATGCGGAAGCTGTGGCCTATGACGGCCCGGGTCTTGTCCCAGGGAGAGTCGGTCCAGTCGCACCATGAACGCAGGTCGACCCGGTACGGCGGTACGTAGACTGCGAATCCACTGATACCGACCGGAGGCCTCATGGCTGTAACTCCCTGTTTCGCGCGATGGCCGCATCTGTGCTTGCGCGGCCCAGTCTGTTGCCGTCGGGCGGCACCGTCTGCGATTATATGCCAAAGACCCCAAGAGCTGCTCCGGGGGACTCAATGAGCTGCAACCTCGGCCTGGGCCGAACATGGAAGCGCCCAGCGACATGCGACACGGCTCGAACCGTGGTCCACCTGCGTCGCCAGGCACGAAAATCGGTGGCGATCAAATGATGCGTGACAGGCGTTCCCTGATCTCAGCCGGCATCGCCGGGGGGCTCACCTGGCCCTGGCTCAGAACGCTGGCCGAGACCGCAGATTCCGGCATTACGGACACCGAAGTGATTCTCGGGATGTCCGCGGCCTTCTCCGGCCCCTCCAGAGGTCTGGGGATCGAGCTTTACCGCGGCGCCTCCGCGTACTTCGACGACGTCAACTACAACGGCGGAATTTCCGGGCGCCGCATCAGCCTGAAAATCTACGACGACGGTTACCAGCCCGATGCCTCCGTCAACAACACGATGCAGCTCATGCTGGAAGACCGCGTGTTCCTGCTATTTGGCTATGTCGGCACACCGACCGTGACGCGCGTCTTGCCGCTGCTCAAGAAATTCCAGGATCAGAGCGTTTTCCTCTTCTTCCCGTTCACCGGAGCGCAGCCGCAGCGCGAGCCGCCCTACGGGGACTTCGCGTTCAACCTGCGTGCGTCCTATCTGCAGGAAACCGCCGGGCTCGTGGACAATTTCGTGCGCATAGGACGCCGCCGCATCGCCGTGTTCTATCAGGCCGACGCCTACGGGCGCAGCGGCTGGGTCGGCGTCAGAACGGCGCTCGCTCGGCACGGCGAGAGGATTGCCGGAGAAGCGACGTACAGCCGCGGCACCCAGTTCACGGCGACGCTCCGCCCGCAGGTGGAGATTCTGCAGGCGGCCGAACCCGATGCGGTCATCTGCGTCGGTGCCTACGCTGCGTGCGCGGCGTTCGCCAGGGACGCCGTGGATCTTGGACTTGAGGTACCGATCGCCAACGTGTCGTTCGTCGGCAGCGAGAATCTGCTCGCATTGCTGACGGAAGGCCGCGAGCGCGCCGATTCGGAGCGCTACACGCGGCTGCTCGTCAACTCGCAGGTCGTTCCAAGTTACGAGGACACGTCAATACCTGCAGTCCTCGAATACCGGGAATTCATGCAGCGCTACAATCCGGCCGTTCCGGCGGAACTCGTCACCGAGGCGTATACGCCGTTCGATCACAGTTTCGTCAGTCTCGAGGGGTTTCTCAGCGCGAAACTCATGGTGGAGATACTGCGCCGACTCGGCGACGAACCGGCGCGCGCCGACCTCCAGCAGGCCGTATTCAGCCTCGAGGACTTCGACCTGGGCTTGAGCGAACGTGTTTCATTCGCCGATGGGCGCCGCCAGGGGCTGCAGCAGGTCTTTTACACGGTAGTCGACGGCGATCGCTTCGTCACTCTGAACGACTGGGACGAGCGGTTCTCCTGATGCAGGTCATCAAGGTCCAGAAACTCTTCCAGAAGACGCTGTTCGGCGTCTTCGCGCTATTCGGCTTCATCGGAGTTTCAACGTCGATATTGCTGATCTACACCGTCGATTCCTATCTCACGGAGGAATACGAAACCAACAGCGCGGGTATCGCCCAGAGCATCGCCGATTCGAGCGTCGACATCCTGCTCAATCGCGACCTCTCGGCGCTGCAGTCGCTGATCGATCAGTTCGTCGAGATTCAGGGCATCAGCTACGTCTACATCACCGACGAAACCGGGGAGTTTCTTGCCCACACCTTCGTGCCGGGCGTGCCCGACCAGATTCGCAATTCCGAACCCGCCACCAACACGACCGTGCAACGCCAGTTGCCGGGGATGGGGGACTTCGTCGAGGTCAGCCGGCCGATCCTGGCCGGCGTCGCCGGCGCCGTTCACGTCGGCATGGACACCGGGATCATCGCGCTGCAGGTGCAGCGCGCAATCGGCCGCCAGGTCTACCTGATCTCCATCGTGTTCGTCGTGGGTGTATTGGCCGCGGTCTGGCTGGTCAGTCTCGCCTCCCGACCGATCGGCGAGGCGCTCACGTACGCGGTCGCACTGGCTCGCGGCGAAGAGGAACAGGCGGCGCCCGTCGAAGGGATACTCGCCCGTAACGACGAAGCCGGTCAGCTCGCACGGCTGTTCCTGCACTTTTACCGCCACCGGGCGCCTTCCACGCCCTCGACGGACGGCACGGCCTGACAGCCGCCCTCGCAAACTCCATGTCCGCCAGGCGCCACATGCCCCGAATGGTCATCCTGTTGTCCTGCGTGGCGCTGCAGGTCTGTCTCGGCACGGTATACGCGTGGAGCTTCTTTCAGACCATGCTCGTCAGGCAGTTGGGCTGGACGTTCGTGGAAACTGCCGTACCGTTCAGCCTCGCGATCTTCTCGATCGGCGCCGCCGCGGCCTGGGCAGGTACCGCCTTGCCGCGGCTCGGGCCGCGCAAGCTGGCCCTGGCGGGAAGCACCTTGTTCTGTTGCGGCTATTTCATCGCGAGTCTGGCGCTCGCGATCGATCAGCGCATGCTGTTTTATGTCGGCTACGGCGTGATCGGCGGAGCCGGTATCGGACTCGGCTACGTCACCCCGGTCGCAACGGTTGCGAAGTGGTTTCCGGACCGCAAGGGACTGGCCACGGGAACGGTGGTCATGGGCTTCGGCATTGGCGCACTGTTGCTGAGCAAGTTGCTGGCACCGGTCCTCGTCGTCTACAGCGACGGCGACCTGCCAATGGTCTTTCTGGGGCTCGGGGCGATCTTCGCGGTCATCCTGCTGCCGGTCAGCCTGCTGTTGTCCGATCCCGCCCAGGGAGCGATCGCGCCCGTGGCATCCGGAACCCCGACCCACGAAGCGGACAACGCCGGCGTCACGGCGCGCGAGTGCCTCATGACGCCGCAGTTTTTCTGCATGTGGATCGTTTTCTTCTGCAATATCGCGGCTGGCATCTCGGTCATCAGCTTCCAGTCGCCGCTGCTTCAGGATGTCTGGGGACTCGCCGACCCCCTGCTTGAGCCGGAGACGCTGGCGGCCTACGGCGCAACGCTGATCGCCGTGAGTTCCGTGTGCAACGGTGTCGGCCGACTGCTCTGGGGCCTGCTTTCGGACCGCCTGGGCCGCACGGCGGTGTTTCGAATCCTGCTGGGCAGCCAGATGGTGGTATTCGGCGTGCTCATGACCGAACAGAACCCCTGGGTGTTCTCGGTCCTGGTCTGCTACGTGCTGCTGTGTTTCGGCGGCGGATTCGCCACGATGCCGTCGTTCATCGTGGATGTCTTCGGCAACCGGCGCATGTCGACGCTCTACGGCGCAATCCTCACCGCCTGGGCCGCGGCCGGCATCATCGGGCCGATGTACGTCGGCTATCTCAAGGACCAGTATCCGGATCGGGCCGTGACCTACTGTTTCCTGATCGGCATATTCATGCTCGGGGCGGGTTATATCTTCACGTACCTGCTGACCGACGACCGCGTCGTGATCAGGCGGCCGACGGTAGAAGGTACACTTCGCTACTTCAATATTCCGGCGCAGAGGACCTGAGCGATGAGCCTCGCAGACTGTGAACCGGGACGAGCGGCAGGAGCGACAAGGATGACGACGACGAATGCCGCCTGGCTTGCGCTTGCCGCCCTTTCGATGGGCGCGACTGGCGCGTGGGCACAAGGTGCCGGCGAATCCGCGGCTCCCGGTGAAACCGATGGCGACAGCGCCGGCGACGTCTCGTTCGACTTCAGGTATCGGTCCGAATTCGTGGACCTCGCAGGATTCGGCGAGAGCGCTGCAGCATCGACGCTACGCTCGAGAATCACCTTCGAATCGGCGACCTTCAACCGCTTCCAGGTCCTGCTCCAGGCCGACAACGTCGCAGCGCTGGGTTCGGAGCAATTCAATTCCACGACCAACGGCAAGACGAATTACCCGATCGTTGCGGATCCGGAGGGCACGGACCTCAACCAGGCGTGGCTGACCTTCTCGGGCGACGCCGTCACCGTGCGTGCGGGCCGTCAAACGATCCGACACGGCACCGAACGTTTCGTCGGCGGCGTGGCCTGGCGCCAGAACGAACAGGCCTTCGACGGTTTGCGCATCCAGTGGGCGCCGTCCGGCGGTTTCGACCTCGACCTCGCCTACGTGAACAGGGTCAACCGAATCTTCGGACCGGACGATGGTCTCAATCCCGGTGCCTGGAAGGGCGACAACTTCTTTGCCCGGGCCAACTGGCGCCTTGCCGACAACCACAGACTGAGCGCTCACGGATACCTGCTCGATTTCGACCCTCAACACGGTTACGCGCCGGGCCGTACGGTCAATAACTCCGTCGATATTTTTGGCCTGGAGTACAGCGGCACGTTCGACCGGCTCACACTCAACCTCAACTGGGACACTCAGCAGGATGCCGGCGCGAGCCAGCTCGACTACCAGGCCGAGCACTATCTGACCGAAGTCATCGTACCCGTGGGCGGCGCGTCGCTGACCGCCGGCTACGAAGTGTTCGGCGGTGACAACGGTTCCGGTTTCCGTATGCCGACTGCGACCTTGCACAAATTTCAGGGTTGGACCGACAAGTTCCTCGCGACACCCGGCGACGGCCTCAAGGACACCTATCTGATCGCCGCGAGCACGCTCGGGCCGGTTGCCGTCACCGCCCACTTGCACGATTTTCGCGCCGAGGCTTCCGGTGCGGATTTCGGCTCGGAGTTCGGGCTCCAGTTGTCGTGGCGGGTCACCGACCGCTTCACCGTCCTCGCCAAGTACGCAACCTTCTCCACCGACGACAGCTCGCGCTTCCAGGACACCGACAAGGCCTGGCTGAGCCTGCAAATGACCCTTTGATCGCGTCGCTCCGGCGATGCCGAACGTCGCCGTTTTGGTCTTGGCTGTCGGTTATAATTATCGGCTGGCCGGACCATCCCCCAATACCTCGCAACGGACGCATCGGCCGAGAGTGACGGAGCAATGACCGAACCCGAGCGAAGGACGCGGCAAACGATCCGCAGGCTCGCCGAATCCGGCGCCGCGCAAGCGGGCGCGCTGTTGCCGATCCTGCACGACATACAGGATGAACTCGGCTACGTTCCCGACGCCGCCGTGCCGATCGTTGCCGAAGTCCTGAACCTGTCGAGAGCCGAAGTTCATGGCGTTGTGTCGTTCTACCACCTCTTCCGTTCCGACCCGCCGGGCAAACAGACGCTTTACGTGTGCAGGGCCGAAGCCTGTCAATCGATGGGGTCGAGGAAACTCGAACGCCATGCTCGCGCGAAGCTCGGGATCGATTACCACCAGACGACCGCTGACGGACGCTTCAGCCTCGAGCCGATCTATTGTCTGGGTAACTGCGCCTGCTCGCCGGCGGTCATGATCGACGAGGACGTCTACGGCCGGGTCACGCCGGCACGTCTCGACGAGTTGCTGGAATAGTCATGCCGAACGGTACCAGGGTCTTCGTCCCGATGGACACGACTGCGCGCTCGCTCGGCGCCGACGCTGTGGCGGCAGCGCTCGAGCGCGAAGCCGACCGCCGCGGCACGCCGATCGAACTCGTGCGCAACGGTTCGCGCGGGCTGTATTGGCTCGAACCGCTCGTCGAGGTCGAAGTCGACGGTCAGCGGCTCGCCTATGGCCCGGTCACCGCGAACGACGTCGACGGCCTGTTCGATGCGGATTTTCTCGGCGGCGCTGAGCATCCGCTCGCGCTCGGGCCGACCGAGTCGATTCCCTGGCTGGCCGAACAGTCCAGGCTGACCTTCGCTCGCGTCGGCATCACCGACCCGCTCTCGATCGACGACTACCGGGCGCACGACGGCTTTCGGGGCCTCGAACGGGCCGCATCGATGACGCCCGAAGAGATCGTCGCCGAAGTCACCGAATCCGGGCTCCGGGGCCGGGGCGGCGCTGCGTTTCCGACCGGGATCAAGTGGAACACCGTGCTTCAGACCGAAGCGGCTCAGAAATACATCGCCTGCAACGCCGATGAGGGCGACTCCGGGACCTTCGCCGATCGGATGATCATGGAAAGCGATCCGTACGTTCTGATCGAAGGCATGACCATCGCCGGTTTCGCCACGGGCGCAACGATGGGCTACGTCTATGTCCGCGCCGAGTATCCGCTCGCGATCCGCGTGATGCGCGAGGCGATCGAGCGCGCCGCAGCCGCAGGCCTGCTCGGCAGGAACGTGCTCGACAGCGGCAGGGATTTCGACATCGAGGTGCGCGAGGCGGCAGGCGCATACATTTGCGGCGAGGAAACCTCGATGCTCGAGAGCCTTGAAGGCAAGCGCGGCATGATTCGGTTCCGGCCGCCATTGCCGGCAATCAAGGGGCTGTTCGGAGCCCCGACGGTCGTCAACAACGTGATTTCCCTGGCCACCGTACCGATCATCCTCGACAAGGGTGCCGAGTACTACCGCGATTACGGCAGCGGCCGGTCGCGCGGCACGCTGACCGTGCAACTCGCCGGCAACGTCAAGCAGGGCGGGCTCGTCGAGATCGGCTTCGGCCGCCCGCTCCGCGAACTCCTGTACGACTTCGGCGGCGGCAGCGCGACCGGGCGGCCGATCCGCGCGGTACAGGCCGGAGGACCGCTCGCCGCCTATGTCCACACGTCGCAATTCGATACGCCGCTCGACTACGAGGAATTTGCCGCGGTCGGCGCGATGATCGGCCACGGCGGCCTCGTCGTCTTCGACGACACGGTCGACATGGGCGAGCAGGCGCGCTTCGCGATGGAGTTCTGCGCCATCGAGTCGTGCGGCAAGTGCACGCCATGCCGGGTCGGGGCCGTGCGCGGCGTTGAAGTCATAGAAAAGATCATGAACGGTGAGAACGAGGCCTCGAACCTTGAGTTGTTGCGGGATTTGTGTGACACCATGGTCAGTGGATCGCTGTGCGCGCTCGGCGGCATGGCGCCATTCCCGGTGATCAGCGTGCTCGACCATTTCCCCGAGGACCTCAAGGCACGAGCCTGAGCGGCGCCTGCGCGCAGGCATGCCCAACGCTAATCACGGCAAGGCGGCGAACCAATGTTCGGAAAACGGGTCGAGCGCTGCTATAACATTGCCGAACTGCGCAAGCTCGCGGCGCGCCGCCTGCCCGCGCCGATGTACCACTACATCGACGGCGGCGCCGATGACGAGTGGACGCTGAACCGCAATACCGAGGCGTTCGGCAACCACGAGTTCCAGCCGCGTTGCCTCGTCGACGTGAGCAAGCTCGAAACCGCGACGACCGTGTTCGGCGAGCGTATCGAGTGGCCTTTCTTCTGCTCCCCGACCGCACTGTCGAGACTCTTCAACTACCAGGGCGAACGGGCCGTGGCCCGCGCCGCGCACGCGGCCGGCACGATCTACTCGCTGTCGAGCATTTCCTCGTCGAGCATCGAGGAGACGGCCGGTTTCACGGACGGCCCGAAAGTTTTTCAGGTCTACGTCTTCAAGGACCGGGGGCTCAGCCGCGAGTTTGTCCAGAGGGCGAAGGACGCAGGCTACAAGGCGCTGCAGTTGACCGTCGACGTACCCGGTGTCTCCGGAAACCGCGAACGCGACATCGTGACCGGCATGACCGTGCCGCCGAAGCTCTCGCTCATGAGTCTCATCGACATTGCGATGCATCCGCGCTGGGTATACCGACACCTGACGACGCCGAAGATCGACGTGGCCAACGTCGCACACCGGCCGCCTCCGGGCAGCGGCGATCTCGGCGGAATCATCGAGTATCTGAACAGGCAACTGGATACCGCCGTGACCTGGGACGATGCCGAATGGATGATCCGGGAATGGGACGGGCCGTTCGCGCTCAAGGGCGTCATGCGCGCCGATGACGCGAAACGTGCGGCCGACATCGGCGCGACCGCGCTGATGGTGTCCAATCACGGCGGGCGCCAGCTCGACTACTCGCCTGCGCCATTCGACCTCATCAAGGAAATCGTCGACGCGGCCGGTGACCGACTCGAGGTTATCTGCGACGGCGGCGTGCGGCGCGGCGTTCACATCCTCAAGGCGCTCGCGCTCGGCGCGCGCGCCTGCTCGGCCGGCCGTCCCTACCTTTACGGGCTCGCCGCAGGCGGCGAAGCGGGCGCGGCGCAGGCGCTGACGATCCTCAGAACGGAGCTCCTGCGCGACATGGCGCTCGTCGGCTGCAACAACATCCACGATCTCGACGAGAGCTGGGTGCGCAAGGTGGCCTGACGGTGGCAAGCCCAAGGGAAATCGCGCGCCGCCAGAGCGTGCGGCAGTTCGAGATTCAACGCGTCGGCGTCGGAGCGGGCAGTGCCGCGTCCGCCGATATCGACATCGTTGCGACGGAGGAACCGCTTGAGATTCGCCTCGCCTATTCGCGGCCCGACGGTTCAGGACGAGCCGAACAGAGCATTTCGATCACGATGCGTACGCCCGGCAACGACGAAGAACTCGCCGTCGGCTTTCTGTTCACCGAGGGCATCATCGCCAGGTACGACGATGTCGTCTCCGTCGCGCCCTGCGGTCCCCCTGCCGAGAACGGCCTGATCAACGTGGTGCGCGTCGAACTCGCCGATGACGTCGCCGTCGATCTGGATCGCCTGGAGCGGCATTTCTATACCTCCTCGAGCTGCGGCGTTTGCGGCAAGGCGTCGATCGAGGCCGTTGCCGTGCAGGGCCGGTTCGACCTGCATGCAGACGCTACCAAGGTCGCCCGCACCGTACTCGCCACGCTGCCCGAAAAACTCATGTCGGCTCAGTCCGTATTTGCCGAGACCGGCGGTCTGCACGCTTCGGGCATCTTCGATTCGCACGGGGAATTGCTCGCCGTGCGCGAAGACGTCGGACGCCACAATGCCCTGGACAAGCTCGTCGGCAGTCGCCTGAAGTCCGGCGTGCTGCCTTTGACGGGCCAGGGCATTGTCCTGAGCGGCCGCGCAAGCTTCGAACTCATGCAGAAAGCGATGGTCGCGGGCTGCCCGATCATCGCCGCAGTCGGTGCGCCGTCTTCGCTGGCCGTCGAACTCGCCGCCGAATTCGGAATGACGCTGGTCGGCTTTCTGAAGTCCGACCGGTTCAATGCCTATGCCCGACCGGACCGGATCGTCTAGCAGCCCGTTTTTCAAAAAGAGGTGGGATGCTCGCGTGGAGGCTGCGGGAAGATGCACTGCCGGTCGCTTGAGACACGCGGTAAATACATCCCTGTACGCTCCGCGCGCGCATCCCTGCGCGCGAGGGTCTCAAGCGACCGGCAGTGCATCTTCCCTTGCGTTGGCGCCAGCCGGGAGCGCACACGCGCGGCAGCCGCATTGCGAATCCCGGGTTAGCCGGTAACACCCGCCATGCCGTTTCGGTATTCCACATTCGGTGAGCGGTTCACGCGGCCGTCCGGCGCGTTCGAACTCATGGACGATCTCGCCCGGGCGATGAGCGGGCAGAGTTCGCTGCTCATGCTCGGCGGCGGCAATCCGGGCAGAATCCCGGAGATGCAGCAGCTCTTCCGCAAACGTCTCGCCGAGGTCGCGGCCGACCGGGCGCTGTTCGACCGGATGCTCGCCAACTACGCTCACCCGGCTGGCGAACACAGGTTCAGGTCGTCGCTTGCCAAACTCCTGCGTGAGGAATATGGCTGGCCGCTCGGCGCGGAGAACATCGCGCTTACGGCTGGTAGCCAGGCGGCCTTTTTCATGCTGTTCAATCTGTTTGCCGGCGAGCGCCCGGACGGCGGCAAGAGCCGCATCCTGCTGCCGTTGGCGCCCGAATACGTCGGCTATTCGAACGTCACGCTCGGCGAGGACCTGTTGACGGCGCGCCGGTCCACGATCACCCGTCTTGACGACGACCTGTTCAAGTACGGTCTGGACTTCGGGAATCTCGCCATCGACGAGAACATTGCTGCAGTCTGCGTGTCGCGGCCGACCAACCCGACCGGCAACGTCCTGACCGACGCCGAGATGCTCAGGCTTGAGGATGCCTGCCGCGAGGCGAACATCCCGCTGATCGTCGACAACGCCTACGGCGCACCGTTCCCGAATATCGTGTTCACCGAAGCCAGCCCGCGCTGGAATGCGGGCACGATCTTCTGTCTGAGCCTTTCGAAACTTGGCCTGCCCGGCGTGCGCACCGGCATCGTCGTTGCCGACGAACCGATCATCCAGGCGCTGGCCAATATGGTCGCCGTACTCAATCTCGCCGTCGGCAGCGTCGGGCCCGTGCTCGTGCAGCCGCTCATCGACAGTGGCGAGATCCTCGAACTCAGCCGGACGACCATTCGGCCCTTCTACCGGGACAAGGCGACCCGCGCGGTGGCGCTGCTCAGGCGCGAACTCAAGGGCCTGCCCTTCAGGATCCACAAGCCGGAAGGCGCGTTTTTCCTCTGGCTATGGCTCGAGGGACTGCCGAACGGCAGCGCGTCGCTGTACCGGCGGCTCAAGCAGGCCGGCGTCGCCGTGCTGCCCGGGGATCACTTTTTCGCCGGGCTCTCAGAACACTGGGCCCACAGCGCCGAATGCCTGCGCTTGTCCGTCGCGCAGGACGACGAGAGCGTCGAAAACGGCATCCGCTTGCTGGCGCGGGAAGTCAGGGCGGCGTTTTCAGGCCGATGAGCGCGTCCCGCCATCACAGCGCCACGACGCGACGGCCGGTGGCCGCTCCCAGGGCGCGCGCGGCCGGCGCCGTGTCGTGCCGGGGAACAGGCGACGCCCTGCCCCGCGCCAGAGCAACGAACGCCGTACCGCGCACGGGAGCGCCAGCGTGGCCAGGGTAGCGGAACTCAGCTACCACGCCGATTCGGCGGCGCTGTGCGAAGCGCTGCTGGACCGACCCTGGTGCGCGTTCCTCGACAGCGGCAGCCCGCACGACGGCAGACCGACGCGCGACTACCGGGCCCCTGTCGAAAGCCAACTCCCACTCGCGCCAGCGAGCGGCATCGACCGGATGCTCGCGCCCGAACGCCACAGAATCGCGCGCTACGACATCCTCGCGGCCGACCCCTGGCTCACGCTGACGACCCGCGGCGAGATCACGACGATTCGGTCGCGCGATCGCGAACGCTTGTCGGGCAACGATCCGCTGTCGCTCATCGGCGAGCATCTCGGCGACCGCTGCCGGGCGCGACCCGACCTGCCGTTCTGCGGCGGGGCGCTCGGCTACTTCGGCTACGACCTCGGCCGCCGTTTCGAGACCTTGCCTGGCGGCGCCGAAGCCGATCTCGACCTACCGGAACTCGCCGTCGGACTCTACGACTGGGCCGTCGTCGTGGATCATCTCGAACAGCGCACCTGGCTGGTCGGCCACGGCCGGGACGAACGCACGTTCGCCCAATGGGACGACCTGATCGACAAACTCGATCAACCCAGGCGCATGCCCGGGGCGTCCTTCGAAGTGCTGTCGCCTGTCGCTTCCAACTTCGACAGGCAGTCCTACCGACGCGCTTTCGATCGCATCAAGGCGCACATCCAACGAGGCGACTGCTATCAGGTCAACCTCACGCAACGGTTCGAAGCCCGGGTGCGGGGCAACGCCTGGCAAGCCTATCTGAATCTGAGAAGGATCAATCCCGCGCCGTTTTCGGCGTGGCTCGACCACCCTGACGGTCGAATCCTCTGCTCCTCGCCGGAACGCTTCCTCGAACTTCGCGGCGATCGCGTCGAGACGAAACCGATCAAGGGTACGCGGCCGAGATCGCTGCACGGCGCCCGCGACCGCGCGTTCGCCGAGGAATTGCGTTCGAGCGGCAAGGACCGCGCGGAAAACGTCATGATCGTCGACCTGCTGCGCAACGATCTCGGCCGAAGCTGCGTGCCTGGATCGATTCACGCGGCGCGCCTGTTCGATGTCGAGAGTTTCGCGCGTGTCCATCATCTCGTGAGCACGGTCACGGGCCGCCTTGAGCCGGACCGGCATGCCGTCGACCTGCTGCGCGGCTGCTTCCCGGGAGGCTCGATCACGGGCGCGCCGAAGGTGCGCGCAATGCAGATCATCGACTCGATCGAGCCCCACCGGCGCAGCGTCTACTGCGGCGCGATAGGCTACATCGGCTTCGACGGCAACATGGACACCAACATCGCGATTCGAACGCTCGTGCAACACGGCAACGCGATTTATGCATGGGCCGGCGGCGGCATCGTCGCCGACTCCGATCCCGAGGCCGAGTACCAGGAAAGCCTCGACAAGGCCGCCGCGCTGCTCGCGGTGCTCGACCGCGCGGGTTCACGCCGGGCTGGATAGGGATGAGCGAACCTCCATTCGATGACACGCCCGGGACCGTTCGCCGGATGCCGGGCACCGACTGGATAGAAGTGCTCCTGGGCGACGCGACGCGCGTCGTAATGGACTCGCTGCACCCTGAAGATGCCCAGGTCTTTTTCGAGGTGGGCGACCGGGTACGGTTGCGCGCCTACGACGGCGGCACGCTTGACGGTACGGTAGAAAAGCTGAACCCGAAACGCGCCGCGGTGCGATGCGGGGCCGATCGTTGGGCCGTACCCTACGCCGGACTCGACCATCTTTGCGTCTCCACGGCCACGGAGCGCCGGTCGTACGCGACGCGGCTGAGGGAGGTCGCTGCCCGGGCACGCGAGCTGATGGACCGTCACGGCCTCGGGGAGTGGACGCTGCGCTTCAGCGGCGCCCGGAGGAAACTCGGCAAATGCCGCGCGCGGCAGAAGCTCATCCTGCTCAGCCGAGCCCACGCTGTAAACGGTTCACCCGAACAGGTCACCGACACGATCCTGCACGAGATCGCGCACGCTCTGGCCGACCCGGACGCAGGCCACGGACCGGCGTGGAAGGCGATTGCCCGCAAACTCGGTGCGACGCCGAAGTCATGTTTGCCTGAGAGCGACGAAACGAAGCAACGCAGGGAGGCCGCCAAGCGAAAGTTCCGCACCGGGGATTCGGTATCGTTTACGGCCCGCGGTGAACTGCGGACAGGCAAGATAGTGCGCATGAACCCCAAGCGCGCGAAGGTGAGTTGCGGCGATGTCGTGTGGTCGGTGCCTTACTCCAAGCTCAGCGCCGCACTCTGACTGTATGGAGCATCCCGGGAAAGCGGCTCATGCTGCGCGCCGAATGATTCTCGTCTGCCCAACTCCCGAGTATTGGAGGCTGCGCTTCAGCTAATCAACGGCTGTGTCTCGCGAATAATCGCTGCACACCGCTTTGCGACGGCCTCTGCGCTGTCGAAGGGCGATCGCCAGCGCCATACGCTGATCCATTGGCTGCCGGCGCGTGCTGCACGTGGCCTTCTGGCGTCAAGGCCGTTTGGCAGGCAGCCTGACGCCAACTTGCCCTGTATCTCCGAAATCCATTGTCTGGTGGTCGTTTCGTCGCCGCATTGTTCGACCTTGAGCACGAATTCCTCGTCATTGAATTCCCAAAATGCCTTCGCGTTGCCCAGTGCGACCGGGTTCCAGGACCAGCCGCGGTCGTCGGAGAGGTTCAAGACAGTGTTGTGACCGCCATCGTAGAGCTTCCATGAGCCGAAGTGGCGGTAGTCTGCCTGCAATGTCCTTTGACAGTCGCCAAGAGAGCGTAGAAGACGTGCTTCTTCCCTCGATATGGCCACCACTGCGATTCGTCGCTGCCGACCTCGAAAGCGCGCGCCAGCCTCGTTTGCTCGTTACGGAGGGCTTCGAGCCAGTCTCTCCCCGGTCGGGGCATGTCCAAGTCGTGCCAAGCGTTGATTACTTTCTCGAGAGTCAAGTGCGCGAAGCGTCCTCTACCTTCGATTTCCGGAATGTCCCTTACCGCAGAAGAACCGAGAAGCAGCACGAGACCGATGGGCGGTGAGCCTTCGGCGGACATCCTGGTTAGTTGGTCCTCGCGGATCGCACTGTCTGTCTTCAATTCGATGGGAAGCAGGGCTCGGTTGTCATCGTTACCATCCATCACAAGCAGGTCGACCTTTCCATTACCGACGCGTTGTTCAAAAAGAGTGTACACGGCATCGGGAGGGCGTTGAATCCAGCGGTGAGCGCTCGCTCTGTGGTGGTCTGGCCATTCGGGCAGCGCCGCTTCGACAAGCCGACAAATAGCCTGCGCCGCACCTTCCCAATGTCCAGTGTCAAGGAGCCAGGTCAGGTAACCCTTGTGCGTGGACTCGCGACCATAACCGGCGATTTCCACCGGGTTACAGCCCTTGTGAAGGCGATCCATTACCGCCTCCAAGGCCAATTCCGACACCATCGCCAAATGCCTCCCGTGGGGTCACTGTTCAGGCGGGATCAATGCCCATCCTGCGATTGGACGCCAAGCGACCCAAACGTCGACATCGCCATTCGCGGAAATTGGATCGTAGTCGTTCTCAGCTCACCGGCAGAGTCCAACCGAAAACGGAGCGTAACCTTAAACGGCAGTCCATATCGAGTTATCTCATTCCAGCATCGACACCGGCCCACTGTCTCAGAGACTCGGCGAACCGGCGCCCAATGTCGCCCCGGTTTTCGACCACGCGCGCGAAACTCTCGAATGCAATGCAATCCATGTCGTCACACTCCATCGGTAGCACATGGATCACTTCAATGTCCGGCAGCGTCGCAGGGATTTCGATTTTGTCGATGCACTCGTACACGCCACGCGGATTACCAAAGATCTTATCTTCGAGATCACTTGGAAGCGTCATGAGATGCAAAGCTTCGATAGCTTTGAGCAAGTGAAAGTACTTCCGTCGCGCATAAGGTTTCTTGGCCTTCGCCATGGATTTTATCTCGTTAAGTACCGGATCCAGGCCACGCTCCACCGCGCGTTTCAGGTATTTCTCCTGCACAACCCGTATCGATCGCTTCTCCGTCTTGAGTTCCACGAGGAAAGCATGTTCACGGTTCCTGGATACTGCAAAGAAGTCGGCTTTGTCGGAACGCCGGGATCCCGCCTGTCCTAGCGGAAATTCCGGAATAACACGCGGGTCGATCGCGATACCGCGCCGCCGCAGATGATCATCAAGTGCATACGACAAATACAGCCCGAAGAAAACATCCGCACGCGGCTCCAGCCGGTAAGACGGCAAACGACGCCAAACATCCAGACAATCGAAAATATTGCCGACATCCATGCTTGTCATTCACTCGCTCCCTTTGACTATTGACTCAGTTCAGTATTCGCCCGTAAAAGAACCCGACACACAGAAACGCCAGTCGAGCTCGAAAATACGGCTCGCAGTTCAATACAGCCTCAACTCCGGAAAGCCGGGATACTCCTCCGAGTGCTCGCCATGAAAATTGTGCAGCGCGGGCCTCGTCAGAGTCCCCTTGGGTTTTGCGAAACTCTTGATCACGTACTCGGGCGCCGCTTCCCTGGTCTTCGGGTCCCCACGCCAGCGAATATTGAATGCGGCGTTGACAGGATAAAAGCACAGTTCGGAATAGGGCAGACGGTCCCGGTGGTCGTGCATCCACCACGCCATGGCGGTCCAGGACCTCTCATCGTGCTTTGCCAGGTAGTCCACAAACCAGGGAATCACGATGCACGCCGTGGCTCCCATGTAACCGTTCTTGTCCGCACAATCCCAAGTGTGCCGAGCGCAGTTGTCGCGTGCGCAGCCGAACCCCTTTTCGGCGCAGAACCTGTTCAGATCGTGGGATCGATACGCCGACCGAATGGACACATGACCGAAGGTCGCTCGGAGCGGTTCGAGCAGGTCGTTGCACAGCTTGTTTCCCGCAGCGATTGCGCGATCGGGTCTTTCGGGAATGTTCTGCATTTGATGCAGGTTCGCCACCTCACTGTAAAGCATGTCGCGCATGTAAAAGTGCGTCGACAATCGCACCCTGCCAAGTCGCGTTAACGTCGACACCGATTCTGGTTTTTTCATACGCCTCTACCTTGCGACTCCCACACAACTTGCACCGTCCGCGAGCGCCACTCCCCGGGCACGCGAAAGCATATCGGCTTCTGAATCCCGCCGCACGTGAGCGTCCACTGCTTCCATTCTCCGATCATGTTCGGATGACCTTGGTCGCGTGCCGACAACTCCGCCGCCGCGCCAACGCCGCGGACCGCCACCAGCGCCACCGTCTCCTTGAACTCCGACAAACATTCGGTCGTGGTGCCGTATTCGTACACCCCTCCTGATCAGTGCAAGTCCACCTTTCAACACTGCCCGAATACCGGGCGTCGTTTGTAAGAGTTACCCCGGAAGCGGAGCAGCGGCGCGATCGGTACGTCGGCATCGTCAACCCGACGGCTACGAGGCGGTGGCGCGCCAGCCAGGCTCAGTTCAGGTGAGCCCAGGCCAACCAGGCCGCAGCGTGCAGCGGCACGTTGTGGACGCGGAGAATATCGACGCCCTGGGCGATCAGGTTCAGCGATGCGCCCGCGGTAGCGAGATCGCGCGATCGATTGTCGACCGGTGTGAAACTCTTCATGAAGGACTTGCGCGAGTGGCCGACGAGGCAGCGCAGGCCCGAGCGCCGGAAGCGGCCCGCGCCGCGCAGGAGCTTCAGCGACTGCAGCGGATCCTTGCCGAAGCCGATCCCCGGGTCGAATATGATGCGGTCGAGGTCCACGCCCGCCCGCGCCCAGACCGCCATCCGTTCGTCGAGCCAGCGTTCGAGTGCCTCGCAGGGGTCGCAGTCGGCCGGCAGCGTTTGCTTCGGGTCCGCGGGCAACGAAACGCTGTGCATCGCGACGAAGTCCGCACCGTTCGCCGCGGCGAGTTCGATCATCTCAGGAGAGGTCAGCCCGCTCACGTCGTTGATCACGTCGGCGCCGGTCTTCAGCGCACGGCGCGCCACGTCGACATGGTAGGTATCGACGCTAATCTGCGGACGCAGGCGTTGACCATCGTACTTGTCGACGAGCCGTTCGAGAACGGGCGCGAGGCGAGACCATTCGAGTTCCGCGCTCAGGGGCCGCGCGCCCGGACGAGTCGATTCCGCGCCGAGATCGAGAATCTGGGCGCCGGCGGCGACCGCTTGCTCGGCGCGTGACTCGATGGCGGCCCAGTCTACAAGCTCGCCGCCGTCCGAGAACGAGTCCGGCGTGATGTTGAATACGCCCATCCACAGCGGAATGGGGTCGTCGAGATCCAACGACCATTCGAGCACGGTTTTGGCGCCCAGACCCGGGATCGTCAGCGAAGGTTCAAGCGCGATCAACGGCGTCAGGACAAAATTGCGGCGTTCGAGCTGCGGGTGCGGAATCCTGAGCCGGCCGGTTTCGATCCGCTCGCGGCCCCAGAGCAGGATGTCGATGTCGACCGGCCTGGGCGCCCATTTGTCGGCGTCGCCTCGACCGAGTTCCGTTTCGATTCGCTTCGCCAGCCCCAGCACCGATTCCGGATCGAGCTGCGTAGCGCACCTGGCAACGAGATTCAGAAACGGGCGGTTCCACTCGGCCAGCGCGCCGTCGGGCAGAAGCGCCGGGGACTCGATCACGGGCGACAGGCGCTCGACCTTCACGCCGCCCCGTTCGAGTGCCTCGATTGCAGTCTCCAGATTGGCACGGCGGTCGCCGACGTTGGAACCGAGCCCGAGAAAAATGTCCATTTCAGAGCGCCGCAGCCTTGACGGTGCGGTAGTGTAGCCCGCATATCCTCCGCGCCATACGGAGTTCCGAAAAATACCGCTGCCGCCGGACGCGACATCGGTCACGCGAGTTCTTACAATGCCCCTCGACAACAATTAACCCCAGCGGAGGGAAACCAGCGATGAAATCCAGAGCCGCGGTCGCGTGGGAAGCCGGCAAACCGCTGGCCATCGAAGAAGTCGACGTCCAGGGCCCGAAACCCGGTGAAGCCCTGGTTCGCATCGTCGCCACGGGCGTCTGCCACACGGATGCGTTCACGTTGTCCGGCGAGGATCCGGAAGGCGCGTTTCCCGTCGTTCTCGGCCACGAGGGCGGCGGCATCGTCGAGGAAGTCGGGCCGGGCGTGACCAGCGTTGCCGTCGGCGATCACGTCATTCCGCTTTACACGGCGGAATGCGGCAAGTGCAGGTTCTGCACCTCGGGCAAGACGAACCTCTGCCAGGCCGTGCGCGCGACCCAGGGGCAAGGCGTGATGCCGGACGGCACGAGCCGCTTCTCCTGCGGCGGCAAACGTGTGCTGCATTTCATGGGAACCTCGACGTTTTCGGAGTACACGGTGCTGCCGGAGATCTCGCTCGCCAAGGTCAGCAAGGCAGCGCCGCTCGAGTCGGTGTGTCTGCTCGGCTGCGGCATCACGACCGGTATCGGCGCCGTGCTCCATACGGCCGGGGTAGAACCCGGCTCAACGGTGGCCGTTTTCGGTCTCGGCGGTGTGGGCCTCAGCGTCATCCAGGGCGCCGTGATGGCCCAGGCTGAGCGCATACTCGCGATCGACGTCAATCCGGACAAGGAAGAGATGGCGCGCCAGCTCGGCGCGACCGACTTCGTCAACCCGAAGGATCACGACAGCCCGATTCAGGACGTCATCGTCGACATGACCGACGGCGGCGTCGACTACTCCTTCGAAGCGGTCGGCAACGTCAACCTCATGCGCGCGGCGCTCGAGTGCTGCCACAAGGGATGGGGCGAGTCGACGATCATCGGCGTCGCGGGCGCCGGTCAGGAAATCGCCACGCGGCCCTTCCAGCTCGTCACCGGACGCGTCTGGCGCGGCAGCGCCTTCGGCGGCGTCAAGGGCCGCAGCCAGCTACCGGGCATGGTCGAGCAGTACATGGCCGGCGAAATCAAGGTCGACGAGATGATCACCCACACGATGGGACTCGACGAGATCAACCGCGCCTTCGACCTCATGCACGAGGGCGAAAGCATCCGGTCGGTCATTCACTATCAGGCGTGAGGGGCGGCACCCGGACCGGCCAACTTGAAACCGGCGATCTCACGCGCCTGAACCTGGCGCTCGCGTTTTGCCCGGGGCTCGCGGAGTGACGCTTGAACCGGCACCGAACCGGATCACTGCATCAAGGGTCGCGATGATCGCGGCCGCCTGACCGCCCATCCCCCGGACGCGCCCCCTACTGGCGCGCAAGGCTCTGCAGTTCGCCCAGCAGCGCGCGGGCATCGGCATCGGCAGCCGAGAGTTCAAGCATGCGCCGCGTGTATTGGAGAGCCTCGTCAATGCTGCCGCTGTCGCGATGCATTGTCGCTAGCGCAAACAGGATGTCACGGTAACCCGGGAACCGCTCGTGCGCCTCGCCGAGCAACGCAAGCGCATTCTGCTGCTCCCCGGCAGAGTACAGGCCGACGCCGAGCGCATATGCGTAGTACGGCTCCTGAGGCGAAAGTTCGGCCGCAAGTTCGATGAGTTCGAGGGCTTCGGCTTCCCGTTCCGACCGGACGAGCGAGAGCCCCAGAGCGAACGGCAAGCCGGCGTCAGCGGGTATCGCCGCCATCGCATCGGTGAGCAGTTCCTGCGCCTCGTCCTCGCGGCCCGTACGGCGGTAGATGTCGGCAAGGTTAACGTAGCTCGCAGCGAATGCCGGCTCGCGTTCGATGGCGGCCAGATAGCTCTGTTCGGCGTCTGCGGGCCGACCGAGTTCGTCGTACAGACCACCGAGGTTGTAGTGCCCCTCCGCGCGATCGGCGTTGAACGCCTGCGCGGCAACGTACTCTTCGAGCGCCGCGTCGAGGTCCTGTTGGCGCCGCGCGCCAAGCCTCGGACGCAGTGCCGCGAGACTTCGGGCGGCGGCGATGCGCAATGCGCTCAGCGGCGCATCGAGAAAGCGCTGCGCGTAGTCGATGCGCAGATCCGCGGGGACACGTGCAGCAACGTCGAGCGCGGCGAGCTGCACGAGCGGATCGTCGTCGAGCAGCGCGAGCCCGACGATGTCGAGCACAGCATCGTCGATCTGGGCGCCGAGCAGCGAGACGGCCGTCGCCCTGACGATCGCTGGCATCGTGGAATCCGTCGCGACGCGCTCGAGCAGCGCGACCCGATCCGCCTGCCATTCCCGGCCGGCCGCGATGGCTTCGCCGTAGTGAAACTCCGTGTGACGGCCCTCGGGAAACCACCCTGCGACCTGCTCGGCCGCCCACGCGGCGGGTTCGCCCCCATGACAGTCGTTGCAGGCGTTCGGCACGCCGAGGCGCACCGACAGGTCCGGCCTCGGCACGCGGAAACTGTGATCGCGGCGCGGGTCGACAACCATGTAGGTTTCGGCGCGCATGTGGCAGTCGACACAGCGCGGCGCGTCGCTTTCGGGATGATTGTGATGCTCCGGCGTCGCGAAGGCGCTCGGCAGATGGCAGGTGCCGCAAATCGATTCGGCATCCGCTCGCAGCCGCGTGCTGTGCGGGTCGTGGCAGTCGCTGCAGGTCACGCCCGCAGCGTGCATGGCGCTCTGTACGAACGATCCGTAGACGTAGACCTCATCGAGAATCTGCCCGTCGGCATGGTAGATGCCTTCGTCGAGCAACGCCGGCCGGTAACCGTCGAAGAGCGCCTGACCCGGCACGAACGCGTCGGTCAGTTGCGCACGGCGCGAGTGGCATTGGGCGCAGACTTCGAGCTCCGCTGTGGACTCGAGCGCCGGCGAGCGTGCGGCGATACCGGTCGCTTCGTTCATGATCCACGCACGGGCCATGGCGGGCAGCGCGAGCGATTCGTCGTTCGGCGCCGCGACGTGCGCCGAGCCCGGCCCGTGGCAGGCTTCGCAGTCGACGTCGATGCTCGACCAGGTCGTGTCGAAAGCTTGCGCTTCGACGCTGAAGTTCTTCTCGAGGTTGGTCGAGTGGCACTCCGCGCACATCGTGTTCCAGTTCTGGAAGGTGCCGGTCCAATGCAGTGGATCCTCGTGATCGATGGCTCCGTCGGGATACAGGTGGAACCAGCGTTGCCCCCCCTGCTCCGCCGGCCGCGTATCCCAGGCGATGCTCGAGGCCTGACGACGCCCGTCGGGCAACTCGAGCAGGTACTGCTGGAGGGGTTCGACGCCGAAGGTATGGGTGATCCGGAACTCCTGCAGCATGCCGTCCGGTCCGTCGGTCCTCATCCAGAACACGGCGTCGCGCTCGAAATGCACGCTGGTCACGCCGTTGTAGGTCAATTCGGCGTTCGCGAAGTCGCCGAGCACAGTGTCCGGACCAGCCGGTTGCATCGCGGCGTCGTGGTGCGAACCGGCCCAGTTTGCGGCCTGCTCGGCGTGACAGTCGGCACATGCCTGGCCACCGACGAATGCAGCTTGCACCGAGCGCGCGGCTTGCGTGGGCGGCTGCCCGTCCGTGCCGCGCTCGCATCCCGCCGCGAGCGACAGGGCTGCCGTCGACGCAAGGAGAGCCAGACGACGATTCACGCCTGTGGAGAGGCTCAGGACCGCAAATACGGGAACCGCGGTCAGCCGCATGGATCCGCGTGGTCCTGGGGCGCCCATTTCAACCGCAGGCTGTCGTGGCGACAATTCAGCGCAGGAAACGGAACGTCACCCCGGCGTAAAGGTGCCGGTCAGGTCCGGGTTCGTAGAACCGGCCGCCGAACGCATTGATGCGCACATTCGCCATGTAGGTCTCGTCGAACAGGTTGTTGATACCGGCAAATGGCGAGATGAGGAGCGAATCGGTCTCGCGCTCGTAGCCGAACCTCAGGTTTGCGAGCGTATAGGCATCGCTGGACGCGGAGTTTGCATTGTTGGCGTACTGATCCCCGATATGGATCGCTTCGAGCGCTCCGTACCAGCCGTTCGGATGCCTGTACTCAAGCTCGCCGAACACGATGTCGTCGGGCGTACCGGGGATCGCGTTGCCGGCGTAGTCCCGACCGCTCTCGGTAGTGAAATCCGTGAACGTGAAGTCCGAATGAGTGTAGCTGAACGTCGCGCGCAACCGGTCGGTGGGCTGCGCGGTCAACGAGAACTCGACCCCGTCGCGCGCCGACTGGCCGGCGTTGGCGTAGTAGTTTCGACCCGGACTGCCCGGCACCTCGAACGGTATCAGTTCGTCGTCCACTTCGATGTTGAACACCGCAATCTCGTAGCGGTGCCGGTCGGCGATCGAGCCCCGCAGACCAAACTCGATGTTTCTGGCCGCCTGCGGTTCGAGCGTCGGATTGAAGCCGCCCCCGCCGCTGGGGTTGTTGTACTCGGTCGTCGTCGGCGTCTCGAACGAGCTGGAATAGGTGCCGTAGAGACTCACGCTGTCGCTCAGTTGCGCCGAAATGCCCAGCATCGGGCTCGTGTCGTCGAGCTTGCGCTTGCCGGAGTCGTCGCCGTTGCCGAGGAAGTGGTCCGTGACGTCGAATTCGACCTCGTCGAAGCGCAACCCGAAGCGCAGGTCGACGGCATCGCTGAGATTGACTTCGTCCTGGATAAACACGCCGAAGCTGCTGACCGCTTCGTTCTGGTTGAGCGTCAAAGCGCCGCGGGTACCGAAGTTGTTGACGTACCGCATGCGGTCGTCGTCCTGCTCGTCGAAATCGAAACCCACGATCAGGCGGTTGCGTCGCCCGCCCCAGCTGCCCTCGTTGCTGTAGCTGAACCCGCCGCCCATGAAGAAACGATCGAGATCGATCGTGCCACCGAAACCGAAAGGCAAGCGGGCATCGAGCTGGCGCCAGGTGTAGAAGTTGCGGGCCGTGATTTCGTGACCGTCCCCCAAGGGCATGCTGTACACGAAACCGATACGCGTCTGCTCGAGCGCTTCGCCGCCGTCGTAGTTCAGGTTCGCGTCGCGCGCGGTACGCGGCATGTTCGCCGCCTGCGCCGCGTTGACACCGCCGGGGTCGTCGGACACCGGCTGATCGGTGTGGTTGAATACCGTCAGGAATTGCCGGTCCTGACCCAGGTCGAAGTTGAGTCGCGCGGTAAGCTGCGTGTTCTCGGCACTGCTCTGCTCCCGGTAACCGTCGTACTGCGAATCGGACACGCTCACGAGATACCCGAGGCGGTCGGTACGCCCGCCGGACTTGAGCTGAACCTTGGTGAAGCCAAACTCGCCGGCCGAAAGGCGTATGTCCGTATACGGCCGCTCCGGCGCGAGTTCCGAGGTCACGGCGATGACGCCGCCCGCCGCATTGCCGTAAAGCGTTGAACTCGGCCCCCTGAGAACTTCGATCTGGCTCGTCGCGCCAATGTCGATGCTGTCGACCGCGCCTTGCCCGTCGGGCAGCGTCTCCGGAATGCCGTCGACCAGAATCTTGACTCCTCGGATACCGAAGTTCGCTCGTGCGCCAAAGCCCCGCAACGAGACTCTGAGGTCCTGGGCAAAGTTGTACCGGTTCTGCACGAACAATCCCGGCACGCGGTTCAGCGCCTCGTCGAGCGCGAGCTGCTGCCGGCCGAGCTGTATCGCGTCCTGGTCGATGACCGTGACCGCCGCCGGCACGCGCGCAAGCGTCGTTTCGATGCGTGTCGCCGTCACGATGATCTCTTCGAGCGGCTGAAGACCCGCCGGTTGCGTCTGCGCTACGGCCGGTACCGCGAGAGCCAACAACGACAGCACGGCACGGCTTGATTTGTCTTGCATCCTTCGGCTCGCTCAGCGTTCGAACAGGCCGGCTATGATAGCGTGCGTGGACGTTGCACACGCAACGACTTCAAACTCCCTGCTTGCGCAAACGCGAGTCGTGGCTGCACCGTCGTTGCGAGCGGCCAGTTGTGAACGGCTCCGCCTTGACTCGCGGGCCCGGTTCGCGGCCCGGCGAGGTATCGCCGCGACCCGGTCACGTCCGTTGAGTCGCGCCGTTGCGTCAGGCCGGCTCGCCGTCGCGAAAGTGCGGCAATGCGAGAAAGCAGCCGATGAGCGCCGGGATGGCCATCATGAGGTGATTGATTTCTGCCGACATGTTCGGTGCCGCGTAGGCCGGGTCGAACGGAATGCCGATCCAGAAGGGCGCATAAAAACCGATCATCAGGATCAACATGACCCACCACGTAACGCGCGTTCTGTACTCGGGCGCCGCGAAGATCATGACGAGGATCGCGATCATCGCGCCGAAGTCCCCGCCGAGTTCGCGCAGAAAATGCTGCCAGCTATGGTCCTGACCCACCGGCGAGCCTTCGACAAACAGGAAAAGATCGTTACTCAAGTGCCCGACGGTCGCGCTCAGACTGTTCCAGCCCAGGACAAATCCGGCGATGATCAGTACACGTGCCGTCCAGATCGTCTTCAATACACCCACAGCGTTTACCTCTCTTGTGATCCACCGTCATGCGGCACCGTTTAGCGTTTTCGGATCGCGTACAGCCCCTCAAACCGGACTGCCGACCCGCCCCCGGCGTCAATTATGCAGTGCAGGCGCAGCATCGTCCGCGACGATCGTTCGAGTGCCGCGAGCTTTGGACCGTGGGATTCCGGCTCGAAACGGCAACGGCAAACGATGTCTTCGGCGACGGCTCGAAGGTACTCGATACGCCCTTCAGCGAGCACGATATGCGCATCGATGCCCGACTCGCGCAGTTTGAGCCACGCCATGCCCCACCCTGTCAGAGCCGCAATCGCATACAGGCTACCTGCGAAAGCCGTGCCGTGAACGTTGATATTTGGCGTGAGCGCCGCTCGGACGATGAGTTCGTCAGACGCATAGGCATCGATCGCCGCGCCCATGGCAGCCGTAATCGGGATATCCGTATGCCATGTGGATTGAAGCTCCGCGCAGATCGCGTCCATGAGTCCTGGGTTCCCCAAAGCGGGCCGATTCCGCGACCGCCGATGGTATTATGGCGGCATGTTGTCGTCGCGTGCAGCGCCCGCCACCGAACCCGCCGACGCGGGCGCAGGTTTGCGACCCGACTTCGACCGCGACAACGAGTTTCAAGTACGGTAGCGTGGCCGGCAACGGTGCACCGAACAAAGAGGTGAGCAGGATGAAACCAGCAAGTTCGATTCGGCCAGGCCGTTCAATCGTCGCGTTGTTACCGGTCCTCGCCGTGCTCGCGCCGGGCGCCGCGCTGTCCCAGGACGACGACTTCGCGTCCGTGGAGATCGTTCCACACCACGTTCGCGGCAGCGTCTACTACCTCGAGGGCCGCGGCGGCAACATCGGGGTGTCGCTCGGCGACAGCGGCGTCGTGCTCGTAGATTCCCAGTTCGCGCCGCTGACCGACAGGATCGCCGCCGCGGTCGCGTCGCTCAGCGACGCCGACATCCGTTTCGTCATCAATACTCACGTGCACGGCGATCACGTCGGCGGCAACGCGAACCTGGCCGCACTCGGCGTGTCCGCCATCGCCCACGACAACGTGCGCCTGCGCCTGACCCAGTCGGGCTCGGCGGTCGCGGCACGGCCCGTGCTCACGTTCCCGGATACCGCGACGATTCAGCTCGACGACGAGGTCATCGACATCGTCAAGGTGCCGCCCGCGCACACGGACGGCGACAGCTACATCTACTTCAGGAACTCCGACGTTTTGCACCTCGGCGACGTCTTCAGGACGACCGGCTACGGCTTCATCGACACCAACAATGGCGGGTCAGCCGCAGGAACCATCGAAGCCCTGCGAATGGCGATCGACATGGCCGGTCCCGACACGATCATCCTGCCCGGTCACGGCGTGCTGTCCGATGCGAGCGACGTGCAGGAGTTTGTCGACGTGATCATCGAGGTCCAGGGGCGCGTCTCGGAACTCATCGAGCAGGGCATGACGCTCGAACAGGTGCTTGCGGCGCAGCCCACGGCGGATCTCGACGAGCGCTGGGGCGACCCGGAACGGTTCCTTACGGGGCTATACAACTCGATCGCCGGGATGTGACGACGCCGCAACCTTGCGCCGGCCGAATATCTTTGTATACAGGGCCGTAGACGAGTCCGGAGACTCGCACCGGCGCATGATCGCCGCCGGCTGCGAGGTCGAGGTTGCGGGCGGCAGGCCGGACCGCTGCGAGATGGTCGAGCACGCCCGTGGCGCCGACGCCCTGCTCGGCTCGACCTTCCTGGCCGGCCGCATGGACCGCGAGTTTCTCGTATCGCTTCCCGCGCTCAGGATCGTCTCGAAGTACACCATTGGCGTCGACGACATCGACGTCGTCGCCGCGACGGAACTCGGCATTCTCGTGACCCATTGCCCCGTGGAGGCCAACTGGGGCGGCGTCGCGGAAGGCACGCTCGCCCTCATGCTCGGGTTCGCAAAGAAACTGCGCGAGCGCGACCGCCGGGTCAAGGCGGGCGGCTGGCGCGCCCCGGAGCTTCAGGGTCTCTACCTCGGCGCACGCGATGACGGCTATCCGGGTCTGACCGTCGGCATCGTCGGTCTCGGCCGAGTCGGCAGGCGTGTCGCCGACCTGCTTGCGCCGTGGCGCATGCGCGTGCTCGCCTGCGACCCCTACGTCGACAACCGCATCTTCGCCGAACACGGGGCGTGGAAAATGGACCTCGATACCTTGCTCGGCGAAGCGGACATCGTGACGCTGCACTGCAACCTTACAGCCGAGACCCGGGGTCTCATGAATACCGAGACTCTCGGGCGCATGAAACCCACGGCGCTGCTGATCAACACCTCGCGCGGCGCGGTCGTCGACCTCGAGTCGCTCTGCGACGCGATCGACGCGGGCAGGATCGAAGGCGCGGCGCTCGACGTGCTGGCCGAAGAGCCGCCTCCGGCACGGGCACGCGTGCTTGGTCTCGGCGACAGGATCCTTCTGAGTCCGCACATGGTCGCCGCCAACGCCGGCGGCGGACTCCGGGCGGCCATCGCTCCTGCAACGGACGCCGTGCTTGCGGCGCTGCGCGGCGAGGTGCCGGAACGCGTTTACAATGCCGAGGCGATTCCCCACTGGCAGGCGCGTTTTGGGAACGAGCCCCTCCTGTAGAAACGTGCGGCGAAACCCACGCAGCTCCACGGCTTTCCCCGGACCGGGCCACACGAGCCATCCGGTGGGTTCGTCGTGACCGACGCCACGGGGCAGGACCGCGCAGCGCAGCGCACGATCTGGTCGTGGGCGCTCTACGATTTCGCGAACTCGCCGTTCACGACGCTGATCGTTACCTTCGTCTACGCGACCTATTTCACCGAAGCGATCGCCCGCGACAGCGTCAGCGGCACGGCATTGTGGTCGCGCGGCATCACGATCACGGCGGTGATCGTCGCAGTTGTATCGCCGGCCCTGGGCGCGTTGGCGGATCGCGGCGGTTACCGGAAGCTGTTCGTGCTGCTTGCGACTCTTGTCTGCGCCGGAGCCACGGCTGCGCTATATACCGTGCTCCCCGGGCAGATCATCGCGGCGCTCGTGCTCGTCATCATCGCGAACGTGGCGTTCGAACTCGGCACCGTGTTCTACAACGCGTTCCTGCCCGACATCGCGCCCCCCGAACGGATCGGAACGGTTTCCGGCTGGGCCTGGGGGCTCGGCTATATCGGCGGACTCGCCGCACTTGCGGTCGCGCTCGTGACGCTCGTGCAGCCGGAGACGCCCTGGTTCGGCTTCTCGACGGAAGCCGGCGAGAATATCCGTGCGACGAACCTGCTCGTGGCCGCCTGGTTCCTGGTGTTCAGCCTGCCTCTGTTCGTCTGGGTCCGGGAGGACCGCTCCCGGGCGTCTGCCACCGGCCGCGTCGTCCGGGACGCCTACGCACAACTCAGAAACACGTTCAGGGCAGTCGGCAAGTACACGCAGATCGTGCGTTTCCTGATCGCGCGGCTGGTCTACAACGACGGGCTCGTCACGATCTTCGCTTTCGGCGGTATCTACGCGGCCGGCGAGTTCGGATTCAGCCTCGAACAGGTACTGATCTTCGGCATCGTGGTCAACGTGACCGCCGGCGCAGGCGCGATCGCCTTCGGTTATCTCGACGACCGGGTCGGCGCCAGGCAGACCATCATCGTCTCGCTGCTCGGGCTCATTACCGCGACGGCTATCGCGATCCTGACGACCAGCGAGGCACTGTTCTGGGTCGCGGGCATCCTCATCGGCATTTTCGCGGGACCGAACCAGGCGGCAAGCCGCTCATTGCTCGCTCGGTTCGTACCGCACGAGAAGGAAAACGAGTTCTTCGGCTTCTTCGCGTTCTCCGGCAAATTGACGGCATTCATCGGTCCGTTGCTGCTCGGGATACTGACCCAGCAATTCGGTTCGCAGCGTGTCGGAGTGTCCGTAGTGCTGGTACTGCTCGTGTTCGGCCTCGCATTGCTGCTCAGGGTCGACGAACAGGCCGGCAGTGCGGCGCGTCAGCCGGAACCTGCGCGCAGCCGAGGCGTGCGGACCGACGCTTGAGCAAGCCGCCCGCGCGGCTTATCCTGCCGCGTTCGCCCAGACCATGAGTCGATCGGTGGCTGCCAGCAAAATCATCCAAATCTTCCCGGGCCAGGGTTCGCAATACCGCGGCATGGGCTCGGATCTCGTCGAGGAGTTTGCGAGCGCGCGCGAAATTTTCGAGCAAGCCAGCGAAGTCGTCGGCTACGACATGGGGGAACTTTGCTTCGAGGACCCGCGCGGTGAGCTCAACCTGACGCGCTTCACGCAGCCGGCGTTGCTGACTCACGAGGTCGCGTGCAGCGAAGCGCTGCGCAGTCTCGTCGGCTCCGGCGTCGAGCCCGCACTCGCAGCCGGTCACAGTCTCGGCGAGTACGCGGCGCTGGTCTCGGCCGGAGCGCTGACGTTCGAGGACGCACTCAGGCTCGTCAGCGAACGCGGCCGTCTCATGGGCGAACTTGGCACGGGTTCAATGCTCGCGACGACGCTCGATCGCGCCGCCGCGACCGCGCTTGCGGACAGGCATTGCTGTGCGATCGCCGGCTGCAACCTGCCCGAGCAGACGGTCATCGCCGGGCAGGACGGGGATCTCGAGGCGCTTGCGGACGACCTGAAGACCGCGCATCCGGGCAAGCGCGCCATCCCGCTCAACACGGAAGGCGCCTTCCATACCTACTACATGGTGCGGGCTGCGCAGGAATTCCGGGGAATGCTGGACGCGACGGAGTTCGCCGGACTCGAACTCGAGGTGCCGTCCAACTACACGGGAACGCTGCACGTCGACGACGCCGCGGCGATCCGCTCGCGGCTGTTCTTTCAACTCTTCAACCCGGTCCTCTGGGTCGACTGCATGCGCGCGGCGCTCGAGACCGGCGCCGGAACGGTCATCGAACTCGGCGGCGGCATCGGCAAGGGCGACGGCCCGGCGAGCAAGCGTCCCAATCTCGGCAGTATTGTCCTGAAAACGTTGAAATCGCTCGGAGCTCAGGCAAAATACCTGCCCGCCATCAATGCCGCCGGCATCCGTGCGGCGGCCGAGTACATCGAGCGGCAGACCACGCCGTAGCGGCGGCGGTCCGAGGCGGCAGGCGCGCCGCCCGGCAGCAGCGCCACCCTTGCCATCCAACTGATCCGGAGCGACAACGAATATGGGAGCGTTCAAGGAACCCCACGGAGGGGAATTGAAAAACGGCTACCTGCCGGCGAGTGCGGCCGCCGACGAGAAGAAGCGATCGCGTGAACTGCCGTCGTGGGACCTCACGATGCGCCAGCTTTGCGACCTGGAACTGCTCCTCAACGGCGCCTTCTCGCCGCTCGACGGTTTCCTCGGCGAATCGGACTACGACCCGGTCCTCGCCGACATGCGGCTTGCGAGCGGCGTGTTCTGGCCGATGCCGATCACGCTCGACGTGGACGAGCGTTTCGCCGAACCGCTCCGGGAAGGTGACACGATCGCGCTCCGGGATGTCGAGGGCGTCCTGATCGCGACGCTCGAAATCTCGAGCGTTTTCCGTCCCGACACCGAACGCGAAGCGCGCGCGGTGTTCGGTACGCTCGACACGGCGCATCCCGGCGTGAACCACCTGCGCAACCGCACACATCCCGTCTATCTCGGCGGCCGCGTCAAGGGTGTCGAAGCGCCGACGCACTACGATTTCAAGCACCTGCGCAACGACCCACAGGAGTTGCGCGACCAGTTCAGAAAGCTCGGCTGGCGGCGGGTTGTCGCGTTCCAGACCCGCAACCCCATGCACCGGGCGCACCAGGAGCTCACCTTTCGCGCAGCCAGGGAGGCGGAAGCCAACCTGCTGATCCACCCGGTCGTCGGGATGACGCAGCCGGGCGATGTGGACCACTTCACCCGCGTGCGCTGCTACGAGCAACTGTTGCCGCACTACCCGGAGCAGACGACGATGCTGAGCCTGCTGCCGCTCGCCATGCGCATGGCCGGCCCACGCGAAGCCGCCTGGCACGCGCTGATCCGCAAGAACTTCGGCTGCACTCACTTCATCGTCGGCCGCGACCACGCCGGTCCCGGCGCGGGAAGCGACGGCAAGCCGTTTTACGGTCCCTACGACGCGCAACGGCTCATGACCGAGTTCGAGAAGGATCTCGACATCTCGATGGTGCCGTTCAGAAACATGGTCTATGTCGAGGATCGGGCGCGCTACCTGCCGCAGGACTCGGTCGCCAAAGGGACCCGCACGCTCAACATCTCAGGGACCGAACTCAGGCGCCGGCTGCGCGACGGACTCGATATTCCGGACTGGTTCTCGTTCCCCGAAGTCGTCGCCGAACTCAGGCGCACGCACCCGCCCCGCCACACGCAGGGGTTCACGGTGTTCTTCACGGGACTCTCCGGTTCCGGTAAATCCACTGCCGCCAACGCCCTCATGGTCAAGCTCATGGAGATGGGCGGTCGGCAGGTCTCGCTGCTCGACGGCGACGTTGTGCGCAAACATCTCTCAAGCGAACTCGGATTCTCCAAGGAGCACCGCGACCTCAATATCCAGAGGATCGGCTACGTCGCAAGCGAGATCACCAAGAGCGGCGGCATTGCGCTGTGCGCACCGATCGCACCGTATGCCGAGACGCGCAGGCGCGTTCGCGAAATGATCGAGCCGCACGGCGGTTTCATCGAGGTTCACGTCGCAACGCCGATCGAAGTCTGCGAACAACGCGACCGCAAGGGCCTCTACGCGAAAGCGCGCGCCGGCCTGATCAAGGGGTTCACGGGCATCAGCGATCCTTATGAAGTGCCGGAGAACGCCGAGATGTCGGTCGACACGTCCGATCTGACGCCGGATCTCGTCGCGCACCGCATCATCATCAAGCTGGAGAGTCTGGGTTTCGTTCGCTGACCATGGCTTAAGCCCGAGAAACCGTAAGGGGAGTCTCACTACCGGTCGCTTGAGACCCTCGCGCGCAGGGATGCGCGCGCGGAGCGTACAGGGATGTATTTACCGCGTGTCTCAAGCGACCGGTAGTGAGACTCCCCGCACACTTGCGCCACGCCACAGGGCGCGCAGGAACTACTCGTAGCGCAGCGCTTCGATGGGGTCGAGCTGGGCCGCTCGACGCGCGGGCCAGATGCCGAAAAAGAGGCCGACGCCCACACTGAATACCGAGGCCAGCACGATCGACTCGGGCGAGACGAAGGTTTCCCAGCCCGCGAATCTCGACAGCAGCGATGCGGCGCCGGTGCCGAGACCGATACCGAGCAGTCCGCCGAAGGCGCACAGGGTGACCGATTCGACCAGGAACTGCAGAAGGATCGTGCCGCGCGTCGCCCCGAGTGCCATGCGGATGCCGATCTCGCGCGTTCGCTCGGTCACGCTCACAAGCATGATGTTCATGATGCCGATGCCGCCGACGAGCAGGCTCACCCCGGCGATGCTCGCGAGCAGCGCCGTAAACGTCTGCTGGGCCTCCTGCTGGGTGTCGAGAAACTCGCGCCGGTCGATGATCGCGAAGTCGTTCGGCTCGCCCGGCAGGATCTTGTGCTCGCGCCTGAGCACGCGCTCGATATCGACCATGGCGCGCTCCAGCTCGACGCCGTCGCGGACTCGTGCGCTGATGTTCTCGAGTTCCTCGCGGCCAAAGAGCCGCTGCTCGGCCGTTCGAAGCGGTACGAACGCCATGCCGTCGGGACTTCGATTGCCAAAACCGCCGCCGATGCTCTCGAAGACCCCGACGACCTCGAACGGCTGACTGTTGATCGTGAGGCTCGCACCCACCACCGACTCGGCGTCGGTTTCAAGATCGTCCGGCACGTCGGAGCCGAGTACGACCACGCGGCGCCTTGCCTCGTCCTCCCCTTCCGAAAAGAAGCGCCCGGCTGCGAGACCGTAGTTGAAGACGTCGCTGTAATTGCCCGTCGTGCCGGTAACCCGGACGTTGGTGTTGTTGTTGGCGAACTTGAGCTGGCCGCGGCTCTGGATCTCGGGCACGACGGCATCAATGTACGTCGTGTCTTCGGCGAGGGCGAACGCGTCATCGACCTCGAGCGTCGCCTGATCCCGGGAGATGCCGCGCGTCAGAAACCGGGACGCGTTGACGCTCAGAATGTTCGATCCCAACGCGGCGATCTGATCGTCGATCCGCTGCTGTGCGCCGGCCCCTGCGGCCAGCATCGTGATCACGGCGCCGACGCCGATGATGATCCCGAGCATCGTGAGAATCGCCCGAAACAGGTTCGCGCGGATCGACTGCAAGGCCACCCGCATGATCTCGCCGAACAGCATCTGCGCTCACCCTCCCGACCGGACCGAGTGGCCGGCGCTCAATGAACCAATATTCGATGGGCACTCCTGCCACGTCAAGCGCGCGACCCTGAATTTTTCTGTAGCCTTCCGACCGCCCCCTTCAATCCAGGCATCGTTGCCCGTGGCGCCGGGCTCGTATAGATTGAACTTCGAGCGAGCGCTGCAGCCAACACGCCAACGGCGATTCGATGACTCTTCGCGAACAGGTCGAGCAACTCCTGCCGGGGTGGAAGCGCTGGTACCCGAGCCTGTTCGACGCCGCCACCGACCTCGGGCTGTTGCGGGCGCGAATCTGTCCACCGGATTCCCTGCTGCTCAGCCGGCGGCACGCAAGCATTCAAAACGCCGCACAAGCGGCTCACCGCAAGCAGTGGGGCGCCTCCGACGGCTAGAGTTTTCGCCCCGGCAAACGGCGCGCTGACGCTGAAGGACTAAAACTACTTCCATGCAAGCCTGCGCCGCGGGAGTTCACGGCTATACAACCGTGCGTCATCGGTAGAGCTCAGCGGGGCCTGGCCGCAGGGTCCACTGAATGCAGTCTGTGCACGCTGCTTCTTAAGTTTTTCTCATATCCTATTGTGAAATCGTTCTGAGCGACGCCTGCTGCACAGGCTGGCGCGGGTATAGAATTGGCGGTCCGGTGCATGTGGCGCGAATGTCGCCGCACGCGAGGTGTCGCCAATGCCACAGATGATCATCGCCAATCGGCTCGACGACGGTCTCACGGTCTTTCTCGCCGACGGTCGAAGCTGGGTGGAGAACATCGACGACGGCGTTCTCATCGAGGCTGAGGCCGACAAGGATCGCCTCCTGTCGCAGGCGAAGACCGACGAGCAGAACTGCCGCGTCATCGATCCATACCTGATCGACGTGACGAGCGACGACGGCCGGCTGCGGCCTGCCGTATACCGGGAAGAAATCCGCGCCTTCGGTCCGTCCGTTCGGACCGATCTCCTCGCGGCAGCGCCCGGCGAGTAAGACCAATGTATCGCTACGACGAATTCGACCATAAGCTGGTCGCCGATCGCATCGCGCAGTTCCGCCGCCAGGTCGCGCTGCGGCTCTCCGGTGAACTCAACGAGGACCAGTTCAAGCCGCTGCGCCTCATGAACGGGCTGTATCTGCAGCTTCACGCCTACATGCTGCGCGTCAACATCCCGTACGGCACGCTGTCCTCGAAGCAGGTGCGGAAGTTCGCGCACATCGCGCGCACCTACGACCGCAATTTCGGACATTTCACGACCCGGCAGAACATCCAGTACAACTGGGTCAAGCTCGAGGACACGGCCGACATCCTGGCCGAACTCGCCGAGGTCGAAGTGACCGCGATCCAGTCGTCGGGCAATTGCGTGCGCAACATCACCTCGGACCAGTACGCCGGCCGCGCGAAGGACGAACTCGCCGATCCGCGCCTGTACTGCGAACTGCTTCGCCAGTACTCGGTGCTTCACCCGGAGTTCTCCTACCTGCCGCGAAAGTTCAAGATCGCGGTCACGGGCTCGCCGAACGACCGCGCCGCAGTCGCCGTGCACGATATTGGCCTCAGAATGCACGCGAACGACGCCGGCAAGGTGGGATTCGAGGTTCTCGTCGGCGGCGGCCTCGGCCGAACGCCCTACATCGGCCACACGATTCGCGACTGGGTCGCGCCCGAACACATCCTCTCGTACGTCGAAGCGATCCTGCGCGTCTACAACATGCACGGCCGCCGCGACAACATTCACAAGGCGCGGATCAAGATCATCGTCAACCAGATGGGCATCGACCGCTATCGGGAGCTTGTCGACGCCGAATGGGAGCGTATCAGGGACGGCGCCCTGCAGATTCCGCGCGCGGAGATCGATCGCATCGAGGCCTATTTCGCGCCGCCCGAGTATGAAACGCTCGACGACGCGACGGCCACGCTCGACGTGCTCAGACGCAGCAACGCGGATTTTGACCGCTGGTTGAGCGGCAACGTCGCCGAACACAAGGTGCCGGGCTACGCGATCGTCAACCTGTCGCTGAAGCCTCCCGGCAAGGCGCCCGGCGACATCACCGCCGAGCAGATGGATGCCGTCGCGGACCTCGCCGACCGCTACAGCCTCGGCGAAATCAGGGTCAACCATCGCCAGAACCTCGTGTTCGTCGACGTGAAGCAGAGCGAGCTTCACGAACTCTGGCAGGCACTGGGCGCACTGGAACTCGCCACGCCCAACATCGGCGCGCTGACCGACATGATCTGCTGCCCGGGGCTCGACTTCTGCGCGCTCGCAAATGCCCGCTCGATTCCGGTTGCCCAGGACATCAGCCGGCACTTCGTCGATGTTGACCGCCTCGCCGCGATCGGCAACTTCACGATCAACATCTCAGGCTGCATGAACGCCTGCGGCCACCACCATGTCGGGCACATCGGGATTCTCGGCGTCGACAAGCGCGGCAAGGAGTTCTTCCAGCTCACGCTCGGCGGTTCCTCCGACGAGAACGCTTCGCTCGGCGACCGCCTTGGGCCGGCCCTGCCGCAGGCCGACGTGCCCGCGGCGATCGAGAGCATCGTCGAGGCCTATCTCGACCTGCGCACCGAAGGCGAGCGCTTCCTCGACACCTACCGGCGAGTCGGCATGGCACCGTTCAAGGAAGCCGTGTACGCGGTCAAGAAAGCTGCATGACGCGCCTGGTCAAGGACAACGCACTCGTCGACGATCCATTTGCATACGTGCCCGAAGGCGGCGAGATACCGCCCGAAGGCCCGGTCATCGTGCATCTGGAGCAATGGCGCACACACCGCGACGCACTGTCCGAACGCGCTGCGGTTGGAGTACGCCTGAAGAGCGACGAGCCGCCGGAACTGATCGCCGACGATCTCGATCGGCTTGCGGTCGTCGCGCTCGAGTTCCCGGCTTTCCGGGACGGCCGGGCCTATTCCTACGCTCGCATCCTTCGCGAGCGCTACGGTTTCGAGGGCGAAGTGCGCGCCGTCGGCGATATCCTGCGCGAGCAGTTGCACTTCATGCTGAGAACGGGGTTCAACGCGTTCGAGCTTGCCGGTGACGATCCCCTGGGACAGGTCCGCGCCGCAACGGAGGATTTCAGCGTCTGGTATCAGCCGACCGGCGATGGCCGCGAAACGGCGCTGCAACGGCGCCACGACAGCGGCTGAACCCCCACCGGCGACCCCGGCCACCCGGCTCGCCGTCCGACCGCAACCACCCCCAACCGCACCGCGCACGGAGGGAAGCGTCTCGATGCGCCCCGCCAATTGCCCTCGGGACCCAAGCCCACCGCGCACGGAGGGAAGTCGTACTGCCCGCCGCTTGAGACCCTCGCGCGCAGGGATGCGCGCGCGGAGCGTACAGGGATGTATTTACCGCGTGTCTCAAGCGGCGGGCAGTACGACTTCCCGCACCCCCCCCTCACTGCGCCGTGACGCGTGCGCGGAGCGTTCAGTGATGCATTCACCTCGTGTCTCAAGTGCCGGGCAGTACGACTTCCCGCACCCCCTCACTGGGCGAGAACGCGCGCCCGATTGGCTTCGTGAGCGTCGGTCCAGAGTCCCGCTTCCCTGAAGTAGCGGATCGCGCCCGGATGGTAAGGGTGCAGATTGTCCGCCGGCGCAACGTCCTCGGCCGTGGTCGTGCGCATCTGCGCGTAGGTGCTTCTGAGCTCGTCCCAGTTCTCGTGAATGGTCTTGATGATCGAGTAGGCCGCATCATCGGACAGGTGCGTCCCGGTGTTGAGGAAATCGGGAACCCATGAGACCCGCGTCGGGCGTTCCACGCCCGGCGTCGTCTCGTCGGGCCGCACCGTGACGATACGCACTCCCGGCATCGTTTCGGCGAGCCTTGCTTCGTCCCGGCCCATGGTCAGATAACGAATGCCGCCTGGCAGCGTGGAATCCACCTGCCGGCTCAGGGCCGTGTTCATGCCCGTGGGTACCGCATCGGCGCGGCCCTCCGTGAGCATGCGCATCGCTTCGGGCAAGCCCGCGACGGTCATGGATTCGACATCGTCGACCGTGAGTCCCCCGGTCGCGAGGATGCCCTGATGCAGTTGCTCGAGCGCCGCGTTCGCACGAAAGATCACGACGACACGCTTGCCGCGCAGTTCCTCGATCGAGCGCAGATCGGAGTCCGCGCGGACCATGTACATGATCCTGAGCGGAAACATCATGCCGAGCAGCCGCAGCTCCGGCATGGCTCTCTCGTAGGGCGGCAGGCCGCGATAGGCGACAAAGGAATCGATGCCGGTATTAAGACCGAGCGCAAGCTCGCCACGCTGCAACATCGGCAGATACACGGACGAGCCCGAGAAAGGCCGAATTGTCGCACGAACGCCCCGCCTTTCCTGCAGGACGCGAGCAAGTCCGCCCGCGACGGTAAAAGAGTGCGTTCCGGCAGGATTCGCCGCGATCGTGAGTTCGCGAAACTCCGAGCCGGCCGATGAATCGGCGGCCGGACCCGACGGTTGCCCGCAAGCCGCGAGTACGGCGACCGCCGCGACGGCGGGCAACCGCGCCATGGCTGCGGCCAGGGTCATGGGGAAAGTCATCCGCGCAGCCTAACCGAGTTCGACCGGGCGTGAAACCGCGCAACCGCGCTGCCGGGGTCAGCCCGCGATCGGCTCGAGCCTCGGGAACTTGACGACCGTCCCTGGCACGACGAGATCGAGATCGATGTCCGGGTTGTACTGGCGAAGCAGCCAGACGGGCACGCGGTACCTACTCTGGGCCAGGAGCCACATCGATTCGCCGGGCCTGACGACATGATCCTCCACGTTGGCGATCCGGTATGCGGCGAAAAACGACTCCTGCAGCGACTGCTGCCAGGCGATTCGGCGTTGCTCGAATACGCCCTGATCCACGGAGGAGAGATCAAGCCTGATGCGTTGCCCGAGCACGACAGCCTGGCCGAACGACAGCCCGTTGAGGTCGCGCAGCCGCTGGGTCCTGATGTCGAGCCAGTCCCCGTAGTGGCCGAGCGTCTCGCGCGACTGCACTTCGATCGTGCCGTCGTCGGCAACCGAGTAGTCGCTCGGGTCCGCGGCGAGCGTCGCCTGCACGCTGTCGAGCGCGTTGCTGTCGGAGTCGTCGTCGGCAGCCGCGGCGTCGTTCACGGCAACGATGACCGGCGGTCCGACGAACTCCGGAGAGTCGAAGCCCGCGGGGCGATCGACTGCGGCCGGAGCCATTTCGGCGGCTGCGACGACCGCCAGCGACGCGGCTTCTTCCTGCTCGACGGCCGGCTCCTGCCCGGCCGCCGGCGCGGGCGTCCGGGCCGCAAGCACCGGTGTTGCGGGCGGCTCGTCCACCCCACCCGGCGTCGGAACTCTGAGCACCTGACCGGGATAGATGAGATTGCGGTTGCTCACGCCGTTGAGGCGCAACAGCTCCGCCTGGTCGACGCCGAGCGTTCGCGCGATGCGATCGATGCTGTCGCCGCGGCGCACGATGTACTCGCCGGAGCCGGCCGCCGCCACTGCCGCACCGCCGCCCGCGGGCGCGCCCGCCGCAAGGACCGCTGCCGGCGCCGCGGCAGCGCCCGTCGTCGGCAGAGTCAGCACCTGCCCGACACGGATGAAATTGCGGTTGTTCAGGCCATTCATGCGCACGAGCGCGGCCAGACTCACGCGATACTGCGCCGCGATTCCCGACAGCGTCTCGCCGCTGCGCACGCTGTGGAATTCGTCGGGGCGCTGGGCGGCAAAGCGCACTTCGGCCGGCAGGTTGGCGAGCAGCGTGTCCGGTTCCGTGGACGGGGTGCTCGGCAAGCGCAGCTCGAAGCCCCTCGGCACGAACTTGTCGCCAGCCCATACCGTGTCTGCGAGCGCCGGATTGAACTGCCTGAGATCCGCGAGACTCAGGTTCAGCACGCGGCTCAGCTCGCGCGCGTCGACATAGTCGGGCATGGAAGCGAGCACGAGACCGGCCGGCAAGTCGAGCTCGAGCGGGCCGAAATAGCGCTCGGAATTGGTGTCGACCTCGAGCGCCGCAAGAAAGGCCGTATAGAAATTCCTGGATGCGAAGCCGAAACTGCGGCCGTTGTAGTCGCGCACGATCGCGTCGATGTCGCGCGTGCCGACCTGCCTGACGGCGCGCCGCATGCCGCCGAGCCCATGATTGTAGGCCGTCAGCGCGAGCGGCCAGGTCCGGATGACGGAGTAGTTGTCCTCGAGGAGCCTCGCGGCGGCATGAGTCGACAGGAACGGATCCCGACGCTCGTCGACGATGTGGTCGATGCGCATGTAGCGGCGTCCGGTGGAGCGCGTGAACTGCCACATGCCGGCGGCACCGGCGTGCGAATAGGCGGTCGGATCGAACGAGGATTCGACGTGCGGGAGCACCGCGAGTTCGCGTGGCAGCCCCCGATCGTCGAGCACCTTCTCGATGTACGCACGCCATCGTCCGGAGCGGATCAGACCAGCGCGGAACCGGTTCGACTGGCCAAGCTGGAAGCGCAGCCGCCCGGCGGCCGCCCGGAGTTGCGCGTCGCTCACGCCGTCCGGCCACAAGGCGAGTACGCGCGCCTCCTCCGTACTCAGGCCCGTACGCTTGCCGCGCCCAAGCGCCGTCAGGATCTCGCGATACTGTTCGGTACGGCTCTGAACGATTCTGCGGCGCTGCCGGGAGCTAGTCGTGACCTCCACCGTTTCGTAGACGACGGCGAGGTTTTCGGAGTCATGAATGAAACCTTCGTCGGTTCCGACCTCGGTATAGACTCGGGTCCAGAATTCGACGGCAGGAACGAGTTCGGCGGGTTTCGGGAAGTTTGCGCTTGCGCCTGCGTCCTGTGCCGAAGCGCTCCCCACGGAAACCGACGCCGCCACCAGCGCCATCGCGACGATGGCCACTCTCGTCATTTGATCCTCCTCCCCCACCGACATGCGCCGCACGGCAGCCCGTGGCAACAGTCGCGCCGAATCGAACCCGCGGCACCGGGCTCTTGCAGGCGCTGCCGGTCGCCGGGACGCAGCGTTGAGCCTATAACGAATTCGTTCGCTTGGCCACCTTCGGCGCGGCGGCCAAACGGGCGCCAGGCTGCGTGCATGTCCGGGCTACCGCCGCGTCAGCTCACGGATGATCGCCGCGTGCTCGCCGTAGTCGGCGATGAGGACATCGGCGGGCGGCATGTCGAAGTCCTCGAACTCGAATCCGGGCGCCACCGTGCAGCCGCCGAAAGCCCACCGCGCGTTCGCCGCGAGGCGCGCGGCTTGCCAGTGTCCGGCCGGAACGAGCGCCGTGGGCTCGCCGCGGTCGAGGTCGGTTGTGAGCACGCGCCGGTTATGGCGGCGCTCGGCGTCTATGGTGTGCAGCTCGAGCGCGCCGCCCGCATACAGGTGCCAGAGTTCGTCCGTCCAGCGGACCCGGTGAAAGGCGGAGAAGTCCTCCCCGCTCAGCAGGAAATAGATCAGCGTTCCGCCGCTGCGGCGGCTCGGGCGCCCGGCGGGTATGGCGCCGTGCTCGACCGCAAGCGGCGATCGCCAGACTTCGCGGAACCAGCCTCCCTCGGGATGCGGCGTCATGCCGAATCGTTCGACGATGCGCCTTACGTCTTCATCCATGCGGAATCGTCATTCACATTCATGCTTGCCCGAAGGCGCTTCACCCGGGGTCGGTGCTCCGGACGGTTCGTGTTCCCGCGCAGTTGCGCTCGGCGCGACGGCGCCTACAGTATCATGGCGTCGTGAGCAGCGATCACGGCCGGGAGGAACGATGTCGGTGAGCAGGCGTACGACACGGCGCCGGCTGCTGAAGGCCGCGCTCGCAGCCGGGATCGTCAATGCCATACCGTTCGGCCGTCTTGCCGCGCAATCCGGAGCGCTCGAAGACCGGATCGAGTTCCGAAGGCTCGTCGCCGCCAACCGCATCCTCGCCAATGAGGGCGTCGTCGACGCCTTCGGCCACGCGAGCATCCGCGACCCGCGCGATCCGGCACGCTACGTGATGTCGCGCTCGCGCAGCCCCGAGCTCGTGGAGTTCGAGGATCTCATGGTGTTCGAGTACGACGGCACACCCGTGGGAAGCGATTCGCGGCGGCCCTACGGGGAACGCATGATTCACGGGGCCGTCTACGAGGCGCGCGATGACGTCAACGCCGTTGTCCACAACCACGCCTACGGGCTCCTGCCGTTCGCGATCACCGGAGTACCGCTCGTGCCGGTCGTGCACACGGCGTCGGTGATCGGCCCGGAGATTCCGGTGTGGGATATCGGCGAACGCTTCGGCGCCACTGACCTGCTCGTGCGAAACATGGATCAGGGACGCGACCTCGCCGCGACGCTCGGCGACAATACCTGCCTGCTCATGCGCGGCCACGGCGCCGTCGTCACGGGTCGAACGATCCAGGAAGCCGTCGTCGCGAGCGTCTATCTGCAGATCAACGCCGACGTTCAGCTCAGGGCGCTGTCGATCGGCGATCCGCAGCCGCTCAGCGCCGAGGAGATCGAACTGTCGCGCGCCACGCAGTTCTCGCCGCTCGGCATCGATCGCGCCTGGGAATATTTCTGCGCACGAGCCGGCGTCGATTCGGAGTAACCCAACCCCCTGCCGGAATCCCCGCCGCCGGAAACCTGCGCCGCAGGGAGGATTTCGCGGCCTCTGCCTGAGGCCGTAGCGCCGGCGCCGAACCGAAATCGGGATCGGTTACACTACTTTGCTGCAGATTCAACAACCGGGGGAATTCCCATGAGAGTCATTGCTTCAATCCTCTGCACGCTTGCCGTGACCCTGCTCGGCCTCGGCACGGCCGGTGCGCAGGACTCGACCACGAGCTTCTTCATCACGAGCGAAGGTCCCGGCGACGGCGCCAGTCTCGGCGGACTGGAAGGCGCCGACGCGCACTGCACGAGCCTCGCCGAAGCCGCCGGCGTGACCGGCAAGACCTGGCGCGCGTATCTGAGCACGAGCGCCGCGGACGGCGGGTCCGCCGTCAATGCCCGCGACCGCATCGGCGCCGGGCCCTGGTACAACGCCAACGGCGTCATGGTGGCCGAAAGCGTCGACGACCTGCACAGCGACAACAACCAGCTCAGCAAGGAAAACTCGATCAGCGAATCGGGCGCCGTAATCAACGGGCGCGGCGACTCTCCGAACATGCACGACATCATCACGGGCACGAACAGCGACGGGACGGCAGCCGACGCGACCTGCGGCAACTGGACCAGCAACGCCGGCGACGGCAGCGCCATGGTCGGTCACCACGATCGCGAAGGCGGCGGGCCGGATCCGACGTCGTGGAACGCTTCGCATCCCTCGCGCGGCTGCGGTCAGGCGGACCTGCAGGGGACCGGCGGCAACGGCCTGTTCTATTGTTTCGCGACCGATTGAACGCAGCGCCGGTGGCGCGCGGCGCGGCAGCGTATCGCTAGCGAGACGCAACGTCGTGCGGCGCGCACGATGTAGCAGCCCCAACAAGCGGCACGAGGGCCATGGCGTCCATCAGCCCAGGCAAGCCGGACTCCTTTGCGGAGTTCCCGGACGAGTTCGAGTACCAGCACGGTTTCGGCAACGAGTGCGAGAGCGAGGCGCTGCCCGGGGCGCTGCCGGTCGGTCAACGATCTCCGCAGCGCCCGGCGTACGGGCTGTATGCCGAGCAACTTAGCGGTGCGGCATTCACTGCGCCGCGCGCAAGCAACCGGCGCAACTGGTTTTATCGCATCCGCCCTTCGGTCAGGCACGGCAGGTTTGAGGCCATGCCGGAAAACCTGCTGCGAACGGGCCCGATTGCCGATGCGCAGCCACCCGCCGCGCAGCTTCGTTGGAACCCGTTGCCGATCCCGGTGGCTTCGACGGACTGGGTCGACGGGCTCATGACGCTCGGCGCCAACGGCGACGCGAGGCTGCAGATGGGCATCGGCATTCACGTTTACCTCGCGAACGAGTCGATGACGGACCGGTTCTTCTTCAATGCGGACGGCGAGCTGCTCATCGTGCCGCAGCAGGGCCGGCTCAGGCTGCATACCGAGTGCGGCGTGCTGCAGGCGGCTCCCGGGGAGATCGCCGTCGTGCCGCGCGGCATGGTATTCCGGGTCGTGCTGCTCGACGGGCCCTCGCGCGGCTACGTCTGCGAGAACTACGGCCAACCGTTCACGCTGCCGGAGCGCGGGCTCGTGGGCTCTGACGGGTTCGCGAACGAGCGCGACTTCATGGCCCCGGTCGCCGCCTTCGAGGATCGCGAGGGCGACTTCGAGCTCATCACGAAATACGCCGGCCGCCTGCATGCCTGCCGGATCGATCACTCGCCGCTCGATGTCGTCGCATGGTGGGGCAACAACGCCCCCTACAAGTACGATCTCGCGCGCTTCGCCGTCATCAACACGGTCAGCATCGATCATCCGGACCCGTCGATCTTCACCGTGCTGAGTTCGGAGTCGCACACGCGCGGCGTCGCCAACGCCGACTTCGTGATCTTCCCGCCGCGCTGGCAGGTCGCGACGGACACGTTCCGGCCACCGCCGTACCATCGCAACGTCATGAGCGAGTTCATGGGGCTCATCCACGGACAATACGAGTCGCGGCCCGAAGGCTTCCTGCCGGGCGGCGCGACGCTGCACAACTGCATGCTGCCGCACGGTCCCGCGGCCGAGATCCACGCGACGGCGTCGCGGGCGAAGCTCGAGCCGAAGTATCTGGACAACACGCTCGCGTTCATGTTCGAGACGCGCTATGTCGTGCAAGCGACGAAGCACGCGCTCGAAGCACCGGAACTGCAGGCGGACTATGCGGACTGCTGGGCGGACCTGCCGAAGCACTTCAGGGACAGTCCCGGGAGCGGGTCCCGATGAGTCGAAGAGCAGCAAGGCGAATCCGTGCCACGGCCGCCCTGCTCTGCCTGGCCTTCGCCGCGCAGCCGGCGGTGGCCCAGGACGACACGCAATACCGGCTCAAGCTCAGCGACTACAGCCCCCCGGTACACCACCAGCACGGCGTCATCTTCGTCAACTGGGCCAACGAGCTTGCGGAACGCTCGAACGGCCGTCTCGTAATCGACCTGTACCCGTCCCAGCAGCTCGGCAAGCTCAGCCAGCAGTACAATCTCGCGCGCCGCGGCGATGTCGATATCGCTTTCGTGCTTCACGGTATTCCGGCCGGACGCTTTCCGCTCACGGAGCTTGCCCATCTGCCGATGCTGTTCGAAAGCTCCGAGCAGTCCGCTCAGGTACTCATGGATCTCGTGCCGGACTATCTCGCGGCCGAACATCGCGGTGTCCGGATCCTCTACATGTTCGGTCACGCGCCAGGATCGATCTACACGGTGACGAGGCCCGTGCGCCGCCCGGAGGACCTGCGCGGGCTGCGTATCCGCCATCCGTCGTCGGTCGTCGGCCAGACGCTGCGCACCTGGGGCGCTTCGCCCGCCGGAATGCCGGTCGGCGAGATCGCGAGCAATCTCGACAAGGGCGTCATCGACGGGCTCGTGATGCCCTACGACGGCATTTTCGGATTCCGGCTTGCGCCCTTCGTCCGCTACGCGACCGAGGTTTTCAGCTACGTCGCAACGTTCGCAGTCGTCATGAACGAGCAAAGCTACCTCGACCTGCCGCCCGACCTGCAACGGCTCATCGACGACACGACCGGCAAGCGCGCCGCGCGCGAGGTCGGGGCAGCCTGGGATGCGATCGAAGTGCCGGGCCGCGAATACACGCTCGCGAGCGGCGTGGAGATCATCTCGCTCAGCGAAGCCGAGCGGTCCGTCTTCGCCGACGCCGCGGCACCGTTGATAGAGCGCCGCATCGCAGCCGTCGAAGCGGTGGGCCTGCCGGCGCGCGAGTACATTGCCCGCCTGCGCGAACTCGCGGCACAGTACTGATCGTCGCGCGGATGAATGTCCTGACCCGGGTCCTTGCGGCACTGCGTACCGTCGCCGCGGTTGCGCTGCTCGCCATGATGCTGGTGACGATCGTCGATGTCACGATGCGCAGCGTCCTCAACGAACTTGTCCTCGGGGCCGTCGAACTCGTTCAGCTCGCGCTCGTCGCCACGGTCTATCTCGCGCTTCCGGAGACGCTGCTGCGTGGCGAACACATCACGGTCGACGTCGTCGACCAGGCGCTGTCGCCGACGGCTCTGCGACGCTTGCGGCGGATCGCGGCGATCGTCACGACACTGCTTGTGGTCGCCCTTGCCTGGCGGACGATCCCTCCGGCGCTTGACACGATCGAGATCGGCGACCTGACGACCGACCTCGGAATCTCCCTGGTTTGGTACTGGCTGCCGCTCGTCGTCGGCGCCGTCGCGGGCGCGGTAGCCGCCGTCGTGTACGCCGTCGGCGAGTTTGCGGACCGGTCGGCCGCTGGATCGGCTCCGGGATCGGCTGCCGGACACGCCGCGGATCCGGGGGACGCTTGACGTGGCCACCGAATGGATCGGCCTGCTGAGCATTTTCGCGATCGTCGCGCTCGTGCTCTTCAGAATCCCCGTCGCCGTCGCGATGGGGCTCGTCGGCACGATCGGCTACGCGATCGTCGACGACTGGTCGGCCGCGCTCAACAGACTCGGCAATACGCCGTTCGAACTCGCCGAAGGCTACTCTTTCTCGGTCGTGCCGCTGTTCCTGCTCATGGGCGCCGTGGCGGCCCGCTCCGGCATGAGCGGCGACCTGTTCCGCTCGGCGAACGCCATGTTCGCCGGCCGCCGCGGCACGGTCGCCATGGCGGCCGTCGGCGCCTGCGCGGGATTCGGCGCGATCTGCGGCTCGAGCCTCGCGACGGCCGCAACGATGTCGCGCATCGCGATCCCCGAAATGCGCAGGCTAGGCTACGACGAGCGTCTCGCTGCGGGTGCGGTCGCTTCGGGCGGCACACTCGGCATACTCATTCCGCCGTCGGTCATCCTCATCGTCTATGCGGTGATCGCCCAGGAATCCGTCGCCCTGCTCTTCGCGGCAGGACTCATCCCCGGACTCGTCCTGACGGCGCTTCATGTCGTCGTAATCTGGGCGCTCGTCACACGCCGCCCCGAGCTTGCCCCGGCGGCGCATCGGCAACCGGACTGGCGCGAGCGGCTGCGCGATGTTGCGGCGATGTGGCAGATGCTCGTGCTCTTCGTGATCTCGGTCGGAGGGATCTACGTGGGTCTCTTCAGCCCAACCGAAGCCGCCGCCGTCGGCTGTCTTGGCGCCATCGCGCTCGGTTTCGCGACGCGGCGCATCGGAATCCGGGCGGTCGTGGAGTCGCTCGGCGAGACCGTACGCACGACCGCGGTGCTCTTCTTCATAGTCATCATGGCGTTCATCTACGCCTATTTTCTCGTGTTGACGCGCCTGCCGCAGAGCCTTGTCGAATTCGTCACCGCGCTTGGCTGGTCACCGCTCGCGGTCATGCTGCTCGTCATCGCGTTCTACCTCATTCTCGGCTGCTTTCTCGATGCGATCGGCATGATCCTCATCACCGTGCCCGTGTTCGGGCCCATGGTCACGGGGCTCGGCTACGACCCGGTCTGGTTCGGGATCCTCGTCGTGCTCGTCGTCGAGATCGGCCTGATCACTCCACCGGTCGGCATGAACCTCTTCGTGATCCGCGCACAGCAGCCGGACATCTCCATCGCGACGCTGTATCGGGGCGTGCTGCCGTTCCTGTCCGCCGGCGCGATCCTCATCGCGCTGCTGCTTGCGTTTCCGCGGCTCGCGCTGTGGCTGCCACAGCTGCTGTACGGCTAGAAGGTCCACGCTTGCGCGCGCGGACCGTGTAGATCCGGAACCTGGCGCTACCGGCCTTCCCCGATCCTCGGCACTCGATCACGGACCGGGATAATGATGACGTTGACCGCCAGTCCGCCCCGCGCCGTCTCCGTGTACTTCGCGTTCATGTCGCGAGGTACCGCCGATGACAGCCACGACCGGCGCCGTCGTTGCCGGCAGCCGGTTCGCAGCCTCCGCGCCGCTACGTAACGGGTGTGCGATGTTTTCAAACGGCGTTTGACATGTTAAAACATTTTTCACAGCACCTTTCATACAAGGATTGCGCCGACTTCCGGTTCGCCTTCGGCTACGCATCCCGCGAATCGCTCGGGGCAGACCCTGGTTGGCCAGCAAGAGCCGGACTCCAGAAATGATGCGCATACATCCCACGCAATCAGACGGATCCGCAGCGCGATCGCCGTTTCCGGAAGGGTGGTATTTCGTCGCGAGCCGCGCAGAACTCGCCACCGGCAAGCTCATCCACAAGACCTGGCTCGGAGAGGAAGTCGTGGTCTGGTGCGACGATGAGGGCCGCGTCTGCATGGCCGAAGCGTACTGTCCTCACCTTGGATCCTCGCTCGCGCCCGAGACGGGAGCAAGGATCTGTGCCGGAAGGCTCGTGTGCGCGTTTCACGGCTTCCAATACGATACGAGCGGTCAATGCGTCGCCACCCCGTATGCCCCGCCGCCGAAAACGGCCCGCCTGAGGCTCTACGAAACGCGCGACTACGCGGGCATGATATTCGGGTGGTGGGGACTCGGCGGCCGGCCGCCGCAATGGCACCTTCCCGAGGCGCCGAAACCTGTCAGCGGCTGGAGCGACATCCGGCACACCACGCTACGGTTCCCGGGACACCCTCAGGAAACGACCGAAAATTCCGTGGACCTGGCGCATCTGAGGTACGTACACGGCTATGAGAACGTAAATCGAACCGCCAAGCTCGCCATGGACGGCGCCTATCTGCTGAGTTGCTTCGATTTCATGGGAACCTATCGCATCGCGGGCGTGCTGGGCGTGACCTTCGAAGTGTCCTCGGTCACCCACGTTTACGGCCTGGGCTTCTCCCAGGTCGATTTCGAGGAACGCAGCATCGGCTACCGGGCGCGGCTCTGGGTGCTGTCCACACCCGTCGACGGGAAGTCGATCGATCTGACGCTGGCGACGCATGTGGGCGACTTCGAGCGGCCCAAACGGGCAATCATCGGCCTGAGCTTCCTGCCGCTGCCGGCGCGCCTTAAGCTCATGAATCGCTTTGCTCTGTGGAAAGCCGCCAAATACGTCGAGGAGGACATTGTCATCTGGAGCCGCAAGCGGTACGTGGAGCGCCCGCTGCTCAACCGCGCCGATGGCGAGATCGTGGCCTATCGGCGCTATTGCGAGCAGTTCTACAAGGAACAGGCGCAGCGGGACGAGCGACGGATCGTTGGCTAGGCGCCTGCGCAGGCTCGCTGTCGAACCTGCGCCAGCGCGCCTCACTTGCCGTGCCCCGCCCGGGCGTGTATAGAATGCCGCTGGTTTGTCGGCCCGTACGCCGCGCGCCGTTGACTGGCACTCACGGACCGACGGACCCGGCCCCAAAGCCCTCGAACCGCGTACGGCCTATGGCAGAAACCAAGTTCAGCTTCACCCCCGGGCGGCCGGATCACGAGGACGGCGCCAGCAAGCGGCCGTTCACGGGTATCCGCTTTCGCGGTAGTCCTCGCAGGCTCCGTGGTCGCCGCATGTGCCTCTGTCCCCCCGGCGCCCGAACCGGGTCCGATGGCGAACATCGTCGACGATCTGGCCGGCGACGCGGCTCGCGAAGCGACATCCGGTCGAATCGAGCCTGCCCGATGGTGGGAAGCGTTCAACGACCCGGCGCTCGACCGCATCGTCGAGGCCGTTATCGAATCAAATTTCGACCTCGCGGAGGCCGTCGCCCGCGTCGAGCAGGCCAGGGTCCGGGCCCGTATCGCGGTAGGCGCCAGAATGCCGTCGGTATCGGCGTCGCTTGCCACAAATGCCTATGACGTGCCTGCCAACGCGGCCCTCGGCGCCCAGTTGGACGATCTCGGCATCGGCTCGGAGACGTTTGATGCCTTCAATCTGACGTTTCCGGAACGGCTGGACCTGACCACCTATACGCTCGGCGCAAGCTTTTCGTACGAACTTGATTTCTGGGGTCGCAACCGCAACGACGCACGCGCAGCGAGGGCCGAGACCCTCGCTGCGGAAGCGGACCTGCGGGCGGCGCGGATCGGCGTTCTGGCGGAGACGGTCGGGACGTATCTCGAAGTCGTGGATCTGCGTTCGCAGCGCGAACTGACTGCCGAAATCGTCGGGATACTCGAGGAGCTGGAGGCGCTCGACACGGTTCGCTACGAGCGCGGCCTGATCGACATTCGCGAACTGTACGCGACGCGGCGCCAGCTCATCGACGCCGAGACCCGGTTGCCGCGCATCGAAGGGCGCCTCGCCGACGCCGAGGGGCGCCTGTGGATACTGCTCGGAGGCTACCGCGAAGATATCGAGGCCGTCCTGCCCGATGCGCTCGCAGCATCCGCACCGCTCGATCAGGTACCCGTGGGCGTTCCGGCCGACCTGCTCATGCAGCGACCCGATGTCGGCGCCGCACGCGAACGCGTCGAAGCGGCGCGCCATGCGGTCGGCGCGCGCCGTGCCGAATTGCTGCCGTCGTTGTCGATCTCAGGTTCCATCGGCGGGATGAGCACGCAATCGGGCGAGTGGTTCGATGCGGACCAATGGTTTCGGAACCTGACCGTGAACCTGCTCGGACCGGTGTTCGAGCGCGGGCGCCTGCGCGGCAACGTCGCGCTTGCCGAGGCGAGGCTCGAGGAGACTGCCGCCGCGTACGGCCGTGCGGTCGTGACCGCGGTCAACGAGGTCCGTGCAACGCTCACGGGACTGGCCACGAGCGAGCTCGCCGTCGCCCGCCTGAGCTCTGTCACCGAAGACGCCGCGGCGGAGGCAGCGCTGCAGGAACGCCGCTATGTTTCCGGCGTGGCCGACTATGCGACGTATCTGGCCGCTCAACAGAACCATGTCGCGCTGCAGTCGGCGCTGGCGGCCGGACGACGCGACTCGGGCTACGCGAGGCTTGCCCTGCACCGCGCCCTTGGCGGCACGTGGACGACGGCCGCGCCGAGCGCACTGAACCGCGCTGAGACCGCGCTCGTCAGGCGACCGCAGCTCCTTTCGGCCACAACCGAGTAACCGGCAATGCGCCGATTTTTCAATGTCCTGCTTGCGCTCGCAATCGTTGCCGGCGCCGTGTTGCTGGCCATTTTTCTGGTTTCGCTGGCGCCGGAACCCGAGCAGCGCGAGTTGCCGTCGCCGCTCCCCTTCGTGACGACCGCCACGGTCATCGCCGGCTCGGGGCCGATCCCCGTCTTCGGCGCCGGCACGGTGCGGCCCAGCGCGGAGGTCAATATCGCCCCTCAGGTCGGCGGGCGGATCGTGTGGGTGGATCCCGCCTTCCAGAGCGGCGGGCGGTTCGACGCCGGCCAGACCCTGTTCCAGATCGAGGAAGCTGACTATGTCTACCGCCTCAGGGAAGCCGAAGCCACCCTTGCCGACCGCCGGGTGGCGTTCCTGGAGGCTCAGGAAGAAGCGGCAATCGCCCGGGCGGAATTCGAACGCTACGCGGGACAGCAGCCGGATGCTGCGCCGCTGTCCGAGGCCAGCCCTCTGGCGTTGCGTGAACCCCAGCTGGATGCGGCGCAGGCGGCGCTGGATCGTGACGAAGCGCGGGTCGCCGAGGCCAACCTGGCCGTCGCCCGCACCCGCGTGAACGCGCCCTTTGACGGCTACGTCCGCGACGAGGCTGTGGACGTCGGCCAATTCGTGGCGCCCGGCCAGCCGGTAGGCCGCCTGTTCGCTGCCGATGCCGTGGAGGTGGTCGCGCCGCTCTCCGACGCCAACGTGGCGCTGATCCCGGGGCTTTGGGATCTTGGCGCCGGCGATGCCAGCCAGGGCGTGGCGGCCCGAGTGATCGCGGAGTACGGCGAAATCCGCTACGCCTGGGAGGGTTACGTGGATCGGGCCGACGCATCGCTCGACGAACAGACCCGGACCATCGACGTCATCGTGCGCGTGCCGGATCCCTTTAGCGTCGGCGTGCCCGTGGGTGCTGCCGCGGCGCTCGAAGGCAGCCCTCCGCTGCTCGTAGGCAAATTCGTGGACGTGGAGATCCAGGGGCTGGCGCCGCAGATCTACTTCCGGGTCCGGCGCGCGGCGCTGCAACCCGGCGACGAGGTCTGGGCGGTGGATGGCAACGGGGCCGTGACCATCGTCCCGGTGCGCACGCTGCAGCGCGGCGACAATGAAATATATGTGACCGGCGCGCTGGAAGACGGCCAGGCGGTCATCACCGGCGGCATTCAGTTCGCCACCAACGGCATGCTCGTGCGCACCGGAGCTGCGTCGGGCCCATGAGCCCGAACGACGACTATTCCGGAGAGCCAAGCGGGCCGATCGCCTATATGGCGAGCAATGGCGTCGCCGCCAACCTGTTCATGTTCGCTATATTCGCAGCCGGCCTGGTGTCGCTGACCGGTCTGGAGCGAGAAGCCTGGCCCACCATTCCCTTCAACCACATCGAGGTCTCCATCGCCTATCCCGGCGCCACGCCGGAAGAGATTGAGGAGTCGATCATCGCCAAGGTCGAGGAACAGGTGAGCTCGCTGGACGATGTGCTGGCGGTCAAGTCCATGGCGGCCCCGGGGATCGCTTCGGTCAGAATCGAAGTCAAATCGGGTACCGACATTCCCTTGGCGGTGGACGAGATCGAATCGGCGGTCGGCCGCATCCAGTCGTTTCCGACCGGTTCGGAGCGGCCCCAAATCGCCGAAATGACCAGCCGGCAGAGCATCATCCGCTTGGTCTTTTACGGCGACATTCCGGAACGTTCGTTGAAGGAACTCGCATACCAGGTCGAGGATGAACTCGCCTCGCTCCCAACGGTATCCCTGACCGAAACCAGCGGCGTGCGAAATTACGAGATCTCCATCGAGGTTCCGCTGAACCGCCTGCGCGCGCTGGGTCTCACCCTCGACGACGTCGCGGCCGCGATTCGCCGCAGCTCCCTCGATCTGTCCGCCGGCAGAATCGATACTTCGGACGCCCAAGTGCGGGTTCGCACTCTCGGGCAACGCTACGTGCAACAGGATTTCGAGGACATTGTCGTACTCGGCCGCAGTGACGGCACGGCCGTGCGTCTGGGCGACATCGCCGAGGTGCGGGACGATTTCCAGGATGTCGACCTGATCGTCCGCCATGAGGGCAAGCCGGCCGCGTTCGTGGAGGTTTCCAGGGTGGAGGGTGAGCACGTGATGGACGTGGCAAACGCCGTGCATGCGCATGTCGCGAATGTCATCGCCCCATCGCTTCCCGAGGGCGTGGAAGTGGACATCCTGAACGACGAATCTCAAGTCTACGCCGAGCGCGCCAATTTGCTGCTGAAGAACGGCGGCCTGGGCCTGTTGCTCGTGCTGGTCTCGTTGGCGCTGTTTCTCGAGATCCGACTCGCGGTTTGGGTCGTCGTGGGACTCGCCACTTCATTCGTGGGCACCCTGGCGGTCATGCTGCTGCTCGGCGTCGCGCTCAACACGATCTCCCTGTTCGTGTTCGTGTTCGTGCTCGCCATCGGCATCATCGTCGACGACGCCATCGTCGTGGCCGAACACATTCATCTCGAACGCGACCGGGGCACACCGGGCGTGGTGGCCGCGATCCGCGGCGCGCGGCGGATCAAGATTCCGCTGACGTTCGCCGTGCTGACATCGGTGGTGGCGTTCACGCCGGTATTCTTCGTGCCCGGCGGCATAGGTGAAATCTGGCGGGCGCTGCCTATCATGATCATCGCGATGCTACTGTTTTCCCTGTTCGAATCACTGCTGATCCTCCCGAACCACCTCTCCCACCTGCACGGTCCGGAATGGGTGCCGGCCAATGGCTTCGACAGGTTCTTCGCGCGGACCCAGGGCTATATCGACCGCCAACTGGCCGTGTTTCTGGATGGCCCCCTGGACCGGGCCCTGCGGTTTGCGACCGGCCAGCCCGCGATCACGATCGCCGGGGCCGTCGCGCTGCTCATTCTCAGCGTCTCCCTGTTGCCGGCGGGTATCGTCACCTCTACTTTCGCCGATGTCGTGGAAGGGGACTTCGTCACGGCCGCTCTGGAGATGCCGGACGGCACGACGGCCGAGAGGACCTACGCGGTGGCGCGGGATTTGGAAGCGGCCGGGCACCGGGTCATCGAGCGTTTCGCCAGTGACAGGCCCGACGATTCGCCACCCCTTCTATCGGGAGTGACATTGACTGTCGGACGGGGACCGCGCGTCGAGGGCGGGGGACTCACTGCGGACCCCACCCTGAATCCCGCGGCCAATATCGCCGCCGTCGAGTTCAAACTCCTGGGCGCGCAGCAGCGGCAGATCACCACCGGGGAAATCGTGCAGGCGTGGCGCGAGGAGGTAGGCATCCTGCCCCATGCGCGCGGCGTCGCCTTCAGCGGCCAGATCATCGACCTGGGAAATCCCGTCGAAGCTGTTCTGTCGCACCCCGATCCGGAACGTCTCGCCGGGATTGCAAGCTCCCTGGTCGACAGTCTCCGGGGAATCGAGGGGGTCTTCGACGTACGCTCGGATCACACCCCGGGCGTCAGCGAAATCCAGCTCGGGGTGCGGCCCGAGGCGCGCACGCTCGGAATCACCGCGGAATCGCTGGCCCTGCAGGCGCGCGCCGCGTTCTTCGGTGCGGAGGTCCAGCGCGTTCAAAGAGGCCGGGACGAGGTGCGCGTATTCGTGCGGCTGCCGGCGGACGAGCGCGATTCCATTAACGACGTCGAGCGGTACCCGATCCGCACCCCCGATGGCGCGGAAATCCCGCTGAGCCAGGTCGCTTCGCTGGACTCGGGCATATCGCCGCCTGCCATCCACCGCAGGGACGGTCAACGTGTCGTCACCGTCACCGCGGATGTGGATCTTGCCGTGATCACCGGCGGAGAAGCCAACGGCATTCTCATCGACTCGATCCTTCCCGAACTCACCGCCGCGAACCCGGAGCTGACGTACACGTTCGGCGGCGAACAACAGCAGCAGCTCGACTCCATAGGGTCACTGTATCGCGGTTTCGCGATCGCGATGCTCATGATCTTCGCGCTGTTGGCGATTCCGCTGCGTTCCTACACCAAGCCGTTCATCGTCATGGCCGTGATTCCGTTCGGGATTGTGGGGGTGATTCTGGGCCACCTGATACTGGGGATCGACTTTACCACCACGGCGATTCTGGGCATCCTGGGGCTCAGCGGCGTCGTGGTGAACGATTCCCTGGTCATGATGGACTTCATCGATCAACGGCGGCGCGAGGGCGCGCCGGCGCGCACTGCGATCATCGAGGGCGCCAAGGGGCGCTTCAGACCGATCATGCTCACTTCGGTGACCACATTCCTCGGGTTCATGCCCCTGATTCTCGAGCGCGCGATCCAGGCGCAATTCCTGCGCCCCTTCGCGGCCGCGCTCGGGTTCGGCATCGTCATCACCACAGCCATATTGATGATGCTGATTCCGGCCCTGTACACGATCCGCCTGGGATTGACTTCGGCGCGCGGACGGACGGACACTCCCAGAGCCTCAATGCCGGTCTAGCAGTCCGCAGCCGAACCGCCCTACGAGGAGGCGGCCCCGGTTTCGATGGGATGCCGGTAGCGCTTGACTTGAAACTTGAAGCTCTTGGCCGGGCTTAGCTTGGGAAACGGATTGATCTTGAGCTTGTAGTTCGCCGGGACCATCTCCATGTCCAGGTGCCGGGCTACCAGCAGCAGATTGGCGACCATCTGCAGTTCGGTCCAGCGTCTTCCCGCGCAAATGTGCGTACCCGTGCCGAAGGGCGCATAGGCACCCACCTGTCTGTGTTCCTGCCTCGGCGGCAGGTATCGATCAATGTCGAACTTGTCGGGATCCTTGAAGTGCTTGTCGAAAAAATGCGGTGCGGTGAACGCGATCAGCACGGTAGTGGAGGGTGGAATTTCCAGACCGTCTATTTCAATGGAATTCATGGCCGTGCGCCGATGCACCGGTATAATCGGATGCAGCCGCAACGACTCCATGATGAATCGGTGGGTCACGTCGATGGCCGCCGGATCGAGGTCCGCAGCAACCGGGTCCCCGTTGGAGAACAGCGCATCCGCTTCGGCCACAATGCGCTCGCGCAAGTCCGGCCTCGCCAACATATCGTAAATGGCGAATGCCATCGCGCTCGCGGTGTAATGTCCGGCGATGATCGCCGCGATGAACGTGAACCCCAGGTCGGTTTCCGGCAGGAATTGCGGATCCGACTGGTGCAGTTCCAACAGGTCGTCGGCCAGGTCGCGCCGCTCGCCCTGGCGTTGCGCCGGAGTGTGCGTTGTGTGGATATGCGTGTAGAGTTCCATGACGCGCGCCTTGTATCGCTTCATCTTCGGTGTGCGCAGCGTGAATTTGGGCAACAAGCCGAACACATGGACCAATAGCGCCCGGTATTCGAAAGCGAGCAGATCGTCGAGTACATCCATTGGCGCGGTGCTCACCGTGAGATGCGCGATCTGCTCACCGATCAGGTGCTGACAGGCGGTTTCTCCGGGTACCGCCTTACCGATATCCCATTCGCCGAATTTTTTCCTCCCGAGCGCAAATATTTCATCCAACCTGTCCTCCACCACGGCCTTGGAGACCCCCGCCCGCATCGCCTTTCTCAAGCGAAAGTGATCGGCCCCGTCCATGCTGGCGACGGACCGCGCCGTTCCCCACTCTGTTTGAAACGCCTCGAGATAATCCCGGGTACGCAACAGCAGGCGCCCCTTGCGCCCGGTCCACCGGTTGAGTTTCGCGCTGGCCAGCACGACGACCTTGTTGCCGCCGAACTTGAGTTGGTAAACGGGCCCCAGAGCCTCGCTTTGCTCGGCAAAGAACTTGGGCAGGTTTCCCGCGCGAAACGAGCGCGACCGGAGAATGTCGACCAATCCGAGGGTCGGCATCGTTCGGCGGCGAACCGTACGCAGGCTTTCCGGCGGGCGGTAGGAACTGCGAACGGCATCCCCGATCGTCCGCCCTATGAGATCCATCCCGGAGAGGAGTTCAATTCGCTCCTCGGCCTGCTCGTATTCCTCCTTCTCGAGCAGGGTGCGCACCCCGCCGCAATTGTAGAGAAGGCCGATTATGGCGATATCGCGGGGATCCGGAATCTCGTCGGTGAGCAGAATACGCGTGATTCTGCCCTTGATTTCATCTCCGGACGTGCCGTCGATCAGGGGATAGCGACCGGTACGAGAGACGTTTCTCGACAACGACCAGAACCCACCGGAGTCGAAATCCAGAATGCCCTGCTTGACCAGGCGATCAAACGCGGCGTCACTGATTTGGTTCGCGCGGCGCGCGATTCGTTCAATCCAGTACCGCGGGGGGTGGGCGCGAGATTCACTCGCGATTTCTTCCAGCGCCGGATCCAGAAGCTCGTCGCCCGTGGGTGACGAATCGACCAACGTGAGGGTATCGAGGTCCGCGTCGATCCGATTTTCAATCGCAAGATCCATGAGGACGCCGCCCGCCAGTGCGCAGGACATTCTCCACTCCGGGATGGGAGCGAAATAACCGGTTTCCTCATTGAGCAGCAGGAGGAGGATTTCTTCCGCAAATCTCATGAGCTGTTACCTTCGTCGAGTACTTCATGCTGGAGGGTTCTTCCACCGGCCCCGGATTGGCGATACTCTTCGACCACGACAGCCTACCCGAATCTATGATCCCTTCGCGCCGGGCCACAGGTACAATGCGCATGGCCCCAATGATGTTCCTGGTATTTTACTTGATATGACCCTTGATTTTATCCAGACAAGGATGGCCCGGACCCGGGTCCCGCTATTGATTCAGCATGAATTTTGCCCGCCCTTGCGGAGTATGCCATGTTGACCACCCTGTCCAGGTCTCTGCGAAGTGCATACAAGGGCCGGAACGTCGCAAGTCGCGTAGTTCGCTTTGGCGGTTGGTTCGAAAAGAGCAAACAAGCTGGCGCCGAACGTGGCGACTACGACCACGCCGAGACGGTCAACGATTACTACGACCTGTGCAGCGAGTTCATGCAATATGGCTGGAACGAGTCGCTGCACTTCGCGCCGCTAACGCCCGGAGAGACGCTGGAGGAATCGATTGTCCGCCATCAGCGCCTGATGATCGACAAGCTGGAGCTGCGGGAGGGGATGAGGGTCGTCGACGTTGGCTGCGGAGTGGGCGGTCCGATGCGGCGGGTCGCCCGCGAATCCGGCTCCAGGGTGTTGTGCATCAACAATAACGAACAGCAATTGGAGAAGGCCCGACGAAGGAACGTCGAGGCGGGGCTCGATCACATGGCGGAATACATGAAGTGCAATTTCATGGACATGAGCGCCGTTGAAGCCAATTCGTTGGATGCGGCCTATGCGATCGAGTCGACGTGCCACGCGCCGGACAAGGAGGGGGCGTTCGCGGAGATTTTTCGCGTACTGAAGCCGGGCGCCCTGTTCTGGGGCCAGGAAATGTGCATGACGGAGAAGTATGACCCGGACAGCCGCCGCCACCGAAATATCAAGGACGAATTGATGCTCGGCATCGCCCTCGACGGCATCGCCACGTTCGCGGAAGTGAATCGCGCGCTGGAGGCCGTCGGATTTCGGATTGTCGAGGCGCTGGACAAGGATGTGCAGGAGGGCCCGAGCACGCCCTGGTATCGGCCCATGGACGGACGCAGCGGGACACTGCGCGGCGCCTTTCGCAGAACGCCGCTCGGCCGCAAGGCCATGATCGGCGGATTGCGGGTAGCGGAAGCGTTCAGATTCTTACCGAAGGGTTCCGCAGCCGTCGTCCGGCTGATGGACCGAACGGCCGATGCCTATGTCGCGGGCGGCAAGACGGGTGTATTCACTCCGCTCTACTGTTTCCTGGCCCGCAAACCCGAGTAAGCCCGACGCGTTGTTCGCCTGGCAACCATCACCGGACGTTGGTTCCGAACATCATGGCCCAGAACCACGTATACCGTGTACAGGGAGATGTCGAACGCTATTAACCGAACTGTCACATGAGCCGACGCGGCAGCGTGAACGCACGATGCGCGGCTTCAAATCGATGGGCCAGGCGCAACGATTCCAGGCCGAGTTCGGTTACGGACTCAATGGATCCCGTGGCCGGGCGCTGTGGATGCCGTTCGTCTCCGCGGAGGCCGGACAGGGAGGCCGACAGTCGCTGCGAATGGGCCTGAACCTCACCTCCGGAAGCCACGTCGAGGCGGGGTTCGAAATCGGTCAGCGCGAAAGCGACCGCGTGTCGAGGGCGGCGGGCTGGCTCCCGATCCCACAGTCAATCCCGAAGCCAACACCATCCTGACCGGTGAGCTCCTCGCGGGACTCACGGCGCAGAACCCTGACCTGACCTACTTGCTCGGCGGCGAACAGCAGCAGGTTCAGTCCCTGGATGCGCTATATCGCGGATTCGCGCTCGCCATGCTCATGATCTTCGCGCTGCTTGCGATTCCGCTGCGTTCGTATACCAAGCCGTTCATCATCATGGCCGTCATCCCGTTCGGGCTTGTCGGCGTCATCATGGGCCACCTGATCCTGAACATCCCCTTCAGCGCCACGGCGATCATGGGAATCCTCGGGCTCAGCGGCGCGGTCGTCAACGATTCGCTCGTGATGATCGACTTCATCGATCAACGGCTCAGGGAAGGCGCGCCGACGCGGGTCGCGATCATCGACGGCGCGAAGCGGCGGTTCCGACCGGTCATGCTTACGTCCGTGACGACGTTCCTGGGCTTCACGCCGCTGATCCTGGACCGCGCCATCCAGGCACAGTTCCTCATGCCGCTCGCCGCTTCGCTCGGCTTCGGCATCCTGATCACCACGGCGATACTGATGATGGTCGTGCCGGCGCTCAACGCGATCCTGCTCGGCGCCAACGCACCGGACGAGGCGATCGCCTACGACACCGCGCCGCCCCTGCATCTGGATCCATGAGCCACGCTACGGTGCCGCCGGCTTGCAGCCCACGGGCGACGAACTCCTCGATCCCGTGTTGAAGGAGATCGCCGGCGACACGCATGAACACACGCCGCGCTACTGGGTCGAACGGATCGCAGCACGCCGGGCCGAAGCCATCAGCGATGCGGCGTTTGATCGGCTCGTCAAGCAAGGCATACTCGATCACGACTCCGGCGGTTACTGGTCGCTCTCGCACAAGGTTGCGCGGACGGGCCGCTACCCGCTCGTCGACGGCTCACCGGGCGAGGAGATCAAGGGCCGGATCACGCGGGTGCTGCTCAGCAACGAGATTCCCGACCCGCGAGACATCGCCATTATCGGGCTCCTGCACAACTGCGGTGGCGTAAAAACGCTTCTGGAGCCGGAAGAATTCGAGGCCGCCGAGCAGCGCATCGAACTGCTGAGCGGCATGGACCTCATCGGCAGAACCATCGGGCCTGCCGTGGCGAGTTCCTATCGACCGCCGGAAGCCCTGCGCACGGTTCGCAGGCAGTCGATGCCGACGATGAGCCTCAAGCACTTCAGGGACCCCGACAAGTTCGATATCGACAGGTATTTGCCGCCGCGTGAGGAACACAGGCAAGCGGGCGCTTACGCGCCGTTTGGAACAGGTACGCACATTTGCGCGGGACGCCGCTGGACCGAACTGCAGTTGGTCCTGAACGTATTGTTGATCGCGCGGCACCTTGAACTGGAGATGGTCCCGAAGGACTACAAGCTCAAGTTAAACCCGTTCCCCAAACTCAGCCCGGCAAAGAGCTTCAAGTATCGCGTGACCGGCCACCGGCATGCGATCGGAACCGGGGCAGTCAGCTAGGATCAGACAGCGAAGCGAACGCCTGTCTGGCCGCCGCTGCGGCCAGACCCTGGCAAATTGTCCGTTTCGCGCGAAGCGGCGAGCGATTATTTCGCCGCGACGTCCTCCAGCACTCTATCGATGCGCTGGTTGGTGGCACCGATCTGGGCCTCGAGCTCTGCGAGCTGGGCCTCGATGGCGCTCGTGTCGCAGTCGCACTCGGGCGCCGGCTGGCCCGCCGCCGCCTCCAACGCGCTCACCTGCTCGATCAGTCGGTCAAGATCGTTTCGGTCTTGCGTTCGATCGAACCGGGTCGGCGCACAGCCGACAAGAATCAGGCCGCAAATGATGAGCATCGGCCCACCTACAACGCTCTTCAGATTTTTCAAGGTAATTTCCTCAACCACCAGTAACAACAACTCCGACGGAAACAATAGCTCCGCACCGGACATTGTATCTCGATTTTGCTGCATCTCCGAACCGTGCGACTCCGGCGGGACGAAACGCCGTTCTATTCGGCCCAGCGAGCCGGCAACGCGGCACGATCGACCTCCGATCCGCGCAGATAGACGCTGTCAATGCGTCGCGTGTTGTAGATGTTCTCGAGGGGATTGGCATCGAGCACGATGAAGTCGGCGCTGTAGCCCTCTGTCACGGAACCGGACCCGTCAAGCCCGACCACGGCTGCGGCTGCGCTCGTCGCCGCGACAATGACTTCGGAGGGCGTCATGCCGGCCGCGACCATGTCGGCCATCTCCTCGTGAGCGTCCCAGCCGGCGCCGTCGCCGTCCGTGCCGAGAACGATGGGGATCCCGGTGGCCTGCATGCGCAACAGGTTGTTCGACTGCAGCCGGTAGCTGCGACCGGGAATCGGGCCGGTCCGGGCCGCCAACTGCTCGCGCATCCGCTCGACGGCCGACTCGGGCAGCGTCTCGGCGCGGAAGTCCAGATCGCGCTCCGTCAGGTAGCCGCTGTCGGGCAGGTTCGGCATCAGGAACACGTCCGGCCGCTCGGCCAGCAGACCAAGGAACTCGCGGTCGACGGGGAGATCTCGCACGCCGTGCGCAAAACCGTCGATCCCGGCACGCAGCAGTTCCGCGGCGTCCTCCAGATAGTAGATGTGGGCCGCGACTCGCAGACCCTGGGCATGCGCCTCGTCGATGGCAGCCCGGTAGAGCGGCGGGGTCAGTTTCTCAACCGTGCCGTTCCGGTCGTCGACCCAGACCTTGACGATATCGACGCCGGCGGCGGCCAACTCCTGCACGGCGGCCCGGGCTTCGGCTTCGGTGGTCACGCCGTAGGGAACATCGCGCCGGTCCGCGGCGCCGGGGCCGGCATCCGGCATCGCGATGCCTGCGCCCGCCATCCTGAAAAGCGCGGCGCCCGGAATGGTCTCTTCGCGCAAGCCGGACGCCTCCTCGCGATCGAGTCCCATGCTCAGCGCGGCAGCGACACCGTGGTACGCCAGGCGTTCGAGGTGCTCGACGATGTTGTCGCGCGAGTAGTTGGCGGGAGTGTCCGTCATGGCCGCAACATCGGCATAACCGAGATGAACGTGACCATCGACGATCGCGGGCATGACCGTCTTGCCGCTCAGGTCCACGCGTGCGGCGCCTGCCGGTGCGTCGACCGCTCCGGCACTGCCGACTGCGGCGAACCGTCCGTCCTCGACAAGGAACGCCGAGTTTGCGATGGGCACCGTTCCGTCACCGACGATGAGCAGCGCACCTTCGTAGAGGACTGCGGAGGAGGATCCGCCGCCCGGAGAACAGGCAGCGATCAGCGCCACGCAACACAACAAAGGTCCAATGGCTCTCATGATGGACTCCTCGAGAACATCGCCTCATCAAATGCGCGGTTCCGACGCCGATCGCCAGCCGGCTCGCCGGTCGCCCGACCGCAACCTGAGCGTTCGCGCTACTCGTTCTCGTTGATATTGAAGATCACCGCATCCTCGGCCGGCGGGCGGTAGACCTCAAGACCGCTGCTCCTGGGCGGCACCGGCAAACCGTTGGCGATGGCTTCCTCGACCTGTCTCTCGTAGGCCCGTTCGCCGCTCAGCGACGACCCGACGGCGCTGTTGCCCTCGTGGCAGGAGTACTCGTAGACCTCGTAGTTCGGCTGCGTCGTGATCATGATGCGATACGTGAACGGCGCCGTGAATGTGCCCGGATCGTCTATCGTCGCCAGCAGCTCGATCATGTCCGGATCGACGCGCGTGTAGCGTTCGGTGAGCACGAGCTCCTCGCTGTGCCGACCCGCCGCGCCAACCCCGGTCTGATCGGTGAAGTTCCTTGTCTCAACGACCAGCGTGTCGCCGTCCCAATAGCCGCGGGCATTGCCCAGATACTGGCGGATGTCGTCGCTCATGTGCGGGCTGTCGTCGAGCTTGATGACCCGCGTGTCATGAATCATCTCGTATGTGATCGAGATTTCCGTCGGACTCTGGGCGATCCGTATGCCGTTGCCGTAGATCGACGGCAGCGCCGAACCGAAGATGCCGCGCGTGATGCAGCGGTCATAGAGCGAGAAGTCCTGGAAGTCGTCCCACGGGCCCGGGGCCGAAGGTGCCGCCCCGGGGTTCGGCCGCTCTCGCCCTGCCCTGCTCGTTCATTTCCGGGATGCGGCCGTCCGGCGGATCGACGACCAGCGACGTGTAGCCGAACGTGCGCACGCCCCACTCGTTGCGCAGGAAGGTCTCGGTGTCTTCGGCGGCATTGCGGCCGGCCTGATCGCGGCTCGCGCGCTGCATGAACTCCTCGTCCGTCAGGTGTTCGCGCGTACCGAACTGCTCGGGCCGTTCGCGCGGGATCCCGCGCATGTCGTCGACGCTCCAGACGCCTTCGATCGACGGGTCGCCCCACGAAGTGCGCGGCGGCTGCCAGTCGGGATCAAGGACAGCCGCGATGATCGTTTCTGCGGATATGGACCTCAGTTCAGTCGGAGTCGCTGCGGATCCGGGGGCCGGGCCCTGCGAAAATACGGCGAGCGGCACGAGTGCGGCACCCAGTGCCGCGAATATGCGGATCATCGTGGTCTTGTGGAACATGACGGCTTCCTCTGCGCAGTCGGCCCAATCCCCAAGCATAGGGCATTCGGAATTCGTGCTCTACCGATCCACCCTGCGAAACTTCTGGGCGCGCTGACCGGTGTTGACTTCGGTCGTGTAGAGATTGCCCTGGGAGTCGATCGCAATGTCATGCACGACATGGAACTGGCCCGCGGAGCGGCCCGACCGCCCGAGCCGGGCACGCGTGACGCCCGACGTCCGCTCGACGACCCTGAGTTCGTTGTTCATCCCGTCGACCATGAAGATCCAGGCCTGCTCGGCGTCGTTCGAAAGCACGAGGTCCGACACCGAACCGCTCAACAGAGTGGCTCGTTCGAAGAAGGCTTCGGACACGAAGGTGCCGTCTGTCTCGAACACCTGGTAGCGGTTGTTGGCGCGGTCGCAGACGTAGACGAGTTGGTCCATCGACACGTAGACGCAGTGCACGGGGCTTGCGAACTGGTCGGAGGGTTCGCCCGCCGGATCGTAGGCCGGCATCGGATCGTCGTGCGGCCGGTTGCCGTAGGCGCCCCAGTGGCGCTTGTAAGCGCCCGTATCGGCGGCGAAGACGACGACGCGCCGGTTGCCGTAACCGTCGGCGACATAGACCTCGCGCGCCGCCGTGTCGACGAAGAGATCGGCCGGACGGCCGAGGTTGCCGGTGTCGTTGCTGCCGGCGTTGCTGTCCGCCGCACCGATCTGCATGACGAACTCCCCGTCCGTCGTGAACTTGAGGATCTGGTTGTCGCCTTCGCCGTTGCCGGCAAGCCAGACGAAGCCGTCCGCGACGTGGATGCCGTGCTCGTTGCGCGGCCAGTCGTAGCCCTCCGCAGGCCCACCCCAGGCGCGCAAGAGGTTGCCGCTCAGATCGAACTCGAGCACGGGCGGCGCCGCGACGCAGCAGTTGCTGAGCGGCGGCTCCTGGCTTGCGCCGAGCTCGCGCTCGGTCAGCGATCGTGGCCGCTGCACGATCCAGACGCCGTCGTCCCCATCGACATGAATCCCCGCGACCTGGCCCAGAATCCAGTCGTTCGGCAGCGGCTTCGGCCAGAACGGGTCGACCGCAAGGGTCGGAATGTCTGCGGCGGCTTCGAGCACCGGCACGGAAACCTGTGCCGGTACCGATGTGGACGCGACAGCGAGAACGCCGCTTAGCGCTGCGGTGCAGGCAAGACGGGCTATCCGGATCATGCTGCTCCTCCCCCGATCGAACTGCCGGCAATGATAGCGCGGGACCCGGCCGACCCTGGGGAGCTCCGGCCGGAAAGGAATCCGGATCGGCTCATGTACGCTACCGCATCGGCACTGCGTCGAGCCGCACGATCCAGCCCCGCGTTTCATCGCTAGCCGCCGGATAACGTTCGGCGACGAGCGGATCGTGGCCGGGCACGATGTGATCGGGCGAGCTCGCGAGCTTGCGCAGCGTCGCGTAGCCGTCGAGCAGTTCCGCGAGGTTGTAGAGGATGGGAAACGCGCGGCCCTGCTCCATGTGCGCGTAGAAGTGGCTCGCGTCGGAAGCGAGCACCACCCAGCCGCGCGCCGTTCTCGCCCGCACGGCCTGCAGGCCCTTCGTGTGGCCGCCGATCCGGTGGACGGTGACACCCGGCGCAATCTCGTCGGCGCCGTCGTGAAACTGTACTCGGCCCGCAAAGACCCGGTGCACCATCCGGGCCACATCGTCGGCGTCAAACGCCTTGTTGATCTCCGGGTGGCACATGCAACGGCCCGACGCGTACTGCATTTCGTCGTCCTGCAGGTGGTAGCAAGCATTCTCGAAGAGCTCCCCGTTGCCTGCATGGTCGTAGTGCATGTGGGTGATGATCACATCGCGAACGTCCTGGCGCCGAATACCGGCCGCTTCGAGGCCTTCCTCGACCGGATGCGTGATCGTTCGGCCGCGCCTGGCGGCGGCTTCGGCGCCGAATCCGGTGTCCACGACAATCGTGCGCTCGCCACCGACGATGGCCCAGACGTAGTAGTCGAGCGGCATCGGCGAGTCGTCATGCGGGTCGCCGTCGATGAAGTTTTCCGACGCCTTGCGGGGATGCTCCGCGTACTTGATCGCGTAGACCTCGTAGTTCGGTTCACTCATGTTTCGCTCCACTCCCTGGTTCGCAGTCCCGCCAGCAGTCCGTGGTCCATGTCCCGCGTCGCATCGAGACCGGCGCGGCGACCGCCCGGCAAGGCGCAAGAAGGGAGAATATCGGGAATTCCCGACCGACGAACAACGCAGCCGGGCGAGGTGCATCGTCGGTCGATCGGACATCTTCGACCAGGCATTTCGCCCAATCGGGCATTGCGCGGCGGTCTTCCGCCAAATGCTGTGGGACGTTCACCACGGGCTGCTAGCGCTGGATGAAGGGGTTCGGCGTTTCGCCGCTCGTATCGATCCAGACGCTTTTCTCCTGCACGTATTCGCGGATCGCGGCCAGGCCGTTCTCGCGGCCGAAGCCCGAGCGCTTGTAGCCGCCGAACGGCGACAGGTAGCTCGATGCCCGATAGGTATTGATCCAGACCGTACCGGACTCGAGCCTGCGCGCCATCGTCAGGCAACGGCCGATGTCGGCCGTCCAGACGCCGGCCGCAAGCCCATAGACCGTGCCGTTGGCGATCTCGACCGCCTCGTCGTCATCGTCGAACGGGATGACGCCGAGCACCGGGCCGAACACTTCTTCCTGGGCGATCCGCATGCCGGGTTCGACATCGACGAAGACCGTGGGCTCGACGAACCAGCCGTCGCCGCACTCCGGCCGCTCGGCCCGGCCGCCGCCGAGCACGCACTTCGCGCCCTCGTTCCTCGCGATGTCGATGTACTCCAGGACCTTGGCCAGTTGCGGCCGCGTTGCGACGGGGCCGATCTGAGTATCCGGGTCGAGCGGATTGCCCATCTGCGCGGTGTTCGCAAGCGCGACGAAACGCTCGACGAACTCATCGACGATCGACCGGTGAATCAGCGCGCGCGAGCCCGCAACACAGGTCTGCCCGGTGGCCGCAAGGATGCCCGACACGACGCCCTTGAGCGCATTGTCGAGGTCGGCGTCGGCGAAAACGATATTTGCCGACTTGCCGCCGAGTTCCATCGTCACCGGCTTGATTCCCGCCGCCGCAGTCTCATAGACGCGCTGCCCTGTCGCATCGCCGCCCGTGAACGCGATCTTGGCGACGTCCCGGTGACCGACCAGCGCATCGCCGATCTCGTTGCCGAATCCCGTGACGATATTGACGACGCCGGGCGGGAAACCGGCCTCGGCGAAAAGCTTGCCGAATTCGAGCGCCGACACGGAGGAATGCTCCGACGGCTTCCAGACAAAGGTGTTGCCCGCGGCGAGCGCGGGCGCGAGCTTCCAGGTGCCGAGCATCAACGGCGAGTTCCAGGGCGTCAGCGCCGCGACCACGCCGAGCGGTTCCTCGAGCGTGAAATTGAACATGCCCGGCTTTTCGATCGGGATGACGCGCCCTTCGAGCTTGTCGGCGAGCCCTGCGTAATAACGAAACCACTGCGGCAGGTAGCGCAGTTGCGCGCCCATCTCCGAGATCAGCTTGCCGTTGTCGCGCGTCTCCAGTTGCGCAAGTTCCTCGGCCCGCTCGGCCAGGAGATCCCCGACGCGCGCGAGCAGGACGCCTCGATCGGTCGCCGACAGGTCGCGCCAGCTCGGGTCCCTGAACGCCGCGCGCGCCGCCGCGACGGCGGCGTCGATGTCCTCGGGCCCGGCTCGCGGCACGAGCGCCCAGGGCTTGCCGGTGTACGGATCGAAGGACTCGAACGTGCGGCCGGACCGCGCATCGACCCACTCGCCCCGGATGAGCATTCGAGAACTACGCATGGCGGTCCTCGTCGGCGTCGAGTTCGGCCAGCGCTTCCTTCGCTACCCGGAAGGAATCGACGGCGGCCGGAACCCCGCAATAGATCGCGACCTGCAGCAGCACCTCGCGGATCTCCTCCCGCGTGCAGCCATTGCGAATGGCGCCCTTCACATGGAGCTTCAATTCGTGGTTGCGGTTCAGCGAACTGATCATCGCGATGTTGAGGAGGCTGCGGGTCTTCTTCGGCAGGCCATCGCGCCCCCAGCACGCGCCCCAGCAATACTCCGTGACGAGCCGCTGCAACGGCATGTTGAAATCGTCGGCCGCGGCGATCGCCTTGTCGACGAACTCGGCGCCGAGCACCGACTTCCTGACCTTGAGACCGCGTTCGAAAAGTTCGTCGTTCATGGATTATTGCTCCTGTGCCGTGATCGATGAGAAAGCTGCGCTTCCGGACGCGCGGTAGTCTGCATAAGGGGCGCGACTCGCAACTCCAGCGATGAAGGCCGCATCTTCAGCCGACAGGAATACGGCGATTGCCAAGGTTTGCCTGGTCAGCGGGACGGCCAGACGAGCTCGGCGACCGCCGCCTGCGGCGGAAACACGGTCTTCGGCACGCCATCCTGCCACTGCACCACGAGCAGCTCCGCATCGACCCGCCGGCCGAATTCGTCGAAACGTATCCTGCCGCCCGGAAAGAGCCGCGCGGGTCCGTCGGTCATGTCCATGGATCGGATCGCTGCGGCCACGGCGTTGCGGTCGGCTGAGCCGGCCTGCTCGAGCGCCTCCTTGAGTATCCAGACATGGCCGTAGGTGCAAAGCGGATTCTGCGTGATCCACGGTTCGCCGCTGCGTTCGATGTACTCGGCGACGATCTCGTCCTGCCCCGCGACGGCCCAGTTGGCGACGGTCGTCATCACACCTTCGAGCAGCGCATGATCCATGTTCGCCGCGAGATCCGGGTCGCCCATCGCCGCACCGTTGGAGACGGTCGGCAGCCGGCCCTGGCCGAGCCCGAATTCGTTCATCTTCTCAAGCAGCAGCTTGGAGTCTGAAATCGCCGTCGGCAGGAGCAGCAGGAGGTCGGGACGCGTCGCGCGAATCCGCTGGATCAGCGGCGTTGCGTTCGCAAGCGGCGGCGTGAAGGTCTCGTCGACCACGAGGTCCAGACCGAGCGAATCGAGCGTCTCGCCTTCCTGGATCGGCTTGACGAAAGCCACGGACGCGGCCGTGCTGTCCATGACGATCCCGAGCCGTTCCGGCTGGCGGCCCGACGAACGCTCGGCGAGCTCGACGAGCAGCGGCATGGCGTCCTCGGCCTGGCGCACGCCGGTCGGCGAGGTCTGAAAGATGTAGTTGAAGCCGCGGCCCGTGATGAGATCGGAGTACGACAGCGTGACCATCGGCAGCTCGGCCCGCTCGGTCACCTCCGATACCGCCAGCGTGAACGAACTCAGGTACGCGCCGGTAATGCCGACGAGGTCCGGCTCCTCGGCAACCATGCGCTGGGCCGCGTTCTTGGCGCGCTCGACGCTGTCGCCGGTGTCGTAGACGACGAGTTCGAGCGGCGCACCGCCGAGCGCCTCGATGCCGCCGGCGGCGTTGATGTGCTCGACGGCCATCTCGGCACCGATGCGCATGACCTCGCCGGCCCTCGCCCACGGCCCCGACAGCGGCACGATGACGCCGACCCTGACGGCTTCCTGTGCCGCGAGGCCGGTCGCCGTGACGAGAAGCGCGCCAAGCAGCAGGACTCGGTGGACAAGTCTCTTTTTCATTCTCTCGCGCGACCTCGCGGCTCGTCCGATGCGGTGCGGTGCTGAATGCCGCCAAGGATAACGTTGCCCGCCTGCATGGGCCAGCAACCGGCGGCGAGTGTCCCCTGCGGCAGCCTTGCAGCCCATGGCAACAGTCCTGCTGCATCGGGCAGACGACCGCCTTGCCGGGCGGGCGCCTTGCCGGTCTCGGCGCTGCGCGCGGCGTTCGCCACGGGCTGCCATTGCGGCGCGCACCCTGACACGCGCAACCGGGGGGGTGTCGGTATCGCGAGCCTCTACATCCCGAGATAGGCGGCACGGATGCGGTCGTCGGCGCGCAGCGTTTCGTGGTTCCCCTCGAGGATGACCCGGCCCGTTTCGAGCACGTAACCCCGATGCGCGAAACTGAGCGCCTCGGCGACGCGCTGCTCGACGAGCAGCACGCTGAGCCGCGTCGAGCGGTGGATCTCGACGATGCGCTCGAAGATATCGTCGGCGACGGCCGGCGCGAGCCCCATCGATGGTTCGTCGAGCATGAGCAGGCGCGGCGCCGATGCCAGGCCGCGCCCGATCGCGAGCATCTGCTGCTCGCCTCCGGAGAGCGTGCCCGCGAGTTGGCCGCCACGCTCGGCAAGCACGGGGAACCAGGCGTGAACTCTGGCGAGACTCTCCTCCCAGGCGGCGCGGCCGGCCGCGCTGTAGGCGCCCATCTGCAGATTCTCGAGCACCGTAAGCGACGGGAAGACCTGCCGCCCCTCCGGCACGTGCGCGATGCCCAGGTGCGGGCGTTCGCAGGGCGCCAGCGCAAGCACGTCGTCTCCGTCGAAGCGAATGGTTCCGCCTCCTGACGGCACGATGCCCGAGACCGCGTTGAAGAGCGTCGTCTTGCCCGCACCGTTCGGGCCGACCACGGCCACGAGTTCGCCCGATTCGACGGTGAGCGACACACCGGTGAGCACCGGCCTGCCGCCGTATCCGACCTGCAGATTGCGGATCTCAAGCATCTTCGAGCCACTTCCTGCCGAGGTAGGCCTCGATCACCGCCGGATCCCGCGTCACCGCCCCGGGAGAACCGGCGGCGAGTACGGCCCCGTGATCGAGCACGATGAAACGGTCGACGAGCTGCACCATCGCCTGCATCGTGTGCTCGATGATGACGATCGTGATGCCGAGCGCAGCCAGCCCGCGAATGACCTGCATGAGACGCTCGACCTCGGCGCCGGCGAGGCCGGCGAAGATCTCGTCGAGCAGCAGGATCGACGGCCTTGAAGCCAGCGCTCGCGCAAGCTCCATGAGGCGAAGCTGCTCGTTGCTGACGCTGCCGGCGATCGACTCGGCAGCGTCGCCGAGCCCCACGGCCGCGATAGCGGCGGTCGCCAGCGCCCGGGCGTCGTCGTCGGAGCCGGCGTTAACGTAGGCGCCGATCACGACGTTGTCGGCGATCGACATGCGGCGAAAAGGCTTTACGATCTGAAACGTTCGTCCGACTCCACCGCGACAGATCCGGTTCGGCGCCTTGCCGAGGATGCTCTGCCCGTCCAGCAGCACTTCGCCCGCGTCAGGCGCGATAAAGCCGTTGAGCAGATTGAACAGCGTCGTCTTGCCCGCGCCGTTCGGGCCGATGATGCCCACGATCTCGCCTTGTCGAACTTCGAGGCTTACGGCGTCGACCGCCCTGAGCCCTCCGAAGGACTTCGAGAGCCCGTTCACCGTCAGCACCGTTCGGCCGGCGCGCACATCGGCGACCCTGAAGCCGTCCGCGCGAGTGGCCGCGGCCGGCGTAGCTGCGGTCGCGGACTCGGTGCGCGCGGAAGCGGCGCGGCGGCGCCTGACGATGTCGCGAACCTTCCAGAACAGGCCTTCCGGGGCCAGCATGACGACGGCGACGATCGCGACACCGTAGATGACGCCCTGAATGCCGGGCAGGCGCTCGGCGAACTCGGCGTCGAGCCAGGCGCTCAACGGGACGAGCGTCACCGCGCCGATCACCGGCCCCCAGACCGTACCGACGCCGCCGAACATCGCGACGATGAGCGCCTGCGCCGAAACGAGCACGCCGAATACCGACAGCGGCGTCACTACGAGTTGCACGACAGCGTAAAATCCGCCGATGGTTGCCGCCATCGCGCCGCTGAGGACGATGGCCCGGAGTTTCCAGGCGAGCGTGTCGATGCCGGCCGCCTCCGCCGCCGTTTCGTCCTGCTTGATCGCGAGCAGGCACATGCCGAAGCGCGAGCGCTCCACGAGCCGGGTAATGAGCATCGAGGCAACGACGAATCCGAGCCCGATCAGGATATAGACGCGGCCATCGTCGAACTGCATGTATGCGGCCGGCGCGTCGCGTACCATCGGCACGGCGACTTCCTGGTAGCCGAGCCACTCGAAGACGTAAAGCAGCGCCAGAGGATAGGCCAGCATCGCGAGCGCGAAGTAGTGGCCGCGCAGGCGGAACGTCGGCACGCCCACCACGAGACCCGCAACCCCGCCGAGCAGCGCCGCAAGCGGGATGCCGTACCACGGGCTGATGCCCCAGGTGAGCTGGATCAGCGCGACGAAGTACGCGCCGAGTCCGAAGAATGCGGCGTGCCCGAAGGAGATCAGGCCGCTGTAGCCGCTCAGCAGATTCCAGGCCAGCCCCATGACCGCCCAGACGAGCACGACCGTCATGATGAGCTGGTAGTACTGATTATCGACGAAGAGCGCCAGCGCGCCGTAGGCAAGCGCAAACGCCGCGATCCACGGCCAGTGACGCCCGGTCCGGCTCATGCCCGCCTCGCGGCGCGGCCGAACAGCCCCTGCGGGCGCAACAGCACGATGAGCAGGAAGCACACGAAGATCGCCGTGTTCTGCAGTTGGTTCGGCAGAAACAGTGCCGAGAGCTGCTGCACGAGGCCGATCGTGAGGCCGCCGAGGAATGCGCCGCGCAGGCTGCCGAGACCGCCGAGCACGACGCCCGCGTACATGACGATGACGTAGTCGATACCGACGTAGGGCTGGAACGGGTTCGTCGAGGCGAGCAACCCTCCGCCGATGGCCGTGATGCCGACGCCGAAGCCGAACGCGATGCGGTAGGCCCGATCCACGTCGATGCCCATGTAAACCGCGGCCACGGGATTGTCGGCGGCCGCGCGCAGTGCCCGCCCGGGGCGCGAATTCGCCATGAGCGCCGCAAACGCGACAACCACGCCGACGGCGACAAGCGCGGCGATCGTCTGGCCCTGGTTGATGAAGAGCAGGATGTCCTCGCCGTAGAGCGGACCCACGACCCAGGGCGTCGATGACAGCGGAGTGGAGATCGACACGGGCGCCGACCCGAAAACGATGAGCCCGCCGTTGGCGAGAATCAGTGAAATGCCGAGCGTCAGGATGAGCTGCGCGTAGTGGCCTTCGGCCTCAAGGGCGCTGCCGCTTATGCCCGTGACCTGGCTCACGAGCCCCTTGTGCACGACGAGCCCCACGAGGAACACCGCGGGACCGACGGCGAGCGCGGCGACGAAGGGTGCCACGAGGTCGCCGAAGACCATGTAGCCTGCGATCGAGCCGAAGATGTAGTACGCAAAATACATGCCGAGCATCATGAACTCGCCCTGGGCGAAGTTGATGACGCGCATGACGCCGAAGATCACCGAGAGGCCGACACACATGAGCCCGTAGATGGCGCCGGTCAGTAGCCCCGCCGTCAGCAGCTGCAGGAAGTTCTCGATGTGTTGCGCGGGGCTCACGTCGCCTGCCCGGCGATCCGGCCGCGGATCTCGCGGATTGCCGAGAGCCTCGCGAGCTCTCCCGCGTCGGCCGCCGTCTCGATGCCGTCGACGAAGGCGGCGAGCCGCCCGGCGGCGGCGGCACCGAGAGTCCGTTCGGCCGCCTCGAGGAAACGCGTGCGCACGAGTGCATCGCTCGCGGGCGCAACATCGTCGGCGCGATGTGTGAAGCTCTCGCCGGCCACCGTCGTGAGCGTGACCTCGGCACCCTGCCTGCGCGGATACTCGGCTGTAAGCTCCTTGTCGACGACGAGTTCGACGAGTTTCGCCACGCGCGCGATCTCGGGATTGGCAGCCGGCAGGTAGTTGGCCTCGTCGAAGTTCCCGGTGCACAGCGCCGCGGCGACGTTGTAGTGGATGCTCATCTTCGCTTGCAGCACGTGCTCGAACGGGCCGCTCGAATCGCAGCCGGGATAGGCGGCAGCGGCCGCCGGGACGGCGACAACGACGCTGTTGAAACCGTCACTGTCGACCGGCGCGCTTTCGTGTACGACCCTTGCTGCCTGCGCTGCGGTTTGCGCGAAGTTGCAGGCCGGCACTTCCTTGAAAAATACGCTCAGTATTTCGGGCGGGGACTCCGATGGCCGTCCGATCCCGGGTCCCCGGACCTTGCCGTATGCAGCCAGCAGGCCGGCCCTGCCCTCAAGCGCGGTCGGCGACGCATGGGCGCCGGAGGCCGCGAGTTCCACGGCGGCAATGGCACTGCGCGCCGCGAATCCCACCTGAAAGAACATCTCCGAGCCGCCGGTCGCGGCCCACTCGTTATAGCCCGCGGCGGTGTTCGCCGCGATCGCGAGCGCGGCTGCGTACTCCTGCGGTCCGAGTCCGAGCAAGCGCGCGCCTGCGGCAGCTCCCGCGAACGGGCCCGTGATACCGGTCGGCCTGAACACCCGCGACACGTCGACATCGACAATGGCGCGGCCGAGCTTGCCGCCCGCTTCGTAGCCCGCCGCCATCGCCGAGAGCAAGCGCTCGCCCGTCGCACCATGTCGTTCGGCGAGCGCGAGCACGACCGGCAGCACGACGACTCCGAAATGGCTCACGCTGCCCAGATGCATGTCGTCACGCACGAGACCATGGCCGAGCACGGCGTTTGCGAACGCGGCATCAGACGCAGCCACAGCGTGCCCGGTGCCGACGATGCTCGCAGCGTGCCGCGGCGGCACGCCTGCACTTGCGGTGGCAAGCGATATTGCCTGGATCGCCCACGGCAAATCCCGCGACGCCAGTGCACAGGCCATGAAATCGGCGATGCACAGCTTCGCCCTGGCGCGGACCTCGCGCGGCAGCGTTACAAGATCGACCTCGTGCAGAGCCTCGGCCGTCGCTTGCGTCAGGGAACGTCGGAGCAATAGGGTTCCGCCAAGTTTAGCTTTTATAAAACAATAAGTTATGCAACAGCGAACGATGACCTCAGAACGGCCTGGAGCATTCCGGGCGCCGCTTGCGGCCAGCCCACCTGTCGCACGACTGCAGACGCCTCAAGCGCGGACCTCCGTACCGGCCCACTCCTCGACGACCCGCGCGATCTCGGTGAAGTCCGAGTCCGGTCCGAAACGCGCCTGCGTCACGGCGAGCATCTGCAGCACGGCCGCACCGCCGAGCATCGGAACTCCGAGTTCCTGCGCTTCCTGCAGACACAGCCTGATGTCCTTGTAGGCCAGCCCCGTCGCAAAACCGAAGTCAAACGTGCCAGGCAGCACCGCGCGCGGAAACTTGTCGAGCGTCGCGCTGTTGCGGCCTGTGCCGGAGTTGATCACGTCGAGCATCTGGGAGGCGTCGAGTCCGGCCTTGACGCCCATGACCATGACTTCCGACGACAGCACGATGGCGGCGAGCGACAGGAGGTTGTTGGCAAGCTTCATGACCTGCCCCTGTCCGGGTTCCGTGCCGACGAAAAACGGCTTGCCGAGTTCGCCGAGTGCCCGCTCATGCCGATCGTAGACCTCGCGGGTGCCTGACACCATGACGGCGACGGTAGCGTCGCGGGCGCCCTTGACCCCGCCGCTGACGGGACAATCGAGATAGGCGATGTCGTGAGCGGCCAGCCCCGCCGCGATCCTACGAGCCACCTGCGGCCCCGTGGTCGAGCAATCGAACACCTGCCGGACAGCGGAGCCTTCGTGCAGCCCGCCACGTCCGAGTGCAACGGACTCGACGACGGCCGGCGTTGGCAGACTCAGGAACACCGTCGCCGTGGAACCGGCAAGCTCGGCAATCGAGTCTGCCGCCTGTGCACCGTCGCCGGCAAGCTCGGCGACCGCCTGCGGCGACGTGTCGTAGACCGTGAGCGAGTGCCCTGCCCTGAGCAGGTTGCGCGCCATGTGGCCGCCCATGCGGCCGATGCCGATGAACCCATAATCCGTGCTGTCCACTTGATCTCCCCTGATCGCAGGCGCCTAGGAGCCTGCGCCGCAGGAATTTGCGGCTGCAAATCCGCTTTCGCGACTTCCTACGGCACAGGCTCCTGGCCGAGGCTCCTCGTCCGAATCCGCGCTCATTATGCAGGAAGGCGTTGGTTCGGGCGCCCTGCGGATGGCATGCACGCGTACGCTTTGGGACCGAAGGGAGTACAATCGTCTGACAAAATACCACTACGCTGAATTGCGGGGGGACGCGTTGTGAGATACACCGGAACGTACTTGTCCGTGGCCGCGATCCTGGGCATCGCCGCACCGGCCACGCTGCTCGCGCACCATCACGCCGTTAACTTCCTCGACGAATCCGTCGCTTTGTACGGCGAGGTGACGCGGGTGGACTGGACGAATCCACACGTCTATATCTACCTGGAGACCGAGGGTGAGGGCGGAACACCGGTCGAATGGGAAATCGAGACCGGTTCGACGCCGGCCCTGACGCGGCGCGGCTGGAGTCCCGATACGCTTGAACCCGGCGACCTCGTCACCGTACGCGGCAATCCGGACCGCAACCCCGATCGCAAGTTCATGTCACTGCGGGCGATCACCGCGCCCGACGGTACGGCGCTCGTGGTACAGGGCCGGCCCGCCGAGGACCCGAACGCGCTGGCGACGAGCGTCGAAGGCGTCTGGCAGGCGCTCGGCAGCCCCTACGACCGGACCCAGGCGGCGACTCACCTGCCGTTGACTGAAAAGTCGCAGGCCATCGCCGCGAATTTCGATGTCGCGAACGACCCGTTCATCGAATGCGTGCCGCCACCCGTGCCCGACAGCCTGACCACGCCGTACCTGCACCAGATCATCATCAACGACGACGACACGATCACGCTGCGCGAGGAATACTGGGAGATTGACCGCACGGTCTACATGGACGGCCGCGGCCATCCGGAGAACGGTGAGCGCACGAACCAGGGCCACTCGATCGGCCATTGGGAAGACGGAGTTCTGGTCGTCGACACGGTCCTGTTCGACGATCACGCGTTCGGCAACGGCAGCGGCATCCCGAACGGCGCCGGCAAGCACATTGTCGAGCGCTACGAATTGCTGGATGACGGCCGCACGCTGTCGATCAGCTACGTGCTCGAAGATCCGGAATACCTGGCCGAGCCCGTGACGGACACGCGCCAGTGGCGCTACGCGCCGCACCTTCAGCTACTGCCGAACACTTGCAATCTTGAGGTCGCACGAAGGTCGATCGGGCGCTGAACCCGGGGCACGCGCCTCGTCTGCCCGCTCATGGCGGGCGACTGGTTATCGCGTAGCGACCGATCGCAGCGTGTCCTCCCCGAGCCCTGCGAGCTTGCTCGGGGGGACGAGAACATGATTGTGAGTGGGCGCGCAGTCGCACGACTGCCGCGGAAAGCTCAGTCCAGCCCCTTCGAATCCGTATCCCAGTTCTCGTTCCTGCAGAGCCCGCAGTCGGGACCCGTGAACATCGAACCGGCTTCCTCGTCGCCCTTGAAGTGCAGGCGCAGCCAGTTCGACGCCACGTTCGCGTACTCGCCGCCGCCGGGATGGAAGACCGTCGCGGTGTGACCGGCGCCGTGGCGCGCGCCGTAGAAGACGGGCACGTGATCGATGATCTCGAAGTTCGCGTGCGAGGTTTCCGTCATGAAGTCGCGCTCGGCGCCGTTGATCAGGAGTACGGGGCCGTGCAGCTCGGCGAGCGCGTCAGTCGTCGCGAACCCGCCGCCCGGACCGTCGGGATTCGGTGGCTGCACGCCGGAATTGAACACTCCGATCGTGCCGACCCGGGGATCGGCCCCGAGCGTGACGGACAGAAAGCCGCCGCAGGACTGGCCCATGACCGCAACGCGGTCGGTCGCGACCTTGCCTTCGAGCGGCGAGCCGGCTCGGCCGTTCTCGGCCTCGGCCCAGTCGATCGCGGCACGCATGTCGTCGGGCGTCGACTGGCGGCGATCCTCACCCTCGACCGCGGCCGTGGCCAGCACGAGAAATCCGTGCGACGCGATCGTCGCGAGAAATCCGCCGTACTGCGTGCTGTTGATCGCGCAACCGCCGTTGCCCCAGACCACGACCGGCAGCACGTCGTCGTCCGGGAACACACCGAGATCGGCGGGACGATGAACGACATGCCCGGGCGATTCGTAGGCCAATTCCGAGATGACCTCGTAGGCGCCCGGCACCGCGAGTGGCGCGCCCTCGACCGGCAGCGACGATCTGATCATCTCCATCGTGATCCCGGGCGGCTGTGCCGCGCCGACGCCACCAAGCAAAAGCAGCGCGGCGCCCGCCGCGACCAGTGTGTTCTTCAACATTGTTCGTTACTCCGACTCTTTTGGTCCCCGCCCTATGGTGGCCGCGGGGCTTCATGCATTGCAAGCAGCGGTGAGACGCGGCCTGCAGCACTCGCGCGAAACCGCGACGGGATGCATGCCGCTCGCGACCGCGTCCGTGGCTGTTGCTTGGAACGCGCAGGGATTTGTAGGAAAATCCGCGGCTGCCGCCAGCTGCGCTCCAGGAATCGATGGAATGACCTTTCTCGTACTTGAAAGCTGCATCAAGTGTAAGTACACCGACTGCGTGGAAGTGTGTCCCGTCGACTGCTTCCACGAAGGGCCGAACATGCTCGTGATCGATCCGGAGGAGTGCATCGATTGCACGCTCTGCGAGCCGGAATGCCCCGTCGAAGCCATTGTGTCCGAAGACGATGTCCCCGAGGGTCAGGAGAACATGCTCGAGCTCAATGCGGAACTCTCGCAGGCGTGGCCGGTGCTCGCCCACGCCAAGGAGCCGCCGGACGACGCCGACGACTGGCAGGAAGTCGAGGAAAAGCTGCAGTACCTGGAACGCTGACCGGCCGCAGCTTCGCAGCTCGCCGTGCCGAAAATCGATTGCGATTCGGTATTCGGGGAGCGTTACTCACCTGGCTCCGGTCGTCGATTGTTTTCGCCACTCAGGTTGACGCAGTCGAACGGCTGCCAGGGTTCGGCGGCGATATCCGACACGTTCCGACCGCTGTAGGGCTTCGCCAGGTAGAGTGGGTCCCGTACCGTGAAGTCGCGGATCAGGGTCTGGCTCTCCTCGTCGTAGTGGATACGCTCCACGACGTGCGCCTGGCCGCTCATCATCACATCGCTCAGCGGGATCAGGACCCTCTCCGGGAGGCCGACGGTGTCAACAACGAGGACATCGTCTTCCCACCGGCCTATGGAATGGCCTGCAACGCCTGGCGCGACGTTTTCGGGGTGGTCGGCGTTGAGGAATATCGTTCGAACCATTTCGAGATAGCCATAGCGCACGATAATCCGGTCGTCCATCTGTCGAATGTCATTGACGTGCGATTGCCGATACCAGTCGGTAATGACATTGCCGCTCTCGCAGTTGATCACGGGATTGTCGTACCTGACGTCGAAGCCCTCCGCCGCGGCCAATCCCGCCTCGGTCGGCTCGGGCGGCCCGTTGGTCAGGACTCCGCCGAAACCTCCCGGTACCTGCGAGACCCAGGCTCCACTGATATTGGGTTGCCCGTTCTCGAGATAGCGCGCGCGTTGCGCTACGCCGGCGGGATCGGCGACGGGTCTGACGTCGGTTTGCCGGTTTCCCCGGCTGGTGAAGACACTGCCGTCCTCCAGAGTGATCTCCTCCATCGCGCAAGAGTGGGCTTCACGGCGCGCCATCGCGCCCACCATTTCGATCCTCTGACCGGGAAAAAGCGTGTCCGACATCCAGCCCAGCCGCCTGAGAAGAGTCGCGCCCGCGAGTTCGCAACGCCACGCAGCGCTCTGTCCACTCGCGTCGATGGCATCGAAATACACGAAGGCGTGGGGGTTGACGAACCTCAGTTCCGTGACGACGCCATCCAGCCTGACCTGGACATCCGGGTCGAAATGGGGCGCCGAGCCATGGTGCGCTCGCAGGGGAGTCGACACGATCACAAGCAGCATCGTTGCAGCAAACGCGACAGGAATTCGCATGGAGTTCTCCAGGTACAATCCAGCGGACTGATATCCAGCCCGGGTCGGTTACGACGTGACGATGTCGGGAGCACCGAGCTGGAGCGCCATCCCGAGATCATCTCCGAAGAACCAACCAGTAGCCCAGCGGCCATTGGCGAACGTCATGATGCCCACCTCCGCCGCTTCGACCGGGCCATGGGTCGGAGGGATACCGTACAGGCTGTTGGTGTGCGTGCCGCTCAGCCTGAACTGGATCCAGACGCTGTCACCCTCCCCAAGCACGCAGTCGACCTTGTCCTGACGGTCCGGAAACGCCTGACCGATGTTCTGTTCGCTCAATCCGTGTGCATTCCCGTAGTCGACGAGGTGCTTGAATCCGCCTCGCAGATACGTGTCGTAGGGCCGTCCCGGCCGATCCGGCAATAGCCCCGGCGGTGGCGATGCCGATTTGTAAGCGGCAACCGTCAACTTGTTGCGCCAGGTCTGCGAATCGGCCGGCTCGGCGAGAAGGTCCTCCAGCACCGCCTGCCCGTATCGCGCCTCGGTCGCCGGCGCCGGTACGACTCGCCTGCCGTCGCGCCGGGTTGGCAGCCCTACACCAAGCTGCTTCAGCAACCCGGCCTCGTCGGCCATGAACCATCCCTCGATCAATTTGCCGTCGTCGAGTCTCAAGATGCCGACTTCCTGGATGTCGATAGATCTCCCGGTCGCCGGAATGCCGAAAAAGTTGCCTTCGTGCGTCCCCTGGATGCGGAACCGGATACCGACCCGATCCCCGTCTGCGATCACCAGATCGATGGTGTCGGTACGATCGGGAATTGCCGTTCGCACCGGCTGAGCGGCCTCGGCCAGTTCCGATCCGGCGGCATTCGCCGCCAGGTTTTCGAATCCGCCTCGCAGGCGCCGGTAGTTCGGTGACCGCAGCTCGGCAAGCAGCTGCTCGTATTCCGCCGTACCCTGGGATTCCATGAAGCGCCGGACCACGGCCTTGTTGCGCGTTTGCTCGTCCGTGCTGTCCTGCGCCGACGCCAGTCGTACGCCGGGCAGGCCCAGGCCAACGACCGCACCCGTCGTCAGGCTGTCTCTCATGAATCTTCGTCTGGTGCGCATGATGATCTCGTTGGCGTTACGCTTGTTCGATGTCGATGCTCTTCCCGTTTACTGCTCCAACACCGCACGAGGGTCCCGCGACGGTCGCCTGGTCAATGTGCCGATACACCGTCGCCGCGGGCGCGTGCGCAATTGTCACATGTTCTGTGCACGCCGTTCGATCACCCGCGTTCTCGCAACGGCACTCGACAGTCATTCTCGATGAATTCGTAGTCGGCCGAATAGACCTTTGATCTGCGCAGGGTCCAGGTGTCGCTCAGGTTTACAGGATCCGTGACCGCCACTTCGATGCTGATCGTCGGGATATTCCGGGAATCGTCGGCACGCGAGTATCGCTCGAGGGTGGTCGTGCGGTCACTGAGCGGATACCCGCTCGGGTTGGACGGGTTTCCCCCCATGAGATTGACCGTTTCGACAACCAACGTGTCCCCTTCGTAGCGGGCAATCGAATCGCCGAGATACGTTCCGGGCCCCGGCAGCGCGAGTTCGTCACCGAAGTAGACGATGCGCCTTCCGCCATATTCCTCCCACTCGAAAACGACGTGATCGTCATTTTGGGTGATTCGCAACGGATGTGGCGTCATGCCCGCCTGCCGAACGAGACCCGGCGGATCACAGAAGATCTGCGGATCGTTGGCAGGATCGAAGGCGGCCTGAGCGGCTTCGCCGGCCTCGCTCAAGGGAACCGGTGGATCCTCGGAACCGGGTGGCCCGCGTCGTGCACCAAAATTCTGGGTCCAGGCACCGGTCAGATTGGGACGACCGTCAGCCAATCGCAGCGGGAGCGGTGCGGTTTCGACAGCGGCTGCAGCGCGGGCTTGAGCACCGCGCCGGTCCCGGCTCAGAGTTCGTACGACGGCTCCGCCCTCCAACACGTCGATGCTCTCGATCGAGACCATGGGAGAGCCGTCATGGGTCGAATTCCCATGCACTCGAATGACATCGCCAGGCTCGAGCGTATCCCTGTCCCAGCCCGAGCGACGCATCAGATTTGCGGCCGCCCCTTCGCTCATCCAGTTGGTGACCGAACCATCAGCGTCGGTCACGTCGAGATAAACGAGAATGTGCGGATTGGTGAAGCTGAACTCCGTAACCACGCCTTCAACCGCAATTGTCTCGTCGGACTTGAATGTAGCCGCAAACGAATGGTGTGCTTGCGGAGCGCGGGCGCCGAAACCCACGACCGTCAGGATGACCAATAGTTGAATCAGTGTCTTCATGAAACGCCCTCGATAGCATTGATTTCGAACCTGGCATCCAGGTTCTCGACGACAGGAATTTCCCGACCTTTAACCGCCCCCCGGCTAGCCCGAAATGACATCAGGATCCGCGATGACCGCGCCGCCGATGATGAACGACGTGGTTGCATGCAGGCGCGCGCAAACCTTCCGCACCCGGCCAAGCGATCTGGCCACCGTCACGAAGTACCGCGTGCTGGCCCTTCTGCCCGACACCGTGCGCTCCGCCGGGTTGGATCGGACCGCCTCCGGAAGTTCCGGCCAGGGGAAACTGCCTAGAACCGGTAATCCATTCGGAATCCGACCGTGCGCGGCTGACGCGGTACGATCAGGAAGTTCGATCGAGGATCGTTTCCAATAGTGAGGAAGTTGCCCGTGATCGATACATCCTCATTGCCTGCGATATTTCGCGGTGCGTCTTCATCCGTGAGGTTGTTGATGTACAGCGTGGCATCCCACAGTTCACCGCTCAGACCAAGGAACGCGTTGATCTGCAACAGGTCTTCAGTCTTGCCGATATTCGCCGTATCGCGCCATTGACCCGACTCCCAGCGGATATCCGCGCGTGCCATCCACTGCAGCCCCGTGTTGCCGAAATCGGCGCGGTAGCTTGGGCTGAGTGCAGCCGTGACGTTCGGCTGTTCCCGCAGTTCGTTGCCATCAACGCGATAACACGGCGTGCCGAATTGGTCGCCTCTCTCAAAGGTTGCCCTTCCGGTGGCCACGGCATGCGGGCCAAGCGCGCCGAACAGGGCCCACGTCGCAGAAGTCAGCGTATTCCGCATCGAGCAGGCCGAGCACCGCTCGCAGCCGCAAGCGGTCCGTTATCTGCAGGTTGCCCTCGAATTCGATGCCCTGCATATCCTGATCGCCGGCGTTGAGAAACGTGCGGTTACCGTCTTGCGGCGCTGCCCGTTCACCCGGCAGCAGAGTGGGTCCCCAGTACAGGTTCTGTGGGACCACGTTGTCGCGCCACTCCATGAAATAGATCGCCGTTGAATACTGGAGGCGGCCATCGAGTGCCGTGCCCTTGAATCCGAACTCGAGGTTTTCAAGTTCTTCTTCCTCGAAATTCTCGACACTTGGGACCGTGTACGGCGCACCTTCGGCGCCATTCGTTTCCGCCCACAGTGCGTTGGCATTGGTCAGGCTGGCAATGATCGCCGGATTGAAAAAACCGACATTGACGCCGGCCGGATTATTGCCCTCGGCATACTGCGCGTAGAACGTGGCGTCGTCATTGAAGTGGTAGTTGAACGACAGGCGCGGAATGAATTTCGTGGTCGTCACCGAACCGGAATTGCCGGAAATGGTATCGGTGCCGGAGACTTCGTCATCCTGGTACCGGCCTTCGAACGTAACCGTTGCCTGATCGGTGATGTCGTAGCTGGCGTTGAAGAAGACTCCCGTGTTGGTTGCGGATTCGCCGAGCAACTGATCCGGAACCGAAACATCGTCGCCGGTAAGCGCCAGATAACGCGCGACCGCGTCCGGTCCCGCCGCAATGGCCCCATAACCGCCGAAGTAAAGCGTGGTCAGGAAGTCATAGTCGTAGTACGAGACGCCGACGACGGAACGCAGGCGATTGTCAGCCGGAGACACCCAGCGAACCTCGGCATAGGTTTCGTCGATATCTGTCGGATCCGACATGATCGTGCCGAGCGTTGCCATCGGCCCCATGTCGACGAGCACCCAGTCAACGCCCCTTCCAGGAGCAAACGTGATCGGGAGGTCCGGGTCGCGACTCGTGTCGTTGCCGCGAATGTAGAACTCTTCGGACGTCATGAACGATGCCTGAATGGCGCTACCGTTTTCCGCCAGCCAGTCGAGCTGCAGCGTGAAGCGATCGCGTTCGTCCTCGGCGCCCTCGAAGTCACCAAAGACGGACTGCGAGCGCGCAAGGAACAGCAGATCGTCCTGCTGCTCCGAGCTCAGGTTCTGATACTGCGGGAACTGCCGGGCGTACGCCGGGTTGTCAAACGCCTCAGCGAGGACGACCGAGCGGTCCTGCTGCGAGGCGATTTGCGCACCCTGGTCCCAGTCGCAGTCGAACGTACCGTCGATGTAAACGCCACCGCCCATCATCGCTGGGTTGAAAATACCTCTGCTGCCAAGCTGTCCCAGGCAGGCATCGCGGGCCGCTTCGGAAACGAAGTACTGCACGGTTGGGCCGTCCGTGACGTCGGTATGGCTGAATGTCATCTCAATGTGCAGATTATCGTTCGGGTCGAATACGAGCTTGCCGGAGATCTGATCCGTTGCGCGTGTGCCGTACTCGAATCCGTCGGTCGCAATGAAATCGCCCGGTGCGCTGCTGTCTTCGTACTCTGCGTTGAGCATGAAGCCGACTGTGTCGCTGATCGGTCCGCTGACCTGGCCACGCACAAGCCTGCGGCCATAGTCGCTGACGTCCGCAGTAACGCGGCCTTCGTATTCGTCGCCAGGATCGCGCGTCACGTAGTTGATCGCGCCACCGAAAGTCGAGCGACCGAATGCCGCGCTTTGCGGACCGCGAAACACCTCGACCTGCGCCACGTTACCGAAGCCAAGGGCGCCCTGCGATCCAAGAATCGGCATGCCGTCAACGAAGGAAGTGACCTTGGTTCGGTTGGTCGCGATCTCATTCGACTGAACGCCGCGCACGCTCGGGAATGCAGCGTTGCGATCCGGGCCCTGGTCGTAGTAGATGCCGGGAATCAGTTCGAACAGATCGTTTTGAGTCAGGATGTTCGTATCCTGAAGCATCGTATCTCCGAGCACGGAAATCGATACGGGTACTTCCTGCAGACTCTCTTCGCGCTTGCGTGCCGTAACGACGATCTGTTCCAGCTCCAGCATCGCGCCATCGTCCTGAGCAAGGCTTGGCGCGCTATGGAGCACAGACAGGGACACGGCCGCGACCAGCGGATTTCTGAAGTTGCTCATTTGGACCCCTCGAAAAAGTCAGCAGTTTTCATGAAAGCAGCGGCGCAGCGTACTCGCCTCAGCAAGCTGCTGCAATTACGCCATACTGAGAATCATTGGTCTTTTGATCGGGAGCGTACCGCTGAATTGTGGTGAAAGTATGGAGTTTCCGAGGAAACCCGGCGATGTGACGGGGCTACGACTGACCGCCAAGCACGGCGTTATCGGCGAAGGGGCCTGGCGGCTGTTGCGTTCGTTGCGGGCTAGCCCGGCAACGCATTCAGCATCGCTTCGGTATCCGCTGCAGTGGCTTCGATGGTGTCGACCACGGATTCGCTGACACGGCCTTCGCTGAGCAACTGTGCGAGCAGGCGCCGGACTTCCTCGATCTGCCCCAGTCTGAGCCCGATCAGTACCGGAGGCAGCGTGACGTGGCCTTCGGCTGCCTGCTCAGCCTGACCTCTGATCAGAAAAAGCAGTCGGCGCGCCGTCTCCAGAGCGCTGTCGATTTCGCCCGCAACGAGCGTGGAGCGCAGCCGCATCGTCAGAAGACTGAAGTCGTTCGAGAAGACGACCGCGCTATCGATCAGGGCCGTGGCTTCCCTGGCCATGCGCGGCTGCAGTTCCGGTGAAGTCAGCCGGACCCGCCACTCGGCCCGCAGTTTGACGCTCGTTTCGTACCACAGGTCGGATGGCGAAACCTCAGCAAGCGGCGCGTCCAGATCGACGAGCTCGCGCATGTCGTCGCGGTGGAAGGCCGCGAGTCCGGCCAGCGTCGCCGCAGCCGTACCGCTGACGTTTGGCAGTTCTTCCGCAACATAGCCGGGGACTCCGGCGTTGGCTGCGCCGAGCAGCCAGGGTTCGAGCAGCGCGAACCTGGCCTGCTGATTGTCGGGTTCCGCGGCGAGCGCCAGGCGCAGATTGCGCTGCGACTCCGCGCGGTTGCCCTGGCGCTCCTGGCCGCGGCCAATCATGACGAGCGACTGCGCGTCGCCGCTGTCAACCAGGCTGTTGGCGAGATCAATGGCGCGCCGGGCCAGACCGTCGTCTTCGAGGCGACGCGATATGTAGGGGAAATTGAGCCGATCGCCGAGTTCGCGGCGCAGCCGGCTGTCCGGCTGGATGAGCGGGTCATAAGGTTTCAGGAGATCGTAGAGCTCATTGCGGCGCAGAATTTCGCCGCGATCCATGGCGCGCGCCGAATTCGTCGCGAGGTAATTGTTGTTGTCAGTGATCAGTTCACCGCCGCGCGCAAAGATCTCGATGTTTTCCTGGTCCAGCGCCAGTGCGGCGGCAACGTCCTCGACGGATCCGACGCCCTTCTCGAGATAGCTGAGAACAGCGTCGTGCAGCGGGCGGCCGGTCCGCGCCATTTCGGTTTCAACGTTCAGCGGCGCAGCAGAGCCGAGGAAGAACAACACTTCCGGGTCCCATTGATAAACGCGCACATTCGGAAAAACATCGAGTAACGTCGCACACAGGCTGCGCAGCAGGAACTCGTCGACAAACTGTGTGTTCATCCACTGCAGGAAGACCCCGTCTTCAGCCAGATGCTCCTGTGCCAGTTGCATGAACTCGCGCGTGTAGAGATGCGATGCACCCGCGGTCCAGGGATGTGAAGGCTGCGACACGATGACGTCGTAAGTCTTGTCGGTCAGTGTCAGGGCGCTGCGCGCGTCATTGATCGTGATCGTGAAGCGCGGATCCTGCAGCGGGTCGAGCGCCCGGTCTTCGCCAAAGAACCGGTTGGCCGCAAGCACCTGTGGCTCGAGTTCGATCACGTCGATCGCGCGCACGGAATCGGGTACGCCCTCCAGTGTGACGCCGGCGCCAAGCCCGATGACCAGCATCCGCTCTGCGTCGGGTCGCGCGAGCACCGGCAGCGTCGACAAGATCAACTGGTTGTGTGGGCTCGGGGGTGCGCCGCGCAACGATGTGGAGGCTTCCGGCAGCCCGTTGGTGCGCAGATTCAGGAATCCGTTCTCTTCGATGACCAGCACCGTTGCGGAGCGCCCGACTTCATAGAATTGAATTTCCCCACCGGGCTGCGGATAGATCGGCGATGCCCGCAGAATCTCCTCAGGCATCGCAGGTCGATAGAGCACGGCAAGAACGACAATGAATGCAAGGACCGATCCGAGCAGCCGCCGCGGACGCTGCGCCATCACGACGAATGCCGCAGCCGCCAGCGAGGCATTGAGCAGGACGGCGAACCGGATAGCGCCTTCATACTTCAGCGCCGGAATCAGAAGGAATGCGGCAAGGGTCGCACCGACGATTGCCCCCACCGTATTCCACGAGTACACCTTTGCCGACGATGACGGCGCATCGGTTTCATCGATCGCGAGCATTCTTACCGCCAGCGGAAAGGTCGCGCCGATAAAGATCGTTGCCGGCAGCAGGACGGAGATCGCCAGCACGATATTGCCGTTGAGTCCGACAGAGTCACGAATCGTCAGCGGCAGAAGCTGATAGATCATCATCGACGTTAGAGCAATGCCGCACTGAACCATCACGAACCCGCGTGTCGAAGTTTCCCTGCGCTTCGCAAAGCGCGATGCGATTGCGCTGCCAATCGCGATGCCGCTCAGGAATCCGGCCAGCATGGTGGCAAATGCAGTAATGCTGCCGCCCAGTACATGACCCAGCAGTCGCGTCCACAACACTTCGTAGATGAATGTATTCGCGCCGCTCAGCAGCATGATCGGCAGTACCCACAGTCGGCGGGTGCTGACCGCTGTCGCGGCTGCTTGAACCGACCGCGCGGCCGTCTGTGCTTCGGCTTCGTCAGCAGGCTGCCGTGTGTCATCGAAGCGGCGCGCGAGCACCGCTGCCAGCACGAATACGAGAAAGTTGACGGCAACTCCGAAATAGACGGTACCCATCAGGCCGAAACGCGGCAGCAGCAGAAATGCGGCGACCAGCGTGCCGGCGATCGCGCCGACTGTATTCGTCGCATAAAGCATGCCGACGCGGCTGCCAACCTGCTCGTCGGTATGCACAACGTACTTTGTCAGCAGCGGCAATGTGGCGCCCATGAAGCTCGTCGGAATCAGCAGTACGATGAACGCAACTGCGAGATAGAAGAACGACTGGCCGAGCCCGCTCGCATCAACCGGTTCCGGCTGTCCGCCGAGCACCGCCGCGTACAGGAAACTCGCAAGCTGCAGCAGCAGCGGTACGCCCAGTGCCGACAAGGCGATACCGGCCTCAAGCAAGCCATACACCAGGACCGGGCGCCTGACCCTTCTGACGTAGCGCGCGGCGAGCCCCGCGCCGAGCGCGAGGCCGCCCATGTACGCTGACAGCACCGCGGCGACGGCAAGTTCCGAAGTGCCGAAGACCAATGAGAACTGCCGCATCCAGGCAGTCTGGTAAAGCAGCGCAGCGAATCCGGACAGGATGAAGCAGCTAACAACGCCGACAAGGATGAGACTGTCGGATCCCGACCCGGATGAGTTTCCTGGTTTAGCCAGCACTGCGCACGCGCTTACCGTTGCGAGTTACGCCAAGCCGTATTCGGCTCCGGCGGTTCGGGATAGTAGCCGACAAATCTTATCGCATCGATCGCAGCGAAGTCGTTACACGTTTGAGCGAATTGTCGTCGATTCAGTTGCTGATTCGGTCCTCGGGCCGGCGGTTGTTGTCGCCACTGAGTTCCGTGCAGTTGTAGGGCTCGTAAGGTCTTGCGCTGATACCCATCGCGGCCTGGCGGGTATACGGCTCTTCCAGGAAGAGCGGGTCAACGGCGACATGGGAACTGTTGAGTGTCTGGTTTTCCCGGTCGTACGTAAACCGCTCGGTCGCCGTCATCTGATCGCTGTTCAGTATGCCGCCCAGCGGATGCAGTACGCCCTGGCTGAAGCCAACCGTATCGATGACGAGCGTGTCGCCTTCCCAGCGGCCAATGGAATGTCCGCCTCGACTCGGCACGATGTCTTCGGGATGTTCATCTACGCTCAAGTGAATGGTGCGAACGAAATCCATGTAGCCGTACTGCATCACGATGCGGTCATCGTACTGTCGGATCTCGTTGACATGCCCGTCGTGTGTCCAGCCGAAAAATATATTGCCGATGTCGCAGTGAATGCTCGGATCGTCATAGATCTGTTCGTAGGCGTCCTGCGCAGCCTGGCCTGCCGCAGTCAGCGCAAGCTGGGGGCCGCGCGGCGGACCACCGGGGCGGCCACCGCCGGGCGGACTACCCTCCGGACCTGCGCCCGGAGCCCCCATGCCGCCGGGCAGGCCAACCCGCGCAGAGGGCGGACCGCCCCGACCGGCACGTACCCAGTAACCGCTGATATTCGGCTGGCCGTTCTGCAGGTAATCCTCACGCGCCACGTCGGTCGCAATTACTGTCGGCAGTGCACCGACGCGCTTGTCCTCGGGTAATGCGCCGTTTCTCGCAACGACAGTTCCGTCCGGAAAAACGAGGCTGGTCAACGTGCAGTGATAGTCCTCTCGTCTCGCCGGGCTGCCGACGATCCCTATCTGCTGTCCGGGTATGAACGTTTCCTCGGAGTAACCGTTGCGGCCGAGCGAAGTCGACGAGCTGCCTTCACAGCGCCAGTTCAGCACCTCGCCGTTCTCGTCGGTGACGTCGAGGTAGATATAGGCATGTGGATTGACGAATGCCCATTCGGTGACGATGCCCTCGATCGATATCTCTTGCGTACTGTCGAAGTGAGGCGCGCTGGAGTGGTGGGCCTGGCCGGTGCCGGCCAGAAACACCGCACTGGCCAGAACGGCTGATGCCAGTCGTTGATTGTTCATGTTTCCCCATACCGTCGTACTGTGACGGCAATCGATTCCTGAGTGAAACCACCCTATCGCACGTTTGTGCAGGAATCATGGAATCCCGGCGCACCCGGAAATGACCGTGACGAGCCGAAGGTTTGCGATGAAATTCCCGAATCGTCGCGCCGCATCCGGGATCGCCCGGTTTCATTCAAGCTTGTAACCGACGCCATAGACGGTTCGAATCACACGCTCGTCCGGCAGGAATTTCCGGACCTTTCGTCGCAGGTTCTTGATATGACTGTCCATGGTCCGATCGCTGACGGTACGGCGGTCCCTGTAGACCCGATCCATCAACTGGTTGCGGGAGAACACGCGGCCCGGTTGGCCAAGCAGTGCTCCCAGCAGGCGAAACTCCACGGGTGTGAGATCCAGCGCATGTCCCTTGACACGCGCCCGGTGGTGTTCCCGGTCAACCACGATCCCCAGGTACGCGCCCCCCGGCGCACTCTGCGAGGCGACGCGCCGCATGATGGCATGCACCCTGGCAACCACCTCGCGCGGACTGAACGGCTTGCAGATGTAGTCGTCCGCGCCGAGTTCAAGACCCAGCAAACGGTCGATTTCTTCCACCCGTGCCGTCACGATGACGATGGGGACATCCGAAAACCCACGAATCTCGCGGCAGATGGACAAACCGTCCTTGCCCGGAAGCATGACGTCGAGCAGGACCAGCCGCGGTTTGTTCTTGCGAACCCATGGAACGACCTCAACGCCGTTGCCGATATGGTGCGTCGGGTAAGTGGCCTGCTCCAGATAGTCGACCAGAAGCCGGGCGATCTTCGGCTCGTCCTCAACCACCAGGATCGAAGCGCCGTTGGTCGACATGGATTGCGAGACCCTCATCCGCCCTCGTGGGCCGTCGCGGGCAGTCGAACGACCAGTTTCAGACCTCCGAGTGCCGATGGCGATGCGCTGATACTCCCACCCAGCGCGTGCGCGATCCGCTTGCAGATGGCAAGACCCAGCCCTGCCCCGCCGGTCTGACGGTCCCTGGAAGACTCCACGCGATAAAGCCGCTCGAACAATCGCGGCAGCGCGTCCGCTGGAACGGACGGAGCGGAGTCCTCGATACTGATCTCGATGTCCTTGCCCTGGTGCGCGCAGGCGACGCGTACACGCCCATCTCGATCGGTGTACCGCACGGTGTTTTCAAGCGCATTCGTAAACAACTGGCCGAGGCGGTTGACGTCGATCAACGCTTCCAGGGGTCCCGCAGGAAATCGTGTTTCCAATTCGAGTCCCGCATCGCGAATCCGGGCCTCGAACAGTTCCACCGTGTCTTCCAGAACCTGACCGACATCGGCGACTTCCTTTCGATAACGCAGCGCCCCCAGATCCGCAACGGAAAGCTGGTACATGTCGTTGACAAGTTTCGTCAACCGGTCCACTTCACCGCTCAGGGACTTGCGGGCTGTTTCGTCGAACGCCCGCACACCGTCCTCCACAGCCTGCAGTTCGCCGCGCAGCACGGACAGGGGCGTACGCAATTCATGGGAAATGTCGGCGATCCACTGACGCTGGGCGTTCTGGTTTCGCTCCAGCGTTTCGGCGAGAACGTTGAAGTCTTCGGCAAGACGGCCCAGTTCATCGGAGGACTGCACGGTGAGCCGTTCCGTGAAGCGGCCGTCGGCCAGCGCCTTCGTGCCGCGGGTCAGTTGGGAGATCGGCGAGACAATGTGACGGGAGAACATCACGGCGAGCATGGCGGCGAGAAGGAGCGCGAACACCGCCGTACCGTAAATCCAACGAGCCTGCTGCTGCGAAAACTGCTGATCAAGGTCCCCGACCAGCCCTTCCAATGGATTGAGATGCAGATTGCCCACGATTTCACTGCCGACCAGGATGGGCTCGATGCGAACTGCTGTTCCCCCGGCGGGCGGGCCGAACAACAGGGTTCCTGCTGCGTCAAGAACGGAAATGCGCGGCGACACGGCCAGCGGGTCCCTGGAAACGGCAGTGCCGTCATGCGAAGGCAGGGTTACTTGCAGCAGCTCGTCAGTGACAGCAGTTCCAGGCGGATCCATCAGCTCCAGCCATCGATCCCGGTCTCTCCCCACGGATTCCCAATCGCCCTCGTCACCGTAGGCCTCGGCAAGTCTCGAGGCGTAATACTGGAGCGATTCCGCCTCGTTCTCGTTAACGTAGTTCAGGAACTCGCGCTCGAAGCTCCAGCGCGTGACGCCGGTGGTCAATGCAAGCACCACCATGGCGGCGAGCAGGAACCCTATGAAAATTTTCTGTCCGATGCCGAGTCGCATGGTCGTGCCTGTTTTTCTACAACGAATCTCCCGCGCCCGCAAACCGCGGGCGATACGACAACATGGGCGCCGGGTACGGATGACTCCCGGACGAGACCGCTCGTCAGCGAATGAGCGAGTACCTGTTGTCGCTGTAGACTCGGATCTCTGCTCAGGCCGCGAGATCGATCCTGCCGAGGTAGACGCTCTCCCCGAGTTCGACATCGAGCCGCCCGACTTGCTCACCGTCGACTTCGATGACAACGCTGTAGGGTCCGCTGTCCGTCTCGAGGCGGTCGATCTTGAACTCGCCATACGCGTCGGTCACGGTTTCTCCGACCACAGAGCCCGTGCGCTCGATCCGGATTCCGGCATCCGCGACGCAGTCGGTCACGCCGTCGACCGTCCGGATGATCGTTCCGCCGATGAACTCCTGCGTGTAGCGGTGCAGGTTCTTGTAGTGGACGCGCGGCCGGGTCGCGGCCTCGGGTTTGAGCTCGCCGAGCCCCTCGCGGGACTTGATCCCGGCCATCTCTTCGTCGGTCACCTTGACGGCCTTCAGCGCCCCGCTCGCGCACACCTGGCTGCAGCGCGGTTCTTCCCAGCCACGGTCGAGCAGGTGCGCGTCGAAGAACCAGTGCTGCGGTAGCTGAAGCTCCTCGTTCCAGCGTACGGCGTCGTAGGGGCAGGCATCGGCGATGGCCTTCTGGCCCTTCGCCTTGACGGGGTCGATGTGCACGATCCCGTCCGCGCGCTTGGTCACGGCGCCGTTCTTGGCCGCCTCGATGCACGGCGCATCGTCGCAGTGCTGGCACAGGACCGGCAGATACGCCACGTCCAGCAACGGCCCGGAGCCGCGCTCACGGCTCAGGATGTCGATCCACCGGTGGTGGTGCTTCGGCATCGGGGCGCTGTAGCCCTCGAATTCGTTGCCGACGTGCTCGTCCTGGTTGGCCAGCGTGCACAGATTGCAGTTGGTGCAATTGGCCACATCGACGATCAGGTTCCACTTCTTCATGCGACAGCCCTGTGCTCGGGCTCCGGCATGGCGATCTCGCCCGCGCCCCACTTCTCCACTTCGATCAGGCAGCAGCTTGCGCTCATCGAATGCGCCTTGCGGATCTGCGACTTGCTCGACGAAAGCACGTTCACGCAGCCGCCGCGGTCGGTCGAGTTGCCTGGTTCGCCGATCGGGTCGTAAACCGCAGACGAGCCGTAGGCGTGCACGACGCCCCTGAGCATCCGGTGCGTGAGCTTCGCGGCGCAGATCACGGAGCCGCGCGCGTTGTAGAGCCTGACGAGATCGTGCTCGCGGATGCCGCGAACAGCCGCGTCCTCCGGGTTGATGCGCAGGATCCAGTAGTAGTAGCCGTCGACGAGCACGCGGTGATCGGGAATATCGTTGAGAAAGCTGTCCTTGCCGTCGCCCTGCGTGTGGAAAGTGAATCGCGGATGCGGCGAGACGAGTTGCAGCGGAAAATCCTCGTAGCCCTTGGCGTTCGGGCTCTCGGCCGGGCGCTGATACTTCACGATGCTCGGCCGGTCCGGGCTCAGGGGATCGAAGCGCTTGAGGCTCTCGCAGTCGAACTCGATCTTGCCGGTCTGGGTCTGCAGCCCCTTCAGATACTCCTCCGAGTAGTCCGACGGCAGCGGCATGGGCTCGGGCACGTCCTTCTTGCGGCCTTCGTAGAACCAGTTCCAGGACAGCGGCGCCCTGAGCTCCTCCTTCTCGGCCGGGACGACGAAGTAGCCACGCCGGATGAACTCCTTCCAGGAGATGTGCCTGGGCAGGTCCGAGCCGTCGAACTGCCGCTTGACCCAGCCGAGCTCGCCCACGCCTTCGGTGAAATAGCTTGCAAGCCCCATCCGTTCACACAGCTTCTGGAAAATCCAGAAATCGGACTTCGACTCGCCGAGCGGTTCGATGCACTTGTGCTGGAAGGTGATGACCCGGTGGTTGAGTTGCTGCTCGCCGTGATGCGCGTAGCCGCCGAGGCCCGCCCATTCGCTGATGTCGAAGCGCTCGAAGTTCGTGCAGGCCGGCAGGATGATGTCGGCGAACCTGGTATCCCCCTCGAACCAGATGTTCTGGTTGACCATGAACTCGAGATTCGGGTGCCTGAACATGTTGATGTAGCGGTTGCTGTTCGGCATCGTCGCGATCAGCGAACCACCGTACTTGTAGAGCATGTGGACCGGCGAGAAACCGGGCTTCGGATACGTGATCTTCGTGAACTGCGCCTCGATGCTCTTGCCGTCCCAGGCGTAGCCTTCGGCCTTGCCCTCCATGATCGCCTCGGGAAGCTGCATGCGCGGGATGACCTGCGTGTTGGTGTTGACCGACGGCAACTGCGGCATGCGCTGATAGAGCGACACCGACATCGAGGTCTTCGCGAGGTCGCCCGACATGCCGCCATCGGCGTAACCCGGGAAGTAGAAGTTGAAGTCGAGCGGCGTGCCCCACTGCAGATTGCCCATGTTGACGCCGGGCTTGCCGAGCCCCTGCATCGCGATGAGACAGACCATCGTGCGAGCCCACTGGATGCCGGTTGCGTTGCGGCAGGCGCCCCCGTGGCCGTTGCCCCACGCGCCCGCGCCGAGATACGTCCTCTTGCTCCCCCACTCGCGGGCGAGCGCGCGAACGTCGCTGGCCGGTACGCCCGTTTCGGACTCCTGCCATTCGGGCGACTTCGGTATGCCGTCGGAGGTGCCGAGCACGTAGTCGCGCCATGTCTCGAACCCGTGCGTATGCGTCTGGACGTAGTCCTTGTCGTAGGTCCCCTCCGTGATCCACACGTAGGCGATCGCGATGGCGAGCGCCGGGCTCGACGTCGGGCGCGGCGCGATCCACTTGCCGCCGAGCAACTGGATCGAGTCGTTGTAGTAGGGATCGATGTGCACGAGCTTGATCCCGGCCTCGTTGAGCCATTGCCGCCTGACCGTTCCTTCCAGCGCGCCGTAGGCGCCGCTGTTCGATTCGGGATTGCTCGACCAGAAGACGACCATCTCGGCATCCTTCAGGCAGTCCTCGACTGTCCCGTAGGTCTCCGACTGGCCGACCCGCATGGACCCGCCCCAGTGATGCGCGGCGCCCCAGTACCAGCCTTCCCAGCTATCGGGGTTGTGGTGCACCTCGGTCATGCCGACGGCATTCTCGAACTTGCGAAGCGCACTCAGGTAGTAGCCGATGTTCCCCCAGGCATGGTGCGACGGGTGACTGCAGGCGATCGATCCCGGGCCGTGCACCGTCTTCTGGCGCTTGATCTCGTTGGAGACGATCTCGAGCGCTTCATCCCAGCTTATGCGCTCGTAACCTGAGATGCCGCGATTCTCGGGGTTGCGTTCGCCGTTCGGGTCGAAGTCCACGCGCTTCATCGGATAGAGGACCCGGTCGGGTGAGTAGATCGTCGACTTGACGTTCTGGCCGTGCGGCGCGAGCGAAGTCTTGCGCGGCGGCGTGAACACCTTGCCCCTGGCCTCGATGCTCCAGGGCTCGGCGTCCTTGTCGTCGAAACTGATCGGCGTCATGCGCACGATCTTGCCGTCCTTGACGTAAACGAACAGCGGTCCGCCATTGGCCATGTTTGTGTAGCGCACTTCGCCGTTGCCGGCGTCGACGCCGAATTGCCATCGCAGGTGCAGCAACTGCTCGAGCGTGAACATGAACCAGATCGCTTTCTCTTCCGGCCCGTCGAGCGTCATGCTGAAGGACTTCGCCGCGTTGATCCTGCCGAGTTGGTCGTCAGGATGCGTGAATATCCGTACGCCAAGGCGAGCCGTCTTGAACGTGACGACGACATCGGGATTCGGATGAATGCCGCTGCGCGACGAGACCTTGCCGTTGCTGATTTCGTAGTAGCGGCCAGGACCTTCCTTGGCCCGGATCTGGGCCGTGAGATCCATTTCCGTGAGCCGAGCCCGATACGCCGGATAGCGGGATGCGGTGTACTTCATCGCAAGCCCGATGCCGTACAACAGCAACAGAAACGCAAACGTGCCGAGTCTTTCCCCGATTCTGTTCATTGGGCTTCGCCTTCCCCTTTGAGGATCCGGTCCGAACGGCAGCGGGTTGCCGGATGCAGTCCCGCCGGAGCCGTACCGCTGCGCCGCGCGGGTCTCGCGCTGCGGACTGCAAGGTTACGGGTTTGACCCACGCCGGTAAAGGATCGAGGGTCCTGCGGCCGGGCCGTAATCGATAGCCGCGTGTCGGTCTGATATCCTTCATGAACCGGATCGGTCGCGGACAGCCGACAGTTGAAGAGGACTCCAACTTGAGCGCAGCAATCATCTCACCCCGTGCACCGAGCGAAGAGCCGGGCAACGTCAAGGTACTCAAGAGCGTATGCCGAAGCTGCCACGGCGGCTGCAGCACGCTGATGCACGTCAGTGACGGCGAACTGCTCAAGGTCGAGGGCGACCCCGAAGGCCCGCTGAACCATGGCAAGCTTTGCCCGATCGGCGCGGCCACGACGGAACTCGTCTATCACCCGGACCGCCTGAAATACCCGCAACGGCGCATCGGACCGCGCGGCTCGGGCAAGTGGGAACGGATAAGCTGGGACGAAGCGCTCGACGAAATCTCCGAGCGCGTGCTCGCCATCCGCGAGGAAACCGGGCCGGAATCCATTGCGATGGGCACGGGCACCGGCCGCCACCACATCCGCTGGGTCTCGCGCTTCGGTCACGCGCTCGGCACGCCGAACTGGTGCGAGCCGGGGTTCGCGCAGTGCTTTCATCCGCGCGTGAACACCTGCATCCAGACGATGGGCGACCTGCCCGTATGCGATTTCACCGGCGACGTCGACCCCGAACTCATCATGTACTGGGGCCACAATCCGCCGCATTCGGGCCCGGACGGCGAGACGCGCTTCAATGTGCGCGAGTCGTTGCTGAGCAAGCCGCGGATCATCACGATCGATCCCCGCCAGACGGTCGTCGCCCGCAAGGCGGAAATCTTCCTGCAGATTCGCCCCGGCACCGACGACGCGCTCGCGCTCGCCTTCCTCAACGTGATCATCAACGAGGATCTCTACGACCGCGAGTTCTGCGAGAACTACACTCACGGCTTCGAGGAACTTGCCGAGCATGTGCACGAGTTCACGCCGGAGTGGGCTGAACCGATCACCTGGATACCTGCCGACAAGATCCGCGCCGCGGCCAGGCTCTTCGCCGAGTGCAAGCCCGCAATGCTCGAGTGGGGTTGCGCGATCGAGCACACGCCGAACACCATCCAGACGGTCCGGGCGCTGTCGTTGATCCCCGCGCTCACGGGCAACATCGATGTCCCGGGCGGCTGGATCTTCGGCATGAAGGGCGCCGGACGCTTCCCGAGTCTGATCGAGAATCTCGACCCCGAGGTCGAAAAGAAGCGCCTCGGCTACGACAGGTTCAAGATGCTCTGCGGCGAAGGCGCGGATCTGCCCGCCTGCCACATTCCCTCGCTGGTCGATGCGATGCTCTACGGGGAACCCTACCGCGTTCGCGCGTTCCTCGTCTTCGGCAACAACACGCTGACGACCTACGCCAACACGAAGCACGTGTACGAAGCCCTGCTGAAGCTCGACTACATGGTCTGTGCCGACCTCTTCATGACCCCGACGGCGGAACTCGCGGACATCGTGCTGCCCGCGGCGTCCTGGCCGGAGCTCAATCAGATCGCGGCGCTGCCGACGATCGCGGGCAACGTCGTCATGGGCCAGCAGAAAGTCGTGCAGATCGGCGAGTGCAAGTCGGACGAGGAGATCTTCGTCGAGCTCGCCCGGCGCATGAAGCTGCCGGTCTGCACCGAGTCGGTCGAGGATGTGCTCGACCAGATGCTCGAGAACGGCGGCCAATCGGTCAATTTCCGGGGGCTCGCGGAGCAAGGCTGGATCCACATGCCGCAGAAGTACCGCAAGTACGAAACCGAGGGATTCAAGACGCCGACCGGGAAGCTCGAACTGTACTCGACGCGTTTTGAGGCCATGGGCTACGAACCCCTGCCCTACTACGAGGAGCCGCCCGAAAGCCCGCTCAGCACACCTGAGGTCGCAGAGGACTACCCCTACGTGCTCACGACCGGCGGTCGAATTTCCGTCTATTTCAACTCCGAGCATCGCCAGCTTCCCCTGTGCCGCAAGGGCCACCCGGAGCCGCTGGCCGAGATCCACCCCGATACCGCGGCCGAACACGGCATCGAGGAAGGCGACTGGATGTGGATCGAGACGCGCCGCGGGCGCATCAAGCAGAAGGCGAAGGTGACCGACCGCATCGAGCCGCGCGTGATCCATTGCGAGCACGGCTGGTGGTTCCCGGAACGCAAGGGGCCGGACTACGGCATCTGGGAATCGAACGCGAACGTGCTCACGGACAACCGCGCGCCGTTCGACCCGCAGATGGGGACCTACCAGTTACGCGGCTTGCTGTGCAACGTAGGAAAACTCGAACCGCACGACGAGGACTTCGGTCCGCCCGAACTCGAGGCCGCGGTCGCTGCAAGCATGTAGCGCGTACCGTCGCGCGCGGGCGGCCGCGCACCCCCGCCTTCCGGTTGCATCCGGGGCGACCAGCGCAAGGCGGCACAACGTGACGCCAGGACCGTGCCGAACGGGCTTGCGCTTGTTGCCTTGCGGCAGCGACGAATGAATCGCGCACGCGGCGGCGCGACGAACGTCTTGCGGGTCAGCTCTGGTTCCACTCCACGAGCGGCGCGTCGGGCGCCTCGCGCTCGTAGTACCACTTAAGTCCAAGCGGTTCGTCGCTCAGGATCGACGTCCTGAAGCTGCGCCAGGCCTGGATCTCGAAGTAGTCGAGCGGCCCACCATGGGCATTGAGCCGATGCGGCACGCCGGGCGGAAAGAAAACGAGCGCGCCGGGCTCGATTTCCTGCGAGGTTTCGCCGACGTCAACCTTGCCGCGGCCCTTGAAGGTCATGTAGACGTGCGCGGCGCCGTCGGGGTTCGCGTCCGTGCCCATATGGCAGTGATAGGGCGACGCGCCGCCCTCCTTGTAGTGCATTTCGCCGGCCTGGATGGCGTTGGTTGGCGTCAGCCGGCTGCCGTCAAGTAGCCGCACGCTTGACTCGGCACAGAACCGGCGCACGCGGCCGCCGCTCGCGTCGCTCAGGGCACGCAGCGTCCTGCGATTGAAAAAGTACCCCGGACCGCCCGGCAAGCCCGCCTCGACCGCGGGGGGAGGTTTCGGAGTGATCATGTGCAGCAGTTCGATGGCGGAATCGGCCGCCTCGAAGCGCGCCGAGTCTCCCGGAGCCAACAGCACGCCGGCGCCTTCTTCGGCCGCATGGGCTTGAGAGTCGAAGTGCAGCTGACCGCTCGACGACCCCTGCATGACGTAGACGAGGTGATAGTCCCCGTCCGCACCGACCTCGAGCTGCCGGCCGTCGAGGACCGTGCGCCGGTAGACGGTCAAATTCTTCGAACCGCACAACTGCGCACTGCAAACCGTCCGGCGCAATCCGGAGTCGACCTCGTCTGCCGCGGCTGTGTTCGTATCGATGATTGAAACGTCGTGGATGGTCGCCATCTGCTGCGCTCCTCGTCGGGCTCCGGGATTCGAGCGGACGTGAATGATACCTGCAATCGGGCGCGGCCTGCGGCCAGCCGGATTGGATCTCGGGGCGGTGCAGCCCGGGCGCGTCATGCCGTCGCGGCGGCGCGGTCCGGCCGCCTGCGGCGCGGCAACAGGCGAGTCGCTACGCGGCGGGCTCCTGTCCCTCGTGCGTGCCGGCGACCGAGTAAAGCACCTGCGTGTTGCGGGTCTTCTGGAAGTCCTCGAGCGACTCCTCGCGCATCGCCGCGTAGATCGCCTGGTTCGGTACGCCGACGGCCGCGGCGAGCTTCTCGAGAATGAAGAAGATCACGCCGTAGCGGAGCAACGCCCGCCAGTCGAGACGCCTCAGCATGTCCTTCTCTTCCTCGGTCAGGCCGCCGCGCTCATAGGATCCCTCGCGGTCGTAGAGGAACCGGCCCCTGAGTTCCGGCTGAATGATGCCGTGCAGGTATTTGTTGAGCCGGTAGGCACGAATGCTGCGATCGAAGGTGAACGGATAGGAACCCTCGAGCGCGGCGAGGCCGCCGTACTCGCGCGTCGAACGCGCCAGGTGCGCCGCGGCGCTCTCGCCGGCATCGCTCTCGTCGACATCTTCGTACACCACGGTCGCTGTCGCCGTCATCGACGGCAGGCAATACGACTCGTGGACCTTGCGCACCTTCGGCGCGAGCGCCCCGCGCATGACGAGCCACATGATGACCTCGGCCCCTTCGACACCGCCGCGCTCGGCGAAGTCCGCGATCGACAGTTCCGTCAACTTCACAGGGTCCTTCTCGAGCAGCTCCAGAAACTCCATGTCCCAGTCGCTGTTGTTGAAACCCGTGCGTTCGCCACTGACCTGGTGCGAGAGTCCGCCGGAGCCGACGATGGCGACCTTGATGTCCTCCGGAAAGCTCAGGATCGCCCGGCGCAGCGAGCGGCCGAGCGCGAAGCAACGCCGCGCCGTCGGGATCGGGAACTGCAGGACGCCGACCTGAAGCGGCACGAGGGCAACCGGCCAGCCGCCCTCGTGCGGCAACATCATCGACAGCGGCGAGAAAACGCCGTGATCAAGCCCGCGCGACTGGAAAAACGACAGGTCGAACTCGTCGGCGACGAGCCCGTTGGCGATGTGCGTGGCCAACGCCGCGTGGCCCCGGAGCGCCGGCAGCGGCCTTGGCCCCCCGCCCTCGTCGGCCACGGGCCAGGTGTCGCCGACGCCGAGCGCAAAACTGGAATAGTGATCGAAGAAAAAGGAGGTGACGTGATCGTTATAGACGAAGAAGAGCACGTCGGGCGACTTTTCCTCGAGCCACCGACGCACCGGCGCGAAGCCCTCGAATATCGGCGCCCAGACCGGATCTTCCGGAGTCCTGTTGTCGAAAGCGAACGCGATCGACGGAGTATGCGAGGCGGCAAGACCGCCGACTATCGTCGCCACGACGAAGCTCCGTGGGAAACGTGGTCGCTGATTCTAGCGCCTTTCGTCGCCACCGAAGCTCGGTAGACGATCAGAAAAGCCGGGGCAGGCCCAGGATCAACCCCACGAGCAGACCGGTCTGGGCAGTCATGGCGCCCACCATCCATTTCATCAGATCCGATTTGACCGACTGGATCTGGGTCTCAAGGTCGGACTTGACCCGCTGGATCTGGACCTCAAGGTCGGACTTGACCCGCTGGATCTGGACCTCAAGGTCGGACTTGACCTGCTGGATCTGAATCTCAAGGTCGGACTTGACCGTCGCGACGTCTACCCGGGTCGCCAAATTGCCCTCGATCAGCCGGATCTGCTCTTTCGCCAGTGTTTCGGCCTGCCGTTCGGTAAAGCCGGCTGCGGTGAGGTTCTTGACGAACCGGTGCGTATCGAAGGCAGTCTCCGCACTCATGAATCCATCTTAGTCGGGCCGCGATACCCCGGCAACGCCCTGAATCTTCGCGGAAACGCGAGAAACACGGCGAATCGCCGACCTGCGAGACGGTTCGCGTTTCCGGACGAGAACCACCCACAAGCCGCGACAAGACCCGGTGACTCACGGTCGAATGCATGTGGATCGTCAGCCAGGCCCCGCTACCCCCAGACCTCTTGCGCCGTATCGACGACGAGCTCGAGCTTGCGCCACTGCCCGACTTCGGACACGGCCGCACCGTGATGCGTGCTCGAGAAACCGCACTGCGGCGACAGGCAGAGGTTCTCGATCGGCACGAACCGGGCCGCACTGTCGATGCGCCGCTTGAGCGCGTCCTTGTCCTCCATTCTGCCGACCTTCGTCGTCACGAGACCGAGTACCGCCTTTTTACCGTCCGGCAGCAGGCCGAGCGGTTCGAACGATCCGGCGCGCGCCGAATCGAATTCCATGAAGAAGCCGTCCACGTCCACGGAAAACATCGCCTCGGCCACCGCCTCGTAGCCGCCCTCGGCGACCCAGGAACCGCGGAAGTTGCCGCGGCAGGTGTGCATCGTGACGGTCATGTCGGCCGGCCGGTCGGCCAGGAGCGCATTGATCACGTCGGCGTAGCGGCGCGCCAGGGGCTCCGGATCATCGCCGTTCCTGCGGCAGTTGTCGCGGACCGCCGGGTCGCAAAGGTAGCTGAATGCGACGTCATCAATCTGCAGGTAAGTGCACCCCGCCTCGGCGAAGTGGTTGATGGCCTCGCGATAGGCCGCGACGACGTCGGTCCAGAACTCCTCGAGATCGGGATAGACGTCGGACGAGATCGCGTTGCGGCCGCCCCTGATATGCAGCATCGACGGGGACGGGATCGTGAACTTCGGTGTGGCGGTTACGATCGATTTGAGGCGCTCGAACTGATCGATCATGATCGGCCGCGAGCAGGCCACCTTGCCCGTCACGGTCGCGACCGGCGGCTGGTCTCCGGCGCCGCCGGTGAACTGCGGACCGTAATTGGAGCGCGTCGTCACGCCATCCAGGCGGGTCAGGAAGTCGATGTGCCACCAGTCGCGGCCGAACTCGCCTTCGGTGATCGCCTCAAGCCCGATCGATTCCTGCCGCCGCACGATCGCGGCGATGGCCTTGCGCTCGACCTGCGCCAGATGCTCCGCCGGCAGTTCGCCATCGGCGAACAACGCACGCGCCTCGGCGAGTTCGGGCGGGCGCACGAGACTCCCGACGTGGTCGGCACGGAACGGTGGTTTCATCCGGATCTGCTTCCTGATCGAGCTGCCGCAAAGTATATTCGATGCCGCGTGAGCTTAAGAGTCAGCCACAGCGCTTGAATCCCGGCACATGAGAATCACTACCGTCGACTCGGTGACCTACGGCGTTCCCGACCTGGTCCAGGCCAAGAGGTTCTGGTCGGACTTCGGACTGACGCTCGAAGCGGAAAGCGATCAGCACCTGCATTTCAGCGCGATGGACGCGTCCACGGTCGAAGTCAGGCTTGCGGACGACCCGGCGTTACCGCCCGCGTTCGAGCCCGGCCCCGGCGTGCGCGAAACGACGTTTGGCGTCGAGAACGAAGCGGATCTCAACGCGATCGCGGGCGAACTCGCGAAGGACCGCCATGTCGAGGTCGGCGCCGGAGGCACGCTGCATACCGTCGACCCGCTCGGCATCCCGATCGCGTTCCGCGTATCGCGTTGCCGGACCGTGAGCGCGCCGGACCCGCAGTTCAACGTCCCCGGCCGCACCGGGCGACTCAATGCGCGCGGCGCGCGGTACGAGTCCGCGCGGCCGTTGGAAATGACCCACGTCGTCTACATGGTTCCCGACACCGGCGTCGCGGTCGATTTCTATGCGGGCCGGCTCGGGTTCCGCATAAGCGACGCGTACCCCGGGAGAGGCTATTTCCTGCGCGGCGGCGCTTCGAACAACCACCACAACCTGTTCCTGCTCAATCCCGGCGGGACGGGCGACAGGTTCGGCTTTCACCACCTCGCGTTCGAGGTCGCGAACATCCACGAACTCTTCGGTGGCGGTCTCAACATGACGCGCAAGGGTTGGAAGACGATGCTGGGTCCCGGCCGCCACCCGATCTCGTCGTGCTATTTCTGGTACTTCCTCAATCCCTGCGGCGGCGGCGCGGAATACGACTTCGACTCGGACATCGTTGACGACGACTGGGTCGCCGGTGAGTTCGAACAGACGCCGGAAACGTTCGCGGAGTGGTGTCTCGCTGCGGGCATGGAGGAATCGCTGCTGTATCAGGGCGTGCAAACCGGGGAGACGATCGAGGACCAAACCTGAAAGCCGCAACGCGAGCCCGGCACCGCCTGCCGGTCAGGCTACGCGCGCCTTGACCGGGACAACGCGCGCACCCACCATTGCGACAACGCTTTCCAATTGCGGGGGAAACAATGCGCACGAACCGGAAATCCGGCGCCAGTTTGATCTTGACTGCATTGATCGCCGTCGGAGTATTGGCGGGCTGGCCGCAATTCACCGCTTCCCAGGAGAACTACACCGAGATCAGCGATGCCCTCGCGGTCCGGGGAACGCAATACCTGATCCGCGTTCCGGAAAACTGGAACGGCACGCTCATCAACGATCTCGACTATCGCCGGGCGGCCGATTCTCCCTTGTACCTGACCCTTCTCGAGCGCGGGTTCGCGCTGTCGGGAACATTACGGCGTGAGGATCGGCTGACCAACTACGATCCTGCCCACGAGATCCATGATCTGGTTGCGGTGCTCGACGTCTTCGAGTCGAGATTCGGGAAGCCCGCGCGGACGCTGCACTATGGTTGCTCCGGCGGCGGCAACGTCGCGACAGGGATGGCCGAGATTCACCCGGATCGAATCGACGGTTCCATCACGGCGGATTCCCCCACGAGCCCATGGTTTACCAACTCTCACCTGGACGGCTTTTTCGTGCTGAAAGCGCTCATCGCGCCAGACCTGCCGATCGTCGATCTTCCGCTCGACGGCCCGGAGATCGTCGAGATCGGCACGGCGTGGCGCGAAGCGATCGACAACGCGCAGCAAACGGCCGAAGGCCGGGCACGTATCGCGCTTGCCGTGACGATCGGCCAGTGGCCGGGCTGGGGAGGCATTGCGGAAGCCGCGGTGCCGGAGCCCGACCCGAACGACTCAACGGCGCTTCAGCAGAGCATGTATCACACGGTTCTGGCCGTTCTTCCATCGGCCACGACGTTCGGCCATACCATGCTCGAGCACGCCGCACCCGGTCAGCTCAGGTGGAACACCGGCATCGACTACCGGCATTTTTACGCAAACGGCGACGAACGCTACAAGGCCGCGGTCGAGGCCCTGTACGAGGGCGCAAATCTCGACCTCGAAACCGATCTTGAAGCGATCAACGCGTTTCCGCGCATCCCGGCGGACGCGGCGGCGGTCAGGTGGTGGAGCGCGCCGGGGCGAACGCACGTCGGCGAACCGAAGGTCCCGCTGCTGCGCATCCACAACAACGGGGATATTCTGGTTTATCCAAGCCTGGTGAAGGGTTATGAGACTCTGGCCGGCGAGAAGGGCTACGCGGAGCTGTTCCGCAGCCTATTCGTCAACCGGTCCGGGCACTGCACTTTCACACCCGTGGAAATCCTCGTGGCGATCGAGATCATGATGCAACGCCTCGACAGCGGCGTCTGGCCCGACATCGACCCGCAAACGCTCAACGAGCTTGCGCTGTCGCTCGAGCCGACAAGCCCCTCGAAGTTCTACAACTACAGCGGCGTGAGCAGGTACAACCGCACCTGGCTGCCGAGCGCGACGGAATTTCTCCGGTAGCAAGGCGTACATCCTGACCGACGGTGACGCGGCCAGGCTGACGGCCGCATCGTGTCCGAGGCAATCGCCGGCTACCTCGCGAACCGCGGCATGCTAATCAGAACCGCCAGGTGTGATTGAACTTCAGCGACAGGTCGGCGCTCGTCGAATGAAACGAGTCGTTGCGGTCGAAGTCGCTGAGGTTGTGATTGAGTACGATGAAGCCTTCCCGACCGGCCTCCGGTATCCAGTGCAGCCTGCTGTTGAACCCGACGGTTTCGGTGATGTTGTCATATTGCACGAGGTTCACCCACGACAGCGTCGACGAGAACACGATACCGGCCCTGAGCTGCGAGAGGCGCACCGTGAAGTCGCCCTCCGGGAGTTCGATCTGGTTGACCGTGTAGCCCGCCTCGAGATTGAAGTGCTCCGACGGGCGCCACGCGAGGTTGACCCCGGCGCTCGTGCGTTTGCCCGTGTAGAAGTCGCCGCTGCGCATGTTGGCCCGCCCGGCCAACCGCCTCTGGTTGCCGGTCTGCATGCCGAGCAGCACCTCGTTGAACTGGTAGTCGCCGGCCGGAATCACGACGCGCTTTGAACCGTCGGGCGCGTTATGGATCACGAATTCCTCGCGCAGCACCTCCCGTGTCGTGATCAGGCGCGCGAATGCAGCGTCTCCGGTGTTGCTGTTGACGCTGAGCCGAATCGAATCGACGTTGGACTCGACGCCGCCGGTATCGAGGCGTTCCACGCGGTAGCCGTCATAGCCGGCGTACCATGACCTGAACCAGCGCCCGTTCAGCAGCGTTCGATAGCCGAAGTCGAGCGCGTAGTCGCGTATGCCGGTACGGTTCACGAAACCGACGGCCGGATCGAAATTGTCCTCGACCTGCCGGCCGCTGAGTGTGCCGCGCAAGCCCACGGCATTGGGAATGCTGATGCCGTAGCCGAACGCCCGATCATCCCCGATGACGCCTTCGGTATCGGTCTGCTGATACCACAACTGGCTTTCGAGCAGCATGCCGCCGGGCAGGCGCGAATTGCGGTAGCGGAAATCCGCGCCGACGAGCGTGCTGTCGAGATTGGATTGCGGGTCGCCGTCGGTGACGATCACACCCAGGGTCGATTCGTCGAGCACGTTGGCGGTCACGCGGCCGACGAAGACATCGGTCGCCTCGATGCCCTCGAATTCGTCCTGACGGATCGCGAGCGCACCGAGGTTCCAGCGCCCGGCCCGGCCGCTGAGCTTGCCGCCGTACTCGACATCCACGGGCTGTCCGGTGCGGCTCAGACCAATCTGGCGCGAAAAGAACGGGCGGCCGTTCTGCGAAGCCGCACCGGGGATCGCCGGATTGCCCGCCTCCCGGCGGCCCTGGCCGCTTCCGGGCCGGTTGAAACCGCCCGTTCCGATCCGTCCGAATTCGAAGATATCGGCATCCTGCAGGAAGAAGTCCCGTTTCTCCGGGAAGAACAGGTTGAAGCGCGTGAGGTTGACCTGCCGGTCGTCGACCTCGGTCGCCGAGAAATCGGTGTTGAGCGTAAATGCGCCGTTCAGTGACGGGGTGAACTTGTAGAAGATGTCGAGCGACGGCTCGAAGTTTGTGTCGCTGCCGGCCGACCCGCCGAAGTGCCGTTCCCCGCGAGCGGTGACGGACGGCACGATATCCAGGCCGCGACCCTGCTCGAGGCCGGCAAGCCCCGTGGCGGTGCCGGCGACACCCGGATTGAGTTCGCGGTTCCTCGATACCCAGCCGACGGTCTCGGCGTTACGCTGGATCGTACGTTCGAAGTTGACTCCCCATTCGGTCGTGTTCGGGTTGAACGACAGTGTCTTGAACGGGATTGCCATTTCGGCGTTCCAGCCCTGTTCGTCACGGGTCGCCGCGGCTTGCCAGATGCCCTCCCAGTTGGCTTCGAGGTTGACCGTGTTCTGGTAAAGCGCATCCCAGCGGACCCCGTTCGGGTTCACCTGGAACCGGTAGCCGCTGCGGCGATCGAGATACGGATCGATAATGATCGCGAACTGGTCGTCGTTGAAGGTTCCCTCGCCCTGGCGCAGCACCTGCGCGGTGATCCCGTCCGGTTCGCTGTCCCAGAGCCGCGCTGCGACATACAGCGCCTGGTCGTCGTAAAAAAGACGAATCTCCGACGCCTGCGACGGCTCGGAAAACTCGATCGGATTGATCTGGTGCAGATCGTCGACCAGCGCCGCCCGCGTCCACAAGGATTCGTCGAGCACACCGTCGATGAGCGGGGCTTCCTCGGCCCGCGGCAACGCGATGACCTTGTCGGCGTCCCCGGGGTCGGACGTTTCCGAGTCGGACGTCGCCGGGGCGGATGTCGCCGGGGCGGATGTCGCCGGGGCGCTCGACGGCTGTGCCGCTGCCTGTGTCGCATGACCCGTCACAAGCGCGCAACCGAGCCAGACCACGGTACATGGAACGAGCGAAGTCCTGACGCCCGAATTCGTGCTATTGCGGCATCGCAACAATTGGCCGGCCTCGCCTGCCGTTTGCGGGAGCACGTATCATCGTGGCTCGGAACGGTCGGTTCAAGTGCTGTTTTGCGGCGATGCGACATCGCCGGATCATCGGAAACACTTGAAACTCGCGCGTCGCATTGTCAACCGCGCGACGGATCGTGCAGACTCGTTCGAATCGACTGTTACAAACCGGCACGGCAGGGCTCGAGGTTCCGTACGCGCCGGTCGTATCGATCGACACGTCCTGCGCGATCTTGACCGTGGATGCCATTCGATGACACGCAACTCAAGTTCCGCATTTTCGATCCACGCCGCACTCCAGGGCATGCATCCTGTGGCGGTGTTCGCGGCGCTCCTCGGCCTCGGCACGACGAATGCCGCAGCACAGCAGGGAGACGCCGTGCATCCCGGCGAACTCATCGTCGAACCGCCGACACTGATTTCGCTCGGCTTCGAGTGGTATATCGAGGGTGACAGGAACCGCAACGCTGAAGTCGCCGTCATGTACCGGCAGGTCGGCGAACGGGACTGGCGCGACGGCATGCCGCTGCTGCGCCTCGACGGCGAGCGCACGGTGCTTTGGCAGACCCTCGACTACACGGCACCGAACATGTTCGCCGGGAGCCTGTTCAACCTCGAAGCCGGCACGGATTACGAGATTCGTTTCGAGCTTGCCGACCCCGACGGCGTCACGGGCGAAGCCGTGCGCACGGTCGAGGCGCGCACGCGCAGCGAACCGATGCCCTACGCCGGCGGGCGGGTGTTTCATGTCTATCCACCAGGCTACGAAGGCGGCAAGCAGGCACCGGCCTTCATGGGGCTCCTGGCCGCGTATTACATGGAGGCCATCGGCGGAGACTGGAGCCGCGCTTCGCCACCGCGGGTCCGGCCCGGCGATACCCTGCTGGTCCATGCCGGCCTCTACGAGGACGATCGGACCAACTACAGCCACGAAATCCTGTCCGACTTCGCGACCTGTTGCGCGACGCCGTGGGACGGCACCTACTACCTGACCCAGGGCGGGACCGAAAACAGGCCGATCGCCATCCGCGCCGCAGGCGACGGCGAAGTGATTTTCGACGGCGACGGCAACGACGTGCTTTTCAACGTGATGGGCGCGGACCACCTCTACTTCGAGGGCATCACGTTTCGCGACACGAGAACCGCGATCGAGGCGGGCCGGAAAGGGATCGCCGGAGCGCGCGGCCTGACGGTCAAGTACTCGCGGTTCGAGGACGTCGGTGTGGCGGTCCACAGCGACTGGTCGGGCTCCGGCAACTTCTACATCGCCGACAACACCATGATCGGCCGGCACGACCCGGATTCGCTATTCGGCTGGTTCGGCGCGCCATGGACGCAACTGCCGGGCTTCCAGACGCGTCGCAGGCTCCGATCCTATTACGCCGTCGCCGTCTACGGGTCCGGTCACGTGATCGCGCACAACCGGATCAGCGGCTTTCATGACGGCATCGACCATGCGACCTACGGGATGCCGGACGGCTATCCGGACACACCGCGCGACCGCATGCCCGTCGCGATCGACATCTACAACAACGACGTCAGCAACGTGCACGACAACTGCTTCGAGGCCGACGGGGCCATGCACAACATCCGCATCTTCAACAACCGCTGTTTCAACGCCGCGACCGGCGCGATGAGTCCGCAACCGATCTTCGGCGGACCGGCTTATTTCGTGCGCAACGTCGTTTACAACGGGATCTTCGGTCCGCTCAAGATTCACGGCGATCCGGCCGGCGTGCTCGTCTACCAGAACACCTGGATCGGCGAGGTCTCGCAACTGACCCCGGCGTCGAACATCCACTTCCGCAACAACCTGATTCTCGGCCAGGGCGCGCGCGATGCCGTCTTCGCGATCGACACGCATACGACTTACAGTTCATCGGACTACAACGGCTTCCTGCCGAATCGCGACTCGCGAATCGCCTTTCAATGGAATGCGCCGCCCCCGGGGCAAGCGCCCGACTACCTGTCCGCACGGGAGACGCGGCAGTTCGCGACGCTCGCCGAATACGCCGCCGCGACCGGCCAGGACCGCCATAGCCGGGAAGTGGACTACTCGGTGTTCCGTGATGTACCGCAGCCGGACTTCTCCGACCCGACGCGCCTCGTTGATCCTGACGCCTTCGATTTTCGCCTGCGCGCACGCTCGGCGGCCATCGACACCGGCGTCGAGCTGCCGACGATCACCGACGGCTACACCGGCAACGCGCCCGACCTCGGCGCGTACGAACTCGGCACACCCCGCCCGCATTACGGCCCGAGGCCGCGGACGCAGTAGCGCTGTCGCTCGATTCCACTCTTCTCTCGTCGACGAAGGTATTCCCGTGACCGTGAAACTCAGCGAATTCGCGCGCTCCCTGACTGTAGAGACGGCGTTCACCGTGCTTGCCATCGCCAAATCGCTCAAGGCGAACGGCAAGGATGTGGTGGAACTGGAGATCGGCGACAGCCCGTTTGACAGCACCGCCGCCGCCCGCAATGGGGGCATCGCGGCGATCGAGAACCACCAGACGCACTACTGCCCTTCGCCGGGCATTCCGGAGTTCCGGCAGGCGGCAGCGACGTTCGTGCGCAGCGAGTTCGACATCCCGGCCGAAGCGGAAAACATCGTCGCCGGTCCCGGGGCCAAGGTGTTCGAACAGTTTTTCTGCGAGGCTGTGCTCAACCCGGGCGACGGCGTGCTCGTCTTCAGCCCCTACTTTCCGACCTACGTGCCGAATATCGAACGCCGCGGTGCACGCGCGGTCAAGGTTGCGCTCAGACAATCGAACCGGTTCCGGCCGGACATCGCCGACATCGAGCGATTCCTGGCCGAGGACCCGTCGCCGCGCGCGATATTGCTGAACTCACCGCACAATCCCACGGGCGGCGTCGCGACCGAGGACGACCTCGCGGCCATCGCCGATCTGATCCGCGGCCGCGACGTCGCGCTCTTCAGTGACGAACCCTACTGCCACATGGTCTGGGACGGCGCCCACCGCTCCATCCTGAGCCAGCCCGGGATGGTGGAGCAATGCGTCGCGGCGTTCACCTTCAGCAAATCCTACAGCATGAGCGGCTGGCGGCTCGGCTTCGCCGTGTCGTCGGCGGAGATCGCCGATGCGATCGGAAAAATGATCAACACGACGCTGTCCTGCACGCCGCCTCTGGTGCAACTGGCGGGGACCGCAGCGCTGGAACGGGACCGCACGGAGCGCGATTCGACGATGCTCGAGTTCCGCGACAAGGTCGTGCTGCTGACGGATGGCCTCAATGCCATCGAAGGCTTCCATACGTTGCCTCCCACGGCAACGTTCTACGTGTTTCCGAATGTCGCTCCGGTGTGCAACCGGCTCGGCGTGACGAGCCACGGCCTGGCGCTCTTCCTGCTCGAGGGCGCCGACGACGACTTCGGGGTCGCCTGTCTCGGCGGCGAGTGCTTCGGCGAGGCCGGCGCCGGTTTTCTGCGCTTCAGTTGTGCGGAGCCGAACGAGCGGCTGCGCCAGGCGCTTGAGTTCATTCCGGCGGCACTCGAACGTAGGAATCGTCTCGCCGCCTGGCTCGAAAGCAACCCCGAGTACCGCCTGCGCAAACCCTACGCGCTCGCGTGAGATGCGAACGGGCCGCTGACCACGCCACAGTCATCGCGGCTCAGCGGCTTGCATGGATCACGGCTACCAAGCCCGCTGACTGGCGCTGCGACATGACAGGCAGCCACACACAGGGGTCATCCAACAACAGGAATTCGGAACCGCAACCGCGAGCATGCAAGCTCGCCGCGGTGGTTCATCGTGTCTCGTCGGCTGCAGGTTCCAGTGCGCGCGCGACGTCGCCGACGCCGAAACCCAGGCGTCCCGCAAGCGGCAGCTTGAGCGACAACTGATTCGGGTCGAGACCGAAGGTCAACCCGAGCACGTTGAGTTCGAGCCCCTCCTCGACTCCGACGAGCACGCCGAGCACCCCGAGCACGTTGAACTGCAGGCCCGTGCCGCTTGGCGCGCGCGCAAGCACGCTCGGCCCGAGGTAGTCCTTGCCGATGGCGTTGGCCGGGAGATCCGCCCGCACTTCGGGCGCCGCACGCAGCACGAAGGCGGTAAAGGTATTGGAGTTCGGACCCGGCCAGACGCGGTACTCGCCCGTGTAGGGATAGTCGCCGACCGCACCGTCGATGCGGGCGATGACCTCGTCGACACCTTCGCCGCGAAGGTCCGCGAGAAGCTCCGGCGCGTTTCCGTACCAGCGGCTGTCCGGGATGCGATTGCTGACCCTGACCGTCGTGCCCCGCCGCCTGAGCCCCCAGCTCAGGACCTCGTAGACCGTGAACTCGGCCGCGTCAGTCGGCTTCGCGGCGATCCAGGTGTGTACGCCGAGATAACCGCGCCAGTTCACCGCTCGCGCCGCGTAGACCTGCACGACGGCTTCGGCCACGGTTGCGGGATCGGGCGCGAGCCCGACCGCTTCGCGGCTTGCATCGCGCCAGTTGCCCGGCGCCATGCGCTCTGCACGGTCCGCGTGGGCGAGCGCGAAAAGCGCAACGGGCAGCAGGATCAGCAACAACCGTGCGAGCGTCCTCGTCATGAGGAAAACTCCGTCCGCTTCAGCAGCCTCGCAACGTCGGAACCGGCCGGATTCTGGAACAGGCGCAAGCCGAACTCCGGCAGTATCGCGATGAGGTGGTCGAACACGTCGGACTGCACATCCTCGTAGACGATCCAGTCGGTGCTCTTCGTGAAGCAGTAGATCTCGATCGGCAGTCCCTGCGGCCCCGGAGGACTCTGGCGGACGAGCAAGGTCATGTCCGCATTGATCTTCGCGTGCGCCTTCAGGTAGGCCAGCGTGTAGGCGCGGAACGTGCCGACGTTCGTGAGGCGGCGCCGGTTGACGCTCACGCTCCCGGCCTTCCCGAGGTCCGCCTGAGCCTCGGCAAGCTCGCGCTGCTTGGCGCCGAGATAGCCCGCGAGCAGCGCAAAGCGCTTGAGATCCTCGACTTCGTCGGTCTCGAGAAAACGGATCGACGCCTGATCGATATTGACCGCGCGCTTGATGCGGCGCCCGCCGGATTCGGACATTGCGCGCCAGTTCCGGAACGACTCGGCAATGAGCCGGTGGGTCGGGATGGTCGTTACGGTCTTGTCCCAGTTCTGGACCTTGATCGTGTGCAGCGAAACCTCGACGACGTCGCCGTCGGCGCCGGACTGCGGCATCTCGATCCAGTCGCCGACCCTGAGCATGTCGAGTGCCGTGAGCTGAATGCTCGCGACGAGGCCGAGAATCGTGTCCTTGAAGACGAGCAGCAACACGGCCGTCATTGCGCCGAAGCCGCTCAGGAACAACAGCGGCGATTGCTCGAAGATGATCGCGACGACAAGAATTGCGCCGATGATGTAGACGATGATCTGCACGAGTTGCACGACGCCCTTCAATGGCCGCTCGCGCGACAGCGGGAAGGACTCGTAGATCTCGTTGCCGGCCCTGAGCGTCGCGGCGAGCGCAATCGTGAGCGTCAGCGCGACGTAGCCCATGGCCACGTTCTGGATGACCGTCACGAACTGCTCGGAGAAACCCGGCAGGAGCGCGATACCCACCGCAATGATCAACGCCGGGACGACATTCGCAAGCCGCGCAAACACCTTGTGCCTGACGAGCGTATCGCCCCAGGGGATCGCACCGCTGGTCGCGATCCTGCGCACCAGGCGCAGCAGCACGCGTTGCACGACGAAATTGGCGGCGATCGCAACGACAATCAGCAGCGTCAGGCCTGCCGCGGCAAGCAGGGTCGGGTCAAGAGTCTGCAATTGTTCGAACATGCCTCGTTCGCTCAAACCGGGATTCGCGCAAGCCGCGATTATAGTCGCACCGCTTGCCGCGGGCTCCCAGGCCGGCAGTCATTTCGGGTGCAACAATTCCGTCACAAACGGGGCTCTGCACAGCGGCAGGATGACGCGTCTCGACGAACTGGAGTCGCTGCCGGAAAGAACCAAGCTCCCAGTTGATTGTCAAATCAATCTACCGGGCCTGAGTCCGAAGCGAGAAAAGGGAAACGCCGGCACAACGCTGCGCTCTGTCAAGAAAATGTTGCACCGTCACAACGCGACCACTTGCCATTCTCTCGCGCGTACTTATAATCGCGCGCCCCTGCGTGTTTTCAGACCGAGAATGTTCAGAGCGACTCTAGCCATCGCGCTCGGCGCGCTGCTTGCGTCGTGGTCGGCCACGCCGCCCACGGTGCTCGAGCAGATCCTTCGCAACGGCGAACTGCGTGTCGTTACGCGGCATTCGCCGACGACGTTCTACACGTATGGCACCGAGGGACGCGGCATTGAGTACGAGCTCGCGCGCGGATTCGCCGAGCGGCTCGGCGTCGAACTGCGAATCGAGGTGGCCGACCAGTTGCAGCAGATCGTCGCCGACGTCGCGCACGGCAAGGCTCATATCGGAGCTGCGAGTCTGACGGTTACCGCGCCCAGGAGCGAACTCGTCGACTTCGGTCCCGGCTACCAGCAGGTCGAGCAGGTACTGCTTCACCGCCGTGCGGCCCCACCCCCGCGCGAGACCGCGGACCTGATCGGCGGCAGACTGGAGGTGCTCGCCGGTTCCAGCCACGTCGGCTTGCTCGAGCAGGTTCGCGTCGAGCATCCGGAACTGAAGTGGGTCGAAGACCCGCAAGCGAGCGTCGAGGAACTCGTCCGCAGGGTCGCGCAAGGCGAAATCGATTACACCATCGTCGATTCGACCGCGTTCCAACTGCTGCGCAATGCCTACCCGGAAGTCCGTGCCGCTTTCAGCGTCGGCCGGGCCAGCGACATGGCGTGGGCATTGCCGCATGGCGCTCCGGGGCTGCGTGAACACGTCGCCGGATATTTCGCGGAAATCGCTGTCACGGGCGAGCTGCAGGACGTGCTCGACCGGTACTACTTCAGCGCCCGAGACTTCGACTATGTCGAGTCTCGCGCGTTCGCCCGGCATTTCCACTCACGTCTCGACCGCTATCGTCCGTTCTTCGAGGAGGCCGAATCTGAAACCGGCGTAAGCTGGCGGCTGCTCGCGGCGATGGCCTACCAGGAGTCGCACTGGAACCCGAGGGCCGTCTCGCCGACGGGCGTGCGCGGGCTCATGATGCTCACGAAGCACACGGCAGAGCTCGTGGGCATCGAGAATCGCAACGATCCGCGCGAGAGCATCCTCGGCGGCGCACGCTACCTCAAGCGCGTGCAGCACAAGATCCCCGAACGAATCGCCGCGCCCGACAGCCTCTGGCTCGCCGTGGCCGGCTACAACCTGGGATTCGGCCACCTCGAAGACGCCCGCATCATCACCGAGATTCAGGGCGGCGATCCGGACAACTTCGAAGATGTCCGCAAGCGGCTGCCCTTGCTCGAGGATGAACGCTGGTACAAGCGCGTAAAACGGGGCTATGCGCCAGGCGCTCAGGCCGTAGCCTATGTCGACGCCATCCAGCGCAACTATGAATTGCTCCAGTGGATGACGGCCGACGACATCCTCTCGCGCGACGAGCCGGTCACCGCCGCGCAGTAAAGAATTTCCTGAGCAATCTCGCGGCTTCTTCGGCGAGCAAGCCACCCTCCACCTCAATGGAGTGATTGAGGCGCTCATCGCGCGCGAGATCAAACACGGACCCGCAGGCGCCCGTTCGCGGGTCGGCTGCCGCAAACACGATTCGCGCGACACGGGCGTGGACCAGCGCACCGGTGCACATCGGACATGGTTCGAGCGTCACGTACAGCGTCGTCCCGGTCAGCCGGTAGTTGCCGAGCGCCTTGCCGCCCGCGCGCAGCACGAGAACCTCGGCGTGCGCCGTGGGGTCGTTGCGAAGGACCGAAGCATTGGCGGCCTCTGCAAGTATCGCGCCGTCAGCGGCGACGAGCACGGCGCCGACAGGTACCTCCCCATCGCGCCCCGCAGCTTCGGCGCCAGACAGCGCACGGCGCATGTAGTTGACGTCGGCGGATACGGACTCGCTCATTCCCACTCGATCGTGGCCGGCGGTTTCCCGGAAATGTCGTAGGTGACACGCGAGATTCCGGGAATCTCATTGATGATTCGCCGTGACACATGATCGAGAAAATCGTACGGCAGGCGCGCCCAGGCCGCCGTCATGAAGTCGACGGTCTCCACGGCGCGCAGGGCGATGACGTAGTCGTAGCGCCGGCCGTCGCCCATGACGCCGACCGACTTCACGGGCATGAACACCGCAAAGGCCTGGCTCACCTTGTCGTAGAGCCCCTGCGAGCGCAGTTCTCCGACGTAAGTATCGTCCGCGCGGCGCAACAGGTCGGCAAACTCCTTGCGCACGGGACCGAGAATGCGCACGCCGAGCCCGGGACCGGGAAACGGATGACGCTGTACTAGGGACCTCGGCAAGCCGAGCTCGACACCGATCCTGCGCACTTCGTCCTTGAACAGATCGCGCAACGGCTCGATGAGCTTGAGCTTCATGCGTTGCGGCAGACCGCCGACATTGTGATGGGACTTGATCAGATGCGCCTTGCCGGTCGCAGCGCCCGCCGACTCGATGACATCGGGATAGATCGTGCCCTGAGCAAGCCAGCGCACATTCGGCAAACGCCCGGCCTCTTCCTCGAAGACTTCGATGAACACGCGCCCGATGATCTTGCGTTTCTCCTCGGGGTCGGCGACGCCGTCGAGCGCCTGCAGGAACCGGGCCTCGGCGTCGACCCGTATGACACGCACGCCAAGGTGTTCGGCGAACACCGCCATGACCTGGTCGGCCTCGTTGAGACGCAGCAGTCCGTTGTCGACGAGAACGCAGGTCAACTGCTCGCCGATCGCCGCGTGCAACAACGCCGCGACGACCGATGAATCGACGCCGCCGGAGAGCCCCAGCAGTACGTTGTCGCTGCCCACCGCCGCACGTACCCGATCGATGTGTTCGGCGACGATATTTGCAGGCTCCCAGTCGCCGGGACACGCGCAAACCCGCCGCACGAATCGCTCGATAATCGTGAACCCATGCTCGGTATGGGTGACTTCGGGGTGAAACTGCAGACCGTAGACGCCGCGCTCCTCGTTCGCGATACCCGCCAGCGGCGCATTCTGCGAAGCGGCAATCACGGTGAAGTCAGGCGGCAGGCTCTCGACCCGGTCACCGTGGCTCATCCACACCTTCAGTTCCCGGTCAGCCGGAACGAGGCCGGACAGCAACGCGTCGTCCGCCGTCAACTCGACCTCGGCATAGCCGAATTCACGATGGTCGGCGCCGCGGACCTCGCCGCCGAACTTCGCGGCGATCGCCTGCATGCCGTAGCAGATGCCGAGAATCGGCACGCCGGCGGCGAACACGGCGTCATCGACCTCGGGAGATCCCTCGTCGCCGACCGATTCCGGACCGCCGGACAGGATCACACCCGACGGATCGAACGCCTCTATCGACGCGCTCGTGGCGTCGAACGGCAGGATCTCGCTGTAGACGCCCGCCTCGCGTACGCGGCGTGCGATCAGTTGGGTGTATTGGCCGCCGAAATCGACGATGAGGATGCGTGAGCTGTCCGGCGCGCGCACCGCGGAGGCTTCGGCCGTCATCCAGATTACTCCGACCGGTAGTTCGGCGGTTCCTTGGTGATCGAGACATCGTGTACGTGACTCTCGCGCCGGCCCGCCCCGGTGATCCGCACGAAATTCGGCCGTTCGCGCATCTCGGTGATGGTGCCGCAGCCCGTGTAACCCATCGCGGCGCGCACGCCGCCTGCGAGCTGGTGTACGATCGCGACGAGACTGCCCTTGTACGGCACGCGGCCCTCGATGCCCTCGGGCACGAGCTTCTCGAGCTCCTCGCTCGCATCCTGAAAATACCGTTCCGCGGAGCCGTCGGGGGCGCCCATCGCGCCGAGCGAACCCATGCCGCGATAGGACTTGTATGAGCGGCCCTGGTAGAGTTCGACCTCGCCCGGCGATTCCTCCGTGCCGGCAAAAAGGCTGCCGATCATCGTCGAGTGCGCGCCTGCGGCAATCGCTTTGGCGATATCGCCGGAGTGACGGATGCCACCGTCGGAAATCACCGGAACGTCGGTCCTTGCAAGCGCTCCGGACACTTCGGCAACAGCCGTGATCTGCGGCACGCCGACACCGGCGACGATCCGCGTGGTGCAGATCGAGCCCGGACCGACACCGACCTTGACGGCATCGACGCCGGCCTCGACCAGCGCCAGGGCGGCCTCCGATGTCACGATGTTGCCGGCGACGAGTTCAAGATCCGGGTGCTCGCGCTTGATCTCCGCAACGCGCTCGAGCACGCCGCGCGAATGCCCGTGGGCCGTGTCGACGATGACGACATCGGCGCCCGCCTCGACGAGCAGCGCGACCCGCTCCGAGGTATCGATGCCCGTGCCGACGGCCGCGCCGACCCTGAGCGCGCCCAGTTCGTCCTTGCAGGCGTTCGGGTAGTCGGTCGCTTTCTGGAAGTCCTTCGCCGTGATCATGCCGCGCAACTCGAAGTGGTCATCGACCACGAGCACTTTCTCGATGCGGTGCCGGTGCAGCAGCGTCAGGACCTCGTCCTTGCCGGCGCCTTCGCGCACCGTGACGAGGCGATCCTTGGGCGTCATGACCGTGGAGACGGGCGCCTCGAGCTGCGTTTCGAAGCGCAGATCGCGATGGGTCACGATCCCGACGAGTTCCTCGCCCTCGACGACGGGTACGCCGGAGATATTGTTCGCTTGTGTCAGCTCGTTGACTTCGCGGATCGTTGCTGCGGGGTGGATCGTGATCGGATCGTTGATGATGCCGCTTTCGAACTTCTTGACGGCGCGCACCTGGCGGGCCTGCTCGCGCGGCGGCATGTTCTTGTGAATGATGCCGATGCCGCCCTCCTGGGCGAGCGCGATCGCGAGCTTGGCTTCGGTGACGGTATCCATCGCCGCGGCGACGATGGGGATGTTGAGTTCGAGCGAGCGGCTCAGACGCGTCTTCAGTTGGACTTCGCGCGGCAGAATCTCGGACCAGGCGGGTTGCAGGAGGACATCGTCGAAGGTGAGCGCCTCATGAATGACCCGCATGGAGTTCTCCGGCCCGAGGTGTGAAGCGCGACAGTTTAATCCCCCTGACGAGTGCGGTAAATGGCCCGGAAAGTGCCGGCGGCGGGATGGTCGAGGCTTGCGCGGGGTGCGTGGGGTGCGCGGGGGCGTCGGGCGGGGCGTTGCACGACCGGCCGCTTGAAACACGCCGTGAATACATCCATGCAGGCTCCGCGCGCGCGTCCATGCGCGCGAGGGTTTCAAGCGGCGGTCGTGCAACGCCCCTTGGCTGAACGCCTGGAACGCGCGGGCGTTGTTCAGACGCTGTCGATGTACTCCCGCATTCGGGCACGCGCCTCAGCATCCGGAACGGGGCCGAAGGCGGTCGAGGCGTTTTCGGCCATGTGAACCGGGTTGCTCGTCTCGGTAAGCACGCAGGTGAGATCCGGATTCGCGAGGATGTACTTGAGCGAGAACTGCGCCCAGCTATGGCAATCGAACGCGGCCGTCCACTCGGGCAGGGCGACGCCTTCAAGCCGCCTGAAATACGCACCGTTCATGAACGGCCGATTGATGAGCACCGCGACGCCGCGGTCGCGCGCCATCGGCAGCAGGCGCTCCTCGGCGAGCCGCTCCGTGATCGAGTAGTTGACCTGGATGAAGTCCGGCGTCTCGCGGCCGAGAAACGCCTCGAGCTGCTCGTAAAGGCCGAACTGCGACACCGTGACGCCTATGTATCTCGTGGCGCCCTCCTCCTTCCAGGCCCTGAGCGACGGCCAGTGCACGTCGAGGTCCGTCAGACTGAAGATCTGCGTGAGATCGAGCGTTTCGCGCTGATACAGTTGCTGCGTCTGGCGGAACTGGGCAATGCCGACTTCCCGGCCGACCTGGTCGATCTTGGTCGTCACGAAAAGGTTTTCGCTGAGGTCCGGTTCGCTGATCACGCTGCCGAACGCGCCGTCGTTGTCGGGGTTGCGCGGCCAGGTGTCCACGACGCTCCCGCCATGCTCGAGGAGGGTGCGCAATACGCCTGCGAGCGGCTCGGAGCCCTCGGTCGCGATCTCCGAAACAACCTTGCTCGAACCGAGCCCGACGACGGGCAGACGTTCGCCGGTCGAGGGAATGACCCGAGTGGGCATGTTCTGTTGGGCGACCGCGCGCGCGGCGCCCAAACCCGAGACGCCGATGGCGGAAAGCATGGCGACGAACTCGCGCCGCGATGTCGTGTTGTGATGCATTCCTCTTCCTCCGCAGAAGGTAGCTTGCTTGTCCTGCCGAGGCTCCCCGGCCCCGATCGGGTCAGCCGATCATCACGGTACGCGGGAACTGCCCGTTGTTCTCCCAGCGCGACGGTTTTTCCGGTACCTGATCGGCGGTCGGCTGGACCTGACCGTTGACGTCGGTCACGCGCGAGACGATCGTGTGCTCGCCCGGCGAGGCATCGGTCCAGCGAAGCCTGAAGAGCTTCCACGAATATTGACTCGATTCGGGATCGATCTCGGCCTCCTGCCAGGAACCGTCGTCGATCATGACTTCGACCGATCTCAACGGCGTGCCATCATTCAGCACGAAGCCCATGATCGTGTGTCCGCCCTCATCGCGAGTGACGCGAATGATCGAGGACTTGAGCCTGATCCTCGTGACGGAGCGCTCTTCCCAGCGCTCGACGCCGCCGATGTCGCGCCGCGAGAGCGTCACGTAGTCGCGCGCCATGAAACGCCCCATGTAGCGGCGATCCTGGACATGGATGTGGTCGAGCCACTTGACGTTGGCGACGCCATACCAGCCCGGCACGATGAGCCTGAGCGGCGCCCCGTGGTAATGCGGCAGCGGCTCGCCGTTCATCTCGTAGGCCAGCATGACCTCGGGACTCATCGCGTCGGTGAAGTGGAGACTGCGGCCGAAGGCCTGCTCGACCTCCGTGTCGCGGATCGTTTCCATACCCGTATCGGCCCCGTAGAAGACGATCTCGATACCGCCGCCCTGCATGCCCGCATCCGTCAGCAGATCGCTGAGGCTGACTCCGCCCCAGCGGGCGTTGCCGATCAGACCGTGGTATATGCCGGCCCGGTTGCCGCCGCACTCGAAACCGGCGTCGAGTTCGACCTTCGGTCGCGCCATGATGTCGCCGAGACTGAGTTGCATGGGGTTGTCGAGCATACCCGTGATCCGCAGACGGTAGTCGTCCTCGGAAATGGCCGGCTGGTTGTAGTGCTGGACGATGTAGAAATCGTCGTTTGGCGTGTAGAACGAGTCGATGTAGCGCGTATCGAGAAAGTGAACGGCGCCCGGTGCGACCGGAGGCGCCATGAAGCCCTCCGGCACATCGGTGAACGGGACGAGTTCCTCGCCCTGCGCCAGGGCCAGCTTCGACCAGAACGGCATGCCGGCCGTGGCCGCGTAGCCGCTGAGCGCCACTCCGCTCTTCAGGAGTGTGCGTCTGGATGGTTCGTGTTCTTCAGTTGTTGCGGCTGACACCGTCCGGGACCGTGCGTCGGACATGGAACTGTTCCCCCTGCTCGTGATTGCTTCGGTCGATTATTCAAGAGCGGTCCGGGCCAGTCAATCGAGGCTCAGGGCCGCACCATGGTCGGGCTAGTCTTCGAGGCTCGCGAGATACGCCGCGACATCCTCTATGGCCTGGCGGTCGGGCAGGACCTGCGCCATCGGCGCCATCTGCAAGCCGTAGATGTCGCCCGGGTTGGTACCGCGAACGCCGTCCTTGAAATTCTGAATCTGGCGGATCAGATACCACTCTTCGCGACCGGCGAGCGCCGGCCCGTTCATTTCCTGCATCCCCTCGCCGTTCTCCCCGTGACAGGTCGCGCAGATGGCGTACCATGTTCTGCCGCGTTCGACATCGCCCGCCGCGAGCGCGCTGCCGCCAAGTATTGCGGCCAACACCGCAGGCAGCAGGACAAATGTTTGTCTCATAGGCCGAACTCCCAGGTTCACGTCGGCGAACGCTACCTTATACTGAATTCATGACTGCCGGCGCTACACTCGGTCTGAAGTTCGAGGACGAACGCAAGGTCCTCACGGTTTCGGCCCTGAACCTCGAAGCCCGCCTGCTCGTCGAGGGCGGCCTCGGCACGGTCTGGGTCGAAGGCGAGATCTCGAACCTGGCCCGGCCATCGTCGGGCCACATGTACTGGACGCTCAAGGACGCGCAGTCGCAGGTACGTTGCGCCATGTTCCGGCAATCCGCGCGGCGCCTTCAGACCCCCATCGACAACGGCCAGCAGGTGCTCGTCAGGGCGCGGGCCAGCATCTACGCGGCGCGCGGCGAATTTCAGCTCATCGTCGATTACCTCGAGGAAGCCGGTGAAGGCCTGCTGCGGCGCCGTTTCGAGGAACTGAAGCGCAAGCTCGCGGCGGAAGGCCTGTTCGATACCGAGCGCAAGAAGGCGCTGCCGACGCTGCCGGGCAGGATCGCGGTCGTCACCTCCCCGACCGGCGCGGCCGTCCGCGACGTGCTCATCTCGCTCAGACGGCGGTTTCCGGCAACGTCGGTGCTGATTTATCCGACGAGCGTGCAGGGCGACGGCGCGCCCGAGGAGATCGTCCGCGCGCTCGCGCTCGCCGAAGCACGCGGCGACTGCGACGTCGTGATCGTGACCCGCGGCGGCGGCTCGATCGAGGACCTTTGGGCCTTCAACGAAGAGACCGTCGCCCGCGCCATCGCCGCGATGTCGATCCCCGTCATCTCGGGAGTCGGCCACGAGACCGACTTCACGATCTCCGACTTCGTCGCTGACGTCCGGGCGCCCACACCGTCGCAGGCCGCCGAACTCGCGGTGCCCGAGCAATCGGAACTCGTGGCGCGCCTCAATCGTCACCTGGACTACCTGGGACAGAGCGCATCCCGCCGGCTCGGCGACGAAGCGCGCAAGCTCGACGCCCTCGCCCACCGGCTCAGCCGCGCCCATCCCGGGGTCGCGATACGCTTCAGCCACCAGCGCCTCGACGAACTGGAGTCGCGACTCGGCCGCGCCGTCAAGACCCGACTTGAGCGCTTCGCCAACCGCCTGACACTCGCCGACCGTGCCCTGGCTTCGCTGAGCCCTCTGGCGACACTCGACCGCGGCTACGCCATCGTCGCGCGCCAGGACGACGGCTCGATAGTGACAAACAGCTCAGCCGTCAGCCGCGGAGCGGGCATAGACATCGCCCTCGCCCGCGGCCGCCTCGCAGCGACCGTCGATCGCAGCGACCCACCCGACGTTTGAGCGGCCGCGGAACTCTCAACGCAAGGCGAGGCGCGATCCCCTGTTTCCGAGACCCTCGCCCGCAGGGATGCGGGCGCGGAGCGTACAGGGATGTATTTACCGCGTGTCTCGGGAACAGGGGAGCGTGACTCGCCGACCCGACTGCCGCAACGCTCCCCCGAATGGAGCCCGAACCTGACGCAGCGCTCACCGGCCGGCGCGTCGGACCTCACGCAAAAAAGCTCGCGATCACGGGCCGGTAGCTGTCCATGTCGACGAGGAAGGAATCGTGGCCCTGCAGCGAGTCCAGTTTCACGAACTCGACCTCGCGACCGCCGCCCGACAGCCCTTCGACGAGCTCGTGCTGCTGGTGCATCGGGTAGAGGAAGTCCGTCACCACACCGACGACGAGAATCCGCTCGGACCGGATCGCGGCGAGCCCGGCCTCCACCGAACCCCCATGGTCGGCAACGTCGAACAGGTCGCTGGCGCGCGACAGATACAGGTAACAGTTGGGATCGAACTGACCGATGAACTTGTTCGCATGGTGCTCGAGATACGACTCGACCAGGAACGCGATACCGAACGGATCGCCGCCGGCGTGCTCGGCCGAAACGCGCTCGCGGCCGAAGCGCTGCCGCCACTCCTCGGCCGAACGGTAGGTGATCATGCCGAGCTTGCGTGCAAGCCGCATGCCCGTCAGCGGCACGGTGTCGCGCGGATAGTTGCCGTCCTGCCAACCGGGATCCCGGCGAATCATCTCGCGCTGCAGGGAACGCAGCGCGATCGAGAACGGCACCGCACGCGGCCCCGTGGACATGAGCATGAGGCTCTCTGACAGGCCCGGAAACAGCAGCTCGAAGGCAAGCGCGGTCATGCCCCCCATCGACGGACCGACGAGCGCCCTGAGCCTGTCGACGCCGAGAAACTTCAGCACCTCGTAGCCGCCGCGCGCGACGTCCTCGAGCGACAGCGTCGGAAAGTCGAGCCGGTAGATGTCACCCGTCTGCGGATCGACCGACGCGGGCCCGGTGGAACCGAAGCAACTGCCCAGCGAATTGACGCAGATCACGAAGTGGCGGCGCGTGTCGATCGGCCGCCCCGGCCCGACGATCTCCTCCCACCAGCCCGGCGTCGGGTCCACCGCGCACGACGCGGCATGAGCCGACGGCGACAGGCCCGTGAAGATCAGCACGGCGTTGCCGCGCGCGGCATCGAGCTCGCCCCAGGTCTCGAAAGCGATGGTCGGATCGATGAGCGCACCGCCGCGGTGCATCGGGAACTCGCCCTTGACGACGACTGTTTGCCGGGCGCTCGACATGGATCAATCCTTCTCAGAATTCCTGAACGACGCGCAGTGTAATGCCCACATCGGCACGCTTGGAAACTTTCTGGTTATGTAAATAGGCCACGCGGCAATGCCTTCAGCGCCCACCGCGAGTATGCCGAATGATCCGTTTGCGCCGCTTGAGCTGCCTCGGAGTCAGCACGTTGCGCCGGCCCGCGTACGGGTTGCCGCCGCTCTTGAGCTCGACCCTGACCGGGGTGCCGTCGAGCCCGAGCGCCTCGCGAAAGCAGTTCTCGAGATAGCGCCGGTAGTGTGCCGGCAAGCGCGCGGCCTGACTGCCATGGACCACGATGACCGGCGGATATCGTCCGCCCTGGTGCGCGTAGCGCAGTCGCACTTGCCGACCCCGCACGACCGGCGGAGGATGCTTGCCGATCGCATGTTCGAGGATCGCGTTGAGCCTGGGCGTGGCAATGTCCGTACCGGCCGATTCATAGGCGGCGAAGGCGCTCCCGATCACTTCGCCGATGCCGCTGCCGTGCAGCGCCGATACGTAATGCACGCTTGCGAACGGCACGAAGCCGAGCTGCCGGTCGACCTGTGCTGCGATGCGCCGACGCTGCCCGGCCGTCAGGCCGTCCCACTTGTTGACTGCGATCACGAGCGCCCGGCCGCGAGCGACGACGAGTCCGATCAGCCTGAGATCCTGATCCGTCACAGCTTCGTGCGCATCGATCAGCACCACGGCGACGCCGGCAGTTTCGATCGCCTGCAGGCTCTGCACGACGCTGAATTTCTCGACGGTTTCGCTGACTTTCGCACGGCGGCGGATGCCCGCCGTATCGATCAGCGTGAACGCCCTGCCGGCGCGCTCGCAAGGCACGAAGATACTGTCGCGCGTCGTCCCGGGCACGGGCGAGGTTATGAGCCTGTCAGCGCCGAGCAGACGGTTGATCAGTGTGGACTTGCCGACGTTCGGACGACCGACGACCGCGAGCCTGGGGTGGGCGAACCCCTCGAGGTCCGGCGTATCGGTCGCCTCGAACGGCTGAAGCACGCGGTCGAGCAACTGTCGTATGCCCTGGCCGTGCAGGGCTGCGATGCGGACCGGCTCGCCGAAGCCGAAACCGTGGAACTCGGCTTCGGCAAGCTCGCGTTGGATGCCTTCGGCCTTGTTGACGGCGACCGTCACGGGCCTCGAGGACCGGCGCAGCCGCTCGGCGATGCGCTCATCGGCCGCGGTCAGACCCTCGCGGTAATCGACGACGAGCACGACGAGGTCCGCTTCGTCGAGCGCCGCGCCGACCTGCCGTTCGATGCCTGCTTCGATCTCGGCGCTGCCGCTCGCACCGAGTCCGCCGGTATCGATGACGATGAAGCCGAGGCCCTCGCGCCGCCCGAAGCCGTAGCGGCGATCCCGCGTGACACCCGGAGAGTCGGCGACAAGCGCGTCGCGCGAGCGCGTCAGTTGGTTGAAAAGTGTCGACTTGCCGACGTTTGGCCGGCCGACGAGTGCCACCGCGGGCAACATGAAACCACCGCTCCGGTCTCAGCCGGACTCGCCGACGACCTGAAATGCGGCGACCGATCCGTCGTCGGCCTGAACGTAGACGTTGAGGCCTGCAACCAGGGGCGCAGCAGTGATCCGGTCCCCTGCAGCGCGCGTCCGGGCCAGAAAACGGCCGTCGTTCGGATCGAGCCAGTGCAGGTAACCTTCGAAATCGCCGACGACGACCGCCTGGCCGTGACGCGTCGGCGCGGTCACGTCGCGCAGCCTCAGCGCCTCCTGGCTCCAGATCGGCGTGCCGGCCTGCCGGTCGAGCGCAACGACCGCATCGACATCGCTCGTGACGTAAACGTTGTTGAGATCCACCCCGAGACCCGCGTGGGAAGACATGTCCTGTTGCCAGATCACAATTCCGTTGCGCAGGTCCACACCGAGCGCGCGGCCCTGGTAACCGACCGTGTAAACATCGTTGCCGACGACCTGCAGACCCGCGCTGATGTCCACGAGCCGTTCAAGTTCATTGCGCCCGGTTGGATTGGCGACCGCGAGATCCCAGACCCGCTCGCCGCTTGAGACGTCATAGGCGCCGAGGCGCCCGTTGGCGAAGCCGCTGATTACGAGCTGCCCGGCGAGGTAGGGCGCCGTATTGCCGCGCAGCGTCAGCGCCGGCAGCGACTGCTCGACCGACCAGATCGGCGTTCCGTCCTCGGTCGACGCGCCGCGCAGGCGCCCGTCTACGGAACGGTACACGACTACACCAGCCGTCACGGCGGGCGGCGCGAGCACCTCGCTGCCGACCGCCACGCGCCAACGTTGCGATCCGTCCGTCGCTTCGAGCGCGACGAGATCGCCGTCGTCCGTACCGAATACGAGCAGGCCGGCGCCGAACCCCGGACCCGCAGACAGCGGCAGTTCGGTCTCGACGGACCACTGCTCCCGGCCGGTTTCAGCATCGAGGGCAACGGCGTTGCCGTCGTGCGTGCCGGCGAAGATCCTCGTGCCGTCGGTCGCCGGCCTGAGACCGAGCCTGAGCCGTTCGGTCGCGTCGCCGACCCGGCTGCGCCAGACCCTGCGCACACGCATGGAGCTGTCGAAGGCGGTGAGTTCGGCGGGCTGCTCCACCGTGTCTTCGTCACCACCCCCGAAGAGTCCGCAACCGCCGAGGCCGAGCGCGGCGACCGACATGACCGGCACGATCAGCGATCGGTTCATTCGACTTCCTCCCCGGCCGCGCTGACTGTCTGCACAGGCTCAAGGTCATTGAGCTTGATGCTGAGCAGATTGCGGTCCAGGGTCTCCCAACCCGGCTCGGCCAGGGCCCGTTCATAAGCGGCGCGCGCCGCGCTCGCGTCGCCGAGCCCGACGTGGATATCGCCTTCAATTTCGCTGATGCGGGCAGCGAACTGCCCGGGTTGCTCGACCTGAAGCAGCGTCAGCGCTTCATCGTAGGACTCGCGCCAGGCGAGCACGCGCGCAAGCCTGAGGCGCGCGACCATGGATAGCTCCGCATCGCCGCTCGTCGTCATGACGCGGCGCAGCTCTTCGGTGGCACGCGCCGGATCGCTGATGAGCAGGTCTCGCGCGATCAACAGACTGCCCTGATGCGCGTAGGGACTGTCCGCATGGTCCGCCTTGAGTTCGGCAAGAATCTGTTCGACCTCGGGACTGTCGTCCTCGACGGCCTGCTGCAATTCGACGTAGAGCGCGGCCGCCTGCTCGGCAACGGCCTGCTCGCGCGCCTGATACTGGTTCCAGCCGAAATAGCCGAGCAACGCGACGCCGGCCCCGCCGACGAGATACCAGCCGTTCTCGCGCCACCATTGCCTGAAGACTTCAAGCTGCTCTCGTTCCGATAGAAATTCGTTCACGCCTTGCTCCGCGCTGTCGTGCCAGGGAACCGTACCGCGCGCTGTGCGCGCCGGCTCCGCAATAGTCTACTGTTTTCTGCCCAGTTCGCGTTCAAGCCAGCCCGCAATTTCGTCGCGAGGGACAAGTTCCTGCGCGCGGTCCTCCCGAAGCGGCTTGACGCTGAACTTGCCGGTCGCAAGTTCGTCGTCGCCAACGATCAACGCGAAGCGCGCACCGCTCCTGTCCGCCCGCCTGAGCTGGGCCCGGAAGCCGCCGGGCGGACCCATCACGAGCCTGACGCCCGGCACTGCCGCGCGCAAGCGTTCCGCCGCCGCAAAGCACTCGCGTTGCGCCTGGTCTCCGACGCCGACCACGTAGACGTCCGGACTCCGCCCGGCATCGTCGAAACCTGCGTCACGCATGAGCTCGACGACCCGTTCGATGCCGAGCGCCCAGCCGACGCCGGGCGTCGCCCGGCCGCCGATCTGGCTCACGAGCCCATCGTAGCGGCCTCCGGAACACACGGCACTCTGGGCGCCGAGTCGGTCCGTGACCCACTCGAACACCGTGCGCGTATAGTAATCGAGGCCGCGCACGAGGCGCGGATTGACCGTGAAATCGACACCGACATCGGTCAACAGCGTGCGAACGCGCTCGAAGTGGTCGCGCGACGCCACGTCGAGGTAGTCCTCGAGCACGGGCGCCCCGGCGATGAGTTCCCGCAATGCCGGATTCTTGCTGTCGAGGATCCGCAAGGGATTGCGTTGGAGGCGTCTCAGGCTGTCGCCGTCGAGGTCGCCGCGGCGTTTCTCGAAGTAGTCGACGAGCGCCTGCTTGTAGCCTGTTCTCGACTCCGGCGTGCCGAGTGAGTTGATCTCGAGCGCCATGCCCACGCCCAGCTCTTCCCAGAGTCTCGCTGATATGACGATGAGTTCGGCGTCGACTTCGGGCTCGGCGTGACCCAGCGCTTCGATGTTGATCTGATGGAACTGGCGGTAGCGCCCCTTCTGCGGCTTCTCGTGCCGGAACATGGGACCGCTGCACCAGAGCTTTTGCTGCCGGTTGTGCAGCAGGCCGTGACTCAGGCAGGCGCGCACGACGCTCGCCGTCGCCTCCGGCCGCATCGTGAGACTGTCGCCGTTGCGGTCGGCGAAGGTATACATTTCCTTCTCGACGATATCGGTCAACTCGCCGATCGCCCGGCTGAACAGCTCCGTCTTCTCGAGTATCGGAATGCGGATACGGCGATAACCGTAGGCTCCGAAGAGTTCCGCGGCCGCGGACTCGACGGCCTCCCAGGCGCGCTCGGCGTCCGGGAGAATGTCGTTCATGCCTCGAACGGGCTGGATGAGATTGGCCATGAAACGCTCAGTCGCCTGAAGCTTCGATCGTGAACCCGACCACGGTGCCGGGACTGTCCGAACGCGGGATGACATACGGCTCACCGTCGATCGCGAGCAAAACTCCACCCGCGTTGCCGAACAGGAAGTCGACGGGTGCTGCTCCGACGACCGTTTGCTGCTCGCCGGCGGTACCGAGATCGTAGACGAGCCTGACGCCGCGCGCGTCGGTAACTTCCGCCCAGGAGTCCTCGACGAAGGTCAGCGCCGCCTCGACGGTTGCGTAGCCGGAGAGATCGTCCGGTGTACTGACGGGACTGGCTGCAACTCCCGGATCGATGCCGTTGCCGGGGACGGCAGGGGTCGCGGTATCGGCGCGGCCAAGCAACCCGGCCGGCTCTGCAGGATCGACGGAACCGGCGGGATCCGCCAACCTGGCCGGATCTCCGGGATCGAACGGCCGGGAGACTTCGGCGGAATCGACGGAATCTGACCGATCGGGCACGTGACCGAGGATGAACTCCGCCAGCGAAGGGCCTACAGCCTGCCGCCCGACCGCCGCCGGCCGTGCGCCCTGGGCGTCCGTTCGCAGCAACGCTTCCTCGGGTTCCGTTTCGTCCGCTGACGATGTCGGATAGGGCAATGCGGCCGGATTCGTCGAGCTCGACGCCAGACCGAAGCGTTCGGCGAAACCCCCAACGCCGCCGAACCACCAGACCGCACCGGCTCCGACCGCGGCGACAAACATCACAATCAGTGCAGCGAGTATCCATCGGCGGCTCAACTGCAGTTCCATTGCCCTGACCGCGACACTTTGGGGCGGAGGCACTTCGATGTCCGAGTGTTCCGTCAAACGATCGTATTCGCGAAGCAAGCCCTCGCAATCAAGACCCAGTTTCTTGCCGTACTGCCGCAAATAGCCCCTGGCAAAAACGGGCGCAACGAGATCCTCGAAACGTTCATCCTCGAGTGCCTGCAGCACGCGAGGCTCCAGGCGCAACTCTTCCGCGATCTGCTCGCGCGACAGGTTCTGCCGTTTGCGCTCGGAGCGTAGCCGGGCGCCGAGGCCCCGTGTCTCCCCGGTTCGCTGCTCCGCCGTGCCGGACTGGCTGTCAGTTTCCTGCATCACGTCTCGATTCGCGTATTTGAGCAAACTCCACCGAGTCTGGAAAGTCGTCGCGCAGCCGGTTCGCGCAGCGTTCGGCAGCCGCCGCATCGGCAAGTTCCCGCTCGATGCGGACACAGAGAAACAGCAACCCGGCATCGGCCGGCCGGACCGCCAGCGTGCGCTGCAACCACGAGCGCGCCTCCATGTGGTTGCCGTTCCGCCAGGCGATATCGAGCAGGCCTGCAAGCGCGTCGGGATAGGCCGGATCGATCCCGAGCGCTTCGAGAAAATACTTTCGGGCCGAGTCGGGATCGTTCGCGTTGCGCGCACAGGTTCCGGCGTTTGCGAGCGCGGCTTCGGGCGTCCCGTAGTCGGCGTTCCGGGCAGCCTGCCTGAACAGCGGTTCAGCCTCCGGCCAGCGATTCCGGCGGCAAAGAAAGACAGCATAGCCGTTCTGTGCGGCGGCATTCCCGGAATCGAGCCGAAGCGCGTGCCGATGGTGCGTTTCGGCAAGTTCGAGTTCGCCAAGCGCCCCGTAGGCCAGCGCGATCGTGAAATGCGCGCCCGCGTGTCCGGGCTCGATCGCAAGTGCCCGCTCGAGCACATCGACTGCGACCGTCGCGCGGCCTCGGCGCAGGTATTCGGCGCCCAGGTTCACGTTCGCGGTTGCCGCCGCCGCGTCGGAGGCCCGAGCGTCGCGCCCGGAAGTCGCGGTGGATGCGCACGCGGGCAGATACGCGGCCATGCAGCCGAGAACCGCGATCAGTCGCCAGCTACTCATTTGCCTTCGGTTCCGATGAGTTTTTGACTCAAACGCACCTTGCGCCGGTCGTCGATCCGGCCGGCCAGTTGACCGCACGCCGCGGCGATGTCGTCGCCGCGCGGCCTCCTGATCGTCGCAACTATGCCCCGGGACTGAAGAACCTGCCAGAACGCTTCTATCGATTCCGCCGAGGAACAGCGAAAACCCGAGCCGGGAAAGGAGTTGAACGGAATGAGATTGACCTTGGCCGGCCGCCCCCGCAACAGGCGCGCGAGATCGCGCGCATGCGCCGGGCTGTCGTTGACGCCGTCGAGCATCACGTATTCGAACGTGACCTGTCGGGACGCGAGCACCCTGGCGTAACTCCAGCAAGCGTCGAGCAGGCTCTCGATCGGGTGGATGCGATTGATCGGTACGAGCTCGTCGCGAAGCTCGTCGTTCGGAGCATGCAGCGAAACTGCGAGCGCCACGTTGCACTCGTCGGCCAATCGCGTGATCTGCGGGACCAGTCCCGCCGTGCTGATCGTGACACGGCGCCTGGAGAGGCCGTAGGCGCGATCGTTGATCAGCAGTTTCGCCACGGGCACGATATTGGCGTAATTGGCGAGCGGCTCGCCCATGCCCATGAACACGACGTTGCTGATTTCGACCGGTGCGACCTCGATGCTGGCGAGCACCACCTGGCCGAGCATCTCGGCGATCGACAGGTTGCGGTTGAAGCCCTGTTTGCCGGTCGCACAGAATGCGCAGTCGAGTGCGCAGCCGGCCTGCGAGGAAATACACAGCGTCGCGCGCCTGGGTTCGGGGATGAACACGGTCTCCACGGCCTGCCCGCCGCCGACGTCGAGCAGCCACTTGCGCGTTCCGTCGGCGGAGCGCTCGACGGAGATCACGTCCGGCAGCCTGAGATCCGCCACGGCGCCAAGTTGCTCGCGAAGCGCCTTGCTCAGGTCCGTCATCGCCGCGAAATCGAGCACGCGGCGCTTGTACACCCAGCGCATGATCTGCCGCGCGCGAAACGGCTTCTGGTCAAGGTCCTCGAAGAACCCTACCAATGCCTCCTCGGGCATTCCGAGCAAGTTCCGTTTGCCATCGTCCCGGTTCGATACACTCAACGCGTTCGCGGACAAATCTCGGCCTCGTTGAAAAAGTAGCTCACCTCGACGGCCGCGGTTTCAGGAGCGTCGGAACCGTGCACGACGTTTTGCTCGATCGAATCCGCATAATCCGCCCTGATGGTTCCCGGAGCTGCGGCTTTCGGGTCGGTCGCTCCCATGAGCTTGCGATTGACCGCAATGGCGTTGTCGCCCTCGAGCGCCTGGATCATGACGGGACCGGACGTCATGTATTCGACGAGGTCTGCGAAAAACGGCCGCTCGCGATGGACGGCATAGAAACCCTCGGCCTCCTCGCGGCTCAGATGCGCCATCTTCGCCGCGACGACCGTGAGGCCCGCGCGCTCGAAACGCCCGTAGATCTCGCCGATCAGGTTCCGTTCAACGCCGTCGGGTTTGATGATGGATAACGTACGTTCGACTGCCATTGCTCACCTGGGGTCAAGATTCATGGATTGGACGGGGAGTTGCACCACGGGCCACTTGAAACACGCCGTGAATACATCCCTGTAGGCTCCACGCGCGCGTCCATGCGCGCGAGGGTTTCAAGTGGCCCGTGGTGCAACTCCCCTTACGTTTGCGGCAGGCCGGGGGTTTGGGTACATGGCAGCCTGCGGCAAAACCCTTCTGTACGGGGCGAAACGCCTGGCCGAAGACGGCCGATCGACCGGTGATGCACTCCGCCTGAGCGCGTTGCTCGTCGCTCAACCAGGCTTTGCGAGGCGGACTTCCGGTCAGGTTGTTCAAGATTCTCGTTCCTCACGCCTTGTCAGCCGGGCGCCTCGCCGGTCTCGGTGCGACGCGGGGTTCTGCCGCGGGCTGCTATACGCTGAAGCTCTCGCCGCAGCCGCATTCGCCCTTGATGTTGGGATTGCGAAACTTGAAGGCTTCGTTGATGCCTTCCTTGACGAAGTCGACTTCCGTGCCGTCGATGAGCGCAAGGCTCTTCGTATCGACGACGACCTTGACTCCGCCGTGTTCGAAAATCACGTCGTCAGTGTCGACGGAATCGGCGTAGTCGATCACGTAGGCGTAGCCGGAGCAGCCGGTCTTGCGCACGCCCACCCTGAGCCCCACCCCCTGGCCGCGCCGCTCAAGGTAGCTTCTGACCCGTTCAGCCGCGCTGTTTGTCAATGAAATTGCCATCGCTATGAGTCCTTCGTTTCGTCTTCGTCGCGGTTGTTCCGTGCTCCGCTCGTGTCTTGCGAACGCCCAAGCGCATGCCGGCACGCGAGCAATGCATCCTCGATCCTGAGCAACAAGCCGTACTTTTCAACCGGTAGATCCAGGCTCCCCGCAACGGCCCGCAAGTCGATAGCGGCAAGCGCCCGAGCCGGTTTGCCCTCGAGCCGCTCGCAAATCAGGCTGGCCGCGGCGATCGCATGCGGGCAGCCAAACAAGCGGAAGCGGACGGCCCGGATCAAGCCATCGCGCACCTGGACATCGAACCGTATCCAGATGCCGAGGCTTCGATCTTCGGCTTCGCCGCGAACAACGCCTTCCGTCTCGTCGGGAAACGCCCCGTCTGCCGGGGGCAGACCGAAACGTTGCAGCACCTCCGAGCTGTAATTCATTGGCTGACAATAGTTTAGCTCAAAGGTTCAGGTCGAGCACCACGCCGGCGCTCCGTCGGCGAGCGCGCGCAGCCGCGCGACCTCCGCGCCAATGCGTTCGACCGCCCGGTCGACGTCGGCGGGCTCGGTGAACCGGCCGACGCTCAGACGCAATGAGCTTTGCGCGAGAGCGTCGCTCAAGCCGAGGCTCGACAGGACGTGCGACGGTTCGGGATCGTCCGAGGCGCACGCCGAACCCGCCGATACCGCGATGTCGGCCAGTGCCAGCCGCAGGCTCTCGCCTTCGATGCCCGGAAAGCAGACGTTGAGAATGTGCGGTGCAGAGCGCTCGCGACAGCCGTTCAGGCGGATGCCTTCGATCTCGCCGAGGCCGCGCCAGAGCCTGTCGCGCAGCTTCGCAAGGCGGGGTCCGTCGCGCTCGGGCCGTGCAAGTTCGAAGGTCTTGCCCATGCCGACGATCTGGTGGGTAGCGAGCGTGCCGGCGCGCAGGGCCCCCTTTCCTGCTCGCCGCCGTGCAACTGCGGCGCGAGTGTTACGCCCCCTGCGACGTAGAGCGCGCCGATTCCCTTCGGACCATGCGCCTTGTGCGCGGTCAGCGAACAAAGATCCACGCCCCAGCCGCCGAGATCGAGCGGAATCTTGCCGGCGCTCTGCGCGGCGTCGACATGCAGGCGCACTTCGCGCGACGCGCAGGCTTGTGCGATCGCCTCGATGTCCTGAATCACGCCGATCTCGTTGTTGACATGCATGACGGAGACGAGGGCCGTGGCGTCGGTGATTGCGTCGAGCACCTGCCCTGCGGTGACGACGCCCTCCGCGTCACAGTCGAGCCGGGTCACTTCGATTCCACGGGCCTCGAGTACGCGAGCCGTGTCTACTACGGAATGATGCTCGATGCGCGTGGTGACGAAGTGCTTGCGCGACGGCGGGTCGGCATCGAAGCTGCCGAGAATCGCGAGATTGTTCGATTCCGTGGCTCCGGACGTGAACACGATCTCGTCGGCTTGCGCATTGACGAGCGCGGCGATCCGTTCGCGGGCGTCCTCGACGAGTTGGCGCGCGCGCGCGCCGCCGGGGTGCGCCGATGACGGGTTCTCGAAACTGCCGTCGGTCCCGAGGCAGGCCGTCATCGCGGCGATGACTTCAGGATCGACGGCCGTCGTCGCCGCGTTGTCGAGATAAAGCGGCCTTGCGCTCACGTCGGCCCCCTCCTTTCCATGACTTTCGCGGGATCGAGCGCGGCGACGATCCCGCGCAGTATGTTGATCTCGTTCTGGTCCGGCCGCGCACGATGAAACAGCCGTCTGAGCTTGAGCTTGAGCTGCTTCTGATGCACGGGATGAAGAAAACCCGCCGTCGCGAGCACGCTTTCGAGGTGTTCGTGAAAGCCCTCCAGTTCCTCGGCGCTCGCAAGCGGTGCGACGCGCGTTTCCTCCGCCGCGATGCCCGAACCGGGCCGGCACATGCGCAGCTCGTAGCACAGGACCTGCACGGCCATCGCGAGGTTCAGCGAACCGAACTCCGGGTTCGCCGGAATGTGGACAAGTTCACGGCAGCGGCCGAGATCCTCGTTGCTCAGGCCCGAATGTTCCGGCCCCAAGACAATTGCGACGCGGTTGTCCCCCAGTCGCCGCCAGATCGATTCCGCGCAGGTTCGCGAATCGACGACGGGCCACCTCGAGCCGCGCAGCCGCGCGCTCGCACCGATCACGTAGCCGCAGTCGCCGATCGCCTCGGGCAAGGTCGCCGTCACCGATGCGTGCTCGAGCACGTCGGCGGCGCCGGAGGCCCGCGCCGTCGCCTCCTCGCTCGGAAAGTGCTTCGGCGCGACGAGTGCCAGGTCGCTGAGCCCCATGGTCTTCATGGCACGCGCCGTCGCCCCGATATTGCCGGGGTGAGTCGGCCTGACGAGAACGATGCGGACGGGAATTTGCACGGCTGCCGGGATTGTCTGCGACGGACGAGTATTCTACGCTGCGTCCCGCGATGCACGGGATGGTCAATATCGGAGTGCGGGCCGCCCGGCGGGCCGGCGAGATCATGGTGCGCCAGATCAACCGGCTCGAATCGCTCGAGGTCGTCGAGAAGGGGCGCAACGAGTTCGTCTCCGCGGTGGATCGCGCCGCCGAGGAGGCGATCATCGAGGTGATCCGCGACCATTATCCCGACCACGCCATCCTCGGCGAGGAGAGCGGCTCCCTTGGGGAACACGAGTACCAGTGGATCATCGATCCGCTCGACGGCACGACGAACTACCTGCACGGTTTTCCCGTATTTTCGGTGTCGATTGCGGTTGCCCGTTCCGGGACGCTCGAGCACGGCGTCGTCTACGATCCGCTGCGCCAGGAGATTTTCACGGCCAGCCGCGGCGAAGGCGCACAGCTCGACGGCCGGCGCATCCGCGTGAGCAAGCGGATCAGCCTGCGCCGGGCACTGCTCGCGACGGGCTTCCCCTACCGGATCACGGCCGAGCGCACGGACGCCTATCTCGAGATGCTGCGCGCCGTGATTGTCGAGACGGCAGGGGTCAGGCGACTCGGATCGGCCGCGCTCGATCTGTGCTACGTCGCCGCCGGGCGGGTCGACGGGTTCTGGGAACTCGGACTGCAGAAATGGGATCTCGCCGCCGGCACGCTGATCATTCGCGAGGCCGGCGGCCGCATCAGCGACTTCAACGGCACCGATGCGTTCATGGAAAGCGGCGATATCGTCGCCGGCACGCCCAAAGTCTATGCGGCGCTGTCGAAGCTGCTCGCGCCGTATGCGCGGAAGCTTTAGCTACCGCTGGCAAGTCGCACAATTCCGACACTGTTACACCGCGGGCGGACCGGGTGCGGGCCGCAAGCCTACGGCATCTCGTCGGCTTCCTCGCGCTTGGGCGGGATCAGGTCGGCCGGCGAGACATCGAGCGCGAGCGCTGCGGAACTTGCGACGTAGATCGAGGAATACGTTCCGATCAGCACGCCCGCGATCAACGCGACCGAGAATCCATAGACGGTTTCGCCGCCAAGCAGCAGCAGCGCGACCAGCACGATCAGCGTCGTGATTCCCGTGATCACCGTGCGCGCCAGCGTCTGGTTGATCGAGGTATTGACGATCTCGACCGCGGAGCCCCGGCGGATCAGGCGGAAGTTCTCGCGGATCCGGTCGAAGATGACGATCGTGTCGTTCAGCGAGTAGCCGATGACCGCGAGCAGGGCCGCGAGCACCGTCAGATCGAAGGTCAGCCCCGTGATCGAGAAGAAACCCACCGTGATGAGCACATCGTGAACCAGCGCCGCGATCGCGCCCGCGGCGAACTTCCAGCGAAAGCGCAGCATGATGTAGGTGAAGATCATGATCAGCGCGAACAGCATCGCGAGACCGCCCTGCTCGCGCAGGTCTTCGCCGACCTGCGGGCCCACGAACTCCACGCGCCGCAGTTCGACCGTCGGGTCGCGCGCCTGCAGCGCCACGAACGCCTGTTCGCCGATGCTTGCCCCTTCCTCGACATCCTCGACCGGCGGCAAGCGGATCAGAACGTCGGTCGAGGAGCCGAAGAACTGCACGCTCGGGTTCGCATAACCTTCCTCGGCGAGCACCCCGCGAACGGTCTCCAGATCCACGGACGTCTCGTAGCCGACCTCAAGCAGCACGCCGCCCGTGAATTCGATGCCGAAATTGAGGCTGCGAAAGGCAAGCGACGCGAACGTGGCGACGATCAGCACGGCCGAAATGCCCGTCGCGAGGCGCCGCGGCCCCATGAAGTTGAAGTTTGGCGTTTGATTGAATAGCGGCATCAGGCGTTACCGCCGATGGCGAGCCGCTGCACCTGGTGGCGGCCGCCGTAGATGAGGTTCACGACCGCGCGCGTGCCGACGATGGAAGTGAACATCGACGTCAGGATCCCGAGCCCGAGCGTGACCGCGAATCCCCTGATCGGACCCGTACCGAGCGTGAAGAGCACGGTCGCGGCGATCAGCGTGGTGATGTTGGCATCGGCGATCGTCGAAAACGCCTTCTCGTAGCCCGCCCGTATGCTCGCCTGAGGCGAGTTGCCGTTTCTGAGCTCCTCGCGGATGCGTTCGAATATCAGTACGTTGGCGTCGACGGCCATGCCGACGGTCAGCACGATGCCGGCGATGCCGGGCAGCGTGAGCGCCGCCTGCAGCAGCGACAGCAATGCCACGATCAGCACGAGGTTCGCAAACAGCGCGAGGTTCGCAACGAGCCCGAACACCCGATAGTAGATCGCCATGAAGACGACCACGGCGAGGAAACCGATGATGATCGCCAGGCGCCCCTGGTTGATGTTGTCCTGGCCGAGGCTCGGCCCTATGGTCCGCTCCTCGATCTTGAAGATCGGCGTTGCGAGCGCACCGGCCCTGAGCAGCAGCGCGAGGTCCTGCGCCTCGAACGGCGTCAGGCCCGTAATCCGGAAGCGGCTCGAGAATACGCCCTGAATGGTCGCCTGGTTGATGACCGTCTCTTCGGACACGGTCTCGATGAACTCCTCACCGTTGCGCTCGACGAGCTCGGGCGTCTCCTCGATGAAAAGTACGGCCATCGGATTGCCGAGGTTTTCCGCGGTCGTGTCGAGCATGCGGTTCGCGCCGCTCGAGTCGAGGTTGACGAACACGGCCGGCTGGCCCTGGTCATATCCCGAAGTCGCATCCGTGATCTGGTCGCCCGTAACGATGACTTCCCGGCGCAACAGCACGGGCAGGCCGCCCGTGTCGCTGTAAAGCTCCGATCCGAGCGGGGCGCGGCCGCGCTCCTGGGCGTCGTAGGCGTTGTTCACGGTGTCGACGAGACGGAATTGGAGCGTCGCCGTCGCGCCGAGGATGCGCTCGGCCTGCGCGGGGTCCTGAACGCCCGGAAGCTGGATCAGTATCCGGTCGAGCCCCTGGCGCTGTACGACGGGCTCGGCGACTCCGAGTTCGTTGACCCGGTTGCGCAATGTGGTCGTGTTCTGCTGGATCGCAAAGTCCTGCCGCTCGCGCAAGAGCGTGTCGGCGAGTTGCACCCGGAAGCCCGGACCGTCGTCGAAAGTCACGCGATCGACGATGAGCCGGTCGACGAGCTGCAGGGCTCCCGCCTCGTCGAGCGCGCGGATCATGCGCTCGACCTCGTCGAGATCGCCGCCGTCGATGATCGGCACGAGCAGCGCGTCGCCCTCGACGCGCACGCGGTTGCGAATCCCGGCTTCGCGCAACTCGGTGCGAAGGCTCGCCTCGTAAGTGCCCAGGAACTGCTGGACCGCGCTGTCGAGGTCGACCTGGTAGAGAAAATGAACGCCGCCGCGCAGGTCCAGCCCCAGGTTCATCGGTTCCAGACCGAGCGCGCCGAGCCAGCCCGGCGTGCGCGGTGCGAGCGTGAGCGCGATGATGTGATTGGGCATGCGCTCGCGCAAAAGTTCATTGGCGCGCTGCTGATCGGCCTCGTTTGCAAACCGGATGAGCCCCGCGTCGTCCTCGAGCGCGGCTGACACGAACCCGATCTCCTCCTCGTCGAGAATCGCCTCGATCTGGCTGAGCGTCGACTCCTGCAGCGGGTTGGCATCGGGACGCGAAACATGCACGCCGGCGTCGACGCCGTACACGTTCGGCAAGGCCAGCAGTGCGCCCGCCAGGATGACGAACAGCACCAGGTAGTTGAGCCAGTTGGGATAGCGGTTCATGCCTTGGAGCCTTTGTGAACGGGCGCAAGCCGGACGCTCTTCATGATCATATTGGGCGCCATGCCGGACATTGCAAGGTCCCCGTTGCCGCTGCGCCTCAGACGCTCTTCAGGGTGCCCTTCGGCATCACCGCCGTGATCGTCTGCCTGCGCACCTTGATCGACACGTTGTCGGCAACCTCGACCGTCACGAACTCAGGGCCGAGTTCGCTGACCCTGCCGAGCACGCCGCCGCCGGTCACGACCTCGTCGCCCGTGCCGAGCCCTTCGACCATGGCCCGGTGTTCCTTCTGCTTCTTCGTCTGCGGACGAATGAGCAGGAAATAGAACAGCACGAATATGACGATCAGCGGGAGAAAGCTGAACAGCGCGTTTCCGCCGTCGCCCTGCTGAGCCCAGGCCGTGTCGATGAATATTCCGATAAGAGAGTCCATCCCAAGCGTCCATCCATTCAGCCGTCTTCGGCGAGGCAGTCTTCCGCCCCGTCAGTCGTCTTCGACGAAGCAGTCTTCCGCTCAACGAAACGATATCCGGCAACCCGTGCGGCACGATTCGGCCAAAACGGGGGAAATCGAACGATGAGTCGGCCGCGTATTATGGCATAGCTCACCGGCCTGCTGTGCCGCGCGCAACGACCTCTGCGGCCAGCGCGGCGAAGCTGCCGGCCTCGATCGCAGCGCGCATCGAGGTCATGAGTTCGTGATAGTGATGCAGGTTGTGCAGAGTCGCGAGCCTCGCGCCGAGTATCTCATTGCACTGCTGCAGATGGCGCAGATAGGCGCGCGAGTAGTGGCGGCAGGTATAGCAGCCGCACGCGGGATCGAGCGGCGCCGTGTCGGCCCGGAACCGGCTGTTGCGGATGTTGATCCGACCCTCGCTCGTGAACAACTGCCCGTTGCGCGCATGACGCGTCGGGATCACGCAATCGAACATGTCGATGCCGCGCGCGACGGCCTTGACGAGATCCGCCGGCGTCCCGACGCCCATTAGATAACGGGGACGGTCGGCGGGCAGCGCTGGCCCCATCGTCTCGAGAACGCCGAGACGCTGTTCTTCCGGCTCCCCGACGGCGAGTCCGCCAAGTGCGTAGCCGTCGAAGTCCAGTTCGACGAGCCCGGCCAGCGATTCGCGCCTGAGCCCGTCATAAACGCTGCCCTGCACGATGCCGAACAACGCCGCATCGCTGTCCGCGCTGCCGGCTTTCCGGGCGTCGAAGGCCGCGCGGCTGCGCTTCGCCCAGCGCAGCGAGCGCTGCATCGACGCCCTTGCCTCGCGCTCGGCGACCGGGAAGTCCGTGCATTCGTCGAAGACCATGACGATGTCCGCGCCGAACTCATGCTGCACTTCGATCGAGCGCTCCGGAGTGAGCTTCACCGGGGAGCCGTCGACGGGCGAACGGAACTCGGCGCCGTCCTCCGTGAGCTTCCTCAGCGTCTGCAGGCTCCAGACCTGGAAGCCGCCGGAGTCCGTGAGTATCGGTCCCGCCCAGTGCATGAACTCATGCAGGCCGCCGTGTGCCCGCACCACATCGACGCCGGGCCTTTGCATCAGGTGGAAGGTGTTGCCGAGGATGATCTGGCTGCCGACGCCGATCAGTTCCTCCCCCGTCATCGCCTTGACGCTGCCGTAGGTCCCGACCGGCATGAACGCCGGCGTATCGACGACCCCGCGCACGAAACTCAGCCGGGCCCGCGCCGGGCGGCGCCGTCGGTCGCGGCAAGCTCAAACCTCATGGGCGCCGTCCCCGGCGACAACCACGAGGCGCTTGGGCACGTTCCGCCACGGCAGACTCACGGCACAACGGCGCTGTTGACCGGGGGCATTGCCGAGCGCGCCACGGCAGACTCACGGCACAGCGGCGCTGTTGACCGGGGGCATTGCCGAGCGCGCCACGAACATCGCGTCACCGTAGCTGAAGAAGCGGTAGCGCCGCTCGACGGCATGCCGGTAGGCCCGCATGATCCGGCCGTGGCCTGCGAACGCCGCGACGAGCATGAGCAGCGACGACTCCGGAAGGTGGAAGTTCGTGATTAGCGCATCGACGACGCGAAAGCGGAATCCCGGGTAGATGAAGAGCTGCGATTCGCCTTCGAACGGCGCGAGCCGCCCGGCGCACGCCGCGGTCTCAAGCGCGCGCACCGTGGTCGTGCCGACCGCGACGACCCGGCCGCCGGCCGCCTTCGCGCTCTCGATCCGCTCGCAGAGGCTCGCCGGGACCTTGAGCCACTCGGCGTGCAGCTCATGGTCCTCGATGCGCCGCGCGCGCACGGGCGCGAACGTCCCCGCGCCGACGTGCAGCGTCAGATTCGCCCGTCCGACGCCCTTGCGGGCGAGTGCGTCGAGCAGGTTCCGGTCGAAGTGCAGTCCGGCTGTCGGCGCGGCCACCGCACCGGGCACCTCGGCGTAGACCGTCTGGTAGCGGTCACGGTCGGCGGCGACGGCGGCGCGATCGATATACGGGGGCAACGGCACTTCGCCATGGCGGTCCAGGTAGGGCGCAAGCGGACGATCGAAGCGGACTTCGAACATGCTGCCCTGCCGCTGCTCCACCACGAGTGACGCCCCGCCCGGCAGTGCAATTTCCGTCCCTGGACGCGGACTCCTGCTGGCCCTGATCTGCACGCGGGCGGAACGCTCGCCGGTAATGCGTTCGAGCAGCAGCTCGACGCGGCCGCCGCTCGACTTGCGGCCGAAGAGCCGGGCCGGCAGCACCCGCGTGTCGTTGAAAACGAGCATGTCGGAAGGACTCAGGAAATCGACGAGGTCGGCGAACGCCGCGTCCTCGACCGCGTCCTCACGGACCACGAGCAGGCGGCTTGCGGAGCGTTCCTCGAGCGGGGCCTGAGCGATGAGCTCGGCAGGAAGGACGAAGTGGAATTCGGCGCGATCCATTGTCGCGCGATTCTAAGGTCAGGCGTACTGCGGTGCGAGCACGGGGACGGGACGGCCTGCCCGCGACCTCGGCGTTCGGCAGCTCACGCGGCGCCGAAGCGCCATCGATGCTACTGGGTGGTCCCCTCGCCTCCGGCCGCGGCACCGCCAAGGCTCTGCCGCTCGCGCAGGAACTCCTGCGAATCCTGCTGGGCCGCTTCGATCTGCGCTCGCGTCCGGCAGACTCGGGTCGCGAAGTGCGATCCCGTCCTGACCTCGCGACGGCAGATCACGTCGTCGGGCGAGCCCGTCGACTCCGGTACCGCAACTTCCCTGAGCTGCGCGATCTCCGCTGACGGATCTGC